>SCUJ01000007.1 GCA_004297165.1 Gammaproteobacteria bacterium
ACCGGCACATCAGGCGAATGGGAAAGGCGTCGCGGCAACGTTCGATCATGCCATACCTCGCTTCGATTCCCTCGCGAAGAACGCTGCCGCTTCTCGTAAAAAATCCCGTTCCCGTTTAACGCGCGTCAACTCCCGTTTCAGCGCGGCCAGCTCTTCATCCCGCGGCTTGCCCTGACCCGTGAAGGCCGGGACCTTCGCATCCGCCGCCTCCCGGCACCAGCGGGTCAGGACGTTGGCATTAAGCCCCAGTTCCCGAGCCACCTGGCTAACGGGCACGGCCGATGACCGGGCCAGCGCCACCGCCTCCCGTTTGTACTCCTGCGTATACTTCTTGCGTTTCTGCATGACACACCTCCACGGGCATTATTACCCTTTTTAGATGTGTCCGAGAAATCGGGTGAGAACCCTTACTGCTATCGAAGAGCGAATCCTAAGCGACGATTATCTGACTCTATGCTATGAAGAGGAAGGAGCTATTGTCGGCATTATAACTATCCTCAGACATGAGAAGATTGACCAACTTTTTGTTCACCCTCTATATCGTCGTATTGGCATTGCTAAAGGGCTATGGGATGAAGCCAGGAGGATATGTGAAGCCGGAGGCGGTTTAGGAAGTTATTGGGTCAAGTCCTCCAGCCTCGCTGTTCCGTTATACGAGAGCTTCGGTTTTACTCATGCTGGCGGTAGGCGGAAGAAAAACGGAATTGTCTACTATCCAATGGAACTGGTTATGTGATGCCGGAAGGTAACCATCAAATCAACGAGGACGCGCTAATGCGCGCCTGTTATTACGGGCGCTAGCCGCAGGGAAAGTGAGTCGTGCTGAACAATGTCGAGAATATTCTGTACCGGCGGCCGGAGCTGTACGATCTGTTCTACCCGGAGCCAAATGACGAGACCCCTTCGATGCTCCGGCGTGCTTTTGCAAAGCATCTGCCGAGCCCACCAAAATCAATATTGGACATTGGGTGCGGCACTGGGCGGGACCTCGCGTCCTTAGCCCGCGATGGCGCGAAGTGCGTTGGTATAGACGCCCTTGCAGAAATGGTTTCATTCGCGTCCTCGCGACATGCGCATGTTTCGTTTCTGAACGGTGACATGCGATCCATTCGCCTTGGTCAGACCTTCGACGCCGTCCTATGCATGGGTTCGGCGCTGATGTATGCACTGACCAATACTGATCTCCGAGCCACGTTTCAAACTTTCGCTAGCCATTCACATAGCGGGTCACTGCTTTTTCTGGACGTGAACAACGCGGCTGCTTGTCTGCCCGGGGGCATGTTCAGACGCGAACTAAGGAACGAGTTCAATGCAGGCGGATTTCGAGCAGTTGCGACAATGCTGTTTGACTTTGACTACCGACGCCAAGTCATGATCCGGCGCCGCACATGGAAGCTGGAAGATGAGGAAACGATCGAGGATTTCTGCGAATACAGGTTGTTGTTTCCGGCAGAGCTCGAAGCGTTCTTGGACGACGCAGGTTTTGGAGTCGTGGGAATGTACGACAATCAGCAATTGATGGATACACCACTCAATGGGTTACGTCTTTACGTCACAGCAATGTTTCGCGGCTAACAGAACGCCCTAGCCGGACTGCGCGACGAACTCCGTGCCGATGAGAGGTTCTGGGTGCGTGCTGCTGGGCGTAGACCTTAGGCCAGGAAAATGAAGACATGGATATCGAAAACATAATCGACGCCATTCGGCATAACCGTATAAGAATTACCGATCATGCCGACACAGAAGCATTCGATGATGGCCTGAGCTTTGAAGAGATATATTTCTCTGTAATGCATGGTAAAGTCATTGAAGCTTATCCCGATGACAAGCCCTATCCAAGCTGTCTGATTATGGGCAGGAATTTCTCTGGGGAACCAATACATAGTGTTTTGGCCTATAATCCAGAAAACCGATGGGCAGTATTAATTACAGTCTATCGACCCGATCCTGAACGGTGGATAGACTGGAAAATAAGGGTGAAATAATGAAACCATTTGAAAAATGTCCTGTATGCGGCGGCGAGTTGGAAGCTAAGCAAGTCGAAAAGCTACTGAGCGGGTGTGGGAATACGGTTTCCGTAAAAGTATCCGCTGAAGTCTGTCTACACTGCGGAGAAAGGCTATATACCGAAGAGGTAGTTAGAACATTTGAGGAAATTCGGGGCAAACTACAGAAGCGGGATTTCAGCCACCTGAAGACTCTTGGGCAATCCTTCACAGTTGAAGAAGATTGGCCAAACAAAGCCATCCAGCCGATCGCTTAACCGCCGCTCCGCTGAGTTTCTGCTATGCACAATAGCATTCGCGCCCTCGCCGCCATAGTGCTTGTGCTTCTTTCGCCGGCCGCACTATTTATGACGGCACTCGTCATGCGATACCTGGGTCCGCTGGAATACGAACCCGCGCATATGGCTCAACAGATTGTCACGTGGTATTCGATACGCCCATGGACGTTGTGGGTGCTGCTCATCGGTCTGCCGTTGATAGTACTGATTACAGGCTGCGTTACGCTGTTGTCGGATCGGAACGAGGATCGCGAATCGCTGCTGGCGACAGGGGATCCAACCGTCCCATATCGTGGTCGATCTGCGCATCACATCATGGCTGCGGCGTCTCTGGCCGCGGGTGTTATCCTGGCAGTAGTTGGCGTGCATATGCTTGCGAACTGACGACCCTGCGCATAAATCTTACTAATCACCATTCAAGGACACGGGGAATACGAGGCGATGCGTAGATATCTACATATCCATTTGAATGATCGGACCATCCGCGAGGAACAGTTCGATGGCGAGCAGATCGCCCGGGCGGGACGTTATCTCATTGCGAAGACCCTGGTGGAGCGGGAGATCTACAAGGTCGATCCCCTTTCACCGGAGAACCCGCTCATTTTTTCCGCCGGCCCCTTCTCCGGCAGCAACTTTTCGAACGCCAACCGCACCAGCGTCGGCTGTCGCAGTCCATTGACCGGTGGCGTGAAGGAGGCCAACGGCGGCGGTTCCTTCGGCGTCGCCCTTGGGCATCAGGGCATCGCGGGATTCACCCTCCATGGCGCCGCCAGTGAGTGGGTCGTGATCCATCTGCGCAAGGATGGAACGATTCAGTACGCCGACGCCACACCTTATCTCGGCAAGGGGAATTTCGAGGCCGCGCGGCTGCTGCACGAGCGCTATGGCGACAAGGTGAGCCTCGCGCTGCAATTGCCGCCAGACCTACTTGGCGCCGTAGACTTCCTGGTTCTCCATCCATACCCGCCGGATTTCCACACTCAGGTGTTGGTCCCGCTGTAGCCGCACCGGTAACCGCTCCGGAGCCGCGGCCATCGCCTTCTGTGCATAGTACGTCGATGGGGCGATCGGCACTTCCCGGCAGATCGGCTCGACCCCATAGGTCTCCCGGTGGGCGTCCACAAACGCCACCCTCAGCGCGGTCGGCGATCGAACTCCGCCTGCGCAAAAAACGCCGAGGCCTTGCACAGGATCTCATTGGCGCGCTTCAGCTCCCGATTCTCCCGCTCCAACTGCTTGAGGCGTTCGCGTTCGCTGCTGCTCAGCCCGGCACGGCGGCCTTGATCAATCTCCGCCCGCCGCACCCATTTCCGCAGCGTCTCCGTCGTACAGCCAATCTTCGCCGCAATTGAATTCAGCGCCGCCCACTGGGAGTTATGTTCGCCCTGCTGCTCCAGCACCAGCCGCACCGCCCGTTCCCGGACCTCCGGGGCATATCTCTTGTTGGTATTCATCATTCTATCCTCTCAAGAAAGAATGTCTCCGGCAAACCCGGGGCGATTCATTACCGTTCACGATGAACAGAATACGCAAGAGGGCTGTTCGTAGTTTATACTGTGATCTAAATAGACGAAAGATGGGGGTTGAAAGTGCCCGGATCGAATCGCGACGAAATTATAGAAAATGCAAAGCTTGCATTACGGAGCCCGCCCAATAGATATCAAGAACTTGTTGAACAAATAGAGCAGATGAGGGGAACGCTAAAGAATCTTCTAAACGAGCTTGGAAAGAGTGCCTCCGGAAGTATATTCGAGTGCTTGGATAAAATGATGGCGAATTCTTGCCGTCCCAAAATTCAATATCTTGATTTCAACTATAGGCAAGTGGAGTCTCTTATAAACCAATCCGCAGACCTACTTGATCGTTGCCTTCGAGATAGATCGGAAATTAATGACTTACGCGCGCGCTGGATATCGGTACTCCTGGAGACGTGGCAAGAAGTTACCGAATTTCGTTCACTTTACGAACGTGTTCAGGCAGAAGCGTCGCGCACGCTGGCCATTGTCAATTCGTCGGTTAATAATGCTGTAAGCGATAATCTCAATAAGGTGGGTGACAATTTCGACATGGAAATATCTTATTGGGCTGAGGCGAAAAATCGCTCACAGGGTGGTGCTTCTTACTCTGCCAAAGCTTCGTGTGTAGGTGCCGTAATTCGCAAGCGCGATGCAACTGCGCAAGAAGAAGTGACGACAAGACAAGCTGATGATGGCTACCTCGACGGTCATCTCACCGAAATCCGTCTTGAAAATATTCTTCTAAAAATTCATGCGAAACTTCTCGCCGTAATACAACACGATGGCTCCCTTAATTATAAAGAACAAATACTTAACGTGGAACAACGACTGTGCCGTGATTATTCGGATGCTCTACAGCGGATCAACAAAGCCCATGAAGGCCTTCAACGCATATTACGGTACCAGGAATTCGGTTTTTCTAAGTTGCCCACTACTTTGGATAGCGCGGTGTATTGGGTACGAGAAGTGATTGCATGGCTCGTTGCTCTGAGCCATCGGGAAATGCAATTAACTCGTGTTTTCTCTGTACGCACGCTAGTTCAAAATTGGGAAGAGTCGCGACAAGCTTTGAAATTTGAATTTCCGACCCAATCCGATGCGCATTGGGGTGGGCGCGTCCCACGTCTCCGCGGAGTTTCGATAGTTATGGTAGGGGAGAACGCAGACGTAGTGTGGTCAGGAACTCTAAGTCCGCCGGCTCAGGGAGTTTATCAGGGCTTGCGGCAGAGCGACCTCGATATCACTTTGAGCCACGATGATCTCCCGAAACTAACGTTTGGTCGGATAGAACGACGACAATCGTTTCGTGGTGTTGAAATTCTGGGGCAAATTACATGGGTGAATGTAAGTCCGCTCTCAGTTGATAAGACGCATTGGGTCCTTACAATCACTCCGATCACAGCGGGTGCAAAAGTAGACGATATCGACGACATTCATATTGAGTTCCACTACGCATGCATTTCTGTCTGATGGGAGGTAAAAAAATCATGCAGACTGACATAGAGCGGGGAACGGGGAATCTCGCAGAAATCCGGGGCGCGATAGATTGAGCGCTGACGTTTTTGGATCTCCTCTTGTCGGGGAGATTGCCATGCCGACAAGCGCGAGAACCCTCGAATTCAAGGCGGATAACCTCATTCGGAGGGAGTTGGTTCCTATGAACCGACCACCATCCATATGGCAAGAGGCGGCGACGCTAAGGGCTTGCGCGAAGGAAACCGATAAGATAGTGGTGTGCAGGGTTGGAGTTGGCAAGGCTCTTACAGTCGGACCTCTTGATGCCCGCGTAGCGACCGGCATGCAAGTGTCATCGTCAGGTTGTGATTGGGGTGTATATGCTAGCGGTGGCGTCAGCACGAAAGGAGAGGGAAAGGAATCGGCGTTCGGGTTACTAGCTTTATTTGGTAACAAAATAACTGTTGAATGTACGATTAAGTCACCAGACCAGAAGATAGTGTCTGGGAAATCAACGCCGGAGTTGCGGGCGGAAGTACCGTTTGTCTCTGTCCAACCCGATGGTGCTAGCGCGACGAATAGTACGGACACATCTGTGTCCATAACGTTCATTGAAGTCGAGGCACAGATCACCGCGCGTACGATGGAGTCGATTGAGTCATTGGAGCGGAGCGCTTGTAATCCTTATAACGAGACTATAGATCTCTCCCCAAGATAGTTGGCACCCGGTTAAGGGTGATAATCTTAACGAGATCATCATATTTCGGAGCGCTGAAGATTGCAGCTTTGTCGCGGAAGTTCCTGAATTGCTTGGCTGCATGACAGACGGTCGC
Source organism: Gammaproteobacteria bacterium (assembly GCA_004297165.1). Taxonomy (GTDB): domain Bacteria; phylum Pseudomonadota; class Gammaproteobacteria; order Eutrophobiales; family Eutrophobiaceae; genus 2-02-FULL-56-15. The sequence continues at coordinate 6,090 of SCUJ01000007.1, forward strand.
ATCTACCAGGCAGCCGTAGGTCATGCGGAGGTGGCAATCCAAGAGTGGATCGACACAGCACGTGAACTCGGTCGCGGTATCCCCAAGCCGAAGGGGCGGTTTCATTACGCATAGTTCTACTGGATGCCGGCTCGTTGGCCGGCATGACGGATTGTTTCTCGATCAGTCTGGATTATACGCTGGAGCCACACTGGTACCCTCCTGGTAGTCAATCGTAAACTGTCGAAGTGATCATAGACATTTTACCTGATATTCTTTGGTGCGAGAGAGTAAACCGTACCGCCAATTGGGATGCAGGTTTGCCGCATGGGTCCGGGTGGCGGTGCAGATAATGTTCAATGGCGCGGAGTAATCGTGGCGATGCGTAAACACCTGCACATCCATCTGAATGACCGGACGATTCGCGAGGAAAAGCTCGAAGGCGAGCAGATCGCCCGGGCCGGACGGTATCTCATTGCGAAGACCCTGGTGGAGCGGGAGATCTACAAGGTCGATCCCCTTTCACCGGAGAACCCGCTCATTTTTTCCGCCGGCCCCTTCGCCGGCAGCAATTTCTCGAACGCCAATCGCACCAGCGTCGGTTGCCGGAGTCCGCTAACCGGCGGCGTGAAGGAGGCCAACGGCGGCGGTTCCTTCGGCGTGGCGCTCGGGCATCAGGGCATCGCGGGATTCACCCTCCATGGCGCCGCCAGTGAGTGGGTGGTCATCCATCTGCGCAAGGATGGAACGATTCAGTACGCCGATGCCACACCTTATCTCGGCAAGGGGAATTTCGAGGCGGCGCGGCTGCTGCACGCGCGCTACGGCGACAAGGTGAGCCTCGCGCTCTGCGGCACCGTGGGCGAATATCAGGGACTCATCGCCGGGATCGCCTTCAGCGATGTCGACAACCGGCCGAGCCGGCTCGCGGCGCGGGGCGGTGTGGGCGCGGTCATGGGCAGCAAGAAGGTGAAAGCCATCGTCGTGGATCTCGACCGCATGCCGGTCTTTCATGATCGCAAGAAATTGATCGAATCGATCCGGACCTATGCAAACTGGATGAAGGAGGACAGCCTCATCGCCGGTTTTCGCACCAAGGGCACCGCGATGATGGCGGATTTCACGAATCACATCGGCGGACTGCCGGTGAATAATTTCACTGGCGGGCAACAAGCGGGCGCCGGCAGCGTATTCAAGATGGGTGCGGAATTCATCACCACCCGCAATGCGGAACGGGGCGGGGAGAACACCCATGCCTGCATGCCGGGTTGCCTGATCCAGTGCAGCAACGTCTATGCCGATGCCGAGGGCAGGGAAGTGGTTTCTCCGGTCGAGTACGAGACGATCTGCCTCATGGGCACCAACCTCGGGATCGACGAACCGGATGATCTGGCGCGGCTCAATTTCCTCGCCAATGATCTCGGTGTGGACAGCATCGAGACCGGCGCGACGCTCGGCCTCCTGCTGGAGGCGGGAATGGCAAAGTTCGGCGACGTGGATTTTCTCCTGCGCGCGCTGGAGGCGATCCGGCAAGGCACGCCGGACGGACGGCGCTACGCACAGGGGGCGGCCAGGGTAGGTGAGGAATTGGGCCTCGCCAGGGTTCCTGTGATCAAACGGCAGGCCATCAGCGCCTACGATCCTCGCGTGATCGAGGTTACCGGCCTGTCGATGATGCTGAGCGCCCAGGGCGCCGATCACACCGTGGGCAATGTCCCGGCCTACGACTGCAAGGACAAGGACGCGCGGGAACTGGTCGGGGTCAGCCTGGATTCGCAGATCATGGTCGCGGCGACGGACAGCTTGGGACTATGCCTGTTCGGGCGTACCGTTACCAATACCCATCAGGAATTTATCATCAATGCCATCGCGGCGGCGACCGGCGTCGATCCGGGCGCGGATTTCATGCAGCGCCTGGGCCGGGAGACCCTGCGGTACGAGGCCGAATTCAACCGCGCTGCGGGCTTCACCGAGGCCGATGACGAATTACCGGAGTTCTTCTACTCCGAGCCTCTGCCGCCGACCGGAAAGACGGCCCGCTACCACGGCCCCGAGGCGAACGCGGCCTTGCGCGAAAGCTGGGGGAAAATCGGGCGGTAAGTCCGGGCTTCCGCCATTGCGGCGGAGTCATTATAATCTGCGCCCTGATCGGCCGGTGAATTCCCCGGCCGGACCTTCCTGACCGATCCCCCTCAGCATACCGATTGGCGGCGGAACGAACGCCGGATGGCGCGCAACGTGGAATTATCAAGTCAGGAAACCAACGACCAACCAGGCTTACATCATGACCAAGAAGACACACTCAAGACTCATCATTCTCGGATCCGGTCCGGCCGGATACACGGCGGCCGTGTACGCGGGGCGGGCCAACCTCAAACCCCTACTCATCACGGGGGTGCAGATGGGCGGGCAGCTCACCACCACAACCGATGTCGACAACTGGCCAGGGGATGCCCTGGGCGTGCAGGGCCCGGAACTGATGGAACGCATGCGCAAGCACGCCGAACGTTTCGAGACGCAGATCGTCTTCGATCAGATCAAGGAGGCGCGGCTCGGTGAGCCGCCGTTCTGGCTGCTGGGGGATTCCGGCGAGTACACCTGTGATGCCCTCATCATCGCCACCGGGGCCTCCGCGCAATATCTCGGCCTGCCCTCGGAAACGGCCTTCATGGGCAAGGGCGTCAGCGCCTGCGCCACCTGCGACGGATTTTTCTACCGCAATCGGACAGTGGCGGTGATCGGCGGAGGCAACACCGCGGTCGAGGAGGCCTTGTACCTTGCCAATATCGCCAAAGAGGTGATCCTGGTGCACCGCCGCGATGGCTTGCGCGCGGAGAAGATCATGCAGGACAAGCTGTTCGAGAAGGAGCGCAACGGCAACATCCGGATCAAGTGGTTCCATGTCCTGGATGAGGTTCTTGGCGACGCCAGCGGCGTCACCGGCATGCGCATCCGGGACGTGCGCGGCGGCGAGACGACGGATATCGCCCTTGACGGCGTCTTCATAGCCATCGGCCACAAGCCCAACACGGAGATCTTCAGCGAGCAACTGGAGATGCGCAACGGCTACATCCGGATCAAGACCGGTCTCGACGGCAACGCCACGGCGACCAGCGTCCCCGGCGTTTTCGCGGCCGGCGATGTGGCCGATCAGGTCTACCGTCAGGCGGTGACCTCGGCCGGTTTCGGGTGCATGGCGGCGCTGGACGCCGAGCGTTATCTGGATTCCTGAACACTCTTCAGCAATCCGGCCCTGCCGGTCCAGTCGCGGGCGAACTGCCAGGCCACCCGCCCGGAGCGCGACCCCCCGTGCTCCAGGGCCCAGCGCAACGCGGCCTGATGGATTGTTTCCCGCGCGGCCGGCGGCGCGGCGAGCTTTTCCAGCCAGTAGTTCACGATCAGTAGATACTGTTCCTGATTGAAGGGGTGAAAGGACAGCCAGATCCCGAAACGCTCCGAGAGCGAGATCTTCTCTTCGGTCGCGTCACCCAGATGCAGTTCGCCTTCGATGAGTTGCGCCTGCCGGTTCTCGCTCATGTATTCAGGCAGCAGGTGGCGGCGGTTCGAGGTGGCGTAGACCAGGACATTCTCCGGCGTCGTTCCGACCGAGCCGTCGAGGATCACCTTCAGAGCCTTGTACTCGGGATCGTTCTCCGCGAAGGACAGGTCATCGCAGTAGATGAGATGACGGCCGTTGCGGCCCTCAATCTGCGCGCAGATCTCGTGCAGATCGACCAGATGGCGGCTCTCCACCTCGATGAGGCGGAGCCCCTCGGACCGGAAGGCGTTGAACACCGCCTTGATGAGGGACGACTTGCCGGTGCCGCGCGGCCCCCAGAGCAGGACGTTGTTGGCCGGCAGACCCTGCATGAACTGCCGCGTATTTCTCAGGATCACGCTCTTCTGGTGGTCGATGCATTGCAGGTCGTCGAGCTCGATGGCGCTGATGAGGCGCACCGGTTCGAGCCAGCAGCGCTCCCCCCGGCATTTCCAGCGATGGGCCGGATGGTCAGCGGCGCCTTCGGTCGCAGGCCAGCTTGGCAGGATGGTTTCGAGCTTGTCCAGCAGAAGGTTGGCGCGGTTGAAGAATTCGTTGAGCTCAGTCATAAGGGTGGCTTCCAGTTGCGATCCCGGCGGATTATACGTGAGTCGCATGGTTGAAGCATGAAGCCGCCCCGCGTCCCCGACGCCGCGCCGCCAAAGGCGCGGCGAGTGCTGAACGGCCCGTGGAAATCTGGTAACCTGTGCCGGGACGGGCGATTTTCAGGCCCTTGCAGCCAAAAATAAGATAATTTCCAGGCATTTCAGATTTCATTTCCGACGAGAGAGGTAACGGATGTTCGCTAAAGATATGGCCATCGCGGGTTTCGATGACGAACTGTGGCAGGCGATGCAGGGGGAACGCCAGCGCCAGGAAGACCATATCGAACTGATCGCCTCGGAAAACAACGTCAGCCCGCGCGTCCTCCAGGCGCAGGGTTCGGTCCTCACCAACAAATATGCCGAGGGCTATCCGGGCAAGCGTTATTACGGCGGTTGCGAATACGTGGATGTCATCGAACAGCTCGCCATCGATCGCGCCAAACAACTGTTCGATGCCGACTATGTGAATGTGCAGCCCCATTCGGGCTCACAGGCGAACGGCGCGGTGTACCTCGCCCTCGTCAATCCCGGCGACACGGTGATGGGCATGAGTCTAGCCGACGGCGGCCATCTGACCCACGGCGCGGCGGTGAACGTATCCGGCAAGGTCTACCGGGCCGTGCAGTATGGCCTGGATCCGCGGACCGGCGAGATCGACTACGCGGCCGTCGAACGCCTGGCGTTGGAGCACAAACCGCGTCTGATCATGACGGGATTCTCCGCTTATTCGCGCGTGATCGACTGGCCGCGTTTTCGCGCCATCGCCGACCGGATCGGGGCCTATCTCGTCGCCGACATCGCGCATGTGGCGGGGCTCGTGGCCGTGGGCCTGTACCCGAGCCCGGTGCGGATCGCGGATGTCACGACGACGACCACCCACAAGACCCTGCGCGGCCCGCGTTCCGGGTTGATCATGGCGAAGGCCAATCCCGAAATTGAAAAGAAACTCAGCGCCACGGTCTTTCCCGCCTATCAGGGCGGACCGCTGGTGCATGTCATCGCCGCAAAGGCGGTCGCCTTCAAGGAGGCGATGCAACCCGAGTTCGTGGGCTATCAGCGCCAGATCCTCGCCAACGCCCGGGCCATGGTGTCGGTGTTTCAGGAACGGGGCGTGAAGATCGTCTCCGGTGGCACGGACAATCATCTGTTCCTGGTCGATCTGATCGACCAGGGCATCACCGGCAAGGCGCTCGACGCGGCGCTCGGCGCGGCGCATATCACCGTCAACAAGAACGCCGTGCCGAACGATCCGCAATCGCCCTTCATCACCAGCGGCATCCGCATCGGCACGCCCTCGATCACCACGCGCGGTTTCCGCGAGCGGGAATGCGCCGAGGTCGCGGGCTGGATCTGCGATATCATCGGCAACATCGAGGATCATGCCGTCATTGCCGCGGTCAAAACCAGGGTCACCGATCTGTGTCGAAGATTCCCCATGTACGAGGCCTGATGCCGCGCGGGTTGCGGCGGGCGGGCTTGCATCCGGCGAACGCCGGGTAAAGCCGCGATGCGCTGCCCCTTCTGCATGACGATGGATACCCGGGTGATCGATTCCCGGCTCGTGGGAGAAGGCGATCAGATCCGCCGCCGCCGGGAATGCACCGGGTGCAGCGAACGGTTCACCACCTACGAATCCGCTGAACTGAACTATCCCCGCATCAACAAAACCGACGGGCGGCGCGAGGCCTTCAGCGAAGAGAAGCTGCGCAACGGCATCATGCGGGCGCTCGAAAAACGGCCGGTGGACATGGACCGGATCGAGGTCGCGATCTCGCATATCAAGCATCGGCTGCGCGCGAGCGGCGAACGCGAGGTGAAATCCGGCAAGATCGGCAACTGGGTGATGGAGGAGTTGCGCAAGATCGATCAGGTGGCTTATGTCCGCTTTGCCTCGGTGTACCGCAGTTTCGGCGACGTGCGCGCCTTCCTCGAGGAGATCGAGCGCCTGGAAAACGACCTGCCCCCTGAGATCAGGAAAGATCAGCTCGAACTGTTGAGCGATCCCGAAAATACGGAGCCAGGTCCCAAGGATTGATCCCCATGACCTGGACGGCGGCGGATCACGCGTGGATGGGCAGGGCCCTGCAACTGGCCGAACGGGGACGCTATACCACGCATCCCAATCCCCGCGTGGGTTGTGTCCTGGTGCGCGAGGGAAAGATCATCGGCGAGGGTTGGCACCGTGCGCCTGGCGAACCGCATGCCGAGGTGAACGCGATCTCCAATGCCGGAACGGACGTCCGCGGCGCCGACTGTTATGTAACCCTGGAGCCGTGCAACCACACGGGGCGCACCCCCCCCTGCACCGACGCCCTGATCAAGGCCGGGATCGGCCGGGTCATCGCCGCGATGGAGGACCCGTTCCCCGAGGTCTCCGGCCGCGGTCTTAAAACTCTCGAAAAGGCCGGCATCCCTGTGGATTCGGGGCTGCTCGCGGAGCAGGCGGGCCGGTTGAATCGCGGTTTTTGCAAACGCTGGACTGTGGGCCTGCCCTTCGTGACCTGCAAGCTCGCGATGAGCATGGACGGCCGCACCGCTCTCGCCGACGGGACGAGCAAATGGATCACCGGCGCGCCCGCGCGGCAGGATGTGCAATGTCTGCGGGCCGGAAGTTCCGCGATCCTGACGGGCATCGGCACGGTGCTCGCGGACGATCCCCGCCTGAACGTGCGCGATCTGGATTGCGGCAGGCGGCAGCCGCTGCGGGTCGTCATCGATTCGCGGTTGCGGTTTCCCCCTAGGGCGCGGATGTTGCGCCAGGCCGGGCGCACGCTGATCATGACCCGGAGCCATGACGGCGGTCTTAAGGCGGCATTGGAGGCGGCGGGCGCCGAGGTGGTCGTGATCGACGCAGTGAAAGACGAATTCCTGCACGGCGTCCTTAAGCATCTGGCGAGCGAGAAAGAGGTCAATGAGTTGCTCGTCGAATCGGGCGCGACGCTGACCGGCGGGTTGCTGGCGGCGGGTTTCCTGGACGAACTGGTGATCTATCAGGCCCCGCTCCTCTTGGGCGATGCGGGCAAGGGGCTCTTTCACCTGCCAGGGATCGGATCGATGAACGAGCGGATCCCGCTGGAGATACGTGATCTAAGACATGTGGGCCGGGATCTTCGCCTCACCCTGACCCCGCACTGAACCGTGTCAGAGGCCGACGCCTCTGGTACACTGACGGCTGACTTCCTTCCTTAACCCGCGTTGTGATTTGTCATGGCCCTGCATAGTACCGAAGAACTGATCGAGGAAATCCGCTCCGGCAGGATGGTCATCCTGATGGATGACGAGGACCGGGAGAACGAGGGCGATTTCGTCATCGCCGCCGAATGCGTCCGCCCGGAGGATATCAATTTCATGGCCCGCCACGGCCGCGGGCTTATCTGCCTTACGCTGACCCGCGAGCATTGCCGCCGGTTGAACCTGCCGCTGATGGCGCGGAATTTCTATTCCAGCGATTCGACCAACTTCACCGTCTCCATCGAGGCGGCGGAGGGCGTGACCACCGGGATCTCCGCGGCGGATCGGGCCGTGACGATCCGGGCCGCCGCGGCGAAGAACGCCAAACCCTCCGATCTGATCCAGCCGGGACACGTGTTCCCGCTCATGGCCCACCCCGGGGGCGTCCTGTCCCGGGCCGGGCATACCGAGGCCGGCTGCGATCTCGCGCGGCTCGCCGGATCTCAACCTGCCTCCGCCATCGTCGAGATCCTCAACGACGACGGCAGCATGGCGCGCCGGCCGGATCTCGAGCGCCTCGCCGCGGAACACGGACTCAAGATCGGCACCATCGCGGACCTCATCCGTTACCGGACCCAGAATGAACGAACCGTAGAACGCGTGGCCGAGAACGAGGTGATGACGGAGTTCGGCCGGTTCCGGCTGGTGGCCTATCGCGACACCATCGACGACGACATCCACCTCGCCATGATCAAGGGCGTCATCGACCCGGAAATCCCCATCATGGTCAGGGTACACCTTGAGCATATGCTCTACGACCTTACCGGCACACAATCCGTTAACAACCGCTGGCCCTTACGCGAGGTCCTGCGCCGGATCGGCGAGGCGGAGAACGGCATCGTGGTAATCCTCAGCCACCAGATCGAAACTGATGCCCTGATCAACGAGATCACGAGTCTCAACGAGAGCGGCAGGGAACACATTCACCGCCCGGTCGACAGCAGCAAGGACTTGCGCAATATCGGGTTGGGCTCGCAGATCCTCTCGGACCTCGGGGTGCGCAAGATGCGCGTCATGAGCAGCCCGAAGCGTCTGCATGCCCTGTCCGGATTCGAACTCGAAGTGGTCGAATATATCGGCGAGTGACAGGCGATGAGCGAAAAGCACACAATTCGGGAGGGGATCCGCATCATGGAGGGCCGGACCACGATCACGGAGGCGACAGTCGCGATTGTCGCCAGCCGTTATAACGGCGCAATTGTCGATCGCCTGCTCGATGCCTGCATCGGCACTCTGCGGAACGCGGGCATAGATCCCGCGCGGATCGCGCTGGTCCGCGTCCCCGGGGCCTTCGAGATCCCGGTGGCCGCCGCACGGCTGGTCGATACGGGGCATTACGACGCCGTGATTGCCATTGGCGCGGTGATCCGCGGGGAAACCCCGCATTTCGATTTCATCGCCGCCGAATGCACGCGCGGCCTGGCCGATACCGCGCTTCGTTCCGGCGTGCCGGTAATCTTCGGCGTGTTGACGGTCGATAACATCCAGCAGGCCCTGGATCGCTCCGGCGAGCCGGAGAGCAACAAGGGCAGCGAGGCGGCCAGCACTGCGATCGAGATGATCAACCTCCTCCGCTCGCTCTCCTGATGGGTGGTCGCGGCGCCAAGGGCTTTTCCCCGAATGCGCGCGCGCGGGCGCGACGCACGGCGGTGCAGGCCGTCTATCAGTGGTTGATCACGGGGCAGGCCATGTCCGGAATCATTCAGGAATTCGAGGAAGGCAATCCGGAACTCAAGAAGGCGGATCGCACCTATTTCCGGGACTTGTTGCAGGGCACCGCCCGGCTTTCCGCAACCCTCGATGAACAGCTCCAGGGTTATCTGGATCGTCCGCTCGCCGAGGTCAATCCCGTGGAATCTGCGATCCTGAAACTCGGGATGTACGAGTTGCTGCAACATCCGGAAGTCCCCTGGCGGGTGGTCCTGAACGAGTCGATCGAACTCGCCAAGATGTTCGGAGCGGAGCAGTCCCACCGTTATATCAACGGCGTGCTGGATCGGGCCGCGCACGCGGTGCGGAGCGTGGAAACCAGCGCCCCGGCGATATGACGCGCAACGAATTCGATATCATCCGGCAATACTTCCGTGGGCTGGCCGATAATACCGGCGGCGTAATCTGTGGCATCGGCGACGATGCCGCGGTGCTCGCGATCCCACCTGGCCATGAGCTCGTGGTCTCGACGGATACCCTCGTTTCAGGCGTGCATTTCCCCGCAGCGACCGCCGCCGCCGATGTCGGCCACAAGGCGCTCGCCGTCAATCTCAGCGACCTCGCGGCCATGGCGGCCCTGCCGCAATGGGTGACGCTCGCCCTCACGCTGCCCGAGGATGATCCTGAGTGGCTCGCGGGATTCTGCGGGGGATTCGCGGTACTTGCGCGGGAGACGGGCGTCAGTCTGGTCGGCGGCGATACGACCCACGGCCCGCTCTCCATTACGATCACGGTCATGGGCGTCGTCCCGGCCGGCACGGCGGTGAAACGCAGCGGCGCCAGGCCCGGAGATCAGATCTATGTCACCGGTTCCCTCGGTGGGGCGGGTCTCGCCCTGCGGCGGTTGCTCGATGGGAGGTATGCGGATGTCAGGAATAAACGGGATGTGTGTCTTGAACGTTTGCTGCGCCCTCGTCCCCGCATCGCCACAGGCCTCGCCCTGCGCGGGATTGCGAGCGCGATGATCGATATCTCCGATGGCCTGGCCGCGGACCTTGGCCACATCCTGGAGGACTCCGGCTGCGGCGCCATCGTGCAACTGGAAGATATACCCATCGCACCGGAACTCCACGAGTTGACCCGGGCCGAATTCTGGCGCACTGCCCTCACCGCCGGGGACGATTATGAGTTGTGCTTCACCGCGCCTGTTGCGAAACGCCCCGAGGTGGAAAGGCTGACGCAACAATCGCTCGTGCCCATTACGCCGATCGGAGAGATCATGGGATCCGGATTGTCCTGGCGGAACAAAGACGGTTCAGAGTCGAAATTCCCGGTTACCGGTTACCGGCATTTTTAAGGAACCTCTGAACATATCGCGAAATCATGCCCTGCGGTGCTCTTCGATATCCCGGGCAAGCCATGCCTTGATGAGAGACTGATAAGGCATATCTCGCTTGTTGGCCTCAACTTTTATACGATCGAGCAAGGCCTCAGGCAGGCGCAGGGAAATGGTCGTGGTCGATGGCTTCAAGCTAGGAAGCACAGCCTTCCTGGCTTTGCTCCAATCAACATAGTCAGTCGAATCATGCTTTTCCCAGAAAGCACGTTCCTCGGCTTCGGTCTTGAAGGTTGGTACTTTAGTTTTGGCTTTGCTCATATTTAGTCCTCTCTCTTCGGTTCATATCCCGGGCAGAGATAACCCGAATTAATGTACCCTTGACGCGCAAGGTAAAAGTTACATGGAGTTGCCGGCCATCATCGGTTTTGCCCAGAGCGTGGTATCTTGCTTCTGTTTGACTGTGCTCTATATCGTCCAGAAGAAGCAGGGGCTGGTTAAAGAAAATCTGCTCTGCCTCGGACTGGATAACATTATGCTTTTGCGTGCTTTTCCTGGAATTACCATCATCCCAGTGAAAGCCGGTGACCTGCGCCAGTTCAATCATGTGCGTATATTATCATCATATACATCAGTGACAAGCAGCGATAACAAACTGTTCCTGAGCGATCAACCTCGCTCCGCATGGCTCGACATTTACACCGACATTATGAAGGAGGAATGATTGATCGACACAGCGCATACGAACCCATCCGCAACGCGCCTGATCGCCGCTTTGGCCGACGGCAACGAGTCAGTACGGCTGAAGGCCGCTCTTGCAATCGGCTCCGATCCCGAACCGGGTCTGGTCGACATGCTGGTGGATCGATGCGCGGTTGAGCCCAACTTCTACGTGCGCGACATGCTCACTTGGGCGTTGATCCGTTTCCCGTCGGAGATCACTGTTCCGAGACTGCTCGCGGAGTTGCGCTCGGAGTGCGCTCAGGCCAGGAGCCAGGCATTGCACACGCTGTCCAAGATCAAGGACGCGGGCGCATGGCCCGCGATCACACGGTCTCTGTTGCGCGATCCCGACGACGAAGTCGCCCGGAGCGCATGGCGTGCCGCAGTCGTCCTCGTGCCCGAGGGTCAGGAGAAGGGTTTGGCCGAGGAGCTGGCCGCGCAACTCGGTCGCGGCAACCGGGAAATGCAGCTCAGTCTGAGCCTCGCCCTAGTTGCCCTCGGGGAAGTAGCGATCGGGCAGATTCTCCAACAGGCAATGACCAGCGACGATCCGCGTGTACGCGCGCATGCGCGCGCTACGGAGCGTCTCCTGCGCGAGCCGGACGCCGGCTTCAAACTCGCCGTCGACCAGGCGAAACGAGTTTTCGTGCTCGGCAAGTAACGGTAGGTACGTTCCTCACCAGCAGCCTACGGGGTCTTCCGCCGCATTATGATCTCCCGCCACTCGGACGGTCCCGTCGTGTGCACAGATGTTCCGTTGACATCGACGGCCACGGTGACCGGCATGTCGCGGACCGTGAATTCCTGGATTGCCTCCATTCCCAGATCCGCGAAGGCGACCACGCGCGCCTTGGAGATGGCCTTGGAGACCAGATAGGCCGCACCGCCCACGGCGATGAGATAGACGGCCTTGTGCTTCCGGATGGCGTCAATGCCCGCGGGGCCCCGTTCAGCCTTGCCCACCATGCCGATGAGTCCGGTCTTTTCCAGCAACAGCCCCGTGAACTTGTCCATGCGGGTCGCGGTCGTGGGACCGGCCGGACCGACGGCCTCGTCGCGCACCGCATCCACCGGGCCGACGTAATAGATGAACCGGTTGCGGAGATCGACGCCTTCCGGCAGCGGTTTCCCCGCCGCGAGCAGGTCGCAGATGCGTTTGTGCGCGGCGTCGCGACCGGTCAGTAATTTACCGGAAAGGAGCAGGGTTTCCCCCGGTTTCCACGCTGCGACCTCCTCCCGCGTGACCTTGTCGAGATCGACCCGCCGTGCGCCCTTGCCAGCCTCCCAGGGGAGTTTCGGCCATACCGAGAGATCCGGGGCCTGCTGCAACGCCGGACCGGAGCCGTCGAGGGTGAAATGCGTATGCCGCGTGGCCGCACAGTTCGGGATCATGGCAACCGGGAGATTGGCCGCGTGCGTCGGATAATCCCTGACCTTGATATCGAGGACGGTGGTGAGGCCGCCGAGTCCCTGCGCGCCGATGCCCAGTGCATTGACCTTCTCGTAGAGTTCCAACCGCAACTCCTCGGCGCGGTTCGCAGGGCCGCGGGTCTTGAGGGACTGGATGTCGATCGGCTCCATCAACGCCTCCTTCGCCATCAGCATGGCCTTGTCGGCCGTACCGCCGATCCCGATGCCCAAAATGCCGGGCGGGCACCAGCCGGCGCCCATGCCGGGGACGGTGGCGAGCACCCAATCGACCACACTGTCCGAGGGATTCAGCATTGCGAAGCGGGCCTTGGCCTCCGAGCCGCCGCCCTTCGCCGCGAGGTGCGCCTCGACTTTGTCGCCGGGGACGATCCGTGTATAAATCACGGCCGGGGTGTTGTCTTTGGTATTGATGCGCTTGCCGGCAGGGTCCGCGAGGATGGAGGCGCGCAGGACATTATCGGGGTGCAGATACGCCCGTCGCACGCCCTCGTTGATTAACGCATCGAGGTCGGCATCCGTATCGAAGCGGACGTTCATGCCCACGTTCAGGAAGACATTCACGATCCCGGTATCCTGGCAGATGGGCCGATGACCCTCGGCGCACATCCTGGAGTTGACGAGGATCTGGGCGATGGCGTCCTTCGCGGCGGGCGATTCCTCGCGCTGCCAGGCGGCGTACATGGCCTGAATGAAATCCAGAGGATGATAATAGGAGATGAATTGCAGGGCGTCCGCGACGCTCGCGATCAGATCCTCCTGCTTGATGATGGTGGTGTTACGCGTCATTGGGTTTCCTTCATGGGGTTTCAACAGGATGGAATAATCTTACCACTAGCCCGTCGGTTTTTTCCTGGGGAAGCCCTTTTTTTGCAGCATTAACGCCCCCGCGAGTCCCAGTGTCAGACCCCCGGCATTCGCCAGTAGGTCGCGCCAGTCCGGGAAACGTTCGGGCACGAGGGCCTGGGCGAGTTCCACGCCGCTGGAGAAGGCGAGGAGCAGGCCCCAGGTCAGGAGTGGTCTGCGTAAAGGCCGCGGACGGAGGCAGGCGGAGGCGTAGAGGGCAAGGTTGCCCAGGAAATGCAGCGTCTTGTCGTTGCCCCCCTCCATGATCGAAGGGGGGGTGCTGACCAGCGCGAAGCCCGCATAGACTGCGAGCGCCACCCAGAATTGCGCATCGCGCAGGAACGACAGGGCGCGCTTCATCCGGAGGTGAGCGGATTACTGGAAGGTATGACGGATGGTGAGTCCTCCAAATACATTCATGTCCGGCGCCGCTTCGTAGTAGCGGTTGCCGACGGCATTGATCCGGATGTTGCCGAAGTAATCCTCGTCGAACATGTTGTTGAGACCGACATAGGGCGAGATCTCGAAATCGCCCAGGGTGTGGCGGTATCCCGCGCGGAGGTTCGCCACGGCATACTCTGCGGTCTGCTCCGAGTTGGCGTTGTTGACGAACATATCGTCGACGTACAGTGCGTCCCAGACAATGTAGACGCCGGAGGGGTGCGTATAACTCAGCTCGGTGTAGAACTGTTGATCGGGCAGGCCGGGCAGTTCGTTGCCGACGAAGGTCGGGGTGGTCTGGAACCGGTCGAACTCGAAATCCGAATAGGTGTACGCCCCGGTCCAGCGCAGGCCGTCGATGAGATCCGCGACGACGGTCGCCTCGAAGCCATCGCGGCTGGTATCGGCGTTCTCGAAGAAACCGCGGCTGCCCTGGTTGGAGATGTTGGTGATCTCGTCATCGACCTGCATGGTGTAGAACGCCAGATCGAAATACACCCGATCCTCGAATACGCTGCCCTTCGCCCCGATCTCGAAACTGTCCGCGGTCTGGGCCGCGACGTTGCTGAAACCGCCGAGGTTGACGTTGAGGCTGCGGGTCGGATTCGCCAGCTCGGTGAAAGTCGGAGTCTCGAAGGAGGAGGCGTAGTTGCCGTAGAGATACAGGCCGGGGTAAACGTTGAAGCTGAGTCCCACCGTCGGGCTGAATTCCTCGAAGGACAACTCGCTCGATTGATCGCCGTTGCTGAGCGTCCGGTCGGCCACCGAGAGATCGACGATGTCGTAGCGTCCGCCGGCCGTGAGCATCAGCCTCCCGGTGAGATCCAGTTCGTTGCGGAAATAAAAGCCCAGGGCCTCGGCCTCCTCGAGCTGGTCGAAACTCAGCGCGCCCCTGACGCCGGCGTTGTTGATGTAGCGCTGCCGATCGTCGCTCTGGATGTCCACGTCGAAACCGGCGGTGAAGCGGGTGGCGAAGTCGGCCAGCGCGCCGTCGTAGTTGTACTGCGCACCGGCGCCGTAGAAGAAGCGGTCGAATTCCACCACGCCGTCGTGCTCGACATTGGGGATGTGCGAGCCGATGGGCAGGAAATTCTGGAAGTCGCGCCAGAGGTAGTAATTGCGCAGGGTGATGCTGTGTTCCTCGGTGAGAGCCTTTTTGTAGACCAGGCCGAAGCGCCTCTGGTCGATGGATTCGCCGGCCCCGGAACTGATGTTGCGGCTGTGCGCCTGAACCGGGTCGGCGTTGACCTGAGCGAGCGTCAGCCCGCCTGGGTCATTCGCCAGAGGCGAATCGACCAGATTGAACAACACTGTGAGGGAGGAGCTGTCATCCAGGGCATAGCCGAATTTGCTGTTCAGCATGGTGTGCTCCACCTCGGACAGATCGCGGTAGCCGTCGAGGAGCAGATGGGATCCGTTGAGCATGTAATCCAGTTTGCCCAGGCTGCCCCCGGCCTTGAGCTGGTATTTCCGCTGGTTGTATTCGCCGAGCCCGACGTTCGCCTCGAGGAAGGGCGAACCTCCGCCGTCCTCGCTGAACAGACTGATGATCCCGCCGGAGGCCGAACCATACAGGGACGAGGAGGGGCCGCGGATGACCTCGATGCGGTCGGTCGAACCGAGATCGATGTCGTCCACGCCGCTCTGGCCGTCGGCCAGCGTCAACGGGATGCCGTCCTCGAACAGCTTGATGCCGCGGATGCCGAAAGCGGCCCGCGACCCGAAGCCGCGGATGGCGATGCGGAGATCCTGCGCAAAGTTGTAGCGGTCCTGGAAAAACACACCAGGCACGCGCCCGAGCGATTCGTCCAGTCCCAGCGACTGGCGGCCAAGCTGGATATCGTCCCGGCTTATCAGGCTCACCGAGGCGGGGAGTTCCAGGCCATAGTTTTCGATCCGCGTCGAGGTGATGACCACTTCTTCAAGTTGCTCGGCAGCCTGAGCCGTGAGGCCGGAGAGCGACAACAGCAGGAGGCCGAAATATTTATGGTTTGTTATCAGGGGCGAGAAAAATCTCATGTCCAATTTCCTTGGTTTTAGGCGCATCGTTGGGCGTTAGTTTACCGACAAAATTCCGCTGGGCCAGTTCTCACGGAAGGAATTAAAGCCTTAACCGGAATGGGGTATAGGAATTATACCGATCCCCGGCGATTTTTCGAACCCGCGGATTCCGCTATAGTGCCGCCCGATGGATCGCAAGGATCGGCTTCCCGGATGGGGGCGGAAATGGACCTTCGGAAGTAAAAGGAGTAGCAGGAATCAGGGATGGTGATCTGCCACGGACGGCAAACTCCCCTGTCGTAATTATTCGATCATCCCTTCTTTTTCAGCCCCGGCAATCCCCGACAGTAGCCGTTGTCATTGAACCAGTATGCGGCATCCGCGATCGCCTCGGCCGCCGGCCGGGATCGATAATCCAGCAATTCTCTCGCCTTGCGGGACGAGAAATACATGTTCCGCTTCGACATGCGCACCGCATCTACGGTGGCCATGGGCTCCTTGCCCGTGACTCCGGCCCAGCGTTCCATCAGCCAGGCGATCGGTAGAATGAGGTTGTGCGGCAGGCGGATCCTGGGTGCTCGCAGGCCCGCGACAGCGCAGGTGATCGCCAGGATCTCCCGCAGACTCATATCCTCTCCGCCCAGGATGTAACGTTCTCCGGCCTTGCCTTTTGCGTAGGCCAGCAGGTGGCCGGCAGCGACGTCATCCACGTGGGCGATGTTAAGGCCGGTATCCACGTAGGCGGGCATGCGGCCGTTCAGGGTGTCGAGGATGATGCGGCCCGTGGGCGTGGGCTTGATGTCGCGCGGGCCGATCGGCGTCGAGGGGTTGACGATGATCGCCGGCACGCCCTGCTCGCGGACGAGGCCGAGCACCGCCTGTTCGGCCTGATATTTCGATTTTTTGTAATGCCCGATCTTGTCGCCGGGGTGGATCGGAGTGTCCTCGTCCGCGGGGCTGCCGTCCGAGGTGAGACCCAAGGCCGCCACACTGCTCGTATATACGATCCGCTCCGTCCCCGCCTCGGCGGCATGGAGGAGCAGATTGCGCGTGCCCTCGACATTGATCCGGTACATCCGCTCCGGGTCGGGGATCCAGAGCCGGTAATCGGCCGCCACGTGATAGAGGCTGCCGCATCCTTTGACGGCCTGCTTCAGCGATCCGACATCCGTGAGATCCCCTTCAATCAATTCCACGTCGAGACCCTGGAGGTTGCGGCGGTCGCTGCCCCGCCTGACCAGCGCGCGGACCTCCCGGCCCGCGTTGAGCAATGCGCGCAGCACGGCCGAACCCACGAAACCCGTGGCGCCGGTGATCAGGGTCTTCATCCCGCGGTCTCCGGGCCAGGCGTCATGGATTTACGGTTGTTATGGGCGTGCACGCAGAAGGCGGGGAGGATGAACAACATGCAGAACAGCATCGTCAGCAGTCCGATGGTCAACAGAACGCCCATGCTCGCGGTTCCCCGATGGGAGGAGAAGGCCAGGGTGCCGAAGCTGACCGCATTCGCCACAGTATTTAAGACAACCGCCCTGGCGGAACTCGTGGCCAGCAGGTTCCCGTCCTCGGGCAGGGCGTAATGGAAGCGATGCAGGATGTGGATCCCGCTGTCCACGCCGATGCCGAGCAGGAGCGGCAAGGCGATGATGTTCGCGAAATTAAAGGGGATGTCGAGCAGGACGCAGAAGCTGCAGGTCATGACCGAGGCCAGGATCATCCCGCCAACAATGAGGACCATGTCGCGTTTGTATTTCATCAGGAACAACAACAGGAGGACGATGGCGATGAAGGCGTAGAGAAAGGCCTGCTTGAAGGCCCCCACCACAGCATCGCCTGCCTCGATGCTGAGCACCGGCGACCCGACCACATCCGGCTCCGATGCCTGCAATTGCAGGACGAAGGCCCGCATCGCGGCATTATCATTGAGATTCTGGCGCGGGTAGATCTCGATCAGGTACTTGTCCTCGCCGTTATGCCAGCGTTGCGAGATCTCTTCAGGGAGGTTATCCAGGGCGATGTAATCCGCGTCAAGGGAATCGGTCAGGCGTTTGACCCGGCCGGGCAGGGAGCGCAACAGGCTGTCTTCCAGGCCGTGCAGGGATTCCGTCTGCCGCGGTCCCTCCAGTACGGAAAGATATTCGAGGTAATCGCGCAGGTTGTTGCGCAACCGCTCCAGTTCGGGTTCGGCCCCGGTGATGGCGGTTCGGTTCAGCAACTCGAAGGTCCTGGTCAATTCCTCCCGCCGCTGCGCATCCGAAAGCGGCGCGGATGCACTCTCGTCCGCCAGGTCCCCGAGCAGCAGCGACATCTCTTCGACGATTGCCAGTTTTTCATCCTGATCCGCGGGGATGAAATCCTCCAGCCAGACGGTATTTTCCACCAGCGGCAGGTCCAGAAAATCCCGGGCGCGGGCCTTGGCGTCCGCCTGGCCTGCCGCGATGACGATCCCGGTCCAGGGCGTGGTGTCGTTGTCCGCCAGGAGGTCCTGATACGTCTTCACCGACTCGTTGTCGGGATCCTGCATATTGAGGGTGTTTGGATCGAATTTCGATTGCGCGGTCAGCCAGATCAAAACCGGGAAGAGCATGAGCGCCCCCAGCGTAATCTTCCGGTGATGGCGGATCGGCAACGCGAGCAGGCGCCGGGTCGAGGCCGGCAGGGTGCGCAATTTATCCACCGAACCGGACCGGTAAGGGAAGATCGAGAACAACGCGGGCAGCAGGGTCAGGGTGATAACGAAACTTATCAGCATCCCGGTGCCCGCGATCAGACCGAGTTCCGCGACCCCCAGATAATCTGTCGGCATGAAGGAGTAAAAGGAAATGGCCGTAGTGCAGGCGCAAAGCAGCAGCGAAACCCCTGAACTCGCCGAGGTCTCATTGAGGGCGGGGGCGTTCTCCAGTCCATCGAGACGCAGTTCGCGATAGCGCAGACAATAAAAGATTGCAAAGTCCGCGCCGAGGCCGATGACAAGCACGGCGAAGGCGATGGAGATCAGGTTCAGGTTGCCGATGGCGAGCGCCGCGAAGGCGGTGGTCAGAACAAGATCGATGAGCAGACAGGCAAGCGTCGCGAACACCATCCGGTATGAACCCAGGCCGATGATCAACAGCAGCGCCACGAGCAGGAACGAAACAAACGAGGCGATGCTCGTGCCCCGGCTGACGCTCTCGAATTCCTCATCGGCCAGCACGACGCTGCCGGTCAGGCGCAGCGTGGCGTTGAAAGCGGCCGGAAATTGCAGTTCCCCGGCGAGCGCGCGCAGGCGGGCTATGGGTTCCCGGCCGGGGAACAGGCTGTCGTAATCCATGATCGGTTGCAGGATGATAAACTCGCGATAAATCCGCTCCGTCTCCCCGTCATGGTTCATCAGTTTCTGCCAGGAGACCTGATACGGCCGCTGGCGTTGCGCAGCCAGCAGCGTCAGGTTGATCTCGTGCGCGAGGCTCGCGATATCGATGTCCTCGCCGTCCTCGATGGCGGTTATGGCCTCCCTGATCATGGTGAGGAGTCCGCGCAGGGTCTGATCCCCGGTCAGGCGGGCTAGGAAGGGCTGGATGGTCGCCAGGTTATCCGCAAGGTCCTGCAACTCCGCGGTCTCCAGGTAGAGGAAACCGGATTTCCGGAACAAGGGCAGTCCCGCGGGGTAAAAAACGGTATGGAAGTAGCGTTGTTCATGCTGCAACCGCTCATACATTACTTCCGCGGCGTCCGCGGCCTGGTCCGGCGTGCCGGCCTCGATGACAGCGATGATGTTGTTGGTGTGGACCGGAAATTCCTTTTCGTACTCCAGATCCATCCGGCGCCACGACAATTCCGGGGAGAGCATGTCCCGGGTGTCGGTATTCATGCCGAGATGACCGGAGGTGTAATATGCGGCGACCCCCGTCAGCAGCACATAGAAGACCACGACGGCGTAGCGCCAGCGCGGCATCCGGGCGGCGAGTCCGGTGATCGTCCGCTCCAGGATGGCCTCGAACTTATTCACTTGTCCCACCCCATATTGTTGGTCAGTAAATTGCCGATTATGTTCGTCATTGCAAGCGTAGCGGGAATGTTTGGAAGTGTTCGTGGCGCGATGTCCCAGGTTCAGGCGCCGGAATTATACCTTAAGTAGTCGCTCCTTGCGGCTGCCGATCCAGCGCAGCGTTTGCGCGGATCTCCGGAAGGCTGTGACCAATCGCAGCAGTCCGGGGATCTCACCCGGATGCGCGCCGAGGGCTTTGAGCAGGGCAAGTATCCGGACTGTGCCGAAACTGTCCGTGCAGTCCAGTACGGCCTGCGGGACCGGCGCGCTCAACGTGTCGACGATCGACCTGATGACCAGGAAAGGGAGTCCGCGACGGGCGGCGACCGCGCCGATGGCCGCGCTTTCCATGTCCACGGCGATGGCCTTGTAGCGTTCATGCAGGCCAATTTTTTCCGCGCTGCCCCGCACCACCTGCGCGGCTTGATAAATCCGGCCAAGATAGATGTTGGCCGGACAGTCGTCCAGACGATGCAGCAGTTGCCCGCGGATCGTTGGATCGGTCTTGAGTGCGTGTCCGGCGTCATCGACGATCTCCTCGGGGATGACGAGATCGCCGGCCTCCAATCCCGTTGTCAGGGCGCCCGCCGTGCCCCAACTGATCAAAAGTTCCATTCCGGACAGCGCCAACTCCTCGGCGGCGCTTGCGGCGCGATCCGCCCCCATGCCGCAGACACAGACACTGATCCCCGCGCCCGCGGAATACACGGCTCCCTTGCGGGGACGGGTCCCGAGACAGGCGGCTTCCGGCAGCAGGGGGCTGATGATCCCTAGACGATCCAACTTTGCTCCCGGGGGCCGCCCTCGCTGAGTGCGGCAAAGCGCCCCATGAGCGGCCGGCTGGGGAGGGGACGGGCCAGACTGTTGAACAGCAGGCGCAGGATGCGATCGTTGCGGGTGAACAGATTGCTGACGAGGACGGTCGCCCGCACGCTCCGCCGGGTGATCTTCACTTCCCGTCCGGATTCGAAGTCGAGGTTGGCGTTGATCTTGCGCAAGGTCAGGACGGCCATGCCGAGCGCCCACAGACAGAATCTGCGGATGCCGCGTTCCCGCTCCGGGATGAGCAGGGTATAGCGCAGCGCGTTGGCCAGATGCGAACGGGCGACGCCAATCAGGTGTGCGAGCGCCGCCTCGCAGGTCTTGTCGCCGGAACCGGGCGAGAGATTCTCAAGCCGCGCCCCATACTGGCGGAATACCTCCTCCGGCAGCCAGCACATCCCGCGCGCGCGATCGTCCCAGATATCCTTGAGGATGTTCGTCATCTGCAGGCCCTGACCGAACGACACGGCCAGCCGCTGCAACTCCTCCCGGTGCAGGTCGATCTCGCGCGAGTAATCGCAAAAGAGTTCGGTCAGCAGTTCGCCCACAACCCCGGCGACATGGTAACAATAGCTGTCCATCGCCGCCTGATCCTTGAGCCCCCGGCTGACATCCATTTCCTGATAGACGGTCATGCCCTGCGCCATGATCCTCACGCAGCGCTCCAGCGCGGCCCGTTGCCGCGGGTTGAAACTGTGCGTGATCCGGATGACGGTCGGGGTGTGGGCGATCAGATCGCGTTCATTGGCGGAGGCCTCCGGGGACAGGAGCGGCGCTAGCGCCTCGGCAAACCGCGCAGCCGGCTGGGCGCCGGCTACCACGTCGATGAACAGTTCCGAGAATTCGCGTTTTCGCGCCGGTGGGAGGTGTTTGTCGTCCTCGATGGTGTCGGCGATGCGGCACAACAGGTAGGCGTTGCTGACCACGCGGGAGAGCGGCCAGGGCAACACGGGGATGGTGAGGGCGAAGGTGCGGGAGACCCCTTGCAGGATCCGCTCCTGATAGGCCTCATCATCCGGATCGCATAACGCCAGATCGTCTTTCATTCACTACAATCCTGGTCGGCCAATAGCCGTTTACGTCTTATTTGCATGGCGGAACGGCGTTGGCGCGGACCGTGGCAAGACTGCGCTGTATCTTGAATATGGGATCGGATATGCTGGTTCTGATGTGCTGGTCGCCTGCATCGATGGCCCTCCGCAGCTAGGCATTTTACATTCAGGCGTGGGCTTTAAGGAACCTCTAACACCACGAATTTCGGATTGCACATGGTCTCGTACTCGCTGAATACAATCCAGAAGATTGTGCATTCGATCGACAAGGCGCCCGGTCTGCCGCAGGCCCTGAATCATCTGGTCACTGGCATCCACCAGGCGGCGGGCGTGGATGTTTGCTCGATCTATCTCACCGATACCGCGAACCGGACCAACATCCTGATGGCCACCTATGGTCTGAACCCGGAGGCGGTCGGCAAGGTGGTGCTGCCCTTCGAGGAGGGGCTGGTCGGTCTGGTGACCGAGATGTCCGAGCCGGTCAACATCAGCGACGCCCCCGCCCATCCCCGTTTCAAATACGTCCCGGAGGCCGGCGAGGATCCCTTCAAGTCCTTCCTCGGCGTGCCGGTGACCCGGCAGGGGGAACAATTGGCGGTGCTGGTCGTACAGCAGACCACCTCGCGCCGTTTTGGCGAACAGGAGATCGCCTTCCTCACCACTTTGGCAGCGCTGATCGCGGGCAACATCGCCATCGCCAAGGCGCGGGGCTTGATCGACGATTATTTTTCCGCCGAAACGGGCGGCGGGGGCCTCTTCGCCGGGGTCGCGGGCGCCCCCGGCATCGTCATCGGCCAGGGCCTCGTCAATTACCGCAAGAATCATATCGCGGAGATCCCGGATCGGCCGGCCGAGGATGTCGCAGAGGAGGAGGCGCATCTGCGGGCCGCGATCGACGCAGTGGTCAAGGAGTCGAAATCCGTGGGCGAGCAGCTCGGCGGGTCGTTGCCACAGACCGATCAGTTGCTCTTCAACGCCTATGCCTTGATCGCGGGCAGCGACCAGTTGGTCGGAGAGACCGTCGCGCGGATCCGGGCCGGCAACTGGGCGCCGGGCGCCTTGCGCGAGACGATCGAATCCTTCGCCGCGCGCTTCGAATCGCTGGAGGATCCCTATATGCGGGAGCGGGCCGGCGACATCCGGGATATCGGCCAACGCATCCTGGGCTACATGCTGAAAGATGACCAAAAGGCCTCGGAATATCCGGATCAAGCCATCCTCATCGGCGAGAATCTGAGCCCCCTGGACCTGGGACGGGTACCCATCGAAAAGCTCGCCGCCGTCATCAGCGGCCATGGCTCCGCCTACTCGCATCTGGCCATCCTGGCGCATGCCCTGAACATTCCCGCAGTGCTGGGGCTCGCGGGCAGGGTGCCGTTGAACCGATTGGACGGCAGGACGCTGATCGTGGATGGCTACAAGGGCCACATCATCGTGTCGCCCTCGAAAGAGGAGCTGAACGAATATCGACGCCTGATCCGGAGCGAGGCCCAACTGGCCCACGAACTCTCGGCGCTGAAGGATCTGCCGGCGGTGACCACGGACGGCGTCCGCATCCACCTGCTCACCAACACCGGCCTGATGACCTCGCATGCCCATGCCTTCGATGTAGGCACCGAGGGGATCGGGCTCTACCGCACCGAGGTCCCCTTCATGAACCGGGACAACTTCCCCGGCGAGGAGGAGCAGCGCCACATCTATCGCCAGGTGATCGAGACCTACATGCCGAAGCCGGTCACGCTGCGCACCCTCGACGCGGGCGGCGACAAGGTCCTGCCCTATCTCAACCGCAAGGAACCCAATCCCTTCCTTGGCTGGCGGGGGATCCGCGTCACGCTCGATCATCCCGAACTGCTGCTGACTCAGGTGCGGGCGATGCTGCGGGCCAGCGAGGGATACGACAAGCTGAAGATCCTCCTGCCCATGATCAGCAACATCGACGAGCTGGATCGGGCCATGAGTCTGATCCGGCGCGCCTACGATCACGTGATCAACGACGGCTACGAGATCCGTTTTCCGGAGATCGGCGCGATGATCGAGGTGCCCTCCGCGGTCTATCTGATCGACGCCATCTGCAAACGGGTGGATTTTCTCTCCATCGGCACCAATGACCTGATCCAGTATCTCCTGGCGATCGATCGCAACAACGAGCAGGTGGCGAGATTGTTCGATCCCCTGCATCCCCCCGTGCTGGAGGCGCTCCGGCTGATAGTGGAGGCGGGACGCCGGCACGGGCGGCACGTGTCGGTCTGCGGCGAGGCGGCCGGCGATCCGGAACTCGCCATCCTCTTCGCCGCGATGCGGGTGGACAGCCTGAGCGTCAGCGCCGGCGATCTACCCAGGGTGAAATGCGTAATCCGCGCCCTGTCATGGGAGCGCGCCGACGAGCTCTGGCGGGAGGCGCGAACCATGGAGCACGCCGTGGAGATTCGGCATCTGCTCGAAGGAGAACTCGAACGTCTTGGCCTCAGCCGCCTGGTCGGACACGGGAAATAGTCGCCTAGCGCAGTAGTTATTCAAACAGTTACCGCACGGCCACCGCGCTAAACAAATCCTGCTGCTGCACCCGCTCCATCTGGTAGCGGTCCAGGGCGGCTTGCAGGATCATGTTCAGCATCTGCGCGTAAGTGATCTCCCCGATCTTCGCCATCTTCGCCAGATGCCCATCCCAGCACCAGCCTGGATTGGGATTCACCTCAAGCAGCCTTGGGGTGCCGTTGTCGTCCAGGCGCCAGTCGAATCGGGCGTAATCCCGGCAACCGGTGCGCTCGAACAGCTTGAGGCAACTGGCGTGCAGGTATTGCTCGGTATTGCCCGGCAGTTTCGCGGCGATGGAGGTGACCTTCCAGTAGGGCGAGTTCGAATCCCATTTGGCTTCGTAGCCGCAGATGTGCGGCAGACCCTCGGGCAGCATGGAATAGTCTTCCTCGATGATCGGCAGGACCTCGACATTCCTGCCGACGTTGCCGATGACGCCCACGCTGATGTCCTTACCGGTCAGGTACTGCTCCACGAGCACCGGGCTGTCATAACCGAACTTCGTCCGAATCTCGAGGATGGCGTTTTCCAGCTCCGTGACGTTGTAACAGACGCAATTCCGGGTGATGCCGAAGCTCGAATCGCCGAAGTTGGGCTTGATGATAACCGGGAAGGGGATGGTGATGTCGATGAACGTGGTGTCTTCCGGCTTGATGAAGAAGGCATTGGCCACCGGGATGTCCATCTCGATCGCAAGACCCCGGATGAGGGACTTGTCGTAGCAGTAGGCGAGGCATTGCGGCGTCCCTCCGGTGTAGGGGATGCTGACCATCTCCAGCAGGGCCGGGACGTGCAACTCGAAACTGGCGTTGTTCATGTAGCCTTCGTCGCAGAGATTCAGGATCAGGTCAAAATCCTGCTTCCAGCGCACCACGTTCGGCAGGTAGCTGTCGTGGTTGTCGATGAATTTGAAGTTGTAACCTTTCAGGGATTGCAGGGCGTCCCGCAGCAGCTTGATGGTGTGGTAGTCGTCGTCATCGAAAGTGGCGCCGGGCTTGACGCGATCCTGGCGGGTGGGATCGCCCATGAGCACTCCGATCCGGGGGATGGATTTGTCCACCAGGCTGATCTTGGCGGCGACCTGGGGTTTGTTGACCGTGCCGGTGACCAGGTTGCGCCGGGCCATCATGCCGAGATCCTGATTGCGGTTCGACTGCGCAGTCATCGACTGGCGCTGCTGCACATCGGTGAAACCGTTCTCGCGCAGGAGCTGGAGCAGGGTCTCAAGGTTGTACAACCGCTCCCCGTAGAACTGATCGGCGATCACGCCCTTCTTCACATGGGTGATAACCTCGCGCGAGATCAGCCGCTGATTGTCGGCGGAGAGCGACCGCTCCCGGCAGACGAAATAGTTCTTGTCGATCCACTCCCAACTCCGGGGCTCGAAGCTTTCCCGCATGAAGTCGCCGTCGGTGATGTCGATGAGCAACAGGCCGTCCGGCCGCAGCACCCGGCGGATCTCCTGGAGGACCTGGATGTCGTCCTGCTGGGTTTCGAAATAACCGAAGCTGTTGCCCAGCATGGTGACCACGCCGAAATGATTGTCCCGGTAGGGCAGTTTTCTGGCGTCGCCCTCCCGGAAGCTGATGTTGAGGCTGCTTTTGCGGGCGATATTGCGGGCCCGGCTGATGAGATAGTGGGAACGGTCCATGCCATGCACGTTCCAATAACCGGTCCGCGCCATCTCCAGCACATGGCGGCCCTGCCCGCAGCATAGATCGAGGATCGGCGTATCCTTTTCCACGCCCAGCACGGACATGAAGGTCTGCACTTCCTGGGCAGTGATGGTTTCGTCGTTGACGACGTCCCCGTCCGTGCGCAGGTAATTGGCGTTGAAGATGTGGCGCCACCAATCAGCGCGGACGTAGCTTTCCAGATTGTCCACCGGACCCAGCACCTCGATCAGGCGCTGGTTGTTCGATTTTCTGCTGCTGGATATTTCGCTGGATTTTTTCATGACGGGTACAGATTTCCTCCGGAAGGCGATGGCGCACATGGTTTTGGTCAGGCTGGCAAAGGCGCTGGCGCGCTGCTGTTGCGGCGCCTGACCGTTAAGTGAAATCGATGAATCGCGGGTTGCTGCGGGAGAGGTAGAGATGCGGCGCTGCCGTGTCGATGGCGATACAGCCGGTGGTGTGCGCGAACCGGGGAAGGCGAGGCAACCCCGTTGCCGTTATTGGTCGGCGTCGGGCTCGGTATCACGGCAGAGTATCAGGCATCTAGCCACCCTCCATCGGGTTTGTTGTGGCGTTCCCGGCAGGTTGGTTCTCCCTGCGCGATGGAGCTCATGAAGGCAATCATGAAGCGCGTGTTTTATGCTCCATCACGAAAAAAAATGCAAGCGGAATTTTCTGACGGCTCCGAATAAGTCCCTCCTGGACTTCTCGGAGCGCGCCGAGTGAAAGCGCGGCTTTAACTCGGCTCTCATTTTTCAAACACACCCGGGTGTTTGAAAAATGCAGGCACATCCTTGTGCCGGGTTGTGCCTCAACATTTATTTAGAGGTTCCTTAGAGTATCGGAGGTTCGACCGCGCGCCGCGTGTCGGTCGCCGGATCGAACTCGTTTCTGAATTCCTCGATCTGCTCGGCGATCCCGCTCGCGTCCCGGAACTGGGCGAGATGAAACAGGGCCTCACCCTCGCTGACCAGCGGGATGTTGGTGCGGCCGATGATGATGCCCTGGTCCGGCGCGGTGATGGGCTGTTCCGATTCGCCGAAGGGATCGGAGATGATCCCGAGCAGTGCGTTTTTTTCGACGCGCGCGCCGATGGTCTGGATGGACCGCAGGATCCCGCTTTGCGGCGCCCGCACCCAGGTGCTGGACAAGGCCACCAGCGGCTCGACGGCATCCTGATCGCGCTTGGCGGGCGGCAGCATGCCGAGTTCCCGCATCACCGAGACGATGCCGGTCACGCCGGCGCGGATGGACAGTTCGTCGAAGCGCAGCGCCTCGCCCGCTTCATAGACGATCACCGGGATGCCGAGGCGCGCGGCCGAGGCCCGCAGGGAGCCCGGCACCATGCTGGTCTTGACGATCACCGGGGTGTAAAAGGCATGCGCCATGCGGCTGGTCTCGGGGTCATCCAGAACGGCCCGGACCTGCGGCAGGTTGTCCCGGTGAATGGCCGCCGTGTGGATGTCGATGCCGTGGGTGCAGCGGGTGACGACCTCGCGCATGAACAGATTGGCCATGCGGCCGGCGAGGGAACCGGTCTCGGATCCGGGGAAGGAGCGGTTGAGGTCCCGGCGATCCGGCAGATAGCGCGACTGGTTGATGAAGCCGAACAGGTTCACCACGGGCACCGCGATGAGCGTTCCGTGCAGGCGCTCGATGCTTTTCAACTTGAGCACCCGGCGGATGATCTCCACGCCGTTGATCTCGTCCCCGTGGATGGCGCCCGAGAGAAACAGGATCGGCCCGGATCTTCTGCCATGCACCACATGCACCGGCCAGTGCATGGGGTTATGGGTGTAAAGGTCGGGGATGCGCAGATCGATCGAGGCGCGCGCCCCCGGCTGAATGCGGCAACCCCCGATTTCGAAGGTCCCGCGCGACATCAGCCCTTGCCTTTGGTCTTGGTCTTGCCCGCCTTGGCGTTGCGTTCCAGAAACTCGATGATCATCCCGGCGATATCCTTGCCGGTCACCTTTTCGATGCCCTCGAGTCCGGGCGAGGAATTGACCTCCATGACCACGGGCCCATGGTTGGAGCGCAGGATGTCGACGCCGCAGACATTCAGGCCCATGGTCTTTGCCGCGCGCACCGCGGTCGAACGTTCTTCCGGCGTGATCCGGATCGTGCTCGCGGTGCCGCCCCGATGGATGTTCGAACGGAATTCGCCCGCCTTGCCCTGGCGTTTCATCGACGCAACGACCCGATCGCCGATGACGAAGGCGCGGATGTCGGCGCCGCCAGCTTCCCTGACGTATTCCTGCACGAGTGCGCTGGCTTTCAAACCGAGAAAGGCCTCGATGACGCTCTCGGCCGCCTGTTCGGTCTCCGCCAGCACCACGCCAATCCCCTGGGTGCCTTCGAGCAGCTTGATCACGATCGGCGCGCCGCCCACCATCTTGATCAGGTCCTGGATATCGTCAGGTTTGTTGGCGAAGCCGGTGACCGGCAGGCCGATGCCCTTGCGGGATAAGAGTTGCAGGGCGCGGATCTTGTCGCGGGAGCGGGAGATGGCGACGGATTCGTTGAGCGTGTAGACGCCCATCATCTCGAACTGGCGCAGCACGGCCGTGCCGTAGAAGGTGACCGAGGCGCCAATCCGGGGTATGACTGCATCGAAGCCCGTGACCTCCTCGCCCTTGTAGTGGATCCCCGGCCGGTGCGAGGTGATATTCATGTAGCAGCGCAGGACGTCGAGGATCCTGATCTCGTGGCCGCGGGACTTCGCGGCCTCCACCAGCCGGCGCGTCGAGTAGAGTTTGGCGTTGCGGGAGAGCAGGGCGATTTTCATGAACGGCATTTTAACCCAGAACGGGGAATGATTCCGGATTTCGGCGGCGGCATGAAGATGATACGATCGAAGGCGATGAGAGATGGGCGGGATTACGTTATGCCTGAGATGCAGAGATCGATTCCCTTCATGCAATTCCGGGGCGGCAGCTCCAAGGGATTGTATTTTCGCGCCTGCGATCTGCCCGCCGAACAGGACCGCAAGGATCGGGTATTGCTCGCGGCGATGTGCGGCAACGGCCCCGCCGATCGCCGCCAGATCGACGGCCTCGGCGGCGCGGATCCCCTGACCAGCAAGGTGGCGGTGGTGCAAACCTCAGCACGGCCCGGCGCGGACCTCGATTATGAATTCATTCAGGTCGTGGTCGGGGCCGCGGCCACGGATCGCACCCAGAATTGCGGCAACATCCTCGCGGGCGTCGTACCCTTCGCGATCGAAGCCGGCCTGCTCAAGGCCGCCGCGGGCGAGACCACCGCGCGGGTCTACATGCAAAACAGCGGATCCATCTGCGAGGTGATCGTCCGCACGCCGGACGGGCGGATGGAATACGCGGGCGAAGCCCGGATCGACGGCGTGCCCGGCGCTGCCGCGCCCGTGGTATGCAATTACATGGACATCGCGGGTTCCGCCTGCGGCGCGCTCCTGCCGACCGGCCGCCTGATCGATGAATTTGCCGGCGTGCCGGTGACCTGCATCGACAACGGCATGCCGGTGGTGCTCATCCGCGCGGCCGATCTCGGGCGCACCGGCTACGAGACCCCGGCGCAATTGAACGCGGATGCGGAACTCAAGGCCCGACTGGAGGCGATCCGGATCCCGGCCGGGGCGGCGATGCGGCTTGGCGATGTGACGGGCAAGGTGGTGCCGAAGATGTGCCTGATAGCCCCGCCGCGCCAGGGTGGGGTAATCCATACCCGCACATTCATCCCGCACGTCTGTCATGCCGCGATCGGCGTACTCGGGGCGGTCTCGGTCGCGACAGCCTGCGTCATGCCTGGCACTCTGGCTGATGGTCTCGCACAACTGCCCGCACCGGGCGAACCCTTTTCCGTGGAGCACCCGGAGGGCGAATTCTCCATCACCCTCGAGATCGATTACAGCGGCGCGTTGCCGGAGGTGAAGCGCGCTGGCCTCTTGCGCACCGCACGGCTCCTCAGCCGGGGCGAGGTCCTGATCCCCGCCGGCATATGGTAGGCAAGGTCCCGATCAAACATTGACTAATGACCTGTGACCAATGACCAATGATAAATGACCAAATGCTAGAGAAAAAAACCTGTCCTCCACCCGATCCGAATACCCGCGCGCCCGCGTTCAAGGTCCCTTCAGGGGCCTGCGACGCCCACTGTCACATCTTCGGGCCGCGCGACAAGTTCCCGTATCATCCGACCAGCACCTACGAGCCGCCGGACGCGGGCAAGGACCGCCTGCGGGCCCTGCACCGGATCCTCGGCATCGAGCGCGCCGTGCTCGTGCAGGCGAGCTGTCACGGCCCGGACAACCGCGCCATGCTGGACGCCATTGCCGACAGCGGCGGGACATACCGCGGCGTCTGCATTGCCCGCCAGACCTTCAGCGATCGCGATTTCGAGGACCTGCACGCGGGCGGTGTGCGCGGCGTGCGTTTCAATTTCGTCACCCATCTCGGCGGGACGCCGGACCTGGAGGCGATGCGGAACATCCTCACGCGCGTGAAACCGCTCGGCTGGCACCTGATTATCCATGTGAACGCCGAGGACCTCATTCGGTTCGAGGAATTCTTCGCGAAGGTCGAGATGGACATCGTGGTGGATCACATGGGCCGCGTGCCCTGCGATGCCGGCACGGAGCAACCGGCCTTCCGGATCCTCAAGCGATTCATGGCGCGGGACAACTGGTGGTGCAAGATCTGCGGCGCGGAGCGGATCTCCCGCGCCGGTCCGCCGTTTCACGACGCCGTGCCCTTCGCCAGGGAACTGCTCGCCATCGCCCCGGACCGGATCCTCTGGGGCACCGACTTTCCCCATCCGAACATCACCCGCTGGATGCCGAACGACGGCGATCTGCTGGACCTCGTGCCGTTCTTTGCGGAGGATCCCGCGTTGCAGCGCAAGGTCCTGGTGGACAACCCGGCGCGCCTGTACGGTTTTACCGACTGAGAGGAATCGCAACATGAAAACGGTAGCAGTCAGGAACATTGAAAGGGTCGCGGCCGCCGTCATCGAAGGTCTCGGCGCACTCGGCGTCGCCACCATTCACGAGGCGCAGGGCCGGGTCGGTCTCCTGCGTCCCTACATGCGGCCGATC
Organism: Gammaproteobacteria bacterium; assembly: GCA_004297165.1. Classification (GTDB taxonomy): domain Bacteria; phylum Pseudomonadota; class Gammaproteobacteria; order Eutrophobiales; family Eutrophobiaceae; genus 2-02-FULL-56-15. Next base: position 37,054 of record SCUJ01000007.1, read on the forward strand.
CAGACCGGGGCGCGGATTGCGGGCAGCGCGGTGACGGTGCTGGTTCATCCGGGCGACAACTGGATGATCCACGTCGCGATCGAGCTCTGCCGGCCCGGCGACATAATGGTGGTGGGCTGTTCCACCGAGAACTCGGACGGCTTCTTCGGCGATCTCCTCGGGGAATCCTGCAAGGCCCGCGGGGTGCGGGCGCTGGTGATCGACGGCGGCGTGCGCGATACAAGAGAGCTGATCGAGATGGGGTTCCCCGTCTGGTCCAGGGCCATCAACGCCAAGGGCACGGTGAAGGAGACCCTGGGCGCGGTTAATGTTCCGCTGGTCTGCGCCGGACAATATGTGACGCCGGGGGACGTGATCGTCGCCGACGACGACGGCGTGGTCGTCGTGGAGCGCGAGGCGGCGTCCCGCGTCCTGGCGGCGGCGCAAAAGCGCGAGGCCAGCGAGGCCGGCAAACGCGAACGCCTGGCCCGTGGCGAGTTGGGACTCGACATCTACGACATGCGCCCAAGGCTTAAGGAGGCGGGGCTCGTCTATCTGGAGGATCTCGAGGCCTACCGGAAATATCAGGGCTGAAGTCATAACCGATTCTGAAAATTTCAGGGAAACACAGCGAGGAACAGCATGATCATCGATTGTCACGGCCATTACACCACAACCCCCAAGGGTCTGGAGGATTATCGCAACGCCCAGAAAAAGGCCCTGGAGAAGGATCCGCTCTTTGTCGGAGAGAAAGGGGCCCTGAATATTACGGACGACCAGATCCGCGAGAGCATCGAGCGCAACCAGCTTCGCCTGCAGCGCGAACGCGGCGCCGATCTCACCCTGTTTTCACCGCGGGCGAGTTGGATGGGACATCACATCGGCAACGCCCACACGAGCAAGTTCTGGACCGGGCATACCAACGACCTGATCCACCGGGTCGTTTCGCTGTATCCAAAGAATTTCGCCGGCGTCTGCGCCCTGCCGCAATCGCCCGGCACGGGGCTCGAAAACAGCGTCGCCGAACTGGAGCGTTGCGTGAAAGAACTTGGCTTTGTCGGCTGCAATCTGAACCTCGACCCCACGGGCGGTTACTGGACCACCCCGCCGCTCGGCGACCGCTACTGGTACCCGATCTACGAGAAGATGGTGGAACTCGATGTCCCGGCCATGATCCATGTCAGCGGCTGCTGCAATCCGGCGTTTTATGTGACCGGGTCCTATTACCTCAATGCGGATACCACGGCCTTCATGCAACTGATGCAATCCTCCGTGACCCGCGATTTCCCGACCATCCGGTTCGTGATCCCCCACGGCGGCGGCGCGGCGCCCTATCACTGGGGCCGCTTCCGGGGGCTCGCCGACATGCTGAAACTCCCGCATCTCGACGAGCTGCTGATGAACAACGTCTATTTCGACACCTGTGTCTATCATCAAAAAGGGATTGACCTACTGCTCTCCGTGATCCACAACAAGAATATCCTCTTCGCCTCGGAGATGGTCGGCGCGGTGCAGGGGATCGACCCGGAAACCGGCCATTATTTCGACGATACGAAACGCTACATCGACAACAGCCGGATCAGCGAGGCGGAGAAGGCCAACATCTTCGAACACAACATCCGCCGGGTGTATCCCCGACTTAACCAGCGGTTCTGAGCGGCATGACCGCCCACATCACGGTGTTCGGGCTCGGCGAGGCCGGTTCGCTGATCGGCGCCGATCTGGCGCAGGCCGGGGTCGCGGTCAACGGCTTCGATCCGGCCCCCGTACCCACGCCGCCGGGAGTCGCGCGCTTCGACGATCCCAGGACCGCGGTCGTCGGCGCGGATGTGGTGATCGCACTCACCGCCGCCGCTGACGCCCGTACGGCGCTGACGCAGGCATTGGGGCAGATCCCGCCCCACGCCCTCTACGCCGATTTTTCCACCAGTACCGCGGCCGCGAAGCAGGGACTCGCGGGACTCGCCAAGGGCCGCGGCCTGGCCTTTGTCGATGTCGCCCTTATGAGCACCGTCCCCGGCAAGGGCCTGCGTACCCCGGCGCTTGCCGCGGGCAAGGGCGCCGCGGAATTCGTACGCCGCTTCAGCGCCCTCGGCATGCCGGTCACGGCGGTTAGCGAAAAACCGGGCGATGCGGCAACCCGCAAGCTGCTGCGCAGCGTCGCGATCAAGGGACTCGCCAGCGTCGTCATCGAGGCCATGCGCGCCGCGGAACGGGCCGGTTGCGCGGATTGGCTCTGGGAGAACCTTGCGGAGGAGATCACCCGCGCCGATGAGGCCTTCCTCTCCCGGCTGGTGCGGGGGACGGGCATACATGCCGTGCGCCGTCTGCACGAGATGGAGGCCTCGCGTGAGTTGCTGCTTGACCTCGGGGTCGATCCCGTCATGACCCGCGCCACGGTGGAGAACCTGCGGCGGGCGCCGGAGGAGGGGTTGCCGGAGATCCCGATCCTGCCGGATTAACAGCCACGCAGTAGAGGATTTATTTCTCGAAGATCTGCCGGGTTAGACCTTTCTCATCCACCGGGTTGCGGTCGTTCTCGGCGCAGACGAATTCGTACAACTCGCCGTCGCGCTGACGGGCGTAGGTGAAGCGGCGGTTCCAGGGTTGCGCCAGCGCTTCCGGGTCATCCAACGTCATCTCGATTACCAGGGTGCCGGGATCTTCGGCGTCCAGATGCATGCGCTCGACGATGTGCAACCTGCCGCTGTGTTGCATGCCCATGCCGAGGTCCACGGAGTCCTTGATGCCGATGGTGTCGACCACCAGGACGCCGTCTTCCCAGCGGCCGGTGGAATGACCGAAGAAACCAGGTTCGGGATCGTCCGGATGCAGGCGGCCGTCGGTCCAGATATTACGCCATTGCATCCACGCCTCATGCAGGATCGTGACGCGGCCAGGGGTGAAGAGGAACTCCAGGGGATATTGCGCCGTACCCATCATACCGGGCATGCCGGGTGGTCGGCAGTTGGATCCCCGGCGGGGCACCACCCCGTCATTTTCCCGCACAGCTTGCTGCCAGGCCTCGTAGTCCTTCAAGAATTTGCCTTTAAGCACGGGGCGTTCGGTCGCGGCGCCCGGCGGGGTGCGGTTGAGTATCCACACCCCGCCCCAATCGGGCAGGGCATCGAGCGTGGCATATTGGCCTTGGGGATGGGCGGCGCCGGAGTTGTCCTCCGCCCGCAAATCCGTGGATAACGGACCGGGGAGCAGGACCCCGATCAGCGCCGCATTGAAGAGGAATGTTCCGCGATTCATGGTCAAACCCCGCTGGCTGTGGATTGCGTGAGTTTGATTATATATCCGGCGTCGGCCCACGGGAGGAAAAAATCCGGTTCCGACAGGCTCTGGTACTGGATCAGGGGATCGCGGACTATTAATATGTCCAAATATCGATGCCGTACACTCCGGTGGCTGCGGGTTAATCCAGAGTGAGAGATCGTTTCATCAAGGGGGTTACGCCAATGTTGCGATATCGATTTACCAGTCTCATTGCCGCCGGCATGCTGCTCGTAATGACAGGCGCCGCGTCGGCGCACCATTCATTTGCGATGTTCGATCAAACCCAGACCGTTATCCTTGAAGGGACCGTGAGCGATTTCCAGTGGACCAACCCGCATGCCGTGATCTTTCTGGATATCCGCACTGCCCAGGGCGATATGGAAACCTGGTTATTCTCGATGAACAGCCCCAACAACCTGCGCCGTCAAGGGTGGCGTAAAGACACCCTGAAAACCGGCGACAAGGTCACAATAGTGATGCATCCGCTGCGCGATGGCGGCAAGGGGGGCATGTTTGTCTCTGTGACCTTGCCGGATGGCACGGTTCTGGGCGATCCCACTCAGACCGGCAACGGTCCGATCAACGTGCCTACCGTCCCCTGAACAGGAGAACCGTTATGAATCGTAGTCTTATCACCCTGCTCTCGATCGTGACATTGGTATACTCCGCGCCGGCTTACGTCCATCACTCCGGGGCGATGTACGACCAGACCCGGACGGTGGAGATCGCCGGCGCCATCACCGAGTTCAAATGGAGCAATCCCCACGCCACCTTTCGCGTCGATGTCACGGATGAATCCGGCAAGGCGACCAACTGGGCGATCGTGATGGGCAGTCCGAATAACCTCGTTCGACAAGGCTGGAAACGCACCACACTCAAATCCGGTGATAGAGTGACAGTCACCCTCTTCCCGTTGCGTGACGGCGGTCCCGGCGGGTACTACGTCAGCATCGTCCTGGCCGACGGCACGCGCCTGGATGGCGATCCGCCAGAGGGCGGAAAGTAACGCGTTATTCTTTCGCGCGTTCGCGCCGTTCGATCTCCGCCTGGCCCTTCACCGTGCCGGGGATGTCCTCGTTGAGGTTGGGCAGACACTCGACCTCCGGGATGTCACTGTAATCCGAGCGCAGCCAGCGTTTGACGCTTTTCCACTCGCCTTTCCAGTTGGCCGGGTCGGTCAGCGTGAACTCGATTTCCAGCGTCATGCCGGCGTCCAGCATCCGGTAACGCTCCACGATCTCGAACTGATCGCTGATGGGAATCCCGCTATCGATCCAGTGTTCGTTGGTTTCGAAATATTTGGTGTGGACCACCAGTTCCTCCCCTTCCCAGCGGCCGATGGATTCGCCGTTGTAGGTGGGAATGGCGATATCGGGGTCGGTGTGTTCGCGCCCATCGAGGTAGATGATGCGCAGGCTGTTGGTGAAGCCATAGACCTGATAGATGACCGTTGGCAACTGGATCATCGCGATCGGCCAGACCCTGGTCATGATCATGGGCATGCCGGCCGGGTAACACTGGCCGATGCTGTCGCGGTAGGGCCGGCCCGCGGCCCGCGCCTCGGTGGACTCCCGCATGGCCGTCTGTCCCGCCTCGAAGAATTCGGGATAGGGCGGCCCGAACATGAAATCCGAGAACGCGCGGCGCAGATCGATGAACCAGACGCTGGTGAGATCGAATGGTGGTTTGGGACGCGCCACGGCGAGATTCTGCGGCGCGAGGGCGCCGTAGTAACCGTCATGCTTGTGCGAGAGCTCGGCGATCTGTTCCGGGGACAGGCCCCCGGTGCGCACCCGTTGGGCGTATGCGCTCGTTGCCGGGAACGCCAGCAGGATCGCGATCAGGATGTAGAGGTTGCTTATTAGCATCGTTCGATTCATGCCGGGCGCCTCGCTGGATATATTAGGAAAACTCCTCGGTATCGATCTCTTTCTGCACGGTCTCGTTGTATCTGGGACCGGAAACAGTGCGTTGGTTGATGAGGCGATCCAGCCGTTCGACGATCGCGGGATCCAGTTTTACCTCGACCGCGCCGGCGTTTTCCTCGACGGTGGCTATGCGCCGCGTGCCGGGGATGGGAACGATGTGATCGCCGCGGGCGAGCAGCCAGGCCAGGGCCAGTTGCCCCATGGTGCAGCCGGCCTCGGCGGCGATGCCCGCGTATTCGTCAAGCAGCTTGAGGTTCTTGCCGAAGTGTTCCTGGCGGAAGCGCGGCAGGGTCAGGCGCAGGTCGCTCTCCTCCAGCTTCGAGGTATCAGTCAAACAGCCGGTGAGAAAGCCCCGGGCGAGCGGACTGAAGGCGACGAATCCGACACCGAGGTCCTTGCAGGTCTTCAGCACCTCGATCTCGGCATTGCGCGTCAGGAGTGAATATTCGGTCTGGACGGCGGCGATGGGGTGTTCGGCATGGGCCTTCTTCAGGGTCGCCGCCGAGACCTCCGAGAGGCCGACCGCGCGAATCTTGCCCTGGCGCACGAGGTCGCCAAGCGCCCCCACGCTATCCTCGATCGGCACGTTCTTGTCATAGCGGTGGAGATAGTAGAGGTCGATTATGTCGGTATGCAGTCGTTGCAGACTCTCCTCGCAGGTGCGTTTGAGGACCTCCGGACGCCCGTTGATCTCGCGCTTGCCGTCGGCGTTCTTGAAGATCCCGCACTTGCTGGCGAGGGTGTATTCCGCGCGCCGCCCCTTGAGGGTCTTGCCGATCAGGCTCTCGTTCCTGCCGAAGCCATACAGGGCCGCGGTGTCCAGCATGGTGTAACCGAGATCTAGGGCGCGATGGAGCGTTTTTGCGGATTCCTCGTCATCGGGTCGGCCGTAGGCGTGGGACATGCTCATGCAACCGAGGCCGAGCGCCGAGACCGTGAAGGGGCCGAGTGTTCTGGTTTCCATAGGCTTCACGATCCGGGTCAGCGATCGGCCGCGAGGCACTGATCCAGGCGATCGAGCGTCTCCATCGCGGCGATGGTCTGAAGCACGCTTCCGTTCGGTTCGCGGCCTGCGCGGATCGCTGCGAAGAATTCCCGGTCCTGGAGTTCGATGCCGTTCATCGAGACATCCACCTGCGAGACATCGATCTTGTTTTCCTTGCCGTCGTAGAGGTCATCGTAACGGGCAATATAGGTCCCGTTGTCGCAGATATAGCGGAAGAAGGTCCCCAGGGGGCCGTCATTATTAAAGGACAGTGACAGGGTGCAGATGGCGCCGGAAGGGACCTTGAGGCCAATGCTCATGTCCATGGCGATCCCGAGATCCGGGTGTTCGGGTCCCTGCAGGGCCTGGACCCTGGAGGCGATCTCCCCGGTCTGGTATTGAAAGAGATCGACCGTGTGGCAGGCGTGGTGCCAGAGCAGATGGTCGGTCCAGCTCCGCGGCTTGCCCAGGGCATTCATGTTGGTGCGCCGGAAGAAGTAGGTCTGCACGTCCATCTGCTGGATCCGGAGTTCGCCCCGTTCAATGCGTTTGTGGATCCATTGATGGCTCGGATTGAAACGGCGGGTGTGTCCCGCCATTGCAATGAGCCCTGTTTCCTGTTTCGCGGCGACGATCCGCCGGGCGTCCGCCAGGGAATCGGCCATCGGGATCTCCACCTGGACGTGTTTCCCGGCCTGCAGACACTGGATGGCCTGCTCGGCGTGGACCTGTGTGGGCGAGGTGATGATGGCGGCCTGCACTCCCGGACGGGTGAGGCATTCGGCGAGATTCGTGGACCAGTGGGGGATGCCCCTCGCGCGCGCCACTTCCTCGGTCGAGGCCGGGCTGCCCCCGCACAGGCTCACGACCTCCACATCCGGGATATTGGCGATGGCGTCAAGATGTTTCTGGCCGAAGGCCCCCTGGCCGACCATGACTATTTTCATTGCGTTTCCTCATCTCTCGGTAAATAGACTAATGGGCATCAAGCGGTATTTTATGCCTGCATACTGGAACCGCACAATCCGCGGTAGAATCCCCGAGTCGGGATGTGGTCGTTTATATATTTCTGAGGAGAAGGGCCCATGCGTGAACGAGGCGGATGCCTGGAGGATTGGTCGGCTGGAATATCAGCAAGCGGGCGCATGAACCTGAAACAACTGCTTGTCGCTGCGGTCCTCAGCGTACTGATGGCCGCGACTTCGGGGCTTTGCTCGGCAGCAGCAGACCGCCCGAACGTCGTGTTTATCATGACCGACGACCTGGGGTACGGCGACCTCGGCGTGTACGGCGCCCCCGACACGAGTACGCCCGAGATCGACCGGCTGGCCAGCCAGGGCGTGCGGCTGACCAATTTTTACTCCAACGGCCCGGCCTGCTCGCCGACGCGCGCCGGGTTCATCACGGGCCGTTATCAGCAGCGGGTCGGGATCGAACGTCCGTTGGGCAACCCTTCGACGGACGATGCAAAGGCCGGTCTCAAGGCCAACGGCCGCACCCTACCGCAGTTGCTCAAGGACGATGGCTACGCCACGGCCCTGATCGGGAAATGGCATCTTGGTTATCTGAAGCAGAACAGCCCGAATGCCCACGGGTTCGATTACTTCTTCGGCTACAGGTCCGGCTATATCGATTACTACCGGCACACCGACGGCGACGGCCAACCTGATCTCTACGAGAACGACAAGTCGGTGACGGCCGAGGGCTACATGACCGATCTCATCACCGATCGCTCGGTCGCCTATATTCGTGATCGTAAAGAGCGGCCGTTCTTCCTGTCGGTGCAATACAGCGCGCCGCACTGGCCGTATCAGCGGCCCGACCAGCCCTCCGTGGCGCGCGATAACGCCCGGCATCTGCAACCGCACGATCAGGATACCTCCACCCGTGCGGATTATGTCGCGATGCTGGAGCGGGCGGACGCGGGCGTCGGCAGGATCCTTGCGGCCCTGGACGAGGCTGGGATCGCCGGGAATACCCTCGTCATCTTCACCAACGACAACGGCGGGGAATGGCTGTCCCGGAACGCGCCATTCTTTCACCGGAAACTCTCCCTCTGGGAGGGCGGGATCCGCGTGCCGGCGATCCTCCGCTGGCCGGGCCATCTGCCGGCCGGGGGCGTCTCGGAACAGGTCGGCATCACCATGGATCTGACGGCGACTATACTCGCCGTCACCCGGACCCCGGTCCCGACCGGATTGAGGCTCGAAGGCATGGACCTGATGCCCGTACTGAGCGGCGCCGCGCCGAAGACAGAACGGACGCTCTTCTGGCGCATCGACGCCTATGGCCAGACCCAGCAGGCGGTGCGCAGCGGCGAGTGGAAGCTCCTGGTCGATGGCGGTGCCTCGCTCGTGTTCAACCTCGAGGACGACCCCGGCGAGCGCCGGGACCTCGCGAATCAACGGCAGGATATCGCCCGGAGGTTGCGTCCCTTGCTCGATGACTGGGGAAAGAATGTGGACGCTGAATTCAAGACCCATTAGCTTGTTGTGAGATACCCGAACTGTGAGTATCCTTTGAGTTTGGTTGTTTCCCCTTTCATGACCCGGACTGGAGTACCCATATGAAATTCGTAATCCGCTGGTTGGTTGGCGCCTTCGTTATCGCTTCTGTTGTCTGGGCAGGTATGGTTGCTGCCGCGGACGGGAAGATCAAAGTCTTGAACCCCCGCGGGATCATGCCGGCCATCAAACAGATCCCGATGGCGGAGCGTCCCGACACCCTGGACGGCAAGACCATCTACATCGTCGACACCAAGTTCGCGAACACCAAGCCCTTCGTGAACGCGCTGCGGGACAACCTCGCCGCCGCGTATCCGAAGACGAACTGGGTCGGCGTCGACAAGGTCGGCGGTTACATGCAGGATGACCCGAACCTCTGGGCCGAGATCAAGGCCAAGGGTCACGGGGCGATAGTATTGCTCGGGCATTGAAGCTCCTGTTCGCCGGCGGTCGTCGGCCACAGCATCACCCTGGAGACAATGGGCGTACCCGCCGTCGCGATGGTCACTTCAGCCTTCGATGAACTGGCCACTTCGACAGCCTTCAAGAAGGGCATGCCGGGCCTGCGGGTCTCCTTCACCCCGCATCCCATCACCGGGCGCACGACGGAGGAATCCAACGAATATCTCAAGGGCAATGACCCGGTAAGCGGCAAGCCGATGCTGACTGAGATCGTCGCCGGATTGCAGGCCAAGCTGGCCGAGCAGGACAAACAGGCCGGTGAGATCAAACGCGAGGAACGTCCAAGGTTCCTGGCGGAGGACACTGCGGATAACCTTCAGCAGATGTTCCAGGACAATATGTGGACGGACGGCCTGCCCGTGATTCTGCCCACCGAGGAAAAGGTCAAGGCGATGCTGAAGGGCACGAGCCACAAGGCGGACGAGATCGTCGGCGAGATGCGCCCCTCCGGCCCGCACGAGGCCTGGAAATACACCGTGGAGATGGTCGCGACCAATGCCGTGATGGCGGGCGCGAAGCCGGAATACCTGCCGGTGATCCTGGCTATTGCATCCACCGGACAGACCTCGCTGGTCAGTTCCACCTCATCCTTTGCCCGCATGGCGGTAATCAATGGCCCGATCCGCGATGAGATCCAGATGAATTCCTCGATCGGGGCGCTCGGTCCGTTCAATCAGGCCAACGCCGCCATCGGCCGCGCCTGGACACTTGTTTCGAAAAACCTCGGCGGTTCCGGCACTCCCGGCTCGACCTACCTCGGCAGCACCGGCAACCCGCTGAACTATGGCAACATGACCTTCCCCGAGGCCGAGGAAAACCTGCCGGAAGGCTGGAATCCGCTGCATGTGCAGAAAGGCTTCAAAAAGGAAGAGAACGTCGTCAGCATCCTCAGCGGCTGGAGTTTCAACACCATCGCCTGGTTCAGCCCGCTGCCGCAGCAGGACGTCATCAAGAACTGGCTGACGCATTTCTTCTCCTTCGGCACGGGCAGCGCCACGATCATCGTCGATCCGATCGTCGCCGTGGAGTTGAAGAACAACGGCTTCGCGACCAAGGAACAGTTTGCCGCGTATCTGATGGAGAAATCAGCCAATCCCGGCTGGTTGTACTGGTCCACGCACGAAGAGGAATACAAGAAGGCGAAGGAAGGCGTCGAACCGTTCGCTTCATATCTGAAGCTCGGCGAGACCGCCGAGGTGCCGGTATCGCGCTACGTACGCCGTCAGCCGCCTCCCGGCGCCCCAGCCGCCCCAGCCGGTATGCCGCCGCGTAATCCGATCGAGGTCATTGCGGTCGGCGGCGGCACCAACACCTACTGGTCCGGCGGTGACTTCAGTTATGTGAGTGGCGCCTCCATCGACAAGTGGAAATAGGATTGTGATGAATTCCGTAGGGGCGAAAAATCTTTCGCCCCTACAATTTTATTCCCGGCTTTAATCCAGGATTCGCGTAGCCCGGATGGAATGTAATGAAATCCGGGGTATCGTCAGGCGTGGATTTCCCGTATTTCGCTACGCTTCATCCGGGCTACGGCATGCTCGATCGACGAGTGGAGATAGAAAAACAGGGGGGAAATATGTTGATACGACTTCTAATCGGGCTAGCCTTTAGCGCATCGCTTTCCGCGGTCTTCGCGCAAGACGCCGGCAAACCCGCCTGCGACCGCGCCTGTCTGGAGGGCTACGTCAACCGCTACCTGGATGCCATGCTCGCGCATGACCCCGGCGCCGGGCTGTTCGCCAGGGAGGTCAAATTCACCGAAAACGGCGTGCGCCTGCCGCTCGGGAACGAGGGATTATGGCTCGGCATGTCGGGCAAAGGGACCTACAAGTTCTATGTCCCCGATATCGAGACCCAGCAGATCGCCTTCATCGGCACGGCACGGGAAGGATTGGCCGCGCGCGCGGCGGCCACGCCGTCCACTGAAGGCAATCTCGTGGCGCTCGCGCTACGGTTGAAGGTCGTCAACGGTCTCATCACCGAGGCCGAACAACTCGTGATCCGGCCGGAGATCAATCTCCTTGGCGGCGGCGAATCCGCCCCTCCACCACGGTTTCCGCCGGCCGGCGAGGCGGTCGAGACGCTGGGCGCCCCGCATCCGATTTACGCCGAGGTCATTCCGGAATCGGAACGGGCCTCGCGAGAGGAACTGGTCAAGGTGGCCAATTATTATTTCGCGGGGTTGCAACGGAACGACGGCCTGGGCTATTACCCCTTCACCGACGATTGCCTGCGGCTCGAAAATGGCATGACGACAGCAGGGCCATCCACCGGCGCCCCCGCACCGGGACAGAACCGGATGATGGGTTGCAAGGAACAATTCGAAAAGGGCCTGAAAGGAGTCGTCTCCAGGATCCGCGATCGCCGTTTCGTGGCGGTGGATCGGGAACGCGGGATCGCCTTCGCCTTCGGCTTCTTCGATCACGAGCGCATCAACTGGACCTGGCAGATCGCGGAACTCTTCAAGATCGAAAAGGGTCAGATCAGCCGGATCGAGGCCGTCTTTCACCGCTGTCCCTACGGCATGAACTCCGGCTGGAGCACCTACGAGCAGGGGATGTCGGAGGAGATCCAGAGCATCAGGTAGCCTTCTTCACCACACTCGGCGCCCTCGAACTCATCACCTACGTAGTGTAACGAGTTATCGCCCGGATCGTTCGATGAGGGTCTGTTGGGCGGTGAAGCTAATACCCTTCCCATTTCCAGTAAAGTATGATTATCATACTTTATGAAAACAAAGACGCCTTCATCCTTCCTGCCGCGAGTAGCAGCGGCTGCCGTGGAGCGTGCGCTGCGCACCGCCCCGGTTGTTGTATTGCTCGGCGCGCGTCAAACGGGCAAGACCACCCTGGTGCGCTCGTTGCCGGAACTGGCGGATCGCCCCTATTTGACGCTGGATGATTTCGACCTGCGCGCCGCGGCGGATGCGGACCCAGAGACCCTGCTGACCCGCGCACCCAAACTCATTCTCGATGAAATCCAGCGCAGCCGCGACCTGCTCATTGCCGTCAAACGCGCCGTGGATGCCGAACCGGTGCGCACGCCAGGCCGTTTTGTACTGACGGGTTCGGCGAACCTGTTGATGTTGGAGCGTATCTCCGAAACACTGGCCGGGAGAGCGGTGTATGTCACGCTCTGGCCGTTCTCCCGGCGTGAACGCCAGGGTCTCGGTCGCACTGGTCCGTGGAGCGATCTGTTGGCGGCGCCGTTTGCTGACTGGCGGGCGATTTTGGCTGACGGTCCGGGTGGAGAAGAAGATTGGCGGGCTGCGGCGAGGCTGGGCGGCCTGCCGGTCCCGGCGCATGATCTCGTTGACGACGAGGCGCGTACCCTGTGGTTTGCCGGCTATGTGCAGACCTATCTTGAACGCGATTTGCAGGCGCTGCGCGCGGTGGAGAATCTCCCCGATTTCCGCCGTCTGATGCGCGGCGCGTGTCTGCGGATCGGCGGTCTGCTCAACCAGACCGAGCTTGCGCGCGACGTCGGCATCGTGCAGCCCCAGGTACACCGCTTCCTTAATCTGATGGAGGCCAGTTATCAGGCCGTGCGGCTGCCGGCTTATGCCGTCAATCGCACGCGGCGCCTCATCAAGGCGCCCAAGTTCTACTGGAGCGATACGGCTCTCGCACTGCATCTTGCCGGCGAGACCGAGCCGCGCGGTGCACACCTCGAAAACCTGGTGCTCATCGACCTCATGATCTGGCGCGACGCGCAGCCTCACCGGCCGGAAGTGCTCTATTGGCGTACCGCGAGCGGTCTTGAGGTCGACTTTGTCATCGAGACGCCACAGCGGCTGCTGCCCATCGAAGTCAAGGCCGCCAGCCGCGTCACGACCGGGGATGCGAAAGGACTGGAAGCCTTCATCGACGAATATCCCGATCTCGCCGACGGCGGACTGCTGCTGTATGGCGGCAAGGAGATCTTCCCCGTCACGCGGCGGGTGCTTGCCGCGCCGTGGTGGAGCGCCTGCTGAGCGGCTGGAAATACATCATGATCGGGGTATAAAAAGCGCCTTTCCTGTCCCCGTTGGCAGTAATCTCCAGGAGAAAGATGATGAACAGATTCAACGCGCACGTTTCCGGTACTGCCGGCGGCATCCGGCTGATCTCGTTGTTGGCTCTGATAGCGGCAGCCTGCTACGTCCGGGTGCAGGCGCAGGACCCGTGGCCATGGGATGCCGGCGGTAATTCAGACGCCGTTACGTTGATTTTACTGGGAGATTTCAATGTCCAGAGGCGGGAGCGCCCCGTGGACGCCCTCATTCATGTAAGGGAAACGCTGAACCAGGCAGACCTGGTGTACGCCAACCTCGAGGGACTGCTGGTACCGTCTCGCGGGCCGGCGGAGGATCTTCCGAACAAGTCCGGCTGGATCCACCTGGGACCGGAGTCCGTGCAGGCATTGCTGGCCGGCAATGTCGCCGCAGTGGGCGTCGCCAACAACGTGGCCTTCGGGCGTGAAAATATCATGGCCAGTCTCGGGGTTCTGGATGAAAACGGCATCGCCCACACAGGGGCGGGCGCGAACATCGAGCAGGCGCACCAACCCGTCATCGTCGAGCGACGCGGCGTGAAATTCGGCTTCCTGCAATACACGTCGAAATGGTACGACGAGGCCGAACAGATGGCGACGGCGGACGCGCCTGGTGTGGCGCGGTTGAAATCACCCGACGGCGAAACGATAGACAGGGACGACCTGCAACGGGCACTGGATGATATCCGGCGCTTGCGGCCACTGGTGGATATCCTCGTGGTGGCCACGCACACCCGGGACGGCCAGGGCCTGGGAGGCGCTGCTGTCCGCACACCCAGGGCCGGGCAGGCCGACGGGGACAGCAACATCGATGATCTGTATTCGCATCTGCCGGTGAATGAAAGACTGCAAATCGCCGAACCGTACCAGAAACTGCTGGCCCGGACCGCCATCGACGCCGGGGCCGACATCGTTTTCGGTCACGGCTGCCACATGCTGCAGGAGGTGGAGATCTACCGCGGCAAACCGATCATGCACTGCCTCGGCAATTTCGCCTCGGACTGGATCCGGGTGCGGGATTACCGTGACGGCCTGGTGGCCAGGGTATCCGTCCAGAACAAAAAACTGAGCCGCGTCTCCCTGGTGCCGGTGACGCGTGATCCTGAGACCAATAACGTCCGGCTGGTTACGCCGGCTGAAGCAGACGGTGTCAGACTGTATGGCAAGCTCCGGTCCTTGTCTCCGTCCACACCGTTGCCATTGCAAGGCCAGGAACTGTTGCTGCTGGATAACCGGCCGTAGGCGCAACATGGCTCACCCGAGTAGGGCTTTATTTGGCAGCGATTTGACTCAAACTATATTGTCTCCGGGATTCTTGTGGCGATTCTCCCCTTCATCTTCTTCATAAGTAAACTGGACACCCCGGATATAGGCTGCCTATACTTGAGTCAATAACCATCCTAATGTATTACATGGAGGTTTTTCATATGTCCAGTTACTCATCATATTTGCGCTTGGCTGAGAGGAAAGCAGGGGCGACGCGGTCAGGAGTCTGCCAACACTGCGCATAACAGCCAAACCCGTAGGCCGCTTGTGCGAGCGAATTCAATCCCTGAACACTAGGTACTGAATCGTGCCTTTGCTTACTTGCATTGATCTATTTAGCGGCTGCGGCGGCTTCACTTTGGGTATGATGCGTGCCGGCTTCCAAGTTTTGGCGGCAGTTGATGTCGACTCGGTAGCCATTTCATCCCTGCGTGTGAACCTTATCGAAACGCGGCCGCCTGGACTGGACCCGGTTTCGAATGCCCTAGTACGCGATCTCACGACCTTTCGTCCTAGCCAACTTGCCGAACTCATTGGCACCGGCAGCGTTGACGTGATCGTTGGCGGACCGCCTTGCCAAGGATTCAGCACCGCACGACAGGTGGATGGTGCTAATCATGGTGCGCGCCTGAAAGAAGATCCACGTCGCCGTCTCTACAAAGAGTTCCTCTGCCATGTCGACTTCTTTCAGCCAAGAGTCTTCGTAATGGAAAATGTCCTTGGTATCCGTACTGCTGCGGGCGGCGAGTACTTCACGCACATGCAGAAAGAAGCCCGTGTGCTTGGAGCCAACATAGGCCGACCAGGTTACCGGGTACATAGTCAGATAGAGGATGCTTGGCAATTGGGGGTGCCTCAGAAACGTCGTCGTCAAATCATTATTGGTCTGCGCAACGATTTGCCGGGATATTTTCCTTCGGTACTAAAGCCTGTTTCTCGAGCAGAAGCACAACCATGTCTTGGCGAGGCAATCGGCGACCTGCCGATTCTCCGTGCCGGTGGCGGTGAAGACGAACGTGATTACGACCCTGGTCGCCGCGCAGAACACTTTCGGCGCTTTGGAAACAAAGCCCGCCGTTATCTCAACCACGTTTTGGAAATAGGACTCGCGCAACACTTGACAAACCACGTCGCGCGCCCCCACAGCGAGCGCGATCTCTGCGATTTCGCATTGCTGCAGGAGGGAGAAAACTCGGCCACCGCCATCCGCGACCGCGGCGTTGTCTTTCAATTTCCTTACAAGAAAGATCACTTCAAAGACCGTTATACCCGCCAGAGCCGGTGGCGACCATGCAGCACGATCGTCGCCCATCTGAGCAAGGATGGCCTGATGTTCATCCATCCCACGCAAAACCGTTCGATCACCCCGCGCGAGGCAGCACGTGTACAAAGCTTTCCAGACTGGTTTAGATTTCCCGAGGCACGCACCCACTCGTTCAGGCTCATCGGAAACGCTGTACCGCCGCTTATTGGGGAGTCGCTGGGTCTTGCGATAAAGGCGTTTCTAAAGTCTGGACGGATTTTGCGTACCGATGCTAAACGCCGGATTGCACCACTCTCCACAATGCCGCACTCAGGCTCGCAACGGCCGATGGTTAGCAACAAGGCTTCCGCGTACGTTCCAAACTCACAGATCGAAGCTGCACGCGTACTGGGGATTCTCGCCGAGCTTAACCGCCACGATCTTCGCGCGCTAACGGCAAGAGAATTTTTACGCGGCTGGCATGCGCTCCTGTTTCTTTTTCCTGGCCTTCACCCCGACAATGCCCTGGACCATGGAGACATCATCGAAACCACGTCAGGCAGCAAAGTCGTGCTTGGCGGCTTTGAGAAACTCCTTTCTCGCCACTATGTCCGCAGTGGTTGGCCCGTGTTATTGGATTTGATCGGGCGCGAAGCATGGCGGCGCTACGAGTCGGGGGAGATTGGGGACGATGATTTCTATTGCGTGAAAGCACAAAGAGCGGGGATGGGCTACCCATGTGAGTCGGAGTTGAAGACCGATGACGAGGGGGCAGCGATTCAATAATAGGGCATTCGGTCACATACCGAATGTTTTTGAGGTTTTTCTGCAGATGAACGCGTTGTTCTCCGAGAGAAATCAGGAGTGGCGGCCGGTCCCGTTTTGGGTCGATTTCCTGATCCGCTTGGGCTATCGGTGGCCTGCCTCCACCATGGGGCCCCGCAGAATTGCCCTTCTTTCGATGCCCTGCGACTCAGCTGCGGCGGAGCTTGTCGCGCTCGGTGCGATGATTCGAGACCTCGGAAATTCGAACGCCAATGATATTGCGGGGCACTATGCCGCGTTGATGAGATATGCGCGTCAATACTTGGAACACTGCCGGGGTTGTGATTTGCCTGAATGTGATCCAGCGGCAAAGCGGTGTGGCTACGTTGCCAAAGCGACGGGCCGTCTAAGATATTCCCCGTCTCTGCGTAAGGTGTATACGGTTTCCAGAAGTACCGACCTCGCGAATGGCCGCATTGCGCTCGAAAGGCCAGCAGGCCGCACTAGAAGCAGATCCGGAGAAATGAACGGTCCAGTCACTTCCTGGCCTAACGCTGAGCATGCGACAAACTGGCATATCGAAAATGAACCTCCACCGCAGCTTGCTAGTTCGGAGGGCGCTCTGTCAGAAGGGCCGTATCGGCAGATCATCACGGAAGCAGAGATCCATTCGAATAACTTGAGACGGTCGTATTCGGGGCTGTGTTTGGTTGGCCGCGCCGGAGGCGAAGGCGCAACGCGGGAAATCTGTAAATCGGTGCGTTTTCAGTTTTCGGGCGGAGATTATTCTCTCTCGGACGTTCTGACAATTCACAGATGGTCAATGGCGGTGCCGATCTCGCGCGTCATCTTCTACAACGCGAGGACGGAAAAATTTGACCGCCACACGCCCCAGCCCTCTTTAGTGATTGCGGACGGTGACACATCGTTTCTCAAAGTGCTGGGTGGAACGGAGTTCCAACGCTCTGACGTAATCGGCGTAATCCACCGAGTAGTTGAGCGCGACCGCTTGGAAGCCTTGGGCAACCAGATGCTTGGATTGCAGCAATGGTATGCCGAGGATACCGAAATGCTTGGCGGACTTCCGGCCGCGCCGCGTGCTATCGGTCTCTCAATTCTGAAGCGGAGAACTCCGTAATGCCGGTACCCGCGTCGCAGGTCTTCGATTTCATCGAGCAGCAGGCAACTGTAGCCATCGAACGGCATGAGATTGCATCGACTGCTTTCGGCACCCTGCGCCGGAGCTTGCGTCAGATTGTGGTGACGCTTCGAGACTCCGACACCCAAGAGGCTCTTGATATCTCGGACCGGCTCCGGGCTCTCCTGTCCGAGTGGCTCACGGTTCCAGTGTCTTTTGATAGCTCGATGCTTGATACTTTGAGAGAACTGCTCGGGGCAACTGAAGGGGTTCAATCTCGCTGGGGGTTAGATGTACGGAAGCTGTATGAGTCAGCCCTTCGTGCTGTGGCAGAACTGCCGTCCATTGAGAACCCAGTGCGAGAAGCGATTCGCATGGCCATCCGCGAACAGCGCTCTCAAGGCCAAACGTTCAAGGTTTACTGTTCGCGCCGGGCCCGGCTTCATTTTGAGTCGGTTCTAGTCCCGACCGAAGACCCGCCGCTCTTGGAGATCGCGTTCCTTCACTCAGTGCGGGATTACCGAGAAACTGCTCCATTCGACGTTTTGATAAAAGTGGGACCGCTTCGTGCCCGAGGCTGGGGTTCGGCGCCCGACGCTCTGCTCAGCGCACCGCGCTTTCGCAAGCTTTTGCAAATTGTCTGGTCTGGTTGCAGCGACGAGCCAGACTTCGGTTACGACCCAGTATCGCCTCCCACCGATTCCCAAGGCGCTAGCGGTTCCACGGCGGCGACGAATTCTGGCAGTAGACGTGGCCAGATCACCTGGACCACGCGATTGGTTCGTTCAGGCCAGGACACCGGTGCCCTTCCGGGCGACGCGGCGGAACTCGATGAGTTGCGAGTCTTCAGGGAAATGATTCAGCAGCGAGAAAAGCGCACTGCTACGCTCGTTCAAGTCGACGAGGAACATGCTATTCTGTACCCGCCGCATTCCTTGGTTCTCAGCTTCGATCCCGACCCGGCCTCGCGGGAGCCGATTGATCGCCGAATGCCCTCGGAAACGCTTGTTGAGGGCATGTATTTGATCAGGCCTCTAGTAGATGACATCGACTTCGGCGGAGTACGCGCCGAGCATGGGCACTATAGTCAGATTTGGAAATCCAGATTGGAACTGGAGTGGCGGGCTAATGCTGCCGGTCTGATAGCGCGCCTGCGTACCGCTGGTCTCAATCTCCAGCATCTTAGTTCCGCCATCCAACATTGGTGCAAACCACCGAGCACCGTCATCCATGCGCCCCAGCAAATGAAGCATTTCGAGGTTCTTTTGCGCGTATTGGAGGTTGACGGCAATGCCCCCAACAACCGGAATCAGAAGGCGCCTCTTTGGAATCTTGCGTGGAATGAAGTACGGCGGTCGCGGGGAGAGGCGATTCAGTTTGGCGTCCAAGAACAAGAAATTGTAGAGGAGCAGCTGCTCAATATCCTCAGAAAGCTGGTGCCCCAGATTCGGGATCGTGCCATGGCAGGCGGTGGCTTCCATCTCGCCATACCGCCCGGCAGTGGTATTACGGGCGACCTGCTGTTTTTAAGAGTGAGTGGAATCGAGGAGGGCTTCAGTGTCCCGGAGACCGACCTCAAGGTTATCCGCGAACTAAGTATGGTTGACCAATGGCGCGACTGATTCCCTCCTTCATGGACGAACGCACGCCCGTTGGTGAGCGCGACATCTTCAACCTGATTGCGGCCGGCCCAGATGACTGGGTCGCGCTGCATTCCCTTGATCTTGCTCCGTGGAACCGCGGTCTTCGCACCGAGTTAGATTTTGTGATCATCGTGCCGGACGCAGGCATTCTTTGCGTAGAGGTCAAGTCCCACGAAAACATCTCATTCGATGGTCACAGGTGGTATCCCGAGACCATTAGCCGTTCGCCATTCAAGCAGGCGGCGGACGGACGGCATACGTTCTATCGCCGCTTCTCGGAGCTCGCGCCGCAATTCAAGCGTGTTCCAGTTGTCCATTGCTGCATTTTCCCGCGGTCCCCGTTTGATCTGTCGCCAAACCTCTCGGTCCAGCCATGGGAATTAATGGATCTGCGCACTTTCCGATCATTGGAAAGCGGCACCGCATTCTGTGCAGAATTAAGGGCCAGAATCGATCGTAGCGTCGCGGCAGATGGTCAACTATCGCGCCTCGATCATCGGCTTTCCCCGAGTCAGATTGACACCGTCGTAAGGTCTTGTGTACCGGTGCAAAAACGCCACCCAGGCGCGAGAGAGGAGATTCGGCGTCGTGAAGAGGAGATCGAGAAGGTTCTGCGTCAGCAGCAAAAGCCCGTGCTGCAACTTGCTACGTGGAACGATCGGCTGGTCGTTTCCGGCGGGGCTGGTACGGGCAAGACCCTAATCGCCATTGAGGTTGCCAGACGTGCTGCCGAGAATGGGCGTCGAGTGGCGTTGCTGTGTTTCAACCAATTGATTGGGGATTGGCTAAGACGCAGGATAGAACAGTCCGTTCCCGCGCTCCCGAACCTGGTCGCGGGTCGCGCAATTCGCGTCATGGCGGAGCTGACGCAAATTTCGATCCCGACCAAGCCTACGCAGGAGTTTTGGGACACCGAGCTACCTCAGCAATTGGAGGAGCGTCTCACTGATCCTGATTTCAAGGCAGTGGCCACCTTTGACTATCTGGTCCTCGACGAGGCACAGGATCTTCTTGCTAGACCTCGGCTCTGGCAATGCCTAACCCAGTTTCTAAAGGGCGGTGTGGACAAGGGCGCCTTTGCACTCTTTGGCGATTTCGATCAGCAAGTTCTCACTGAGCGCGAGGTAATGGAGATGGCGCTTGACACATTGGCCAGACTGAACCGGCCCGTCCGTTGGAAACTATCTGAGAACTGCCGCAACTATCAGATAGTGGGAGACACAGCGGTCCGGCTTGCCGGGTTTGTGGATCCCGTCTATTCGGGATACCTCCGCTCGGGAGGGGGCGTAAACAATTACGACATTTATTTCTACGACCATGATCAGGCGCAGTTGGACAGGCTCGGTCGGTGGCTGAGGGAATTCAAAGAACAAGGTTACAAACCCTCCGAAATCACGCTCCTTTCCTTTCGAGCCGATCATATGAGCGCAGCCGCGCGCCTCGGTACCGCGGGTTACAAGCTGCGTCCCGCATGGCAAGCGGGCGAACTAACTGCTTACGCAACCGTTCATGCCTTCAAGGGCATGGAGAACAAGATCATCATCATTACCGATGCCGTTCTCGATGATCGCGATATTCACAGGGGCTTGTTTTACACCGCAATAACCCGCGCAACGGAATCCGTTCGCGTACTGTGCGACAAGGGCTCTCAGGAGACCCTCACAGGGTGGCTTTCCGGGAGGGGAGAGGCATGATTGAACGATCGGAGATGATTTCATGGATGCGTGGCGAACTCGTCGGTCCGGCCCGGGCACTATCTGCGCCAACCGTGATCAGTTTTGCCGATCGCGAGTTTGTCGACTCTGTCTCATTACGTAGCGGACCTCTGGCATGGCGGACTAGCCCGGACAGTGATCCGCAGGAGATTCTCTATTTCGAGCGTGAATCGCCCCATCGAAAATACGGTGCCGGCCTTCTTCATCCCGCGGCACTGCCGGCAATCGCCTCTTCGCCTGATCAGGCGGCACTGCAGGCCACTGACACTGTCGGTGTCGAGGCAGAGCCGGAAGAAAAAGCGGTCGACGCTGCGGGCGAATCGACCACAGAAGCCGATGAAGAGGGGGGCGAGGGCGGCGCGATTGAAGGCGCGAGTGCCGCTGACGCCACAGACGACTTTGAGGTCACCAGTCCAGACGTCCGCCATCCTTCGACGATCGGCATTTCGTTCTGTGTGCAACTGGATGAAAGCGGCATGGTACTTGTAAGGCTCCCGCAGAGCCGCCGTTTTTCTTGGCAGCCTGAGGATGCGGCGCCATTTCCGGTCAATGGTCGATACGAATCCTGCACGCGGAAGTGGACGTCAAGTGATGGCCGCATGAATAAAACGCCGATCTGGCGCAGGTGTCCGGCTGTGCTCCCGGAATCGGGCGTGACTATTTCGCGATCAGAAATGCTTTCAGGACAGGTCATCCGCAAGAACATAACGATGCCTGCAGGCTCCCCCCTGACCCTCCGAGTGGAGGTTTTCCCGCGTCAAGTCAGGGATCAAGTGAACGTTTGGCTTCTGACCGTGGTCCTTCGGAACGCCACCCAACCAACCGCCACTTGGGAACCACACGAGTCAGTGCTCTATCAGACTTTCTTTGAGGTTGCCGTCAATGGAGGTCGTTTAGAAAAGTATCCTGAAAGCAGAAGGCCATTCACGCAACTGGACCCAGAAGAGCAATCTTTGGCACTACTCTACCGAGAGTCTGCCACGTGGGGCATTGGCCATGGTTGTGCAGCCGGTTGGGAGGCGGAGCCCAACCGTGAGCCTGAAACGCTCTTCGCCGATGTCATGCCCGCCGTTGAGCTACCGAGCATGACCCCGGATATTTCAGTTGATGGCAAACCTGTCCGCCTTTCGATGCGCTCGTTGGCCGCCTTGTCCGAAGACGGCGCCGGGCATGCGTGGGAATCGCTCGACGAGCTTGCCGCAGGCTACGCAGCTTGGATACAGGCAAGACGCGGGGAGGTAGCCAGGCTTCCGGCAAGTCTTGCGGCCGTAGCGAATCGTCATCTGGACGCCTGCAGCCTTTGTCTCGAACGCATCAACGCGGGAATCGTCTTGCTCCGAGGAGACTCACGTTCTCGCCTGGCCTTTCGCCTTGCAAATCTCGCCATGCTTCTCCAGCAGATCGCTACGAAGCAATTGAACCGACGTCCTCTGGGCTGGAATGCAGCGCTCAGGTTGGTTACACCGCAAGGAAACCATGAATCGCCATGGGGCATTTACGAGAATGGTTCCGAGGATGCGAGTCTCGGATTATGGCGAGCATTCCAAATTGCGTTTCTGCTCATGTCACTCGGCGGCGTCCGGGATGTCAGTTCGAAGGATCGGGACGTTGTGGATCTGATTTGGTTTCCAACAGGCGGCGGCAAGACAGAGGCATATCTCGCTGTAATGGCCTTCTATATGTTTCACGAGCGCCTGCTAATCGAGACCGGCAACTCCGGGCCGAAGCGCGACGGCACCAATGTTCTCATGCGCTACACCCTCAGAATGCTGACGACCCAGCAGTTTCAGCGCGCAGCCAGTTTGATATGTGCGATGGAATACCTGCGGCGGAATTCCTCCCGGCACGAGTTTGGCAATGTCCCCGGCGGACGCTTTTCTCTTGGTTTGTGGATCGGCGGAGACGGATCGCCCAACAGCATTGACGAGGCTAAAGCCGAATTGGCTATCTTTCGTCGTGGCGACAGTGACGGGAATCCGCTTGTCCTGACCGAGTGTCCATGGTGTCGCGCCGAGATCGGCCAGTATCGCGGTGGCCGACCCAACGCCGTCCCGAACAATCAGTGGAATGCGGCGCGTACCAGGGGAATTACCGATGTGCCGAATGAAGGGCCGTTGCTCCTCTGCCCTGATGGCGCGTGCGAATTTGGTCAGGAGCAAGTCGATCGTTGGCTTCCAGTTGAAGTCATCGATGAGCGAATCTACCGCTATCCGCCTTCCCTTGTCATTGCCACGGCGGACAAGCTCGCGATGATCGCCTATCGCCCTTTGGCCGGATCCCTATTTGGCCGTCGAATTGTTAATGGAGAACTGCGTCAGGAGTTCATCCCACCAGGCTTGATCATCCAAGACGAGCTCCACCTCATTTCCGGTCCGCTTGGAACCATGTATGCACTGTATGAGGGAGTCTTTGAACGCCTGTGCTCCTTCAAAATTGACGATGTATGGGTCAAGCCGAAGATCATCGCATCCACCGCCACTATCCGGGGTGCATCCGATCAAGTAAAGGCCATGTACGCCCGTTCGGAAACGCAGTTGTTCCCAAGTCCCGGGCTGCTCATGGGGGATTCCTTCTTTGGCAGATACGCGCGCAATAGTGCTGGGAATCTTTCCGACGGTCGTCTCTATCTGGGAATTCATGCAAGTGATTACGGCTCGGTTCTCACCACGCAGGTTCGCGCTTTTTCCTCCGCCCTGTTCCGCCCATTCTCGTTTACCGCGAACGTCCGCGATCCTTGGTGGACCTTACTGGCCTTTTACAACAGCATTCGCGAACTGGGGGGTGCCAAGACGCTGTTTGATTCCGACATCCGTTCCCGACTCAAGTTCATGTTCAACCGCGAGGGCTTTGCTCACAACAACCGGCGCAATCTGCGAATAGTCGAGGAACTTACCAGCCGTCTATCACAAGCCGAAATTGTGCGCATGATGGATCGGCTCTCTGCCCCCTACGCTGCAGCGGTCGACAACGAAATTCTTGATGCCTGTCTCGCCTCCAACATCATCGAGGTCGGCGTAGATATCGACCGGCTCTCGCTGATGGGCGTTGTAGGACAGCCCAAAACGACCGCCACCTACATTCAAGTCACGGGCCGTGTGGGCCGGCGCTGGTGGGAGCGCGCCGGGCTGATCTTGATGATCTACAACCCCTCAAAGAGTCGCGACCGCTCGCACTTTGAACAGTTTCATAGCTACCATCGGCGGCTGTACGAGCGCGTCGAGCCGACCACTGCCACTCCGTTCGCGGTGTCCGCCATTCAGCGAGGATTGTCCGGCGCATTGATCGCTTGGGCAAGGCAGCACCGAACCGACCCAGTTCAGAACGATGCCGCCTACCTCAATGCGGTTGAGGTTGGCTATCAATTGCTCCGTGAGCGTTGCCAAACCATCCAGATACCAGAAGATCAGACGCGTTCGCTCATTGCGTTGGAACGACTCCGAGACGAGCTCATATGGAAATGGGGACAAAATCCTCAAACTTGGGAGGAGTTTCCGCCGAAAGTGAATGGCGAATATTTGATGCTTTGGCCGGGCCAGTTTGCCACAGGGCTTCAAAAGCAGCGCGGTGTGGTCGTGCCAAGCAGCATGAGGCAGGTCGACCGCAGTGCCGAACTCATCATTACGCAGGGATATGCGGTAGCGGCGAGTGCCCCACCACCATCTCAAAATCCGGCCACAAACACGCCGGGGAATCCACCCGTCAACCATTAATTTAGGCCTAATCATGGGAAGCAAGCAGATCCGTATCGGCCAGCTTATTGCCCCATTCGGCCCGGGAAGCATTTACACCGACCGACGGGGTGTGCCGCACATCGTGGCTGGCTTGGATCATTGGTTTATGCGCTGGGACCAAGCGCTAGGAAAGATGATTCCCTGCAGCAATCGTTCAGAGTTTGAGCGCTTTGAGCCGCGTCTTTCTGCACTGCTGCACGTGGATCGCTTTTGCCTCCCGCCCGACTACCGACACGTCCGGCGTGGCGGCACGGCGCCACCAAACGCATTGCTCAATATTCCTTCTCTGCGCTTTCCTCGTTGGTATCGTCATACGAAGACCGGCGCTCTGAGACGATTCAATCTGCATTCAGCATTGATAGATAGGCCGCAGGGTGGTGGACGCTGGCAGCCTGTCAGGTTCGTATCGGTTTGCGCTGCGGGTCATATCGGAGAGTTCCCTTGGAAGGAATGGATCAGTTGCCAGTGCCTTGGTGACGGCAATCTCGTCCTTACCGATCGCGGTGGATCGGAATTGTCCAGCATCAAGGTCGAATGTAGTTCCTGCCCGAAAGGATCACCGGGCCAGCGAGGACGCAATCTGGCCGGCACAACTGTGAAACCTGATGTTCAGAATGGCGAGCAGAGTGCTTTTCAAAAAGCCCGCATCAATTGCCTTGGCGACCGCCCGTGGCTTGGAGAAGACGCGACCGAGTCAGCGTGCGACCAACCCCTCATTGGTGCCCTCATTAACCAGACAAATCTCTACTTTCCGTGCACGGTCTCCGCGATTGCACTGCCTGATGTCCAGTTGCAGGATGATGCTGTCGCAAAATTGAGGGCCGAGATCGAGCAAGACCCCGGAAATTTGGGTGTTGCCAAAACACTTTGGATTATGGGCAACCGCGTGGGCACCATTGCACTGATCCAGAGTGGGTTAACTGACCGGGGTATTGCATGTGAAAGCGAGCAGGTCGGTGCCGCATTGGAAAGTCTTTTCGCGCCCACCCCTACGATACCTTCAGGCGCCGCCACGCCCGCGGATCCGGAGACCGAGCTACTCACATTTCGTCGCGCAGAATTCAATGTGATCAGAAACAACATTGATGAACTAGAGCGTGTTCCGGATCTGCGTGTCATTTCGACGACCGTTCCGGCAGAGCTGGCTCCTTGGATCGCCAAGGTCAACTTGGTTGAGCGCCTTCGAGAGACGCGCGTGTTTTACGGATTCGACCGTATCGAGCCGAACCGCTCCCCTCTTGCAGGAATGCCCGGGTCGGCCATGCATCAGCTGTTCCGTAAACCGCCCGTCCAACGACAAGAGTCTTGGCTGCCCGCTGTCGAGGTGTTCGGCGAGGGCATTTATCTCGAGTTGCGCGAGGATCATCTCATCGATTGGCGGAACGCCCATGCCGCATGGCTCAATAATCGTCTGGATGACAGCTTTATCGCACGACTGAGTGGCGTCTTCCAGACCCTGCCACCACTTGCAGCCGCAAATCACGCATGGGCATCTCGCTATTTGCTTGTACACAGCTTGGCGCACATCCTAATCAACCAGCTCGTATTCGAGTGTGGCTACAGCACTGCCTCGCTGCGTGAGCGGCTCTACATTTCGGACGATCCCATCGCGCCGATGGCTGGCATTCTTGTTTATACAGCCGCCGGCGATTCCGAAGGAACTTTGGGTGGATTGGTACGGCTTGGGCGTCCTGATCGGCTTGGTCCAGTCATGCAGCGAGCGATTGGGCGCGCTTCGTGGTGTTCGGCCGACCCCGTGTGTTCAGAGAATCTTGGCGGGCAAGGATCAAAACTGGCAAATCTTGCCGCCTGCCATGCGTGTGTGCTATTGCCGGAAACGTCTTGTGAAACAATTAATCAGGGGCTAGACCGGGCCATGGTCGTGGGACTCCCCGACGCACGCGAGCATGGATTCATGTCACCCTTGCTGGCAGATGCCTACATGCTGGCATGAGGGACGCCTTGAACTTGAATCTGGGGCGTGTCGTGGATAGCAGTATGCGAGATCTCTTCTTGATATTACTCCGCCGATTTACTGGAGTTGCGCGTGTCCAGTTCGCTGGCTCTTGCGCATGTCGTTAGCATGGCTGATGTCTTTTCGGTTGCCAAACGAAGCGAAGTCATGTCGCGCATCCGTTCGCGCGGAAACCGTGCGACGGAACTAGCACTCGCGCGATTGTTGCGGCGGCTTGGCATTACAGGGTGGCGTAGGCATTTCGAAATTCGAATCACTAATTCCGAATCTCGAAGCTTTCGCGTAAAGCCCGACTTTGTCTTTTTGAAGCGGCGCATAGCATTGTTTGTAGATGGGTGCTTCTGGCACGCTTGTCCGCGACACATGACAAAGCCGGTGGGCAACGCGACATTCTGGAGCAAGAAGCTGGAGGTCAACCGTTTACGCGATCGTATGGTGAACCGCACTTTGCACCGGGCCGGCTGGCGTGTATTGCGAATCTGGGAGCATGAGATGGTCGGAATAAACGAACCGAGACTCCTAGGGCGGATCGAGAGATTCCTTGCGGGATGAACTTTGATCATCATCTACTTAGGTAACCGACCGCTAGGCATCACGTTTCCTCCTGTGAGATAGGGCAAGCCTATCTTGGCACCTAATACGTACGGATGCGTTCTAAGCAGCTTTGTTATGCAAGCGCCCTATACCTCTTCGAATCATTAAATTGGATACTTTGAAGGGAGTTGGAACGAGTTATTCATGTGTAGAATCATAAAATAGTCGCTCCTTGCGCCGCCATAACAATCACTGGGGTTATGGAAGGAAATATTATAGCTATAACTTATTGATTATATTGGTCGGGGTGACAGGATTTGAACTTGCGACCCCTGCCTCCCGAAGGCAGTGCTCTACCAGACTGAGCTACACCCCGACTGTTTGCTGCATTTTACGTTGTCAATCTTCCCTTAATTCTTGCGTCTTGTCGAGAAGAGCGCGAGGTTGATCAGCGCCTCGTGATACCGGGATTGCGGCAGATCCCTGATGGCCTCGATAGCCTGTTGCGCCTCCTCTTCGGCGAGCCGCGCAGTGTAAGCAATGGCCCCGGTGGATTCAATGGTTTCCTGGATCTGCTCGATGTTTTCCAGGCCCCCCTCGCGGATCGCCGTGCGGATCGCCTCCGCCTCCGCGGGTGTGCCCTTCTTCATGGCGTAGATGAGGGGCAGGGTGGGTTTGCCTTCGGCGAGATCGTCGCCGATATTCTTGCCCAGTTCCTCCGTGGAGGCGCTGTAATCGAGGACATCATCGATCAACTGGTAGGCTATGCCCACGTGCCGGCCGTAGGCAATCATGGCCTGCTCCTCCGCGGCGGTACGGTTGCAGATGATGGCGCCGAGTTGACTCGCCGCCTCGAACAGGCGTGCGGTCTTGTTGTTGATCACCACCAGGTAATCCGCCTCGGTGGTCGCGGTGTTGTGCTGGTTGATCAATTGCTGCACCTCGCCTTTCGCGATGGTGTTGGTGGCGTCCGCGAGGACCTTCATGACCGGCATGGAACCCACATCGACCATCATCTGAAAGGCGCGTGAATAGAGGAAATCGCCGACCAGCACGCTGGCCTCGTTGCCCCAGCGCTGGTTGGCGGTTGCCTGTCCGCGGCGCAGCATGGAGGCGTCCACGACATCGTCGTGGAGGAGGGTCGCGGTGTGGATGAACTCGATGATCGCGGCCAGCGCGATGTGTTTGTCGCCCTGGTAGGCGAACAGACCGCTGCTGAGCAGCACCAGGGCCGGCCGCAGGCGCTTGCCGCCGCTGTTGACTATATATTGTCCGAGCTGGTTGATCAGGGCGACATCGGACCGGAGGCGTTCCTGGATCAGCGCATTGACCTCGGCCATCTCTTTCGCGATGAGCCGCTGGATGGCGGAAAGGTCCGGGCTTCCGGGGGAATGACTGCTGACGCTGGCTGGCTTCACGGATAGACGATTACGCGGCTTGGGGTCCGGCATTTTGCCAATACCCGCGCCGAAAGCCAATGTATATGAAAAAAATCAGGATTTCCGCTTGTCTCGAACCGGCATATTCCTTAGAATCTGCACCCTTCTCAAGCACCGGGCGAACCCGCCCACAGTCCAGCGGAGTCATTTTCAATGTACGCGGTTATCAAGAGCGGTGGCAAACAGTACAAGGTATCCGCGGGGGATACTATCAACGTGGAAAGGCTCCCGGCGAATGCTGGAGACAACATCGCCATCAGCGAGGTGCTGCTGGTGGCCGACGGCGACAAGGTGACAATCGGGACCCCACTGGTGCCCGGCGCGACGGTCTCCGCCGAAGTCATGGCGCAGGGCCGCGGTCCCAAGGTCAAGATCATCAAATTCAGAAGGCGTAAACATTACCAGAAGGAAACCGGTCACCGGCAGGCTTTTACCAAGCTGGCGATCAAGAGCATCAATCTCGGCTGACCTCTGGCAGGAGTTTAAAAAATGGCACATAAAAAGGCAGGCGGCAGTACCCGTAACGGCCGCGATTCAGAATCCAAGCGACTGGGGCTGAAAAAGACCGGCGGCCAGATCGTCAGGGCCGGGAATATTCTCGTGCGTCAGCGCGGCACCAAGTATCATGCCGGCGTCAATGTCGGCCTCGGCCACGACCATACCCTGTTCGCGACGGCGGATGGGCAGGTGGTATTCAGTAAAAAAGGCCCGAAAAATCGCACCTTTGTGAATGTGCAGACGGCCTGAACATTCCGACCGTAATGGTTCCAGCAACAAACCCCGCCGCCGCGGGGTTTTTTGTATACGGCAAACACCATGAAATTCGTCGATGAGGCAAGGATCCGCGTAGAGGCCGGGAAGGGCGGCGATGGCTGCCTGAGTTTCCGGCGCGAAAAATTCATCCCGCGCGGGGGGCCGGACGGCGGCGACGGCGGCGACGGCGGCAGTATCTATTTCGTGGCGGACAATGGTCTGAACACCCTGGCCGATTTCCGTCATGCCCGAACCTTCAAGGCCCAGAATGGCCGCCCCGGGATGGGACGCCAGCGTTCCGGCGCCAAGGGCGAGGATTTGTTCGTCGAGGTGCCGGTGGGGACACTGGTCTACAACGGCGATACCGGCGAACTGATCGGCGATCTGGTCAGCGACGGGGAACGCCTGCTCGTGGCCCAGGGCGGTTTCCACGGCATCGGCAACACCCGTTTCAAGAGCAGCACCAATCGCGCGCCGCGACAGACCACCAAGGGCTCCGCGGGCGAGAGTTATAACCTGAAACTGGAATTGCAGGTGCTTGCGGATGTGGGCCTCCTGGGGCTGCCGAACGCCGGTAAATCGACCTTCATCCGCCAGGTGTCGTCCGCCCGCCCGAAGGTGGCCGAGTATCCCTTCACCACCCTGCATCCCCACCTCGGCGTTGTGCCTGCGGGAGAATACCGGATTGTGATCGCGGATATCCCCGGGTTGATCGAGGGCGCGGCGGAAGGCGCCGGCCTCGGGGTACGATTCCTGAAACATCTCTCGCGCACACGCCTCCTGCTGCACCTCGTGGACCTGGGCAATTGCGGGGACGCTAAAACCGCCACCGGCCAGATTAATACCATCGTGTCCGAATTGCGGAACTATGCTGAAGAACTCTATCAGCGGGAGCGCTGGCTGGTATTCAACAAGATTGATCTCCTGGAACAGAAGGCGGCCGAACGGCTCGCGGCGCGGGTCGTTAAACAGTTGAAATGGCAGGGACCGGTTTATCTCATCTCAGCGGTCACCGGGGCCGGCTGCGATAAGCTCATCCCCGCATTGCAGGAATGGACCTCCCGGCGAATGGAGAAAAAAGATTTAGAGGCCGAGAAACAGTGACGGATGGCGGCAGGAACAAGCTTAAGGATTCGCGCCGCTGGGTGGTCAAGATCGGCAGCGCCCTCCTAACCAACGACGGCTGCGGGCTTAACCGCGCGGCCATCGAAGGCTGGATCGCCCAGATCATGCAGTTGAAGGGTCGTGGGATCGACGTTGTCCTCGTTTCCTCGGGTGCGGTGGCGGAAGGCCTCACCCGGCTCGGCATGAAGCGGCGGCCGCAGGCCATTCACGAGTTGCAAGCGGCGGCCGCCGTCGGGCAGATGGGACTGATCCAGACTTACGAAACCGGTTTCCAGAAGTACGGAATGCATACCGCCCAGATCCTCCTCACGCATGAGGACATCGCCGATCGCAGGCGTTATCTGAACGCGCGCTCGACCTTGCGGGCCCTGGTGGAACTGAATGTGGTGCCGGTGATTAACG
This sequence comes from Gammaproteobacteria bacterium, assembly GCA_004297165.1. GTDB lineage: Bacteria > Pseudomonadota > Gammaproteobacteria > Eutrophobiales > Eutrophobiaceae > 2-02-FULL-56-15. The sequence continues at coordinate 67,955 of SCUJ01000007.1, forward strand.
AGAACGATACGGTCGCCACCGAGGAGATCCGGTTTGGCGACAACGATTCGCTTGCGGGACTGGTCGCGAACCTGGTCGAGGCCGATCTCCTGGTCATTCTCACGGATCAGCAAGGGCTCTATGACGCAGACCCTGGGCGTAACGATCAGGCCAGCTTCATAAGCTCGGCCCGCGCGGGCGATCCGGCCCTGGAGGGTTATGCCGGCGCGGCCGGAGCGCTGGGCCGGGGCGGCATGCTGACCAAACTCAGGGCCGCGGCGACTGCCGCAAAGTCGGGCACGGATACGGTCATCGCACATGGCCGTGCGGAGAACATACTGCTGCGCATCGCCGACGGTGAAACTATCGGGACCTTGCTGCACGCCGCGGAAATGCCTCTGGCCGCGCGGAAACAATGGCTGGCCGGACACAATCATGTGCGCGGCAGCCTGACGCTGGATCAGGGGGCGGTGCGAGTGCTGCGGGAGCAGGGCAAGAGTCTGCTCGCGGTTGGCGTGACCGCGGTGGAAGGGAATTTCAAACGGGGCGAGATTGTCCGGTGTCTGGATCCTGAAGGTCGGGCCTTCGCGCACGGGCTGGTGAATTACAACGCCGAGGAGACCCGCAGGATCATGGGGCAGAGCAGCGATCGGATCCCGGCCCTGCTCGGCTATGTGGACGAGCCGGAGTTAATCCACCGGGATAACTTGATACTGCTCTGAAACGCTGAACTTACTGCAGGGCCTGGATCTGGGCGTTCAGGCGTTCTTTGTGACGCGCTGCCTTGTTCTTGTGGATGAGACCTTTATTCGCCATCCGATCGATGACCGGCGTGGCCTCACGGTAGGCGGTCAGGGCCTGTTCGCGATTGCCCGTCTGGATCGCGGCAATGACCCGCCTGATGAACGTGCGCAACATGGAACGATTACCCGAGTTATTCAGGTTGCGTTTGATGGCCTGCCGCGCCTTTTTCTTCGCTGAAGCAATGTTTGCCAATTTTCTACTCCCAAGCAGTTTCTTGAAGGCGCGCTATCATGCTGATTCAGGTGTGGTTTGTCAATGAGTCCTAAAGCGCGGATCCGACTGCTTTCTGCCGGCAATCCGGGGAATTATGGTATCCTGCCCCGGCCCGATATTTCTCGGGCAAACAAGCAGATAAGCCGATTTCCTGAAATGTGTTTGGACTCGACTGTCGCTTTTCGTTTGACGGATGCTCGTTGCGGTGAGACACGAATTAATCAAATCCACGCTGATAGTTTCCTGCATGACCACGCTTTCCAGGATCACGGGGCTCGTGCGGGATGTCGTGATTGCGAGCCTGTTCGGGGCCGGCGCCGGCGTGGATGCCTTCATCGTGGCCTTTCGCATCCCCAATTTCCTGCGGCGGCTCTTTGCCGAAGGGGGGTTTTCACAGGCTTTCGTACCGGTTATTGCTGAATATCGGGAGACCCGCTCACAGGATGAGGTGCGGGCGCTGCTCGATCAGACCACTGCGTCCCTGGGTGCGATCCTGGCCCTGACCACGCTTGTCGGCGTGGTCGCCGCGCCAGTCCTGATCCTGATCTTCGCCCCTGGATTTGGCGATGAACCGGACAAACAGGAACTCGCGGCGGGAATGCTGCGCCTGACCTTCCCTTACCTCCTGTTCATCTCGCTCACTTCCCTCGCCGGGGGGATATTGAATACCTACCGGCGGTTTGCGGTACCCGCCTTTACCCCGGTCCTGCTGAACCTGAGTTTCATCGGCTGCGCGTTCTGGCTGGCACCGCGCCTTGAGCAACCGGTCACGGCGCTCGCCTGGGCGGTATTGCTTGGAGGGGTGGCCCAACTGATTTTTCAGGCGCCTTTCCTTATCCGGTTGCGCCTGTTTCCCCGCCCCGCATTCAACCGCGACCGTGAAGGCGTGAGGCGGATCTTCCGCCTGCTGCTGCCCACGCTCTTCGCCATCTCCATCACCCAGATCAATCTGCTCATCGATACCCTGATCGCTTCCTTTCTCGAGGATGGCAGCATCTCCTGGTTGTATTATTCCGATCGGCTGGTCGAATTCCCCCTCGGCGTTTTCGGGATCGCGCTTTCCACGGTCATCCTGCCGAATCTTTCGGAACATCATGCGCGAAATTCCCTTGAAGATTTCCGCAGGACGCTGGACTGGTCCCTGCGTCTGGTCCTGCTGATCTCGCTGCCGGCTGCCATCGGCCTCATCCTGCTCTCCACACCGGCCCTGACCACCCTGTTTCAGTATCGTGAATTTGGACAACGCGATGTGTTGATGGCGGGTAAGAGCCTCTGCGGTTATGCCGTCGGTCTGCCGGCCTTCATCCTGGTCAAGGTGTTGGCGACGGGTTTCTTTTCCCGCCAGGATACCCGGACCCCCGTTGTCATCGGCAGCATCGCCATGTTCGCAGGGATTGTCTTCAATCTTTTGCTGGTGTTTCCCCTGCGACACGCCGGGCTCGCTCTCGCCACGTCGCTTTCCGCGTGGCTGAATGCGGCGTTGTTGTACCGGGCGCTCGATCGGGCCAATGGCGGGATTATCGGCCCCGGCTGGCCTGCCTATCTCGGCAGGATCGCGGCGGCCCTTGGGTCGATGGCGCTGTTGTTGTGGTTGGCCGTACCTGCTGCCGATACTTGGACGGCATGGGGCACGACCTCGAGAATCGCCTGGCTGGTTTTCTGGACCGCATGTGGCGCGGGCGTGTATCTCGCGATAGCCAGGGCGATGGGGATCCGGTTAATGCAGATGACACATCATCCCTGATGGTTATAATAACCGCGCCCGTGTGACATGGAACTGGTAAGAGACCTCCATAATCTGCAAAGCTGCCACCAGGAGTGCGTGGTCAGCATCGGCAATTATGATGGCGTGCACATCGGTCATCAGGCGGTCATCCGGCAATTGCGCGAGATCGCCTTGGCGCGCAGGCTCCCGGCGGTGGTCATGATCTTCGAGCCGCAACCGCTGGAATATTTCTCGCCGGCGAATGCCCCGGCAAGATTGACGGGGCTGCGGGATAAATTGCTCTGGTTGCAGGAGCAACACATCGATCGCGTGTTTTGTTTGAAATTTGGCGCGGCGCTCGCGAATCTCGAAGCGGAGGAATTCATATCCCGCCTGCTGGTGCAAGGACTCGATGTCAAACACCTGGTGGTGGGAGACGATTTCCGCTTCGGCAAGGGGCGGCGCGGCGATTTTTCGCTGCTGCGGCAATCCGGAAATAAATACGGATTCGAGGTGATAGCGACGGAGACGCATTGCGCCGATGGCGTCCGGGTCAGCAGCAGCCGTATCCGCGATCTGCTGCAAGAGGGCAATCTAAAATCCGCGGCTGCGCTGCTCGGGCGCCCCTATAACATAAGTGGAAGGGTGGTGCACGGCGACCATCGCGGCCGGGAACTCGGTTTCCCCACCGCGAATATTTCGCTCAGGAGAAGCAAGTCGCCGCTGCACGGCGTCTATTCGGCGCGGGTGACGCTGCCGGACGGTGAGCAGCGCTCCGGTGTGGTAAATGTCGGCACGCGCCCGGTATTCGACGGCAGGAGGTTTCTGCTCGAAGCGCACCTTCCAGGATTCAGCGGGAACTTATATGGCGCGCACCTGCGGGTCGAGTTCCTGCGCTTCATCCGCGCGGAGCGGAAGTTCGCCTCGGTGGGCGACTTGTGCGATCAGATCAGGCGGGATATCGAAACTGCGGAACGACAGCGGTGCGAGGACGTTCAGGACTTTTCTAAAAGCGGTAATGTGACCAATGACAAATGACAATTGACAAATGACCAAGAGTTATAAAGACACGCTCAATCTGCCGCAGACCGGCTTTCCGATGAAGGCCAATCTGGCCCAGCATGAGCCGGAGATGCTGCGGCATTGGGAGGAGATCGATCTCTATCGCAAGATCCGCGAACACAAGGCGGGAGCGCCCCGATTTGTCCTGCACGATGGACCCCCTTATGCCAATGGCGACATCCACATCGGCCACGCCCTGAACAAGATCCTGAAGGACATCATCATCAAGGCGCGGGGCTTCAGCGGTTACGATGCCCCGTACGTGCCAGGCTGGGATTGTCATGGGCTGCCGATCGAATTGTTCGTGGAAAAGAAGTTCGGCAAGGCCGGTCACAAGGTCGATGCGCGGACCTTCCGGAACGCCTGCCGCGAATATGCGGCGCGCCAGGTGGAAAACCAGAAGACGGATTTCATCCGTCTCGGCGTGCTGGGGGATTGGGAGCGCCCCTATCTGACCATGGCCTTTCCGACCGAGGCGAACATCATCCGGTGTCTGGCGAAGATGATCGATGCCGGTCACATGATCCGGGGATATAAACCGGTCTATTGGTGCACCGAGTGCGGTTCCGCGCTGGCCGAGGCCGAGGTCGAGTATGAAGACAAATCCTCGCCCGAGATCGATGTTTGTTTTGCCATGGCGGATCCACGACAGGCGGCGGCGTTGTTCCATAGCGACGCGGCGCGCCCCATCGATATCGTGATCTGGACGACCACGCCCTGGACGCTCCCCGCCAATCAGGCCGTCGCCGTGCATCCGGACTTCGATTATGTTCTGGTCGATGCAGGCCACCGTCTGCTCGTGTTGGCGGAATCCCTCGCCGCCGCGGTCATGCATCGTTGCCGGATCGAATCGTATACGGTGCTCGGACGGACCAAGGGCCGGCATCTGGAACATCTGCAATTGCGGCATCCGTTCCTGGATCGCCAAGTGCCGGTAATTCTTGGCGGGCATGTCACGTCCGAGGCCGGAACCGGCGCCGTGCACACGGCCCCCGGTCATGGCCATGACGACTATGTGGTCGGTTTGCAATACAAACTCAAGGTGGAAAATCCCGTGGACGGCAATGGCGTGTTCCTGCCGGATACGCCGCTGGTTGGAGGCATCCACGTCAACGCCGCGAATGGTGTTCTGATCGAAAGGATGCGGACGGACGGAACGCTGCTCGCCGCCGGCAACATCACGCACAGTTACCCGCACTGCTGGCGTCACAAATGCCCCGTGATCTTCCGGGCCACGCCGCAGTGGTTCTTCACCATGGACGGCAGGGGCCTGCGCCAGGATGCATTGGCGGCGATCCGCGAGGTTTCCTGGACGCCGGCCTGGGGCGAGCAGCGCATCGCCGGGATGGTGAGCGAGCGGAATGACTGGTGCATCTCGAGGCAGCGAACCTGGGGCGTGCCGATCACCGTGTTCATCCACAAGCAGACCGGCGAATTGCATCCGGATACCATGCGGTTGATGGACAAGGTGGCCACGCGCGTTGAACAAGCGGGGATCGACGTATGGTTCGATCTGGATCCCGAGGAACTGCTGGGAGCCGGGCATCACGAGTATGACAAGATCGGCGACACGCTCGATGTATGGTTCGATTCCGGCGTCACGCATACCGCGGTCATGGCTGGGGATGAGCGCATGCATTTTCCCGCGGATCTGTATCTGGAGGGATCGGATCAACATCGCGGCTGGTTTCAATCCTCGCTGCTGACCGCGGTCGGAATGCACCGGCGGGCGCCCTACCGCGGTGTACTGACCCACGGCTTCACCGTCGACGCCCAGCGCATGAAGATGTCCAAATCGCGCGGCAACGTCGTCTCGCCGCAGAAGGTGATGAAAAGTCTGGGGGCGGATGTCCTGCGGCTGTGGGTTGCGGCGACCGACTACAGCGGGGAGATGAGCGTTTCCGACGAGATCCTCAAGCGCACCTCGGACGCCTACCGGAGGTTGCGCAATACCTCTCGTTACCTGCTGGCGAACCTGGACGGATTCGATCCGGCCCGGGATTGTGTGGCGCCGGAAAAGCTGCTGAGTCTGGATCGCTGGATCCTTGCCGGCGCGGCCGAGCAGCAAAGTCGATTGGCACATCTCTATGAGCGGTATGAATTTCACCAAATCTACCAGTTGCTGCATCAATATTGCGGCGTGACGCTGAGCAACTTTTATCTGGATGTGATCAAGGATCGCATCTATACCATGCCGGTGGACAGTATGGCGCGCCGGTCGGCGCAAACCGTGATGTATCATGTGCTGGAGGCTTTCGTGCGCTGGATTGCGCCGATCCTGAGTTTCACCGCGGATGAGATTTGGCGATATATGCCCGGCAAGCGCGGCGTCTCGGTATTTCTGGAAGACTGGTATCGAGAAATCCCCGTGATTGCCGACGCCCGCGATGATCTCTGGAAACAGGTCCTGGGACTGCGTGATGTCGTCACCGGGCAATTGGAGATCCTGCGCGTGAACGGCGGGATCGGATCATCGCTGGATGCCGAAGTCACGATCTATTGCGACGATGAATACAGAAACCTGCTCGCCGATCTGGACGATGAATTGCGCTTTGCCCTGATCACGTCGAGGGCCACGGTCTTGCCTGCCGGCATGCGGCCGGAGCACGCGGCGCCAGATGAGAAGCTGGGGATCTGGGTGGTGGCGCGGCCTTCGCCGCATGCGAAATGCATTCGTTGCTGGCATCATCGGGAGGATGTGGGAACGCACCATGAACATCCCGAGTTATGCGGACGCTGCGTGGATAACATCGCGGGACCAGGGGAGCGGCGGCGGCACGCCTGATCGTCATGAATTCAGCTACCGCCAGCAGGGGAATCAAATGGGTATGGCTGACTTTATTGGTAATCGGCATCGATCAGATCGTGAAGGATCGAATCTCCGCCAGCCTTGTCTATCTCGAACCCGTATCCCTGTTACCGTTCCTCAATCTCACGCTGGTGCATAACACCGGCGCCGCCTTCAGTTTCCTCAACGATGCCGGAGGCTGGCAGCGCTGGTTCTTTATGGCGCTTTCCACCGGCGTCAGCGTGGCGCTTCTGATCTGGTTATATACATTGCCTGGTCAACGGCGCTGGCTGGCGGCCAGTCTCGCGCTAATTTTGGGTGGCGCCGTCGGAAATCTGATCGATCGTATCGCCGCCGGGTATGTCATCGATTTTATCGATGTCTTCTATGGAACGTGGCATTTCCCTGCCTTCAATGTGGCTGATTCGGCCATCACCATAGGCGCAATCATGTTGATCATCGATACCTTCTGGTTCGATGGGGCGGTCGTTACAACGCATGACGGCAAACCGGGTGGCGGCTGAGCCGCTATCGGGAGTAGAATGAGTCAACCACGCAGTAATTTACCATTCGGAATCAGGTCATTATGCAGATAACACTAGCGAATCCCAGAGGATTTTGCGCCGGAGTCGATCGGGCCATAGAGATCGTCGAACGCGCGCTCGCCATCTATGGCGCGCCTGTGTTTGTGCGCCACGAGGTGGTGCACAATAAATATGTCGTCAACACCCTGCGATCCAAGGGCGCCGTTTTTGTCGAGGAACTGGATGAGGTTCCCGACAACGCCACGGTGATCTTCAGCGCCCACGGCGTGGCCAAGGCGGTGCGCAAGGAGGCCGCGCGGCGGAAATTGCGGGTCTTCGACGCCATCTGCCCACTCGTGACCAAGGTGCATATGGAGGTGGGGCATTATCAGGATGAGGGCCGTGAATGTATCCTCATTGGCCACGCGGGACATCCCGAAGTGGAAGGCACGCTGGGTCAGTATCACAGCGAGGAAGGCCGCGGCGGCATGTATCTGGTCGAATCCCTGGAAGACGTGGATAAGCTGCAAATCAAAAATCCAGAGTTCCTCGCCTTTGTTACTCAGACCACCTTGTCGATGAACGATACGGCGGAGATCATCGATGCCCTGCGCAAACGGTTCCCGAGAATTGTCGGTCCCAAGAAGGAAGATATCTGTTATGCCACGCAGAACCGGCAGGATGCCGTGAAGAAACTGACCCGCGATTGTGATCTGGTCCTCGTCGTCGGTTCAACCAACAGCTCCAATTCCACCCGTTTGATGGAATTGTCCCAGAAGGTGGGAGTGCCCGCCTATCTAATCGACGGCGCTGACGAGATCAAGAAGGAATGGCTGGTAAACAACCCGAGAATTGGAGTGACGGCAGGCGCCTCCGCGCCTGAGGTCCTGGTCGAAGCCGTACTCAACAAGCTGAAGGAGTGGGGCGCAGATGCGATTGTCGAGGCGCCGGGGATTCGGGAGAAGGTGGTTTTTTCATTGCCCAAGGAACTCGCGAAGGCGGGTTGATCCAGTAACCTTGGTCGAATCCGGGGTTTTATCAAGGATTGTTCCCCTTCACGGCTTTGTAGCCCACACCCTCGAACAGTTTTACCAACTCCTGTTCTTTATAATCAGAAAGGATCTTGTCCCCGATTATGACCGTGGGCGCCTTCAATGCCCCGGAGATCTTCGTCAGTTCGTCCTGTAACTCTTGATTGCCATCGATGTTTTTCACGGTCGGGGCGATGCCGTATCGGGAGAAAAATTTCATGTAGGCATCGCAGGCCGCGCATTTCGGAACGAGGTATATCGTTATGGCCGGCTTCGCTGTGACCGGTCCGGCATCCGGCGTTCCAGTCGCGTAATCCTTGCTCTGTACCTGAGTGGTTTCAGGCGGACACACGGTCTGAAAGGTGCGCGCTCCGGCCGCATCCTCGCACTCGACGATGGTCGCCGCCGTCGCCGTGATACTGCATAGCGACATAAGGAGAAGGCTGAGAGTCCGTGACGATGATTTCATGATTATCCTCGATGAGCCGTAGATATCGGCTCTTGGTTTACCCGGGTTTTGAAATCCTAACACGGTCCCGGTCACAGGGGGAAGAATACGGTTAATGCCCATCGGCATGCGCTTCCAATACGGTGATGAAGCTGTTCGCGGCATTGGACAGGGTATGGTACTCATGCACGATATAACCGAGGCTTCTGCTGATATGGAAGTTGCGTACGTTCAGGATTCGCAGATCATCATCGAGCATGGTCCGCGGCAGCACGCTCCAGGCCATGCCGATGCTGACCATCATCCGGATCGTCTCCAGGTAGTTGGTCGACATCTCTGGTTTCAGGTTGTAACCACGGGCCTGGAATTGCGCCTCGATCAGTTTACGGGTGAAGGTGTTTTCCGCAGGCAGTATGACCGGGAACTTTACCAAATCTTCGAACGAGACTTTCGAATTTCCGGCCAGAGGATGATCGCGGGCAATCATGAGACATAACCCGTCTTCCCACAGCGACTGGGCATTGATCTTCAGTAATTTATGCGGCGCGAGGGTCACGATCGCGAGTTCTATTCCGCCATGCGCCACTTCCTCATAGGCGCGTTCCGATTCGAGAAAAGAGATATCGATTTTGACCTGAGGATAACGCTCGGTGTATTCGCGCAACACCGGCGGCAATCGATGCAGCCCGATGTGGTGACTGGCGGCGAGAGTCAGCGTTCCTGAAACCTGGGAGCTGAGATTCGCTATCAAAATACGGGTTGTGTTGATCTCGCGGGTTATCGTTCTCGCCCGATCCAGCAATATCCGCCCTGCCTCGGTCAGCAGGACCTGCCGGCCGATTCGATCGAAGAGTTTTACTCTCAGATTCCCCTCTAATAAGGCGATACGCTTGCTGATGGCAGGCTGGGTGAGATGGAGCTTTTCCGCGGCCAGAGAAAATGAGGCGGTTTCCGCCACCGCAATGAAGGCCGTAAGCTGGCTTGATTCCATGGATTACAGATTATTGAATTCCAACAAGGAATACAATATATGAAATTAATGAATTTGTTTTATAAATAGGGACTCGTTAGTATGTTCAATCCCTAAAGTCATCAACTATTCCAGGCATTACTGTCATGACGTCGAAGAAAACAATGTACGAAAAGATCTGGGAGAATCACCTGGTGCATGAAGCGCCTGGTCAGGCCCCGATCCTTTATATAGACAGACACCTGCTGCACGAAGTCACCAGTCCGCAGGCCTTCGAAGGTCTGCGCGTCGCCGGGAGAAAGATCCGCCGGCCTGATGCCAACCTCGCCACACTGGATCACTGTGTACCTACGCGCGAACGGCAACTCCCCATCCGTGATCCCATCGCCCGCAAACAGGTTGAGGTGATGATCGAAAATTGCCAGGTGAACGGGCTGCGGCTTTATGACATGCAGAGCCGCAACAATGGCATCATCCACATCGTGGTCCCCGAGCACGGGTTTGTGCATCCCGGCATGACTGTGGTCTGCGGCGACAGCCACACCGCCACACACGGGGCCTTCGGCGCGCTGGCTTTCGGGATCGGGACCTCCGAGGTGGAGCATGTGCTGGCGACACAGACCCTGCGGCAAAAAAAATCGATGACCATGCTGGTGCGCGTCAGCGGGCGGCTAGCACCCGGATGCACCGCGAAGGATATCGCGCTTGCCATCATCGGCCGCATCGGCACTGCCGGAGGCACCGGTCACGTGATCGAATACACCGGCGAGGCTGTGACCGAGCTCAGCATGGAGGGACGGATGACCCTTTGCAATCTGGCGATAGAGAGCGGCGCACGCGCGGGACTCGTGGCGCCGGATGAAAAAACGCTCGCGTATCTGAAAGATAAAGAATTCGCCCCGCAAGGGAAGGATTGGGACGCGTCTGTGGCTTATTGGCGCGGTATTGCCACGGATCCAGGGGCGAAGTTCGACAAGGTGGTGGAAATCGACGCGGGTGCGATGGCGCCGCAGGTGACCTGGGGAACGTCGCCGGAGCAGGTGATCGGCGTGGACGGCATGGTTCCGGCCCCCGGGGACTATACAGATCCGGGAAAACGCCAGGCTTGCGTCAACGCCTTGACCTACATGGGGCTTGCCGCGGGTACGAAGATAACCGATATACCCATCGACTTCGTTTTTCTGGGGTCCTGCACAAATGGCCGCATTGAGGATTTCCGGGCCGCCGCGGCGCTGGTGAAGGGCACGCATGTTTCCGAGCGGGTGACCGCACTCGCCGTCCCCGGTTCCTATCAGGTCAAACAACAAGCCGAGGCCGAGGGTCTGGATCGGATCTTTATCGAGGCGGGTTGGGAGTGGCGCGATCCGGGTTGTTCCATGTGTCTTGCCATGAATGGCGATGAACTGCGGGAAGGCCAGCGTTGCGCTTCAACCTCCAACCGGAATTTCGAGGGGCGCCAAGGCAAGGGTGGACGGACTCACCTCGTCTCCCCGGCAATGGCGGCCGCGGCCGCGGCAGCGGGCAAATTCGTCGACATCCGCAACATGCAACACGGCAGGGAGACTGAGTAATGAAACCTTATGAAAAACATACCAGCATCGCCGCCTTGCTCAACCGCAGCAATGTAGATACCGATCAGATCATTCCCAAGCAGTTTCTGAAAAAAGTGGAACGCTCTGGGTTCGGCATTCACCTCTTTCATGACTGGCGTTTTCTGCCTGATGGCCGCCCGAACCCGGATTTCGAACTGAACAAACCCGCCTTCCAGGGCGCCAGGATACTGGTCGCCGGGGATAATTTCGGTTGCGGGTCCTCCCGCGAGCACGCCCCGTGGGCGATCGCCGACTATGGTTTCAACACCATCATCGCCACCAGTTTCGCGGATATCTTTTTCAACAATTGTTTCAAGAACGGCATCCTGCCGATCACGGTCGACAGAACGGAACTCGATGCCCTGATCACGGAGATCGATGCGAATCCAGGCGCGCGATTCACCGTGGATCTGGAGGAACAGACCGTAGAGACGGAATCCGGCCGCGTCATCCGTTTTACCATAGACGATTTTCGCAAGAAGAATCTGTTGAAGGGTCTCGATGAGATCGGTCTGACCCTGGAGTTCGAGCGGCAGATTGCCGCATTCGAGGCGGAGCAGAAAACACGCCTGCGCTGGTTGTGGAACTGAAAACGGTTCAGGCGGACAAATCAGTTCTGTATACTCGGTAGAGAATCTCATTTGGTGAAACATGCCTAAATCTGCCAGACACATCGAATTGATGGATACCACGCTGCGGGACGGTGAACAGACCGAAGGGGTCTCTTTCACGCCCGAAGAAAAGGTGAATATCGCAAAGGCCCTGGTGAAAAAACTGGGTGTGGACCGCGTGGAAGTCGCCTCCGCCAAGGTCTCGGAAGGCGAAAAGGAAGCGGTCTCCACCATCGCCAGATGGGCCGCGGAGGAAGGTTTCCTCGATCGGATCGAAGTCCTAGGTTTCGTGGATCACAAACGCAGCGTGGACTGGGTGGCCGAGACTGGCGGGCGCACCATCAACCTGCTCACCAAGGGCAGCGAAAGGCATTGCACGATGCAATTGCGCAAGACGCTGTCGCAGCACCTCGCTGATGTGCATCGCACCATCGATTATGCCCACCACTGCGACCTGAAGATCAATCTCTATCTCGAAGACTGGTCGAACGGCATTCGCAACAGCCCGGAGCATGTCTATGGGATGATGGACGCCCTGAGAGACAAGGGGATTAACCGGTTCCTGCTGCCCGATACCTTGGGCGTGATGTCGCCGGACGAGGTTTACGCCGCCATCAGCGCCATGATCGCCCGTTATCCCGGCGTAGCATTTGATTTCCATCCCCACAACGATTATGGACTCGCGACCGCAAACGTGATGGCGGCGGTGCGCGCCGGAGTTACGGGAGTGCATTGCACGATCAATTGTCTGGGTGAGCGCGCCGGCAATGCCTCTCTGGCCGAGGTCGCAGTCGTGCTGAAGGACAAACTGGGGGTCGATCTCTCGATCAATGAGCACCACATCTTCGATCTGAGCACGATGGTGGAAAATTTCTCCGGAAAATGGGTTTCGGCAAACATGCCCATCGTCGGCAAAGATGTCTTTACGCAGACGGCAGGCATCCATGCCGATGGCGATCACAAGGCAGGTCTCTACGAAAGCACATTGAAACCGGAACGCTTCGACCGCATCCGCAGCTACGCCCTGGGCAAGATGAGCGGCCGGGCCTCATTGATCAAGAATCTGGAGGCCATGGATCTCAGCCTGAACGAGGAAAACCTGCAACGGGTCCTGAAACGCATCGTCAAGCTGGGAGACTCGAAACAGACCATCACGGCGGACGATCTGCCCTTCATCATCGCCGATGTGATGGAGAGTCGCGAGTATCACCACATCAAACTGACCAATTGTTCCATCACCAGCGGTCTGGATCTGGAATCCACTGTCAGCATCCAGGTGGATATCGCCGGAAAACTGCACAAGGCCACAGGCACTGGCAATGGCGGTTTCGATGCCTTCATCGACGCCATCGAGAAGATCCTGAGTAAAAAGAAGTACACCCTGCCGAAGCTGTTGAATTATGAAATACGCATCCCCAAGGGCGGCGATACCAGCGCCTTGACCGAGTGCATCATCACCTGGCAGACAGAAGGCAAACCGATCAAGACCCGGGGCGTCCATGCGAACCAGGTCTTCGCCGCCATCCTTGCGGCCTTGCGTTTAATCAACCTGCAACTTCACGAACGCCCACAGATCACGGCGGAGGAAGAAATACAGGAAGAAGCGGGCTAACAGACTGTTGAGAAACGTCAGACCGACTTAGGGTCGTGCCTCAAGGGCCGCCACAACCCGATCCCCAAAGGCGTCGGTCCCGATAATCTTGGCGCCGACGCCGAAGCGATTGAGATCGGGCGTCGTGTAGCCGTCGGCGAACACCTGCTGGATGGCCGCCCAGACCTTCCTCGCCTCCTCGGGCATGCCGAGGCTATGTTCGAGCATCATGGCTACCGAGCCGATCATGGAGTAGGGGTTGGCGATATTCTTTCCGGCGATATCCGGTGCCGAGCCGTGCGATGGTTCGTAGTAGGCATTTCTGGGGCCGAGGCAGGCGGAAGGCATCAATCCAAGGGAGCCCAGGATGCCGCCACCCTGATCGCTGAGAATGTCGCCGAACATGTTCTCCATCACCATCACATCGAACTGACCGGGTTCGAGACATAACAGCGTGGCCGCCGAATCCACCAGTTGATGCCTGATCTCCACCTGGGGATATTCCCGCCCCACTTCTTCCATCACGGTATTCCACAGGATGCTGGATTTCAGGACATTACTCTTGTGGATGTTGTGCAGTACCCGCTTGCGTTTGTTCGCGATATCGAAGGCGACCCGGGCAACTCTCGCGATCTGCGCCTCGTCATATTCGAGCGTCTCCTTCACGTAGCGCAGCCCCTCGCTATTGACGCCGCTTTCCTTGGCGCCGAAATAGAGGCCGCCGACAAGCTCGCGGATCATGATGATGTCTATGCCTGCGCCGATTACTTCAGGCTTGAGGGGCGAGAAATGCGCCAGGGCCTTTGGAAGGAATACGGGGCGGATGTTGGCGAAGGTGTCCAGATGCTTGCGGAGCGGTAGTATCGCCCCGCGCTCCGGTTGCAGATCGGTCGGAATCTTTTGTGTTTCGTCATAACTCAAGCCCACAGGGCCCTTCAACACGGCATCGGCTTCGGCGCACAGACGCCGGGTGGTTTCAGGAAAGGGATGGCCATCGGTGAAATAAGCGCTGGCGCCGAATGGGGCCTCGCAAAGCGCCAGTTTGATACGGTTGCGCCTCTCGATGACGCCGAGGACTTTCAGGGCCTCTCGCATCAGTTCCGGCCCGATGCAGTCGCCGGGAAGAATGGCGATCTTGAATTGTTTCATTTTGGATTTCACGCTGTATAAAAGCGGTGCATGGTATACCCGCCGCCAGGAAGATTGCAAACCGTGAAATGGGCAAAAAAAACCCGCCGTGAAGGCGGGTGCGAGATACGTCTTGTCTTGAGAAGAAACTAAACTAAGGTTCTACCATTGCACCGCCGACTCGCGCCAAGGCTCACCAGAGCGATGGCGAATAACATCAGGCTGCCGGGTTCCGGGACATAGGCGGCGTCATGAGAGAAGGGGGCGAAATCATTGACATCGATGTCCGATGCCTTGTTCTTGACCTTGGTGTTATAAAGATCGAAATGCAGGAAGTACCCGCCAGCCAGCCCGCTCGCATCGACATCGAAGCCCATGTAGTAAAGGTCACCGCCAGAATTACCGGCGGGGTCCGTACCCGGATCATCCTGGGTATTTACATCGGCGCGCTTCTGCGACGGGTTAAAAGTAAAGGCATACTCGTAGAAGTAGGTTTCAAATATCCCGTGTTGACCAAGATCGGTCCCGTCATGCTCGGCGCTCCCATCCATTTCGATCGGCGGTACGCCGTAGGTCATGTCGCTGATGTCGAAAGTATTGCCAGCAAAAATGAAGCTGCCGAAATCAGGCGCCGGAAATTCAGGCATGCTCGGCGTCAGGGCAATAGAAATATAGTGTGTTTTTGACACATCGATTGCTTGAGAGCCAGTGGCATGAGCATAGGCATAGAGCGTGAAGTCTCCAGACATCGTTATGATGGTTTCATCGACAGGGTCGTAGGTTCCCCCACCGATATCCAGTTGTAATGTGGGAGTGGCATGGACGTTGTTTAAGCCTGCGAGACCGAGGCATAAGGCAATCATTGCGTCTCGGGTTCTGAGTAGAGTTTTAAAGCCAATTTGCATTCGGATACTCCAAGTTGACATACTTAACTTGCAAAATTCTTGCCATTATATATTTACGTAAAAATCATACAGTTATATCTTTCAAGCAATCAACAATGTAAGGTTTCCCGACAGAGTTAACTGGATGAAACGCCAAATTTTATTTTAATTCGTTATTAATCAATTGGTTGTAAAGTGATCACGAGTTCTTGCCACTGTAAATTTTGGCGACAACTGGATGGTTTTAAAACTGATTCATACCTCGATGGAAGTATCTGTGTTTGCCCCGCGTGCGATTAACACCAATGCACTTTAATCGGGTTATTAGGGACTGATATTTTCTATCGATAACTTTCAGTCGCGGGACGATATTTAATTATTCTACCCTGCGATAATCATGCAACCGCTTGATGGCTTTATCTTCTTTTGCTTGTCACTTTAAGCTGGATTATCCTTAACCCCGTTTGAGGGCAAGCCATGGAAATTCGTCGTTTTCCCCTACCGCAAGGATAAAAATCACTCAATGGTAAGTGCAAAACTGCTCAGATCGCTCTACGAGGGGGGACTGGATCATCATCTGGTGTTACACCGGACCGCCGATCGGGTATTTCTCGGTTCCTTAAGGTTCGAGAAAGGCAAGATGGTGATTCGGGACAACGGCTATCTTGAAAATATAAAACCGGCGACTCTCAATCCGTGTTTCGATAATGGCACGATCGGAATGATCTGCAAATCGGATCAATACGAATGGGAAAGCCTGACCTTCTATGGCATCGAAAAAACCTCCATCAAAACGGACTTGAGCAAGACGCGCAACGCGGCCCTGGTCGCCGCGGAGAATCAGTATGGCGACAAGCTGATAAATTTTACCGGAAGCATCTATCGCGGATTTCAGTTGCTGCTGGAAAACCATTTCCTCCCTGTCATTTTATTGCAGGCAATCCTGTCGAAACGGGGGGAGATCGGGCTTGTAGTGGCCGATCTCAGGACCATCCCCATGGATATCAAAAAGATCAGCACGCTGAATGACGAGGTTACGCGGACCATCGAAAAATACACCTTGCTCGATGTCAACGATGAATTAAAAATCTCCGATACCGATTTTGAAGAGATGTTCGGTAAATACCGACTCCCGCCCTGATCATCGCGCTTGAATTCTGTCTTTGATATTGCCGCTTGCTGTTCACCGGAACGATGCCTCACTATACGTTCGAGTTACCTGCTGCTAAATGTTGCTGGATGATCCGCACAAACTAATCCGGGATACCGCACAGCGTTTTGCCCGGGAGGTACTTGCGCCTGGAGCGGCGGGGCGCGATCGCACCGGTGAATTTCCGCGGGCGGAGATCCGTCAACTGGGCGAACTTGGATTCATGGGCATTACCATTCCCGAGCGTTACGACGGCGCGGGCCTGGATTTTCTCGCCCTAGCCGTGGCCCTGGAAGAGATCGCCGCCGGCGAGGCCGCGGTCGCCACCATCATGAGCGGCCACAATTCCGTCGGGTGCATGCCGGTCCTGCAATACGGCACTGAAGAGCAGAAACAACTGTTCCTCAAACCCATGGCGCGCGGCGAACTGCTTACCGCCTTTTGCCTTACCGAACCTGAAGGGGGATCGGACGCGGGTAATCTGCGCACGAGTGCGAGGCGCGATGGCGATAACTATGTCCTCTACGGCACGAAGCAGTTTATTACCAGCGGTTCAACCGCAAGGCTTGCCATCGTTTTCGCCAGGACCGGACCTGAAGCCGGACCGCGGGGCCTTACGGCATTTCTGGTGCCCACTGATCTTCCCGGTTATCGGGTGGTCCGCAAGGAGGAGAAGATGGGGCAGGTCGCCTCGGATACCTGCCAGATCGCGTTCGATGACGTCAGAGTTCCTATTTCGCTGCGGCTTGGCGCTGAAGGCGACGGTTACCGGATAGCACTCAGCAATCTGGAGGGAGGACGGATCGGGATCGCTGCGCAATGCATTGGCGTCGCTGTTGCCGCGCTCGGGGAAGCGATCCGCTACGCGCGGGAGCGGAAGACCTTCGGCAAACCCATCATCGAGCATCAGGCCGTGGCCTTTCGCCTGGCGCAGATGGCGACCCTGCTGGAATCGGCCCGACAACTGGTGTATCACGCCGCGTCCCTGCGAGATGCGGGGATCGCCTGCATCAAGGAGGCTTGCATGGCGAAACTGCATGCCTCGGAGGCGGCGGAGAGGATCTGTTCCGATGCGATCCAGACCCTGGGCGGTTACGGTTATCTAAAGGATTTCCCGCTGGAACGTTATTATCGCGACATCCGGGTTGCGAAAATCTATGAGGGCACCAACGACATCCAGTGCATGGTGATCGCCAGGCATCTGGACTGAGATGATGGGAAGCCCTCCCGACAATAGCCAGCCTTCGGATCTGATGCCGGGTCTGATGCTGGATGACATGAGGCTGGAGCGTGAGGCCAGGGCGGGTTTTTGGCCCAATCACGTCCTCACGGATTATTTCGATGCCTGGTTAAATTCCCGCCCGAACGATACAGCCCTCATCGCCCATCGCACTGACCAGGGCACAGAGACCCGGCTCACCTACGCCGAACTCGATGTTCACGTCAATAATATCGCCGCCAATCTCACCAGGATGGGAGTGCAGCCAGGGGATGTGGTTTCCTATCAATTGCCCAATCGGTGGGAGTTTGTCGCCTTGTTGCTCGCCTGCATCCGGATTGGCGCCGTCAGCAATCCCCTGATGCCGATCTTCCGGCGCCGGGAACTGGAGTTCATGGTCGGCAGGGTAGGAGCGAAGATCCTCATCGTGCCCGCCATCTTCCGAAATTTCGATCACGCGGCGATGGCCGGAAAATTACAACCGGCGTTGCCTGCACTGGAACATGTAATCATCGTTGACGGACAGAGCGAGCAATCCTTCGCGGTGCAATTGCTGGCCGCACCGGCTTCACAACCTGCTTCTAATGCCAGTCTCACGCCCAATCAGGTGCTGAAGGTGATGTACACCTCCGGTACGACCGGGGAACCCAAGGGGGTGATGCACACCTCGAATACCCTGTTATCGACGATCATCGCGCTGGTGGACCGGATCGGCGTCACCGGCAAGGATGTCATGTTCGTGCCTACGCCTTTCGCGCACAGCTTTGGATTCGTCTACGGGATCATGTTGTCTGTCCATCTTGGGATCCCCCTGGTAACGCTGGATGTTTGGAAACCGGCCACGGCGATCACCTTGATGGAACGTCATGGCGTCACCTTCAGTTTCGGCACGCCGCCGTTTCTTTCCGATCTGGCCTATTTCCCGAGTGTCCGGCAACGCAAACTCGATAACCTGCGGCTGTTTCTGGCCTCTGGGGCGCCTATCCCCCGCGCCTTGGCGCGGGAGGCGGAGCGGAATTTCGGTCTCAAGGTTGAGGTCGCCTTCGGGATGACCGAACTCGGTATTGTCAGCGCGACCGATCCGGCGCGTCCGGATCTCGGTCGGGATTCGGATGGCTATGATCTGGCATCCTGCGAGACACGCATAGTCGATGCTGAACGCCGGGAACTGCCGCCTGGCTCGGCAGGCAGCCTGGAATGCCGGGGTTCATCCACCTTCGTCGGTTACCATCGCCGGCCGGATCTGTATGCCGTGGATGCGGAGGGCTGGTTCGATACCGGCGATCTCGCGAAAAAGAATGCCGCCGGTTGTCTCCAAATCGTGGGGCGGAAGAAGGATATCATCATCCGGGGCGGCGAAAACATCCCGGTGGTGGAGGTGGAAAAGTTGATCCACGAGATGCCGCAGGTGCGCGAGGCGGCGCTGATCGCGATGCCGGACCCCAGATTAGGTGAACGGGTCTGTGCTTACATCGCCACACATGCGGACGCGCCTCTCTCCCTGACGGAGGTCGTGGAGTTTCTGGAGGGCCGGGGCCTGGCCCGGCAATATCTGCCGGAACGGCTGGAACTCGTTGAGGACCTGCCAAAGACGCCCTCGGGCAAGATCCAGAAATATCTCCTGCGGGAGCAGGCGGCGCGATTGACGGTATAATGCTGCGCACTCTTCAGCGGGGGACCTTAACATGCCTGTCTACAGCATCGATGGAATCACGCCCGTGGTGGAACCGGGCGCCTTCGTCCACCCAACGGCCTGTCTGATCGGCGATGTCATCGTCCGCGCCGGTGTTTATATCGGGCCCGGAGTATCCCTGCGCGGCGATTTCGGCCGCATCGTCATCGGGGAGAACAGCAATGTGCAGGACAACTGCGTCATGCACACCCTGCCGAATGCCGATTTGATCGTGGAGGCGGAAGGTCACATCGGTCACAGCGCGGTGCTGCACGGCTGCCATGTCGGGCGTAACGTCATGATCGGGATCGGCGCCATCCTGCTCGATCTCGCCATGGTCGGCGAGTCCTCGATCGTCGCCGCGGGGGCCCTGCTCAAGACCAACTTCAGTTGTCCGCCCCGCAGTCTCGTCATCGGCAATCCGGCGGTGGTCAAGCGCGAGTTGAGCGAGAGCGAACTGGCCTGGAAGATCCAGGCGACCCAGCAATATAAGAAGCTGACTGCGAGGTGCCTCGGCAGTCTTCAGGAAACGCGGCCACTGTCCGCCGTGGAAACCGATCGGCCGCGATTGGCCATTTCCGGTTTCAAGACCTTGCAGGATTCGCGCCGCCACTGAGCCTCATCCTCCGGCATGCCTGCGTGCTCCAGTACGAAACCGGTTGAACGGCGGCCGATCCGGCAGATATTGCAAATCATCCGCGCGATCGATATCCCTTAACGCCGGTTGTAGCGCGACGCTATAGCCCAGTTCGGCGAGGCGTTCCAGCGTGCGGGGAAACACCATCTTCGTGCTCCAGGGGATCGCCCGCATGATCACGGGGTGGATGCGTTTCAATCCGATCAGCACATACCCGCCATCCAGAACCGGGACCAGGGTTGCATCGTGATCGTTCAAGGATGCGATGGAACGGCGTAGCACCTCCCGATCCAGACCGGGACAATCGGCCCCCGTGAGGATGACCTTGTCGCTGTGCGCGAGACCCACGGTCAATGCGTGCAGCATGCGTTTGCCCACGTCGCCCTCGATCTGTGCCGTCCGCAGGATGCCTTGCGGAAGATGGACTGTCCGCCAGACGGGATCGTCCGGCGAGGGCACCCCGCAAAGCTCGACACGATCCGCGCCGCAGGCGAAGGCTTCCTCAAGGATCCTTTCGAGCATGCAGCGGGCGAGTCCCGCGGCGCCTTCATCGCCCAGCACGGGAATCAGTCGGGTCTTTACCATTCCCGGCTGCGGCGCCTTGGCGAGGATGATGACCTGCGTTCCCGGCATGTGTTGAGGCGTTTCGCGATCAGGCCCGCAATCGAAAGCGCTGGATCTTGCCGGTCGCGGTCTTAGGCAGGGCGGGAACGAAATCGATCCAGCGCGGGTATTTATGCGGTGCGATTCGGTGCTTGACGAAGTCCTGGATGGAGGCAACCAGCGCTTCGTCGGCGCTGAATCCCGGCTTCAGAACCACATAGGCGCGGGGTTTTACGAGCCCGTTTTCATCCTGGGCGCCGACCACGGCGGCCTCCTGAATGGCCGGGAACTGCACGAGGGCTGCCTCCACCTCGAACGGGGAGACCCATTGTCCGCTTACCTTCAACATGTCATCCGCGCGACCGTAATAATGGTAATAACCTTGGGCGTCCCTCGTGTACTTGTCGCCGGTCCAGGTCCAGCCGTCCCTGAATACCTGAACGGATTTTTCCGGCTGCTGCCAATACCCCGTCGCCGAACTATTTCCCTGGACGACCAGTTCCCCGATCTCGCCCGTGCCCGCATCGGCGCCAGTCTCGTCGATCAATCGCACACTGTACCCTGGGACCGGTCTGCCGGATGTGCCATAGACGACTTCCGCCGGACTATTACTGAGGAAGATGTGCAGCATCTCGGTGGAACCCAGTCCGTCGAGCACGGGCACGCCGAAGGTCGTTTCGCACGCGCGGCCGATTGCCTCGGGCAGGGCCTCACCGGCCGAGATGCAGGCGCGCAGGCCCCGATCCCTGAGGTTCCACCGGCCGGGGCCCGCGGGATCCGCGAGGATCGCCGCATAGAGGCTTGGGACGCCGAAGAAAAGAGTTGGACGCTGACCTTCGATTACCCGCAATACATGCTCCGGCGTCGGCCGCTCCGCCATGAGTATGGCCGTGCCGCCGACGGAGAAGGGAAAGGTCATGCCGTTGCCGAGGCCATAGGCGAAGAAGAGTTTGGCGGCGGAGAAGCATCTGTCTTCCGGGCCGATCCCCAGGATCCCCCTTGCGTAACAGATCGCGGTGTACATGAGGCTCGAGTGCTTGTGCATGGCGCCCTTGGGCCGGCCTGTCGAGCCTGAGGTATATAACCAGAATGCGATATCATCGGGTCGTGCAGTCGCCGCATTCAGATGAGGTGATGCCTGCGGCAACAGGTCACTCAACAGCGGGTAATCCTGTTTCCGCTCGCCGGAGATGACGATTGTTCTTAAGGTGTTTACCTGGTTTATGACGGGCTGCAATTTCTCCAGCAGCGCGTCGCTGATCACGACGCCGCTGGCCGCGCTGTCTTCGAGGATATAGATATAGTCCTGCTCAGAGAGGAGTGTATTCAGCGGGATGGGTATGAATCCGGCCTTCAGCGCGCCCCAGAAGACCGTGGGAAAATCGATGCCATCGAGCAGCAGCATGGCGATTCGCTCGCCCGGCCGCAGACCGCAATCGCGGAGCAGATTGCCGCAGCGGTTGACCCGTTCCGCCAACTCCCCGTAGCTGTAGCTGCCCTGATCGTCGATCACCGCGATCCTGCCGGCGCTGCCATCCGCCAGATGCCGGTCGATGAAATCCGCTGCGGCGTTGTATTCCGCGGGAAAGGTCAATACCGGTGGTTCGCCCATCGCGGTCGCTTCGTTTTATTCTCCTCCGGCTTTATATATCTTCACGTATTCATAGTCCACCGGCTGGCCGTTGATACCGGCCTTTGGCGGCGCGATCCAGCTCGCGAATTCGCCGGGGGCGAGGGGCTTTTCCTCCATGAGCGAGAGCAGATATTCCAGATCCTCGGACGTTGGCAACCAGTTATTCGTTGGTGAGGAAAAATCGTCTTCGGTCAGCACTACACCGACGGGGCTAGCGTGAATGTTTGCGAATTCACCGACCCGGCGATTGAAGGCTCGATGGGGCAGTTTCAGTTCGAAGGCGATGCCGTACGACTGAATGGCGCGGTTCCAGGTCGCCACCAGTTGTTCGCAATCCGCGATATAGTCGTCCGCAAGCCGTGCGTTGATCGCGCTCAACGCCGGTTCATCCACGGTGACCAATTTGCCGTCCCGGAATTTCAACACCGGATAGACGGCATCGAGCAACTGGTGATCGTCATCGATGGCATGTTCGCGAAAGCGTCCCTTTAGCCCGGCGTTGAAGGCGTTCGCCGCATTGGTGGAGACCTCCGCGCCGAAGAGATCCAGGGTGACGGAGAGATGAAAATTTATCTTTTTCTGGATCGTCGGCAGATCGATGACGCGATGTTTGCGGCAACCGGCGGCATCCCCTGGCGCGAGACCAAACTCCTTGATTATCTCGCAGGTGCGCCGGATCACGCGCTCGATCCCGGTGCGCCCGACGAACATATGATGCCCTTCCTCCGTCAACATGAAGCGGCAGGTGCGCGAGAGTGGATCGAAACCCGATTGCGCGAGCGATTCCAGTTGCATCTTGCCGTCACGATCGGTGAAGGAGGTGAACATGAAGAACGACAGCCAGTCCGGGGTCTTCTCGTTAAAGGCGCCGAGGATGCGCGGTTTATCCAAGTCGCCGGAGCGGCGTTGCAGCAGTTGCTCCGCCTCTTCGCGACCGTCCCGCCCGAAGTACTTGTGCAGCAGATAGACCATCGCCCAGAGATGGCGGCCTTCCTCGACATTGACCTGATACAGATTGCGGAGATCCAGCAGGGATGGCGCGGTGCGGCCGAGGAATCGCTGCTGCTCCACGGAGGCAGGTTCCGTATCGCCCTGGATGACGATGAGCCGGCGCAGCATGGCCCGGTATTCCCCCGGCACTTCCTGCCAGACGGGCTCGCCCTTGTGCCGGCCGAAACCGATGACGCGGCCTTCCTCCTTGGGCGCGAGCAGGATGCCCCAGCGGTATTCCGGCATCTTTACATAGCCGAATTTGGCCCAGCCATCCGGGTCCACGCTGATCGCGGTGCGCAGATAGACCTCGCGTGCCGCGCTGTCCACCGGGCCCATCTCCTTCCACCATTCAAGGTAATTGGGGAGCCAGCGTTCCAGTGCCCGCTGCAGGGCGCGGTCCGAAGTCAACTGGACGTTGTTGGGGATCTTGGTGTCGTAATCGACAGTTCCAACGCCTTCATTCATGCTTACACCCTCTCCCGGTCATACACGGGTTGTTGGCCCGTGCCGTAAAGTTTCAACGCGCCTTTTTCCCCCACGGCGTTGGGCCGCTGGAAGATCCAGTTCTGCCAGGCCGTGAGGCGGCCGAAGATCTTGGTCTCCAGCGTTTCCGGACCGGGGAAGCGCAGATTGGCCTCCATCCCGGTGCAGGCGTCGGGGGAAAAACTGCGGCGCTCCTCCAGCAGCAGCCGGATCTCGTCCTCCCAGTCGATATCATCCAGCGCCGCCGTGATGAGGCCGGCCGCATCCGCCTGTTCTGCGTTCAATGGCTGATCGATCAGGGTCGCTGCCTTAACCAGGGTTTCCGGCTCGCCCAGAAAACGGGTTTGCAGGCGGGTCAGTCCGTTCGACATGGGATAAGGGCCGAAATTGCCGGCGCTGAGTATAAGCGTTGCCTCCGGTCGTGGGTCATCCTGAAAGTTGCCGGCAAGCATGTAGCTGCGATCCATCGCGAACAGGACCTCCGCCAGAAAGCCAGCAAAGCAACTGCCTGGCTCGATGAGGGCGAACAATGTGCGGGAGGTTAGATCGAGGCGTTTCAACACGCGCTTCCAGTAGAGCCGCGTCTCGCGCACGAACCAGTCGTCTGCAGCACTGTTCATGAAGTGGTCATGGCTCATTGCGAGGGATGAGTCGCCGGAGGATTTGAAGATGAGTGTCCCGATCGCGGGTTCATTGAAGCGCAGATGCAGGATGGCGTCATCCAGTTCCCGCGCGAGAGCGAGGACATACCAGTTCGCGCCCTGCGCTTCGGCATCCTTCGCGCTGGCGGGCGCCGCGTCAGCGGGGCCTTGGATGTTCAACACGGCATGCTGTTCGGTGCGATTTATACGGATCTCGAGATGCGGATAATGGATCTCGTCAGCAGTTATGGTTCGTTGCAACGGGGTCAGGGAGATCCCTTTGGCATCCACAGGTCGATCGGACAGGGCCGCGAGTTCCAGGGCCTTTTCCTCCACCCTGGGCTTGAAGCGGGAGGAGGGAACAACCTCATCGACCAGCCGCCATTCCACGGCGCGTTTGCCCTTGATGCCTTCCTCGACCGCGCAGAAGATGTCGGCGCGATCCCGCCGCACCTTGCGTTTGTCGACCACGCGGGTGAGCCCGCCGGTGCCGGGCAGCACCGCGAGCAGCGGGACCTCCGGCAGCGCGACGGCGGCATTGCCGTCGTCGATCAGGATCAGGTAGTCCGTGGCGAGCGCGAGTTCATAACCACCGCCGGCGGCCGTGCCATTGATGGCGCAGAGGTAGCGTTGCCCCGAGAATTCGCTGGCGTCTTCGATGGAATTTCGCGTCTCGTTGGTGAACTTGCAGAAATTCACCTTGTGCCCGTGGCCGGCGACACCCAGCATGCGGATATTGGCCCCGGCGCAGAACATGTTGCCCTTTGCTGAGCTGAGGATCACGGCGCGCACCTCGGGATGCTCGAAGCGCAGTCGTTGGATGGCGTCATTCAGTTCGATATCAACGCCGATGTCGTAGGAATTAAGCTTGAGTTCATAACCGCCGAAGACGCCGGCATTCTCGCGCACGTCCATTTTCAATTCAGCAATCGGCGGCCGGACCTCAAGTTTCCAGTGCCGATAGCGGGTTGGATCAGTCTGAAAATCCAGGGTCTTGGTCGTAGTGCTCATGAGTTATCCGCAGTCCGGTTAAGGAAATATAATGCATGTATCCGCAGGTAATCGTAGGATGATGCATTATATTGCATGAACCGCGGGAATCAAACTATTCGTTTCGATTGGCTTTACAGGGATTGATCGTATTGGGATCAAGGGTCAGGTGGCGTACACTGACGGCCCGCGCTTCCGTAGCTCAATTGGATAGAGTATCGGGCTTCGAACCCGAGGGTTGCAGGTTCGAGCCCTGCCGGGAGCGCCAATTTTAATAATAAAATCGGCAAGTTACTTTACTAGCTGCTTTTCATCACTGCTCTGGACTGTGCTGGATTGTGCTAATTTATCCAATCGCCGGGCATAGACCGACAAATGATCCGAGGATAAATGCGCGTACCGCTGCACCATCTCCGGACCAGCCCAAGCCCCCAGCTCCTGCAATGCATACAATGGGGTGCCCAGTTGGATATGCCAACTCGCCCAGGTGTGCCGCAAATCGTGCCACCGAAAGTTTCCAATCCCTGCCCGCTTTAACGCTTTTCGCCAGGCATAATTGTTGGCCTTCGTCACCGGCTGGCCTTTGTACGTGAATACACGGGTATGATGCTTCCCCATCTGCCGCCGCAGGACTTCAATGGCTTCCCGGTTCAACGGAACAGGGATCGCCTTGCCCGCTTTGGCTTGGTCCGCATGTACCCAGGCACAATGCCGGGAGAGATCGATTTGCGACCACTCCAGCCCAACCACATTCCCTTGCCGCAGCCCGGTTGCGAGGGTGAACCGCATCATCGCTCCAAGATGTTCCGGCAATTCCCGTAACAACCGATCCGCTTCTTCCCTGGATAGCCAACGTACCCTGCGTTTCAACTCCGGAAGCAATCGTACGGCTGGAGCGCGATCCAACCATTCCCACTCCCGCTCCGCCCGACGTAGGATTGCCCGGAGTACTTGCAAAACCCGGTTGACAGTGGCGTTTGCTACCCCTTCATCGAGTTTTGCTTGAGTAACCGAGTCGAGTACGTCCCGTTTAATCTCATCGAGATATTTTCCATACAAGTGAGGGTGTAGCCATCGCAAGATGGAAACAAAATCGACGAGAGAGGCCTTTTCTCTCGTTTTTTCCGTGAGCCAGCGTTCAACTGCCGTTTCCCACCGGTAGCGGGGTTTTTCCCCCAGCTTGCGCCAGCGCCAGGAATCCGCCTTTAACTGGTCGTGGAATTCCTGCGCTTGCTGCTTATCGGTAGTTTGAGCAGATTTTCGTATCTGCCGGCCATCCGGACTGGTGAAACGGACCCACCAGATTGCACCGCGTTTGTAGAGTGCCATAACGTTACCTCCGTCTGTGCACAGCTACTTGACAGCGCTTGCCCAGGGACAGGATAGAGCGAACGCAGGTATTCAACAAGATCGCTTTCCAGATAGACCCAGCATTTACCTGGTTTGGCCGCCCGGATGCAGCCCTGTTTCGTCTTGCGTCGCAGAACTTCCGGGGAAAGACGGAGGAAGTGGGCGGCTTCCAGCAGATCCAGCGTCCGTTCATTACTCGCCATCCTTCAGCTTCCTGTATTCACGGGCGACCGCATCTGCCAGTTTCATATTTCGCTTTTCGGCGACGCCGGGATAAGGCCGATTGAATTGCTTGGCCTTGAGTGCCGCCTTTTCCCGGAGATAGGCCCCGAAATCCGCCCCGGTAAAATGACTGCGGGCATTGTGATACGCCTTGGCCCGATCATAATAATGATCGAAGGCCACCAAGGGATCGGTGATCCCTTCCCGTGCCATGAAGGAGGTGATCGCGCCCAGGCCATTCTCGAACAGATAGCGATCGGTGGGATCGCTGGTGGAGCGCACTGGAATCGAGACCCCCGGCAGACTGTCCGGCCAGTGAGCATCAGCCAGAGCCACCCAGACCGGATGCAGGGGCCAGCGGGTTTGTGTGGTATCGGTTGGGCTGGGGATAGTGAGCCGTAGCCAATCCAGAGCGGCATAACGCCAGAGAGGCCCCAGTTTTAACAGCAAGGCGGGGACCGTGGGTGCCTGATGTTCGACCAGGATGCGCCGCATGAATTGGAACTCCAGGCGATAGACGGTTTCGCCCTCCTGCCAGCCGTGTTTGCGCCAATCCTCTTCCAGATACGCCTTGCCGCTTTCTTGGATCTCAACCGTTTTGTCATAGAGTCGGGCCGAGAGATCCCCGCCCAAGCCGATAGAAAACCCGGTGAAGGCCCGTTGCATGGTATGGGTGCTGATCCGCTTGGCGCGCGACACGAACGCGCCGGGCTGGATCTGATCCAAAGGAGCCGGCGAGATGAAGTCCACATAGAGATCAGCCCGGCTGATCTGGGGTTCACCCTCCAAGGTCCCCAAGCCGACGATCAACTGCCCCAGTTCGGCGACTACCGGGAGGATACCCCGACCATAGAGCCACTGACTTGATATCTGGACATAGGCCAACGGCAACTTGCGGGAGCGGGAACTGGCCAACTGAATACGATAGGCGTGATCCCGGAGGGTATACGGATAATAGCCAGAACCTTTCCCCAGGACCTCGAACTGGTGTTCTCCGACGGGGTAGGAGGCCAGGGCCTGTTCCAGGGGATTCTCGGATTGCGCCAGCTCTTTGAGGATCTTGAGCTTCGTTTCCTCCGTG
>SCUJ01000008.1 GCA_004297165.1 Gammaproteobacteria bacterium
CAAACTTCAAACTCATCACCTTCGTGATCGCCGCCGTCAGCGTCGTCTTCCCGTGATCCACATGACCAATCGTCCCAACATTTACATGTGGCTTCGTGCGTTCGAATTTTGCTTTGGACATTGTCTGGAACTCCTTGGTTAAAGGTGTATAAACATCAAGAATTCGTTATCTCTGATCATGCTGGAGCCCATAACCGGATTCGAACCGGTGACCTCTCCCTTACCAAGGGAGTGCTCTACCGACTGAGCTATATGGGCATATATCCGGTAAGGCCCTAAACGTGTGAAAAGTCATGCCGGTCGCGCTTTTCATCCGGTTCTCCTTACTTCACTCACCTGGAGCGGGTGATGGGAATCGAACCCACACCATCAGCTTGGAAGGCTGAGGTTCTACCATTGAACTACACCCGCCTGTCATGCGTCACTGGTAACAAACCACCTGCTGTTAGCCGCCCGGCGCCCGGCCGTCATCATCATGGTGGAGGGGGTAGGATTTGAACCTACGAAGGCATCGCCAGCAGATTTACAGTCTGCCCCCGTTGACCACTTGGGTACCCCTCCAAAAAGTCGAGCCGCACATTTTCAGTTAATCACCCTGACCTGTCAATAATAATACCTGGTGGTGGCGCCAAGGTAATATCACGACAGGCCGATCAGGTCTTTAGCAGCGCTCCTCAAGACTTCCCCAGAATCCGCCCTTCTGATTTCAGTGGGTGACGCATGATCACCTACCTTGCCAGGTAGGATACAATCCAATTGGTCCCGGAAATACGCCCTGACACGGATACCGGTCCTGGCTGGGGCAAGTCCCTCGGGATTAGCGCTTGTGGATATCAGTGGCCCAGTCAGACGGCACAATTCTCCGGCCACCGGGTGGGCGGTGACCCGAACCGCGATCCCAGCATGATTACCCCGGAGCCACTGCGGAACCCCTGGCCTCGCGGGGATCACCCAAGTAACCGGTCCCGGCCAAGTGCTTTGTAGTTCATCCATGGATATACCGCCGTTCAAATCGATTAGCGGCGCCAGTTGTTCGATTTCAGCGGCTATGACAATCAGTCCCTTGGCTGGGTCCCTGCGCTTCAAGGTCAGGATACGCGCAACGGCTCCGGCATCCCATGGTCGGCAGCCCAAACCGAATACTGCCTCGGTTGGATAGGCAATGACGCCGCCGGTATTGAGGATGCGGGCCGCCTTTCGCAGATGCCAGCGATTCACTCCATGTGCCTCTTTCGCAGGTCTTGCAAGGCAGCATCCTTTTCCAGAATGGTCTTCGCGTTACCCACCCGGTCCTGTTGCAACGCCGTGCTCAATTGAGAGTCGTACAACGCCAGGATCTGTGCCGCAAGATAGCCCGCGTTCCTGGCCCCGGCCTTGCCAATGGCCATACAGGCTACGGGTATGCCTCCAGGCATCTGCACGGTGGATAACAGGGCGTCCATCCCGTTCAGGGGGCCTGCCTCCATGGGCACGCCAATAACAGGTTTCACGCTGAGCCCGGCCAAGGTTCCCGCTAGATGCGCCGCGAGACCTGCGGCGGCGATGAACACGGAGCAACCCCTCGCTTCTGCGTCATGTACGTAGGCATGCGTCGCCTCCGGAGTGCGGTGTGCGGAGAGGATCCGGATTTCCCATGCTATACCGAACTTTTCCAAAATCTCCAAGGTGGATTGCATAGTGGTCAGATCCGAATCGGAACCCATGAGTACGGCGACAAATCTTGTATTCATTGCGATACTCCTATCGGAATACTAACCTGATCATGCCTTCTTGCTTTTGGCCTTCCTTTGGCCCCTGGCTGGCGGGGCTTCGCTCAGCAAGGTCTGACACTCCTCCAAATTAAGACCGGCAGCGTCCCGATCCTTCGGCACTCGTACGTTGCGCGTGCCATCCGTTATATAGGGTCCATAGCGACCGTTCAACACAGATATCCCGGTATCATCGAAGACCTTGATTTGCTTTTCCGAATCTGCTTTTTGCTTTTCCGCGATCAACTCCAATGCCCGATCCAGTTCAATCGTATAGGGGTCATCATGTTTTATGGAGACAAATTTGGCGCCGTAACGGATATAGGGGCCGAATCTGCCAATCCCGATTACAACAGGTTCCCCAATCGCTGTTTCTCCAAGGGCGCGTGGCATCTTGAACAGCTCCAAGGCCTGCTCCAGAGTGATACTGTCCATACGCAGGCCGGGGCGCAGGCCGGCGTACTTCGGTTTGGATTTATCCTCGTCATCGTGAGTGCCGATTTGGGCATACGGACCGTAACGCCCCATGCGCACCGACACCTGGAGACCGGTTTTCGGATCCGTTCCCAGAACCTTGGCCTGGGCCGCCTGGCTGCGAGTCACTGACTCCTCCTTGTCCTTAACTTGTTTGGAGAATTGATCCCAGAAACCACGTAATAACGGGATCCATTCCTTCTCGCCGCGGGAAACAGCGTCGAGTTCATCCTCGAGGCGCGCAGTGAAATCATAATCCACATAGTCATGGAAGTGTTCGGTTAGAAAGCGGTTGACGATCCTACCCACATCCGTCGGAATGAATCGCTTCTTGTCTATCTCGACATATTCCCGCTGCCGCAAGGTCGAGATTATCGAGGCGTATGTGGATGGTCTGCCGATGCCATATTCCTCCAGAGACTTGACCAAGCTCGCTTCGGAATATCTCGGCGGGGGTTCGGTAAAATGCTGATCCGCCCGTATATCTTGCAAACTGATTTTCTCTCCGATGTCGAGTGCGGGCAGGGCGCCCTCACCGGACTCGTGCTGTTGTTCGTCAACACTTTCTTCATAAATTTCCAGAAATCCTTTCTCCTCAATCGTCGAACCCGTTGCACGGAAGGTGTTCCCCTTGCCACAGGCGAGATCGATGGCAACCGTATTTATGGTTGCGTGCTTCATCTGGCTTGCCAGTGTCCGCTTCCATATAAGTTCATACAATTTGAACTGTTCCCCAGTTAGGTTCTGTTTCACTGCTGCGGGGGTGCGGTAAATCGATGTCGGCCGAACCGCTTCATGAGCTTCCTGTGCATTCTTGGATCGTGTCTTGAATTCGCGGGGCGAGGTCGGCAGATTATCCTTGCCATAGGTTTTTTGAATATACTCCCGCATTTCATTCACGGCTTCCTGCGCCAGGTTGACCGAATCCGTGCGCATATAAGTGATGAGCCCTACTGCGCCTTCGCCTACGTCAATACCTTCGTATAATTGTTGTGCTGTCCGCATAACCTTCTGGGCCGTAAACCCGAGCTTTCTCACGCCTTCCTGCTGGAGCGTGGAGGTGATGAAGGGCGGTGCTGGCTGACGTCGACGGGTTTTCTTTTCCACGTTCGCCACACTCAGAAATCCACCCGCCTCATTCAGCAATCGGCTTCGCGTCTCGTTCGCCTGCACGCCGGACTCGATGCTGAATTGTTTGAGTTTTTCTTCGTTGAACTGGATAAGCTTCCCAGTGAAAGCCAATTTTTTATGATTCAGATCGGCCTCAATTGTCCAGTATTCACGCTTGACGAATTTTTCGATCTCAATCTCACGCTCCACGATCATGCGCAGGGCTGGACTTTGCACCCTTCCCGCTGACAGTCCTCTTCTAATTTTCTTCCACAACAATGGCGAGAGATTGAAACCAACCAGATAATCCAGGGCGCGGCGCGCCTGCTGCGCGTTGATCAACTCGTAAGAAAGTTCGCGGGGATGAGCCATCGCCTCCTGAATCGCGCTCTTGGTCACTTCATGAAAAACCACGCGCTTCACGCTCTTTCCCTTCAGCGCCCCCTTGTTCCGCAGCAATTCGTATAGATGCCAGGAGATTGCCTCCCCTTCGCGATCCGGATCAGTCGCCAGATAAAGCGCATCGGCTTTTTTCAGGGAATCCGAGATGGCCTTGACCGCCTTGGCGTTTTTTTCGATAACCTCGTACTGCATCGCAAAATCATTTTCCGTATCCACAGCGCCCGATTTCGGCAACAGGTCCCGCACATGGCCGTTGGAGGCAAGTACATGAAAATTCGGGCCGAGATAGCGATTGATTGTTTTCGCCTTCGCCGGTGATTCGACAATTACAAGAGCATTAGTCATGAGAGAATATGCATTACCAGATAGTTTGTGGAACCGTGATTGCCATGGCGCATGGCGAATCAAATATAGTGGCGTACTTGCGCCGGGAATGACGTTTAATGTCTGAGTGTGTTGACGTCATCCAACACAACATCTTCCATCCACGTGCATGCGGCCTCCTTGCCTGGTTGGTTGAGAAGCACCATCAGCACTACCCATTTTAATTGCTGGAGATTAATCTCGCTCGATTCCAGTGCCATTAATCTGTCGATCACCACTTCCCGGTCGCAGGCATCCAGCACGCCACTACGCTCCAGGAACAGGATGAACCCACGACATTCCGTATCCAGTTTCTCCATTTCCGCCTTGGTAAACAACCGAAGGGTCTGATTCCCGACCGGAGTCCCGGTCTGAATGAAATCCTTCTGCCGGGTCAGACCATCCAGCCAATCGAATGCCTTGTCGACCAGGACATCCCCGAATCCGGCCTTGATAAGTTCGAACTTGAGCGCATCCTGGTCCGTGTTTATCTCATAACAATCCTCAAAATAATGATCGAAAAGATACATCAAGATATCAAAAACCGATTCTTTCATTTATATTCCTGCACATTAACACCGTCTGTATTCCCCGCCAGGCAGTTGTTCAACAAACCCTCCGAGCTCAAGTATAAGCAAGGAAGCCGTAATCGCGCCGACGCTCAAACCCGTTTCTTGCACCAATGTATCCACTCCGACGGGCTGCATGCCTATATTATGAAGCAAGAGTTTGCCGTCCGCGTCAAGTGCCTCCGGGATGTTACCACT
This sequence comes from Gammaproteobacteria bacterium, assembly GCA_004297165.1. Lineage (GTDB taxonomy): Bacteria > Pseudomonadota > Gammaproteobacteria > Eutrophobiales > Eutrophobiaceae > 2-02-FULL-56-15. Next base: position 4,865 of record SCUJ01000008.1, read on the forward strand.
CCTTGGCTGCACGCAGCGAGGCGGGATTAAGGCGGATTGGATCGGCGAGATCTCCTCGAGGATATCATCCACAATCTCGACCAGTTTAGCGCCATCGCGGATGAGTCGATGACATCCCTGGCTGAGTGGATTATGTATCGATCCAGGTACGGCGAATACCTCGCGGCCTTGCTCCAGAGCCAAGCTTGCCGTGATTAGCGACCCACTGCTCAGTGTCGCCTCGACCACCAGTGTACCCATGCTAAGTCCGCTGATGATGCGGTTGCGTCTCGGGAAATTAATCGCCATGGGCCTCGTGCCAGGCGGGTATTCAGAGACCAGCGCGCCGTTTTGCGTCAGTTGCTCGGCCAAGGGACGATTACACGCAGGATAAATGACATCGAGGCCGCTGCCAAGCACGGCAATGGTTCTGCCAGCAACATCCAAGGCCCCGAGATGCGCACAGGTATCGAGCCCCACAGCCAGTCCGCTGGTGATGGTGAATCCGCAACGGGCAAGATTCCCGGCAAATTCGCGCGCATTCCGCCGGCCATCCGGGGAAGGATTGCGGCTGCCGATAACGCTTATCTGTGTGGATTCGAGGATATCGGCAATGCCCTGGACGTACAACACAAGCGGCGGATCGTGGATCTGGCGAAGCAGATGTGGATATCTCACGTCTTCCCAGGTTATCAAATGGCGATTCGGGTTCGCCAGCCACTTGAGATCGACATCGATACCTCGCCGATCAGGGTTCTTCACCGAGTTGATTGCATCCTCGTACAGCCCCAAGGCGGCGAGCGCGGAAGGTTCAGCGGAAAATATGGCCGCCGCTGTATCGAATGCCCGCAGAAGGAGATGCCATTTGCGGACACTAATGCCACGGGTTCTTCCCATGGCCAGCCAATAAAATGCAGTCTCATCCTGATTTGGCATGACATCCCTGTCCTGTAATATCCCGACGGCTTGCGGTCAGCGCGCACGGTTGCGCGGGAAATTCTGCCTCGAAGAGGAACGACTTTTAATTTCGGGCCGGCGGCAGCCCATCGCCGTCCCCCTACATCAAAGATTACTGACGGCGTCGTGCAGATGTATTGACGCTGTCGCCTCCATTATCAGACCGTAACTAACGCGGTCGAAGGTTCGGAATATCATGACGACCCCTGCATATTCTTCGGGCAACTGTACATTACGAACCTTCGGTTTTGGGCGCCCCAGATATTCCACTAGCGCCGTATCGTTGATATTTTTACGACCACTCTTGTTCGTTATCGTATCATCCTCTACTACCTTGCCGGATTGATAGATACCCAGCACATTCCCCCGTTGCAACCCGTCCTGAGTCCCCACGTCCAAGATGACAACTTGATACTGACTGATTTGCGAGACGCCATCGAGAACGGCGATGATGTTACCCTGCACATTCGAACCCGGAACACTTGGAATATAGTCGGTGTCGATTTCCTCGTCAGAGACCGGCGCCAGTCTGTCGCCGATCATGATCTCCCTGTTGGACGTGGTAATCATGGCAGTGGCTGGTTCACCGCTTTCGACGATGACGGCATCCCCGATATGGATGGCTTCATATCCAAGTGTGGTTCCGCTATCGTGACTTTGTGCGATATAGGGTTCGCCCTTCCGATAAATAGAATAATTTTTTACCCCATTGCTCGCATCCAACCCTCGTATGTATATCTTGTTGCGGGCACCCGAGATCAGATGCTGGTCGAGGTTAGATAAAACGTATGGCCAAGCATCAATTTCGCTCTCTTCGAGCACGAGAGGTCGGTTCAGGAAATGCCGGATTGCTTCTATCGGTATGGCAGGAATAGCTTTGCTGCGCTCGTGCGAGCGGATCTCCGGTGAGAGCTTGACCAGTCGGCCGGCGACTCCCCCTGCGCCTCTGCTCACCGTTAATCTTGGTTGCCCGCCTTCATAGACGAGGGATATGACATCGCCCGGATAAATGAGATGGGGGTCGGCAATCTGCGGGTTGGTTTCCCATATCTCCGACCAGCGCCAGGGCTCGGTCAAAAAACGACCTGCTATAGCCCACAACGTATCCCCCTCGACCACCACGTAACTGTCCGGATGATCCGGATTGATCTTGACATCATCCTGAGCGAATCCTGGGACACTCAGGAACAACAAAGAGAGCAGTAGAATTTTGTTTAACATATGCGGTACCTTACGTGGAATCCTTAACGTAGATTAGCAAAAAGTCTAGCAAACTTTTCGGATCCGCACCATGTTTCGCGCATGAGGGTTTAAGATGACTATATTCCTGTATACTATCAGTAAGTTATACAGGTTCCATGGAGCCCAAGCATGCCGGTCCTCACTGTCTTGCATTACCCCGACCCCAAACTGCGCAAGATCGCCGCACCGGTGGAAGCCATCGACAACACAGTAAATAAGCTGACAGCCGACATGCTAGAAACCATGTATCAGGCGAAAGGGATTGGCCTCGCGGCAACGCAAGTGAACGTGCAGCAGCGCGTGGTCGTGATGGATCTGTCGGAAACCAGGGATCAACCGTTGGTGTTGATCAATCCAATCATAATTCATCAGGATGGTTTCGAGGAGATGCAGGAAGGTTGCCTATCCGTACCGGGTTTTTATGAAACTGTCCGACGCGCCGAGAAGATATCCTGCCGCTATCTGACCTTGGAGGGCGAGAGCATTGAAATTGAAGCCGATGGCCTGCTGGCAGTGTGCATCCAGCATGAAATCGATCACCTCGATGGAAAATTGTTCATCGACTATCTGTCACCGCTGAAACGGGAACTGATCAGGAAAAAGATCCGCAAACAGGATCGCGAAGAGCAAAAGGTATTGTGAACGACAACGCCATGCAACTGGCCTTCGCCGGGTCCCCCGAGTTTGCGGCTGTGATTCTCGAGTCTTTGGCTGACAACCCCGGCATGCGGATCCGCCAAGTCTACACCCAGCCGGATCGGGCCGCCGGACGTGGACGCAAGACCGCCCGCAATCCTGTAGCCTTGCTTGCGGACAAGCGCGGCATTCCTGTGCTCCAACCCGAGCGTCCCGCCGACATCGACCCCGAGGATCGGCTGTCTGGAATCGATGCGTTGATCGTCGCTGCTTACGGCATGTTGCTGCCGGCAGAAATCCTTAACAAACCGAAATGGGGTTGCATCAATGTGCATACCTCCCTCCTGCCGCGCTGGCGAGGCGCCGCTCCGATCCAGCGCGCACTGGAGGCGGGCGATCGGGAAACGGGCATCACTATTATGCGAATGGATGCCGGGCTGGATACCGGTCCGATACTCATGCAGGAGGCTTGCCCGATCCTTCCCACGGATACAGCCGGCATATTACACGATAGACTCGCGCAACTTGGGGCCGGCTGTCTCATGCGCTGTCTCGACAGGCTCGCGGATGGGAGTGTTTCACTGCGAATACAAGATGATCGGATAGCCACCTATGCCAGAAAGATTAGCAAAGAAGAGGCCCGGATTGTCTGGTCCCGGCCGGCCGTGGAGATAGAGCGGCAAGTGCGGTCTTTCAATCCGCAACCGGTGGCCTTCACCGAAGTCAATGGCATGCAAGTCAGGATCTGGGAGGTCGAGTTGCTGGAGCAGGACTTGCCCGGTGCAATGCCGGGACGCTTTTTCCGATCGGCGTCAGACCTGATTGTGCAAACCGGACGTGGATCTCTGCGCATCGTGCGTCTGCAAGCGCCGGGGAAACGACCTGTCGCAGCCCGCGACTTTCTCAACGGTCATCCAGAGTTGGCGCACGCCACCGCGAAATCACCCGTACATTAATTCCAGCCAAACTCATGTCCGGAAATCCACGCGCAATCGCGGCCAGGATCCTTGCCTCCCTTTTACGGGAACATCGGCCGCTGGATCAATTACTGAAAGACAAATCGGTAACCGCTCTGGACCATCGCGATCAAGCCTTCGTCCAGGAACTCTGTTACGGCGTCGCCCGCTGGTATTTCCGTCTGGAATTCCTCCTGGGAAAATTGCTCAACAAGGCCCCGCGGGAAAAGGATCTTGAGATTAAAACCTTGCTGTTGTGCGGCATGTACCAGATTGAGTTTCTGCGCACGCCAGCGCATGCCGCCGTATCGGCTTCTGTCGATGCCGTACAGACCTTGGGCAGGGATTGGGCGCGCGGCACCGTAAACGCCGTGCTCCGTCGGTATCTGCGGGAACGCGTACCGCTGCAAGAAAAATTGTCCAACGACATCATGACCCATGCCCATCCCGGCTGGTTGCTCGATCTGCTGCGCGAGGACTGGCCGGACAAATGGGAACAGATCGCCGCCGGAAACAACGAACGCCCGCCGCTGCACCTCCGCGTCAATCGTCTCCGCATCGCACGTACGGATTACCTGCGCACACTGGAGGAAATGGGGATCGCGGCGCACTCCATGGCCTGGAATGACTGCGGCATCGCCCTGGCGGCGCCAGTGGATGTCGCTGCCTTGCCCGGATTTCAAGAGGGACTGGTTTCGGTGCAGGATTGCGGGGCGCAATTTGCCGCGGGACTTCTGGACGCACAACCTGGAGAGCGGGTGCTCGATGCCTGCGCGGCGCCTGGGGGCAAGGCCGGTCATATACTTGAAAGCCAGCCCCAACTCCAGGAGCTGATTGCCGTCGAACATAACCCGATGCGCGTCAAATTGTTGCGCCAGACTTTGGATCGCCTTGGTCTGAGCGCCACCGTGATCCATGCCGATGTCAGTGATACCGCCGCGTGGTGGGATGGCGAACAATTCGATCGGATCCTGCTGGACGTCCCGTGCAGCGCGACCGGGGTGATCCGGCGCCATCCCGACATCAAGCTGTCTGGTCGTCTGGAAACGCTGCCCCTCCTGCTGAAGACACAGCGTCAGATCCTTGGTTCGATCTGGCCTCTACTCAAGCGTAAGGGTAAGCTTGTGTACTCAACCTGTTCCATACTCCGCCGGGAAAACGATGACCAAATCGCTGCGCACCTGCAACAGCATCCAGATGCCGCCGTGGTTCCCGTTGATGCCGAGTGGGGCTGCGCGACAGTGCATGGCAGACAGACGTTGCCGGGTTTTGACGAAATGGATGGTTTCTATTATGCAATCCTGGAAAAACAGAACGCCGGCGCATAGTCCGGCCGATCTCTCCAATAAGATAATCCGGCTGCTGATCCTGTCTTGCCTCCTCTTCACCCATCCGCTTCAGGCGCAAGTCAGGATCAGCGAGGCTGCCAGTCCTCTCGATGGCGATTATTATGTCATCAACGCCGGCCTGGACATCGAACTGGATGAAACGGCGCTGACCGCTCTGCACGCAGGCGTGCAACTCGAAATCAATGTCGCGATCCGCCTGGAGCGGGTGCGGGGCTGGCTCTGGGATCCAATCGTCAAGGAAGACAACATTTCGATGCGGCTGGAGCGCCATCCGCTGGTAGGCACGTATCAGATCACGTGGCTCGCAACGGGAGAAAAGGCTCAATATCAGGGCCTGGAAGAAGCGCTGGCCGCGTTGCGCAGCATCGCTGGTCACCCTCTTATCAACAAGGACATCCTGGATCCGGAGTCCGCTTATGTCATCCATATGCTGGCCACGCTCGATGTGGAAACCCCGCCGGCGCCGCTGCGACTGATGACCGCCATCGCAAAAAAATGGGACCAGCGCAGCGACTGGCGTAGTTGGCCGCTGCGATAATTCATGAAACACAGCGGCAGGTTAATCTTTATCACCGGCAGTGGGTTATTCCTGTTCATGCTGATGTCGCTCGTCATGATGAGCGACGCCTTGCAGAATTCGGACCGCTTCAGTGAGCTGTATTCCGGCTTGTTGCTGTTCAACGCCATTGGCCTGTTCGTCCTGATCATCCTGATTGGCATCAATTTCCGCCGGCTGGCGGGAGAATTGCGGCAGCGCGTCCCCGGTTCCCGCATCCGCCTCCGGATGGTCGTGATCTTTACGGTGCTTTCCGTCACGCCGGTGCTGATTCTGTATTATTTCTCGCTCGATTTCCTGCAACGCGGCATCGACAGCTGGTTCGACCTGCGGGTGGAACAATCCCTCGACGATTCGCTGGAGTTGAGCCAGATCGCCTTCGATTTGCGTAAAAAGGATCTCTCTCTCCAGACCACGCAAATCGCCCGGGAGTTCGCCGGCATGAATGACGCCGTAATCCCCTTCGAGATCGACGATTACCGGTCCAAGAGCGGCGCCGAGGAACTTACATTGATGACGCGGCAGGGATCGATTCTCGCCTCCAGTGTCAGCGACATGTCGCGCCTGGTCCCGGATCGGCCGAGCGATACGATCCTGTTTCAGGTGCAGCAGGGCAACAATCATATTGGTCTGGACACCGTCAGCGGCGAGGGGCTTTCCGTCCGCGTGGTGGTCAATCTGCCGGATTCCGGGATCGACAATGAACGCCGCATCCTGCAAGCGCTGTACCCCATCCCGGAGCGGATGAATTTGCTTGCGGATCTGGTCCAGACCTCCTACGTGAAGTACAAGGAGCTGACCTACCTCAGGGAGCAACTGAAACGCGGTTTTGCACTGGTCCTCACGCTGGTGCTCCTCTTCAGCATCTTCTCGATCGTCTGGACCGCATTCTATTCAGCGGGGCGGCTCATGGCGCCGATCCGGGATCTCGCCGCCGGCACCCAGGCGGTGGCCGCAGGCGATTACAACACCCAACTGCCCGTCCCCGGTCACGATGAACTCGGGTTCCTCGTGGCCTCGTTCAATGAAATGACCCGCCGGATCAGTCAGGCCCGCGATGAGGTCAGGACCAGCCAGCAGGCCCTGGAGGCGCAACGGACCTACCTGGAGGCCGTGCTGGTGCGACTCTCTTCCGGCGTGCTGGTGCTGGATGAGCAGCGGCGCATTCGCACCGCGAATATCAGTTGCCGCCGGATCCTCGGCGTCGAACCCCAATTGCTGATCGGCAGATCGCTCGCCGAGCTGCGGCTCGAATACCGGTATCTGGAACAGTTCCTGCAACTTATCGAATCGCGCCTCGAAACCAGGGCCAGCGACTGGCGGGAACAGGTAACCCTCTTCGGCGGCGCGGGCCGTGAGATCCTGATGTGCAACGGCACTTCGCTGACATTGTCTGAAGACCAGACTTTTGTGTATGTCGTCGTCTTCGATGACATAACCGCCCTGATTCAGGGCCAGCGCGACGCGGCCTGGGGCGAGATGGCGCGACGCCTGGCGCATGAAATTAAGAATCCACTGACCCCGATCCAGCTTGCGGCCGAACGACTGCGCCACAAATATCATGGCAAACTCGATCTCGATGAATTTGTCATCCTGAATCGCCTGACCAACACCATAATCCAGCAGGTCAAGACCATGAAGGATATGGTCAACGCCTTTCAGGAGTACGCCAAGCCGCCAGTGATGCGACTGGAAAACGTCAACCTCAACGAGTTGCTGCGGGAGGTTGTGGATCTGTTCAGCAACCTCGACAGCCGGGCGGAGATCAGCATGCAGCTTGATGACCGTCTGCCGGTAATCCAGGCCGACCCGGGCCGTCTACGGCAGGTCTTCAATAACATTCTGAATAACGCCTTCGACGCCGGCGCGCCTCTCGGCCGCACCAGCCTTGAGATCACCACCAGTTATGTCGTCGAGACCGGGGTCGATTACATCGAGATACGGATCCTGGACTCGGGCCCAGGGATCACCGAGGATATCATCGGCGCCATATTCGAACCTTATGTGACCACCAAGAAGAAGGGGACGGGATTGGGTCTGGCAATTGTTAAAAAAATAATCGAGGAACATGGAGGATTGGTCCTGTTGCGGAATAATCCCGACCGGCCCGGGGCCTGCGCCATTATCCGCTTGCCCGTGACCGGCGAGGCCAGTCATCATTCAGAACCCAGCTTGAGACGGGAGGCAATATGATCGCAGCAAACATACTGGTCGTGGACGATGAGCCGGACATCTGCTCTTTGGTCAAGGAGATCCTGGAAGATGAAGGATTCAATGTCACGGTCGCGAAAAATGCCGCGGAGGCGCGGGCCGCCCGTGGCGGGATCAACTTCGATCTGATCCTGTTGGACATCTGGATGCCGGATACCGACGGCATCAGCCTGCTCAAGGAATGGTCCGAATCCGGGCTAGGCAGCCTGCCTGTGATTATGATGTCGGGACACGGGACGGTGGAAACCGCCGTGGAGGCCACCCGGCTCGGGGCCTATGACTTTCTCGAAAAACCGCTGTCACTCGCGAAGCTCGTACTGACCGTCAAGCATGCCCTGGAGACGGCAGATCTTCAGCAGGAGAATCTCAGACTGCGCCAGTACGGTCCGCATACCGCCGAGATCATCGGCAGGAGCGAGGCCATGCGACAATTGCGGGAACAGATAAAGCGGGTCGCGAGCCACAACGCCCCGGTGCTGATCATCGGCGAGGCCGGCACCGACAAGGAAGCCGTCGCCAGGGTGCTCCACAATCAGAGTGCTTATTGCGATGGGCCGTTTGTCCCGGTAACCATGACGGCGCTCTCGCAGGACGGTCCCGCGATCGAACTCTTCGGCAAGGAGAGCGGTGGGCAAATCGCTCCCGGCTATATCGAGAAGGCCACTGGCGGCACGCTCTTTCTGAAGGATATCACCGGCATGGGCATGGCCACGCAATCGAAGCTCCAGGCGGCCCTGGAAGGCCGCAGTTTCACCCGCATCGGCGGCGTGGAGCCGGTCACACTCGACGCCCGCGTCGTGGCGGCCACCCCCGCGCCACTCGATGAACGGGTTCGGGAAGGGAGTTTCAGGAACGATCTGTATTTCCAACTCAATATCGTGCCGATCCTCGTGCCACCCATCCGCGAACACTATGAGGACATCCCGGAGATCCTTGATTACTATGTGAACTTCTTCGTCGAATCCGAAGGCCTGCCCTACAAGCGCTTCTCCACCGCCGCGCAAAACCGGCTGCGCATGTACAGCTGGCCGGGCAATGTCCGCGAGATCAAGAACCTGGTCCAGCGCCTGTTGATCATCGGCGCATCGGACACTATCGATCTGCCGGACGTGGAGAAAAGCCTGGGCGAGCAGCCGGGCAAGGAAAAGGTGGAGAGTCTCTACAACTTCGATATGCCGCTGCGGGATGCGCGGGACCGCTTCGAAAAGGCCTATCTCGAGCATCAGTTGAAACTCTATAACGGGAGCGTCAGCAAGATTGCCAAGGTTGCGGGCATGGAACGCACACACCTCTATCGCAAATTGAAATCCCTCAATATCGAATTGAAGAGTTGACCGACGCGCCATATTCTGCCCCGTTCCAAATGTCCCGCTGACATGCACCCGGATGCGGAAAAATGGGACCGTATCTATCTTGACGGCGGATCTTGCAAGGAACAGTCGCCTGCGCGGGTGCTGGCGGACTTCCAGCATCTGCTGCCGGCCTCGGGACGCGCGCTGGATCTCGCCTGCGGTCGCGGCGCGAACGCCCTGCTGCTTGCTGCGCGCGGACTGGAAACCCATGCCTGGGATATCTCCGGCGAGGCCATCCGCCAACTGACTGCCGCCGCCAATGGCGCAATACACTGCGTCCAACGGGATGTGGCTGCCGAACCGCCTCAACCTGAATCCTTCGATGTGATTGTGGTCACGCGGTTTCTCGATCGTGGACTGATCCCGTACATCATCGCCGCCCTGCGCCCGCGGGGCCTGGTCTTCTATCAGACCTTCACGCGGGAACGAGTCGATGACAGCGGCCCCGGTAATCCGGACTATCGTCTGGCTGTCAATGAGTTGCTCGCCTTGTTTGTCGGCCTGCGAATCATGTTATATCGCGAGGAAGGCCGGATCGGGGATCCCGCGCGGGGATTCAGGAACGAGGCCATGCTAATCGCGATGAAGGAACGATCGTGAACGCCCTCCGGCAACCTGCCGCCGGCCTGCTGCTTGGCCTGCTGCTCGCGATCGCCTTCTACAGCTATATGCCGGGAGCGGCCGGCCCCTTCATAGTCGATGACATCCCCAATATCCTGGAAAATGACTTCCTGGTACTGCCTGAACTCAGCCTCGAGTCCTTGCGCGAGGCAGCGCTCTCCTCCCCGGCAAGCCGTTTTCGCCGGCCACTCGCCATGTTGAGTCTCGCTTTGGATTTCACCCTCGCGGGCGGCAAATCCGAACTCGCCGCCAAGACTGTCAATATCCTCCTGCACCTGATCTGCGGCCTGGGGGTGTATCTTCTTACTGTAAAACTTTTGACCCGATTTCATAACCGGACATTAATTCCCGACATCAACACTCAGATTCGCGGCGCCGCTCTGCTTGTCGCCGGCATGTTTCTGCTGCACCCGCTCTATGTTTCGACTGTACTGTACGCCATTCAGCGGATGGCGATCCTGAGCAACCTGTTCATCATCTACGGTTGCCTTGGTTATATTTATCTGCGCGACCGGACACTAAGACTGGGCGCGGGACTCCCTGGCCTGATCGCATCGGGCGTATTGTTCACGGTGCTCGGATTTTTCTCCAAGGAAAACGGGGCGTTGCTGCCGGGATTTCTGCTGCTCATCGAACTCTTCTGCTTTAATTTTCGATTTCATCCCGAGGCACACCCTCGATCCGGGCTCGTCCTCGGCGCATTCCTCGGGATTCCCGTGGTAGTGATCGGCAGTTACCTGCTGTTCATATTTCTACTACATGCCGGAGAACCTCTGGCCCCTTACGGTTTCACACCCTGGGAACGTCTGCTTACAGAGGCCCGGGTATTATGGTCCTATGCCGGCTGGTTGACCTTTCTCAATCCCTCGCCCATGGGGATCTACCACGATGATCTCACGGTTTCGACAGGCCTGGCTCAGCCATGGACAACGATGCCCGCGGCCGTGGGATGGTTGATCGTTGTCGTGCTGACGGCCCGGTTGTCCCTGCGCCGGCATGTCATCGCCTTCGGCCTCCTCTGGTTCCTCTGGGGCCATATCCTCGAATCGACAGTCCTGCCGCTCGCGCCGATGTTCGAGCATCGCAATTACCAGCCGGGTCTGGGACTGTTCCTGGTCCTCGTGCTCCTGATCCGCCATGCGGGCGTAACCCTGGCGCCCAATCCTTACCTGCGCCATGCCCTGTGCCTGTTAATCTTCGTGCTCATGCCGCTCTATACCCTGCAAGCTCGGGTGGCTGACTGGGGCGATCGCAAATCGCTGACGCTCGCCCTGCTCAGGGACAAACCGTATTCGGCGCAGAGCCTGATCATGGCGGCGAAATTCCTCGCCGAAGGCGGGGATCGCGATAATGCCCTGCTGGCGGCTCGCCAGGCCCAATTGCTGGATCCTGACGAACCGTCTCATGTGATGGCTGAGGCCTTAATCCACTGTAATGCCAACCGGTCTGCTAGATTCAGCACGGGACTGGAGGATCGTCTGCGCGGACTGCGCGTGACAGGATTTGTGTCCGTGAATACGCTAAGACAACTGCGCCAGATGATCCCTATATGCCAGTCCTCGCGATCGAACGAGGATGTCCTTCTCGCCTTGTATGATCATCTCAGCATACATGCCGATGACCGCCTGGCGATGCTGGGCATGTACGGCAGCGGCACGATTCACATGCAGCAGCGGAAATACATGGAGGTCGTGCATGACTGGGAGGCGGCCATGGCCCGTCATCCGGATGCGGCGGGACTCAAGCCCGCCCTGGAATGGGCGCGGCGGCAGATTAACCAGGGTGAGGATCACCCTGCATCAAGGTAAGCGCAGGGTCCCGACCAGTTCTCCGATATTGCCGAGGCCCTGCCCCCGCAGATAATCCGCCACGCCGGCATTAATCTTTTTACAGATCATCGGGTCATAAAAGAGCGCTGTGCCGATCCCCACCGCGCTTGCGCCCGCGATGATGAATTCCAGAGCGTCCTCCACGGTGGTTATGCCGCCCTGACCGATGATCGGGATATTGTGCCGTTTTGCCACCTGATAAACCTGATGAACCTTGAGGAGCGCGATCGGTTTGATGGCCGGGCCGGACAAGCCACCCTGGACATTCCCCAACACCGGCTGTCGGTTGCGAATATCCACTGCCATGCCCATGAGGGTGTTGATTGCGGAGAAGGCATCGCAGCCGGCCTCGATGCAGCGGCGGGCATTCTCCGCGATATCCGTCTGGTTGGGCGAGAGCTTGGCGATCACGGGCTTTCGGGTGGCGCGGCGGCAGGCCGCGATGACCTCCGCCGACATGCGCGGGTAATTGCCGAAGGCCGCCCCGCCCTCCTTGACGTTGGGACAGGAGATATTGATCTCCATGGCGGCAACCGGTGAGTCATCAAAGATGCGGGTGACCTCGGCGTATTCCTCCACCGTCGAACCGCAGACATTGGCAATGAAGCGCGTCTCGCTGAAATCGAGGGCCGGCAGGTATTTCTCCACGACCGCGCGGACCCCTGGGTTCTGCAGGCCGATCGAATTCAGCATTCCCCCCGGGGTTTCATAGACGCGGTGCGGGGGGTTGCCGAGGCGCGGTTCGAGGGTTGTGCCCTTGAGGCAGATGGCGCCCGCATCCCGGTTGGAAAACCCCTGAATGCGGGTATATTCCTCGCCGAAGCCGACGCACCCGGAGAGCAGCACGATGGGAGAGGTGATATGGAGGCCGCAGAACTCCTGTTCCAGCAGGGCTGCATTCTCGCTCTGATCTTGCATGGCTTGTAATTCCGGATCCGGGGGCTAGACTGGCGGGATGTTTCACTTGGCCCTCTACGAACCCGAGATCCCGCCCAACACGGGCAACATTATACGCCTCTGCGCCAACACCGGCACCCGCCTGCATCTGATTCATCCCCTGGGATTTCGTCTGGAGGATCGGCAGTTGCGCCGCGCCGGTCTCGATTACCACGAATATGCCGCCATCTGCGAGCATGCCTCCTTCGCGCAATTCCTGGATGAACATCGAGGCGGCAGGCTCTTTGCCGTCAGCACCAGGGGCCGCAGCCGTTACGACGAGACGCGCTACCTGCCAGGCGACATCTTCCTCTTTGGACCGGAGTCCCGCGGTCTGCCCGAGGACGTACTCGCTGCGCTGCCCTCGGAACGGACCTTGCGCATCCCCATGCAGAGCGGCAGCCGCAGCCTGAATCTGTCCAACGCGGCCGCGGTGATCATCTATGAGGCCTGGCGGCAGAATGAATTCGAACTCGCGGTGCAGGTAACGGCAAGCCGAATGCCGGACACGCGGTAAATGCATCCATGCAGGCTCGGGCGCCGCTCCAACGCGGCGCGCTGCCCGTCACTTCGGCCTGCTCGCTCCCTGCCTGAGATCATTCCCAAAAATTAATATCATGGCGCCGTTGTAACGCTGGCCATCAGCTTCCGCCGGTAATAATCGACCCCGCCGATGGTTCCCTTCTCGGCGACCGCGGTGAGATGAAAGACATTATAGTTGTCTGGTCCTTCATCGACATTATTCGCGAGACAGGTGAGGGTAACTGTGTAGCCATCGCTCGCGCCGCCGCTTAGCGTGAAAGTGTCGTTCGGCGCGGCGAAGCAGGCATCATTTGCGATGACATAACCAATCGCCCATTGCATGCCGCCCTCGACGGCGAATTGCGCCCTGGAACTCATGAGTGAATAGACGGATGTCGTTTGCTGGACGCTGCCTATGGTGACCATGAAGGTCGCGAGCGACGCCACCACGACGATGAGGAAGATTGCCCCGATCAAGGTAAAACCCCTGGCGCGACGCATGTTCATGGGACGTTCGGCACCTGGATCTCATCCATGAGTCGGACGATATTCGCGTTCCCCTGACTGTCGGTGGACGTAAACGTAAGGTCCACGAGCAACAGGGCGTTGCGCGAATGACTACCTTGGATATACGTGAAGGTGCAGGCAGTAATGCGATCCCCCAGCACCGCGCCGGGCGGGCCGGGGCTGATGGACTGGGCGGCAGTAATGGCATACTCGGCGCGCCGGCTTATCTCACCCGTCCCGGCGCCCGGATTGCAGACGAAACTCACCGGCGTGTCCACGATCTGGAAACGTTGGCGCGGCGAAGGGAAGGGAAAGCGCGTGACCCCGGCGGCGCCGCTGATATCGAAGGTGATGGCGCTCGCCGAGGCCGCCTGCAAGCCGGCGATATTGTCGGCATCCCAAGCATTCGCCCCCGCCTGTCCGGTGTTAAAAATCACGATGCAATCGACCGTCCCCGTGAGGCAATCGTCCTGATCGGCCCCAGGGGCGGCGACCGGCAAGATCCCGCTCATGCCACCCATGATCTCGAAACAGTCATTGCTCGCGGTAAAACGGATACGATCCTGACCGGGGCTGCCGCAAGGGCCGGCGCTGCCATCCGGCAGCCGACGATAACGGCCGCCGTTTTGGGTGCGCAGGATCTCCACCGCGCACTGACCCCCGCCGGTGGTCGCGGTGCAGCTTTGCAGATATTGCGTCGCCCCGTCGGTGATCCGCAGGCTGTTCGGCAAGGCCAGCCGGATCTCCCGCGAGATCCGGCGCAAGGTCAATTCCGCGGCTTCCACGAGCACAGCGCGCTGGCCGAGGTCGATGAATCCCGCCACGGGCCGGCTGATGTTTCGGGCGGCGATCAAAGCGATGATCCCGGTGAGCGTGATGACCACCACCAGCTCGATCAGGGTGAAGCCGCGCTGTGTGATCCTGGCGCTAAGCATCAATAACGGGTCCGGAATCCCGTGAGACGGATGTCATCCGCCAATGCATCGTGTGAGACAGTCACATCGATCCGTACTGCTGCACCGCTCGCGGCGCTCAGCGGGGCGCCGGCCGGCCCCAGACTGAAGACTGAATCCACGACCTGCACGTTGACGTTGTAGGAACCGAGTCCTGACAGGGCATTGCCGTCCTGATCCTTCGCGCCGGAGTCGCTCAAGCCGTCATAATCGCAGACGTCGTCAAACTGATCCCGGTTGGCGGGACCTTCCGCCACGGTGCAGGTCGCGAGCCCGCAGGCGCTGCTGGTGCAGGCGGTCGCGCAATCCGTCGCCACATCGGGATCGCAGTAGGATTTCTGAGTGACCTCTTCCATGTAGGCCTGCGCCACCGCGACTGCCTGCTCATGGATCATGGGGTCCACGCTGCGGCCCTCCGATTGGCTGGTGAGGGTTATCAACGTGATCAGCGCGATGCTGACGATGACGATCGTGACAATAAGTTCGATCAGGGTGGCGCCACGAGATGAGTTCAACATCCGGCTATACACCGGGTGAACCCGGTCTCCGCTTCGATCCGCAGGGTACGGCTACCGATGGTGATATCCACAGCCGCAACCAGCAGGCTGCCTGGCACAGAGCTGGCATCATGGGGCCGCCCGATGGGGTCGAAATACAGCAAGGCCGGAAAACCGCCTCCCCCCAAAACCACCCCGGTGGGGGGCGGATCGGCGAAGGCGCTGTTACTGCCGGGCTCTGTCACCGGCACGCTCGCGCCCACTCCGGCATCGCAACCGGCCCACCGATCCAGGGCATAACCCGAGGCATCGATGGTAACTCGGACATCGCAATCGCTCGCAATGGCGAGTTTCTGGGCGTAATGCACCGCGGCCTGGAGGCTTTCGAAATAACCGCGTTTATCGAAATCGGAGATGGTGAAGAACCGGGGCAAGGCGATCGCGGCGAGGATCCCGACGATCAGGATCACTGTGACCAATTCGATAAGAGTAACGCCGCGTTCAGTCATAGACAAAAAAGGCCCATGGAAACCATGGGCCTTGGTGTAACGGTACAACACGTGTTACAGGATCAGCAACCGCCAGTGGTTACCGCGACCGTTGGCGAGACGTTGGCGGATGCGGGTTGGGTGTAGGTCACCCTGCAACCTGCCGGCGTTGGGGCGCTGCTGAAAGAAAAGGCGCCCGCCGCAAAACTGAACCCGGAAAAATCCTGGAGGGCATCATCGATCCCTGCGGTAGCGGGGTATTTGAATGCCATAGTCACCGTAGTGCCTTCCAGAGACACCGATTGCGAGGCTGTGGCCCCGGTCACCAGGGACACGGAATGGGCCAGGGCAGCCGCCGCCCGGACGCTGCCCGCCAGTCCGTTGACCGCCGCCATTCTGGCCCTGGTCTCCAGGCCCGCGAAACGGGGCAGGGCGAAGGCCGCCAGTATCCCCAGGATGGTGATCACCACCACCAGTTCAATCAAGGTAAAACCACGTTGTTGTGTTTTCATGTTGACTCCTCAGTCAGATGGGCCGCAGCCCGGTTTACGGATGCCGTTTTATCCCCCGCCGCGGCGGGGGAGGATCCCGTTCCCTCGAGGGATCCCTGCCTCCAATAATTGCCCCCGGCTCCACCGGAGGTATTCCAGGCACAGTGGCCCTGAATTCTTGTAATTGCCCTACAACATACCCCACAGTTGGATCAGGATATATAAACTCCCGATGGTCACCAGCAGGCCCATCAGGCGCGGCTGCTGGCCGAAGACCCGATCCGGGGCCTTGAGCTGCACATCCAGGCGCTTGAGGGAGCTGTCGACGGCAAACCATCTGTTACCCCAACTCTCCAGGTGTTTCAAGAGGCTTGGCCGGAACATGATAACCAGGCCGATAAAAAAGATTACCGTACTGAAGGCGCGGCATAGAAATATGATCGATGCCGTCAGCCACTCGTTGGCGGTGGCGCTGGCGAAGATCCTCAACACATAGCCGCGATCGATTCCCCAAATAAAAGTTACGAAGATGTACAGCGAAGCGAGGGCAAGCAGAACGCCTGAGATGATATGGTACCGGTAAAAGAACTTCTCGCTGCCCTGCGGCCGGTCGAGATTACTAAAGAACTGGTCTGTAGAGACCCAACGATTCAGTCGCCGTCCGGCCTTGATGATGAGATCCGGCGAGACCAGCATGCAGCAGCCAATGATCAGCATCACGACCCCGGCCGAGAAGGATATATGGATGAGCAGTTCCGAGAACGTGATTCCGGTATTCATGTCGTTTTTATCACTTAATAATTCCAGGAATAGCGATCCATGACTTTCACCAGCAATTGCCGTGGGACATCCCTCCCCGGCGAATACCGGCCGTCATGGTCCCGGTCCTCATAACCCAATTCGAAATCCAGCCGCACCAGCGGCAGACCGCCGGTCTCGTTATGAAAATAATCCGTATTCGACACCCGGTAGACCAGCCGGCCCGTGTCCGTCTCGAACACCCAGGATCCTGGCGCCATGTTTACTTCATCCACATCCGCCACCGCGCCGGCGTAGTTGGCGGGCGGCTGGAAGGCGATATCCACCGGATTTGCGCCGGCATACGTCGCAATCTCAGCGTACTTCTGGTCGATCAGTTTTTCCGCCGACCAGATCATCAATTCCGCGCGGATCTGGTTGATGGCCAGTTCCAGATACCGATCCTCCGCCGCCACCGTCATGATCAACACCCTCTGGAGAAACAGACTGGCGAAGATGCACACCAGCAGAAACGAGAGCGCCAGCTCCAGCAGCGATAAGGACCGGGACATGCGCAGTTGTTCATAAGCCATGCCTGTTCACTGATTGCGCATGCTCACGGAGGCGAGGTCCCACATGGGCAGGAAGACGCCAAGCGCCAGCACCAGCACCATGCCCCCGATGATGACGATCATCACCGGCTCAATGGTGCCGCTCAGATTCTTGATGTCGTAATCCACCTCGCGCTCGTAGAATCCCGCGACCTCTTCCATCATCTCGTCCACCTGCCCGGTCTCCTCGCCGACAAACAGCATCTGCAACACCAGCGGCGTGAACATGTTGGTGGCGGCGGCGGTGCGGGTGATGCTCTCGCCGCGCTCGATGCCGTTGCGCATGTTGAAGATATGGTCACCCACATAATCGTTATCCACGGCGCGGGCCACGACGGTGAGCGCCTGCACTAACGGGACACCCGCCGCGAGTGACATGGCGAAGGCCCGCGAGAAGCGACCCAGCGTGGCGCGCAGCAGGATGTCTCCCACCAGGGGTAGCCGCAGTTTGTACTTTCCCCAGGTATAGCGGCCGCGCTCGGTCTTGACGTAGTAGGACAAACCCGTGATCGACAGGACCAGGCCAATGCCCATTAACAACCAGTAATCGACAAAGAAATTTGAGGTGGCCACCAGGATCCGGGTGTAGATCGGAAGCTCCGCGTGCGCCCGTTCGAAGACCTTGGCAAAGGCGGGGATCACCACCAGATTGATGATGGTGAGGGCGACGCCCATCGCGACGATCACCATGGCCGGATAGCGCAGGGCTGATTTGACTCGCTCCCGCGTATCTTTTTCCAGCTCGAGGTATTCGGAGATCCGCAGAAAAGCGGCGTCCAGATTACCGGTGCCTTCACCCACGCGGATCATGCTGATATAGAGCGGCGTGAAAATCTCGGGATAACGGGCGAAGGCCGAGGACAGCTCCCGGCCGGATTCGATCTGGGTTTGTACATCCCTGAACACGCGCTTGAGCCGCAGGTTCTTGGTGGCCTCGATGATGCCCGTCATCGCGCGGATGATCGGGACCCCGGCGCGCATCAGGGAATGCATCTGCCGGCTGAACAGGATCAGATCGGTGAGGGTGGGGCTGCGGGTGTTGAGCCAATCCTGCAGCGCCTGGAATGGATTATCGCCCGCCACCCGCGCCGCGATGTCGATGGGCACGATATTACTGTTCAACAATTGAGTGGCGACGGCATCGATGGAGGGCGCGTCGATGACGCCGGTCATCAGATCCCCCCGGCTGCTGCGCCCCTTGTATTGGAATTCCGGCATGGCGAAGGCGGCCTGTTAATGGGTTTCCTGAGGTCTGTCCGGAACCTCCAGGATTCCGTTGACCGCCCTCGACTCCGCCGGCGTGTCCGTATCAACCTCGGCGGTTATCCGCATCACTTCCTCGATGGTGGTGATCCCGTTCGTGGCCGCCTCCAGTGCGGCTTGCGCCAGGGTGAAATACCCCGGGCTTTTCGCCGCCGCGTCCGTAAATTCGTTGCTGTCGCCGCGGCCGAGGATCCGAGCCAGTTCATGATCGATCAGCAACAGTTCATAGATCCCGACCCGCCCGTGATAACCCGTGAAGTTGCAGCGGCTGCAACCGATGCCCCGCTTAAAGCCGTTCCAAGCCGCCTGGTCCCCGCCGATGGCCCGGATATAGGCCATTTTTTCCGCGCCGATGACGGTGTCCTGCGCGCAACCGATGCACACGCGCCGCACCAATCGCTGGGCAATCACCGCATTCAGGGCGCTCGCCAGGAGGTAGCTCCTGATATTCATGTCGAGCAGGCGATTGATGGTGCTGATGGCGTTGTTGGTGTGTAACGTGGAAAGCACCAGATGTCCGGTCATGGCGGCGCGCACGGCGATCTCCGCCGTCTCCTCGTCGCGGATCTCGCCGACCAGTACGATATCCGGGTCCTGGCGCAGGGCGGATCGCAAGACCCTGGAGAAGGTAAGACCGATATCGGCGTTGACCTGCACCTGGTTGACGCGTGACAGGCGATACTCCACCGGATCCTCAACAGTGATGATCTTGGTTTCCGGGGTATTCAGCAGCCGCAGGCCGGCATATAGCGTCGTGGTTTTGCCGCTGCCCGTGGGGCCGGTCACCAGGACCATGCCATGCGGGTGTTTGAGTACATGTTCGTAGGCGGAGCGTATCCTGGGCGGCATCCCCAGTTCCTCGAGCTCGAAGGTGCCACGGGTCTGATCGAGCAGGCGCATGACCACGGATTCACCGTTCTGCATGGGCATGGTCGAGATGCGGACATCCACGTTGTGGGCCTTCACATTAACGGTAAAGCGGCCGTCCTGTGGCAGACGTTTCTCGGAGATGTCGAGACCCGCGATCAACTTCAGGCGCGAGACCACCGCCGCGGCGATGTTCGCCTCGTCGACCACCTGCTCCTGGAGGATGCCGTCCACCCGCAGACGGATCCTGACCATCTTTTCCTCCGGCTCGATGTGGATGTCGGAGGCGTTGACCTGCACCGCATCCTCGAACACGGATTGCAGGAGTTTGACCACCGGGGCATCGGACACATCCGCGTCCGAGACAAGCGCCTGGAGGTCGACGTCGCTCGCGTGGAGTTCAGTGCTCAGCCGGCCGGCGAACTCGGTGATCTCGTCGGTCTTGCGATAGACGTTGTCCAGCGTCGACAACAGATCGCTCTCCCGCACCACCGCGAGCCGCAGGGGTAATTGCAGGATTCGGGACAGTTCGTCGAAGCCAAAGATGTCAGTCGGGTCGGCCATCCCCACCATGAGGCTGTCCTCGCTCCGGGCCAGCGCAATCGCCCTGAAGCGCCGGGCCTGAACCTCCGGCAGGAGCTTGATCACCTCCGGCTTGAACTTGTAATGCAACAGGTCGACGAACGGGATATTGAGCTGCCGGGAGAGAACTTCGAGGATCAGATTCTCGGCCACATAGCCATGCTCGATCAGGATCCGGCCGAGCTTGCGGCCGGTCTTTTTCTGGTCGGCGAGCGCGTCCTCGAGCTGGGCCTGGGAGATCAACTTCTGTTCCACCAGCAGGTCGCCGATGCGGATCTTCTTGCGGATCATTACGGGTTCGCCTGGCTGAGCGCGGCGATCTTTTGTTCCACGAAGTCGCGCAACTCGGCGGTCAATCGGTCGGTGTTTATCGCCTGCCGGTAAGCCTGCAAGGACTCGGGATTGCGCTGCTCCGCTTCCAGCGATATCGCGAGCCCCATCCACCACACGCCATAGCCCGGCTGGTATCGCAACACCTCGCGATAGGCGGTTATGGCCTCGGCATGCCGGTTGCGCCGCTGATAGAGGGCGGCGAGAAAGGCGTGATAATCCGGGTCCTGGGCCACCTGCGGGGGATGCCGTGCGAGGGTGTTAATCGCGGCGTCATCCTCGTCCTGCGCAACCATGATCCTGGCCGCGAGTTTGATCCATTCGACGGTTTCTGGCTGTCGTTGCAGTCCTTCCTCCAGCAATGCGCGCGCCTCTGCCAGGCGTCCCTGGGACTGCCATTGGACCGCCAGTTGCGATCGGGCGGCCACATGGTCCGGATCCTGTTTAAGCGCCTCCTCGAGCCGGGCATTGGCTGCCTCGATCTGTCCGATCTGGATGAGCCGTTTGGCCTCGTTGACCAGCGCGCCCGCGCCATCCCCAGGTTGCTGCTCCCCGCTGCGCTTGCGTTGCATCTCCCCCGACATAGACACCGCCGCTGGCGCTTGGCCCGCGAGCGTCTCTACCGGGAATGGAGGAATCGTATCCGCAATGGGCGCCGGTTCCTCCGAGGGGACAAGCTCGCGGGATTCGATTGCCGCATCCGCCGCCGTGGTTTCGACCGGGGATATCTCAAGCGGCAATTCGCTCGTTTCCTCCCCAGTCCTTGTCTCGGCAACCGCCGGGCTCAGCGAGAAATCGAGCTTCAAACCGGCGGACGTCGGCGCGGCAATCGCGTTAGTTTCTGCCGCCGTGGATTCCGCGATAGCCGGCGTCGCCGCGGGCATCGCGGGCTGGGCGATGGGTTCGGCGATTGCGACAGGCGCGACAGCTTCTTGGGTGCGCATGCCATCTTCCGAGAACAGCGTCCAGGCGCCCACGGCAAGGGCAATGATGAGAAACAATTGATTCAGGCGGGCCGACGGACGCGGGCGATCCGTCCCGGCATCCTCCGCGGATGCGGAAAGTCCCGCCATCACCGAGCCGGAGTTGCCGGTATTCACAGCCAGACCCTGCCGGGCCTCCAGGTCCGCCAGCACCTTGTTCACCAGGCTCATGGGAGCAGACCTTTAAGTTCGCCGGCCCGCAATAGCAGGATGAGGGTGATCACGGCCAGCCCGCCGAATAACCAACGGCCAAGCAGCGGGAACCAGTAACCGAACAGCGGTTGTTTGATCTTCTGGGTCTCGATGGTATCGCGCGCGGCATGCCGCGCGTGCCGCAGCCGGACCAACGTATCCCCCTCCCCCCAGGCCACCATCAACGCCTTGTGACAAAGGATGTTAATCAATCTGGGGATGCCGCGGCTGACCTGATGCAGATAATCGACGGCCTGTCCGGAAAAGAGGTCCTTGCGGCTCATGCCCGCCACGACCAGGCGGTGCCGGATATACGCCTTGCACGCGACCTGGTTCAACGGCAGGAGACGGTAGGAAAATGTGATGCGCTGGCGCAATTGCCGCACCGAGGGTTGTTCCAGCAGGTCGTCGAGTTCGGGTTGCCCGAAGAGAACGACCTGGATCAGTTTCCTTTTTTCAGTCTCGAGATTGGTCAGGAGCCGCAGGGTCTCCAGCGTCTCGACCGGCATGGCCTGCACCTCGTCGAGACACAGGACCACGGTCTTCCCGTCCCGGTAATGCTCCATGAGTCGGTCAGTGATGTGTTTCAACATCGCATACTGGGTTGCGTTTGCCTCATATTCGATCTCGAGTTCATCGGCTATGGCGTACAACAGGCTCTCGGGCTTAAGGTAAGGATTATGGATATAGGCGGAGACGGCCTGGTCGCCCAGAGACTTCAGCAATTTCCGGCACAGCAGGGTCTTGCCCACCCCGACCTCGCCGACCACCTTGATGAACCCCTCGCCGCTGCGCAATGCCACCACCAGGACATTGAGGGCATCCTGGTAACCCGCGCGGTTCATGAAGAACTCCGTGTCGGGGGTGATGGTGAAGGGCAGGGCCTTGAGGTTGAAATGTTCGAGATACATGGTGCGTGCCGGTCGGTCGGGGGATCAAGGTCCCGCCGGAAGCCTCGATTTCAGCGTGGTGTTCAGATCCCGCAGCGTCTCGAGGGAATCCTGCATGTCGGCATTCCAGGTCCGGCCGTCGTCCACGACGACAGGCTTAAGCAGGATGACCAGCTCGCTCTTCTGGGAGGATTTCTTGACGTGCTTGAAGAGATTGCCGAACAGCGGCACATCCTTCGCGCCCGGCGTCCCGGCCGTCTGATCGTTGATGATGTCCTGCATCAGGCCGCCAATGACGATGACCTGCCCTGACGCGGCGCGGACGATGCTGTCCGTCTCACGCACCGTGCTGCGGGCGAGCGGGATCTCCTGGGTCGCGGTGCCGATGGTGACGGTCTTCTGCTGGTCCACCACATCGCTGATGGAGGGGTGGATGTGCAGGGTGACATTGTTATCTCCGCTGATCTGCGGGGTGACATCGAGCGCCACCCCCGAGAAGAACGGCGTGAGCGTGACCGATGGATTAGTTGTTGTGGTATTGCCGGAGGCAACGCTGGTCGAGGAGATATCCGTGACGAAGAATTCGTCCACGCCAACCTTGATCACCGCCTTCTGGTTATTGAGCGTCGCGACCCTGGGACTGGAAAGCACCTGTACATTGCCCTGGGATTCCAGCAGCTCGATGAAGGAGCTGAAATCGCCGATTTTGAGCGCGAGCGAGAATACGCCGCCGAAGGCGGAGGTGACCGCCCCGTCGATGGGGATGGCGGGGCTGCGGGTCACGACGCCGCTGACCGGGCCCGGATCCACAGGGTCGAGCGAACCGCTGGCCCCGGCGATGTCGCTGACGCCGCTCTCATTGACCAGCACGCTACCGCCGCCCACCTGTGAGCCGGTGATGGAATTCGTTCCGGACTGCAAGAGCCCGCTCCAGTTGATACCGGTCTGGAATCCGTCAAACAGGCGGACCTCGATGATCTTGGCCTCCAGGATCACCTGCCGCTGCACGATCAACTGCGTCGCCTCGAGAAAGCGCTCCACCTCCCGGAGTTCACTCGGCAGGGCCCGCACGACCACGACGCCGGATTGGGGATTAACCACCACGCCCCGGCCTTCACCGGTGCCGACGATCGCCTCGATGGAGGTCTTGACCTCCTGCCAGAAGGTCGTCTCGGGCAGATCCGTATTGATGGTGGTCCCGGCCGGGACCGACTCCCGCCTTGCGCCGCCGCCTTCGTCCTCGGTGCCGAGGATGGTGAGCGATCCCGAACTCACCAGGGTCCGCGATTCCCCGGAGCGGTTGATGTTCAGATAATTGATCTGATAGATCCGCGCCTGCAACCGACCCGGGAGGACCTGGAAACCGTAACCGGTATTGACGAACTCATAACCGTAGACATCGCGCACGGCCTGCAACACATCCGGTATCGTCACATTCGAGAGGTTGAGCGTAATGCTCCCCGATACCTCGGGATGCACGACCATGTTGTATTTGGTGCCATCCACGAGACTCATGAAGAATTGCACCGCGGGGACGTTATTGACCGTCACGTCGAAGCGTTCCTCGTCCACGAGTTCAGGCAGTTGCGAGGATCCGAGGGCGATGCTCGGGATCAACGCGCTGGAGACCGCGGCCGGTACCGGCAGCTTCTCGTTCGACTCGATCCCAGCGGCGATCTCCTGGTCCATCGCCACGGCGACATCATCCTTGGCCTTTTCGATGGCGCAACCGCCCAGCAGTACGGTCAACAAAAATGAATGCAGCAGGGTCATCCCCCGCATGGTTTTCAGCAACACTGAGGTCTGGTTTATGTTTCTGATAATCATTGCTCGTCAGTCGCTCCGGATGCCGGACTTTTGATATCCCGAATCAGTAATTTAACGGCGAAGCGTTGTTGATCCCGCAACAGGATTACCTCCGCCGGATTTATCTCGATGATGCGCGCCCCATCCAGGGCGTCTCCCTCCCGCACGAGTTTGCCGTTGAGAATGGCGGTTTTCCCTGTGGGCTTGATCTTTATTCCGCTCAGGGCCCAGAGCATCTCCTCACCCTGTGCGTAAGACCGGGTCTCCATCAGGCTGTCATATTCATAAGGCTTGGTCGGGTCGATTGAAGTCAGGGCCGCCGCCGCATTGGCAAGGGCCAGGGAAAGCAGTGTTGTGCTGAATACCTTGCGCATGGTCGTCAGATGCTTATCCAGTTGCTGTCCAGACTTATCGTATACAAAGTTAACGTGGTCACGGCCAGGGGATATTCCGTAACCTTGTAATCGATGCCTTCCCAGAAAAAACCGCCCGCAAGCTTTTCGAGCGCCTCGATGTATGCCAGGGTCTCCAGAAAACCGCCGCGGAATTCGATCTTCATCCCGTGCCGGTAGGCCGCGTTCAGGCCCTCGCGCGCGCCCTCGGCTGGCTTGGTCTCAGCGGCAGCGCCGCCTTGTGCCTCATCCAGCAAGGGCGTGGCGCCCAGACCCTGCAGGCGTATCAGCGCGAGGCCGGCTGTTCGATTCAGCACCTGTTGCAGGATGTCCGGCATCTGTTCCGGAGCGACGAGATTCACGGTGGCTTGCTGCAACGCCTCCTGCCCCAGCCGGATCTCCTCGCGCAGGGTCTGGAGGCGGGCGCGGTCGATCTCTTCGGGATCGCTGTTCAAACGGCGGGACATCTCGTCCAGTTGGGAATTCAAGGTCTGAAGCTGATTGCTTTTCTCTCCCAGTTGCTGTTGCAACGCGGTCTGCTCCTTCAGGATGGGCTCCATCAACCAGGCATACCAGCCTAAAAACAGAATGACGAGGATCCCCGTCATGACGATCCCACGCTCCCTGAGACTGAGATCATCGATCCTCGCCAGATAGGATTTCAGTATTTCCATATCGCCGTCACTCGCCGGTCGCCACCACGAACAGGACCCGATCCGGTTCCTCGCCTGAGCGCTCCAGTTCGACGGTATTGAAACTGCTGTTGTCGAAGACCTCGGCCTCCGCCAGGCGCTTGATATAGACGGGCACCAGCTCCGGATCGATCGACACGCCATTGATGGTCAGCTTGCGGCCGCCGGAGGCGAGGTTGAACGAGGTAAGCCAGGCGCCATTGACATGGCTTTCGGCCAGGGCCTCCAGATGGGCGGAAAATCCCGTATTATTGCCGATCGCGCCGGAGGTGAGCGCGCTCCGCGCCAGGTTGATCCGCTCGAGTTCGAGTTCGGCGCGCTCCAATTCGCCTTTGACGATGCCGCCGGCTTGCCGCGTGGCCAGATCCGCCGAGACTACTTCTATCCTTTCGGTCAGTTTGAGGAACTGCGCGTTGTTGCGATCCAGTTCTTCGCGAAACGGTTGCAGTTGTAATTTGCTGTAGAGATAAATCCCGCCCAGCACCACGATGAAAAAACCGGTGATCTGCAGCATCGCAACCGCGGAGAAGACCTTCTTCTGTTTGCGGAAGATGGGTTGATAGAGATTTATCTGCTGTCTCATAGCGCCTTGCTCTCCAGTCGCAAGGCCGAGCCGATGGCCATGATGCAGGCGGATTGAACCGCCGCGGGGACCGGCGTCTCGACATCGATCAACTGATTTATGTCCATGGTTTTCACGGCGATCCCCAGTTGTTCCGCGAGGTGCTTTTCAATGCCGGGGATGGCCCTGGGCAGCGGCGTAAGCACGAGGTTGCCAATGGCGGGTTGGGAGAAGTTACTCTCGTAATAGTCCATGGATCGCTGGATCTCGACCGTGATCCGATCCAGACGCGGTGCGGCGCTTTCCAGACTGCCGCCCAAGGCCTCGTATCCGGTCTCGATGCGCCGGGATAGATACAGGTTCGATTGACGGGTTATGGTTATCAAGCCGCGTTGGCGCCCCAGATGGAGAACGGCAACGCCGGCGACGTCTTCAGGCATCAGCGCAGCGATGTTTCTGATTGCGAGTTCGGGGATATCAATCACTTCCAATCTCAGATCCGCATTCGTCAGCAGGCTGACCACGCGTTTGATCCATTCCGCCTTGACGGCGACGGCATACATCATCCGGCGATTCGCAGTGGTTCTCTGGTTCGGGATATCGAATACATCGATTACCGCATCGTCGATATGAAAATCGATCAGGTCTTTTACGCGCCAGCGGATGGCGGCTCGTAACTCGTTGGGCGGGACGTCCGGCGCCTCCACCAGGAGGAGGGAATAACTGCCCAATTCCAGGGCAGAGACACACTGCGGTCTGCCCAGGTCATGTTCCCTGACCAGGCGAACGACCTCGGCCCCCTGTATCGCCGTGTTCTCTACCGGCAGGAAGGCGCACAACTCCAGTGCGGGGGTGGTATCGCGATCACGGCGCACCCTCGCGCAGGTGATGCCATCTTCTCCGGGACAGACGGAGACCAAGGCATTCTTGTCGATTTTTTTTCCCAAGAAACCAAGCACTTAAAGCACCCGTCTCATCAGTTCAAGTGTTCGGCGGCTACCCCATTGCCGCCAGGAAATCTGTCAGGTCTGAAATCTAATAAAGTTCGATCTTTCTAACAGATAAGTTAAGTTTTTCACTCAAACTAACTAAAGTCAATGTATTTTCTTGTTATCTATGACTTTTTCAGAACCGCACATGGGGCTATAAGGCCAAGGTGGCGACCCCCTGGTTTGTCTTAATCCTGCTCGTTTCTGGGGTCCCTGGAGAGTAATTGTTGTACTGCGGCTTGGGGCGAGATCTCGCCACTCAACACCTTATATATTTGTTCGCCAATCGGCATCTCCACACGGTATTCCGCGGCCAGGCTGCGCAGGGCCTCGGCGGTGCGCAGTCCCTCGATCGCCTGCCCAATCTCCCGCCTGGCGTCCGCCAGGCTTTTACCCGAGGCGAGAGCCAGGCCCAACCGGCGATTCCTGGACTGGTTATCGGTACAAGTGAGGACCAGATCCCCGATCCCGGCTAGACCCATGAAGGTTTCCTGCCGTGCGCCCATGGCCACCCCGAGGCGGGTGATCTCGGCGAGGCCCCTCGTGATGAGCGCCGCGCGCGTGTTGGCGCCGAAACCCAGGCCATCGGCGATCCCCGCTGCGATCCCCATGACGTTTTTCAACGCCCCGGCAATCTGTACGCCAATCAGGTCATTGTGAGTGTAGACCCGAAATACCTCGTTGTGGAAAAACGCGGCGAACTCCGCCGCCACGGCCGGATCGTCCGAGGCGATGGTAACCGCCGTCGGTAAACCCGCTGCAACTTCGGCGGCAAAAGACGGCCCAGAGAGCACCCCGAGCGACGCCATGCCAAGGTGGTCGCGGACAATGGCATGGGACAAGGCATGGGTGCCCGGTTCAAGGCCTTTGCACGCCAGACAAAACTTCACGTCCGTGCGCAGCCTGCCCTCCAGTCTCCGCAGAACCTCATGCAGACCGTCGCAGGGCACGGCGATGACGACGGCCCGCGCCTCGCCGAGCAGGGGCTCGAGTGCCTTGCGCGGTTGCAACGCGGCTGGGAATGCCACCCCGGGCAGATGCCGGTTGTTGACCCGGTCCCGCGTCAGGTTCTCGATGTGGGTTGAATCGACGTCCCAGAGATCGACCGCATGACCGTTGCGCGCAAGCACGATCGAAAGCGCGGTCCCCCAGGAGCCGGCGCCAAGAACCAATAATCGATCATTCGCCATAAGGTAGCATCACGAGATCTCTTCCGGGGATTCAACCTCAGTCTGATTGGCTAGGGACATGCGCGCCGTGGCGTCCCGTGAAGCCTTCGCCGATCAGTGCTTGGTCTCCGCGTCCGGCGTCTGTTCCGCCTGCCTGGCCAGTTTTTGCATATACAGCGCCTCGAAATTGATGGGCGCGAGCAGGAGTTGCGGGAAGCCGCCCCGCACGACCAGGTCGGAGACCGCCTCGCGGGCAAAGGGAAACAGGATGTTCGGGCAGTGCGTGGCCACCATCCTGCCAATCCCTTCCTCATTGAATCCGCTGATCTGAAAGATCCCGGCCTGATGCACCTCGATCAGATAGACGCTCTTTTCCTCGAAACTCACCGTTATGGTGACCGCCAGCACCACCTCGTAATGATCCTTGCCCAGGGCCTTCGCGGTGTTGCCGATATCGAGATTGACCGTGGGTTTCCATTGCTCCTGGAAGATCTGCGGCGAGTTTGGCGTCTCGAAGGAGATATCTTTTGTGTAAATCTTCTGCAGGGAGAAGATGCCTGTCACCTTCTCGCCCTGGGCGTTGGTGTCGGGATTGGTTTTAATGTCGTTCATCGTTGTTTCCAGTGCCTTGGTTCAACATTCATGGGGGGAAGATTATTTGGCGCGGCTCAGGGGCAGGCCGGCGGCCTGCCAGGCGTTCAAACCGCCCCGCAGGTTATAAAGCTTGTCGAGGCCCGCGGCCTTGAGGGCCGCGATGCTCTTTACGGATGTCCCGCCGCTGTCATAACAGACTACCGGCCGGTCCCGGTATTTTTCCAGTTCCCGAATCAGCCCGACGAGTTCCGCCGCAGGGATATTGATCGCGCTCAGCACGTGACCGCCGTTGAATTCACCGGCGCCGCGCATATCGAGGATGACCGCGTCCTCGTGATTGATGAGCCGCGTCATCTCCGCCGGCGAGACCTGGGGGATCCCGCTGAAACTGTCCTTCATGAGATTCCACGCCAGGAGGGCGATTACCGCAACCAATGCGCCCACCAGCACGAGATGATTGCCTATGAATTCGGGAAGATGCTCCATGAAATCGGATCCGTATATGGAATTAGAATAAGGGTACAAACGTAAAACGCGGCCATGATACGTGATATACCCCGGAGAGAAAACCTGTCGCTGTCCCATGGCTCTTTCAGGCGCATCATCCCCTCCGGATATTCCGGGACGCGTTTCATGCTAGAATCTGGCCTCATCCCACCAATCGGTTGCCGAATCCCGATGATCAAATCGCCGCAAAACAGACCGCTCGCGCTCATCATCCTCGACGGCTGGGGTTATTCTGAAAATCCCACCTGGAACGCCATACAAGAGGCCCGCAAACCCTGTTGGGACAAACTTTGGGCAAACTATCCCCATACCCTGATCGACGCCTCGGGCACGCGCGTCGGTCTGCCTGGCGATCAGATGGGGAATTCCGAGGTGGGCCACATGAATATCGGCTCCGGCCGGGTCATCCGTCAGGAATTCTCGATGATCAGCGCGGCCATCGAAGACGGGACGTTCTTCAGCAATCCGACCCTGAATCACGCGTTGAAAGATACAGTAAAACGTCAGGGCAGCCTGCATATCCTTGGACTCGTCTCCCCCGGCGGCGTGCACTCGCACCAGGATCATATCGTGGCCCTCATCCGGCTCGCGGCCCGCTGCGGACTCGGGCGGATCTATCTGCATGCCTTCCTCGACGGCCGCGACACGCCGCCCCAAAGCGCCGGGGATTATCTGCGCGAGATCGAGACCCGGATGGCGGAGATCGGCAGAGGCCGGATCGCGAGCATCACCGGACGCTATTACGCCATGGACCGGAACAACAACTGGGAGCGGACCCGGATCGCCTTCGAACTCATCACCGCCGGGCGCGCGGAATTTCACTCTCATGACGCTCAAACCGCGCTGGCCGCGGCCTACGCCCGCGGCGAGACGGATGAATTCGTCAAGCCGACGGGCATCCCGGACGGCGACGACTTGGTTATCCGTGTGCAACCCGAAGACCTGGTAGTATTCGCCAACTTTCGTGCCGATCGGGCGCGGCAACTCTCCCGCGCCTTTAACGACAAGGATTTCCAGGCGTTCCCGCGGGACTTCGTATCGCCGGAAGGCCGTTTCATCTCCATGACCTCCTACAAGGAAGAATTCAAATTCCCGGTCGTCTTTCCGAAACTGCGGCACAAGAATGTACTCGGCGAATATCTGGCCAAACTCGGTCTGCGCCAGCTCCGCATCGCCGAGACGGAAAAGTACGCGCATGTAACCTTCTTCTTCAACGGCGGCGAGGAGGTGGTGTTCGACCATGAGGACCGGATCCTGGTCCCCTCCCCGCCGGTGCCCACCTACGACCTGAAGCCGGAGATGAGCGCCTTCGAGGTTGCCGATAAGATCGTGGAGGCCGTCCGCGCCGGGACCTATGACGTCATCATCGCGAACTTCGCCAATGCCGACATGGTGGGACATACCGGGATTCACGCGGCCGCGGTCCGGGCCATCGAGGCCCTGGATCAATGCCTCGACCGGATCGTCGAGGCTATCCTGCGCGCGGGGGGCGAACTGTTGATCACCTCGGATCACGGCAACGCGGAGAAAATGCTCGATGACTCGGGCGAAAAACCGCAGCCGCATACCGCGCACACCAGCAATCTCGTGCCCCTGATCTACGTCGGCCGCAAGGCCGGGATGTTGCCGGGCGTCGGCGCGCTCTGCGACCTCGCCCCCACCATGCTGTACCTCATGGACCTCGCGGTCCCGCCGGAAATGACCGGGAGGCGATTGCTCCAACTGCATGCGCCAGAGATCCAGACCGTCGCGGCGGGCTAGCCCAAAACTCCTGACCGCCCCGCCACTCCCCGGCATGGGCAGGACGGGTCTCCTGTTCCTGGCCTTGTTGACTCTCGCTTTCTGGCGTAGCGGTCTCGCCGAAACGGAGGACGCTGAACACAAGGCCGCGGAACTTGAATCGGTGCGCGGGCAGATCCGCGCGGTCGAGGACAATCTCTCCACGGCGCGGACGCAGTCGCTGGAACTCAACAATGCATTGCGGGAAACCGAACTGGCCGTCGCCGCCATCGGCGCGGAATTGCAAACCCTGGAGGGCCGCATCGAAGAGAACCGGCGCCAACTCGAAAGACTGGAACAGGAAAAGGCCGGACACGCGAGTCGTTTGCACGATGAACGCGAATACCTGAAACGGCAGATCCGCGCCGCCTACCGCATGGGCCGCGACGATTACGTAAAACTGCTCCTGAACCTGGAAGACCCCGACAGGATGGGGCGTATGCTCGCGTATTTCGATTACTACAACCATTCGCGCTCCGAGCGCATCGCAGCGATTGGCGAGGCCATGGCCGGACTCAGGCAGGTGGAGACGGAGATCAGAACCGGCGCAGCGAAGCTGGAGGAGTTGCGCGAGCGCGAGTCGCGCCAACTCGCCCTCCTCACTCAGGCGAAGGAGGCGCGCAACGGCGCGCTGGCGAAACTGGAAGACCATATCGATGCCGAGGGTAAACGCCTGCAAATCCTGCGACAGGACGCCGCCGAACTCGAGGCGCTGCTGGAACGGCTGCGGCAGCCGGATTTGGCGGCGGTCGGGGACCTGCAACCATTCGACTCCTTGAAGGGTAATCTCAAATGGCCCGTAAAGGGCCGCATCGCCGAGGGCTTCGGGTCGCTAAAGAAAGGCGGCAAATTGCGTCACCAGGGGGTGACCATCGCCGCCGAGAGCGGGACCGAGGTGCGTGCGGTGAGTCCCGGCAAGGTTGTCTTTGCCGACTGGTTCAGAAACCTCGGGCTGTTGTTGATCATCGATCACGGCGACGGTTACATGAGCCTGTATGGACACAACGGCAGATTGCTGAAAAAGGTGGGCGACTGGATTGCCGCCGATGAGGTCATCGGCAGCGTCGGCGACACCGGCGGCCAGACGCAGTCCGGGCTTTATTTCGAGATCCGGCTGACGGGCGACCCGGTCGATCCCGCCATATGGTGCCGGGGGTAATCCCGAACCCGCGCATAAGATTTCACGGCGCGCCGCTGCAAGCATCCACTCTGAAACTGTTATATCATAAGCCGCATAAGACCAGTCAGGTCTAATCCATGTGGAGTTGAATCCGCGGCATCTTGCCGAGGTCATAACTTCACAGCGGGGATGCGCCTGGAGTTGACGATGAAATACAGTCTGTTGTTTGTTATTGCCCTCACGACCTTAAGCCTTGCAAACGCCGCGCCCGCCGCGGAGGAAACCGCCACGGCCCCGACGGAAGCGCCGGCTGCAGGCGCTCAAGCTGATGGAGATAAACCGCTGACGGAGCTGCCGCTTGACGAGATCCGCACCTTTACCGAGGTCTTCGCCAGGGTGAAGAGCGACTATGTCGAGAATATCGACGATCGGGACCTGCTGGAAAACGCCATCCGCGGCATGCTGGCCGGACTCGATCCGCATTCCTCGTATCTGAACGAGAAGGACTATGGCGAATTGCAGGAAGGGACCACCGGGGAATTCGGCGGGCTCGGCATCGAAGTGGGCATGGAAGACGGCTTCATCAGGGTCATCGCCCCCATCGACGACACCCCGGCGCAAGCCGCCGGCGTTCGCGCAGGCGATCTGATCGTCAAGCTCGATGAGACCCCGGTCAAGGGGCTCTCTCTGGAAGAGGCGGTGCAACTCATGCGCGGCAAACCCGGCACCCAGATCACCCTGACGATCATCCGGGAAAACGAGGAGAAACCACTCAACATCGTCATCACGCGCAACGTGATCACCGTCAAGAGCGTGCGCACCCGGATGCTGGAACCCGGTCTCGCCTACCTGCGCATCTCGAACTTCCAGGCGCACACCGCGGAGGATGCCCGCGCGGCCCTGCTGAAGCTCAAGGAAACCGCCAAGGAACCGATGCAGGGTCTGATCATGGATCTCCGCAACAACCCCGGCGGCATACTCAATTCGGCCGTGACCATTTCGGATCTCTTTCTCGACGAGGGCCTGATCGTCTACACCGAAGGGCGCGTCAGCGACGCGAAGATGCGGTTTGAAGCCAACCCGGACGATATCCTCGACAACGCCCCCATGGTCGTGCTGGTCAACTCCGGTTCCGCGTCCGCATCCGAGATCGTCGCCGGCGCCCTCCAGGATCATCATCGCGCCATCATCATGGGGCAGAAGACCTTCGGCAAGGGCTCCGTGCAGACCATCCTCCCGCTGCCCAACGACGCCGCGCTGAAGCTGACCACCGCCCGTTACTTCACGCCGAATGGCCGCTCCATCCAGGCCTCCGGGATCACCCCGGATATCCGCATCGACCGGCTCCGGGTGGAGAACCTCGAGGCGGACCCCACCCTCGTCATGGAGGCCGATCTCAACCGCCACCTCGATAACGGGAACGGCGCCGAGACCGGATCGGATCAACCCGAGGCGGAGGATGCCGTACCGGATTCCGTTACAAACGAGGAGACCTCGTTGTCCGAATCGGATTATGAACTCTACGCGGCCCTGAACGTGCTGAAGGGTCTGACGATCAGGCAGCAGGTCAACTGAAACTCGCATGTTCGAGCAACTGCGACGGCAGACAGCACGCTACAGCCTGATCCTGTCCTGTCTTTGTTGCATCGGCGTTGCCGCCGCGGATACCATCCTGCCGCTCCCGGCGATCAGCATCGTCATCGACGATATCGGTTACCGTCACAGCGAGGATCTCCGCGCCATTGCCCTGCCGGGACAGGTGGCCTACGCCGTGATGCCCCATTCCCCTTATGGCAGGCGCATGGCCCGGCTGGCCAGCGCCGCCGGCCGGGTGGTGCTCCTGCATCTGCCCATGCAGGCAGAGGACTTCGGTAAAAACCGGATGCTGGGGCCGGGCGCACTGCTCCGGACGATGAACCGCGAACAGTTCCTGGAGACCCTGGAGATCAATCTGCGCGCGGTGCCGGACGCCATCGGGGTGAACAACCACATGGGGAGCCTGATCTCCGGCGAGGCCGAGCAGATGCGCTGGCTGATGGAGATGTTGTACGATAAAAAGGTATTTTATCTGGACAGCCTGACCACCGGGCGCAGCGTGGCCAGGGTCGCGGCCAGCGAGAAACGGGTGCCCTTTCTCAAGCGGGATGTCTTCCTGGACAACGAGCGCGACGAGCGCCTCATCCAGTTGCAATTCGACAAACTGATCGACATGGCCAAAACGCATGGCCGCGCGATCGCCATCGGCCACCCGCATCCCGAGACCATCGCCGTGCTGGCCCGCAATCTCGCGCGGCTGGACAGCCGCGGGGTGCGGCTCATCAACCCGGCGGACATGGTCGGAGCGCTGCTCACTCCTTGAACGCGAGGATCAGCAGCAGGAATCCCATGGCGCCCGCGACCCAGGACACCAGCGGGGCGCCGGCCAGAACGTACGGCGTATCGCCGCCCAGGCCGTAGACGATCGCGGAACTCATCAGCGCGCCGGAGCCGATCACCGAGAGCACCGTCCGCCGGTTATACGTGCGCATCTCCTCGCGGAGATAGCGGATGTCCTTGGAGTTGTTCTCGAGCTGAATCTTGCCGTCGCGCAGGCGGTCCATAAGGTCGATTATCTTGGCGGGCACATGCGGCAGGCGGTCCATCCAGTGCGGGAGATTTTCTTTCGTCCCGCGCCACAGTCCCCGCAGACCCATCCGCTCGCTGATCCAGCGCTCCAGTTGCGGCCGGGCCGCCTCCCAGAGATCGAGTTCCGGGTAGAGCTGACGGCCGACGCCCTCGATGTTCACGATCGTCTTCTGCAGGAGCAGCAGTTGCGGGAGGATCTCCATGTTGAAGCGCCGCGCCGTTTGCAACAGGCGCAGGAGCAGGTCGCCAAAGGAGATCTCCTTCAGCGGCCGATCGAACAGGGGTTCGCAGACCGCCCGGATCTCCGCCTCGAACTCGTCCACGCGGGTCCCTGGCGGCACCCAGCCCGACTCCACATGCAACTCCGCCACGAGTTGATAATCCCGGTTGAGGAAGGCGAGCAGGTTTTCCGCCAGATAACGCTGATCGAATTCGGTCAGCGAACTCATGATGCCGAAATCCACCACCATCACCCGCGCCGGCCGGTCCTCGGCGGGCGGCGAGACGAAGATGTTGCCTGGATGCATGTCGGCATGGAAGAAGCTGTCCCGGAACACCTGGATGAAAAATATCTCCACTCCGTAACCGGACAGCCATTTCAGATCGACCCCGGCCCGTTTCAGGCCCTCGACATCGTTCACCGGGATCCCGGAGACCCGCTCCATCACCAGCACATTGCGCCGGGTCAGGGACCAGACGATCTCGGGCACGTAATAGCGCGGCTCGTTGCGGAAATTCCGGCGCAGTTGCGAGGCGTTGGCCGCCTCGCGCATCATGTCGAGTTCGCCGATGATGGTGCGTTCAAACTCGTCCACCACCCCGGTGAGCCGCAGAAAATTCCCGGCCAGCCTGTATTGTTCGGTCTTCTCCGCCAGAAAGCGCATGATCCCGAGGTCGCTGCGGATGTTTTTCTCGATGCCCGGCCGGATGACCTTGACGATGACCTCCCGGCCATCCTTCAGCCTGGCGGCATGCACCTGGGCGATGGACGCCGAGGCCAGCGGGACTTCGTTGAACTCCGCGAACACCTCCTCGATCCGTTTGCCGTAGGCCTCCTCGACGATCTTCCGCGCCTCCCGGCCGGGGAATGGCGGCACGCTGTCCTGGAGTTTCTCCAATTCCGCGGCGATGTCCCCGGGCAGCAGATCCTGCCGCGTGGACAGGATCTGTCCGAACTTGACGAAGATGGGCCCGAGGTCCTCGATCGCGAGCCGCATGCGCACGGCGCGCGGCCCATAGTCGCGGCCCCACCAGTTCCAGGGCAGGAGATAACGCAGATAACGCACCGGCCGAAACAGATGCATGGCGAAGATGATCTCGTCGAAGCCATGGCGGATGAACACCCGTTGAATGGCAATCAATCTCGCCATCTGCCGCAGGGTCAGCATCGGGGTTTCTCCCGCAACGAGAGTTGCAGCCGGGCGATGCGTTGTTCCAGCTTCGCCACGACCTCCGCGAGCTCGCGCACCTGCCGGCTGTAGGCGCTCACGGTCTCCTGATTCGGCAGGACCTGCTGTTCATGGCGCAGATACTCGCTGAGATCCGCCCGTAAAGTCGTACTCGCGCGCCGGGTAAAATCCACGGCATCGCGCAGCAGATTCGCAACCCGCCGCGCCGCGAGTTCGCCGGTAAAGGTCGCCAGTCTGGCCTCCCAGTCGAATTCGAAATCCTTCATGATGGCCTGGAATTTTTGCGCGAGGGCGATATCGCCCGTGATGGTCAGATTGCCGGCGAAGGAATTTCCCAGCCCCCGCGAGGCCATGAGATACGCGACGAGGTCGCCCGGCTTGCCGCGGATGGAGACATGGGCCCCGGCGGCGTGCTCCGGCGAGAGGGTCAGGCCTTCCGGACCGGGACAGATGCAGATCCGTATCCCGGCGCCTTCGAATTCCAGCGCCAGGACCTTGCCGGTCAGTTCGGCCAGCGCCAAGAGGGTGTCGGGATCGTCCCGCAGGCTGGCGTTCACCAGCCTGCCGAGCCAGGCGTATGTCAGTTCGCCCGCAACCTCCCGGGCCTGCCCCCGGTCTGGGCTCATAGCTTATAGCCTCGATGGATGGCGACGATCCCGCCCGAGAGATTATGCACATCCACACGGGAAAAACCGGCCTGCTCCATCATTGCCTTGAGGGTCTGTTGATCGGGATGGCGGCGGATCGATTCCACGAGGTATTCATAACTGCCCCGGTCACCCGCGATCAGGCTGCCGAGTCGGGGTATGAGTTCAAAGGAGTAACGATCGTAAAGACGAGCGAGCAGCGGCAATACCACGGTCGAGAACTCCAAGATCAGGAGCGCCCCGCCGAAGGCGAGCTTGTCGTGCATGGATTGCAGGGCGCGCTGTTTGTCGGTGACGTTGCGCAGGCCGAAGGCGATGACGATGCCATCGAAGGCATTATCTTGAAACGGGAGGGCCTCGGCGTCCGCGAGGACATACTCGACGCCGCGCGTTATCCCCCGGTTCAGCAGGCGGTCGCGCCCGACGCGCAGCATCTCCTCGTTGACGTCGCTGAGAACAATGCGCCCCTCCGGACCGAGGCGTTTCCTGAGCAACACCGTCATATCGCCGGTGCCGCCGGCGACATCCAGGACGCGGGCGTTGCGCCGCAACGGCGCGATGTGAACGGCGTACCGCTTCCAGAGGCGATGCGCGCCCAAGGACATCAGGTCGTTCATCAGGTCATATCTGCCGGAGACGGAGCTGAACACCTCGCGCACGCGGCGCGTCTTCTCCGCGGGGGAGACCTGTCGGTAACCGAAATCCGTCGTCCCCGGATTAACCATCCGTCTTGCGATCCACGCCCGCGCGCTTCAGGGACTCGAGATATGTTTGCCAATACTCCTGCTGATGGCTGCCGAGGTCATAAAGATAATCCCAACTGTAGATCCCGGTGCTGTGGCCGTCGTCGAAGACCAGCTTGACGCCATAATTGCCCACCGGCTCCACGTCGGTGATGGCGACGTTTTCCTTGTGGAGTTGCAGGGACTCCTGGCCGGGTCCGTGGCCGCGAACCTCGGCGGAGGGCGAATGGATCCGCAGGAATTCGCAGCTCATCTCGAAATCCGAGCCATCGTCGAAGCTGACGCCGAGCAGGCGGGATTTGGTGTGGAGGTTGAGCGCCGTGGGTTGTGGTTTGTGCGTCATGGGTCTGCAAATCCGGGTCTAGAGAATATAGCGGGTCAGGTCTTCGTCCTTCAACAATGCCCCGAGATGCGAGTCCACGTATTCGGCGTCCAGCCGGAAACCCTCGCCGGGCCGATCCGGGGCCTCGAAGGAGATGCACTCCAGCAGGCGTTCCATGACCGTGTGGAGCCGCCGGGCCCCGATGTTCTCGGTGGATTCGTTCACCTGCCAGGCGATCTCGGCGATCCGGGCGATCCCGTCGGCGGTGAATTCCAAGGTAACGCCTTCCGTGGCCATGAGCGCGGTGTACTGCTCGGTGAGCGAGGCGTCGGGCTCGGTCAGGATGCGGATGAAATCCGCCGCGACCAGGGCATCGAGCTCCACGCGGATCGGCAGGCGCCCTTGCAACTCCGGGATGAGGTCGGAGGGCTTCGCCAGATGGAAGGCCCCCGAGGCGATGAAGAGGATGTGATCGGTCCTGACCATGCCGTAGCGGGTCGAGACCGTGCAGCCTTCCACCAGCGGCAGCAGATCGCGTTGCACGCCTTCGCGGGAGACATCCGGACCGCTCGTCTCGGAGCGGCGGGTGACCTTGTCGATCTCGTCGAGGAAGACCAGGCCGTTCTGCTCGACGCTTTCCAGCGCCCGCAGCTTGATGTCGTCCTCGTTGATCAGCTTCGCGGCCTCCTCCTCCCTGAGCAGTTTCAGGGCCTCGCGGATCCGCAGCTTGCGCATTTTCTTCTTGCCGCCGCCCAGATTCTGAAACATGCTCTGCAACTGTCCGGTCATCTCCTCCATGCCCGGCGGGGCCATGATCTCGACTCCGATCGCCGGCATCGAGACCTCGACCTCTATCTCCTTCTCGTCCAGCTTTCCGGCGCGCAGTTTTTCCCGGAATTTGTTGCGGGTCGCGGCGCCGGCCTCATCCTCGTCAGTCTGCGCGGCCCTAGGCATGGGCAGCAGCAGATCCAGGACCCGCTCCTCCGCCGCCTCGTGGGCGCGATCCCGCACCTTCTCCAGGGCGGCCTCGCGGGTCATCTTGACCGCGACATCCGAGAGGTCGCGGATGATCGAATCCACGTCGCGACCGACGTAACCGACCTCGGTGAACTTGGTGGCCTCCACCTTGATGAACGGGGCATTCGCCAACCGGGCGAGCCGGCGGGCGATCTCGGTCTTGCCGACGCCGGTCGGGCCAATCATCAATATATTCTTCGGCGTGATCTCGTTGCGCAGCTCGGGATCCACCTGCATGCGCCGCCAGCGGTTGCGCAAGGCGATCGCCACCGCGCGCTTGGCCCGGTCCTGGCCGATGATGTGTTTATCCAGTTCGGAAACGATTTCCCTGGGGGTCAGTTCGCTCATGTCGCTCCTGTCGCTGTTAATTCTGCCGTAATTCTTCGATGGTCGTGCT
Source organism: Gammaproteobacteria bacterium (assembly GCA_004297165.1). Classification (GTDB taxonomy): domain Bacteria; phylum Pseudomonadota; class Gammaproteobacteria; order Eutrophobiales; family Eutrophobiaceae; genus 2-02-FULL-56-15. The sequence continues at coordinate 44,173 of SCUJ01000008.1, forward strand.
GTGATTGGTGTAGATGCAGATGTCGGCCGCGATCTTCAGCGCCTTTTCCACGATCTGCCGGGCGTCGAGGCTGGTGTTCTCCAGCAGGGCAAGCGCCGCAGCGCGGGCATAGGCCCCGCCCGAGCCAATGGCCATGAGATCGTGCTCGGGCTCGATCACATCGCCGTTGCCCGTGATGATGAACGAGGCGTTGCGATCGGCGACGCAGAGCAGGGCCTCCAGGCGGCGCAACATCCGGTCGGTCCGCCAGTCTTTCGCCAGCTCCACGGCGGAGCGCAACAGGTTGCCCTGGTGCTTTTCCAGTTTGGCCTCGAACCGCTCGAACAGGGTGAAGGCGTCCGCCGTGCCACCGGCAAAACCGGCGATGATCCGGTCCTGATAAAGCTTGCGCACCTTGCGGGCGTTGCCCTTCATGATCGTGTCCCCGGTCGAGACCTGGCCATCGCCGCCGATGACCACCAGACCGTCGCGGCGCACGCACAGGATGGTGGTGCCTCTGAATTGTTCCAAACTCATCTCCTGGGATATGTACAGCGCGAATTGTACACGATGCCGGCGCCAACCGGGGATGATCCGCCGGTGGGCTCAGGCCTTTTTGCGGGCGCGGGGGTGGGCCTGGTCGTAGACCTTGGCCAGGTGCTGAAAATCCAGATGCGTGTAGACCTGCGTGGTGCTGATGTCGGCATGGCCGAGGAGTTCCTGGACGGCGCGCAGGTCGCCGCTCGATTCGAGGACGTGCGTGGCGAAGGAATGCCGCAGCATGTGCGGATGCACATGCGTTGCGAGCCCCTGCTTCACGCCCCACTCGGCCAGACGCTTCTGGATGACCCGCTGGCCGAGCCGCCGGCCGGTGCGGCCGACGAACAGCGCCGTCTCATCGCTGTCCGAACTGAGGAACGTTTGTCTGACCTTGAACCATTCTCGCAGGGCCTTGAGGGCGTGGCGGCCGACCGGGACCTTGCGGGTCTTCCGGCCCTTGCCGGTGACGGTCGCCATGGCATCCGGCAGATCGAGGTCATCCAGATTCATGGCCGCCAGTTCCGCAAGCCGCAGGCCGGAGGAGTAGAGCAATTCGAGGATCGCCCGATCCCGGACCGCGAGCGGTTCTTCGCCCCGGATCTCGACCAGCCGCGCGGCCTGATCCACATCGAGGGTGGCGGGGAGTTTTTTCGCCGTCTTCGGGGTCAGGATCCCGAGCGCCGGATTGTGTTTGACGAGCCCCTGTTTGTTGAGAAACCGGTAGAACGAACGGATGGCCGACAGTCCGCGTTGCAGGCTGCGGCCGTTCATGCCCTCCCGGTGACGGCGCGCGGTGAAATTGCCGAGCGTGCGGCCATCCAGCGCCTGCCAGGAGGCAATGCCTTCCCGTTCGCAATACGCCTGCAAAACACCCAGATCGCGGGCATAGGCCGCGCGGGTGTGCGGAGAGAGATGTCCCAGGCTGTGGAGAAAGTTCCGGAGCTTGTCCGTCTCGCCCGGGAGCATGGTTCAGCGTGTGGCGATCCAGGGCTTGATGATGAAACTCAGGACCTCGCCGAGGTTGGCGAGGAGTTCCACCCCCATGCCCTCCAGGAATTTATCCGGGTCGCTGCTGCCGATGACCAGTACGCCGCCCCAGTTCGCGCCATGCAGCGGGACGATCACCGCCGAGGAGATCACGTCGCCGTCCACGCCGAACAGAAAGGCCTGCTGCTGCCGTTTCAACCGGCCGCTGATGGGCGAACGCTTCTCGATGATGTGTCTGAACAACTCCTTCTCCCGGATCTCCGGTCCGACAAACTCCTCGCCGGGAAACGTGTCGATGAAGGCCGGGTTGGCGAAGAGCTTCACGATGACGCGATCCGCCCGGAAGTTGCGGCGCAGGTTCTCGTACAAAGTCGCGAAGATCTCCCGCGAATCGGTGGCGTCCATCAGGGTGAGCACCAGTTGATGCAGGCGCTTGGCGAGTTCCTCGTTCTGCCGCGCGATCTCGATCAACTCGTGCATGCGCTTGCGCAATTGCTCGTTCTGTTCGCGCAGCGCCGCCACCTGCTTGGCGACCAGAGAAACCGCCTCGCCGCTCGGATGCGGGACCTCGATCTCCGTCAACAACTCGGGATATTCATTGAAAAACCCTGGATGCGACCTGAGATATTCCGCCACATCGTCGGCGATGCCGGTCCGGGTTCCAGGTTTTTTTGTCTGTACCGTCATAATTCGATTTGCCCTTGATAGACCGTGGCCGCCGGACCCGTCATCCAGACCGGATGGCCTTCGCCCTCCCAGCTTACCACCAGATGGCCGCCTTTTAACCCGATATCCACCTGCTTTTCAAGTCCCTGATGCAACCGCCCGCAGACCATCGCCGCGCACGCCCCGGTGCCACAGGCGAGCGTCTCGCCGACGCCGCGTTCGTAAACCCTGAGCGCGATCCGCGCCGGGTCGAGCAATTCCATGAAACCGACGTTGACCCCTTCCGGAAAGACCCCGCTCCCCTGCACGGCCCTGGCGATCCGCTCCACCTCCGCCGCCGCGCAGTCCGGCACGCGAATGACCGCGTGCGGGTTGCCCATGGATGCGGCCATGAATTCGACGCGCCCGGCGGCGGTCTCCGCCGCATAAAACGCCTGCCGCCGATCGGCCCGCAACGGGATCCGCGCCGGTTCAAGGACCGGCACGCCCATGTTCACGCGGACCTGTCCATCCGCCTGCGGATACAGCGTGATCACGCCCTTCATGGTCGCTGCCCGGATCTCGCCGCCGTTCACGCGGCCCTGGTCGACCAGGTACTTGGCGACGCAGCGCGCCCCGTTGCCGCATTGCTCGACCTCCTCGCCCGCGGCGTTGAAGATCCGGTAACGGACGTCAATAGAGGGATCCTTGTCCGGCTCGATCAGCAGGACCTGATCGCAACCGATGCCGAAATGCCGATCGGCGAGCGTACGCACCTGTTCCGGCGCAAGCGCGATCGCCTGTCGGAAGCCGTCCAGCAGGATGAAATCGTTGCCCAGGCCGTGCATCTTTGTGAAGTGGAGTTGCATGCAGGATAGGTTACCGCTTGTGCTATGGCGGGGAAAGCGGATTGCGCAACCTCGCGATCAGCAGACTGATAAGGAAACTCTGATTACATGCGTTCGCATTGAGCCTGTCGAAATGCGCGTTTGTAAAATCAAAGGCTTCGACAAGCTCAGCCCGAATGGTGGGTGCTTATTCAGAGTTTCCTTAACCCTTGACGCAGACGATCTGCTTCAGAGTATGCACCACCTCGACCAGGTCCTGCTGGTTCGCCATGACCGTGTCGATGTCCTTGTAGGCGGCGGGGATCTCGTCGATCACCCCGCGGTCCTTGCGGCATTCGACCCCGGCGGTCTGCGTTTCGAGGTCATGGATATTGTATTTCCGCTTCGCCTGCGTGCGGCTCATCCTACGGCCCGCGCCGTGGGCGGAAGAACAGAAGGATTCCGCGTTGCCGAGTCCGCGCACGATGTAGGACTTCGCCCCCATGCTGCCGGGGACGATGCCGAGATCGCCGAACCCCGCGCGGATCGCCCCCTTGCGCGTGAGATAGACCTCGCGGCCGAAGTGCCGCTCACGCTCCACATAGTTGTGATGACAATTGATCGCCTCGCGGGTCACCGTAAAAGGCGGCAGGCATCGTTGCAGGGCCTCGAGGATGAGCCGCATCATCACCCGGCGGTTTTCCATGGCGTATTCCTGCGCCCATTTCACCGCCGCGAAATAATCGTCGAAATGCCGCGCGCCCTCCTTGAAATACGCCAGGTCGCGATCCGGCAGATGCACATGCTGGCGTTCAATGTCCCGCCGCGCCAGCTCGATGAAATACGTCCCTATCCGGTTCCCGGTCCCGCGGCTGCCTGAATGCAACATGACCCAGACCTCCCCCGCCTCATCCTGACACAACTCGATGAAATGATTGCCGCCGCCCAGCGTGCCCAACTGGAGGATCCAGATATCCGCCCCCTGGTTGCGCGAGGGCGCAATGCCGGGGTGCTTGCCGAGCAGTTCCGCGAGAGGTCGTTCAAGTGTGCGAATCACGCCGCGTTCCGCAGCAGGCACATGATGAGAGTCGAAGCCCACCGGCACCGCCGCCTCGATTGCGGACCGGATCCGGGACAGATTGTCGGGCAGTTGGGAGACGGTGAGCGAGAGGCGCAGCGCGTTCATGCCGCAGCCGATATCGACCCCGACCGCGGCCGGGATGATCGCGCCGACCGTGGGGATCACCGAGCCGACCGTCGCGCCAATCCCCGTATGCACATCGGGCATCGCGGCCACATGGTTGTGGATGATGGGCAGATCCGCAAGAGCGCGGAGTTGCCGCAGTGACGACTCGTCGACGTCGTCGGTGTAGATCTTCACCGGCACGCGACCGTCTGTAATGATCTTTTTTACCGGCATGCCGGTATTTTATGACTCCAGCGCTAACCTCGCCATCAGCTTCCGGCTTGATATACAATGCGTTGTACATTCTCGATCAACTACGATATGGATATAACAAAACCCATAGGCGGGGTCGATAACGGATGAAGCTACTGTCCTCCCTACGCGCACAACTTGCGGCAGGCAAGTTCGAATTCACGCAACATGCATTGAAGCGAGTGGTCGAACGCGACATCGGTAACGCCGAAATCCGCGAGGCTGGGAAAAGCGCCGTCATTATCGAAGACTATCCCGCCGACAAATATGGCCCCAGTTGCCTGCTACTCGGTTTCAGCCTCGCGAATCGACCGCTGCATATCCAGGTCGCCAGACAAGCCGGGCAGACCAACCTGAAAATCATTACACTGTACGAACCTGACCCTGCGGAATGGGTCAATTACGTGGTAAGGAGAAAGTAGTCATGTCCAAATGCGTAATCTGCGGCAACCAGGATTTCCGCCGGGAAGAGGTGGAAGAAATTTTCCACATCGACGATCACTATGTGCTGGTTGAGCACATTCCGGCAACAGTGTGCGTCCAGTGCGGCGAAAAAACCTTCACGGCCGAAACGACCGAAGGCATTCGCAAAATGCTGCGGGAGCGGCGACCGCCGTCACGATCGGTAGCAATGGATGTATTCGCGTACTGAGTTCAAAGAAATCCCTCTTTGACCACCCGCTTTCCGGCTGGAAGCGCCACACTGCCTATTGACCCGCGCAGGAACACACTCGGCTGACGTTCTCACATTTGCCTTTGACCCTGTACCGATAATGAACGCCGCAGAATACGACACCTGGTACGAGACGCCCCGGGGCCGTTGGGTCGGAGAGCGGGAGACGGCGCTGATCCTCGAACAACTGCAACCGTGCCAGGGGGAGTCACTGCTCGATGTCGGCTGCGGCACCGGTTACTTCACCCGCAATCTCGCCGCCGCCATCAATGGCCCGGTGACGGGTGTGGACATCAATCCGGAATGGGTGGCCTACGCGCGCGGCCGGGATCCCGGCAAGACAACGTACGATATTGCGGATGCGCGAGCCTTGCCTTTCGCGGACCGCAGCTTCGATCTGGCGACATCCATCACCGCCCTGTGTTTCATCGCGGAGGAACAGACCGCCATCTCCGAGATCCTCAGGGTCGCCCGCCGCCGCTTCGCAATCGGCCTGCTCAATCGTCACAGCCTGCTCTGGCTGCGGGAAGGCAAAAAAGGCGGGGGTTACCAGGGCGCGCACTGGCACACCGTGCGTGAGGCCACGAGGCTATTCCAGGATCATCCGGTGAAAAACCTGCGGGTTAATACCGCGATCCAGATACCTACCGACAGCGAATTCGCGCGGATAATCGAGCGCCTCCTGCCCCCCACGCTCCCGACCGGCGCATTCATCCTTGTGACGGGCGACAAAGCCGATATGGGCAAAGGAGGATCGGACTGATGGCCAAGGTGCATCCGCGAATCGATGCAGGTTTGCAGCAATGGATTGCGCGGCAGAAGGTCTTCTTCGTGGCGACGGCCCCATTATCCGGCGCGGGACACATCAACTGCTCGCCGCGCGGCGGCGATTTCCTGCGGGTGCTCGACGATCATACCGTCGCCTGGCTCGACCTGACGGGGAGCGGGGCAGAGACCATCGCTCATCTGAAGGAGAACGGGCGCATTGTGATCATGTTCTGCGCCTTCTCCGGCCCGCCTAAGGTCCTGCGCCTGCACGGCCGGGGCGAGGCGCTGCCGGCGGGCACGCCGGAGTTTTCCCGCCTCCGGCCACTCTTCCCGGATGCCTATGGGGATCGAGCCATCATCCGCGTGGACGTGGAGCGGATCAGCGATTCCTGCGGTTACGGGGTGCCCTTGCTGGATTTCCGCGCCGAGCGCGACAATCTGGATCGCTGGACCCGAGCCAAAGATCCGGAAGTACTCGCGCGATATCAGGCCGATCACAACACAACCAGCATCGATGGCCTGCCCGGTCTGGCGCCGTCTGAAAAATAATCCCTCGCCTCGCCATCCGCCCTGGCCCTGCGGTACAATGCTTCGCACATTTTTATCGCGGAGACTGCAAATGCGCGGCGTCACTTTTACCGAACTCGGGGATCAATCCAGGCATTTTTTCGTCCTGGTCGAGGCCGGTAAATCCTGCGGTCGTTGCGCAAGTTTTTAACGCACTGACTCCCGATGACACGGCTGGATGCGATCATCCTCGGTCTGGTCGAGGGATTCACGGAGTTTCTGCCCATCTCCTCGACCGGCCATTTAATCCTCACCCGTTCCCTGTTAGGCCTGGAAGGCAAATCGATCGATGGCCTGCTTATCGTGATCCAGGGCGCGGCGGTGCTCGCGGTATGCTACGAGTATCGACGCCGCCTGTGGAACACACTCTGCAAACTGCCAGATGACCCTGTTGCGCGCCGTTTCGGCATAAACGTCGCGGTTGCGTTCCTCCCGCTTGCGGCGCTCGGGTTCTACTTCGGGGACTGGATCGAAAACCTCCTCTTCGCTCCGCTTCCTGTCGCGATCGCCCTGATCGTTGGCGGCGCACTGATCCTCTGGGCCGAACGCCGTAAGCATATTGTGAGTCTGCACTCAGTCGACGACATAAGACCCGGCGCTGCGCTCAAGATTGGATTCTTTCAGGCGCTCGCGCTCATCCCCGGCACGAGCCGGGCGGCGGCGACGATCCTGGGCGGTCTGCTTATCGGGATGAGACGCGAGGTTGCCACCGAATTCTCGTTCTTTGTGGCCATTCCCACTTTGTTGATCGCGACTGCGTATAAGCTCTGGCAGATGCGCACCGTGCTGGATGGCGCCGAGATCGAGAACCTCCTATTGAGTTCCGTCGTCTCGTTTCTGACCGCCCTGATCACCATTCGCTGGCTGCTGCGTTTCGTGAGCCGGCATTCCTTCGTCGGGTTTGCCTGGTACCGCATCGGCTTCGGAGGGATCGTCATTCTGACGGATGTCTTTGGCCTGCTCCGCTGGTAGACGCCCGATGACAACCCGACATTAGTCTTACCTCCTTGCTTCCACACCCTCTCCCCAGCCCTCCCCCGTCCAGGGGGTGGGAGTTAAGGTTCCGTCAAGAAATAGCTGGATAGGACTTACATTCCCCTCTCCCCAAGCGGGAGAGGGGTAGGGGGAGAGGGGGGTATCGGTCCCCTTACGAGGACCTCGAAATAGCAGGAATATTGTTTTTTATTTAATCAGCCTGAGTGCGAAAGGCACGCGAAACTCCTTGCCGGAGGAGGCCGCGACCGCGCCCATGATGCCGAACACCACATTGCAAAGAAACACGAGGGGCAGAATGAGCACGCCGATGAAGAGAAACGTCAACACGAAACCGGCAAAATAACCGATGCAGGCCGTGATCGACCAGTTCAGGGACTCCTTTGCCTGATCGAGGATGTAGGCATCGTCCTTCTTGATAAGATAAAAGATCAAACCGGGGATAAAGCCGAAAAAGATGGTGCCCACCCAAATCAGCACCGCCATGTTTTTGGAATCTTGAGATACTTGGGATACTTGGGGGATTTCGTCGGTCATGTCGTCTCTACCTTGCAGGTTGATTGTACGGTTGTACTTCTGATTGTTATAGACAACGACGAAAACTTACTCCCTGTCCGGCTGATTTGCAACCGGGGCCGTGAGTCCGCACGGGGATCCCATCCTGGATATTTAAAACAGCAACCTGGACACCCCGGATATTGGCTACCTATACTTTGGCTTCAAGGTAACGCAATAAAAAAGGAGGTTTCACGGATGTCCAGACGTACTCTTATATATTGTTATCGGACAAAGTGTCCGGTATACCCTAGTTGAATCTCAAAACCGCTCTTTGCCATGTGACTTCTCACAGATCATGACGACATTAAAGGATAACTATGCGAACTGAAAGCGGAATAATTGAAGGCGACCTCGAAATCAAAGGTGACTTCGCCCTCGATGGAATGGTCACAGGAAATATCGTAGTAAACTCAGGAGGGACTCTCGATCTCCATGGCATGTGCATGAGAAACGTGATTGTTCGTTCTGGCGGTATTGCGAGACTTCACGGAATGGTAAGTGGCGATGCCATAAATGAAGGAGGCTCTCTTGAAGTGCATGGCACCGTAAATGGTGCGGTCCGAACTGTCAACGGAACAACTAACGTTTCCCCATCCGCAGTAGTTGTTCGCGGGGTATCGCAAGCAACCGGCGACAATTCGCAAGTTGTCGGGTTTATCGGTGGCGCGGCTCTCGGTGCAGCCATTGGTGGGCCGGTCGGTGCTGTCGTTGGTGGTGTCATCGGCGCAATCCTAGGCAAAGACGCTAAGGGACTCGGCTGAGATGGACGCCACCACTGTCGGCATCGCACTAGGAATCACCATGTCCGCTCTGTATGCAGCCATTCGCGCCTATGCGAGACAACCATTTGAGTTAAATCACACAATACTCATCTTTCTTGCCTCTTTTAGCGTTCCGGGCGGCGTTACTCTAATTGCTGCGGGCTTTATTGGAAACGCAAACAACCTCCCATCGACTTGGAGGGAGCACGTTACTGTTGCTGGGATTGTCGCCATTGGCCTCGCTGTACATTATATATTCACAGCGTTTCGAGACTGCTGGCTAGCACATCAAAAGTCTGAGAAACAACCGTCTAAGGTAGCAGAGAGTGAATAGTCATAGCCAGCAAGGATCCAACCATGCGATACGGGCGGCGATACGCACAGTCGCGCAGTGCCGGTGAATTTAAATGATAGGCGGCGTCATTAGCCATGTGTAGGTTCAATTCGGAGCTGTTCCCAAAAACCACGGGGCGTCAATATTCGTAGTGGCGCGTTGCTGGCGATGTCGAGCAAGTCGCGGTCACCGGTCACAAGCACGTTGGCGCCACCGCCGACCGCCTCCGCCAAAACTGGAATGTCCGACTTGTCGCGGAGTTTTACAGCGAGTACAGGCGCCCTTTCGATCACCAACGCCTCGCTACGCAGAAAGGCATCCGTCTCCTGAATAATCTCAGCGGGCGCCTTTATCTTGTCACGCAGGACCCGGCGGAGTTCAGTCAATACCGTCGCTCCGACAATCAGTTGATGCTCGGCCAAAATGACATGCAGGAGATCGGCGCACAGCCCCCTCGTGGCGAAGGCGCTTACGAGGACGTTTGTATCGAGAGCAACCTTCACGAGACGTCGCGGAAAATATCCTCGTCGGTCAGGTACCCCCGAGCCTCGGCCAAGGGCATGATCCGGCGGCGCAGATCCTCAAACTGGGTCAATGCGAGTTGGCGCCGAACGGCATCGCGCACCACTTCGCTCCGACTCCGGCCAGTGCGCCGGGCTAAGCGGGCAACCTGCTGTTCGAGGTTCGGGTCCAGGCGGATCGTGAGAGCGGAAGTCTTCATGTCATGCATTGTAATACAACAGGCATCTCCTAACCAGCAGCTCCAGGCCGACGTTTGCCGCGGCTGAGACGCGTCGTTATAAACCCACTGAAACTCAGTCAGATACGCAACCTGTGGTCAATACAGCGGAACCAGCTTGAAACCCCGCTCCCGCAACAGACTAAGGATCCCTTCATCCCCAGGCAGATGCATGGCCCCGACGGCGATGAAGGCCGCGCCCTGTTCCAGATAAGGCAGCATCCGCTCGGCCATCACCTGGTTTCTACGCGTGAGAAGATTGGTCAACAGTTCCTTGTACATCGGTTCGTCCGTGGCGGCATAACGGTTGCTGTATTCATAAAGTCCCTTCAGATCGCGGGACAGGTACAAGCGTTTCATGACGGCGAAATCGTCCGTGACCACCTCATAATGACACACCGTGTCCGCCAGCAAGCGTAACTGCTGGTCTTGCGGCAGGTCCTCGAAGATATCCAGTTGCTCCCGCATGCTTTCCAACCCGTGCGTCGCGGCGCCCTGTTCAAGGGCGCGGTTCAGCAACATCTCATCCAGCACGGCGCCGGACCCGGCCGGGTAATTCATGGTGAGAAAGGCTGCCCAGGGCTTTATCCGGGACACATTCTCCGGCGAGAGGAAGTAAGCCTCCAGGATCTCGGCGGTCCGGTCGAACAAGGGCCGCGAGATCAGCTTGCGCAGAGATTCACCCTGCTGAAAGAACAACAATTCCGGCAGGGCCGCGAGTTGTTCAAGATCGGGCAAGGTCTCCATCACGAACACCTTACTCGCCGCGAGGGCCTCGCTCACCGGCGTCGGGATAGCGAGGATCTCCCGATCGGCGACATGGATGGTCCCGAAGAGATGACTGGGCGTTGCGGCATTCCCTTCGATCCGCCACAACAACCCCCGATCATATATGGCTGGCCCGGAGTAACTATATGCCGCAAGCTCCAGGCCGCGGCATTCCGGGGCCTCGAGGGCGAACGCCTGCATGCTCACGAGCCAGAGCATGCCGGCGTAAATCAAGGTAAACCGATCAGGACTGGATCGTATCATCGCCCAATCCGAGTTCCGGGGTGCGGTTGAGCGAGGCGAGCGGGGCCACTGCCGTTTGCCATCGCTCCTCCCGGCGCAGGTCAGCAAGCGCAAGACCTGGGCCGCGGCCGTGCATCCGCATGAGTCTCGCCTGCAAAAGGGGGTGCGGAACATAGGCGAGTTTTTCGAGCACCTGCCTCGCCGCTTTCTGGTTGTTGCAGACCAGGACCATGTCGCAACCGGCCGCGAGCGCCGCGGCGGCGCGCTCGGGGTAATCGCCCGCCACCTCCGCGGCCGCCATGTTGATATCGTCGCTGAACACGGTTCCCTTGAAACGCAACCGGGTGCGCAACACCTCTTCAATCCAGCGCCGCGAATAACCGGCCGGTTTTGCGTCCACTTTGGGATAGATTACATGCGCCGGCATGATGCCTGGCAGGCCCGCATCGATCAGCCGTTCGAAGGGCACGAGGTCCTGCAAGGCGATGTCCTCGAGGCCGCGCGGGTCCCTCGGCACGGCATGATGGGAATCCTCGCGTACGCTGCCGTGGCCGGGGAAATGTTTGCCGACGGCGGCCATGCCGGCCGTGCGCATGCCCTGCATGAAACGTCGGGCGAGGATAGCGACGGTCTCGGGTAGCCTATGAAAGGCGCGATCGCCGATGACCTGGCTAACCCCCGTGTCCAGATCCAGCACCGGGGCAAAACTGAGATCCACGCCCGCTGCGAGTAGTTCCGCGGCCATCAACCAACCGGCCTGTTCCGCAAGCGCCTGCGCCATGTGGGGATCGTCGGCGTAAACCCGGCCGAATGCGGCGCACGGGGGCAGATCGGTAAACTCGCCATGAAAACGCTGCACCCTGCCGCCCTCGTGATCGACCGCGATGAGCAAGGGTGGGTTGCGCAGGGCATGGATGGCGTCGCATAGCGACCGGAGTTGTGCGATCCCGGTAAAATTGCGGGAGAAGAGGATCACCCCACCCACCAGCGGGTGCAGCAGTAATTCGCGCTCATCCTGCTCCAGGGCGGCGCCCCGCAGGTCGAGCATGATCGGACCGAGACTCATCCGCAACCCTCTTAAAAGTGAATCAGATCTCAGGCGCGCTGAGTATTTTCCAATCGGAGGCGAGCCGCAAGTTGGCGCTGGTCATGGCCTGCAAGTCGGCGAGCTGAATCCCTTCGATCATCTCCCGGACCACGAAACCTTCCGCGTCCCGATCGATCACGGCGTGATCGGTGTAGACGGCGCTGACACAGGCCTGGCCGGTCAGCGGCAGGGTGCAATGTTTCAGGATCCTGGGCGCGCCATCCTTGGAACAGTGTTCCATCATCACAAAGACCTGTTTGGCGCCGGTCGCCAGATCCATCGCCCCGCCCACCGCCGGGGCGCGCGAGCCGTCGGGCAGCATCCAGTTGGCGAGATCGCCGTTCTCCGCGACTTCATACGCCCCGAGCACGCTGACATCGACATGTCCGCCGCGGATCATCGCGAAGGAATCGGCGTGATGAAAGAGCGCGGCCCCCGGCAGCAGCGTAATCGGGATGTTGCCGGCGTTGCGCAGGTTCCGGTTTTCCTTACCCGCCTCTGGTCGCGGGCCGAAACCGAGTATCCCGTTCTCGCTGTGAAAGATCACCTCGCGATCGGGCGGCACGAAGTTGGAGACGGCGAGCGGCATCCCCGCCCCGAGATTCACCACCTGCCCCTCTAACAGATCCTGGGCGAGCCGCCAGGCGATCTGCAAACGATTCAATTTCCCCGGCATGCTTCAGTCCTCCAGCTTCACGACGCGCTTGACGAAGATCCCCGGCGTGACGACGGCCGCCGGATCGATCGCGCCCGCCGGGACGATCTCCCGCACCTGGGCGATGGTGACCCGCGCCCCCATGGCCATCACGGGGTTGAAGTTCCGCAGCGACCCGGCATAGGTCAGGTTCCCCCAGCGATCCGCGCGTTCCGCGTTGATGAGGGCGAAATCCCCGCGGATCGCGTTCTCGAAGATATAAGTCTCCCCGTTGAACTCCCGATGCTCCTTGCCCTCGGCGAGCGGCGTGCCGACCGCGGTACGGGTATAGAAACCGGGGATCCCGGCGCCGGCCGATCGGACTCGTTCCGCCAGCGTGCCCTGCGGGACCACCTCGAGTTCAAGTTTGCCCTCGCCGATCAATTGTTCGATGTAATCAGAACTCGGCGATCTGGGGAAGGAGCAGACGAGCTTGCCGATGCAGCCCGCGCGCAGCAGCATCTCCATACCGCGTTTGTTGACCGATGGGTTATTGGCGACGACGGTCAGGTTCCGCGGCTTACGTTCCGCGAGCGCCTCCAACAGCCGGTCGGGCGTGCCCTGGTCGATGAAACCGCCGATCAGGACCACGGACCCGTCGGCAATGTCCCGGACGGCCTCGGCGAGGGATGGCGCGATCTTGTCGATCATGATTTCGCGTCAGGCGGTCGCCAGACTGGCGCGCCGGTTTCCTGCGCCGCATTCCTTGGCCGCCGCCAGCATGGCGCGGAGATTCTCCGGATCGCCCTTGTCGATGCCCGCACCGCCGGTGAGGATGAAACCCCCGCCCTTGCCGCAGCGCTCGATCAACTGGAGGCAATTCTCCCTGACCATCTCCGGCGCGCCGGTGCAAAGCATCGAGGCAGGGACATTGCCGGCGATGCAGGCGACATCCCCGAGTACATCCTTGGCCCGGAACATGTCCGTCTGGTCGAAATGCCAGATGACCGATCCCTTGGGCAGGTCGCGGATGACCTCCAGCCGGTTGTTGTATTTGCCCTCCGCGAACAGGAAGGGCGTCAGACCCTCCTCGATAAGTTGCAGCATCACCCAGCGGAAGCTCGGCCAGTAGAAGGTGCGGAACTGCTGGTCGGACATGAAGGCGTCGTCCCCCTTGTGCAGCGGCATGAAGACCATCGGGCAAAGGGTCGCGTCGGCCTGGCTCAATACCCGCTTCACCAGCATGGGGGCGAGCTTGTCCATCGCCCGGTGGATTTCGTCCGGCCGGCGATACATGTCCATCGCGATCTCCCGGGTCCCGCGCAGGAGGTCGCCGATGTTGTCGAAGGGGGCCGAGGTCATCTGGCCGCGGATGGGCGGTATCCCCATCGCCAGGATCTTGTTGGAGATCTCCATCACCACGGCGCGCCACTTGCGGTGCTCCTCGCCCGCGCGTTTCAGGGTCTCGAAGGCGGCGGCGAATTCCGGATCGCCGGCGAGGGCCAGGATCTGGTGGGCGACGTCATGGGTGGAAAGATGTTTGCCAATCTTCCGGAACGGGGTGAACACCCCCCAGGTGCGGGGCAGATAACAGCGCAGGTAAAAATCCAGAGGATCGTCGATGAAATCCTGGTATTCGCTCGCGGTCATGTTTTCGGCTTCGACAAATTGCGCGATGCTGACGGCATCGCCAAGACCGTGACCTGGCCATTTCAGCGTCTTCGTGTCCACCATCTCCAGGAACCGGCCGGGATGGATCAGGGCTGGCCCATGGAAGGTGTCGAGTTCGAAATCGCCGATGAATTTGTACCACACCCGGCGCAGTTCATCGTAGTCGTACATCATCGCCTGCAAGCTCGAGCCGGCGTAGTAGGCGGGGTAGGTCCCCACCGGCAGGATCACCGGTGCGCGATCGCCCTCGCGCAGGCAGATCGCGTCGATGAAGCGGTTCACGCGTTCCTGATAGAGCTGTTCCGCGGCGGGATTGTCGAATTTGACCCCCGCCGGTTGCAGCCAGCGCGCGAACCGGCGCTGGCGTTTCTCCTGCCAGGTCAATTTACCCCATTCTTTTTCGGCTTCGGTCATGCTCCCCCCAAATTTCATTCTTTAATTTAAGTTGGTGACTTAACAGGCTATTGAAAAACGTCGCGAGCGACGGCAGAACCAGGCGCGAGCGGGCGAAAAACCGCAGTTTACACGATAGTAAATGAGGATTTTGAGCCCGTTCGCAACGCCGTTATGCCTAGCGCAACAGTTTTTCAACAGCCTGTTAAAACGCGATGTGCTGCATATAACCCCCATCCACATGCAAATTCTGTCCGGTGGTGAACCCCGAGACCGGGCTCGCGAGGAAGACCACAGCTGAGGCCACCTCCTCGGGCGTCCCGAGCCGGCCGATCACGCATTGCTCCAGGGCGTCATCATACATCTTCGGGGCCATCTGGCGGATGTGATCCCAGGGGCCGCCGATGAAATAGATGGGGCCTGGGGACACGGAATTCACGCGGATCCCCGCTGGGGCGAGTTCCTTCGCCATCTGCGCCCCGTAGGCGATCAGGGCCGCCTTGCAGGAACCGTAGGCCAACACCCCGGCCGCGCGCAGGGCCTTGGACATCACCCCGGAGATGCTGGCGATGAGCACGATGGAGGGGGCCTCCGATTTTCTGAGATACGGCAACACCGTCTCGGTCCCGCGGACCGCGCCCATGACATCGCCCTCGAAGCATTTATGCCAGCCCTCTTCGCCGCCCTCCCCCGGGCCATTGGAGACGTTGGAGATAAAGATGTCGATGCCGCCCAACTGCCCGGCCATCTTGTGGATCCAGGGGATATAGGAATCCGGATCCATGACATCGGCGGCATCCCCGAAGGCGCGCACGCCCCTGGCCTTGAGCTCCGCCACGGCCTCCGCCACGGAGGACTCGGTGCGCGAACAGATGCCGACATCCACGCCCTCGTCCGCGAGCGCCCGGGCGATGCGCAGACCGATGCCGCGGGATGCGCCCGTGACGATGGCCTTTTTGCCCTTCAGTTTGAGATCCATGAACGACTCCCCCCGTATGGTTGCCTTGAGTTGCAGGATTGTTGAAGCGAACTTCGGGATGCCTTGAATGAGCGTCCATTATTGCATTATTTCCCCGGCGATGGGATAAGCGGAAGCGGGGCGCGCCGGCAATTTATATATGTACCGCTCTGGGTTAACATGCCGGTGGATATGGGGTGCGAGGACCCCAGGGCGATTGGGTCATAACCGGAGAGATGAGCACGCATGAATGAATCGAACAAGCCGGCGCAGCCGGCCGCGGTAAGTTTTATACAGACCCTGCTCGAACTGGGGATCGAATACGTCTTCGCCAACGCCGGGACCGATTTCGCCCCGGTGATTGAGGCCCTGGTCGATCTCCAGGCGCAAGGCCGGCCCCATCCACGTTTCTTTACCGTCCCACATGAAGGCGTGGCGCTCGCTATGGCGCATGGCTATTACCTCGCGAGCGGCAGGCCGGCGGCGGTCATGGTGCATGTCTCGGTCGGCACCGCGAACACCCTGTGCGGGATAATGAACGCCGCACGGGACAATACCCCCGTCCTGCTGGTGGCCGGCCGCACCCCCAACACGGAGGTTGGACATATCGGTTCGCGCAACGGCGGCATCCATTGGGGCCAGGAGAGTTTCGATCAGGGCGGCATGCTGAGGGAATTCGTCAAATGGGATTACGAGCTGCGGGCCGGTCAGTCGATTGCCGAGATCACCCGCCGGGCGCTGGATATCGCGATGACCGAGCCCCGCGGACCGGTCTACCTCGCCCTGCCCCGCGAGGTGCTCGCGGATCCGGACCCGCTCCCGCCCACGCCGCCCCGCAACCGCGCATTGGGCGCCGTGCAGGCGCTGCCGGACCCGCACGAGATCGATCGCGCCGCGCAAAAACTGGCGGCGGCGCGCTTTCCCCTCATCATCACCGCGAACAGCGGACGCTATCCGGAGAATGTCGCGTTGTTGAGTGCGCTCGCGGAGGAGTTCGGCATCGCCGTGGCCCAGCCGGGGCCGCCCGGCGCGCGGGACCTCAACATCCCCTGGAATCACCCCATGTTTCTGGGTTCGAACAACGTCCACGCCCTGCGCCAGGCGGATGTGATCCTCGTCCTGGATTGCGACGTCCCCTGGTGGCCGAAGGTCGCCGCGCCGAATCCAGATGCCTGGTTGATCCATGCGGGACCCGATCCGTTTTTCTCCCGCCTGCCCCTGCGCGGCTTCGCCATGGATCAGGCCATCGCCGGTTCGACCACGGCTGCGCTCTCGATGTTGCGGGCCAGCCTGGAGACGCACGCCTCAACCCGGCGCGCAGGGATTGAAGCGCGCCGCAAGACGATTACTGAACTCCATCGACACCGCATGGATGATTACGCACGCAGCGAACACAACTCGGCCGGGATGCGGCCCATCGAGGCCACCTGGGTCGCCGCCTGTCTGAACGCGGCAAAGGCCGAGGACGCCATCATCGTCAACGAGCTGGGCCTGCCCGCGGACCTGCTGGCGCTGACCCGACCAAAAACCTATATCTCCAGCAGCACCGCCGGAGGCCTGGGTTTCGCCCTGGGCGCCTCGCTCGGCGCGAAACTCGCGCATCCCGACCGGCAGGTGATCGCGGTGGTGGGCGACGGGACCTACATGTTCTGCAATCCCACCTCAGCGCATTTCACGGGCCGGGCGGAGGGCCTGCCGACGCTGACCATCGTGTTGAATAACAACCGCTGGAACGCGGTGCGCATGTCCACCGCCGCGATGTATCCGGAAGGCAAGGCCGTTGCGAGCGAACGGATGCCGCTCGTCCCGCTCCAGCCCTCTCCGGCCTTCGAGAAGACCATCGAGGCCTGCGGCGGACATGGCGAACGGGTCGAGGACCCGGCAGATCTCACGGCCGCAATCCGTCGCGGACTGGACGCCACGGCGCGCGGGATCCCGGCGCTGTTGAATGTGATCATGCGATAGGAAAGTGTCACCGGAGTCGCGTAGGGTGGGCACGTCGTTTGTGCCCACGCGGATGGATGAGTGACAGCGTGGGCACAAACGACGTGCCCACCCTACTTACTGCGCTTCATCCAGGCTATGATTTCTGGGACAGCAGACCAACAAGAGTGGCGCCCTCCTCGGCGCAGGCGGCGATCTCCTCTGGCGAGATCCTTGGCGCCGACCAGTGCAGGGTGAGACCGTGCCGGTCCCAAAGCAGGGCTACACCGCTGGCATGCGCCTTGATCAGCCAATCCCGCACTGGTGCGGTCAGCCGGGTTGAAAGGTCAGTCTGATCGCACCAGACTCCGTAGCACTGACCGAAGACCTGGTCTTCCAGGACCCGGCGTTGCGACGGCGCAACCGACCATTCCTTGGCCCGGACTGCGCCAAAACGTTGGCGCACATAGAGATCGAGCGCCATTTCTCCCGCCTTGGCGCGGATTGCCGAGAGCAATCCACCCGTGTCTTTCGACTCGGCTATGGCCTGCGGCTGGCCCTTGGGCAGATTCATCAACAGCAGGCTGCCCCTGTCCGCGATACATTGGGTCGCGGTCCAGCGTGTGAAGTTGATCGAATTGACATTGCGGGTGACCAGACCGTCATCCACCTCACTGGCGAGACGCAGGACTTCGGCCGTCCACGCCACACCGTGAGTGTCGCCCGAGAACCGATGCAGATCCCGGTCGGTAAATGTGTCCGGCGAACTGCTGGCAGGGGCTGCATAATCCATTTTCTTTTGCGCGGCATCCGCGGCAATGCGCCGGTGCTGCGTCGCATGACGTCCGCGGATAACGAAGTACCCGATGACCACCGCAGCCAGCGCCAACGGCCAGATCTGTGACATGAGGTTGGACAAAGTCAGACTCATCGGCGGATTGTAAAGACCGAACAGACCCACCTCAAGCTCACAAACCCATTTTAAGGAATCTCTGAAAAACCTACCCCTCGTCTTGTTTCAGGGCATCGATTACCCGGTCGAGGTTATAATGGCGCGCAAATTCCACCGGGGAACCTGTTCAATATATGCACCTGAATCGCAGTCGTCTCGGGGCATATGCCCGACTCGCATATGGAATGCTGCTGTCCGGCATGTTCGGGCTCTCTCTCACGGAACTGCCGGCCGCCGAAACCGATAGTCCGGGGCCCGCCGAATACCGGCGCTGGATCGAGACAATGAAGACTGCGCCGCGCGGCCCTTTCAGTCAGATCCGCTGGTTTTGCAACGATGGCGCGATCCTGCCGCCCGGTCCCAATGTCTGCGACGGCCGCGGCGGCGGGACCCAGCACGGGGAATACACGGATCGGGTCAAGTGGCTGCGGGCGGACGGTTATTACGTCGCCAATATCCTCGCGGACATCAAGGCGGATGCCTTCCTCGCCGATCCCGCCCATCTCGACCGGCTCGCGCAAACCCTCATCGAGCAATTCCTGATCGCCATCGACGACGGCTGGATCCTGCGCCGTGCCCGCTTTTACCGTGGCGCGTTGCAGGAGGAAGGCGAGCGGCGCGCCGCCCGCCGTCTGCTGTACAAGATGGCGGAGCGCCGGGAATGGCTGGAACAACGCTATCTCCTGCTGCGCACCGCCGCCCGCATGCTGCCCCACGGCGCGGAGACCGATCAGGTCAGCGAGATCCGGCAAAAGAGCACGGAGCTTGCCATCCTCGATCCGCGCTTCCAGACGATCCGCAACAAGATCCACATCAGCCCGGACGCCAGAGATGCCGACCGCGTGCGCGAATACGCCGGGACACTGGATTCGCCCGAACACGCTGGCGATTACCACGCCCTTGCCGATCTGATCCAGGAGGTCCATCGCCCCACCGCCCTGGCGGAACATCTCGATCGGGCGGCGCAGCGCCTCGCCAATACCGGCGATCTGGGCGAACTCCTCACCTCCGCGCGCGATCATTTCAATGCTACTTCCGATCCCAGGGAGCGCTACCTGCGCAGCGCCATGTTGTTGCGGCAACTCCGGGAACGTCTGCTGCTGCCGAACGGCCCCGAGGGCCGCATGCTGCTTCTGGATACATCGCTCAGGCTGGAGAATGAATTTTACGCGGCGGGGTCGCAACTCCGGGATACGCTGCCTGCCGCCACCCGCGGCGAGATCCTGTCCTGGCTGGAGGCGGCGGTCTCCGCGGCCTACGGGACCGGCCTGATCTCGCCCCGGCAACTCGAGGCGCAACTGGAAGCCGTGTCCGCCAGTGCTGGCGAGATGGAACTGGACCTCGCACGTTACCGGGAAACGCTCGGTTATCTGGGACTGCTGAATGACTGGGGCGCTGCCTCGCTCAACCTGTATTTCGGCGAGGCCATGCAGCGGTACGCCGCCATCGAGCCACTCGGCAACCTGTTCATTCAGGATCAGTTGCGGGGGAGCGTATTGTTCTTTTACGCGCAGGCGCTCGCCCTGCTGCAAAAGGATGTCAATCGACTGAGTGGCGTCCGTCAGGAGATCCTCGGGGAGGCGGTGAGCGGATTGCACGCGCTCAACCCTGGGCTCGCGAGCGGGGTCCTGCATTTCGCGCTGGACCAGGGACAGCCGCAGGGATTCGACGCCAGCGGAATTTATGTGCTGAGTGAAACCACGGCGGATCTTCCGCCAGTCGCCGGGATCATCACCGCCGGGGCCGGTAATCCCCTCTCCCATGTCCAGTTGCTGGCGCGCAATCTCGGCATACCCAACGTGAGCGTGGATCAGGCGCTCCTGCCACAACTTGCCTCGCATGATGGCGAGGCGATCACTCTCGCGGTCACGCCGCAAGGTTCGGTCGTGATCGCGCCCGCCGAGGCCAACACCGAGGCTGCCGCGCCCGCGATCACTATCGAACCGGACCTCGACAAACTCGATCTCGCCACCCGCCGGCTGATCCCGCTCGCCGAACTCAGCGCCGACGATTCGGGACGCGTCGTCGGACCCAAGGCCGCGAAACTCGGCGAACTCAAGCGACATTACCCGGAGGCCGTCGCGGAAGGCCTCGCCATCCCCTTCGGGGTCTTTCGCGGCCTGCTCGATCAGCCTTACGGGGCGACGGGCTTGAGCGTGTTCGAATGGATGATCAGTGAGTATCGCCGGTTGGAGGCACTGCCCGCAGCAGGGGCGGAACGGCGGGCCGAAACCGAGAAATTCCGCGCGGAACTCGAGGCCTGGGTCCTGAACGCGGACCCTGGCGAAACGTTCCGGCACGATCTGGAAATCGCATTCGAGGAGCGGTTCGGGACCGGGGAAGGCATCGGCGTGTTCGTCCGCAGCGATACGAACATCGAAGACCTGCCGAATTTCACCGGGGCGGGCTTGAACCTGACGCTGCCGAATGTCGTGGGTTTCGATGCCCTGCTCTCCGCGATCCAGCGGGTCTGGGCCTCGCCCTTCAGCGCCCGGGCCTTCGCCTGGCGGCAGGCGCTCATGCGCGCCCCGGAGCATGTCTACCCGGCCATCCTCCTGTTGCGGACGGTGCCCTCCGAGAAATCCGGCGTGCTGGTCACCCAGGATGTCGATACGGGCGATCCGGCCTGGATGACCGTGGCGATCAACGAGGGGATCGGCGGGGCGGTCGACGGCCAGCCGGCGGAATCACTCCGGATAAACAAGGAGACCGGCCGGATACGGTTGCTCGCCGAGGCCGCCACGCCCTGGCGGCGGGCCGCGAACCCGGCGGGGGGGATTACGCGCGAGCGGGTCAGCGGTTCGCATACAATCCTGCAACCCGCGGAGGCCGCGCAGCTCGTCGATCTTGTCCGGAGTCTCCCCGAACGGTTTCCGCCGATCACGGATGACCTGGGGCAGCCGGCCCCGGCGGATGTGGAATTCGGATTCGTGGCGGGGGAACTGCGCCTGTTCCAGATCCGGCCCTATCTCGAAAGCCGCCGGGCGCGGAACAGCGCCTCGCTTTCCGCCATCGACAACGGACTCGCGGACGCCGCCGCGATCCGCGTGGATCTCGCTCAGGCGCCGCAACCCTGATGGGCTTCCGATGAACAGTAAATATTTTCTTCAATTAGGGCTCACGCCCGTCCTGCTGGGTTTATCCGGTCTGGTCCATGCCTATCCCCTCGACGGCTATGAGACCACCGGCATCGGCCGGCTTGAGGCCGCTCGCCGCATCGAGGCCGGAGAGTTTAAAGGCGACCGGCAGCCGCGCGGGGCCTTGTTGCCGATGGCGGAGGTGGATATCCGCCTGCGGGATTATCCTAATTTCACAATCCCCGAACCTGATCCCGAACTCACCCGCAAACTCGTCACGCTGCTCGGCGATCGGGTGGACCGCTACCAGGTGGCGATACTCGACCTCTCGCAACCTGATCATCCGCGCTACGCAGCGCATCAGGCGGACTACCGTGCGAACGTGGGCAGCGTCGGCAAACTGCTGGTTGCCCTCGCGGTGTTCCAGACGCTCGCCGATCTCCATCCCGATGACCTTGATGCGCGCAAGCGTGTGCTCCGGGACACACATATCGAGGCGGATGATTTCGTCCTCACCGATCACCACACGGTGCGCATCTGGGACCGGAAGACGGAGACGCTGATCCGCAAGCGTCTCGCCCCCGGCGACATGGGGACCTACTGGGAATTTCTCGACTGGATGATGTCCGCGAGTTCCAACGCGGCCGCCTCCACCGTGATCGAACACGCCATGCTGCTGAAGCGCTATGGCCGGGACTTTCCCCTCGCCCCGGCAAAGGTTCAAGAATTCTTCGCGACGACGCCCAAGCCTGAACTGGGGAACCTGCTGGCGGAGACCCTGCAACCGCCGGTCGCCCGCAACGGCATGGATCTGGATCTGATCCGGCAGGGGAGCCTGTTCACCGCCACCGGACAGCGCAAGGTTCCCGGCACGACGAGTTACGCCACGCCGCGGACGCTGCTCGAATACCTGCTGAAGCTGGAACAGGGCAAACTGGTGGACGATTTCTCCAGCCGCGAGATCAAGCGCCTGATGTACTCCACCGAGCGGCGCATCCGTTACGCCTCCGCGCCTGCGTTGAACGATTCCGCAGTCTATTTCAAATCGGGATCGCTGTTCGAGTGCCGGCCCGAGCCTGGTTTCCGCTGCTTCCAGTACCACGGCAATGTGAAGAACCTGATGAACTCCGTCGCCATCGTCGAGGCGCCCGCGGGCGAGCGTAAATATCATTACCTCGTGGCCTTGATGAGCAATGTCCTGCGACGCAACAGCGCCTACGATCACCAGACGCTGGCGGCGGGGATACACGAGTTGATCACAACAGGCGACATACGCAACGCGACGCTGTTGCTGCGGGGGCAGGACGAGCCCGCGGGGGCTCAGGCGGAGGCGGTCAGCGAGTGAGGGCGGCGTATTTCGGGCGCACGATCAGATCGTGCATCGGCGCGATCATCCGCTCCAGCCACTTGCCGCCCTGCGGGTCCTCGGCGAGCACCACGGCGATGTATTTATAGCCGTTGGCCTCGACCAGGGCGCTGTCCGCGTGCCATTGACGCCAGCTTCCTGACTTGCGGTAGATCACCGCCTCCGGCCGCTGTTTGAGACCTTTGACGAATTTATGATCGATGCCGGGATGGCTGAGGATCTCCTTCATCTGCCGGGTGAGTTCAGGCGGGAACAGCTTGCCGGTATCCAGCAGATAATACAGACGCGCGGTCTGCAAGACCGTCGCGCCGTGGGAGAGGTTATGCAGCGGATCGCGGCGATAGGCCACGCCCTTGGCGTATTCCTTCCCGACCCACAGGCCGCCATTGGTGGCCGGGTCATAAAAACGATACGGCCCCGTTTGCAGGATCTCGAGCAGACGCTGCTTGCCGATCTTGTTGATCATGCGGGTGGCGTCCTCGTTGGAGGAGACGCGGATCATGCGGGTCATGGATTCACGGGTCGCCGCATCGAGCTGCATCCGCCCGCGGTTGATCTCGACGAAGGCCGCGTAAAGGATCGCGATCTTCGGCAGGCTCGCGGCATACATCATCTCGTTGCCGTTGATGGCCGCGACCTTCGGCGCTGAGGGGTTGGTGATATCGATCAGCGTAACGGCGAGCTTGCCGTTTTGCGCGGCGCGCGCGAGTCCGAGTCTATTGACGACCGAGGCGAGCTTGCTTTGAAGCGAGGTATCGAGTGAAGTGCTGAAGGCGGCGATGTAGCTGGAGGCGGGGAGATTGCCGGCTTGTGCTGTCGAGAGGCCGGCCAGTAAAAGGATGATTGTGATGATGCGTTGCCCCCTCAACATGCGGCCCCCCGGTCGAATTTCTAGTTTTAAGTTGAGCCGGATTCTGCCCCATGCCGGAAGGCCTCGCAACCAAATTCTGTGATCAATTTGACATTAGTTTTTGGCTGTGGCGCGCATCTTACGCGAGTATGTTTTTTAACACAGGACTGTTGTTTTGATGTGTTGTTTTTGCATCCATGCAACATGACTCCTACATTAATCTATACCCTGTAGGAGGTCTCGGCACGCGCCTCCTCAAGTCTATTCGGCGGATAGGTCCGCCACTTGTCCTGGTAATAACGATCACGATGATCGCCCGCGGATTGGCCATTGAAGGTGAGATAGATATTGCGCCGGCAGGCGCTACTGCGATTGGCCGGCGAGCCGTGCGGGATAAAGCTGTTGAAGAAGATCGCATCGCCTGGTTGCGCCACCACCAGGGTGTAATCCTCCTCAGGTTGATAAGGCGGGTCCTGGTCGGTGAGCGGCTTCCATTCCGGCCCCATCAACGCCCGTGGAAATTTCCCGTTGCCGAGAAAACTGAGCGCGGCGTTGTCCCGCCGGTTTTCGTCGATCACGATACAGAGCGTGACGAAAAAGTTCGTGTAGGCATTCCAGCCCGCGGCCTGATCCTGATGCAGTTTGTCCGGCCTCGATCCGGGGACCTTGTAGTTCACCTTTTCCTTGAAGAGCACCGGCGGCTCGCCGAGCAAAGTGGTCAGGCTGGCCCTGACATCGTTCGTCAACAACAGGCGCGTGATCTCAGGATTGTGATCGCCGAGGATGTATTCCACGCGCACCAGCAGCGGCTCTCCGGTGATGGAACTGCGTTCGAAATAACGCGCCTCGGGCGCGGGCCCGGGAGGCTGCTGTTGCAGCGCATCCAGCCAGTCCGAGACCACCCGGATCGTTTCCACAGGAAAAAATCCAGGGATGACCACGAAGCCGAGTTTATCGAAGGTAATCTTGTGCCGCTCGTCGCAGATCATGTCCGCCATCCTCATCGCTTGCCCGCCGGTTATCTTAACGGGCGCGCCCGGGTTTGACCAACGAACGCGGAAGATCTCCGGCATGGACATCCCTCACCCCGACCAATACCATGCCGTGATTTGCGACTGCCACAAGGACCATTCCATGTTAGAAGAAGCCACGATCCGGCGCGTCACCTGGCGGCTCATCCCCTTCCTGCTCGTGCTCTATGTCGTCGCCTGGCTCGACCGCGTGAACATCAGTTTCGCCGCATTGCAGATGAACGAGGATCTGAATTTCAGCGCCTCCGTCTACGGCTTCGGGGCCGGCGTGTTCTTCGTGGGCTATGCGCTCTGCGAGGTCCCGAGCAACCTGATCCTCGCGAAGGTGGGCGCGCGGCGCTGGATCGCGCGCATCATGCTGACCTGGGGCGTCATCTCGATTGCCATGATGTTCGTCACGACAGCGACAGTCTTCTATGTCCTGCGCTTCCTGCTTGGGGTGGCCGAGGCGGGGTTTCTCCCTGGGATCATCTACTATCTCACGGAATGGTATCCGGCCCGGCAGCGGGCGCGCGCCGTCGGCTGGTTCATGTCGGCGATCCCGCTTTCGATCGTGGTGGGCGGCCCGGTCGCCGGCCTGATCCTGCAGATGGACGGGGTCATGCATCTGCATGGCTGGCAATGGCTGTTCCTGCTGGAGGGCGTGCCGGCGGTTTTGCTCGGCTTCGTGGTGCTGGGCTACCTGACGGATCGTCCGGAGGAGGCCCACTGGCTCGCGCCCGAACAACGTCAATGGCTGTGCGCACGCCTGCGGGAGGAGGCCGCCGCCACCGAGCGGCAGCACAATATCCGCCTACGCGAGGCCCTGTTGCATCCCGTCGTGTGGCTGCTCGCGCTCGTCATGTTTACCTGCCAGACGGGGAGTTACGGCCTGTCGCTATGGATCCCGCAGATCGTGAAAAGCCTTTCCGGGCTGAGCGATTTCCTGGTCGGGATGATCACGGCCATTCCCTACTTCGCCGCCGCCATCGGCATGGCGCTCATCGGCGCGAGTTCCGACCGCACCGGCGAACGCTTTTATCACATCGCCATTCCGAGCTTCGTCGCGGTGATCGGTTTCAGCCTCAGCGCCTGGCTGGTCTCGCCGGTCCCTGCGCTCGTCGCGCTCACCATCGCCGCGATCGGCGATCTCGGCAGCCGCGGGCCGTTCTGGGCCCTGCCCCCGCAGTTCCTCAAGGGCAGTTCCGCAGCCGGCGGGATCGCACTCATCAACACCATCGGCTCCGTGGGCGGCTTCGTCGGCCCGTATGCGGTGGGACTCGTGCTCGATTACACCGGCAGTTACTCCGGCGGCCTCATTTTCCTCGCCGCATTATTGCTCGTCGGCGCAGTCATCACCCTGCGGCTGCGGCATCTGGCGATATTCAGAGGGGAGGGATTGCAGGGGGGATTGTGACGACGCCATCTCATCATTAACGCACTCAAGCAAACCTCACGGCATCCAACCCGCGGTCATCGCGGCCATGACAATGCGGGCGCAGGCTTCGGCATCGGAGTCGGCGCGATGGTGCTGCAACGGTATGCTGAGGCTGCGGCACACATCCGGCAGCTTGGTCGGATAGATGCTCCACACCTCCCGCGCGACCTGCACCGTGCAGACGAAGCGGCGTCTGACATTCGACAAGCCGTAACTGGTACAGCAGCCGGCGAGCACCCCCCGGTCGAAAGGCGCGTTGTGCGCGGCGAGAAAATCTATTTTCCTCATATACCCGCGCAATTCAGGCCAGAGTTCGGCGAACGTCTTGGCGTTACAGACATCCGTCCAGGTCAACCCGTGGATGTGAGTGAATTTGAATTCCGTCGTCGGCGGCCGGATCAGGTGATAGGCCCGGTCCACGATTTGGGCGCCGTCCACGACAACCAGGCCCACGGCGCAGGCGCTATCCTGGCTGTAGTTGGCGGTCTCGAAGTCGATGGCGGCGAATCGCATCGCGGAGTTATTCCTTATCACTCATATGAAACAGCTCACGGCGCCTCCCAGAGCGATCGGATCGGCACGGCGAACAGGCCATCGCCATAGGGGATTGTCGCGGCTCCATCATAAAGCACGATACCTGTCATGGAGCGCTTGCCTGCGATGCTCCGCAGCTTGCGCAGCCCGCGAAAATCGCCTTCGTTCACGCTCGCCGCCGCTTTGACTTCGATACCGGCCACGGATGAAAGGTCACGTTCCAGAACGATGTCCACTTCGAAATCATCACGGTCACGGAAATGGAAAAAGTTGATGGGTGACGGACGGACGGCCGCCTGGCGGCGCAGCTCTTGTAACACGAAGGTCTCCAGCAAACGGCCGAGTAATGCGCCGTCCCTGCTGAGCGCCTGCGCATCAATCCCGAGCAGCGCGCAGGCGATGCCGGTATCTCCAATATGTAACTTGGGGCGCTTTACCAGACGAGTCAGGCGGTTGGCATGCCAGGCGGGCAACCGTTCCAACAGAAACACCCTCTCCAACAGCGTTACGTAGTCGTGTATGGTCTGGCGAGTCATTTCCATCGGCGCCGCCAGATCCGCCACGTTGATCAGCGTCCCTGTGTGGCTTGCAGCCGCCATCAGCAGTTTGGGCAATGCATCCAGCGAATGAATGCGGGATAAATCGCGCACGTCGCGCTGGATCTGGGTTTCGATATAGTCACGATACCAGGCGGCCCTGCGGGGCGCCGATCGGCGTACAAGCGCCGCGGGGTAGCCGCCTGCGACAATGCGTTCAAGCAGATCTCTGCCGAGGCGCTCGCCGATCCTGGTCTTGAAGCGGCCGGAGAACAAAGCATCGATAAAGCGTGGCTGCCTGCCCTCGATTTCGGATTGGGCTAGCGGATGTAGCCGTAATATTCCCATGCGCCCCGCGAGCGACTCCGTTAAACGCGGGATCAGCAGAACATTTGCCGACCCGGTCAGGATGTACTTGCCTGCGGTTCGACGTGTGTCAATCGCCGCCTTCAGGGCGGGAAAAATCTCGGGGACACGCTGCACTTCGTCCAGGATGGTTCTCGGCGCAAGATCGGATACAAAACCGGCCGGATCGCGCCGTGCGGCCGCAAGAATGCCCGTGTCGTCGAATGACAGGTAGCGATATCCCATGGGCTCTCCGACAATGCGCGCAAGCGTCGTCTTGCCGCTCTGTCGCGGGCCATGAATCAGTACGGCAGGCGTATCCCGGAGGGCCTCGCGCAGACGTGGCGCCAGTAAACGGGGAATGGGCATGGGGTTCCTGGCCATGGGGAATGGTAGACTCAGAAGTCGGCTGAACGCAAGAATTTACGTCGGCTGAACGCTAGATTCCGCAGCGGCTAAATGCCAGAACGATATACGATAGCGTTATCCGTCCGCCGCGGATGATTATCATCCATGGCATGAATAACGTAATTTCAGATTAACGGCGTCGCACTGAACCCGCTGCCCGCATTCAGGGTGAGCTGGTTGAAGGGGATGCCCCAGCCCTGCGCGTTGCAGGTATCGACGCAGATGCGCTGGACCATCCGGCTGACCGCGAAATAAAACTCCGCGCCCTCGCCCTTCATGGTGACGTAGACCTGATAGTTCAGCGAGGAGGCGGCGGCCTCCTTGAATTCGACCAGGATGTTTTCCACGAACTTGCCGAAGTCGGTCTTGCCGAGACCCTGTTCGATGGCCTCGTGCAGGATGTTCGGCACGAGGTGGGTGCTGATCGCCTGATGCTTGTAGTCGATGCCGAAGACCGTCGATACCCCGAAGCCCTCCGAGAGATTGCGCGGACCGCCGGCCAGAAAATTGCTGGTCGCGTAGGTCAATACCGTGCCCTTGGTCTTGAGCTGCACGATCTCCGGGGTCTGGCGCAGGACCTGACCTATCACGCCGTCGGCCATCATTACCCAGTCGCCGGGGCTGGTCGGAAACCAGGGTTCGTCCTCGCGATAGGGACGCGAGACGAGCAGCAGCATCTCTGACAGGGGCAGACGCAACAGACCGTCCAGCGCCGGATTGTAAAGCCTCGAATACATGCCGAGCGAGCGCACCAGCCACGGCAAGCTCTTGTAGATCACGCGCTCGCGCTCGCGCACCGCGCCGATGTTGAGCAGGAGTTTCGATTCCTGCAAGTAGCGCGGCAGATAATTGCGCAGGCCAAGCAGGATGATGAGGAGAATGATGATCGCGATGACCAGCAGGAGCACATCGCCGCGGATATACAGCGCCGCGAGCGTCACCAGCGTGGCAAGTGTGATGGTCAACGCCTGGTAACTGTACGCCATGATCCGCCGGTTGGTGGTGGAAGAGGCCATCCGCACCAGTCCCCGCCGGGCGAGGAAGAGATAACCGGCGTATAACCCCTTCATCAGGAAATAGACGAGGACATACGCCGCGACGGCGAGCGCCAGATTCAGGCCGCGGCCGGTGACGAAATCCCGCACCGCCGTCCGGATCTGTTGCAGGATCGACTCGCTGCTGTTCTGCAGGGTCTGCAATTGCAACTGACTGATCTCCCGCTGCCGCTGCAAGTCGCCGAGGCGCCGCTCCCAGCGGTCCTCGACCTGCTCCAGCCGGGTCAGGGTGTCCTTCTCCAGGGCTTCATCGATCAATTGCGAGATGTTTTCCAGCGCCCGCTGGGAGATGCGGATCTGATCGGTCAGCAGCGAGATCTGGCCATTCAACCGTTCGATCTGACGCGGCTTCTCGGTCAGTTGCCGCAATTGCTGAAAGACCGGCTTCAAGACCACTTGCAGCTCCTGCTGCCAATCGAAGCGTTCGGTCTGGCTTTCCGCCTCGAAGACGCTGAGATCGAGGCCGCCGAGGGCGATGTTCTCGAAGGACTCCCGCAGGTTGTCGATCTCGTCTTCCTCCTGCGCGATCCGCTGTTCCAGTTCCACCCGCTCGGATTCGTCCGTGACCTGCTTCAGTTGCCGGCGCGCCGCCCGAAGTTCGCTGCGCTTGGCCTTGAGGGATGCCTGGATCTCCTGCAATTGCTGGCGGACCTGCAACACCTGCTGCTCGGCCGCGCTGATCTCGGGCGCGGGCGCGGCGGCTTCAGGCGCGGCAGCCGCTTGCTCAGTTACCGCCGCCGGGGCAGGTGGCTGGTTTTGGTCCTGGGCAAGACTCTCATGCGCCGGCAATGCCTGAAGGAGGACCAGCGTAATGAACGGCAGGATCTGCCTGTAATTGATAATTCGGGATATCGGTAGTCGATCCATGCCATTCAGTATATCAAGCACAGACTCGCACAAGTACGGGATTATCCTGCTTGGGCAGCGGTTTCCTTGCCGCGCAACTGTAGCCGGAAATCCTCTTTCTCTATATTAATCTCCCGCGTCGGCGGTTGATTGACGATACCCTCGATCAGCTTCAGGAGCGGGCGCAGTTCCGGATTGTAATGGCGCGGCGAGGGGCCGGCAGCGCGCATGGCGTCCACTTGTTCTTGGGGCATCACGGCGCGCAGGAGAAATTCCTCGTCGGTGAGCGTGGCGGGGAAGCGTTTGCGGGCGTCCGCGAGCGTCAGCATCTCGGGCTCGGTCTGGATCTCGCGGGTGCGCGGCAGCGACATGATGCGATCCAGCACTTCGGGGTCCACCGGCGCCGTGGGCCGGCCGAAACGACCGAGGACATAACGGATCAACTGATCCGGGACGTTGCGGTAGCGCTCCGTCCCCGTCACATTGAAAAAGGCCTGGGTGCAGACGATCTGCGGAAACGGCGTCACCATGATCGGCGAACCGAGTTCCGCGCGGACCCGCTCCACCTCGGCCATGACGGCCTCGAATTTGTGCTCCAGTCCCAGCTCGGCGAGCTGCCGGCGCGTTGTGGTCATGACCCCGCCCGCCACCTGATGGCGCAGGAAGCTGGCGTCGTATTGCTGGGGTTGACCGAAGGGCAGCCCCTCGGCCCGGGCGAGCGCGGAGAAATAATCCGTCATCTGCCGCAGGGCGCGTTCATTTACTATCACCTCGTGGCCGTGGGCGCGAAGATTGGCGATGGTTTCCTTGGCCGGCGGCAGGGAACTGCCGTTGCCGAGCGGCCCCACCGCGGTATGCAGGATATCGATGCCGAGTTCCGCCGCGACCATGTAATTGAACTGGGACAGGCCGATTGTGCAATGGGAATGGATCTCGAGCGGCTTGCCCCGCAGGACCTTGCGCACCGCCGGGATGAGGGTGTGCGCCCGCTCCGGGGTCAGCAGCCCGGAAGGATCCTTGATATATACCCGATCCACATCCGGGGATTGTGCGACGCGCGCGGCGCAGGCGGCATAAAAGGCGTCGTCGTGCACCGGGCTCAGGGTGTAGGTCAGCGCCGCCATGGTCTCTGCCCCGCCTTCCTCCTTGACGATGCGCGCCGAGGCCAGCAGGGCGTCCATGTCGTGCATGGGGTCGAGCAACACGAACCGGCCGATCCCGTTGCGCATCAGGCAGCGATACACCAGGCGCATGAATTCGCTGTCCACGGTCTCCCAGGAGATGAAGCGGAAACCCGTGGTGATGAGTTGCAGCGGCGTGTCGGGACAGGCCGCGTGCATGAGCCGGATCCGTTCCCACGGGTCCTCGCGGAAATAGCGGACCGCGACCGCCATGTGGGTGCTGGAGGTGAAATCGAGCGCCTGGAAGCCAACGCGGTTCACCACCGGGGCGATCTGGAGGATCTGCCGGGTGTTGAGGCCGGTGGCGCTCCAGAGGCTCTGGTTGCCGTCGCGGATGGAGACATCGACGAGCCGGATCTCAGCCATGTCCGCCTCCCGTTACGGCGCGCGGTGTGGCCGACATCTCCTGCATGTGCCGGGTGAAGAAATTCGTATCGTACCCGCCACGACGAAACTCCGGATCCTCGAGCAGGGCCTCGTGCATCCCGAGGTTCGTCGCGATGCCCCCGATGCGGGTGTTGCCCAAGGCCTGTTGCATTGCCTGCACTGCCGCGCTCCGGTCGGCGCCGTGACTGATGACCTTGGCGAGCAGGGAATCGTAGAACGGCGGAACGACGACCCCCTTTTCGATGTGGCTGTCCACGCGGACGCCGGCACCCGCCGGAAAACTCGCCTCCAGGATCGCGCCCGGACTTGGCTGAAAATCCCGGGCCGGGTCTTCCGCGTTGATGCGGCATTCGATGGCGTGTCCATTGAACGTCACCTCCTCTTGGCGTATTCGCAAAGGCCGGCCTTCGGCGACGGCGATCTGTTCGGCCACGAGATCGAGTCCGGTGATGGCCTCGGTGACGGGATGCTCCACCTGGATGCGGGCGTTCACTTCCAGGAAATAAAACGACTGGCTGAGCCGATCATAGAGCAGTTCCACCGTGCCGAGCCCGCGATAATGCAGTTGTCGGCCGAGGGCCACGGCCGCCTCGCGCATCGCGCCGCGCACGGCCTCGGGCAGGTCCGGGGCCGGGGCCTCTTCCAGAAGTTTCTGATAACGACGCTGGATGGAGCAGTCCCGATCGCCGAGGTGAATGACCTCCCGTCCGTCGCCCAGGATCTGGATCTCGACATGCCGGCCGGATTCCACATAACGCTCCACATACACACGCGGATCGCCGAAGGCCGCGCCGGCCTCGGCCATGGCGAGCGTCATCTGTCCGGCCATTTCGGCGGGCTGGAACACCCGCTTCATGCCCTTGCCGCCGCCGCCGCTGACCGCCTTGATGAGCACGGGATAACCGAGGGTCTCCGCGAGTTTCACCCCCGTCGCCGCATCCTCAGCCGCGCCCCCAGGCACGACGGGCAGTCCCGCCGCCGCGGCCTGCCGGCGGGCCTCGAGCTTGTCCCCGACGCTGTGCAGGTTTGCCTCGGTCGGACCCACAAAGATGATCCCGATCTCGTCACAGGCGCGGGCGAGTCGCGGATTTTCGGCGAGAAAACCGTAACCTGGATGGAGGGCGTCGACGCGGGCGGCGCGGGCTGCTGCGATCACGGCCTCGATATTGAGATAACTTTTGCCGGCGGGCGGCGGGCCGATGCGGACCACCTGATCCGCCTGACGCGCCGGGGTCGAATGCAAATCCGCATCCGAGGCCGCGAGCACGGACTCGATCCCAAGGTCCCGGCAGGTGCGGATGATCCGGGCGGCGATCTCGCCGCGGTTCGCGATCAACAACCGCGCGATGTTCATGCCGGGTCCGGCTTGATACGCATCAGGACCTGACCGGCCTCGATGAATTCCCCGTCCGCCGCCAGGATCGCCGTGATTGTCCCCGCCTTGCCCGCGGGGACGGAGTTCATCAGCTTCATGACCTCGATGATGGCGATGATCGTATCTTTTCCGACGCGCGACCCGACCTCGACAAAGGGCGGCGCGCCGGGTTTCGGGGCGCGGTAGAACGTGCCGATCATCGGCGCCAGGATGGGGATCGTGTCCGGCTCGTGATCGCTGAAGGCCGCCGTCTCGGCGTCCACATCCAGGATCGCGGCGGACGGCGCGGTCCCGCCGGTCTCCGCTTCGATCCGGTGGGGCTCGTTCAGGGTCTCGGTCTCCCGGCGCCACTGTCCCGTCCCCTCGGGCCCGCGGCGGAGCGTCAGACGGAATTTCCCGGTATCGAGATGCAGCTCATCGTACGGGGAGTGTTCGAGGAGCCGCAGGATTTCCTCGACATCGGCATTGGTCAACGGCATGAATTATTTCCTGCCGCCCATGAGACTGAAGACGTGATCGTAGGCGTGGGCCTTGGGGACTGCGGTGGGCTGGCGTTCCCGATCCTTCTTCGCCCAAACGGTCTCGGGCCGGCTCTGAAGCAGGTAGATATTATCGGGAAAGGCGCCGGCGCGATCGATCGCCCACTCGATGTCCTGGGGATGCCCGTAATGCCGCTCTATGTTTTTGCCGAGTCTGACCAGTTCCCGCAGTTCCTCATCGGTGATGCAGGGTTGCCGCTGTTGTTCCGCCGGTACTGCCCTAGTGACGATCCCGCCGTGTTTCGGATCCGGCGCATGCTCGATGGCCTTTTGCGCTATCGTCCGGCCTGAGACCTCACCGGTCACCTTGCTGACGATGAACTTGTCCGGAGTGACCTCGCCGCTGACGATGGCGGAACCGATCCCCCAACTCCCTTCGATGGCGATCACCGAGCGATCGCCCGTCGCCGGGCTGCGGGTGAACATTACCCCGGCGGAACGGGCGTTCACCATCCGCTGGATCACAACGGCCATCGCGACCTCGGGTTCGGGCAGGGCGAGCCGCAAGCGGTAACTCACCGACTCCGCGCTGTAGAGGCTGGCCCAGCATTCCCGCACGGCGTGCAGCACGCCCGCCTCGCCGAGCACCCACAGCAGGGTCTCCTGAAGGCCGGCGAAACTCGCCTCCTCGCTGTCCTCGCTGGTGGCGCTGGAGCGCACGGCGACCGGGAAGAATTCCGCATCCTGCCGGGCGAGTTGCTCATAGGCCGCGACGACGGCGTCGTTCACCGGCGCAGGCAGCGGTTCGTGAACGATGCGCGCGCGGATCTCGCGGGTCGCGGCGGCGATCTCTTCCAGACCCATGCCGTGCAGGGCCTCGATAGTGCGGACGATCTCCGGTCCGATCCCGGATTGCCGGAAGGCCGCGCGAAAGGCGCTTGTGCGCACGACGAAGCCGGGCGGCACGCGCACGCCCGCGTTCAGCAACTCGCCGAGGCTTGCGCCCTTGCCGCCCACGGCCGGGCGATCGCCGATATGGATATCTTCGAACCTGCGGATGAAATCGTTATTGTTCATGACAACCTGTATGTTTGATGATGTTCCGGCTCAGCAGGACTGATCGCGAACGACCAATGACAAATGACTAAAGAATCGTCACCACTCCGCGATCCCCGTCCACATGCAGCCTCTGCCCGGTCTTGATGCGCTTCGTCGCATGCCCCGTCCCGACCACGGCGGGCATGCCGTATTCGCGCGCGACGATCGCCGCATGGGACATGGTGCCGCCGATGTCGGAGACCGCCGCCTTGATCTTGCCGAAGACCGGGGCCCAACTCGGCGCGGTCACCGGGCAGACCAGGATCTCGCCTTCGCGCATCTGGCCGATGTCGTTCACATCCAGCAACACCCGCGCCACGCCCTCCACCACGCCGGGCGAGGCGGCGTAGCCGCGCAGGATGTTCTCGCCGTCCTCCTCGGGGGGTCTCGACCAGGCGTCGAGCGTCTCGGAGGTAATCCCCCACAACATCTTCAGCGCGGGGTCTTCCACGCTCTCCGGGATGGGACCCAGCGCCGGCGGGGCCTGCCATTCCTTCAGCTTTTCGAGAATGCGCTTGCGCTCCGCCACCATGGGTTTCCAGCGCGGCCCGCCGACCGGCTGCGAACCCGCCGCCCAGGCCAGCATCACATCCACCAGCGCCTGCTCGGCCTCCGAATAATGCAGATGAAAGATGTCCCCGGCCTCCTCCAGCACGCCCTTGTTCGCAAGCAGCGCCCCGAATTCCCGCACCTTCAGGAAGAAGCGGGTCGTGTGCCAATGCTCGCAGTAGAACTTGTGATTCTCGACGAAGGGGAATACCCGGTGCGAGAGTCCCAGCATCTGATCGAAGGCCGCGCGATCCTCATCTGTGGCCAGCAGCGCCCGGTATTCGTCGATGATCCGTTGGCGCTCGACCTTGAGCCGCTCCGTCGGGCGCTCCAGTGATTCGCCGTTCTGCACCTGCCGGATGTAGCGCGGCAGCGCGGAGAACGGCACCGAGAGGTCCTCGTTCCAACTGCGGTGATGATGATAGAAACCGTCCCCGGTGGAGAGATTGAACCAGGGATTGCGGGATTGCTCCAGCGCGAGCAGCCACTCCTCGCCCGCCCCGCCCGCGGCGCGGACCGCCGCCAGAATTTGCTGCGGATCGGCCTCGGGCACAAACTTGTCGCCGATCCCGAGTTGCACGGCGAGCTTCGCCAGTTTCTTGAGTTCATCGTCCGGGCGAAACATGGTGACGTCGATGCCGGCCACCATGCGGGCCACGGTCTGATCGGTGATCTCGGGGAAGGCCTTCTTGCAGAACTCGAAGAACACCACATAGGCCCCGTAACCCAGCATCAGGAATTCGAAATGGTGATGCCACATCTTCGAATAATTCTCGATGCAGCGATGAAAGGCCTCGCGGACATAGTGATTCTGGGCGATGCCGGTGGCATTGGTGACGACCTTCTCATCCTCGAACTCCGGCAGCGTGGGAACCTCGATGGCATCCATGTCGCGGATCAGTTGCTCGACCCGCACCTGCCATTCGCCGTAGAGTTTTTCCCAGTTCTCAAAATAATAACCGGCCCGCTTCTGGAAGATCTCGGCCCGGCGGCCGATCTCCGCCGGGTCGGTGACCGCATAGGCGGTGATGTAGACCCGCCCGTTGACGATGCGGTGATCCACGCCCAGCGCCGTCGGGAAGGCGAACACGCGCGTGGTGAAGGCGCCCATACCGGTGTAGGGGACCTCGGCGGTGATCACGTCGAAGGCCGGCATAGGCTCCGGGAAATGCATGGAGTTGTAAAACCAGAACTGCTTGTCATCCTCCGGCCGGAAGCGGGTGAAATACGGATACATCGTCTCCCAGCCCTCCGTGCCCGGCAGGGTCTCGATCTCGGAAGGCAGCGGGAAGGCGTGTTTTTTTGCGCTCATGGTTACAGGCTCCGAAATTGTGCAATGGTGGTGTCGTAAACCTTCCTGGTGGTCTCATCCAGGCCGAGTGGTCGCAATTTCTCGGACAGGACCTCGATACCGTAAGGTCCATCATAGCCGATATCCCGCATGCACCGCAGAAATCCGGCGATGTCGAAACTGCCCTCGCCGCAAAGACGACGGTGATTGATGGTGAGGTCGTGCAGATCGCCGGACATATTCGGATCGCCGTCGTTGAGTTCGACGCCCATCACAATGCCGCGCGGGATCCGCTTGATCTCCGCATGGGAGATCTTCAGCAGCACCACATGCCAGAGATCGAAGATGATGCCGCCGTTGCTCGCGCCCGCCCCTTCGACGAGCGCGACGGTATCGGCCAGGGTCTTGATGTTGGCGAAGGGCATCATCTCGAAAATGATCCGCGTCCCCGCATCCGCGCCTTCCTGGCAGAGCTTGGCAAAACATTCGATCATGTGATCCATGGGACACGGTTGGGCGCTGAAATCCCCCACCTTGATGTGACGCGCATTCAGGGCCTCGGCCGC
Organism: Gammaproteobacteria bacterium; assembly: GCA_004297165.1. GTDB lineage: Bacteria > Pseudomonadota > Gammaproteobacteria > Eutrophobiales > Eutrophobiaceae > 2-02-FULL-56-15. Next base: position 81,002 of record SCUJ01000008.1, read on the forward strand.
GTCCAGCAGCATCTTCCGGTTTTTATCGGAGGCCTTGCGGCGATCGTCCTCCCAGAACCAGTCGGTGAGGAATTCCAGCTCCAGATGTTCGATGCCGTTGTCATCCAGGATCTGCTTCATCTCCTTGAGGCTGCGCGTGCGCAGGATATATTCGAGGTCCGCGTGCCAGAGGCCGATCCCCTTGAATCCGGCCTTCGCCGCCGATACCACCCGATCCTTGAAATCGAAGGTGCTGTACTCATGGTCGGTGTGCGGCAGGGCGCCGCCCGACAGGGTCCAGTAGGAAGCGATAATATCAACGTCTTGCATGCGTAATCCCCCTTGGCTTGCCGCTTTCTTGACGGTTTTTTTTCATTTCGAGATTAACCCATCCACGCCGGAATATGAAGCCCGCCGATGTAAAAACCAGTATCGATATTTGCGCGGAGGGGGGCGACCCCATTGGCGTTTCAACGCCGAATCTCAACAACCGCGCCTAGGGCCGTAAACCTAACATGCGTTGTACTTGACATAGTACCACTATTTGGTACCTTTCATGCATGAACCGCAAGCACCGGAAAACTCTCGAACAAATATTCAGAAAGCCTCCGAGCGGCACAATTCGATGGTCGGATATAGAGGCGTTGTTCCGGGCACTCGGCGCAGATGTGTCGGAAAGAGAAGGCTCAAGAGTTGCGGTTATACTTTTCGGTGAAGTCCGCGTCTTTCACAGGCCACATCCTTCTCCGAACACGGATAAAGGTGCGGTTGTCAGCATTCGGAAATGGTTTGAGTATTATGAGGTGAAGCCATGAATATCATGCAAGTCAGCGGTTACAAGGCTAAGATTGAATACGATCCCGAACTTGATCAGTTCCGGGGAGAAATTCTCGGACTGAACGGGAGCGCCGATTTTTATGGCAAAAACCCGGCAGAGCTTCGGAAAGAATTTAAAAACTCGTTAAATGTCTTTTTCGAGGTTTGCAAAGAAAAAGGTATTAGTCCTACAAAGGAATATTCAGGCAAATTCAATCTGAGGATCCCGGCCAGATTGCACAGGGAAATCGCCGCGCGCGCCAGTGCGGAGGATAAAAGCATCAATCAATTCGTATCGGAAATATTGGAACAGTCGGTTGCCGATTAAGTAGGTCGGGTTAGCGGAGCTTAACCCGACATCGAAATATTTACTATCAAAGATACCTTATCTCATATCAGGTCATATTTGTCTGGTAATCAGGTTTTGAGTTAACCATATGCACCCTCTGAAAGGGAAATGTCATTGCGGGAACATCCGCGTAGCCATTGAGCTTCCGGATGCGCCAGGCGGATATGGACCTCGGGCTTGCGATTGCGAGTTCTGTCGCAAGCATGGCGCGTCATACATTTCCGACCCGCATGGCTCCCTGCGCATCGAAGTTGAAACTTCGCGCCTCCTTGGAAAGTATCGTCAGGGTGGCGAGATCGCGGACTGTATCTTTTGTAGCAGGTGTGGAGTATTGGTCGGAGTTCTGTATCAAGAGAGCGGACTACTGTATGCCGCCGTTAACAGTTCGATACTTGAGGATAATGGTTGCCTCGGAGCGAAAATATCAGTCTCTCCGAAGGAGTTGACTGTGAGTGAGAAGGTACGACGCTGGAAGGAACTTTGGTTCTCGAATGTCTCGGTAATTGATCATGATGTATAACGTTTCATGCAAGAAGACGTCCCAGTCTGGCAAGGAGTCATTACGATCGCCTGCGGGGGATCGTAGCCACGCTGTTGGGCGAATCGTTCACGAAACAATGTGGCCAGAATAAATAAAGGGTGACAACCGACATTGCCGGTTCTATATAAGTACCATGAACATTGAATTCGCCCGGCGCGAGGATGCCCAACAGATTGCGGAGATGTCGCGAGACTTGATCGAGGCCGGGTTAGATTGGCGCTGGCGTCCGGAGCGGATCTGGCGGGCGATCCTGGATCGGGAGACCGCCGTCATCAAGGCAGAGGTTTCTTCCCGGCTGGCCGGGTTTGCCATCATGCGCTTTCACTGGGCTGAGGAGGCGCATCTGGATCTGCTCGCGGTGAAACCGCTCTTTCGCCGATCCGGCATCGGCGCCACCCTGTTGTCCTGGCTGGAAAGTTCCGCGCTCACCGCCGGGGTATCCATCGTGCGGCTGGAACTGCGGGAGATAAATAAACAGGCCATGCAATTCTATAAACATCGCGGCTACCAGACCGTGCGTAATATTCCGCGCTATTACTCGGAACGCGAGACGGCCATTGCGATGGCGCACGACCTGTGGAGTGACGTTTCCGCCAGGGAGATAAAATGAAGATTCGATTGCGGCCGGCTGCTTACGGATGCAATTGACGACACATCTTTCCTTTCGCGGGCAATGTGAAGAGGCGTTCAAGTGCTACGAGCGCTTGCTCGGTGGAAGGATTGACATGATGCTCACCTATGGCGACTCGCCCATGGCGCTGCAAGTCCCGCCGGAATGGCGTAGCAAAATCCTTCATGCGACGCTGGCTGTTAGCCAAAGCATCTTGACAGGCACCGACGTCCTCATCGAGCAGTATGAGAAACCGCAGGGGTTTTCTGTTTTGCTCGGAATCGCAGAACCCGAAGAGGCGGAGCGATTATTTCACGTACTGGCCGAGAAAGGATCGATCCGCATGCCGTATCAGAAGACCTTCTGGTCTTCGGGTTTTGGCGTGCTCGTCGATCGATTCGGCATTCCGTGGGAAATCAACTGTGAGCATTCTCCGTAATATGTGCAAGGACATGCATCTGTTGTAGTAATTGACAACGAGATCAGGTGTTGGCACGATCACCAACATGAAAGCTACTGAGCTATTTCAGCAGCGCATCGTTTACGCCGAGAACCGTTTCGCTGAGCTTTTGCTCTGGAGGCTGCCAAAACCGTCACCGGGTTCGAAGCATTATTTTAAATACCGGCTCGCATACGTAGTGGATGGGACCTGTGTGATCCGCTATGACAACGAGGCGGGCAAGGGCGATCACTGCCATTGGGGCAGAAAAGAACGTAAATACGAGTTCTCCAGTCCGGAGCTACTCCTGGCTGATTTTCAGGAGGCTATTGAGAGGTGGAATCATGAAAACGGTAATCCTTGAAGTTCGATCCCCGGCGGAGGCCATGTCCGGATTCGCGGATACATGGCGAACGAACAAGCTGCAAAAATCGGCGCGGATCAGCTTCGCGTCACCCGAATTGCTTTGGAAAGTTTTAACGGCAAAACGCTGGGAGCTTCTCAAGGCCCTTTGTGGCGCCGGCCCGGTCTCGATCCGGGAGGCAGCGCGTCGGGTCGATCGCGATGTCAAAGGGGTCCATGGCGACGTGGTGGCGCTACTTGATGCCGGGATCCTTTCGCGTACCGGGAGCGGCGCCATAGAATTTCCTTACGATGCCGTCAAAGTTGAATTTCTTTTGCAGGCTGCATAGGCATAGAGCACGCTGCCGAATTCCGGTGGAGAACCATGAAACGATCATTAGCCTGTCTGATATTCTTGTCACTCATAATCAGCGGTTGTAGTAGCGGGGATAAAGAACCGACTGCAACGGCAACGACAACCACTACTCCAGCGGCACGCCCAGCGCTACCTGCAAATCTGGTGGACGGCAAGCGCATCATCGCCGCGGATGCCGAACCCGGAAACTGGCTGAGCCATGGACGGACCTACAACGAACAACGCTACAGCCCGCTCGACCCAATCAACGCCGGCAATGTTGGACAACTCGGCCTCGCCTGGCATATTGATCTCGACGGCAAGCAGGCCCTCGAGGCCACGCCGCTGGTGATCGACGGCGTGCTTTACACCAGCACCGTCTGGAATGTCATTCTGGCCGTCGATGCTGCTACCGGAAAAGAACTGTGGAGTTATGATCCTTTACCCCGGCGCGACTGGACCCGCTACATGTGCTGCGGCCCTGTCAATCGGGGGCTCGCGGCCTGGGGCGGCAATATCTACGAGGGCACCATCGATGGCCGCCTGATCGCGGTGGACGCCGCGACCGGCAAACTCGTGTGGGAAACACAGACCACCGATCCCAACCAGCCCTATTCCATCACCGGCGCGCCGCGGGTAGTGAACGGCAAGGTGATCATCGGCAACGGCGGATCGGAATACGGGATCCGCGGCTATGTCTCGGCCTATGACGCCGGGACCGGGGCGCTCGTCTGGCGGTTTTACACCGTCCCCGGCGACCCAAAGGCGGGCTTCGAGAACCCGGCCATGGAAATGGCGGCGCAGACCTGGTCCGGCGAATGGTGGAAATACGGCGGGGGCGGCACGGTCTGGGATTCCTTTGCCTTCGATCCGGAACTGAATCTGGTCTATGTCGGCACCGGCAACGGTGGCCCGTGGGTCCGGGAGATCCGCAGCCCCGGCGGCGGGGACAATCTGTTTCTCTCTTCCATCATCGCGTTGAACGCGGACACCGGGGAATATGTCTGGCACTATCAGACGACGCCGGGCGAGAACTGGGACTTCACCGCGACCCAGCAGATGATCCTCGCCGAACTCGAGATCGACGGCGCACCCCGGAAGGTGCTCATGCAGGCGCCGAAGAACGGTTTCTTCTATGTGATCGATCGGGCGACCGGCGAGCTGCTCTCGGCGGAACCCATCGTGCCCGTCAACTGGGCGAGCCACGTGGACAAGGCAACCGGCAAGCCGGTGGAGATCGCGGAGAACCTCTACACCGAGGAGGCGAAACTGATCTCGCCCGGACCGAACGGGGCGCACGATTGGCAGCCCATGTCGTTTCATCCGGGGACCGGACTTGTCTACATCCCCATCCACGAGATGTCCTGGGCCTACAGCCGCGATCCGGAATTCAAGTTCAAACCCTTCGGCTGGAACGCGGGCCAGAATCCGAACGCAGCGGCCCCGCCAGGAGCGACGGAGGCCACAGCGCGCGGGGCGCTGCTCGCCTGGGATCCGATCAAACAGAGCAAGGCCTGGGAGGTGGACCTCGTGCATCCCTGGAATGGCGGGGTGCTCAGCACTGCCGGGAATCTCGTCATCGAGGGCGCCGCCGACGGGCGTTTCGTAATCTATCGCGCCGACACCGGCGAGAAATTATGGGAGATGCCGATCCAGACCGGGGCCGTCGCCGGTCCCATCACTTACTCGGTGAATGACGAGCAGTACATCGCCGTGAACGCGGGCTGGGGCGGTGCCTATGTCCTCATGGGCGGCGGCGCGGGTCCGATGCATCAGGGACCATCCCGGATCCTCGCCTTCAAGCTGGGCGGTGCGGATCAACTGTCGCCGCCACCGCCGCCCCCCGTCATGCCGGAACCGCCGACCTCGACCGCGAACGCGGAAGACATCGCCGCCGGGCAAGGGCTGTATATGGGACTTTGCGGCAACTGTCACGGCTTCTACGCGATAAGCGGTGGCATCAACCCGGATCTGCGTTACATGAGCGCGGAGACCCACGGACTATTCCGCGACATCGTACTCGTCGGGATCCGCCGCGGCGTCGGCATGCCCGCCTTCAACGATGTGCTCAGTGAGACGGACCTAGAGAAGATCCATGCCTATGTCATCAACCGGGCGCGGGAGACTTATCAAGAATAGCGTCAAGCCGCTGTTCAGAAATCCTGGAACAACGGTCCCGCCCAGCCGTCGCCGATGCCATAGGGCATTGCGCTGCCGATGGCGAAGATATCCGTGATCTTGCCGTTTCGCGTTTTGAAGATCTCGACGCAGGGCATGGTGTTCGGCGTCGGTGCATAACTTGGCCTGACGCTGCCGTCCGGCATGGTAATTGTGCCGAGCCCGCGATGATTGAAGGCGTAGACCCCCCAGGTCATGCCGCGCTCCACGTCGACGATCGGCGTGCGGCGGGGTTGCACATTGTGAATCGTCTTCAGCATGGGCGGGATGTTGCCGTTGGCGCATTTGGAACTGCCCGGCAGGCCGGTCTCGGGTTTCACCGCGCCGGCGAAGGTCCCGGCGGTGACCATCCCGTTCTCGATCCGATAGCAGCGGTCGGCGAAAGGAACGTCACTATCGTCGAGTTTGGCGAGCGCCGCGAAGTAGAGATCGGGGATTGTCAGCATTGCCTCGCGCGTGCCGCGTTCGGCTTCTGCAAGCGAGTCGGCAAGCCCCGGCGGAGGGGTCTTGAGATTGGCGAGATTGCGTTCGGTGAGGTTGCGCACGACGATCTGTTCGGCCTCGGTGATCCGCCTGTCGACCACCTTGAGACGCACAGAGAAGAGTACCGGCTTGTCGTGCTCCTTCACGATCCCGGTCCACGCCACCTGACTGGTCTCGGCGTCGGTGATGTAAAACTTGTAATCGGTGAAATCCGAGGCCGTGAACCAGAGTCCTTCGGTGGGCGGCAGCCGCACCGTGTTCTCCGTGAAAATGAGATCATCCGCGAACGGCGCCTGGCCGGCATCATGAGCCGCCATCGCGCTCATGTATTGATCCGCGATGCCCTCAAGACAGGCGCGATCGCAGGCGCCTTGACCCTTGGCCCCGGCCACGTCGAAGGCAGTCACAGCTAAAAATATTAGAAATATCGCTTGTGTGTTGTGTTTCATGATCTCCCCTCCCCTTACATTATTCATCCAGTCAGTAGCTTGGCTCCTTTGCGTCTTGGCGAGATCGCCTCATGGATTATTTATTCCCCGCCAAGATCGAGGATCCACTCCGCCATGAGTTTCGCCTCGTCGATGCTGACCCACTGGTTAGGAACCATGGGGACCGCCCCCCAGGTCCCGCCGCCGCCTTCGACGATCTTCCGCGCGAGCGACTCGATCATCGCATCCTTGTTGGCCGCGTGGCGGGCGGCAATGGCGCGATAGGGCGGGCCCAATGAGGCATTCTCCTTGTCGTGACAGGCATAACAACGGGCCTTCTCCACCAGCCTCTCGCCCGCGGCCTTATCACTCGCAATGGAATAACCCGCCGGGGAGAATCGCTCCGAATAGGCACCGTCGCCAGGCTCGATGATCAACGCCATGCGCGGCCCCTGCACGATATCGACGATGTTCGCATAGGAGGTCACCAGCACCCCCGTCTGCGGCTCGACATCGACCATGCGCATGAAGGCCTGCTCGCGCGGCAGCGGCAATACGCCGAACTGCTTGGTCTTCGGATCGAAGCGATAGATGACGTCGCCGTTCGCCGTGACGATCCAGACCACCCGCCGCACCTGATCCCAGGTGGCGGAATACGGCGCGCTCCCAGTATCCGGGAGGTCGTGGATCCCGATCATCTTTCTGGTCTTGATATCGAATTCCGCGAGTTGCCCGCTGCCATAGAGGGCGATGTACATGACATCGTTGTCGTCGATGGTGATGCGTCGCGGACCCGCGTTGGGATCGGGCAACTGGAACGGACCGATGAACTCCTGTTTTTCGATATCGAACCCGCCGAAGGTGCCGTTGGCGAGCTGGCTGTACCAGACCTCGTTGCGGTCCTTGGTCATGATGAGGCCATACAGCATGGTGCGTCCTTCGCGCCCCGGCGACGGCGGTGCGGTCCAGACCCTGGATTGACCGTCTTTGGGATCGAAGTAGCCGACGGCATTGTTGCCGATATCGGAGAACCAGATCCGGCCCTGCTTGTCCGTGAGCAATTCGTGCTGATAACCGAAACTGAGATCGTGGATGCCTGGGTTCTTGCCGTCCGGCGTGCGCAGGCGCCAGGTCTGCCATTCGTTCTTCGCCACATCGAGATGGGCGACGATGCTGTTGAATAACGGCGTCACCCACAGCGACCCGTCCTGGCCGCGATGCAGGGAATGCGGACCCATCAGGACATCCGTGGGAACCTCATGCACCTCCTGTTGGCCGGTGGCGATATCCACGGCGAACAGGCGGTTGGACGAGACATCCGCGACCCACAAGCGCGCGGGATCGCCGAGGAGCAGAGCCTCGCGCACGGCATTGGGGTGCGGGATTGCGTATTCCCAGATGGCGGTATCCGCGGTGGCGATTGACGGCGCGCCCCATTCAAAACCCGAGATGTTGTCGAGCCGTCCAGTGTATTTTTCGGCTAGCAGCGCGGCGACCTGCTCGCCGTTTTCCACCGAATACACCGCCTCGGTATCGACCTTCTCGTCCGCTCCGCGCTGGCCGCGCGAGAATTCCCAGGCGGAGAGGTAGTTCATGTATTTGACGATGGCGTTCCAGCCCGGCTTTGCATCCGTGGTTGGATTGGCGGCATGGATGTCTTCGATCAGGCTGGCGTAGTTGCGGACCTCGGAGGACGGGACCTGATGACAATCGATACAGTCCATGACGAATTTGGACTGCTGGCGGCGATCCGTCAATCGCGCAAGCCACGCGGAGGCCGGGGCGACTGCCGCCTGGTTGGAAACGGCGCGCACCTTGAAGATGAGGTCCAGCGTCTCATTACCATCCTCTCCCTTCTCGACGTTGGCGACCCTTTCTATCTGTTCGTATCCCAGGACCCGTGTTGCGACTGAAAGCGACTCATTCGCCCCCTCGGGGTAGGTTCCGGGGAAGCGGAAGCGACCATCCGCATCGCTAAAGACCGTGACGACGCTCGCCCCGTGCGAACCCGCGGCGCGATCGAAGATCACCTGTGCCTGTGAAACAGCGCCCCCTTGGTCATCGACCACCCGGCCCTGGATGACGGTGGCGGCATGGGCGGTCGATGCGCCGGAACAAAGTGCCGCGATAACACACGCGAAGAATCGTCTGGTCATTTTATGCATGTTGTATTCCTATCCAAATTAAATTGAGCCGCGTTGCATTTGCTGCTGAATATACTCTGCCTGGCGCAGCACCAGGCTGACGATGGTGATCGTCGGATTCTCGCAGCCCACCGTGGGAAACAGGCTGCCGTCGGAGACGAAGAGGTTCGGGATATCGTGAGTCTGGCCCCAGGGATTGGTGACGCTCAAGGTGGGGTCCTCGCCCATGCGCGCCGTGCCCATGTTGTGCGTGGCCGGGAACACATCATAAAGGTCGAAGAGCTGCGTGGCCCCCAGCGATTGATACAGTCGTCGGCACACATCCCGCCCGTATTGCAGCATCACCCGGTTGTTGGGGTGATTCACGTAACGTACCACCGGCACGGGCATGCCGTACTGATCCTTGCGCTCCGGGTGCAGGGTGATGCGGTTCTCCGCCGTCGGCATGTCCTCGCCCATGATCATGACGCTGGCAAAGTTCTTGTACTGACCAAGGACGTCGGTGAATTCACGGCCCCATTTCCCTTGCAGCATCAGATCGGCGAGGCTCCCTGGCGAGAGTCCGACGATGTGCATTTGAAAACCACCGGAAAATCCCCGCTTGGGGTCATGGCGGGTCTCGTCGCGGATCACGCCCGCGACCTGCGGTCCTTTGTAGAGATGCACCTCGCCGGGCATGATGGCGACCACTGCCGCCAACATATGCCGCATATAGTTGCGTCCCACCTGGCCGCTGCTGTTGGCGAGCCCTTCCGGGAAGCGCTCGCTCTTCGAATTCAGCAGCAGGCGGGCCGTGCCGGGGGCGTTTGCGGCGACGCAGACGAAGCGCGCCTTCTGTTCGCGGAGCTTGCCCTCGACATCCATATATTGCACCGCCGTCACGCGGTCGCCCTCGTGCAGGATGCGGGTGGCCATGCTCTCCGGACGCAGCTCGAAATGTGCCGTCTTCTCGGCGTCGCGGATCTCCGTGTAGAGCGTGCACCACTTGGCCTGCGTGGCGCAACCGCTGGTGCAGAACCCGAGTTGCAGGCACCCGCCGCGGCCGTCGCGCGGGACCGGATTGATCGCCATGGTATTGGTATCGATGTCCTTGTATCCGATCTTGCGCCCGCCCGCCTCCAGGACCTTGAAATTGTTGCTGCCGGGAAGCATCGGGATCCCGTTGGTCCCGGTCACTCCCATCAAGGCCTCGGCCCGTGCGTAATAGGGTTCCAGTTCCTTAAGTTCGATCGGCCAGTCCGCCAGCGACGTCCCTTCGATCGCGCCGTAGGTGGAACGCGCGCGCAGCTCGTGGGCTTGCAGGCGCGGCGCCGCCGCGGTCCAGTGCATGGTCGTGCCGCCCACGGTCTTGCAGACCCAGATCGGAAAATCCGGCCGGGCATCGCCTTCGCCGATCACCTCATCGAGCCAGGTGATCTTGGGGAACATGGCGGCCTCGTCGTTGACAATATCCGTGGGTGTGAGTCGCCGGCCCGCCTCCAGACAGACCACGTTGATCCCCTGTGACGCCAGTTGATTCGAGAGGGTCCCGCCGCCGGCCCCCGAGCCGATGACCACGGCAACGGAATCGTCATCCAGGGAAAATCTGGTCTCGCTCACCGCGTCTCCTCCAGCCAGTCGATGTCATTAAACCCGCGGTTGATATAACCGCCCTGCGCCAGCGCATTGCCGCCGTAACCGATCAATGCCCAGACCTCCGGTTGTACGTAAACGACCTGGCGTACCGTATCCCTGAGTTTCGCGAAGAAGGGTTGATCTGCAAGGTCGGCCAGGATCTCGCTGCGTTTCGATGGATCCAGCGATTGCCATACCCCTCCTGTCCTCGCATCCAGTTGCGCCACGAACTCCGCGTATGCCCCTTCGCTGCCTTCAAGTCGCGGTTTTACGAGTTGTGCGAGTTTCGTATAAAACGGATCGCCCATTTCATCATGGGGATACAGGTCATGGATCAGCATGGCAAGGTGCCGCACATCGATCGCTGCGTCGTTCGTTTGTGCCCAGACGATCTTCGAAGCGAAAACCGAACTGATTGTGCCCAGTGATAATAATCGGCCCGTCAGGGACAGGACTTGGCGGCGCGTGAGACCCGGCATGGTGGTTACCTCACAAATTATTCTTGTGCGGAAATGATAAGGGGGCGCTTACCTTGCGGCAAGCGCCCCCTCGGGTTGGCAGCGGAGTTTTGCGCCGCTGATGGCCGCATTAGTCCCGGACGCGCAGGGTCAGGACTGCGGCGTACTAGCCTTTACTAGAACCTTACTCTGGTCGAAAAATACCACATACGCGGGGCATTATACGAGCCCACGATCTCGGCGGCCGCCGAGTTCGTCGAACCGACAACCAGATAGCGCTCGTCGGTCAGGTTCGACACGCCAGCGACCAGCTCGAAGCGCTCATTCGCCGGCGTCCAGTGGATACTGGCATTGACCATATCGGTCTCGGGCCGTCTGAGCAGCGGGGTGTTGGGCGCCGTGTTCTGCATGCTTGCTGTCTTGGTATAGTCCATCATGAGTCGCAACATCGACTCGTTCGCCAGTTGGTATTCGTAGCTCGGGCTGATGGTGAGCTTGTACTCCGGAGTCTTCGGCAGTTCTGTCTCCGGTATCCCGCCAGATCCATCGGAGAATCCGCCCCATATCGGGCTGTAGGACGATCCCTCCGCCGAGCTGCAGACATCATCATCGTTCAAATCCTGGTAAAGCAGGCAGTCCTCCAACCTGCTGTACTCGGCATCGATGTAGCCGGCGTTGATGTCCAGAGCGAAGCCGTTGTCTAACACCGTCTGCAGTTCCATTTCGACGCCTATAATCTCAGCGTCACCGGCGTTCTGGTAGACGGGGGAGGGCCCTTCCTGGACGTTGATCTGGATGCCGTCGTACTCGCTGTAAAAAGCCGCGACGTTCAACCGCAGGTGGTTGTCAAACCAGTCCGACTTCATGCCGATTTCGAAGGTAGTGTCGTACTCGGGATCGAAGCGCGCATCCGCCGAGTCGCTGATCGGCTCCGACAGGCGGGTGGTCCAGCCTCCAGACTTGAAACCCTCCGAGTAGCTGAAGTAAGCCATCAGGTTGTCGTTGACGTGATACTGCAGACCAACCTTGGGCGTAAAGACATCCCATTCCTGACTGTCCGCTCCCACCGGGAAATAGCGCAACGGATTGGCCGGATCCGGGAAACCGAGCGCCTGCTGGCAGGTTATGGGCACTCCTGCAAGTATCACGCTCCAGGGTACGAATGTGCCTGGGTAGGTATTGGCAATGGCATTCGGATCATTGCAACCGAGGAGTTTGTAGCTGAAGCCATTGAGGTCGCCCTGACCGCCTTCGAATTCCTTTTGCTCGATCGAGTAACGGGCGCCGAAGGTCAAACCCAGGTCATCCGTGATCTGGTAGTCCAGGTGCGTGTAAATCGCGTAGGAATCCGTACTCACGTCATTTTTGTAATCGTAGATCCAGAGATACGCCGTGTTGAACGGAACGAAGTCATGCACGTAGCCGGACTCGGTAAAGTAATAAAGGCCCAGGACGTAGTCGAGGCGGTCATCAAAGGCCTTACCGGTGAGCTGTAACTCCTGCGAGTACTGCTCCTGCTTCTGTTCGTCCGTGACCTCCTGCTGGGATTCGGGCATACCGTCGAGGTCCGTGCCCACATCCCACTTGATGCCACGCCAGCCCGTGATCGACTTGATTTGCGCGTTGTCCATGACGTCCCAATCCAGGGTGATCGAACCGCCGTAGGCGTTATACTGCGCAAAGCTCGCACCGTTCGCATAAGTCGTGTCGATGCTGCCGGTTTGGGTGTTGGCCAAGTCCCAATACAGGCGCGGAATCCGGCCCGGATAAAGTATGCTGCCACCATGCGGAGAACCCGCTGCGCCCAGGGAAACGACTCCGCCCCCTGGAAGCAGGAAGGAGCCATCGGGCTGCACGACACCGCTATAAGTGGTCACGATGTCTTGCAGAACCAGGTTCGGGACGCCAACCGCGCCGGCGCCGCCCAATGCCGGCACGCCACCGGTAAAACCATTGCCGCTGTAGGATTGTGTGGCGTTGTTCCACGTGCCTGTGCCCAGCGGACCGCAGAGTCCGTTGGCCGTGTTGAACATCCCGTTGAATGGACCGGTAAGTGGGGCGGTCCCCAGCGTGGCTTCGGGCGTGGTGATGCACATATTATAGAAGTTACCCATCAGCGGCCCAAGCATGAGCGTTGGAATGCCCGCAGGTGCGAAGAGCTCCCCCGGGCCGATATAGTTGTCCTGATTGGTGGTAAACACACCCATGATGGTATTTGCCAGTCCTGGCTGGTCCTGATGCGTATAGTCGGCGGAGAAAGTCACGTCCAGGGTATCCGTCGCGTGGAAGAGAACCTTGCCGCGCACCGCCTGCACGTCCTTGCCGCCATTGACACCAGAGGTGTAGGACCCCGGCGCCTTGGGCATATCCGCCTGTCCCATCACCATGTAGGGGTTCTGGGCTATGGAAGAATCGGACGGGTAGGGTATCACGTCCTGCCAGCCATCCCGTGTCTGCGAGGACACGCTGAGTGTGGTGAGGATATTCTCGGTAATGGGCATGTCTACCATCACCTGGACGTCCCGGCGGTTATAGTCGCCGAGTGTCAGTTGTCCGGCGATACCGAACTCGTTACTTGGCGTATGTGAAACGATGTTGATCGCGCCACCGATGGTATTACGGCCGAACAACGTACCCTGCGGCCCCTTCAGGATCTCGATGCGATCGACATCGAGGAGATTCTGGTTCGCGCCGATAGTGCGTGCCAGGTAGACGCCATCAAGATATACGCCTACGCCGGGATCGAGGTTGAAGGCGAAATCGTCCTGACCGATACCGCGAATGGAGGCCGACAACACCGAGCTGTCGCCTGAAAATGGGGATCCGCCATCCAGGTTCACGTTCGGCGTGAGGGCCGACAGACGTGTCACTTCGTTAAGGTCCTTCATCTGGAGAGTTTCGGACGTGTAAGCCGTGATCGCAATTGGCACATCCTGAAGGTTTTCCGCACGTTTCTGTGCCGTAACGATGACCTCTTCAATCTCGCCCTGAGCCTGGACTACCGAGACCCCTGTCACCAGTGCCGCAGTCACGGCAGCCATAATCAATGATCGGTGTTTGAATTGACTCATGTAACTCTCCTTAAGTATTTGGCGTACGTTACATACCGGTTGTTGCACATGCACTACAAAGAAGGAAAGGGAAACCCGTCCAGCGGAGTATTCAACCCTGAAGCTTGCGTGTCCCCCTTAATCCCTGCTAAGTAAATATATAGCAAGGGATTATTCAATACAATATAAATCCCTTTATCCCCAGTATCATGGGGATAAAGCTGATTATCGCGAGAAATTTAGATTGATAAATCCAATAATGTCGTAAAAAAGTGATGGCTTATCCGGCCATCACCTTGAGGACGGCCTTCTCAATCGTCTCGACCGAGGGGACATAGAGCGCCTCCAGTCCCGGCGCGGCGGGGACGGGGGTGTGCGGTGGCGTAACCTTGACCGGCGCCGTCTTCAATGCCTTGAGGGCATGTTCCGCGACGATGCTGATCACCTCGGAGGCGGTGCTGCACAGGGGGTAGGCCTCATCCACCACCACCAGACGGCCGGTATGCTCAACGCTCTCGATGATGGTCTCGGTATCCATGGGCGATGTGGTGCGGGGATCGATGACATCCAGGGAGATCTTCCCGGCCAGCTTATCCGCGACCTTGTTGGCAAACTGCACCATACGGCCGAAGGCCACGACCGTCACATCGTCACCCGCCCGGGTGACATTGGCCTCGCCGAAGGGGATCGCGTAGGGCCCGTCCGGGACCTCCATCATGTCGTCGTACATTACCTTGTGCTCCATGAAGATGACCGGGTCATCGTCGCGGATGGCCTGGATGAGCAGGCCCTTGGCGTCATACGGATTGGAAGGCAGCACGACCTTGAGGCCGGGGATGTGTGTGAAGATGGGCCAGAGGGCCTGGGAATGCTGGGCCGCCGCGCCGAATCCCGCGCCGGTCATCATGCGGATCACCATGGGGGTCTTGGCGTTGCCGCCGAACATATAGCGGAATTTGGCCGCCTGATTGAAGATCTGATCGAAGCACACCCCGAGAAAATCCGCGAACATGAGCTCCGCGATGGGTCGCAGGCCCGTCAGGGCCGCGCCTGCCGCGGCGCCCATGATGGCGCTCTCGGAGATGGGCGTGTCGAAGATGCGTTTCTCGCCGAACTGCTCGTACAGGCCGACGGTCGTGCCCATGATGCCGCCGGAGGCGCCGCGCTTGTTGGCGGAGCCGCCGAAACCGCCGACGATATCCTCGCCGAAAAAGATGACCCTGGGGTCGCGCTCCATCTCGTGCCGGATGGCCTCCGTGATGGCGTGCCGAAAACTCTTTTTGCTCATCGCCCGTGCCTCAATCAGTAGGAAACGTAGACATCAGTAGTAAGGTCCTCGGGCGCGGGCGGCGGGGCGGCCTTGGCCTCGTTGACCGCCGCGTCGATGAGCTGCGCGACCTCCGCGTCGATGGCGTCCAACTGCTCCGCCTTCAGGCTGCCGTCGGCGATGACGCGCTGGCGGAATTTTTTCAGGCAATCCTTGTGCTTGCGCAGTTCCTTGATCTCGGCGAGGTCGCGATAGGTCTGCGGGTCCCCTTCGAAATGACCGCGCCAGCGCGCCGCCACCGAGACCACCGTGGACGGTCCGCCACCGGCACGGGCTCGGGCCACCGCCCGCCCCGCGGCCTCGTAGACCGCGAAGAAATCGGTGCCGTCCACCTCTTCGGCCGGCATGCCGAAGGCCGCCGAACGCGTCACCAGATCCTTCGCGCCGAGATGATAGGAAATGCCCGTGTGCTCGCCATAGCCGTTGTTCTCGACGGCGAAGATGAGAGGGAGCCGCAGGACGACGGCGAAATTCATGGATTCGAACACCGTGCCCTGATTCGTGGCGCCATCGCCGCCGAAGGCCACGGCGACGTTCGGCGTGCCAAGCGTCCGCGCGGTAAGCGCCGCGCCCACGGCGAGCGGGGCGCCGGCCCCGACGATGGCGTTCGCGCCCAGCATGCCCTTGCTGATGTCGGCAATGTGCATGGACCCGCCCTTGCCCTTGCAGAGTCCGTCGCGCTTGCAATAGAGTTCCAGCATCATCTTCTTTACATCGCAGCCCTTGGCGATGCAATGGCCGTGACCGCGATGCGTCGAGGAGATGGCGTCGGCATCGGTGAGGTGCATGCAGACGCCGGTGGCGATGGCCTCCTGACCGAGATAAAGATGGGTGAAACCAGGCACCGTGCCCGCCTCGAATTCCACCGCGACGCGGCTTTCGAATTCACGAATGGTCCGCATCAGGCGATACGCCTTGAGTAATACAGTTTGACTAAGTTCAACCACTGGTTACCTCCCCGGCATCAGACCTTCGGTCAGGAGTCGTTTGAAGAAGTGATCGTTCAGGTATTCAGCGCGCTTGGACTCCGGATGATCTCCGTCAGCGCCTTGAGCCACCTCGCCCCCGTGGCGCCGTCAATAATACGATGATCGAGGGAGAGCGACAAGGCGATGACCGTGGCCACTGCGGGCGCGCCATCACGCGCCACGACAGCGGGCCGGGCGGCGCCCACCGCCAGGATCGCGCATTGCGGCGGATTGATGATGGCGTCGAAACTGTGTACCCCGTACATGCCCAGATTGGAGACGGTGAAGCTACCGCCCTCATAATCCTCCTTCGCCAGCGTCCCGGTCCGCGCCTTCTCCACCAGCGCGCGTGACTCGGCGGCGATCTCCGTGACGGATTTCGTCTCCGCGCGGCGCAGCACCGGGGTGATCAGGCCGCCTTCGATCGCGACAGCCAGGGCGATGTCGGCATGGCGGAACCGGCGGATGACGTTATCCACGAACTGGACATTGCATTCCGGCGCCCGCATGAGGGCGAGCGCGCACGCCTTGAGCAGCAGGTCGTTGAGCGAGACCTTCGATTGTGACTGACCCGCGGCCTGGTTGATCGTCTCGCGCAAGGCCAGCAGGGCGTCCACCTCGACCTCGACGTTGAGCCGGTAATGCGGCGCGGTCTGTTTCGCCTCCTGCAATCGCCGGGCGATGGTCTGGCGCATGCCGGTGAAGGGGATCTCGTCGTAGGCGGCTTCCTCCGCAATTGTTACCGGTGCTTTCCCAAGCGATCCCCCGGCCGCGATGATCGCCTGTTCGATATCGTCCACGGAGACGCGGCCATGGCGGCCGCTGCCTGCGATGTTGTTCAGGTTGATGCCAAGTTCCTGCGCGAGACGCCTTGCATGCGGCGAGGCGTTCACATTGCTGTCGTCACCGCCCTGCTTCAGTCGCTCCGGAACCACTGTAATGTTGCCCGTGGCGGTCTGCGGGGTAGCCGCCTTCGCGCTCGTCTCTGTCGCAGGCCCGGCCTGCATCTCGATCACCGCATCGGCGATCTTGAAGTCGGCGATGAAGGCATCGATGACAGACTCGGGGATATCGGCGTCGGCGATCACCGCGACCAGCGCGCCCACGGGCAAGGTCTCGTCCACGGCCTGCAAGCGTCTGCGCACCACGCCGGGATATTGGGACTCCAGCACATTTACAATCTTGCTGGATTCGATCTCCGCGACGGGATCGCCGGGGTTGACCCGATCGCCTTCCGCGACCAGCCAGTTGACCAGCGTTCCCTCCTCCATCGCCATCCCCCATTTGGGGACGGTCAGGGCTTTAATCTCCGTCATTTGTCCTCGGTCATTCGTCATGCGTGATTATTCCTGTTTTCCGACCGAGGTCCGCACCCGGTCCAGCAACTGCCGGCCTTCCTTGTTTTGCCGTTCCACGGTCCCGACGGATCGGCAGACCTTGTTCTTGAAGCGCGAGCCGGTCTGGGTCTCCATGGTGCAAACCACCTTCGACCTTTCGTTGCTCTTGTCTTCGTTATAGTCGTCCGCGATCTTCTGCAAGCCGGCTTCCGCTTCATCCGCGGCGAAAGAGATCGCGGCGGGTCCCGCGCTTACCAGAGCTATGGCGAGATACAAAATTATTCTCACGAGTTGGTTTTTCATGGGGGTCATCTCCTCCGGGAAGGATCGTCATGGCCATCGGGCCGTTGACCGGGATTATACACTGGCCAGGTCGAGCTTATGCCAGCGCAGATAACAGGTTTTACGGGTTATGTCGATCATGCACGACTGAACATATTTGGCGCGGTGTTATTTCCCACTATCATCGCGGACCGCGCGAATGGGCGAGGCCCCGGCGGCGACCTGCGCGTACAACCTGCCGACTTATAAACCCTGAGTTTAATGAGGAAATGATACTGATGTTTTTAAGACCACTCTCACTGCTGATCTGTTGTGCCTCACTTACAGTCAACGCCGCTGATACCCCCTGGCGCCTGGGTCCGTCCCTCGGCCTGCCGTCGAGCCTGAGCCTGACTGGCCAGCACCGGATGCGTTACGAGACCCTGGATGGGCAATTCCGCAACGGTCGCGCGGGCGGGGATCAGGCCCTCATGTTCCGCACCAGCCTGCTGGCCGAGATCAACTTCGACAGGTTCAGGATAGGCGTGGAAGGACTCGATTCACGCGCGGCCCTGGCGGACGCCGGCACGCCGCTCGGCAACACCGATGTCAATCCCCTCGATCTGCTGCAAGCCTATATCGAATTGCCGGTGGCTGACCTGTTCGTCAACGGCAGTAACAGCACACTGCGGGGTGGACGGATGACCATCGATCTCGGCAGCCGGAGGCTCGTGGCGAGGAACAGCTTTCGCAACACGATCAACACCTTTACCGGAGTCGACTGGCAGTGGACCGGGCCGGGACAGGATCGATTCCGCGCCTTCTACACCCTGCCCGTGCAGCGGCTGGTGGACGGCAGCCCGCTCGATAACGATCCCGAGTTCGACCGGCAGGATACCGATGTGCAACTCTGGGGATTGTATTACGCCCCAGCCCGGATGCCTTGGGGGGATCCGGGCGAGGTCTATCTCCTCGGACTCCATGAAGATGACAGTGCGGATCTCCAGACCAGCAACCGCGATATCGAGACGATGGGGATCCGGCTCTATCGTCAGCCGGCCGCCGGCCGTTTCGATTACCAGCTCGAATCGATCTATCAATTCGGGGAATCGCGCGACACCACGGCGGCAATGGATGTAACCGATCTGGATCACTTCGCGCACTTCCAGCATGCGGAGGTCGGTTACACCTTCGCGTCTCCCTGGTCACCGCAACTGCTGCTGCAATACGATTACGCGAGCGGGGATGATCGCGGCGGGGACGGCGACAACAACCGCTTCGATACCCTGTTCGGCGCGCGTCGTTTCGAATACGGCCCCACCAGCCTCTGGGGGGCGTTCGGCCGGGCCAATCTCAGCACCCCTGGGGTGCGTCTGAATCTCAAACCCGCCGAGAAGCTCAGCGCCTTCCTCGCGCTGCGGGGATTCTGGCTGGCGGATAGCGACGACGCCTGGACCACGGCCGGGATCAGAAACCCCGCCGGGTCGAGCGAGAGTTTCGTCGGCGCCCAGGTTGAAGCCAGTCTGCGGTGGGACATCATACCGAAGAGCGTACAGGTTGAACTTGGCGGCGCCTATCTCTCCGCCGGGGATCTCATGACGGGCGCGAATAAAGGCGATGCCAGTTATTTCTATTCGCAATGGGTCTTGTCGTTTTAAGTCACTTCATAACATATGAAGAACATTATGAATAAAATATTACATGCGGTTTTAATCGCCATGCTGGCCTGGTCCGGCATTGCGCTCGCGGAAGATCACCTGCGGCTCGCGACCACCACGAGCACGGCAGATTCCGGGTTGCTCGAAGTCCTCAATCCCGCGGCCGAGGCGGCGCTGGGCGCGAAGATCGACGTCATCGCCGTCGGTTCCGGCAAGGCGCTGAAACTCGGCGAGAACGGCGATGTGGATGTCCTGCTGGTCCACGACCCGGAGGCGGAGGAGAAATTCGTAACGGCGGGATTCGGCAGCGATCGTCAGCCGGTCATGCACAACGACTTCATCCTGCTCGGCCCCACCGCCGACCCCGCGGGCGTCCGGCAGGCCACCGACATCTCCGATGCCATGCGGCGCATCTCCGGCGGTGTGGCGTCCTTCGTCTCCCGCGGCGACGAATCCGGGACGCATCAGAAGGAACTCCGGCTCTGGCGCGCGGCGCAAATCGAGCCATCCGGACGCTGGTATCTGTCCGTCGGTCAGGGCATGGGCGCGGTGCTGAAGATCGCGGACGACAAACTTGCCTACACCCTCGCGGATCGCGGGACCTACCTCGCACTGCGTGGGCAGCTCGAGCTTGAGGTGGTATTCGCGGATGCCGAGGAGTTGTTCAATCCCTATCACGTCATCCTGATCGATCCCGCCAAGCATCCGCACGTGAAACACGAACTCGCCAGAAAATACTCGGAATTCATCCGCGGCGAAGCGGGGCAGAAGATAATCCGGGACTTCAAGATCGACGGGGAGACCTTGTTCCATCCCGATGTGATCCATTAAACGCGATGTTAAGATGATGGCATGGATTATTTCATCGAGACTCTCGCCGCCGCGCTCAGGCTTATTATCAGCGCCGATCGGGAGATCTATGCCATCGTCTGGACCTCCATCTGGATCGCCGTGGCCTCGGTCGGGATCGCCTCGCTGCTTGGCATCCCGCTCGGCCTCCTGGTCGCCTTCCGGGAATTCCCCGGCAAGAGGCTGCTGCTGCAAGGACTGAATACCCTCATGGCCCTGCCGACGGTGGTGGTCGGTCTGGTGTTGTACGGTTTTTTCACCCGGCACGGACCGCTCGGGAACTGGGGGATCCTCTACACCCCGCTGGCGATCGTCAGCGGCCAGGCCGTACTAATCCTGCCGATCCTCTGGAACATGTCCATCACCGCCGCGGCCGGGGCCGATCCACGCCTCGGCCTGACCTGCCAGTCGCTCGGGGCCTCGGGCCTGCAACAGGGCCTGATCTTTCTCTCCGAGTTGCGTTTCGCCCTGATGGCGGCGGTGGTCGCCGGCTTCGGCCGGGCGATCGGCGAGGTCGGGATCGCCATGATGCTGGGCGGCAACATCGAGGGGTTCACCCGCACCATGACCACGGCCATCGCGCTCGAGACCAGCAAGGGGGAGTTCGAGTTCGGACTCGCGCTCGGTCTGCTGCTCCTGCTGGTCGCGTTCATCGTGAACCTGCTCCTCCAATATTTTCAGCGGCTGGCGCGATGACCTGGGCCTACGAGTTGCGCGATGCGCGCTTCGACTACGGCGCGGAACCTGTATTGCGGATCGACGAAATACGCATCGCCCGCGCCGGGATCACGGCCCTGGTCGGGCCGAACGGTTCCGGGAAAAGCACTCTGTTGAACCATCTCGCCTTTCTCGCCTGGCCCGGCCGTGGCAGTCTGCGATTTCATGATCGGGAGATCGGCGCTGCCGATTTCAGACAATACCGTCGCCGGGTCGGCTATGTGCAGCAAAAACCCTATCTCTTCCATGCCTCGGTGCGGGATAACATCGAACTGGGCCTTCGGATCCGTGGAATTGACCAGGCCGCGCGGCGCGAGCGCATGCAAAAGATCATCCGGGAATTCGATCTCGACGCCATCGCGGATCGGCAGGCGCATGGCTTGTCGGGAGGCGAGGCACAAAAGGTGGCGCTGGCGCGCGCGCTGGTCCTGCAACCCGAGGTCCTGATCCTGGACGAGCCCTTCAACCACCTGGATAAAACCTTTCGCCTGTCGCTGGAAGACCGCCTCCGCGAGATCGTCCTGCGCGACGCGGCGACAGTGATCCTGACCACACACGATCAGTTTCTCGCCCAGACGCTCTCGAATCAGGTCTTCAGCCTGATCGACGGCCATCTGCTGCCGCTCGCGGCCATGAATCTGTTCAGCGGCAGATGCAGTGGCGACCGCTTCGTCACCGGCAAGCTGGAGATCGCCATCCCGCCGCATCTCCCCGCCGGCAACCGCCTGGCCATCGAGGCCAATCAACTGGTGCTTTCGAAAGAGCCGCTGGAGTCGAGCATGCGCAACCGCTTCCAGGGCCGGATCCTGCGACTCTCGGACGAAGACCTCTGGATCCACGTGACGATCGACGCCGGCGAGCAGTTCCATGCCGTCATCACCCCCGCGGCCCTGAAGGACCTCGGGGTCAGCATCGGCGATGCCGTGTGGGTCAGTTTCAAATCCACTTCCGTGCATCTGTTCTGATCCTGTTTCCGTAAGCCTGCCGATTTCTCCTCGTTCGCTGTCTGTTGCCTTGCTCCAAAAGGCATTCAGTCTATTTATGCACGCATGAACATATTGAGTCGCCCGCGTGCAATTCTTATCATCCCGCGCCGTATTCTTATGCACGGCTCATGGAGATCAAATATGAAACAAGATGCATGTATGTGGCATGACGATCAAACACCACAACCGCCGCGCCTGGCGATCTCAGGCGCCTGCATGACGGTTGCGGCCATCTTCATCTCAAATCCCATTAACGCGGCTGAAAGGTTCGAGATGGGGGCCATCGAGACAGTCACCGTTGTCGGAGAGGTCCCGGAAGAAGAAGACTGGCTCGGGGCATTCGAGGCGCGGCTCGGCGCCGAGGATATCGCCCGCTTCGACCGTCAGACCGTATCCGACGCCATCAATCTCCTGCCGGGCACTTCAATCCAGAATGACGGCGGCCGCAGCGAAAGATTATTGTTCGTGCGCGGATTTCATTCCCGACAGGTGCCGCTCTATATCGATGGCATTCCGATCTATGTCCCGTATGACGGCAATGTCGATCTCGGCCGCTTCGGCACCTTCGACATAGCGGAAATTTCCGTGTCGAAAAGCATCACGCCCATGTTGTTTGGGGCGAACACGCTCGGCGGCAGCGTCAATCTTGTCAGCCGCCGTCCGACGGCGCCATTCGAGGCATCCGCAACAGCCGGAATCGCGGCCGATGATGCCTTCGACCTGGCGCGACAAAATTTCTCCGCCAACCTGGCGACCAACCAGGGGGCCTGGTATGCGCAGATTGGCGGTTCCATCGCCGGACAATCGCATTACCTGCTACCGGAGGATTATCAGGCGACGGCCATCGAAAACGGCGGGCGCCGCGAGAATTCGGATACCGGCGATTACAAGTTGAGCTTCAAGGCGGGCATCACGCCGAACGAGACCGACGAATATGCCATCTCCTATTACAACCAACAGGGCGACAAGGAAACCCCGCCCTATGCCGGGAGCAATGCCAGTGTGCGTCCACGTTACTGGCGCTGGCCGGAATGGGACAAAGAGGGCGTATATCTCCTGACCCGCACTGCAATCGCGAACAAAAGCTATATCAGTATCAAGGCTTATTACGACACCTACGGCAATACCTTGCGGGCATTCGATGACGCCAACTATGCGATGCAGAACCGGAACTACGCCTTCAACAGCATCTATGACGATTATACCTACGGCGCCGGCATGGAATTGGGAACCCAGTATTTCGACAATCACGATCTGCGGGCGGCCTTCCTCTACAAGCACGACGTGCATAGGGAGGTGGACGATGACGGCATCCCCGAAGAACGCTACATCGACGATCTGTTTACCCTCGCGGTTGAGGATACGGTAACGATCAACGAACGGTTACGGTTGGTCACGGGCGCCGGCTTTTCAGACCAGCAGGGCATCGAGGCCAATTTCTACGATACCAATGCCGGCTCGGTGGTCGCGCAACCCGTATCCGAAGAATCGGCCTTCAACGCGCAAGGAGCGCTGCTGTACACGACCGCTGCCGCGGGCGAGTGGCACTTCAGCGTCGCGCGCCGCACCCGTTTCCCGAACCTCAAGGACCGGTATTCCTTCCGTCTCGGTTCAGCCTTGCCCAATCCCGACCTGCAACCGGAATCCGCCGTGCATCTCGAAGGCGGAGTGGCGGGCCAGACCGGTAATTTTACTTACGGCGCGAACCTCTTCTATAGCGAGCTCGATGACGCGATGGAGAACGTGACGATTGCGCCGACCGCATGTTCCCGGCCGCCCTGCATTCAGCTTCAGAATATCGGCGGTCAACGCCATGCCGGCGTGGAACTCCTCGGCACGTTCGCCATCGGCGAGAACGGAGAACTGCACGCCAATTACACCTTTCTGGACCGGGAGAATACCAGCGCCAACGGCCTTAAGTTGATTAATGTCCCAAAGCACAAGTTATTCACTTACGCCAAATACGCCTACGGGACGCATTGGGAATTTCTGGCCAGCGCCGAATATGATTCGGAACGCTACAGCAGCACCGCGGGCGACCGGATTGCCGGCGATTTTCTGGTGGGCAATCTCAAGGCGAGCTATCGCTTCAATGAGCATTTCCTTGGCGAGCTCAGCATCAATAACGTCGGCGATGCGCTCTACGCTTATGAAGAAGGTTTCTATGAACCAGGGCGGTCCTGGAACGCCGGGTTACGTTGGACATATTAAGGAGACACGCCATGCGCCCGATACAATCCTTCACATTTTGTGCGTTACTGATCCTGGCTGCGCTTGCAACCGCCGGAGATAACCGTCTTGTTGTCGTGACGGGCTACCATGAAAACGTCAGTGTGCCGTTCCGCGAGGCATTCATGGCCGCGAACCCTGACGTCGAGGTGACGATCCTGTGGCATGAGTCCCAGGCCGCGCTCGCTGCCATCGACGAGCGCGCGGAAGGCGGCGTTGACGTCTATTGGGGCGCATCGCCAGCGAACTTTCAGGCGTTGGTATCGGCGAAACGGCTGAAGCCTCTGGGAACGGAACGCGGCAAGCTGCCGGAACGCATCGGCGATCTTCCGCTGGGCGATCCGGAACAACATTACACGGCGTTCGAACTTGCCGGCTACGGTTTCATCGTCAACCGCACGTACCTTGAGAAACATAAGCTCCCGGCGCCGTCCGACTGGACGGATCTGGCGCGGGATGACTATGCCGGGCACCTGCTCTTGCCGGTTCCATCCCGGCAGGGGACCGCGCGGTTGCCCTACGAGATCCTCCTGCAGGCGCAGGGTTGGGAGAAAGGCTGGCGTCTCATCATGACGATGGCGGCGCATGCCGATTTGTTGCCGCCGGGAACAGCTTCGTTGTCCGATCAGGTCGCGGCGGGGCAGAAGGGAGTCGGGTTGGCGATTGACTTTTACGCGCGCGGGTCCGTGGCCGGTCGCGCCGATGCCTCTTTCATATACCCCAAGACCGCTGCCTATTCCATTGCCAGGGTCGGAATACTGGCGGATGCCCCGCATCCCGAATCCGCGCGTCGGTTCGTCGCCTTTTTACTGTCCACGGAAGGCCAGGGCATCCTGTTGCGGCCAGGGATCGATCGGCTGCCGGTCAATCCCCTCGTGTACCGTCAGAAGCAGGCCAGGGTTAATTTCGATCCCTACGCGGTCGGCGCGAGCACACCAGCGCCTTATGAATTGGAGCTCGCGATCCGGCGCGAGGGCGTGGTCAGCGCCTTATTCGATGCCATGATTACCGAACCACACGCGAAGCTCGTGGAGACCTGGAGGCTGATTCAGTCGGCCGAGCAGAAGGCAAAGTCCGATTCAGAAGCGCTGGCGCGGTTGGCGCAGGCTCGCGACCTGCTGGTTACGCCGCCGATCGACGAAACGGGAGCAGGCGACAGTGAGATACAAGCCCTGTTTCCGCTCGGGGTGGATTCATGGAGTCAAGCCGCCCGCGATCGTTATGCGGTATGGCGTAAGCGCATCGACGGAAATTTGGAAGCGGCTGTGAGCACAGCGCGCGCCGTTCTCGCGAAATCCACGCAATAACCTCCGCCTTGGCTCTGAAAAAAAATCGGGGTCGGCATCGGCGACAGCGTGTGGGTCAGTTTCAAATCCATGTCGGTGCACGTGTTTTAAACCCCCTCTCCCCGACCCTCCCCCGCGATGGGGGGAGGGAGAATCAAACCCTCTTCCCTTTACGAATCTGGGGATATGCGTGTGCAACCCGCCACATCACTCGACAATGGGTAGGGAAGTTCAACTCCGCGTCCCCTCTCCCTTGAGGGGAGAGGGACAGGGAGAGGGTGAAATGGTTGGTTTTACTGCGCTGCCGGGGGCGGATTGATCACCGCCGGGTCCCAATGCTCGTCCGCCTTGCCATCGACGATCCGCCACATGTCGAACCAGGTGGTGGTGTATTTCTCGCCAGGCTTGGCCGGGTGATCGAGTTCGCGCGGCATGACCACGGTCACGAGGTCGCCGTCCGCGAGCACGGCCACCACCGGCGTGGTCAGCTTCTCGCAGGTGGGCGTCGGCTTGCGGATGGATTTGAAAAAGGCGACCACGGGTGCGAGGCCCGATCCGACATTGGGATTGTGCTGTAGATAGCGGTCGGTCAGCCAGTTGCCGGCATCGTCCCAGTGATTGCATTGCAGCAACTCGCGCATTATGCGCAAGGCCACCTGCTTGTTGGCGTGTTTCGCCGGATCCTTATCGGAGAAGAGGGATTCGGGATCGGCCACACCGACCACCTTTTCCTGGGCGAATGCCCCGTAGCTCAGGAACATTGCAAGGAACAAACAGAACTTCAATATCGGCTTCATGGCACTCCTCCAGAAAAGTTATCGACGGAACCATGATCGGACTCCCGACCGGCCCCCGTCAAGGCTATTTTCGGCGGGGTCACCGCTCCAGCAGGACGCCATGCGGTCGATCCCAAGGCCCGTAGGAGGTCCGCCCCCGGCCCGATGAGAATCACGTTCACATGCAACCGATGTAGGGGCGAATCTTGTATTCGCCCTGGGATAGAGGGCGATCACAAGGATCGCCCCTACGTTTCGGATTACGGTGTTTTCGCGGTGAGGGCGCCGCGCCTAGATTCCCAGCGCCCGTCGTCTGCCCCTTTCGATATCAATCCCGCGCAACAACCACAAGCCGACAAGAAAATAACTGCCGACCGCGAGGATGGCGAGACGGTGATTGCCCGGCAGGGCCCAGGTGACGATGCCATAGGTCAGCGGCCCGAAGATCGAAGCCCCCTTGACCGCGAGACCCCACAGACCGAAGAACTCCCCGAGGCGCGTCGCCGGCGCCAGATAACCGACCACCGCGCGCCCGGCGGCCTGCGATGAGCCCATGCACAATCCGGCGATGTTCGCCGCAACCCAGAATGTCCATGCCTGTGTGGAGGCCGCGGCAAGCAGCACCATCACTACCCACCCGATCAGGGTTAGCGTGATTGACCGTACATGCCCGAGGCGATCCTGCGCATAGCCGAAGGCGAAGGCCCCGATGGAGGCCGTAAGATTCACCACGATGATCAGAATGATCGTCTGCGCGGTGCTGAAGCCCATGGCCTGATCGGCGTAAATGGCCGCGAGCGCGATCACCGCCTGGATCCCGGCCTGATAAAAAAGCAGGCAAAGCAGAAAACGTCTGAGATCACGAAAGTCCCCGGCGTGCCGCAGGGTCTCGCGCACGCGCGCCCAGGGCCTCACAAGTTGTCGCTGCGGTTTGGCGCGCTCGCGCAACCAGACGAAGGTCGGTGTCGCGGCGATCGCAAAGAGCCCGGCCGTGATCAGCATGGCGGCCGGTACGGAATCCGTGTCCGGAATGCCGCGGGTGCGGGCATTCATTATATATAACAGGCACAGGCCCAGCGCGACGATCCCGCCGAGATAACCGAAGCTCCAGCCCCAGCCGGATACCCGACCCATCGCCCTGGAGTCGGCGAGTTCCGGGAGGAAGGCCGCGATGAGGTTCTCCCCCACCCCGAAACAGAAATTCGACAGGATGATGAACACGATGGCGAGCGAGACGAAGCCCGGCCCGGCCAGGGCGAGCAACGCGGTGCATGCCACGCAACCGGCGGTGCTGGCAAGCAGGAGGGATTTCTTCGCGGCGTGGGCATCCGCCCAGGCCCCGATCAGGGGCGCCCCCGCGAGCACCGCGGCATAGGAGACGGATAGGGCCGCGGTCCAGGCGAAGGTGGCCCAGGGGGCGTTGCCGGCCACGGCGCCGACAAAGTAAGCGCCGAATACGGCGGTGATTACGACAGTGGTGTACCCGGAGTTCGCGAAGTCATACATGCTCCATGCCCAGACCTCGAGCAGGCGGACATCCGGGGCGAGTGCGGGGGAACGGGGCAGCGGTTACCCTGCCCCGCGCGCGGCGCGGTACTTCTCGGGGATCGTCATTTCCCTGCAATCGGCCGCCACCGTCAACCTCGGTTCGGTCTTCGCCTGGACCTGTTCGGGCGTAAGCCCCGGGGCCACTTCGCGGAGTACGAGACCGTCCGGCGTCACGTCGATGAGCGCCATGTCGGTAAAGATGCGCCGCACGCAACGCGGCGCGGTGAGCGGCAGTGTGCAGTTGTTGAGGATCTTGGGCGAGCCGTCTTTCGCCACGTGGGTCATGGTGACGAAGATGTTCTTCACGCCGAAGGCGAGATCCATGGCCCCGCCGACGCCCGGCACCTTCTCGCCCGGCGTGCGCCAGTTGGCGAGATCGCCATTCGCGGCCACCTGCAAGGCGCCGAGGACGCAAAAATCGATATGCCCGCCGCGGATCATGGAGAAGGAAGTGGGGTGATCGAAGAAACTCGCGCCCGGAATGACGGTGACATATTGCTTGCCCGCGTTGATCAGATCGATGTCCTCCTGGCCTGCCGGCGGCGCGGGCCCCATCCCCAGAATGCCATTTTCACTGTGGAAAAAGATCTCCTTGCCCGGCGGCAGCATGTCGCCGATCAGATTCGGTATGCCGATGCCGAGGTTGACGTAACTTCCTTCGGGCAGATCGATAGATACCCGATAGGCGATCCCATGACGTGACAACATCTTATGCCCTCCCCGGATTTTGCAGGTTAACCTTTGAAGCAAGCACCGGGTGCCGCGCGCAATGCACCACATGATCGACGAATATGCCGGGCGTATGCACTTGCTGTGGATCGATGCCGCCCGCCGGCACTAACTCATCGATCTCGGCCACGACATGTTTCGCGGCCGTACACATTGGCACGTTGAAATTCAACATGGCCATGCGATAGGTGAGATTGCCCAGGCGATCGCCCTGATAGGCGCGGACGAAGGCAAAATCAGCGGAAAGCGGCATCTCGAAGACATGCTCGCGGCCATTGATCATGCGGGTCTCCTTGCCTGCGGCGAGCTCGGTGCCCGCCCCCGTCGGAGTGAAGAAACCGCCGAGTCCGGCGCCCGCCGCGCGGATGCGCTCGCAGAGGGTGCCCTGCGGGACGAGTTCGAGTTCGATCTCGCCGCGCATGTAGCGATTGGCGAAGGCCTTGTTGCCCGGATGGCTGGGAAAGGAACAGGTCAGTTTGCGCACCCGGCCGTCATCCATGAGCCCGGCGAGGGCATAATCCCCCTGGCCCGCGCCATTGTGGATGACCCAGAGATCCTTCGCGCCGTGCTCGCGCAGCGCCTCGATAAGCACGCCCGGCAACCCCGGATCGCCGAATCCGCCCAGCATGACGGTGGCGCCGTCAAAGACCCTGGACACCGCTTCGGCGCAGGTTTTCAAAGTTTTGTCGATCAAGACGAACCCTCTACGTGGTCTGAAAAATGAGCGGGGAATTTAGCATGCAGGGTGGGAAGAATCAATCCGAGCGCCGATTCGGGATCAGCGCGGATCCCGCGTGTAGATCAGGGATCGGGGGCCCTCGTGGATGCCGAAATCGGCGCGTCCGTTCGGGTCCGCGGTGTAAGGGCCATCCTCGTTGCCATCCGCGTCCAGCCAGTCGAAACGGAGGAATTCCATGTCGGGATACGTCTCCGCGCCGATGGTGAGGCTCACCGCGCTCAGATCGATGGTCACCTCCGCATAGCCCGTGCAGCTCTCGCCCGGCGCGCTGAAACTCACGCCCGCCTGGCCGTTGACGAATGGCGTGTTCGCGACGGTAACTGTTGACACGCCCACGGCGCAACCGGCGCCATTGCTCACATCAATATTACCATCGGTCTCCGGTCCTTCAACGCCGCTGGTGAGCCGCAGATCGGAGGCCGCGATGACTGTGCAGACGTCGTCCGTATTCGTCACGAAGCTTGTGCCATTGTGATATTCCGTCCTCACCGGCAGGCTCAGCGGCAGCAGTTCCGAGCCGCCGGCCGTGCCGATCATCAGGCGGCCGAAGCGTTGGCTTGTCCCGCCGATCGGTAAACTGCCGGCCTCCGCGCCACCCTGACTGAGATGAGTGTAAGCGTCGCAAGTGCCGTTATTGTCGCGGTCGTAGCAGACGCCGTCGCTGTCGGTGAGTCCGGCGGTTAGAAAGGTGAGATTCACGCTCGCGGCAAACGGGGCTTCGAGGATCGAGGGATCCGGGCGATCGTAGATAAAAATATCACGATTACCGAGGGTATTTCCGAGCGTCAAGACGCCCGCACCGTCCGCGAAATCGACATCCCCGCTGAGCGTCGCGCTGGCCAGCGCGGATGAAGCAAAGGCCGCGACATGACCGCTTTGATCCGAGTAACTGCGGGACAAGGTGGAACTCAATTTCCAGAACCGCTCCGGCCCGCCGGTTGAGTCGCCGTAATTAACGGTCGCGGCGCCCGCGGTATTTACCGCCGTTACCGTGAGCGCCGGGGCCGTCCCGTAGTAGAACTCCTGGCCGCGGTAGGTGAAGGGTGTCCCGCCGGTCGTGCAGGCGTTGACGAAACCGGGGTTGTTATCGGTAACCGTAAAACGATCCGGGATGAAGCGACCGATGTTGGCGCTGGTCGAGGCGGCGATGGTCTCTCCCAGATACAGGGGCGGGGTCGCCGTGATCGTGAACACACCGACCTCGGAGATGGCCTGATTGGCAATCGTCGCGGCGCCGTCATCCGCGGGCGCGATGTTCACCGAGGTCACGCCGAGACTCCCGGTCTGCGAGCCGGCCCCGGTCGGCCGCACCTTGGCGTGGGTCAGCGGGATCGCGTTCAACTGGAAATTTGGCGTGGTCAGATTGGTCCCGGCAACCCCGGAGCAGTAGTTCGTATCGCCCGCGCCCTCCCAGGTCACCCCGCGCACGGTCAGATTGAATTTGGATCCGGGATCGGCATCGCCGCTGGTCCCCGCCTTCTTGAAGACCGAACAAGTGGCGTCGCCGCTGACACAATCCGAATCCGGATCGGTGCTCTCGACGCAGACCCCGGCCGGTTTCACCACGAAGGCGTTGGAATCGGCGGTGAGCGTATCCGCGGTCGTGGGCGGCGTGGTCGCACCGCTCGCCGTCAGGACCTTGCGGGCGTGCAGGGTGATCTGGCCGGCATCCGCGTAATTCAGCGAGAACGGCGCCACGCCCGTCCCGCCGAAGTTCATGCTGACCGTGGAATAAGCATAAGGCCCGCCGTTCGGATTGTCCTGGACCGCCGCGGTCGAATTCGCCGCGATCGTCACTCCATTGGCGGTCTTGCAGGTGGTTGGATTGTTGCAGGAGAAGGCCAGCTCCACATCCGTCACCCCGCCCAGCGCCGCCTGGCAGGCCCCGGTGGTCGTGCTGGTCTGCACCGCGCGCAGTTGCAGGGCCTGATTGTCGGGCGCGACGCTCGAGGATTTCCCCGCGATCTGCGTACCGATCCCCTCCGCCACGGCATCGGCGAAGAACCGGAAGGCCGTGTCGGCGAACTGGGCGCGCGCGTCCTCCGCGCCCGGATCGACATCAGTCGCCGTGCCGTCGGTCACGTCGATATCGATATGCGGGGCCGTAGTGGCCGTGGTCTGCGTCAGCCAGAATTCCGCGAACTGTTCGCTGCCGTCGAAGGTGTATTGCGCCTGCCCGGCCCCCGGTCCGGTGACGAATGTCCCGCCGCCGCTCTTCAGCGTCCAACCGCCCGCCGCGGGAGTGGTCGAGACAGTGATCTGGGTGGTGTTGGATGGGGCCATGAGCAGGGAATGGTCCGTGGCGTCGGCGTGCGCGGTGATGCGCACGGCCTGCGCCTCACAGGTGATCCCCGGTTGGCCCAGCGGATAGCTAATCGCATAGTGATCGGGACCCAGGCCGCAGGGGTGGGTCTTGTTCATGTACTCGACCACCTTGGTCTGGGTCAGGGCCGAACGAAACACGTACACCTCGTCGATCTGCCCGTCGAAGAACCGGCCGGCGAATCCCTGATCGTTCCCCACCATGAACGGATCGCTGTTGTTAATCAAGGCCTCGGCATAGCTTGACGAACCTCGCGCCACGCCATTGATGTACACGGTTTGCGCGCCGGCGCTCTGCGAATGCACGATCGCGATGTGATACCAACCGCCGCCCGCGGTAATCGTCGGCGCCCCGGTGGTGAAGATCTCGTGCGTGGCTCCGCCGCTGTTGTTCCACCACCAGTTAATCTGTCCGGCGGCGGTCACATGGAATTCGAAGTTCTCGTCCTTGGAGATGATGGTCATCAGGCCGCTGCCGGGGATGGTGTCTGGATTAATCCAGGCCATTGCGGTCAGTTCGCTGGAGACGTCCAGCAAAGCAGTATCGTTCGCCCGGACGTATTGATTGGAGACTCCGCCAGCGAAGTCGCCATAACGGCAGGTGCCGGGGTCGCCTGCGATCGCCGGAGTGGTAATGAAGGTGTTGGCGCCGCTGAAACTGGTCCCGTGCAGGTTGTTGCCGCTATCGTCCAACACCTCGTCGGCCGCCCCGGACCAGACCGCCTCATCCATATTGAAGTGCAGCACCGGGGCCAGGGGCCGCAGCGCGAGGAGATGGGCGACGCCATTGTCGCCGTTGCCGGTGACTGTGGCCGTCTTGTTGCCCGTCAGGCCCGCCACCGCCTGAACCGCATCGAACATGCCGAGCGAGATGCCGTTCGCATCCGGCACTGCGAGCGAGGATTCATTCACCCTCACTGTCATGCCGCTGGTCGAGGTGTAGGTCATTGAGGAGGCGAAACTGTACGCGGCCACGAGCATGGCGTTGTCAGCCGATGTGGTGGTCTGATTGACCGTATGCGAGGTCCCGGACACGGCATTGCCCACCGTCGTGGCGGCAAAGGGATTGTCTGTGTCCACATCGATGTACGAGATGATCCCGCCCGCCGCGCCCGTACTCGCCTGGGAGAAGGTCCAGGTATAGCTCGCGGGCTCCGCGCCGTTCGCCACCCGGTAGAAGATCTGCTGCGCGCTGGTGTTCCCCGCGCCGTTGTCGGTGCGGATCAGAGAGGTCCAGCCCGCGGGCGGTTGAAGAGTGGTTATACTCGAAGGTTGCGCCGCGATCGCCGCCACCATGAAATCGCCGGTGGTCGTCCCCGCCGGAACATTGATGGTCAAACCCGGGGTCGCGGGACGCAGGGAAAAGATGACGCCGATATTCGGGTCGCTGGCGCTCAATGGCCAGTTTGCGATGGATTTCGCGCCGTCAGTCGTCTGCAATTGGTAATGCATGTTCAAGGCCAGGTCCCGGTTGAGATTGTGGGCGCTCTCGAAGGAGGCATTCCAGCCGCCACCCTCGGTAATCGCATCATCATCATTGACGAACGAGGCGACGACGAGCATCGCATCGGCATTCACCGTGGTCTCGGTCCCCGTATCGATATCATTCGTGCTGTGTATCACCGCATTACCACCGGGTATGGGCACATTAAGGAACGGGCTGGCCGTATCCACGCCGCGAAAGCGGGCAACCCGGCCCGCCATGGAGTTACAGGTGGTGGCCTCGGTGATGGTGATGTTATCGGCGGCGCCGCTCGCTGTCGTTGCGATGCGGTAATAAATGTAGACCTTGAAATTCACGCCGCCCGGGAATGAACCCGAATACAAGGCATTCCATCCCGCACTCGCGCTGACCGCGGCGGCGTCGGCGCGGACGACGGCGAAGGCCAGCAGCAGGTCGCCGATGGCGCCGGCCGGGACCGCCGGCGAGATGTTGCCGGGACAGGTGGTGGAATCGTAGGTGGCGGCAACGGCGCTCGCGCCGATGTAGGTGATTGGATTGTAGACTGTGATTGAATTTTGGGTCGGTGTGCCACGCAGCGTGATCGCCCCCTGCGCGGGCGCGTTGAGGACGAGGATCGACAGAATGACTAACGCACAGCGTTTAAGCACAGGCATGGCCGATATAACACCGCCGTCATGATGGTTTGTCATTGGTCACTCGTCACTCGTCACTCGTCATTTGTCATTTGTCATTTGAGATTTTGTAACAAGTGACCAGTGACAAATAACCAATGACCAGTGACTAATTTGTTTCCGCCTTTAGTATATGCGCCTGCGCGACGATATAGGCGCGGATCGCTTCGATCTGTGCGGCATCCATCACCTCGGCGAAAGATACCATGCCCTTTTCCTTGAGATTGCCTTCGCCCACCACCGCACGCCAGGACTCCGCGGTCAGGTTCATCGGGCTGTAGCGCAGATCCGCGATGACCCCGGAACTGACCCCGGAATCCCCGTGACAGGCCCCGCAGTAACCATGATAGAGCGCCCAGCCTTGTTGAATGGTCGCGGCATCGGCGGATTGCTCCGGCGGATTCAAGACCCGCTCGGGCAGCGGCGCTGCGGGCGGCAGGGTCGCCGCGCCGTTCAGTTTGAAGGCCAGCACCCGGCTGAGGTTGCGTTTCTGCGAGGCCTTGTGAGAGATCGGTCCGGGCGCGACGCCGAAGATGCCGCCCCAACCGGCCGCGACCGCGATGTATTGCTCGCCATTCACCGTATAACTGACCGGACCTGCGAGCACGCCGGATTGT
Organism: Gammaproteobacteria bacterium; assembly: GCA_004297165.1. Taxonomy (GTDB): domain Bacteria; phylum Pseudomonadota; class Gammaproteobacteria; order Eutrophobiales; family Eutrophobiaceae; genus 2-02-FULL-56-15. The sequence continues at coordinate 115,273 of SCUJ01000008.1, forward strand.
GCGTCCATGGACCAGAGGCGTTCGCCATTGTCCGCGCGATAGATGACAAATTCACCCGCGCCTTTGCCCTGGATCAGCAGATTCCCGGCCGTGGTGAGGATGCCGCCATTCCACGCCTCCTCATGCTGCACGCGCCAGACCTCCTTCTGTGCTGCCGGGTCCCAGGCGGCGAGGTGACCCACGACGCCCTGGATGATCTGATCGCGTACCGCAGGGTCCGGCGGCAGGCTGGCATCGGCCATTGAGATCCCTGTGTTGTATCCCAGCGCGTTAACCTTGTAATCCTTCACGGCGCTGTAGACGAAACCCGCCTCCTGTACCGGGATGTAGACCAGTCCCGTCAACGGACTGAAGGACATGGGTTGCCAGCTATGTGCGCCCGCGGGTCCGGGCATGGCGATCCAGGGTTTGCCGGCCGTACGGTACCGGGCCCCGGGATTTTCAATGGGCCGGCCGGTGCTCATGTCGATGCCGGTCGCCCAGTTGAGATTAATGAATGGATTGGCCGAGATGAGTTCGCCGGTCGCGCGATCAAGCACATAAAAGTAACCGTTCTTCGGGGCCTGCATCAGGACCTTGCGCGAGGTCCCCTCGAGGATCAGGTCCGCGAGGATGATGTGCTGGGTCGCTGTGTAGTCCCAGTTATCTCCGGGCGTGGTCTGATAATGCCAGACGTATTCGCCGGTTTCGGCCTTCAACGCGACGATGGAGGACAGGAACAGGTTGTCGCCGCCGCCGGGACTGCGGATGTCGCGATCCCACGGCGAGCCGTTGCCCACGCCGATGTAGAGCAGATCGAGCTCCGGGTCATAGGCCATGGAATCCCAGACCGTGCCCCCGCCGCCCTGCGTCCACCATTCGCCGTTCCAGGTCTTGGCGGCCATCTCCAGCGCGTGATTCTCGAAGCCGTCCGCGGGATTGCCGGGCACGGTGTAAAAACGCCAGAGCTGCTCGCCCGTGCCGGCGTCGTAGGCGGTGACATAACCGCGCACGCCGAATTCCGCGCCGCCGTTCCCGATGATCACCTTGCCGTCGATGATCCGGGGCGCACCCGTGATCGTGTAGGACCTGGATTGATCCACGGTGACCACCTCCCAGGCAACCTTGCCGCTCCCGGCATCGAGCGCCACCAGACGGCCATCCAGCGTGCCTAGGTAAACGCGGTTGCCCCACACCGCGGCGCCCCGGTTGACCGAATCGCAACAGGCCTTAACCCCGGTGGCGCGCGGCACCTTCGGGTCGTAGGTCCAGAGGAGTCTGCCGGTCGCCGCATCGAGCGCCTTGACCATGCTCCAGGCGGTGGTCACGAACATCCGCCCATCCACCACGATGGGCGTGGATTCCTGGCCCCGGTTCGTATCCAGATCGAAAGACCAGGCAAGGCCAAGTGCGCCGATATTTTCGACATTAATCTGATCGAGCGGACTGAAGCGCTGCTCGCTGTAAGTGCGCCCGTGGGTCAGCCAGTTGCCCGGTTCCGCATCGGCGTTGACAAGCCGCGCGGCATCCACGGCTGCGGAGGCCATCGCCTTGACCTGCGGGGGCGGGCTCTCCGGGGTTTGCGTCTGGGCCGGCTGGTCCTGTGAACAACCGCTGAGCAAACTGAACAGCGCGCCTGTCAGCGCTGAATGGACGATGCTGCGCGAGTGGTGCTTGAACATGCAGAGTTCCCCCGGGTGATTTTTTCGCTGGAGTATATTATATACCCGCAAGTTTGAATTGGGCCGCGCGGCGTGCATCGCGCGCCACCGCCGAATTGCTGGTAGACTATCGCGCCATAATTCTTATCCGACCGCGATTGAATGCGGGTACTTCCATAATAACGAGGTGGAAACGATGTTCTGTTTGATTCCTGATTCCTGTCGCCCGCGCCGGGGTAACTCCAAGGTCGGCGACCTGTTGCTTGGCGGCCTGCTGACCGCGTTCCTGCTCGCCGGGACACATCCCGCCGCCGCGGTGGACCTGCTCTCGCCCTTCAAAAATCTCCTCGGCAGCGATGACTCGACCATCATCTGGCGGGACAACGGCGCCTTCGTGAAGATCACGGAACAGGATTGGGATCGCAAACACACCAAGGCGCCCCGAAATCAGCATCCGGCGCAGATCAATCCGAACGAACTGGCCCTGGCGCTCGCCGCCATCGAGACCTGGGATACCGAGGGTCTCTCCAACCGCCAGATTCATGTCTTCAGTCAGCATTCAATCCAGCAACTGGTCCCGCCCCTGGTGGAGGCGCTGAATCGCGCCGACCCGGATCAGGACGTGGTCTTCGCCATCACCGACGAACATGAAGAGCTGTCAGGTGTGCGCACCACGGCCGGCCGCATGTTCATGCAAGATGGCGAACTCAACATCATCTTCGGCGATGTACTCGCCTCCGGCGGCTATGACGACGACACCAGTCACTACGCCAAACCGCATCGCGCCGGCAAACGCATGGAATCCCTGAGCCGTTCCACCCGCGTGGCCGCAGGCCCTGGTATGCGTCTCTGGGAGACCGAATTTTCCTCGCGCGACGACTGGCTGATCGTCCACATGGGTCAGACGGAGGCCGCCTACCGCGGTGCCCCGATACAATCAATCTCGCCGCCGGTTCAGGCGCAATCGACCGCGCGTGTCGCCCCCGCCGCCTCGGTGGCCTCGGCGCCGGTAAGCGGGGATCAGTTACAGCGCTGGCAGCAGCGGGAAGAGATGGCCAGGGCGCGAAAACAGATGGAAGCAACCCAGGGCGCGGCCCCGGCGGTCGTCGCCCCGGCAGCGCCAGCGCCTGCCCCGGTCGCGACTACGCCCGCCCCGGCAGCGCGTCCTGTCCCAGTCACGGTGCGGACGCCAGCGCCAACAGCGAGCGCCGCGCCGCCCATCGCCACCGCTGTGCAAACCGCGCCGGTCTATAACTCCAGCCTGCCCACGGCGGAGTCCCATAACGACAAGCGAGTCGATGAGCGTTTGACCACGCTCAAGTCGCTGCACGACCGGGGACTCATCACCAAGGATGAGTTTGACGCCAAACGGCGGGAGATCCTGGATCAGTTATAGGCGCGCGAACGCCAGCACCTCGCCGCTCACCCCCCAGCGTTGCAGACACGCTCTGGCGCCGCCGCAGTCCTTCGGCGCATGCCGGGAAGGCGTGTGGGAAAAACGCGGAGCCGGCGCGGGGAGGTCCGAAGAGTCAGAGAAGATCCCGCGTGACTTGAGTTGCGGATGTTCCCGGGCCTCGCCCAGATTCAGGATCGGCGAGACACAGGCATCCGTGCCTTCGAGGCGCCTTGCCCATTCGTCCCGCGTGCGGGTCCGGAAGACCGCGGCGAAGCGTTCCTTGAGCAGTGGCCAGTTGGCCTCTTCATCCCGTGAGGGGAGCGTTGTCTCATCCAGCCCCAGTCCGGAAACCAGAGCGCGATAGAATTTCGGCTCGATGGCGGCCACCATCACATATCTGTCATCGGCCGTCGCGTAACTGCATGCGAAAGGACAGATCCCGTCCATGAGGTTTGTGCCGCGCACGTCGCTCCACATCCCGAGATTGCGCATGGCGTGGATCGGCGTGAGCAGGGAAGATACCCCATCGAGCATCGCGGCATCGACCACCTGGCCCACCCCGGTCGCCCGGGCATGCAGCAAGGCGGCTAGCAATCCTACCGTCAAATACAACGCACCACCGCCAAAATCGCCCACCAGGTTCAGCGGCGGCAGCGGCGGCCGGTCCCCGTAACCCATCGCGTGCAGAGCGCCGCTGATGGCGAGATAGTTGGGGTCATGGCCTGGGGACTCCGCCAGCGGCCCCGTCTGGCCCCAGCCGGTCATGCGACCGATCACGAGCGCGGGATTGATGGCGAGGCAACGGTCCGGTCCGATCCCTAGGCGCTCCAGCACGCCGGGGCGCATGCCTTCGAGGAGCATGTCCGCATGCGTGAGGATCTCCCGCAGATAACCCAGATGCACAGGGTTCTTCAGGTCGAGGGTCAGGCGGGAACGGCCACGCATCGTCGCCTCCTCCTGGGGCAGCGCGCCGCGTTCAGCGCCGGGCGGATCGATGCGCAGGATCTCCGCGCCCATGTCCGCGAGCAGCATGGCCGTGAAGGGTACAGGTCCGATGGCGGCGAGCTCGATCACCCGCACGCCGCGCAGCGGCCCGGCGGGCGTGTCCCGTTCGTTGTTCGTGAATTGCATGTTGGCCTGATACCCTCCCGGAATTGCGTCGATCTGCCGCGCTCGCAACGGCGCCGGTAGTATAGCGGAATTACCCCCAGGGACTGGATTCTGTCATCACCGGATGGGATGACAACCACCTCTTCAAGCTGCTATTGTTAAATCCGGCGAGTTCTTCTTACCAACATCAGATCACGATCGTAACCAGGAGAATTGAGATGGCATTTACCTTACCCGCACTGCCCTACGGAAAAAACGACCTGGCGCCGCACATCACCGCCAACACCCTGGAATTTCATCATGGCAAGCATCATCAGGCCTATGTGACCAACCTCAACAAACTGCTGGAAGGTCACGCCCTGGCCGGCCAGACGCTTGAGGAGGTGATCAAGAAATCCACCGGAGACGCGAAACATGCCGGCATCTTCAACAACGCGGCCCAGGTCTGGAACCACACCTTCTACTGGCATTCCATGAAACCAGGGGGCGGCGGCGCGCCAGCCGGGGCGATCGCGAAAAAGATTGACGCGGATCTCGGCGGTTACAACGCCTTCGTCGAGGCCTTCAAGAACGCCGGCGCCACCCAGTTCGGCAGCGGTTGGGCCTGGCTCGTGCTGAACAACGGCAAGCTGGAGATCACGAAGACCGGCAACGCCGACACGCCCATCGCTCACGGGATCAAGCCCCTGCTGACAGTGGACGTCTGGGAGCACGCCTACTACCTCGATTACCAGAACCGGCGTCCGGATTATCTGGACACCTTCATCAAGCATCTGATCAACTGGGATTTCGCGAACGCCAACCTGGGGTAGACGCCATGGGCACGTCTGCGTGCCTGCGCGGTCAGCGGGAGGGGACGGTAATCAGCCGTTCCCTGCATGCGATATCAACCTGTAGCGATTGTAGCGAGAAGGGGGCGTCACGCGCCTGGTTCAGCCTGCGCCTATGGTCAGTTATCCAAAATGGTTTCATTTTCGGGGCATAACACCATGTCACCTATACGCACCGAAATATTTTTCTGTTCGTCCGCTGAAAGAACCCTGGGAAAACAAATGTGATAACCGCACAGGCCGTCATGGCCAGGTAACGCTTTTGCAATATCTTCACGGTATAACTTCGCAATCCCTGAGGCGAAAAGGTCTTCGCCCAGCAGGACGTCAACTACAAGAGGCGAATTATCATGTTTTCGGCATGCCCAGCCGTGGATTTCATTTGCGGAGATGCCATCGATATGACCATGGAAGTTGTTAAATAGCGAACGGTTCACCCAGCGTCGATAATTGCTGTTACCCTCTCTGATGAAATCAACAGCTCGCTGCTTATCAAGGCCGTGCAGATTCAGATGTGCGCAGAATTCAGTTACCCATTGTTCCGGTTCCCCGACAATCTCGCTGTATTGAGTGATAACGGTGGGCAAGCCGGCGAACCGGCTTCTTAAGTCGAGCATCAGATAAGCAACCCAGGTCTGAATGTAGCTGATTAAATATGGTTGCCCGACTATCTGCGACCGGCGTTTCGCGACCTCATTAAAGTTTTTTTTGATGTAGAGAATGCAGGGGTTCGTAAATTTTCCCGCTTGCATGACAAAAGTGCTGCTGAGGAACGGGTATTTTAAACCCCAGTAAGGATGTCTGTTTGACTCCGCGATAAATGAGTTAATCGCAACATCATTATTTTCCTTGAAGATGATTTTAACTATGGGGTTTTCGTAATTCGGCTTGGTGATGCTGTCCCCCATATGGATCCCCATGTGATGAAGCAGACCCGCGAGGAGTGACGTTCCGCCTCTGGCGACCCCGACCACGATAAACGTGGCCGGGGTCGAATTTTGGAATTTTTCGCAGTTTCTGAAAATCATGATTACCCTGTCTTCTTGGGCGGTTTTAGCTTACGCACATGGTTCCTGCCTGCCCAGGGATGACATTCGTTCAGGTCTCCTCAAGTCCGTTTGATCGCCGCAAGCAGCGGTTGCATTCCTCCAACATAATCGATCCCCACGGCGGCGGCGTCCAGCACCGCGCCGGAGTGTTCGCGGATGGTCTCCAGCAGCAATTGCCGATTGCAGGGATCGAGCAGGCCGCAGACATGGGTAGCGTCAATCGCGGCGAGGCGCTCGCGCAGTTCCCGCGGATCGAGGATTGCATTGCGGCCCAGAGACCAGGCGCGGACGTGCGCCACTCTTGTATGAAGTGAGTGTAGCAAGCCGGGGTTATGGCGCTGTTGCAGGACCAGGAGCAGGCGGCTGTCGGGATTCAGCTCCGCTTCGATCCCCGTACTCGCGATAACCCCGCGGCTGCCCAGCGCCGTGCAGGTCCCGAGGGCAACGGAGCCGATCAGCAATTCCCGGCGGGTGAGACTCATGGCGCGGTTGCCTTCGGCGCCGGCTGGCGGTTGATCCATTCTGTCAGCGCCGCGAGCTCGGCGTCGCTGATCTCCGAGTGCGTGAAGGGCGGCATCCGGCCGTGCGAGTTGCGGGTCCAGGTGTCGATCAATTCACGCGGGAGGTTGCGCCCGAACAGTACGGGCCCGACCGCCGCCTTCTCATGACAATAACCACAGGTGGAGTCCCAGAGGGCAGCGCTGTCCGTCCACTGTCCGGCGACCCCGGCGGTCGCGGGAATGCTGATGGCGCAGGCAATTACTGCAATCATCATCAGAATTCCGGACACAGGATTTTTCCGCGTGGGCATACAAAACATGCCCACCCTACGAAGCTTGCTCGCGAAGTCGCGAAACGCGCGTAGGTTGGGCGGAATGAAATGCAGCCCAACATTGTTTTTCCGCGTGGGCATACAAGACATGCCCCTAACAGTCTTGGCGTGCTTGGCGACTTGGCGAGACCAACAATCGTCCTCCATATGCCCACAAATTCTGCCGAGGAGCCTCATATTTGAATCCCCGATTTGCCGGGCGCGAGGATGCCGTTCGGATCGAGGGCGCGCTTCAGGCGGCGATTGACTTCGAGATTGGTCGCGCCGTGCAGGCTCGCCACGAGATCCATGTAATTCGTGCCGGTGCGGTAGATCCCGTAACCCGCCGCCGTGAATTCGCGGATGAGGCGCCGCATGCAGGCATCGGCGCGTTGCGATTCCTCCGCACTGGCGGGATTGAAGACGAGCGGCATGACATTCTCGATCTCCCGGCCGATGCAGGTCGCCCCGGTCATGAAATCCAGCCCGTGATCGCTCATGATGGACTTGGCCAGGTGGTGCTGATTGCGCATGTCGGCGCCGCGATTCGGACACACCGGCGCGAACCAGGCGAGCCCCCCGCCTTCGGTCCAGTTTAAAAGCCGGAAGGTCTCCAGGCTGAGTTCGTTGACCTGCATCGGGTCGTGGATATCCGGGATCACCACGGCGCCGGATTGCTCGAAGGCCGCGGTCACGACGCGCGAATTCACCTCGACGATCTCCGGACGCCCGTAGAGCGAGAAGGAATACATCCAGGGCGTGATGCCGCGCTCGCGCGCGGCGGCGAAGATCCGCGCGTCCGGCACGGCGCCGGGTCCGTCATGGAGGTCCGCCTTCCGGACAAAGGAGGTGAGGGCGAGGGCGGCATTGAACAGCACGCCGAAATTGCCGATGGTGCGATCGAGCCGCAACGGCCGGATGACATCCACGGCCTTCGCGAGATCGGCATCCTCGGGATACTGCACCAGGAAGGTCCGGTGCGCCGGTGGGGCCGGCATCAGCCAGAGTCCCAGCTTGGTGACGATGCCGAAATTCGACTGGGTGAAGATCCCGTCGAGATAGGGCCCGTAGCCATAGCGATAACACTGCCAGGAGTTCGAGTTTTCGACCCCGCCGAGGCCGGTCCGCAGAATGGCGCCATCGGCCAGCACCACCTCCATGCCGCAGCAGTGACCGAAGTGATCGCCATAGGGCGTCTGCCCGCCGCCCCGTTCCAGGGTGTTGCCAACCGGGCCGACCAACGGTCCCGGCGCCGGGAAATCCAGCCACAGCGGAATATTCCGTTCCTTCAAGTGGTCCTGCAACTGCTGGTAGGTCACGCCCGGCTCGACCAGCGCCGTGCCAAGTTCGGCATCCACATCAAGGATCCGGTTCAGACGCCGCAACTCCAGGACCACCTGACCCGGCGTCGCGGGCGTGGCCGAACCATAGCCGAAATTCCTGCCGGTGGAGATCGGCCAGATGGGGATGCGATGGCGATTGCAGATCTTGAGGATCCCCTGGATCTCTTCGACATTCGCGGGGATGACCACCGCCGAGCAAATCAGGGGCTCGGGCTGCTCGGGCAACATGGCCTTGCGATAAGGCAGCAACTGTTCATCGCTGCGAATGACATAGTCCTCGCCGACGATCCGGCCGAACTCCGCAAGCGCGCGCACAAACTCCCGGGCGGAAACCCCCTTGGGCAATATCTGCGTTGTCGCCACGCCCGCGCCGCTCAGGCTACGCTGCGGTGATCCCTACGCCCCCATCGGCGGGACGCCGTAAAGGCTCTCGCGTGGTGGCTGCCGCGTGCGCATGCGGGCGAGGACCTCGGGGGCCACGTCGAAGACGAGGGAGTGGCCAGGACCGATGCCCTCCTTCGTCAGACATTCCGCCAGGGCATCGTCTGCGGGCTTGAAGCCGGCGCGGTCATTGAAGGTCCACTCGTCCTGCAGGCAGCGCCAACCGAACCCGGCTATGTCCTCGCGACCCACCTCGCGGCCGAGGTAAAGGCTGTAAAACTCACGCACCTCATCCAGGGTCGGCGCAAGGAAGGCGCAGAAGCCCGAGGAATCGACTACGGCGTTGACGATCTGGGTCTCCTGCGAGGCCAGCAGGGCGTCCTCGTCGCTCTGGTTCGGCACGATGACGAAACCGGCGGTGTGGTCGGCGCCCATGGCGCTGGTGCAGTAGGTGATGCCGGCGGACTTCAGCGGCCGCGGGTCCCAGGCCGGCAGGGCCTGACCCCTAGCCACGGGCACGCGGGCGTGTTTGCGTTTGCGGCCAACGTGTGCGGCGCCGTTGCCCACATCCAGCGTGGTCTCGCTCCGCTGGTCGATGGCGCGCAGCAGGTTCTTCGCCGCCTTGGCGTCCCCCCACGGCATCCCGCCGCTGTCCATCAGCACCGCGATCGCCGCGCCGGTCTCGATGGTGTCGAGCCCGACCTCGTCGCAGAGGCGATCGAGGTCCGCCACATCCTCCCAGCGGTTGATGTCACAACTGGAGCCGAGCAGGGAAAGGGTCTCGAATTCCAGACCCGAGGTCAGATACTCGCCATTTTCATCATGGACGACGTTGGAACACTGCACGATGCAGCCGGCGAGGCAGTTGTGCATCCCGCCGCCGCGTTTCTCGAAGGTCTCGCGGATATGATTGCCGTCGAGGGTGTCGACGTGCGGGTTCTGGCCTTCGGTGCGGTTGCGATACGGCAGGGTATTGAGCATGTTCGCGAGCGGCACCGCCGTGGCCGTGCCGTGACGGAACATCTCGTAGCGGGGGCTGCTGCGATAGATCTTGCTGAAGGATTTGTTCAAGGCGGCGAACGCCTTCTGATTGACGGCCTGCCGGGCGGACAACTTGCCTGGGTCCACGAACACCCATTTCAGGCATTTCGAACCCATCACCGCGCCCACGCCCCCGCGGGCGGCATGCCGCGCCGGCCGCCGGCTCTTGGAGTTATCGGTGGTGGCGACGGAGGCGCCCTTCAACATCAACTCCCCGGCCGGGCCGATGGAGATAGCCGAGGCGGTGGCGGAACGGGTCAGCAACTTGGCGCAGGAGGCATAGTTCCACATCCCCTTGAAATCATCCGCGCGTTCCAGGGTCACGCCCTGTTCCGTGACCACCAGCCCCCAGCGGCCGTCGCGATTGGCCGGTTGTCCGGTGACGATAATCGCGCGGTATCCGAGCCTTCCCAGGTGTTGCCCGGGGTCGCCGCCGGAGTTGGCCTCCTTGATGCCGCCGGTCAGCGGACTCTTGCAACCGACCGAGATCCGTCCGGAGGTGGGCGCGGAGGTCCCCGCGAGCAGCCCCGGCGCCAGGACCAGGATATTATCCGGACCGAGCGGGTCGCAGGCGGGATTGCATTCCTCAAGCAGGATCCGCGCGGACAGCGCCCGCCCGCCGAGCATCCGCCACTTTTCGGGGTAGTCCGTGATGGTGACGCTCTGGTCGGTCATGTTGACGCGTATCAGCTTGTCGACGGTGGGGGTCTGGTTCACAGGAATCTCCTCATCATTGGTCATTGGTCATTGGTCACTGGTCACTGGTCAGTGGTCAGTGGTCAGCGATTATTGGTCAGTGGATACAGTGGGCGTTATCGAAAGTATACTAATGACGAATGACTAATGACCAGTGACAAATGACCCACTCCAGTTTCAGCTATCGCTACCGCACCCCGCTCGGGCCGCCCGAGGAGCGCAAGGGCGCGCCGCCGGTGTATCGCCGCAGCATCGCCGACGGAATGATCATCGAGAAGGATGTCGCGGTCACCCTGCGCGATGGCGTGCGGATCTACATCGATGTCTTTCGCCCGGAGAATGAGAAACCCGCGCCCTCGCTGATCGCCTGGGGTCCCTACGGCAAGCATGGCCATACCAACTACCATGAGCGTTTTCCCAACTGCGGCGTGAAGCCCGAACATTTCAGCAAATACTGCGCCTTCGAGGCCCCGGACCCCGGTTACTGGGTCCCGCGCGGATACGCGATCATTAATGCGGATCCGCGGGGAACCTGGTACTCGGAGGGCGATGCGACCTATCTCTCGCCGGAAGAGGCCCGGGATTTTCATGACCTGATCGAATGGGCCGGGACGCAGCCCTGGAGCAACGGCAAGGTGGGTCTCTCCGGAGTCTCCTACCTCACCAGTTCCCAGTGGCGCGTGGCGGAGACCCGTCCGCCGCACCTCGCCGCGATCAATCCCTGGGAGGGTTGGGCCGACACCTACCGCGAGGTCGTACGTCATGGCGGCATCCCGGAGACTTTTTTCTGGCCCTATCTGCCAGGGCGTTGGGGCATGAGCAGCACCCGCGTGGAAGACCTCGCCCTGGAGACGCGCGAACGCCCCTTCTTCGATGACTACTGGCGATCCAAGGCCGCGGATTTTTCAAAGATCACAGTGCCCGCCTATATCGTCGCCAGTTGGACCGATCAGGGCATGCACACCCGCGGCACCCTGGAAGGCTACAAGCGGATCGCCTCCAAACAGAAATGGCTGGAGGTGCATGGGCGCAAGAAATGGGCCTATTACTATGAGCCGGAGAGCGTCCGGCGGCAGCAGGCTTTCTTTGATTATTTTCTGAAAGGCATTCAATCGCCCCTGCAAGACTGGCCCAAGGTTCGACTGGAGGTCCGGGAACGTTTTTACCAGGGCAGGATACAGTCAGAGCAGGAATGGCCCCTCGCCCGGACACGGTATACGCCCTTGTATCTGGATGCACAGTCCAGCAGTTTGCAACTCGAACCTGTCACAGCGGAGAGTCGCTGCCGTTATCGCGGCGATGACGCCGCGGAAAACCCCGATCAGGCTGTGTTCAACTACCGCTTTGACAAAACCACCGATCTGATTGGGCACATGAAACTCCGACTCTGGGCGGCGGCCGAGGATGCCGATGATATGGATATCTTCATCGCGATCCAGAAGCTCGACCGGCAGGGGCAGATCGTGCCCTTCGCCTTCTGGGCGCACTTTGAAAACGGCCCGGTGGCGCTCGGCTGGATCCGCGCCTCGCACAGGGAACTGGACCCGGAGCAGTCCACAGACTGGCAACCGGTATTGAAACATCAAAGGGAACTGAAACTGATCCCAGGCGAGCCGGTCTGCCTCGAGATCGAGATCTGGCCCTCCGGCACCCGCTTCGAGGCCGGGGAATCACTGCGCCTCGTAATCCAGGGCTCGGATGTCTACAAGTATCCCAAGCCCACCATGGCCGATCGCCACGAGGAAAGCGTCAACCGGGGCTATCATACAATTCTCACCGGCGGGACGTATGCCTCCCATTTGCTCGTGCCGGTCATACCATGATCCCGATCCTCGACAACAAACACCCCGATCAACCCTCGGTGTTTGATCCCGTCAATCTGTTGCGCGAGGCCCGCCGCCAGAAGGCGGTGACACTGGGCAATGTCCCTGAGATCTGCGTGCTCGATCCGGATGGCGATTTATTCCGGCAGTTACAAAGTCAGGGCGCGCGGCGCAATCCGCACTGGGCCTGCTATCACACGGAGATGTTCGATCTTGAAACGGGCGCTGAGGTCGTGGGCGTGGTCGGCTGCGCGGTCGGGGCGTCGTTCGCCGTGCTGGTGGCCGAGCAATTGTTCGCCAGCGGCTGTCGTTTTCTCATCAGCGTAACCTCCGCCGGACAGATCGTGAGCGCCGGTCAGCCGCCCTACTTCGTCCTCATCGATCGCGCCCTACGCGACGAGGGAACGAGTTACCACTACCTCCCCGCCGCCCCGTATGCGCATATCGAGGCCGGACTGCTCGACCTCATCCGCTCCGGCCAGCCGGATTCCAGGTCATTGATCCAGGGCGGGGTATGGACCACCGATGCCCCGTTCCGGGAGACCGCGGAGGCCATCGCCTTCGCGCGTTCCGAAGGCCTGCTGGCAGTCGAAATGGAGGCGGCGGCGCTGTATGCCTTCGCGGAGGCACGCGACAAACCCGTAGTGTGTTTCGCCCACGTCACCAACACGATGGGCTTGAGCGGCAACGATTTCGAGAAGGGCGAGGCGGACGGCAATCAGGCCCTCAGGGAATTGATCCACTGGTTGGCGCAGGCGTTGCTGGGGCGTCATCGAGCTGAAAGCCCCTGAAACGCTGGTAACACACCCGGGCCAGGATGGCTGCGGCGATTGCGCCGATGATCAGGGGAATCGCCCCGATCATGAACAGTTGATTGATGGGCAGCTTCATCCCGATGAGCACCCCGCCGATCAGCGGGCCGGTGACGGCGCCCAGCCGGCCAACGGCGAAGGCAAACCCCACGGCCTTCGAGCGGAAGGCCGTGGGATAGAGCAACCCGGCGGCGGCGTTGTTGCCGAACTGCGCCCCCAGCACCGCAATGCCCGCCGTCGTGGCGATGGCGGACAGCGCGAGCCAGGAGTAATCCGCGGCGCCGAGCACGGCCACGGCCGGGATGCCGAGCAGGAGCAGGAAGAAAACCACCAGAAAGCCGAAGCGATCCAGCAACAAGCTGATCAGCACGCCGCCCGCGGCCCCGCCGATATGATAGATGCTGGTGATCAGCGCCGCCTTCTCCCCCACAAGGCCGATGCTCTCGAACAGGATCGGCATCCAGCTCCCCAGGAAGAAATTGACCATGAGCGCGGAGCAGAAACACACCCACAACAGCGGCGTGATCAGGGCCAAGCCGCCGCTGAAGGCATCCCGCAATCCCGTACCGCCAAAATGCGGCGTGGGCGTTAGGGTGAATTCCGTATCATCAGCGATGGCCAGGTCCCGGCGCAGCCAGCGGGCCGTGCGGAGCAATTCCCCGCGCCGCTCCGGGCGCTGCACCAGATATTTCACCGACTCCGGCAGGAACAGTACGAGGGCCGCTGCGATCATGAGGGGCACAATCCCGCCGATGACGAAATACGCCTGCCAGCCGAACTCCGGCGCGAGCGTGGTCGCGATCGCGCCGGGGGAGGCGCTGCCGAGGGTGATGCCGGTGAACATCAGCACCGTCAACGTCGCCCGCCAGCGTTTCGGCGAGAGCTCCGAGTTAAGCGAGATGGTGTTGGGCATCAGCCCGCCGATCCCGATCCCGGTGAGAAAGCGCAGGACGAGGATCTGTTGCAGATTCTCTGCCCAGACGATCGCAAGCGTGCAGAGCCCGTAGATGACGCAACCGGCGATGATCGCGCGTTTGCGTCCATACCGATCGCCGAAGAATCCGAGCAGCGGGGCCCCGAAGAGGATGCCGAACGGGCTCGCGCTGAGCGGCCACTTCATGGCCTGTGCTTCGAGGTCCCAGAGCCTGACAAGCTCCGGCGCGGCATAGGACAGGGCCGAGATGTCATAACCGTCGCAGAACATGGCGAGGAAGGACCAGAGCAGGAGGTTGATGTTGAAGCGGTCGATGCGCTGTTCATCGACCAGTTGCTCGACCTGAATGCGTTGTGGCATGGCCTAATACTCCCCGAATTCCTTCACTGCATCGACCCAGGCCTGGACCAAGTCGGGCTTGCTGCCCAGCATCTCGCCCACACAGGTGCTGATGATGAAACCACCGCCCTTGCCGATGTCGCGGCAGATCCGTTGCGTGTGCTCCCGCACTTCCTTGACCGTTCCGCCAATCAGCAGGGAATTCGGCATCCCGCCGATGATGCACATGACATCCCCGACCGTCTCCTTCACCTTGTAGATATCGCTCGACTGGAACCAGCCTGCCGTCTTCCCCTTGGGCAACTCCCTAAGGTACTCAAGCCGCTGGTCCCACGTTCCTTCGTAAAACAGGATCGGGCGGATGCCGTTGTCGATCAGCGTGAGCAGCACGTGTTTGAGCTGCGGCCAGTAGAATTTTTCGAACTGCTTGAGCGACATGAATCCATCCGAGCCGCGATGCAGCGGGATGAACGCCGCCTTGAGGCCGGTGACGCGGCTGAACCCGATGGCATGTTCGAGCATGAAGCGGGAGACCTTCTCCTCCGCCGCCAGCAGCTTGTCCGGCCGCTGATACATGTCCAGCATAATCCCGCGCATCCCGCGCAGGGTGTCGGAGAGCAGATCGAACGGGGCCTCGAGGATCGCCCCGGCGAGGATATTCGGCGGGAAACCAATCGCGCCCATGCGCTCCGTATTGCGGGCCATCTCCGCGGTCCCCTCCGCGGCGGCCTCGGCGGCCCTGGCGAAGGCCCGCAGGGATTCGACAATCGGCGGGGCCGTGAATGCCCCCAGACCCATCACGTTGTAACAACCGAACAACGCCATCGCGAGCGGGGGCAGTTGCGCAAAACCCTCCAGCGACTTGAACACCCGCGGCATATACACGCGGATGGCCCAGTCGGTGGGGTCGTTGAGCAGGGCGTCGTAATCCTCGCCCTTCATGTATTCGTTCTCTATGAACTGGAACTGGATATTCGGATCGACCCCGTGGCCCGGCCAGGCGGCCATGCGATCGCCCAGGATGATATGGGGGAAGGGATTGGAGGGGATGGCGCCGTAGATGGAGTCCGGCTGGAACCGCAGCGCGGCCTGTTCCAGCAGTTCCTGTTCCTTCCCGGGGATCTCGTGCATCTCCTGTTTGGTGATGCCGCCCAAGTCAGCCAGCATATAACTGATGTGCATCATGATGGGGATGCGATCCGGCTGGCGCAATTCCAGGGCATCCTGGAGGCGTTGCGCGCGTTCCCGCACGAGTTGCGGAGGCGTTTTATTCTGGTCTGCGTTCATTATCTCTCCCCCTGAATGGACAAGTTGTCATCTCTTCTTTTTGTTCTGTTTCGCCTCCTGCGCCCTCCTCGCCGCCGCCATGGCCTTGTGCATCCACTTGCGCATCTCCCCGGAATCCTCGAAGACCTCCGGCGGGGCCTCGTAATAAGACATGCTCACGGTCCGGCCGCGCATCTCATAGACGAACGGGTTGAGTCCCTCGGCCTCGAACTCCGGCCGGGAGACGGCGTCCGCCTTGAAATACAGCCGGTCATAGGCAATGAGCGCGAACATCGCCTCGCCATCGTACAGGCCATAACCGCCAAACATCCGCCGGACCCTGGGCGCGCCGACAGGCATCATCTGTTCGACGACAAAATCCACAAACTCACTGTTGCGGGGCATTGGGATCCGCGAAGGGGATGTCCCCGTACACCATGCGCCGCTTGAATTTCCAGGCCCCGCCGTCGCGGACGAGCTCATCCTCGTAATGTCCGAGGTAGACCAGGGCCGGACGATTCTCTTCCCCGGTGATCGTAAAGATCCATTTCGATAAGGCGTGGGCCGTATCGCCATCGACCTCGATGCCTTCGTTCATGAAGAGGTGATGATTGGTTTTCCCCGGCGTCTGCGGCGCGACGCCGAGCCGCTTTTCCATCTCCGCCTGGATGGCGGCGCGCCCCTGGATGCGGCCAAAACCACCGATCCATTCCCCGTCTTCCGCGAACAACGCGGCATAGGCTGCGAAATCCCGACCATCGAGCGTGCGGCCGTAATCCATGAGAAGTTGGCGTATGGACTCCAGGTCTTCGAGCCGCTGCAACCTGGCCTGGATCGCCGCAGGTTCATCAACTTCACCGGCGAAATTGGCCTGGGGCAGGAGCAGCGAAAGACATAGCAGAGCGGCGCAGGAACGCCACAGCCAGGTGATTCGTCTTATTGCCATTACTGTTTCCCCCTATGATTCGTGATCTACCCTCGCATTAAGCCGACGGGTTTGTATACATTCCCCTCTCCCCTCGCGGGAGAGGGTCGGGGAGAGGGGTGGGAACATTTCACCCTCTCCCCGACCCTCCCCCGTCAAGGGGGAAGGGGAAGATGATGGGTAATCGACCGCAAAAAAGCAATTGGCGGTTGGCGGGTGGCGCCTGGCTGGCGCAGACGTATGCGAACATCTGTTGGCAAACGGTGTTAAAGATTGATTTATTACGACCGATACTCGAATAATATGAGAAGATTTTCAGATGGGTTATAGAACATATCGGTTGTCGGCTGCGCTGGCCCATACTTCGTAAAATCCGGGAGGAACAAATTGTGAAGATCTCAGAGATGTTTCGCGTCAAGGATTACGGCGTCATCGTCACCGGCGGCGCCAGCGGCATCGGCTTGGCTTACGGCGAGGTGTTGGCGGAAAACGGCGCCAGGGTTACCCTGATGGACCTCGACCGCACCCGTCTCAACCGGGAGGTGAAGCGCCTCAAGGGCTTGAAGCTGGATGTCCGCGGCATGGTGGTGGATGTCACCGACCGTCCTGCGGTTCACCGGGCCTTCGACAAGACCGTCAAGGACTATGGCCGGCTGGATGTGGTCTTCGCCAATGCCGGGATCGATTCCGGACCGGGCTTCCGGCAGATGGGCCCCGCCGGGCGCAATCCCGAAGGCGCCATCGAAAATTACGCCGACGCGCGCTGGGACAAGGTCATCGACACCAATCTCAATTCGGTATTCACCACGGTCAAGGCCGCGGCCAGGCACATGAAACCGCGCCATTCCGGGCGCATCGTCATCACCACCTCGTTGGCCGCGGAGCGCATCGAAGGCGCGATCGGCGCGGCCTACATGGCGGCCAAGGCCGGCGCGGCCCATTTCATGCGCAATGCGGCGCTTGAGCTTGCCAAATACAACATCCTGGTGAACGCCATCGCCCCCGGACCCTTCATCACCAATATCGGCGGCGGGCATGCTTTTGACCCCAATGTGCAGAAGTTCTTCGCCGGCCTCGTGCCGCTGGGGCGCATGGCGAGCACGGAGGAGATCAAGGGGCTGGCCTTGTTTCTGGCCTCCCCGGCCTCGAGTTACATCACCGGTGCACAGATCGTCATCGACGGCGGCAGCGGACTCGGACCTGCGGATTGAACGGCGTCGAAGGTCAGAGCGTATTTATATCCGGCGATCGCAATGGTAAAAAGACAAGATGACTCCAGGAAGGGGCAGGCCATGAAGGACATTGAACAGACATTGCGCGAATGCGAGGAACGCTTTCGCGACCTCGTGGCATTCACGAGCGAATACTTCTGGGAGCAGGATGAACAATTCCGCTTCACCATGATCACCGGATCGAATGTGGATTCAAATGGTCCGCGCATGAAGATCATGGCTGGCAAGACCCGTTGGGAGATCGGCGGCACGCCAGTCGGGGACGGCGGCAGTTGGGAAAACCACAAGCACCATCTCGCCGCTCACAAGTCATTCGCGGACTTCCGGTATTCCCGCCGCGACCCCGTCGCCGGCCCGATTACCCTCAGTACCTCCGGCAAACCTGTTTTCGATCCGCAAGGGAATTTCATGGGTTACCGCGGCATCACCCGTGACATCACCAAGGTTATACGGGAAGAACGCCTGTTGGAACTCAGTAAGAAGGTTCACCAAATCCTGACCGGGACGGATGACCTGAAGCAGACCCTGCAAACAGCCATGCAGGCGATCTGCAATGTGGAAGGCTGGATCGCCGGACAGTTCTGGAAGGTGGATGCGGAAAGGGATGTCCTGCAATTCGAGGTGGGCTGGTATGCACAGACATTATTTCTCCCTGAGAGCCGCACGGTATTCAGTCGCGGCGTGGGCTTTGCCGGCTGGGTCTGGCAGAACGCGCAACCGCTCTGGATACCCGACACCAGCGTCGATCCCAGGGTGTTTAACCCGTCCTTGATGAAACGAATGAATTGGAATGCCGCTTTCCTCATGCCGGTGACCTCCGCCGGCGAGATCATTGGCGTACTGGGTTTCTTTGCGGAGAAGATTCATGAACCGGATCCCCCGCTCTTGCAGGTCATGAGTCTGCTCGGCGCCGAGATCGGCCATTTTCACCAGCATTCCGTGATGGTCGCAAAACTGCGCGAGAGCGAAGACCTGTTTCACAGCACGGTGGACCACGCCGCAATCTGTATTGTCCATGTGGGCCAGGACGATCGCATCACCAAGGCGAATCAGGCCACCTGCGCACTGCTGGGTTACACGGAGGCGGAGTTGATTGGTATGACCTTCCGTAATTTCACCCACCCGGATGACAAGGAGGTGACCACCGCCCTGCGCGATCAGGTCTGGGCCGGCAAGATTGATTTCTTCCGCAGCGAGAAGCGCTACCTGCACAAGGACGGTCACGCCATCTGGGTCAGCATCTCTTCCTCGATCAAACGGGATTCTGCCGGCAACCCGAAATACGCCATCGTGGCCTTCGAAGACATCACCGCCCGTAAACAAGCGGAACAGGCCGTGCAGGACAGTGAAGAACGGTTCCGCAGCCTGATCGAGCTCACTTCCGACGGTTACTGGGAAAAAGATACCGAGTACCGCTTCACCCGTTTCGACAGCAAGAATGAGGCCCTGCAACAGTCGCTACGCGATCGCTTTATCGGCAAACGCAGTTGGGAAACGGACATGAAGATGGTCGATGACCTGGACTGGGATCGTTTGAAGGAGGCCATGGACTCACGGGCATCGTTCCGGGACATCGTGAGCTTTACCCCGCTTCCGGACGGCAGCCGCCGCTATACCAGCATCAGCGGCCAACCCATCTTCGACGCCGATGGCAGGTTCACCGGATATCGGGGCCTGTCCCGCGACGTAACCCCGGAAAAACAGGCGGAGGAGCGCATCCGCCACCTCGCGACCCATGATCGCCTGACCAATCTGCCCAACCGGGAGATGTTGAGCCAGCTCATGAACCGGGCGATCCAGACCTCGCGGCGCTACCGTCGCCGGTTTGCCGTCATGTTCATCGACCTCGACGGTTTCAAACAAATCAACGATACCCTGGGCCACAAGGGCGGCGATGAACTGCTCATCGAGGTCACCGAACGCCTGCAGCGGATCCTGCGCGCCAGCGACGTAATCGCGCGGCTCGGCGGCGACGAATTCGTCGTCCTGGTGCACGAGATCCGGGAGGAAAACCAGGTCGCCGTCATCGCCAACCATATCCTCGCCTCCGTGCGCCAGCCTTACCTGATCCAGGGGAAGGAATGCGCGGTGAGCGCCAGCATCGGGATCTGCATCTATTCCAGCAAGTCCCAAGACGAGCAGACGATGATGAAACACGCCGATACGGCCATGTATCTCGCCAAGGAGCGCGGAAAGAACAACTATCAGTTCTACACCGGGGATGTCTCCAGCGAGTCGATCCTGCGCCTGGAATTGGAGGAACGGTTGCGTCACGCCATCGCCCGGAACGAATTATCCCTGCACTACCAGGCCAAGGTGGATTTTCAGACCGGCGGCATCACGGGGGTCGAGGCGCTGTTACGCTGGCATAACGCCGAATTGGGCGACGTGTCACCGGCGAAATTCATCCCCATCGCGGAGCAGCGGGGACTCATGATCGCCATCGGCAAATGGGTGCTGCAAACCGCCTGCGCACAACTGAAAACCTGGCAGGCGCAGGGTCTGCCGCCGGTCTGCGTCGCCATCAATCTCTCGCAGTCGCAGATCACGGATTCCGGTTTCATCCGGGAGCTCGAATCGATTCTAAAGGAAATCGGCATCAGCCCGGAATTCCTGGAGCTGGAGATCACCGAAAACATGATCATGAGCAACACCGAACTGGTGGTCGCAAGGCTCGCGGCGCTCAAGCAGATGGGGATCCGGATCGCCATCGCGAACTTCGGCACCGGTTACACCTCGCTCGCGCAACTTCGGAATTTCAGCGTCGACACCATCAAGGTGGACAAGTCCTTCATCCACGATATGGCCTCCGATCGCCGCGATTTGGCAATTACGGAGGCCATCATCAGCCTGGGGCGCAACATGGGGCTCACGGTCGTGGCGGAGGGCGTGGAATCCGCCGAACAACAGGCCATCCTGAAGCAACAGTCCTGCGATCAGATGCAGGGTTATTTTTTCAGCAAGCCGGTGGCGCCGGATGAATTCGCTGCGATGTTGATCCGGCAGCAACAAGCCCCGCGTTCCTGAGCGTTACCATGGCCAAGGTAAAAATACGCTACTGGAAGAATATCCCCGTCTCCGTGCACGTCACAGGGGAAACCGACAAGGCCAACGTTCAACTGCCGAAGATCTACATGGTGACAGTGGATGCGGTCGCCACCAAAACCGGCCTCACCGGCGCCGGCGATTACGTGGCCGGGTTTCGCGCCGAGTCGATTGAAAGGGACGGCGAGGCACAGGCGATCGCGTCGGCCGTGATCGACGAACTGAAGGAGAAATACCCGCCCACCTGGCTGCGGGAGCAACGGATGCTCGCGGGCATCAGCGCCGAGATCGAATCCAGGATCGAAGCCGAGTCGCAATAGTGAGATCGTCATCCCGGGAGACCTGCGCCTGATCTCTCGCCAAGACGCCAAGGTAAATCAGATCAGTTTCCTTGCCGGGCTTTGCGTCTTCGCGAGAAGTTCCCATTTGTTCCTCACCAACAACCACGAAAACAACGTACCTGGATAAACAGCCGGACGGGACGAGTGCGCCGTGGCCATGCGGGCAACACCCTCCGGCAGGCCGCGTGCGCTGAGCGTCTCGGCCAGCCGCTCCGCCCAGGATCCGTCCGTGAAGATTCCCGCCAGATCGAAATCGGCGCCGCGGTAGTCCAGGGTGTGCGCGAGTTGCCCCGCACCACGCCCGTCGTGCCGGCCGGTAAAGAATTTGATGAACCCGTAGGGTTTGACGCAGGCCTCGACCACCGTCTGATCCGAACCGGTCGTCAGACCGCCGATCCAGGCGCAGTCCTGTTGCAAAACCTCGGGAAATCTTCCATGCCAGAGCCTGACGATATCCGCCTGTACCGGGATGCGTAACGCGCCGGCTGCGGAGAGGGCCCGCGCGAAGCGCATGGAATCCGGATACCTTTCGTCATGGATCGCGACGCCGCGACCATCGATCAGGGTCCTTCCAAAAACGCGGGCAGCGCTCGTAGAACCGTATGCCTCGCGGACAGCGAGCGTCGCCAAACCTGCGCCCAATTGAAGGAATTCCCGTTTATTCATGGCCAGCGCCGCCGTCGGCAGATGACCGTGATCGAGTCAGATACCGGACGATCGAATCCAGCTCGGCATCCGGCAGTTCCACGCGCGTGAGCGGCGGCATCCCCGCGAGCCCCTGGCGCACCACCGTGCCAATATATGCGCCAGCGAGATCCTTACGCTCGTGCAGCAGGGCCAGGTCCTTGCCCAGACGTCTTTCCAGCATCTGCGCCCCGGTCTTGCCGGCGAGATGACAGATTCCGCATTTATGCAGGAAGAGGTCTTCGCCCGGCGTCGTCCCGGCGCCGTTAGCCGCGGCCATGATACCGCTTAACAAGATTGGCAGTGCGCCTGTCAGAAGTGCAGCTTTCGCCTTCATGCCGAAGGTTTCCGATACACAGCGGGCCAAATCCCGCTCTTGCCTGGGGCGATGACTCCGTTGGGATCCAGCGCATCCTTGAGTGTCTCATTCAACCGCCACAGCGATCCGTCGTTGAAATCGTAACCCTGCGCGATGCGATCCATGAACATGAGGTGGCTGCGGTATTCGCCATACCCGAGTTTGTGGGCATCCGCGATCAGGGCCTCGATCAGACGGCGGGCGTTGCCCGTCATTTCACGGTCATCCCGGTCGTAGATGACCAGATTCACATTATTTATATGGCGGGGGCCCACCGTGAAGGAGGTGTAGTAGTCGAGGCCGAATTCCTCGTAACGGGCCTTGTTGCGGCGGAAGGCCTCCAGCGCCAGTTGACCGTCCGGCGGCATCACCGGCGAGAAGCCGATGTGCCCACCGCGGCCGCCGCGCCAGTTGACGATCTGCAAGGGCAGCGTGCCCGGCACGCCCGCGCCCGAACCTTCGATCGGATCCCCGCGCCGCCAGAGCCGAAAGTCGAGCGGCTGGCCGAGATCGGGTTCGATGGCCGCGCGGACGATGCGCTCTTTCGCCCGGATGACCTCTTCGTGGCCGAAGAGATTGAGGCGGAATTTCCACCAGCCGAGACCGTAGTGTTCGATGATCCGCTCCGAGACCTCGTCCGGGATCGCGCCCTTGCCCTGGTACCATTCCTCGCGCTGGGATAGCACCGCCGCTTCATGCAGGTAACTGCCGAAGACCATGTTGTTTTCCAGGACGTTGTGCAGACGCAGTTTCGCCAGGGCATCGATGGCCCAACGGATGTCGTCACGCCGTGAAAGCTGCACGGTGGCGCTCAGGGTGGCCTCGGGTTCCGGCATCAGCCAGAGACCCATCTGGGTGACCACGCCGAAATTGGATTGCACGAACATCTGATCCCAGGCCGGACCGAAACCAAAGGGATAGTGCTGCCAGCCCTGACTCCCGCTCATCGCGCCCATGCCGGTGCGCACCAACTCGCCCTGGGGCAGTACGACCTCCATCCCGCAGATCCGGGTGGTGTGATCGCCATAGGGCGTATAACCGATCCCGCGATCGAGCGCGTTGCCGATCACGCTGCCCCAGGCGTTCGCCGGGATCGACAACCAATAGGGGATCCTGTTTTTCTGGAAATGATCGAAGATATCGAAGAAACCGACGCCTGGCTCCACCACGCAATAACCGTATTTCTCGTTGACCTCCAGGATCCGGTTCATGCGTCCGAGATCCAGCACCACGCTGCCATTCTGGACCGGGGCGCCGCCGCCGTAACCCAGATTCTTGCCCCGCGAGATGGGCCAGAGCGGCGTCTTATGCTCGTTCGCGAGCCGCACCAGCGCCTGCACTTCCTCCACGGATCGCGGCGCGACCGCCGCGGCGGGGATATGCGCGTCCAGATGGGAAAACCCATAGGCATCCAGATAGGTATCGCGGTCCTGATCCGATGACAACACCCATTCCTCGCCGACCACTCCGGCGAAGGCCCGCAAGGCCGCCAGTAATCGCTTCTCGTCAAGTCCCGGTGGTGTTTTAAGCTTCAAGCAGCCATCCCCCTATAAACTATATGGAATTATGCCCGTCCTGCCTTGCTCAAGCAAAAAATGCGGATCCTCGATCCTCCCACACTGGAGTTGGTCGAGATGAGAAATATCACACCGTAGATGTCAAGAATCATACATCAGGCGCGATTCAACTCATGCCGGCAAATTGACAGTTCTGTCCGCCCTGGAAAAGGACTAACATTAATTCTTAACAAGAATCCGAACAAATCTACATCGCCAAGGGGGATGCGGTCTTGATCCATACCGCCGAAGCTTGCATGGAAGTGTCGACCGCCCTAACCGGCACAGGCCGGGATTGATCGAGCATGGCCTTCGACCATAAACAGGAAGCGCAGGATATGGTGAAGGATTATCTGCAACCATATCGCGCGCGGATTTTTTATCACCTGTCGATCGCGGGCGGCGTGTTGTTATTGCCGCTCGGGCTGCTGAATCTCTATCAACATAACCTTCCCGCGGGCGTCTGCATCTTTCTCATCCTCGCCATCGTCTCCATCGACGCATGGCAGATGGGCAAGGGGAAACATCCCCCTATCCCACCCTGGATCATCACCCTGCCGTTACTGCTGGGAATCAGTTTCGGCATCCAACGGCATGGGATAATCGCCAGCCTTTGGATTTATCCCGTAATGCTGCTGTTCTTCTTCATCCTGCCCAGGATCTCCGCCAACTGCATCAATCTCGCGATGGCGTTGACCGTCACCGCGCTGGCGTGGCGTAGCGATCTCTCCTTCAATATCATCATCCGGATTCTTTCGTCGTCGCTACTGACCATCGTCTTCGTCAACCTCATCCTCAACGTGATGGACAGCCTGTACGACAAACTGCACACCGCGGCGCTGGCCGATTATCTGACCGGCGCCTACAACCGCCGCCACATGCACACCTCCCTGCTCGCCGCGCAGGCCCACGCCAAACGTTATAACTCGAACGCCTCGGTACTCTTGCTGGACGTGGATCACTTCAAGGCGATTAACGACAAATTCGGCCATTCCACCGGGGATGAGGTGTTGCGGAAGATGGTCGCGATCTTCCGGAAGTCGCTGCGCACGGTCGATACCATCTTTCGAATTGGCGGCGAGGAGTTCCTGATCCTCCTGCCTGAGACCGGGCAGGATCAGGCGATCCAGGTCGCTGAAAAACTGCGCGGGATCATCGCCGGAAAACCGCTGGTGGACGATCTGACGGTCACCATCAGCATTGGAGTCGGCGAGATGTTGCGGGACGAGAATATCGACGCCTTGCTGAACCGTTGCGATATCGCCCTGTATCAAGCCAAGAACGAGGGCCGCAACCGCGTCTGCCTCGCGGCCTGACGCCAAACCTGCCCGCGCTTTGCCGGTTCCCGGTTGTTTTGTATCATGGCCGCTTTCCAATCCAGCCCGTGGAGGCCAAATACAATGAAGATCCCCGCACTGCACGCCAGGTCAGCAATCCTGTTTGTCACGCTTGTCTGCGCCCCCCTCGCACAGGCACAGAACGGCATGACGGAGGAACAGATGCAAAAGATGATGGCGAACGCGGGCAAACTGCAAGCCTGCATGCAGAACATCGACCCGGCGGTCATGCAACGGCTCGAGGAAAAGGGCAACGCAATGCAGACGGAGATCAAGACCCTCTGCGCGGCGGGCAAACGCGACGAGGCGCTGCAAAAGGCGATGGTCTACGGCAAGGAGATGAGCGAGTCCGGGGATTTCAAACAACTGCGGGACTGTGGCGAGATGGCGGTGGCGATGGCGCCGGGCTTCATCGCGAATAACCCCGGCAATCCGGACGCGGGTCATGTCTGCGACGCGAACTAGGGAGACTCAATCCCCTTCGACGCTCACCCGGTTTCTGCCGCTCTCCTTGGATCGATAGAGCGCCGCATCGGCGCGGGCGATTAATGCCTCGTGGGTCTCGCCCGGCCGGTATTGCGCCACGCCGAGCGAGACGGTGATGGCGCCGATCGCCTGCCCGTTATCGAGCCGCTGGATCCGCGCGGTCGCCATAGCCCGGCGGATTTCCTCGGCGACGGATCGCGCCCCGGCCAGGGAGGTTTCCGGCAACAGCACCGCCAATTCCTCCCCGCCATAGCGCGCCGCGAGATCCTTGCCCTTGATCCGATCCTTCACAGTCATCCCCACGAAGCGAATGACCTTGTCGCCCAGGAGATGTCCGTAGGTGTCGTTGACCTTCTTGAAGTGATCGATATCGATCATCAACAAGGAGAGGTTCCGCGACTCGCTCACTCGCACAGTCTCGCTGTCGAGGGCCTGGCTAAAACCCTTGCGGTTGAGCAAACCCGTCAGCATGTCGGTGACCACCTCCTCCCGGACCCGCTTGAGTTCGTGTCCGAGTTTCTCCGCCTTCGATTTGCTCTCCAGGAGTTGCCCCTGAATGGCGGTTATCGAATCCCGCATGGCAGTGGTGTCCGCCAGCAATCCGGAGATGACGTCGCGCAGGGCCTCCACGCTCATTTCCCCGGAATTGAACCGCTGGACCCGATCCGTCAAGGCGTGGCTGAACTTCTGCGCCTCGGCGCCGGAATGCGTGGCCATGTCCGCTATGCTGACGATCAACTGCCGCATCTCCAGGCTGAGTTTTTTCATGCCCTCGGCATCGAACTCGCTGACGTGCTTCTGATACAACGCCGCGAGTTGGGTCTCGTTCAATTTGGCATTCTGCTTGAGGAGATTTTCAATCTCCTGCACCAGTACGTCATTGCGTCCGGCGACATATTCGTACCAGACGGCATAGTTGACGGGGTTGGCGGCCATCGCATGCCTGGCCAACAAAGGAATGGCAAGGCGCAGATATTCTCCGCTTTGACTCACGGTATCGTTGTAGCGCATTCGAAGCCCCCCGGCGTTATTGTTATTATTCTTGAAGCGCCCCGCTGACCGTCGCCCCATCCCTCTGCGCGCCAGCCAGGTTCAGATCGGAATTCCCCCGGATATCGCCCACGGCGTAAATTCTGGCATTACTCGTCGCCATACGTTCATCGACAATGACGGCGCCGCTAATGTCGAGCGTGACCAGATCGTCCAACCAGGCGGTGGGGGGGACGGTCCCCACGGCGACAACGATTCCGGCCAGCGCAAGCTCCCTTCGCGCGCCGGAGATTATATTGCATACCGACAGCGACTCAACCACCTGCTTGCCGTCGATCCGTTCGGGTACCGTGTCGAACAGGAATTCTATGTTGTGCGCCGACCGCGCCTCGGCCTGCAAACCGGTCCCGGCCTTGAGCGCGGAGGTTCGTTCAATCACGATTACCCTGGCCCCGGCCTGCGCCAGCGTCAGGGCCTCGCTGAGCCCCGCATCACCGCCGCCGCAAACGGCGACCGTCTGCCCGGCATAAAGACCGGCATCGCACAACACGCAATGGATCACGCCACGGTTCAGGAATTCAGCCTCGCCGGGGATCCCGAGCGGCAGCCGCCGGCGCCCGCCCGCCAGGATGATGTGCGGAGCGAGGTAATTACTCCCGTTCACACAGGTCACGCTGTAGGCGCTGGAGAATGACTCGATCGACTCGACCTCGCCGTACTCGAGTCGAACCCCGGCCGCTTGCGCCGCCGCGAGCAGCCGCTCGGCGAGTTCCGGGCCGGCCACGCCTTGCGGGTAATTGGGATGGCCCCGGAACCACGCTGCCTTTTTCAACTGCCCGCCGAAATCCTCCCGCTCCAGGACCAGCGCGCGAAATTTCCGCGCCGCGAGTTCCGTAGCCGCCGCAAGCCCGGCCGGACCTCCGCCGATGACGATGACATCCTGATCGTGCATTCTTATTTCCCCGATTGTTCGCGGCTGAAGGCCGGGGTAAAGACCCGCTCGTTGTCCTTCAACATGGTGATCCCCTCGTTGTCGAGTTTGTTGAAAAGGGGGATGACATATTTGCGGGTGTAGCCGAATTCATCGCGGGCGGCTTGGATGGAGATGCTGCCCTGCTGCCTGATGATCTCGATGATGCGGTCCCTGACCTTCCGGTAACGATTGCCCTCGAACAGGACCCCGTCCTCCATCTCCACCAGCAGGCCGCCGCGGGTCATGTAGCGGATCAGGGCCTCGCTGTCAGGCTTGATCTCCAGCAGTTCGCGGATGTTTGGCGGAAACTCCACCCGCTCCTCGAACAATCTGAGGATCTCGGCGATGGCGATCTCCTGGTCCTTGCTGAGCGAGGGTTTATGGCTGCTGAGGGCGATATTTCCGCCGTGTATCCGCACGAGTCCCCGCGCCACGAGCCCCGCCACCAGCAGATCGAAGACCTCTTTCGGCGATTCGAGTTGCGCCATCAGCTCCGCCTGCGCCGTGCCGATCTCGATGGGCGCCTGGGCGTGCCGGACGGTCAGGATCTCCTCGACGCGCCGGTCCAGGCCGGCCCAGAAATCCCGCGCCACGAGCCATTGTCCCGCGCTGATCAATTCGCCGGCGGCGGTAAGTTCCGCGATCGCCTGGGCAATCTCCACATCGGCGTGACGGCTGTGCTCCAGAAACCGGTCCCTGGGCAACACCCGGTGTTGTTCGAGTTCGGCGCGGATGAGTTCCTTCAGATCCAGATTGAGCCGCCGCGCGAGCAGTGCGGCAAGGTATTCCGCCTCGCGGTATTTGAGTTTGTCCGCCTGCTGGACGAGCACCACGCCGCCGCCGATGGTGAGCGCGGGCGATGGTCGGCGCAGGATGAACCGATCGCCGATGCTGGTCGCGACCGGCGTCTTGAATGCCAGTTGCGCGAAGGCCGACTCGCCCGCCTGCGCCACCTTGCCTTGCAGGAACTTGACGGTCGCGAGTTCCTCGCGCGTGCCGAGATAAACGAGCACCTCGGTCTTGTCCTTCAGGAGATTCTGCGGCGTATCAAGCAGCGTCAGCGAGACGTTCAGGTAGTTCCCGGCGGCGGGTCGGCGGCTGTGATCGAACAGGATATCGCCCCGTTTGACCTCGCCTTTCTTCACCCCGGCGAGATTGATGGCGACCCGGCATCCGGTCCTGCCCCGCTCGACCTTCTGGTTGTAGCTCTCGATCCCGCGGATCCGGTACTCGCTATCGCCGGGAAAGATGCGGACCTTCTGTTCCAGGGTGAACTCCCCATCGATGAGCGTGCCGGTCACCACCGTGCCGCTGCCGGTAATGGTGAAGGCCCGGTCGATGTAGAGGCGCGGCTTGCCGATGTCGGCATGTTGTCCGGCGCGCTCGGCCAGTTCCTCGATCCTCTGGCGCAAGACATCCAGATTCGTGCCCTCCCTGGCGCTGACCCGGACGATCGGGCTGCCGGCGAGGCTGGTGCCGGCGAGCCGGCTGCGAATGTCGTCCTCCACCAGATCGAGCCAGTCGGCATCCTGGACCAGATCGATCTTGCTCAAGGCGACGATGCCGTGCCTGACGTTGAAGAAATTCAGGATATTGAGATGCTCCTGGGTCTGCGGCATCCAGCCGTCATCCCCGGCGACGACCAGCAGGCTGGCGTTGACGCCCCAGAGCCCGGCGATGACGTTCTTCATGAAATCCCGGTGTCCGGGGACATCGATGAAGCCGGCGGTCTCGCCATTCTTTAAGGGCAGCCAGGCAAACCCGATGTCGATCGTCATGCCGCGTTTTTTTTCCTCCGGCAACCGATCGGGGTCGATGGAGGTGAGCGCCTTGACGAGACTGGATTTCCCGTGATCGATATGGCCGGTGGTGCCAATGATGAACATTATTCTGAACCTGTTATCCGGTTAACGTGGAGTGCGTGAATGCCATCGGCCCGGATCGCAGGCAAGCCGCCGGGACGCCGCTATATTGCCATATTTCAGCACTACAATGACGCCCGCGGCGACAGATTTTTACACTGTTTCCTTAATCGCGGCGGACGGGCCGTGTACAATCTTCAACCTTGCGAACACAGATAGAGAATAATCCCCATGAACAAAGCGGAAACTGCCGGCATGTACGAAGTCCTTAACCCCTGGTCGGAGATCGATCCCGTCACCTTGCAGGCCCCGGCCGCCCGGCTGGACACCCTGGAAGGCAAGAAGATCGGGCTCTTCTGCAACTTCAAGCGCTCGGCGCGGCCGATCCTCGAGACCGCCGCGAGCTGGCTGCAGGAGCGCTTCCCCTCGATCGCGACCTCCTTTTATGTCCCGGAGGCGCCCAATGTCCCGGCCATGGAGAGCGAACAGCGCGATGCCTTCAGAGGCTGGGTGGAGGCGCAGGACGGCGTGATCCTCGCGGTTGGGGATTGAGGGTCCTGCACCAAGTACCTTGTGTACGATTCAATCTCGATAGAAAAGATGCAGACTCCGACCGCAACGTTGATCAACACGGGTTTTCGCACCGACGCCCAGTCGGCCTCGGGCCTGCAAGGCATGCCGGGGCTGCGCACGGTGGCGGAGACCGTGGCCTGCGAATGCAGCGTGCTGCGGGAGATCAATGACGGCATCAATCAGGTCATGAACGACGTGGTGGCCGCGCTGACCAAACCCTTGAGCGCGCGGGAGCAGGATACCCGACCTCCGCAACGGGAGGCGGCGCGGATAGTTTTCAGCGGCGATCTGAGCGAGGTCAACCGGTTCTTCTACCGGCGCGGCTGGAGCGACGGCCTGCCGCTCGTTCCGCCCACCGAGTCCGCCGTGGCCGAGATGCTCCAGGGCACGGACTTGGCGCCGGAATATCTTGTGGCGAAACTGGAGCCGCGCTTCGGCCACGCCACCGTGGAAAAGATCGCCGTGAACGCCGTGATGGCGGGAGCCCTGCCGATCCACCTGCCCGTCATCATCGCGATCGTGGAAGGGCTCGCAGACAAAAACGCGGGCTTCGGGACCTATGGCTGTTCGACCGGATCGTGGGCCCCCTTCACCCTCGTCAACGGCCCCATCCGGGACGCGATCCAGCTCAATTACGGCTCCGGCGCGCTAAGTCCCGGCAACATCGCCAACGCGGCGATCGGCCGGGCGGTCAGTCTCATCGCCAAGAACATCGCCGGGGCCCGCAAGGGCGTGGAAGACATGGGCGTGCTCGGCAATCCCGCCAAATATTCACAGGTCCTGGCCGAGGACGAGGCCGGCAATCCCTGGGAACCCGAGCATGTCACCCGCGGCTACGCCCCCGGCGAGAGCGCCATCACCCTGTTCTTCCCGAACAGTTACAACCAGTTGTGGCCGTATGGCACCGACGATCAGGGCATACTCTCCTCCCTGGTATTCAACATGATGCCGGCCCGCAGCGGCGCGCTCACCCTGTTCATTTTGCCGCCGCCGCATGCGCAGGCCCTAGCCAGGGCCGGTTGGAACAAGGACCGCATCCTGGCGCATATCGCCGCTAAGGCCGTGGTCCCGGCGCACAAGCATCCGTCTTTCTACGGTTCGAGCCTTGCCGCGAGCAACCGGGAGCATGCCCTCAGGGACCCGGCGGAACTGGTGCCGCTGATGCGCAACCCGGAGTGCATGCGCATCGTCGTGGCCGGCGGACCGGGGAGTTTCATGGGGATCGTTACAAGCTCCGGCCTGCTCGGTGATTTCGTTACCAAACCGATCCGGCTGCCCGCGGAATGGGACAATCTGGTGAAGAAATACAAAAACCTGACGCCCAAATACGAGATCTTCGCCGCAAACTGACCGGATATAAATATGAATCTCGCCAAGGCGCAAAACCCTCGTAGGGTGGGCATGTTTTTTATGCCCACGCGGGAACTGGTGGACGAAGCGACATACGGATGGGATTTGCCCAAGCACAGACCCGGAGAATAAATCCTTGACCAGTCCACAACTCGCCCTGCTGCCCTCGGTGGATGGAATGTTGCGCCACACGCGGATCGAGGCCCTGCTGCCCGAATACGGCCGGGAACAGGCAACCGCCGCGATCCGCCAGGCGCTCGATGAAATCCGTCGCGCGGAGTCGCGTCTTGCGGTTTTTTCGAATCGCGCCGGCTGCATGGATTACCTCGCGAATGAGGCAGAAAAAATCTTGCGGCGGAAATTCGCACCCTCGCTCCGGCCCGTGATCAACCTCACCGGGACGATCCTGCACACCAACTTGGGCCGGGCCGTTCTTCCGGAATCCGCCATCACGGCGATCGCGAGCATCAGCCGCGGGGCCTGCAATCTCGAATATGACCTCGATGCCGCGGGCCGGGGTGATCGCGACAGCCATGTCGAGGCCCTGATCTGCGAACTGACCGGGGCCGAGGCCGCCACGGTGGTCAACAACAACGCCGCCGCCGTCCTGCTGGTGCTGAACACCTTCGCCACTGGCGGCGAGGTGATCGTCTCGCGCGGCGAGCTTGTCGAGATCGGCGGGGCCTTCCGGATCCCGGATGTCATGTCCCGCGCCGGTTGCACGCTCCGCGAAGTGGGCACCACCAACCGGACGCACCCGAGGGACTTCCAAAACGCGATCGGCCCCGCCACGCGGATGATCATGAAGGTGCATACCAGCAACTTCGAGATCAAGGGCTTCACCGCGAGCGTCGCCGAGGCGGAGTTGGCCAAACTGGCCCGGACCGCCGGCATCCCCTTCGCCGTGGATCTCGGCAGCGGTTCGCTGGTGAATCTGGAGGACTACGGACTGCCGCACGAACCGACCCCGCGGGAGAATCTCGAAAACGGTGCGGACCTCGTGACCTTCAGCGGCGACAAGATCCTGGGCGGACCGCAATGCGGCCTCATCATCGGCAGCAAGGAGCTGGTAGGCAAAGTCAGGAAGAACCCACTCAAGCGGGCGCTGCGGGTGGGGAAGTTGACGCTCGCCGCGCTCACCGAGGTCCTCAAGCTTTACCTGAATCCGGAGTCGCTGACCGAACGCCTGCCAACGCTACGCATGTTCACTCGCGAACCGGAGGAACTCCAGGCCCTCGCCGATCGCCTGCTCCCGTCCCTGCGCACGCATCTGGGTGCTGCCTGGCAAGTCGAGGCAATCGAATGCCGGAGTCAGATCGGCAGCGGCGCACTGCCGCAGGACCTCCTGCCGAGCGTCGCCATTGCCATCCATTCGTCGCCCGGTTCGAACACCGGCGTGCAGACACTCGCCGAGGCATTCCTCAAACTCCCGGTTCCAGTGATTGGCCGGATCAAGGACGATGCCCTGCTGTTCGATGTTCGCTGCCTGGAGGACCCGGAGCAATTCATCAAACAACTCGCGACTCTCGCCTTCGCCAGGGCCTGAAGCACCACCGTCGGGAACATGAAAACAAAAACCCCGCCACGAAGGCGGGGTTGATCGGGAGAAAAAAAAGAATAATCGTCTTATCGCTTACTGCGTTTGCCAAACCCCAGGCCGAGGAGTCCCAGCACCAACAGGACCAGAGTAGCGGGTTCCGGGACGTGATGATGTGCCGTTATGGATTCCTCAACACCATCGAGTCTCACGTGAAAAATAAAATCCCCCTGATATTGATTCCATTCTGCCAATTCAGCATCGAGTGCGGCCTGAGTATTTATGCCATAGGCCCCCCACCAGGCTATACCTGCAGTACCTATAACACCTCCGTCATAATTACTCCAGCTAGTTGGAGTTTGCCATCTCGCTCCATAATAATCATCGTAAAAATCGTAAGTTACTCCATCCCATACATAATCCAACGCTATCTGAAATCTACCGGCGAGGCTATCGGTGGTCTCACCCGGAAGCCAATATATAAAGTGCATCCTGCTCCCTAAGTCGCCAAAGCTGTATACTACGGCATCCTCAATCTCAAAATAAGTTGTACCAATATTCTCAGTATTATTACTGTTCGCCATGTTGACGAAAGTACCAGTACTTGCAGCAGTTTTAGCGGCCTCCCACCAAGGTGCATAAGCAGGCGAACCATAGACATTTGGCGCTGCATCAACATAAAGGACAGTCGAGTGAGCTACCCCCATCAAGCAAAATAGGAATAATCCCGATACCAAGTCCGTAACCGTTTTTTTGTTCATCACTTTTACCCCCAGGTTTTTAACCGTTCGACGAATATGAACTCGCCACCATCGAACCACCATTAAAGCTGCACTCCTTCCATGCAGGTAGGCAATATGCGTACCAAGAATAAATTATAAGTTATAACAACAAGTTATAATTATCCTGTCATTTTAGATTGTAAATAAATCCGACGCTCCAAATTATCGATTCTACGCTTTGTACGGCATTAACCTTATGATTTATACAGATAAAATTCGTACGTTTAATGTCAAATAAAAAATGTTAATTATTCCGACAACATCACGAAGAAGAGCTTACCAGAGTATTCCCAATGTCAACGATCTCGTCAGCAGGACTCTGCCACAAGACCTCTTGCCGAGCGTCGCCATCGCCATCCATTCATCGCCCGGTTCGAACACCGGCGTGCAGACACTCGCCGAGGCCCTCCTCAAACTCCCGGTTCCAGTGATTGGCCGGATCAAGGACGATGCCCTGCTGTTCGACCTGCGCTGTCTGCTTGAACTCGAGACCTTCCTTGAACAGATCGAGGCACTCCACCTGCCTCTTATTCTTCCACGATCTGGAACCACTGCCCGCTGAAGAAGAACATCTCTGGATGCTGGTCTTTCCGGTCGATAAGGAACACGAGCCAGCCTTCGCTGATGTCGTTCGGATAGATCCTGGCATCGATCAGGGCGGGCCCCGGCAGCCGCACGGCGGGCGTAGGATAGGGTTGATTCGCCGCATCGAAGATGCGGAAATGTTCCGCCTGCACCTGGTAGGGGGTTCGCGTCGTCCCGCTCCCCTCACCGGAAATCCGTACCCGCAGGAGCAGGTATTCGAAGCCCGCGACCGGCGGCACATTGGTTGGGTCGGCCGTGTGCAACAACTCCCATGCGGGTGCGCTGCGCAGCGCCTCGATGACGGACAGGCGCGCCTGGATGATTACCGGGATCCCGTATTCCGTGGGGCCCTCTGCGTTTATCTGGAATTTTACTGCTGCCGCTTCTCCGATCGGCACGACGACGCGCGTACTCCCGGCCACGACCCCACCCGCATAAACAGTGAGGCCGATGATCAGGAGCAGCGCGTTGAACCACCTCACCGGCCGGCGTGCGTCAGCGTGGCGCCTCGGATTTTGGCTGATCCATGGGAAGCCCAGGTATAGATGCTCCGCCAGTAGTACCAGCTGGTGGCTGACTTATTCCCGGTACCCGCGACGACGAAGTGAATGTCCTCCGGCGCACTCAGCAAGGGCACCTTGCCGCCGGGTTTAAGTCCAGCCTCCCAGACTGGATAGTACTCCGGCCGTATATGATCGCATATCAGGCCGAGGTTATCTCGACTCATCTGCAGCCGGGTCTTGATCTTCTCGATCTCTTCCGGGCTCAGGTCTTCAAAGGGGACACTGGAGGCGTCAAAGATATGCTTGCGCAGGCTCTCCTGCGTATAGCCCTGTGCCGCGAGATCCGCGGCCGCTTCCGGCGTGATCATGTACACAAACTTGCTGAAGATCTGCGGTACATTGGCCACGCCAGGTCGATAGCCGCTGAACATCGCCGGCCGCAAACCCTTTACTCTCTCGATAATCGAATCCACGAGATCCTCTCCCCGGTTGGGTCGGATCGTCGTCATACCTTGCGGACTGACCGTCGATACCGTCACGTAGCTGTCGTTCGGGTCATGCCCGCCATAGGCCGCGTGATACGGTTGCCAGGGATTCGTGGATTCGTAATTCTCGGCGAAGGTGTAATTGGTGAACGGCACGGCGCGTGTCATGGCCATGTCGTTGACACCCGGCCACGTGTGTCCCAGGTTGATGCGGGAGAGCATGATCGCGCGGCCGATGGCATTGTTGGCGCGGTTGCCGTAGGTCCACAGGCGGTCGGCCGCATTCAGGCCGAGCTCCGCGCCCAGCGGACCGCTCACCCAGATCGCAAGTTCGAAACCACCCATCGAGGCGGCCGGGTGCAAGGCGTCATATTCGGGATCCAACAATGCCTCCAGGGCCGCGATGATCACCGGCAGATGGCGCGGACTCGCCCCGGCCATGACCGCGTTGATGGCGATCTTCTCGATAGTGACGATACCGGACTTGGGCTTCAACTTGCCGAGCACCTCATCGGGATCCCGGCTGGTGCCAGTCAACATCAGGTCCACCGCTTCGCGGGTCGGTGGCAGGATCGCCAGCCCGTCGCTCCAGTGATTATCGTTGAAGACCGTCTGCAGTTGCTCCAGCGCCTCGGCTTCGGTGACGCCGGAGACGGTGACCGGCCGGTGAAACAGATCCTGCATCCCCGTGGGCTTTGGAGATTTTTCCTCTTCGGTCAACGGCTCCGTGAGCGCCGTGATCATCTTGTCGACGTGTGAGGTGGCTATGGAGTTTGCTTGTTCCCGTGGAATGCCGGCAAAGTACCCTTGGAGGATGACCTGCCGTTGCGTCGGGACGAGATTATCCTGCGCCCCCGAGCGGCCATTCTTTTCGAATATATCGGCAAGTATGAATACGGTCGGTACGCCCAGTCGTTCGAGTCTTGCGGTCCCGGCAGAACCCTGCCAGGTACACGACCCTCAATCCCCCAGACCGTACACGACGGCGTTGACCTCTCCGGCAATCTGTTTCGCCAGTTGATCACCGACGTCGAAGGCGCCGCCATAGCGTTTGATGGTGGCGGTGGGATATTTTTCCTTGATATTGGCTTCCACCATGTCCAGGAATTGGGTAACACCACCCTTGCCGTTGCTGTACAAACCAATGGTCTTGCCCACCAGTTCCGGCACACGGGGCGAAATACCATAAACCTCGTCCAGTTCGATTTCGCCTCTGGGGTTAAGCACCTCGATGGCGACTGCCGCCACCGCGGGGTGATTCATGCCCAGCAGGGAAAGGGTGAGACCCGCCAATAGTGCATAAGCAGCAAACCTAGGGTTTATCATTCCAGCCTCCGATTGAAACGTTGTCGATTATCAGCCGACCACAGATTAGCATGACCGGCCCCAAATTCATCTCAATAGACTACAACGGTAAATATATGACAACCAGACATGGGTGGCTATCCTGAGGGAAGATTGGCGGAGGTGGATGAGAATCGAACTCACCAGACACCGAAGCGTCTCGCTGGTTTTGAAGACCAGGAAGGTCACCAGACCTCGAACACCTCCGTGGGTCATGTGTAACTTTACGGCGCGTTATATTACAACAAACATTGCAAATATACTCTGGGGGATGGCTGGCGGTTCAGGTAGTTTTAGACAACGGCCAGGTATGGCGATTAAACTTGACGGGGTAATCACTTCAGTGCGAGCCACCTCATGAATCGTCCGTTCTCATGGTTGCTGTTATCCGTTCTACTCTGGAGTGCGGGCCTAGCCCATGCTCATCATTCCTTCGCCGTTCATTTCGTGCCCGACAAGATCATCGCCATTTCCGGTGTGGTCACGGAATTCCGCTTCGTCAATCCCCATGGCCTGGTCTACCTGACAGTAAAAACTGCCAGTGGGGAGGAGCAACGGTGGCGGGCGGAAACCAATTCGCCGAACGTGCTGCGCCGCCGCGGCTGGAGTAAAACCGTCATCAAGGCCGGCGACAGCATCACCATCGAAGGCTATCCCACCCGCGACGGGACCCACGCCCTGCGCATACATCGCGTCATCTTTGCGGATGGCCGGGAGCTGCCTGGACAAGGACGCGTCCTGGAAGACTCGCCAGGATTGGATTAAATATGAATGCATTCGTTGCGCCAGGATTATGGCTGTTGCTGCTGTCTCTATCGACGCCATTACCGGCGGCTGATTCCGGCACAATGCCTGATTTCTCCGGGTTCTGGACAGTGCGCTTCGAACGAACGCCATCCGGCCAGGCGATGATCGAGCGCCTGCCCCGGGACGCGGTGCTGATCAACGATTCCGGTGCGGGTGAACTGGGGAAAGACGATTTCGCCGGATTGAAATTAAGCGAACGGTCGCAGGAGGAGGTCCGGAATTACGATTACAAGAGCGAGTTGAAACGCGAGAATACCTGCGTCGATCCCTCCGTCGTGTATTACATGCAGTCGCCGTTCCCGATGGAGATCTACCACGGCACGGAAATGATCGTCTTCAAGATGGAATACTTCGATATGGTCCGTATCATCTTCCTGGATGGACGCGGCCATCCGCCCGCGGCAGCCCCGCATACCAAATCCGGACATTCCATCGGCCGCTGGGAGGGCGATGCCCTGGTGGTCGATACGACGCACATCGCCGCCGGCACGATCATGAACAACGGGCTGACCCACAGCGACAACATCCACATGGTCGAACATTTCAAACTAAGCCCGGATGGCAAGACCTTGTGGGCGACCCAGGTTTACGATGACCCGGAGGTCTTTACCGGACTGGCGGCGAGGTATATGGCCTGGCGACTGGTCCCCGGCGAGTACATCTATCCTTACGAATGCGATCCGAGTTATGGTGAGTAAGCCTGCGGCCTTGACAGGGATTAACTCACCTCTGCCGACTCGGGTACCGCAGATACGCTGTCCGGCAACGATACCCCCGCACGGCGCAGGTGCGTCTGCAAGGCCGGGATATCGACCTTGCGCACGCTGACGCCCGCGTCGATGGCGAGCGCGGCGGCGGCCCCGGCGGCCTCGCCCATCGCCACACAATGGGGGATAAGGTTGGTCAGGTTGTTGGCGGGGGCGTCCGAGGAGTAACAGCGTCCGGCGACCAGCAACCCCTCGATCTTTTGCGGCACGAGGGAACGGTAGGGGATGTGGATCAGCGGCTTCTCCTCGAGTTGCAGGGATGGAAACCAGGTGATGGTATCGGGATGGGTCTTGCCCGCGCCGACATCCTTCAGGGTCACCTGATATTCCCCGGTGAGCCGCCGACTGCCGCGCGTGCCGAGCTGCGAGGCGGTATCGAGGATGAAGCAATCCTCGAAGCCGGGGATCTCCGCGGCGAGGATACGGCGCATCTCGCGCATCACCTTGCGCACGTTCACCTCCGTCCAGGTGAGGTCATCGACATTGAGGCAGCTCCGGCCCGGCACCCAGTTGTTCACCCACATGACATCGTTGCGGTTGGTGGGGAAGGGCAGCAGGCGGAAATTGCCGAGGGCGTGGATCCGGGTGGTCACGTCCTTCCATTGTTCGGGATGGGCGCCGCGGAATTCACAGAATTTTTTGAAATCCACATTACCGAGCCGGAAGACCACGGCCAGCATGGCGCTGCGCGATTCGCCGTCCACCCCGCCGTCGAATCCCGCCCCGGCGGTGGCCATGATGTCGCCGTCGCCGGTGGCGTCGATCACCACCTTGCCCATGATGGCCTGACGGCCCTGCTTGCTCTCGAAGATGACGCCCTTCACCGTGACGCCTTCCGTGACGGCGCGGCAGCCCCAGGTATGGAGATAGAGTTTGAGCCCTGACTCCTCCACCATGTCGTTCAGGACGCACTTTAATAATTCCGGATCCAGGTAGACGCTCTGGCGGATGCGGTCATTAACGACGCAGGAGAAGTAATCCTTCCATTTTTCGATGAGGGCGCGGTCCCGCGAACCGAGATCCTTGCGGTCCGGATGAATGGCGCCGCCGAGGACATCGAGGCGATCGATCCATTCCTGGCTGATCCCCATGATCTGCTGCTTGCCATCGTCCCCGCTCATGTGCGGGATCAGGATCACGAGGCCGCCGGTGGCCATGCCGCCGAGGTGCCCGTAGCGCTCGATGAGCACGGTATCCGCTCCCGCGCGGGCCGCGGCGACCGCCGCGCCGATCCCGGCAGGTCCTCCGCCGACCACGACGACATCCGCGCTGCGGATGATATCGATTTCCCGTGCTTGTTCCGAGATTCTGTTTACTGTTGAAATCTGCGTCATGTCTTGTCCCCCGATGGCTGTCCGGCGTGTTTACAGTTGTTGTTTGAGTTTATTTGAAAACAAAGTTCGCCCTGAATGATAATGCGAGCCTGGGGTTGAGATCCATGCCAAAATTTCTCCGGATTCCACGGAGGCGTTGGGGCAAGGGAACGGGTAGAATGGAAATCGAACGCAGCGACAGGCGGCGCACAAGAATAATAACGATGTATCACCAGATCCTGGGGGAGCAATGAATAAAGGCCAGCAACCGGCAACCTTGGTCGGCGGGGCGATTACCACGCGGCGCGCCCATTACACCCTCGGTCTGCTCACCGTGATCTACACGTTGAACTACTTCGATCGCAACATCTTCAGCATCGTCCTGGAGTCGATCAAGAATGACCTGCAACTGACCGACACCCAGCTCGGGCTGGTCGGAGGTCTCGCCTTCGTCATGTTCTATTCCATCATGGGCGTCCCCATCGCCTGGCTCGCGGATCGTTACAGCCGGCGGAACATTATCGCCATCGGGCTGGCCTTCTGGAGCGTGATGACCACGGCCACGGGTCTCGCGGCGAATCTCTGGCAACTGGTGGTGACCCGTTTTCTCATGGGCGCGGGAGAGGCGGCGGGGGTCTCGCCCGCCAATTCGATGCTCTCGGATCTGTTCGACGATCTCCGCCGCCCGCTCGCGGTCTCCGTCATGACCAGCGGCTCGACCCTAGGCATGGTCCTCGCCTACCTGATCGGCGGCTGGGTCGACGAGGGCTTCGGCTGGCGCGCGGTGTTTTTTATCGGCGGGCTCCCCGGCCTGTTCGTCGCCCTGGTGTTTTATCTCTGCGTGCGGGAACCCCGGCGCGGGGCCTTCGAACATCAACACACCCCGAAGGAGGTCAGCCCGTTAAGGGAGACATTGCTGTTCCTTGCCCGTTCGCGCACTTATGTCATTGTCTTGATCGGCGGGAGCATGATGGCGGTGCATATCTACGCCACCATGACCTGGGCCCCCGCCTTCATGATCCGCGTGCATGAACTCTCCCCTGGGCTCATGGGAACATACATGGCTCTCGCCCGCGGGCCCACGGGGCTGCTGGGGATCATCCTCGGCGGCTGGATGGTGACCAGACTGAGCAAGAAGGATGCACGCTGGCGGGTCCGGCTCCCTGCGCTGGTGTGCGTTTTCGCCGCGCCGCTGGAGATCCTGTTCCTGTTCGCGGATAACCTCTGGATTGCGCTCGCGAGTCTCTCTGCGGCCTCCCTGTTCTCGTCCATGTACACCGGCCCGATCTTCGCGCTGCTGCTTGGCATCGCCAGGGTCCGCATGCGGGCGATGTCGACCGCGATCTTTGTGGTGTGCGGGAGCTTCATTGGCCAATGCATCGGCCCGCTCGGCGTCGGTTACATGAACGATCTGATGCAGGCCCGCTTCGGCGCGGAGGCCATCCGCTATTCCCTGCTCTCAGGGCCGATATTCACCTTGCTTGCGGGACTGACGATCTGGACCGCCGCCCGCAGCCTGGCCGCAGATTCCCGCCGGGCGGTGGAGGCTGGGTAGGAACACGTGATAATGAGGTATCCCCGAAGCCTACCAACGTGACGGCTTGTGGATCTTCGTTCCAGGAATGGGATCGGGGAGTTGGCTTGATTTCAGCATCCAGGTGCGAATGGGTTTCACGAAATCCGCGTGCTGCCTGAGTTGGATCGAGGTCTTGCGTTGTGGCGCCCCTGGGGTGACCAGCCCGATGAGTTTGTGATTCTGCGCTTTCACCAAACGCAAGGATTCCGCCAGATCCGAGTCATTGGAAACGACCACAGCACAGTCGTAAGCATCCCGCCAAGCGTCATTAAGAACGTGCAAGGCCAGGTTCACGTCGGAACCTTTCTCCTCGTTCTTCCACACCTCGACACTGAGCGGCGGCGGATTGGCGTGTTCCATGGAAACGCGGTGACGCAGGAAATGCCCGTAGTACAGTTCCACCAGGGGGCAATGGGTTCGCAGGGCGCGTAGATAAGCATCCTGCCTATCCTGCACGGAAGGATCGTTAGCCGAGGATTGGATGCGGGCCGTGAAGTATTTGATCTTTACCAGCTTGTTTCGCGAACCCAGAACTTTTCGGAATAGCGCCACGGGATCGATCCATTTCCATGCCGTGGTCCGGACTTCGCCGTAGTAGAAATTGAAACCGTCAACATAGACGATAGTGCGGTATTGGTCCTTGTGCATATCTTTTCCATCCCTTGAAAAAGCTAGGGCCTCCGGAGAGGCCCCGCGCCCGGCAGCAAAACCACCGGGGTAGTAGTGAATGAATCATAGCAAACTATGACATACAGAGCCAAGATTCGCGGGAGAATAACTAAGAAAACATCGCCGACTCGCCGCCATAATCCCTGGTTGACGGGGCAGCGATTGTAAATTCAGCCTCACTCGGGTTTAATCTGGCTGTAAAACTGCGCGATGGCGACGCCACGCAATTTGAAATAAAGGGGGAATGGTGATTAACGCAGAACAGCCGCTCCAGATCATCATGCGCGACGGCCTGCCGCCGGCGCAGGCCATCGGCAAACCCCCGCACCCCGGAACCGCGCACGAAGTCCGGCGCGAAAACGGGCTGCGCATCGAGCGCAACATCCCGGTTGCCATGCGCGACGGGATCAGGATCCTCGTCGATGTCTACCGGCCGGACGGCTATGCGGGTGAAAAACCCCTCCCGCTGCTGATCGGCTGGAGCCCGTACGGAAAACACAACCAGAAGGCGAATCTCTGGCCGGCGGCGGATGTCCGGGATGGCTGGATCTCCAAATACACGGCCTTCGAGGCCCCGGACCCCGCGTACTGGTGTCCGCGCGGCTTCGCCATCCTCTACACCGATCCGCGCGGGACCTGGTTCTCGGAGGGCGAGATGTCCCATGGCGGCAGAATCGAAAGCCGCGATTGCTACGACCTCATCGAATGGGCAGGGACACAGGACTGGTGCAACGGCAAGGTCGGGATGTCCGGGGTCTCCTATCTCACCGCCATTCAATGGCAGGTGGCGCCACTGAAACCGCCGCACCTCGCCGCCATCAATC
Source organism: Gammaproteobacteria bacterium (assembly GCA_004297165.1). Lineage (GTDB taxonomy): Bacteria > Pseudomonadota > Gammaproteobacteria > Eutrophobiales > Eutrophobiaceae > 2-02-FULL-56-15. The sequence continues at coordinate 157,648 of SCUJ01000008.1, forward strand.
CCTGGGAGGGCTTTTCCGACTGGTACCGGGAATTCGGCTATCACGGCGGGATCCGCGAGACCCGCTTCATCCCGCGATCCTGCGGCGGGTTGAACTGGTCCACCACCCGCACTGAGGACACCCTGGCGAACATGCTGGCGCATCCTTTATATGACGCCTATTGGCAGAGCAAGGAACAGGACCTCGAGGCCATTGAAACGCCGGCCTTCATCGTCGCGAGCTGGTCGGATCAGGGTCTGCACACCCGCGGCACGCTGGAGGCCTACAAGCGGATCCACTCGCGGGAGAAATGGCTGGAGGTCCACGGGCAAAAAAAATGGCACTACTACTATCGGCCCGAGAACGTGGAGAAACAGCGCGCCTTCTTCGAACATTTTCTGATCCGCAAGGACCTGACTGTCCCCGCCTGGCCGAGGGTCAATCTCGAGATCCGCGAGCGTTGCGGCGTCGGCAGTTTCCGGGCCGAGCGGGAATGGCCGCTAGCGCGCACGGTATACAGCCGGCTGTATCTCGATGCCCGCGACCGGAGACTGCAAACAGCGCCGGTCGCGGCAGAGGCATCACTGCAATACGATACGGATTGTCCCGAAGCGCAGGCCGAGTTCACCCATGTATTTACCAAGGATACCGAACTCACCGGACACATGAAGCTCCGGCTCTGGGTGGAGACCCCCGTGACGACAGACATGGACCTCTTCGTCGCGATCCAGAAATACGATGCGGACGGGCAGTACGTCCCCTTCACCTGGTATGCCATGTGCGAGGACGGCCCCGTGGCGCTCGGCTGGCTGCGGGCGAGCCACCGGGCGCTGGATGCGGCGCGCTCCACCGACTGGCAACCCGTGCATGCGCACACCAGGGAGGATCCCTTGCAACCCGGGGTCCCGGTCGCGGTGAATATCGAGATCTGGCCATCGGCCACGCTGTTCCGCAAGGGCGAACAGTTGCGCGTGGTCATCAAGGGCGGTGACATCTACACGGAGGCCCCCGAGACCCAACCCTTCCTGCGGCATGAGGAGACCCGCAACCGCGGTCCACATATCATTCGCACCGGCGGGTGCTATGATTCATATCTATTAGTGCCGGTGATCCCGCTACGCGGGGAGGAAGATCGCCCATGACCGCCAACGAATATCTGGAATACATCGACTATTTCAACAGTCGGCTGTATGAACGCTACTACACCGACGACGTGCGTGTGGAACTGCCGCAGAAGACCCTACTCGGCAAGCACGCGGTCCGGGATTTCTACGCCAACGTCAACCAATACGTGCATGAGACCGTCCGCGTGAAGAAGGTCCTCGGTGAAGGAAACACCCTGATGGCCAACATCTGGTCGGATTTCTACTGCCTACAGAACTGGCCGGAATTCAGCGTCTGCCCGGTCGTCAAGGGCCAGCTCGTCCGCGTGGAACTGCTCGTGATCTACACCCTGGCCGGGGATGACAAGTTTTCGCACATCCGCGCCGGACGCCTGACCCAGCCATGAACGCCGTCCGCCGCCAACCGCGCCCAGACCTTGCGGCCACGCTGGCGGATCTCGGCATCCCCGCGGATTACGGTGCGGACAGTCATCTGCCCTGTTATGAGGAGGCCCGGGACCTGGTCGAGGTGGAGGCGAATTTCACGGGCAAGGTTCAGCAACTGGAACGCGACACCGCCAAACTCTGGCATGGCATGAAGCTCGCGGCGCTGGCCGATGGGATCGAACTGCAACTCGTGTCCGGTTTTCGCAGCATCGCCCGGCAGAAGGAACTCATCGCGGAGAAACTCGCCGCCGGCAAGGCGCTGGGCGAAATCCTGAAGGTGGTTGCAGCGCCAGGTTTCAGTCAGCATCACACCGGCATGGCGCTCGACCTCACCACCGGCGATGTCGATCCCCTGAGCGAGGATTTCGAAACCACGCCCGCCTTCCGCTGGCTGAATAAACATGCTCGGGAACACGGCTTCTACCTGCCCTACCCGCGGGATAATCCGTCCGGATTCATTTACGAGCCGTGGCACTGGGCCTCTGTTCAGTTGAAGCATCCCCGCCGGGGTTAATCTAAGGAAACTCTGAATAAGTCCGTTCGCATTGAGCCTGTTGAAATGCGCACTCGTAAAATCAAGGGCTTCGACAAGCTCAGCCCGAACGGTGAGTACTTATTCAGAGTTTCCCTAAACCCGCCGCAACATCCATTTCCTGATCAACGCCAGCAGTACGGCCACCACGAGGATCGCAAGGCCGGCGCGGGCATCGTTCAGGATCGCGGGGTTCAGCACCAGGAGACCGCCGAGCCCCAGCATCATGAGGCCCGCCATCAACTTCAACGCCTGACCCTCGGCGCCGCTCAACCGGCGCCGGCCCAGCGTCACGATGAAGACAACGAGGATCAGGGCCAGCGGCAGGATATAGATGAGATTGTAGAACGCCAGCCAGGCATAGTGTTGCATAAGCGACAGATCGCGCAGGGTCAGCAGGCGGGTATACACCATTGGAAAGCCGGCGGTGCAAAGGAATTCGTAGCTGTTCGCCGTGACCGCGAGCATCAAGGTCCCGGCCACCAGCGCCGGGGTGTTCTGCGAATGCAGCAAGGCCCCCATGCGCGTGCCGAGCACAGCCTTTCGCTCCTCGCTCAATGATAATGATGGTCCCACCTCCGGCCGCCAACTGTCCTTGAGATTCAGCACGCCGATGGTCAAGGCGAGCAGCCCCGCGATGCGCGTCAGCCACGAGAGCTCCGTGAGCCACAGGAAGAGATTCAGCCAGGCGCTCATGAAAACGAAATAGACGACCCCTGAGGTGAGGACGAACAGACCGCCGATCAGCGCCATGCGCCGCCGGTCATGGGTATGGATCAGGAGGCTCAGCAGAAACAGCAGCACGAAGAAGGCGCAGGGATTGAAGGCGTCCATCCCGGCCAGCATGATCGTGGTCAGCCACAGCGAATCCCGCGGGGGGACTGCCGGCGAAACCTCCTCTCCCGGCGCGGGCTGGATCGCCACGCCATCGCGGCATTGGCGCAAGGCCTCCGCGAGCGCCTTCCCGGTCTCCGGGCCAAATCCGGTCCACATCCGGCCGCAGAAGATAAAGGCCGGCACGGCCTCGGCCCGTTCGCCCACCTCGGCCGCCATCGCCACGAACTGTTGCCGGTTATCGACGTTGGCATAGACCTCCAGATCGTGGAGGCGCAGCCAGGGCGCCTTTGCCGCAAGATCCAGGACGACCGGCCGGGCCTCCAGGCAATGGGGGCAACGCTCCGACCAGAAGAAATAGAGATCGACCGGGGACTCCGCCACCGCCGCATTCAGCGAGGCAGTCGGCCAAAGTATCAGCGCGAACGCCAGTAGAAGTCCCGCAAGGACGAGGCCAATCCAACGCGCCGCTGAACCTGCACCGTACCCATCCATAAATAAAAAATCCACAATCATCGATCGAAAATCGACTATAGCCGCGGCCTCCGGTTGAAGACAAGCGCGGGATCGGGCAGGCTATGCGGAATACGTCCATTCCTCCATATGTCCACAGAACCCGATCACAATAAAACCGGCCCTACGGATATCACTTCCGTATTCCTGAACCTGGAATCCGGTCTGCGGCGTTTTCTGATGCGCTTCTTTGTCCGCCCACAGGATATCGAGGACGCGGTGCAGGAGACCTTCCTGCGCGCCTATGAATCGGAACAAAAACAGACGATCCGCGCCCCCAAGGCCTTCCTCTACAAGGTGGCGGAAAACCTCGCCCTCTCGGAGATCTCACGCAAGGCCCATCAACTCATGGACTATGTGGGGGATTTCTCGGAGATGGAAGTCTTAGATGACAAACCATCACTGATCGAGGACTTGATGCAACAGGAACGTCTGGCAAACATCAGCGCGGCCATTGCCACGCTGCCCCCGCAATGCCGCCGCGTGATGGTCATGCGCAAGGTCTTTGGCTTCTCCCACAAGGAGATCGCCGTGCGCCTGGAAATCTCAGTCAAGACCGTGGAAAACCACCTCAACCGGGGCTTGCAGCGCTGCCAGGAAACCCTGGCCGCCACGTCATCCGAACGTGCAGGCGTGGATCCAGATGGCCTGGAGGCACAGGTGGGTCGGGTTGTGAGGGAAGAACCATGAACAAGGTCATCGACATCACCGGCAAACAGTATTCCCCGCGACCCGAGATCGAAGCGGAGGCGCGCGCCTGGATTATTACCCTGGACGGCGATCCCGCACGGGACGAACTCGATGCGTACAAGCTCTGGCTGAACCGGAGTCCGTTGCACCGGGAGGTCCTCCAGCAGACCGCGATGACCTGGCAGTTGATGGATCGCTTCTCCAAATTGTATTACCGGGGGCAGGATCTGCACTCAACCTCGGAGCGCCCGGTCAGGCCCGAAAAAACCTTCCGCAAGTTTGTGTTCGGCGCCGCGCTCGCTGGCATGTTCCTGGGCGCCATAGTTTTGGGGATCCAATTCCGGCAACCCGCGGACAACGAAACCGCCCAGACCGCCGAAACTTCCACGGAGTATGCGACGGCGATCGGCGAGATCCGCACGGTGAACCTCCCGGATGGCTCGACCCTGCAACTGAACTCCAACACCCGGGTCACGGTCGCCTTCGCTGACGCGGCAAGAAGGATCCATCTCCACGGCGGCGAGGCCTATTTCGAGGTGCGGCATGCCGCGGATCGGCCCTTCCTCGTCTACACCGAGAAATATGTCATCGCCGCGACCGGCACGGCATTCTCAGTAACGAACCGGGATGACGAGCTCGGCGTCCTGGTCACGGAAGGCCGCGTCGAGGTGAGCGCCCTGAAACCGCCGCTCTCGGGCGCCGGATCGCAGGACCCGCGCGGGACGGCCGCCCCCTTGGTGCCGCTGGCCGAGGGACAGAGGATCATACTCGACGAACGGCAGGACCTGCTCGAATCCGTCCAGCGCGTGGCCCCGGATGTCATCGAGAAACATCTGGCCTGGCGGGACGGCATGCTGATGTTCGACAACGACCCGCTGGATACCGTCATCGCGGAGATCAACCGCTACACGACCGTCAGGATCCAGATCACGGACTCCTCCATCCGGGACCTGCGTTTCGGCGGGTATTTCCGGATTGGGGACGTACCGCTGATCCTTGCCACCATGGAGGAGAACTACGGCCTCAAGGTAGACAGGATTACCGATAACCTAGTCTACCTGTCGCGCAAACCGGCTCACGACTGACGGCGCCGGGTGTATGGGTAGATGTTGAGATCCCTACTCGTCGCCATTTCGCTTCTGGTCCTCTGCGGACACAGCGGGGAGACCCGCGCCCAAGACGAGCGGATCCGTTTCGACATCCCCGCCGGAGACGCCCGCGAGGGCCTGAATGCCTTCGCGGCGCAGTCGCGCCTGCCCCTGCTCTATCGCGCGAGCGACCTGCTAAACGCCAGAACCAACGCGATCCAGGGCGAATACACGGCCAGCGAGGCCCTCGAGATCCTGGTCCGGGATACCGGAATAATCGCCACGCTGAACACCAGCGGCGTCGTGACCATTGCCTCGGCAGCTCCACCAGAGGTTGAATCCAAGCCGCCTCCCGGCAAGACCATCCTCGGAAAACTCGCCAGCCTCCTCTTCGCGGACAAACCAGAAACGGACCCGAACCTGGGACGGGGCGCCGGATCGGTCGTGGCCCTCCATGACGCCGCGCGGGAACTTGAGGAGGTCATCGTCACCGGCTCGCGCCTGCAGGGCAGCGGCATGACCACCTCGACCCCCATCACCATGGTCAACAGCGCTGAGTTACAGACCATGGCCCCGACGACTTTGATCGAAGGTCTGGTGCAATTGCCGCAATTCCTCAACAACGACACGCCCCAATCGCAGTCCTACAGTTCCTCCGGCCCGGCCGGGGCGAGCCGCGTCAATCTCCGCGGCATCGGCGCCCAACGCAACCTGATCCTCCTGAACGGGAGAAGACTGGTGCCCTCCACCCGCACCGGCGAGGTGAACATCGCCCTGCTGCCGGAGGCGTTGATCAGGCGCGTGGACATTGTCACCGGCGGGGCCTCGGCGGCCTATGGATCGGATGCGGTCAGCGGGGTCGTCAATTTCATCCTCAATACCGATCATGCCGGCCTCGACGCGCATGCCGGGGGCGGCATCACCGGCCTCGGCGACAACCAGAGCCGCGAGGCCGGCATCGTCTGGGGCCGCGCTATCGGGGATCGGGTCCATCTGGTCCTTTCGGCCGAATACTATGCGGCGGACGGGATCGAGGGGTATGCCGATCGGGACTGGTTCGACAGTTGGGCGGCGATCGGCAATCCGGATCCTTCCGGACCGCGCGAGGTGATCGTCCCCAACGTCCACTCACGGCTGTACACCTATGGCGGTCTGATCACCGACGGCCCTTTACGGGGCACGGAGTTTGGCCCGAATGGCGCACCCCTACCCTTCAGCGACGGGAGATACGTGACCTCCTTGACCCATGCGGGCGGCAGCGGCATCGACCCAGGCGCCGATGTCTATATCCTCCCCGAACAGGAACGCGCCAGCGCCTTCGCCTATCTGAAATTCGCGCCGACATCCGCCCTCACGCTCTTCGCGCAGGGTCTGTACGGCCATGGCGTGACCGGCTTCGAGGCCGTTCCATCGCTGTTCGCGCCGCCCTGGTCCGCGACCATCTTCAGTGACAACGCCTTCCTGCCGGCATCGGTCCGGGCATCGATGACGACTGCCGGGATTAATTCTTTCACCTTCGGCCGGTTGGCGCCGGATTCCGATCTGGGATCGGGTTTCGTCACCAACACCAACGACATGATCTCCCTGACCGCGGGTTTCGAAGGACGCGTGAAAAACGTGCAGGTGAACGGTTACTATCAATACGGCCGCAACACGGCCGTGCTGCATTACGATCACGCCGCGCGGATAGATCGCCTCTACCGGGCCCTGGATGCGGTCATCGATCCGATCAGCGGCAACATCGTCTGCCGCTCGACGCTCAGCTTTCCTGGGGATGGTTGTGTCCCGTTGAACGCCTTCGGGCCGGACGCCCCTTCCAGGGAAGCGGTTGCCTGGATCACGAGTACTCCCGGCGAGCATCACCAGGTCGTCGACCAACACATCCTCGAACTGACCGCCCAAGGCGCGCCCTTTTCCACCTGGGCCGGCGAGGTTGTCCTCGTGGGCGGGGGCGGCTATCGCACGGAGTCCCTCATCAACACACCGCGGATCGAACCTCCCGAATTATTGCAACAGGCGGTGGTCCCAGCCGCCCTGGCCGGATACCGCGGCCTGCCCAGGGATTATGAGAACAACACGACCCTGCTCGAACGGACAGCCATCCGGCCCGGCGCGGCGATTGCGGGCGATTACGATGTCTGGGAGGTCTTCGGCGAGGCCACGGCGCCCCTGTACGCCCTGGCGTCAGACAAGCGGGGACTGGATCTCAACCTTGCGCTTCGCTATGCCGACTACGCGGGCAGTGGCGGGATCGTGGCCTGGAAGACCGGTCTGGAATGGCGGGCCTCAGACGCACTGAAGCTCCGCTGGACCCGTTCCCGCGATGTGCGCGCCGGCACGCTCGCGGAACGCTTCGATGCCAGCACCCGCGGTTCAGGTATACGCGATCCCGAGCAGGCTCCGGGTAGCACCAATTACGCCATTACCCTGTTGCAGGGGGGGAATCCCGGGGTCGATCCGGAAAAAAGCGATACCAACACCGTGGGCGTGATCTTCGAACCGGCCTGGTTGAATGGTTTTGCCCTTTCAGTGGATTACTACGATATCCGGGTCCGCGGGGCGATCGCCCTGCCCGGCGTACAGAACATCGTGGATCACTGCTTCGCCGGCTCAGCCCGCCATTGCGAGCTGGTGCACCGTAATCCGGTCACCGGGCTAATCTCCATTGTGGACAATATATTTCAGAACATTGACGAGGTACGCACGCGGGGGGTCGACATCGAGGCCGTCTACCGCACCCCGGTGCATATCTTCGGCGGCGATGAGGTCCTGTCCGCGCGCGCCTTCGCGAGCCACCTCGCGGAGGCCTCGGCCACCAATCCCGGCCAGCCCCGGATCGACCGCGCGGGCCAGACCGGGATCGAAGGCGGAGGGCCGGAATGGCAGTTGAATCTGAGCATCGCCTACGGCGCCGGCCCATGGTCGCTCTATGTCCAGGAGCGTTACATCAGCGGCGGTACTTATCTCGCCAACTGGGGTCCGGCTGACATCAGCGACCCCACCGTGGATACTGCCTTCTATACCAGCTTGCAAATGACTCGCGAATTCAGGCTCGGTTCGGGCGACCTCACCCTCTATGCCCACATCAACAACCTCTTTGACGCCGATCCGCCACTTGCCCCCGACTGGCGCTTCTCCGGTTCGATCCATACCAACGAATCCCTCTTCGATGTCCTTGGGAGGCGGTTTAGCGCGGGGGTGAAGTTTAGTTTTTGAACGGTCAGCAAATTAATTTCCCTCCCCGGTAGGGGATTACCCTCATTCAACCGTCTTATCTGGTCATTGGTCATTGGTCATTGGTCATTGGTCATTGGTCATTGGTCATTGGTCACTGGTCACTGGTCAACACGCACAATTACATGTATTCACGCTCGGGGGGAAACTCAATGTTGATAATAAAATATGGTTCGTTACGGCGGCTGAGTATTGCCTGCCTGACGGCATTTGGAACGATGTACGGCATCCAGGGTCTGGCGCAGGATAGCGCCACGGGTGATGCTAATGAGGCTCTGGAGGAGGTGACCGTAACCGGATCGCGCCTGAGAACTCGGGACGGCATGGAGACACCGACCCCGGTGACGGCCATAGAAGCCACGGAACTCAATATCCTCGCCCCTGGCAACCTCATCGACGCCGTGCAGCAAATGCCACAGTTTCTGAATAACGACACACCCACCACCGCTGGTTCAGTGGTTGGCGCCTTGGGCGCCTCCGGGGTAAACCTGCGGGGCATCGGCTCAAACCGCACCCTGGTGCTGCTGGACGGACGCCGCGTGCCCTCCTTCAGCCGCCTCGGGACTCCGGACATATCCACCTTCCCCGAGGCCATGATACGTGGCATCGAGGTCGTTACCGGCGGCGCCTCGGCGGCCTACGGGTCCGATGCGGTCAGCGGCACGGTCAATTTCCTGCTGGATACGGATTACACCGGATTAAAAGGCCATGTCCAGGGTGGCATCACAAGCCGTGGTGACAATGAAAACTTCGAGTTTTCCCTGTCTGGCGGTCATGCCCTGGGGGAACGCAGCCATTTCATCGCCTCCATTGATTACTTTGAGGCAGACAAGGTGGAAAGCTACGAGGATCGCGACTGGTTCCAAAACTGGGGTACGGTCGACATCAACGGCGCCGCTAACCCGAAGATCGTAGCCGCCGATGTGCACTCCCGCAGGTACACCGCTGGTGGCCTCATCCGCTTGAATGGTTCAGCCCTGAACGGGATCCATTTTCTCGAAGGCGGCGTGCCGGCTACCTTCCAGGACGGCAGCATCGTCGGGACTACGACCCAGGTCGGCGGCACCGGTTTCTGGGGTGAATACGGAAGCCGCCAGGAGGATGGCTCGGGGCTCGGCGGCATTTACCCTGATTCCGAACGCGGCAGCGCCTTCCTGTACGTCGATTACGACTTCACGCCCGACTGGACCGGCTTCGCGCAATTCATGTACGGCAAGAACGAGATCGAATTCCATGACAACGGCGCCCATCAGGAGGCGCCCTCCTACACCGCCACCATTTACAATAACAACGCCTTCCTGCCGCCCTCGATCCTCCAGATCATGACCAACGAAGGCCGTACCTCCTTTCCGCTATCCCGATTTTCATCCAGTGCCGACCTCGGTCTCGCCCGCCGTAACCAGGACAACGAATCGCAGGCTTATACCCTGGGTTTCGAAGGGAATATTAACGACCTGCATGTCAACGGTTATTACCAGTACGGCCGAAGCGAGAACATCTATACCGCCATCGACTACCCGCGCACGGATCGGCTCTATCGCGCGATGGATGCGGTAGTCAACCCGGCCACGGGCGCGATCGTCTGCCGCTCAACCCTGACACTGCCCAATGACGGTTGCGTGCCGGCCAATTTCTTTGGCCCCGGCACCATGTCACAGGAGGCGGTGGACTATATCACGGAGGGTGATATGTACCGCGCCTCACTGGTACATCAGCATTTTGCCGAACTCACCGTTGACACCGATATCCATGAAGGCTGGGGGGCCGGACCGATCTCCCTCGCCGCTGGCGCTTCCTACCGTGAGGATTCCTTCTCTCAATGGGCGGGACCGGCGGATCTGGTCGAGCTCGACACGCCAACAGCCGCTAGCCAGGGATACCGGGGATTGCCGGCCAGTTTTGTTGGCGATCAGATCCTGCAGTTCGGACTGGGCATGGGCGATGATCCTATCGGCGGCGGCTTCAATGTCTGGGAGATGTTCGGCGAAACGCTCATCCCCGTGGTCCGCGACCGCCCGTTCATCCAGGCTATTGATGTCAGTGGCGCCCTCCGTTACGCGGAATATTCTGTAAGTGGCGGCGTGCTGGCATGGAAGGGGGGGCTGGACTGGCGTGTGAACGACGATGTGCGCTTCCGTTTCACCCGGTCGCGTGACACCCGCGCCGCGACGCTGCGCGAGCGCTTTGACCAGCAGGGAGGCGGCGCCACCATCAACCCTGATCCAGTGACTGGAACCATCTACTCCATCAGCCAGATCTCCGGAGGAAATCCGGCAGTCGATCCGGAAGAGGGCAATACCTGGACCGTGGGACTGGTACTGACCCCGACCATGCTGGAGGGTTTCGCCCTGTCGGCAGACTGGTTCGATGTTCAGATCACGGACTACATCGCCCAGATAGGGATCCAGCGAATCGTTGATGACTGTTTTGCCGGGGCCGTGGAACTATGTCAACGTGTCATACGGGATTCGGGCACAAACCTGATCACGCGGGTAGAAAATGTGTTCCTGAATGTCGCCGAGGCTCGGGTTATGGGGGTGGACATCGAAGCCTCATACCACACACCGATCAACCTGTTCGGCAACGCGGAGGAGGATCTCAGCATCCGTGTGTTCGCGAATTACCTTCAGGAGAACTCTTTTACCAATGTAGGTGTGCCAAAACGTGATGATGCCGGCACCTTGAATCTCCCTGAATGGACGATAACCGCCATGGGCAGTTACCGTTACGGACCCTTCCTCGCCTCGCTGACTGGCCGCTATCTGGATGGCCGCCTGAACCTGACGACCGGCAACCCGACTCCGGCGCAGACACTCAATGATATGACGGTAGATTCGGTCTTCTACACCAATCTTCGTATGTCCTATGATTTTGATGCCGGTAAGTTTGGTTCGCACACCCTGTTTCTCAACGTGGCGAACCTGTTCGACGTCGATCCGCCGGTGGTGGCATCATGGAACGATTTCTTCGGCGCACAGAGTAATACGCCGGGGCTGCATGACGAATTGGGCCGCCGCTTCGTGGTGGGTGTCGAGTTCGAGTTCTAAACAAGAAGCATCTCACTCACAAGGTGTGGAAGGGATTACGAAGCCGCCCTCAGGGGCGGCTTCGGTTTTTTGTAGATATCAGAGTTACCTAGAAAATCTTCAGGCATCACTGGGGGTTTTTTCCGCCTCGGCCGTCTATCTCCGGAACTGGCTGTTTGTCCCGCAAGTATCCAGTAGCAATTTCACAACAATCCCAAGACAAGCTCGACGGCCCCGCAAGGGTGGCCATCGCAGAGGAGGATATTACGATGTACAAAACTAAACTCGGCCGGCCTTGCCGATCCGCGTTGTATGTGGCGCTGGCCGCGGCCATCGTCACGACCGTGCCACCGCAACTGGCCGCGCAGGATTCGGATGCCCTTGAAGAGATCACGGTCACCGGTTCGCGCATCACCCGGCGCGATTTCGCCGCGGCGAGCCCGATCGTCACCGTGGAAAGCCAGGTCTTCGAGGAATCGAGCACGCTCGCCGTCGAAAGCGTGCTGAATCAGTTGCCGCAATTCGTGCCGGCCAACACGCAGTTTAATACCTCGGATACCTTCCCCAGCGCAACAAACACCCCGGGCATTTCGACCGTCAGCATGCGCGGTCTTGGCGCCAACCGCACCCTGGTGCTGGTGGATGGCCGCCGCGCCCAGCCGATCAACTCGACTCTGGTGATCGACACCAATTCGATTCCTTCATCTGCGCTCCAGGGCGTCGAGATCATCAGCGGCGGCGCCTCGGCTGTGTATGGCGCGGATGCACTCGGCGGCGTAACGAACTTCAAGCTGCGCGAAAACTTTTCGGGCGTGGACATGCAGTTCCGCACCGGCATCACCCAGGAAGGCGATGGCGAGGAGAACCGCGTCAGCCTGTTGCTCGGTTCGGGTCTCAACGAAGATCGCGGCAACGTAATGCTGGGCGTCGAGTGGACCGAGCGCGGCGAGGTGCTGGCGATCGATCGGGACTTCTACATGGACGCACTGAAGGACCCGCGCACCAACACGGGTTCCAATGCGCGCATGAACGGGTTTTCGTACGAGTCCTCGACCACGGGCATGTCGTCCGGTACCCGTACCGCCTACCAGACGGCGGCCAACAGCCTCTTCCCTGAGCGTCCGACCGGTTACAACGTACGGACCACCTCCCCATTTTACTTGAATGAGGACCGCACGCTGTTCAAGGTGGACTTGCAGGGACTCGGCTTCAACGGCGATATCGCCAATGACATCAACTACAAGATCACGCCGAGCGGCACCCTGACCCAGACCAATCTCGACCTGCGCTACTCCAGCCCGCTGGAGCGCTACTCGCTGTTCAGCAAGGCGAATTACGAGATCATGGACTGGCTGGAGGTGTTTTCGCAGGTCAATTACGTTAACACCACGAACTTTCAGGTCTTGCAGCCGTCAGGCGCTGTCGGTGGTTTCGGCGCGTCAATCCCCTACGGCACCGCGATCTACGGACCCTCGCGGAATGTGTTCACAGGTGCGACGCTGGCGGAATACCTGCCCGGCGGCGCATTCGGGCTGAACTGTCCGGCGACAGGCGGTTGCACGAATTCCCAGGCGTTCCCGGTGTCGCCGGAACTGGCGATTCTGCTCAACGCCCGCGGCGCCAATATTCTACCGACGGCCTCAGCGACTAATCCGACTCCAACTCGAACCTATGACCCGGTTACCGGCGTGGAGATCCCGACCCAGGGCGTCAATGCCAAGTGGGCGCTGGGTGTGACCATGGACTTCCTGCCGCCCCGCACCATCGAAAACACCACGAACCTGTACCAGGTGCTCGGCGGCTTCCGCGGCGACCTTGGACTAGGTGACTGGACCTGGGAGGCCTATATCTCCCACGGCGCCACGCGCACGGACCTCGATTACATCGGTTTCGTCTCGACGCAGCGGTTACGGGCGGTGGCGCAGGCGCCAAATTATGGCAAGGGCGCGAACCTCACCGGCCTCGCCTCCACCAACCTGCAATGCACCACTGGTCTGCCGGTCTTCAGTGACTTCGAAATCAGCGAGGACTGCATCAAGGCCATCACGGCGAACTATACGGACCGCACCCGCCTGACGCAGGACATCATCGAGGCGACGGCCCAGGGTAAGGTCTGGGACCTGCCTGCGGGCGAATTGCGCGCCGCCGTCGGCTTGACCAGACGGACCAACGAGTTCCAGTACTATCCGGACGCCACGCGCGAACGCAACAACATCATCGATGCGGTCGTCGGCAGTTTCGGCCAGGCGAACGTGAAGGGTGAAACGGAAGTGAAGGAGGTCTACGGCGAGTTGCTCGTGCCGGTGCTGACCGATACCTTCCTCGCCCAGGACCTGGAACTTGAACTCGGCGCCCGTTATTCCGATTACGATACCGCCGGCAAGGTCCCGACCTACAAGACGCTGTTCAGTTGGACGCCGATCGACTGGGTGCGCTTCCGCGGCGGCTATCAGTTCGCCAACCGTGCGCCGAACATCAACGAGCTGTTCCTGGACGCAAGCAGCACCGCGGTGACCACCCGAGGCGCCGAGTACTGCCGTTCCGACACGCGCGAACTGACCGGCAACCACCCGTCCAACCCGAACCGGGCGGCGGCGCAGGCCCTCTGCGAGGCGCTGATCGGCAACACCACGACCGCGTTCACCGCCGATCCGAATAATTACACCGGCGGCCGGGCCGACGGCGTGATGCTGCAGATCTCCAGCGGCAACCGCAGCCTGCAGAGCGAGGAAGGCGAGACCTGGACGATCGGCGCGGTGCTGCGCGCCCCGTTCGAGCACGCCTGGCTTGCCGATACGACGCTGGCGATCGACTGGTACCGGGCGAAGATCTCCGATGCGATTACCCAGATCAGCGCGCAGACGACGTACGACCTGTGCTTCAATCGCGACGGCACGAGCAATCCGACCTACTCGATCGACGATCCGAACGGTGTGTGCCGCAACATCGTCCGCGATGCGACCAGCGGTGCGGCCTTGACGGTCAACTCCACCTTCGAGAACACCGGCACACTCGATACCACCGGTCTGGACATCGCATTGAACTGGCGCGCCACGATCGCGGACCTCGGGCTTCCGAGCGTGCCGGGTGACCTTGGACTGAATGTCTCCGTCACGAAGCTGTTCGAGTTCCAGGCGCAGGAGTTCGTTGGCGGCGCGTTCCTGGAGAACGCCGACACCCTGGCCCGCGGCGGTCTGTTCGACTGGCGCACGGTGACGACGCTCCGTTATAACATCGACAACATCGACGTGGCGTTGAACTGGCGGCACCTGCCCTCCATCCTCAGCTCGAACTACGTGACGGACCCGACCACCTCGGTGGGCGGCGCGGAGGCATATGATGTCTTCAACCTGACCGGCAACTGGAACATCACGGAAGCCTGGTCCATCAGCGGGGGCATCGACAACCTGTTCGACCGTCAGCCCAACCGCATCGGGGCAGGCCAGGTGTTTAACATCGCCGCGGAGAACGGCGGCGGTCAGACCATCTCCAACGGCAACGGCTCGACCTCCGCAGGCTACTATGATGTGCTGGGTCGCCGCTTCTTCGTCAACATCAAGGTGCAGTATTGATGTACCGGAGCAAGTCGCCCATTTGTAACTGAAGCATCGCTTCCCACCCAGGGCAAATTCCCTTGCCCTGGGTGGGAAGTTCTTTTCCTTCCCCGGTTCCGGCCGTTAATATAACCGGCATGAACCACACCACACTCGCAACACAGATCAGGGCCATCGGCCGCGAGATCAACTTCGACTCCCTGAACGCGACCCGCGAGCTCTACACTCCGCTCCATCCCGTGGCCCCCTTTAATGACGTTGCGATCCGGCGCGACGAGCGTTACGGCGATCATGAACGGCATCGGCTGGATCTATTTCTGCCGGTGGATGACGCGGATAGACTGCGACCGGCGGTGGTTTTCATCCATGGCGGCGGCTTCGTGCGCGGCGACAAGTACACGCCGGGTTCGCCGTTTTATGACAACGTCGGGGTCTGGGCGGTCAGGAACGGCCTCATCGGCATCAACATGACCCATCGGCTCGCCCCGGAATTTCAATGGCCGGCGGTGATTGACGACATCGCCCAGGCAATCGCATGGGCGAACCGCCAAGGCCGGGAATATGGACTCGACACGGATCGCGTTTATCTCATGGGGCAATCCGCGGGTGCGGCCCACGCGGTCTCGTACATCGCTCATCCCCGCTTTTACGCCCCCGCCGCGCAAGGTCTCGCCGGGGCCATCTTTATTTCGGGTCTGTACAATCTTGAGACCCTGGCGGCGGATGAGATGTCCGCCAGTTATTTCGGCGCGGACCGGACGTTGCACCGGGAACGCTCCCCGCTCCCTGGGCTGCTCGCCGCGCGCATCCCTTATCTCATTGCATTGGCCGAGCGCGAGCCGCCGATCTTCGAGCGCCAAGCCCTGGAATTGTTGACCGCCCTGCACGAACGCGACCAACGCCTGCCGCCCTTCGTGCATCTCCTGGGTCAGAACCACCTCTCGGGGATCCTGCATCTCGGCCTGCCCGGCGATCGGCTCGGTCCCGCGATACTGGATTTCATGGATTCTCATCAGGTAAGGTAACCCAAGTATGCGCGCACATTATTTTCAACACGTCCCCTTCGAGGGGCCCGGCAGCATCGAACCTGCCTTGTACGCCGCGGGTTATGCGCTCGGCCACACCCGATTTTTCGAAACAGCCGACCTGCCGGCCCCCAAGGACATCGATCTGCTGGTGGTGATGGGCGGCCCCATGAGCGTCAACGACGAACGGGAATTTCCCTGGCTGATCGCCGAAAAGAAATTCATCCGCGTCATCGTCGAGGCCGGCAAGCCGGTGTTGGGGATCTGCCTCGGCGCCCAGCTCATCGCGAACGCCATGGGCGCCAGGGTCCATAAAAACAAGGAAAAAGAGATCGGCTGGTTTCCCGTGGAGGGCGTTCCCGCGCCCGGTAAAGGGACCTTTAACTTTCCCGCGAAACTCGAGGTCTTCCACTGGCATGGCGAGACCTTCGATCTGCCGCCCAGGGCTGTCCGGCTTGCGCGCAGCGAGGGCTGCGAGAATCAGGCCTTTCAACTTGGCGCCAGGGTCATCGGTTTGCAATTTCATCTCGAGATGAATCAGGAGCTGCTGGGCGCGATGATCGGGGGCGGACGGGATGAACTTGTTGTCGCACGCTATGTACAGTCCGAGGCGGAGATCCTTGCCAGCAGCCCCAAGCGTTATCAGGCAGTCAATCGGGTGCTGGTCGATCTGCTCGCCTACCTGCGCCAATCCCTCTGAACACAGAGACAGATTCCACTTGCCGTCACGCCCGACGGCAGATCGCGGCGAATTTATCGAAGTAGTCCGGAAAGGTTTTTGCGGTGCAATCCGGGTCGTTGATGGTCACGGGGACGCCCCCGAGCGCGAGCAGCGAGAAACACATCGCCATGCGGTGATCGTCATAGGTGTCGATCGCGGCCTCGCGCAGCTTGACCGGCGGCGTCACGGCAAGATAATCCGCGCCTTCCTCGACCTCAGCCCCCGTTTTGCGCAGCTCCGTCGCCATGGCCCGCAGCCGATCGGTCTCCTTGATCCGCCAGTTGCCGATGTTGCGGATCACGGTGGGACCATCCGCGAACAAGGCGGCAACGGCAATCGTCATCGCGGCGTCCGGGATATGGTTCATATCCATGTCGATGCCCCGCAAACCGCCACGGGTCACAGCCACGAAATCATCACCCCAGGTCACCACGGCGCCCATCTGCTCCAGGACCTCGGCAAAGCGGATATCGCCCTGGATGCTGTGTTTTCCGATCCCCGTAACCTTTATGGTCCCGCCGCGGATCGCGGCAGCCGCGAGGAAATAGGACGCGGAGCTCGCATCGCCCTCGACCAGGTAGTCTCCAGGGGAACGGTAGGTCTGTCCGCCCGGCACCCGGTAGTGCCGTGGATCCGGATTCTGCAACTCGATCCCGAATTGCTTCAGCATGTGCAGGGTCAGCGCCACGTAGGGCTCGGAAACCAGCCTGCCGGTGACCTCGATCTCCAGGGTATCCCGGGCGAGCGGCGCCGCCATCAGCAAGGCCGTCAGAAACTGGCTGGAAAGACTGCCGTCGATTTGAATACGGCCTCCGGCGAGACCATGGGCATGCATGCGTAACGGCGGAAATCCGGCATTACCCTGATGTTCGATATCGGCCCCGGCCTGCCGCAAGGCATCCACCAGGGGACCGATGGGGCGTTCTGCCATGCGCGGTTCGCCGCGCAGGACATATTCGCCGGTCCCGGCGCAGAGTACGGCGCAAAGCGGGCGAAACGCGGTCCCGGCGTTGCCAAGAAAAAGGTCCCTCGGTTCACTGGAATGGATCGGCCCGGCCACACCGGAGACAGTGCAACTTGTCCCGGCAGGATCCATTTGGGCATCCACGCCAAGCAGCCGGAGGGCATTCAGCATGTGCCGCGTGTCGTCGCTGTGCAGCAGGTTGTTTATGCGCGTCCGGCCCTCCGCCAGGGCCGCCATCAACAAGGCGCGATTCGACAGGCTTTTCGAACCGGGCAGGTTGATCTCACCCTCGACCCGGTCTATTGGCTCGATGCGCAAGGATTTCATCGAAGGGTCCGGCCTGTTTAATGTCAAGGCGCAGGGCACAAAAAAACCCGGTAGGGACCGGGTTTTTTCGGGCGTGTAAATTTCAGCCCTGTATCTGCCATCTGCCATCCGGCATGCGGCAGGCCGTGCCAGTGACTACTTCCTGACGTCCGTCCACGTAGAGGGTCTGCTCGAATTCACGGCAGGGGGCGCCGTCCCTAGAGACATAGGTGCGGACGGGGGTAATGGAACCCGAATGGCCGGTCTCAGGATTTTGCCAGCGGGAGGTCGTGCCGGAGACCTGGGTCTCGAGGGTGCGCTGTGTGGTATCGCTGTGATAGGACAGGTCCTGACAGTCGAGCGAGCGGCCGATGCGATTGCCGACCATGCCGCCGACCAGGACCCCGGCGCCGATCGCCACCTTGTTGCCGGCCCCGCCGCCGATCTGGGAGCCGATCAGGCCGCCGGCGGCGGCCCCGAGCAGGGTCCCGATGACCTCTTTGTTACTGTTGTCTGAATAGCATTCCGCCCGCAGGGCGAGAGGCATGGCCAGTACAAGCATGAGCGCAATCGCGCGTTGGATAGACTGCTTCATTTTCATCACTCCACGAAGGTAGAAAGGTAATGATACAGATTCCCGGTGTTCATTATAGTTTAGTACAGCTTGCAGTGAAGCTGAAACAAGTCACAATCGCCGTCATTCCCTGCCTTTCTTGACCTTCACCGGCCGCTTCCAGCCCTTGACGATCCGCCGTTCCATCCGGTTGTGGATCAGGACCTCCGGCTCCACATCCCGGGTGATCGTCGCGCCCGCGCCGATCGTCACCCCCCTGCCGACCCGCACCGGGGCCACCAACTGGGTATCGGAACCGATATGCACATCATCCTCGATGATGGTCTTGTGCTTGTTGGCCCCGTCGTAATTGCAGGTGATCGTGCCCGCGCCGATGTTCACATTGCGCCCCACCTCGCTGTCGCCCACATAGCTCAGGTGATTTGCCTTGCTGGCGTCGCCGATGCTGGAATTCTTGATCTCGACGAAGTTGCCGACGTGGACCTCCGTGGCCAATTTTGTGCCGGGCCGGATGCGGGAGAATGGGCCGATCCGGCAGCGCTTGCCGATAATCGCATCCTCGATCACGCAATTCGCGAAGATCTCCACGCCGTCGCCGATCTCGCAGTCGCGGATCAGGCAATTCGGCCCGATGGTTACATCGCTCCCCATCAGTACGCGGCCTTCGATCACCACATTGACATCGATCACGACGTCCGTCCCGGTCACCAGATCGCCGCGCAGATCGAAACGCGCGGGGTCCGCAAAAGTGACGCCCCGATCCATCAAGGTCCGCGCCTGGCGTAGTTGGTAGTAACGCTCCAGTTCCGCGAGCTGCGCCCTGGTGTTGACCCCCTGAACCTCGGTCACATGGCCGGGCGAGACGGTGGCGATCTCTATGCCCTCCCCGACCGCCATGGCGATGACGTCAGTCAGATAGTATTCGCCCTGGGCATTGTTCGTGGTGAGCCGGCTGAGCCACTTGTTCAACCAGTCCCCGCGCAGACACATCAAGCCGGTGTTGATCTCGTCGATCCTGCGTTCCGCATCGTTCGCGTCCTTTTCCTCCTTGATCCGGAGGATCCGGCCAGCGGCATCGCGGATGATGCGGCCGTAGCCGAAGGGATCCGCGAGCCGCGCCGTCAACAGCGCGAAACCGGAGGCTGACGCCGATTTTACGAGGGTCACGAGGGTGCCGGCGGCGATCAACGGCACATCGCCGTAGAGGATGAGGACCAGATCCGTATCCGGAATGCCCGGCATGGCCTGTTTTACGGCATGACCGGTGCCGAGCTGTTCCACTTGCAGCACCCAGCTCGCCGGGAGATGGGCCAGCCGTTCCGGGACCTGCTCACCGCCGTGGCCGTAGACGATATGCACGGTCCGCGCCGCCAATGGCGCGGCGGCGGTATGCACGTGTTCCAGCAGGGTACGGCCGGCCAGCTTGTGCAGGACCTTGGGGAGATTTGACCGCATCCGCGTGCCCTGCCCCGCGGCGAGGATGATGACGCTCAGTGTCGTCCCGGAGGTCAATCCAGTATTCGCTATCTGCCGGCGCGGCGACGCAATCTTTGCAGGGTGAGCAACTGCGCCGCGATCTCGGCCTGTTCGGCCAGGACCTTGGCATACTCCATCTCGGCCGTCCGCTCGTGCATGGCGCGATCCACCGCTTCCTTCGCCTTCAGTACCGCCGCCTCGTCCAGGTCTTCGGCGCGCATGGCGGTATCGGACAGGACGGTGACGATGTGCGGCTGGATCTCGAGGATCCCGCCAGAGACGTAAAAGGATTCTTCCGCGCCGCCCGGCAGCTTGACCCGCACCTCGCCGGGGGCGAGATAGGTCAGCAGGGGGGAGTGATGCGGCGCGATGCCCAGCTCGCCCATGACCCCGGGGGCGAAAACCATCTCCGCCACACCGGAAAAGATCTCCTGTTCGGCGCTGACGATGTCCACATGTATGGTCATGGCCATGGCTTTTAATCCCGGTTAGAGCGACTTGGCCTTCGCGACCGCTTCATCGATGGTGCCGACCATGTAGAAGGCCTGCTCCGGAAGATGATCGAATTCGCCCTCGACGATCCCGCGAAAGCCCTTGATGGTCTCCTTGAGCGGAACGTATTTGCCGGCCGTGCCGGTGAAGACCTGCGCGACGGTGAACGGTTGGGACAGGAAGCGCTGAATCTTGCGGGCCCTGGCTACCACGAGCTTGTCATCCTCGGACAACTCGTCCATGCCCAGGATGGCGATGATGTCGCGCAATTCCTTGTAGCGTTGCAGGGTGTTCTGGGCGGCCCGGGCCGTATCGTAATGCTCCTGGCCCACAATCAGGGGATCGAGCTGGCGGCTGGTGGAATCCAGCGGATCCACGGCCGGATAGATGCCGAGTTCCGCGATCTGCCGCGACAGCACCACGGTCGCGTCAAGATGCGCAAAGGTCGTCGCCGGCGAGGGGTCGGTCAGGTCGTCGGCAGGCACGTAGATGGCCTGGATGGAGGTGATGGAGCCGGTCTTGGTCGAGGTGATGCGCTCCTGCAGCTTGCCCATCTCTTCCGCCAAGGTGGGTTGATATCCGACCGCGGAGGGCATGCGCCCGAGCAGGGCCGAGCATTCCACGCCGGCCAGGGTGAAGCGATAGATGTTGTCGACGAAGAACAATACATCGCGGCCTTCGTCGCGGAATTTCTCGGCCAGCGTCAGTCCGGTCAGCGCGACGCGCAGGCGGTTGCCCGGCGGTTCGTTCATCTGGCCGTAGACCATCGACACCTTCGATTTCGAGAAATCCTCCAGATTGACCACGCCGGATTCCTGCATCTCGTGATAGAAGTCGTTGCCCTCGCGGGTGCGCTCGCCGACGCCGGCAAACACCGACAGGCCCGAATGCTCCGTGGCGATGTTGTTGATGAGCTCCATCATGTTCACGGTCTTGCCGACGCCCGCGCCGCCGAACAGGCCGATCTTGCCGCCCTTGGCGAAGGGGCAAACCAGATCGATGACCTTGATGCCCGTTTCCAGGAGCTCCGTCGCCGGGCTCAGTTCGATGAATTTTGGCGCCTCGCGGTGGATGCTCCATTTCTCCGTGGTGGCTACTGGCCCGAGTTCGTCGATGGGTTCGCCGAGCACGTTCATGATCCGCCCCAGCGTCGCCGCGCCCACCGGCACGGAGATGGGAGCACCGCTCCCCGCCACCTGGAGACCGCGGGTCAAACCATCGGTCGAGCCCAGCGCGATGGTGCGCACCACGCCATCGCCGAGTTGCTGCTGCACTTCCAGGGTCGTCTTGATGCCTTCCCCCATGACCAGCAGGGCGTCATAGACCTTGGGCAGGGACTCCATGGGGAATTTCACGTCCACCACGGCGCCGATGATTTGCACGATTTGTCCGGAACTCATGTCAGTCTTCCTCGTAAACGCATTCTGTTTCATTCATTGATTTATGCCGCCCCGTCCCGCCCTACACCGCCGCGGCGCCGGCCACGATCTCGGAAAGCTCCTGCGTGATGGCGGCCTGTCGGGCCTTGTTATAGATCAACTGCAGCTCGGAGATCAGATTCGTGGCGTTGTCGGAGGCGCTTTTCATGGCGACCATCCGCGCGGCCTGTTCGCAGGCGATGTTCTCCACCACGCCCTGGTAGATCAGGGATTCGATGTAGCGGGTCAGCAATTGATCGATCGTCTGCTGGGCTTCGGGCTCGTAGATATAATCCCAGTGATGTTTCAATTCCTGCTCCGCGCTCGGCGGCAGCGGCAGCAGTTGCTCGATCCGCGGCTTCTGGGTCATCGAATTGACAAACTGATTGGAGGCAAGATAAAGGCGATCGATCTCGTTCGCGGTGTATTTGTCCAGCATGATCTTCGCCGCGCCGATCAATTGCTCCAGCCCCGGCGCGTCGCCGATATGGGTGGTCTGTCCGTCGATCTTCAGGCCGAAGCGGTTGAAAAAACTCACCGCCTTGTTGCCGATGATGACGAGTTCGATCTCGGACCCGGCCTTCTTCCATTCGTTGAAGCGCCGCAGCAGATCCCGGAAGAGATTCGAATTCAGGCCGCCGCACAGGCCCCGGTCGGAGGAGACGATAATCACGCCGATGCGCCGGTCTTCAGCGTGGTTGATAAGGAACGGGTGTTTATACTCGGCATGGGCGCGGGCGAGATGGGTGATCACATTCATGATCTTGCGGGCGTAGGGGCGCGCGGCCTGCATGCGATGCTGGGCCTTGCGCATCTTGCTCGCGGCCACCATTTCCATGGCCTTGGTGATCTTCTGAGTGTTCTTCACACTCGCGATCTTCGTGCGTATCTCTTTGCCTACGGCCATCTAACTATGTCGCTCGTCATTGGTCATTTGTCACTGGTCATTTGTCATTTGGTCATTTGTCATCTTTCACCAGTGACAAGTGACCAATGACAATTACCAGGTGTGATTCGTCTTGAAATCTTCCAGGGCCTTTTTCAGCGCGTTTTCGATCTCGTCGTTGTAATCGCCTGCCGCATTGATCCGCTGCATCAGTTCCGCATGGCTGCCGCGCATGTAGTTGTGCAGCGCGGATTCGAAGGCGATGACCTTCGCGAGCTCGATGCTGTCGAGATAGCCGCTGTTGACCGCGTACAGGCTCACCGCCATGCCGGCGACATCCAGCGGCGAATACTGTTTCTGTTTCATCAACTCCATGACCCGCTGCCCGCGCTCCAACTGGGCCCGGGTTGCCTCGTCCAGATCGGAGGCAAACTGGGCGAACGCCGCGAGTTCCCGGTATTGGGCGAGCGCCAGACGGACGCCGCCGCCCAGCTTGCGGATAATCTTGGTCTGCGCGGCGCCACCGACGCGGGACACCGAGAGCCCGGCGTTGATGGCCGGGCGGAAACCGGAATTGAACAGGCCGGTCTCCAGGAAGATCTGGCCGTCGGTGATGGAGATCACGTTGGTCGGCACGAAGGCGGAGACGTCGCCCGCCTGGGTCTCGATGATCGGCAGGGCGGTAAGCGAGCCGGTCTTGCCCTTGACCTTGCCGCCGGTGATCTTTTCGACGTATTCCGCATTGATGCGCGCCGCGCGCTCGAGCAGCCGCGAGTGCAGGTAGAAGACGTCGCCCGGATAGGCCTCGCGGCCCGGCGGACGGCGCAGCAGCAGCGAGATCTGGCGATAGGCCCAGGCCTGCTTGGTGAGGTCATCATAGATGATCAGGGCGTCCTCGCCGATGTCGCGGAAGTACTCGCCCATGGTGCAGCCCGAGTACGGCGCGATGTACTGCATGGCGGCCGAATCCGACGCGGTGGCCGCCACCACGATGGTGTGCTGCATGGCGTCGTGCTCTTCCAGCTTGCGGATGACGGCGTTGATGGACGATGCCTTCTGGCCGATCGCCACGTAGATGCATTTGATGCCGGTGCCCTTCTGGTTGATGATGGTGTCCACGGCGACGGCGGTCTTGCCCGTCTGGCGGTCGCCGATGATCAGCTCGCGCTGGCCGCGGCCGATCGGCACCATGGCATCGAGCGATTTGAGGCCGGTCTGCACCGGTTGCCCGACCGACTGCCGCGCGATAACGCCCGGGGCGATCTTCTCGATGGGAGAAACGTGCTTGCAGCCGATCGCGCCCTTGCCGTCGATGGGATTGCCGAGCGAATCCACCACGCGCCCGAGCAACTCGGGGCCGATGGGCACCTCGAGGATGCGCTTGGTGCACTTGACCGTGTCGCCTTCGCTGAGGTGCGTGTAACTTCCGAGGATGACCGCGCCGACCGAATCCTGCTCCAGGTTGAGCGCCAGTCCGTAGGTGTTGCCGGGGAATTCGATCATCTCGCCCTGCATGACATCGCCCAGGCCGTGGATCCGGGCAATGCCGTCGGTCAGGCTGATGATGGTGCCTTCGGTCCGGGCCTCCGTGGTCAGGGCCAGCCCCTGGATCCTTTTCTTAATCAGGTCACTGATTTCTGTTGCGCTGATTGACATGGTTATTCCTCAAGATTCAAGTAATGCCGCCTAGCCGGCAAGGTGATTGCCCAGTTGCCGTAATTTGCCCCTGATGGAGGCATCGATCACCGAATCCCCCACCCGTATGACCACCCCGCCGATGAGCGAGGCATCCACGCTGGCGGTGATGCTGAGTTTCCGCTGATAACGTCCGGCCAGCATGCCGCTGATCCTGTCCTGCTCCGCCTGCTCCAGCGGGAAGGCCGAGGTGACCTCCACCTCGACGACGCTTTCCGCCTCCTGGCGCAATTGTTCGTAGAGTGTGGCGATCTCGGCGGCGAGCGACAGCCGTCCGGCCTCCGCCAGGGTCTGCACCAGCCGGCGGCCGGCGGCGTCCAGATGTTCGCCGCAAACACCCATGATCAGATTGGCGAGCGCCGCGGCGCTGACGCGCGGATCGTCCAGCAGGGACTGCAAGGCCGGGTCGGCAACCACCTGCCGCAAGAGTGCGAGGGTTTCCGACCATTGTTTATAGCCGGATGGCGTTTCGCGGGCGAGCTCGAACACCGCCGTGGCGTAGGGTCTTGCGATTGTCGTCTTTTCCGTCATCGGGTCTCTGGCCTAAAGGCCGGCGCTGATACGGTTCAAGACGTCGCGATGCACATCGCGGTTGACCTCGCGCATGAGGATCTGCTCCGCGCCCGCAAGGGCCAGCGTCGCCACTTCCCGGCGCAGGGCCTCGCGCGCCATCTGCCGCTCCTGGTCAATCTCGGCGCGGGCCGCGGTCAGGATGCGCTCGCCCTCGCGGCGGGCATTCTCCTTGGCCTCCTCGACGATCTCGTCGGCGCGTTTCTGCGCCTGGGTGATATAGGTCTTCGACTGTTCCTTGCCTTCGTGGAGGATCTCAGAGGAGCGCTTGTTCGCGAGTTGCAATTCGTGCTGGCCTTTCTCCGCGGCCGCCAAACCATCGGCGATCCGGGTCTTGCGATCCTCCAGCCCCTTGATGATGAGCGGCCAGACCAGTTTGGAGCAGAACCACCAGAACACGCCGAAGGCGATCATCTGACCGATCAATGTCGCGTTGAAATTCATGATTGACTCCTGCCTGCTACGGATTACGCAGCCGTGGCTTGCGTGTTACTGGGCAAGCGCCTGCATGGCGGCGGTGAACGGATTCGCCAGCGTGAACCACATCCCGATACCGATGCCGATCATGGTCACGGCATCGACCAGGCCGGCCACCAGGAACATCTTCACTTGCAGCATCGGGGCAAGCTCGGGTTGCCGCGCCGCGCCCTCCAGAAATCTGCCGCCCAAAAGGCCGAAGCCGATGGCAGTGCCAAAGGCGCCCATGCCCAGTACGAACATGACGCCCAACGCCGTATACGCCAGTATTGTTTCCATTTTTCCTCCTGATTACACAGTTAAGTCGAAAGCAACCGGGTTAATGAGAACTTTCATGCGCCATGCCCAGATAAATAATGGTCAGCATCATGAAAATATAAGCCTGCAAGGGGATGACCAGCAGGTGAAAGACCGCCCAGACGAAGTGCCCGGGGAGTTGGAAATACCCCAGCATCGCCACCAGCAGAAACAGCAGCTCCCCGGCATACAGATTGCCGAATAACCGCAAGGCGAGCGATACCGGCCGGGCCAGCAGCGTGATCCCCTCCAGGATCAGGTTGGCCGGCAGCATCCATTTGCCGAAGGGATGCAGGGCCAATTCCCCGATGAATCCTCCCAGCCCTTTGATGCGGATGCTGTAGTAGATGATCAGCAGGAACACACTGATGGAAAACCCGAAGGTGATGTTTGGATCGGTGGTCGGCACCACCTTGAAATACAGATGCGGATCGCCCGAAAGTTTCTGCGCCAGCAATGGGAGTAGATCCACGGGCACCAGGTCCATGGTGTTCATCAACAGGATCCAGCAGAAGATGGTGAGCGCCAACGGGGCGACGGCGGGATGCGAACGGCCGTGGAAGGTCTCCCGGACGCTGGTGTCGGCGAACTCCACCAGGATCTCGACCACATTCTGCAGGCCGCCCGGCACGCCCAGAGTCATGGACTTCGCCACTTTGCGAAAGACCATGACGAAGATGAGGGCCAGGCCGATCGACCAACCCATGCTGTCCACGTTCAGCGACCAGAAGCCCATATCGACGGCCTCTTCCGGGCTGTGCGCCATGGTCCAGGCATCCTGTTCCAGTACGGACCCGTCGTGCCTCTCATAGCCCGCCGGCAGTTTGCCGAACACCATGTTCTGCAGGTGATGCTTGAGGTATGCGGTGGAAGTCAGTGTCTCTTCCGCCGCGTGGGTCTGCTCGCTCATTGTCTCGGGTCAACCACTATGATTTCAGTAATGCGCCTGACTTTCCGCCGAATCCCTGCCAGGCCATGGCCGTGACATTGATCAGCAATAAACCTGCGTAGCTGGAAAACAGCGCCAGTATATTTATCGATTCCAGATACTTGAAACAGGCCGCGAAGATGATCGCAGTCGTCGCCAGTTTCACGACCTCGCCGATGCCCAGCCAGCGCATGGCCACAAGCGCCGAATCCACGGCGGAGTATCTGAACGCATATCGGGCAAACAGGGCGTTGGGAATTATGTAAGCCCCGCCGCCCAGCGTCGCGGAAACCGCGGCCGCCCCATCAACGGCGAGCAACAACAGCAGCGCCAGGACCATGATGATTGCCGTTTCTGCGGCCAGGATTCTGTATGCGGCGTGTTTTGCCCTGCTATTGTGGGTGTGGCTGCGCAAACCAGCACGCTCCGGTGATTATCTCGTCATCAGGCGCCGGGCCCTGGCGATGAACATACGGCCGTTAAAGCCGGGGAATTATATATAGCGGCAATCGCCTTTACAATCGCAGGGGACGTCTCGCGGTTTCGATGCGGGAAATAGATTGTTACTTGATTCTTGACAATATCCCGTCCAGTTCGTCGAGGCTGTTGTAGGCGATTACAAGGCTGCCTTTGCCGCTTCTGCTGTGATTGATCCTGACGGTATTGCCGAGACGTTCCGAAAGGTCCAACTCCAACCGCTCGATGTTGGGGTCGGGTTTGCCGGGGCGTTGTGTTGCACCCTTGTCCTTGCCGGGTTTCTCCGCGAGCTGGCGCCGCACCAGGGCCTCGGTGGCGCGCACGGACAGTGCCCGCTTCGCGACAGTCTGGGCCACCGGCAGTTGATCCGCCTGCGGCAATCCGAGGATGGCCCGCGCGTGCCCCATCTCCACTTCGCCCGCCTCCAGCATGGTCTTGACCTTCTCGTTCAAATCCAGCAACCGCAGGAGATTCGTCACCGTCGAGCGGGATCGGCCCACGGCCGCCGCCACCGCCTCATGGGTCATCTCGAATTCGACCATCAACCGCGACATCGCGCGGGCCTCTTCCAGGGCATTGAGGTCCTGACGCTGGATGTTCTCGATGAGCGCGAGACACATCGCGGTTTGTTCGTCGATATTCCTGACAATCGCCGGCACCTCGTGCAGACCCGCCTGCTGGGCGGCCCGCCAGCGCCGCTCGCCGGCGATGATCTCGAACTTCTCCCCCTGTTTCACCGGCCGCACGACGATGGGTTGCACGATGCCCTGGGCGCGGATGGAATCCGCGAGTTCGCGCAGATGTTCCGGATCGAAATTCCGGCGCGGTTGATATGGGCTGCGTTGCAGGAGGTCCACCGGCAGGAGCCGGAGTTCGTTCGCGGAATCGAGTTCCGCGAGATCGCTCGCGGCATGCTGGCCCAGCAACGCGTCAAGCCCCTTGCCCAGGCCGCGCTTCTTAACCGCCATGGCCATCGCTCCGATTCATCACGCCGCCCGATCCGCCCGGTTGAGCATCTCTCCGGCGAGCGCCAGATAAGCCAGCGCCCCGCGCGAGGTCTTGTCGTAACGGATGATCGGCAGACCGTGGCTCGGGGCCTCCGCCAACCGGATGTTCCGCGGGATGATGGTGCGGTAGACCTTGTCGCCGAAGTGATCCAGGAGCTGCGCGGAGACCTCGGTCGCGAGATTGTTCCGCGGGTCGTACATGGTGCGCAGGAGGCCCTCGATCCGCAGGTGGGGGTTCAGGAATTTGCGGATCTTTTCGATGGTCCCGACGAGGGCGGTCAGTCCCTCGAGGGCGAAATATTCACACTGCATCGGGATAATCACGGCATCCGCGGCCACCAGGGCGTTGATGGTCAGCATGTTCAGGGACGGCGGGCAATCGATGAAGATGTACTCATACCGATCCTTGATGCTGTCGAGCGCCTTGCGCAGGCGCACCTCCCGCGCCAGCTCCTCCAGCAGCCCCACCTCCGCGCCGGTCAGGTCCGAGTTGCCGGGCAGGATGTCATAACCGCATTCCTCCGAACGGACCAGGACCTCGGCGATGTCCTTGTCGCCCATGAGCACCTCGTAGGTGGATGCCGCCACCCCATCCTTCTCCACCCCGCTGCCCATGGTGGCATTGCCCTGCGGATCCATGTCCACCATGAGGACCCGGCGCCGGGTCGCGGCGAGCGAGGCGGCCAGATTGATGCTGGTCGTGGTCTTGCCCACGCCGCCTTTCTGGTTGGCGATTGCGAAGATGCGGGTCACAGTCGGGATTTTGTCGTTTTATGAAGTTATTGAACCTTATTATTACACAGTCAAACCAGGATCCAGCAGATTAACCTTGCCTGCGCCCGTGTTATCGTCGCTCGCCCGCCGCCGCTTCCTCCCGGCGGACCTGCTCCAACTGCTCGCAGAGCAGGGTTGTACCCACCAGTAACCGGGCCGTGTGCCGCTGGATGATGTCGGGGGGAATGAAAAAGAGATGCTTGTCCCTGACCGCCTGCAACTTGGGCCAGCGCGCCCACTCGTCCAGCCATTGGGGCCGCTGTTCGTTCATGCCGCTCGCGATGATGACCTGCGGATCCGCCGCGATGACATCCTCCCGGCCCACGCTGGGGGACAGGCTGTCCAGTTGCGCGAAGACATTCCGGCCGCCGCATAACCTTATCGACTGCCCGATGATCTGCCGGTCATTGACCGTGATCAGCGGTTCCGGCCAGACCTGATAAAACACGCTGACCGGGGTCCGGGCGCCGAAGCGCTCGCGCAGACCGCGCATGCTGTCCAGGAGACTCGCCGCCGCCGCATCCGCCACGGTCGCGTTACCGGTCAGGATCCCGAAATTCCGGATGCTGCGCGCGATGCCCTCGAAATCGCGCGGGTAGTCCACATAGATCGTGTGCCCCAACGCCTGCAACTGGTCGTACTGGACCTTTTGATTGCCTTCCTCCCAGACGACGATCAGGTCCGGTTTCAAGGCGTGGATGAGTTCGATATTTACATTATCGTAGCCGCCGACCTGACGGATGGCGCGGGCGGCCTGCGGATAATCGCTGTAGTTGACCGTGCCCACGATCCGATCGCCGACGCCGGCGCTGAACAGATTTTCGGTGATGTGCGGCGCGAGGCTGACCACCCTTTGCGCCGGCCGTTCCAATCTCACCACTCGTCCGGCGTCGTCGGTAAGCTCTATCCCCGCGGCCAGCGCGCCGAGGGAAACTGACGCCCCCAGCAACAGCAGCGACATGATTGTTTGCAGCATGGAAATTATTCTCCTCCGGCCTCGATACGGCCGCATCCCGGCGGCAAGAGGCTGGCATTCTATATAACCCGGCGGGAATCCACTACCGGCCACAGGCTGTTCAAATTTCCCGGATTGCATTTATAATCGCGGGCCCCGGCGCTCCGGATTCCCATCCGTTCACGCCGGTATTCAGCATCAGGTGCCCCCGGTCCCGGACTGCCCGGAACCCTGGGGGAGAATCGGGAATACGGTGTGAATCCGTAACGTGCCCAACGCTGTATACGGCGCTCGGCCTGACACATGCCACTGGCGACAACAGGGATGCAAACCCTGGCCGGGAAGGCGTCAGGCGGAAATGCGCCGCAGTCAGAAGACCGGCCTGATGATTTTTCGGGACGCGCCTGGTCCGGCGCGCCATTTCCATCAGCGAAGGGGAATATCAAATGGAAACCGCCACAGTAAATCCCGTCCACCAGGATTGCTTCATCGACGCGACCCAACGCGAATCCTTCTACCGGATCCTGCACAACCGGCGCGATGTCCGCGCGCAATTCAAACCCGACCCGATACCGGATGAAGTCCTGAGCCGGGTCCTGCATGCCGCCCATCATGCGCCCTCGGTGGGCTTCATGCAGCCCTGGAATTTCCTCATCATCCGCGGCGCCGAGGTTAAACAAAAAATCCATGCCGCCTTCGCCGAGGCCAATGCCGAGGCCGCAGAAATGTTTCCGCAAGACCAGCAGGAGACCTACCGCAAGTTGAAGCTCGAAGGGATCCTCGAAGCGCCGGTAAATATCTGTGTCACTTGTGACCGGCGCAGGGCCGGGCCGGTGGTGATAGGCCGGACCCATCTGCGGATCATGGACCTCTACAGCTCGGTCTGCGCCGTGCAGAACCTGTGGCTGGCGGCGCGGGCGGAGAATCTCGGGGTCGGCTGGGTGAGCATCATGAAGCAGCAGGCCATTCATGCGGCCCTGGGAATCCCCGAGCACATCATTCCAATAGCCTACCTCTGCATCGGCTATGTGAGCCATTTTTACGCCCGACCCGAACTCGAAACAGCCGGCTGGCTGCCGCGCCTGCCGCTCGGCGATCTGATCTTTTTCGATCAGTGGGGGCAATCGAGGACCGCCGACTCGGAACCCCTGATCGCCCGGATTCGACAGGACGCGCCCGCGCCGCAGCCATGAGCGGTAAAACCCTGATGGTCCAGGGGACCACCTCGGACGCCGGCAAGAGCGTGCTCGTTACCGGACTGTGCCGCGTGTACCTCCGGCGCGGCTTCCGGGTCGCCCCCTTCAAACCGCAGAACATGGCCTTGAACTCCGCCGTCACCGAGGACGGCGGGGAGATCGGCCGGGCCCAGGCCGTGCAGGCCCAGGCCTGCGGGCTGCAACCGCACACGGACATGAACCCCATCCTGCTGAAACCGAATACCGACATCGGCGCGCAGGTGATCGTGCATGGCCGCGCCGTGTCCAACCTGGACGCCCGCGCCTATCATGAGCGCAAGCCCCTGCTGATGCAGGCCGTGCTGGATTCCTACCAGCGTCTGCAATCGCGGTATGACCTGATTTTCGTCGAAGGCGCCGGCAGTCCGGCGGAGATCAATCTACGCGATCGGGATATCGCCAACATGGGCTTCGCCGAAATTGCCGACATCCCCGTGATCCTGATCGCCGATATCGATCGCGGCGGGGTCTTCGCGCACCTGGTCGGGACCCTGGCGTTGCTGAGCGCCACCGAACAGGCGCGCGTCCGGGGCTTCGTCATCAACCGTTTTCGCGGCGACCTCGCACTCCTGCAATCCGGCCTCGACTGGCTCGAAACTCACACCGGGAAACCGGTGCTGGGCGTGATCCCCATGTTGCAGGGATTCCATCTGGAGTCGGAAGACGCCATCGCCGTCCGCGAGGATCGCAAGAGCAGCGACCGCTCGATCCGTGTCATCGTCCCGGTCTGCTCCCGGATCAGCAACCACACGGACTTCGATCCCCTGCGCCTGCACCCGCAGGTCGATTTCCGCTTTATCGGCCCCGGCGAGACCCCGCCGCCCGCGGACCTCATCATCCTGCCCGGCACCAAGAACGTGATCGCGGATCTGCAATGGCTGCGCGAACGCGGCTGGGAAGAGGCGATCCTCCGGCACTTGCGCTACGGCGGAAAACTGATCGGGATCTGCGGCGGCTTCCAGATCCTCGGGCGGCGGATCGATGATCCGCTGGGGATCGAAGGCCAGATGAAAGGCGCTGCGGGGTTTGGCCTGCTGGAGATGGTGACCGAACTGAAACCGGAGAAGGCGCTCCTTAACGTGCAGGGTCGCCTGTTGCTGGACGGCAGCCCCGTGCGTGGCTACGAGATCCACGCGGGTGTTTCCACAGGCGGGGCGTTACAACGACCCGCCATCGAACTCGAAGGGCGCCATGATGGGGCCTTGTCCGCGGATGGCCAGATCCTGGGGACCTACCTGCACGGCCTCTTCGACGAGAGCGCCGCCTGCCAGGCCATCCTCGCCTGGGCCGGGCTCGAGGCCCCGGAGGCGATCGACTATATCGGCCTGCGGGAACAACAGATCGATCGACTGGCCGACGCCCTGGAGGCGCACCTCGATCTCGGCGCGCTGGATCGGATCCTCGATATTTAGAGTAACGCGAGCGCAATCAGTACCGCCACCTCGACGCTCTCGATCAACGCGCCGATCGTATCCCCCGTATAACCGACAAGGCGTTTCAAAAGCATTCCCCGCCAGGCGAGCATGAGCCCGCCGCCGCTGAGCACGCCGAGCAGCGCGGGCAGTGGCGAGCAGATGAGCAGGATCAGCGCCGTGATGCCGCAGACCATAAGGCAATGCGCACGATCCGCCTCCGCGGCCAGCGCGGCGGCCAATCCACCGCGGCGCGCATAGGGAGTGGAGATCATCAACAGGGGCGCGCAGGTCCGGGCGAGGACCGGGGGGATCAGTAAGATGTAAACTGAATCATGGAGGAGCAAGGCATGGACCGCCGCGGTCTTGAGCAACAAGACCAGCGCGATGCCGAGCACGCCCATCGGCCCCGTGGCCGGGTCCTTCATGATCTCCAGGGTCCGTTCCCGATCCCCGAGACCGCCGACCCAGGCATCCACGGTATCTGCCAGGCCATCCAGGTGCAGTCCCCCCGTGAGCAACGCCCAGACCGCGATCGCCAGCGCCGCCGCGAGCAAGGTGTCCTGCCCCTTGAGGAGCAGCACCGTCAGCAGAGGGAACAACCCGATCAACAGGCCGACGATCGGATAGTACAACAGGGAGCGCCCCGCCTCGCCCGCCGCCGGAGGATTCGCAAGCGTTACCGGCAGGCGCGTCAGGAATTGCAGGGCGATCAGGAAAGGTCGATGCATCGCGCCGATCCCCTCATTCCGGCGGCGGTCCGTTATGAAACACCAGATGGCCGCGATCCGTGGCGCCCTCGTGGTAGATCCGGAGCCGCGAGACACAACCGTAGGGCACATGCCAACTGGCGCAACGACCGAGCGGCATGTCCAGAACGGTACTGAGCAGGAGCCGAATGGTGCCCCCATGGGTCACAAACAAGAGACGCCGTTCGCGCTGGCGGGCGATAATATCCCGCAAGGCGGCGGCAACCCGTGCCTGAAATCCCACCATGGTTTCCCCGCCAGGCGAGATGAACCCGGCGGGATCCGTGAACAGCCGCCGGACGCGCTCCGCATCCTCCCGCCATACCTTGGTCACATCCTGGCCTTCCCATTCGCCGTAATCCATCTCCCGCAGGTCCGCGACGATCTCCAGCGGCAGGGCGTGCCGGGCCGCGAGATGCTCGGCAAAGCGCCGGCAGCGTTGCAGTGGCGAAGCGACGATGCCGTCCCACCCGCCGCCGCGCGAGAGCCGTTCCGCCGCCGCCTCCATGGTGTTCCAGCCTGTCGGGCTCAGGGCAACGTCCGTGGAGCCGCGGAAGATATCGCCGCCCTCGCACTCGCCGTGGCGGATCAGATCGATCGTGGTTACCGGATCTCCCGAGTGCATGCGCTATCCCTCAGCCTTCGCTGACGCCCGCCTCGGCGAAGGTGGCCATCTGATTATGGAGCCTGCACGCGGCTTGCAGCAGCGGCAACGCGACGGCGCCGCCGCTCCCCTCGCCCAGACGCATGTCCAGACTTACCAACGGCCGGGCGTTCAAGGCATTCAACAGCAAGCGATGGCCCTGTTCCGCCGACTGGTGGGCGAAGAACAACCAAGGCCGGATGGAGGGATTGATCCCAAGAGCCGCGAGCGCCGCCGCCCCGCAGATGAAGCCGTCCACCAGCACGGGGAGCCCCTGCTGAGCGCTGCGGATATAGCTGCCGGTCAAGGCGGCGATCTCGAAACCGCCGAGACACATCAGGATCGAGACGGGATCCCCGAATGCCGTCCGGTGCAACGACAGGGCTCGATCGACCGCGGCGATCTTCTTGCGCAGACCCGCGGCATCCACGCCTGTCCCCGCGCCGACCAGGTCGGCGGCGGGCCGATCCAACATGGCGCAGGCAAGGGCGGCGGCGGAGGTGGTGTTGCCGATGCCCATCTCCCCACCGATGAATAGATCGGCGCCGGCCTTTATGACTTCATCCACGCTAGACTTGCCCTGCGCCAGGGCCTGTTCCAACTGTCCCCGGCTCATGGCGGCAGACTCGCAGAAATTGCGGGTCCCCGGCCCCACGGCCGCCTGACGCACCAGCGCATGATCCGGGACCGGATGCGCCGTGCCCATATTGATGACCTGAAAATCCGCCCCAATCTGCCGGGCGAGAACGCTGATGGCCGCCCCGCCGTTGGCGAAATTCATGATCATCTGGACGGTCACTTCCTGGGGAAAGGCGGAGACCCCTTCGGCGACGACGCCGTGATCCGCGGCGTAGATCCGTATTGCCGGGCGCTCGATCCGCGGGCGCGCGCTGTGTTGCAGTCCGGCAAGCCTGATCGCCAACTCTTCCAGGAGCCCCAGCGAGCCCGGCGGTTTGGTAAGTTCCGCCTGGCGTTCGCGGGCCTGTCGTTCATGTTCGGCCGAAACCTCTCCGGCCTTGTCGAATATCCACTGCATTACCTATTCGTTCTCCGGTCGTAATCGCGACGGCATCCTACCAGCCTATGTCGATCCGGTCTCCTGTCGCTTCACGATCATGGGCAGCCCGGCCACCATCAGGGTCACCCGATCGCAGACCCGCGCGAGGTCCTGATGCAACCAGCCGGCCTCGTCGACGAATCGCCGCGACAATTCCCCCAGGGGGACGATCCCGGCGCCAACCTCGTTGCTCACGAGCCAGACATCGGCCGTGAGCCGGGGCAGGACATCCAGCAGTTCCTGTTTGCGCGTCTTTAGATCGCTCTCCGGTTCCGCGTGCAGCAGGTTGCTGAGCCAGAGCGTCAGGCAATCGACCAGAATGCAGCGGCCCGCGCCATCGCAACGGCTGAGCGCGCCGCCGAGATCCAACGGTTCTTCCACGGTCGTCCAGCCGGACGCGCGCCGCTGTTTGTGCATCTCGATCCGCCGTCGCATCTCCT
This sequence comes from Gammaproteobacteria bacterium, assembly GCA_004297165.1. Lineage (GTDB taxonomy): Bacteria > Pseudomonadota > Gammaproteobacteria > Eutrophobiales > Eutrophobiaceae > 2-02-FULL-56-15. The sequence continues at coordinate 193,226 of SCUJ01000008.1, forward strand.
CGTCCCGCGCCTCCGCGGTCGCGATGTAGAAGCATTGCCTGCCGCTCTCCAGCGCTCGCCGCTCCGCATAACGGCTCTTCCCGGAACGGGCGCCGCCCAGTACCAGTTCTATCATCGGGACTTTACTCCAGGCTGTTTTGCGTCGGACAACGGCGTAGTTGGTCAGTATTTCTCGTGCGTTAATGTATCAGAGCGGGTCCTGCCGCGCAGCTTTCCCTGTGCAGACACAAGACCTGCCCCTACGAAGATCTCCGTCGTCGAATAATGTAGGGGCAACCCTTGTGGTTGCCCTGACTGCGTGAGCACGAACGGCGTTGCCACCCTACGTGTCCGATTGACGCTCCCCCGCCCGCTCGCTTAGAATCGCGCCGCGTTTTCAGGTTTCCGCCCGCTTCGGTATAACGGACGGATTCATGGGAAGTATGGTGCGCGCCCCGCACGGGATCGCCAAGCCATCGCTGCCCCCGCAACGGTGATTAGTATTCGTCTGATCGACATACCACTGTGCCGCAAGGCATGGGAAGGTGTTCAGACTCCGGCCAAAGTCACGGCCGGTATCTATCAGCCCGGAGACCAGCCTGAAGCGACACCCCGGACCTCGGTCCGGGATTGTTCACGACATGTCGCGGAGGGCGGCATTCGGGCAATTTCCTGTCCGACCACTCTCCTGCGATCGTCTGGAACATTTCATTTCAGCCAACGAATCGGGAGAGATTCCAACATGAAAGCTATAACTCAGGCAGGTCTGCTTTGCTGCGCCTGCGCCGTTTTCGCGACGGCCAACGCGGAGCCCATCGAAGAAACCGTCATCACCGGCACCCGCACGGAGCTCGCCACCGGCAAGCTCGCGGCCTCGACCACCATTATCGATCGGCAGGAGATCGAAACCCTGCAATTGCTGGACCTGCCGGAACTCCTGCAAGGGGTCCCCGGCGTTGATGTCACCCTGAGCGGCGGTTATGGCAAGACCGCGGATTTCCGCCTGCGCGGGACGGAGTCGGATCACGTCCTGGTTCTCATCGACGGCGTGCGGATCGGCTCGGCGACCACCGGAACCGCCGCACTGCAATTCATCCCAACCTCGCAGATTGAGCGGATGGAGATCGTCCGCGGTCCCCGTTCCAGCATCTGGGGCTCGGAGGCGCTCGGTGGCGTGATGCACATCATTACCCGCAAGGGCGCGGGGGAGCCGCGTTATGGGATGGAGGTGAGCGGCGGATCGAACGACACCTACTCGGTTACCGGCAACGCGAGCGGCGCCACGGGCGACTTCAACTACAGCGGGACGATCGCCTATTTCGAAACCGCGGGGATCAACTCCCGGCAGCCCGTCACCGGTTTCTTCGGCTTCAACCAGCCTGATGCCGATGGCTACGACAATCTGTCCGTGCATCTGCGCGGGGGCTATGCGTTTTCCGATCGCGCCGACATTGAGGCCTTCGTGCTGCGGGCGGAGGGCATGACCGAATTCGACGGTTCCTTCGAAGACGAGACCGACTTCCTCCAACAGGTCGTGGGCGTTCAGGGCAACGTGTCGCCAACGGAGAATTGGACCAGCCGTTTGAGTTTGAGCCGGGGCGATGACGATGCGGATAACTTCGATCTCACCGATGCGCTGTCCTCCACCTTCGATACGCGCCGGCTGCAACTTGCCTGGCAGAACGAGATCAGCCTCAATGAGGACCATGAGATCAATCTAGGTCTGGACTACCGGGACGACGCGATCGACGGCACCACCACCTATGCCGAGTCGACGCGGGACAACCTGGGCGTGTATGGACAGTACAGCGGCGACTGGCAGGGTCATCATCTGATCGCCTCCGTGCGTCATGACGAAGACGAGGCCTTCGGCGGCGAGACCACGGGGTCGGTCGGCTGGAGCCATCTATGGCAGGACTGGCTCAAGCTTTATGCCGCCTTCGGCACGGCCTACAAGACGCCGACCTTCAACGAATTGTATTACCCCGGTTTCGGCAATCCCAATCTTGGTCCTGAATCCGCGATCTCTTACGAGGGCGGACTCGAAGGCGACCATGACTGGCTGCGCTGGGGATTGCATGCCTATCGCACCGACCTCGAAGACCTGATCGTCACAGTGGCGAACCCTCTGGCCCTGTGGGGCTTCTCCCCGGAGAACGTCGGCGAAGCCCGAATCATCGGGCTGGAAGGGGATATCGCCGTGACCTGGGAGAGTTGGACGGCAACGCTCGCGGGCGAGGTCCTGGACCACGAGGACGAGTCCACCGGCAACCGTCTCCCGCGGCGGGCCGACGAGCGTTTACGCTTCGACCTGCAAAAGGATTTCGATCGCTGGTCCGTCGGCGGCAGTCTGCGGGCGGAAGGGGATCGCTACGATGACGCCGGCAATACCACGCTCGTGGACGGTTTCGTGACCGTGGATCTGCGCGGGGAATTCCGGGTGACCGATCGGATCGCCGTCGGCGCGCGCGCCGCCAATCTCTTCGACGAGGACTACGAGACCATCGACGGCTTCAATTCCCTGGGCCGGAATTTCATGCTGACGTTGCGGTACAAGAACCTCTGATACCTACCCATCGTAGGGGCGATCCTTGTGATCGCCCTTTTTTTAGGGCGAATACGAGATTCGCCCCTACGGTGATCACCCATCCCATATCGTAGGGGCGATCCTTGTGATCGCCCCTACTCGCGTAAAAACTGTTTGATCTCGTCCATCTTGTTCAAGGCGTCGGTGGTGCCGAGATCGAGCAGGTGATTGATGTAATCCGGCTGGAACATGACGAGACTCAGCAGGTCGTTGGAGCGGGTCTCGCGGGTGCCGAGCCCGCGGGTCATGAAACGGAAGGCCGACGGCAGACTGGGTTCGAATTCGTTCGCCATCCGGCCGAGGTCTCGGGAGGGCCGAAGCAACAACAATTTCACCGGCTGCAACTCCCCGTAGCGGCCCCCGGGCATTTGTTTCAGCAACTCGTTGAGTCGTTGCAGACGCAGGGCATCGTTGTCGAAAAGATCCAGAAAGACCGCGTTGAACATTGCGCCCACCACCTGCGCGGGCGGCGGATAGCCGTCAATGTTGGTCAGTTCGCGCTCGTCCTCCTCACGCTGATAGCGGGTCGAGATCGCGAGCAGCCGCCGGCCGCCGAGATGGATGGCCGGCGACAGCGGCGCGGTCAGACGGATGCCGCCGTCGCCGTACCAGTTACCCTCCACCTGCACCGCGGGGAAGAACATGGGCAGGGAGGCGGAGGCCAGGATGTGATTCAGATGGATGTTGGTGATGACGCTCTGGCGATGGGCGCGCTCCCAGTTGTTGATCTCGCGGCCCTGGATCCAGGTGACGGAGCGTCCCGTGCTGTAACTTGAGGCGGTGATGGCGATCGCCCGCAGGCGGCCGGAGTGGATGTTTTCCGGGATCCCGATAAGCTCGCCGTGCCGGGTCTTGAGATTCGCCTTCATCATCTCCATCAGCGGCGTGGTGTCCACCAGGCTTTTCAGGTGGATGGCCTGCGAGGCCCGGCCCATGAGGAGCCGCGCGCCCCAGCCCAGGGCGTTGCGCAACACCGAAAGCGTATCCACCCGGTAGATCTGATCGATGTCGAGATTGGCCCAGAGCCTGGCAAGGGCATCGGCCTTGCGGCGAAATGTCCCGCTTTCGTTGGCGAGATAGGCCGCGTTGATCGCCCCGGCGGACACCCCCGTGATGATGGGCAGATCGAGATCGTCGAAATGCCGCGCGATGCCGCGCAGAAAGCCCACCTGATAGGCGGCGCGTGCGCCGCCCCCGCTCATCACCAGGGCCAGAACGTTGGAATTATCGCCTGTCACGCCGGTTGCTCCAGATTATTCATAATCACCACATGGCGTTCCGCCTGCAGGGCCGGGATCGCGATGCGGCGGATCTCGTAGCGTACGCCCGCCTCCCGCAAGGCGTCCGCTTCGTCCGCGGGGAACCTCCCCTTCATGGCGAGAAGTATACCGTCAGCGGTTATGAGGTGTCCCGCCTGCCGTTGAAACTGCAACACGGAGGCGAAGGCGCGGGTGCAGACCGTGGAAAATAATTGCGCCGGCCGGTAATCCTCCACCCTGGAGCGGACCAGTTCCACGTTGCCGGGCTTGAGCTCCAGCAGGACGTGGTTCAGAAACCGGATCTTCTTGGCATTGCCATCGAGCAACACCCAGTGTCGCCGCGGCCCCGCCAGCGCCAGGATGAGGCCCGGCAGACCGGCCCCCGTGCCCACATCCAGGCAGCGGTCGCCCTGGATGAATGGCAGGATGGACAGGCTGTCGAGCAGATGATGGCTGAGCATGCGCCCGGGGTCGCGGATGGCGGTGAGGTTATAGGCGCGGTTCCATTCGCAGAGCAAATCGATATAGGCGAGGTAGGCGTCGCAGGGATGGTTGGCGGGGTCTTCGCCCAGTTGCTTCAGGCCCTCTTGCAGGCCGTGCAGTAGATCTTGACCCGGCAAGCGGTTCAGGCGCTCTCGCGCAGGCGTGAGTAATGACGCTTCAGATGGATGCGCAGGAGCGAGATCGCGGCGGGAGTCATCCCCGTGATGCGAAAGGCCTGGCCCAGCGTTAGCGGTCTGTGACTGGACAGCTTCTGCAGCGCCTCGTTGGACAGCCCGCGCACTTGTTTATAATCCAGGTCCTCCGGCAACATGGTCGTCTCATCCCTGCGGTTACGCTCGATCTCCGCCTCCTGGCGTTCGATGTAACCGTGATAGCGGGCCTGGATCTCCACCTGTTCCGCGACCTCCGCGGAAATGCCAAGGTCTTCGAGACAAGGCAGGCGCAGGAGGTCGGCATAGCGCACTTCCGGGCGGCGCAGCAGTTGCAGGAGGTTCGATTCCTTGCCGAGCGGCTGGCCGAGGACAGCCACGGCGATCGCTTCGGGGAGGTTGTCCGGCGTCACCCAGATGCCGTTGAGGCGCTGCTGCTCGCCCTCGATGGCGGCGCGTTTAGTGTTGAACACGGCCCAGCGTTCGTCATCCACGAGACCGAGTTCGCGCCCAATCGGCGTGAGCCGGAGGTCCGCGTTGTCCTCGCGCAGGAGCAGCCGGTATTCCGCGCGGCTGGTGAACATGCGGTAGGGCTCGGTGGCGCCTCTGGTGATGAGGTCATCGATCATCACGCCCATGTAGGCGAGGTCGCGGCCGGGGAACCAGGGGGCGCGACCGATTGCCCGCAGTCCCGCGTTGATCCCCGCCACCAGCCCCTGGGCGGCGGCCTCCTCGTAGCCCGTGGTCCCGTTGATCTGTCCGGCGAGGAAGAGATCGTGCAGATGCCGCGTCTCGAGCCAGGGCGAGAGATCCCGGGGATCGAAGAAATCGTATTCGATGGCGTAACCCGGCCGGGTGATGTGCGCCTGTTCGAATCCCTCGATGGAATGCACCAGGTCGCACTGCACGTCGAAGGGCAGGCTCGTCGAGATGCCGTTGGGATAGACCTCGAAGGTGTCGAGTCCCTCCGGCTCCACGAAGATTTGATGGGAATCGCGTTCGGCGAAACGCACCACCTTGTCCTCGATGGAGGGGCAATAACGCGGCCCCACGCTCTGGATGCTCCCGTTGTACATGGGCGAGCGGTCCAGCCCCGCCCGGATGATCTCATGAGTGCCCGGGTTGGTCCGGGTGATATGGCAACTCACCTGGCGGGGATGCTGCGCGCGAGCGCCGAGGAACGAAAACACGGGCGTGGGGCTGTCGCCTTGCTGCATCTCCAGGCGGGCATAATCGATCGTCCGCCCATCGATCCGGGGCGGCGTTCCGGTCTTCAGCCGGCCGGTCCTGGGCATGAGCTCGCGCAACTGTGCGGCCAGGGCATTCGCCGGCGGGTCGCCGGCGCGTCCGGCCTGATAATTGCTCTCGCCGACATGGACCTTGCCAGCAAGGAAGGTGCCGACGGTAAGCACCACACACTCGGCAAAAAATTCCAGTCCGGTCTGCGTGCGCACGCCTGCCACCCTTCCGTTCCGAACGATGAGGTCATCGACCATCTGCTGGAAGATTTGCAGGTTGGGTGCGGATTCGAGCGCCCCGCGGATATAACGCCGGTAGAGGGCGCGATCGATCTGCGCCCGTGTCGCCCGGACCGCCGGGCCGCGGCTGGCATTCAGGATACGGAAATGGATGCCGCAATGGTCGGCCGCCCGCGCCATGACCCCGCCCAGGGCGTCGATCTCCTTGACCAGATGTCCCTTGCCGATGCCGCCGATCGCGGGATTGCAGGACATCTGCCCCAGGGTCTCGATGCTGCCGGTGAGCAACAGGGTGCGCGCGCCCAGCCGCGCTGCCGCGAGCGCGGCCTCGGTCCCGGCATGACCGCCGCCCACCACGATGACCTGATAATGTCTTGCGTCCGCCATGGGTTTTCGTTCAGTTGCGTATCACGCCTTGGCGTTGGACCTTCTGTGCTTCTCCTTGAGTTGCACATAGTGGGCGGCGCTGTAGGGCAGGAAATTCAATTCCTCCTCGGTGAGCGCCCGGACCCGACGCGCCGGACTGCCGGCATAGAGGCAGCCGCTTTCGAGTTCCTTGCCCGGCGTGATCAGGCTGCCGCCGCCGATGACGACCCGATCGCCGACCACGGCCCCGTCCATGATCGTGGCGGACATCCCGATAAGACAATAATCGCCGATGGTGCAGGCATGGATCACCGCCCGGTGGCCGACCGTGACGCCGGTCCCGATCCGGGTCGCGAGCCCGCCGGGGGCGCGGGCGTGATCGTGGGTGATGTGAATGATCGTCCCGTCCTGGATGTTGGTGTCGTCGCCGATGGTAATGTCCTGATCATCGCCGCGGATCACCGCCATTGGCCAGACGGAGACGTTTTGTCCGAGGGCGACCCTGCCGATCACGAGCGCGGTTTCATCAATGTAGGCGCTCGCAGGCACGTCGGGCGCGATGCCGAGGTAAGTCCGGATGGTCATGCCGCGTCTGTCCCGCGGTCATGCCGCCGGCCCAGCCACCAGCCGGTCACGGCCCAGCACGCCGCGACGCCAGCGCCTATCAGGGACATCACCGCCGGGCCGATGCCCAGCGATCCGACCAGTTGCTGGAACTGCGCCGCCACCAGATCGGCAAAACGGTAGACGGGCACGTCGATCAGGTTCTTGGCCTTGTACTTGGTCTCCGTATCCAGGCGGCTGAACAGCATCTCGCGGCCGGGGCGGACAAAGGCATATTCGCCGGCCCGGCGGAGGATGAACACGACTGCGAGCGTCATGAAGGTCCCGGCGGCGGCCAGCGCCACAAAACCGAAGATCATCGCCACCGGCACGATCATGAGCAGCACCACCAGACCGAGCCGCGAGGCGATCCGGCCGGTGATGAAGAGCTGCGCTGCGATGGTGAGGCTCTGGACGATCCAGTCGATACGCGCGAAGACCCGCGTCCGCTCGGTGACGTCGGGATAGGCGATCTCGACCAGCCGCAGTTGTTCGAAATACAGGAAGGTGCTGACCGAGGCGAGCAGAAAGACGAAGGCCGCGAACATCAGGAGATAGGGGGATTTCAACACCAGCCAGAACCCGGCGAAGGGATTGCCGCCGATGGCGCGATCCCCGCGCACGCCGGATTCCCCCGTGGCCGTCCGCTCCGGAGCGGGCGTGAGTTGCCCCTTCCAGATCGCAAGCAACCGGCGTTGCATCAGGATGGCCGCGACGAACAGGGCGGCCCCGAGCATCAACACGCCGCCATTCCCGAGGCGTTCGACGCTGAGGTCGGTCACGACCGGGCCGACCAAGGCTCCGGCCGTGCCCCCGGCGGCGATGATGCCGAACAGCCGCTTGGCCTGGCTGCTATGGAACAGTTCGAGCAGGAAACTCCAGAACACCGAAACGAAAAAAAGATTGAGCACGCTGATGAATACGTAGAAGAACATGCCGAGCCCCTTTCCCGGCGCGCCTGTTTCGAAGGCGAATCCGACCACGGCGAGCGCAACCGCGATGAACCCGTAGATGCAGGGCAGGAGCACGCTGCGGCGCAGGCGCCCGACTAGCCAACCGTAGATCGGGACGATCGCGACCGAGGCGATCCAGGTCACCGCGTAAAGGTCGGCGACGGTCTCCCGGCCGATGATCGTGCCGATGGTCTCGCGCACGGGCCGCACCGCGAAGTAACCCGCGAACATGCAGAAGAAGAGCCCCATGGCCGTGATGACCGCGGGGACCTCCTGCCTTTCTACCGGCGCAATCTTAGTTAAGAGCCGTTCGATGAGCCCGATATCTTGTTCTTGTTCTTTAGTCATCGGTTCTTGGTCCTGTTCTGGGGGAGATGGGCGGGAATGGATAACGTCTTGAAAGGGCAGGATTCTGGCCTCTCCCGGCAGGGCCAGTCAAGATTTTTCCCTGGGTTTTTACCCGGATTGTGCGCGGCGGATCGCCGCTGTTCGCGCCTGATCCAAAAGCTTGCCCACCTCACTGCCGGCAGCGCCAGCGCCCGCGAGTCCCTTCGCCTCCACCTGCCGCGCCGTGGCAAAGTAGCGGCGGAAGAGGTCCGCCTGGGGATAGGGATCATCCGCCTTGCCTCCCCTGCCCCGCGCATCCGCCATGCAGGCCAGCAGGAATTTTTCGAAACGCGCGGGTCGCCGGTAGGCATCCAGTTCCCGCAGACGCCGCTGCACCGTGGCGGCCCGCAGCTCCGGCAACCGGTGGCAATCGAGATGATAACGCGCCGTCATGACCGCCAGTTCGCGGTAGCTTTTGGGGATCCGGTAACGCGCGCATAAACCCTCGACCAGGGCCACGCCCCGGCGCTCGTGACCCTTGTGACCCGGCAGCTCCGCCAGCGGCGTCGTCGCCTTGCCCAGATCATGCACCAGGGCCGCGAACCGCACCTCCGGGTCGGCGCTCAACCCGCAGGCCGCCTCCAGCACCATCATCGTATGCAGGCCGGAATCGATCTCGGGGTGCTTCTCCATGGGTTGCGGGATGCCGAAGAGGTCATCGATCTCCGGGAACAGTTCCGCGAGCGCCCGGCACTCCCGCAGCACCTCGAAATACCGCGGCGCGCGGTTTTCTCCCAATGCGCGTTCCGTTTCCTGCCAGACGCGTTCCACCGCAAGGTGTTGCAACTCGCCCGAGGCGCTGATCTGACGCAGCAGGTTCAGGGTCTCCGGGGCGATGCCAAAACCGAACCGCGCCGCAAACCGCGCCGCGCGCAACAGTCGCAGGGGGTCTTCGCTGAAGGCGGGCGAGACATGCCGCAGGATGCCCGCGCGCAGGTCGGCCGCGCCGTTAAAGGGGTCGATCAACCGGCCCTGCTCGTCCCTGGCCATGGCGTTGATGGTGAGATCGCGCCGTTGCAGGTCCTGGTCGAGGGTGACCTCGGGCGCGGCATGAAAACTGAAACCGAGATAGCCCTTGCCGGTCTTGCGCTCGGTGCGGGCAAGGGCGTATTCCTCGCGGGTCTGTGGATGCAGAAATACCGGAAAATCGCGGCCCACGGGCTTGAAACCCAGGGACTGCATCTCCTCGGGCGATGATCCGATCACCACCCAGTCCCGATCAACCACCGGCAGGCCGAGCAACTCATCGCGCACCGATCCGCCCACGCGGTAGCATTGCAAACCATCCATCAAGCGTGTGTCCTTATTCAGGTCCGCAGATAACGCGGCACGATGGCCTCCACCGGGGACGGCCGGATCCCCAGGGCATTCAGACCACTGCATTTGCAGACGCTGTCAACCTGTGCGGAGAGATAGTTATCCGTGGAGAAGGGTTTGCCGGGGACGAAATCGAGGATCGCCGCCTGGATCCTGGAGATGAGGTCCGGCAGCGGCATGACGGCGCGGCTGAGCCCGCGGCAGCGGGCGGTATAGCGGACCAGTTCCGCGAGGGTGTATTCGCGCGGACCGCAGAGATCGTAGCGTCTGCCAAAGGTCACCCGGTCGTCGATCGCGCGGGCGAACGCCTCCGCCACATCCACGACATGGACCGGCGCGAAGCGAGCCTGTGCGCACGGCAGGGGAAAGATGCCGGGCGCAATCGCAAGCAGTCCGGCAAAGCGGGCGAAGAAACCGTCGCCGGGTCCGAATATCACCGACGGTCTGAAGGTGGTGACCTGGATTTCAGTCTGCTCATGCAACAGCGCCTCGCCCTCGCCCTTGGTCCGCAGGTAATGACTTGGGCCATTGATGGGATCCGCATTCAGCGCGCTCATGTGCAGGATGCGCCTGACGCCTTGCGCGCGGCAGGCCGCCAGCAGTTTGCGCGGCAGTTCCACATGCACATGACGGAAGCCGCTGCCATCCCTGCCCTTTTCATTGAGGATGCCGACCAGGTTGATCGCGCAGCGGCTGCCGGCAATCAGATCCTTGAGGGTTTGCGGGTCGTGGATGTCCGCCTGCAAGATCTCGGTCTCGGGCAGGATCCGGATGTCCGGATGGACCTGTTCGGGGTCGCGGGTCGGGATGCGCAGGTTGTAACCGGCTGCTATCAGTCGATTGGCAATACTCCGGCCGACGAAACCGCTCCCGCCCAGGATGGTGATCGATCGTGTCATCAATGCCCTCCGTTCATGGCCACCGCCGGCGGGTCGCATTGCGGTCCCGCGGCTTGCAGGGATTTCCGTGTGGGTATTGTACTCATGCGATCCCGCACGGACGTTATCTCCTGTTGCAGGCGCCAGTCGTAGATGCTCGCGAAGTAGAGGATCCGGCTGACGTATTTCCGGGTCTCCTCATACGGGATCAGTTCGATCCAGACCTCCGGGGTCAGGCAGGCGTCCGTGGGCAACCACGATTGCACGGCGCCGGGGCCGGCGTTGTAGGCCGCGGTGGCGAGCACCAGGTTGCCGTCGAAACGATTCAGCATCTGCTTGAGATAGGCGCTGCCGAGGGTGATGTTCTTGTCGGCCTCCAGGAGATAGGAATTGGCATAGGTCCTGAAACCGATCCGCTGTGCGGTCTCTCTCGCCGTGGCCGGCAGCAATTGCATGAGACCGAGCGCCCCGGAGACGGAACGGGCGTCCGTCAGGAAGGCGCTCTCGGCGCGCACCAGGGCGTACATCCAGGCGAGATCCAGTTTCCGCTGCGCGGCGTATTTTCGAAGCGTGTCCTCGAAGGCGACGGGGAAGCGCAAGAGCAGGTCATCATAGGCCATGGCCTTGCCCAGCGTCAGGATCGCCTGATCATGCCAGCCCCATTCCGCGGCTATGGTCGCGGCGATCTGCAATTGATAGTGCGCCAGCCGGTCGAGCAGCGCCTGCCATTCCCGGCGCGCCGCGCTGCGCATGCCGTGAAAATGCAGCTCGCGGGCCCGCTCGATATGAGGAAACGCCGCGACCTCGCGCCGGACCTCCGGTTGCGCGGGGAGTTCCCGATGATTCATCTCGTAGGCGATGCCGAGGCGGTCCCTGGCCAGGAAGCCGTAATAGTCACGTTCCTTCTGAATTCTGCTGAAGGTCTCGCGCGCCTCCTCCGGTCGGCCGGTCTCTTCCAGCGCCCGGCCCCGCCAGTACAACCAGCGTTGCGGGGTGAGGGAGTCGGGCGGGGGGACCTCCGTCCAACGGATTAAATTTTCCCAATCCTTCTTTGCGATCGCGGTGACCAGCCGCCAGTGCAGGATAGTGTCATCGACGTCCGTCGCCGCGATGGCATCCAGCAATTCCCCGGCGCGCGGGTGACCGTCGCGGGCGGCCCGGATCGCCAACTCACGCCGGGCACGGGCGGACTCGGTGGCAGCGAAGTCATAGCGTTTCTCGAGGGCTTCCCAGTGGGCCAGGGCGCGCGAGACATCCACGCGCGCGAGCCGAGTAATCCCATGAACCAGGATCTCCCGCGCCTGTGGAGTGTCCGCGAAGACGGGCGATGCGGTCCCGCGCGCCGGGTTGTTGTGCGTCTCCATCCAGCGTTGCGCCCAGATTCGTTCGGGTGCGGATAACCGCCTGGAGAGGTAACCGGCCAGAATGGGATCATTGTTGCCGAGGGCGAGCCGGAACCGCTGCCAGACCAGGTCATCGGTCATGAGTGCGCTGCCATATAAAAGAGTAAAGACAGGGTCGCATTCGCGCGGCAAGGATTCGCCCGCCAACCATAGGTCGCGGATATCCGCCAATAAATTCTCTTCGCGTCGCAACTGCATGCGGGCCCGCAGGTAATAACATTGCAGGACCTTGTCCCCTTCTCCGTCATAGAGATCCAGAAACTCCTGCCACCGGCCGTTGCGCGCGAGGAAACCGAGTCGATTACGGCGCAGGTCTTTGCTGATGGGCAGGTCTGGATAGATTGTCAGGAACTTATTTATTTCGGCGCCGTCCGCCTTCGAGAGCCGCCCCCGGATCACCTCGTAAACGAGATAGGGATAGAGGGGATAATCCTTGAGTTGCGCGGCAAGCGCCGCGAATTTCCTGGACTCGCCAGCCACAAGGGCCTGATTGGCCCGTTTATACAACGCCCGCTGTTCCTCCAGCGTGGCCGCGTGACCCGCACTCCACAGCATGAGTGCGAATAGCAATAGATAAAACGGCAAGCAGGCCCGGCCAAACCGGAGCGAGAAAGTATCACCGAGACGCATGCGGACAGTATAATCACTCGGGAGATGCTAAGTAAGCGCGTAGCAACGCTAAACTATATTTACTTGTACGAGGCGGGAATTATCTTTTAAAGGCAATGAACTGACTAGAAAACTCCCTCCCCCTTGCGGGGGAGGGTTGGGGAGAGGGGGATTTAAGCCGCATAAACACCCTCTCCCTGTCCCTCTCCCTTCGAGGGAGAGGGGACGTAGGAAGGTCATTCATACTGTGCTTACATTTCGCAAAACATACCTTCTTGCATGAAGGGAAGAAAATTTCTACTATCCCCGATGGGGACAACGCCATGGAATTTACCATTCAATGGTATTTGTTCGACTCGCGATCCGGTCACGCCGAACGGCGGAAGGCTCGGGAGACCGGGATTGATGCGGACAAAAAACGCCGAGGACGGGTCCTCTGCCGCGCCTGCCAATTCCCGATCACCAGCAAGTCGATGGCGTTGTCCATCGACGGCCAGGATACCCATGTCAGGGTGAATCCCGCTGGGTACCGCTATTCCTTCGCCTGTTATCGTGAGGCGCCAGGATGTACCGTCATCGGCGAGGCGACCGCGAAATTTAGTTGGTTCCAGGGATACCGGTGGCGGCTCGCCCTTTGCGCCGCATGCGGCGAACACCTCGGCTGGCACTTTTCAGGGGAAACGCCGTTCTTCGGGTTGATCGTCAATCGGCTGTTGTTTGAGGCCGATGGTACGAAGACGTAGGGTGGGCACGTTTTGTGTGCCCACGCTGGATCAACATTGAATCACGTGGGCACAAACGACGTGCCCACCTTACGTTCTTATTCAGAATTTCCTTAACGGGGAATAAATTCCGGCCATCCTTCAGAGTGCCTCAGGATCACGCTGGCGAGAAACTCGATATGCGCGGGTTCGTCATTCAAGGCCGGGATATAGGCATATTCAGTTCCCCCGGCGCCCAGAAATATCTCCCTGCCCCGGATCGCGATCTCCTCCAGGGTCTCCAGACAATCCGCAGCAAATCCTGGGCATACGACGGCCGCATTTTTCACTCCGCCGACGGCCCAGTCGTGCAGGACATCGTTCGTGTATGGGCGCAGCCACTCCATCGGTCCGAAGCGGGACTGAAAGCCAACCTTCCAGTCGGACGCGGACAACCCCGCCCGTTCCGCCGCCAGGCGCGCCGTCTCCAGGCACTCGTGGTAATACGGGTCCCCGGCCTTGTGGTAACTCATCGGCAGCCCATGAAATGAAAAAAGCAGCTTCGCGTCGTTACCCGTTTTCTGCCGGTGTCTGACAATGGATGCCGTCAACGCATCGATATACCCCGGCGCGTCGTAGTAACGATTGATGAACCGCAATTCCGGCAGACGCCGCCAGGTCCGTAATTCTTTCACTACCGCATCGAAGGTCGAGGCCGTCGTGGTCGCGGAATATTGCGGATAGAGCGGCAGTACCAGGAGCCGGCGCATGTTTTTCTCCACGAGGCGGCACAGCGCGACGTGGATCGAAGGGTTGCCATAGCGCATCCCCAATTCCAGATGAATCGGTCCGCACGTCAAGTCAGTGAGCCTGTTGCGGATGGCCTCGGTCTGTCGTTGGGATGTCAGCAGGAACGGGGAACCGGCAGCGGTCCAGATCTTGCCGTATAAGCGCGCGGTCCGGCGCGGGCGGGTCCGCAGGATGATCCCGTGCAATAGGGGCTGCCATAATACCGGCGGGAGTTCTATCACCCGCCGGTCGGAGAGGAACTCCGCGAGATAACGGCGCACGGACCCTGCGTCCGGCGCATCCGGAGTCCCCAGATTGACCAGCAGGACGCCGATGCCCGCAGCAGATGCCTGCTCGTGTGCGATATTGTCATCACGCATGCCAAGGAATCATGAGGCAAGAACAATCTTTCCTCAAGCGCCACCCGATAAAATACCGGTTACCGTCCCCGCCGGCTTTGAGGTACATTGCCAACCGCACTGAACAACTCATCAGGTCCCGGGAATCGTTATGAACAATACTGAAATACGCGAGGAACAGGAACACCAAGAGAAGGACGAAAAAAGAATCGATCAGTTGCGCACGTCTGTTACCCGCAGGGCGCCGCTGGATGCCGTGGTGCTGCTGAACCGCGAGTCGGATGAACTGGTCGGCGATGTGCTGGAGCGGCTGGATCCTACGCTCGCCATGCGCATCCTCTCGCATATGGATCCGAAGCGCGGCGAATTGTTGAGATCGCACATCAGCGATCAGGTGGGCGAGCAGTGGTCCGTCAATCTCAATTATGACGAAGACAGCGTCGGCCGCCTGATGGAGCCGCCGATCGAGGCCTATCCGGAAACGATGTCCGTGCGGGAGATCGTCGGGATACTGAAGAATTCCGCCAGGGAGCGGCAGGTGATCTACGCCTACACCATCGATGAGGAGCGGCGCCTGACCGGGGTCGTGGCGATGCGGGAGATGTTATTCGCCGCCCCCGACGAACAATTGCGGGAAATCATGGTCGAGGAACCCTTTTATTTCCGCGCCGATTCCACGGTGGAGGAGGCCATGAAGGCCATGCTGCTCCGCCATTATCCGATCTACCCCGTGTGCGACGCGGATCGCAAGTTGGTCGGCTTCATTCGCGGCTATGCCCTGTTCGAGCGCCATACCTATGAACTGACGGCCCAGACAGGCCAGATGGTGGGTATCTACAAGGAAGAACATGTCAGCACGCCCTGGTGGCGCTGTCTCTTCCTGCGACATCCCTGGCTGCAGCTCAACCTCCTGACCGCATTTCTCGCCGGGGCCGTCGTGGGGGTGTTCGACGAGACCATCTCCAGAATCGTGGTGCTGGCCGCCTTTCTGCCCGTGCTCGCCGGGCAATCGGGGAACACGGGCTGTCAGGCGCTCGCGGTAACCCTGCGGGGATTGACACTCAACGAGTTGAAACCGGGGATGGAAAAGAAGCTGGTGTTCAAGGAGGCCCTGCTAGGTTCCATCAATGGCCTTCTGGTCGGGATCACCGCGGGTATCGGCATGTTCTTCTACTCCAAACAGACCGGTAGCGCGATGCCGCTCAAGCTCTCCGCCGTGGTGCTGCTCGCCATGCTCGGGGCCTGCGTCGCCAGCGGAATCACGGGCGTCATGGTGCCGCTGATCCTGCGTCGCCTGGGCGCGGACCCGGCGACGGCCTCGACGATCTTTCTGACCACGGCGACAGATGTGATCAGCATGGGCCTGCTGTTGTGGCTTGCGACGATCTTAATTCTTTAGTGAGTCATCGCGTAGATGATGTAGTTTATCCCGAAGCGATACGCCAGCGCCGTCATGGGTTCCGGATACTCCGGCCAGTCCGAATGCTCCCAGGCATCCCCCAGGTCCATGTTGAAATTGATCGCCACCAGCAGATTGCCCGCATCGTCATACACCCCGCGCCAATGGGGTTTGACGCCATCCTGTTCGTAGGTCGTCCCGCTCATGAGCGCCCAGATGCCGGGTATCTGGATCCGCTGATCGAGGTCGTACAGCACATGCAATACCTCGTGTGTGTCAGCGAGCTCGACGACGGGACGATCGGGGAAGACGCGCTGGAGTGAACTCGTGAAGTCCGCCCATTCCGCGGTGCCATGAAAATCATCCACCATCAGAAAACCGCCGCGCAAGAGGTATTCCCGGAGGACCGCGGCATCCGCATCGCTCAGATTCCAGTAACCGACTTCGACAGCGTAGAGAAACGGATAATCGAACAACTCCTCATCATGCAGGGAGATGACCCGCCCCTCACCGGAGGCCTGCACCCGCGTCAGTCGCTGCACGCCCTCCATGAAAAAACTCTCGGCCTCGGGCCAGTCCGTCAGCCAGGGCTGGGCCCCGCGCCCCTGACCTCCGCCCCAGCGGCTGTAGCCGCTACCGGGATAGGCGAGCC
This sequence comes from Gammaproteobacteria bacterium, assembly GCA_004297165.1. Classification (GTDB taxonomy): domain Bacteria; phylum Pseudomonadota; class Gammaproteobacteria; order Eutrophobiales; family Eutrophobiaceae; genus 2-02-FULL-56-15. The sequence continues at coordinate 209,598 of SCUJ01000008.1, forward strand.
GCGCAAAATGGAATTCATGATCGGGCGGCAGGATGACCAGACCCGAATTTCCGCTGTATTCCTGGGCGATGCAGTACGTCCCCAGCAACAGCAATGCCCCGGCCAGCAGGCGTTTCATTGGCTTCGCGTGAAGAAGAGACACCGGGTTACGGTCGAATCGATTAGTGTTCGATCGCTTCGAGGATATAGACGCTGACATCCCGGATCTGATCAGCCGTCAGGGCGGTCCGAAACGATGGCATTTCGTTTTGTCCGACAACCACTCGTGACACAATCGTGTTGAAATCAGTTGCGGAGCTCAACGGCGCGCCGCCCCCATGCCCACCCTTGCCGTCGGCGCCGTGACACGCGGCGCAGACATTCTGGAAGGTCACCCTGCCGCTCTCGAGATCCGCCCCGGCGGATGTGATGTCGATGGTGTCCGTCTCCGCGGCCTCTGTCGTGGCGATGGGCGGCAGCGGATTGATGGTCCCATCGAGCGTGAACAACCAGAGGCTGTCGCCGTGCGTCGATCCGGCCAGCAGGTTTCCGGCGGAGAGTACCGCGACATACTGTTTGCCCGCATGTTGGAACACGCTGGCCGTGGCGTTCACGCCAGCGTCGGTCTGAAATTCCCAGAGGGTCTTGCCGGTATCCGCATCCAGCGCCATGAAGCGACCGTCGCTCCTGCCGGTAAATACGAGCCCCCCGGCGGTCGCCACCGAGCCGCTGTAGCACTGATCCTTCCAGTGATATTGCCAGACCAGTTTGTTCGTGCGGAGGTCCATTGCCGCGAAGATCCCGTAACGATGCGTATCCGCGAAACCCACCACGCCGCCGAGATACTGTTGTCCCGGCGCCGGTAATTCGAAGTCCCGATCGCCGCCGATGAAATTACCGGGCACGTCGGAGGCGCAGATGAACATCCGGTATTTGTTTGGATCATAGGAACTGGGCGGCCAGTTGGCGCCCCCGAAGAGGCTGGGAGACATGATGACGCCGGCCTCGCCGAGGAATGGCGTGAAGATATTCCCCTCGTTAACCAACGAGTATCCTTCCGGGGCGATGGCGACGGAATGTGGCACGAAGGGATCGCCCGCTGGATAGGGCTGGGTCGTCGCGGTCGCCTGACCCGGCTCCTGGGGGACTGGCCGTTCCTCGATGCCGATCAGCGGTTTGCCAGTCTCCCGATCCAGGATGTAGACCCAGCCGGTCTTGCTCGCTTGTGCGATACCCTTGCGCGGCTTGCCGTCGATGGTCGCATCGAACAGGATGACCGGGTTGGTGGAGTCGTAATCCCAGATATCATGATGCACCTGCTGAAAATGCCAGCGGTAGATGCCGCTCTTCGCCTCCAGCGCAAGGATCGAATCGGAATACAGGTTGTCCCCTTTTCTCTGCGCGCCGTTAAAATCCGGGCCGGGGTTGCCGGTCGAGAAATACAGCAGGCCGAGTTCGGGATCGACCGCCGGTGTCTGCCAGACCGAGGCCCCGCCATGCCTCCAGACCTCATTATCCGACGGCCAGGAAGCGCCATTATTTTCGCCCGGCGCCGGGATGGTGTAGAAGGTCCAGACGAGCGTGCCGTCATCGGCGTTGAAGGCCTTCACTCGTCCGCGGATGCCGTATTCCGCGCCGGCAAAACCGGTAATCACCATGCCATCGTAGTAGAGGGGCGCGCTGGTGATACTGTAGCCGTCCTGCCAGCGTTCCGCCTGCGCCGACCAGACCTCTCTGCCCGTGCCTTGATCGAGTGCGACGAGTTTGCCATCCAGTCTGCCGAGATAAACCTTTCCGTCACCCAGGGCCACGCCCCGGCTGATCCAGCCGCAACATAAGGTGTTGATCTCCGGATCCAGGTTGGCGCTGTAGCGCCACAGAATCCGGCCATCATCAACACGAATGGCGAAGACATCATCCGCCCCGGTCGAGATGTAAATCACCCCCTGATGAACGATCGGCTGGGCCTCGCCGGAATATTTGGCGTCCAGGCCTGATCCTTCGAGATGAACCCGCCAATTGGCCCGCAGGCCTTTCACGTTGGACTTGTTGATTCGATCCAGCGGCGAGAATCGTTGATTGAACGAGTTGCCGCCGTTGGCGATCCAGTCGTCTTTTGGAAGCGCCTGAAGTTCATCCGCTGTAAATGCCGGCGCCGGTGTGATGCCAGCCTCAGCGCCGCCGGTCGCGGATTGTGCGCCGGCTAACGACGGGGATAGTAATAAACTGATTACAGCACCCAGGTAAAAAAGCTTGTCGATCTTTTGAGCCATATCCCCCACCAACTCACGGATAAATGATAAGACGTATTTTGAATCAACCCTTAAGGTCGAATTTTTCGATTAAATCGTATAATGTCGGCCGGCTGACTCCGAGGATCTGCGCCGCCTTGCTGATCTTGCCATCGCAGTTTTTAAGGGCGCGCAGGATGGCCTGGCGTTCCGCCGACTCGCGCACCGATTTCAAATCGATCAACTCGTCTTTCTCGTCGTTGTCTTGCACAGGATTCAATCCCAAATCCTTTTCGGTGACGATCTCCGAGTCGGCAAATATCATGGCCCGTTTGACCTTGTTTTCAAGTTCGCGCGCATTACCCTGCCATTCATAACGCTCTATTGCCTCGGTCGCTCCCTTGCTGAATCTCTTGGCCTTGGCAGTAGCAGTCCGGTTGATATTTAGAAAATACTGGGCCAGCATCACGGCATCGCCCGGTCGTTCCCGTAAAGGCGGAATGGCGATGGTCATCTCGCAAATCCGGTAGTAAAGGTCTTCTCGGAATCCACCCCGCTGCATTTTTTCTTCGAGATTTTGATGTGTCGCGCAGACTACCCGTACATCCACCGGAATCTCCTCCCTGCCGCCGACACGTTCGATGACGCGTTCCTGCAGGAAACGCAACAACTTGGCTTGAAGGGATAACGGAAGATCGCCCACTTCATCGAGAAATAATGTCCCGCCGGAGGCATATTCAATCTTGCCTTTGGTGGTCTTCGCGGCCCCCGTATAAGCCCCCTTCTCATAACCGAACAGTTCACTCTCCAACAGGGTTTCGGGTATGGCGGCGCAGTTGATCGCGATAAAAGGACGATCCTTTCGTAATCCGTAATCATGCAGGGCGTGCGCCAGCAACTCCTTGCCCGTACCGCTCTCGCCCAGCAGCAGAACCGTCAAGTCGGTAGGCGCGATCTTCTCGATGGTTTTGCACACCTCGCGCATCGCGTCGCTGCCGGCAATCACACCCTGGAGGGACATGCCGACCCTGGTCTTGCTCAGATTCCGGTTTTCTTCCTCCAGGGCATGCAGGCGGTACGCTCGATCCACGATATGTCCAAGAATGTCCTGGTCCACAGGTTTCTGGTAAAAATCATATGCCCCCATGTCGACGGCCTTGAGGGCGTTTTCCTTTTCGTCGTTTCCGGTAACGACGATGATCTTGGTATGCGGTTCAAGCGAAAGGAATTCCTGCAAGGCCGCCAGACCCTCCGAGGCATTGGCGGGATCCGGCGGCAGGCCAAGATCAAGGATAACAACCGCTGGCCGGCGTTCTTGCAACAGTTCTCGTCCGCTTACCCGATCGTCTGCCGTCAGCACCTCGTAGTCCGCGAACGACCAGCGGAGTTGTTTCTGCAATCCCTTGTCATCTTCAACAATCAGCAGGCAAGGTTTTTCTCCGTTCGCAGACTTGTATTTATTCTTCATTCTTTTATATAGAAACCTTCACCGGTTGAGCCAATGGAATAATCAGGGTGAACAACGATCCTTCGCCTGGATTACTGATCACTTCCATATCCCCCCCCATGCCGCGAATTACTTCCATACTTTCATAAGCACCTATTCCCATTCCCGCATTACCCTTGGTGGTGTCGAAGGGTTTAAACAGACGATTGCGGATAAATTCCTGATCCATCCCGATCCCGGTATCGCGTATCCTGATTATTGCAGATTCATTTTCCCTGACCAGAGATATCTCCACACTGCCATCAGCCGGCGTGGCCTCTTGGGCGTTCTGCACCAGATGTTGTAATACATTCTTTATCTGTTCCAGATCCCCCCGGACGACCAAATCCGGCGCCAGATCCAGGGCCGTGGGCGCCGGCAGCTTCAGGGAAGTGTGTTGAATCACTTCTTTAATGACTTCACACAGATCTATATTTGCGTATTCATGCTGCCTGAGGGGAGTTCCTTTCTTCAGGCTCTGGAGCAGACGGTTCATCTTGTTCACGGAATTATCTATCGTTTCGAACGCATCCTCCAGAAATTCCTGACTGTCCCGGTATTTCCTGGCGTTACTGCTAACCAGCGACAATTGCGCCACGAGATTCTTGATGTCATGCACGACGAAAGCGGACAGGCGATTAAACGCCTCGAATTGCTTTGCTTGCGCCAGGTCCTCCGTTGTCTTGATCAAGGCGATGTACCCCGCGGCCTGATGCCCCATGGTCTTCAACAGGTCGTAATCCTCCCAATTATAAGAAACATTCTGATCGGAGCGGGTCAGCACGACAAGCCCCTTCAGGTTGTTCTCCTTGATCAGCGGGATCACCAGGGCATCCGCAAGCGAATTCAGCCAATCGGGAATCTCCAGCCCTTCATATCTCTCCCTGCCATTGCGATAATTTTCCAGATTGATTACCCACTGCTCATCCGTGAGAAACCGGGCGAAATCCGACTTGCTGGAAATTTTCAGGCCATAAGCCTCGCCGAGGTTGAGCTCCTCGACACAAACAAATTCATCACTGGATTTGCCCAATATCCAAATCCCGCCGCCATTGCAGCGCATGATATCGGCGAACGCCTTGAGTATGTATTGGTAAACATTTTCACTGCCCTTAATTTCCGCCAGCATCTTCGTGAAACTGAGCCACTCCTCACGATAATCATATTTGTTTTCGTAGAAGTGCTTTACCAGGAAGATCCTCAATCTGGCTCGCAGATCGGAAGAAAAAACGAGGACCAACAATCCCAGAATGGCGGCAAACACAAAGACGGTCTGTAAAGCCCCGCCCCATGTACCGCCAAAGACCCTGACATAGTAACCGGAGACCGCCATGAAGCTGAGGTAGAGACCGGCCAGCAGAAGCATGCTGCTCTGTAAAATGATGTGCCGCGACACAAACAAGCCCATGTTCCATTCGCGAATGCGCCTGACGGAGACCGCGATCAGCGGTACGCAAACTGCGTTCACCGCTCCCTTTGCACTCCAGAGATCGGGGTTGACGCGACGAAACAAGACCGCATCCGAATAAATCACAAACTCATAAAAGAAAATTCCTCCGACACCCAGACATAGATATTTGATGGCCCAGCGGTAACCAGCCCTGGTCTTCCGGTACATCTGCTCTACGAGCAGCAGACCGGTCAGCGCCATAAGCAAAAAGCCAAAATACACCGTCTTGTCTGTTGTCAGATAATCCGCATCGGCGAAGATAACGCCATGCGAGACTGTAATGACAACCGCGAACAGGGCGGAAAACGCAAGGACACTGACAGGCAGAGCGCCTTTTAGCCAGTTGAACCTCTCGCTTTCCGCATCAGGACCTACAATTCTGGCAAGCAGGATCAACCACGTTGTTGCGCGCAGCAATTCAAGCTGTTGCAGAGACAGCGTGGAAGGGCTTCCCGAGTTTGCCGTAAATGCGAGCCAGCCAAAATAGAGAACCGAACTTCCGCAAGCGGCAATCAAGAGGGTGCCGATAATCTGGCCACGCCAATTGATTAAGAGGAGTATCCCCAGGATTAAAAAAAGTGCGGCGCCAGACAGGCTGCTGGCCAGTTCTATTGCTAGCATTTGGCAAGTCCCGTGTCTTGGAATGGCTAATTGCGAACCGTTATGTTACGGCTGAATCTTACGTAATTACCTTACATGAGTAAACGACTCAGAATAACACTGGTGCCGCTCGGCGGTGAGAAAGGAGGCTCTGAGATATCCAGGATATGGCCCCCTCAAAGTTCCCTTATGTACCTACCTTGATCCTTTCTGAAAGAGGATGACTTCAACTGTCTGGATCAGTATCAACAGATCCAGAAAGATACTGTGATGCTTCATATAATAAAGGTCGTATTGCAACTTCTCTTTGGCATCGTTGATGCTCGCGCCATAAGGATAACAAATCTGTGCCCAGCCAGTGATTCCCGGTTTGATATGCTGACGCAAAGAATAGAAAGGAATGGTCTCCGCCAGCTCTTTCACAAACTGGGGACGCTCGGGTCGAGGCCCAACGAAGCTCATGTCGCCCTTCAAGACATTAAATAATTGCGGTAATTCATCGATCCGGGTTTTCCTGATGAACGATCCCACTCTGGTTACACGATTATCATTTAAGGAGGCCCAGCGCGCGACGCCATCCTGCTCCGCATCTTCTCTCATGCTGCGGAATTTCAATACATTGAAGACCCGATTGTTTTCACCTACACGCGACTGTTTGTAGAAGATCGAACCTCTCCCTCCGGATTCAATAAGAATAGCCAGTATGGTTAACAACCATATGGGCAAAGTTAAAATTAGTATCGACAAGCTGCTGACGATATCCAACAACCGCTTGTTGATACTTTTAAAGGAATTTTTCTTGAAGCCGTCGGAGAAAATAAACGAACTTGGTTTGAGGTTGTTCAGATAGATCTTGCCTAGTTGCCGCTCCATGAAGGTATTGACTTCAATAACCTGGATACCCCGCATCCTCACCTCGAGAATATCGTTCACAGGAAGATTGGCGCGTCGTTCATCCATCGCGATTACGATTTCATCGATATTATTCCTCAGCAGATATTCGGTGAGATTAAAACCTTCATTATGAAGATTGCCGACCACTCTGCCTGCGCCTACAACGCTTTGATTGTCAATGCCATGGGTATTTATATAACCCAGAATTTCTACGCCAAATAAATCCGATTTCCGTCGCAAGCCCTCTATAAGTTGCGCCTTTTCACCGGCGCCAATCACAATAGCCTTTTTGACGTAGGGGTTGCTGACTGTGCTCCAGAGGACTCTGCTGCACAATATTCCAAGGAAGGAGCAGACCACACCGATGAATATTACGTTGCTGTTGAAGATCGATTCGGGATATATCAGATAAAACGCGAAGAGGATCGTCAGGCCCATCAGCAGACTGAGGAAGACCCTGAAAGAGATCGTGAGGAAACGGTCTCTCAGATCTCGCCGATACAAACCCATGGCGCTCATGGCTATCAACATGACCGCGATGAATAGCGAACCATTGATTACAAGCGGATGGAGATCTTCTCCTTGCTGTTCTATCGAACCCACTGCGAAGCTGGTGCCGATGTAAACCGAAAGCAGGAGGATTAAACCTTCGCAAAATCCCAGAACGAGTAACGCCCTAGGTATGTAATGCCCGAAAATCCTGTACATGCTTAATCCGCCCCTTTGGAATTTATATTTAACGCCGAAACTGATGCTGCTGGCCGGCGCCCCAAACTTATATAGAGCGGTTTTGCAAGACCCATGCCATTCATGGAAAACTGCATATCCATTAAGAATCCTTATAAGTAAGACCTGATAGAAAATCCTTTAGATACAATTTGATGAAGGATCTTGTAGAATGACTTTAATGATTTCTGCAAGACTATTTTCTACACGGTACTAACAACGTAAATTATCTAATTTGTCGCTAAACATAGACGCAGATTTGGAAATGATCGTCCTGATTACCCATTTTTATCCGACCCAAAACACTGGGATGATCCGGGCTCGCGATTCTAATGTTCCCTGGTAACAACACACGCTGAATATTGTTGTTTCATGAAGTAGACCACAATTACTGACACGGGCGTCGATACGCCGAATGTTATCGGATTCGTCATGGCGCTCAATTTAGTTATAATTAATTCATTTATATCAATCAGTTAGGCATCAATTCCGGAGTTTATCAAAATGAATCAGACGCAAAAGCTAACAAACGAAAACACAGTTTGGCATGAACCCCACATCTTTCGTTCCGATCGTGAGAAACAAAATAACCACAAAAGTAAAATTCTCTGGTTTACCGGTCTATCCGGCTCCGGCAAATCAACGATAGCGAATGCCGTCGAGCATCAACTTTACCACCAGGGCGCCAGAACTTATGTCCTTGATGGGGACAACATAAGAAAAGGACTTTGCAAGGATTTGGGTTTTTCCGATGCTGACAGGACCGAAAACATCAGAAGAATCGGCGAAATTAGCAAACTTATGCTGGATGCGGGAGTTATAGTGCTAACCGCATTCATCTCACCTTTCAGGAAGGATCGGGAAATCGTCAGAAATCTCGTGCCGACGGGAGATTTCATTGAGATATTCTGCGATGCCCCACTGGAGATTTGTGAGACGCGGGATCCAAAAGGGCTGTATAAAAAAGCCAGGGCGGGACAAATCCCGGAGTTCACCGGTATCACTTCACCCTATGAGAACCCGGAGAATCCGGAGCTTGTCTTGATAACTGGGAATAAATCTGTTGATGAATGTGTTAAAGATGTACTTGATTACATGAAAAACCATGGAGTCTTCATTAAATAAATCAGGAGATCACACACATTCGTCATCCCTTTTACTCCTTGATGGTTGGTTCTGTGATCCAATCGATAATTGGTGAAATTAAACAGATTCCCCTGCGACACTTATCACAAATGAATCGACATTGAACATTGCATAACCGTATATATTCGCGATAACACAGTCTAAAATTCAGATGTGAAAGTATTTCAGAATGTTCTAATTTTGAGACAACAATTGTTCGGGTTGATGTGCAGGAATAACCACCTTCATTAAGGTAGTGATCAGATGAAACAATATCTACTTAAACTTTTTATAGGCATCACATGTTATTTATTTGTTGCAGAAAGTACGTGGGCGTTAAAAGTTTTCCAGTGCGTTAACGCTAATAATGAAGTCTCGTTCAGCGGCCAGCCATGTGGTGAAGGAGAAACTCTTGTCAAAGAGCATGATATTCAAAGCGAGGTGAATATCATAGGTTCAACTCCGACACAGACAAGTCCACAAAGCTCATCTGCATCCGTAGTTTCCACTTCAGCCAACGGCGAAGAAAACACTGAAGGGGCAACCATATCGCCCTCGGGAGGCGGTGGTAGTGCAAGTGGTGGGGGCGGGGGTGGAGGAGGCGGCGCTAGCGCCGGAGGAGGCGCCACTGCTGGAAGAAGTGCCGTCTCAGGAAGTAGTGGTGATAGCGCCTCCAGTGAAGATAACGGGGATCTTGGGTCCCCTGATAACACTGGACCGGATAACGCAGTCGATGGCGGATATGCCGTTGACAGCACCAGCACAGGTGACAGCGGAAGCACTACTGAAAGCGGCACTGGCGCCAGTGAATCTGTTGGAGCGAGTACAAGCGCCGGTAGCGCAGGAGTGTCTGGTAGTAGTTCTGATACTTCCTCTCCTGTAAGTACCACAACAGATGCGTCCAGCGGTGATTCAGGCGCGCCTGCTGACTCTAGCGCCGGCACTACAGAAACACCTGCTGGCACTCACCACGTCGTCAGTTCTGAGACCACTTCATCAACTACCACTGTAACACCAACAGAAGCTACCGCAACTCCGCCGGTAACAGTAACTACCACGGTTACTACATCTCCACCCCCACCCCCAGAGCCTCCTCCGGTGAGCAGCCCACCGCCTCCACCACCTCCGCCGCCACCTCCACCACCTCCGCCGCCAACAGCAGGTAAACCATTTATTACCGACATTTCTGGCACGCTTTTCAACGGCGAGATACTTACTATAAACGGGGGTAATTTCAGCGAAAAAGAGAGGGATAAACCGCTATTCTTCTGGTCGGCTGACGAAGGTGGCCCGGATGGTAAATCACCAAGCTCCAATGGTTATAAAACTGCTTGGGGCAGTGGTGCTGGAGTTCCAGGCGAAAGAACTCAGGAGATCGTGGCGCCAGGGTCAGAGTATGCGATTAGAGCTGATTTTGGTGCGTCAGATAATACCAGTATCCTAGGCCGAGTAGATTTCGATAGCGATAGGGTGTATTTCTGGAGAAAATCACTGGACGCATTTGATGCATCCAAAGCGGCTATTCTTCGGATAAGATTCACCGGGCTTTCTGGCCCTCTGCCGATACCAGGTCAAGTTATCAAAGGTGTCGAATCCGGGGCGACAGGCATTGTTGCATCAGTGAAATCAACTGGCCCCGGGAAAGGAGATATCATTTTCAAGCCAGAAGGTGGAACGATAAATTACACGCCTCGCATTCTTATGATAGGTAATCCTGACCCGTCGAAGGCGGAATTGATATCTTCCTATGAAAACGATGGTTCCGACAATCCTACAGGTTCTCCGATAGCGACCATGAAAGGTGGGGCGGATGGCTGGGGGACATTCGTTTCCTTCAACAATAAGATATGGAGGTTATGGTCCGATTTTGGTACAAGCTATAGACATAACACGTACATAGCCTTCGCATTTGTCAACCAATTTGGAACGACTAGCGCCCTTACTAACGAATATGGCGACCCTACTTCCTTCTACATTGAAAATTGGACTAACAAGCTGCAACAAAAACCATTTGAATGGACAATCCAGGAAGTCCTACACCAATCATCAACTATTGGCGAGAAAAATGGGCTTACACAATTCATACAGGATGGTATCCCTGCATGGGGACTGAAAGAGAAAACGTTCGATCATTTTGCTTTGAGCACTCCAGCCAAAAGATATTCGCAACTGTTTCAATTTCAGGTGTCTAATGGCGCTCAACCGAACACATGGAGATATATGGATTCACTATATGTCGACGATACCTGGCACAGGGTGATCTTGTGCTCTTCACCGACATTTGCTAGTTGTTCCGACCGGGAAATACAACTTCCGACATTCTGGATCGATGCAAAAATCCAGGTGAAGATCAGGCTTGGTGGATTAGATATCGATGGGCCAATTTATCTGTATGTATTCGATGCTGAAAACAACACCAGCGAAGGATTCAAAGTAAACTAAGCGCAACTCATATGCAATAAACACCCCCTCGTGTACTAGGCGAGGGGTTTCCACCATCCCTGTTTATGACTAACAGCATTTATATTCGTTTGAAAGGATTTCTGCTCTTCCTGTATGGATTTATTTCAATAACCAACTCTACTTAATACGGACTATATGTAGCCAGTCTACTTTTTTGAGTGAGATTCACATAATTCCTTAATCCTGTCGGCCACTTTGGAATATTGTATCTCCCACATATCGTTCAATTCACGTTTCAGCATCTTAATATCCCGGCATAGGAGCTCATATTTAATTAACAGGTCATTGATACATTCAGTAATAGTTTCCTTACTATTATCGGTAAATAATGCGCCTTTATAAAATAGTTCTCTAAGAGCAATTGTATCCGAGGTAATCAACGGTTTACCCAACGCAACCGCTTCATATGCGCCGCATACCAAGCAGTTATCTCTAGTCGTCAAGTCAATGATCGCATCACATGAGTACAGAAGGTCGATATAATCCTGTTCCGCCATAAATCCTGTGAAAGTGACATTTACATATTTATTTGTATCGATGCGACCACGTGCTTTTTTATAGTTTCCAGTAACGTGTAAGCGCAGGTTATCTCTACTTTTTGCCACAGCCTCTATTACGTTCTCATAAGGTTCATCTGGAGAATATGTGCAGACAAACACGATGTTAAATACGTCAGGAAGAGGAATCTTGTTTTTTACGGGGAATTCGGGAATTCGATCAAATAATGTGATTGCTTTACCGTCATTATTATCGATGATACTTTTCAGGAATTTGTTTGTGACAATATTAAGATCGGCATGCCTTTGAATCAACCTGCATGCCCTTTTATAGAAATATTGTGTGTAATTGTATGGGATTACTCCTTCATTATGCTGATCGACGATTAATTCGAATTTGTAAAATATTTTTAATACTACCGCCCATATATTAAGAAAATAAGATGGATTTTGCGTGATTAATACACAAGGGCGAATGCGATTGATGATCCTTAACGTAATCAGGCTAGAAATAACAATTCTTATAATTCTTGACCTATCGATGACGATTTCATGCAGGGGAATATCAAGTTTGCGACATATTTCTATAGTACGCCGGTGATGCTCCCAGCTGATCCAAATCATCTTTATTTCTTGCATAACTAGAATTTATTCAACATTGACAGAGCATATTTTTCCAATCAGCAGATAAGTCGCTTATATAACTCGGACAGGTTTCCCGCTGTTCGCTTTGAATCAAAACGTTCTCTTGCCAACTCCCTGTATGCCTGGAACTCCAGGCGCCTGTCATTCATCATCACCTGATTTAGGGCCCCTGAAAGGTCGGTCGAATCTCCCGCCCTAACTGTGAATGTGGGGCTGCCCTTGATGACTTCTCTAAGTCCTATACAATCTGAAGCGATCACAGGCACCCCTAAAACTAATGCTTCCATTGGCAATAACGGGCAAGCCTCCCACAGCGACGGTATCACAATAGCATTCATGCCCATCATAGTTGCCGCAGACGAACTTACCGCTGGCAGAAAAACAAAACTATCGGCCATGCCTTTACTTCTGATAAGTTCAGCATCTTCTCTGATGAATCCTCCAGACCCCACAGCGATTATACGGAAATCCCTGGGCGGGTTTCCTCTCCTGAGAAGGATGTCAACTGCCTCCACCAGATGTCGAAAACCCTTCTGTGACATAAACCGCCCGAGAAAGCCGACTAAAAATATATTTTTATCCAATCCCAGCTCCTTATGCAGATCTCGTTTATCCGGAGAACTGAATTTTTGTACATCAATCCCATTATGTATCGTAGCGATGCGTTTACTGGCAAGTGACGGCAACATTTCAATAAGATTATTTTCTACATCGTGCGATACGGGATTGAGAATATCGATACAGTTGAATAATTTTGGAAGCAAACGTTTCTTCAAATAGCCGCGCGTCCCCATAAATTGATTATTCTGCAACACATCATGGATAGTCATGATATGAGGGATTCGAAATAATCTGGCTGGTATCGCCGCTAATGAGCCGGATGTATATCCATGAGAATGGATGAGGTCATAATCACCATTCAATAATTGATATACAATCGCTTTTAGCAAAGCACTACTACTGTCCGCACAGATCTCATAGGCGATGCCCAGAGTTTCCATGCTCGTTTTATGCAATTCCACAAGATAATTGTTTGTGAATATAGCGGTATAGTTGATATCACTGAGCGATTGTTGACTATAGACATATTCCATATAGGTCCTGATTCCACCCACAGGATAGCGTGCCACAAGTAATATGGATCTTTTCCCGGCTTTATAGGCAGGCATTATTTATAACTGATAGATTGATTAAGAGAACTTATGCCTGGTTTTCAGCAACACATCGTAGTTTCTCTTGTAGCAGGATGGTTAATCCTGCGAGGAGATACCAGTGATATCTGGATAGACCATATTGAGCGATGCTGAAGACCAGAAACATCCAGAAACATGTCGTGAGGGATGACAAAAGATTTCTTTCGTAGAGATACATTTCTCTGACACTATTGGTAGAAGGCTTTGCAAGAATCTTTATCAGCAACCCTTCACATTTTCGCGTCACTTTATAAATTCGACAAAGAAATACTGTAAATATCGTCAAGCCGATAATACCAAGTTCTATAAGGACCTCGATATACAAAATGTGAGATATCTGATAGCCACTATCCAGGTTCCCCTTTGCTTCCATGGATGTCCCCAGGCCAAAGCCGAATATTGGACGTTTCAATGCCACCTGGAAATCTTTCTCCATGGCATTGAATCTCCCCTGAAAGGTGCCATAGCTTCTCGTATTTTGCGCACCGGTTATTGAAAAATACCTGTCTCTCTGAACATCATTCATCATTCCCAGGATCAGTAATGCCGTAATTGAAACCACTCCAATCAGAATTATCTTTTTTGAGGACTTTAAATAGATGTTCCATATAACTGCCAATAACGCCACAAATCCGCTGCGTGACAATGTAAGGAATAACGCGGTAAATAAAGGAATACATACGCAAAGATAGAGCAGTTTACTTTTCCAACGCCCTCCCCACCATAAGTAATGAATCAGAGTAAAAACAGTAACAATGACAAAGGCAAGTTCGTTAGGGTTGATAATATCAAATGGCGCGCCACTGAGCCTGTTCGCGAATTCGCCGTCTCCCAGGTATGTCATACTCCCCCAATAACCATAGACAAGATGTAGATAAAGCGGCTCCAGCACTCTAAACAATTGACATGATATTATTAGTAATATGAACCTTTTTAATCTTATATTCGTGTCAATCGTTAATATGGTAAAAAAGAAAAATACTATCGATTTTATAAAGTCACTCGCATTGGCCTTGATGACACTCCCAGGCCATTCGACGAAAGGTAACGTCAAAATAATATAGGCAATCAGGATATATAGTATCTTCGCTATGCTGTTGTTCAACCTTCCCTTGAGTTTTTCATTTTGCGCGAACAGCATTACAGCAATGGCAATCACGATGATCAAATCCGGCCGGATTATGCTTATTCCAGGAATTCTTTCAGCGAGATGTAGAAAAAAACTACATACATAAATCATGTATAGGGATGCTGTAAATGAGCTGACTGGCGAACCGGACTCGAAAAGATATCCCGTTCCAATGTCATTAATCCTCATGTGACCTGCGATTAGCACAATTAAATTCTGCCTGCGATCCTTGCATAAAGTTCGGCGTACTTATCCGCCATTACTCGGCTGTCATATTCTTTACGTATCATCAATCGAGCCTGGGATCGAATAGTTCCGGCCAATTGCATATCGTTAATAACTCTACTAATCGCTTCCGCCAATTTGACTGGGTTTCTGGGAGGCGCAAGCAATCCAGTGATGCCGTCTTTTATCGCCTCCGGAATTCCACCAACCGCAGTTGCTACCACCGGCACCCCTGCCGCCATGGCTTCCAGCATAGTAATCGGCAATCCTTCTGTGACAGAACTGATAATGAGCGCATCGAATAAATGGAGATAGCGTTTGGCGGCAATTCTATATCCTACTAGTTGAATATTCTCGTTCAGATGTAATGAATCTATCTGCTTTTGAAGTTTATCTCGAAGATACCCCTCCCCAATGATGATAAGCTTGATATCGGCATCACCATTACGGAGCACTGACATCGCCTCTATTAAAGTTTCGAAGCTTTTTTCCCTCGACAATCTTCCAATGGATACGATTGCTTTGCCACCCTTAACGAAGCTCTGAATAACTTCGTCCTTTCCCGCCTGGGCATTTTCTTCATCATCCAGATCTATGCCGTTAGATATTTTGAATAATTTATTGTTATCAATGCCTGCCGCTCTAAGGCGCTTATCATGCAGTTGTTGGTCGCTGACCGCTATAACCGCATCGTGATATTTTAGTAACTGCCTCTCAGCCCAGTTATACAAGGAGATCTTCGATATGGGCGTCGTACCCGTCCAGCCATGCAATGTACAAACTAAGGGTATCCTCCTGAAACAGGCAGGCAACATACCCAGCAGGATATTCGTCTTGTATCCATGCGAATGTAAGATATCTATATTCTGCTTCTGTGCGATTTCTAATATATTTATCCCTCCGGCCAGATTCAGGCCCGAACGCATTCTGATTGGTTGAACTGTTAAACCTCGTTCCAGTGCAATAGCTTCCAGTTCCTTGACACTTTCGTCCTTTTTACCAATGCTACCTAGGATTGGAAATAATCCGGATGATTGTTGCCTTTGCATCAGATCGAGCAGCATGCGCTCCGCGCCATATAATCCATTGCTGTCTATCAGATGTAAAATCCTTAACGGCATGTGGCGCCACCCTTACTGGTTAGGGTTTCCAACCGCACCCAGCAAATCACTCATATGCAATAAACCATGAATGACTTTCCTGAAACTATAAAAGCCTTCACTCACACCGTATCTCCTGAGGGCATAGACATCGGTGATTGACCGATTGTCATGATAAGATACGACTGCGTTGTTGTATCCCGAGTCTTTAACTATGGCGCTTGTCTCCTTTGTGTAATCTTTATGCGCCCCGTTGGGATAACAAAAATCATGTACAACTTCTCCTGTAATTTTCTCAATATCAGTCTTGCTCCCGGCAATCTCGTCTGCAGCCTGTTCTCGCGTCAAAGTACTCAGTACCGGGTGAGTTCTGGTGTGCGCACCAATGGCAATACCGCCGCTCGATAATTCGCGTATATTCTCCCATGTCATTGGAGCGTACTTTCTTATGGGCGCCGATGGCGTATTCACTGACAGTTCATCCGCGATGTCAAAAAGTAATTTATCTCTGTCATTCGGTCGCATTCTTAACATGCGATTAATCAATGCCTTCCAGGCAGCCGTAATCGAATCAGAATTATCCAGGTCAAATACTGACTCGTTGCCATCGAAGACCAAGCGCATCGATTTTGTATTGGCATTGTCCAGGATATAACTCAACTTGTCTGGCCATAGCCATAAGTCGCCATCGATAAATCGGGTAGTGATGTACACAGTCGCTGGCGTTTCCAGCGACTTGAGAATTGGCCATGCAACTCGGTAGAAATCCTCATATCCATCATCTACAGTCAGTACAATTGCATCGCTCGGAACGGGATTGCCCGATCGGAGACATTCGACAATGGCGGACAGGGGGTATATTTTGTAGCATTTTCTAATTTCCTGAATTTGCCACTCAAAAGCTTTTGCGCTTACTTTTCCTGGCTCAGCAGTCTCTGAAAACCTATGGTACATGAGTATCCTCGGATGCTTCTTGCAAAACAGACCGGCAATACGGTACAAACCCGCCGAGCCAATAGCTCCGATAAAACTCCTACGGACAGGATATGGAAACATGTTCATCTCATGATGATGAATTAATGAGACTTTTGTAGATATCAGAGTGCCGTGAAACCATTTTCTTCATGTCGCAAAGTTCTTTAACGGCTTTAGCCGCATTGCTCCCCATTCGTCTGGCCATGACCCGGTCACTGAGAAGGAGAGATATTTTCTCGGCGAGATTTGCGTAATCTCCTACCTCGACTATAAAGCCAGTTTCGCCATTCTCGATCAATTCCGTATTGCCACCCGTTCTAGTGCAGACAACGGGTATTTCATTCTGCATATATTCGATGATTGAGTTCGAGAGCCCTTCGGATTCGGAGCATGATACGGCCACATCAAACGCCCTTATTATTCGCGAAGTATCTTGCATCGCTCCTGTAAAGGTTATTCTTTGCGATATTCCCAGTTTTTCCGCCAATATCATTAAATCGCTTGCATCGCCAGATCCCACGATTAATAAACTGGCGTCAGGATGACGTTTGCAGATAATCGAGAACGCCCTAATCAGATCATCGATTCGTTTCACTTTTCTGATGTTTGCGACCATCCCGATCACAATAACATTCACTCTGTCTTTATCATATGTGTACGGCGCCGGAACGATTACCTCATCAACATTCCGCATTCCGTTATAAATCACATGGATTTTATTCCGCGGGATCCATTCGACACTGTGAGTCCGTTCCTTCACTGCGTTACAGTTGGCAATTACTGCATTTACGAATAACGAATTAAATCTGAGAATCGCCGTATTCAAGGCGTTATACCAATAACCCATATCCCGGCGAGAGATAATAACCTTGATGCCGCACGATCTAAGAATAACCGGCATCAATATGGACGCATCGACAAAATAGATGTGCGCCAGTCTAAAACCTTCCTTTCTTAGACGTAACCCGTATCTGATAACCGCCAGAAGAGACCTCATACTGAGCATCCTCTTTATTGGCAGGATTGTTATTGCGCATGGGAATTCTGAACCATGGATGTAGGGCGTTGGGTGAAACACGGTAAGATGAGGATGGATTTCCTGACGATTAAGGCCGCTTGCCAGATAAAACAATTGCTTCTCTGTCCCTGCATATGGGCCGATATAGCTGTCGATAATATACATGACCTTTACAGGTTCACCACGACCTGTATTACCCACAACGCGGGTTCCAAATAATCTGTTTTTCACCCTTAAGATACCGCGCCAGAGACATGGCTGCTGCCGCATTAATTAAAATAAAATAATAAGGCGCGGTTACAATGATTGGCATACTCGTTGAACGTCTCATGCCATAGCCAACGACAGCAAGCGAATAAAACGTGATCTGCAGAAAGAAGATACTCGTATAAAAACTGCTGCCCAGCATGATGAAAGGGTTGACGATGAAACATGCAGCCAGCGGCATCCAGGCCAGATAGCGCAGCACCTTGTGAGAAAATAATTGCCAACTGGTTGCTGGATATTTAAGCGGATTCAGGAGCTGTCGCATGTCGTGGATTGCCCATAGCGCCCGCAGCGATACCCGTACTCGCATGCGGAATTCGGAGTCCTGGCTGGAAAGCGCCTCTTCATTAAGAATGGCCCCGGGTTCGTACACGACCCTGTGCCCCTGTGCAATTACCATCAATGGGAGAACGAAGTCTGGTAATTGGTCGGGTTGCATTGGCCGGTAAAGCGATTTACGCACCGCATCTATCCCTCCATCAACGCCGATAACCGAACCAAATCCTGACTCATATTCCCTGAGGAGATTTTCATATTTCATATAGGCGGTGCAGCCATCGCCGACCGGGGAACCATCAGGATTGGTATAGATCATCTTGCCGGTTACATAACCGACCTCGGGATCGGCAAAGTTTCTCACGAGCATGCTTATCGCATTCGGATGCCATTGTGAATTCGCATCGGAGAAGAGGAGGATTTCACCTTTGGCTTCCGCTACCGCAAGATTCAGTGCGGACGTCTTCCCTTGTCTGGGTTCCTGGCGGATGAGCCGAACGCCTTCTCGCGCAAACTCACCTACAATAATATCCGTTCTATCTGTCGAGCCGTCGGATACCACAATGACCTCTGTTAGTGCATGGGGGTATTCCAGAGATAACTTGTTGCGCAGGGTATGTGCAATAACCTGTTCTTCGTTATAGGCGGATATAATTATTGTTATAGAGGGGTTTTGTTCGTTACTGATTGGCGTTTCTTTATTGATTGTATGCGAGAGGAACCAGGCCATGAGAGGGTAGCCGATGTACACGTACACAATCAGCAGGAGTGATGCAATAAATATAATCTCAGCCATACCGGTTCAGTTCATCTTATATCTGCTTTCTTATCTTTCGCGCGATACGCATCAGAGACGAAGATCGACGCAACCAACCCTTGAGGATACGCGGCAGGAAACCGATCATGATCGGATACACACGTATCGGGTAAATATAGACATTCGAATAGGCTCGGTGGCACGGGTTCCAGTTCACTTGCCAGGGAGTATCGCTCATGAGGTTGAATTCGGAGATAGCATTATCCTTGTATGACTGCTCAAGCACGGCCTTGAACAGCAATGCGCCAGGGGAATACTTGCCATACTTTTCGTCATATCCGAGTTTCCATATAACGACGATATCCTTGAATCGTACCGAGAGATTGCCTGCAATCAACTCAGAACCCCTCTCCAGGAACTCCCATCTCAGCATCCCCGATTCGGACAACCTGGTGGTCAATGTGCGATAAAACAGAAGCAATTCAGGCGAACATTCGATTGCTGATCCCTCGCGCCCCTTCCAGCCAGAGGACTCCAATGATGTAAAACGACATAGATCCTCAGGAGTGGCGGCATCATGTTCAAGCACGGTCAATCTTAACCCGGATTTCTCGTTCAGCTTGTTTTCAGCCCGGCGCAAATTCCCTCGCATATTCTTCGAAAGCCCTCCGAAGTAGTCCTCATATTTACCAATCACTGGAAAATAATACCCGATACCGGCGCTCTCACTAACCGTTAGATGCCATCCCGGATGAATCAGGCAATCCACTGTCGGTGAATCATCCACTACCCGGCGCAATTCGATGGAAAACCAGTCCGGCGTTATCCTGCCGACCGCTTCGATCAGTGCCCGGAAGGTCTCAAGTTGATGCTCAGCCGCATACAGGATGTCTCCGCCAAAGGTATGACTATCATCGGGGGTACGCAGAACCAACCTGGGCATCCCTGCAATACTTACCCTGTTTATCACCAAGGGAAGGACCCCAACCAGCCGGCCCTCAAGGTATGCAAACAGCACATACCATGACTGATCTTTCTGCACCCTATGCTGCAAGTAAGCGGACACCCATGCGTAAGACAACATGGGCGATCGTTGCGGGCTGCTGATCAATAGCGCATCCCATGCCTCAGCCTTTGTAGCGAGGTCACTCTGGTTGCGACAAACCTCGATTTCCAGATTATTCCGGGATTTTACGAGTTCTCTTTCCCCCTTCATGCCAGATTTCCAGAGATCATGACCTTGCTACGTCTAATTGCAGAAACTATAAATTACAGTGGCAAGTTCAGGTATCGACTATGAACCCGGTTTGTCCTGCCTGCGTGAAGCTGTCAACAAATCACGAAACCTCCTGACGAGCATGTGCCCTTCAATGTACATCTGATGTTGCAAGTTTCCAGAGACCTGCGATGTCTGCAAACTATATTCATACCCGACGTTCCCCTTCAATTTTTCCTTATAGAAAGAATTCTTTCCCCCGCCGACCAGGAAATCGTAAAGATGGATTGCAGGATCCTGAAAGGCTTCTTCCAGCGCATAACCAAGGTGCAGCGTGCCAAGCGATACTTTTTTATCGAAATCGCCGATAAAAACGGAATGCAGGTTGTAGCGCCTGCCTCCGGCGTGGATATCGTAGATTGCCGATACCTCTTTACCATCCACATGCATGACGCAGTACACCGGCTTTAGATAGGTTTCACAGCAATCCGCCAACCTTTTGTGGAAATCAATTTCCGCTTGTTCCGGTTGTGCTTGCCTGCGATCCAGATGCAAGCGGCATAATAATCTGAAAAACGATTCCCGACCCGCGCTGTCGTCATGCGCGACCCGCTCCAGGCGCATCCTGCCCCCCAAGTAGGACCTCCTATTGAAGAGCTTCAGCCTGGTATTGCTGCCCAGGGAACCGAGCCATTCCTGGAAACTGCCTGTGGTGTCGATGCACACCCCTCTATCCTGGCCACGCAGGGTGACTTTTCGCCCCATAGTACCCAACGTATCCAGGATCACGGGAGAATGATCGCAGATGATCATATCGTCCCATTTCATGGAACGAAGATGCATCGTGATCGCCCGCATCGCCTCGGTCTCACGTCCCTTTCTGAGGATGAATCCGGTGTGCTCCGATCTGACAGTCAGATGTCTCCAGATATTGCCTATAAATTGCAACTGATATCCTGAAGGGCCCAGAGTACGCCTGACCCTGTGCCTGTATAGTGGGGCGATCCCGATTATTTCCAGATTATCCCTGACGGTAAGCAGAAGTAACTCCAAGGCATGCAGACTTGACCACGTTTGCCACCAGGAATGGCACCAAGGCCAACTTGCGAATATTGGATCCGCTTCTGAATCTGCAAGACACTCTTGCCATTCTACTCCAAACTGATCAAACTGCCTGTCTGACAGCTCCTCTACTTCAATTCCACTATTCATGATTTTATTCGATAAACATGCGGTACAATGCGCGCCAGGGGAGGATCAATCCGGGGCGATTAACTACAGCCTTGCAGAATTCCAACATTCCTTGCTTATACAATCGTTCCTTCCCGAGAATTCTTACACGTTTAGAGTAGAATTCACACAGGGCATTCCTTCTTTCCTCATTGGTAATCACATCAGGATACTTCTCAAGGAATTTTTTAACTGTATATAAATTGGAATTCAATCTCGCCACTGTATCCTTGGATATTTGATCGCTCGTTATTCGATAATACCCAAGCGGCTTATCCATGTAATAAAACCTGCAACACCGTGATAAGTTCAACCAGAGCGCGAAATCATCCGCTACTTTTATTGTCTCATCCATGCCTCCGATTTTTCTTACGGCCTCTGTCCTTACCATGGCGGCAGACATCCCAACAAAATTATCGACGATTAGTTTTGCTGTTACCTGCCCGGAATAGGGTTTTATCTGGCTTCTTCCAAGTTCATTCCCCCCATCATCAATTAATATTTCATAGCCGAAAACAACATCGCAATCGGGATGCTCTTTAAATGCAGTTAGAGACATCTCAAGTTTGTATTCTGGCCATAGATCATCTGAATCAAGGAAACACAGATATTCGCCTGATGCCTTGCTGATGCCAAGATTTCTGGCAAAATTCTGCCCCTTGTTAACCTGATAAAAATATTTGATTCGAGAGTCCTCAAAATTTCTATTGATGAATTCTCCTGTAGAATCAGTAGAACCATCGTCCACTATTATCAGTTCGTAATCTGTCCAAGTTTGTGAGAGCACACTGTCGATCGCGAACCTGATCAGGTTTCGTCTGTTATAGGTTGGTATAATGATAGAGATTGCTACCATGAGTTCCTGAGCAGATATTACACGTGTAACCAGCAAAATTGTTTCTAGCAATACTCCCTACACAATCTTTTTAATTGCGCCTTTATGTGAATCAAAATCGAGGCAGCGACACATAAGTGTGGCATTGTAGTTGATTCGCGCGATGGTTGATGATATTTAGCTGCATGCGCCATTTGTCAGTCTCCAATAGTATTATTAATCACGTTTCGGAGTAAAGTTATGAATCAAGCTGGATGCATGTTTACCGCCGGGATCCTGGACACCAGCACCGCGAGTACGAATAGCGGCGATCAAATCATCATGGATGCCGCGGCATGCGTCATAGAGGAAGTATTCGCGCACTATAGACAATTACGGTTCTTTTCCCACGAACGCCTTTCAAGTCACAGTTTCCGCCTGCAAAAGCTGGTCGATTTCAATATCGCCTGCGGAACAAACCTACTGCATTCCCATATGGGACTGGTGAAACAATGGAACATCAGAATAGCAGACGCTTTCTTTCTAAAACCCGTGATCCTGCTGGGAGTGGGCTGGCGCAGCCAGGCCAAAAGAAAGACAGACATCTATACTCGTTGGTTGCTCGGAAGGATCCTCTCGAGCAGATATAGCCATTCCGTCAGGGATTCCTATTCCGAGTCACGGTTGCGAGACGCCGGCTTCAATAACGTGCTCAATACGGGTTGCCCGACAATCTGGAAGCTTGATAACAATCATTGCAATCAGATCCCAGAACGAAAAGGGAAACATGCGGTAGTGGTCCTGACTGACTACAGCCAAAGTCGCGAAAGGGACAGTAAACTCATGGAGTTTGTCCTGGAGAAGTACGAAAAAGTCTACTTCTGGGGCCAGGGAATCCATGATCGCCAGTATCTGCATACCCTTGGATATCTCCACAAGGTAGAGGAACTGCCTCCCACGCTGAAGGCATACACGGCATTACTGGCGGACAGAGACTTGTCATTGGATTATATAGGGACTCGATTGCACGGTGGGATCCGGGCGCTCCAACATCGCCGCAGAAGCATCATTGTCGGCGTGGATCACCGGGCGAATAGCATGGCCAAAGACTTTAACTTGCCTGTGATAGACAGGTATGGCGATATTACCTTCCTGGAACAGCGTATCACAGAGGATTTCCCTACGGACATTCACCTGCCAACGGAGCAGATCAGGATTTGGTGCGAACAGTTCCAAACCACATAAAACCTGCATGTCGCCTTCGTGTGAATTAAACACCAGGATTCTGGTGCTCGGATATTCCGCCAGGCTTCAGGGTGGCGTCACCAAGGTTACAGGCCACCTATTGCGGCACATGCCGGAGATGGAGTTGCATCCGTTCCTGTATGGCTACACTCCCCGGCTTTATTCGATCTTCAGAACATTTATCAGTTTCCTTGCCTATTGCGCCCGATTAGCCTTGAATCCGGGAAGGTACGCCATAATCCATATCATCATCGGCTCACCCGGCGATGCACTCAGAACCATTCCATATATCCTTGTCGCGGCCTTAGGCAGATACAAAATCTGTCTCCAGTATCACACGAGCACGGACATCATCATGCAAGGGCTTCCAAGAAGCTTCATCCGGACGCTGGTCCTTCGTATCTGGAAACTCGTGGACACTCAAGCTTTTCTGTCCATGAGCCTGGCTAGACTGCACGGTGACTTCGCTTGCCAGGCCACTCAAACTGTTGTCGTGATTCCCAATGCCCTGGATCGCAATTGGCACGAGACGGAGATTTTACCGGTGACAGACCGAAACCGCGATATAGTCTTTTTCGGGCGTTGGTCATGGGAAAAAGGCGTGAACGACCTGGTTAACGCCTTGGAGAAGGTAACAGTTCCTGTTGAGTGCGAGTGTTACACAAACCCACCAAACGGTGTACACCCTGCGCACTGTCGCCTGCTACCCTGGGTGCCTGAAAGCGAGGTCTTGCGAATCATGCGTACTGCGAGAATTCTGATCCTGCCGTCCTATGCCGAGGCCTATCCCACCGTACTTCTGGAAGCCGCAGCCTGTGGCACCCCATTCATCGCCACAGATATTGCCGGCATACCCGACATCGTGAATGAAAGCGGCGCTGGGGTACTGATCAAACCAGGTGATGTGCGCGGACTCGCGGCGGCGATTGACATGCTCATGACAGATGAGGATCTGTGGAAAACCTTATCCAACAACGGGAAAAAATGGGTGAGTCAATTAAATACTGAATCAATCGTAGCGAAGTGGCGGAACACGTACAGGAACATGTTGAAGGGCAAGGGCAACTCGTGGACAGCCCCTCCTCCCTGAACCGTTTCACCGGTTAGTTGCCGTGGCGAATGCACGGTCCGCGTGCTGCGCCAAACCCATAAAGACATCCCGTAAACCTTCACACGCGGTTTTACAATCCGCCTGGATGATCGTCAGGCCAGCATAGCTTCGACCAGAAAATATGGTCGCCACCTCGAGAATCTTCGCCATATACCGGTCAGGGCTGATTCGCCCTCCGATATCGAACCAATACCAGAGCAGTTTTATATCCCCGGTTCTGATATTTATCATTTCCAATTCCTTTATGTTTAGCGTGCGCTGATGCCCCGCGACACTCACGCGCTCTTCCTTCCCCAGATGCCATACCTCCGGATCGACAAAGCTCCTGTAATAAGGCAGGTAGTTTCTGGATGATATGTTCTTCTGATAAATAGCGGATGCCACATGGATAGTTCCCGGATCCGCTTCGTAAAGTACAGCAGAGGCATGTGCCGGCCGGTAGATTTGGTCACCAAAATAATAAACCGATTCGTAAGGGTCCTGTGATACGGATTCGAGTTGACCATAACCTGTGAGGACCGGATCAGCCGCCAGAAATTGCCCCTGTTCCAGGGCTGAAATTCTCGCCGCCAGGGGTCCACTGCATGCGGTCAAGCAGACCAGCATCCAGACAGCCACTTGGGCGCCTGCAACCTGTGGGATTGCCTGGACAGGCAAGTTTGCTGCGGGGTCCGGTCTTGTATATTGTCCTAAACGTGAAGTCAGAACATAGACCGGGCTGAAGATAATCAGAAACAGCACCCAACCGAACATTTCATGCTCCTTTATCAACCCACTCTCCATCTCCGTGTAATACCCAATCATCACCAGAAGATATACCCGAATCCAGTTTGTCAACAACCCAAGCATCACCCCCATGAGCGCCACCAGAATACGTAAAGCAGTCCTCATCGAGGTCAGATAGGCAGAAAGCGAGGATAACGCTGTGCAGATAATCAGATACCTCAATCCCGAACAACCTGCCGCCACTACGATCGTACCCGATGACAGGGTTATTCTGTCAGCTTCGATAAAGGCGGTAATCCCGGAGAGCCGGACAAGCCCGGTTACAACATATACAGTGAGCGATATCAGCAAGTCATTGAGGTAATCCCAGGCGGGGATCGCAAAATAAAGAAATGCCAGCGGGAACCAGAGCAGTTTAAAGATCCCGGGGCCATGTGCGAGAAACGCCACCAACAAAAGGATGAGCGGCAGCAGGAGTTGCTGCACTATCTCGATATCGATCTGAAAAGACAGGAACCACAGAATGTTTAACAGTAATAATGGAATTGCTGCCAAATAATTTGGATTGGATGGCGAATCGAGTATTTCCTTTCTTCTCTCATATATAAGATAAAGGACAATAAGCAACACCAGGAAACCGTGTCCATAAGCCTCATCGAATTTTACCCACCGCCTGTACAGGGATGCGACTGTTTCGGAATAGGCAGCAAGGAATACAGGTACAAACAACAACCACCCAAGCACCCTGGGATTCGAGGTAAGTATCTTCATTCCCCAGCCATTTGCGCCAGGAACACCCGATCCATCCGATCCCAGCGAAAATCCGTCAGCAGGCTGGAAAGCCGGGTTTCCATCCGGGCCAGATTCAGGTAATGCCGAGTTCTGGTCCGGATATCCAGGGCTGCCTGCCGGGGCTGATCGGCATCCAGTTCCCAGGGATGGAAATAGAAGACGCAAGGCTGATTTTCCACGACATTCAATCTGCGAATCAGAAATCTGGAAAACGCATAGGGGTACAGACGAAAATACCCGCCGCCACCACACGGCAAGCGCTTGCCAAGCAGCATGCAGGTCGACACCGGGATTTCCAGGAGTTTTCCTGGATTCGTCCGATAGGCAAACCGGGCCCCATCCGGTACGCCGTAGAGATCGTGTCGGATGGGATAGATGCTGGAACTGTAACGATACCCCGCCTGCTCGAGTTCATCATGCGCCCAGTGATGTTCCCGATCGATGGAGTAGCTGGCGGCGCGGTACCCGGATACGGATATTCCACAAAGATCCTCAAGGATCCGTTTTGTCCGGATGATATCCTCCCGAAATTCCTCAGGCGACTGATTGAACACCCTGATGTGCGAATATCCATGGCTGGCGATTTCATGCCCGGCTTCCGCGATCCTTTTGATGGACCCGGCGTACCTTTCCGCGATCCAACCCAGTATAAAGAAAGTCCCCTTTACATCGCGTTCAGAAAATAGAGCGAGAATCTTGTCGATATTGCGATCCAGTCTTCTTGGCAAAGAAGACCAACTGGTTCTTTCGATGTAATTCTCAAAGGCGGATACCTGAAAATATTCCTCCACATCGACGCTGAGGGAGTTAACGATCATATTCATTCAAGGAATTGCATCACTGATTGTTCCGCGCTTGCCCTGGCTCCATCAGTTCCTCTTCATCCCCATCTCCGCCGCTCCAGTACTCGCCTTCGATGTCGATTAGGACTTCGTCGAACACACGCTCGTCGATACGATGCAGTTCTTCTATGCAGGCGTGCAGAAGCAGTCTGTCGCAAAGCAGGTTGATTTTTCTTGGCAATCCCTTGGTATGCTGATAAATCCGCGCGAATACGGGCTGATCGAGAGAGGGGTCATCATTCCAGCCTACGATATTCAGTCTGTGCAGTATGTACTCACGGGTCTCCGCCTCGGATAACGGTCTCAAGTGATAAGTAGCGATGATCCTTTGCCTGAGCTGCTCATGGCCCCTGGATCTCAGCATGTTTCGGAATTCTTTCTGGCCGAGAAGGAAACTTTGCACCAATTGCCTGCCGTTACTCTGGAGATTTGAGAGCATGCGCAATTCCTCTAGCGATTTAGGCGTCAGATTCTGGGCCTCGTCAACCACCAGCAATACCCGTTTGCGATCCTCTGCGCTGCGCTGGAAGAATTCATTAAGATTCTGGATCAGTGAAGCCTTGTCGAGATTTCTGTATTCCACGCCGAATTCCGCCGCGGCCATGCGGAGTAGATCCGCGGGCTGGAGCTGCGAATTCACGATATGCGCGGTGATGATGTTGCTCTGATGTATGGACCTGAGCAATCTGCTTACCAAGGTGGTTTTTCCGGTGCCGACATCCCCCGTTATAATGATGAATCCCTCCCCCTGCTCGATGCCATAGCGTAGATAGGACAAGGCCCGCTTGTGCGTGGCGCTTCCGTAAAAAAATCTCGGGTCCGGATTAAGCCGGAACGGCTTCGCCTTGAATTTGAAATAGGATTGATACATTAGGCGTCACACCCGGTCAGAAAGCCTTGCTGAATCCCGCATACACGCGCGCTTCATCGTACTCGGACAGCGGTGTCGACGAGTTTCTGATCATATAGGAAATCCCGCCCTTGATTAGGAAATTTTCGCCTAAAAGATAATGGATCTCCCCGTTGGAAATCAGGTATTCCTCCCCCAGATCACTCATCGTCATGGAATCAATCCACCGGCAACTCAATTCAGTGCTGGTTTTTCTGCTGAACTCTATATTCCAGCTCAAGCCTGCTTGCCGCAGGGTTTCATTTCTGCCGCTGACCTCGTATTCCCTGTCAGTATCGGTAAATTCAAACATCACACGCTGATGATTAAGCGTAACTCCTAGAACCAGGTTCAATCGTTTTTGAATGAATACCTCGTTGGTCTGTATCGGGGCCCCCACGCTGATGTCTCCCGGCACGGCGGCATCGAGGCCCGTAACGATATTCCCCAGGGGGTCCGTGTTGCTGAAAACCTGTTGCTCCGTCAGGATGTTCCGTGTGGTTTCAGGCTCGATGGAATACCCGATGCTCAACATTAACCGGCGCATCCGGTGTGTGGCCTTTACATTCAAGTCCGTCCCGAAATACCTTCTCCCGTACAACAGTAGCAGGGATGTTCTTACGGAAGGGTTCCATTCCACCCCGACATTCCATAGCGGTCCATCGACCTCGCTGACGCTCGAATATCTGTTCGAGTCATACCCCCCCGAGGTCACCAGGGCCAGACTCCTTCCCAGCAGATACCGGAACCGGCCGGTGACATTTTCCAGAACCACGGTGGCATCGGACTGATAATCCTGTCTGTCGCTGTTGAAGCTCAGGTCCCAGAGCAGGCGATTGAAGGCCGCGCCGTTTTTCATGGACAGGAGGTAGCGGCTTGATTCTGAATCGTCACGTTCCGTCTGGATTCCGCCGGTTGAATACTTCAGTTCCACGTCCGCTAAATTGCCAAACTGGTAGTGCACGGCCGGATCGATCGAATACCGCAGCACATTAGAGGTATCGCCCGACAAGGTCAGGTTGTCATAACCGTTCTGGCCGCTGTTGGATATATTCTGCTGGCTGTTAGCCAGGGAAGCATCGAGAAACACCAGATCGCGCAGTAGAGTGAAACGCCCGTTGATATCCGCCAGATGAAACAACCGGTTATCATCCCTGACTGCGTAATAATTATCCTGCAGGCTGTAGTCCAGAGACAGGTCCATCAGCCTGTTCTGCGCGGTGATGAGAAGTCCTGGAGTCGTGGTAGTGACAGCATCCCCTGTTGAATTTCCTGTCTGGGCGTTGCTGGTATAGAGTTGTTGCACCGCGATTCTTGGCGTCAGGCGGAGATCAGCGGCAGCAACTGGCACGGTTCCGGATACTCCCACGGATGCGGCCGCCAAGAAGGAGATCAGCGGAAAAGTCTTATGATGCAGCCGTTTTATTCTTGCCGTAGCTGCTGTAATAACCATATTCGCTGCCATAGCGCTGGTTGCTTTTATTGAGAATGATGCCCAACAGTTTTTCCCGGTTTACTCTGCGCAGCGCCTCTTCCACAAAATATCGGGGAGTTTTTTCCGCCTCCACCACCATAATGATCTTGCCCGCCGATCTGGCGATTGCGGCTGTGGAGGTATCTTGCAGTAGCGGCGGCGTATCGATGATTATCAAGCGATCTCTATAGCGCTTGGATAACTCCTCCATCAGCACCTGCATGCGCTTGCTGTTGTAGAGTTCAGTCGCTCGTTCGTGAAACCTCCCACTCGGCAATACAGTAAATTTCTCGATATTGGTGTTCAGCAGCAAATCCGCAAGATCCGATTTCTCGGAGGTAAGGTAATCGAGTAAACCAGGCCGATTAGATATATCAAATATCGTACTGGAGGTTTTTTTGTATACATCGCCGTCGATGAAGAGAACCCGGTTGTTGTATTCGTAGGCAATGCTCAACGCCAGATTGATGGACGAATACGTCTTGCCTTCCCCCGGGACAGAGCTCGTGATCACAATGATGTTACTGTTATTGACAACCTCGAACCTCTCATCCTCCGAGAGAACTTGCATCTTGATATGTCGGTATTGCTCGAATAGATGCAGATTGCTTGTTTCCGGTGTGATATACCCAAGAGCATCCAGTTTTTTGAGATCTATGGTGATGGTATTGGATGATTTTCTTGACCGATTTTCGATACCGCCGGCTAAATCTGCTGTCATTTCGCACTCTTCCTGGAACAGCGGAATATCCGTGCTGTGTTCAGACCCCGGTTTATCACCTGAAGTCGATACTGCGGAAGCCAGGGCGCTATCCAGTTTATCCAACGCTTTTTCGATTATGCTCATGGGAATGCTCAGCCCGGCGTTGTCACGAAACGACTCAGCAGCGCCATCGAATCCTTGTTGAGCATTACCAGGACATACATGCCAATTAATGCAATCGACATTATTACATACGTTACCATGCCTAATCGGCGCTGCTTCAAGTCCTCCCTGGCCCAGGACATGGAAACGGAACCCAACACCGGGATGCTCATGCCCTCCTCGATCTGTTTTATGGTGTAGAATGTCGGCCGGAATTGTTCAAACATGACGGCGCAGCCAACGCCGCCCACAATCCCCAGGAACAGCACGGCAGTAATCAATCTGAATCTATCCGGACTCACCGGAGTAAGCGGTATAATGGGAGGTTCGATAATATTGAACTGGGTTTCGTTGGCTGTCTGCTCCGCTTCCCTGGATAGTTGCGCTGAGGCGCGCCTGGAAACCAGTTCGTTATAGGTTTGACGGGTAATGTCATAATCCCGGTTCAGCCTGGTCAACTCGGCCTCAACTTCAGGGATGGTGCTCAACAGCTTATTCATTTCCTCGATGCGGCGATTGTATTCCCCGACCCTGGTTTGCAACGCGGCAATTTCAGCCTCCTTCTCGCCCAGCAATACATTCAAGTCCTGGTAGAGTCCGGAATCGACGATGCCGGCCTGTCTTTCGGGAACATCGTTGGCATCGTCCTGGCGTTGATCCCGCTTCTGCCGTTTAAGCTCTTCCAATGCAGCGCGGGTGGACGCCACATCGGGGTGTCTCTCTGTATACTGAAGCAACAATTCATCCAGTCTGGCCTGCAAGCTCGCTATCCTGCTATCCAGGGGATCCTCGATCAGCGGAGATTCACCGCCACCGCCTTCCGCAGTCGCCAGAAAATTCTGGATCTGTTTCTGCAAAGCCGTCCGCTCGTTATGTTTCTCGCTGAGCTCCAGAGTAGCGGCGTCCAGATTCGTTTTCAGCGCGTTCAATCTGGTGTAATAAGTGCTGCCCTCCTCTGGCATGGCGCCGGCATGTTCCTGTTTAAATAGTTTCAGCCGTTCCTCCGCCATCTCCAGGTTAGCGGCGTACTCTTCGATCTGTTTGTCGAGAAAGCTTTCCGCCTTGTCGCTGTCCTTGCGGCTCGATCCGAGTATCGTTTCGACAAAAATGTTAAGAATGGATTCGACAACTTTCTTCGCTACAGCCGGGTTATTATGCCGATAAATAATGCTATAAAGATTGCTCATCTCGGTGCGCATGCCAGGAATATCGACCGTCTTGATGACGATGTTTTCCTGAAGCTTTTCGATGAGGCGATTCATCTCCTTATCCTCGGTTACATTAATATCCAGGTCGGCATCGGTAATTACTTTCAGCATATTGGCCCGGGTGAGGAGAGTTCTGCGCACTAGTTGGGCGGATTCTTCCCGCATGGCGTTCTCCACCGCAAGCCCTTCAAGCAGGGGTTTGAGCACCGTCTTGGTATCGAAATAGACCCTCGTTTCGACTTCGAAGACGTCCGGTATGAAACCTATGCCGATCCAGCCGCATACTGTCAGTACGATAGCGCTGAGCAACGCAATCCAGCGATGGTGTATCACCATCCAGAGATAGGTGAATGCAAGCTCCAGGAATTCCCTCATGATAAATTTCTGATTGAAATGCGATGCTGAGCGATGATCGTAGAACTATCTAAAACAATGACTCGGGGATGATCACTATATCGCCAGGCTGCATCGGGATGTTGGCGCTTATATCGCCTTTCTTTATCAGATCATCTATGCGCACGCCGATCTGGGTTTGACTGCCTTGTGAGTCGCGGACAATGGTAGATTTGTTCCCGCCGGCGAATTCCGTGACTCCGCCCACCTCGATCATCACATCAAGCAGGGTCATATTCGTACGATAAGGCAGAGCCCTTGGTGTAGTTGCTTCACCGATAACCCGAATCTGCTGGTCGAACCCCCCCACAAAACTCACTACAGTCACAGTAACCAGTGGTTCGCGAATATACTGCGCCAAGATCTCCTCGATCTCGCGGGCGAGTTGGGTAGGCGTCTTGCCGCTGGCCATCAAATCTTCGACAAGCGGCGAAGAGATCCTGCCATCCGGTCTCACGGGCACTGTATTGGTGAGATCCGGATTTCTCCAGACAAATATCTGCAGTTGATCGCCGGGACCAATTTGATAATCAAAAGCTCCGGCCTTGCTCTGTGTGGACGTATCCGAAGAATTGTCACGAATCCCCCGTGAGGTTTCACAGGCCGCCATCAGGCTAAGGATGAGGGGGATAACCCCGCAAGCGATCAGGTAACTTACAGCTCTGGCTTGTTTTTGCATAGATCGTCTCCAATCCGGCCAGGACTCCAACCAGGGGCAAGTATTGATGTTCAATTGTCCAGGAAATACCAAACCAATTAACAGGTTATAGACTTCATATCATCTCGGCAACGCGATTTTACAGATACGCGATGAGTATACATTGAAACCCGCTCATTGTCCCCGGTGGGCCCTCGGCACCGATACGGTTTAGCCCACCCCGGTGCTTGTTCATTGGTCACCCATCGTCTATATTCGCCAAGAATGAAGCCGGTAAGGCTACATACTCGCAAAATGCGTTGAAAAAATAACAATACGGTCCGAACGATGACCCACTACTGACCAAAGTGGCTTTTGTTAAATTGATTGGCGATTGGGGAGGGGTGAACATGCCGAGCGTGCTATCCGATCTGTTTAAAGTGAATACCTTCCCTTCGGTGTTGATGGGATTTCCGGTTAAGATTTAAGGAATCATGTGTGGCATCGTCGGTGTTTTGAATCTTGACGGGCGCCCCGTTTCTGAAGATCTGCTTCACCGGATGGCTTGGAACCTCCGCCACCGTGGACCAGATGAGTCTGGGGTCATCACCGATGGGGCCCTTGGCCTCGCCCACACCCGCCTCAGCATCATAGACCTTGCCGGCGGGCGGCAGCCGATGTCCGCTTTCGATGGCGATCTGTGGATCTCCTTCAACGGAGAAATCTTCAACCACCTTGAAATCCGCGCTAATTTAGAACGAAAAGGCCACCAATTCACAACCCGTTCGGACACCGAGGTCATTCTCCATTCCTATGCCGAAAAAGGCGAGGATTGCGTCAAGGACTTCAACGGACAATGGGCATTCGCCATCTGGGATCGTCGTCGCAGGCGGTTGTTTCTGTCAAGAGACCGGCTGGGGGTACGCCCACTGTTTTACACAAGGACAAAGGACGTCTTCATCTTTGCCTCTGAAATCAAGGCCATCTTCGCGCACCGGAAAGTACCGCGGGCGATCGATCACGAGGGGCTGGATCAGATTTTTTCCTTCTGGTGTTGCCTCCCACCCAAGACATTCTTTAAAGGGATCTCGGAGCTTCCGGGCGGCCACTCCATGCGGGTGGAAGATGGCCGGATAACACTTTATCCCTATTGGCGGTTGGACTATCCAAACGGCGCTTCCCTGACAGACGAAAACCCTGATCTTCTCGCGGAGGAATTAAAGGCATTGCTCGTGGATGCCACACGCCTGCGTCTGCGCGCGGACGTCCCTGTTGGCGCCTACCTTAGCGGCGGGTTGGACTCCACAGTCACCACTGCCCTTATCCGCCATTACACGAATGCCCCTCTTAGGACATTTTCCGTTAGTTTTGAGGATCCTGGATTTGACGAAAGCCCTTTCCAACATGAGGCGAGTACATTCCTGGGAACCGACCATCAGGAAGTGCACTGCCGTGCGGAGGATATCGCGAAGGTCTTTCCGGATGTTATATGGCACACTGAAAAGCCTATCCTCCGCACCGCACCGGCGCCTCTCTATCTACTCTCCAGATTGGTCCGCGAGAGTGGATTTAAGGTAGTCATGACCGGGGAAGGCGCCGATGAAGTCTTCGGCGGTTATGACATCTTCAAGGAAGCCAAGATCCGCCACTTTATGGGCCGATCTCCCGGATCCCGGTGGAGGCACTTGCTCCTGAAGCGGCTTTATCCGTACTTGACGAACCTGCAAAAACAGCCAGAAGCCTATCTGGCCTCTTTTTTCAAAGCGCGTCCGCAGGACCTCACGGACCCATGTTATTCTCATTTCCCGCGGTGGGATATGACGGCCATGATCAAGATGTTTTATTCCCCCGAGTGGAAGGAGCGCCTTGCCGGTTTCGATGCGAGGGGTCTTCTAAGGGGCTCTCTCCCGCGGGAGTTTCACAACTGGGACGATTTTTGCCGCGGTCAGTACCTGGAAACCGCCATCCTTTTACCGGGGTACATCCTTTCATCCCAGGGAGACCGCATGGCGATGGCCCATTCGGTGGAAGGGCGTTTTCCGTTCCTGGATCATCGCTTGGCCGAGTTCGGCGCGAAACTTCCGCCGCGTCTCAAAATGAAAGGACTCAATGAGAAATACCTGCTTAAGAAGTGCATGACGGACCTGATTCCGAAATCGGTCCTCACGCGGCCCAAACAACCCTACCGTGCCCCGGAGGGTCAATGCTTTACAGCTCCAGGCGCCCCGGACTACATATCCGAACTTCTTTCCAGTAAGAGACTTAGAGAGGAAGGCATTTTTCAGCCTTCCGCAGTTGAGAAGCTGCTCGACAAATTCCGACACGGCATGGCTGTAGGCATCAAGGACAATATGGCGCTGGTGGGCATTCTTTCAACTCAGATTTCAGCAGACCAGTTCATCCAGAATTTTGACAGCCATACAGCCTAATCGACACAACGGGAGCCCCTCATGCGGATCGATGACGTGAAAAACGACTTGAGAAAATTTATAGTGGACAATTTCTATTTCGGCGAGGAACTCGACTTCTCCGATTCCGACTCATTCCTAGAAAAGGGCATCATTGATTCCACGGGGACACTGGAACTTATCGCCCATCTTGAAAATACTTACCATATCAAGGTCAATGATCAAGACTTGACGCCGGAAAACCTGGACTCTGTAGATCGGCTTGCGGCGTTTATAGAGAAGAAAACAGAGCCCTGATCCATGCAAGTTGAAGAATTCCTGGAACGCAGCGCCAAACGCATGCCAGACAAGACCGCCCTGGTCTGCGACGGGAGGCGACTGACCTATGCCCAACTTGAAGACATGGCCAACCGCCAAGCCCACGCACTAATCCGGGAAGGCATAGAACGCGGTGACCGGGTTGCAATCTATTTGGACAATACCGTAGAGGCTGTCATCTCCGTCTTCGGAGTCCTCAAGGCCGGCGGTGTGTTCCTGGGCATTAATCCGACAACCAAGGCCGACAAGGTGGCTTTAACCCTGAATAATTGCAGTGCTTCAGCTCTCGTCACAGATGCCAGTAAATGGACTAATGTGATTGAGGTTTTTGAGAATTCCAACAACTTGAGGACCGTGATGGTAACGGGCGGTAATGGTCACAGCATGACTGGCAAGAACGTCATGTCTCTCGAATCGGTCCTGGAAGATCATCATTTGCCGGACGCACCGCCGCCAAAGAAGAACATCGACATGGACCTCGCAGCCCTCATATACACGTCGGGATCCACGGGAAGATCCAAGGGTGTCATGCTTACGCATCTGAACATCGTTTCCGCCGCCACCTCCATCACCAGCTACCTGGACAACCGGCCCGATGATGTTATTCTCAGCGCCCTGCCACTTTCCTTTGGTTATGGATTATGCCAGGCACTAACGGCCTTCCAATTCGGTGGCACTTTGGTGTTGGAGCGGTCTTTCGCGTATACCCACGCGGTACTGGAAACGCTTGCCCGGGAGAAGGCAACGGGATTCCCGATTGTCCCGACCATGGCCGCCATCCTCCTTGGTCTGGACCTGAAGAACTACGATTTTTCGTCCCTCCGTTACATCACCAATGCCGCCGCCGCCCTCCCGACGGACCACATTCAGCGACTACGAAAATTCTTTCCCCATGTTGCCCTCTATTCTATGTATGGGCTCACCGAATGCATACGGGTCTCATATTTATCACCGGATCAGATTGATATCCGACCCGCCTCCGTCGGACGCGCCATACCCAATGAGGAGGTCTACATCGTGGACGAGGAGAACCGGCGTGTGACGCCGGGTGTAGTCGGAGAGTTAGTGGTGCGCGGCGCCAACGTGATGAAAGGATACTGGGAGGACCCGGAAGGGACCCGGCAAAGACTAAAACCCGGCCCCTTGCCCAACGAATGTGTGCTTCACACGGGAGATCTTTTCCGCGCAGACGAAGAGGGTTACCTCTATTTCGTGGCACGGCGGGACGACATCATAAAGAGTCGCGGAGAAAAAGTAAGTCCCCGTGAAGTAGAGGAAGTCCTCTGTACACACCCTGATGTAATGGAGTCCGCCGTAATCGGACTGCCAGATCCTATTTTAGGGCAAGCCATCTGCGCAGTCATCTCGGTACGGGACGGATCCGAGTTGAAGCCCGGAGAACTCCAGGCACACTGTAAAAAACACCTGGAGGATTTCAAGATTCCGAAGCACATCCTCCTGCTTCAGGAAAGATTACAGAGGACGCCCAACGGCAAGATCGACAAGAAGTTGCTTCCCGACCTGTTCAAGGAGCCCGACTGATGGTTTTCTCGCGCGACATTTTAAAACTCGACCCTGCGTCGGAAGTCTCCACTATCGTGGCGGCCATTCGTTTCCAGGTCGGGCAGGAACTCAAGCGCAAGGGCGCCGTTCTGGGACTTTCCGGCGGTATTGATTCAAGCGTTTGCGCCGCGCTCTGCGCACGGGCCCTCGGGAAAGACCGCGTGCTCGGTCTCTTCATGCCTGAGGCGGATTCCTCGGGCGATAGCTTGCGCCTCGGTCTGCTTTTGACGGAGACCCTGGGCATCCCTTCCTGCCTGGAAGACATCACGCCCGTTTTGAACGGGGCGCGATGCTACGAACGCAGAGACGACGCCATCCGTAAAGTGCTCCCTGATTTTGGTCCTGGCTGGAAATGCAAAATTGTCCTGCCCGGGATACTGGATGAGGCCGCCTACGCCTTTTTCTCCATCATCGCGCAATCGCCAGAAGGCGTTCAGACCAAGGCGCGTCTCACCCTTGACGCCTATCTCGGTATCGTGGCGGCGACAAATTTCAAGCAGCGGACCAGGCGGATGATGGAGTACTACCATGCCGACAGACTCAATTACGCTGTCGTCGGCACGCCAAATCGCCTTGAATACGACCAGGGGTTCTTCGTCAAAAACGGCGACGGCGCGGCGGATTTCAAGCCAATTGCCCATCTGTATAAATCGCAGGTCTACCAGCTCGCGGAGTATCTTGGTGTGCCTGAGGAGATCCGGCGCCGCCCTCCGACGACCGATACCTACTCCCTGGAGCAATCCCAGGACGAATTCTATTTTTCCCTCCCTCTGGAGAAGCTGGACTTATGCCTGTGGGCGCTTGGACATGGCATATCTGCCGAGGAAGCTGCCCCCATTGTGGACTTGACTCAGGCGCAGGTGGATCGCGTTTACAGCCAGATCCAGGCGAAGCGCCGATCGACGCGCTATCTCCACATGAGGCCACTCTTAGTCCGGGAAGTCACAGAAATTCATCCTTAAGGCGCGTCATTCGTCATGGAATCTATTCATCTGAGATAAAATGGCCTACCTCAGCGTAGTGGAGAATTAAAATGCAAAAATTAGCTTCGATATACAGATATATTCTACGGTTATGCATTATTTCACTCATCTGTGGAGGTTCACTCATGGCGGAAGAAATATACACTAAACCGGACAGACATCTCGTGCTGGTGGGGGCCTCCATAGGCAAAGAATGGCATTTGGAGGAACTTGGCAAGCGGATCCAGGCCCCGGGGTACCGCTTTAGTTACGTCGGGACCTACGATTTCGATAAGGGAGACTTGATTGACGGATTGATCAAGGACGTGGACAAGCCTGACATCGTGCTGATCAAGGAATGCTCCTCATACTTTCCCGGCGACCTGGACAGCTACGAACGTAAGATCTCTGGATGGGTAGACATGTTGAAGACGGCCGGGATTCGACCCATCCTTGTCACGACCGCCCCAGTGGGCAAGCCGGACGACTACATCGTTCGCTTGAAAAATGTGGTAAAAATAATTATAGGCAGACCGACTAAACAAGGAAGCGTCGCTGAGTTCAATGACTGGATGAAGGAGTACGGCCGACGCATTGGCATCCCCGTGTTCGACCTCGAATCCATCTTGATCCTCAGCCCTGAGGAACGCTGGCTGCGTCCGGAATTCGATTCCGGCGATAAAACACATCTTACAGCCAGGGCTTACGAAGCGATGGACCGTGCTTTTGCCCGTTTTCTGCCAAATCTGGACAAGGCTCCCGACAAATAAACGGTATCGGTGACGTCTCCACCATGGCGACAAAACAGCACCTATGGTTCCCTTTAATACGGCAGGATTTAGGCCGCTATTTTGATCCTGACCAGGGAGCCAATTACTTCAAGAAGGCAAAAATATTTTTAGATACGCCAGGCTTGCAGGCAACGCTGGTTTACCGGTTTGGTTTCTGGGTGGAACGT
This sequence comes from Gammaproteobacteria bacterium, assembly GCA_004297165.1. Lineage (GTDB taxonomy): Bacteria > Pseudomonadota > Gammaproteobacteria > Eutrophobiales > Eutrophobiaceae > 2-02-FULL-56-15. The sequence goes on from SCUJ01000008.1 coordinate 248,285, forward strand.
AAAGTTTCCTCCGTATGGTTCAGGCTTCCCTTGAAATTATTGTATTATTTTCTTGATAAGGCGATGGTCATTCTTTGGGGTATACACATCGATCCGCTGGCGGAAATCGGCGGCGGCCTCTATATCGGACACTACGGTGGCGTTCTTATCGGTCCAGTGCGGGTCGGAACGGACTGCAACATCAACCATCAGGTCACGATGGGGCTAAGGGCAGACGGGATACCCGGTGTCCCCACCATAGGTAACCGCGTTTGGATCGGGGCTGGCTCGATCCTCTTCGGCGCAATTCGGGTGGGAGACGGGGCAACCATCGGCCCCCTTACGGTAGTATCTAGAAGCCTGCCGAACAATGTCCTGGTCGGAGGCAACCCCATGCGCCTCGTTCGCAAGAACTACGATAACAGCGCTCTGCTTCGCAGAATCCCTGAATAATATAATTAACACGTCAAACACCTCGTGGATTGCATACACGAGCACGCCCAAGTAGAAGAGTAGTAATCGTTGTCAGTTGGGAATTCGGGCGGCGCCCGGGAGAAGTATCGGGTGGTGCTGGCGAACTGATTCAGTTTTCAGTTCCAAAGCTTTTTTGGAGGCTCTTCAACAAATCTGTATTTTGTTTCTGAATATAAATCGTATTATGCGAGCCTGGTAGATTTACAGGGAGATACCCAAGGTTTTCAAGATATTCTGTAATCCTGGACGCATTTGCTTCAACCATCAAGGTGGGTTTATCCCTGGTAATCAATTTTCGCAAACCCAGGAGCACTTTGTAATCGTGACCTTCAGCATCTATCTTGATAAATGAAATATGTTTCGCCGGGCTTAGGCTATCAATGCTTAAGGAAAGTACATGTATCCCCGCACTCACTCCGTTTGTCACATGCGCTTGGTAATAATTTATACCATTCGCATCTCTAGGAATATCTATCGCCGGTTCTCCAGGCTCATCAGAGACTGCTGCATTGATAAATGAAACATTATCATGAGGAAAGTATTTTCCATTCGCGACTAGAAACCTGAATGTGTCTGGTACGGGTTCAAAAGACAATACTCTTCCTTCTATTCCCACCAGCTTCGACATTAGACATGTGTAATGTCCGACGTTTGCTCCCACATCAATGACCCAATCCCCTTTCCCGATGAATTGTGTAATGACCGGATACTCTAATTCTTCACTAACAAACTTTCCGCGAATTATATTGCACCGGTAATACCATATTCTTATTTCATGCTGTAGCCATGCAGGTAATCTCGTAATAATCCTCTTTAATAATCCCATGACCCTAACCATTCACATATCAAAAGCAGACTTTATCTTGCTAATTAGAAGATGTTTTTCATCACCGCGCATTCCAATTACATAATAAACACCAAAGAATGCCACTGCAGCTATGAGAGCATGAAGGATCAGTTCAACCATGCTCCCCACCAGCTCATACTCGAGAACCATCGTCATCAGCATAAAAACACAGATTGCTGGTAATATACTCGGTAATATAGTTCGTTGCAGATAAGTCGACACCTCAACGCCAATCATGCGGCAGGTCTTGTTTAATATTATGGGTGTGACAATTAATGCCGGGAATATCCCCGCATACGCCACCCCAACATACCCATGGATCTTCACAAGGATGATCGAAGTTGGTATGAGCAGTATTGTATAGAGCAAATTAGTTTTCGCTAATATTCCATGGCTATTCATCGCCGTCAGATATCTGTGCCCGAGAGGATTTACGCTAAGGAGTATAGTGGTGATTACCAGACCTGTGATAATTGGTGGCGCCTTATTTCCATATTCAATACCAATCCAGTAACCTATAAACTTTTCGCCCATCATGAAGGTGCCCACTCCAATCAAGCTGGAAAATGAAAATATTATCTTTGATCCGAACAGATAATATTTTTTGGCGACTTCTTTATTATCACTGCCATGTAGTTCTGAAAAGAGTGGCATCGTTGCCTGTGTCAAGGTCAATATAAGCGCATCAAACACACGTATCAAATTGGTTGGCAAGACATAATATATGATGACATTAACGCCATCAAAAGCCGTGATTACAAGTTTATCAACACTCATGCCTACTGTGTAGGTAGCGGCCTGGGCAAAAGATTTTAGGCTAAATCTCAATACTTCCTTGAATGCCACTGACGATACGTGATGCTTGGAGAAGTATACCGGATATGGACTTTGGCGTTTTAGAATTACGTAAAATACTACGTATTTCACCGAACTTGATATCGCGGATATAGCGGCGATCATCAATAATGCATTTGACGGAGTTATTAACTTATATATCAGGACAGAACTGATTATCATGAATATTACAGTGACATTATTACTCAGATAATATTTTTGATATCCCTCCAATGTGCATTCGGCTATTTTCCCGGGAAACATTATCAGCAATTGCGCCCCAATAATAAATATTAACCATTGATACCGTTCCGATATATTGGCATTTCCTATAAGGATTTCCGGTTTTATCAATGAAACCATTACTCCTGAAGCAAATGCAACAACGCCTAATAAAAACATATAGAGCATTGTTGTGGAGTAAACAGCCATCAAGGCATCGTTTTTCATCAGGGATTTATAATATGCCACGAATCTGGATACCGCAGGTTTGATGCCAAGATCGAATAACCCCATGTAACCGACTGCGACAGTCACAATTTCCCAGATGCCGTAATCATGCGCGCCAAGATTTTTTACAAATATAGGAGTCATAACAAATGTTATGACTGTCCTTACGAAGTACATCCCGGCGTTGGACCCGGTGTTTAGAATCAAGCTTTTTAGCATGTGCAATAAATATCCTTGTCGATGTTCAAATGCTATTAGCTGTATTGGATAGCATCTGAACTGATTTATGACATGTGTTAATTACAATCCTGTCAATAATTTGTACTGTCGCAGTTCATCCTCTGTCCCATGCTGAAAATAAAAGTATTCATCGTTAAATCGAATCGGCCTGGTTCTGCCGTAGCCTATCGGCAGATGATCATAATTACGTAATACTTTTGATATGTGCCAGTCCAATTTATTAAACAGAAGATTTTTCTCCCTTTTCATGCTCAGATAAACCAGATAACCAAGTAATCCTCTTGTGCAGACGAGGTGATATTTTTCCTCGGGGGCAATCTCGTGGTCATCCTGCTTTATCTCGTTCAGCCTTTTTATGAAGCTTAAAATACCATCCTGTCGGATAATAAATAGTGATTGTTGCGTCCGCTGGGGTGTGCCAGCGCCGTTGCCAAACATGTATTGAGTCTTCATGCATTTGATACAGTGTTCGATAACGCCGGCGCCATATATCAGCGCATCCTGCTCCAGATAAACGAAATAATCGGTATCGCACTGCAACGCATACATCAGACCGAGCTGCATTGCGCGCACAGCTCCGCAGAACTTAGTATTTAGTGCTGTATTATGCCCTGCGTTATAATTCAGGCTGACCAGTTCCATCCTGTCATCATCAGGATTTATTTCCGGCAGCAATGGTGAATTGCTATCGACTATCAGGATCTTCTGAGGATTGGAGTATCTGCTAATCGCCTGATACCACAATTTGTGGAATTCCCTGCTTCTTATCGCTTCATCGCCATACAGCTTTGTCCTGTCTTGGATGGCCTCCCCAGGACACCACCAACCAGTACCAATTATATAACGCGCACTCATGGCAGGTTACCCCATGTTCATCCGGCTGGCCTGCTGTCCTTGCATTCCTACTTATGCATCAACAGTATTTTTAATGAAATAAGGATTATCTTTTCTCCATTTTCTGCTATTGACTGAACACACTTTCCCTAATGATCGGATGACGTTAGCGGCATGTTTCGCTGCCGCACCTTCATTTGCAATAAAATATTCGCGCATTCTTCTTCTATTGTCTTTCTTCTCATCTATACCTGATAAAGCATTTCTTAATGAATAGCCTATCTCATCGTAACTCGCGAAACATTCTGTTGCATCCAAGTATATATTCTTTACGGCTATGGAATTAAATTCCCTTGAGGGCGGATTAAAATACAATACGGGTTTGTCCGCTAAAACACACTCAATGGTGAACGAGGAATGGTCCGTAATGAAGACGTCTGCGGCGCATAAGTGGGGATAAAAATCCACGAACCTATCAACGATCGTATTAGCATAATCATCTTCCAGTTTCTTAAATTCCAGCCACCTCTCGGGCCCTCCCTCCTTAGTCCAATTTTTGGCATGTCCTATAACTATGAAGTTACATGCCGCGTTATAGTCCTCAAGTAAATTTCTTACAAAGTTTATGCCCAAATAAGAATAGATCGATGTTTCGGTAAAATGGGAGCTAATTAAGACTGTCTTTTTAAGTGGATCTATCTTCTTGGCGCGTAATGCAATTTCACGTAACTCGAGTTGCTTATTGAATAAGATATCCGTTTTCGCGGATCCGACAATCGCATAATATTTATTCTCATGCGTGATCAGAGGATCCTCATTAAACGATTCATATTCCGCACGTGACAAGCCTAGATATAAATCACATTTTTTAGATTGATATTGCTTGCCGTTATAGTTAATCCGCATGTTACCAAAACCGACTCCATGCGGGAGCATTATGTGCACAGCGCTTCTGTGAAAATGCGGGTCGATAATATCAGTATGTATTATGTAATGCCATTTGCGCCACACGGCCTTACCGGCCCCTGACAGTATCACTCCTTGTGGTAATTCTATAATCCCGACATCGACATCACCTGTGGTTATACAGGCATAAACATCCATTTTCCTGCTCGCGGCATCGCTAGCTACCTCTTCAATTATTGGCTTGAGACAATGCCAGCCATAATTATTACATATACAAAACAGTATTCTTATATTTCCCAGGCTCTCATGGATATCATTATCAATCTTTCTTAGTAGCGTAATTATATTGGTCAGCATAAATGTGCGAAGGTTGGGAGTGCTTATGTGTGTATCGTCATATTTTCCTAATAATCAATTTTTTTACAAATTGCTTCTCTTTATTATTTGTGGAAATAATAAAATACACTCCAACGTATACCATGCCGCCTGTAATCGCTACCAACAGCAACTTTGTGTAGGATTCTATAATGAACTCCTCAGTGACTGCCGCAAGATATGCTAATAAAGCAAGAGCTGGTAGTAATGCCGGCAGGACAATAATCTTCAAATAGTCAGCCAGTGAAGTTTCAAGACAGGAGCATGTATACTTAAGGATGTATAATGTGAACAAGATTGATATGAATGATGCGTATGCCGCGCCAACATAATCAAAATAATATACTAGCGGAATCATTGTTACGGTTCTAACAATCGTTTGTACAGTTTGAGAGATTGCGAGAACGCCATGTCTGTTTATCGCGGTCAAATACCTTCCCGCAAGGGGGTTTATGGCATTAAACAAACTCGCGATAGTTGTACAGGTTAAAATAATACGCCCTTTAATCGCATACTCATCCCCCATCCAGATGGCCAGGAAATCATCTCCTACCATTAGCAAACCTATACACAATATTACTGCAATGGCGTATATATATTTTGAGAGCACAAAATATATTACCCTAGTCTCCTCATCTTTAGACTCGCCATGCAGCTTCGCGAAATATGGCATGCATGCTTGACTCAGGACGCTCAACAAACTCCAGGCAAAGTCCATCAGCCGTGACGGTATGGAGAAGTAAATGATTTTATTGACTCCCGCGATGGCAGTTATGATTATCGAACTCGCTGTTTGCTGGAGCGTCAATGCGGCCCCTGATACGAAGGATTTAACGCCGAAGGAAAGAGCATCCCGCAATACGGACAATTTGACACGAACAGGCGTGAAGAATACGGGCCTCTCTCGGTTTAGGCCCAGCATTACATAAAATACAGTGTATTTAATCGCGGCTTCTACCATACTGACTATCGCCAACAATATCAGCGCATTATCCTTGGTGATGAGATTATAAATGAGAATATTGGAAACAACCGAAATAACAATTGTTACATTATTTTTTACATAAAATTTATGGAACCCCTCGAGAACACTTTCTGTAACCTGCCCAGGGAACACGATGAGCACTTGTATTCCGACAACAAATAGAAGCCATTTATATCTGGTACTGCTGGCTTGAGATTCCGCTATCTGATCCGCCCATTGAAATCCCACGCAGACAAAAATCAACAGGGATCCAAGGCCGAGCAGGAACATGTAAAATAATGAGGTGGAAAAGACATCGAGTAGCGAATCGTAATCGTTTTTAGCCTGGTAATATGAAGTAAACCTCGACACCGACGGTCTGATACCCAGGTCTAGAATCCCCATGTACCCGATGGAAACGATAATCAGATCCCACACGCCATAATCATGATTGCCAAGATTCCTTACGAGAATTGGCGACATCAGAAATGTCAATACGAGCTTGAAAGCATACAGGGTTACATTTGAACCCGTGTTAATTGCCAAACTTTTCAGCATGAAGGCATTCGGCCGCTTTCGATAGTCTCGGACAATTTTATCGTCAGTATATTTGAGACATAATTATGCTCGGCATTGATCCTGCACTTGCGGCTCATGACCTCATATTCGTTTTTACTCAAATTCATCATTTTTCCTATCGCCCAACGAAGAGCTGCAGAGTCCTTAGGTCGGACTTTAATACCAACATCGGAATCGACGATTTCCTTGCAGCCCATGAATTCCGTAGTGATTACGGGAACACCCAAGGCCATCGCCTCCTTGAGCACCAAAGGGCCGGTATCCCGATCGCCATTGGTCGACTGACAAAATGGCGCTACCAAGGAGTAATAAGAAGGTAGATTCTCGATGATCCATTGACTGTCGCGCTTGCCAAGAAATCTAATAAATGATTGCAGGTTTTGCACCTCGACCATATTTTTCAGTTCCGGGAGCAGGGGACCTTCGCCAACAATATCGAGATTTGGTCTTTCTTCCTCAGGCATGGCCGATAATGCCTGAATCAGATAATACAATCCTTTCTTTTCCACTAATCTTCCGATAAATATCAGGTCTTTCTTTTCTCGATAACAGTCTTGCTCCCTGATTGGGTATCTGTCGAGCTCTAGGCCGCATTCAACCTGAATAATATTCGCGGCAGGGCATAAATTCCGGAAATCATCCATCATGTCGCGGCATACGGCCACGGCAAAGCCAGCAGCAAGCAATTTCAGTTTCAAGTCACGAGGTCTTACATAGATGTCGAATCCGTGTCCAACAAAGGATACAGTTATGCCAGCGAGTCTAGAGGCCACGATAGCCAGCGTGGTTGCATTATGTGCAAAATGGGCATGTAGATGATCACAGGAATATCTTTCAGAGATTATCGCGATACGGGCGGCGTCCAGCAGAATATCCTTGGTGTTCATTGCCGTTTGGCGAAAAATGAAAGGGAGAGTATTAAATAGCCGTCTAACCCTTCGCATAAGATAGATCGATGCCTCCCTGGCGGTAATATCCGTCAGATATTGCGTCTGGTTGGCAAGTGTTGAATCGATAGACTGGTAATGATCGATGGGCCTCGTAAACGTTATCGGGATGATTCTATGTCCATGTCTGAGCATGGCCCGCATTTCGACTCCTACAAACGTCTCGGTGAATACCGGGAATTCCATCAGCACATAGCCGATCGCCTTCTTACTCAAATCATGCACCAGATAGTATAAATCGTCAGCCCAGGTATAATTATCAGGCTGTTGATTTCCAGCATTCGTTCCAGGATTGATAAATTATCAATCCCCACAAGTGAAAAGAATTATCCGCCAAATTATTTATATGATTGTTCCAGGTATTTTGGACCAGGCGCCCATCAAACATGCCTGTGTTCGATAATGCCTGCTGGCTCAGGAGATCGCCCGCCCATTCTTTCAACTCATTCCGCAGCCATTGGGCGAGCGGCACTGCGAATCCCTTTTTCGGACGTTCGGTCAATTCAGTCGGGACATATCGTTTGAGTATTTCCCGTAGCGGCCATTTTCCGAGGGGATGTCTGAGATTCACATCTGTTGGTATTTTCGCCGCCAGTTCCACAAATTCGTGGTCAAGGAATGGTATACGGGTTTCCAGACTGTTGGCCATGGCGGCACGATCGACTTTTGTCAGGATATCATCAGGGAGGTAGCATGCCGCATCCAGGTACTGCATAAGCTTGTAGTCGTCCCAACCAGTGAAATCAGTCGCTGGCGAATTCATCGCATAATCGATGTCCCTGCAACCTCTCACCACAGCCGTATCGGTCCAATAAGAGATTGATTGCCGATAAAACTCCTGCAAGCTGTTGTACTGCCATGTGGAACTCTTGCGTTGCAATCTCATTCCAGCAAGATGAGGACTACGATTGGAAAAATAACGTAATGGCCAGTACAGAAGCTGATTCACTACCTTGGTCGGCAACCTCCTGATTGCGCCTGCGAGCGTACGCCTGACGGATAAAGGGTATCGACTTATCCACTTCCATGAAGCGTGCGTCTTAAAATAGCTGGGATAACCACAAAATAACTCATCACCTCCATCTCCGGACAGGGAGACTGTAACTTGTTCCCTAGTAAGTTTGCTGATCAAAAAAGTCGGTAGTTGCGATGAGTCCGCGAAAGGTTCGTCATAAATCATATTTATTTTCGGAATCACATCCAGCACGTTCTTTGGAGTCAGATATAATTCTGTGTGTTCGGTACCCAGATGTTTGGCAATTGCCTTGGCATATTTAGCTTCATTGAATTCATCTTCATTGAAACCAATGGTGAAGGTCTTCACCGGTGTTGCTCTTTGTGCCTGCATCAGGGCCACAACCGTGGATGAATCTATACCGCCGGAGAGAAATGCGCCCACAGGCACATCGGCGATCATTTGTCGTTTGATAATCCCAAGCAGCTTGTACTCAAGGAGTGAAACAATTTCATCTGCCGGCAGATCAAGAGACGCTTCCTGCCCTTTGCTAAATATTTCCGCCAGTGACCAGAATCTCTCAGTTCGATATCGTCGTGTGGAGGTGTCAAGAGTCAGGAAAGTGCCTGGTAATAACTTGAAAATTCCTTCAAAGATGGACCATGGTGCGGGAATATAGTTGTGTCGCAACAAGAGGCCAACGGCGTCACGATTAATTATGTTGTTCCAGGAATAGTGCGGTCGAAGGGCCTTGAGTTCGGAACCGAAGAGGAATGTATTACCCTGCCAGCCATAGTACAACGGTTTCTCTCCGAGCCTGTCCCGGGCCAGGATCAGTTGCTTTACCCGCCTGTCCCAGAGGACGAAGGCGAACATTCCGGTAAAGTTTGCGAGCGCGCGCCCCAGTCCCCAGGCTTCTATGGCCGCCAACATCACCTCGGTATCCGACCCGCCCTTGAATGAGCACCCTTCCATTTCGAGTTTTTTGCGCAGTTCAAGAAAATTGTAAATTTCCCCATTGAAGATGATCACAAACCTACCGCTTTGAGACAACATCGGCTGGTTGCCGAGCGGAGAGAGGTCCTGTATTGACAGGCGACGATGGGCGAAATAAATTCCCGAATCGCCGTCGATCCACATGCCCGCACTATCGGGGCCACGGTGAACCAACGTGTTCGACATGGCTTCAAGGATGTTGGACATGACATCCTTGTCGGCCGCTTCAGCCTGATAGAAACCTGTTATTCCGCACATGTGAGAATGGATTAAGACTACGAATGGGAATTAACGACTATGTTCCTTTTCGGGCAAAGGATGACTCAATTATTTTAACGATGACAGCAATTTCTCGGCTTCACTGCGAGTCTCAAAAGACTTATGCCGTTCAATCAGATCCTCTAGCTCTTTTATAGCGGCGCCTTTGTCTCCGGAGGCATAGCGCGCGGCCGCCACATGATAGAGAAGGTCCGGATTATCTGGCATGGCGGCCAACGCAGTTTGTAATAGTTCAAGTCCACGTTCTGACTGATTCTGTTTTACGAGCACCCAACCATAGGTATCGATTATTTCGGGGCGGTTGGGATTTGCCTTATAGGCCCTTTCCGCATAAGCCTCGGCCTTGCGCGGGTCATTCGATTCAAGATACAACCAGGCGAGATTGTTCAGGGCTCGTGCATCCGTCGGATCACGACTCAGAATTAGTTCATACGTTGCCGCTGCTTGCTCCTGGTTTCTGCCCTGCTGATAACCGGCTGCCAGGGCAAACTGAGCCTGTTGGTCGTCCGGGTGCTGCGCCAACCAGCTATTCAGCACCTGCCAAGCTTCTTCATTTGCATTCGTATTCAGCAGGGCTGAGGCCAACTTTATCGAAGTCTCCCTGGTGTTGTTTCTTTCCTCAGCCTTCCGATAGGCGATGATCGCCAGCTTCATGTCACCCTCATTGTAATAGATATCTCCTTCTATAGCGTCCAGATCCAATGATTCAGGGTAGGACTTTCGCATGGCAGCCAGATGGAGCCGCGCATCCTGATAACGCCTCTCCTTGATAGCCAATTGAATTGCGGTCAACAACGCCGGTAAATTTTCCGGTTCCGCGCTGAGGACTTGATTCAGGGTCTGTTTGGCGGATGCGGCATCCCCCGATAATAATTGCGCCTGGGTCAGTTCAACCAATGCCTGACTCTGATCGGGGTTCCTTTCCGCCACCAGTTTCAGCGTCGCGAGGGCTTCGGCATGCATCCCGTTCAAAAGTTGTGCTTGGCCGAGCAGAAACAAGACATCGGTATTATTCGCATCGATCTCCTTGGCCTCATTCATCACGCGCAGCATGTTCCCGGCGTCCCGCTTGCGGTAGTAATATCGGCCCAGCACCAGACGGGCGGCCAATGCCTTGTCGTTATAGACCCTGGCATTCTCCAGCAACTGTCGCATCTTTTCCTCATTGCCGCGTTGTTCCTCCAGCCAAGCGAGCCGGATAAGGGCATTTTCATCATGCTCATCGATAGACAGGATTTTCTGATAGCGCGCCTCGGCTGAGATCAGGTCCTTGGCCGCAACATCCAGCAGAGCGAGGTTTGACAACGCCGGTTTGAATGAGGCATCCGCCTGCAGGGCTCTTTCGAACAAGCTTCGCGCCTGTTTGTGGTCACCCCGTATCGCATGGACTTCACCCAATAAATTAAGCGGCAATGGTTCGTCCGGATGCTTGTTCAATAATTTCGTTGCGGCATCCAGGGCCTTATCGTTATCCTTGGAACGCAGGTTCGACATGACCAGGAGGACATCAGCACGAATGAGATCGGGATTCAGTTCAACTGCTGTTTCCAGTTCAGTGACGGCCGCATCGAGCGATCCAGATGCCAGCAGTCCCATTGCAAGCTGGGTGCGAATATCCGCGGAGTCCGGAGCAATCTCGATTGCCTGACCCAGTATGCTCGACCCTTTATCAGGCTCGCCTGATTGTAAATATGCGCTGCCGAGGAGCGCCAGGATCTCAGCATCCTTGTGCCTGGCCGCGGTTTGCTCCAGCAACACGATGGCTTTCTCGGTATTTCCTTCTCCTAGATACAGTTGGACGAGCAGCTTGACGGCGTCAAGGTGATCCGGCGCTATGGCAATGAAGCGACTCAAATACTCTATCGTCTGCTCCAGGTTACCTTGTTTGAAGGTGATTTCGCTAATCAACAGCAGACTGCTAGAGTGATCGGGCATATCCTTCAGAATGCCCAGCAACATATCCTTCGTTCTCTCTACATCGCCGCTCTGGTAGGTAATATAAGCCCTGTAATACCTCGCCGTGGGATGGTTTGGATATTTCCTCAAGACGCTTGCGAGAGCCTCCTCCGCCTCAGAGTATTTCTTCTGCAGCAGGAGCGAACTCGTCAAGCCCAAGCGGGCGTTCATATCGTATCCGGCGAGGCTTATCGCCTGATTGAAGGCTGCCTCCGCGGCGACCGGGTCCTTACGCAATAATTCAAGTTCGCCCTTTCTATACCAGATTCTGGGATCCTCTGGCGAAATCTTCGATGCCTCTTCCAAATCGACGCCAGCCTGAACAAAATCCTGGCGTACCAATGCGAGTCTCGCGAGCCCCAGCCTGGCCGTAATGGACTCCGGATTCAGTTGTAATGCCTGGGCAAGCGCATTCTCCGCTTCCACTTGGTTTCCTAATCCGAAAAATCCATACCCTCGATAAGCAAGTAATTCCGAATTGGCCGGGATCGAAGCATCGAGGTTCGCGGTTTCATCCAGAACCTGCTGGAATCCGCCTTGCAGGATAAGCGCCTCAAGAACAAACGTCTTTATGAGTGGATCAGAAAATCCAAGAGCCTGTGCCTGCTCCAACTCCTTTACCGCGGAGATGCCGTCCCCTGCTTTTATGTAGGCACCTCCCAGCAGCCAGCGGGCTTCCCCGTATTCCGGATCCTGCTGCAATGCGGACTTCAGTTCGAGAATGGCGGAATCGACATCTCCATCCGCCAGAGCAAGTTTGGACTTCTCGATATGCTCCGCTGGATCACTCCCGCCAATAAGACCACACCCCGCAAGGCTGATCATCGTTAATAATGGCAGGAGAGCATATCCACATATTGAAATTACGGAACTCGCAAATGTGGGAAAGAAATTCGTACGCATGGAGGATAGTCCGTTCGATTTATCTCTAGGACAGAATAAACCAATAGGATAGTAATACAATGTGCAATTTTTGAGGCGTAATAAAAAAGCCCGCCCCAAATATCTGGAGCGGGCTTTTTCGAGTGCTAGCGTCAGAGAAGGTTTAGTTGGCAACCAGCGCCGCCTTCTCCTTTTTACTGCCTATACTGCTCTTTTCCTGGCAAGACCCAGACCAATCAGGCCAATACCCAGGAGGGCCAAGGAGACAGGCTCCGGGACTTTGACATGGGTATTGCCATCGAAGCTGGTTTTTTCGCCGCCCACATGAGTTATCACTGCGATCTGGCTGATGGTCAGAGGGCTCGTTACGGCCACACTTGTCACGTTACTATCGCCACCGATTGCAGTGATAGTGTCTGATAGCACCAGGGAGGCATTAACCCATGATTCGAAATGGAGGCTATCGCCAGCGACTGTAACACTTGCCGGTCCACCTTCGGGTTGACCGACTGCCGCCGCATTGTATATGGATGATGCAAACGCTGAACCGGCGTTCACACCAGAGTACGTGTCGGTAACAGTGATCGTCAGGGTACCGCCCGAAGTGGAACTGGTATCAATCGTTGTTTCCCAAAGATTCGCAAACAGTGTTCCACTGGTTGATTCAGCCGTGACGGAATACGACCATCCACCCAAGGTATTGTCTGCAATAACCTTTCCAGTTGCACCAGAAAGATCTCCAACTCCGCCATCGGATACAGATACTGAGGTCGCACCATCGAAGATGGTGATAACTAAAGCCTGGCTCGCACCAGAGACCGCGAACAGGGTCATCAGGGAAACCGTTTTGAATAAATTCATAATCTTCATTGCTAGCACTCCTTTAAAATTAACTTAGTAAATCTGACTGCTTCGCCAGAATAATAGCAAGTGATGTGCCAATATTATTTATATTAGTAATAACAGTGAGTTACGAGGGTTCATATGTACTAGTAAAGTTGTATTTGTAAAGAATGCCGACATGACCCTGGCGATATTTCCAAGTCACGGATCGCATAAACTTGGAATAAACAAGTAAATTCATATAGTTACTCTAAAATAACCAATCAACAGGAAGTGTTAATAATCCCGACGGGTTATCAGAATCAAGAATTTAGCCCCTCACCTGCTCCCATCGCAGGGCATCCCCTATTATCTGTTCCAGGTTGTTGAATCTCGGCCGCCAATTCATGAGTGAAAGGAGTAAGCAGTTGTCGGCAACGAGTTGTTCAGGGTCGCCGGCACGGCGCCCCTCCTCGACGATATTCAATCTTTTGCCGATGATATTTTGCAATGTTGTAAGCACTTGCTTTACGGAATATCCAGTGCCATAGCCGCAGTTTATGACCTGACTGTTGCCGGATTCCCTAAGAAGCTTTAAGGCCAGGACATGCACATCCGCGAGGTCGCTTACATGAATATAATCCCGGATGCAGGTCCCATCAGGGGTTGCGTAATCCGTACCGAAGATGGACATGCCCTGGCGTTTGCCCAGCGCCAGTTCGCACCCAACCTTAATCAGATGTGTCGCCTTTCTGATAATTTGCCCTGACCGGCCGGCGGGATCGGCCCCAGCGACATTGAAATACCGAAGGGCGATATAACGCATCGATGATGTGGCGCAGGCATCGCGCAGGATTAGCTCCGTCATCGCCTTCGATTGGCCGTAGGGATTGATCGGATACAAAGTTGCATCTTCAGCCACGGGAACCTTCGCGGGATTGCCATAGACCGCAGCCGTGGAAGAAAAAATAAATTGGCCAACACCTTCCTGAATACAGGTCTCGATTAGATTGCGCGAGACACAGGTGTTATTCCGGTAGTATTTCAAGGGGTTGGTCATGGATTCCTCGACAATGAGCGAACCGGCGAAGTGCATGACCGCTCCAGCACAGGTCTCCCGAATCGTCTTTGCGATGAGTACCTGGTCGCCGGCATTCCCTTCTACAAATTCGCACTCGTCAGGGATCACCTCACGGTTACCAGTGGACAGGTCGTCTACAACGACCACCTTATGTCCGGCAGCAAGCAAGGCCAGCACAGCATGACTGCCGATATACCCGGCGCCGCCGGTTACCAATACGGTTTTATCACTCATAAGTAGCAAATCCTGCATTTAATAAGATAGTCCGCGTAGCTTAGCATCACCAATGGACCTGGCGAAGCCAGACTCCGATCAGGAATTATTCGCGAAAGGAAGTAGTCCTCATCGCTCAAAACAAGCGATCGACTCCACATGCGCCGTGTGTGGAAACATATCCATCACCCCCGCCTGCGTCATGCGCATGCCTTTTTCATTCACGAGAATCCCTGCATCCCTGGCAAGAGTGGCTGGGTTGCAGGAGATATAGATCAGCCGTTCAACCTGTTGGAGATTCAGTAGCCGGAGGACCTCCTGAGCCCCGGTTCGGGGCGGATCCAGTAATATCTTATTCCAGTGCTGTGCAAGAAAAGCGTGAGATATATCCTCATTCATCAGATTGCCAACCTGAAATCGCACATTGGTAATTCCGTTTCGGACGGTGTTCTCGCCTGCCCTCTGCACGAGTGAAGAGTCGCCTTCCACGCCCGTGACAGCGCCCGCATACCGCGCGAGCGGCAAGGAGAAATTTCCGAGGCCGCAAAAAAGATCCAGGATCTGTTCATCCGCCTGCGGTTGCATCAACTCGATTACCCTGTCCACCATTTCCCTGTTGATGTCGAAATTGACCTGGGTGAAATCCAGGGGTTGAAAACGAAACGATACATCATGCCGGGGCAGGGCATATTCAAGAGAACAATCCTGATCCGGCAACAGCGCCGTGATGGTCTCAGGTCCTTTGGCTTGCAGGCAGAGAACAAGCCCGGTATGTGTCTGAAATGATCGCATACGATCGAGGTCTGCCTCGTTGAATGGCCGCAGGTGGCGCAGGACCAGAACGGCGCTGGCCTCACTGACGGCAACCTCAATCTGCGGGATATGCTCGCGGATGCTCAACCCGGATATCAGAGACCGCAACTCATGCAGTCGATTCCCCACTGCCGGATGCAGCACTGGGCAGGTATCCAGGTCGGCAAGGTAGCGCCCCTGTTTTTCCCGAAAGCCAATAATCACCTTGTCCTTGCCCTGGAGATATTTCACGCCGAGGCGGGCCTTGCGGCGATATCCCCAAACGGGCCCCCGCAGAGGACAAAGAATTTTCTCCGGTGCGATACCACCGGCACGCCTGAGTTGATCGAGCAACATGCCTTCCTTGAGATGGAGTTGCTCATCAGGAGCGAGGTGTTGCAGGTTGCAGCCGCCGCAGGAGTGGAAATGCGCGCAGAGAGGAGTTATCCGTTTCTCCGCTGGCTCAAGGATCTCGATCGCCAACCCCTCGTCGAAATTCGAGCGTCGGTTCAGATAGCGAAACCGGACTAATTCGCCCGGCAAGGCGCCTTCGATGAACACAGTTTTACCCTTGATCCTGGCCACGCCCCGGCACTCGTGGGACAGGGATTCGACCCTAGTGTCGACTGGAACTGATAATTCTTTTCTGATCCTTCTTGGCATGGTTTTATAAGACATATGCGAAGATTATGACCTCGCATTAGATTATCCAGAGTTAAAGAAATTTTCAGAACTGAAAATACAAGAATGGGGAGTCGCGCCCGCCAGCGATTACCGCCACGCAGGAACCGAAGGCTAAAGACATTACCATGCCATAACCTAACCTCCACTCGCGATTCTCATTCCACTCCCAGGGATTACGGCCAACCATACTCCAAAACGCTGCTAATATGAGTATCGGTAAAAGTATCGCCATATTATTCAACTGTTCTCCCTGCGTTAACACAAACATCCTGTAAAGCAAGCTACTCGCGATGTCTAATGTCTCCGAACGGAAAAACACCCAACCGATCATGACCAGGATAAACATAGAGACCTGCCGCAGTATCCTATGCAAACCGTCCCATAAGACACGATAGTGCCGATACAAAATCAACAGACATCCATGATAGAAACCCCAGATGATAAATGTCCAGTTTGCCCCATGCCATAAACCCCCAATCAACATCGTCAACATCAGATTTCTGTATGTAGTAGAAATGCCATGTTTGTTACCTCCGAAAGAAATATAGAGGTAGTCACGCATCGCTGTGGACAACGATATATGCCAACGCCGCCAAAAATCGGACGGATCCAAGGCTTTATAGGGTGAATTGAAATTCTGAGGGATGCGCAGGCCAAACATATAGCCTAATCCTACTGCCATCGCGCTATAACCGCAGAAATCGAAATACAGTTGAAAAGAGTATGTAAGCATGAGCAGCCAAACACTTACGGTCGATAGGGAGGCATAATCCCCGAATGCCGGGTCAACAAAGCCAGAGAGGGTGTCTGCTACCAGCACTTTTTGCACCAGTCCGATGACAAAAAATGATATGCCGAGACCGAGCCAACGCCTACGATCGGCCTGCTCGATATTATCCAAATCCTGTTCAATTTGCCTGAAACGAACGATCGGACCCGCGACGAGTTGCGAGAACAACGATACATAAGCGCTGAACTCCCATATACTCCGGGTCGGCTTTATGAGGCCACGATAGCTATCAACAATGTAGGTGATCGTATGGAATGTATAAAAAGAGATCCCCACAGGCAGGACGATATCGAATACTGGCAGGTCGAGATCGATCCCCACCAATCCCAGGGCGGTTTCCGCGCTCCTGAGGCCAAAACCTGCGTATTTGAAGAACCCTAATAAAAGTAAATCCACAGTTATCGGAATGACTAGCGATAACTTTCTTAAACCTGCATCCTTAACCCGTAGCAGCGACAGGCCAGCACAGTAGCTGACAAGGGTTGAGAACGCCATCAGCAGACAGAAACGTGGATCCCAATAACCATAGAAAACATATCCAGACAAGGCCAACCACACATAACGATGTTGCGCAGTGCGTAACGCCCAAAAGACAATGTATGTGATCGGTAGAAAGACAAACAGAAAGATAAAACTATTAAATAGCATGTAAATGTCCGTTTAAAAGCCTTCCAGATCGATCTCTTTGGCGATCAATGAAGAGAATCTTCGCGCCCCCAGGTCGCTAAAATGCACCAAATCTCCGAAGCATTCTCGGCAACCGTTAAGGCTGGTTGCGCTGTCTATAATTTGGATATTATTGTCTTTCGCAACTTGAGTCATGATTGCATTTGCGGCATGTTCAAACGGCACTATGACATTAAGGTTTACATGTGGGATAAAAACACGCGCCGACCATAGATCCGGGAGATCCTTTGATCTAGGCGGATCTGTAGCGCGTATTGCGTGTGTTATCAGCACGGGGCGAGCGCCGGATTCTTTGACGGTAATCACCAGTTGAGTAAGATCCTCCTTAAACATCTCGAGACTTTCCTCGGGGATCTCGCTGAACAATCTTTCTTTGGGTTCAGCCGCGATCGCACGTTGTACGGTGATCTGATCTCGGTATATCTGGATATAAGGGGGGAAACTGAAAACATCTCTCAGACGACCTATAAATCTGGATCTATATTCCAGTTGTATATCTGGGTTAAGAATTGGCCTGTCAGGAGAACTTTGATTACCAGTGTTTCCCAAGATTTCTGGTTTATTCAATCTATCCATTGCCAGATAAAAATTTGATGACGGGTAAATCAAGACGAGATTTGGGCGAAATTGCGCGACCTGATATTTCCAGTAATCCCGCATACTGCCAAGGGTCATACCCACTACCGCTGTATTGATTACTTCCGTACAAGTGTGTGGATATTGGGCGGCAAGCATTGCGCCCAATTGAGCCGGATACTCCTTGTCAGGTGATTCGTATAAACCAAAGGTCTCAGATGCGCCAATCACGACGATACGTATACAACCGGGCTGCGCCTGAAGGTTTATCTCAGGTCCGCGAAAACCATAGCTGTTCAAATTCCATTTTTTATAGCGGCCGTGTGGTCTGCCGCGGCGACCGTGAGTATCCTGCGTAAATAAATCCTCCCTTCCCGGAGATGCCAGCAGCGGTACATCTTCAAATAGCCAATCGTCAAACCGGGCGGTGAATTCGGCCGCGACAAGCGATGTAAGTCCAGCAAGCAAGACAAGCCCTGTGGTTTTACACAAATCGGTAAATTTCATGAGTTAACGTTTACTAACGAGTGACTATTGTATCGACTTATTTATGGGGCAACACAATCCCAGATCCGCAAAAACTCATGCAAGTGTGCCCTGCCCGCACCACGCAGCATCTGTTTGAGGCGTTCGCATTCCCGGTGATGTTCTGACTCGGAGTAACGGCCACGGATTTTTTCGTAACGCAGGTAGATGAGATAGGTGTTCAGGACATCCGTCTCACAATAATTCCGGATGGCCTCGATCTCCCCGTTCTGATAGCAGTCCCAGACCCTTCCGCCGTCCATGCCCATCTTGCCTGGGAAACCGAGCATGCCGGCGATCTCGTTCAAAGGGGCAACAGCGCGGTATTCATAGCCGGAGATGATATCCATCAGATCGGTGTGGCGCTTGTGGTAACGACTGAGATAATTATTCCAGCGGAAGGCCTGATCGTCTTCGCCGGTTTCCCAGTAGCGCGGGGACGCCACCCCGTGCAGGAGCGCCCGGTAATGCAGCACCGGCAGATCGAAACCGTGCCCGTTCCAGGACACCAGCACCGGAGTGTATTTCTCGACCCCTTCGAAGAAACGCTGGATTAGTTCCGCCTCGCCGGAAGCGGCCTCGCCCAGCGACCAGACATTGAGCTTGTCCCTGGTCGCTAGCACCACCGAGATGGCGATGATCCGATGCAGGTGATGGCGCAGAAAATCGCTGTTACCGCCCGTATCCTGGCGACGCTTGATGAACATGACCTCGGCGACTTCCCGATCCGTCAGCCCTTCCAGATTATAAATCCGCCGGCCGCTGTCGACATCGGGGATGGTTTCGATATCGAAGACCAGTGTGGTCATGCCATTCCGCCCGGGCTTGCGGAGTCTTTTACTTCTGCGACCAGTTACCACCGGGACCGACATACCACCAGCCGCCGGGGGCATTGGCGACCCAGCGCCGGGCGAAGGTGGCGCGGATCTCGGCCTCCCATTCAGGATGACCATTGGCCTCTGCAAGTTCGCTGTAGAGTGCGAGCCGATCGCGATTTTCATCCGCTACCAGCATCTTTACCGTATTGCGCTCACGCAGCGGGATCGCCTCCTCGGCGCGCAGCGTGATCAAACCCTGCGCATCCATACCGACCGCCCCGCTGTTGTAATACGGTTCGAGGCGGGCATGCCGCTCTGTCATCAGTGAGCGCAGGCGGTTGATCCCCGGTGTCGAGATGTTGATATCCGGCTGCTGTGCAAAGGCCGGCGGAATCACCTGTTCCAACAGTCCGGCGATCAGTCTGGCGCTCCAGGAGGGAATATAAGTCTGGTCCGGCTCTGTGGCCGGGTCATTCTGCTGATTCTGATCCTTTCCATAGACCTGTTTGATGATGGTATCCGCCGCGCTTTCGGCCGCCGCCGCCGGGAAATAGACATTGATGGTGACGCAGGCCATCAATAACAGCAGGGAGGAAAGGATGAAGAGGTTCTTGTAGGCGTTCATATCGCTGACTCCTGTTAAATCCGCTGGCGTGCCGGGTAACCTGTCCCGGTATTTTACAGATATACAGCACAACATAAACCGCCCCCTGACATCACCGGATCTCGAATCCGCCCCGGGATATCTGTTTCAGGCCATCGATCAATTCATCCCAACTGATCGAGCGTCCCAACGCCCGCACCTCCACCCAGGGGGGCAGCATACCGCCACGGGTAAGGAGAAAAGACCCACCTTCCACGGCGCGGATGCCACCGAGTTCGCAGACGCCCCCGTGCAGATAGCAACTGATCCCGAGTTGCCCGTAGGAATATTCCGGGAAGAGACGCAGGAATCCGCGCGACATCGTGCCGCTCAGGCCGCCGCCCAACTGATTGAGGTTTTCCAGGGCGCGGCGGCTGATGCGATGCGGGCGCGTGTCATCGACCGTGGCGAATTGCGCCTCGAAGCTCATGGGACGCCAGTCCTCGAGCACCAGATTGCTCACGGCGCCGGCGAGCGTGCCCTCGATCTTGCCGAAGGTGAAGGTCTGGGTCAGTTGCTCCAGGTCCAGGCGCTCGAAATCGACATCGCCCTGCAACACGGAATACTGGCTGAAGAGACCGGTGATGGTCAGGTCGCGGAGCGTGACCGCGCCGCCGAAGACATCGATATTCAGGTCGCCGTTCAGTTCGAGGGCATTATTCTCGTAGTGCAGGCCATTGAACTCCCCGGCCAGGGTCCCGGTCAGCACCGGCCAGCCCATGGCCTGGGAAAATTCATCGAGGGAAACCGGCGCGAGGCGACCGTCGAGCGTGATACTGAATCCCGGCTTGCCGAAATTCCGGACTTGGAAATCCTCGATATGAAACACGCCATCCAGGATGGGGATATCCCGCCATTCCGCGACCTCGATCTTGTCCCCTCTGGATTCGAACGCCATATCGCCCGCGCCCAGGTTCAGTCGGTAGAATCTGAGGCCCTCCCAGCCCAGGGTCGAGCGAACCGGGGCCTCATCCCCGTTCACGCGCAGATCCCCATGCAGGCCATAGATCGCAAAGCGCCTGTGGGCATCGGCAAGATGCAGATCGCCGATCCTGAGCCAGGCCTCCTCCACCTCGCCCTTGCGCCACCGAATGCCCGTCTCCAGGACTCCCACAAGTTCTAGATTATTGATCGAGGTGCGCAATAACAGGGGTTGTAGATAGATCGGATAGGTCTGCTCCAACGCCGGCGCCGTGAGCGCCAACTGGAAGCTGGAAATCGCGAGTTCAGGCGAGAGATTTCCTTCCACGCCAAGGGCCACTTGCAGGATCCCGGGATGACTGTAAAAGAAATGTTTGATGAGAAAATGGTCCTGCCCTGGATCCCAGGTTACATCGAGATCCACGATGATGGGCTCGGCGCCAGGCTCTATATAAAAACCCGGCCACTCGCCCATGACCTCGCGGGGCGAGATCAGGTAGACGGCGCCCTCCTTGAGCTTCATTGTGGCTGAGAGGCGCCACGCCTCATCCCGTTGTTCCGCGTTAAGTGTCAGTGCGGCATTCACATGTTCCAGGACGCTTTCAGCCGAGAGGTTCAGATCGGCCAGGTCGCCTTGCAACGAGACTGCGCTCAACCGCGCGCCTTCGCCCTTGACCTCCACGGCGCCGTTGAACATGCCACCGGTCAACGTCTCTGCGCCAGTCGCAACCAACCTTGTTCGCAGTCCTCCGGCGAGCAGCGAGAGGTCGAACGCCATATTCCCGGACTTGAATTCCCAGCGCCGCTCAGCGCCGAGGCCCAGGGCGAACTCCACCTTCATCCGGGTGCGCGCGCCATCCTTGTGTCCCAACCCCAGCACGCCCTCGGCGCAACTCAGATACTCATCCCTCCAGATAGCGGTTTGACACTCAATTAAAAAAGAGCTTTCTGCGGCAGCGGTGCTTGCTGGCGCGATATCGCCCCGCAGTAACAATGAAACATGGTCGTCCGATTTCCAGTCGATTTCAGCCACGAGGTCGGTCAGGGTAAGGACCTCCGTCTCGATACGTCCGAGATCGACCCGAAGGCCGCTGAGGGCGTATGCCCCAGGCACATGAACAAATGACAGTCCGAGGATACAGGCACAGCAGATATCCCGGAGACGTAAAGGACGCGAGACGGCGGACAGGTCCGGACCGCGCATGTTCAGCACATGCGGCGGCGGGAACCGCGTTCAGGCGTTGGGGAAGACCCCGGTGGACAGATAACGATCGCCACGATCGCAGATAATGGTCACGATGACGGCATTCTCCACCTCGCGCGACAGTTTCAAGGCGGCAAAGATTGCCCCGCCCGAGGAGATGCCGGCGAAAATACCTTCCTCCGCGGCCAGCCGGCGTGCGGTCTCTTCGGCCTCGGCAGGAGTGATGTCGATGATCCGATCGACCCGGTCGCGCTGGAAGATCTTCGGCAGATAGGCGGGAGGCCAGCGCCGGATCCCGGGGATGTTCTCGTCGCCCGCGGGCTGGACGCCGACGACCTGCACGGACTGATTCTGTTCCTTGAGGTAGCGGGAGACGCCCATGATCGTCCCGGTGGTGCCCATGGCGCTGACGAAATGCGTCACCTTGCCGCCGGTATCGCGCCAGATCTCCGGGCCGGTCCCTTCGTAATGGCAGAGCGGATTATCCGGATTCGCGAACTGATCGAGGACCTTGCCCCTGCCCTCGCGCTGCATCTCGAGGGCAAGGTCCCGCGACCCCTCCATCCCGGAATCCTTGCTCACCAGGATGATCTCCGCGCCGAAGGCCCGCATCGGGGCTCGGCGCTCCTCGCTCATATGCTCCGGCATGATCAGGATCATCTTGTAACCGCGGATCGCCGCCACCATCGCCAGCGCGATCCCGGTGTTGCCGCTGGTGGCCTCGATCAGGGTATCGCCCGGCTTGATCTCGCCGCGCTCCTCGGCGTGCATGATCATGCTGAGCGCGGGGCGGTCCTTCACGGATCCGGCGGGGTTGTCGCCCTCGAGTTTGGCATAAACGATGTTGCTCGTTTTGCCTGGCATGCGCTGCAGGGCCACCATGGGTGTATTGCCCACGCAGGCATCGATGGTTTGCAGTTGTACGCGCTTATGAAGGCCGGGTTTGCCGGGTGAATTTGTTTCGCTCATGGATACAGATCATACCAGACTGCGGGCCATGATTAATGCATCTTCTCGGCCTTTGCTGGCGGGATAGTAGTTGCGCCGCAGGCCGACTTCATTGAAGCCGTTGTCGGCATAAAGCCGCCGTGCCGCCGCGTTCGAGGGCCGCACTTCCAGAAACACGACTTCCGCGTGATGGTCCCGCGCGACATCCAGCATGTGTTCCAGCAACATCCTCCCGAGTCCGCGACCCTGAAGTTCTGGTTTTATACAGAGGTTCAGGAGGTGGCATTCCCCGGCCCCGACCGTCATGATGCCGTAACCGTTCGTCTTGCCGTCCTGTTCCACGATCCAGCAACAATATCTGGCCACCAGGCAGTCGCTGAAGATGGTGAAGGTCCAGGGATGGGGATAGGCGGACTCTTCGATATCCATGACCGCATCGAGGTCCTCCTCCGTCATGGGGCGGAACCGGGGCAGGGCTGGTTTCACCACGGCGCTCATGACTTCCCCGGATACAGCGAGAGGGCGAGTTGCAGGTCCTGCCAGGCCTTGCGTTTTTCGGCCGGACTGCGCAGCAGATAGGCGGGATGGTAAGTCACCACCACCGGGATCCCGTTCCATTCCCAGGGTTTGCCGCGCATGCGTCCGAGCGGCGTCTCCACCTTAAGGAGGTTATGCGCGGCGATCCGGCCCAGCACCAGGATCAAGGCCGGGCGGATCAGATCGATCTGCCGCTTCAGATAGCCTTCGCATGCGGCAACCTCCGGCGCGGACGGGTCCCGGTTATTGGGTGGGCGGCATTTCAGGATATTGGCAATGTAGACTTCCTCCCGCGCGAGACCCATGGCGCCCAGCATGGCATTCAGCAACTGACCCGCCCGGCCCACGAACGGCTCGCCCCGGCGGTCTTCCTCGGCCCCGGGGGCCTCGCCGATGACGAGCCAGCCCGCCTTTTGATTGCCAACGCCGAAGACGGTATTCGTTCTGCCCCGATGCAGCTCGCAACGCGTGCAGGAGGCCACTTCCTCGCCGAGCGTCAGCCACTGCTCATTTTCAGCTTCTGGTTCAACACCACCAGATTTCGTTTCTGAACCAGCGCCAGCCCCGGCGCGGCTGACCCACACGGTGACCCCCATGCGATCCAGATATTGGCGCTGCAACGGGCTCAGGTTTGCCATCGCCAGCAACTCTATACCTGTTGCGGATGCGCCCGGCCCGCCTTCGGCGACCAGGCGCGGTTGAGGGCATTGATGTAGGCCCGCGCCGAGGCTGCGATGATATCCGTATCCGCGCCCCGGCCGTTGATCACCTGACCGTCCATGTCGAGCCGCACCGTGACCTCGCCCTGCGAATCCGTCCCGCCCGTGATGCTGTTGACCGAATAGAGCAGCATCCGGCTCTTGCTCTCGACCAGGCCCTCGATGGCCTTGATCACCGCATCCACGGGACCATCGCCGCGGGCGCTGCCCTGCCGTTCCTCGCCGTCGATGGCCAGGGTCACGATGGCGTGCGGAACTTCGCCGGTCTCCGACACCACTTTCATGGAGAGGAACCGGATCCTATCCTGTTCCTGATCGCGCGGACTATCGGCGATCAGCGCCTGCAAGTCCTCGTCGAAGATCTCGTGCTTCTTGTCCGCCAGTTCCTTGAACCGTTTGAAGCCCTCGTTGAGTTCCTCTTCGTTCCTGAATTCGAGGCCCAACTCCTTCAAGCGGGTCTTGAAGGCATTGCGGCCCGAATGCTTGCCCAGCACCAGACGGTTGGTCTGCCAGCCGACGTCCTGGGCGCGCATGATCTCGTAGGTCTCCCGGCTTTTGATCACGCCGTCCTGGTGAATGCCGGCCTCGTGGGCAAAGGCATTGGCGCCGACAATCGCCTTGTTCGGCTGCACCGGAAAACCCGTGATGTTCGAAACCAACCGCGAACAATGGACGATCTCTGTCGTATCCAGCGTCGTGTCGCAGGGAAAGGTGTCCTGACGGGTGCGCACCGCCATTACTATCTCCTCCAGCGCGGCATTTCCGGCGCGCTCACCCAAGCCATTAATCGTACATTCGACCTGGCGCGCCCCGTTCAATACCGCCGCGAGGGAATTCGCCACCGCGAGCCCGAGGTCGTTATGACAATGAACCGAGAATACCGCCTGGTCGGAATTAGGCACCCGCTCGATGATCTGCCGGATGGTCTCCCCGAACAGGTGGGGGATGGCATAACCCACCGTATCCGGGATGTTCACGGTCCTGGCCCCGGCCTTGATTACGGCCTCGATGATCCGGCAGAGAAAATCGATCTCGGAGCGGCCGGCGTCCTCGGGCGAGAATTCCACGTTGTCCGTGTAACGCCGCGCCCTTTGCACGGCCTTGACGGCATGATCCACCACTTCATCGGGCGTCATGCGCAGTTTCTTCTCCATATGTATGGAGGAGGTGGCGATGAAGGTGTGGATGCGCGCCGACCTCGCCGGCTTCAGGGCCTCGGCGGCACAATCGATATCCTTATCGCTGGTGCGCGCCAGTCCGCAGACCGTGCTGTCCGTCACGGCCTCGGCGACCGCTTTCACGGCCTCGAAATCGCCGGGGCTCGCGATGGGAAAACCAGCCTCGATGATATCGACCTTCATCTTTTCCAGGGCCTTGGCGAGCTTCAATTTCTCGTCGCGGGTCATGGAGGCGCCGGGTGATTGCTCGCCGTCGCGCAAGGTCGTATCGAATATGATTAATTTGTCTTTCATGATCGTACATCCTAATTTACGGAACTCAGGCTCACAATACCGCCTTCGCGGATTGTGCTCGGATAACTGATGAATTGTATGGTGCGAGGAAGTCTGCCCGTCAGGGCAGCAGGAGCAGGAGGGCGACGCGGCTGTTCAAGGCGCGTTCAAATGCAGGGTTCTGGATTCCGCTTGGATACATGAGGGGCACTATATAACCGAATCAATGGACCGCGCAAGCTTGGTCTTTATTAATTCCCGTCAGACGTATGGTCATTCATACCATCGCTCACCTCGGTCTTTTTCCTTATGGTTCTGTGACGTTGCAGTTGCGCCAGGGTGATAATCGGACCTGAAAGCGTATAACAGAGCGCCAGCAGAAACAGCACCAGCGGCGGTTCGAGGGCAATGAATGCGAACCCTAGGACAATTACGAGGGCGGCGAGGAACGGAACCCTGCCCCGGAGATCGAAATGTTTGAAACTGTGATAACGGATGTTGCTGACCATGAGAACGCCGGCCAGGATGGTCAGCGGAAAACTGAAGACGAGGATCGTGGCGCCGTCGTTCAAGCCATAGGCATCCCCCATCCAGACAAAACCGGCGATGAGCGCCGCCGCCGTCGGGCTTGGCAGGCCCTGGAAGAATTGCTTCGCCTCGGAGGATGCCTGGGTATTGAAGCGGGCGAGACGCAGCGCCGCCGCCGCGGCGTAGATGAAGGCCGCGACCCAGCCAGGTTTGCCCATGCCAGACAACGACCAGAGGTAGATGACCAGCGCCGGGGCGATACCAAAGGAGGCAAGGTCAGAGAGGCTGTCGTACTGCACCCCGAAGGCGCTTTGGGTGTTGGTCAGGCGGGCTATGCGGCCGTCCATGCCGTCCATGATCATGGCGATAAAGATGGCAATTGCCGCCGCCTCGTAGCGTGAATTTATGGCGGCAACGATCGCATAAAACCCGGAGAATAATGCCGCCGTGGTGAACAGGTTGGGCAGCAAGTAGACACCGCGACGGGGATTTTCCATTTCAGGACCTAATGCGTGTACTGATCAGGCAGTAATAGTACCGGATTGCAGTCTCAATAAGTATGATTTTAGTTTGCCCGAATATCGTTTCTCCATGTAGTTGTATATCAGCCAGGAGATAAACAACATCAGTGCAAGCGTGAATCCAATCGCGGCCGCCTCGGAAACCGCTGATTTACAAGCATCTATGATGGCTTTACCAGCCGTATTATGGACCAGATAGAGTGGGTAGGTGAGACCGCCCAGCACTACATAAACATTCCTCTTGGCCAATTGGACTTTCTCAGTTGTAATCGCCAGAAACAGTCCGAAGGACGCGGCGATAATAATCGCACTGATGAATTGATCAGCTATTGAAATGCCCTCTATGAAACCATGAGTCTGCTGAAACACTCTTATCATCGACAAGACAAAAGCAACGCATAAAATTGCAACGTTCGGCCAAGTCATCCCTTCTGAATGTATCCGATAATACACAATGCCTGCGATAAAAAAGGGGGAATATCCTGGGCTGATAAACCAACCCATAAAACCAGGTTGATTCGTCAACAGATGTATCGTAGTTAATGCCGTCCAAGGAACAAGCCAAAGCTTGAACCGGTCGAATACTCCTAACATTAATAAAATAAAAACGCACCCGTAGAATTTCAACTCAACCTGTAATGTCCAGTAGATATCATCGATGTTTTCGATATCAAAATAATCGTTCAGCATCGTCAGATTCGTGACAACCTGTAAAAGGCTGTAATTCCCCTCCCCCAATACCATGGCGACTAAGAGAGTGACGCCGATGCCACACCAATACGTTGGATAGAGCCGTACAAATCTCGATATAACAAACTCCATCGCAGTGCGTTTGGAGGCAGACATGCTTATCACATAACCACTGATCATAAAAAATACCGGCACGCCCAGATACCCATACTTCGTCAAGCCAGAAATCAAGTAATCCATCCCAGGTTTGGCCGTGTAATGATATAGAACCACCGACATGGCAGCGAAAAACCGTACGAGGTCCAGCGTTATTACCCGCATACATCAATTCTCTGCGCCAATCCTCGACTATCCAAACGCATGGACGTAAGACAAGCTAACCGAGTCGTATCCGTTTGGAAAGCCGGTGTACTGGCCTTTCTACAACATAATAGAGGATATGCGCAGAGAGAACACTTACGAGTACACCGGATATAAATAGCGATATCCCCCAAAAAGGCGCTATGACCGGTCCCAGAAACTGTTTACATACCGACAGGTATCTCCAACCGATTTCCGGATGCAGTAAATACAAACTATAGGAAATCTGCCCCAGATAAAGCAGAAATTTATTACTCAGATAACTCCCCAGTTTGTCTTTCCAACCAACTATAAAGATAAATACGGATGTGATGGTTGCGAATAGCGTATTCACATCCATTCTAGTTACCATCAATATCGCCAGAAAGATAACGAATATGATGAAATACATGCAGGGAATTCTTTTTTTAATCGCCCAGTTGGCCAGAACACCGAGAAGAAAATGGTGCCAGTAGGGCAGAAACAAGCCGGGGATCTGCAAAGTCAAATAATCCAGTTTTACCAACGCGGAGAGGACGCCCACGGCCATCAGAAACCAGGCATCTGTCCTCCAGTCCTTGTGGTCGCCGTCCTTCCCAATATTCCGGTAACAATATCTGCTGAGAACAAAGAACAGATACAATTGAATTTCCAGGCATAAGGTCCAGAATACCGCGGATATCGGAGTTAACTGCAATATGTCCTGCGCATAAAACACATGCGCGATCACGTCCGTTACCATCGGCAATACCACTGAGTATTCCGGGTAAACCTTATTCTTTAGAGCGGTAAGCGCGATGGCGATTGTTATCGCCGCCCAGTAAGGCGGATCCAGTCGGATTGAACGCCGCAGAGCGAACAAACCAATGTATTTTGCGTCCAACTTTGCATTATCGGTGCTGTACGAAATTACAAATCCGCTTAATACAAAGAATATCGGGACGCCTAAAAAACCGTGTTCGCATATGAGGCGCAGGAAAGACGGAAACCAGGAGGCAATTTCGTTATGGAGATTGCCGTGCAGGTGATAAACCACGACGCCCATGGCGGCGATCCCCCGCAGAGAATCGATCAGGACAAGTCTGTTCTTCTCGTTGACGGCCGCCACACTTGTCAACTTTGAGATATGAGGTCAGACGGGATCCGGACTACGGCATTCGCAGTCAGAACCGGATCTGCAGCAGGGCGTTCAGCGGGATCCAGTCCATGGGAATCCCGGTCAGTTCTTGTCCCGATCCACCAGGCGGTTCTTCGCGATCCAGGGCATCATGGCGCGGAGCTTCGCACCTACCAGTTCGATCTGGTGTTCCCGGCTGATGCGCCGTTCGGCCTTCATGACCGGCGTGCCGGTCTGGTTTTCCAGGATGAATTCGCGGGCGAATTTACCGGTCTGGATCTCGCTCAGGATCTTCCTCATCTCCTTGCGGGTCTCATCGGTGATGATGCGCGGACCGCGGGTGAGATCGCCGTACTCGGCGGTGTTAGAGATCGAATAGCGCATGTTGGCGATGCCGCCTTCGTAGATCAGGTCCACAATCAGCTTGGTCTCGTGCAGGCATTCGAAATACGCCATCTCGGGGGCATAGCCGGCCTCCACCAGGGTCTCGAATCCGGCCTGGATGAGCGCGGTAAGACCGCCGCACAGCACCACTTGTTCGCCGAAGAGATCGGTCTCGGTCTCTTCCTTGAAGGTGGTCTCGATGATCCCGGCCCGGCCGCCGCCGTTGGCCGAGGCATAAGACAATGCCAGGGCCTTGGCCTGACCGGTCGCATCATGATGGATTGCGATCAGGCAGGGCACGCCGCCCCCCTGGATGTAAGTGGAGCGGACCAGATGTCCTGGCCCTTTGGGTGCGATCATGAACACATCGAGATCGGCGCGGGGGAGGATCTGCTGGAAATGGATGTTGAAACCGTGCGCGAAGGCGAGCCCCGCGCCCTGCTTCAAATGCGGCTCGACATTGTTCCTGTAGATAGCGGCCTGGTGTTCATCCGGCGCCAGCATCATAACGATGTCCGCCCAGGCAACCGCCTCTTCAACGTTCTTTACGGTAACGCCGGCGGCCTTGGCCTTGGCGGCCGAGGCGGACCCCGCCCGCAGGCCGACGCAGACCTGCACCCCGGAATCCCTGAGGTTGTTGGCATGGGCGTGCCCCTGGGAACCATAACCGATGATGGCGACTTTGCGACTCTTGATTAGGGAGAGGTCGGTATCTTTATCGTAATAAATATTCATGTTGAACCTTCTTGCAATCGTCTTGTTGAAATTAATGAATTCCGCGCCCCAACGGTTTATGGGGCATCTAGGCCTTGATGGATTTGTCGCCGCGGGCGATCCCGGAGACCCCGGTCCGCACGACTTCCAGGATGAGACTGCGATCCATGGCGCCGATGAAGGCATCGAGCTTGCTGCCGGTCCCGGTCATCTCGATGGTGTACGCGCTGTCGGTGACATCGATGATCCGGCCCCGGAAGATGTCCACCAGCCGCTTGATCTCCTCGCGCCCGACATCCTTCGCGTGGACCTTGATGAGCATCAGTTCCCGCTCGATGTGGCTGCTTTCGTTGAGATCGACCACCTTGATGATGTCGACCAGCTTGTTCAATTGCTTGGTGATCTGTTCGACGATCTGATCTGATCCGGTGGTGACGAGGGTCATCCGCGACACCGTGGCGTCCTCCGTAGGGGCCACGGTCAACGACTCGATATTGAAGCCACGGGCGGAAAACAGCCCGGAGATGCGCGAGAGCGCGCCAGCCTCGTTCTCCATCAACAAGGATAATATGTGTCGCATCAGGCCAGTTCCCGATTGTTCGAGAGATGCATCTCGTTATGGGCCTTGCCGGCGGCGATCATCGGGTAGACGTTTTCGGTCGGATCGGTCACGAAATCCATCAATACCAGCCGATCCTTCATGGCGAAGGCGTCCTTGAGCGCCTGTTCCACATCCGCGGTCTTTTCCACGCGCATGCCGACATGCCCGAAACTCTCCGCCAGCCTGACGAAATCGGGCAGGGCCTCCAGATAGGAATGGGAATAGCGCTTGCTGTAGAACATCTCCTGCCATTGCCTGACCATGCCCATGTACCTGTTGTTCAGGGTGACGATCTTCAGCGGCAGGCCATGTTGCAGACAGGTCGAGAGTTCCTGGATGCACATGACCAGGCTCGCATCCCCCGAGAAGCAGACCACCTGCTCATTGGGCAGGGCCACCTGGACGCCGATCGCGGCAGGCAGGCCGAAACCCATGGTGCCGAGGCCGCCGGAATTGATCCACCGCCGCGGTTCGTCGAATTTGTAGAACTGCGCCACCCACATCTGGTGCTGGCCCACATCCGAGGTGACATAGGCCTTGCCACCCGTCAGCTCCCAGACCTTTTCCACCACGTACTGGGGTTTGATGACCTCGCTCTTGCGGTTATAGCCCAGACAGTTGATCCCCGCCCACGTACGGATCTGCTCCCACCAGGCCTTGAGCGCCTCCGCGTCGGGTTTCTCTTCGCCCGCTTCGATAACCGCGATCATCTCCTGCAGGACGCTCTTCACATCGCCGACGATGGGGAGATCGACCCGGACATTCTTCGAGATCGAGGCGGGGTCGATATCGATCTGCATGATGCTGGCGTGCGGACAGAATTTTTGCAGGTCCCCGGTCACCCGGTCATCGAAACGGGCACCGATGGCGATCAGCACATCGCACTGATGCATCGCCATGTTGGCCTCGTAGGTGCCGTGCATCCCGAGCATGCCGACGAACTGCGGGTCGGTGCCGGGGAAGCCGCCAAGTCCCATGAGGGTATTGGTGATGGGGAAGCCGAGCGCGCGGGTGAACCGGGTCAGTTCCACATTCGCATTGCTCAGGATGACGCCGCCGCCGGTGTAGATCATCGGCCGCTTCGCGCCGAGCAGCAATTTAACGGCCTTTTTAATCTGCCCCGGATGCCCCTTGGTCACCGGCCGGTAGGAACGCATGTCGATAGTCTTCGGATAATCGTATTCGCACGAGGCGGCGGTGATGTCCTTGGGGATATCGACGACCACGGGCCCGGGACGGCCGGTGGTGGCGATATAAAAGGCCTTCTTGATCGTCAACGCAATGTCGCGCACATCCTTGATCAGGAAGTTGTGCTTGACGCAGGGCCGGGTGATGCCGACGGTATCCACCTCCTGGAAGGCGTCGTTGCCGATGAGGTTGGAGCTGACCTGGCCGGTGAACACCACCAGGGGGATGGAATCCATGTAAGCGGTGGCGATCCCGGTCAGCGCGTTCGTGACGCCAGGCCCGGAGGTCACCAGCACCACGCCCGGCTTGCCCGTGGCGCGCGCGTAACCGTCGGCGGCATGCGCGGCCCCCTGTTCGTGGCGCACCAGGATGTGGTTTACCGCCGTCTGCTTGAACAGGGCATCATAGATATGCAGCACCGCCCCGCCGGGGTAACCGAAGATATGCTGCACGCCTTCATCCGCGAGCGCCCGGCAGAAGATTTCCGCGCCGCGCAATATTTCTCGACTCTCACTCACAACAACACCTGGGCCTGTCTGATAAAAATATTTCAAATGATTGAACCTTCGAAAGTTACTGTTATTATGCGGCGAGGTCAAGCAAGAAAGAATAACTGCCGCAATCATGAGATCCAGCAAAATACTTTTAAGCACGCAACGACAGGCCCCGGCGGACGCCGAGGTGATCAGCCACCAGCTCATGCTGCGCGCCGGAATGATCCGGCGGCTCGCGGCAGGCGTCTATACCTGGCTCCCGCTCGGCCTGCGGGTGCTGCGCAAGGTCGAAAACATCATCCGGGAGGAAATGAACCGGGCCGGGGCGGAGGAACTGCTGATGCCCGCGGTGATCCCGGCGGAATTGTGGGAGGAGACCGGCCGCTGGGACAAATTCGGACCCGAGTTGCTGCGTCTCGAGGATCGGCACGAGCGCCATTTCTGTTTTGGCCCCACTCATGAAGAGGTAATCAGCGATCTGGCGCGAAATTCCTTGCGCAGCTATAAACAACTGCCGGCGAACTTCTATCAGATCCAGACCAAGTTCCGGGACGAGATCCGTCCGCGCTTCGGGGTGATGCGCGCGCGGGAGTTCCTGATGAAGGATGCCTATTCGTTTCACCTTACGGAAGACTGCCTCAGGGAGACCTATGACCTGATGTATCGGACCTACACCCGGATCTTCGATCGGCTGGGGCTCGAATTCCGGGCGGTGCTCGCCGACTCGGGCAACATCGGCGGCAAGACCTCGCACGAGTTTCATGTCCTCGCGGACTCCGGCGAGGATCGGATCGCCTACACGCAATCCGGCAAATACTCCGCCAACATCGAGCTCACCGAGGCCCTCCCGCCAGAGGGAGGCCGGCCAGCCGCCATTCATGTCATGAGCGAGATCGCAACCCCGGATCGGCACACCATCGAGGAGGTCTCGGCGTTCCTCGGCCAGCTGCCGGAGCAATGCCTGAAGACTCTGATCGTGGAAGGAAGCAATGGCGGCCTGGTCGCCCTCGTGCTGCGCGGCGATCATGAACTCAACCGGGTCAAGACAGAAAAACTGACTGAGGTGGCAAAGCCCCTCAGTTTCGCGGGACCGGCACGGATCCGCAAGGAACTGGGCTGCGACATCGGTTCGCTCGGCCCATTGAATCTGTCATTACCCGTGATCGCCGATCACGCCGCCTCCGCAACCGGGGATTTCACGTGCGGCGCCAATCGGGACGGGTTCCATCTGCAAGGAGTCAACTGGGGACGGGATCTCCCGGAGCCTGCGTGCGCGGACCTGCGCAACGTCGTGGCGGGCGAGATCGGTCCGACGGGCGAGGCCCTGGAGATTGCCCACGGGATCGAAGTGGGGCACATCTTTCAGTTGGGCACGCGCTACAGCGAGGCCATGAATGTGAATGTGCTGGACGAAACCGGCCGCGCGGTCACCCTGCTCATGGGTTGTTACGGCATCGGCGTGTCCCGGATCGTGGCCGCCGCCATCGAGCAGAACCACGATGACCGCGGGATCATCTGGCCAGTGGCCATCGCACCCTGGCAACTGGCACTCGTCCCCATCCACATGCACAAATCGGTGCGCCTGCGGGAGGCGGCGGAGCGTCTCTACGGGGAATTGCAGGATGCCGGCGTGGCAGTCCTGCTGGACGATCGTCGGGAGCGACCGGGGGTGATGTTTGCCGATATGGAACTCATCGGCATCCCCCATCGTTTCGTGTTGAGCGATCGCGGCCTCGATGCCGGGACGGTCGAATATCAGGCGCGGCGCGAGACGGAGAGCAGGAACATCCCCCTTGGCGAGGCCGTGGGATTCCTGCGTGAGGCCCTGGCGTCTGCGGCAGGTTAGCCCCGGATTATCCGGTCCGGCGGATATCGAAGCCGCTGAAAACCTGCGTCTCGATCTCCTCGATTTTCAGGTCTTCCACGCAGGCGATGCGCGGCCCATGCCGCAACCAGACGATGAACGCCTCCAGCATGGCCGAATCGGCGGTTGCATTGCCCTCGACAGCGCCATCGGATCGATTTCTCACCCAGCCGGTCACACCCAAAGCCAGCGCCCGATCCCTAGTCGCGGTGCGAAAATTCACGCCCTGCACACGCCCGGCTGCCAGAAAATAGACTGTTTTTTCCATCGACATACCCCTGCGCGTGAAACCCGCCGCCGCATGTCCGGCGTTGTTGCCGACCCCGATCATGGCGGGATATAGTATGAACCGGAATCATAACCCATGAAGACGACCAGACACGCCCTCCCCATGCAAAAAACCGCCAGTGGCGAGGTGATCGACACCCGGCCGCCGGATATCGAGGATTGGCTGAACTCGCTGCCCTATGTCGATTTCGCGCGCACCAGCGCCCTGCTCGAGGAAGCGACCGCCGCCACCAACAATGTTGCCATAAAACCCTCCGTCCGGCTCGAACTGGCGGCATTGTACAACCGGCCCTATCAATATTACGTCGATACCCAGATAAAACTCGGCTCGCAGCATACCCTGCAATCGATCGATCTCATGGTCCGGCAGATCGCGGTCCTGAGCCGGATCGCCGCCAATCTGGCCAGCGCCTGTAAACTCGTGGCCACGGAAGGCGTGGGGCATAAAACACTCTGGGGAAGATTCAAACCCTTTCAGGTCGGGATGCTGCAGGCCATCCATTATCTGTCGCATGAACAGATCTTCAGTTACCTGCAATACACCCCGGCGCCCGAAAAATTCTGGCGGGAGATCAGCAAACTCTACCAACAGGCGGAACTTGCGGGTCTCGCCAGCACGGAACTCAAACTCCCGGAAGGCTTTGGCGGCGGCGGGAACAGTACGATCGCCGAGGCCTACAAGCGTATGGCGGTCATCGCGCTGCTCGATCCCTACCACCTGCCGTTCGGGGCGATCTGGGAGATCTACAATCAGCTCGAGCGCTGGTCGTCGTTATCGACGATTGAGATATTCAAGCGGGGCTGCGAGCGCCACGGCGCCTTCGCGGTGGACCTGGACAACGCCGTCCGGCCCGCCCCGCTCGAAGCGTTCGACGATCGCAATCTGTGTGAGACGCACCGCATCATCGTCGTCCGGGATCTTGAAGACGAGATCAACGCGCGGCTCGATTCCTTGAACAAGAAAGGAAAAACCGAACCGGATCTCTGCATCTCGCCCTATATCGCCAAGCAGGTCCTCATGCAGATGGCGAAGGACTTGGGCACGCCGCCGCGGCGTCATTCGCCCCGGATTGCAAGTCAAGGCAGCGTCCAATTGGTCTTTGGCCTTAATGCGATCTATTACCACGGCAACGGGGGCAAGGAGTTTGCCGCCGCCGCCGAGGAATCCGAAACAGTGGTCACGGACAACCTCGGCAAAGCTTCGCCTACGGGCGCCCTGCCCGCGCAATACCCGGCGGAACACTGGAACCTCATGGATATGGGTCCGGAAGGGTTTTCGGTATCCGCGACCGCGGCGCAGGGAAATCTCGTCAGGGTGGGCGACCTGGTCGCCATACGCAGGGAAAACATCGGCCATGGGGAACCCAGCAACTGGAGCCTCGGCGCCATCCGCTGGATGATGAAGATGCCGTCCGGCAGCAACCAATCCCGCCTGGGGATCCAGATGATCGCTGCGGAGCTCATGCCGGTGGGTTTGCGGGCGCTGACCGGGGGTACGCATGAGGTCGAGTACCGCCGGGCAATCGTCGCGGGCGACGATCTTACGCGCGGAATGAACGATATCGTCTGTGGCCCGGGGATCTATCAGACCAACCGGGAACTGGAACTCTCGGTGAACGGTCGCGTGTGGCCGGCGATTGCGGTTGAACTCGTCGAGGCCTCGAATAATTTCGAACACCTCATCATCAAGGTTTGATCAACACCCTTCGACTCAGCCTGCATTCCGCTTTCATGTTGAAGGCGGAAAGACAAAACGTGAAATGCGCCCCCAGGATCACGATGACCCAGGAGATGTAGACCCAGATCAGGAATACCGGGACCACGGCGATGGCGCCATAAATCACCTGATAGGTGGGGACGCTCTGCAGGTAGACCCTGAAGCCCGCCTTGGCGCCCTCAAAGAGCAGGGCCGCGAGCAGCGCCCCGGTGAAGGCGTGCCGGCGACGGACCGGGCAATTCGGAATGACATGATAGATCAGGGCAAAGACAAACACGGTTGTAATAAAGGGCAGCCAGGAGATGAATCGTTCCCGCAGGCCGTACACCCCGCCCAGTTGATTGAATAATTCCAGGGAAAACAGATAGGAGGCCGCCAGGACGCCCGTGCCGGCCAGGAGCGGTCCGAGGGTGAGGATGGTCCAGTACACGACAAAGCGCGCGACCGCGGGCCGGTGGTTGCGGATGTGCCAGATGATGTTGAAGGCATTCTCAATGGTCGCCATGAGCAGCAGGGCGATCAACACCAGGACCGCGATCCCCGGCAGCGTCAGGGCGGCCGCCCGATCGCTGAAAACGTTCAGATGCGTCCATACGGCATCGCCGAAGGCCGGCATGAAATTCCGGGTGATGAAGCCCTGAACCGTGTCCTGCAGCCCGGAAAAATAAGGCAACCTCCCGATCACGCCGAAGGTCACGGTCGCAAACGGCACCACCGAGAGGAGCGTGGTATAGGCAAGTGCGGCGGCGATCTGAAATCCCCGTTGCCGGTAGAAACGGCGCGCCGCAAAGCGGCTGAAGTAATATCCGGCGACCAGGTAGTAATGCGTGAGATTAAGGTATCTTCCGTGCATCGGGATCATATCCGCGGTCGAGCAGCTCGCGGAGCAGGGGTATGGTGAGCCTTTTCTGCCGCTCGAGCGCCGTTTCATCCAGCCGCTCGAGCAGCCGGAACAGACTGTGGGTATCCCTGGCGCAACGGGTCATGATGTATTGCGCGATCTCCTCCGGCAGATCCAGACCCCGCTCCGCGGCGCGCTCCCGCAAGGCCCGGATGAGGGTTTCATCATCCGGGGGCTCCAGGAGAAAACCTAGATCCCAGGCCAGCCGCGTCTTGAGGTCCGGCAGTTCGATCGAAATCTCCCGCGGTCCAAGTCTGGAAGCGAAGACCAGGGCCTTCCCGGCCTCCCGCATCCGGTTGAAGAGATGGAAAAGTTCCCTTTCCCAGTCTGGCTTTCCCGCCAGTTGATCGAGGTCGTCCAGACAGACGAGATCCAGACTGTCCAGCCCCTGGAGCAGATCCGGCGAGAGTTCGCGAATCTGCCGTAACGGGATATAGCCGGCATTTTTTTGCCTGGCGCTTGCCGCACCGCAAACCGCGTGCAGGAGATGGCTCTTGCCCGTCCCGGCCCGGCCCCAGAGATAGATATTCCCGCCGCCCTCGCCCAATGAGAGCGCCTTGAGCGCCGCCACGGCCGCGTGATTGCGCCCGGCAATATAGGCGGCGAAATCGAAGCGCCGGATCCAGGCGAACGGCAGCGCGATCTGCCGCGCTGAATCCGCGCCGCTATTCATGGTGCGATACGTTCACGATACGGTCCCGATCTCTCCGGATCAGGGCAACAGCCGGTAGATCCGTTCGCCGGAATTGGCAATCGGTTGCAACCTCCGGCTCAGGGCGATGGCCTGGACGATCGCCGCCTCGCCGCCGTGTGCAGTAACCGAGAAACTGACCTGGCCCGGCGCCACCTGTGTCACCTGCACATCCGTCACCGAACTCAAGGAGCGAAGATACTTGAGGGTCTCGGCATACTGGTCATTGGTGTTTATCTCCGCCACCGTGATGCTGACCCGCGTTCCCACGCCCGCCACACTCTGGATGACATAGCGCGCCGCCAGGGTATCGGCCAGGCTGTCTATCAGTTCCTCCAGCGCGAGGTCCGCGATCTCCCCGCGGGTGTTCCAGTCCAGGGTCTCGCCAGCCAGATAAATATGCCATTCGGCCTCCCAAATCCCGGGCTCCGGGGAAACGATCTTGCCGGCAAGGACGGCGTCCGCGCCATAGCGGGCGGAGGCCTCTGTTATCGCCGGCAGGTCCGCTGACCCGATGTCGGCGGCGCGGATGCGGCTGCTGTCTTCCAGATCCAGCAATGGAAAAACAAGTCCAATCCCCCGGCGTCTGGCCCGATCCTCCAGGACCGCGATGAACCCGGGCTTGCTGTCCTGACCGACGATGAACGGCCCGCCGGCATCCTCGGATACAAGCCACACCAAGGTCCCCGGCCGCTCCGCCCCCCAGATGGATGCCCCGAGCCCCCGCAGTTGCTGGCTCAGGAGGCGTTCGTCGAAGCGGGCCCACAACAGGGTCTCCGGCTGGGTGACCAAGGCCGGATCGGCGCTGACAGGTACTCGCTCACGGTAAAGATATTGCTGCACAAGCCTCTGTGACTCGCCAAGGACCGGCGCAAACTCCGGCCGGCCGGGGGCGGTGCGATCCCCGGTCAGTTTGATCAACACCTGCCCCAAGGCCGCCCGGATCGCCCCCGGCCGGCGCTGATCAGTCTGGTCCGAGACCGGAACTTCGGCCTCATAGAGATCGCCGACCGGGACCGCGCGCGCCGCGCATGGCAGAAGGATCAACAACAGACAGGCGAGAGACATTCTCATGGACACAACGCTATGCAACCGGCCGGGACAAGTCAAGGATTGCGGGAGGGGCATCCGCCCGATAACATGAGCGCCCCATGACCGCACGCAACCCCACCACCAGTTATGCCGATGCCGGCGTCAGCATCGATCGGGGCGATCAGCTCGTCTCGCGTATTAAAAAGCGCGTGGACGGGTCCCGTCGTCCCGGGGTGATGGGAGGACTCGGCGGTTTCGGCGCACTCTTCGACATGGCGGCGTTGAAGTACCGGAATCCGGTGCTGGTCTCGGGCACGGACGGCGTCGGCACCAAGATCAAGATCGCCGCGGATCTGAACCGGCACGATGACATCGGGATCGACCTCGTCGCGATGTGCGTCAACGACCTGCTGGTCCAGGGGGCCGAACCCCTCTTCTTTCTCGATTATTATGTCTGCGAAACGCTCGACGTGGACGTCGCGGAGCGCGTCATCGACGGGATCGTCCGGGGTTGCGAGATCGCCGGCTGCGCCCTGGTGGGTGGGGAGACCGCCGAACACCCGAAGGCCTTTCCGCCGGGAGAATACGACCTCGCCGGATTCTGCGTCGGGGTGGTGGAGAAGGATCGGATCATCGACGGCAGCCGGGTGCGCACGGGCGATGCCGTGATCGCGCTCGCCTCGAGCGGCCCGCATTCCAACGGTTACTCGCTGATCCGCAAGGTGCTTGCGGACTCCGCCACACACCCGGACACCGCCTTCGCAACAGGCACGCTTGCGGACGCCCTGCTCGCCCCCACCCGCATCTATGTGCGACCGGTGCTATCGATACTCGATAAGGTCGAGATCCGGGCGATCGCGCACATCACCGGCGGCGGTTTGCTGGAAAACATCCCCCGGGTGTTACCCGACGGTCTTGGTGTCGTACTGGATACCGCGAGCTGGGACTTGCCGCCGATCTTCCACTGGCTGATGACGACCGGGAACATTGAACGCCGGGAGATGCACCGGACCTTCAACTGCGGCGTGGGCATGATCCTCATCACCCCGCGTGAATCCGCGGAGACCGTCATCGATCTACTGCGGCAACAGGGCGAGGCCGCCTGGCTGCTGGGCAAGGTCACGGATGCAAAAGCAAAAGAAGATCTCGTAACCTTTCGATAGCACACTCAATCCTTCCGTGCCGCCGCCTTCCGCGCCGCCCGGATGATGCCCATCATGATGTTGTATTCGTTCAGGTCCATCCGGGAGCGATTGAACAACCGCTTCAGACGCCGCATCAGCAATCTTGGTTGCTCCGGATCGAAGTAGCCGATCTCCGCGAGGCAGGTCTGAAGTTCGGCATAAAAGCGATCCATGTGGGCCACCTCCGCCGGGGGTACGCGATCTTCGGGGGGCAATCCGGCCGGTGACTGACGCAGATATTGCCGGCGCAATTCATAACTCAGGATCTGCGCCGCGGCGGCGAGATTCAACGACTTGAATTCGGGATCCGTCGGGATCCGGATCATGCCATGGCAGAGATCGAGTTCGGCGTTACTCAGGCCAGAACTCTCCCGGCCGAATACGATGGCCACGTCCGCGCCCTCCTCCGCCTGCCGCAACACCAAGGCCATGGCTTCCTCCGGCGCGTAGACCGGCCAGTCGATGTTTCGACTTCTGCCGCTCGTCGCGAGCACCAGCCCGCAACCCGAGAGCGCCTCCGCGAGCGATTCATGGCGCCCTGCGGCGGCGAGGAGATCATCTGCCCCGGAGGCGCGGGCGGTCGCCTCGGCGCTCGGGAACACGCTGGTTGCAACGAGATCCAGTCGCCGGAGCCCCATGGTCTTCAGCGCGCGGGCGGTCGCGCCGATATTGCCAGGATGGGTGGTGCCCACCAGCACGAAATGAATATGGTCAAGCAACTCGTTCTGCATGGATTCGCTTCACGTTACAGGGAGAGACACTTACAATTCCACGTTTAATGGATCGGAGTCAATCATGCATCCCATGCTGAACATCGCCATCCGGGCGGCTCACGCCGCCGGCGACCATATCATAAAATACGTCGATCGCGCTCCGGACCTCGTCGTGAAAAACAAAGGGCGCAGCGACTTCGTCAGCGATGTGGACCGGCGGGCGGAAGCCATCATCATTGACATCCTGCGCAAGGCCTATCCACAGCACGCGATCCTCGCGGAAGAGACAGGGGGACAAGGCGAGAGCGAGTTCCAGTGGCTGATCGACCCGCTGGACGGCACCACCAATTTCCTGCACGGATTTCCCCAGTTCGCGGTCTCCATCGCGCTGAAATTCCGCGGCGGCCTGGATCAGGCGGTCGTCTATGACCCCCTGCGGCAGGAGCTCTTCACCGCGAGCAAGGGCGCAGGCGCCTACCTGAACAAAAAGCGGATTCGCGTCAGCAAACGTCGCACCCTGCAAGGCGCGCTGCTCGGCACCGGCATTCCATTCGGCGACAGCCAGGACCTGGAGCCTTTCTTCAGCACCCTGCGAGGCATGTACAGGGAAATTGCCGGGATTCGCCGGGCCGGGGCCGCCTCGCTGGATCTGGCCTATGTCGCCTGCGGGAGGCTGGACGGATTCTGGGAATTTGGACTGCATCCCTGGGACATGGCCGCCGGGGCGTTGTTGATAATCGAGGCGGGTGGATATGTGTCTGACATGCAGGGCGGCGGGGATTATCTGGAGAGTGGCAATATCTTCTGCGCCAACCCGGACCTGCATCGGGAACTGGGCGCCCTGATCAAGTCGCGATCCTCTCATACATTTCCCTGACCTGAACGGCGAGCGGCGCAAGACTGCCACCCGCCTTCCCGTTCCGCATCAGCGCCAGATATTCCCGCTGGGCCTTTTCGAGGGCCTCCGGCGAGCCAATATCCCGGTGATATACCTGATTCCGCCAGGTGAAGATCCTTCCGACCAGCTGTGGCAACACCTGGGTGCTGAAATCGATCGCCTCACTACCGACGCTCTCGAGTATCCTGAATATCGAGGGCTCCAGGAGATAAACAGCGGCATTGGCAAGCGTACCGGGCGGGTCCGGTTCCTTTTCATGAAAGCCCCGGACGATTTTCTGTTCATCGAGAACAACGATGCCACAGGTGCTTGGCGAATCCGTTTCATAAACCATCATGGTCATCTCGGCCTTTGCCGGACGGCGTTTGTGGGCGCGCATGAATTCCTTCAGATCGCCAAGACACAGATTATCCGCATGGATCATGAGGATGGTCTCGTCGGCAAAGAATTTTCTGTTTCTGAGGAGCGTGCCGCCGGTATTAAGCAAGGCATCTTCATGCACTAGGGTGACCTTGCGCTGTATCGCATGCCCTTCCAGGTATTTTCGCACCAGTCCGGCGTGATGATGGGTATTGATCAGGATCGAATCGACCCCGGCGCGATCCAACGCTTCAAGCCAGAAATCCAACAATGGCCTGGCGGCGATGGGCATGAGACATTTTGGCAG
Source organism: Gammaproteobacteria bacterium (assembly GCA_004297165.1). Lineage (GTDB taxonomy): Bacteria > Pseudomonadota > Gammaproteobacteria > Eutrophobiales > Eutrophobiaceae > 2-02-FULL-56-15. The sequence goes on from SCUJ01000008.1 coordinate 290,724, forward strand.
GGTGTCGGTTAATGGACGCAGTCTTTGGCCGACGCCGGCGGCGAGCAGGAGCGCTTTCATGAAGCAAATGGCCGCGCCTGCAGTATTTCCCTGCGCAATTCTTCCACAGTCAGCGGAATATTCCCCACCTTGCCCACCTGGCAGGCGGCCGCCATGGACCCGATATAAGCCGAGGTCCAGATATCCGCCCCAGCGGCCAGCGCCAGCGAGGCGCAGGTCAATAGCGCATCGCCCGCCCCTGCCACATCCCTGGGCGCATTGTTCAGTGCGGGCAATCTGTCGGTCGCGAAACCGCTCGCGTTATCCGCCCCGGCATGGGTCAAGGTCCCCTCCGCACCCAGGGTAATGAACACATTTTCCGCCCTGGCCTTCTGCCTGAGCAATTCCCCGAGCACGACCAGACCATCGGTGAAGTTTTGCAAGGCAAGGCGCGCCTCCCGCTCTGTAGGCGTGAGCAGTTTCATCGAGTGGAATCTCGACACGTCCCCTACCTGGGAAGAGGACTGACTGTCCGCGACCATCATGATCTCCCGGGCGCGGAATTCATCAATCAGTCTTGATACCATCTCGTCCGGCAGACAGCCGTAGTTGAAATCCGAAAAGATGACCAGATCCAGGTCATCGATCACCGCTGTCACGCGGTGCATTATCCGCTCCTGCAAATCCCGACTGATGGGATTCTGGCGCAAGTGATTGACCCTGAGCAGGGTTTTTGAATTGGCACGGTATCGTTGTTTAAGTGTAGTCGGGCGCGCTTCGTCGGTAAGCAGGGTGTTTTTCACACCCGCTTTCTCTAGTTCCCGCACAGCGAATTCCGCCGTCGCGTCGGTCCCGCATACGCCGACGTAGATGACTTCCGCGCCCAGCGCCCGGGCATGGGCCGAGACGATGCCCGCACCGCCGATGAAACGTTCCTGCATCACGGGCGTTACGACGATCGTCGGATCCTCCTGGGACATGCCCAGCGCATCGCAGGTGATGTACTCATCAATGATCAGATCGCCGAGAACGAGGGTCTTGAGCGCGCCGATCTTTTTCAAGGTATCAGCCGCCGCCGCAGTGTCTATGCCATGCCGTTGCAGATATTTTTCCGGCTGACGTATGGTCGAATAATTCAGATGCCGGAATTCATCCCGAAGGAGATCGATCGAGGAAAAACTGATATCGCCAGATGAAAACAGCAGCTTGCCGCCATAGCCTTGCAAGGCATGAAGTTCGGGATTATCCATCCTTTCATGCTCCTTCCCCTTCACCACCACCGCGGGTCGCAGGACCCTGATGAAATCGGCGGGTTGGTCGTGCAAGATGAAAGCGTATTGCACCCAGCTGTTTGCCTTCACGCCCGCCAGACGCAGGTCTTCCGCCAGCATGACTCCTTCATGTCCGTCGGCATGCACCCCCACAACCAGATAATCGCCGCATTCCGAGGCAAAGCGCAAGAGTCGCAGGTGACCGGGGTGGACTATGTTGAAATTTCCGGAGACGAAGGTGATCCGCGCCCCCGCCTTTCTCACCGCGAGAATTTCCCGCAACGCCGTTTGCGAATCCGGATGCAGTCCCCGCATGGGTCAGATGAAATTATCGTGCGGTTCGGGATGATCGAGCCGCCATAAATATCTGTTCACTTCGTCCATCCGGCAATTCACGCGGCACTGACTGATATCGAGATCCTTGCGGATGAATTCAAAACTCTGGCGCCGCAACTCGCCCTCCCAGATATCCCTGAAGCCCTGTTCGTGTATGTTACCGTATCTGAATTTCTGGTTGCCCAAATAGGCGCTACAGCCATAGACGCTGCCATCCGCCATGATGTAGGCCCAGAAAAAAGGCGTTGCATAGCACTTGTCGTACAGGCGCTTTTCCTCGTTCAACTTGTGCATCGTATGCTTGCGATAAATGACGTGGAAATTCGCATCATTCAGGCTGGACAGGCGCGCATCCAGTTCGCCGAATTTCTCATAACGCAGGTTTTCGTAGGTGTGGGAGATGCCGTAAAGGCTCTGCGTATAGGGCTTGACCACAAGATAATCCACGCCGATTGCTTTCAATCTGACGCCGAGGTCGTATACCTCATGGGCGTTTTCCGGCAAGAGCAGGATTTGTCCGCCGATTGTACAGCGGTGGCGATTGGCGTTTCTCAGCCTGACAGCCTCGGCGAAATTATCCATCACCCGCTCGAAATCAGCCGCCTTGGTGCGATGAATCGCGGCATAGGTCTCCGGGCTGCCCGCATTGACGCTGGTCTTGATCCAGCTGCAATTGCGTACAAATGCCTCAATATTTCTCCGCGTGAACGGCACCATGTTGGTCGTCATCGAAGTGTCTATGCCGCAACTGGTGCAGTGATCGAGGATCTCCGGGAGCGGTTTCCACAGGGAGGGTTCGCCTTCCCCGGCGAACATGATGCTCCGTACGCCAAGCGCGCCCATCTCGGTCAACCGTTCCTTCAGCTTGTCGGCATCGAGGCTGCGGTTCTGATAACCGATGTAATCCACCGAGCAAAAGACGCAACGGTGGTTACAGGCCCCCATGGGCGAGAGCTCCATATACACCGGATAAATGGTTTTCGCCGTTGCCCAGTCATGCCTGCCCTGCAACCAGCGCGACGTCCGCTCGGGGTGATACTGCAGCTTGTGACTATCTATAGCATATTCATCAGCCATTCGGATTCTCCTCGCGGGACAGCCTTTGCCGGCACCAGGTTCGCAGGATCTCGCGTACATCGCCCGGTTGATAATCGTAATCTCTTACCGCCTTGTCAATCGACAGGTTAAAGAAATGTCGGCGCGCATCCGCGCAATGGACCTGCGAATTGGATTGGAGACATGCCTTCAGCAGCATAACTATCGAGGCGAGCGAGAGCTCGGCGCGACAGGCCAGATTGATGACGTCGTAACCGGGATGGATCCGCACATGGCGAAGAAACCCCGCCAGTGTGGGGATATCCACGAAGTTATTGTATTCTCTCTCCGCATTGAATATCTCAATATCCTCTCCATGTCGCAATTTTTCGAAGGTGCGGGACATGAAGTTGCTCATCTTGCCGAGTTCGAGCACTGCGGGCAACCTTACGACAAGTGTGGGGATGCCCGTGGTCTCGCATAATTTTTCCCCGATAAGTTTCGTCAGCCCATACAACCCCGGCCCTTGCAGCGGGGCTGACTCGGCGATCTGCTCGCAATCCTGTTTGCCATAAACCGAGACGCTGGAAATAAAGATAATCTCATCGACCTTGTGTTCGCGCGCGGCGTGCAACACCTGGCGCAGATAATCCAGATTTGCCGCCAGCAACCCGGCGGGATCGCCCTCATCCGCGCGCCCGGCCGAGTGCAATAACCTGACTTTTTCATGAGACAGGGGCCGTGACTCCGTGAGATCGTCCAGCCTTAATACGGGCTGGCCGGAGAGCGCATAGCTCTGGCATAAGCCGGTTCCCACCTCTCCGCCCTGGCCGGTGATAACGAGTATGGGCATGGCCGCCCGCTCAGAAGGGACCGTTGAACCAGTCACCGGGGACATCATGGGGAAACTTGCATTGCGCCGCCAGCGCGCCTGGATTCACGTCCCGTCCCAGCATCTCCCCCACCTTCGCGGCGATGTCCGGCGCCCGTGGGTAATAATTCCTGGTAAGGGCTGGGCTTGCGGGCGATGGCGCATCCGGAAACGTCATCCGCTCGGGGGCCTGTTTGAGACCGGCGAACAGATTGCTTGCGACCAGGGCGATGATCTCTCCCGCCACGGATCCGGTCAGGTGCGCCGAATCCAGCACCAGGAGCCTGCCAGTGGTTTGCACCGATCGGAATATGGTTTCCCGATCGAGCGGTTTGATCGAACGCAGGTCGATCACCGAGACAGAAATCCCTTGATCCCGCAGAAAACGCGCGGCATGCCAGGCTTCGAGCGTCAGGTATGAGGTGGCGACAATCGTGAGATCCTGTCCCGCCAGCAGCTCTTTGGCCTGCCCGAACGGTATGCGATAGGGCGAATCAGGGACTTGCGCTCTGCTTCCGTGCAGCCAGCGGTGTTCAATGAACACCACGGGGTTGGGATCGAATATGCTCGCGAGCAACAAGCCTTTGGCGTCATACGGATTTGTGGGCATCACCACCTTGAGTCCGGGGATATGCGCAAACCAGGCGTGCAGATTCTGCGAATGGGTCGGCCCCTGACCCCAACCCTGCCCGGTAATCAGCCGGATCGTAATTCCCGCCGCCCGTCCTCCGCCGAACATGTAATGCCATTTGGCGGCATTATTCACCAGCTGATCCAGGGCAAGGAGAAAAAAATCGGTGCGCTGGTGAACCATGACCGGCCGCAGGCCCAGAAGCGATGCGCCGACTGCGATCCCGGTCATCGCATTTTCCGAGGTGGGCATGTCGAACACCCGATCCGGGCCGAAGCGTTCCTTGAGGCCCAAGGTGGTGCCAAAGATATTTTTCGGATCCCCTACGCCAAGCCCGAAACAAATTACGTCGGGGTCAACCGTCATGGCTGTCGCAAGGGCCTCATTAACGGCCTCGCAGAAATTCAATTCCCGACCCATGGTATCCCCACAGAATCATCAGCCCGATAAACGCCCTCCGCCAGCGTATCCGGATCGGGAAACGGCGAATCCTCAGCGAACCGGAAGGCATCCTCAATCTCGTCCCGGATGCCTCGCTCCATGGTCGCGAGCCCGACGGAGGTAATGCAGCGCTCGTCGAGCAACCTCTCCTGCAGGAGTCGCAACGGGTCATGCGCATGCCAATAGTCAACGAGCCTTGCATCACGGTAACCCAGATCGTCGTCATGATTGGGACCGCAATGCTCGCGCCACCGAAAGGTCTTGATCTCGATGAAGGCCGGGAGGCATTCTTCCCGCGCCGCCCGCATCCGCTCCGCCACCTGCGCGTGCAGCGCCAGGACATCCACCGAATCCACGCAGCCGCTCCTCAAGCCGATCGCCGCGGCCAGGCTGCTCAATTCTCTGTTCTCGGGTTGCCTGACGGAGAGTGGCGAGTAGACGGAATAGCCGTTGTTCTCGCAAATGAAGACGACCGGGAGCCGGCGCAAAACCGCGAAATTCGCGGTCTCATAGAACACGCCCTCTTCCACCGCGCCGTCGCCGAGGAATATGCAGGCGATGTTCTCGCTGTGCCGCATGCGCAAGGCCAGACCCAGACCGGCGCCGACCGGGATGGAATTCGCGACGATGGCGGTGCTGCCCATAAAACCGGCGTCGATATCAACCAGATGCATCGAACCGCCCCGGCCCCGGCTGCATCCGGTTTCCTTGCCGTACAATTCCGCGATCAGGGCCCGGAGGGAACCGCCCTTGGCGAGATAGTGGGCATGCGCCCGATGGCTGCTGACGACGAGATCGTCCATGCGTAATAACGATCCCAACACCGCCGCCGGCGCCTCCTGTCCGATGGAGAGATGAGTGGGACAGCGCATCCTGCCTTCCGGATACCTGTCCGCGATTGCCTCCTCGACCATACGGATGCGTTTCATCTGCGCGAGTAGCGCCAGCGCGATTTCCGGCGTTGTTTCCATCATCTACTCCTTGTGCTGATAACTATCAGGCATGGAGGACAATCTGGCGAGATTTTGCAGATACCATTCAATGGTCAGGTCCAGTCCCCGATCTAGATTCAGCGCAGCCTGCCAGCCCAATTGCTCCCGTGCCCGCACGGTGGAGAGCAGATAGGCGCTGTCCGCGCCGGGCCGGGCCGCAGACTCCCGGATGAAATCCTCTGTGCGCACCCTGAGTTTGTCGCAGATTGCGCTCACGAGTTGTCTGATGCTCACCACTTCCGCCGTAGCCAGATGGAAGATCTCTCCGCTGTATCCGCTCTTCAGCAGGAGCAGCATTGCTTCGCAGACATCCTGTATATGAATAAAGGATCGGCGGGCGTAACCCCCGCCGTGCAATGCAATGGGTACGCCTTTTTTAATCGCGAGGATCGTCCGCGGAATGATCCGGTAAAGCGGCTGCCCAGGGCCGTATACATTCGCGGCCCGGGTGGTGATTGCCGGGAAGCCATATTGCCGGTGATAGATGCGCAGATTCATGTCGCACGCCGCCTTGGACACCGCATAGGGCGTGCTCGGCCGGAGCGGGGCATCTTCAGACACCACGTCAACGCAGTCGCCGTACACCTCCGGCGTGGAGATCTGCATGAAACATTTCAAATGGCTGTTATTACGCAATCTCTCGTGCAGTGCCGTTGCGGAAAGAAAATTGGTTCGATACCAGTGTTCGGGGCGATCCCAGCTCTCCGCCACCATGCCCTGTGCCGCGAAGTTCACGATATATTCCGGTTTGAACCCTTCTATGACCGCCATGATACGGTCCAGATCGCGGTTCAGATCCAGTTGATGGAATTCGAACGCCGGACGGCTCTGCCACCGGTACGGCAGGAAGAGGGCATCCGGTTCCGCGGATCGGCTGATGCCCACGACTTCGAATCCATGGGTTAGGGCTTGAGCGGCGAAATGCGCTCCGGAAAAGGAGTTGCTGCCCAGTATCAGTAGTTTCTCAGCCATTCGGAAAGCTTCGGTGGTAAGCGACGCGCAACCATGATGTCACAACTTTCCGCCAGGGGATCTCATCAACAAATGTACCGTGTCTGATTTGCATTCCTCGGCGATCAGCATGTAGTCAATTTGATACTGCGCCGCATCATCGTCTAGCTGCATCTTTCGCCCGCCTGAATTGCGAAGAGTCAACCTGCACATCAACCCCGAATAGCTCCAAGATTGATGGCTCTGAATATCGCATTGTTCCAAAGCAAACTGACGCGGATACACTGGTGGCAAGCAGCCGGCACAGCCCCATTACGACCTTGTGATCATTCTCTCATTCCAATCTTCATCATACTATATAATTTCCTTGCCCTGACGGTAACTTAGAACCAACGATGGAGCACACACACAACCATGCAACGGGAAATAGATCTGATGTTGAATTATCCACGGACAAAACGGGATCTCGAGGGCCGGGCGGCGAATCGGACCGAGGCAGACAGGATGATTGCGCGCCGCTTCGGCAAGGAATTTTTCGATGGCGACAGAAAAACCGGTTACGGTGGATTCAACTATCATCCCCGCTTCTGGCAACCGGTGATACCCGATTTTCAGAAGTTCTATCGTCTGGAAAAATCGAGCAGGATCCTGGACGTTGGTTGCGCCAAGGGCTTCATGCTGTATGACTTCACGCAATTGATCCCCGGCATAAGCATAGCCGGGGTCGACATATCGGGATATGCGATCAGCCACGCCAAGGAGGAGATCCGTCCGTGGGTGCAGGTGGGAGACGCCAGAGCCCTGCCCTATGAAGACAATTCCTTCGACCTGGTGATATCCATCACCACCGTGCACAACCTTGATCGGGATGACTGCTCTCTGGCCCTGCGGGAGATCGAACGGGTGAGCCGCAAGGATAAATTCATCACCGTGGACGCCTACCGCACTCCCACCGAAAAACAGCATATGGACATGTGGAATCTCACGGCGCTTACTTACATGAGCACGACGGAGTGGAAGGAGTTTTTTGCCGCGGCAGGTTATACCGGCGATTATTACTGGTTCATCCCCTGAGTCGATCCCCAAGCAAATGAAGGCAGCCGTACTCGTGGCGCCGAAGGAACCCCTCTGGGTGACTGACGGCATCGAAGTGCCTCTGCCCGGCAGAGGTCAGGTGGTGGTGCGCATCGCATATACCGGACTCTGCCACAGTCAACTGATGGAAGTTTCAGGTCTGCGTGGTCCCGATCCCTGGCTGCCGCACCTTCTCGGTCATGAAGCGACAGGGAGAGTTGAAATGACGGGTGCTGACGTAACGAAGGTGAAGCCCGGAGATGCGGTCATCCTGAGCTGGATACGAGGCGTTGGTCTTGAGGCCCCCGGCGCGAGATACCGGCGTGGCGACATGATAATCAACTCAGGCGCAGTCACTACCTTCAGCGAGTATACCGTCGTCAGCGAGAACCGTTGCACTCCCCTGCCACACAAGCTGCCGATGTCCATCGGCAGTCTGTTGGGCTGCGCGGTCATGACCGGCGCTGGCGCCGTCATGAACGCCATGCAACCTGCCGTCAACAGCAGCATAGTCATCTTTGGCTTGGGCGGCATCGGCATGAGCGCCCTGATGGCCGCCAGGCGCAGCCGGCCTGCGGCGCTCGTGGCTGTGGACGTGGTTGACTCCAAGCTCAGCCAGGCCGACCAGTTGGGGGCGACACATACCGTCAATGCCGTGAGCGAGGACCCGGTCGCGGCAATCCGGAAGATCTGCGCCGGCGGCGCCGATTTCGCCCTGGACGCCTCTGGCCAGACAGCCGTGATTGAACAGGCCTTCGCCAGCGTCCGCCCCCATGGCGGCTTGTGCGTCTTCGCAAGCCATCCGGCGGCCGGCGAAGTAATCAGACTGGATCCCTTCGATCTCATCTGCGGGAAACAGATCCGCGGAACCTGGGGCGGCGATTGCAAACCGGATCGGGATATACCCCTGCTTGCCGATTTATATGTAAAAAATGAATTACCGCTCGACAGGCTGATATCGGTCGAATACACACTCGACGAAATCAATTCCGCTATGGCGGATCTGCGCGCCGGCAAGGTCACCAGGGCGTTGATTCGGGTCAATCCTGATGTTTGATCCGTTGATCTCAAGCGACTTTATCTTACCATCCCGCTTCGAACCGTAGAAAGAAGACATGCCTGGAATATTTCGATATCTCGGCGAACGGCGACGGGTAATTTTCAGATTGCTGAAACACCATGCGCTATGGTTTTTCGCCGAGGCATTCGGAAACCGCGCCCGCGCGGATCTGCCCACCGTAATCTTTGTGCGCAGGAGCGCGCGCAGCCGGATCTACAACCACGCCGCAAGCCTGGCGACTTGCGGCTTTCAGTCCCTGCTGGTGGCGCAGGCCTTCGATTACCCTTACCACAGGGAAATGTTCCCGGGGATTTATCCCTGGTACAAGGCATCTTCAATCCCGGCAATTCTCAGGAAATTGATCGCCAAACATAAAGTCATTGCGATAGTCTCTTCGCTGCAACCATCCGCCCAGACTCTGGAAATTCTGAAAGAGAAGTGGCCGGCGCCGGTATTCATCGATCATCACGATTCTGCCTGGTCGCAGGTGTACTTTCAGCCGGACGGGACTCAGAACCACGGCGGCGACTCGGATCCGTGGCTCTCCGCGGAGGAGGTCGAAAAGGAGAAATATTGCTTCACTCATGTTGACGGTGTCATCGCGCGCAGCAATGAACTCGTCGAACTCTTCCAGGCGAACTCGGTAACCACACCGACCGAGGTTTTTGAAGATTGTTGCGCGGCGGAATACTTCGAGCCCATCGCTTCAGGTTCTGGCCCGCGGCGGGAGGAATGGGCGATCGCCTATGCCGGCATGGTGTTTCCCATGGATCACGATCCCCGTTTTGCGTTCCCGCAGTTTGTGAATCTCGCCTCCATATTCGCCAGGGAGAGGATCCACTTCCATATCTATCCCGGACAGCATCATGAATATCTTTACCCGGAATACGATGCGGAGGCAGGCGTCAATCCGTATTTTCATATGCACCGATCCGTGGATTTCGGCGCCATCCGCAAGGAGCTCGCCCGGTATGATTTTGGTCTGGTAGGCTTCAATCCCCCGTCCGATTATCGGTTATTTTCGCCCGTACACTTCCGGCACATCCTGCACGCCAAATTCCACACCTACCTCGAAGCCGGCCTGCCGATTATCGTTTCCCGGATCTTCGCACACGAGGCGGATATCATCCGCAAATACCAGGCGGGATTCGTGGTCGACCAAAGCGACCCCGCCGGATTGCGCAAGCTCATCGAGTCCGCGGATATCGCCGTGTTGCGCCGTAATGTTGCAGTCCTCAGAAACGACTTTCTGGCTGAACGGCAGGGCGCGAGGCTCAGGGATTTTCTTGCCGGGCCGATATCCCGCCCGTAATGTTATGCCGATTGCCGCTTTGGCCACAGCAGAATGGCTGCCGCCAGTAAATAGAGAAGTATCTGCACTGCCCTTGCCGAAAGATTGGCCGCCAGTACCACAGCGCCATCGATGCCGGCCATGCCGAGCAAATGGATGTTGATTCCTTCCACCAGACCGATGCCCATGTACGTGACAGGCAGAATCGTTGCAATCTGGACTACCGCCTGCACCAGGATTACGTACCACAGGGAGATCTCCACGCCGAACCAGGAGAGGATGAGCGTGAAGGAAATCCCCGCAAGCAGTATGCGCAAGGCCGTGCAAAGGAGATTCAATCCCAGACTTACCGGCGTGATTTTCCTTGCGGACTCGCTGCACATGTCCGCGATGATATGTAGCGTCTTCGCGAAGAAGGTGTCCCGCCAGCGTCCGTCGAACTCCTGAGGAATCTGTTGCAGCAGCCACACCCCAATCGCAATCAGCGCCAGATAAACGAGGGCTGCGGGCAGCAGCAGCGCCCGGTCGTAGAAAAATCCGATCCCCACCCATGCCAGGAGACTCACCAGCAGCAAGGTGATCAACTTGTCGATCAACAACACCAACGCGCAATCGCGCGCCCGGAATAGATGCCGCAAGAGATACATCATACTTATATCGCCCGTCCTGCCTGGAAATATCAGCGTCAAGATCTGCAATTTCGCGCCAGCGAGGAACAAGTCTCCATAACTTATCTCGCCGAACCTGCGCAGCATGGCCAGAACGCCGACGCTCCAAAGTATGAGCACCAGCACCTCGTAGATGACAGACCAACCAGCCAGCCTGCCGAATGGCGCCCCGGAGATCCTGGACAGCAGATCAAGCGGATCGGTAAGCCAGATCAGCAAGCCGAGAATGAGCAGGCTTAACAGCGCCTGCCAGAGACGGCGATGTTTACTCAATTGCATGTGACAACGTCTGATCGGCGCCTGCTTCAGACAAACGGATCGGGGGCGGGCCTGGAATCCACTGTTAAGCCAATCGGAATTACCGACTTATACAGCGACTTCAGGATTTGATTGGTTTTCCCGTGCGGACAGGAGGGACAGGCATCATAACTGAGCCCCCGGTAAAACCCTCTGCGCAACGGATCGTTCCAGAATTCGGAGAAGTCCCGATCCAGGATATTACCCATCACATAGCGTTTGTCGTAGCGCGTATAGCAACACGGATAAACATCTCCGTTTGCCGCGATGTAAGTGGAGTGGTTGGAGTAAAAACAGACGAGGTCCGGATCGCCCAATTTGCGGACATCTTCCAACCGGTCCTCGTTAACATGAACCTGGAATGTGGCGGAATCGTAGTCCCGTTTTGCGCGCAGAATGTCATGCAGCGTCTGACCCAGGTAACTGAGCGGCGCCGCCTCGCGGTCGAAGGGGGTATCGGGACGAAAGGCAATGCTGCTCACGCCAAGACCGGCCGCCAACGCCGCCGCGGGCGCGGCATCCATGGCATTGCTCTCATGCACCACAAAACTGGCGTTGAGCCGGGATCGATCCCGCATTTCCAGTAATATCCGTTTTACATTTTCCTGACTGGTTACAAAGCTCTCCCCGGCGCGATTTCCTCGTGGCCTGTGCACCCGCATATACACGTCTTCTGTGCCGCCGTTCATGCTCCAGCGCACCCATGAACAATGTGCAAGTTCCTGGATGGTTTCGTCCTTCAGAGGCATGGCCAGATTCGAAGTGACGCCCGATTTGATACCGGCTTCCCTGATACGGCGGAGAACCTCCGCCATATGGGGATACACCAGCGGGTCGCCGGCCCCGGTGAACGAGATTGCCTTGATGCCAAGGGTTGCAAACTCATCAATCAGGCGCAGCAACCGCTCCCTGGGCAGTTGCCGCTTCCCGGTCATATCCACTCGTGACTCTATGGCCTGATGCCTCTCGGGGTCATGCCACACGCAAAATTGGCAGCGAAAGTTACATACCTCCGATGGTTCGATACGCACATGGAGCGGCGGACACGCAGCGCCATCGCCTGCAAGAATGGCCTTGACGGTATCGCTATGCTCGAGCAACCGGATATTGCTGTACAGCCCCATGGACAGACTACCCGCCCGCCGCAACGGCTTGCGACTGACCTTGGGCGGACGCGGATAATGCGGGTTTAGGCCTCAGCCAGCCACAGCGATGACAAGCAGGCACAGTACCGTTTTCGCTTATTGTCTTGCGGAACCGGACGAATGCCTCGCCGCCGATAATATCCGCAAGCGATCGCTCCCTGACATTGCCCATGCTTACAGCAAGACAGGGGAAGAGATGCCCGTCCGCGTTGATATGCACGCTGCTCCAGGGGAATCTGCAGGCAAGGTAATCCTGCGGCCTGAAAGCTCGGGTGTTGATATACCTGATGTCCGGCAGATGTTCCGCGGACTGCAAGTCGCCGATGGGAGGATGGAGATAGGATCGTTTGCCGTTAACGACTGCGTAACGCCGCACCTTCTCCAGTTGCTCCAGGATTAGATCCATCCTTTCATATATGTGAGGTTCAGGCGCGAGGAATATGTCATCGGGATCGAACATGGTATCCGCATGTTGCAGTGTGGAACCCTTCAGAAATTGGAAGGCATGGCTGTCGCAATGGAGTTCTTCCACACAGAACCTGTAGATATCGAACAGATCCCCGGCATTCTCGTCGAGGACGACCGTCTTGATGTCGAAGAGAGTCTCAGAATGAAGCGCATCCCGCTTTTCCACCAGGATGCGGGCCATGATTGTGAGATGCTGCCACTGCTCCGATTTAAGCAGGCGATTATGATTGCCGACATCGTCAACCGAAATCGATATCACCTTCAGCCGCGGTCTCGCCAAAAGTTGATTGATCCACTCTTCGTCGAGCAGGATGCCGTTGGTGATCAGGTTGCAGTCATGTTTGACGGTTATAGCATCCAGTATCTCCAGAAATCCCTTGTAGACCAGCGGTTCACCCCCGGTAAGCGTGACCCTTGCATAGTCGGGCAACTGCCCGGTCAGGCGCAACCAGTCATCCTTCAACATCGGTGCATGACTTTTATGTTTGTACTGAAAACAGAATGGACAGCGCAGATTGCACAGGTTGGTAAGGATGTACACGTAACGGGCAGGCAACATCAGTTCCGCCGAGTTGAAGATCCGCTCGGTCATTTGCTCATGCCGCGCGTGGATGATTACATCTTTATCGCTCATTTATCGCCAGCAACTCATGAATTTCGGATTGCGCTGGAAAATACCGGTTTCGACTATAGCAGTCTGCTGTTCCTCCGGCCAGCGACTCACCCCTGACACGCCTACAAACCGGGATCTATCCTGAAGATTTATGGGGTCTATTTTCCCCTCGCTGTCTCCGGGCGCGTTGATGGAGAATCAACGGGGCTGGTCTCCGAGGCAGAAACGGCCGCAGTCGCGAGGACCGCAATCCTGGATGATTGAAGAAATCCATTTGCGTCCACGGGTTGCCCGCTGCGGATGGCATTGAGGAAAGATTCGATCTCCCCGGCATGCCCTTTATCCCTGGTAAACCACAGCCGTTTGCTCGATGTCAGCAGCCCCCTGGAGAATTCCAGTTTCCTGAAATCGGTGAGCACGGCGACGCGGTTGTCGCAAAAGACCTCGCAGCGCTCGGCAGGGTAGGCCTTGCTGCCATTGGAGAGATAGACGATATGGGCGATGGAACCGTCAGCATAACGCAGACTGATATGGATGTTGTCCGCCGACTGGAACCCAAGGTTGCCGGCCCCAACCGGAGTCGCGGAGACGCTTAACGCCGGTTCGCCGATCAACCAGTTGCAGAAATCGATCTGATGACAGGCCTCGCCGAGGATCACGCCCCCGCCCTGCCGCGGGTCATGCAGCCAGTGTTCCGGCGGCCGGTAACCCACGTTGACCGTGTATTGAATTGATGCCGGGCCCGCGCGGCGGCCGAACCAATCCCGCATGCGCACCGCGAGTCGGGCGTAGCGTCGATTGAAACCCACCATCAATAGCCGATCGCCGCCGGCCAGCGCCTGTTCAACCCGCTCCAGTTCTCCGAGCGTGAGGGCCAGCGGCTTCTCCACGAACACATGCTTGCCGCTCTCGAGCGCCACCGCCGCATATCCGGCATGGGTGTCATGACGCGTGAGGATGAACACGCAATCGGTCTCCTTATCCTTGAAGATCGTCTCGGGGTCCGTGGCGCAGGATTCGAATCCGTATTTCCTGCCCAGGGCGGCGGCGCGCACGCCGGTGGCGGAACAGATGGAGCGCAGGTGGAGATTGGGCTGCTTGCAGAGCAGCGGCAGAAATTCGTTCGTGGCAAAACTCCCCGCGCCCAGGACCGCGACGCCGATCCGGCCGCTGGCGGAGGTGGCCGGTAGTTTCGTCCGCAGTGGAATCGATCTCGCAGGCGTGGTTGCTCCGGCATCCGGTTCGGGATACTTGAGCAGGATTGCGAGACTCCGTTCACTGCTGGCGCCGCTGATCAGGGCGAAGGCCTGGTCGGCCTGCTCAACGGGAAACTCATGGGTGATCATCCCGCTGAAATTTATCACCCCCGACGCCAGAGACTCCAGCACCGCCGCCATGTTCCGGCCTTCCGTCCATCGTACATAGCCATAGGGATAGTCCTCGCCCTTCAGTTCGTAGGCCTGATCGCCGGTGCCGGGGCCGTAAGCCATCGAGGTGCAGAGCTCCAGTTCCTTGAACAGATAGGTCTCGCGCGGCGCCTCCAGCCGCGTCCGGCCCACCGCGACCACGCGTCCCTTGATGCGGGCAAGCTCCCCCGCCAGCGCCACGGGCCCGTTGTCATCCGTAGCCGCGGTGATGATGACGGCATCCGCCCCTTTGCCGGAGGTCCAGGCCATGACCCGCTCCTTCAGATTGCCCGCCCCCAGGACCTCCCCATCGCCAGAGCGTCCGGATTTGAGGAACGCGACCCGCTCGGGATCGATATCGATGCCGAAGACCCGGCAGCCGGCCGCCTTCAACAATTGCGCGGTAATGAGTCCGACCAGACCGAGACCAATCAGGACGACGTTATCTCCCAGTTGTGCCCTGGCCACGCGCACGCTCTGGAGCGCAATCGCGCCGAGCGTGGTAAAGGCGGCTTCGCGCGTCGCCGCGCCTTCCGGGATGCGCACGCACAGATTCTTCGGGACACAGACGATCTCGGCATGGTTCGCGTAACCAGCGCCGCCGCAGGCTACGCGGTCGCCGATCTCCACATGATCCACTTGCCTGCCCTTGCCGATCACGACACCGGCGGTTGAATAGCCTAAGACTATCGGCATATCCAGGGTGCGCATGGCCGCGTTCCAGGCCACCGCGAGACCTTGGGTCTTGACCACCTGGAGGACCTTGCGCACCTGTTCCGGCCGCGCCCTGGCCTTGCCGAGCAGACTCATCTTCCCCAGTTTTACCGTGCCGCCTTCCGTGCCGCTGCTGATAAGGGAATAGCAGTTGCGGACCAGGACGAAATTTTCACCGGCGACCGGCGCCGGGACGTCTTCCACGTAACACTCTCCGGTCCGGAAATTTTCCAACACCTGTTTCATGTCATTCAGTATAGGCTGCGTTTAACTCTCAATAGTGCCCTGGCGGGGGCGGGCTTTCACGATGAATCCCTTGGTCAGGAGCTCGTCCTCGCTGTAGTCCGGCAATTCCCGGCGGATCTCCGGCGTCAATAACGACTCCCCTTCCCGGCCATACGGGATCCATTCCACAATCTCGAAGTACTTGCCGAATTCCCGCCGGTAATCCCTTTCCCGCATCCGGTTGATCCACGACGGGATGTCAGGATAGAGATTTCCGCGCAGATGATCCCACGGCGGTACTGTAGCAGAGGGCTCGGTATCCGGGTACTTCCAGGCAATGTGGTGACCGCCGGAGAGACTCGTGAAATTATGAATATATATGTAGGTCAGGGCGTCCGGCTTCAGCACCCGCCGCAGCGCCCGCAGCGTGGCGGGGATGTCCGCAATGTGTTCGAACACCTCGTGGGAAACGGCCAGATCGAAAGTGGCGTCGGGAAATTCGTCCAGGGTAATCGCGCTGACGCAGCGCACATCGAGCCGGTCCCATCGCAGCGGCTCGGTACAGAGCCCGGCGAGTTCTTTATAGTACGGTCTGGCAAAGAGCAGGTCCCAGCAGAGGGTCCGCAGAGCCCGCTCCAGACCGTTCTCCTTAAGGATGGCAAGATATTTTCCAGGACCGTGCTTCGCGGTGACAAGTTCGGTATCCACCCCCGTGACCACGGCCCCGGCGCTGTGGAGCAGCAACGTCAACCAAAAGGATTTCCCGCACCCGATATCGATGACCCGGCGGCCATGCACATCGCCGACCCGTTCGAGCATATCGCGAAAAAACCAGTGATGCTCATGGGCGAAGTCCCGGTTGTGGGCGAGTCCATAATTGAGCATGGACCAATACAGGCGCAGTTTTTTCAGCATGGGGATCCCGCGTTATTGCGATGCAGGAGATAACTGGACAGCGCCCGGCACATCCAGGCATTGCACCAACGCAGCAGCGTATAGTTCTTCCGGTACCAGCGGTGGATCTGGTAATTGAACCGGCCGCCGCCGGCGTACATGTTGGCGAGCGTCCAGGCGAGGATGCGATCGGCGAGCCCTGGGTATTCATGACCATGCCGGCTGAAGGTCAGAATGCCTTGGGCCGCGCCGTGGATGTCGTAGGGATGCTCGCAATCGTGCATCCACTTCGGCGCGCCTGCGGCGGTAAAATGATTCCCGGCATAAAAATCCAGCCCCTTGAAATAGACCCCCACCCACTGCCTCTCCCCCGTGGCCTGCATATACCGCCAGAGGGCGTCCAGGATGAAGCCGGTGTGGTAATTGTCGTGCGTGATGTGCGAATCCCCGGGCGGGTCGGTATAGAACCAGGCGCCATAATCCGTCTGCTGGTTCACCACATAGCTGACCAGGCGGCGCGCGTGACTTCGATATTCATCCACTCCGGCGCATTTACCGTAGCGGGCGAGGACCGAACCGATGAGGATGCTCACATCCATGACCCGCATGCGCATGGGCAACGGCATGTAGGCCAGACATAACTCCGAGTCCGTGTCCTTCAACACCGGGAGTTCATGGAGCAGAAACTCGATGGCCTCGCGTGTAATCCCCAAATAATGTTGTTCGCCTGTCAGTTCATGGGCATCCAGAAAGGCCCCGCAGACAAAGGCGGTGACCACCGCGTTCGGCGTCCCGGCAGGGGCGTAGAACCCTGGGTCCTGCCACGGGTAGTGATAACCCCAGGCGCTGCCCGTCCATTTGCCTTGGGATCGATTCTCCTTGAGGAGATCGAGCAAGGCGCGGGCGGATTGCAGATCGCTTTCCTGACCGTTACGGCGGTAGCGGTCCAGATAGGCCTGGGTAAACAGTGCGATACCCTTCGGATTCAGGGTCTTCGGCACCAGGAGCAACGGCCGCAGATTGATCGGACAGCGCATCACCGTCTGGATCGCCAGGATGCGCGTCCACTTGTGCCAGCCGCACAACCTGGCGAGGATCGGGCTGTTCAGTCCGTCATGCTTGTTGTAGCCCCGAAAGTTCTGACCCCGGCTCCAGGTCAGGACTTCCTCGATCACATTCTCTATCCGGACCAAGTCGATGGGTGTTTCCATTTTGTTATTCTCGCGCCTGCCGCAAGGCAGGATCGAGGAAGCCGCCGCTCTCGAAGATCTCCAGCCAGAGATGGGTCAGCAACATGAAATAGAGCATGAAGAAATGCCAGCGGTAACGGGGGGATGTCCCGAGCCGCAGCGTGGCGGCGACAAAATCCGGATTGAAGAGCCCGTGGGCGATGACCCTCTCCCGGCTCAGATACTCTCCCGCGAGCGCCGCTAACTGCTCCCTGAAAAATCGCGGGGCATGGACCTGAAAACCGCTCTTCGGTCGAGCGAGTATTTTTTGGGGCAACAGGTCCCGCAGGATCGCCTTCATACGGCCCTTCCTGATCCCCTTCGGCATCAAGTCCGCCGTATCCTGCGCGTCTGACCAGGTCTTGAGTTGCGGATCGAGATACGGCACCCGCACCTCCAGACCCCAGGCCATGCTCGTGCGATCCTCATGCCACAAAAGATCATTCACCATCTTCTCCCGCCACTCGTAGTTCGCGGCATCCCGGACCGGGTCCCCGCTGTCCACCCAGGAGGCCCGCAAGACACTCATGGCGTCGTCAAGTTTTGATTCGAGCATCCTTGGTCCATAGATCCGCTCACGCAACCTGGGATGGTCCCAGATGTTGCGCAGATAGGCATAGACCCTGGGCATATCATCCAGACAAGCGCCCAACTGCAGCAGGCGCTCGGGTTCCGACCATAACGGCGGGCTGAAGCCGCGGAGCATGCCCAACCCAAGCGCCGAGATCAGCCGGCAAATGCTCATTGGGGCAATGTGCCGCACCCGGTCGGCGTGGCGCAACCACGAGTGCAGATTGTAGCCGAGAAACAGTTCATCCCCGCCGAGACCGGACAACGCCACCTTGACCTCACTGGCCGTGCGCCGCGCGATCTCGTTGCTCTGCCAGGCATTGATCTTGGGCGCCTCGAGATGCCAGAGCAGACTGCGCAACCCGGCTGGCGTGATGGGCGAAGGTTTATAACACCGATTCTTTACGTCCAGGATCGCCGCGGTCTCGGCGGCATAGCGCGCCTCCGCCGGGTCATCACCGACATCGAGCGTGAAGCTCCTGATGGGCTGGATTCGCTTTGCGAGCGCCACGATCGCCGCCGAATCCATTCCGCCCGAGAGATACGCCCCCACCTCGACATCGGCGGTCAGATGCGCCTTGACCGAATCCTCCAGGATCGAGAGCGGGTCGCAAGCGCCGGGCTCGGGTGTCACAGTGAAACTATCGAGTCGCCATCCCTCGTTGGCACTCCAATGCAGAATGGTTCCCGGTGGGACCTGCCGGACCCCCGAAAACAGCGTCGAATCGCCCGGCAGGTAACGAAAGTTCAACAAGAGATGCAGGGCGTTCTCATCGAGCGCCGGTTGCTCGGGCAATGCCGCGAGGATCGCCTTGGCCTCGGAGGCGAACAGAAGCTTGCCGGTCTTCGTTACGTGATAGAACAGGGGCTTGATCCCGACGCCATCACGGACCAGCTGGGCCCGGCCCCGTCGCTTGTCCCACAGTGCGAAGGCGAACATCCCGCGCAATCTCGAGAAGCCGGCGCTGCCGTGTACACAATAGGTATGCAGGATGACTTCCGTATCCGAGACCGTCGTGAAGCGCGCGCCGCCTGCAATAAGCTGTTGGCGCAATGCCTTGTAATTGTATATCTCCCCGTTGTAGACCAGCGCGAGTGCGCCATCCTCGATCGTCATGGGTTGCTGCCCGGTGTTCAGATCGATGATGGCAAGACGCCGATGTCCGAGGGCCGCCGGTCCGTCGAGCAACATGCCCTCGCCGTCCGGTCCCCGATGGCTGATCAACTCCAGCATTCGTCCAAGCGTTTTACCGGACTCGCCGCGTTCCAGCGGCTCGGGCGAGAACCAGCCGGCTATCCCGCACATCGTCAATTCGCCCCTGTGCGGAGCAAATCCTGCGGCAGGTCCGGATAGGATTCGATATAACCCGCCACGAAGCGGGCGACATCAATCGTCTCGGCCAGCAGCCGTTCCCGCGCTGCCTGCGCCGTCTCACGGTCATAATCGAGCAGCCAGTCCATTGCGGCCTGGAGACTCTCGCGATCCAGGGTACGGACATTGCGTACCAGCCCATAACGGCGTTCCTGTTCATTGGTGTAACCGCGGCCGGTCAGCGCCGCATACACGGCGGGTACGCCGAGCGCCGCGCACTCGGAGGCCATGGTCGCGCTCTCTCCGATCAAGCCCCGGCAGAAGGCCATGACATGATGCAAGTCGGCCGGGTTGCCCTGGTAGAGATAATTCGCGAAGGCATCCGGCAGGGTTTGTTCGGAGGAGATAAGCACCTTGCCCCGTGCCTTGAGCTGCCGCACCACGAAGTCCAGCAATTCATGATCCCAGCCATGTTCGTGAAGATCGTGGCTCGCCTTCCAGGACACCAGCCGGATGAGGAAGGTGTCCCCGCTCTCCGCGAGTCCGTTCCGGGCGGCCAGCAGCCGATCGGGGCTGAAATAACCGGGACGCAGGTAGGACAACTCGTGATAGCCCGGATAGCGGATGGTCTTCCGCTCGGGGACGCGTCCCTCATAACAACTCGGGACTATTACGCGGGTCGCCAGGGGATAGGTCAGCGCATTCTGCAAGTGCGCGTTTTCCGTGTCGTAAAACACGAGCGACGGGATGCCCGTGAGCGCCCCCACGTGGGCGATGAAAATGCCGCCGATGGCGGCCATACGGTCCGGCTTGAAATCCTGGACCTGCCGGTAGAGCCGGTAATCCCGGATCGCGAGTTCGCGGAGCAAGCCGAGCATACCGCCCTTGGCCTGGGTGGACAGGGAAATGTGGGGAATGGACAAGCTATCGAGCAATCTGTGGGTGACCTCCTTATCCCGGCTGGTCACCAGGATGGCGTGTCCCTTCTCCTTTAAGAGACGGATCGGATTCCTGAAAAAATGGACATGCGCGGGATGACCGATGTCGAACAGGATGCGCATCGACTATTTCGAGCGCTGATAGAGCAGCATGGTGATTTGCTCGGAGACGAGTCCGATAAGAAATATGATGACGCTGCACATGAACAGTACGGCGCTCATGTTGGTGAACCTGCTCTGCGTCATATAGGTATACAGGTAATAACTAAGGCCGGTGAGAAACATGGCGAGACTGAAGGGGAAAAACACCTTCATGGGCGAATACAAGGTGCCTATCTTGAACAGGATTAAAAGAAACCGGATGCCATCCTTGACGATCCGGATGTGGCTGTTCCCGATCCTCTGCTCCACCTTCACCGGGACATAAGCGACGGTATAACCGGCGCGGAAGAAGGCAAGCGTGCTGGTGGCGGGATAGGAGAAGCCATTCGGAAAGAGGTGCAGGAATTCCCGGAAGCGATCGGCCCGCGCGGCGCGGAAGCCCGAGGTCAGGTCCTTGACCTTGTGATTGACCATGAAGCTCGCGAAACGGTTGTAGATACCGTTGGCCAGATGCCTCCAGAGGTTGGCCTGGGAGGCGGCATTGCGCGAACCGACCACCAGATCGAAGCCTTCCGCCATCTTGTTCAACAGATCGGGGATGGCCGCCGGGTCGTGCTGACCGTCGCCGTCCATCAGCACCAGGATATCGCCCGTGGCTTTACGAGCCCCGGCCTTGATCGCGGCGCCATTGCCCATGCTGACCGCGAGATGCAGGCGAATGACTTTGAATCGCGCGCAAATCTCGGCGGTATTGTCGGTGGAACCGTCGTCAACAACGATGATCTCCGCTGCCGGGAAGCTTGCCTCCAACCTGGGCAGGATTTTCTCAAGTCCTCGGGCCTCGTTGCGCGCGGGGATGATAATACTCAGATTGCCTGAGTTCATGGCAGTCCAGTCTCCAGCCTGCTCGATAATTATTTTAGAGGGTCGGGTCTTGTGCGGTCTCAGCGCCGGATCGTGATTCATCCCCCCGGGTAGCGTCGGCCATTTGTAGTACCTGTTTATCCAAACTGTCAAGGCCAGCTTTGTTGGCGATAATTAGACGCCGATTCTTTTTAAGGTAATTCCTGTACTCGGCCAGGGTCGCCTGCGCCCCCTCCTTGTCTTGCATGCCGATCAACAATTTCAAATGCAACTCAAAATATTTAGGCAGTGGGTTCAAACGGATTGCCTCATTGATATTGGTCAAGGCGCACTCTCCGTCTCCGATGTGGATACACACTAGAGATGCCAGTTGATGCAACATGTCCCCATACTTAAAATATCTGGGTTGATCGGTCAATCGAATGATCAATTCCACGAACCGGTAGGGATTTACCAGGCGGCAATCCCGATTGAGCATGGCCTCAACGATTTCATCCAACGCCCCTATCGTACCCCTGGCGTACCATTCATCGAGGTCAAGGTTGGCGAATATTTCGTCCCAATCGCGTTCCGGCACCTCACGTTTAAATAAACATGCAGTGAAATAAACTTTCTTGATATATAACAGCAAGGCATGATTATGATTCGTCGTGATCTGACTGAAGGTCGCCAAATATCGATCATAATCGTCCATTAACACATACAAGTCCATGAGATGGGACCATGCCCTGACCGAGGTCGGCTGCACACTGGCCCGTTCCACCGCCTTCAGGTAAGGATCTTCATAGGATGCGGTCTCCTTGGCGGTAACGGACGCAAGCAATGCCATCATGACGAACGCGGCCATGTACCCTAATCGATCCCCATATTTGTCGCAGAGTCGAGTTACGAACCAAGCAGCCAGGACGCACGGACCAAGCAAGGGAAGGTAGTTTCGATGCTCGTAATACAGTTCCAGGCTGAGGAAGCTCGACTCCAACGCGTGGCCCGCGAAAAACCAGAGCACTGCAAATCCGAAAATCGGGCATCGTCTACGATAATGCCAGCCAAGACCAAGCAAAGCGGCTATCCCGATCAGATAGACGATCATCTCCGGGGGCATTAGCCAACCGGTGACTACCGGAAAATCGTCATTGAAGATGGAATAGGCGCCACGCTGCGGCAGGATAATCTTGGCCAGATAATCGAAGAGGACCATTGGCTGGGTAAGCAACCTTTCCAGCATGCCGAAATGCCGGGTCTGGAAGTCCAGCAGGGTACTGTTGAAATTCATCAGCATATACCCCGCCAATACCGCTAACGGCGCAATCAGAAAGCACCCGCCCCACCAGCGGGACCGGATATCCTTGAACATGCCGGATAACAACGTTCCTTCGAGAACGAGGATGTACAAGGGCAACAGGATTCCGATCTCCTTCGCCAGCACACCAAGCACCATGCTTCCGCCAACGAAAAAGCTCATGCCGGCAAGGTTATTGAGGCTGGAGGTGGCGATATATTTCTCCCTGAAATACAAATACCCATAAAGACCGGCGAGCGTAGCGAATACGGCAAGCTGCGTCATACGCTGAACGACATACAATACCGTGGTGATTTGTATGGGATGCAACAACCAGAGAGCGGCTGTCAATAAAGGGAAGAGTTCTCGACCGCTGCCGGTACTGGATACTCCGGGCGCAAGACGTCGCCCCAGAAAGTAGATCAGGATGCCATTAATCAGATGAATGCCGAAATTGACCACCTTGAAACTGTATGAGTCCAGTGGCCAGCTTTCATGTTGCCAGGCGAAGGTCAGCAGGGAGAGGGGACGACCGGAAGGACCTGCGATCCCGTTAAATATGTAATATAAATAACCCTCACTATCAATCAGGTTGAGGTTATAAAGATTGTAATAATCATCGCCCCAAAATGAAGTATGCAGCGCTCCGCGGTAAACCAATGCGACAAGAAGGAGTATTCCTCCACTTAAAATCACTCTAAGCATGAAACGTATCATGTTAGACGGCATGATATCGGGCAAGACATAAAAAAGGCCACCTTGAGGTGGCCTTTATATTTCTGACTGTCTGTCGTTGAGGTTTCAGTCAGCCTGTAATTATATTCTGGTGTCGACTGTTTACTTACAGGCAGCCGGCAGATATTTATCGTCTGCGGAACTCGTGCATGTCCAAGTCGCGCCGTAATCATTAGCGGAGGTCAAGGTCAGGGTTTTAGCCGCGAGGGGAGCACTCACGCTTCCGGCCGCTTTCATGGTGGCTCTAATGACAGGCGAACTGACAGATCCACCAATAGCAACTGAAGCAACATACTTACCATCAGTCGTTGCGTTCAATGAGGCGATTACCGGCAACGATCCTCGATCGGCGATCCACTCCGCCAACGGGGTCTTAACGCCGGAGGTCAGGGTCATGGCCTCGGACATCTGGGCGCGGGCGATATAGTCGGAATACGCGGGAATGGCCACGGCGGCCAGGATGCCGATGATCGCAACCACGATCATCAATTCGATAAGGGTAAAGCCTTGCTGCATCGTTTTCATTTCTACTCTCCTGACATTGGGATATTGAGATCTAATTTATGATGATACTCTCCGATTAGGAAGAGGTCGGCACGTTCGATAATTGCAGATTCCATGCCAGAATATTAAGAGAAACATTGCCTATCAGCTCATCGTGACTATATCTGACTGTTAGATATGGAAATTAAATGATTTCTGGCCCTGATACAGGCGTATTTGTCGTCGAATTATCAACTTATTAAGATGTCGTCAGAACTAATTTACATGACGAAATTTGTCATCCTCTGACAAATTTCGTCATGTATCCAATGACAGATGGTGAGTTAACTATGCTCAGCCTATCTTCAACCCTTCCGTATCGTCAATTTCTGCATGCGGTAACGAAGCGACCGCAACGTCATGCTCAGGGACGCGGCGGTTGCGGCGAGGTTCCAGTGATGTTTCTCCAATGCCTCATGCACGAGTTTGCGCTCGATATCGTTGAGGTAGGATTCGAGATTCACAGCGCCTGATGCTGTGGTCATGTTCATTCCGACAGGTTGGTTTTGCGGCAGGCGTAAATCCCCCGCCTTGATCTCGTATTCGTCGCACAGGGTCATGGCCCGTTCAAGGATGTTTTCCAGCTCCCTGACGTTGCCAGGGAAATCGTATCCCTGCAAAGCATCCATAGCCGCTTCCGCGATTCTATATTCCTGTCCTGAAATTCCCTGCGCATACCGATGCATAATATGCGCGGCTATTTCGAGGACATCCTCGCGCCGTTCGCGCAGGGGCGGGACGCGCACTTCAATTACATTTATCCGGAAAAACAAATCCTGCCGGAAACTTCCCCGCTCAGCCTCGACAGCCAGGTTCTTGTGCGTCGCGCTGAGGATCCGGACATTCACTGGCACCTCGATCTGACTGCCGATTGGCCGGATGCGTTTCTCCTGTATGGCCCGCAGGAGCTTCACCTGCATTGGCAATGGCAACTCCGCGACCTCGTCGAGAAACAGCGTGCCACCTTCCGCAGCCTGGAACAGACCGGTCTTGTCGATATCCGCACCGGTAAAGCTCCCTTTCTTGTGGCCAAAAAATTCGCTTTCCATTAAATCCCGCGGGATGGCGCCGCAATTGACCGGGACGAAGGGTTGGGCAGCACGGGGGCCTTCCTCATGGATCATCCGCGCCACCAGTTCCTTGCCTGTCCCCGACTCTCCGCAGATGTATATCGGAGCCTGGCTTCGCGCCAACTTGGTTATAGTCTTGCGCAGATCCTGAATAGCCGGACTGTTGCCGATGAGCAGTCCGGTATGAACACTCGAATCGTGCAACCGGAGAGCGCTCTCAACCAACGCCCTTAACACCGCCAGATTCACCGGTTTGTTGATGAAATCGAAGGCGCCGGACTTGAGTGCGGTAATCGCCGTCTCCATATTTCCATGTGCGGTGATCACGGCAACCGGCACCTTGGGGTAATGCGACTGCATATAAGCAACGAAATCAACGCCATTGCCATCCGGCAGGCGCATATCGGTCAGGCAGAGATCGTAGGATTCACGCCCCAGCAGTCGTTTGGCGACGGCCAAATCCGGCGCGCTCTGCGTGTCCACATGCATCCGGTTCAGGGTTATCTCAAGCAATTCCCGGATGGCGGGTTCGTCATCAATAATCAGAGCTTTATAACGATCCTTATGCATGCGCTGCTAAATCAGGTTGTGTTGCTTTTCGGGATGGGCGAATTTTATCCTGAAACAACAACCTTGCGCGCTGTTGTCGTGCAGGATCAGAGTGGCCTGGTTGGCCTCGCATAATTCTCTGGCGATATACAGACCCAAACCGGTACCGTCTGCGGCAGTAGTGAAGAACGGCTCGAACAAATGTTGCACGTCTGCGTCCCTGATCCCTGGTCCATAATCGCGCACATCGAGGTGGGGTCTTCCCGACGCTTCATCGATCGCCATAGTGATCATCAGTGCCGGATTTCCCTGGGAGTAACGTAAGCCATTCTCAATCAGATTGATCAGGACCTGCCTGAATTGCGCCGCATCCATCCTGACCTTCGTACCGGCAGCAACCGTATTACATAATTGTATCGAGTCGCCTTCTAGCCCGTGACGGGACATGAACTCGTTCAAGAATTCCTCCAGCCAGGTCTCCAGTTCCATAACCACCGGCTGCGCCCGGTCCCGGCGGCTGATGCTCTGGATATTCTCGATGATTCGATTGATGCGGCGGGAATGATCCTCGATGATGGCGGTAAGACGTTGGTCATCGTGGGTGAGATTGCTCGATTCCGCAAGCAGTTGTCCGGCATGACTGATCGCGCCAAGCGGGTTGCGGATCTCATGGGCGATGCTCGCGGTAAGACGCGCCAGCGAGGCGAGTTTCATTTGTTGCGCGCGTTGCAACAGGAGCGATACGTCATCTAGGAAGACCAGAATTTCGACCCGGTCTTCGAGCTTCAGCCGGACGAAAGAGGCCTGGATCTCCACCCCTCCGTGACGCAGTACGACGGCATTCTTGCCCTGTCCAGACTTCCATTCCAGGGCGTTGGCATGGATCTCCGCGGAGCATTCTTTGATATCCTTCCCTGTCATATCGCCATGCAAACCCAGAAGGTTGCAGGCCGACTCGTTCACAAGCCGCACGCGAAGATCCTCGTCAAGCACCACAATCCCTGACTGCAAACGCTGTACGATATGCTCATTAAGGCGCGCCAGATTCTCCAGATCGATCCGGCTCTGTTCGGCGCGGGCCTCCGATTCCCTGACCCTGCCGGCCAGAACGTAACTGATCCCCGCAGTCATGAAAAAAGAGACGCCGAGCATGCCGGCATGGGTATAGTTGGGTTCCGGCATGACGCGGAACAAATGCGTGTAGATTTCCTCTCCCAGCACCGCGAGAGTGGCAAGGGAGGCGAACAGGATCCCAATTCGGCCAGGGATAAGAATACCGCCGAACGCGACTGTCACCACCAGCAGGATCCCGAGCCCGCTGCTGAGTCCGTTGCTCGCATACATCAGCAAGGTGATTATTGTTATGTCCGTAAATACCTGGACACACACCTGCAAGGCATAAGGCGGACGTTGCAGACGGCTGACCAATTGGGCCAGCACCGCCAACACCAGATACACATGGGAACAGTAGAAAAACAGGGCCTTGTCATAAACGCCAAGCGGTGTTGGCAACTGGCCTGTCCAGTAAAGGGTTACGAACAGAAATGCAATCAGAAACCGGTAAAAATTGAAATAAGTCAGCGCATTCCAGGCGCTCCGGCGCGCCTGTCCCGCGGCAATTAGCGTTTTCATCCGGCTTTGTTTATTATTGCGGACTCCCGGTGTTCCCGGGAACAATAATATTTGTCGTCCGGTCCGCGGATCGCATCAGCCTGCGCCAAATACAGTTCGCAACATGCGCACTTGACCATCTTCGTGGGTTGCCTCTCCCCTGCCCCGGCGACAGATCTGATCCGGCTGGAAAACATCCGGTAAATCAGCCGTAACATCAGGTAGATGACGGCGCAGATCAGAAGCACACGATACATGATCCGATTATGTATGATATTCAATGAACTTGGAATTACCTGGAGACAACCATAGCAATGAATCTGCACGAGTATCAGGCGAAAATGCTGCTGTCCGAATACGCCATTCCCGTACCGCCGGGGAAGGCTGTACATTCGGAGAAAGAGGCTTCCCGCGCGGCTGATGAACTGGGAGACGAATCCTGGGTGGTGAAGGCCCAGGTGCATGCGGGCGGACGCGGCAAGGCCGGCGGGGTGAAACTGGTGCGCGGCAAACGCGAACTCGATGCCGCCGTGAAGCAGATGCTTGGCGTGAGAC
Organism: Gammaproteobacteria bacterium; assembly: GCA_004297165.1. GTDB lineage: Bacteria > Pseudomonadota > Gammaproteobacteria > Eutrophobiales > Eutrophobiaceae > 2-02-FULL-56-15. The sequence goes on from SCUJ01000008.1 coordinate 318,443, forward strand.
TCGTCACCAAGCAATCCGGCCCGAAGGGTAAACCGGTGAATTGCGTATTGATCCAGAACGTGTCCGCAATAGCAGCGGAGCTTTATCTCGGCATGTTGGTGGATCGCAAATCGCGCCGCGTTTCGGTCATGGCCTCGCGCTCCGGCGGGATGGACATCGAGGAGGTCGCCGCTGCCGAGCCGGACAAAATTTTTACTTTCCAGGTCGACCCGGTGCTCGGCCTCCAACAGTATCAGAGCCGTCAACTCGGCTTCGCGCTCAAGCTGGATGACAAACAACGCAAACAACTTTGCAGCATTCTTGCCGCTCTATATCGCCTGTTCCTCGAAAAAGACCTCAGTCTTATCGAGATCAATCCTCTTATTATCACAGCCACCGGGGACCTGGAGTGCCTGGACGCCAAGATCGCCGTGGAGGACAACGCCTTGTACCGGCAGGAGGGCCTGGAAAACTGGCGCGATCCGACGCAGGAGGATGAAAAGGAAAACCGGGCCAAGATGCATGATCTCAATTACGTCGCCCTGGACGGCAACATCGCCTGCATGGTCAACGGCGCCGGGCTGGCCATGGCCACGATGGACATCATCAAACTGCATGGCGGCGAACCTGCCAACTTTCTGGATGTCGGCGGCGGCGCCACCAAGGAGCGGGTCGCCGAAGCCTTCAAACTGATATCGTCCGATAACAACGTAAAGGCCATCCTGGTGAATATCTTCGGGGGCATCGTCCGCTGCGACCTGATAGCCGAAGGCATCATTGCCGGGATCCGCGAGGTAGGCGTAACCGTTCCAGTCGTCGTCAGACTGCAAGGCACCAAGGTCAGCGAAGGCAAGCAACTGCTCGATGCCAGCGGGATGAAGATTCTCTCTACAGACGATTTGACCGATGCCGCGACCAAGGTCGTGGCCATGGCCCAGGGAGGCAATCACTGATGGCAATCCTCGTCGACAAAAACACCAAAGTCCTGGTGCAGGGATTCACCGGCAGACAGGGCACCTTCCATGCGGAACAGGCCATCGCCTACGGTACACAAGTAGTCGGCGGCGTGACCCCGGGACGTGGCGGCACGATCCACCTGGATCGCCCGGTCTTCGATACCGTTCAGGATGCCGTGACCGCGACCGGCGCGAACGCCAGCATGATCATGGTGCCGGCCGCCTTCGCCGCGGAATCAATCGCAGAGGCGGCGCAAGCGGGGATCAGTCTCATCGTCTGCATCACCGAAGGCATACCCGTGCTCGATATGCTTCGCGTGCGCGCCTTTCTCGATCAATTCCCTGACACCCGACTGATTGGACCGAACTGCCCGGGGATCATCACCCCCGGACAATGCAAGATTGGGATCATGCCGGCTGACATCCATGTGCCGGGCGCGATCGGGATCGTCTCCCGTTCCGGCACGCTCACCTATGAGGCCGTCCACCAGACATCATCCGCCGGACTCGGACAGAGCACCTGCATCGGCATCGGCGGCGACCCCATCCACGGCCTCGATTTCATCGATTGTCTGGAAGGTTTCGAACAGGATCGGGACACCAAGGGCATCATCATGGTCGGCGAGATTGGCGGGACTGCGGAAGAAGAGGCGGCAGCGTTCATCAAGCAACATGTCAGCAAGCCCGTGGTCGCCTACATCGCCGGGGTCACGGCGCCTCCCGGCCGCCGCATGGGTCACGCGGGGGCGATCATCTCCGGCGGCAAGGGCACCGCGGCGGACAAATTCGCCGCACTCGATGCCGCCGGGGTCAGGACGGTGCGTTCGCCGGCGTTGCTGGGCGCGGCCATGGCGGAATTGTTGCGCAGGTGAAAAAACTACTGCGCTAGGCATAACGGCGTTGCGCGCGGTCTCGAAATCCTCATTTACTTACGTGTAAACTCCGGTTTCTCGCCCGCGTGCGCCTGGTTCTGCCGTCGCTCGTGACGTTTTTCAATAGTCTGCTGGTTAGAATAAGGTATAGATAAAAGGGGCGACCGCCGACCCCGGGCCGAAAACGATCAGCGCGCCGAGCAGCAGCAGCACAATGAATATCGGCGCGAGCCAGAACTTTTTCCGCTCGCGCATGAACAGCCACAAATCCTTCAGCAAATCGAACATCAGAAGGGGCGCTCCATGGATTTGGCGGGTCGCCTCACGCTCGGAATTCGATAGGAGGCCACGCCGGGATCCGGCCTCGATCCGGTCTGGATGACTTTTAATCGCCGCGCTGCGATTCCCATCGGGGTCAAGACCAGATAATACAGTATGGCCAGGATCAACGGCGCGGTGATCCGGTTAAGCGCTTCCCCCAGTTTCATCCAGGGACGGTAAAGGTGGATCAGCGAGAGCGGCGCCAACAGCGTCCAGGACATCAATAACACGCACACCCACCAGGGCCAGAGCAGCGCCGGACTCCGGCCCGACCACCACGGCAGCAACATCCCGAAGAACACGCTCGTCATCAGCGCCATAACCATACCGAACTTTTGCAGATCGCAGCGGCCGGGCGGTTGAATTGTCTTTACAGTCATCTTCAATCCGGTTCGAATTCCTGTTGCCGACAAGTAGTGGACGCCGGACGGGGTTGCTCCTGTTTCATCAGTACATAATTTTCCATGACCAGCAGGTCCATCTCCGTCCGCATGAAACAGCGGTAGGCGTCTTCCGGCGTACAGACGATCGGTTCTCCGCGTACATTAAATGAGGTGTTGACCAGCACCGCGCACCCGGTCAGGGCCGCGAAGGCGCTGATGAGCGCATGATAGCGCGGGTTCGTGTCCTGATGCACTGTCTGGATCCTGGCCGTGCAGTCCACATGGGTTACAGCCGGCAGCCGGGAACGCCGGACCTTGAGCCGATCGAGTCCGGTCAGGGCGGCGTCGGCCGCGCTCACTGGCAGACAGAATTCATCCCGCACCAGCCCCACCAACGACATGTAAGGGGAATCCGCGATCCCCTCGAAATACTCAGTCGCACGTTCCGACAGCACCGATGGGGCGAACGGACGAAAGGATTCCCGGTATTTAATCTTGAGATTCATTGTCGACTGCATCCGGGGATTGCGGGGATCGCCGAGTATGGACCGGCAACCGAGCGCCCGCGGGCCGAATTCCATGCGCCCCTGGAACCAGCCGGTGACCGCGCCCTCCGCGAGCCGGCTCGCTACATAGGGCATGAGATCCGCATCCGGCATCTCGGTATACACCGCGCCGAGTTCATCGAGCGTTTGCCGTATCTCCATGTTGCCATAAATCGGCCCCAACAGGCTGCCCGACATCTTGTCACTCACTCCGCCCCGGCGGTCTTGTCCCAGATATTCATGCCAGACCGACAGAGCCGCCCCGATCGCCCCACCAGCGTCCCCGGCGGCCGGTTGCACCCAAAGGTTCTCTACAACCCGATCCCTCAACAATCTGCCATTGGCAACGCAATTGAGGGCGACGCCGCCGGCGAGACACAACCTGTCTTGGCCCGTTTCTTCCCTCACCGTCCGGGCGAGCCGCGCCACCACCTCTTCGGTAACCGCCTGGATGGAACTCGCGAGATTCATCTCCCTCTCTGTCAACGGTTGATCCGGCAGGCGCGGAGGGCCGCCGAAGAGCTGATTGAACCGGCCATTGGTCATGGTCAGGCCGGTGGTATAGTCGAAATAATCCATGTTCAGCCGGAAGGTGCCGTCCGGTTTCAGATCAATCAACCGCTCCAGGATCATATCCTTGTATAGAGGTTCGCCGTAAGGCGCGAGTCCCATGAGTTTATATTCGCCGGAGTTGACCTTGAATCCCGTATAGTACGTGAACGCGGAGTACAACAAACCCGCGGAATGGGGGAAATCGATCTGCCAGAGCGGCGTCAGCCGGTTGTCCTCTCCGAGCCAAACTGATGTGGTCGCCCACTCCCCGACGCCATCGAGACACAACACCGCGGCGTTCTGGTACGGCGCGGGAAAAAAAGCGGAGGCCGCATGGGCCTGGTGATGTTCGGTGAATAGCAGCGGCGGCAGGTCGGCGGTATTACCATCGCCGAGGACCGCACACTCTTCCTTCAGGATCGTCTTCAGGTAAAGCTTTTCCTTGAGCCAGATCGGCATCGCCGTTCGGAAGGATCTGAATCCGCGCGGCGCCTTGGCGAGATAGGTATCGAGCAACCGCTCGAATTTGAGCAGGGGTTTATCGTAAAAGACAAGGTAGTCCAGGTCCGCCATGTCCATCCCGGCATGGGCAAGGCAATAACTTGCTGCCTGGCGCGGGAAACCGGCATCGTGCCGCTTCCGGGTAAAACGCTCCTCCTGGGCCGCGGCGACGATCTCGCCGTCGATAATCAGGGCGGCGGCACTGTCATGATAAAAGGCGGAGAGGCCCAGGATCGCGGTCATGGAGTAACCGTGGTTCCCAGAATCAGAAGAGGTTCAAGCTCCGCCACGGGAATTCGTCCCATCATGATCAGACCTGACAAACGCATACTTTCCACCATTGGAGGACTTAGCTTGTTGATCAATCTTTCAGCATCCCCGTCAATCAGCCATAGCTGCCCGTTTCGTATATAAACCGGAAACTGCATCGCGCTTGCCGTTTTGCTGATTGCCAATCCTTGCGGAAGAGCCGGTACGGTTGCTCTGATGGACTTGGCAATCTGTTTCGCTATTATCGCGTAACCGTATCCCAGCGGATGACCATCGATGTTGCCCGGATAGAGCGGATCCGGCATCAGGGCGGCCTCCTGGAGTGCTGATGTCACTTCTACATAGGTCGCCCCAGGCAAAGACCGGAGTTCATTTTCCAACCAGGCGATCCTGGAGGATTCTGCCGCGATCAGGTCCTCATATGCCTGATTTGTTTTTATCTCATCTCTGCGGATCTTGTTCAGAAAGACGAATTCCTTCGTGGGTATTATGGTGAATACAGGCGATACCCCTCTGCTGCGTGAAGCCTCGGCGATATCCCGCGCGACCGCAAGCATGATCTCATAACCCAGGTCCACCGCGGGGTGCCGCATGTTGGAGAGCAGACGCAACGCCGGCGTAAATCCCGATTTGGCGCCGTCGCTGAACTCCACCAGCCAATGTTCATTATCCGGCGGGGGAAACTTCATCGCCGGTATATCCGCCGCCGAAACCGAAGCACCTGCCAAATATTCCCGCCGCTGGTCCGATGCCAAAGCCAGATTGACCGTTTCTATGGGATCGTTGCCTGTATAGAAAGCGACTATCACCAGCCGCGGCTGAAACTGTAGCGCCTTGGAGAAAGCATAGAGATATTGCACCGCCCCCCAGCCGCCGGTCGCCATGCTGTAGACCTCAATTCCAGGAGGCAACATCTCTCGCAAGAGAGAAGGCCAGTTTTCATGGAATATCGCGTTGTTGCCGTAGGTTTGGCTGTCCCCGATTGCCACTATATCGGCGGCATTAGGCACGCCCAGGTTTCGGAAACCCAACAGGTCATTCGGCCCCACGTTACCGAGGTCAGGATACAGCGTCGGGGCGCGAACGCCGACCAGTGGATCATTGATGAGATATTCATGCGTATCCCGGTCCACGCGCCGGAAAACGCCTTCATAAAATGGCGCGACTTCCTCGCCCGATCGAACCATGACCAGATCGGACGAGATCCCGAGCAGAGTGGGGGCGAACCAGCGTATCAATCCGAGCGCTATCGCCAGCGTGAGCACGGTGACTAGCCCCAACGTCAGGAACTCGACGAGCCGGCCGCTCTTACTCACTTCGCACCTTCATGACATTTCATCGGCCGCATAATATCCTATGCGTCCATACGCTCAAAAACGCAGCCACACGCCAGGCCAACCCCGGCAGGACACATGATTCGTGAAGCTCGCCATCGCCCAGATTAATCTGCATGTAGGCAACATCCGGAAAAACACCGCGGAGATCATCGGCTGGATCAGACAGGCGCGGGAAATCCGGCAGGCGGAACTGATCGTCTTCCCGGAACTCGCCATCTGCGGTTATCCCCCTGAGGATCTGCTGCTGCGCCCGTCGTTCTTCCGCCAAATCCGCCAGGCCCTGCAAGAGATCTGCGATGCAACCCAAGGGATTGCGGTGCTGATCGGTTTCCCCTGGAGCGAAAATGACCGCATCTATAATGCCTGCGCCCTGATCAAGGACGGCGACGAGGTCGCGAGATATTACAAAAAGGTCCTGCCCAATTACGGCGTTTTCGACGAAAAGCGTTATTTCCATCCCGGTGATACTACCCGCATCGTGCAACTCGACGGCATTCCAATCTCCCTCAGCATCTGCGAAGACCTCTGGACCCCGGATCACGCCCGGGCCTCCGCGGCAGCCGGGGCGCGCTTGTTAATCAACATCAACGCCTCGCCTTATCATCAGGGCAAGGCGGCCGAGCGGACGGCGCTGTTAAAAGCGCGCGCCGCGGAGACCGGCCTGTCCATCGTCTATGTCAATCTGCTCGGCGGGCAGGATGAGTTGGTCTTCGACGGCGGATCGACGATCGTCGATGGCAATGGCGCGATCGTGTATCGGGCCCCGCAGTTCGAGGAGGGTTTGTATCTCATCGAGTTGAAGGCAAGCAATGGCGAGTTACAAGTCCATCCGGAACAACTCTCCGCGCCGGAACTCACCAACGTAGCGGGTATCTATCAGGCCCTCGTCATGGGCGTCCGGGATTATGTCCACAAGAACGGTTTCAAGGGGGCATTGATCGGGCTCTCCGGCGGCATCGACTCCGCCCTGACGCTCGCCATCGCCGTGGACGCGCTGGGCGCGGAAAATGTCATGGCGGTCATGCTGCCCTCGCGCTACACGGCGGACATGAGCACGGAGGACGCCCGGGCGATGGCGGATCGGCTCGGCGCGCCGTGGCATATCATCCCCATCGAGAAAGCCTTCCATGCCTTCACGGAATTACTTGCGCCTGTATTCGCCGGCCTGCCCGCCGATCTCACCGAAGAAAACATCCAGGCGCGTTGCCGCGGGGTGTTGCTCATGGCCATCTCAAATAAAACCGGCATGCTGCTGCTGACCACCGGCAATAAAAGCGAAATGGCGGTGGGTTACGCCACTCTCTACGGGGACATGGCCGGCGGATTCGCCCCCCTCAAGGATGTCTCCAAGCAGTTGGTCTACGCCCTGTCGCGCTGGCGCAATGCACGCGCGGAGGTCATCCCGCAGCGGGTCCTGGAACGTCCGCCGAGCGCCGAACTGCGCCCGGATCAGAAGGACGAGGACAGCCTGCCACCCTATGAAATTCTGGATAAGATCCTCGAGCGGTATATCGAGAACGACGAAAACCCCGAATCGATTATCGCGAGCGGATTCGATCGGGATCTGGTGTTCGAGGTCACGCGACTGGTGGATCGCAGCGAATACAAACGCCGCCAGGCGGCGCCAGGCATCAAGATCACCCAACGCGCCTTCGGCCGGGATCGCCGCTATCCAATCACCTCCGGTTACCTGGACGTGTAGCCCGCACGGACGAAGGGGTTACTTCACTCTGGTCTTTCTGACTTCCGCGATCCCTGCGTGGTTGGGGAAATTCATCTCGAGGACCCGCAGCGCATCATCCGAAAGTTTGTCCATTTCCATGATCTTGTAAGACTTCGCCATGATGACCAGCGCGTCGGGCACGGCGGTGGTGCGATCGTAATTCTCGACGACATAGCGCGCCCGATTCGCCGCCGCGACGAAGGCCCCCCGGCGCATGTAATAGGTGGCGACATTGACCTCATGTTCCGCAAGCAGATTGCGCAGGTAGGTCATCCGCTTGCGGGTATCATCGATATACGGGCTCTCCGGAAAGCGTTCCGCGAGGTCGGAAAAGTCCTTGAATGCCTGCAGGGCGTCCGTGTTGTCCCGCTGCGCCAGGTCGATGGGGAGAAACCGATCCGTGAAGCTCTTGCCCTTGTTGAAATTTACCAGGCCACGGAGATAGTAGGCGTAGTCCACCCGCTCATTTTGCGGATACAACCGGATAAACCGGTCACAGGTTGACAATGCCTCCTCGTACTTCTCCAGCTTGAAATAGACGAAGGCGAGGTCCAGGAGCGACTGCTGCCCATAGACCCCGAACGGAAACCGGGTCTCCATGACTTCATAGTATTCGACTGCGCGGCTATAGTAGCCGGAATCCATGGCCTTTTTCGCCTCGTCATATAATTTCTCCACGGTCCAGTCCTGACCGAGTTGATTATCGTCTTTTCTATCGAGGAAGGAACAGCCGGCGCCAAGCAGCACAGTCAACAACAAAAGGATTCGCATGGGTGATAGGTTATAACAATCCACATCCGCTGGCAAAAGACAGTATGATGTCTTTGGAGTTCAACATTGACGAAGATTTCATATATGCAGGCTGAACAACTCGCCGCTTCCGTCCCCGCGGACCTGGCCGGTAAACGACTCGATCAGGCGCTGGCCGCCTTGTTTCCGCAACACTCGCGCTCAAGGTTGCAGGAATGGATCCGCGCCGACCGGGTGCTGCTCAACGGCCAACCGGTCAGCCAACGTCATACGGTTAAAAGCGGTGATGACGTGATCGTGCATCCCATCACCCTGACCCATGCCGCCTGGACCCCGCAACCCATCACACTCGATATCCGCCACGAGGATCAGGCGCTGCTCATAATCAATAAACCCGCGGGACTCGTGGTCCATCCCGGGGCCGGCAATCCCGATCGCACCTTGCTGAACGCACTCCTGCATCATGATGCCGCGCTGCACTCCGTGCCGCGGGCGGGGATCATTCAGCGGCTGGACAAGGATACTTCCGGCCTCATGGTTATCGCCCGCACCCCGGAGGCCCACACATTCCTGGTGGAGCAGATGGGGCGCCGGCTGATTCGGCGGGAATATGAAGCCATCGTCTGCGGGACGATCACCTCCGGGGGTTCGGTCGACGCCCCCATCGGCCGCCATCAGACTCAACGTACCCGGATGGCCGTGACCCACAAGGGCAAACTGGCGGTCACCCACTACCGCATCATCCGGCGCTATCGAAGCCATACGCATCTGCGCCTGCGTCTCGAGACCGGCCGCACCCATCAGATCCGCGTCCACATGGCCTCCATCCATCATCCAATCGTGGGGGATCCGGTTTATGGCGGTCGCGCCCGCCTCCCTGCCGCCATCCCCGAGGATTTACGCAATCGCCTCAAGTCGTTTCCGCGCCAGGCGTTGCATGCCTGTTATCTGGAACTGACGCATCCTATCACCGGCGCTACTCTGCAACAGACAGCACCGCTGCCCGAGGATATGCGGGTGCTGCTGGATGCCCTTGATCAAGTCGCGCGTGAAGTCTGACCAGGCGCTCTGGCATCAGGCGGAATGGCCCGCGCCGCGACACATCCGGGCCGGGTTTACAAGCTCCTACCCTCAATCCAGGACCGAGGATCCCGTGGGTTTCAATCTCGCCCTGCATGCCGGCGGTGACCCCGAGCAGGCGCAATGTAACCGCGAAATACTAAAAGAAGAATTACGTTTACCGGCCCAACCGCTTTGGCTGAGGCAGGTTCATGGCGACCATATCCTCAAGCCTGGAACGGACAATGCCGATAATGAGGCGGACGGTTGCTATACCGATCGACGCGGCACAGTCTGCGCGGTGCTCACGGCGGATTGCATCCCCCTGCTGCTGTGCGCCACGAACGGCGCGGAGATCGCGGCGGTTCATGCCGGTTGGCGCGGCTTGTGCAACGGGGTGATCGAACGGGCTCTGGATTGTTTCACGTACGCCCCCGCCGCCATCATGGCCTGGCTGGGTCCGCATATCTGCGCCCGGCATTATGAGATTGGGGTCGAGGTCAGGGAACGCTGTCTCGCCGTCTTCGGCGCGAAGGCGCATACTGCCTTCACGGCTGCGCGGACCGATCACTGGCAGGCGGATCTGGCGCAACTCGCGGGTCTCGCCCTCGCCGCGCGCGGCGTGGCGAGTGTATATCGCTGCGGGCTTTGCACGTATGAACGAGCGGATTTATTGTATTCTCACCGGCGCGACGTGAACGCAGGCAGGTTCGCCAGCCTGATCTGGATGACGCCGGACAGTTGACCGGGTTTTATACTTGAAACGATTTCCTACAATAACCTGAAGGAATCCTCGCCATGGCCAAAAAAACCACAAGAAGGTCTGTAAGCTTCAGTCAAAGCGTGAACCTGATGGCCGATCGGGCCTTCCAGTCCCTCAACATGGATCCGGGCGTCGCGTCCGCCATCAAATCCTGCGATTCGATCATCCAGGTGAACTTTCCAGTGAATATCCGGGGTCGGATCGAGGTCTTCACCGGCTGGCGGGCCACGCACAGCACCCATCGCCTGCCTTCCAAGGGCGGGATTCGTTACGCGCCCATGGTCGATCAGGACGAAGTGCAGGCGCTCGCCGCCCTCATGACCTACAAGTGCGCCATCGTCGATGTGCCCTTCGGCGGCTCCAAGGGCGGCCTGGCGATCGACCCCAGCCGCTACACGCGGGAAGAATTGCAGGTGATCACCCGGCGTTTCGCGCGGGAACTGATCCGGAAGGGCTTTCTCAGCCCCTCCACCAACGTCCCCGCGCCGGACATGGGCACCGGCGAACGGGAGATGGCCTGGATCGCCGACACCTACCGGCAACTCCACCCGGAAGACATCAACGCCTCCGCCTGCGTCACCGGGAAACCGGTGGCGCACGGCGGGATCCGCGGCCGGACGGAGGCGACGGGCCGCGGCGTGGTCTATGTTTTGCGCGAGTTTTTTCGCCACCCCAGGGACGTGCGCGCGGCGAAACTCTCGGGGGGACTTGGCGGCAAACGCATCGTCATCCAGGGCCTTGGCAATGTCGGTTATTACACGGCGAAACTGCTGCAGGAAGAGGATGAGGCCCGCATTATCGCGGTCATCGAGCGGGACGGCGCCATCGTCAACGAAAAAGGCGTGCCGGTGGAAATGCTCAAACAGCACATCATCAAAACTGGGGGGGTGAAAGGTTTTCCGGAGGGCCGCCATATCGAGAAGGGCAAGACCGCGCTCGAGATGAATTGTCACATCCTGATCCCCGCCGCCATGGAAGGGCAGATCACGGCGGCGAACGCCGACCGGATCTCCGCCCGCCTGATCGTCGAGGCGGCGAATGGGCCCATCACCTATGAGGCCGACGAGATCCTCCGCGCCAAAGGGATACCCATCCTGCCGGATGCCTATGTCAATGCGGGAGGCGTCACGGTTTCCTATTTCGAATGGATCCGGAATCTCACGCACATCCGTTTCGGGCGAATGGAGCGGCGCTTCGACGAGATGCGCGGGGCGCACCTGATAACCGCGTTGGAATCCATTGCCAAAGACACCGTTCCGGATTCGATCAAGGAAAAGATAATCCATGGCGCGGATGAACTCGATCTGGTCCGTTCCGGGCTCGATGACACCATGCGGCTGGCCTATCAGGAGATAAGCGCCACCAAGCGGGAGAATAAAGAGATCCGCGATTACCGCACGGCTGCGTATGTGGTCGCCATAAAGAAAATCGCCCGGTCCTATTTCGATATCGGGGTGTATTGACACAAATTCTGTATCGCGGCAACTGCTTGCTGCAAAAGGGCTGGCGCATCTCTTAGCCTGAAGAATCCTGCGGGCTTGAAGGGCAGGGCGTCCGCCCATACCTAAGTAACCGAACCGTGCTATCACACAGGAGCGAGTGCAATCATGCGTCCGGATAAACTTACCACCCGACTGCAACAGGGGCTGGCCGAGGCCCAGAGCCTCGCGGCTGGCCGCGATCATCAGTATATCGAGCCAGCGCACCTCTTGTTGGCGCTGCTCTCCGCCGATGGCGGCAGTCTCAAGCAGTTGTTCAAGCTGGCAGGCGCTGACAGCGAAACGATCTCAAAACGCCTGCAGGCCCATCTGGATCGCCTGCCCTCCGTACAGGGTATTTCGGGCGATATTCACATCTCCCGGGATCTGGAGCGACTGTTGAATGTCGCCGACAAATACGCACAACAGCGCAAGGATGGTTATGTATCCAGCGAATTGTTCGCCCTTGCCGCAGTTGAAGACAAGGGAGAGCTAGGCCGCCTCCTGCGTGACTGCGGTCTCGACAAACGCCGGCTGGAGGCGGCGATCGGCTCGCTACGGAGCGGTGAGGCCGTTACCGACCCGGCCGCGGAAGAACATCGTCAGGCCCTGCAGAAATACACCATCGACCTGACCGAGCGGGCCACGCAAGGCAAGCTCGATCCCGTCATCGGCCGCGACGACGAGATCCGCAGGACCATCCAGGTCCTGCAACGCCGCACCAAGAACAATCCGGTGCTGATCGGTGAACCCGGTGTCGGCAAGACCGCGATCGTGGAAGGCCTGGCGCAGCGCATCGTCAACGGCGAGGTGCCCGAGGCCCTGAAGAGCAAGCGATTGCTCTCGCTCGACATGGGGGCGCTGATCGCGGGCGCCAAGTACCGCGGCGAATTCGAGGAACGGCTGAAGGCGGTACTCAACGAACTCGGCAAACAGGAAGGCCAGATCATCCTATTCATCGATGAGGTGCATACCATGGTCGGCGCGGGCAAGGCGGAAGGCGCGATGGACGCCGGCAATATGCTGAAGCCGGCGCTCGCCCGCGGCGAACTGCACTGCATCGGCGCGACCACGCTGGACGAGTACCGCAACCACATCGAGAAAGACGCCGCTCTGGAGCGGCGTTTTCAGAAGGTCCTGGTCGAGGAGCCCGATCTGGAGGATACGATTGCGATCCTGCGCGGCTTGAAGGAGCGCTATGAAGTGCATCATAACGTGCAGATTACCGATCCCGCGATCGTCGCCGCGGCCACGCTATCGCACCGGTACATCACCGATCGCCAACTTCCCGACAAGGCCATCGATCTGATCGATGAGGCCGCGAGCCGGATCAGCATCGAGATCGATTCGAAACCGGAGGATATGGACCGTCTTGATCGTCGTCTGGTGCAGCTCAAGATCGAGCGCGAGGCCCTGAAAAAGGAGACCGACCCGGCCTCGAAGAAACGCCTTACCAACCTTGAGGAGGAGATCAAGACCGCCGAACTGGAATACTCCGATCTGGAGGAGATCTGGCTGTCGGAAAAGGCCACCCTGCAGGGGACACACAGCATCAAGGAAAAACTCGAGCAGGCCCGGCTTGAATACGAGACGGCGAGGCGCGCCGGTGAGCTGACCCGCATGTCGGAATTGCAGTACGGAATTATTCCGGACCTGGAGAAACAGTTGGAAAAGACCACGCACACCGACATGAAAGCGATGAAGCTGTTGCGCAACAAGGTGACGGAGGATGAGATCGCGGAGATTGTCTCCAAATGGACCGGGATCCCGGTCAGCAAAATGCTCGAGGGAGAACGCGATAAGCTCTTGCGCATGGAGGCGGTATTGCATCAACGGGTCATCGGCCAGGACGAACCGGTAAGCGCCGTGGCGAATACCATCCGCCGTGCACGGGCCGGGATCGCCGATCCCAACCGGCCGAATGGATCCTTCCTGTTCCTTGGTCCGACCGGCATCGGGAAAACCGAGTTGTGCAAGGCCCTGGCGGAATTCCTGTTCGATACCGAAGAGGCCATGATCCGCATCGACATGTCCGAGTACATGGAGAAACACTCGGTGGCGCGACTGATAGGCGCCCCACCGGGTTATGTCGGCTACGAGGAGGGCGGATATCTGACGGAGGCCGTCAGGCGCAAGCCCTACAGCCTGATACTGCTCGATGAAGTGGAGAAGGCGCACCCCGACGTGTTCAATATACTCCTGCAAGTCCTGGATGACGGGCGGCTCACGGATGGCCACGGACGCACCGTGGATTTCCGTAATACGGTCCTCGTCATGACCTCGAATCTGGGTTCCGACAGGATCCAGGAACTGGCGGATGAGGCGGATTACGATCGCATGAAGAAATTGGTCATGGGCGTCGTCACTCAGGCCTTCCGTCCGGAATTCATCAATCGTATCGATGAGATCGTCGTCTTCCACGCCCTGCAGAAATTCCAGATCCGAGCGATTGCGGATATTCAGCTTAACAGGATTGCCGAACGGCTCCGCCAGCAGGAACTCGAGATCGAGGTCTCGGACAAGGCGAGGGAATTCCTGTCCCGGGTCGGGTATGACCCGGTTTATGGCGCGCGGCCCTTGAAGCGCGCTGTCCAGACCTGGCTCGAAACACCCCTGGCCGGCGAGATCCTGGCGGGCAACTTCGGACCGGGCGACCTCATCAAGGCGGATTATGCCGATGACCGCTTGATCTTTCGCAAGGCCGCCCCGTCATTATCCAAGACTTATCAACGGGATAAGTCCGCCTGAAATATCGGGCGCGCACTAACGCGCGCCCTGTTATCGCCTTACCAACCTGCAAGGGTTCGCAGTGTTAATTCCTTTGCAATCGAGATCCGACCGCAGATAAAGATGTTGGTTATTTTCTCCATATAATCTAATATTTACACGTCAAAGCGCAGGTTTACAGGTAGGTACTTCTATGGCGGTCACAGCAAACAAGATACATCTAAGCGGCCTGGCCAGAAAGTTGGTCGTGGACGGCCTGATCGATGAAGCCGCAGCGCAGGATCACTACCAGAAGGCATTGAAGGAGAAGATACCCTTCGTCTCCTACCTGGTGGCAAACAAACTCGTTACCGGCCGGGATATCGCCGCGGCGGCTGCCCAGGAGTTCGGCGTGCCGCTGCTGGATATCAACGCCCTCGAACTCGATATGGAAACCGTCAAGTTGGTGAAGGCCGACTTGATTAAGAAACATCATGCCCTGCCGATCTTCAGGCGCGGCAAGCGACTCTACGTGGCGGTCTCCGACCCCACCAATCTCGCCGCGCTCGACGAGATCAAGTTCGCCGTCAGTATGAATACCGAGGCGATCCTGATCGAGGAAGACAAGCTCAGCAAGATCATCGAGAAGACCCTCGAGGAGATGGAAGGCGGTCTGGGCGCCGATATGGAGGGCGATGAACTGGATGACCTCGATGACCTCGAGGTGGCCGAGACCAGCGGCAAACAGACCGATGAGGAATCAGATGTTGATGATGCGCCAGTGGTCAGATTCGTCAACAAATGTCTGTTGGACGCGATCAAGAGAGGGGCGTCAGACCTGCATTTCGAGCCCTACGAAAAATTCTACCGGGTGCGCTACCGGATCGACGGCATTCTTTCCGAGATAGCCAAACCGCCCTTGAGCCTTGCCGGCAAGATCGCGGCCAGGATCAAGGTAATGTCGAGACTGGATGTGTCCGAACGCAGGGTGCCCCAGGACGGGCGCATCAAACTGAAGCTTTCGAAAACCAAGGCCATCGATTTCCGCGTCAATACCTGCCCCACCCTGTTTGGCGAGAAGGCCGTACTGCGTATCCTCAATTCAGATTCATCCGCCCTGCAGATAGACATGCTGGGTTATGAGGATTTTCAAAAGAAGATCTTTCTCGATAACCTGGAGAAACCCTACGGGATGTTTCTGGTGACTGGGCCTACGGGCAGCGGTAAAACCGTTTCCCTCTATTCCGGGATCAACATCCTCAATCAGGTCGATGTCAATATCTCCACCGCCGAAGACCCCGTCGAAATCAACCTGCCCGGCGTGAACCAGGTGCAAGTGGATGAGCGTACGGGAATGACCTTCGAAAAGGCCCTGAAGGCCTTCCTGCGGCAGGATCCCAATATCATCCTCGTGGGCGAAATTCGGGACATCACCACCGCTTCCATCGCGGTCAAGGCGGCGCAAACCGGTCATATGGTGATGTCCACCCTGCACACCAACGACGCCCCGCAAACCTTGACCCGAATCAGGGACATGGGTATCGCCCCCTTTGCCGTGGCAACCTCCATCAATGTGATCACCGCTCAACGGCTGTGCCGGCGCCTGCACAAGGAATACCGGCAACCGCTGGAGATGCCGAAAGAGGCCCTCCTGGATGAAGGTTTTACCGAGGAAGACATCGCCAAAGGCATCAAGATCTTTCAGCCTGTCACGGGTAAAGAGGATTGCCCCAGCGGCTATAAGGGGCGGGCCGGTATCTATCAGGTCATGCCCATCAGTGACGCCATGAAACGATTGATCATCGAAGGTGCAAACGCCGTGCAGTTGGGCGACCAGTCCGCCGCGGAAGGCATCTGGGACATTCGCCGTTCCGGCCTGAAAAAAGTGATGGACGGGATAACCACCCTGTCGGAAATAAACCGCGTAACCATAGAGTAAACGAAATATGGCACAAGCAGCGAAGGCAGAGATGTTTGTCTGGGAAGGGACGGATAAATCGGGCAAGCGGGTGAAGGGGGAGATGAGCGGGCAGAGCGATGCCCTGGTCAAGGCGAACCTGCGCCGTCAGGGGGTCAACCCTCTCAAGGTCAAGAAAAAACCCAAATCCCTCTTCAAAGCCGGCAAATCCAAGATCACCCCCAAGGACATCACCGTGTTCAGCCGGCAGCTTGCCACCATGATGTCTTCCGGCGTGCCACTGGTGCAGGCATTCGAGATCGTGGGCCGGGGGCATGAGAACGCCGGCATGCAGGAACTAATCCTGGGGATCAAGGCTGACGTCGAGGCCGGTAACAGCCTGGTAGAGGCGCTGAGAAAACACCCGCTGCAGTTCAACGAACTGTACTGCAACCTGATCCAGGCCGGCGAACATGCGGGTATCCTGGAGGCCATCCTGCACAAACTGGCCACCTACATGGAAAAGACCGAGGCATTGAAATCGAAGATCAAGTCCGCCCTTTTCTATCCCGCGGCGGTCATCGTCGTGGCCGCCATCGTTGTAACGATCCTGATGATCTTCGTGATACCGCAGTTTGCCGAACTCTTTGCCGGATTCGGGGCCGATCTCCCGGCGCTGACCCAGTTCCTTATCGACTCCTCGAACTTCTTCGTCAAATGGTGGTGGGCCCTGTTTGCCGTAGTCATCGGCGTGGTCATGGGTTTTCTCGAGGTCAAGAAACGTTCCATCGCCTTCGGGCATTATCTGGATCGAATGGCGTTGAAAATGCCCGTCATCGGCGACGTGCTCGAGAAGGGCGCCATCGCCCGCTTCTCCCGCACCCTGGAAACCATGTTCGCAGCCGGCACTCCATTGGTTGAGGCAATGACCTCAGTGGCTGGCGCGGCAGGCAATATCGTGTTCTATGAGGCAAGTCTGAAGATCCGCGACGATATCTCCACGGGCACATCGCTGCAAGCCTCCATGCGCGACACGGGTCTGTTCCCCAACATGGTCGTGCAGATGGTGGCCATCGGCGAGGAATCGGGCGCCATCGACGCCATGCTGGGCAAGGTGGCGGACTGGTACGAACAGGAGGTGGATGATGCGGTCGAGGCCCTGACCAGTCTGCTCGAACCCATGATCATGGCCTTCCTCGGCGTGGTTATCGGCGGAATAGTCGTGGGTATGTACCTGCCGATCTTCAAGATGGGCGCGGCTGTATCTTAACCAAACCTCCGCCTGTATCACCTCAATCCGGTGCAGGCCAAGCTAGGTCGTTTATCATAGTACATGCCTGTGTTTGAATACCTCCAGGAGACGCCCGCGGCTTATTACACATTGATGGGCGTCCTTGGCCTGATCATCGGCAGCTTCCTCAATGTCGTCATTCATCGACTGCCGAAGATGCTGCAGCAGAATTGGGAGAGGGAATGCCGAATCATCCTCGCCACACCTGCCGCTGCCGGAGAGATTAACGAAACCTACAATCTTATCCGGCCCCGATCACGATGCCCGCATTGCCAGCGGATGATCAGGGCGACCGAGAATATCCCCATACTCAGCTATATTCTCCTGCACGGGCGTTGTTCGGGCTGCGGTAAACCGATCTCAATACGCTACCCCCTGGTGGAGGCGCTGAGCGGCGGCATTGCGCTGCTGCTGGCCTGGTATTTCGGTTTCACCGTGCAAGCCGTACTTGCCCTCGTATTGAGTTGGGCGCTGCTCGCGCTAAGCATCATCGACCTCGATCACCAATTACTGCCGGACGATATCACCCTGCCACTGCTGTGGACCGGGTTGTTGGTCAATCTGTTCGGCGTATTCACCGATACGGAATCGAGTCTGATCGGCGCGATGGCAGGTTATGGAGTGCTTTGGAGTGTCTTCATCCTGTTTCGCCTTGTCACCGGCAAGGAAGGCATGGGTTATGGCGACTTCAAGTTGCTGGCGGCGCTTGGCGCCTGGCTGGGTTGGCAGATGCTGCCGCAGATCATCATTCTCGCCTCATTGTGCGGGGCTTTAGTCGGACTGATGCTGATCCTGCTGCGGCGTCATGCCATGAGTCGCCCGCTGCCCTTCGGGCCCTACCTCGCCGCGGCAGGGTGGCTCGCGCTGATACTCGGCCGGGATCTGAACGCCTTGTATGTCCAGTGGGCCTGGACACCTTGACGCCAGCCCTGAAGGTCGGCCTTACCGGCGGGATCGGCAGCGGCAAGACCACGGTATCCAATCTGTTCGCAGCCCTGGGCGTTCCGATCATCGACGCGGATGTCATTGCCCGCGAACTCGTCGAGCCGGGGCAGCCCGCCTACCGGGAGGTAATCCGTGAATTCGGAGACGAGATCGTCGATGACCGGGGCGACTTGCGTCGCGATGCGTTGCGGCGCATCGTCTTCTCTGAACCCGGGCGCAAAGGCCGGTTGGAGGCGATACTCCATCCGCTGGTTCGCGACGAGATCGAACACCGGGTAAACCAGTCGGATTTCAGTTATTGCATCATCAGCATCCCGCTGCTCTTCGAGACCGGCAGGGAATCCAGTGTGGACCGGATTCTGGTTGTGGATGCGCCCGAAGGCATTCAGTTATCTCGCGCCTGCAAGCGCGATGGCGCGAACGAAGAAGCCATCCGTAAAATCATGGCGACTCAGGCCACGCGCGAACTGCGCCTCGCAGGCGCCGATGACCTCATCCATAACAATCTTGACCTGGAGCATCTCCGCCGGCAGGTAAACTTGTTGCATGATAAATATCTTGTAATCGCGTCAAATTCGCTACAATAAGCCCGTAAACCCACTGAAACGGCGCTCCGCCGGATTTGGAAAGTGCACGCTTGAATACACGAATCATCTATGAACAACCCTTGAGCGAACGAGTCCGGTCATTCCTCAGGATTGAACACCTCTTTAATCAGGTGGAATATTTCATCAAAGGAACCAATGAATGGGAGAACCGCCAGACCCTGGTGCTGTTGATCGAGATAGTGGATTTTCTCTCGCGGTCGGATCTGAAATCGGAATTGATGAAGGAACTGGAGCGGCACTCCAACACCCTTACCGCGTTGAATGGATCTCCGGGGGTTGACGCCACCCGGTTGCGCGCCATCCTGGACAATATCAACGCCAATCTCTACACCCTCCGCGACAATGGCTGCCAGCCAGGCCAGACCCTGCGGCAGGATGAATTCATCACCACCATCAAGCAGCGTATCGCCATTCCCGGCGGGACTTGTAATTTCGATCTCCCGAATTACAACTTCTGGCTGCACCGTCCCCCCGAGGAACGCGCACAGCAGATGAATTACTGGCTGAATGACCTGCTGATCGTCAGAAACAGCATCGGTCTGTGTCTGCAGATGATCCGCAACAGCACCAACCCGACACACAAACAAGCGGAAAATGGTTTTTACCAGCAGATCATCGAATCGAATGTGGCTTGCCAATTAATCCGTGTGTTGCTGCCCGTAGAGGCCGCCTGTTACCCGGAAATCAGCGGTGGGAAACACCGCTTCACGATCCGGTTTCTGGAGCAGCCCCGGACCTCCACCCGACCTGTGCAGACGAAGGCCGCCGTAAACTTCGAGTTGCATTGCTGCATCCTGTGATTACACGTTGTCCGAATTGCAGCAAACCGTCCAGCATGGAAAGCGCCAATCGTTGGCGTCCTTTCTGTTGCGAACGCTGCCGGATGGCGGACCTGGGCGACTGGCTTTCTGAAGGCAACCGGATTCCCGCCCTTGAGGACGATCCCTCGATGGAGTTGCCTGACGATGCGGGATTTCCTGTCAATGATCCAATGCAGCAGTGATGTGGCGAAGCAATCATCCTTGGCTCAAGATCGGTTTGCGCAGCATGGCGATTACCTGCCGATCCGCGGCGGGGAATTCCCTGGGGTCCAGCGAGTCAACCGCAAGCCATTTTAATTCCTGACCTTCACGACCTTCGTAGTCGCCGGTCCATTCCTCCACCGACCAGACGTCCAGGGTTATGGATTTTTCCTGGTAATCATGGTCGATCAGAATCAGCGGTCGGGCGACCGTCACTTCGATATTGATCTCTTCCAGTAATTCCCGGATCAAGCCGCATAGGGGATCCTCGCCAGGATGAAGTTTGCCGCCTGGAAATTCCCATAAGCCCGCAAGGTGACTGCCGGGCAGGCGTCTTGCCACCAGAACCAGGTCACGACACCGGTTGTGGATCACCCCGGCGACGACATGCAACCTGGAGTGCATACCCACCACCTAGTTTTAATACATCTACGTTAGTTAGGTACGATAGTCCGCGTTGATGCGGACATACCCCGCCGAGAGGTCGCAGGACCAGACCGTTTCCACCGCCTGGCCCATACCCAAATCCACGACGATCTCGATCTCGTCCTGCGACATCGCCTGTTTACCCTGCTCTTCGGTATACGCCGGCGAGCGCATCCCCGTGGAAACAATACAGACCCCATTGAGATGGATCGATACCCTGCCGATCCCGAGACCGTCGATCCCGGCCCGACCCACGGCCGCGAGGATCCTGCCCCAGTTGGGATCGGAGGCATGGCAGGCGGTCTTGACCAGCGGCGATTCCGCGATGGCGTAGGCGGCCTTGAGGCAATCTGCGGAATCTCTGCCGCCGCGCACTGTAACCGTCAGAAATTTGGTGGCGCCCTCGCCATCCCGGACGATGGCTTGAGCCAGCGCGGTGCATACCTCGTCCAGGCATTGCGCGAATCTGCCTGCGGATTCCAGATCGTCCGCGCGAATGGCGACCCCGCTCGCCCCGGTGGCGACGAGGACACAGGCGTCGTTGGTCGAGGTGTCGCCATCCACTGTAATCCTGTTGAAACTTTTTTCGACGGCCGCTTGCAGCAGGGACTGCATGTGCCCCTCTTCCAGCGCCGCGTCGGTGGCGATGAAGGCCAGCATGGTGGCCATGCCCGGTTTGATCATGCCGGAACCCTTGGCTATCCCCGTCAACGTCGCTTCGCCCGCAGCCGTCTGGATTCGCCGGGATACGGATTTCGCGATCGTGTCCGTGGTCATGATGGCGCGGCTGCAAGGTCCCCAGTTATCAGCGGCAAGGCTGGTGAGCAAGGTATCCACGCCCCGGCACAATCGATCCACCGGGAGGTATTCGCCGATGACGCCGGTGGAGAAAGGCAGGACCTCTTCCGTCTTGCAACCCGCCTTCCCGGCCAGATACTCGCATGTTTGGCGGGCATCCCGCAGGCCGCGCTCCCCTGTGCCGGCATTGGCGTTTCCGGCATTGATCAGCAGATAGCGGGGCAGGCAGGTCATGGCGAGATGCTGGCGCGCGATCAGGACGGGCGCGGCGCAGAAGACATTGCGGGTGAATACGGCGGCGCAATGCGATCCGGGACATAACTCGAAGAGCACGAGGTCCGGTCGCAGTCGCTTGTAAATGCCCGCGGCGCCTGCGGATAACCTCACGCCCGCGACCGGGATCGGTTCTTCAGGATTTCTTAAGCCGACAGCCATAGCGCCCATATCCGGCCTTCACGTTCTTACGCCGGATCCCAAATGTTATTCTCAGCCCAGCCTGCCGTGACATTGTTTGAACTTCTTTCCTGACCCGCAGGGACAGGGTTCGTTGCGGCCGACCTTGCGATCATTCCTGACAAACGGCGCCGCGGCCGCGGGGGCCTTCGCCCGGCCTGCATCTCCCGCGAGCGGCTCTGGCGAGGCTGGATGATTGTAGGACATCTTCTTTTCATCAGGCTCCGGCTTTTTCTCGGCCAGTTCGACATCCTTTGCCGTGCGGAACTGTACCTTTGCCAGGATTTCGACGACGGCATGCCGGATCTCATCCAGCATGCGCGCGAACATCTCGAAGGCTTCCCGTTTGTACTCCTGCTTTGGGTTCTTCTGCGCGTAACTGCGCAGACCGATGCCTTGCCGGAGATGATCCATGCCCACCAGGTGTTCCTTCCAATGTCTGTCCAGCACATCGAGGATGATGTCCCGCTCCAGCCGGCGCATCAGGTCTGGAGGCACCCCGGACGATCGTTGCTCGAGCGCCGTCACAGTTTCTGCGACGATCTTTTCGCGCAACGCACTCTCGTCCAGCGTCTCATCCCGCGACAGCCACTCACCGATCTCGTGGCGGACATTGAAGGTCCGTTCCAGCGCCTCGGTCAGACCGGGGATCGCCCAGGATTCCTCATGGCTGCCGGGATGGATATAGCGGTCGATGACCTCTTCGATCACCGCCGTGCGCATGTTGCGGATGTCCTCGCTGACGTCATCCCGCTCCAGCAATTCGTTGCGCCATTTGTAGATCTCCTTGCGCTGATCGTTGGCGACATCGTCGTATTCGAGGAGATGTTTGCGGATATCGAAATTGTGTCCTTCCACCTTGCGTTGCGCGTTCTCGATGCTGCGCGAGACCAGGGTCGATTCGATGGCCTCGCCCTCCTGCATGCCGAGCTTCTGCATGATTGCCGCCACCCGCTCGGAAGCGAAGATACGCATCAGGTTGTCTTCCAGCGAGAGATAAAAACGGCTGGAGCCGGGGTCGCCCTGTCGGCCGGAGCGGCCGCGCAACTGGTTGTCGATCCGGCGCGATTCATGCCGTTCCGTGCCCACGATCCGGAGTCCGCCGCTCTTGATCACCTGGTCGTGTTTTGACCGCCAATCCTCCCTGAGCTTGTTCTGTGTGGCCTCGTCCACCGGGCCGATCTTTTTCAATTCGGCCTCGTAATTGCCGCCGAGCACGATGTCGGTGCCTCGTCCGGCCATGTTGGTGGCGATCGTCACCGCGCCCGGGCTGCCGGCCTGCGCTACGATCTCCGCTTCCTTGGCGTGGAATTTTGCGTTCAATACCTGATGGCGGATCGTTTCCTTCGTGAGCATTCCGGACAGCAGTTCTGAAACCTCTATCGAGGCGGTGCCGACCAGGACGGGTTGGCCTCTTGTGGCGCAATCCTTGATATCGGTCAGGATCGCCTGAAACTTCTCTCTGGCGGTGATGAACACCACATCCGGCTGATCTTCCCGGATCATGGGCACATTGGTCGGGATGACGATGACCTCCAACCCGTAGATCTGCTGGAACTCATGGGCCTCGGTGTCAGCCGTGCCGGTCATGCCGGACAGTTTGTTATAGAGACGGAAATAATTCTGATAGGTGATGGTGGCGAGGGTCTGGTTCTCGTTCTGGATGGTCACGCCCTCCTTCGCCTCGATGGCCTGATGGAGGCCATCGGACCAGCGCCGGCCCGGCATGGTCCGGCCGGTGAATTCGTCGACGATGACAACTTCATCATCCTGGACAATGTAATCCACATCCTTGAAAAAGAGGGAATGCGCCCGGAGCGCGGAATTCATATGGTGCAGCACGGGGATATTCACGGGATCGTACAAACCGGTCTCCCGGCTGATGATCCCCGCATCCCGCAACAGGGCCTCGGCGTGGATGTTGCCGTCCTCCGTCAGATAGGTCTGCTTGCTTTTTTCATCGACGCTATAATCGCCCGGCCCGTCTTCCTCCATCTGGCGGGTCAATTTCGGGATCAATCGGTTTATGTTCGTATAAAGATCCGAGCGATCGTCCACCGGACCGGAAATGATCAGCGGCGTCCTCGCCTCATCGATTAAAATGGAATCCACCTCGTCGACAATCGCGAAATGCAGCTCCCGTTGCACTTTCGTATCCTTGCTGAATTTCATGTTGTCCCTGAGATAATCGAACCCGAACTCGTTGTTGGTGCCGTAGGTAATGTCGGCGAGGTACGCCGTCTTGCGTTCCTCATTGCCGAGGCCCTGCACGATCACGCCGGTGCTCATGCCGAGGAAGTTGTAAATGCGGCCCATCCATTCAGCGTCCCGGCGGGCCAGATAATCGTTCACGGTGACGATATGCACGCCCTTGCCGCTGAGGGCATTGAGATAGGCGGCGAGCGTCGCCACCAAGGTCTTGCCTTCGCCGGTCCGCATCTCGGCGATGTTGCCTTCATGCAGCACCATGCCGCCAATCAACTGAACATCGAAATGCCGCAAACCGAGCGCGCGCTTGCCGGCCTCCCGCACCAGGGCGAAGGCCTCGGGCAGGAGATCCTCCACGGTGCTGCCGGCGGCGAGCCTCTCCCTGAGTTCGCGTGTTTTTTCGGGGAAGACCTTGTCGGGGAGCGCCGCGACCTCCATTTCAAGCGCGTTGATTTGGAGCACGAATTTTTGCAGCCGTTTCAGCACCCTGGTATTTCTGCTGCCGAAAATGGCCGTAGTTATTTTTCTGAACATAGCTCTAATGTCTACCGCGCGCTGTACAAGAGTATACGAATCAGCACGACAGTTGTAATTGAAATGCGAACCAGTATGGACCGACCGGGAATGACGGAGTTACTTGGTGGCAATGTACTCTTTTGGATTCACCTGCTTGCCGTTTTTAAGGACTTCAAAATGCACATGCGTCCCCGTGCTTCTGCCGGAGTTGCCCATTACCGCGATGACCTCGCCCTTTTCAATCTTGTCTCCGACAGTGACGAGGTTGGTGTGATTGTGGGCATAGCGGGTTACATAGCCACCCATATGACTTATTTCTATCAGGTTGCCGTAACCTTGAAACGGTCCCGACCAAGTGACGATCCCCGCCGCCACGGCAGTGATCGGCGTCCCCGGTTTGCCCGAAAAATCGAGCCCCTCATGAAACTCCTTTTTCCCGGTGATCGGGTCGGTTCGGTAGCCGTAAATTGAGGACAGCCAGCCCCGCGCCGTGGGACCGCCATCCGGATGGGTCATTTCCTGAAGGCTGCGGTTAATCAGCAGCGATTCCATAGCGGTCAGCTTCTCATCGCGGTCCTGTAATTTATATTCAAGTTGTTCAAGCGCGGCGATGACATCCTCGACCGCGATGGATTCCAACTCGCCAGGCTGTGCCGATCCGCCCATGCCCGGCTGGCCTGCCTCGGTAAAATCCATATCTTCTAGCTTGGCCATCTCGGCCAGCCGGACCCCGAGGGCATCCAGGCGCATCACCCTACCCTGGAGCAGACTGAGCTTGCCCGCGAGGGCATCCAGGGAGCTCTGGGCCCTGACCTTAATCTCCTCCACTTCACGGCGCTGATCGTCCAGATCCTCCTGCCAAGTCGCCGTCGTCTGAGCGCGTACATTGTTAAGTATCGCGACAGTCCTCCCGTCGGCGTACCGGACCCCCGCAAAAAACAGGGCGCCAGACGCCAGGACAGCGCTACACGAAAGCAGAAGCAACACCGCCCTGCTCAGCCGGAGATTCAGCCGACGGCGTGTCCTGTTCAATATCAAGATGATCTGCATGTTTCGAATATACTACACTTCACCAATGACGAGTTCAGAAATCAACGGCCAGTCGCCCGCTTCCCTCTCGAGTCTGCTGGAGGCAGAATCAGGTTCCCTGAACACACTAATTAAAAAAGCCAAACTGCTGGTCGGACTGCAGGAATATATGCGCGTTGCGCTTGGTCCCCCCCTGGGGCAGCATCTTGCTGTAGCGAACCTGTCCGCGGGTAATCTCACCCTCTATAGCGACAGCCCGGCCTGGGCTGCCCGTTTACGTTTCAAGATCCCCGATATGTACAGGATTGCCGAAAATTACGGTTTTGGCAATCTGAAATCCGTCCGTATCAAGGTAATCCGGGTAGACAGCGCCCGATCGACTCCCAAAGCGTCCCTATTCCTGTCAGGGCAGGCCGCCGCCCAGGTACTGCGGACAGCGTCTTCTATCGATGATGAACGGCTGCGCGAGTCGCTTGAGCGGCTGGGGACACATAACCGCCCTACGTCACACGAAACCCCGCATCCTTCAGGCAGTCGGCAAAGGCTGCATGAAAGAAATAGGTAATTCCTTGTGATCTTCGAAGCTGATCAGTTCGATGGCGGATTCCGTGGCCAGCAGTTTCCGCAGCAGTTTGTTATTCAACTCATGCCCTGATTTATACCCCTCGAAGGCGCCGATCAAACTGTGCCCGAGCAGGTATAGATCGCCGATGGCGTCAAGGATCTTGTGCTTGACGCACTCGTCCTCATAGCGCAAGCCATCCTCGTTCAGGATACGGAAATCATCGACCACCACGGCGTTGTCCAGGCTTCCGCCCAGCGCCAGATTATTCTGTCGCAATAACTCGACATCCCGCATGAAACCGAAGGTCCGGGCGCGGCTGACCTCCTTGACGAAAGAAGTGGTAGAGAAATCTATCTCCGCGTGACAATTCCTGACTGTAAATACGGGGTGGGAAAACTCGATGGTGAAGCCCACCTTGAAGCCTTCAAAAGGCGTGAACACCGCCCATTTGTCGCCGTCTTCCACGCGCACGGTTTTGCGAATCCGGATGAATTGTTTAGGTTCGTTCTGTTCCTCGATACCCGCCGATTGAATCAGAAAGACAAAGGGGCCGGCGCTCCCGTCCATAATGGGTATCTCATCCGCGCTGACATCGATATAGGCATTGTCGATCCCGAAACCTGCGAGGGCGGAAAGCAGATGTTCCACCGTGGAAATTCTCGCGTCCTGTTTGACCAGAGTGGTGGATAGTTTGGTATCGCCGACATTTTCCGGGCAGGCCCTGATCTCGACTGGTACCGGCAGGTCCACCCTGCGGAACACGATGCCAGTCCGAGTCGGCGCCGGACGCAGGGTCAGCAGCACCTTCTTGCCGGTATGCAAACCTACGCCTGTGGCCCTGATTACATTCTTGAGAGTTCTTTGCCTGATCATAGCTTCTACTTAATTATCCCGGCGCCTTAAATGGAACCCTTCTTCAACTTGCTGTTTTACAAGCCAACATTTTCCCTGTCAAGACTTTGACAGTGTCGGGCTTTCCACGTCGGGGCGGATTATACCGCTTAATCCGCCTGCCGTCGCAGGAAAGCCGGGATGTCGAGATATTCCGGAGACTCCAACAGGGCGTTGTTCCCCTCTGTCGGCGCCAGATTCCTGATGACCGTCGGCCGGTCGTAGAGTTTGTAATTGACATCCACCACCGGCGAGGACGCCAGCTTAACCCGACTGCCTTCCTCCCTCGTCACCGGCAGGCCCAACCCGGTAGCCACAATCGTCACCCGCATCTCGCCGCTTATCTCCGGATCGATGACGGTGCCAACCACGACAGTCGCGTTCTCCGAGGCAAACTCCTTGATGGTGTTGCCGACCTCGTCGAATTCGCCGATGGACAGATCCATGCCCGCGGTGATGTTGACCAGGATCCCCCGGGCCCCTGACAGATTGACATCCTCCAGCAAGGGGCTCGAGATCGCCGCCTCCGCCGCCATGCGGGCGCGACCCTCGCCCTGGGCCTTGCCAGTGCCCATCATGGCCATGCCCATCTCCGCCATGACGGTCTTGACGTCGGCGAAGTCCACATTGATCAACCCCGGACAGGTGATTAACTGCGCGATGCCCTGCACCGCCCCCAGCAGCACATCGTTGGCCGCCGCGAAGGCGTTCAACAGGCTGATATCGCGACCCAGCACGGTCAGCAATTTCTCGTTCGGTATCGTGATCAGGGAATCCACATACTGACTGAGTTCCTTGATCCCGTTATCGGCGATCTGCGCCCGTTTTTTACCCTCGAAAGTAAAAGGTTTCGTCACGACAGCCACGGTCAGGATGCCCATTTCCCGCGCGACCTGGGCGACGATCGGCGCCGCGCCCGTGCCGGTCCCCCCGCCCATACCGGCGGTGATGAACACCATGTCCGAGCCTTCCAGCACGTCCATGATCCGATCCCGGTCCTCCAGCGCCGCCTGCCTCCCCACATCGGGATTCGCCCCCGCTCCCAATCCCTTGGTGACGTTGCTGCCGAGTTGCAGAATGGTGCGGGCGCTGCAATTCTTGAGCGCCTGGACATCCGTATTGCCGCAGATGAACTCGACCCCATCGATCGCGGCGTTCACCATGTGCTGCACGGCATTGCCGCCGCCTCCCCCGATACCGATAACCTTGATTACCGCCGTCTGATTTTGCGCATCGACCAGTTCAAACATACACGTGCCCTCCACTTTAGATAAATCAGAAATTGCCATGAAACCAGTTTTTCATTCGTTCCCACAAACTCTTGACGCCGCCATCCAGATGCAACCCCGGCGCCGCCTGCTGTAACTGCCGCTGTCCGAACATCAACAGACCGACGCCCGTCGAATAGATCGGATTTCTGACGACATCCGACAGGCCGCTGACATGTTGGGGCACGCCGATTCGCACCGGCATGTGAAAGATCTCTTCGGCAAGCTCGACCACACCCTCCATCTTCGAACTGCCCCCGGTCAGGACTACGCCGGCGGCGATCAGAGCCTCGTAACCGCTGCGCCGGAGTTCGTTCTGCACGAGGGTGAACAATTCCTCATAGCGCGGCTCGACCACCTCGGCAAGGGTCTGCCGAGCCAGCCGGCGCGCCGGACGATCCCCGACGCTCGGCACCTCGATGGTCTCCTCCTTGCTGGCCATCTGGGTCAGGGCGCAGGCATAACGCACCTTGATGTCTTCGGCGTATTGCGTCGGGGTGCGCAGCGCCACCGCGATATCGTTGGTCACCTGATCGCCCGCGATCGGGATTACGGCCGTGTGATGGATGGATCCTTCCGTGAAGACGGCGATATCCGTGGTGCCGCCGCCGATGTCCACCAGGCATACGCCCAGATCCTTCTCATCCTCGGTCAGCACCGCGTAACTCGAGGCGAGTTGTTCCAGGATGATGTCGTCAACTTCCAGGCCACAGCGGCGCACACACTTGACGATATTCTGGGCGGAGCTGACGGAGCCGGTGACCATGTGCACCTTGGCCTCGAGCCGCACGCCGGACATGCCGACCGGTTCCTTGATCCCTTCCTGGCTGTCAATGATGAATTCCTGGGGCAGGATATGCAGGATTTTCTGGTCCGCCGGTATGGCCACGGCCCGCGCGGCATCGATGACCCGATCCACATCGCTGACCGAGACCTCGTTATCGCGGATCGCCACGATCCCATGAGAGTTCAAACTGCGGATATGGCTGCCGGCGATCCCCGCATAAACGGAATGGATTTCGCAACCCGCCATCAGTTCGGCCTCCTCGACGGCCCGCTGGATCGTCTGCACGGTCGATTCGATATTCACCACGACGCCCTTCTTGAGGCCGCGCGAACGGCAGGACCCCAGTCCGATTATCTCGATCTCATTTCCCTGATTGATCTCGCCGACGATGGCGACCACCTTGGATGTGCCGATATCCAGCCCGACGATGAGATTTTTTTCCGTCTTTCTAGCCATGATCGTTCAGTTCCGCATCAATGTTGTTTTCATTTTCTGACTTCCAGCGCAGCGCAAATCCGTTTGTGTAACGCATGTCGATGACCGCGATCCGATCCATCCTGGCGCCGAAATCGGTTTGCGCCAGTTCGGCAAATGCGGCTATGCGCGCCGTTACGTCTCTTCTGCCCAGCAACACGCGGGTCCCCGATCCCAGGCTGAAGGACCAGGACCAGCGCTGGTCCAGCCTGACCTCGGCAAGGGTCCAGCCATGCGGTGCCAGGGTCTCGCTAATCTGCAGGTAACGGTTCAAGATCAGGTTGTGCGTGTTTTCCGGACCGAAAAAAACCGGCAGTTCCTGCGGGATGGCATCCGCGGCGGGAAAGAAAATATTCCCCTCCGTACTCAACAGGCCCCGTTCCCCCCAGCGCGCCATGGCCTGCTCCTCAACCACCTTGACCACCAGCCCATCCGGCCAGACCCTGCGCACCGTCACCCCGGCCACCCAGGGATTGGCGTGCAACGCGTCCTGTATCAGGGACACCTTCATATTAAAAAACCCATCCCTGACCACATCGACAACGCTGTCCCGGAGCGCCTCCCGCGACAGATGCCTGAACTCGCCTTCCACCCGTACGTTCCGGATCGGCAAGGTGGCGGGGTTCGACACCAGTCGGACCGTCCACAGCAACAAGACCATGAGTCCCACGAGCAGGACCAGCCCGAGGAAAATCTTCGTTCCGCTTATGGTCCGCCGATCCTCATCCCCCTGTTCGGCGTAGCCTTCATCGGCATGGAGCAGGCTCGCGCGGCTCATGGACGTTCCCTCCGGGCGCCCGGCCGCTCTTGCATGCTCCCGGCGAGGATCTGCATGACCAGCTCGTCAAAATCGATACCGGCCTGGTGCGCCGACTTCGGCACCAGGCTGTGGCTGGTCATGCCGGGGATGGTGTTCACATCGATGAACCACGGCTGACTGTCGCCATCGAGGAGGAGATCGACGCGCCCCCAACCCCCGGCGCCCAGCAACCTGAAGGCGCTCAGCGCCTGACGACCCAGCGCCTGTTCCAGCGCGGGGTCAAGCCCGCACGGGCACAGATACCGTGTAGTGTCGTCCAGATACTTGGCCTGATAATCGTAGAACTCCCGATCCGTCTCCACACGGATAATGGGGAGCGCCTGCCCGTTAAGGATCGAAACCGTATACTCGCCGCCGGCGATCCAGCGCTCGGCGATAACCTCGGCGTCGTAACTTCTGGCCGCGAGCCAGGCCTCGTGCAGGAACTCCGGGCTCTTCACCTTCGCTATACCGCAGCTCGAACCTTCGTGCACCGGTTTTACCATCAGGGGGAAACCAAGCCTCTTGGCGGCATCCTCCAGCGTCTGTTCATCGGACAAAACCACAAACGGTGGCGTGGGCAGACCGTGACTCTGCCAGATCCACTTGCTGCGCTGCTTGTCCATGGCGAGCGCTGAGCCCAGCACCCCGCTGCCTGTATAAGGGATTCCCAGCAGTTCCAGCAACCCCTGCATGGTCCCGTCCTCTCCGCCCCGGCCATGCAGGGCGATGAAGGCCCGATCGCAACCATCACGCTGCAACAGCGGCAGGAAGTCGTCAGCGGTATCAATACCGAACGCGTCCACGCCCCGGCGTTGCAGCGCCGCGAGTATCGCACTCCCGGTCTGTAACGAGATTTCCCGTTCCGCCGAGGCGCCGCCGTAGAACACCGCGACCCGGCCGAATTGACGCGGTTCGTATCGGATCAATGATTTCTTCAAGTCCATGCCTCAAACACCTGCCGCGCTTTCCGGTTCACCGACGATTTTCACCTCTGGTTCCAAATGAATTCCTGTCTCCTGTGCGACACGCTGTCGCACCATGTCGATCAAATCCTCAATCTCCAGGGCCGTCGCCCCGCCGGAATTAATGATGAAATTGGCGTGTTTGTCCGAGACGATGGCATTGCCCCGGCGCAGACCCTTCAAGCCGCACGCATCGATCAAGCGACCAGCGGAATCCCCAGGCGGGTTCCGGAATACCGATCCGCAACTCGCCGCGCCGATCGGCTGACTCTCCGAGCGCCGCTCCAGGAACTCCCGGATCCGTTGCGCCCCCTGCCCCGTAGAGTCGGGACTGAGTTTAAAGCTCGCCCCGACAAACCATTCGCCCGCCGGCAACATCACGCTGCGATACGCGGGCCGCAATTCCTCTCTGGTCCTGTCGCGCAGACGACCGGACCGATCGATGGTCTGGGCGGCATAGGCGATCTTCCAGGTCTCGCCGCCGAAGGCCCCGGCATTCATGGCGAGCGCGCCGCCTATGGCGCCGGGGATCCCGGCGAGAAACTCCGCGCCGGCAAGCCCCTTGCCGACGGTGAATCGGGCGAACTTGGCGCAACTGACGCCGGCCCCGGCCTCCACGATCCCTTCCGTACCAACCTCCATATGATCGAGTGCGCCGCCGGTCGCGATCACGGTCCCACGAAACCCGCCATCGCGCACCAGCAGATTGCTGCCGAGACCAATCCAGAGGATCGGTTCGGCGGGGTCGAGCTGGCGCAGGAAATCACTCAGATCCGTAAGACCCGCCGGTATGTAAAAGCGAGCCGCGGGTCCGCCCGCCCGCCAACTGGTGTGCCGGGACATGGGTTCATCGAGCTTCAGAATCCCCTTCACAATGTCGATCTTCTGTGCCATGACTCGCATCTGTTCCGTTCCAGCCGCCTATGTCGCGCACCCGTCATGGGATTCGCGATATCCCGAGAGCAAGGCAGGTCCGAGGTTACCGATATCGCCCGCCCCCATTAACAAAAGGATGTCGCCGTCCTCGCACATCTCCGAAAGCGCGGCATCGAGCTGTTGCCGCTCCTCGATATGGACGGGTTGCACCTTTCCGCGCAGACGAATCCCCCGGCACAAGGCGCGGCTGTCAATCCCGCCGATGGGCGCTTCGCCGGCCGGATAGATCTCCAGCACCAGCAGCGCATCGGCGTCAGCCAGGACCCGGCAGAAATCGTCGAAGAGGTCCCGAGTCCGGGTGTAACGGTGCGGTTGAAACGCCACGATGACCCGCCGTCCCGGCCAGCCGCCCTTGACCGCCGCAAGGGTCGCCTTGATCTCGGTCGGATGATGCGCGTAATCGTCAATCACCATCACCGTCCCCTTTCCGATCCGCGCCTCGCCCAGGATGTTGCAACGCCGCCCGATCCCCTGGAACACGGAGAGCGCGCGCTTGATATCCTCCCGCGCGACCCCCAGCTCCGTGGCCACGACGATCGCCGCGAGCGCGTTCAGGACGTTGTGGGCGCCCGACAGGTTCAGATTCACCTCCAGCCAGTTTGCCTCGCCGTGGCAGGCGACCGAGAAGGCAATGCGGGAGGCGGCGCGGCCGGTAATCCTGGCCCGGTAGTCCGCTTCCCGATCGATCCCGTAGGTCACGAAGGATTTGCCGAGCCTGGGCAGGATCTCCATGACCACGGGGTCGTCCGCGCAGAGCACCGCGAGCCCGTAAAAAGGCATCCGGTTGACGAACTCGACAAAACTGTTTTTGAGGTTTTCGAAATCGCCCTGATAAAAATCCAGGTGATCGGCGTCAATGTTGGTGACGACCGCGATCACCGGTTGCAGATGCAGGAAGGAGGCGTCGCTTTCGTCCGCCTCGGCCACCAGATAACGGCCCTCGCCCAGTTTGGCGTGGCTGCCGGTACTGTTCAGACGTCCGCCGATCACGTAAGTCGGATCCAGTCTGCCCTCGGCCAGCACGCTGGCGATCAGGCTGGTCGTCGTGGTCTTGCCGTGCGTGCCCGCGATGGCGATGCCTTCCCGGAAACGCATCAGTTCCGCCAGCATCTCGGCGCGCCGGATCACCGGGATTCGACGTTCGTGGGCTACGCGCAACTCCGGATTTTCGGGTGAGATGGCGCTGGAAACCACCACGACATCGGCATCCCCGACCTGTTCCGCGGCATGGCCGCGCGCGATCCCGATCCCCGCGGCCGACAACCGCCGGGTGACTTCCGTTTCGTTCTTGTCCGAACCGGTAACCGTATAGCCAAGGTTATGCATGACCTCGGCGATGCCGCTCATGCCGGCCCCGCCAATCCCGACGAAGTGCATCCGACGGACCCTTCCCATCGCGTGTTTAATCGGCTCAGGCATGGCGATACTCCAGGCAGAAACCGGCCACCTGGTGAGCTGCATCCGGCATGGCCAGCCCCCGCGCCCGGCGCGCCATGTCGATCAGTTTTTCCGGGATGCGGCGGAATTCGGCCACCGCCTCGGTCAGCCGCGCAACATCGAGCGAACGTTCCGGAATCAGGATCGCGCAGCCCTCCGCAACCAGTCGCCCCGCGTTAAGCGTCTGGTGGTCATCGACGGCGTACGGGTAGGGCACCAGGATGGCGGGGAGCCCGGCGACACATAACTCGGCGAGCGTCAGGGCGCCCGCGCGGCAGATCGCCAGATCCGCCCAGGCATAGGCCTCCGCCATATCCTCGATGAATGGCGTCACGCGAACCCTGGCCGGGTCGATGCCGCAACGATCATAGGCGGCGCGCGTCGTCGCATAGTGACGCTCGCCGGTCTGATGCCAGATGCGTATCGCACTGCCCCCCTCAAGTCTCGCGGGAAGCGCCGGGATCAACTCGTTCAGCGCCCGCGCCCCCTGGCTGCCACCGAGCACCAGCAACCGCAGACCTTCGTCGCGATTCGCCCGCAACCGTTGTTCCGGGGGCGGCAGTCCCGCGATGTCCTCCCGCACGGGATTGCCGGTGTAATGGCGGTTACCGCCTGGGAGCGACCCCGGAAATCCCTCCAGCGCGGCCGCCGCAAAATGGGCGAGCAGACGATTGGTCAGGCCGGGAATGGCATTCTGTTCGTGGATTACCAGGGGGATGCCCAACAACCACGCCGCTATCCCCCCTGGTCCGCTGACGAATCCTCCCATACCGAGCGCGACTCCAGGGCGCAAGCGGCGCATGGTCCTGAACGCCTGCGCCAGGGCCTTGAAGATGATCAGGGGCGCGGCAAGGAAGGTTGCCACGCCCTTGCCGCGGATCCCCTCGACATCGATATGATGCAGCGCGATGCCAGCGGTCGGGACAACTCTATTTTCGATTCCCGCCGCCGATCCCAGCCAATGGACGGGAACGCCTTGCGCCTGCAGGCAACGGGCGACCGCGAGCGCCGGAAACACATGTCCGCCCGTGCCGCCCGCCATGATCAAGACCGGCTTATGCGGCATAACTCTTCTTCACCGGTTGTGCCGCCGTGTCCTTGCGCAAAAAATGATTTTCATACTCGACCCGGAGCAACAGGGCCAGCAGAACGAAATTCACGACCATGCTGTTACCGCCGTAGGAGATCAGCGGCAACGCCAGCCCCTTGGTGGGGAGGACGCCGGTATTCACGCCGATATTGATGAACGCCTGCAAACCAATGATCAACCCGATGCCGTAGGCGGTGTGGGCGCCGAATTGTTTGCCATGGGCGGCGGCCACCTGCGCGATCACGAAGGCGCGCCAGACCAGGAAGAAATACAGCAGGATGACGCTGGCGCAGCCGGCCAGTCCGAGTTCCTCGCCCATCACCGCGAACACGAAGTCGGTATGCGCCTCGGGCAGATAAAATAATTTCTGCACGCTGCTGCCCAGTCCCACGCCGAGCCATTCGCCGCGGCCGAAGGCGATCAAAGCCTGGGTCAACTGGAAGCCGGTCTTGAACGGGTCCTGCCAGGGGTCCATGAAACTCGTCAGCCGCTGGAGCCGGTAAGGGGATAACACGGCGAGACTGGCAAGGCACATGATCGCTGCCACCATCCAGGCGAAGAAACGACCCAGCGGCACGCCGGCCATGAACAACATGCCCAGCGCCGTACAGAAGAGCACGACCGCCGTCCCGTAGTCCGGCTCGAGCAGGAGCAGTCCGGCGATCATGGTGACGATCAGGATCGGCCGGATGAAACCGTTGAACGTGCTGCGGACCTCATCGCCGTGCCGGACCAGAAACCCGGCCAGGTACACGATGAGGAAGATCTTGACCAGCTCGGAACTCTGCACGCTGATCGGACCGATCCTGAGCCAGCGCATGCTGCCGTTGACCTCCCGCCCGAGTCCCGGAACCAGGACCAGGACGAGACCCACGGCGCCGAGGATCATCAACCACGGGCCGGCCTTCTGCCAGAGGATCAGCGGCAGATACAGGATCAACCCCGCCGCGAACATGCCGAGCATCACGGCGTACAACTGATGCCGGAAGAAATAGAAAGGATCGCCATAGGCCCGATCGGCCAGGGTAATCGAGGCCGAGGCCACCATGACCAGACCCAGCGACAACAATATGCACACCACACTGAGCAACCAGTAATCGTAATGCGGCAGCCGGCGTCCCGCGCGCGTTGCCTGCGTACCCGAATAGCGTACTGCGCTCAACATGACGCGGCCTCCCGCAATCTCCTGATCGCCTCGCAGAAGACCTCGCCCCGGTGGCGGTAATCCCGGAACATGTCGAAGCTCGCGCAAGCGGGCGAGAGCAGCACCACGTCCCCCGCGCGCGCCTGCGCCGCGGCCTGCCGCACCGCGGCCTCCATATCGGCGGCGAAACATGTCTCGACATCTGCACCGATGGCCTCGGCCAGCAACCCGGCATCGCGGCCGATCAGGATCGCACTCTTCACCCGGCCGGCGATTGCGGGCCTCAAGGCGCTGAAATCTGCGCCCTTGCCGATGCCGCCGGCAATCAAGATGACATTGCGCTCGCCGCCAAGCCCGATTATTGCGCTGCAGCTCGCCCCAGGATTGGTGCCTTTGGAATCGTCATACCAGACAACCCCATCGATCTCCGCCACCTTCTGGCAACGGTGGGGCAACCCGTCATAGTTACGCAGGGTATCCAGCATGGCCGCCTCGGGTATGTGAGCGGCGTAACCGAGCGCTAGCGCCGCGAGACAATTGGCAATGTTGTGGCGTCCGCAAAGGCGCAGTTCGCTGACCGGCAGGAGCAAACGATCGCCTCTCGCGAGCCAGCCCGCGCGCAACCCCAGATCCTCGCCCTCCGGTTCATGCAGGCTGAAACCGATGACGCTCCGGCCTGGCAACCGCATCTCCCTGGTCAACGCATCGTCCAGATTGATCACCATGACGCCGCTACCACGATAGATCCTCTGTTTGGCGGCGGCATACTCCTCGACACCCGGATAGCGATCCAGATGGTCCTCGGTGATGTTGAGCGCCACGGCCGCGACCGCGTTCAGACTTTCGATCGTCTCCAACTGAAAACTGGAAAGCTCGAGCACGAAGATCTCCAGCGAGGCGTCGGCGACCAGATCCAGCACAGGGAGACCGATGTTGCCCGCGACGCCGACCTTCCTGCCGGCGCGTTTCAGCATCTCGCCAACCAGACTGGTGACGGTACTCTTGCCGTTGGTCCCGGTTACCGCGATGATCGGACGCCGCTCCATCCGGCAGAACAACTCCACATCCCCGATGACCTCGACGCCCGCCGTCCGCGCCGCCTGGATCGAGGGATCATCGAGCGGGACGCCCGGACTGACGATGATCCGTTCCGCGTCACCCAGCAGCGTAGCATCGAATCCGCCGAGATAGAGCGGGACTCCGGGCAGCTCCTGACGCAGCGTCGCCGCCATCGGCGGGTCCGCGCGTGTATCCGTGACGGCGAAGACCTCGCCGCGGGAGGCCAGGAATCTGGCGCACGACAACCCCGTCAATCCCAGCCCGGCTATCACCACCGGATATTTCATACTGGCGGCGTTCATATTGAGTGCGGCTTGGCCCATGGCGATGGCATCAGCGGATCTTGAGGCTGGACAGCCCAATCAACACCAGGATGAAGGTTATGATCCAGAAGCGGACGATCACCCGCGGTTCCGGCCACCCTTTCAGTTCGTAGTGATGGTGCAAAGGCGCCATCTGGAAGATCCGCTTGCCGGTCAGTTTGAACGACCCCACTTGCAGGATCACCGACACGGTCTCGATGACGAACACCCCGCCCATGATGAACAGCGCCAGCTCCTGACGCACCATCACAGCCACGATTCCCAGCGCCGCGCCCATGGACAGCGCGCCGATATCGCCCATGAAGACCTGCGCCGGGTAGGTGTTGAACCAGAGAAAGCCCAGCCCGGCGCCCACTATCGCGCAACAGAAGACTGTGATCTCGCCGACCCCCGGTATGTAGGGAATCCCCAGATAATTCGCAAAATTCATATGTCCCGTGACATAGGCGAAGATCGCCAACGCCCCTGCCACCATGACCGTGGGCAGGATGGCAAGCCCGTCCAGACCATCGGTCATGTTGACGCCATTGCTCGCGCCGACGATCACGAAATAACAGAGCACCACATAAAACCAGCCCAACTCGGGGCTGAAGGATTTCACGAAGGGGATCAGCAGGCGGGTCTCGTTCGGACTGACGGCGGACGCGAACAGCAGGATGGCCGTGATCAGGGCAAATACGGACTGCCAGAGATATTTCCAGCGCGGCGCCAGGCCTTTCGGATCGCGCCTGACCACCTTGCGGTAATCGTCCACCCAGCCAATCCCGCCGAAGGCGAGCGTCACCAGCATCGCCACCCAGATGAAGCGGTTCGACAGATCCGCCCAGCACAGGGTGCTGACGATGACCGAGATCAGGATCAACAGCCCGCCCATGGTCGGCGTGCCCGCCTTGGAGAGATGCGACTCCGGCCCGTCATCGCGGACCGTCTGGCCGATCTGGTATTTGTTGAGCGAGCGGATCAATGCCGGCCCCACCAGCAAGGCGATGAACAGCGAGGTGAGCGCGCCCAGGATGCCGCGCATGGTGATGTACTGGAAGACATTGAATCCGGAGTAGTAATGCAACAGGATTTCCGTCAGCCACAACAGCATCTCAGTTGCCCTCCGCGAGTTTGGCGACCACACCTTCCATCGCCATCGATCGCGAGCCCTTGACCAGCACCCGCACGCCTTCCTGCAAATCGCTTCGCAAGGCGGCGATCAGTTCTGCCTTGTCGGCGAAATGCCGCGCGCCCTGGCCAAAGCCCGCCACCGCCTGAACACTGTGCACGCCGAAGGCATACAATCTCTCGAAGCCGTAACGTCTGGCCTGCTCGCCCGCCTCCAGATGGAAATCGGCGGCGCCCGGGCCGAGTTCCGCCATATCGCCGAGCGCCAGCCAGTTACGTCCGGGCAACGAGCCGACGGTCTGCATGGCCGCCACGAGCGAGCCGGGATTGGCGTTGTAGGTATCGTCGTATATCCGGGAGTGGCGGATGCCGGCCTTGATTTGCAGACGCCCCGGGACGGGCCGCATCGCTTCAAGCCCCGAGCGGATGGTGTCCAGACCGATGCCAAGCGCGAGACAGCAGGCCGCCGCCGCCAGGGCGTTCGTGACATTGTGCCGGCCGACCAGGGCCAGCCGTAGCGTGACGCTGCCGCCGAAGGCCGCAAGGGAAAAGGCGCTCTCGCCCGTCTCGGGATCGATCCGCAGATCCAGGGCGCGCACCTCGGCCGCGGGATCCATGCCGAAGCGAATCTGGCGGAGATGTTCAGTCTCCTTAAGCCACAGCGGGGCATGACCGTCGTCCAGGTTGATGATTGCCGCGCCGTCGGCCGGGAGGCCGGCATAGATCTCGGCCTTGGCCCTGGCGACGCCCGCGACGCTGCCGAAGCCCTCGAGATGCGCGGGCGCGCACTGCGTGATCACCGCCACCGTCGGCCGGGCGAGCCGGGCGAGTTTCTGGATCTCTCCAGGGGCGCTGGCGCCCATCTCGACCACAGCGTAACGGTGATCCGCCCCCAATTGAAAGAGGGTCAGGGGCACGCCGATCTCATTATTAAGGTTACCCCGGGTGGCGATGACCGGCGCGGCGAGCGACAGGATCCGCTG
This sequence comes from Gammaproteobacteria bacterium, assembly GCA_004297165.1. Taxonomy (GTDB): domain Bacteria; phylum Pseudomonadota; class Gammaproteobacteria; order Eutrophobiales; family Eutrophobiaceae; genus 2-02-FULL-56-15. Next base: position 357,662 of record SCUJ01000008.1, read on the forward strand.
CAACATCTCTTTCACCGTCGTCTTGCCATTGCTGCCGGTGACCGCGATCACCGGTATCTTGAAGCGGTTGCGCCAACTTGCCGCCAGCGCGCTCATGGCCGCGCGGGTCTCCGCCACCTTGAGCATCGGCGCCGGACAACCCGCATCGGCCGCTTCACCTATGTATGCCACCGCGCCCGCGGCCACCGCCTGACGGATAAAATCGTGGCCATCGAAGCGTTCGCCGCGCAAAGCGATGAACAGTTGTCCGGACACCGCCGCCCGGCTGTCAGTCGTGCAGCCAAGGAAACGGACATCCGCCCCGTGTAATTCCGCCCGAGTCTCCAGCGCCGCCTCCGAGAGTCGCATATCGATCACGTCCTGACCCCGGACGAATTCGCGAGAGCGGCAATAACGACCTGGCGGTCGCTAAATGGAAATTGCGTTCCGGCGATATCCTGGGTGCTCTCATGCCCCTTGCCGGCCACGAGGACGATATCGCCCGCGGCCGCGGATTCGATGGCGGCGATGATGGCCAGCCGCCGGTCCTTTTCAACAGCGACCTTCTGCCGATCATTGATACCGCCAAGGATGTCCGCGACGATCTTGTCCGGGTCTTCCTGCCGCGGATTATCGTTCGTCACCACGATCCGATCCGCATAGGCCTCGGCGATGCCGCCCATCAGCGCGCGTTTACCGGCATCCCGGTTGCCGCCGCAACCGAACACGCAGATCAACCGGCCGTTGCAGCCTTCGCGCAGCACGGCGAGGACCTTGGCGAGCGCATCGGGCGTGTGGGCGTAATCGACGATGACGGCGGGCTGATCGCCGCCGCCGAATCTCTCCAGTCGGCCGGGAACCTGCGGGGCGTCGGCCAGCCCGCGCAAGGCCTCGGCGAATGGCGCGCCCTGCAAACACATGGCGGTCAGACAGGCGAGCAGGTTATAGGCGTTGTATCTCCCCGGCAGCGTGACCCGGACATCGCCCTCCCCCCAGGGGCCGCGGATCTCCAGCCGCTGCGACTCCAGCGTAGCCTCCAGGATGCGCGCCTGCATTTGCGGAATCGCACCTGCGGGGTTTCGCCAGTCATCCACCAGACGATAGCCGGCGAGATCGAGTGCATGGGTCTTCATTTCATCGGCCAGCGCGACGCCGAAGGCATCGTCCAGATTGATGGCCGCATGTCGCAATCCCGGCATGAGAAAGAGCTGTTTTTTCGCCTCGGCGTAGGCCGTCATATCGCCGTGATAATCCAGATGATCCTGGCTCAGGTTGGTGAAGATGGCGGTGTCGAAACTCACTCCAGAGACGCGACCCTGATGCAGCCCTTGGGAAGAAACCTCCATTACCACGGCCTTGGCGCCGTCGTCGCGAAACCCCGCGAGGAGTCCCTGTAGAACCACGGGGTCCGGAGTCGTATGCGCCCCTGCCCGCAACCGGTTCGGATAACCATAACCGAGGGTGCCGACCAGCCCGGTCGGGAAGCCATCGATCCGCGCGAGGAGATGCGCGAGGATCCACGCCACGGAAGACTTGCCGTTGGTGCCGGTAACGCCAATGACGCGAAGGTCGGCCGAAGAAGGGTCGCCCATGAATCTGGCGACGATGCGCCCCGCTTCCTGCCTCAGCCCCGCGATGGGGATGACCGGCGTCTTGGCGTTGCCGGGATAGCTCAGATCCTTTTCCAGGAGCACGGCAATTGCGCCTTTGTCTATCGCCTCGGGTATGTAGACGCTGCCGTCGACATTTCCGCCGCGGCAGGCGATGAACAAATCGCCCGGTTTGACCGTCCGGCTGTCCATGCAAACGCCGGTGATTAATCTGTCCGCGGAGGGATTGATGGCGCACAAGCCTTCCAGCAGAGCGGAGAGGGTCACGCCGGATTTGTGCTTCTGCGCGGCCATCATTGTGCGGCCGGCTCCATTGCGGCGGCGGATTGCGCCATGATCGCCGCGCTATCCTCGCCCGGCAGGTTGTCGGGCATGATATCTAAGATGCGCAAGGCGCCCTTCATGACATTGGCGAATACCGGCGCCGCGACCTCGCCGCCGTAATAGGCCCCGCCGCGCGGGTCATCGATGGTCACCACCATCGCCAATCTCGGATTGGAGAGGGGCGCAATGCCGGCGAACAGGGAGACATGCCGGTTTCTCACATAATCGCCGGCAATCAGCTTGCGGGCCGTGCCCGTCTTGCCGCCAACCCGATAGCCTTTTACCGCCGCCAATTGTCCTGTGCCGCCATCATTCGTGACGGATTCCAGCATGACCTTGACGAGGCCAACCACGTCGGCGGGGATGACTTGTTGTCCGTCCACCGGACCTTCCACCTTGACGAAACTGATCGGCCGCAAGAGACCGTCGGCAGCCAGCGTGGCATAGGCCTGGGCCAGTTGCAGGTTGGTGACGGCGAGGCCGTGACCGAAGGCGACTGTGGCAAGTTCGAGTTCGGACCAGTTGCGGTAATTATTGATCAGACCCGGCGATTCACCCGGGAATCCGCTCATGGTGTTCTGACCGAAACCCAGGCTGGTACACATGTTCCAAAGCAGTTCCGGTCCCATGGCGAGCGCCAGCTTGCTCGCCCCTACATTGCTCGATTTACGGATGATATTCAGCAGATCGAGTCTTCCGTAATTATGAATATCCTCGATCTTGTGGCCGTTGATATAAAAGTATCCCGGTCCGGTCTCGACAATCGATTCCGTTGTGAACACACCCGACATCAGGGCTGCGGCGACCGTGAAGGGTTTCATGGTCGAGCCGGGTTCGAAGACATCCGTAACCGCGCGGTTCCGGTAATATTCGCTCTTGAGATCGTTGCGATCATTCGGGTTGTAGGCAGGTTGCCCGACCATGGCCAGCACCTCGCCGGTCGTGCTGTCGAGCATGACCAGGGAGCCGCTGCTTGCCTGGTGCTCACTGATCGCCCGCTTTAATTCCCGATGGGCCAGGTACTGGATGCGTTGATCGATGCTCAGCACGAGTTCCTTCCCGGACTGCACCGTTTGAATGCTCTCGATATCCGCAACAACACGCCCCCTGGCATCCTGGAGTACGCGCTTCTGCCCCGGCGTGCCGCTCAACCAATCGTCATAGGCAAGTTCCAGACCCTCCTGACCCGTGTCATCCACCGTGGTAAAACCGATGATGTGGGCGGTTACATCCGCGGCCGGGTAATAGCGTTTATACTCCTGCTGCAGGTACACCCCGGGGACGCCGGCGGATCTGATTTTTTCGGCCTCTTGCGGACTGATCTGCCGCTTCAGATACATGAAATCCCGGCTGGTGCGCTCTTTCAGCAACTGCCTGAGCGCCGGAGTTTCCTGACCCAGCATGGCCGCAAGCTTCGGCAGATGTGCTTCCGCGGCCAGCGCCTCCCTGGGTACGGCCCAGACTGAAGCGACCGGCGTGCTGATCGCGAGCGGCTCATGATTCCGATCGACAATTGCGCCCCGGTGCGCCGGGATGGTGACCACTCGCACGGATCGCTCTTCGCCATGCAGTTTGAGCGTTTCGTTATTCAGTACCTGAAGGTCGATGACGCGCCAGAGCAACAGGATCGTCACGATACTGAAGCATGCGGTCAGGAAGCGCCGCCGCCCCTGTTTATGCATGACAAGTTGTTGTTGTGTCATTCTACGAACAATATTTGGACATCGTCGCCGGGTTCGGTCATGCCGAGTTCCCGTCTGGCCATGGTTTCCACGCGTTCATCCGTTGCCCAGGTCTTCTGCTCGAGCTGGAGACGACCCCACTCTTCATCCAGATGATCCCGGTTCTTTTCCAGTTCTCTTATCTCCACAAAAAGTTTTCTGGCCTGATGCTGGTAATAGACATTCGCGACCGCGGTCGCGAAGACCAGCAGCCATACGGCCAGGAGACCCGTCAACTTCATGCGGCGATCCTCTCCCCGACACGCAGCACCGCGCTGCGCGCCCTCGGATTGTCGTCTATCTCCTGCGCCGTCGGTTTTATCGGCTTGCCTATCAGGCGGAAGGTCGGTTTCAACTCGGAGGATCTGACCGGTACTTCGAGCGGGAACCGGTCTCCGCGCGCCTCCGTTGCAAAAAACCGCTTCACGATCCGATCCTCCAGCGAATGGAAACTGATGACTACCAGCCGACCGCCGGGGCGCAGCAGATCGCAAACCCTGGCGAGGAACTGCCGGATCTCATCCAATTCGTTATTGATATGGATCCTGATGGCCTGGAAGGTCCGCGTCGCCGGGTCTTTGTTGCGCTCCCTGGTGGGCACGGCATCATGCACCGCCTTCGCGAGTTGCAGGGTGCGCGTGATCGTCTGCTCCTTGCGGATGCGGACGATGGCGGCGGCGATCCGGCGCGAGTAGCGCTCCTCTCCATAACGGTAGATGACATCGGCGATCTCATCCTCCGCCGCGCGATTCAACCATTCAGCCGCGCTCTCGCCCGAATCCCTGTCCATGCGCATATCGAGATCCCCATCACGCTGGAAACTGAAACCGTAATCGGGGTCTTCCAATTGTGGCGAGGATACGCCCAAGTCCAGGAGTATGCCGTCGCAGGCGGTTATCTGATGCTGTTCCAGAACCCGGTCCAGCATCAGAAAAGAGCCGTGGATGATTACTACCCGATGGTCGCCATTAAAAAGACTCTCTGCGCAGGCGATCGCCCGGGAATCCTTGTCGCAGATGAACAAGCGTCCGGTCTCGCCGAGCCTGGCCAGCAGCGCCCTGCTGTGTCCGCCTCTGCCGAATGTGCAGTCGGCATACACACCATCAGGACGCACGGCCAGGCTTTTAATGGCATCTTCAAGCAATACGGGTCTATGCGAATCGCAATTCAATGTGGCGTACCAAAACGTAGCCGTGCCGCGACACTATAACGACAGCGATTGCATGGCCTGCGGCGGACTCCCGTCCTCGCTCCCGACCTGGGCTAGCCATTTGTCACGCTGTTCCTCCCAACTTCGCTGGTTCCAGATTTCGAATTTATTGCCCTGTCCGAGGATCACCGCCTGTCTGTTCAGTGCGGCATAATCGCGAAGTTCCTGGGGAATCAATATTCTCCCTTGCGCATCGAGCTGGCAGTCGTTGGCGTAACCGCGCATCATCTGTTTGGTGCGGCGGCTCTGCTGATCGAAATCCGACAAGGCCGCCAACTTTTGCTCAATCGACTCCCATTCCTTGAGTGGATACAACCACAGGCAAAGGTCGAGCGGATTCATGGTCAGGACTAATTGACCTTCAGCGAGTATGGATAATCGTTCACGATAGCGAGTCGGGATTGCCATCCTCCCCTTGCTATCGAGACTGACTGTGTTGAACCCACGAAACACTCGAGATCCCCATGAAAATGGCGAAATAATCCACTTTTAACCACTTTTCCCCACCTCGCGAACTATAGGTATTTATGATCCTTTGTGTCAAGCGGATCATGTAAAGATCAGAGATAAATCTGTCTTATAGAACAGATACTTATGGGATGTTGACGACAGGCAGAACTGTATTTGAAGAACGAAGATTAAAATAAAAAATTGTGTATTCTGATGGTTGTATCTGGTATTTAATGTAAATACTTAAGTTTCAATCAAAGCTACTGGATCGATGTGGGCCTAGAACCACGTGATCGCCCCAGGTAAGTTAATTGCTCCAATCGAAAGTGGGAGTCGGCCTGTAAGCCGGGTTCTGTCATGGATAATCATTCATCTGGGATGCATGTCGCCATGCACCTCTAGCAACCTACCCGAATCCGATGCGGGCCGCATCATGAGGATTCCTATTTGGTCTTGCTCCAGGTGGGGTTTACCCTGCCACTGGCGTTGCCGCCAGCGCGGTGCGCTCTTACCGCACCATTTCACCCTTACCTCGTGAGAGGCGGTATATTTTCTGTGGCACTTTCCGTCGGCTCGCGCCGCCCAGACGTTATCTGGCACCTTGCCCATCGGAGCCCGGACTTTCCTCCACTGTTGGCGCCTTGTCGGCATACAGCAGCAGCGATTATCCAGCCAACTCCCGATCATAGTTAACTTGAAAAAGCCTGCTGAAACAAGCGCTCAATTTCGAGCAACGCTCATTGTTCATCGCCTGATCTCCTGTTTTGCGTCATCTCCAGGGCCAGTTGATAGAGTTCTCTCCGGCCCGAGCCCGATATCTCACTTGCAATGACCGCAGCCTGTTTTACGCTCAACGAGTTGCCGAGCAATATCTTCAGCAGTCGGGAATGTTCCGCTCTGGAACGTTCTTCCGCCACAACCGCCCCCTGGATCAGGACCGCGAATTCACCCCGCTGAAATTCGGTGTGTGAAGTCAGTAATTGATGCAGATTTCCCAGGCTGTCCCGGTAAATGCTTTCAAATAATTTAGTGATCTCCCGGGCCACACAGGCCTGGCGCCCTCCCCCGAAAACCGCCACCGCGTCCGCGAGGAAATCGGCGATCCGATGCGGCGTCTCATAAAACACCATGGTCGAAGTAAATTGCGTCAGTGATTCGAGCAGTTCGCGTCGGGCAGATCCCCGCTCCGGCGCAAACCCATTGAAGAGAAATCTGTCCGTGGGCAGGCCGGCCACAGACAGCGCGGCGATCAACGCACAAGGTCCGGGAATAGAGGTCACGCTGATTGACTCCGCGATCGCCCTTTGCACCAGACGAAAGCCAGGATCGCAGATCAGCGGCGTTCCCGCGTCGCTGATCAACGCCACCTGTTTGCCGGCAAGCAGTTTTTGGATAATCGCCTCCGATTTCTCGCGCTCATTAAAATCATGGAGCGATTGCATGGGGACATTGAGTCCCAGGCGCTGCAGCAGCTTCCCGCTATGACGGGTGTCCTCGGCCACGATCAAATCGGCGCGCGCGAGGGTAACGACCGCGCGCTTGGAGATATCCTCAAGATTCCCGATGGGCGTGGCTACCACATACAATGTCCCTTTATGAATTGACACCTTCGCCTCCACTTGTTTAGGCTGCCGGCAACGACCCATGCATCCCGATTTATCCGATTATGCGCAGACTCTTTGTAATCGTCCTGATTTGCCTGCAACTCCAGTCCTGTGAAACGCAGTCCGTCAGGCCGAGGTCAGGCGCTGGGACTGATGGCATCAGTCGCGCCGCTGAATTGGCGCGGGCTGGCGACTACCGGCAGGCTGCCGAACAATATCGGGAACTGGCTCGATTGTATCCGGACCGATCCACGGATTTCCAGATGCGGGCGGCGGAATCCTGGTATCTCGCCGGGGATCTAGAGTCGGCCGCGACCGCTGCCGCCACAATCTCAACGGCGACGAAAGACGCCTCGATCCCGACCCGCCTGCGGATACTCGAGGCCAGGATCGATGTGGGCCGCCAGGATGCCGAGACCGCCCTCCGCCGGCTCGGGACGCTCCGTTTGGAAAATATTCCCGCAGATTTTCTGGATGATTACTTCGAGACCCGCGCGGCGGCATTTGAAAACATGCGCAACCCGGCGAGCGCCAGCCGGGAACGAGTTGCCCTCGACCGCTATCTGCAAACCCCATCCGCCCGTGAAACAAACAACAGGAAGATCTGGGATGACCTCAAGCAGTTGAACAACGACGGCCTGCAACGCCTGCGGGCATCTTCAACGGACATCCTGCGCGGCTGGGTCGAACTCGCGCTCATCGAACAATCCCTGTTGCTGAATCCGAACGCCTTGACCACCGCTATCCGGTTATGGAACCAGCAATATGCCAACCACCCGGCCGCCCCCCTCAGCGCCCGGTTGTTGGACGATACCCGCAATCTGACCTTCGCGCCATCGCGGATCGCCCTGCTGCTGCCTTTCGATGGCCAGTATGGCCAGGCCGCCCAAGCCATCCGGGACGGCTTCCTCGCGGCCTGGTATACGGCAAAGGACTATCGTCCCTTCTTGCGTATCTACTCGGCCAACGCCCTCAACATCACCGAGAGCTACAAACAGGCGGTGACTGAAGGCGCAGAGTATATCGTCGGTCCGTTGGAGCGGGAGGCCGTGGGGAGATTGCTTGCAACCCCCGATCTGCCGGTCAAGGTGCTGGCCTTGAATCACTTCGGGGCTGGCGAGCCGAATATTTCAACCACTGCGGATCCGACGGGGATCCCGAAAATCGTCCAGTTCGGATTACTGCCCGAGGATGAAGCAAGGGAGGTGGCAAGACAGGCTGCCCTGGATGGACACCACAACGCCCTGATCATCTCTCAAAACGAGGATTATGACCGGCGCATCCACGCGGCGTTTCAACAGGAATGGACCGCGCTCGGCGGACGGATCCTCGCGCGCGCTTTTTTCGATGAAACCACCAGCGATTTCTCGACGCCGGTGCGCGAACTCTTGAACGTGGGCAGTAACGAACGAAGGGCCACTGCCTTGCAACGCCGATTGAACCGTCCTTTGCGCACGGAAACCCGGCTCAGGGACGACGCCGATATGATCTTCCTGGTTGCGCGACCGGAAGCTGCCCGCCAGATCGTGCCCCAATTGCGTTTTTACCGCGCGGACCGTTTCACAGTTTATGCCTCCTCGCGGGTACACTCCGGCACATTTAACCCGCAACTCGACAGGGACCTGGACAATATCAAGTTTCCGGATTCGCCCTGGGTGCTGACCCGCAACCGGATACCCAGCGAGATGCAGCAATCCATCAACAGAAACTGGCTCGCGCAACAATCTCCCTATAACCGCTTTTATGCCTTCGGGATCGACGCCTTCGGATTGATCCCGCATCTGGGGAGGCTGGCCAGGAATACAAACATGTACTACCGCGGCGAGAGTGGTGATCTCTTCCTTGATGGTGCGGGCGTCATCAGCAGAAAATTGACTTGGGCGAAATTCAAGGATGGCATGGCTGCAAGCGCCGGGCCAAAGGAGTCTCAATGATCGCGCCGCTCACCACCAGCCAACAAGGACAAATCGCCGAAAACGCCGCTTGCGACTATCTGCGACGCCAGGGATTGAAGTTGCGGGAAAAGAACTTCCGCAGTCCGGCGGGGGAAATCGATCTGATCATGCAGGACGGGGAGATCATCGTCTTCGTCGAGGTCCGTTACCGCAGCAGCGACCAGGTGACCAGTGCCGTGGAAACCATCAACTCGAGCAAGCGCCGGCGTATCGTCAAGGCGAGCGGACATTACCTGCAGAAACACCGGCTCAGCAACACCGTTTTCTGCCGCTTCGACGTCGTCATCCTAGGGCGTAATGCCTCCGCCATAGAATGGTTCAGCAATGCCTTCGATTCCTGATACGAACCCATCATGCGCCTGCCATGAAACGTAGAGTCAAAGACAACCTCGACGAATGCATACAACTTCTTTCGGTTGTCTCGACACAACTCAGCCCACAGATAGTCAAGGCGGCGGAGACCATCACCGCCGGTCTGCTGGATGAAAAGAAGGTGCTCGCCTGTGGCAATGGTGGGAGCGCCGCGGATGCGCAGCACTTTGCTTCGAAGATGTTGAACCGTTATGAAATGGACCGTCCGGGTTTGCCGGCGATTGCTTTAACGGCGGATTCCGTCACGCTGACCTCCATAGCCAACGATTACCAGTTCGCCGACGTGTTTTCCAAGCAAATCCGGGCGCTCGGCCAGCCAGGCGACATCCTCCTCGCAATCACCACCAGCGGAGAGTCGGTCAATATCGTACACGCGATCGATGCGGCCAGGGATCGGCGCATGAAAATCATCGCCCTGACCGGGCGGGAAGGCGGTCAGATTACCGATCTGCTCCAGGAACCGGATATCGAATTGCGCGTCCCCAGTTGGTCAAGTGCCAGGATCCAGGAGATTCATATTATAATGATTAATGCCATCTGCGATCTCATCGATCAATTCTTGCTCGGTTACGGAGAATAGTCTGCCATGAAAAACCAAAATATCAGGATTAGCTTGACGCTCCTTATAGGTTCCCTGTTGCAGGCCTGCGCGGTCGCCGTAGGCACCGGCGTGGCTGTCGGCGCCTCCACCGCCATAGATAAGCGGACGACTGGAACGGTCATAGAAGACCAGACGATTGAGATGAAGTCCTCTCAGGCGTTTAGAGCCGATCCCGAGATCCGCGATCAGTCACACTGGAATGTCACCAGCTACAACACCAAGGTCCTGATAAGTGGCGAGGCAGTCAACGACAACCTGCGCCGCCGGATGGAGGAGATCGTCAGGAACATCCCGAAGGTGACGGAGGTATTCAACGAACTCACCGTCGCGGCGCCCAGTTCCATGATGTCGCGCAGCAGCGATACGGTGATAACCACCAAGGTGAAATCGTTATTGCTCGCCGACAAGGAGACCAAGGGATTATCGGTAAAAGTGGTTACCGAAAAAGGCGTTGTCTATCTCATGGGTTTGGTCAGCAGACAACAGGCGGACCGGGCGACCGAGATAACACGCCAGACCGGCGGCGTACAGAAAGTAGTTAAGCTGTTCGAGTACCTGGACTAACAGGCTGTTAAAAAACCCGCTGCGCCAGGCATAACGGTGTTGCGGTTATTTTACGATCGTCAGATGCGAGCGGCGGCCGCCCGGCGGCGGTATCCCCTGATCCTCCTCAGCCGCGTCTTCTGATTCCGGGAAGAGCATGCCCTTGCCGTTCTCGCGGGCATATACCGCGAGCACCGCGTCAACTGGAACATTCACGCTGAATGGCGCCCCGCCGAAGCGTGCGCTGAAGGAAATGTGCGATTTGCCGAGATCCATTCCACGTACCGCCCCCGGCGAGATATTTAAGACAATCTTGTCGTCCTTTATCTGCGCCGCGGGAACATGGACACCGACCGCGCTTGCATTCACCAGGATATGCGGGGTCATGCCGTTGTCCACAATCCAGTCGTACATCGCCCGCAACAGATATGGCCGGCTGGAATTCATAATCACGGATCCAGGGGACGCCGTCAGAACCGGATCTCCCTCTCCCATCCGGAGAGGCTTAATTTGAAGGCATCCCGCTCGAACATTCGGCGGGCATAATCGCTGATAACCTTCCCGGAGGCAGGCAACTTGATCCCGTAATGTTCCAGTCGCCAGAGGAGTGGCGACAGGCAGCAATCCACCAGGGAGTATTCATCGGACATGAAAAAGGGTTTCTGGGCAAAGGCCGGGGCAATGGCGGTGAGATTGTCCCGGATCTCCTTGCGGGCGTTGGCCGCAACCGGTTCGCTCTCCGCCGTCAATTTTTCCACCTGCCGGTAGAGGTCGCGCATCACCCTGAAGCGCAGTTGTCGATTATTGGCCCTCGCCACAGGGTCGACCGGTAGCAATGGCGGGTGCGGAAACCTCTCGTCGAGATATTCCATGATGATTTGTTCATCATAGAGCACAAGATCGCGATCGATGAGAGTCAGGACGGAATTGTAGGGATTGAGTTCGGCGAGTTCTTCGGGTATTTCATTCCCGTGGATATAACGGATATCCACGTTGATATCCTTTTCCGCCAGCACAATGCGGACGGCATGTCCCACCGGATTCGTCGGATCCGAATAGAGCACCATGACCGAGCGTTTATTCGCGATACTCGCCATATCTCACTCCAATCCGTTAACAACCGCCAACGATCCGGTACGCAGGCGCCGGCCCGCATCCGCCCTAATGCACATCCTTCCAGTATTCTCTTTTCAGCAGCCAGGCGACGACCAGGAACGCCAGCAGATACCCTATCACCCAGGCGCCGATCGCATGACGTTGCAACTGTACGGGTTCACCGAGATATACGAGGAAATTTACCAGGTCCTGCACAGTGGCCGCGTATTCCGAAGGCGACTGTTTCCCTGGAGTCTCGAGTTCAAGGTGGGTGATCCGCTCGACTGTCGCGCCATCGGGCAGAGTCTCCTGCTCCGTCACCGCCCGCTGCAAACCCTGCAATTCCCACAAGACGTGGGGCATGGCGACATCCTTGAACTGGATATTATTCACGCCGAACGGACGCGCCGGGTCACGATAGAAGGTCATGAAAAAAGTATAGAGCCAGTCGGCGCCGCGCGCGCGCGCGATGACGGAAAGATCCGGGATTGGCGTACCGAAATAATCCCGGGCATCCTCCTTGCGCATGGCGACTGTCATGGTATCCCCAGGTTTGTCCGTACCGAACATGAAATCCCGCTTCAGCGTGTCCTCGTCAATCCCCAGATCCTGTCCCACCCGGTTGAACCGCATATAGGCGGCCGAATGACAACTCAGGCAGTAGTTGATAAAAATCCTGGCGCCATTCTTCAGGGATTCCCGATTCGACAGATCCACCTTCGCCTGCATGAGCGCGCCTTCACTTCCGAAAGTGACGGTGGTTGTCGCGAGGCCCAACAGGCAGATGCAAAGAAGTTGCAGCAAACGATTCATATTACTTAACCCTTTCCGGCACCGGCTTGTCGTTGTCCGTGCTGGTATAGAACGGCATCAGAAGGAAGAACAGGAAATAGATCACGGTGAAGAACCGCGCGATCCAGGTGTACAGGGGCGTGGCCAATTGCATCCCCAGCCACCCGAGCGACAGGAAGCTGATCACGAAGGCGATCAGCGCGGTGCGGTATTTCCAGCCGCGGTAGCGGAAGGATTTGACCGGACTGCGATCGAGCCAGGGGAGCAGAAAGAACAGCGAACTCGCCAGGAACATCGCGACCACGCCGCCGAGCTGGTGCGGAATCGCCCGTAGGATGGCGTAATAAGTCGTGAAATACCACAGCGGCTGGATATGCTCCGGGGTCTTCAACGGATCCGCAGGCACGAAATTTGCCGCTTCCAGGAAATACCCGCCCATGCCCGGTGCGTAAAACACCACCCAGGCGAAGCCGATGGCGAAGATCAGCACCGCGACCAGGTCCTTGACCGTATAGTAGGGATGGAAGGGGATGCCATCCAGCGGCACGCCTTTCTCGTCCTTGTGCTTCTTGATCTCCACGCCGTCCGGGTTGTTGGATCCGACGTGGTGCAGGGCCAGGATGTGCGCGCCTGACAAGGCGCACAACAACAAGGGGAACGCGACCACATGCAACGAGAAGAACCGGTTCAAGGTCACGTCGGAGACGACATAATCGCCCCGGATCCAGAGCGCCAGGCCTTCCCCGATGACCGGGATGGTGCCAAAGAGCGAGATGATCACCTGGGCGCCCCAGAAGGACATCTGACCCCAGGGCAGGAGATAACCCAGAAACGCCTCGCCCATCAACGTCAGATAGATGAACATGCCGATGATCCAGATCAGTTCCCGGGGTTTCTTGTAGGAGCCATACACCAGCCCGCGATACATATGCAGGTATACCGCGAAGAAGAAGGCGGATGAACCGGTGGAATGCAGATACCGGATGACCCAGCCCCAGGGCACGTCACGCATGATGTATTCCACCGAGGCGAAGGCCTGAGTGGCGTCCGGCTTGTAGTTCATGGTCAGCCAGATGCCGGTCAGGATCTGGTTGGCCAGCACCACCATGCTGATGACGCCGAAGACATACCAGAAATTGAAGTTCTTCGGGGCGTAATACCTGGCGGCATGCTCATTCCAGAGCTGGGTCATGGGGAAGCGATCGTCAACCCAGTCGCGCAGGGCGAAGAAATAACGCGCAGCAGTGTTCATGAGGTGGCCTCCGAATCATCGCCTACCAGCACGCGGGTGTCGGTCAGATACTTATGCGGCGGGATGATGATGTTGCTTGGCGCCGGGAAATTTTTGTGGACGCGACCGGCCAGATCGAACAGGCTGCCATGACAGGGGCAGAAAAAGCCGCCCTTCCATTCGGGTCCGAGATCGTGCTCGTCCTCCTCGGCCACGAAGGTGGGCGAGCATCCCAGGTGCGTGCATAACCCGAGCATGATCAGGTATTCGGGTTTGATGGATCGATAAATATTCCTGGCGTATTCAGGCTGCTGGTTTTCCTCGGATTGCGGATCCCGCACCTGCGGGCCGGGGTTCGCCAGTTGCTCCAGACTCTCGGCCGTGCGCCGGAGGATAAAGACCGGTTTGCCCTGCCATTGGATGATTTTGCGTTGCCCGGGCTGAAGATCGCTCAGATCCACTTCCACCGGCGCGCCGATCGCCTTGGTTTTGGCGCTAGGCGTCATGGACGCGATAAAGGGCACTGATGCCGCTGCCGCCCCGACCCCGCCAACAATCGTGGCGGCCGTGGTCAGGAGGCGACGTCGGGTTGTATCAATCCCACCGTCATTCATTGATTAGGTCCTCGAACTTAACATTTACGGATCAAAAACAGCCGACGAGTATATCACGATTGAGGTAAACTTTGGCCTTCAAAAACACGCCTTGCATGAATTTCAGGATGCCATGACGCTCCGATCACGACCCATACTCGTGTTCCTCGGCCAGTCGGTCATCGCCGGACTCGCCCTGGCCTTTCTGGCGCTCTATATTTTTCCAGGCCTCGCGCCGAGGACTTCACAAGAAGATTCTGGCCTGCGAAACACCCCTGCGGCAACTCGGGGATCTGAGGACCGGCCATCCTATCACAACGCTGTCCAGGTATCCGCCCCAGCGGTGGTCAATATCTACGCCACCAAGGTCCGGAGAAGCCTGCCGAATCCCTTGTTCCAGGACCCGCTGTTCCGGCGTTTTTTCGGCGATCAGGAGGTCGACCAACGCGCCACGAACCTGGGATCAGGCGTCATCATGAGCACCGACGGCACGCTGATCACCAACGCCCATATTGTCGAGGATGCCGACGAGATCGGCGTGACCCTGGCGGACGGGCGTCAGTCTCTGGCCGATGTAATTGGGATCGACAACGAAACCGATCTGGCGGTGCTCAAGATTGACCTCGCCGACCTGCCTGTCATCCCCATCGGCAATTCGGATCAATTGCAGGTCGGGGACATCGTGCTCGCCATAGGTAATCCCTACGATCTGAGCCAGACCGTCACCCAGGGGATCGTCAGCGCGGTGGGCCGCAGCCGTCTCGGCATCTCCACGTTCGAGAACTTCATCCAGACCGATGCCGACATCAACCCAGGCAACTCCGGCGGTGCATTGATCAACACCTCAGGTGAACTGGTCGGCATCAACACCGCCATCTATTCGATGAATGGCGGCGGCTCCCAGGGGATTGGTTTTTCCATCCCGATTAATGTCGTCACCGGCATCATGCAATCCCTCATGCAGCACGGACATGTGATTCGCGGCTGGCTGGGGATCGAGGCGCAGGCCGTGCCGCCCGACATGCGCAACCGCCAGGGTGCGCGTCAGGCCGGCGTCCTGGTCGCGGGCGTCATGCAGAACAGCCCCGCCGCCGATGCGAACATCATCCCCGGCGACATCATCATCGAGATCAACGGCATCCAGATTGACGATCCCTATCGCGCCATCCAGATGATTGCCGAGATCCCTCCCGGCGACACCATAGAAATTCTGCTGCTGAGGGGCTGGCAGGAATCCCGCGTGCAGGCGATCGTCGGGCAGAGGCCGGCGCTGGAGCGTGGGTGACATGAGCAGATACTGGAGCAGAAGGCTTGTCGGGATCACCGCCTATCAGGCGGGTGAACAACCCCAGGACCGGCGCTACATCAAACTGAACACCAATGAAAATCCCTACCCGCCTTCCCCGCGGGTTATGGAGCGGCTGCGAAGCATGGACCCGGAATCGTTGCGGCGCTATCCGGACCCCGACGCGCGTCTGCTGAAAGAGGCTATCGCCGCGCGGTGCGGCCTGACTCCAGACATGATCTTTCCGGGCAACGGTTCGGATGAAGTGCTGGCGCATGCCTTCATGGCCTTCTTCGATCCGGAAAAAACGCTTTGTTTTCCGGATATCAGTTACAGCTTTTATCCTGTGTACTGCGCGCGCTTCGGGTTGAAGTATGCGCAGATGCCATTGACGGAAGATTTCCGGATCGACCTTGACGCCTACCCTGACGAATGCGGGGGCGTCATCTTCGCCAATCCCAATGCCCCAACCGGACGATTTCTCGAGATCGAAAAGATCCGCGGTTTGCTGGGCCGTATCCGGGACGCGGTTGTCATCGTCGACGAGGCCTATGTCGATTTCGGCGGGGCAAGCTGCATCCCGTTGATCAGGGAATTTCCGAATCTCCTGGTGGTGCAGACGCTCTCCAAGGCGCGTTCGCTCGCGGGGCTGCGGGTCGGTTTCGCCCTCGGCCAGGCCGATCTGATCAAGGGCCTCGATATCGCGAAGAACTCGTTCAACTCCTACCCGCTGGGCAGTCTCGCGATCGCCCTCGCCATTGAGGCCATCAACGATGAAGGCCATTATCTGGATTGCACACGCAAGGTGGCCGCGACCAGGGATTGGGTGGCGCCGCGCCTTTCCGATCTGGGGTTTGAGGTGATTCCTTCCGCGGCGAATTTCCTCATGATCCGGCACCCCGACGTCTCCGCCGTGAACCTGTACAAGGGGTTGCGGGATCGGGGCATCCTGGTGCGGCATTTCAACCTGCCACGGATCGCCGACTACCTCCGGGTGAGCATCGGGACCGATGCCGAAATGCGGCAATTCCTGGACCGTATCAGCGAGATCGTGGGGAAGGAGTAATCCTCAACAGGCGGTATTCCGCGGCCCGGGCATGCGCGGTCAGACCCTCCCCGCGCGCCAGCGTGGAGGCAATCGGCGCCAGCTTCGCCGCCGCCTCGCCGTCGCAGTGCATAACCGAGCTGCGTTTCTGAAAATCGTATACCCCGAGCGGCGAAGAGAATCGCGCGCACCTTGCAGTCGGCAGCACATGGTTAGGTCCGGCGCAATAATCGCCCAGGGACTCGGCTGCATAGTGCCCGAGAAAGATCGCCCCGGCATGGCGGATCTCCTTCAGCAGATCCCGCGGTTCCCGCACGGCGAGCTCCAGATGCTCGGGGGCAAGCCGATTGACTATCGCGGCGGCCTCTTGCAACGTGCCGGTCCTGATCATGAGACCGTGGCGTTCCAGCGATGCCCGGATGATGGATGCCCGTTCCATGTCCGGCAAGAGGCGCACGATGCTGGCCATCACCCGGTCCATGAAATCCTTATCCGTGCAGATCAGGATCGCCCGCGCCGCCTCGTCGTGTTCGGCCTGGGCGAAGAGGTCCATGGCCGTCCAGTCAGGTTCGCCGCTGCCATCGCTGACGATCACCACCTCGGAAGGCCCGGCGACCATATCGATGCCGACGATCCCGAAGACCTGACGTTTCGCCTCGGCGACGTATGCCCCGCCCGGACCGACGATCTTGTCCACCGCGGGCACGAGCTCCGTGCCATAGGCCAGGGCGCCGACAGCCTGAGCCCCACCGATGCTGAATATCTTTTCAATACCCAACATCCCGGCTGCCGCGAGCGCCACGGTTGATGGCCGGTCATCGGGCGCCGGCATCACCATCACGATCTCGCCGACGCCGGCCACCTGCGCGGGGATGACGTTCATCAGAACCGAGGAGGGATAATCCGCCTTGCCGCCCGGCACGTAGACGCCCACGCGATCGAGTGGCGTCACCTGCTGACCGAGCAGTATCCCTTCCGGATCCTCGTAAAACCAGGATGCGGACTTCTGGCGTTCATGAAAGGAACGAATCCGGTCCGCCGCCGTTTGCAGCGCCTGCCGCAATGCCTCCGGCAGTCCGGCGAAGGCTGCCCGTGCGGCATCCGGACCGATGACCAGATCCTCGATCTGCGCCCGGCGCCGATCGAAGCGGTTGGTGTAATCGAGCAGGGCGCGATCGCCTTCCGCCCGCACCGTCGCGAGGATCTCCGCCACGCGGTTACGCACTTCCGGGGCCGGCTCCGCGCTGGCTGCCAGGATCTTGTTAAGTTCCGCGCCAAAGCCATCCTGCGCGCTATCAAGGACGCGGATCTTCATCAGGGATTCACCAACCGGGCGAGGTTGTTGACGAAGGGTTTGAGCAAAGCCTGTTTCATTTTCATCGAGGCCTTGTTGACCACCAGCCGCGAGCTGATATCGGCAATCTTGTCGAGGGGGACGAGACCATTCGCCTTGAGCGTGCCGCCGGTATCCACCAGGTCAACGATGAGATCGGCCAGCCGGAGGATCGGCGCAAGCTCCATGGAACCATACAACTTGATGATCTCCACCTGACGGCCAAGCTCGGCGAAATAATTGCGGGTGGTCTTCACATATTTGGTCGCGACCCGGGCCCGGCCCGTCGTATCCGGCCGATCCCGCGCCCCCGCCAGCATCAGCCGGCAACAGGCGATGCCGAGATCGACCGGCTCGTACAATCCGTCCCCGTCATATTCGAGCAGAACATCCTTGCCGGCGATGCCCGCATCCGCCGCACCATATTCCACATAGACCGGGACATCGGTGGCCCGGACCACGATCAGGCGGATCTCCGGGCGGTTCGTCTCCAGCACCAGCTTTCTCGATGTTTCAGGATCCTCCAGTGGAACGATATCCATGCGGGCGAGCAGTGGCAGGGACTCCTTCAATATGCGTCCCTTGGATACCGCGATGGTAAGTATTTCTGGCATGGCGATCATTACATTTGCTCATGTGCTTGGATCGGCGGCGCGGCCTACCTGGATGAGTCAGTTCAGCAGGGCCGAAGGCACCCGTTTGATCTTGGCGCCCAGGAGGGTCAGTTTTTCCTCGATGGTCTCATAACCGCGATCGATGTGATAGATCCGATCCACCACGGTGCTGCCTTTCGCTACCAGCCCCGCCAGCACCAGGCTCGCGGAGGCGCGCAAATCGGTGGCCATAACCGGGGCGCTGTTCAGTTGCTTGACTCCCCTGCTGATGGCCGTATTGCCCTCCAGCCGGACCCTGGCGCCCATGCGCTGCAACTCCTGCACGTGCATGAAGCGGTTTTCGAAGACGTTTTCGGTGATGGTCCCACTGCCCTTGGCGATGCAATTCATCGCCGTAAACTGCGCCTGCATGTCCGTGGGGAAACCCGGAAACGGCGAGGTATGAACGTTCACCGCCTCCGGCCGGCGGTTGTTCATCTCCAGGACGATGTTGGTATCATCATGCGAGATCTCCGCCCCAGCCTCGCGCAGCTTGGCAATGACCGCATCCAGCAACTGCGGCCGGGTGTTCTTCAGCTTGATGCTGCCGCCGGTCATGGCCGCCGCGACCAGATAGGTGCCCGACTCGATGCGATCCGGGAGGATCGTGTAATGCGTGCCATGCAGCTTATCGACGCCGTGGATGAAGATTGTGTCGGTGCCCGCGCCTTCGATCTTAGCCCCCATCTGGATCAGACATCTGGCGAGGTCGACCACTTCCGGCTCCCGCGCGGCATTCTCGATGATGGTCATGCCGTCGGCGAGCGTGGCCGCCATCATGAGATTCTCCGTGCCGGTCACGGTGACCAGATCCATTGTCAGCTTGGCGCCGCGCAGGCGGTTGGCCGTGGCGCGGATATAGCCGCCTTCCACATGGATCTCCGCCCCCATCGACTTCAGACCATCGAGATGCAGGTTGACCGGACGCGAACCGATGGCGCAACCTCCGGGCAGGGAGACATCCGCCCGGCCATAATGCGCCAGCAAAGGCCCCAGGACCAGAATGGATGCCCGCATGGTCTTGACGAGTTCATAGGGCGCGAAGTAATCCCGCAGGTTGTGGTTGTTGACCTCGATATTCATGCGCTCGTCGATGGTCAATTCCGAACCCATCCGGCCGAGGAGCCCCATGGTGGTCGTGATATCGTGCAGGTGCGGGACGTTGCTGACGGTCACGGTTTCATCCGTCAACAGGGTCGCCGCGAGTATCGGCAGGGCGGCATTCTTCGCCCCGGAGATGTTGATCTCGCCGTGCAGGGGGAACCCGCCCTGGATGATGAGTTTATCCACCGCGCGGGCCTTCCGCCGGATTCAGGACCTTGAATCCGGCTTGCCGCTCCCACTCCTCGGGGGTCAGGGTCTGCATGGACAAGGCGTGGATCTCCCGCCCCATCCTGTCTCCCAGCGCACCGTACACCAACTGGTGACGCTGGACCGCGTTCTTCCCGGTGAATTTGTCGCTCACGATAACCGCCTCGAAATGCACGCCATCCCCGCTAATGTCGCGCACGGAGGCCGGTAATGCCTGTTCGATGAGTTGCCTGATGCGTTCGCTTTGCATATGTCGTAACCTGCCAGTGTTTGGCTGTGCGCGGGTCATCCCGCGCGCTGGCCGGGAAATCGCCGGTATTCTATTGCGAAAAACGTTGTGTTAGAGCTAGAGCGATTGCTCTGTGCCCGTGCCTTCGAGCAATTTCGCGTTGCGTTCGGTTAGTTTCAGAATCAGGGAATCGATGCCGTTTTTGCGGATCTCGGACGCGAACGAACCGCGATAAGTGCCGATAAGACTGACGCCATCCACGGAGATATCGATCACCTTCCAGTCGCCACCGCTGACATGCATGCGGTAATTTATGGGTATGGGATTCCCCGACCCTTTTCCCACCACCTGGGATTTGACCACGACCAGATTGGAATTCGGATCGCTTTCCATGGGCAAGAATTCGATGGTCTCATCCGAGTATTCCATCAGGGCCTTGGCGTAGGTCCTGACCAGCATGGTCCGGAATTGGTCGATGAACTGCGCCTGACTCCCGGCATCGATGGTATTCCACGCCTTGCCCAGCACCCAGCGGGACATGATGGGAAAATCGAAATGCGGGACAACCATCTCCTGGATGAGCTCGTAGAGTTTCTCCGGATGGGCGTTGAGATTCTCCTTCTCCTCAGCAAGCTTATCGATCACCTGGCTGGAGGCGGTGCGGACAATCTCTTCGGCCTCATTCGTGGCGGCGGATGCCGCCGACAAACTTATTAACAGCGTAAGGGCGCTTAATGCGACGCCTGCCTTCATGGTATTCAATCTCCGTTGGAAAAGTTACGGCCACACAGGCGGCATATTTTAGATGAGTTGGAGCGGCGGGAAAAAGCCTTTTTTCTCGTCCCGCGCAGGAATTCGGGACCTCGCTTCCGCAAACGAGGTTTTCGAGCCCGCGCGCAACTCCATTAGGCCTGGCGCAGTAGATTTTCAACAACCTGCCGAGGGGGCCGCTGACTGAATCGAAGCTTCCCTAAAAGGGCCGCCACATCAGGATCAACTTGGGCAGGAGCGTCAGCGCCGCAATCAGCGCAATCAGCATGGCCAGCGCCGTCAGCAGTCCGAAGGAGATGGTCGGAATGAAATTCGACAATACCAGTATGGAAAAGCCGACAATAATGGTAATGACCGTATAAAAAATCCCGCGCCCGATGCTGGCATGACAATAATGCAGGGTCTTGACGTAATCCCGGCCATGACGATCGAATTCCTGCCGGAACCTGTAGATGTAATGAATGCTGTTGTCCACGGCGATACCCAGCGTGATGGAGGAGATCATGATGGTCATCATGTCCAGCGGGATGCCGAGCAGCCCCATCAGCCCCAGGATGATCAGCGCCGACAGGATATTCGGGATGATGCCGATGATGGATAGCGACAACGAGCGGAACAACACCAGGAGCATCAGCCAGATGCCGAGAATGACGATCCCCAGCGTCATGATCTGGGACTGATACAGGCTTTGCAGCATGTTGTTGTAGAGCACCAGGAGCCCGCTGATCTGCATGTTCTCCGGCGTCAGTCCGAATTTGCCTTCCAGGTCCGAACGGATCCGCTCCAGCAGTTCCTTGCGGCGGAGGTCCTTCAGCGAATCCTTGACCCGCAGGTTGATGCGGGCCTCGTCGTGTTCGATCGAGATGTAGGGCGTCAGCATCTCGGCGCGCAGCGCCTCGGGTAGCCGCTTGTTGATGACCGCGAGTTCGAAGGTGTCGAATTCCTGGCCATGGGCGAGGTCTTCCGCGATCCGGATGGTGGAGGCAAGCGAGCGCACCTTGCCCACGGCCGGCAGCCCCTCCAGATAATCGTGTATGCCCTTGATCAGATCGATCTTATCGGGCGAGAACCAGTAATCCGCCTTGTCCACCTCGATCTCGCCGAACAGCTCGTCGAACTCGTCCGTATCCTCCGCCGCCGGGTCTTCCGGGGCGGTCTCGGGAAATTTCACCACGATATCCAGCGAGGTCGTGCCGCCGAGTTTGTCATCGATAAGCTTCAAGCCCCGGTGGATCTCGGTGTTCTCGCTGAAATAATTGACAAAACTGTTCTCCACCCGCAGCCGGCTGACGCCGATTGCCGTGATTATCGTCAGGACCACTGCGGCGGCGATGATGACATTGCCGTGCCGTTCCGAGAACCGCGCCAGCATGGCGGTGAACGGCACCTTCGAATTTTCGGTATCGCTGCCGGCCGATTTGCCCAGCATCACCAGCACCGCCGGGAAGAGCAGGAAGGAAAGGACCAGCGTCACGCCCAGACCCACGGTCATCATCCAGCCGAAATCGATCACGGGCTTGATATTGCTGGTCACGAGCGAACCGAATCCCACCATCGTGGTGGTGGCGGTGTAAAAACACGGCCAGAACATCATGCGCACCGTCTGCGAAACCAGTTGTTTCTGATCGAGGTCCTGGAAATCCCAGCGCAACTGGCGGTACCTGACGGCCAGATGGATGTTCATCGAGATGGTGATGATCAACATCAGCGAGATGAAATTCGAGGAGATGACCGTCACCCGCCAGCCCGTGAAGCCCAAGAGGCCAATCATGAACCACACCGCGAGCAGACAGGCGCCAAGCGGCAACACCACCCAGCGGACCTGCCGGAAGATCAGGAACAGCATCGCCACCAGGAAGACAACGATGCAACTGCCGAAGACGACGAGGTCATTCTTGACGAAGGTGATCATGTCGTCGGCGATCATCGGGACGCCCCCCAGATACAAGTCGCCTTCGCCCCGATAACGATCCATGACCGCGCGGATCTCCTTGATCGTTTCATGCATCGCCACGTCATAACGGTCCTTGGCGGCGTCATAGGCGGCAGTGACCCGCTCCAGTTCCAGTTTGGCCTCGTCAGTCAGTCCGCTCTCGTATTTGTTCAGTATCAGTTCGTTCCGCCGCCGGGAGAGATCCTGATATTCCGGATCGGTCTTCAGGGTCAGCATCATCGCCGTGGTGGCGCCGTCCTTGCTGACGATCAATTCGTTGAATAACGGGCTGTTGAGCAACTCCTCTTTCGCCTTGGCGAGGTCGATGTCGGCGGCGGTCAACGTCCGATAATTTTTCGCGACATCGGAGAGCTTGCCTTCCGCCTGTTTCAACAGCGGCACATCGACCAATGACGTCACGGAATCGATCATGCCGACCTTCCGGAAATCGTCCCGCATGGCGGCGATGGTGGCGCGGGCGTGCTCCGAGAACAGATCGTCCTTCGGCGCAAAAGCGACGAACAGGAATTCACTGCTCCCATAGCGGTTGGTCATGTCCCGGTACTGTCGCAGGTCCTTGTCGTTCTCGAGCAGCAGGGAATCCGCCGAGGCATCCAGGTCGAAATCCCTGGCATAGAAGCTGAAATACAGGATCACTCCGCCGAGCAGCAGCAACACAAGGACGGGGCGATCAAGCACCAGCCAATCATAAAACCGGGAGAGTCTTGGAAACATAGTTAAAGCTTTTTCCGGATATAAAAAGAAATCTTTCCATTCACCGCATATAAACTTCGAGCCTGAGGTCGCCGCTGATAATCCGGCTGATGGTATCCACGTACAATTCATGTTCCACCGGCAGGACCCGCTCCGCCAGCGTCTCCGGCGTGTCCTGCTCCGCCACCCGCACCTTGCGCTGGGCGAGGATGGGGCCGGTATCGTAATCCCCGGCGACCAGGTGAATCGTCGCGCCGCTTTCCTTTTCCCCGGCGGCGATGACCGCCTCATGCACATGCATGCCGTACATGCCCTTGCCGCCGAAGCGCGGCAACAGGGAGGGATGGACATTGAGGATCCGGCCGCGGTAGGTGTCGAGCAGGCAGGGCCCGATCTTCTTCATATAACCGGCGAGGATCACCAGCTCCACTTCGTGATCCAGCAGGGTATTGGTAATCAGGCGATCGAGTTCCTCCGGATCAGTGTAAGCGGCGCTGCCGAGATGATAGGCGGGAATGCCTTCTTCCACCGCGCGTTGCAGGGCCCTGGCGGCGCTGTTGTTCGATATCACGACCGCCGGATTCGCGGCCAGGCGTCCGGATTTGCAGGCATCGATGATCGCCTGCATGTTCGTTCCGCGGAAAGAGGCCAGGAAGCCCAGATTTATTTTTTTCATGGTAGGTGTCAGGTTAGTGCCACTTGGAACCCCAGGCCGGCAAGGCTCCGCCTGAGATCGGGATCGGGATCGGCTGTGGCCAGATCAATCCGTAACGAGGGAAACTCCCTGCGCATCCGGTAGTTCTTGCGCAAATCATCGAAACAGGCGGCGCGGTCCCGTGGATCCCTATCCAGTAACTTCTTCAGGTTATGATTGTCATGAAGGATATCATAAACCGCCGCAACGGCTGCCTGCATGACAGCGATATAGTCGCCACTGACATGTATTCGTAGCTCCCTGCCCGCATCAGACTTTGATAAGGGCAGATTGACTTCCGTATTCAGACCAAAAAACTCACATAACCCGGCATTGATCATTCTGGTGGCCAGGATCCTGCCGTCCTGGCTGTAACCGGCGATATGCGGCGTTCCTATAGACACCTTGGCAAGCAAGGCCGGGTTGATGCGGGGCTCATCCCGCCAAACATCCAGCACCACCCGCGCCCCTGGGCATGCCGCCAAGAACTCAAGCAGGGCGTCATCATCGATGACCTCGCCGCGTGCGGTATTGATCAGCACCACATCCGGACGCACACCGGCGAGGAACCCCGCATCGATCATATCCCGCGTGGGATGGGGGCCGGAATCCGACAGCGGTACGTGCAGACTGATGATATCCGCCGTCTGCATTGCCTCCACATTCAGATATTCCGGATTCCCCGTACGCTCCGCCAGCGGCGGGTCATGAGCACGACATTCTATTCCCGCCGCTTCGAGCAGGGTTCGCGTCATGGACCCAGCGTTGCCGCAGCCGATCACCAGGGCGCGTTTTCCGGAGAGATCCCGACGCCCCGCCTGGCGCAAAGCCAGCAGGGCGGCGAGCACATACTCGGCCACGGAACGGGCGTTGCATCCGGGGGCATGACGGAATCCGATGCCGCGGCGTTGCAGGTATTCGATATCGACATGATCCGTCCCGCTGGTCGCCGATCCCACGAAGCGGACCGGACTTTGCTGGAGCAAATCGGAGTTCACCCGGGTGACGGAGCGGACCAGCAGGATGTCGGCGCGGGCGAGGGATGCGGCATCGATGGCCCGTCCGGGTAAAAGTTTCAGGCCGCCGCACCCGCGAAACAACTCCTCTACACGCGGGATATTTTCATCGGCGACGATCGCGAGACTCGTCCGTTCCATGACTGGCAGCTTCTAGCTGGAGAGAAACCGGCGCGGCATGACGAAATTGCGTCGTTGGAGCCCGTACCCTGCCTTCAGGGCAGGTCGTCCACCGGCTGGCCTTCCTTTTCAACGGGCATCAGATCCTTGCGGGTCACTCCGAGATCCAGGGCCAGCGCGCTGGCCACGAAGATGGACGAGTAGGTACCGACCAGGACGCCGACGATCAGGGCGATCGAAAATCCATGGATCACCCTCCCGCCGAAGAAGAAGAGGGCAATGACCACGAGCAGCGTGGCCCAGGAGGTCATGGTGGTCCGGCTGAGCGTCTGGTTGATCGCCATGTTCATCACTTCCGACGGGCTGGCCTTGCGCTGCTTGCGGAAGACCTCCCGGATACGATCGAAGATCACGATGGTATCGTTGATGGAGTAGCCGATCACCGCGAGCACGGCGGCGACGACCGTCAAATCGAATTCGAGCCCGAGGATGGAAAAGAACCCTATGGTAATGATTGGATCATGCAACAGGGCCACGTTAGCGCCGACGGAAAAGCGCATCTGGAAACGCATGGCGACATAGATCAGGATCAACCCCATGGCGATGAGGGTGGCCAGGATGGCGCCTTCCCGCAGGTCTTCCCCGACCTGCGGTCCGACGAAATCGACCCGGTGGAGTTGTACCTCACGCCCGGACTCCCGGAGCAGTTCCAGGAGTTCATTGCTGATCTGGGCGCTGCTCAACTCCGTACGCAACGGGATACGGATCATGATCTCGCTGGACGACCCGAAATACTGGACCACTGCGTCGCTGTAAGCCGAGCCGGAGATCGCGTTCCTCACCTCGGCCAGATCCACGGACTCGCTGTAACTCAGTTCAACCAGGGTGCCGCCGGTGAAATCGATCCCCAGATTCAGCCCGCGCACCGCCATCGACAAGAGGGAGACTATGATCATGATGGCGGAGACGATATACGCTTTCCGGCGTCCGCCCATGAAATCGATGTTCAAGTTATTCAAATCCAGCATGACGGGGCTCCTCGCCTCAGATCCACAATTTCTTCAGTTTCCGGCCGCCCACCACGGCGTTCACGATGGCCCTGGAGCAGACGATGGCCGAGAACATCGAGGTCAGGATCCCGAGCGACAGGGTGACGGCGAAGCCCTTGATGGGGCCCGTGCCGAAGCTGAACAGCACCAGTCCGCAGATGAGCGTGGTTATATTGGAATCCGCGATGGTCGAGAAGGCCTTTTCGTATCCCGCATGAATGCTGGACTGGGGCGAGTTGCCGTTCCTGATCTCCTCCTTGATGCGGGTATTGATCAGGATGTTGGCGTCCACCGCCATGCCGATCGTGAGCACGATGCCGGCAATGCCAGGTAGGGTCAGCGTCGCCTGCAGTATGGACAGCAGGGCGATGAGATATATGAAATTCAGGAACAGGGCGAGATTCGCCGCCATGCCGAAGGCACGGTTGTAGACGACCATGAACGCCACCACCAGCAGAAAACCGATGAGGGTCGATTGAAAACCGCGGGTGATGTTTTCCTGCCCCAGACTCGGGCCGACCGTCCGCTCCTCGATGATCTCGATCGGGGCGGCGAGCGCGCCGGCGCGCAGCAGCAGGGCGAGGTTCCGGGCCTCCGCCGTGGAATCGAGGCCGGTGATGTGGAAGCGTTTGCCCAGTTGCTCCCGGATGACCGCCGTGTTGATCACCTCTTCCACGGTCTCCTTCTTCTTCACCATTTCTCCGTTCACTTCGGCGGTCGTCACCTTGTTCTCGATGAAGATGGTCGCCATGAGCTTGCCAACTTCCTCCCGGGTGCGCTCGCTGAAGATCTTCGCGCCCTTCCCGTCGAGGGTGATGGTGACATCGGGACCGCCGCTCGACGGGTCGATGCCGGAGGCGGCGTCGATGATCGAATCGCCGGTGAGCATGATGGACTTTTTGATCAGCAAGGACTGACCCTGACGATCCGCGTATAAGCGGGAACCTGGCGGCACCCGGCCCTCCTCGGCTTCGGCGACGTTGTGTTCCTCGTCCACCATGCGGAATTCGAGGGTGGCGGTTGCGCCCAGGATATCCTTGGCTCGCGCCGTGTCCTGGATACCGGGCAACTGCACCACGACCCGATTCTGGCCCTGTTGCGTGATGACGGGTTCGGCGATGCCAAGTTCGTTCACCCGTTTTCTGAGCGTGGTGATCGTCTGTTGCAAGGCGTTACGCTGCGAATCCAGCAACGCGGTTTCGATCAGTTGCAGGCGCAGCGGGTATTCGTCGCCCTCCGCCGCGAGCGATTCCAATTTCAGGTCGGGGTAATCGCCTCCGATCAGATCGCTGGCGGCGCTCCGCTGCTCTTCATCGCGGAACCGCGCCAGCAGACCGCCTTCGGCCTGCTGGGTGATGGTCTTGTAGTGGATGCGGTTCTCCCGGAGCAGGGTGCGGAGATCCGAGATATAACGCTCCTCCGTCTTGCGCACCGCCGCCTGCATGTCCACCTCCAGGAGGAAATGCACCCCGCCGCGCAGATCGAGTCCGAGGAACATGGGTTCCGCGCGCAAGGCGCGCAGCCAGTCGGGGGTGGCGGGGGCGAGGTTCAACGCCACCACATAAGACTTGCCCAGGGCCTCGCTGACCGCGGCCTGGGCTTGCAACTGGGTCTCCTCGTTGTCGAACCGCACCACGAGGCTGCCATCGCTCCGAACCACCGGGGTGTGCGCGATTCCCGCCTTGTCCAGCGCCCCCGTCACTTCGAGGACCACGGAATCGTTGATCTCCGCGGTGCGCAAGGGCGAGATCTGCAAGGCAGGATCCTTGCCGTAGAGGTTGGGCAGGGCGTACACCAGCGCCACGATAGTGACGGCGATGATGAGGATATATTTCCAGAGCGGATATCGATTCATGTATTTCAACTACCGGTTGTTATGACCTGCAATCAGGAATTCTTCATGGTTCCTTTGGGCAGCACGGCCGAGATCGCGCTTTTCTGCACCTTGACCTCGACCTCGGCGGCGATCTCGATGGTAACGAAATTATCGCCCATCTTGCTCACGCGTCCCAGCAGCCCCCCGGAGGTCATCACCTCGTCCCCCTTGCCCAGACCTTCCAGCATCTTCTTGTGATCCTTCGCCTGTTTGCTTTGCGGGCGGATGATCATGAAGTAAAAGATGGCGAAGAAGACGACCATCATGATCAGGAGGGAGGTTCCGCCTCCGCCCTGCGGGGCGGCGCCCTGGGCCTGGGCCTCGCGGATAAGGAATTCGAACATTACTTAAGTCCTGGAATATTGAAGCGGCGTATTATGACACAGACCCGCCGGAAAGCGCTCGCTTTGCGTGAAAGTTCGCCACGTACTCCCGCAGCTTCCCCGCCGCGATGGCGTCCCGCAGACCCCGCATCAGCGCGCCGTAATAATAGAGATTATGGATCGTGTTCAGGCGCGCCCCCAGGATCTCGCCGGTGCGATCCAGGTGATGCAGATAGGCCCGGGTGTAGTTGCGGCAGGTATAACACTCGCAGTCCTCGTCCAGGGGCCGCGGACTGGCGCGGTGC
Organism: Gammaproteobacteria bacterium; assembly: GCA_004297165.1. Taxonomy (GTDB): domain Bacteria; phylum Pseudomonadota; class Gammaproteobacteria; order Eutrophobiales; family Eutrophobiaceae; genus 2-02-FULL-56-15. The sequence continues at coordinate 386,399 of SCUJ01000008.1, forward strand.
GCGGCGTTGCGGATGCGGACGTCGCCCTGCGCCGTGAACAGGTGGCCATTGCGCGCATTGCGCGTCGGCATGACGCAGTCGAACATGTCGATGCCGCGGCAGACCGCCGCGACAATATCCTCCGGCCGGCCCACCCCCATCAGGTACCGTGGCGAGGACGCCGGCATGAGCGGGGCGATGTGATCGATGATCGAGAGCCGCTCTGCTTCCGGCTCGCCCACCGACAACCCGCCGATGGCATAACCGTTGAAACCGATCTCCAGCAACCCGTTGAGCGAGACTTCCCGCAAGGGAGGAAACATCCCGCCCTGAACGATCCCGAACAGTGCGGCGGGATGTCCTGCGTGGGCCTCCTTGCAGCGGGTGGCCCAGCGCAGGGACAACTCCATGGAATCCCGCGCGGCGGCCTCGGTCGCCGGCCAGGGCGTGCATTCATCGAAGATCATGATGATGTCGGAGCCGAGCGCCTGCTGCACGGCAATGGCCTCTTCGGGACCCAGGAATACCTTCGAGCCATCGACCGGGGAACGGAAATGAACCCCCTGTTCCGTGATCTTCCGCGATTCCGCCAGGCTGAAGACCTGATAACCGCCCGAGTCGGTCAGCACCGGCCGCGGCCAGTTCATGAACCCGTGCAGGCCGCCGTGCGCCCGGATCACCTCCACCCCCGGACGCAACATCAGATGAAAGGTGTTGCCAAGAATAATCTCGAAGCCGAGGCCGGTGATCTCCTCGGTAGTCATGGCCTTGACCGTCCCATAGGTGCCGACAGGCATGAATGCCGGCGTTTCTATGGTCCCTCTGGAGAGGGTGATCCGGCCCCTGCGGGCCTCTTGGTCCTTGGCCCCGAGCTCGAATTGCATTGTTACGTCTGTCATTGGTTACTGGTCATTTGTCACTGGTCATTGGCTGTTGGGAAGCGATGAACATGGCGTCCCCATAACTGAAGAATCTGTAGCCCGTGGCAACCGCATGTTCATATGCGGTGAGCACACGCTCCCGTCCGGCGAAGGCGCAGACCAGCATCAGCAACGAGGATTCCGGCAAGTGAAAATTCGTGATCAAGGCATCGACCATCCTGAACCGGTAACCGGGATAGATGAAAATGCTCGTCTCGCCCTGCCCCGCGCGCAGGATGCCTTCCTGTCCGGCCGCTTCCAGACAGCGCACCATGGTCGTGCCGACGGCGACCACCCGGCGCCCCTCAGTCCGGGCCTGGTTCACCGCCTGCGCTGCCTCCGCGCCGATCTCGAACCATTCAGGGTGCATCACATGTTCCTCGATCTCCTCGGCCCTCACCGGTTGAAAGGTGCCGGCCCCCACATGCAATGTGAGCTTTGCCATTTCGATCCCGGCCGCGCGTAAACGATCGAGCATCTCTTGCGTGAAATGGAGTCCCGCGGTGGGGGCGGCGACCGCCCCCGGCTGCGTGGCATAAACGGTCTGATAGCGGGTTCGATCGCCAGCCTCATCCGTTCGCCTGATATATGGCGGGAGCGGGACATGCCCGGCCGACTCCAACAAGGCGGCCGGGTCGTCCCCGCCCCGCAACTCCAGGAGATAAAAATCGCCCTGGCGTTCGATGACGACAAGCTCAATGTCATCATCCAGACGGATCGCAGTCCCCCCGCGGCAGGGTTTGCTGGACCGCAACTGCGCGAGCAGGCGCCGATCGGAGAGCATGCGCTCGATGAGGATCTCCACGCGGCCTCCGCTCGCTTTGGCGCCGAAGAGACGGGCGGGGATCACGCGGGTATCATTGAACACCAGCAAGTCCCCAGGACGCAGCAGACGATCAAGCTCGTTAAAATCCCTGTCCTCCGGCGGGGCGTCCATACCGGGCAAATGGAGCAACCGGCTATCCCCGCGATTCTCCGGCGGGTATTGGGCGATGAGGGATTCGGGCAGATGGTAGTGGAAATCGCTGCGGCGCATGGTGCGCGATCCTAACAAATTTGCGGATGACACGGACGAGGCAATTGAATTATCAGGAACTTTGCTTATACTCTCCAGCCTTCCCGCAACCGTGGCCGGAGTGGCGGAATTGGTAGACGCGCCAGACTCAAAATCTGGTTCAGGCAACTGAGTGGGGGTTCGATTCCCTTCTCCGGCACCAGATCTGACTTCCCTTGCGTTCTTCAGAGACACGTTCAGTACTCCTGCTGAAACTGCTCTGTTACCATCTCTCCATGAGTGTCCTTCGTTGGTTCATGCGTGTATCTCCCAGATTCTTGAAAATCATCACGCTGATTGCCTTGTCCTTGTATGTCCCAGCTTCCATGGCCTGGGGCTTGCTGGGTCATCAACTCGTATGCGATATCGCCTGGCGCAGTCTGCATGACGATGCCCGGCTGGAATTAAAGGAATTGCTGGATGCTACCGGCACTCGCAGCTTCGCGACCGCCTGTTTCCTCCCGGATCGGCTCCGCGATAGTGAGGAATGGGCCTGGACCAAACCATACCATTACATGAATGTGCCGATTGCCGCGCGGGCCGTGAACCCCGCTGACTGTCCCACGGAAGGCTGTGTGCTGCGCGGGATCGAGCTACATCTGCGGGAGGCGCGCGATCCCGCCGCAAACATCGACCCCCGCCAGCGCCTGAACAACCTCCTGTTTCTCTCCCATTATGTCGCGGACATTCATCAACCCCTGCATGTGAGCTACAGCGCAGACCGGGGCGGCAACATGACGCTGGTGATCTTTGAAGGCGAACGGCTGAACCTGCATGAACTCTGGGACGGCAAGTTGCTGACCAGGGACAAGCGGCCGAACTGGAAGACCCTTGGCGCGCGGCTCGCGCGCGAATTGGGGCAGCGGGAAATTCCGGGTTCCACCCCGCGCGACTGGGCCGATGAGTCACTTGCCCTGACGCGCAGGATCTATGCCGAGCTTCCCGCAGACAGCAAGTTGAAGGAGGATTATTTCGCTCTCCATCAGCCGCTGGCGACCGAACGCATCACCCTCGCCGGACGGCGTCTCGGGCTGATGCTCGATACGTTGCTGTCAGATCAAAGACACGACTGACTGAGCGTATACACCGTATTCCTCGGCCTGGCATGCGCGGCAACGCCGATGTAGGTATTGGTCTCGGGCACGCTCCAGGCGGAGAAGTCCCGCACCGCGCCGCTGCCGCTATCATCCCAGATCTTCCGGCCAAGGCCGGTTTGCACCACGCAACTCTCCGGCACACAACGCACGGCGTCCAGTGAGGGTTTCCCATCCAGCGAGTTGCTGCCGACATCGCCCAGGCATTGGTAACCGGCGGGCGGAATCGGTTCCCAGGTGCTGAACGGCAGGTTGGAATCGCTTCCGCGAGACGACCAGGTCAGGCGGTAATCCACGGGCTGGGCAAGCGGTACTGTTCCATCTTTCACCATTAGTGTAGTGAACGTCGGCGCGCCATAACGGGCGCCTGACCAGGGCCCGGATTGGGCCACGTCGCCGAGGGGATAATATCCTGCCGGACCGACCGGCCTGAAGGTGGCGAAATCCACCATGGCGCCACTCCCGGAATCGTTCCAGATCATGTCATAGTCAGAGGCGCTGATGGTCTGGATCGCGCCGGGCTGCGCCGCCACAGTGTGCGCCGCTCTTGCCGGTGCTGGCTGGGTTCGCGGCTGCGCGGCCGCGCTCGCCCTCACCGGGGGCTGGGTTGCGGTTATTGGCGCCTGACCAGGGCGATAACCCGGTTGTAACCAGAACAACTCATCCGTGGGGTCCGCGGTCTGGGCAGTTTGCGCAGGCGGGGCATTTGCCGCGCCCTGGTCTCGCCAGAAAAGTTCGGAGTTGCGCGCCGGCTGACTGGCCGTTGTGGTCTGCTGATTACCTGCTGCGCGCCTCGCGGCGCCGGTGAAGACGGTTGCCTGCATGCCGGTATCCACGGGCAGTTTCGCGACTGTCTCTTCAGCGTAGACCGTTCGTCCTGAGACCCGGATGACCTGCCAGTCGCCCACCATGAATTTCTTTTCACCCACCTTGAAACTGATCTCCACCCGATCGCCGATGCCTGGCGAGAGCTGCCCCGGGGCCATATCGATGACCACCGTCTTGCCATTGACGGAGGAGACTGTGCCGGTGACCTCCGCGGCGGATATCAGCCCTGGACAAAACAGCAGTACCGTCAACACGCCGCACAGCGCGAGTTTCAGTTTAGCGCCGATCGTAAAAATAGAGTTCAGTGTATTCATCGCCTGCCTCACACAATAGTTTATGTATACAGATCAATATAAGTTCTGCGACCTCACCAGCTTTGACATCGTCCCGCCAGGGTCTGGTATAACACGCCGCAATCCTGGATCCCGAGCGATTGATAGTTGCCCGGCATGAAGTGACCACGGGCAACCCTGGCGCGATTCACGATCTGGTGAACCTCGCGTCCATCCTCTTTCCTGTCAACGAAATCATAGCAGACCCTGTCATCGCCCTGCATCAGGGATAAAACACATTCCTGTTTGTCACCAAGCGATCAACTTTAGGATCAGTTCGGTAAAACAGACTATGCCTATCACAAAGCGGTCATCAGTTCGGAGTTTATCTCAAAACCGAACGATTAAGCCCCCGCACACGGTGGGCATGCGGTATCAATTTGGGAGGTTATCGCGATTAAGAGATGTCAGGCCGCCTGGGCGGGGATGGCGTGCTTGATCTGCCTGATGTGGTTGTGTTCGTCCAGATAAACCAGTGTGGGCTTGTAGGTCCGCATCTCGCGTTCGTCGATTACGCCATAACTGCAGATGATGACCCGATCGCCCGGATTTGCCTTGTGGGCGGCGGCGCCGTTCACCGAGATGATCCGGGAGCCTTCCTCAGCCCTGATGGCATAGGTGGTGAAGCGCTCGCCATTGGTGATGTTGTAGATCTGAATCTGCTCGTAGGGATGGATCCCTGCCTTGTCGAGCAGGATGCCGTCAATGGCGCAGGAACCGTCATAATGCAGCTCCGCATGCGTCACACAGGCTTGATGGAGTTTTGCTTTCAATACGGTTAATTGCATGATGGCACAGCCCAGGTTACATCGGACGGGCGATTATGGACGATATCACCCCCCAGTTCAATCCACCGCATGCTGGATTTCACTGCCCGGATAACTTGACCACGGCAGGTTTCGATGCGGTAACCGCTTGAATTTATGTCCTTATTGTAATTCGACCCGGAGGTTGTCAAGCAACCGCGCGCCGCCGAGCCAGGCCGCCGTCAGGAGGATCAATTGTTTGTCTCCTGGACTGTGCGGCGCCAGATCGGCCGCCCTGCGTGCGGTGAAATATTCAGGCCGGAAACCCGCGGCTGACAATCTGGTCAACGCCGCCACCTCAATCTCCAGGATCGCGTCCGGGCTTTGCGCCAATTTCGCTGCGGATTCCTTCAATAGCTGGTATATCAACGACGCCTTACCCCGTTGTACGGGATCGAGATAGGCATTGCGGGAACTCATGGCCAGGCCGTCAGTCTCGCGCATGATCGGCATGCCGATAATCTCTATCGGGAAACAGAGATCCTTGACCATGCGTTTAATTACCAGTAACTGCTGGTAATCCTTCTCGCCGAACAAAGCGTAGTCCGGCATGGTATTTATAAAGAGTTTGGAAACCACGGTGGCGACGCCGGAAAAATGTCCCGGCCGGAATTGCCCGCACAGGATATTTGAGATCTCAGGCACAGTGACTCTCGTATCCGTTTCCATGCCGGCGGGGTATAGCTGCCGGAGGTCCGGCGCGAACAGTAAATCCAACCCCTCTGCGGCGAGTTTCTCCTGGTCTTCGGCGAGCGTGCTGGGGTACTTCTCGTAATCCTCACCCTTGCCGAACTGGATTGGGTTGACGAATATGCTGACTACCGTCCTTTTGGCAAGCCGGCGCGCCTCCCGCAGGAGCGACAGGTGTCCGTCATGCAGGTTGCCCATGGTCGGCGCCAGGGCGATGGTTTCGCCGGCCCCTTTCCAACGGCGGATCTCAGCGCGCAACTCGTCGAGTGTATGAACGGTTTTCATAATGTCTGCTCGTGAAACACAATCTTCATCATGGGAGCTTTAACCAGGATTGAAATAATGCCTGCCCGGGGGAAGATTGCGGATGTATTCCAGCAACTGGCAGTAATTTTTATCGCCGGAGGCGAGATTGAATTCCCTGGTGTTGACGATGAGCAGGGGAGAATCGTTGTAATGATAAAAAAATTCGACATAGGCGTCCGCGATCTGTTTCAGGTAACGTTCGTCGATATCCCGCTCGTAATCGATGCCTCGTTCCAGCACCCGTTGCAGCAACACTTCCACCGGCGCCTGAAGGTAGATCACCAGGTCGGGGGCCGGCGCATCCAGCGTAATGCGGTTGTAGACCTGATGATAGAGGTTGAGCTCATCCCGATCCAGCGTCGCTTCGGCGAACAACCGATCCTTCTGGATGAGGAAATCCGCGACCTGCGCCGGCCGGAACAAGTCGGACTGACGCAGGCATTCGATCTGTCGCGCCCGCTGGAACAGGAAGTAAAGTTGGGTCGGGAGAGCCGCGTTCCGCGGTTCCCGGTAAAACCGCGGCAAAAAGGGATTTTCTGCGGCCTGCTCCAACATCAGGCCGGTCTTTAATGTTTCGGCCAGTCGTCTGGCCAGGGTGGTCTTACCGACCCCGATGGGTCCCTCGATCACGATATATTCCGGTAATTGCTTTTCCATCTTTCATGAATCTGGTCGTTTCAATTTTTCGATGCCCTGCATGCCGATGCGTTCGAGGATCTCCCGTGCGGGTCCCCACCCGGGAATCCGCATCTTACTATCAATCTCAAGCAACGGGCACAACACGAAGTTGCGCTGCGGGATCCCCGGATGTGGGATGGTCAATTCATCCGAGAGAATCTGACTATCGCCATATAGAAGGAGATCCAGATCGAGCGTCCGGGGACTCCAGCGGCTGCCGCTTCGATCCCGTCCATGGTCTCGTTCGATCGTCTGCAAGGCATGCAGCAGTTCGAACGGCGGGAGCGCGGTCTCGATGCTAACCACGGCGTTGATATAGTCCGGCTGCGCGAGGTTGCCCAGCGGCTTACTGCGATAGAGCGAGGATTGCGCCCGGATGGCGCTCCCCGGGAGATGCGCCAGGGCTTCGATCCCGGAACGTACCTGCGCCTGCGGATCGGCGAGATTGCTCCCCAATCCGATCCAGGCAAGGGTCATGATTTGCTGGACTGGCCGCCCGGTTTACGCCGGCGTCGCGTGCGGCGGCGCTTGCGCGGTCCCGCTGGCTGGAGCGGCTCTGTTTGTTCGGTTGTATTTTGCGCTCTCGTCCACCACTCGGCGGCCTCGGCCACATCCTCGCCTGCCGCGGCCCTCAATAACAGAAAATCGTAGGCGGAACGAAACCGTGGATTCGAAAGGAGGCGACCCGGCTGGCGTTTGGCCGCGCGGGTAAGTCGCGGTTGCATCTGCCAGATCTCGCGGGCGATACAGGTGAAACGCCGCGGCACGGCGGTGGACGCGATCTGTCTGGAGATGACCACATCGCTGGCCAGATCGATCGCCTCATGCTCCTCCAGACCCCTGGCCAGGTTTTCTCTCGCCAGGTTCTGCATGGGCGTCCACAGGAGCGCGGCCAAAATAAAGCTGGGCGCTACGGGTTTGTTCTCCGCCAGACGGTTATCGGCATCCTGCAGGGCGCGGATCAGGACGGTATGCGGAAATCCGCCTTCCTCCTCTGCCAGGGTTGCCTCCGTCTGGGGAAAGAGATGGGCGAAGAGGCCGTAGTGCCGCAACATCTCGAAGGTCTGCAATGCATATCCCCCGAGAAACAATTTCAGGACCTCCTCAAAAAGCCTGGCCGGAGGAATCTTTTCCAGCAGGTCCGAAAGTTCCTCAATCGGACCCTCCGTGCCGGGTTCGATGCGAAATCCCAGTTTCACCGCGAACCGGACCACTCGTAACAAACGAACCGGGTCTTCGATGTAACGCGTACGCGGCTCGCCGATAAGCCGGATCTGGCCGGCTTTGATATCTTGCAGACCGCCCACATAATCGATCACGGAAAAATCTTCGATGTTGTAATACAACGCATTCACGGTCAGGTCGCGCCGCCAGACATCGTCATCGAGTCTGCCGTAGACGTTATCCCTTACGATCCGGCCATCGACGACATGTCCCTCGCCTTCGCCGTCCGCCACATGGTGCGCGGCCCGGAAGGTCGAGACCTCGATGATCTCGTCGCCGTAACGGACATGCACCAGGCGGAATCGCCGGCCGATAAGGCGGCTGTTGCGAAACAACTCCCGCACCTGTTCCGGCAGGGCGTTGGTCACCACGTCAAAATCCTTGGGTTCGCGTCCGAGGAGCAGATCGCGGACGCTGCCGCCGACGAGGAAGGACTGGAATCCGGCGTTTCTCAGGCGATAGAGCACCTTCAGCGCATTCTCGCTGATCTGTGCGCGGGAGATATTATGCTCGCTGCGGGGAACGATCCTGGCTTGGGGCCTCAGGATGGCGACCTCGTGTCGTGCTTCCTCGGACATGAATAATTAATACTGTCTGCTCGCTGAGATTTGTTACCGGGCATGGACAAACTGTAAACGGGGCGCGGCTCTGGTTTACTGATTGGCATCGAGTATAACCCACACCATGTCTCTCGCGAAGCTGCTTCCGGTAATCCACGGACACACGTATAATGCCATCACCTTTCAGGTTTCCCTCACGCTCCCTTCGTCTAGTGGCCCAGGACGCTGGCCTCTCACGCCGGAAACAGGGGTTCGAGTCCCCTAGGGAGCGCCATTTCGCCGGATATATTTTCCGGCACATTTTTGCTACAGTCATCCGTCACAGGGCCGTTGACAAACTGGCCGCCACCAGTAACTTCATACAGGAATACAGCATGAACGCCGCACTCAAGACATTCTCGTTCTTAGTTGGTCGTCTGCACATCCAGGTCGCACTTTTCGCCATCCTGTTCTGCATGAGCGCCTGTGGCCAGAAACTTGACCCGGAGACTTATCTACAACGCGCAAAGGAACATATCGCCGCCGCCCGGTACGCCGAAGGCATCATCGAACTCAAGAACGCCCTTCAGGGCGATGCCGACCTGGCCGAGGCCCGCTGGCTGCTCGGGGATCTCTATCTCAAGACTGGCGACGGCGCCGCCGCTCAAAAGGAACTGGAGCGCGCCAGGGAATTGGGTTACGCCGAACCGGATATGGATCTCGCCATCTTGCGCAGCCTGCTCTTGCAGGAGGATTATACGGAGGTGTTGTTGCGGGTGCCGGACGTGGACGATGCCAATGCCACGGCCGATCTCCTGTCCATACGTGGCGAGGCCAGACTCGGTCAGGGCAAACCGGATGAGGCCGCGAAGTCCTTTACGAAGGCGCTCGAACTGGAACCGGATTCTGTCAATGCCTTACTGGGCAACGCGCGTCTCGCCATCGGCAGAGGGGCATTCGATGAGGCAACGGCGCACCTTGACCATCTCGAACAAATCGCCCCGGATCGTATCGAACTGGGCTTGTCCAGAGGCGCGCTTGGCCTTGCCCGCAATGACCCTGCAGCCGCCGAGGCTGGATACCGTCAGGCGCTCGCGATCGATGCAACGCATCCGGTGGCGCGACTTGGCCTGGCCCGCGCCCTGCTGGCGCAAAACCGCATCGACGAGGCCGCGACCCTTATCGATTCAATCAACCAGCAATACCCGAACAACCCCGCGGGCAGTTTTCTGCTCGGGGTACTGGAACTCCAGCGAGGCAACCGGCAACCGGCCAAGGACGCCCTGTTGCAGGTTATCAAGGCCGACCCCGGACATCTCCAGGCCCTGATTACCCTGGCCTCGATTTATTTTGAGGATGGGCAACTGGAGCAGGCCCAATCCCATATCAAGATGTTCCAGGTGACCATACCGGATTATCTGCCCGCGCAGAAACTGGCCTCCGCCATCAGCATGCGCATCGGCAATGTCGATGAAGCCATCGGCGACCTCGAGGCCGTTATCGATCAGGCCAGCAACGATCCCCAGTTTTATTCCATGCTGGGCAGCGCCTATATGAGCAAGGGCAACATGGAAAAAGGCATCGCTTACCTCACCCAGGCCGCGGAACTTGCGCCGGATCAGGCCTCGATCAAGACCCAATTGGCCATGGGCAAACTCAGTGGCGGCGATATCGAACAGGCCATCGAGGACCTGGAATCGGCCGTGGAACTCGACCCGGAGATGTTGCAAGCGGAGATCCTGTTGATCGCCGTCAATCTGCAAAAGGGTGACTTTGCCAAGGCGCTCGAACAGGCAACGGCCTCGGTGACAAAACATCCGGACAACCCTGTCTACCACAATCTGGCGGGCGCCGCGCACCTCGGCCTGAAGAACAACGTCAAGGCCTTGGAATTTTTCAATAAAGCCATCGAATTGGACGCCAAATTCACCCCGGCGATGATCAATCTGGCCTTGCTGGATCTGCAAAACGACGCCAAAGATTCGGCCAAGCAGAAATTCGAGCAGGTACTGGCCATTAATGAAAACAACATCCAGGCCCTGGTGGGACTCGCGCGACTGGCGCAATCCGGCAACGATATGGAGACCCTCGCGCGGCATCTGGAAAAGGCGCGCCTGAATAACAAACTCGCCCTGGAACCCCGCCTCATGCTCGCAAATTATCACTTGCGAAGAGGCGATAGCGCCAAGGCCCTGGAGGTTGCCAGAGAAGCCGGCGACATCGCTCCGGAACGCGCACAGGTGCTGGATGTTCTGGGACAGGCGGAGCAGGCGGCCGGTAATTATTCTGAAGCAATCGCTCAATTCGCCAAGCTGAGCGCCCAGGCGCCCAATAATGCCGATGTGTTGTATCGCCTCGCGCTGGCCCAGGCCTCGGCGGGCGATACCGCCGAGGCCGCAGCGTCGCTGGGCAAGGCTGGCGAGATCGATCCCGATAATCCCATGGTCCTGATCGCCCGGACAACTCTCGCGCTGCGCGAGGGTAGGCATGACGAGGCCCTAGGTTATGCCGGCGCGCTCAAAGAAAAACAACCCAAATCCCCCGAGGGCTACGCGCTGGAGGGCGATGTCTATCTTGCCAAGGATAAACTCGACGAAGCGGTCCGCGCCTATGAGAAGGCTTACAGCGTACAGAGGACCAGCCTGTTGACTATCAAGCTGCACGGGGCCTATCGCGCTGCCGGAAAAAGAGACGACGCCATCAATATCGTCGAACAATGGTTGAAGGACAATCCGGATGACCCGGGGGCGAAATCCGTGCTCGCGGGAAGCTATCTCCAAGAGGGCGATAATGCAAACGCCAAGCGCTTGTACAACGAAGTGTTGCAGAAATACCCGGATCATATCCTCTCATTGAATAATCTGGCCTGGCTTATGCATGAGGAAGGCAACCCCGATGCGCTCAAGCTTGCGGAACGCGCCTACCAGATGAATCCCGACCTCGCAAATGTGACCGACACTTATGCCTGGATCCTCATCGAGTCGGATCAACTCGAACAGGGTCTCACCCTCCTGCGCAAGGTCATTGATAAAGGGGTTAAAGACCCGAGCATCCGTTACCACTACGCCACGGGCCTCTCCCGCTCCGGTGACCGGCTCCGCGCCATCAGCGAACTCGAATCCCTCCTCGCGGGGGGGGCGCCCTTTGCCGAGCGCGCAGCCGCGCAAAAATTACTGGAAGATATCAGCGGCGGACGGTAATTACCCTTAATCAAACGTCAGATCGGACGGCCGGCAAACTGGTTGTTTATTGATAAAAATCAATATGGAACCGTACTCTTTCTGTTTCCATTGACGTGACTGGTTGTACGTCCGGGGGCATTCAAAGCCTTACCGGTAACCCCTGTGTTGACCAGAGATGCAACACGGGACCGTACAGTTTCCATTTGCGTGATTCGCTTATCATACCCGGCTGACTGAAACTGCCAGGCACGATAACGACTGCGCCTAAGCCCGCGCAACCTGGACATTTCGCGGTTATTGCCACATTCGGAGATTGAGAATGTGTCTATAGCCGTCGACGACAGTTATACTTGATATTGAAATGGATGCGGACCTACAACCCGCTTCTATTTCGTGAATCGGGCCGCCGATTGGCCGCCGAACACATCCGTAACCAGATAGGGTATAAAGAGATGCCACGTGGAGAATTTGGAATTGTAAAACTGCTGGGGCAAGACACGCTGTCCACGAGATCGCTGATCGTTGGCGGATATCTGAAATCCTATCTTGGCGAGCAGGGCCGGCAACTGCTGCACCATGACCTCGGCAAAAAGCTCTGGAAGCTGAAACCCGGATGGGAAAAGGCGGATCTCGCCCTCGTCAGCCATCAGGATTCGGGACAGACCCTGGGCATCGTTGCCGAATATGCCGACGGCACCTTCGTGCTGCTCAGCGAGTACGCTGAAGGCGCGCCGGAAAGGCTCAATGGCCTTACCAACATGTATCTAACGGAAGAGGCAAAACATCCCTATCATCGCGGCCAATGGGGCTGGGAAGACGTGACCCCCGGCGCGGTCATCCGCGAGCAGTTCACGGCGAAACAGAACATCACCGGACTCTGGGCCAAGGAAGTCGCGGTCATCGACGCCGACAAATGCAATGCCTGTCAGCAATGCGGGATCTGGTGCCCGGAAGACGCGATTAAACTCGATCCCATCACCGGCAAACTGGACATCGTCGATTACGACTTCTGCAAGGGTTGCGGCATCTGCGATTTCGTCTGCCCGCCGGAGCAGAAGGCCATCAAAATGGTGGAGGAGAGCAAGGTCAAGGCCGCCCAGGCCAACGTCTTTCACGGCATTTACGCCAAACGCCTGGAAATCAGGGGCGACTACATCCGCCACGAAGTGGAAAAGATCTCCAGTCTGCCGCAACCGGAATATCAGGTGATCTACCAGGATGACTCCGGTAAGCAGTCCCTGTCCGGCAAACGCCTGATCCAGATCAAACACACCCCCAAGGACCTCAAGGGCGCACAACGTCCGTTTCTGTATACCTACAGCAGCAGCGACGGCCGCCATTGGGAAAAACTCGTCCGGCCCATGACCAACATCCTGGTTTATGGCGCGAGCGAGTTCGACAAGGAATTCGCCGCCAACATGCAACTGGAAGGCTTCGCGATCAAGGTGCTGCCGTCGCAGAAGAGCGGCAACTACAACAAGGAACTCCAGTCCTTCAACCGGGCAGGTCTCGCGCTCGGCGCGGGCGCCGGCATCGAGCAGGTGGTCTCCAATGCGGACGCCGCCATCGACGCGGTGGTCAGCGCGCATTATGAGAATTTCGACACCGCGCTGGACAAGCTGATCATGGACAAGATCGGCGTTTTGCGCGCGCCTTTCCTGCCAACCACGACTCGTGACAGCCACCTGGAAGAGATCATCGCCAACCTCGAGGCCAAAATGACGCGGCCGGAAGTAAAGAAGGACGATCGTCCGCTGGCGCTGCTGAAACAACAATGTGGTGACATCAGTTCGGGTCATCGCCTGTGCACCGGTTGCGTGGTGGGCACCGCATTCAATCTGGCCGTACGCACCATGAAAGACCTGGATCCGGATTTCGTCGCCGTTCACAGCGGCGCCACGGGTTGCGCCGAGGTGGCGACCACGGTCTATCCGGACACCTCCTGGCCAAGCTTCCTGCACACCACCTTCGGCGGCCTCGGGGCGAATCTCGAGGGACTGAACGCCGCCTATCGTTTTCTCGTCAAGACCGGCCGCATGAAAAAGAAGATCAAATTCTTCGGCTGGGCGGGCGACGGCGGCACGTACGATATCGGCTTGCAGGCCCTGAGCGGGCTGCTGGAACGCGGCCTTGCCACCGATGCCGTGTACTTCTGCTACGACAACGGCGCCTACATGAACACCGGCATCCAGCGCTCCAGCGCGACGCCGATGGGTTCCGCCACCTCGACCTCTCCGGTCGGCGAGGTCGTCCACGGCAAACCCCAGTTCCGGAAGGACCTGGAACACATCGCCGGGGCGCATCGCGGAACCTATGTGGCCAGGGTGTCGCCGTCCCATCAGATCGACTTCATCAACAAATTGAAGAAGGCGATTATGCATGACGGCCCGGCGCTCATCATAACCTATGCCAACTGCACCACGGGCCATAGGACGGACACCAACCTTACGGCCGATCAATCGAGCCTCGCGGTGGAAAGCGGTTTCTGGCCGCTGTTCGAAATCGACAACGGCGAGACCCGTCTCAGCAAACCCTATCCGAAGGCTTATGACTCCCGCACCAAACCAGAGGATCGGGTCTCGCTGATCAACTGGATACAGAGCGAAGGCCGCTTCGCCATGCACTTCGACAAGCAGGGCAATTTCACGTCGCGGCAGCAGGAGATCGAATTCCGCATGGCCGAGCGCCAACTGCTGGCGGACTGGCGCCAATTACAAGCGGAAGATCGCCTCACGCAGAAGAAAGACAAGCTGATGGAAGAACTCACCGCCTATCTGCGGGATAACAACCAGAAGCGCCTGCGCGACCTGACCACCAAGCCGCATCTGTTCGGTCTGGGCGGCTACACCCAGAATTATCTCGAAGAACTCTCCTGGATGGACGATTCGGGCAATCCCAAACCCTTCCTCAAACAGGTGCTGCGGCAGGTCCGGCTCAAGATCGATCCGGACGAATATAAGGCCAAGGATCCAGAACTGGGCGAAAAGCTTTACCAGGTGTTCATCGAGGAATTCGAGACCCTGGCGCTCGACATGCAGTCCCTGCGCAAGGAACAGATCGCCAAGGCCGCCAACGCGGCCCGTGCGGAACTCACCATCAAGCAGGCCTCCGATGGACATCTCGATATGCCCGCCGCGGAAAAACAGAAAAATCGCGCGGTCATCGGCGGGCAACCGATCGCCGGACGGATCTTTGCACGCGCCGGAGACGGCGGCGTTACCGCGGCCAAGATGTTCGCGGGCGTGTTGCAGGCCATCGGCCTGTTCGGCAAGGCCGCCCCGGATTACGGTCCCGAACGCCGGGGCGCGCCGGTGGGCACCAACTTCACCATCAGCGGCAAGGAGATGCGCACTCAGGCCAGTTTCTCGGACCTCAATATCAGTATTGTCATCAACCCGGAAGACGCCGGCTGGAAGATCTCCCAGTGGCGCGATGCCGTGGTCAGCGGTGGTGTGATCATCATCAACACCCATCGTTCTCCTCAGGATACGCGCCGCCGTTACGAGATCCCGGATTCGGTGGCGGTGGTCACCACCGATGCGGTGGCCCTGCGGCGCTCGCACAAGGTCCCGGAGACGGTCACCCTGACGGCCGGGATGCTGAAATTCCTGGTGGGCCGCGGCATCGAGGCGCCCGAAGAGTACGTGACCCAGAAGCTGAAAAAGATCCTGACCAAGGAATTCGCCGACAAGGCGAACGCCGACAAGATCGTGAAGGGGAATCTGGACGCCTTCTTCAGCACTTACAAAAATGCCCAGCTTTCGGAATCCACGACTGCCCCCAAGGTGGATCGCAACGGTATCGGCACAACCGGTTTCGATAGGAACCCGCCGGAGCAATTGTTTACCGGTTCCGAGGCCGTGGCCGAGGTCTGGCGCCAGATCAATCCCGGCGTCTTCGCCATGTTCCCGATTACCCCCAGCACGGAGGTTGGTCAGACCTTCTCCAACTTCTGGGCGGATGGCAAGGTGGATACAGAGTTCGTGCACACCGAATCGGAACATTCTTCGTTCATGGTCGTCATCGCCGCGCAGGCGGCCGGGGTGCGGGCAGTCACCTCCACCGCCTCGCAGGGCATGCTGCTCGGCAAGGAAGGCGGGCCGCTCACGGCCACACTGCGCCTCCCCGTGGTCGTCAATGTGGGCGCGCGCGAGGTCAACGCCCCGCTAAGCATCCATGCGGGCCATGCCGACTTTTATCAGTTTCGCGACGACGGCTGGTTGCATTTCCTCCCCCGCAATGCCCAGGAGGCCTACGACTTCGCCATCATCGCGCAAAAGTCGGCGGAGAAGGCCCTGCTGCCTGCGTTCATCAATCAGGACGGCTTCATCGTCACGCACACCAAGGACATGCTGGACCTTCTGTCAGACGAACAGGTCCAGACCTTCGTCGGCGAGTACGACCCCGATTACAGCATCCTCAAGACCGGGGGCACGTACAATCCGATCTCCCTGCAGGACTACTACTCGGAACACGTCCGCAACTTCGCGGAGGCGCAGAAACACGCCGCCGCCGCGATCGACGAGACCTTCAAGGAATTCGCGGCCTTGAGCGGACGCAGCTATGGCCGGACCAACGCCTACCAGACAGCGGACGCCGACGTGGTCGTCGTCGCCATGGGTTCCACTGAAGGCGCCGCCATGGACGCGACGGATGATCTGCGCGCGGCAGGCCAACGCGCAGGCGTCCTTGCAATCAAGGTTTACCGGCCCTTCCCGGTCGAAGAGATCCGCCAAGCGCTGGCGCATGCGCGGACCGTCATTGTGCTCGACAGGGCAAATTCGCAAGGCACCGAGCTGGCACCGCTGGCCACGGAGGTGCAATCCGCCATCAATCGCCGGGTCCTGTCGCTGGAATACGGTCGCGGCGGCCGCAATACCCCGCTGGCCCTGGTCAAGGAGATCTACCAACTCGGTTTTCTGCTCAACCGGGACGTGGACAGCGATCAGGCCGCGAAGTCACTGGGACATCCCGATGGGGAACTTTGCGCCCTGCTCGGCGAGTTGCATGCGCTGGAAGGCCAGGACTTCCTCGACCGGTTCAAACAGCATCTTATCGCCGGCCGGTTGATCGATGCCTTCGGCCCGAAGGAACACATCGACGTTAGGGAAACCCAGAAGCGGCGCGCCATCAAGCTGCGGATCGTCGAACTGATCGTCATGCAAGAAGCCGAGGGCAAACCGGGGAAACGCGCCCGCAAGACGAAAGAGAAGGATCTGGAGGTATTGCACTGATGAGACGGCGCCTCAGTCAATCTGAAAGCTGTGTTGTTGCCGAAAAAAACAGGCTAGAATAATCTACCGAGAAAGCGGCTTAGATAGTTCGAAATAACTGACAACACCCGATTAGTCAAACAGGAGAGGAAACTGAACATGAGAAACATCAAGAACATACTCGTAACGGCATGCGCCATCTTGTGCGTCGGTGCGCCTGCACAGCAGTTGATCGCGGCTGACAGCGGCGTCCAGGTCGGCGTGTTGGAATGCAAGGTCGTCCCCGGCTCCCGGGTCAATCTGCTGGTCCGCTCCACTGCCGATGTGGAATGCACCTACAACAACCAGGGCACCATCGAGCGTTATGTCGGCGAGACAGGCATCGGCCTTGGTCTCGACCTCAGCTTCAAACAGGACGAGCAGTTGCATTTCGCGGTCTTTGCCGCCAGCAATAACATCAATCCTGGCGGTCATGCCCTGGCCGGCAGATATGTCGGCGGCGAAGCGACCGCGACCGCTGGCGTCGGCCTCGGCGCGAAGGCGCTCATCGGCGGCGGCAACAACAACTTCAGCCTGCAACCGCTGGCCCTGGAGACCAACACAGGCCTGGGCGCCTCCGGCGGCCTGAGCTTCCTGTATATCGAAAAGGCACAATAGCAACACCGTTTCACGCAGTTCGGGCGCCGGTCAAAGTGCCGGCGCCCCCTCACTTAGCAACCCCCCTCGGCGCAAGCCACCTACAGATCAAATTATCCCCAGGCCAGCAGGAAACATCCGTGCAGGCGTCAACCGATCCCCCAATACAATGGCGGCCTTGCGGCCTTTTACGCCGTTTTCTCGCCATGGCCTACGACGGCGTATTGCTGATCTCCGTGCTGTTTCTGGCTACGGCCTTGCTCATGCCGTTCACGGGAGGGGCGATTACGAGCGGCAACCACCTGTTCCGGGTTTATCTTCTGATTTGGAGCTACCTCTATTTCTGCTGGCCCTGGGTAAAGGGCGGTCAGACACTCGGCATGCGGGCCTGGCGCATCCGCGTAAGCCAGGCCGACGGCGGGCGTCTGGGATGGAAACACGCCACGCTGCGATTTTTCCTGGCGATCGTCTCCTGGCTTCCGGCGGGAACCGGATATTTGTCGTCGCTATTCGATGAGCGACAACGGACATTGCACGATCGACTCTCCCGGACCCGTCTGGAAGCGCTGACCATCGTAAAGGATTGAGATTAGACACACGTATCAGGCCCTGGCGCGCAAGGAATGCAGGACATAGACCAGCAATAAGCCGGTCGGCAAGGCCACGCTGGGCAAGGCCGGCCAGTGATAAACGATCCCAAGATGTCCGGTTATCTGATTGACGATATGAAAAACGATGCCGGCGAGGGCGCCGAAGAAGATCTGCCGCGCGACCGGCGTCTGCCGTGAATGCGTCCGCACCAGGGGGATGGCCAGGAGCAGCATGGTCAGGATCGCGAATGGTTTGGTGAACTTGGTCCAGATCGCCTGTTCATAACGCGAGGTATCCTCGGCATTCTGCTCCAGGTATTCGACATATTTATATAATCCCTTCAAGGTGAGCCGCTGCGGTTCCATGATGACGGAATTGAACAGCGCGGGTTGTAATTCCGATTCCCAGATCCCCGTCTCATGCCTGGTCTGGCTGACACCGGATTCCGAGATCTCCGTCTGGGTCAAATCCTCGAGCAACCAACGATCTCCGGCATAACTGGCCTTGGCGGCAAAAGTGGCGCTCCGAAGTTGGTCCCCCTCATCGAACTCGTAGATATACAACTCTTCCACCCGGTTATCCGGCAGGATCTTCCTGACATTGACGAAGCTGTTGCCGTCCTTGCCCCAAAAACCGTTCCGCGCATTCATTGCGAGCCGGTCGGACAAGGCCATGGATCGGCGTTGCTGCGCCAGTTCCTCAGTCACGGGCGCGATTAATTCCCCGGTGATCACCGCCCCGACAATCAGCAGAAATCCGGCCTTTGCCAGCAGCACGGAAAGTTCGAGGCGTGAGACCCCGGCGCAGCGGATCGCCGTAAGCTCGCTGCCATGTGCGAGAACTCCCAGCGCCGCCATGCCGCCGATGACCGCAGCTATCGGGAACAAATCATAGGCCAGCCGGGGGGTGGTCAGGAGGACATACAACATGGCATCGCCGACGCCATAATTGCCGCGTCCCGTGAGTTCCAACTGATCGATGACGGAAAAGAAGGCAAACAGGGAGACCAGCACCAGCAATGCCGACAGCGTAACCCAGCATAGATTTATCGTCAGGTAACGTTGCAGGATCTTCATTGTGCAGCGCCTGTCATCGCCGCATCGGCGCGCGCGGCCCCGCGAAAGGCCTTCTGCTGCTGCCTATACAGGACCAGCATCAAGACGGCGAGTCCGAGATGAACCCCGGAAAGCCCCAGCCACGGCGGCAATGCCTCCTGTATCGTCAGGGTGCGGGAAATACTGAGCAGATTGCTATATATGAAATAGATCGACACGGCGATCAGCAACGCGAGATAACGGTTGGCGCCGAAGGAGAACCGCGTGATGATGATGCCGAGCAGCGGGAGGAGCAGAGAGGCAATCACATAAGCCAGCCGCCATTGCAACTCGGCGCTGTGCTCCGGCCCGGCACCACGCAGGAGTTCCAGGGTCGGCGCCCCTTCAAGCCGCCTGGATGCGGCGCCAACATTACCCGCGTCGATGAGTTGCCCGTATCTACGATAACTGGTGATTTGATAGCCCCCGCCTTCCCGCGGCAAGAGATACCGGCGACCGTTGGCGAATACGATATAGCGGCTGCCACTCTGCTGCTCGACCTTAAAACTTGCTGCATTCGAAGTCAGCAGACTGACCCGTCCGCTGTCCCTGACTTGGAGAAAAACGCCTTGCATCGTTTGCGCATCGGCGGTCATCTCATCGACATACACCACACGGTCGCCATCGCTGAACTCCTTGAACCGGCCCGGGGTAATCCCCGAGATGTCAGATTCCCTTTGCGCCCTGAGACGTAACTGTTGCACTTCGTTCTCGGCCCACGGGGATACGCCGAAGGCCATGATGGCGACCACTGCGGCATAGATCAGGGATATTTTGCATACCGACCTGATTTTGAAGCCGATGCCTAGCCCGGCAACCCGCATGATGACGATCTCCCGATCGCCGGAGAGCCGCGTCAACGCCAGAATCACGGACAGAAACACGGCCACCGGCAGCAGCCGCGGGATCACCGCGAGCATCTTGGTCGTCAGCACGCTGAGCAATAGTTCGCCGGGCAGGCGACCGGCCGCTGCATCCTCGAGATAATCGACGAACCGGTGACTCGTGAGGATCAGCGTCAGCAGGACGATGATCCAGATCAGCTTTTCCAGGATCTCCCGCTGGAGATATTGTTCCAGTATCATTTTCATGGTTTTTCAACTGCCTGCTAGGCAGCAAGGGCCGAAAAAACTACACTAGGCGTGCCTGCCTTCGGGCCAGGTAACCTCCACATTCGACCGAATAGTACAGATTATTATGGAATTCATCATTAAGAGCGGTAATCCGGAAAAACAGCGCACCGGCTGTCTGGTGGTGGGCATCACCGAGCCGCGCCGCCTGACTCCCGCGGCGGCGGAAATTGATCAAGCCGCCGATCGCCATATCTCCAGGATTTTGCGCAAGGGCGACATCTCCGGCAAACCGGGACAATCCCTGTTGCTGCATAACGTTCCAGGCACCCTCGCGGACCGCGTCCTGCTCATCGGCTGCGGCAAGGAACGCGACCTTGACGATCGGCAGTACCGGACCATCATCGGCAATGCCATGAACCAACTGGGACAGACCGGGTCAATCGAGGCCGTCAGCTATCTCACCGAACTCAACGTAAAAGGCAGGGACTACTACTGGAAGGTCCGGCAGGCCGTGGAAGTCGCCGCCGCCCAGGCCTACGAATTCCGCGAATTCAAGAGCAAGCCCGCCAAGGATCGCAAACATCTGCGCCGCTTCACCCAGATGGTCGCATCGAGACGCGATCTGCCGCTCGGCATGCAGGCAGTCGCCGACGGCAAGGCCATCGCCAACGGCATCCGCCTCACGCGCGATCTGGCGAACCGTCCGGCCAACATCTGCACCCCATCGTATCTGGCCGCGCAGGCCCAGCATCTCGCCAAGACCCACCCGGCGATCAAGGTGACCGTGCTGGAAGAGGACGCCCTGAAAAAACTGAAGATGCACTCCCTGCTGTCCGTGGCCCAGGGCTCGGCCCAACCGCCCCGCCTCATCACCCTCGAATACCGCCGCGGCGAACGCAACGGCCGGCCGGTGGCGCTCGTGGGCAAGGGCATCACCTTCGACACCGGCGGGATCTCGCTCAAGCCCGCCGCCAACATGGATGAGATGAAATACGACATGTGCGGCGCGGCTTCCGTCCTCGGCGTCTTTGCCGCGGCGGCCGAGATGAAATTGCCGATCAATCTGGTCGGCGTCATCCCGGCGACGGAAAACATGCCGGGGAGCAAGGCCACCCGCCCGGGAGATATTTACACCAGCATGTCCGGGCAGACGATCGAGGTCCTCAACACCGACGCCGAAGGCCGCCTGATCCTCTGCGACGCCCTCACCTACAGCGAACGTTACAATCCCGAGGTCGTGATCGATATCGCGACCCTGACCGGGGCCTGCGTCATCGCGCTCGGCAAATACGCCTCGGGGCTCCTGGCCAATCACAATCCCCTGGCGAAGGATCTGCTGAGCGCCGGGGAGACCTCCGGGGATCGCGCCTGGCAGTTGCCGCTCTGGGAGGAATATCAGAAGGCCCTGGACAGCCCCTTCGCGGACATGGCCAACGTCGGCGGACGGGACGCGGGGACCATCACCGCCGCGTGTTTCCTCTCGCGGTTCGCCAAGAAACTCCACTGGGCACATCTCGACATCGCCGGGACAGCCTGGATCTCGGGAGACAAGAAAGGCGCAACCGGCCGTCCGGTGGCATTGCTGACGCAGTACCTGCTGGACCGCTGCCGCAAGGATTGACCAACCGCTGAACCGGCATGACGCGAGTCGATTTCTACAGCCTCCCGGAACGCGGCAACTCCGGCAAGACCGCTTGTGTTCTGGCCGAGAAGGCGCGACAACGCGGCCATACCATCCGCATCCGCGCGGCCACCCGTGAGGAGGCCCTGCAACTGGACGAGCTGCTGTGGACCTTTCGCGATATCAGTTTCATCCCGCACCAGCTCGCCGATGATGCCGGTGAAACAACCGCCCCGGTGACCATCGAATGGGAAGGCGCAGAGGCTGATGCGGGCGACGTGCTGGTCAACCTGACCGCAGCCATGCCGGCAGAGGCCGGGCGTTTCAGCCGCATCATCGAGCTGGTCCCGGCGGACGCCGAGGGACGTCAGGCGGCGCGCGAACGTTTCCGGCTATACCGCGAACAGGGGCTTGAACTGCACCATCATGAAATGGGCCAGGGCGATGCCGATGCCTGACGATCCCAGACCGGCGACCGGCCTGGCGCAGCAACTGGATGAACTCGATGCCCTGCTGCCGGAACTGATCGGCAAAAACCCGACTGTGTCGCGTGTGGAGACCAGCCCCGAGGCCCCGCCACGCGCCGGGATCCCGGTGCTGGATCGTCCGGTGACGCCTGACGAACTCGACAATCAACCACCCTTGGAATCCGCTGCCGCCGGCTACACACCGCAAGAGGTGGCCGCGCTGCTGGACAAAATGGAACTGCGTTTTATTAATGAATTGGACAAGATGATTACTGATCTCAAAGACCGTCTCGGCATCGAAACCCCACGCAAGGTCCAACGCGAGGATCCTGAAACCGACACCGATGGCGACTGGTAGCCATGGATAAAACCTATAACCCCGCCGCCATCGAAACCCGCTGGTACGCGGCCTGGGAAGGTCAGGGATTGTTTCAGGCCGCGGGCGATGGCGCGCCCTATTGCATCATGCTGCCCCCGCCCAACGTCACCGGCAGCCTGCACATGGGACACGCCTTCCAGCAGACCCTCATGGATGTCCTGATCCGCTTCCATCGCATGCAGGGCGACAACGCCCACTGGCAATGCGGCACCGATCACGCGGGCATCGCGACCCAGATGGTGGTGGAGCGGCAACTGGAGGCCCAGGGCCTCAGCCGCTTGCAGCTTGGCCGCGACAAGTTCACCCAGGCGATCTGGGACTGGAAGGAAACCTCCGGCAACACCATCACCCGGCAGTCCCGCCGGCTGGGGACCTCGATGGACTGGTCGCGGGAGCGCTTCACCATGGATGCGGGATTATCCGCCGCGGTCACCGAGGTCTTCGTCCGCTTATATGAAGAGGGACTGATCTACCGCGGCAAGCGCCTCGTCAACTGGGACCCGGTCCTGCATACCGCCATCTCGGATCTCGAGGTGGTCGCCGAGGAGGAAGACGGGTTTTTCTGGCATATCCGTTATCCGCGCTCCGACGGCAAGGGTCATATCACTGTCGCCACCACGCGTCCGGAGACCATGCTGGGCGACCTGGCGATCGCGGTGCATCCCGCAGACGAACGCTACCGCGATCTGATCGGCCAGAGCGTGATCCTGCCGCTCTGCGATCGCAACATCCCCGTCATCGCCGACGAATATGTCGATCCCGAGTTCGGCACCGGCTGCGTCAAGATCACCCCGGCGCACGATTTCAACGATTATGCCGTCGGGCAACGGCATGGGCTCGGTCTCCGCAACATCTTCACGATCGATGCCGCCATCAACGAGAACGGACCCGCCGCCTATCAGGGACTGGATCGCTACGCGGCGCGCAAACGGATCCTCGCCGATCTCGATGCCGCCGGGCTGCTGGAAAAGACCGAGGCCCGCCGTTTGGTCGTCCCGCGCGGGGACCGCTCCCATGCGGTCATCGAGCCGTACCTCACGGATCAGTGGTACGTGAAGATCCAGCCGCTGGCGGAACCCGCGATCCTCGCCGTTGAGGAAGGCCGGATCCGTTTCGTGCCGGGGAACTGGTCCAAGACCTATTTCGAATGGATGCGCAACATCCAGGACTGGTGCATCAGCCGCCAGCTCTGGTGGGGGCACCGCATCCCGGCCTGGTACGACGAGGCCGGCAACATCCATGTCGGCCGCAACGAAGCGGAAGTCCGCGCGCGGCATCGACTTGCACCCGAGTTGTCGCTGCGGCAGGACGAGGATGTCCTCGATACGTGGTTCTCCTCCGCGCTCTGGCCGTTCTCCACCCTCGGCTGGCCCGAGCTTACCCCGGAGTTGAAGACCTGGTATCCGTCGAACGTGCTTGTCACCGGCTTCGACATCATCTTCTTCTGGGTCGCGCGCATGATCATGTTGGGACTCAAGTTCATGGGCGATGTGCCGTTCCGCGAGGTCTACATCACGGGCCTCATCCGGGATGAACAGGGACAGAAGATGTCCAAGTCCAAGGGCAATATTCTGGACCCCCTGGACCTCATCGACGGCATCGGCCTGGAGGACCTCGTCGCCAAACGCACCCGCGGGCTGATGCAGCCCCAGGACGCGCCACGGATCGAAAAATCCACCCGCAAACATTTTCCGGACGGCATCGCCGCCTACGGCACGGACTCGCTGCGGTTCACCTTCGCCTCGCTCGCCTCCTCCGGCCGGGATATCCGTTTCGATGTCGGCCGGATCCAGGGTTACCGGAATTTCTGCAACAAGATCTGGAACGCCGCCCGTTACGTCCTCATGACGATCGAGGCCGCGGACTGGTATCGCCCGGATGCGCCGCGCGCGCTGGGTCTGCCCGAACGCTTCATCCTCGCCCGTCTCGGCGAGACTTTGACGACAGTACATGCGGGCCTCGGCGCTTACCGGTTCGACCTCGCCTCGGCGGCCATCTACGAATTCATCTGGGATGAGTTCTGCGACTGGTATCTGGAGATGTCCAAACCCGCATTGACCTCCGCGACAACTGATCTGGCGCGCAAATGCGGGACTTGCCACACCTTGATCCGCGTGATGGAGGCCATCTGCCGCATGGCGCACCCCTTCATGCCGTTCCTCACCGAGGAGATCTGGCAACGCGTCGATCCCTTCCTTAATCGCGCCGGCGGCAGCATCATGCGTCAGCCTTATCCTGCCGCACAGGATTTCCCTCAAGACGAGAGCGCCATCGTCACGGTGACCTGGCTCAAGCAGTTCATCATGGGCGTGCGCCGGATCCGGGCGGAACGGGACATCCCGCCGGGCAAACATTTGTCCGTTCAGATCAAGGGCGGCGCGGCGGCGGAACACGGCTGGCTCAGGGAAAATCTGGAGGTGGTCAGGTCACTCGCGCGGATCGACGCCATTACTCCCACCGACACGGAACCGGAAGATGCCGTGATCGCGCTCGCCGGCGAGATGACCCTGCTCGTGCCGCTCGCCGAGCTTATCGACCTCCAGGCCGAACTCGCCCGCCTCAAAAATGATCTCGGACGCAAACAAACCGAGATCGATCGCCTGCAAGGGAAGCTCGATAACCGGAACTTCGTTGAACGCGCGCCTCAGGAAGTCGTGGCGCAGGAACGGCAAAAGCTGGAAGAGACCCGGAGCGCCTTCGCCACGCTGCAAGCGCAGCATGATCGCATCGCCGCTTTGGTTTAATTGTCTGCTAATGGCGGCCTGGTTATTTGTTGCCACGACCGCCGCCGTCTCTGTTTGAGACGCGCGTTCCGCTCGCGCTCATCACACCCCCGCCGGGCAGCCTCGATCCAGGATTGCCACAGTGGCGGCCGCGCAAGGTGGCTGCGTTCGTTGGCCCGCAGCCATTCCCGTAAATCGCCGAATACGCCACGCTTCCCTGTCATGGTCTGTTTCCGAGGGAGACCCGCTCGTGTCCAGCGAGGTCCCGCAGGGTTTCCGGATCCTGGTAACCGGAGGCGGCGAGCAGCGCACGCACCGCAGCGCCCTGCGTGGCGCCATGTTCCAGCATGAGGCAGGCCCCGATCTTAAGATGATCGAATGCGGCGGGGATGATCCGCCGGATCGGCCCCAGACCATCGACTCCGCCGTCCAGGGCGAGCCGCGGTTCATGGGCAGTCTCCCCCGTATATAAGGCAGGATCGCCGGAGGCCACATAAGGCGGATTGCTGAGGATCAGGTCGAAGGCCGTCTCCCCGAAATTGATCAGCCAGTCCACCTGTTGCAGATGGACGTTCGGCAGATCCCCGGCCGCGCGGTTGACCTCGGCCGTTGCCAGCGTCTTTGGGTCGATATCCGTCGCATACACCGTGCAAGCGGGGCGTTCACTCGCGATGGCAAGGGCGATCGCGCCGCTCCCCGTGCCCAGATCCAGGATCCGCCAGGCCGCCTGTGCCGGGATCTGCTCCAGCGCGGCGGCGACGATCAACTCCGTCTCGGGCCTGGGGATCAGCGTCGCCGGGGTGACCTCGAGATCCAGATTCCAGAATCCCCGCCGGCCGATGAGGTAGGCGACCGGATACTCGGTACGGCGTTTCCCGATCAGCGCCCGGAACTCCAGTGCGGCGGGTTCTGTTGCTTCCAACTCCGGATGCGCATACAGGCCTTCCCGGCGAATCCCGAGGACCTGCGCGAGCAGCAATTCCGCATCGAGACGCGCGGACTCCAGATGCGCCAGATCCCGGCAGGCCTCACGCAACAACTCGCGCACGGTCGCACCCGTGCGCAAAGACCGATCAGCCATCCGCCAGGGCCGCGAGCTGATCCGCCTGATATTCATTGATCAAGGGATCGATGATGAGGTCGAGGCGCCCTTCGAGGACCTCATCGAGCTTGTAGACCGTTAGATGGATGCGGTGATCCGTCACCCGCCCCTGGGGGAAATTATAGGTCCGGATGCGTTCCGAACGGTCCCCGGTCCCTACCAGGTTGCGGCGGTTTTCCGCGGTCTCGGCGGCCTGTTTGCGGCGTTGTTCGTCGAGGAGTTTCGCCTGCAGGAGGGCCATCGCCTTGGCGCGGTTCTTGTGCTGGGAGCGTTCATCCTGGCACTCCACCACGGTATTCGTGGGGATGTGCGTGATGCGGATCGCCGAATCCGTCTTGTTGACATGCTGTCCGCCCGCCCCGGAGGCCCGGTAGGTATCAATGCGCAGCTCGGCCGGATTGATCTCGATCTGGCTGATCTCGTCGATCTCCGGCAGCACCGCGACGGTGCAGGCGGAGGTGTGGATCCGGCCCTGCGATTCCGTGTCCGGGACCCGTTGCACGCGGTGCGCGCCGGATTCGAACTTGAGCCGGGAATAGGCCCCGTCGCCGATGATCTTCAGGATCACCTCCCGGTAACCGTTGAGGTCGCTCCAGTTGGCGCTGATGAGTTCGGTCTTCCAGCCGCGCTGCTCGGCATAGCGGCTGTACATGCGCAGGAGATCCGCGGCGAAGAGCGCGGCCTCCTCGCCACCGGTCCCGGCCCGGATCTCCACGAAGATGTTCCGCTCATCGGCGGGGTCCCTGGGCAGCAACAGCTTTTGTATGTCCAGCTCCAGTCGGGAGACCTCGGTCTCCGATTGCGCCAGTTCTTCCTCCGCCAGGGCGCGGATCCCGCTGTCGCTGTCCCGCAGCATCTCCCGCGCGGAATCCTGTTGCGCGCGCGCCTTGCGGTAGTCGTTGAAACAGTCGACCACCGGGCCGATGTCGGAGGCCTCGCGGCTCAGATCGCGAAACTTGTTCTGATCGTTGATGATGGAAGGGTCCGACAGCAGGGCGTACAACTCCTGTTGGCGATCGACGAGATTTTCCAGTTTGCGTTGCAGGCTTTCCTTCATATCGACAACTCACATCACTCCAGCGTAGTTCAGGTCTCTGGGTCCTGGGGGGGAAGATCGGGAAAATTGCCGAGACGGAACAATTTTCTGGCGACCTGCAAAAACTCCTGCCGCCGCTCCGGCCCGGCGTTGCGCAACTCGGCGCTCGGGGCGTGGATGAGCTTGTTGGCCAGAGAGCGGACGGCCTCGGTCAGGACCTGCTCGGGATCTCCGCCCTGTTTTAATTTTACCAGCGCCGCTTCCGCCACCTGATCCTGCATCCGTTCGGCCTGAGTACGGATGGCGCGGATGGTGGGGATCGCATCGAGGGAATCCATCCAGTCCATGAAGTGCTGGACATGGGTATCGATGATCTCCTCCGCCTGCACGGCGGCCTCACGCCGGTTGCGCAGGTTTTCCTCGATCACCTCCTTGAGGTCATCGACGGTGTAGAGATACACATCCTCCAGTTCGCCCGCCTCCGGTTCGACATCCCGCGGAACGGCGAGATCGGCGATGAAGATGGGCCGGCGCCGGCGTTTGCGGATGGCGTTTTCGATCGCCCCTTTGCCGAGGATGGGCAGCGGGCTCGCGGTCGCACTGAAGATGATGTCCGCCTCGTCGAGGTGGGCTGGAATATCCTGCAGACTGATGGCGAAGGCATTCATGCCGATCGTCAACCGCTGGGATCGCTCCAGGGTGCGATTGGCGATAATCATCCGGTCCACCGCAAGGTCATGCAGATGCCGGGCGGCGAGTTCGATGGTTTCCCCCGCGCCGATCAGGAGCGCGGTGCGTTCGGACAAGTCGCCGAAGATCTGCTGGGCCAGCCGGATCGCGGCGTAGGCGACCGAGACCGGATGCCTGCCGATGGCGGTATTGCTGCGGATCTCCTTCGCCACCATGAACGAATGTTGAAAGAGCCGGCCCAACAACTGGCCGATGCTGCCCGAGTCCACCGCGCGGTTATACGCGTTCTTTAATTGTCCCAGCACCTGCGGTTCGCCGAGGATCATGGAATCCAGGCCGCTGGCCACCCGCAGCATATGCTTGACCGCGCGGGCGTCGGGATGACTGTACAGATAGGGTTGCAGCTCGGCCCGCCGGAATCCGTGATAACCGGTAAGCCAGTCCAGCAGACGGTCCAAATCCCGCAGTTCGTGACTGCAATAGATCTCCGTCCGGTTACAGGTCGAGAGGATCGCCGCCTCCGCCACGCCGCCATGTTTCTTCAGGTCCCGCAAGGCATCCCCGACGATCTCGTCCCCAAAAACCACCTTCTCCCGGATGTCCAGGGGCGCGGTGGCGTGGTTCAATCCGAGCGCGAGTAATGCCATTGTCGTCAATACCTAGTAAACTATTGAAATCCTGTCATTCGTTGCCAATTATACAGCCATATATGATCGAAACACCCGTGGCCACAGTCCCTTTATAGGATTTCATGAACGCTGCCGGACCCATGCCAAACATGAATTCACCCATCGTTTCCACCGCCTTCCGACCGATCCTTTGGTGTGCCCTGTTTGCCGCCATCTGCCTCGGCGCGGGATGCGCCGGGGTCGCCACACAAGCGCCGGCGGCCACAACCGGGGAAGCGACGGCGCAGCCGGAACCGGAACCGGAAATCATCAGGGTTGAACCGGAACGTCCGAAACTCGAATTGACCGAGGATCTCCTGTACAAACTCCTGTTGGGCGAGATCGCCGGACAACGCGGGCAGATCGGCATCTCGCTGGAAAACTACATGGAGCTGGCGCGCACGACCCGCGACCCCAAGGTAGTCGAGCGCGCGACCCAGATCGCCATTTACGCGCGCAACGAGACGGCAGCCAATGAAAGCGCCACGCTCTGGGCCGAACTCGATCCCCACAACCCGGATGCGCACCAGGTATTGGCCGCCATGGCGCTGCGGCGCGGCGACATCGAGGCCACCCTCGATCATCTGCGGGAAATCCTGGAATATTCCGAAGGCGATCCGAACCGGAACCTGTGGTTGATCGCGAGCTTGCTGGGACGGGAAGAGGATAAACCGCAGGTCATGACCGTGATGGAACGCCTGCTGGAGGAACGCAAGGACAATCCACAGGCGGTTTTTGCCTTCGCCAACATCGCCGCCCGCATGGGCGAGACCGATCGCGCCCTGGAATTGCTGGAGCTGTCGCTTAAGCTGGAACCCGGCAACGACGCCGTGGCGCTGGGTTACATCACCCTCCTGCAACGGCTGGAGCGCGCCGAAGAAGCGCTCGACTGGCTGGAAAAGCGTCTCGCCGATAAAAAGGCCGATGACTTCAATATCCGCCTTGCCTATGCCCGCCTGCTCACCGATGTCCAGCGTTTTGACGAGGCCCGCCGGCAGTTCGAGATGCTGGCCGTGAACTCGCCCGAAAACAGCGACGTGATCTACGCCCTCGGTCTGTTGTACTTGCAGGCCAACCGGCTGGACGATGCCGAGACACAATTCAAGCGCCTGGTCGAACAGAACGAACGCTTTTATAACGCGAAATATTACCTGGGCCGCATCGCCGAGGAGCGGGAGGACTTCGACGCGGCCAGCACGTGGTACCGCAGCGTCGCGGGGGATGAAAACTTTTTCGATGCGCAGGTGCGGCTGGTGTTGCTGCAGGCCCGCGATGGCGAACTCGAGGAGGCCTTGAAAAACCTGCGGGCCATCCAGGCGCCCTCGCCGCAGCAAAAGGCGCTGCTGATTCAGGCCGAAGGCGATCTCCTCAACTCGGAGAAACGCCATGCGGAGGCCCTGGCCGTTTACGACAAGGCGTTGGCCGATGGCGAATACAACCCGGATCTGCTTTATGCCCGCGCGATGACTGCGGAAAAACTGGGCCGCATCGACCTGCTGGAGAAGGACCTGCGGGAGATCATCTCCAGGGACCCGAAGAACGTCCAGGCGCTTAATGCCCTGGGTTACACCCTGGCGGATCGCACGGAACGCTACGCCGAGGCGTTCGAACTGATCGAACAGGCGCTCGCCCTAAGCCCCAACGATTTCTTCATCGTCGACAGCATGGGCTGGGTGATGTACCGGATGGGCCGGCATGAAGAGGCGCTCGAGTACCTGCAGAAGGCCCTCAAGCAGCGTGAGGACCCCGAGATCGCCGCCCATCTTTACGAGGTCCTGTGGGTGATGGGCAAGCAGGACGAGGCCAACAAGGTCTGGGAGACCGCCAAGCAGTCGAATCCGGACAGCGACCTGCTCAATCATGTCAAGGAACGCCTGAATCCCTGACCCGATCGCGACATGCGGAATCTCTACAAGCCGTACCTGTTACTTCTACTGGCGCTGTTGCTGCTGACCGCCTGCGCCACTCGCGAGCGCGTCCCCGACAAGGCCGAGGCAAAGGGTTGGGAACTCCAGAAGGCCGCGCTGAACGAGCTGCAAAACTGGCGCGTGCGGGGACGGATCTCGGTGCAACTCGACCGTGAGGCCTGGAGCGCGACCATGCGCTGGGAACAGAATAATGACGAATACCGGATCAACCTCACCGCCCCCCTGGGCCAGGGCGCCCTGGAACTGGTCGGCGGCCCGGATCAGGTGGTCCTGCATACCGCCGACAACCGTCTCCTGTATGACGCTAGTCCCGAAAACCTGATGGAAAAGACCTTCGGCTGGTTTGTGCCCATTGTGGGTCTCAAGCACTGGATAAAAGGCGCGCCTTCCCCCGATTCCAAACCGCGCGCCCTGAGCCTCGATGAACATGGCAGCTTGAGCACACTGGCCCAATCCGGCTGGACCATGGAGTATTCCCGCTATCTCGAAAACGGCCGCTATCGACTTCCCCAGCGGCTGAATCTCGAAAACAAACAGCGCAAACTCCGGCTGCGGCTCGTGATCCTGGAATGGATGCCCGCGCCGTGACCCGATGACATCAGCCGCGCTTGCCCAGCCTGACCCGCCCTGGCCCGCGCCGGCCAAGCTCAATCTCATCCTGCACGTAACGGGGCGCAGACCGGACGGTTATCACCTGCTCCAGACCGTATTTCAATTCCTCGATTTGGCGGACACGCTGGAATTCCGGGTGCGCACGGACGGGGCCATCACGCTGGCGGGGAACCAGCCGGAGATCCCCGTCGAAACGGACCTGATTTACCGGGCGGCCAGACTCTTGCAGCTGCGGACTGGGACGGCTGCCGGCGCGGATATCCGGCTCAGCAAACGGATCCCGGTCGGCGGCGGCCTGGGCGGCGGCAGTTCGGACGCCGCTACGACACTGGTCGCGCTCGACCACTACTGGAAGACCGGTTTGAGTAAGCGGGAATTAGCGTCATTGGGGCTCAGCCTCGGGGCGGATGTGCCGGTCTTCGTCGCCGGACATGCGGCCTTCGCGGAGGGCGTGGGGGAATTGCTTACCCCCATCGACCCACCGGAAAAATGGTATGTCGTGGCCCATCCTGGAGTCGGCATCCCCACTGCGGCGGTCTTCAACGACCCTGATTTGACACGCAATACACCGCCTATCACAATACGCGACTTTCTCGGGGGCGCCGGCTTGAACGACTGTGAGGCCGTGGTCCGGAAACGCTATCCGGAAGTGGCGCATCTGATTGATTGGCTTGGCGAAAGGGCCCCGGCCCGCCTTACCGGCACTGGCGCCTGCGTCTTCGCCGCCTGTCCAGATGCAGCCGGCGCGGGTAAGATCCTCGCGGAACTCCCCGCGCGTTGGCAGGGCCTCGTCGCCAGAGGCGTCAATCGTTCCCCGCTGTTGGATCGGCTGGCCCTGGCAACCGGTGCGGCGGATACCCGGCGCCGCAATGAAGCGGTGACGGACGTTTGAATATAATTATCCAATTGGGGCGTGGCCAAGTTGGCTAAGGCACGGGATTTTGATTCCCGGATTCCCAGGTTCGAGTCCTGGCGCCCCAGCCAAAATCGTATGCGCGCAGGACCCGGACAGCAGGAACACCTATGACCGAAAGATACCTCTCCGTGGAAAACATCATGCTGTGCACTGGGAATTCCAACCCCGGCCTGGCGCAGGAGATCGCCAACCATCTCAATATCCCGCTGGGGAAGGTCAACGTCGGCAAGTTCAGCGACGGCGAGATCATGGTGGAGGTGGCCGAGCACATCCGCGGCAAGGAGGTCTTCATACTCCAGTCGATCTGCCGGCCGGCCAACGATACCCTGATGGAGTTGATGGTCATGGCCGACGCCATCCGCCGTGCCTCCGCGAACCGGGTCTCCGCCATCATCCCGTACATGGGTTACACCCGGCAGGACCGGCGGGTGCGCTCCGCGCGGGTGCCGATCACCGCCAAGGTGGTCGCCAACATGATCGCCTCGGTGGGGATCGACCGGGTGCTGACCGTCGACCTGCACGCGGACCAGATCCAGGGTTTTTTCGACATCCCTATGGATAATGTCTACGCCTCGCCCGTGCTGCTCGGCGACATCTGGAAACACAAGTATCCCAAGCTGGTCGTGGTCTCGCCGGACGTCGGCGGCGTGATTCGCGCGCGGGCCCTGGCGAAACGCCTGGACGATGCGGATCTCGCCATCATCGACAAACGGCGACCCAAACCCAACGAGTCCGAGGTCATGAATATCATCGGTAATGTTGAGGACCGCACCTGTGTTATCATAGACGACCTCGTCGATACCGCGGGGACGCTCTGCAGTGCCGCGGGGGCGCTCAAGAAATGCGGCGCGCGGAAAGTGGTCGCTTACTGTACTCACCCCGTCCTCTCCGGCAACGCCGTGCGTAACATCAACGCCTCCGTGCTGGACGAACTGGTGGTAACCGATACGATCCCCCTGGCGCCCGAGGCCGTTGCCTGCCCCCGGATCCGGCAATTGAGCGTATCCGTCATGCTGGCGGAAAGCATCCGGCGGGTCGCGTTGGGAGAATCGCTCAGCTCCATGTTTGTGGACTGAGCCGGCCGCAAAGTGTGGCCAGGCAGCACCCGTACCAATCTGGTCGCGGATTGGAACGGTTTCATCATTAACCAAAACCAGGAGTCAATCCATGCAACTATTCGAAATCAACGCCGAGCCGCGGCAGGACGTGGGGAAGGGTGCGAGCCGCCGCCTGCGCAAGTCCGGCAAGGTCCCCGGCATCCTCTATGGCGCGCACCAGGAGGCGGCGCTCATCAGCGTCGATCAAAACAAACTGCTGCATCAGCTCGACAACGAGGCCTTCTATTCGCACATCCTGACTCTCACTCTCGGGGCGGAATCGGGGAAGGTCGTGCTGAAGGATCTGCAACGCCACCCCTACAAACTGGCCATCCTGCATGTGGACTTCCAGCGCGTAAGCGAAACGGAAGAACTGACCATGCGCATCCCGATCCACTTCATCAATGAAGGCATTTGTGTCGGCGTGAAGACCGGCGGCGGCGTGGTCAGTCATATCCTGAGCGACATCGAGATCACCTGTCTGCCGAAACACCTGCCGGAATACATCGAAGTCGATCTCACCGACGTCAACGTGGGCGAATCCGTACACCTTGGCGATCTGAAACTGCCCGACGGCGTGAGATGCACCCTGCTCGTGCATGGCGGCGATCCCCACCAGGCGGTCGCTTCAGTCCACATCCCGCGGGCGGCTGAGGTCGAAACCGTGGCCGAACCCGGCGTGGAGGCCGCGGCAGCGCCTGAGGCCGGCGCCGCGCCTGCCGCCGAGTCCAAAGGCTGAAGCAGCGCCTCTGACACTCGCGCGGATCGGCATGGCGACCACGGCCATCAGGATCGTCGCGGGTCTGGGCAACCCCGGCAAGGACTACAGCGGAACCCGGCATAACGCCGGGTTCTGGTTTGTGGACCGTCTGATCGCGCAGGCAGGCGGCAGCTTCAGCCGGGATGCAAGACTCCAATGCGACAGCGCCCGTTTGCGCGACGCCACCCTGGATATCCGCGTGATAAAACCGCTCACCTACATGAACGAGAGCGGGCGCGCCGTGGGCCAGGCGCTCAATTACTTCAAACTCCAACCGGAAGAGCTGCTGGTGGTCCATGACGAGGTGGATTTTCCGCCCGGCGTCATCCGCCTGAAACGGGACGGCGGCCATGCGGGACACAACGGCCTGCGCAGCATCATCGCCCACCTTGGCGCCAACAATTTTACCAGACTGCGGATCGGCGTCGGCCATCCCGGACACAAGGATCGCATGCTCGACGCGGTGCTCGGCCGTCCCTCCGCCGAGGAACAGAAACTCATCGATGCGGCGATCGCGCGGGGACTGGCGGAGATGCCGCTCATCCTCGCCGGTGAACTGGAGAAGGCCATGACCGGTCTGCATAGCGGCGAGCCGACGATGGACCCCGGGCCAGACAGCGCGCCATAACTAACGAAATTTCCGGAAGCCAACCCCCATGGGATTCAAATGCGGCATCGTCGGTCTGCCCAACGTCGGCAAATCAACTCTTTTTAACGCCCTGACCAGCGCCAGCATCAGCGCGGAAAATTATCCGTTCTGCACCATCGATCCGAACGTCGGCGTGGTGCCGGTGCCGGACCCGCGCCTTGACCAGCTCGCGGCGATCGTCAAGCCGAAACAGATCATCCCGGCCCACATGGAGTTCGTGGATATCGCGGGGCTCGTGGCCGGCGCCTCCCAGGGCGAGGGCCTCGGCAACAAGTTCCTCGCGCATATCCGCGAGACCCACACCATCGCCCAGGTGGTGCGTTGTTTCGACGACGACAACATCGTGCATGTGGCGGGCAAGGTGAATCCGGTCTCGGACATCGAGGTCATCAACACGGAACTCTGCTTGGCGGATCAGGAGACCCTCGAACGGGCAAAGGATCGCGCCTCCAAGCTCGTCAAGGCGGGCGACAAGACCGCCGTCAGGAAACTCGAACTCATCGAACGGCTGTTGAGTCACATCGATCAGGGGCGGCCCGCGCGGACGCTTGTCCTCGATCCCGCGGATGCGGCCCTGATCCAGGACCTCCATCTGCTTACCGCCAAACCCACCCTCTACATCGCCAATGTCGATGAAAAGGGGCTCTCCGGCAACGCCCATCTCGCCGCCGTGGAGGCGCATGCCGCGGCCGAGGGCGCTGAGGTCGTCCCCGTGTGCGCCGCGTTGGAGGCCGAGATTGCACAACTCGATGCGGCGGACCGCCAGGAATTCCTGGCCTCGGTGGGGCTGGAGGAACCCGGCCTCAACCGCCTGATCCATGCCGGCTACAAACTGCTCGGCCTGCAAACCTATTTCACCGCCGGACCCAAGGAGGTCCGCGCCTGGACCATCCGCCGGGGCAGCACCGCCCCCGTCGCGGCCGCGGTCATCCACACGGATTTCGAGAAGGGTTTCATCCGTGCCGAGGTCATCGCCTTCGCAGATTACATTCAATACCGCGGCGAGCAGGGCGCTAAGGAGGCCGGCAAGTGGCGGCTGGAGGGAAAGGAGTACATCGTTCAGGATGGGGATGTGATGCTGTTTCGATTCAATGTCTGAACCGGCCTGACAAGGTTCTAAAAAGGTGGAGGCCCATGATCCAGGTTCGTAATCTAAGCAAGCGCTTCAACGATCTGACCGCCGTCAACGACATCTCGTTCTCGGTGCCAGCCGGAGAGATCTTCGCCTTCCTCGGCCCGAACGGCGCGGGCAAGTCCACGACGATCAAGATCCTCACGACCCTGCTGCGGCCGACCGCGGGCGAGGTGCTGGTCAACGACCACAACGTCGCATTGAAACCGGACGAGGTGCGCCGCTCGTTCGGCATCGTCTTTCAGGACCCGAGCCTGGACAGCGAACTCACGGCCTGGGAGAACATGGAGATCCACGGCGTACTCTACGACCTGCCGAAGAAGCAACGCCGCGAGCGCATCGAACAACTGCTGCGGCTGGTGGAACTCTGGGATCGCAAGGACAGCGTCGTCATGACCTTCTCCGGGGGCATGCGCCGGCGCCTCGAGATCGCCCGCGGTCTGCTACATCATCCGCGGGTCCTGTTCCTCGACGAACCGACGCTCGGGCTCGATCCGCAGACGCGCAACCAGATGTGGAATTACCTGCGGGAATTGAACCGCAACGAAGGGACCACGGTGTTCTTCTCGACGCATTACATGGACGAGGCCGAGCGCATCGCGGATCGCATCGCGATCATCGATCATGGCCGGATCGTCGCACTGGGGACGGCGGCCGAACTCAAGCAGCAGACCAACGGCGCAACGCTCGAGGAGGCCTTCCTAGCCCTGACCGGCTCTACCATCCGCGAGGAAACGGCGGGCGCCGCGGATCACATGCGGGCCTTCGTCCGCAGTCAAATGAGGCGCTGACATGCACAAGATCTACATCCTCTGGCTCCGGCAGATCAAACGCTACCTGCGCTCCCGCTCGCGGATTGTCGGGGCGCTGGCGCAACCGATGCTCTACCTCATGGCGCTGGGCTACGGCTTCGGCGCGGTGTTCCAGCAGGCCGGACAAGGCAGCTACCTGACCTTTCTCACGCCGGGCGTCATCGGCATGACCATCATCTTCACCTCGATGTTCTCCGGCATGGAGGTGATCTGGGATCGGCAGTTCGGCTTCCTGAAGGAAACCCTGGTGGCGCCGATGCCGCGCTTCAACGTGATGCTGGGCCGCACGCTCGGCGGCGCGACGGTCGCGACCATCCAGGCATTGATCGTGCTGGTGGCGTCCCTGTTCTTCGGTTTCCGCCCGACGAGCTGGCCACTGCTGCTCGCGGCGATCCCGTGCATGTTCCTGGTCGCACTGCTGTTCACCGCGCTCGGCACGGCGGTCGCCTCGGGATTGAGCGACATGCAGGGCTTCCAGTTGATCATGAACTTCCTGGTGATGCCCCTATTCTTCTTCTCCGGGGCGATCTATCCGCTTGAAGGTCTGCCTCGGGCGCTCTCGCTGGTTGTCAGCATCAACCCTCTGACCTACGGCGTCGATGCGTTTCGAGGTCTGCTGATTAACTCAAGCCATTACGGGCTCGCGACCGATATCGCGGTGTTGTGCGTCGCGACCTTCGCGTTCCTGTATATGGGCAGCCGGATGTTCGAGAGGATCGAGGCGTAGGTGGGGTGTAGAATGCGCGGATTTTTTACGATGGATTTTTCTACGAGCCAAACTTTGGAGATGACCGGCGGGTAGTAGACCGACGAAGCCGGCCGTTAGGACGTACGTGTCGATCGACCTGTTAGCCCTTAACATGTGGTAGTGCCCCGGTGAGAACAAATAGCCACTTGAGTGCCAAAAACTTGAGTGGCCCTGCAGCCTCACCACTGGCGTTCAGTATACGGAGATTCACACTGCCTCCGCGAG
Organism: Gammaproteobacteria bacterium; assembly: GCA_004297165.1. GTDB lineage: Bacteria > Pseudomonadota > Gammaproteobacteria > Eutrophobiales > Eutrophobiaceae > 2-02-FULL-56-15. The sequence continues at coordinate 424,203 of SCUJ01000008.1, forward strand.
TGAACTCAAACCTGTAGTTCCGAAAATGCGAGAACATAAAACCCACAGGAGGATTTCCGAGAAGCACAAAGGTATGCGGAGTGACTGGCGGAAGAGAGCGGTCAGCTTCTGCAATTTTGAATGTAGCCATTTTGAATTCCCTTCGAGCGTATCGACAGGTCATCAAAACAGTCGGCTCAAGCGAGGTCGGCTCCCGCCCCACGTTCTCAATTTCAACGCGAACTTCAGTCGGGCATTCGTAACTGCCGTTTGGTTCGTATGTGTGCCCAAGCAGGCGCACGCGAGAACGAGCCTGAGTGCGCGATTCTTTCACGAGCAGCATGACCAGGCCCAATACTCCTCCGCTTCCAAGGATCGCCTTAATTGGATCGGCCAAAAACGCTGCGACAATGGCTTCCATCATTTGGACTAACTAGGGATTTATGGACATCTCGTCCGAAAAGATACTACAGAGGTGAGGGTGGACATCCGTGAAACCTCCTTATCAGATCGCGATCACCGGGGGATCCGTCGAATCATCACGGCCCGCGCGCCGTGACAGAGTGGTGTCGAAGGTGGCGAAATCATCGCAGCCGGCGGCAAGCGTGTGGTGCAGCGCGTCAGCGAAGTCCCAGCCTTGCCGCAATTTCGTGGCTGCCGCGACAACGGCCGCCTGCTCGCCGACAACGGCATTTTCCAGCATCGCGAGCTTTTCCATTGCGCCCGCAATCGCTTTGGGTGAATACCCATACCGCGAGCGCAGCACCCACTCCAGTTCAAGGATGACCGTTACCGGGATATACACCGGCTGCGCGTTCAGGCAGGCTTCTGCGCGCCGGCCCTGTGCCGCGTCATCCTGCACCAGGGCGCGCACGAGCACGTTGGTATCCAGGGCGCGCACACCGTCAGTCCTTGTAGCCCGTGACCCGCATATCCTTCACGGCCACCCGTGGGCCGGAATACTTGAGGATGGCCTGGATCTCGGCCAGCTTCGTTGTATGCTTGACCGGCGCCGGGGTGATGCGCGCGCCTTTGCCTTCGACACGGATTTCGACACGCATTCCAGGCTTCAAACCGAGTGCCTTCCGCACGGCGGCGGGAAGGACGATCTGCCCCTTGGTTGACACAAGCACGGCGTTCATCACCCGCTCCATAAGTTTTACCAGGTAGGTATTTTACACCAGCCGACATTGCAGGCCAAGCGTGCGGCGTCTGGTTTCAGGGAAAAGGGCTCGAATCCGAAAACGTCATTAACCTGCCATGCGACGCGCAGCACTTCGGAGATACACAAGAGGCCCGCTGCCGCAGTCATATTCCGCGTGGGCACAAACGGCGTGCCCACCCTACGTTTTTTTACTCGACACTGCCCGCGATATCCTTGTTCAGCACGCAAGCCCCAGGGCGGCGCGCACGGCGGGAACGAGCCGGGCGCGGAGGTCATCGCGCACCTTTACGAAGCCTTCCAGCGGTTCGCCGAACGGATCGTGAAAAGGCAGGTGGATGGTTTGCGCCGCGCCCGGAAACACCGGACACGAATCGCGGGCGTTGTCGCACACCGTCACCACGAGATCGACGGGCTCACCCATGACGGCATCGATGCCTTTGGGATAGAGGCCGGCGGTGGGCAGACCGGCGAGTTCGAGCGCTTCGATGGCGCCGGAGGAGACCTCGAAATGAGGATGCGAGCCCGCGGACAGCGCCCGGACCCGGTCCGCGAGATCGTGATTGAGGATGACCTCGGCCATCTGCGAGCGGCAGGAGTTGCCGGTGCAGATTACCAGGACTGTCTTCGGCGCGGCTGACGGACCGCCGGGGTCGGGTTTGTTCATGATTCGAATAGTATTGAATTCCTCGGTCACTGCCAACGCCGTTGAAAGCCTGCCATAATGATTAATGAAAATTCATATTATAGCGGGGCGCATATGACCGATTTAATCCATGAAAAATGTGAGGCCTGCCGGGCCGGGGCGCCGGTTGTGACCAGCCGGGAGATGGATGAATTATTGCCGCAGATCCCGGACTGGCGCGTGCTGGAGGAATCCGGCGTGAAGCGCCTCGTCCGCACCTATAAATTCCCCGATTTCCTCGCGGCGCTGGCTTTCACCAACCGGGTCGGGGAACTGGCGGAGGCGGAAGGGCATCATCCCGCGCTGCTGACCGAGTGGGGCAAGGTCACGGTCAGTTGGTGGACGCACAAGATCAAGGGTCTGCACCGCAATGACTTCATCATGGCGGCCCGAACGGACGTCCTCGGCAGGAATTGAATGAGCAATCCAAAGATATTCTGCTGGAAGTGCGGGCAGGCACAGGAGGATATCCTGCTGCCGCTCGCGCGACTGGCGAAATGCAAAAACTGTCATGCCGATCTGCATTGTTGCCGGGAGTGCCGCTTCTTCGACACCACGGTCAGCAAACAATGTCGCGAACCGGTCGCAGAAGAAGTGCAGGACAAGAAGCGCGCCAATTTCTGCGGCTACTTGGAGCCCATCCCCTCTGCACATAAAACGTCGGGCGCAGATAAGAAGACCGATGACATGGCTGGACTCGCGGATCTCTTCGGACTCAAATCGGATGCCGGTACTTCCAACAAGAATGATGCCGACGAGGCGCGGCGCAAGCTGGAGGATCTGTTTCGAAAGGATTGATCTACAACTCGAACAACTCTCTGAGCCTCTCACCCGGATCCGGCGCGCTCATGAAGGCCTCGCCCACGAGGAAGGCATTGACCCCCCGCAGACGCAGGGTCCTGACATCTTCCACAGTGCGGATGCCGCTCTCCGTTACCACAGTCCGATCCGGAAAAATGTCCTTCAATAAACCGGTCGTCGTCTCCAGGCTGGTCACAAAGGTGCGCAGATCGCGGTTGTTGATCCCGATAAGCGGGGTGCGCAGCATCAGCGCCCGCGAGAGTTCCTCGCGATTATGCACCTCCGGCAGCACGTCCATGCCGAGATCGAGGGCGAGACTTGCGAGTTCCCGCAGACTGGCATCGTCGAGGGCCGCCACGATGAGCAGTACGCAATCCGCCCCGAGCGCGCGGGCTTCGACAACCTGATACGGATCGATGATGAAATCCTTGCGCAACACCGGCAAGGAACAAGCCGCCCGCGCCTGCCGCAGATGCTCGTCGCTCCCCCGGAAATATTGCTCATCGGTGAGGACGGAGAGACAACTTGCCCCGGCCCTGGCATAGGATTTTGCGATCGTCGCCGGGTCGTAATCCTCCCGGATCAGCCCTTTGCTCGGCGAGGCCCGCTTGCTCTCGGCGATGATCGCGGGCCTGCCGGCCTCGATGTTCTTGCGAATCGCCGCAAAAAATCCGCGCGGCGTGTCCTGATCCCGCGCCATCCTGCGTAGCTCCGCGATATCGACGCGGGCGCTCCGTTCTTTGACCTCGGCATGCTTGGTCGCGAGGATCCGCTGGAGGATATCGGCCTGACCGGACACGTCGTTATCCTTTACTTGCCTCGAATGACTGGCTCAGCGCCGCAAGTTCGTCGAGTTTCTTTTTGGCCGCGCCTGATGCGAGTGTGTCCGAAGCGAGTTGCACACCTGTCTTGATGCTGTTGCTTTGTCCGGCCACATACAACGCAGCGCCGGCATTCAGCAACACGATGTCCCGGGCCGGACCGGGCCGGTTGTCGAGGACGCTGCGGATGAGCTCAAGGCTCCGGGTCACGTTTTCCACCCGCAGATCGGCGAGACTGGTCGTGGGGATGCCGAAATCCTCGGGCGATATGCGATAGGTCTGCACCTCTCCTGCTGCGAGTTCCGCGACCTGCGTCGGGGCCGCGCAACTGATCTCATCGAGACCGTCCTCGGCATGTACGATCAGGGCGCGCTCGCTGCCCAGCCGTTGCAGCACGCGGGCCAGGTTCTCCACGAGATGGGGCGCATAGACCCCGATCAGATGACGCTTCACGCCGGCCGGGTTGGTGAGCGGGCCGAGGACATTTAAGATGGTGCGGACCCCGAGTTCCCGCCGGGGCGCGGCCGCATGCCGCATCGCCCCGTGATGCCGGGCGGCGAACATGAACCCGATCCCGGCGCGATCCACGCAAACGCCGACCTGATCCGGCGTGAGCTCGATGTTCACGCCCGCGGCCTCCAGGAGATCGGCGCTGCCGCAGGGGCTCGAGGCCGCGCGGTTGCCGTGCTTTGCCACCCGGCCGCCGGCCGCCGCGACGACGAGGGCGGCCACGGTGGAGATATTGAAGGTGCCGCTGCCATCGCCGCCGGTGCCGACGATATCGACGGCATCGGCTGCCGCAATCGTCACGCGCGCGGAGAGTTCCCGCATCACCGTGGCCGCCGCCGCGATCTCCTCCACCGTCTCGCCCTTCATCCTGAGCGCGATGAGAAAGCCGCCGATCTGGGCGGGCGTCGCCTCGCCCCGCATGATGGTTCCCATCGCCGCGCGCATCTCGGCGTCAGTGAGGTTGCCCCGGTCGCTGACCTTAGCGATCGCCTGCTTGATATCCATGCCTGAATTCAGCCGGGGAGGTTCAGGAAATTCCGCAACAGGTCGTGACCGTGTTGAGTGAGGATGGATTCGGGATGGAATTGCACCCCATAAATCGGAAAGGTCTTGTGCCGCAGCCCCATGATCTCCAGCCGATCCTGTTCGTCGCGGGTCCAGGCCGTGACCTCCAGGCAGTCCGGCAGGGTCTCGGGTTCCACCACCAGGGAATGATAACGGGTGGCGGTGAAGGGCGAAGGCAGGCCGCGGAACAGGTCCGTGTCGTTGTGCTCGATCTCGGAGGTCTTGCCGTGCATGATGCGGTGGGCGTGCACCACGCGCCCGCCGAAGACCTGGCCGATGCTTTGGTGGCCGAGGCAGACGCCGAGGATGGGCGTCTCGCCCTTGAAGGTTTCCACGGTCGCGAGCGAGATCCCGGCCTCGTTGGGCGTGCATGGGCCGGGCGAGATGACGATGCGCGCCGGCCGCATCGCGCGCACCTCGGCGACCGTGCATTCGTCGTTGCGGATCACCTTCACCTCCTCGCCCAGTTCGCCGAGATACTGCACCAGGTTCCAGGTGAAGGAATCGTAATTGTCGATCATCAGCAGCATAGTGTGGGCTCGCAGCCCCGACCGGGGCGTGACAATGGCCCGCGATTATCGCATAAATGACCGCGACTGGGAGGATCGCCGTAGCTACAAAACGGCGCTTCCGGTTCTGGCGCCGGAGCAGATGTGGGACTACTATTCCCAACAGCTTGCAGGGGCGAAAGATTTTTCGCCCCTACGGATCGATTCCACAGTCCCGGAAGGAGTAATAATAATGAACGAATTGCTGATCTACCTCCTCGGCGGCCTGGCAGCCGGCGCCATCATAGGCTGGTTCGTGCGGGGACTCGCCCTCAAGGAGCGGCTCGCCTCACTGCAAGGGCAGTTATCGGATCTCGATCACGAACACGCGGAGCTACAGACCGAACGGGCTCGCCTCGTCGAGGCCCATCGGCAGGAGACCGAGCGTCGCGCCCAGGCCGAGGAGCGCGCCTCGCGTCTCCCGGCGCTCGAACACAAACTTGCGGAACAGGATAGCCTCATGTCCCGCGCCTCGACGAAGATCGCCGAGCTCACCACCCTCCTCGCCGAGGAACGCAAGTCCGCCGGCGAGAAGCTGGCCTTGCTGAACGAGGCGCAACAGAAGCTTGCCGACGCCTTCAAGGCCCTCTCAGCCGATGCCCTGAAAAGCAACAACCAGTCCTTCCTCGATCTGGCGAAATCCGCCCTCGAAAAATTTCAGGAAGGCGCCCGGACCGATCTGGAGACCCGCCAGATGGCGGTGGGCGAACTGGTGCGTCCGTTGCGGGAGTCCCTGGAAAAAGTCGAGGGCAAACTCGGGGAACTGGAAATCGCGAGGGTCCATGCCTACTCGGCCCTTTCCGAACAACTCAAGGGTCTGGTCGAGACGCACCTCCCATTGCTGCACAACGAGACCGCCAATCTCGTCAAGGCCCTGCGCCAGCCGACCGTGCGCGGACGCTGGGGGGAGATTCAGTTGCAACGCGTGGTCGAGATGGCCGGGATGCTGGACCATTGCGATTTCCTCGAACAGGAATCGCGCGAGGGCGAGGATGGCCGGCTGCGCCCGGATATGATCGTCCGCCTGCCGGGCGGCAAACAGGTGGTGGTGGACGCCAAGGCCCCGATAGCGGCCTATCTGGAGGCGATGGACGCGACCGATGAGGCGACGCAGCAGGCCCGGCTCGCCGATCACGCCCGCCAGGTGCGCAATCATATGACCAATCTCGGCCGCAAGGCCTATTGGGAGCACTTCGATCCGACGCCGGAATTCGTGGTGCTGTTCCTGCCCGGCGAGATGTTCTTCAGCGCCGCCCTGCAACAGGACCCCGGTCTTATCGAATACGGCGTCAACGAGAAGGTCATCCCGGCGACGCCGACGACGCTCATCGCCCTGCTGCGCGCCGTCGCCTATGGCTGGCGGCAGGAGGCCATCGCCCGCAACGCGCAGGAACTCAGCGATCTCGGCAAGGATCTCTACAAGCGTCTCGGCGATCTCGCCGAGCACTGGGTCGGCGTCGGCAAGGGACTCGATCGCGCCCTCGACGCCTACAACCGGGCCACGGGCACCCTCGAATCCCGCGTCCTCGTCTCCGCGCGCCGGTTCCGCGACCTCGGCTCAGCCCCGGCCGACACAGTCATCGAGGTGCTGGAACCGCTCGATCACGCCCCGCGCAACCTGCAGGCGCCGGAGATGAGTGAACAATTGAAAGAAGATCCGGAGAACGTCAGGTAAAAAAAAGGGCCGGATGCCGGCCCCTCGTTTGAAGACTACTAACTACTAATCGTTACGGCAAGTTGAAGTTGTATTGCACGCCGACGCTGAACAGGTCCAGATCGGAACCGCCGACATCGAACGCGCGTTCCCATTCGGCGCGGAAGGTAATATTTTCGGTGTGGTGGTATTTGCCGCCGATGCCGAAATGCACATCGGTGTCGTCATCGTCAGCGCTCACAGTGACGCCTGAGACACTGGCGCTGCCATCGGCGTTCCAGACCAATACGCCAAGCTTGCCGAACACATCCAGTTGTTCGTTGATGGGATAGCTGAGGGTGCCGGAAGCCGTGAATCCATCGACATCGACGCTGGCGCTCCCCGTGGCGGCTGCTGGCGCGGTCACGCTAAAAGCCGTATCCACTGCCCCAAGGTTCACATAGCCGATTTCCGCGCCGAAATACTGGTTGAAATTGTAGCCGCCGAAGAATTTCCAGCCGAGGTCCTCATCATCGATGTCGACAGTCCCCGTCAAGCCCGCATTCGTGAGGATGCTTTGCATCTCCGCTTCATCCTGATCGAGGTTCGCATAGCCCAGGGAACCGCCGACGTAGAAGCCGGGTTCCTGCGCCATCGCGCCCGCGGAAAAAACAGAAGTCATGATGATACCGATTAAGCGTTTATCCATTGATTGTCACTCCCAAAGAAAGTTGATTTATATATCTGTTGATTTTTTCAACGGCGCAATTCTGAAAAGATCCTTTCCCCCTGTCAATCAGCCAGACTCGAAAAAATCAGCCCGGAATCGCGCCGCAAACATTGACAGCCCACTTTCGCCGGAGTTCCCGGCGGTTCGAGATTCACGGCGAGGTTGCGCATGGCGAAACATCCATGACTGCTGTTCCAAACCGATACGCATCTGCCTTATCATTGCCGGACACCGGACACGCTGTTACTGTTAATCGATGATGGGTATGATGAGATTGATGGCCCGACACTATCTCGACAGACTCTTTGCCCCGAATGCCATCGCCGTCTTCGGCGCCGGCGAATCGCCCGCATCCGTCGGCGGGCGTATATATATGAATCTCCGTGACGGCGGTTTCCCCGGCGCGCTCTACCCCATCAACCCCAAACGCCAGCGCATCTTCGATCGGGAGTGTCATGCCTCCCTCGCGGACATCCAGGCGGAGATCGACCTCGCCGTCATCGTGACCCCGGCGCGCACCGTTCCTGAGATCATTCAGAGTTGCGGCGAGCACGGGATTCGAATGGCCGTGGTCATCTCGGCGGGCTTCGGCGCGGGCGACGACCAGGGGAGCGAACTCTGTCGCCGGGTGCAGGCGCTTGCCCGGCAATACCGGATGCGGATCCTCGGACCGAACTGCCTCGGCCTCATCCGCACCGGAAGCAGGATGAACGCCACCTTCAGCAAGAACAACGCCCTTCCCGGCCATCTCGCCCTCATCTCGCAATCCGGGGCGCTGTGTACCTCGATCCTCGACTGGGCCGTGACGCGCAACATCGGTTTTTCCACACTCATTTCTCTAGGGGACGCGCTCGATATCGATTTCGGCGAATTGCTCGACTATCTCGCGCAGGACCCGGAGACGGTGAGCATACTTTTATATGTGGAGGGGATCCGCAACGCGCGCGGCTTCATCAGCGGGTTGCGCGTGGCCGCGCGCATGAAGCCCGTTGTGGTCGTGAAGGCGGGACGCCATCAGGAAGGCTCGCGCGCCGCAGTCACACATACAGGTGCGCTGGTCGGCGCGGACGATGTCTTCGATGCGGCCCTGCAGCGGGCGGGCGTCGTCCGGGCCACGACCATCGGCCAGTTGTTTTCCGCAGCGGGCGTGCTGGCCGCAGGTTACCGCGCGCGCGGCAACCGGCTTGCCATCATCACGAATGGCGGCGGTCTCGGCGTGATGGCGACGGACCGCGCCGTGGATCTCGGCGTGACGCTCGCCGACCTCGCGCCGGTGACATTAGAGACCTTGAACCGGAATCTCCCGGCCCACTGGTCGCATGCGAATCCCATCGACCTCCTCGGCGACGCCCCGCCGGGCCGTTACGCCGCCGCCATCGATGCCTGTCTCGCGGACAACGGGATCGACGGCATCCTGGCAATGCTCTCGCCCCAGGCCATGACCGATCCGGAGGCCTGCGCCCAGGCCGTGATCGAGGCCGCCGCCGAGAGTTCGAAACCGATCCTCTGCTGCTGGATGGGGGATCAGCAGGTGGCCGCGGGCAGGAACCGCTTCATCGCCAGCCGCATCCCGCATTTCCACAGCCCCGAGGCCTCCGTCGAGGCCTTCGCCCATCTCGCGAATCATCACCACAATCAGCAACTGCTCATGCAGGTGCCGGGGCCGCTCGCTGAACGCAGCGAGCCGGATATCGAAGGGGCGCGCCTCATCATCGAAAGCGCGCTGGCCGAGCGGCGCACGCTGCTGTCACCGACCGAGGCCCGCGCCGTGCTGCATGCCTTCCGCATCCCGGCCGTGCCGGGGGTCGCCTGCGCCTCGGCGAACGAGGCCCTGGTCGCGGCGCAATCCATCGGCTTCCCGGTCGCGATGAAGATCAATTCCCCGGACATCAGCCACAAGTCCGACGTCGGCGGGGTGAAACTCAATATCCGCAATGCCCAGGCGGTGCGCGCGTGTTATCACGATCTGATAGAGGCGGTGAAGGCCAAGTCCGCCGACCTGCGCATCGCCGGGGTCATCGTCGAACCCATGCAGTCGCCCGCGCACAGCCGCGAGTTGTTGATCGGCGTGGTGCGCGATCCCGTCTTCGGACCGGCCATCACCTTCGGCGCGGGCGGGATCACGGCCGAGGCCATGCAGGATCGCGCGGTCGCCCTGCCGCCGCTGAACGATTTCCTGATTGAGAATATGATCCGGCGGACCAGGGTGGCCCGTCTGCTTGGCCCGTTCCGCAACCTGCCGGCAATCGACATGAACGCCTTGATCGAGATGTTGCGCCGGGTCTCGGAAATGGTGTGCGAGCTGCCGGCGCTCGTCGAGATGGATCTCAATCCGGTCATCGCCCATGCCGGCGGCGTCATGGCGCTCGATGCCCGTCTGGTCGTGGCGCATGTGCCTTCCACCCTCGAACCCTATGCCCACATGGCGATCCATCCCTATCCAGGCCATCTGGTCTCCCGCCTGCAACTCGCGGACGGCACGGACATCGTCATCCGGCCGATCCGTCCGGAGGACGCCACCATCGAAAAGAGTTTCGTTCACAATCTCTCCGCGGATTCGAAATACTTCCGCTTCATGCAGGGGTTGAACGAACTGACACAAGACATGCTGATCCGTTTCACCCAGCTCGACTATCACCGGGAACTCGCGTTGATCGCGGTCTTCTCGGATCAAGGGCAGGAACGGGAGGTAGGCGTCGCCCGCTACGTGATGAATCCGGACGGCGCGAGCTGCGAATTCGCTTTAGTGGTCGCCGACGCCTGGCAGGGCAAGGGGATCGGCTCGAAGCTGATGACCGACCTGATGGGGGCGGCGGCGAAACGGGGGCTGAGTAAGATCGTCGGCGAGGTGCTCGCCACCAATGTGAAAATGCTGATGCTGATGCGCAGCCTCGGTTTCACGGTCACGCCGGCTGCGGACGAACCCGCGATCTGCGAAGTAAGCAGGACGTTGTGAACGATTCAAATCGCCACGGCTTCTGACAAGCTGCCGGGCCGCCGCTATTCGAACAACCGGCCGCCCCACCCGTCCTCAACGCCGTAGGGCACGGAGATGCCGAAGGCGAATATTCCCCGGAGCTTGCGGTTCCTGGTCTTGAACATATCGGCCCAGGGCATGCTGTTCGGCGACTTGAAGTAGCTTTCCACGACCGTACCGTCCGGCAACGGGATCTTGTCGATGCCCCGGTGATTGAACACGTAGAGACCCCAGGTGATGCCCTTCTCCTCGTCGATCACCGGTGTGCGGCGGGGCCGGACATTATGCACGGTCTTCAGCGCATAAGGGACCTTGCCGTCGGGGCTTTTGCAGGCGCGGCTCGCGGGCAGGCCCGCCGCCGGCGGGACCATGCCGGGGATCTTGCCGCAGGTCGCGATACCGTTTTCCACCCGGTAGGCGTCGTCATCCCAGGGGATCTGGCTCGCGTCCAGCGTATCGAGCGCCGCAAAATAAATTTCGACCACACGCAGCATGTCCGCGCGCGGCATGCGCTCTTCCGGAGGCAGGATTTCGTCGAACCCGGGCGGCGGCGATTTCAACGTGGCGAGGTTCCGCTCCTCGTTCACGTCGCGCACGACAATCGACTCCGCCTCGGTGATACGTCGGTTCACCACCTTGAGCCGCACCGAGAGCAGCACCGGCTTGGCGTGTTCCCTGGCGACGCCGGTCCACACCACCTGCCCCGTGTGCACATCGGCGACATAAAACTTGAAATCCCCGAGCCCGGACGCCGTGAACCAGAGCCCTTCAGTCGGCGGCAGCTTCGCCGTGTTCTCGGTGAAGATAAAACCTTCCGCCAACGGCGCCTTGGCGGCATCGTGCGCGACCATGGCGGCGAGATATTGATCGGCGATCCCCTCCAGACAGGCCCGGTCACAAGCGCCGGTGTCCTGGGCCTCTGCTGCGATAACCGCGGAGCTGACGAATACTGCGATGGCTGCTAATTTTTTCATGATACCCCCCTGATGACGTTGTTACTTGGGGTCAGGATGTCTCTCCCACCCCCGCAGTTTTACTTTGCCTGCCCTCTCAGCCAGTCGATATAGGCATCGTATGCCTTGAGTTTATCCAGGTTGGGTACTGGTCTCGCGCCGGGCGCGGCATCGAACACCATCGCCTTCTGATCCTGCTCCGTGAACGCCGGCCACGCGGGCAGGCCCGATCCATTCGGGTCGCCGGTCTTGGCGAAATTCACCCAGTACGCGCTGATCAGGCTGGAGAGTTTCACATCCTCCGGTGCGGGTTCCCGGCGTGAGGCGAGCGTCTGGAAGGCATACGGCACATCGCTGCCATGGCCCGAGCCGGTACCTTCCGGCGCGCCCGGATGATAATCGTAGAAATATTGGTAAACCTTCCCCTGGCCATGCCGGGACTGGAGCCTGGCCCAGGTCCAGGTATTCCAGGCGAAGGAGCTTTCCCGCCGGATCCCCCTGGCCGCGATGGCCGCCTCTGCCGCCGTCGCGTGAGGATAGGCAGCGAGGATGGAGTCGGCGTGCGGGCCGTATTGCGCTTTGATTTGCTGGGTAAAGGACTCCGGCGTGACCTCGCCGCCCGGAAACGCGGCGCCTTCGTCGGAGGTGTTGCCGACCAGGACGGGGGTGTCGTTGAAGCGCCCCGCCTCGTATAAGGAATAGAGGTCGCTAGTGATGATATGGCCGTCGGCCACCGGCCGAAAGCGAATGGCGTCCGGTCCGCCGCCGCTCGCGCCTTGTTGAATCTCCCCTGCGCTCAAGGCCCGCGCCGCCTTGAGGTCGGCAACGCCCAGCTTCCTGAAAAACGCCGCCCCATTTTCCTCCGCCACCGGGAGCGAGGGAATCCCGAGCCCCGTTACTTGTTGATTGGAGGTCTGGAGCGGGGCGAACGATCCGCCGCTCATGCAGATCGCGCGCTGGAAGAGACCCTTCGCGACCGGGGAGGCGGCCAGCGCACTCACCGCCATGCCGCCGGCCGAGTGGCCGAAGATAGTCACCTGGCCGGGGTCGCCCCCGAAGCGGGCTATGTTATCCCTGACCCAGGCGAGACCCGCGATCATGTCCGCGAGTCCATAGGCGCCCGATCCATGACCGCTTTCGCGGCTGAGTTCGGGATGGGCCAGAAAACCGAACGGTCCGAGCCGATAGGCGACGCTGACGAATACCACACCCTGCTGCGCGAACCCGGCGCCGTCGTACATGGGAATGCTGGTCGAGCCGCCGCTGAAGCCGCCGCCGTAGATCCAGACGAGCACCGGGAGTTTGGCGTCCGCCCTGGCGGCCGGGGTCCACACGTTCAGATACAGGCAGTCTTCGGCGACCGGCGCGGTGTTGCCCATGGAGTTCTCGGGCTGCATGCAGGCGGGGGCGAAGGCATCCGCCTGTTTGACGCCGCTCCAGGCCGGCGTCGGCGTCGGCGCCTGCCAGCGCCTTTCACCCACCGGCGGGGCCGCGAATGGGATGCCTTTGAAGATTGACAGGCCATCGGTCACGACCCCCTGGACCTTACCGCCGGTCACTTGCGCCGTTTCGATCTGCGCTACAACGGTCTGACACATGGCGCCGGCAAGGCAGAGAGTCATCAGCAGTTTCTTCACAAGGACCTCCCGTGGAAAGTATTTTTATTATTGCTGTGTGGCTAATTAAAAGCCTCTCCCCAAATAAAGACAAGGGGCGAATTGAAAGATGAAGCGCTAAGCCTTCGATCGCAGCAATGTGAGGATGCCGCGCATGATTTCCAGGGGCGGCGGGGGGCAGCCCGGTATCTCGAAATCGACGGGAATGACATTCGCGACCCGTCCGCAACTTGCATAACCCTCGCCGAAGATCCCGCCATCACAGCCGCAATCCCCCACCGCCACCACCAGCTTGGGCTCGGGCGTGGCCGCATAGACCCGGCGCAACGCCTCCGCCATGTGGCGCGAAACCGGCCCGGTGACCAGCAGCATGTCCGCGTGTCTGGGGCTCGCGACGAAGCGGATCCCCAGACCTTCGAGGTTGTAATAGGGATTGTTCACGGCGTGGATCTCCAGCTCGCAACCGTTGCAGGAGCCGGCATCGACCTGACGGATGGTCAGGGCATCGCCGAGGATGGCGAGCAGTTCCCGATGGATGCGCAGACTTTCCTCATGCGGCAGATCCGCGCGCGGCGGCGCGGGTTCGGTGCGGATCCCGGTTTGCGCAATCCGTTTGAGAATCCGCAGCATCAGAGATCGTGTCCCGAGTAGCTGAGGTTGAAGGATTTGTTGATGAGCGGGAAGTCCGGGACGATGTTGCCGATCACGGCGTGTTCCAGCACCGGCCAGTTCTGCCACGAGGGATCGTGGCAGTGGCAGCGGCGGATCGCCCCGTCTTCGAGTTCGAGCGCGACCAGGACCTCCCCGCGCCAACCTTCCATCCAGCCCAGGCCCCGGGTCTTGCCCCGCGGCAGTTGCGGTTCACGGCGCAAGGCGGAGTTCGGCAGGCTTCCCAGGATCTCCCGGATCAGACGCAGCGATTCCTGCGTCTCTTCAAAACGCACGGTGACCCGCGCCGCGACATCGCCGTTGCGATGGGTCGCCATCCCGGGAGCCAGCCGATCATAGGGCGGCCAGGGATGATCGCAACGCAGATCGATGGCGTGACCGCTGGCCCGCCCGGCGAGACCGGTGAGGCCGAGCCGGCCCGCGAGCGCGGGAGTGACCCGTCCCGCCGCAATGAAACGATCCTGGAGTCCGGCGTGTCCCTCATAGATATCGCGCAGCGCCCGGACCTCCCGTTCCAGGCTGTCGCAGTGCCGTGCGAGCCGCGCCGCCGCGGGGCCGTCAAGGTCCGCGGCGACTCCGCCCGGCACGATACGGTCCATCAGCAGGCGATGGCCGAAGTCCTCGCCCAGACGGCGCAGCCATTCCTCCCTTAGCCTTGAAAACTGGGCGAGACCGAAGGCAAGCCCGGCGTCGTTGCCGAGCGCGCCGAGATCGCCCAGATGATTCGCGACGCGCTCCAGTTCGAGCAGCAGCGCCCGCAACCAGGCGGCGCGTTCCGGGATCGCGCAACCGCAGGCGGATTCGAGCGCCATGCAATACGCAAAGGCATAGGCCACCGTCGAATCCCCCGAGATCCGCCCGGCCAGCCGGTGCGCCTCAAGCGGCGGCAGTTGCGTGAAACGCCGCTCGATGCCTTTGTGGGTGTAGCCAAGCCGCTCCTCCAGCCGCAGGACCTTTTCCCCGACGACGGAGAAACGAAAATGCCCCGGCTCGATGATGCCCGCGTGCACCGGGCCGACGGGGATCTCATGCACCCCGTCGCCCGCGACCTTGACGAAGGGATAATCGATGGATTCGCCCGCCTCGCATGCACCGGCCCCGGGGTGCAGCGGCAGGTAGTCCGCCGGCCAGGCGCCGTGCCGGAACCAGGGCCGCTGATCCACACTACCTGAGGCGCAAATGCCGAGGAGATCCGCGGTCGCGCGCTGCATCCGGCCCGCAGCGGGAAATATTGAAGCGAGATCGGGATAGACCGGGGCAGATGCCGGCAGCGGCAGCTCCACCCAGATGAGGCCAGCGTGAATGACATAGGCCGCGGCCACGGACAATCCATCCGCCGCGGATCCCCACAAGGCCACCAGCCTCCCGCCGGCGGCAACGACGCTGCGGGCGGCGGCGAGCCATTCCTCTCCGGTCACCTCCACATGCCAGATCGGCACGGGCGCCGGCAGCGGCGCGGGCGTGGATCGCAGGCCTTCGAGCAAGGTCATCTCAGCCCCCCACCATACCGGCCGCCTGCCGGTACCAGCCGTCCAGATAGGGCGGGATGTACAAACCGAGCAGGAGGCCGAGCCCGATATGGATGAAGACCGGCAGCAGGGCGGGCGGATGCGCCAGCGGCCGGATCGTGGCATCGCCGAAGACCATGGACTGGACCCGGCTGAAAACGGCGGCGAAGGCCACGCCGAGGGCGAGCAACAGAAGCGGCGTCGCCCAGGGTTGTTCGCGCATGGCGGTGGTGAGGATCAGGAACTCGCTCGCGAAGACCCCGAAGGGCGGCATGCCGACGATGGCGAGCGCGCCCAGCATCATGCCCCAACCGATCGTGGGACTGACCTTGATCAGTCCCTTGATCTCCTCCATGAGCTGGGTCCCGGCGGTCTGCGCGGCATGGCCGACGGTGAAAAAGATCGCGGACTTTATGAGCGAATGCACGGTCATGTGCAGCAGGCCCGCGAAGGTCGCGAGCGGGCCGCCCATGCCGAAGGCAAAGGTGATGAGACCCATGTGCTCGATCGAGGAGTAGGCGAACATCCGTTTGATGTCCCGCTGCCGGGACAGAAAGAAGGCCGCCAGCACCACCGAGAACAGACCGAAGCCCATCATCAGATTCCCCGCGAGAGGCGATTCCAGCGCGCCGTCGGTCAGGACCTTGAAGCGCAGCACGGCATAGAGCGCGATATTGAGCAGCAGTCCGGAGAGCACCGCCGAGACCGGGGTCGGGCCCTCGGCATGGGCATCCGGGAGCCAGTTGTGCATCGGCGCGAGGCCGATCTTGGTGCCGTAACCGATGAACAGAAAGGCAAACGCCAGGGTGATGATGTTGGGATCGAGGCGATCCTTCACCGCCTCGAGATTGGTCCACAGCAGGGCGTCATCGCCGCCCACCTCGATCACCTTTTCCGCCGCCATATATAAAAGGATGATGCCGAACAGGGCCTGGGCGATGCCGACGCCGCAGAGGATGAAATATTTCCAGGCCGCCTCCAGGCTCGCGGCGGTCCGGTAGACGCTGACCAGCAGGACCGTGGCGAGCGTCGCCGCCTCCATCGCGACCCACATGATCCCGATATTGTTGGTCGTGAGCGCGATCAGCATGGTGCAATTGAACAACTGATACATGCTGTGATAAAGCCGGAGCCTGCGCGGCGTCATCTTGCCGTGGTCCTGTTCGATGCGCATATAAGGCCGGGAGAAGATCGCCGTGGTCAAACCGACGAAGGCGGTGAGCGTGACCAGAAATACGTTGAGCGGATCGATGAAGAATTCCCTGTGCCAGCCGAACACGGGCCCCTGGGAGATGACCTCGGCGGTCAGGACGCAGGCCGCTATGAAGGTGGCCAGACTGAAGCCCACGTTCAGATCCCGGGCGAAATCCCGGTGTCCGGTCCAGGCCAGGACCAGGCTGCCGAGCAGGGGGATGAACAACACGGCGTGCAAGGCTTCCAAGATCAATCCTCCTTCAGCCGCTCGAGGTGGCGGATATCGAGACTCTCGAACTGTTCGCGGATGTGGAACATGAACACGCCGAGGATGAGCACGCCGACCAGCACATCCAGAGCGATGCCGAGTTCCACCACCATCGGCATGCCGTTGGTCGAGGCCGTCGCGGCGAAAAACAAGCCGTTCTCCAGCGACAGGAAACCGATGACCTGCGGCACGGCCTTCGACCGCGTGATCATCATCATGAGCGACAAGAGCACGCAGGCCAGCGCGATCCCGAGCGTGCCGCGGGCGATGGAGGTCGACAACTTGGCGATGGGCAGGGCCAGATCGAAGGCGACGATCACCAGCACGATGCCGATGATCATCAGGGTCGGGATGTTGATGAGCGTCTCCACGTCCCAGCGCACGTTGAGGCGGTCGATGATGCGATGCAGCAGCAGCGGGATGAGGATCACCTTGAGCGCGAACGTGAGGCCCGCCGAAAGATAGAGATGCTCCTGTCCGGTCGCATGGGCGACGATCGCCGTCGTGGCCACCAGGGTGATCCCCTGGAGGGTGAACAGATGGATCAGCGACAGGATCCGCCGCTGCGAGATCATGGCGAACGAGAGCATCAACAGCAGCGCCGCGAGGAAATCGATCAACTGGATGCTGAGTCCGCTCATGCTAATGTCCCTGCAGGTTGTTGACCAGCATCCCGATTACGGCCAGCAGAAAGGCCGTGGCGAGGAACTCCGGGACCCGGAAGATGCGCAGTTTGGCGCTGATCGTCTCCAGCACGGCCAGCAGGAACCCGCCGATCGCGAGCTTCAGGATCAACACGGGCAGGGCGTATAAAACCGCGAACGGCGATTGTCCCTCCGACACCCCCCACGGAAAGAACAGCGCGAGCCCGATCCCGGAATAGGCGAACAGTTTGAGGCTTGCGGCCCATTCGATGAGCGCGAGATGGCGGCCGGAATACTCCAGGATCAGCGCCTCATGGATCATGGTCAGCTCGAGATGCGTCGCCGGATTATCCACGGGTATTCTGGCGTTCTCGGCCAGCGCCACCAGGGTGAAGGCCACGCCCGCGAACATCACGCTGGTGTAGATCGCCGGCCCCTGATCCGCGAGACGTTCGACGATGGTAGTGAGCGAGGTGGAGCCCGCGATCTGCGACACCGAAAACAGCACCATGAGCAGAGCAGGTTCCGCAAGAAAACCGACCAGCATCTCGCGGCGCGCGCCCAGCGTCCCGAAGGCCGTGCCGATGTCCATCGCCGCCAGCGAGATGAACAACCGGCCCAGGGCAAAAAGTCCGACCAGGGCGATGGCGTCAGCCGCCGGGGCGAGCGGCAGATCGGTGGAAAGCGTCGGTACGATGGCGCAGGCAAGCGTCATGCAACCGAGCAGGATGTAGGGCGCGCCACGAAACAGCGGCGAGGCGTGTTCGGCCAGGACCGATTCCTTGTGAAAGAGCTTGTGCAGCAGGCGGTAAGGCTGCAACAGACTGGGCGCCGAGCGGTTCTGCAGCCGCGCGCGCCACTGATTCACCCAGCCGGTCAGGAGCGGCGCGAGCAGCAGGGCGATGACGATATCCAGAAACTGGGCGCTTAAACTGGCGGCGCTCATCTTCGCACCAGCAGCAACACGGCTATCAGGGTCAGGAAGCTGTACAGGAGATACACCGTGATCCGTCCCTGTTGCAAATGTCCGAGCAGGCGGGCCAGGCGTTCGACCCCGGCGGCGGCGGGCAGGTACAACCAGCGCCAGAAATAATCGCCCACCTGGACCCGGTAGACCGGCTCGCTGTCGAAGGGGGAAGGCAACTGCCGGTCCAGATCGAAGAAGGGTTCGAAGATCTGGCGGATCGGTTGACCGAAGCCTTCGGCGGTGTCCTGCATGCGCGCGGTCTGCCAGGGGAACCCGCAATCCCAGGGGGCGGAGCGGCGGACCCTGCCATGATAGATGCCGCGCACAATAATAAAGACCAGCGCGCAACAGATGGCGATACCGAGGAGAAAGATCGCCGGCCCGTAACTGGACCGATCCAGGGCGACCGGCACCAGCAGCCAGCCGTGATCCGCGACTGTCGCGCCCAGACCCGCGCCGGTCAGATATTGAGTGACGGGATCGATGACCTGGATGAACTGGATCGGCAGGAGCCCGAGGGCCAGGCTGCCGGTTACGAGCCAAGCCATACCGATCCGTTCCCAGGCGCCGGCGTCGTGCGCCAGCGCCAACCGCTCCTCCCGAGGTCGACCCAGGAAGATGATGCCGAAAAATTTGACCATGGTGTATCCGGCAAGCGCGGCGACCAGGGCTACCAGCGCCGCCACCACCGGGATCAACATATTAAGAAAGTAACTGGGCAAACCGGTGGCGAACAGAAACCCCTGCAACAAAAGCCATTCGGAGACGAACCCGCTGAGCGGCGGCAGGCCGGCGCTGGCGATCACCCCCACCAGGCAGACCCACGCCACCCAGGGCATGTAACGCATCAGGCCGCCGAGCTTGCCGAGGCTGCGCTCGCTGGTCGCGTGCAGCACTGCCCCGGTGCCCAAAAACAGGAGGCTCTTGAACAGGGCATGGCCCGCGGTGTGATAGAGCGCGGCCGTGAGCGCAAGAGCCGCCATCGGCAGCATGCCGTAGGACGAAAACAGAACGGCCAGCCCGATGGCCGTGAACAGGATGCCGATGTTCTCGATCGACGAATAGGCGAGCAGGCGTTTCATGTCCACCTGCGCGGCGGCGAAGATGACCCCGAAGAGCGCGGTGACCACGCCCACGGCGATGAGCAGCACGCCCCACCACCAGAGCCTGAGGTCCAGGAGATCGAAACACACCCGCAGAATCCCGTAGATCGCCGTCTTCAGCATCACCCCGCTCAGCAGGGCCGAGACCGGCGAAGGCGCGGCCGGATGCGCCTCCGGCAGCCACACATGCAACGGGAGAAGACCGGCCTTGGCGCCAAATCCGCAGAGGGCCAGCAGGAAGGCGATCGATGCCCAGAACGGCGAGAGCTGCTGGGCGCGCATGTTTTCGAAACTGTAGTCCCCGGTATTGGCCTGCAAGACGCCAAAACAGAGCAGGATGCCGATCGCGCCGATGTGCGCGATCAGTAAATAAAGAAAACCGGCGTTGCGGATCTCGGGGATGCGGTGGTTGGTGGTGACCAGCAGAAAGGAGGCCAGCGCCATCGTCTCCCACATCACCATGAAGGCATAGGCGTCATCCGCCAGCACCACCAGCGTCATCGCGGCGAGAAAGACGTGATATTCCAGACAAAGCAGTCCCGGCGGCGTGCCCTCGCCCTTGCGGAAGTAACCCGCGGCGAAGGCCGATACGCCCGCCGCGACGCCGCCTATCACCATCAGGAAAAAGGCCGAGAGACTGTCGAGGCGGAAGTGGAACGGCAATTGCGGCAGTCCGATCGGCAATACCGCCGTCTCGGGCGCAGCCTGAGTGGCGATGAGGGCGATACCGAGGAGAACGACGCCGAACACCCCGCCGGCCGGAAACAGCACCTTGGCCACCAGGGCGAGGCGGCGTAAGGCAAAAACTCCAATCAAACCGATCGACAACCAGGCGCTGGCGACCAGCAGGACCCAATCCAGGTACAACCACTCTCCGGGGTGAAACAGAACGCTGGAGTTCATATCCCTGGCTGGTCAGTCATTACATTGAGTTAACATTGAAAGTGAATTATATTTATCTTAAATTAGATTGCAATTATAATCCAATTACACTGAAACGGCTCAATCATGGAAAACCGCACCGCCCGCCTGACTGTCCTGGTCGACCCCCGCAAGAAGCAGCTCTTTGAGGAGATCTGCGCCAGTCACGACCTCACCCCCTCCCAGGTGGTCAGGAAACTGATCCGGCAGTACATCATCGATAACGCCGGCAGCCGGGAGCTTCCGGACTGGTTGCGCCCTCCGGAGCGGGAACAGGAGTGATGATACATTCTTTAAAGTAGTAAGTATTATGCAAGTCTGAGCCAACCCTTGATTCATCTCGCCGTTCCTATAATGTAGACACCGCAATTCGCGGCGAACGCCGTCATTCAATTCAAGAGGGGTAATCCAGTGAACAAGAGTCTTTTTAAATCAGGCCTCACGGCGCTTGCCGTCGCGATTGGCCTCTCCGGCAACGCGATCGCCGCCGACCAGGACGTGGTGACGGTCTTGAATCCCATCGTCGAGAGCAAGATGGCGGAGCGCCTCCCGCTCTCGCCCCGCCTGGATACCCTGTCCGGCAAAACGCTTTATCTGGTCGACATCAACTGGGGCGGACCGCAGGCGGCCTGGAGCGTCTATGAACAGATGGAGGCCTGGATGGCGGAGCACATGGCCGACGTGAAGGTCGTGAGAAAGCGCCTCGCCGCCTCCTACATGGTCGACGACCCGGCGTTGTGGGCGGAGATTGCGGAAAAGGGAGACGCCGCGCTCGTCGGCATCTCGGGTTGAGACGGCTGCACATCGGCCGTGGGCCGATTCGCCAAGACCCTGGAACTGAAAGGCGTCCCGACCGTCGGCGCCGCCGCGGAGACCATGGTCAACTACGGGATCGATTATGACTTCAAGTACACCAACGGGATGCCCATCCGTTATGTGGCCTTCCCCTTCCCCGTCGCGGGACAGCCCCCCGAGGTGCACAAGCGTTATGTCGAAGGCGAGGATCGCCTGAGTCACAAACCGATGATGACCGCCATCGTCGATGCGCTGACCAAACCGCTCACCGAGAACGAAACCTTCAAGGGCGTGCCGCCGGAGGCCCGGCCTGAGCCGCGCCTGCTCCCGCCGGATACCGAGGCCAACCTGCAACGGTTATTCAAGGACAAGGACTGGACGGATTACAACTCCATCATCCTCCCCACCGAGGAACGGGTGGCGGCGATGCTGAAAGGCACCAGCCACAAACCGGATGAGGTGGTCGCCACGCTCTCCTGGCCCGGCGGCGATCGCAAGCTCACCGTGGAGAAGGCGGCCATCGCGGCGGTCATGGCCGGGGCGCGGCCGGAGTTCATGCCGCTCATCCTGGCCGTCGCCACCCGCGTGCCCTTCGGCAATTCGACTTCATCCATGGCCAACATGATCGTGGTCAACGGTCCCATCCGCAAGGAGCTCGGGATGAATTCCGGCACGAACGCGATGGGCCCGCACAACGAGGCCAACGCGGTGATTGGCCGGGTCTTCACCCTGCTCTCGAAGACCGTGGGCAACCTGCACAGCGGCAAGACCACCTTCAGCACGCTCGGCAGCAACCTGCAATACAACAACCTGACCATTGCCGAGAACGAGGAATTGCTGCCGGAAGGCTGGCTGCCCCTGCACGTGCAGATGGGCTTCAAGCCCGAGGACAGCGTGGTGACCATCGGCATCGGCTGGACCTACATCTCGAGTGTTGGCGAGGTGCAGATCGGTTATCCGCCGCAGAACCTGATGCGCGATTACATGCACGCGCTTTCATCCTCCGGCTCGGCAGCGACCATCGTCGTGGATCCGACCGTGGCGAAGCTCCTGAAGGATGTGCATGGCTTCAACAAGAAGGAGGACCTCAGTGCCTGGCTCTCCGGCAATGTGGAGAAAACAGTCGCCTCCTACTGGGGCAACGGCGTGGTCTCTACCGTCAATTCCGCCATGGCCCTGCAGGGGCTGGAGCCCCTTGCCACCTGGCTGAAGGCCCCGCCGGACACCTTGATCAAACCCTTCAACAATCCGAAGAGCATCCAGATCCTAGCTGTGGGCGGTAACATCCAGACCACCTGGTTCGTTACCGATTTCCGTCTGGGTCGTGGCGTGAAGGTGGATGACTGGAGATAAATGCTAATTGGGTCGGAGTAATTTTGGATAAATCACTCCGACCCCTTAAATTACAGGATCTGGACTTATGAAAATACAAAAACTGATCGGCTGCACCTTGTTGCTACTGCTGTCTCTCGTCAATCTTTCAGCCCTCGCGGCAAACGAGGAACTGCCAAACCCCGAGATCCTGCGCATCACCCCGCAGGAGTTGAAGGGCCTGCTCGATGCCGGCACGCCGCCGGTCATCGTCGATACCCGAGACAGCCTGAGCTACAGCACCGGGCACATCCCCGGCGCCATCAACATCTATTACGACCCCTCGGGCGATCCCATGAACCGCGAGATGATGCTGATCGCCCTGCCGATGGACAAACTGGTGGTGCTCTATTGTCCTTGAGTGGACGATGAAGAGAGCTCCAGTATGGCGCTCGAAATGATTCAACTGGGATACGACAAAAATATGGTCAAGGCCCTGAGTGGCGGCTCCCTGATGTGGGAGGACCTGGAATATCCGCTGGAGGAAACCAAGACCGAGTAATAAAAGACTTCGTCGGGTGGGCACGTCGTACGTGCCCACGCGGATTGATCTGAGATTAGAGGGACTGCCTACTTCGCCTGACAGATCTCTTCCAGGGCGTAGAGCGTTTTCTGTGGGTAGTCTTTCAAAGGGTAATATCGGGAAATGACCTCCAGTGCCTTCGAGTAGTCGTCTATATTCAAATAGCGCAACAGATACCGGATATCATCCAGATCGTGAAACTCCTCCCCAATGCGCATCGCCAGACATTTCATCGCCAGGAGATACTCGGCTTGAGCTACCATGACCTTCAAATGGCTGAGTTCGAGGAACGGCGCAAACAAACCTGAATCGCTCAAGTATCCCTTCACGCCGTCATTCAACCAGTGCTCGTTCAGGCCGAGACGGATCCCCACCCGGGCAGCGGCTTCACGGATCTTGCGGCTCGGTTTGAAATAGGCGTCGATATCGCGCGTGGAGGCCCTGGCCCCGAACACCAGACACATCACCGCGCCGCCGACCAGATATAACTCGCCCTGTGTATCTTCTTTCTCCAATTCCGTATTCAATGCCTCGAACAACTGCATTATTTGTTTTTTAGTGAGTATTGTTTCCGTCACAGCCGATCTCCCAGGGTCGCGTCGATGAATATATTCCGGCGGCGAAATGCCGCGGGCGAATGGGTCAACAGGTAAAGTCGCAAACTCATCAACGACGCGCCAAAGTACGGCATCGAGAGCGGTGGTATACGCGCTGTCCATCCCGGAGGCGGCACGCCATTTTGAACCGCGGCGAGTTCGACCATCGCGGCAAGATAGTTCAACGCATAATGCGATAAGCGACGGTTCGGCTCAGTGCCGCAAATATCGAGGAACGCCGCGGGCGAAAGACCGGACAACAGGTCATTCAATTCCGCATAGGCGAACTTGTTGTGGTCGTCTGCGCACAACGCATCCAGCAATTGGCCGAACTTCAACTCCTGGGGCGGCAGCAACTTGCCCATTATCCATGCCGACATCGAAAGTCCTGCCCCCCTGGCGGCACGCTCGATGAATGACTTTTCATCGTCAGTCACCCGGATTTGCAACTGCGATGCCTTGTTATGCTTCCGCATGAATCGATCTTGAAACCGGTCTGATTATTTGTCAATACATATGACATGACAAATAATTCGGGCAAGCAAACTGGACACCCCGGATCACCGCTGCCTATACTTGGACAAACGCCGTCCCGATGAATCACAGGGGGGGTTGCCGCATGTCCTCAACAGGCCGTACCGATAACCTTCATCTTTTGGCGCTGCTCCTGCTTTTTGTTTCCATACCGCAAGCCATGGCAGGAGGTTGCACGGCGATCATGGAACTCGAATATTCCCAGCGGAATACGATCGCGAACGTCCGGGGTACCATCGATAACGAAGAATGCGCGGCATCCAGCGGCGACTACAAGCTCGCAGTCAAAATCAGGGACGCGAATGGCGAACTGAAGACGCTCGAATTCCCCGAAACGTGGCAACGTCAGGATGATCAGCCCGTCGCGTTCAAGGGCGATTACCCCATCGGCGAGAATGTCGACCTCGTCAACGTGCGAACCAAGCAGATGCACTGTAAGTGCGCCGAGACGCCGGTAGAGTAGTCGTGATATGAGCCGCCCTGGAGGCGTCTCCGGGAATTGGGAGCTACCAGAGTGAATCCCGCGCATGGTCTGGTGTGGTGGATACTTATTCAGTGTTTCCCTAGAATTGAATCAGTATCGCAGTGGAGCCCCACATGAACATCAAGCCCATCCGTAATGACAAAGATCTGCGTCAAGCCTTTAAGCGGCTGGAGGCAATCTTCCATGCAAAACCCAAGACGCCCGAGTATGACGAGATGGAGATTCTGGCAACGCTAATCGAGGCTTACGAGAACAAGCACTACCCCATCGGGCCTGCAAGTCCGGTTGAAGCCATCAAGTTTCGTATGGAGCAGCAGGGTTTGACCCCGCGTGACCTTGAAGCCTACATCGGCAAGAGTGGCCGCGTATCCGAGGTTCTAAATGGCAAGCGTTCCCTGAGTATGCGAATGATAAAAAACCTCCATGATGGCCTGCGCATACCGTATGAAAGTCTGCTTTCGTCTTCTGCGTAAGGCGCATTCACGCGCATTGGTATAGATATCGCCACCCCGCCCCTTCACCACTATCACAATGGAATAGGCAAACTGGACACCCTGGAGATACGCTGCCTATACTTGACCCATCAACCATCCTGATGATGTGCAGGGATTGGAGATCTGGAATCTCTCTATATTTTCTGGTGTAATCAGACCCATTATGAAAGTACAGATTATCGAGAAAGAAGTTCAGTCCCTGAATAAAAAGGAATTGGCTGAATTTCGCAATTGGTTTCAGGAATTCGATTCCGAGGCATGGGACGCTCAAATTGAACAGGATGCCCGCTCGGGCAAATTTAATCACATTGCGCAGGAAGCCCTGGATGAACATAAGCGGGGCGAGAGCAAGGCTTTGTGAAACATCATGCCTCCCATAAATTTTGGGAGTCGTACGAAAAACTGCCTGCCTCCATCCGCACTCGTGCGGATAAAAATTTCCAACTCCTCAAAAATAATCCAACCCATCCTTCACTTCATCTTAAATCCATTGGCCCATACCGTTCAGTACGTATCGGCCCGTGATACCGTGCGTTGGGGATCGAAGTTAAAGATGGAATTCTATGGTTTTGGGTTGGCTCACATGCTGAATACGATCAGATACTGGGTTAACCAGAAAACCCATCTTGTCGCGCTCGCTCTGAGAATATTTTTCCCGCGTGGGCACAAAAGACGTGCGCCACCCTAACCGGCACCTCGGCGCGTTTATCGAACGAAACAGGATTCGTGGGATCTCTACTCCAGCCCCTTCTCCGCCATCGCAATGGGAAAATGCAAACTGGACACCACAGATATGGGCTGCCTATACTTAGCCCATCAACCATCCTAATGATTTACAAGGAGGTTACTCGTATGTTCAGTACCTCAATTTACAGTTATCGGTCAAAGTATCTGATAACCGCTAATTAGCTGCATGAAGCCAAACGCCATCGCTGCTGTCCCAGCACTGGTTAAGCAACTCTACGAGATCGTCCGAGAGTTTGAACGCCTATTCCCTGGTCGCAGATTCACACCTGACGGACATCTCGTGGGGAGCATCGGCGAAGTCATTGCTGCTCATCGCTACGGTTTGAATCTCCTCCCCGCATCGATAGAAGCTCATGACGCTAAAACCCCTGGCGGAGTTTTGGTCCAAGTTAAAGCTACTCAAGGAAGGTCTGTTGCCTTACGTGCCGAACCTAACCACCTTCTCGTTTTGCAACTAACGCCTAGCGGTGAAGTCATGGAAGTATTCAACGGTCCTGGCTCAATTGCGTGGGCAGAATGCGGCCCTATGCAGCGAAATGGTCAGCGCTGTATCGGGCTTTCAAAGCTCCGAACACTAATGGCTGTAGTTAAGCCTTCGGTACGACTGGGGGTTGTATGTGGCTAACCCATCTTCCACCGGATCTGCGCGAAATTCTCGCAGGTTGGTATATTCAGATGCCAGGTTTCGTCAGGTTATGCCATGGACCTGTCTGACACTCTTGTAATCGGCATTTCGTCCACGGCTCTCTTCGATTTAACGGAGGCTGATGCAGCATTCCGCGAACGCTTCAGTACCGATTGCGTAGCTGCGGTGAAAGCGTATCGCAAGTACATGCTTCAACGTGAAGATGATCCACTTGAGCCTGGCACAGGGATGCCCCTAGTCAGAGCACTACTGGATCTTAACATTCAGGCTGACGCAAGTGCGCACGAATCTGAATCGCCACTCGTTGAAGTTGTTGTAATGTCACGTAATAGCCCAGAAACAGGTGTGCGGGTGTTAAAGAATATTCGGCGATTAGGGCTGCAGATAACTAGACATGCGTTTACTGGCGGTGAGTCAGTAGTTGACTATCTGAATGCGTTCGATGTCGACCTTTTTCTCACAACAAATGTAAGTGACGCTCAAAAAGTCATTGATGGAGGGCTTTGTCCAGCTGCTGTCGTCAAACCGCCGCCGACACAGAAAGGTGCTATTCCTGACGGACAGGTCCGTATCGCGTTTGACGGTGACGCTGTACTTTTCGATGAAGCAAGCGAGATTGTTTACAAAGCCGAAGGCCTGGAGAAATTTCAACAACAAGAAGATGCGAATCAAGATGTCCCTATGAGGGATGGGCCATATGCCACATTACTTCGCAAACTAGCGCGCTTACAAGAGCGTTTGCCGGTGGCAGTAGAATTCTCCCCAGTTCGCATCGCGATTGTTACGGCCCGTAATGCTCCTGCGGAAATGCGAGTAATTATGACTCTTCGCCACTGGGGAGTATATGTCGACGAAGTATTTTTCCTTGGGGGAATGGAGAAAACGAAGATACTTGAGGCATTTCGCCCTCATATTTTCTTCGATGACCAAGAATTGCATCTCGAGAAAATTGCAACCGAATTCCCGGCTGGTAAGGTTCCCTACAAATCGTCGTCACCGCTAAACAAGTCGGAGTCGGACTGATGAAACTGAATCACTTGCTCCATTTCGACGCGCTGATGCGCCCGACAGAGCGCCGACGAAGGAGGTTATACGACTTCTGACAATCCGGGTGTTCGACGTTGGGTTATAGCGTGTGATGAATCTGGAGTTCATGGCGCAACACATTATGGATTCGGCAGCCTTTGGTTGAAATGGCAAAGAAGAGGAGATTTTCATCGCGACTTCTACGATATAGCGAAGCGCCATCACTTTGAAGACGAATGTAAATGGACTACTGCTACGCGGCGTTACTTCTTGCCGTTCTATTGCGAGTTAATCGAGTACTTCTTCAAACATCCCTGGCTTGTCTTTCATTGCGTAGTTGTACGTAAAGAAGCAGTGAAGGTCGACGTGTACCATGACCGGAATTGGGATCTCGCAAGGCGGAAACACTTCACGATGCTGCTCACAGACAAGATGCGAAAGGCATTGAAGCGATTCCCAAACCGTCAACACGAGTTCCGCGTCTGGTGTGACCCCATCGCGTCAAGCTATGCGAAAGCTGACGAGGCAATCGAAGTAATATCAAATAACATCCTCAACCAGCGTTTTAGAAGCATACAACCAGTAACATCTGTTGTTACGCGAGACTCAAAAGAGACGCCCGCAATTCAGCTTTGCGATTTGTTGCTTGGCGCGGTCATGGAGACGTGGCAAAGAAAATCGACTAACAATACGAAAAATGAGATACGGAAACAAATTGCAGAGCACCTTGGTTGGAGTGCCCTAGATTCCGACACGAATCCGAATGAACGGAAATTTAATATTTGGTATTTCTTCGATCCCACCCGTGAGATACGGCGAGTCTCTACACGAAATGTCACTCTTCGTTATCCATACCCCAATGTGCGCTAACTAGTCATCGAAGGGTGGGCACGTCGTTGGTGCCCACGCGGTCAGAGCGGGATTGAAAAAGCTTGTACTGATATCACCTTTACCATAGTGTCGCTGCACTTGAGGCAATCCTTCAAGATATCGAATCGTTCCGGGAATATTTTTCCCGCGTGGGCACAAAAGACGTGCCCACCCTCGCTCGGCGCGTTCATAGAACGCGTAGAATCTTTACCCCAGCCCCTTCTCCGCCATCGCCACGGCGCGGAAGGTGGAGCGGCCCTTGTTCATGGTCTCTTCCCACTCAGTCGCGGGGACGGAATCCGCCACGACGCCGCCACCCGCCTGGATGTGCAGTACGCCGTCCTTGATCACGGCCGTGCGGATGGCGATGGCCGTATCCATGTTCCCGTCCCAGGAGAGATAGCCCACCGCCCCGGCGTAGATCCCGCGCTTGACGGGTTCGAGCTCCGCGATGATCTCCATGGCGCGGATCTTGGGCGCGCCGGATACCGTGCCGGCCGGGAAGGTGGCGCGCAGGACATCGAGCGCGTTCCTGCCCGCCTTGAGCTTGCCGGTGACGTTGGAGACGATGTGCATGACATGGGAATAACGCTCGACGACCATCTGTTCGGTCACGTGTACCGTGCCGATATCGGCCACGCGGCCGACATCGTTGCGCCCCAGATCGATCAGCATCAGGTGCTCGGCGATCTCCTTGGGGTCGGAGAGCAGGTCTTCCTCGAGCCAGCGATCCGCCGCGTCATCCCGTCCGCGCGGCCGTGTCCCCGCAATCGGCCGGACGGTGACGGTATCGCCTTCCAGCCGCACCAGGATCTCGGGCGAGGCCCCGACGATGTGGAAATCGCCGAGATCGAAGTAATACATATACGGCGAGGGATTGGTGCAGCGCAGGGCCCGGTAGAGATCGAGCGGCGCGGCCCGGAAGGGAATGGACAGCCGCTGTGACGGCACCACCTGCATGACATCGCCCTCGACGATATAGCGCTTGATGGATTCCACTACCGCCTCGTATTCAGGCTTGGTAAATCCGGAAATAAAATCCTTCTCGTCGACCACGCGGCCGGCTGCGGCCGGCTGCCGGCGGGTCGGCGTTTCGGCCAGACGTGACGCAAGCTGATCGAGATCGGAGAGCGCCTGGTCGTAGGCCCCCGCCTTCGCGGGATCGGCATGCACGATGAGGATGATCTTGCCGCTGACGTTGTCGAAGATGACCAGCCGGTCCGAGGTCAGCAGCAGGATATCGGGGCAATTCAGGGGGTCAGGCAACGGCGCGGTGTCGAGGCGCGGCTCGATATAGCGCACGCAATCGTAGCCGAAATATCCCACCAGCCCGCCGGTGAAACGCGGCAGGCCGGGGACGTGCGGCACGCGATATTCCTGTTGGAAGCGTTCGATCTCGGCCAGCGGATCGGCGGCCTCGCGTGACCACAATACGCGACCGTCGGCCCCGGATAATGTCACTGTTCTATCCCGGACCCGCAGGATCCGATCGGCGGAGAGGCCGATCATGGAATAGCGCCCCCATTTCTCGCCGCCCTGCACGGATTCGAGCAGATAGGAATACGGTCCGCCCGCGAGTTTCATGTAGGCGCTGACCGGGGTATCGAGATCGGCGAGGATCTCGCGGCTCACCGGCACGAGGTTGTAACCCTCCGCCGCGTAGGCCGTGAACTGTGCGTGGTCGATCGTCTCCATGATCAGGGGCGGGAGACTTGCGCAAGCTCCCGGCGCATGGCGCGGATGACGGCGGCGTAATCCCCGCTGCCGAAGATGGCCGATCCGGCGACGAAGGTGTCCGCGCCCGCCTCGGCGATCGCGCAGATGTTCTCCGGCTTCACGCCGCCGTCGATCTCGAGCCGGATCTCCCGGCCCGAGGCGGCGATCAGCACGCGCGCCTCGCGGAGCTTCGGCAACGCCGAGGGGATGAAACTCTGCCCGCCGAAACCCGGATTGACCGACATCAGCAGGATCATGTCCACCTTGTCGATGACGTACCGGAGACAGTCGAGCGGTGTGGCCGGATTAAAGACGAGGCCGGCCTTGCACCCGCATTCGCGAATCAACTGCAAACTGCGATCGATGTGCGCGCTCGCCTCGGGATGAAAGGTGATATAGCTCGCGCCGGCCTTCGCGAACTCGGGGATGATGGCGTCCACCGGCTCGATCATGAGGTGCACATCGAGCGGGGCCGTGATGCCATACCGGCGCAGGGCCTCCACCACGACGGGGCCGAAGGTCAGATTGGGGACATAGTGATTGTCCATGACATCGACATGGATCAGATCGGCGCCGGCCTTGAGCGCTGCGGCGGTCTCTTCTCCGAGGCGCGCCAGGTCGGCCGAGAGTATGGAAGGCGCGATCAGGAAATCGGTCATCGTCTGGCTCTCGCGTTACCGGGGATGGATGAGGTGCGCACTTTAACCCATCACAGCGTTGTCCGCCAAGCGGAACGACCGCGTCATTGAATGACGCCGGATCGGTTCAGCTCCACGACCTCGCGGTAATAACCCGAGAGTTGGAGACGGATCGTGACGGGGAATTCGTTGTAGTTGAGAAAATACCAGCCATGTTTCCCGGAGAATGGCGCGACCAGCGAACCGTGTGCGTTGGCGCGGCCGTCGCCTTCCTCGTAGCGCACCCAATAACCCGGCGGGCCGGACTCCGCTTCCGCGTGCATGTCGTAATAGATGTCGCCCCGATCCAGTTCCCACGAATAGAGGATCGTCTGATCCTGATCCATGACGACCTTGAATTCGAGCTGTTCATCCGCCGCCATGCGGATCTCGATGGTCTCGCTCCGGTAAATGGTCTGCTTCGCCTGATGCACCTCGGGTTCCGCGAGTGTGGCCGGGGTATCGCGGTCGTAATTCTGCACGGGCGCCGCCACGGGTAATGAGTCCATCTGTTCGGTAGCGGCCGGTTCAGCCGCGGAAATACCCAGCAACCCGATCCTTGCGCCGATCCCCGTAGGGTCCAGGGAAAATTCCGCGGGCAGGATGACCAGCACGAGGAGCGTGGCGGCGACGGAGAGCGCGATCAGCAGGGCCCGAACGAGACTCGCGAGACCGGGCGGGTGTTGTTCGTAAGGCGAGAGATCCGGCATGGTATTCCTCAAGCTGCGTAATAACCGGTGAGTTGATAGCCTGCCAGCGTGAAACCGGCGGCCATCAGCAGGATGTTGGCGGCGAAGGCGTTTTGGGTGAAGCTCGCGGACCTGCGCCAGAGATCGATTGCAATGATGATCCCGGCCAGCGCCAGGAACTGCCCCAGTTCCACGCCCAGATTGAAGGCCAGGATATTCGCCACCAGCCCCTCGTCGGAGAGGGTGAGGGTCTGCAATTTGGTCGCAAGCCCAAAGCCGTGAAACAGACCGAAGCAGAGCACCATGAGGCGGCCATCGAGACGCCAGCCGAGCCACCGGAATCCGCCGATATTTTCAAAGGCCTTGTACGCCACTGACAGGCCGATCACGGCATCGACCAGCCAGGGATTGGCATGCACGCCGCCGAGGACGCCAACGAGCAGCGTCGTGCTGTGCCCGATCGCGAAGAGCGTTACGTAGACCGCGATATCCTTGAAGCGATACAGAAAGAACACGATCCCGGCGAGATAGAGCAGGTGATCGTAACCGGTGACCATGTGTTTCGCCCCGAGATAGATGAACGGGACGATCCGCATGCCCGCGCCACGCAGGAGAAAACCCTGATCGTCCGCCGCCACGCCATGCGCCTGGCATAGCAATGGCATAACAGCGGCAAGGACCAGGCACGCTGCCGACGTCAACTTCCCGGCCCGGGCAAGATGAGACAATTGTCGCCGCGAGGTTGGCAACAACGATTACCGCGTTAATCCGACGCCTCGCCGTCCCAGTAATCCGTTCCGGTCCCTTCCTTCGCGATGAAGGCGAAGCGGGGCTTGCGGCTGTAGGCCCCGTACTTTCCGGAGTCGGGGTAGTAACACACCTCCGTGTCGCTCGCGGAACTCAACGCGAGATATCTTAATCTGGCCCCGGAGGTATTGACGATCTGATGCGCGGTGCCCTGTCCCGGCGGGGTGAAGATCACATCGCCCGCGCGCACCGGATAACGCTCGTCGTCGTAGCGGAGCGTGCCTTCACCCTCCAGGATGACAAACAACTCCTCCTGCGCGAAATGCAGATGGTAGGGCCAGGCGCATTTGCCGGGCTCGAGTTCCACCAGGCTGCAACCGCCTTTCTGCATGCCCAGCAGCTCGCCGATGCGCGCGGTCCGGGCGGAGAATTTCTCCCCCTTGCCGAAGGCGTTCAGTTCGATCTCGTCGATATGTACCTTTTGAGGTTTGTTGGCCATGGTTCGCTCCCGATCATCTCTGCGTTAATTGTTGCAGGGCCCATTGTACATGCTCGACCACGAGTTGCGATGGGTCGAGCAGGCGCCTCGTCAACGCTGTCCTGACCAGCGGCGTATCCGGTCCGTTGCCCAGCGCGACCGCCAGGTTTCGCGACCAGCGGGCAAAACCGATCCGGCGGATCGGGCTGCCTTCAGTCCGGCGCGAAAACTCTGCCTCGGTCCAGGCAAACAGTTCCAGCAGCAGCGCGTTGTCGAAACCATTGCGGGGCTGAAAATCCATCTCCGCCCTCATCTGCGCGAAGCGGTTCCAGGGGCAGACGAGCTGGCAATCATCGCAACCGAAGACCCGGTTGCCGATGAGCGGCCGCAACTCCAGCGGGATCGAGCCGTGCAATTCTATGGTCAGATAGGAGATACAGCGCCGCGCATCCAGTTGATAGGGCGCGACGATGGCCCCGGTCGGACACGCACTAATGCAGCGGCTGCATGTGCCGCAATGGGAATCAGCGAATGGCGTGTCCCTGGGCAGATCCAGATCGGTGTAGAGCTCTCCGAGCAGAAACCAGGACCCGGTCCGGGGATGGATGAGGTTGGTGTGTTTCCCGATCCAGCCGAAACCCGCCTGGCTGGCGAGCGGCTTTTCCAGCACCGGGGCGCTGTCCGTGAACGGCCGCCAGACGAAGGCCCCGGTCTCTGCCTCGATCCGCGCCGCGAGTTGTCGCAAGCGCCCGCGGATCAAACGGTGATAATCCCGCCCCAGGGCGTAGCGGGCGACAAAGGCGCGTTCCGGATCCGCCAATACCTCCGCCGACGATCTCGATCTGTCCGTCTGGTAATTCATCCGCGCCGAGATCACGGAGAGCGTTCCGGGCAGCAGTTCGGCGGGCCGGCTGCGGCGCGCGCCGTGGCGCGCCATATAGGCCATCGTCCCGTGCCAGCCGCGGGCGAGCCAGATATTCAGGTGTGCCTCTGCCTCATGCAGATCGATACCGCTCACCCCGATCTGCTGGAATCCGAGTTCCGCCGCCCACTCACGGATCCGTGTCAGGAGTTCACGGCCGCCGGGGTGATGCGATTGCTGCGCGGGGACCTGGACAGATACCGGGCGGGTCAAGGATCAGAGGATCTCGCTGGCGTAATCCGCGAGGCGGGAGCGCTCCCCGCGCATCAGGGTGATGTGGCCGCTGTGCTCCCAGTTGCGGAAGCGATCCACGACATAAGTAAGACCCGAGGTGATCTCGCTGAGATAGGGCGTGTCGATCTGGCTGATATTGCCGAGACAGACGATCTTGCTGCCCGGCCCGGCGCGGGTGATGAGCGTCTTCATCTGTTTCGAGGTGAGGTTCTGGGCCTCGTCGATGATGATATAGCGGTTGAGGAAGGTGCGGCCGCGCATGAAATTAAGCGAGCGGATCTTGATCCGCTTGTTGAGGAGATCGGCCGTCGCCTCGCGGCCCCAGTCGCCGTTGGTGGTGTCGGTCCGGTTCAGGACCTCAAGGTTGTCGTGCAGGGCGCCCATCCAGGGCTCCATCTTCTCCTCCTCGGTACCGGGCAGAAAACCGATGTCCTCGCCGACCGGGATGGTCACGCGGGTGATGATGATCTCCTTGTAGCGTTTGGCCTCCATGGTCTGCTGAAGACCCGCGGCCAGCGCGAGCAGGGTCTTGCCGGTGCCGGCCACGCCGAGCAGGGTCACGAGATCGACCTCCGGATCCATGAGGAGATTGAGGGCGAAGTTCTGTTCCCGGTTGCGGGCCTGGATCCCCCAGACGTTATGGTTGTCCTTGCGGTAATCCGTCGCCAGCACGAAGGTGGTGGAATCGGCCCCGCACTGCGTCACGCGGACCTCGAAATTCTCCACGTCATTGCTGTAGAGGCACTGATTCGGATAGCAGGACGCAGCCGCCCGGCCCGGTACCCGGTAGTAGGTCCTGGCGTTTTCCTTCCAGGATTCGAGCTTGCCGGTCTGGTTCGACCAGAAGCCGTCGGGCAATTGGTCCATCCCGGTATAGAGCAGATCGGCATCGTCCAGGACCTTGTCATTGTAATAATCCTCGGTGTGAATCCCGAGGATGCGGGCCTTGATGCGCAGGTTGATGTCCTTGGACACCAGCACGACATCGCGGCCGGGGTGTTTCGCCTGCAGGGAAAGGGTGATGGAGAGTATGGAGTTGTCCGCCTTGCTGCCGGGCAGCGTGCCGGGGACGGTTTCGGACAACACCTCAGTCTGGAGGAACAACCGGCCGAGCGGCTGCGGCTCGCCATCGTGCTGCAATTCGAGTTTGCCGATCGGCAGGCCCGCGGCGATCTCCTTCGCCTTGCCCTCGTCGATGATCCGATCGATGAAGCGGCTCGCCTGGCGGGCGTTGCGGGCGACCTCGGACAGGCCCTTCTTGCCCATGTCGAGTTCTTCCAGCACCACCATGGGGATGAAGAGATCGTGTTCCTGGAAGCGGTAAAGCGCCGTGGCGTCGTGCATCAGCACGTTGGTATCCAAGACAAACAGGCGGGTGGCATTCACAGAGGCTGAGGTCATTCGATCATCCGGTTCTAATCACAGGCAAGCCTATGATATCACCCTGCGCGATGGTAGTATTGGCAACCTGATCCGCCACGGTGATCGCGGTCCCGCACAGGCAGTTCGGCATGACCCGCGCGCTTCTCACCGAGTGCCGCGCGGCGCAATTTTTCAAATCGCTCAAACCACAGGATAACGCATGTTCCAAGGCAGCCTTGTCGCGCTGGTCACCCCGATGCAAGCCGGGGTCGGGCCCGCCACCGCCCTCGACCGGGAGGCCCTGGCGCGGCTGGTCGAATTTCACATCGAGCGGGGCACGGACGCCATCGTTGCCGTGGGCACGACGGGGGAATCCGCCACGCTCACCCCCGAGGAACATTGCGAGGTCATCCGCCAGGTGGTGGATCTGTGCCGGGGCCGCGTGCCCGTGATCGCGGGGACCGGCTCGAATTCCACAATCGAGGCCATCGACCTCAGCCAGCGCGCGAAGGAGGCCGGGGCGGATGCCTGTCTGCTGGTCACGCCCTATTACAACAAACCCACGCAAGAAGGACTTTATCTCCATCACAAGGCGATCGCCGAGGCGGTCGCCATCCCGCAGATCCTGTATAACGTCCCAGGTCGCACCGCCTGCGACATGCAACCCGAGACGGTGGCCCGGCTGTCGCGGGTGCCGAACATCATCGGCATCAAGGAGGCGACGGGGGATCTGGCGCGGCTCGATCGGATCCGGGAACTTTGTCCCGAGGATTTTTATCTATACAGCGGCGATGATGCCACCGGTTGCGAGTTCCTGCTCCGCGGCGGCCATGGCGTGATCTCCGTAACCGCCAACGCCGCGCCGGCGGCCATGAGCTCAATGTGCCGGGCGGCCCTGGCCGGCGACGCGCCGACAGCGCGAAGCTGGAACGCCAGGCTGGAACTGCTGCACCGCGACCTGTTCCTGGAGGCGAACCCCATCCCGGTCAAATGGGCCGTGCGAAGATTGGGCCTGATCGCGGCGGGGATCCGGCTGCCGCTCACCTGGTTGTCGGAGAAGTTCGAGAACCAGCTCGAAGCCGCCATGCGCGCCGCGGAATTAATCTAGTCAAAGGTAAGATAATCATGCGTCTATGTTGCGTCATCATTCTGATCAGCATCCTTGCCGGATGTTCCTACATTCCCAAACTGGATGCGGTACTGCCGGACAAGCGGACCGAATACAAGAAGAGCGAATCCCTGCCCGAGCTGGAGGTCCCGCCCGATCTGACCGCCGCACAGGGCGAGGGCGCCATGGGCATACCCGGCGAGGCCACGCTTTCGGAATACAAGCGCCAGGAGGAAGGCCGCGACAATCCGCAAGCGATCAGTGGCGCGGTCATGGCGCAAGCGCCTTCCGCATCGCCCACGGCGGGCGCTAACTGGGTCCTGGCGCCGGGCGAAACCGCCGAGGTCTGGGCGCGGCTCGGCCGCTATTTCATCGATCAGGGCTACCTGCTGGACCTGAACGACATGGAGTTGGGCGTGCTGGAAACCGACTGGTCGCCGCCATTGCGGGAAGGCGGGTTCATCTACCACGACAAATTCAAGATCTTCTCCGAACCCGGCCAGACCCCTGGGACCCTGGTGCTCTTCATCGGCAACTCACGACAGGAACAGGTCTTCGGATCCAACGGGACCGAGCACTGGGTCGATCAGGGCAACAACCCCGCCGCGGAACAGCGGCTCGCCGCGGAGCTTGATGTCTTCTTCAACGGCGCCGCGCAACCCGCGCCCGCGGTGGCGATCAGTCCCGCCTCCGCCACGCCGAGCTATGCCAGCGCCGCTGGCGGCGCGGAGATCCAGCGGATCAACGACGGCCGGGAGTTCCTCAATCTGCCCGAGGAATTCAGCTTCGCCTGGCGGAAGATGGAAACGGTCCTCGCCTCCGCGGGGCTCGTCATCGCCAGCATGAACGAGTCGGAAGGCATCTACTCCGTCACTTACTACCCGGGCGGCAAGACCGAAAAGAAAAAAGGCTGGGTCTCGAAACTGAAATTCTGGGATCGGGACGAACCCCGCAATACCGGCGGCTCCGAATTCAAGATCAGCCTGACCGGGGTCGGCAACCGGACGGAACTTATCGTCCTTGACGCCAACAGTAACTGGGAGACCAGCCCCGAGGCCACGGACGTGCTTGAACTCATCCGCAGTTATTACAACCGATCCTAAAGGAAGCTCTGAATTCCATTGGTCGTCTTTCCGGCGAAAGCGACCCACAGGAAGTGGGAAATGTCGCGAGAGGACAGGAAGTCCGGAGCGACCGGAATCCAGTCAAAAACAATTGGTACTGGATGCCGGGTCAAGCCCGGCAAGACGAAATAGATACTGATACAGAGGCTCCTAAAGTAGACCTGAAGTTGGGGACACTGCCGGTCAGGACCTCTTCCCGGTATGCCGCAACATCCGTTTGCGTTTCACGATCTGGCGCGGGGTGAGTTCGTTGCGCCGGCCCTTGAAGGGGTTATCCCCGGTCTTGAGGCTGATGAGGACAGGCGTACCCGTCAACCGCAAACGCTGCCGGAAATAGTTGGCCAGATATCGCTGGTAGGCCTCCGGCAGGAACTCCGTCTGATTGCCGTGAATGACGATCCGCAGCGGGTTGTGGCCGCCGAGGTGGGCATAGCGCAACTTGATCCTGCGTCCTCTCACCAGCGGCGGTGAATGCTCCATGAGGGCCCGCTCCAGGAATTCAGTCAACTGGGAGGATTTGTATTCGCGGGATTGCACCTGCCGGATCTTCTCGATGCTCTCGAACAGTTTGCCTACCCCGGTGCCATGGCGGGCCGAGATGAAATGCAGGCAGGCGTGGGAGACGAAGTCGAGTTTGCGCTCAAGTTGATCCCGAATCCGCTTTCGCTGGTAGGGATCCAGCCCGTCCCATTTGTTCACCGCGATCACCAGGGCCTTGCCCAGTTCGACTGTCATCCCGATGAGGGAGATGTCCTGCTCCGTCACGGCCTCGGTGGCGTCCAGCACCACGATGATCGCCGCCGCGGCGTCCATGGCGGCGAGTGTCTTGACCACGCTGAATTTCTCGATCGCATCGGTGACCCTGGCCCGGCGCCTCACCCCGGCGGTATCGATCAACCGGTAATCGCGACCCTGACGGCGGAAGGGGATGCTGATGGAATCGCGCGTGGTGCCGGGCTCCGCCGAGGTCAGCAAGCGTTCCTCGCCCAGGATGCGGTTGATCAGGGTCGATTTCCCAACGTTCGGACGGCCGATGAAGGTGATGGGCAAACCCTCCGCCGGTCCGATATCGTCTTCAGGGTGATCGGGGATCTCCCGGCACACCTGGTCCAGCAGCGCCTCCGTCCCGGATCCCCGTTGCCCCGAAATGGCGATCGGCTCGCCGACGCCGAGGCGATGGAAATCCGCGGTCGCGAGATGTGGATCGAGTCCCTCCACCTTGTTTACCAGCAGATACAACCGGGGGCACAGCGGCCGCAGTTCCTGCGCCAGCGCCTCGTCGGCGGCGTTGATCCCGGCGCGGCCATCGACGATCCAGAACACGGCATCGGCCTCGGTGGCGGCGCGGATCGATTGACCTGAGACCTGCTCCTCCAGGGACTCGTTGCCCGTATCGGCATCGTGCAGACCCCCGGTGTCGATCAGCAGGATATGACGTTCCGCATGACTGAAAGCCCCGTACTGGCGGTCGCGGGTGACGCCGGGCGAATCGAGCACGATCGCCGCGCGGGTCCCGGTCAGCCGGTTGAAAAGCGTGGATTTACCTACGTTCGGACGACCGAGGATTGCGATGGTGATGGTCATGGTCGCCGCCCCTGCCTGTGTATGAAACGCCCCCGGGCGTTTCCGGTCAACGAAATGTGCTAGCCGTCAGGGTTCCGTCACTGCTGAAGGCATAGAGGATATTTCCCACGACGAGCGGCGGGGCGATGTAAGGGGCATCGGCCGGCCGGGTGCGGGCGACGAAATCGCCGGTCCGTTTGTCCAGCCAATGGAGATAGCCTTCCACATCGCCGACGACGAGATAATCGCCGACCCGCGCCGGGGCCGTGACGTTGCGCATGTTCAGGCGGCCCTGCTCCCAGATCTGCTCCCCGGAAAAACGATCGAAGGCGCGGATGTGGCTGGACTGGTCGGAGATATAAAGATAATCCTCATCCACCGCGAAGCCGGCGTAGGAAGACAGATCCGTGGTCCAGAGGATCCGGCCGGTCTCCAACTGGACCGCCGCCACCTGCCCTTGATAGGTGGCCGCGTAGATCACGCCTTCCAGGATGATCGGATCGGAATCGATATCCACCATCTGCTCCATATCCGTGCTGCCGCGCGGGGTGGTGATTCGGGCCTCCCACAGCAGGCGACCGGTCTTCAGTTCCAGGGCCACGAGGCGCCCCTCATCGAACCCGGCGATCACCTTGTCGTCCTGGATGAGCGGCGTGGCCGTGCCGCGCAGACTGAGCGATGGCACCTCGCGATCGTAGACCCACAGGCGGCGGCCGTTCTCGCCGTTCAGGGCATGCAATTTGCCGTCGATCGATCGCACGATGACCGTGCCGCCCGCCCGTTTCGGGGCGGACAGGATCTCGCTGGAGACCCGGGCGCGCCAGAGGAATTTGCCGTCCTGGGATCGGTAGGAGAAGACCTCGCCGTCGTTCGTGCCCACCAGCAGGCTTTCCTCGCCGTAACCGGGACCGGCCGAGATCTTGGCCTTATCGCCCTTGGACCAGAACCGCTGTTTCTGTATGGCGTTGCGCGACCAGAACTCCCGCCCGTTGGTGGCGTCGAGGGCTTGCAGCCGGCCGCGGGAATCCACGATGTATAGCCGCTGCGCGGCATAAACAGGGGAGAGCCGGAGATAATATTTATCGTTGCCCTTGCCAATGCGCCGCGACCAGAGTTCGGCCACGTTCAGCGAGGGCATGAATTCGACCAGTTCCGCCGGGGGGATGGCGTTGTCTTCGTCGCCGGCAAGCATCCTTTTGGCGTCTTCCATCATGCTGCAACCGCAAAGCGAGAGCAGCAGCGCGCACACAAGACTTTTATACATCATTCTTGACCGGCGCCGCCGAGACTTTCGAGTTTCATCTCCAGAACAACCGTATCGCTCTGCTCGGCGCGGGCATTCTCCAGGGCCTGCTGGTAAAAGGTTCGCGCCGCCTTCAGATCGCCGAGGGCCAATTGGATATCCCCGCGGAGTTCGTCAAAGGCCGCTGCAAAGGTCCCCGGGTCCTTCGCCTCCAGTTCCTTGAGCGCCGCCTCGTGATCGCCATTCGCCGTCAATACGGCGCTGAGGCGCAGGCGGATCAGCGGTTGCAGTTTCGCGTCATCGTTGCTTTCCAGGGCCTTGCGCAGGTGTTCCGCGGCCTTGGGATAATCATCGGCCGCCACTGCCATGCGCGCCTGCGCCAACCCCGCAAAGACCGCATACCGCATGGACGGATAATCGTTGATCAGCTCCTCGGCGCGTTCGTTGGCCTCTTTCTGGGCCTCCGGGTTGCCCAGCGCCGTGAGCAGCTCCTGATAAATATCGGAAGCGGCCTCCGCCCGCACGCGCAAATGATCCTGCCAGGCGCGCCAACCAAAGATGGCGGCGAGTCCCAGCACTATGCCGGCGATCACCGACTTGCCGTTCTCGCCCCACCACTTTCTCAGGGCCTCGACCTGTTCCTGTTCTGACAGATAATCTTCCAAACAAACCTCCCGGATTTAACCGAGCGTTACTTTAATAGGCAAAACAAGCGCCGCATTATACATTCATTAACAACTCAGACAATGCGCCGGGCAGCGCCGGCCAGGCGACCTCCCGCTGCGGCAGATCCCGGCGCAGGTGCTTGATGGCCACGGTATTTCTGGCCAGTTCATCTTCCGCCAGGATCAGGGCCAGCGAGGCGCCGGAGCGATCGGCCTTCTTGAACTGGCTCTTCATGCCGCCGCCCCCGCAATGCAGGATCACCTTCAGGGATGGATGGGCATCACGGACCTGCTCGGCAAGCTGCATGGCGCGCGCCTCGCTGCCGGCCCCGGCATGGATGAAATAGAGATCCGGACGCGAATCCAGCGGTTCCTTCAGATCGGCCAACTCCAGCAGGCGCTCCATGCCGAGGGCGAAACCCACGGCGGGCGTGGTCTTGCCGCCGAAATGCTCCACCATGCCGTCATAGCGGCCGCCCGCGCAGACCGTACCCTGCGCGCCGAGCCGGCTGGTGACCCATTCGAACACGGTCTTGCAATAATAATCGAGCCCCCGCACCAGCCTGGGATTCACCGTGAATGTCACCCCGGCCCCGGTCAGCAGCTCTTGCAGACCCGCGAAGTGGTCCGCGGACTCCGGGTCCAGATAACCGCTCATGGCCGGCGCATTGGCAATAAGGTTCTGGAGGTCCGGATCCTTGCTGTCCAGTATCCGCAGGGGATTGCGCTCGAGCCTGGCGCGGCTGTCCTCATCCAACTGATCTTTGTGTCCGGTGAAATACTCGACCAGGACATTGCGGTAAGCGAGGCGCGCCGCCGCCGAGCCGAGGGAATTGATCTGGAGCGTGATGTCGTCAAGACCGAGTTCCCGCCAGAGCCTGGCGCAGAGCAGGATCAGTTCGGCGTCGATATCCGGTCCCGGCAGGCCGAACGCCTCGACCCCGGTTTGATGAAACTGGCGCAACCGGCCTTTCTGGGGCCGCTCCCTCCGGAACATGGGGCCGTTATACCAGAGCTTTTGCACCCCAGTCTGAAACAGGCTGTGCTGCAACCCGGCCCTGACGCACCCGGCGGTGCCTTCGGGCCGCAAGGTCAGATTGTCGCCGTTGCGATCGACGAAGCTGTACATCTCCTTGGAGACGATGTCGGTGGTCTCGCCGATGGAATGCGCGAACAGCTCGGTCTTCTCCAGGATCGGAAAACGGATCTCCTGGTAGCCGTATTGCTCCAGCACGCGCCGGATCAGCGCTTCGAGAGATTGCCAGCGTCCGGTCTCGTCGGCCAGGATATCGTTCATGCCCCTGATGGCCTGAATCTTTTCCGTCACGGTCTGTTATGGGCTCCTGTGGTAGTGGGCACGATCAATCATCGGATGCGAAATCTCGCCTGGAGCGCCGACAGCGCCTTTACTCCAGAGTAAAACTGGCGACGCCGGAGTGGGAATAGGGGGCGGGATCGAAGGGCTCGCCGTTGAACTCCAGGATGACGCCCTGGGAGAAGCCCAGTTTCACGGCAAAGGGCGCCGCGCCCGAGAGCGAGATCTGATCGCCGGTCCGCGCCAGGTTTTCATACAGGCGATGGCCGTCGCGATCGGTGACCTCCA
This sequence comes from Gammaproteobacteria bacterium, assembly GCA_004297165.1. Lineage (GTDB taxonomy): Bacteria > Pseudomonadota > Gammaproteobacteria > Eutrophobiales > Eutrophobiaceae > 2-02-FULL-56-15. The sequence goes on from SCUJ01000008.1 coordinate 466,673, forward strand.
CCCAGGAATCCGCGGTAAAGCGGAGCTTGAGCAGGTCCGGGCCCTGGGCGATCGCGGCGTTATCCGCGGCGCCAGCCACACCGCCGTCAATCGCCGCTGCCTGCGTGGTTGCATCGGCTGCGGTTTCGGTCAGAGCGGCATTAACGCCAGCCTCGACAAGCTCTGTCAAATCGCCGCCTGCCGCCGGTATCGGCGAGTGGTCAGGGGATATAACAGTATCGGTGAATTCGTTCTCGATTTCTTCGGGGGCGACATCCGCGAGGAGATCCGTGGCGATAGCGGCTGTCGCTGGAATGGGCTGCGGCACAGCGGGCGCCGTGGTTTGGGCGGCCTCCGCGGGCTGGTCAGGCTCATCCACCAGGTAATTGCTGCGCACCCACGAGAACACCAGCAGCCCGATCACCAGTAAGACCACCCAGGTGAAGGCCTGAACCGGTTTGTCGCGGCTGCTGATCTGGGCCGGGGGCCGGACTTCGGGGATGATCTCGGGCGGGCCCGGCGCGACCTTGTTGTAGATGGCGATGATCAGGTCCGCATCCGCGCCGACCAGTCGCGAGTAACTGCGGAGATAGCCGCGGGTATAGGTCGAGGCCGTGAGGTCGACGAACTTATTCTGTTCCAGGGCCTCGATGATGCTGGCATCGAGATAGAGTTTGGCGGCGATGTCCTGCACGGTGAGCTTGCGCTCCTCGCGCAGCGCCTTCAGCATCTCGCCTGGCGATGCCTGGACTTCATGCAATGGCGCTTCTTTCATGATCAGCGCAGGCCGGATTGCTCCAGCAATCCCGCTTCCCGCGAATCCGGAAAATTATTTTTCAGCATCAGGACATAGCTCGAAACCGCGTTGGTATCGCCCAGCTCCCGTTCGATCTGGATACCGAGCCAGAGGGATTGCGCGGTGGGTTTGGCGTTAGCCAGATAGCGCTGGAGGAAACCGCGGGCGGAGAGCGCGTTGCCCTGCTCCTGGGAGATCTGCGCCATGCGGATCAGGGCATCGGCGAGATCGCGGTTCAATTCGAGCGCCTTTCTGTAGTACTCCTCGGCCTTGACCAGTTGTCCCGATTTCTGCATGCAGATGCCGGCATTGGTCAATGCCACCTCGGGCATCTGGTTCAGTGGATTGCCGGCCGCCTGGAGAAAAATCTTCTCGGCCTCGGCGGCCCGTTCCGTGTTGCACAAGAACTGGCCGAAATTGTTCAACACCGCCGGGTCATTGCTGGCGAGGCCCAGCGCCTTGCGGAAATTCCTCTCGGCGTCGGCATTCTGCCCCATCCGTTGATAAAGCAGGCCGTAGATGTTGTAGGTGCCGTAGTAGCCCGGATCGATCGCCCTGGCGCGATCCAGCTTCTCCAGGGCCTTTTCATAGTTGCCTTCCCGCATGTATTCGGCGCCTACATTAATATTGGCGGTGACCGCATCCTTGGTTGCGGCGCGGGGGCGGAGATTGCTGCTGTTGCCGGCCTGATTGCACCCCCACAGTGGCAGGCACATCAGCGCCGGGATAATCAGTCGTGTCAGGTTCATCGGGTCTGTGCCGTCCGGCTGTGCTGTATCGTGGCTTTGCGTGCCTTCACCATGCCGGTCAACTGGCCGCAGGCGGCGTGGATGTCATCGCCGCGCGTCTTGCGGGTGATCGTCATGAGTCCGGCCTTGATCAGAATATCACGGAATGCGTCAATTGTTACCTTGGGCGAGCGGGCGTAGCCGACGCCGGGGAAGGGATTGAACGGGATCAGGTTGACCTTGGCCGGGATGCCGGAGAGCAGGCGCACGAGTTGCCGGGCCTGTTCCGGGCTGTCGTTGACGCCATCCAGCATCACATATTCGAAGGTGATCGGTTCGTCAGAATCGGCGCGGGCGTAATGGCGGCAGGCCTCCATCAACTCGCGCAGGGGGTAGCTCCGGTTGATCGGGACCAGGACATCGCGCAATGCGTCCGTCGGGGCGTGCAGGGATACCGCGAGACAGATCCGGTGCCGCTCGGCCAATTTATAGATACCGGGCACGACGCCCGCGGTGCTCAGGGTCACCCGCTTGCGGGCGAGACTGAAGCCGAGGTCATCCAGCATCAGATCGACGGCCTCCGCCACATTATCGAAATTGAGCAGCGGCTCGCCCATCCCCATCAGGACCACGTTGCTGATGATCCGTTGGCGCTGGTCGAAATAACCCAGCTCCCGGTTGGCGAGCCACAACTGGCCGATGATCTCGGCCACGCCCAGATTCCGGCTGAACCCCTGTTTGCCCGTGGCGCAGAAACTGCACGCCAGCGGACAGCCGACCTGCGAGGAGACGCACAGTGTGCCGCGGTCGGGTTCGGGTATGAACACCGTTTCCACGCAATTCTGCGTATCGACCCGCAGCAGCCACTTGCGCGTACCGTCCGCCGAGACCTCGCTGCTGTGGATCTCCGGTAAAGTGAAACATACAAGGTCCCGCAACCTGACCCGCAGGTCCCGCGCCAGATCGGTCATGCGATCGAGGTCGGTGACGCCGTGATGGTACAACCACTTCAGCACCTGGGTCGCGCGATAGGGCTTCTCACCCAGCGCGGCGAACCAGTCCCGCATGGCGGCGGGATTGAGGTCGAAGAGGTTGGTCGCGGCTGTCACAATCAAACTAACGGGTGCGCTTGCAGAGCTCGCCCGGCTGGAAGAAAAAGGCGATCTCGACGGCCGCGTTCTCCAGGCTGTCCGAGCCATGCACCGCGTTCTCGCCCTGGTCGCCCGCGGGGTCGCAGAAATCCGCGCGGATCGTGCCCGACGCGGCGTTCTTGGGGAAGGTGGCGCCCATCATGTCGCGGTTCTTCGCCATGGCGTTCTCGCCTTCGAGCACCTGGATCATCACCGGCCCCGAGCACATGAACTGCACCAGGTCGTTGTAGAAGGGCCGCTCCTTGTGCACGGCATAGAAGGCCTTGGCCTGATCTGTCGTCAGTTGCAACATCTTCGCAGCGACAATGCGCAGTTGCGCCTTCTCGAAGCGAGTGTAGATCTCGCCGATGATGTTTTTCGCCACCGCGTCGGGTTTGATAATGGATAATGTCCTTTCGATTGACATGGAAAACTCCGGTTGATTCGATTGTTTTTGGAAGGATTTTGAAGGCCGCGATTATACGGGACAAACCCGTTGCGGGGTACTCTCAGCGCACTCGCGGCTTCCGTTCATGGAAGAAGGTAGCCTGGATGCAGCGCAGCATAATCCGGGGAAGCATTACGTCAAAATACCCGCAACATTGTCGCTTTATTTTGAATAGTATTTCACGTCTTTCAAATCCTTGAAATCAGCATCCTGGGTCCATAACGTCGCGTTATATTTCTGCGCTGTGGCATAGACAATGCTGTCCGCCAATGGCAAACCATGTTCGACGCCACAATAGGCGGCATCTACTGATAGTTCCTTATCGAGGGATATCACCGTTCCTTGTTCCATATGAGCTATAGCCAGCAGGGCTGATTCTTCCCCTTTCTGACGGAGAATATTTTTAAACACTTCCGTAAGAGTAATACTGGGCACCAACAGTTCATCTATCGTTTCTATCGGTTTTGCAAAATAACCGGAGTTTTTGTCCCCGGCAAAATACGATAGCCAGGCGGACGAATCGACGACATTCATACCCTGTCATTTTCCCGGCTGACATTGGTATCGATGCCTTTCAGGAAACCTCTCATTTTCTTCATCGGCTTGATTGGGATGAGTTCGATGCGATTCCGATAGGTCAATATCTGTATCTTTTGGCCGGAAACTATCCCCATCGAATCACGCACTTCTTTAGGGATAACGACCTGGAATTTTGGCGAAACGGTTACGGCAGTCATGTACGAATCTCTATCGATAGCGATACCGTATGACGATAGCCATATCGATGGTGCCTGTCAAGCCGTGCAACTCGTTTGGGAACCTCTGAACAAAATCGAATTCGTTCGCCCTGAGCTTGTCGAAGGGCAACGAATTTAATGAGAACGTAGCCTGGATGGAGCGCAGCGTAATCCGGGGAAACATTACGTCCGATTTCCCGCATTGCATTTCATTCCATGCGGGCTACCATGCTAAGGAGTATTGGGCCAAGGTGTCCTTATTGTTCAATTTGTTAGCGACTTTTTAGCAGCTTTGAGTCGTCTAGCCGCAAGATCGATTGCATCATGTATTGCAATTCTGTCATCGTCGCAGGATTGAGTAAGTGAGTTTACGAGTCTTAACAATGCATTCATGGCTGAGTCGTTATTTATATTATAGTTAGTAACTCCCGATAATATGCCGTTAGGCTCGATCTCCATCGAGAAGTAAAAAGCCACGCCGTCTCGAGTGTTATCTTCTCTGGGTGCGGCTTGGTCTAGAGCGATTCGCCAAATCTCAATCAACTTGACAGCAGAATCAGTATCGATCGATTTCTCACAAATATCTGTAGAAATCTCATTCTCTGCCCGCGAACGTAACTTCTCGAATATTTCCGTACGATGTTCCTCGTAATAGTAAAATCGTTTCCGAATGTCTTCATACATCGAATTTATTTTAGATATCTCTTCGGAATGCATCTTGGATAACGAGCTGCTCAAACGAATCACGATTAGGGTGTAAGTTATTCTTCCTTCTGAATCGTCATTCTTAAGGATACCGATTGCGCCTTCGGCCTCGAACGCTGGAATTACGATCACTTTCGCTACGACTCGGGGTGTGTAAATACGACGAAATATATGAGTGAGATGTATCTCATAGTCATCAGGAGACGAAGCAAATCTTGGATCTGGAATAAGGTGATCGCTCTGAGCAGTCGTTACTGAGCAATAGAGCAGAAAAAAGATAGCCGATACGAGCGCAAATCGGGTCATCGAATGTGTCTCTGAAGGCTGCCTAGGATTTAGTGGGCACCTTGTCCGATAAGAATCAATAGCGGAGTAACAGGACATGCGAGAAACCTCCTTATCCTTCGTTGCGCTACCTTGAGGTCAGAGTATAGGCAGCCGATATCCGGGGTGTCCAGGTTGCTTTGACCGGCATGATCCTGTCTTGGCGTGCTTTGCGGCTTGGCGAGGGATTTCTATGTTGGGGTTCGTTTCACTCACCGCCAACCTACGCCATTGAACATACTCTTTCGCCCTCTGGGAGAAGGGGGTATTTTTAGTCGAAGCGCGCGTCACGCACCTGGATCAGCCCATCGACCACGCGGGTGGGAAACACGGCGACGGGTTCGTATGCGGGCGGGGCCGTCGCCGCGCCTGTCCTGAGACAAAAACGGGCGCCATGGCGGGGACAGCGGATCTCCTCGCCGTTCACGATGTCCGCATGGCCATCACCGACCAGGGGAAATCCGTCGTGGGTGCAGACATTTTGAATGGCATGGATCTCGCCATTGACATTGAATACGGCGACCAGGACATCGTCGAGATCCACCAGACGAGGCGAGCCCGGCATCAATTCGGCGAGCGGCGCCACGTCAACCCAGTCACTCATGCCCCGTACCCGGGGTAGATAAGAAAATGTTCACGGTGGAAACCTGCTGAAGATCAATACATGCCCAATTCGAGCCGCGCCGATTCCGACATCATCGACAGGTTCCAGGGTGGATCGAACGCGAGATCCACACTCACGTCGCTGACTCCCGTGACGCCCGCCACCCGGCGGCGCACATCGGCGGCCAGGAACTCACCCATGCCGCAGCCCGGCGCGGTCAAGGTCATCCGGATGATCGCCCGCCAGCCGCCCTGAACGTCAGGTTCGATCTCGCAGGCGTAGACCAGACCGAGATCCACGATATTGACGGGGATCTCCGGGTCATAGCAGGTCTTGAGCTGCTCCCAGATGCGCTCCTCCACCACCTCGCGGTTCAGAGCCGCGCCCTCCGCCCCCGCGTGCGCCTCCCGCACGGCCTCGAAGCCCAAGGCATCCGCGTCGCGGGCGGCGACCTGCGCGAGATTGCCGTTGATGTTCACGGTGTAATTTCCGCCCAGCGCCTGGACGATGAAGACCGTGCTGTCCTTAGGGAGCATGATCGGCGTGCCGACCGGGATCAGGAGGGCATCGCAGTCCCGACGCAGGACCACAGGCTCCTTCTGCTGGATGTTCATTCCGTGGACACCGACGCGCGTTCCCCCTGGATGATGGAATGCAACGTGTGCCAGCAGAGGGTGGCGCATTTCACCCGCGTGGGATAATCCCGCACGCCGGCGATGGCAACGAGTTTCCCCATCTTGTCGAAATCGGGTTCGCCGGAATCCGTCGTGACCATGTCATGGAAGGAATGAAAGATCCCCTCGGCCTCGCCGGTGGATTTGCCCTTGATGGTCTCCGTCATGAGCGAGGCGGAGGCGACCGAGATCGCGCACCCTGATCCGTCGAAGGTGATGTTCTCGATCTTGTTATCCTTCACGTTGAGATAGAGCGTCAGGCGATCCCCGCACAGCGGGTTGTAACCCTCCAGCACGCGGTTGGCGCCGGCGAGCTTGCCGAAATTGCGCGGGCTGCGGTTGTGGTCGACGATGACCTCCTGATAAAGATCCTTGAGCTCGTGCATCAGTGGAATACCTGTCTGGCGTGGGCGATGGCCTTGATGAGCGCATCGATGTCCGCGCGGTTGTTGTAGAAGGCGAGCGAGGCCCGGGCCGTCGCCTGGACCTTGTAAAACTCCATCACCGGCATGGCGCAGTGATGCCCGGTCCGGATGGCGACGCCGTCGTGGTCGAGGATCGTGCCGATATCGTGTGGGTGGATCCCCTCCAGGACGAAGGACAGGATCCCCGCCTTCTCTTTTGCCGTGCCGATGATCCGCAGGCCCGAAATCCCGCGCGCGGCGTCGGTGGCGTATTCCAGTAGGTCCCGTTCGTGGGCGGCGATCCGATCCAGGCCCACGGCCGTAACATAGTCCACGGCGGCGCCCAACCCGATGACGCCGGCGATGTCGGGGGTGCCGGCCTCGAAGCGGTAGGGCAGATCGTTATAGATTGTTTTTTCGAACGACACCATTTTGATCATGTCGCCACCGCCCTGGTAGGGCGGAAATTTTTCCAGCACGGCTTGGCGGCCGTAGAGCACGCCGATCCCGGTCGGGCCGAAGAGTTTGTGGCCGGAGAAGGCGTAGAAATCGCAGTCGAGCGTCTGCACATCCACTGCGGTGTGGGGCACGGCCTGCGCCCCGTCGATCAAAGCCAGCGCCCCGCGCGCGTGCGCCATCTCGATGATCTGCTTCACGGGATTCACGGTCCCGAGGGCGTTGGAGATGTGTGTCACCGCGACGAGGCGCGTGCGGTCGGAGAGCAGCCTCGCATACTCCTCCATTATCAGCTCGCCGGCCTCGTTGATCGGGATCACCCGCAGCACGGCCCCGCTGCGTTCGCAGAGCAGTTGCCACGGCACGATGTTCGAATGATGTTCCATGGCCGAGATGATGATCTCGTCGCCGCGCTGCACGCCGCCCCAGCCCATGCAGGTGGCGACCAGGTTGATCGCCTCCGTCGTGCCGCGCACGAAGACAACCTCGGCGTTCGCGCGGGCGTTGATGAATTTCCGGATCCGATCCCGCGCGCCTTCGTAGGCGGCAGTCGCCTCACCGCTGAGCGTATGCACGCCCCGATGGATATTGGCGTTGTAATTCCGGTAGTAATTATCCAGGGTTTCCAGGACCACGCGGGGTTTCTGCGCCGTGGCGCCGTTGTCCAGATAGACCAGCGGTTTGCCGCGGATGCGGCGCGCGAGGATGGGAAAATCCCCGCGCAAGGCCTCCACATCGAGGACCGTCCCCGCGCCGGTTTTGGAGATATCTTTGTGCGCGACATTCATTGCACGAATTCCTTTATCAGCCCCGAGTCGGGCAGTTTGCCGAGGATCATGGCCTCGAGCCGCTCCCGGATCGGCCGGAGCCCAATCCGGCTGACGACGGCATCGGCGAAGGCGAAGATCAGAAGGCTTCTCGCGGTGTCCGCGTCCACCGCCCGCGAACGCAGGTAGAAGAGCATGTTCTCGTCCAGTTGGCCGATGGTCGCGCCGTGGCTGCATTTCACGTCATCGGCGTGGATCTCGAGTTCAGGCTTGGTGTCGATCTCGGCGTTGTCGGAGAGCAGCAGGTTGTCGTTGGCCTGACGGGCATCCGCCTTCTGCGCGTGCTCGTGCACGATGACCTTGCCGTTGAAGACGGCGCGGGCGTGATCGTTCAACACCCCCTTGTACTCCTCGCGGCTGGTGGTATGCGGGCTGCGATGATGGATCCAGGTGTGGTTGTCGACATGTTGTCTGCCGTTGCCCATATACAGGCCGTCCAGCGCAACTTCCGCGCCTTCTCCGTCCAGCGAGGCGGTGATGTCGTTGCGGACCAGGGCCCCGCCCAGGGCGATGGAGCAGGACTCCACCCGGCAGTCGCGCGCCTGACGGATGTGCGTCGCCGCAATGTGATAGCTCTTCTGGCTTTCGCCTTGCAGTTTATAATGCCGCAGACTGGCGCCCTCGCCGCCGCTGATGCAGGTGGTGACGTTGGTCATGTATTCGGCATCTGCTGTGCCAGAATAATCCTCGATCACGGTGAGACTCGCGCCCCGCCCAAGCACGATGAGATTGCGGAGAAAGGCCATCCGCGGCTCCGGCTGGCGATTCGAACGGAAGATGAGATGCACCGGCGTCGCCACGGTCACGCCCGCGGGCACATAGAGCAATGTGCCGTGGGTGAGGAATGCGGTATTCAGGGCCTGGAAGCCGTTCGCATCGAGGCCGGGAAAATTCGCGAGGCAATCCTTCACCTGTTGGGGGTATTTGATTAGGGCCTCGGCGAGCGAGGTCAGGATCACGCCTTGCGGCAGCGGACCAAGACGTGAGAGGCCTTTGTCATAGTGACCGTTGATGAACGCCAGTTCATGCGCATCGAGTCCGGCGAAACGCATCCCCTCGAAGCCCGCATCCGCCGCCAGATCCCCGGAATCTCCGGCTTGAACGAAGCGTCGTTTGAGAATGGGGCGGACATCCGTATATCTCCAGTCTTCCTGCCGGGTATCCGGAAATCCGGCACGGCGGAAGTTACTGAGAGCGGATTGACGCAGCCCGTGCAGCCAGTCCGTATCCAGCGCGATCGTCCGGGCGTGCTCGGCGACGTAAAATTCCAGCGCTTCCTGGCTCATGCGACGGCGGCCTCCTCCCGGACCCGGTCATAACCTTCCGCTTCGAGCTTGAGGGCTAGGTCCTTGCCGCCCGATTTGATGATGCGTCCGTCGGCGAGGACATGCACATGATCCGGGACGATGTAGTTCAGCAGCCGTTGATAATGGGTCACCATCACGATAGCGCGCTGCGGTCCGCGCAGGCTGTTGACGCCCTCGGAGACGATCCGCAGGGCATCGATGTCGAGCCCTGAATCGGTTTCGTCCAGGATCGCCAGTTTCGGCTCCAGGATGGCCATCTGAAAAATTTCATTGCGTTTCTTCTCGCCGCCGGAGAAACCCTCATTGACCGCGCGGCTCATCAGGTCTTCGCGGACCTTCACCAGTTTCATTTTATCCTTCACCAGCTTCAGGAATTCCATGGCGTCGAGTTCCTGCTCGCCGCGATGTTTGCGGATCGCGTTCAACGCGGCCTTGAGGAGATAGACGTTATTCACGCCGGGTATCTCCACGGGATATTGAAAGGCCAGGAAGACGCCCTCCCGCGCCCGGATCTCCGGGTCCATGTCCAGGAGATTTTTTCCCTCGTAGGTAATGGTCCCCGCGGTAACCTCATAGCCCGATCTGCCGGCCAGGATGTTCGCCAGCGTGCTCTTGCCGGAGCCGTTTGGTCCCATGATGGCGTGCACTTCGCCCGTCTTCACCTCGAGGTTCAACCCCTTGAGGATCTTTTTGTCCGCGACGTTCGCGTGCAAATTTTTAATGCTTAACATTGCCTTGTCCTGATTATGATGATTCGTAAAGCCGGGCTCAGCCGACGGCGCCTTCGAGGGTCACGCCGAGGAGCTTCTGCGCCTCGACCGCGAATTCCATGGGTAGCTCCTTGAAGACCTCCTTGCAGAAGCCGTTCACGATCATGTTGACCGCGTCTTCCCCGGAGATGCCGCGTTGCATGCAGTAGAACAACTGGTCGTCGCCGATCTTGGATGTGGTGGCCTCGTGCTCCAACACCGCCGTGGCATTCCTGGTCTCGATATACGGGAAGGTATGGGCGCCGCAGCGATCGCCCATGAGCAGGGAATCGCATTGTGTATAGTTACGGGCGTGTTCCGCGCTTTTCGCGATCCGCACCAGGCCCCGGTAGGAATTCTGCGCGTGTCCAGCGGAGATGCCCTTGGAGACGATGGTGCTGCGGGTATTCCGGCCGATGTGAATCATCTTGGTGCCCGTGTCCGCCTGCTGATAGTTGTTGGTGACCGCGACGGAATAGAATTCGCCGACGGAATCGTCGCCCCGCAGCACGCAACTCGGGTATTTCCAGGTGATGGCCGAGCCGGTCTCGACCTGGGTCCACGAGATCTTGGAACCTGTCCCGCGGCAATCGCCGCGTTTGGTCACGAAATTGTAGATGCCGCCCACGCCGTTCTCGTCGCCCGGATACCAGTTCTGCACCGTGGAGTACTTGATTTGCGCGCGATCCAGCGCGATGAGCTCCACTACCGCGGCATGCAACTGGTTTTCATCGCGCATGGGGGCCGTGCAGCCTTCGAGATAACTCACATAACTGCCTTCCTCGGCGATGATGAGCGTGCGCTCGAATTGTCCCGTATTCGCAGCGTTAATTCGGAAATAGGTGGACAGTTCCATCGGACAGCGGGTGTTTTTCGGGATGAAACAGAACGACCCGTCGGTGAACACCGCGGAATTCAGCGCGGCGAAATAATTGTCCGTTGCAGGCACGACGCTGCCAAGATATTGCCGCACGAGTTCCGGATGATTCTGCACGGCATCGGAGAATGAGCCGAAGATCACGCCGGCCTCGGCGAGTTTCTCCTTGAAGGTGGTCGCGACGGACACGCTGTCGAATACTGCATCCACCGCGACCCCGGCAAGGAGTTTCTGCTCCTGCAAAGGAATGCCGAGTTTGGCGTAGGTCTCCAGCAGCTTGGGATCGACTTCATCCAGACTTTTCGGTCCATCCTTCTTCGACTTGGGCGCCGAATAGTAGGAGATCGCCTGAAAATCAATCTTTGGGTAATGCACATGCGCCCAGGCGGGCTCCGTCATCGTAAGCCAGTGGCGATAAGCGGTCAGCCGCCACTCCAGCAGCCACTCGGGCTCGTTTTTCCTGGCGGAGATAAGGCGGATGACGTCTTCGTTCAGCCCTGGCGGAACTGTGTCGGTGCTGATGTCGGTGACGAAACCGTGCTTGTATTCCTGCCTGACGAGCTGTTCGACATCATGCGGCTGACTGGACATTCGGGTCTTCCATCTTGTTTGTTGTTAGTGTTGTTCGCCCGTGATGCTGAAACTGGTTCCGCACCCACAGGTCTCCATGACGTTCGGATTGCTGAAGCGGAAACCCTCCTGCAAGCCCTCCCTGACATAATCGAGCTCGGTCCCGGCTAGATAACGGATGCTGAGGTCATCGACCACGATCCGGATTCCGTTCGACTCAAAAACCTTGTCCTTATCGGATATGGCCGATGCGGGTTCTATCACGTACGAGTGCCCGGAACAACCGGAGGGTTTTACGCCGACCCGCAATCCAACGCCGCCACCATGTTTTTGCAAAAACCGGCTGACATGACCGGCGGCCCGTTCGGTTAGCTTGATGCCTTCAGATCCCATATTGTCGCCTTCCTTACAGATTAACGACATTGTCGACTGGCTGCATGATGACGGTCTGTTTTTCGTGTTTCTGCGCGACGAGATCCCCGAGACTGATGCCGCTGAGGAATTCGTTGATCTGCATGCTCAATCCTTCCCAGAGGTCATGGGTGATGCAACCCGATTTCCCCTGACAATCGCGGGCGCCGCCGCAGCGGGTCGCATCCACGGTTTCGTCCACCGCCCGGATGACCTCTGAAACCGAGATATCAGACGCGGGCCGGCCCAGAAGATATCCGCCGCCGGGGCCGCGCGCGCTATCCACCAAGCCGCGTTTGCGCAACCGGGAAAATAATTGCTCAAGATATGAAAGGGAAATGCACTGGCGTGATGAGATCTCCGCCAGATTGATGGGTCCCTCACCGTAATGCAATGCGAGATCCAGCATCGCGGTAACCGCATAACGGCCTTTGGTCGTGAGTTTCATACGTGTGTGCTCCTAATATGTACAATGTCATCGCCCCGGATAAATCACTAACACCAGACCTATCCATTGAGAATGCAGGATTTCATATCCGACTGAAATAGTCAAGTATTAAACCCTAAGCATGAAGGGATTTAATTAAGGTTTAATAACATATTGATATAACGCAGGTTAATGATTAAGCTTCAGCCCCCCGATACCCTTGGAACGGGTCCACTTACACCATTACACCAACCAACATTAGAAGGTCTATCCCCTGCTACGCTTCGATGACGTATCCCTGGATTTCGGCGATCAACGCATACTGAAAAATGTCACCTTCGGTATTACCGAGGGAGAACGTGTCTGCCTGCTCGGTCGTAACGGTGCGGGGAAATCAACTTTGCTGCGCATAATCTGCGGTCAGGTGCTTCCCGATCAGGGGGAAGTGCGGATTAATCCCGGCATTCGAATCAGCATGCTGCAACAGGGTTTCCCCACCGCCGAGAACCTGACCGTGACCGAATATGTCAAGGAAGGTCTCAAGGAACTCAACGGTCTCATCGAGGAATTTCAGAAGTTGTCGCATCATGCGGTTGGCGATCCGGATGTAAAGCGACTCGCATACCTACAGCATGAAATCGAAGTCCGGGGGGGCTGGCAGATCGATACCCAGGTATCTACAGTCCTCTCCGAACTCGATCTCCCGGCGAACAAAAGACTGACCGACCTCTCCGGTGGCTGGCAACGAAGGGCAGCCCTCGCCCAGGCGCTGGTGAACCGGCCGGACCTGTTATTACTCGATGAACCAACCAATCACCTGGATTTCAGCACGATCGAATGGCTCGAGCGCAAGATACAACTCTATGCCGGCAGCGTGCTGTTCATTACCCATGATCGCGCCTTCCTGCAAAAGCTTGCCACACGGGTCCTCGAATTGGATCGTGGAATCCTGACCAGTTGGACAGGCACTTATCGAAAATACCTGGAAGGTAAAATGGCCCGTCTGGAGGAAGAGCGACGCAACAACGCCCTTTTCGACAAGCGTCTTGAGCAGGAAGAGGCCTGGATCCGCCAGGGGGTAAAGGCGCGGCGAACGCGCAATGAGGGTCGGGTGCGGGCCCTGTACGCCATGCGCGAAACCCTGGAACAGCGAATCAAACCCCTGGACAAGGTCAGGATCGTAGTCCAGACCGCGGAATTATCCGGGCGCAAGGTCATCGACGCCCATAATGTCAGTTACGGTTACGCCGACGAGACCCTGATCCACGGTTTCACCCTCAAGATCCGGCGCGGGGATCGCATCGGTCTGGTCGGGAATAACGGCGTGGGCAAGACCACACTCCTCAAGTTACTGCTGGGGGAGTTGACTCCAGCCAAAGGAACCATCAAGTTCGGAACAAACCTCGTGACGGGTTTTTTCGATCAGCACCGGCGTGAACTGGATGGCGAAAAGACCGTGGCCGACATCATCGGCGACGGCTCGGACTATATCCGTATCAACGGCCGTGAACAGCATGTCATCGGTTATCTCAAAGGTTTCCTGTTCAGCCCCCGGCGGGCGATGTCGCCCGTAAAGGTATTATCCGGCGGCGAATGCAACCGGTTAATACTGGCGCGGCTGCTGAGCCGCGAGAGCAATCTGCTGGTGCTGGATGAACCCACCAACGATCTCGACCTCGAGACCCTGCAAGTTCTCGAGGCCCGCCTGCGGGAGTATGAAGGAACGCTGATCGTCGTGAGTCACGATCGGGAATTCCTGGACAACGTGGTGACGAGCACCCTCGTCTTCGAGGCCGATGGCGTCATTCGTAAATATCCCGGCGGCTACACCGACTGGTTGCGGCAGGGGAAACAACTGGAAGAGCGGGACAATCCTGCCGCAAAAACCGAGGGCACCCCCGGACTGGATTCCGCCCGATCAAAACGACCTTCGACGAAACTCAGTTACAAGCTGAAACTCGAACTGGATGCGCTGCCGCAACGAATAGAGATGCTGGAAGCGGAGATCCGCGACCTCCATGCGCAGACCCTGACAACGGAGTTCTATTCCAGGCCCTATAACGAGGTTCAGGAGGTGTTGGAATCGATACGGGTGCGCGAGGCTCTGTTGGACGAGGCCATGCGCCGCTGGGACGAACTGGAAGGCATGCAGAAGCAATTACAGGCGAGAAATTGACCGTAGGTTGTCATCCGGCGGCGACAAAATACCCCTTATACGAACTCGTCATCCACCCTGCGCGGGATGAACTGACTCGAGGCTTGCCGCGACAACATTGAGATGCTTCTCCTCCTTTCGCAGCCGTTCTGATGGCGTCGGGAGAGTTTTATTCAGCCCCTAGGACTAATCGTCCAACCGCTTGTTCCAGGTGACATTTTTAAACAGGGTGTATCGTTTGCGGGCCTGATAAAGCATGGGCATCGATACCAGATTCACTTTCTTCTCCTGCTCCAGTTTCCGGATGTGCTGGTTCCAGGCGTCGGGGTGCGTGAAGAGATTTTTTGCCGGATTTCCGCTCATTTTGACCATCCTCGCCGGTAGGCCGTTACTCACATGAGCTTTGACAGCATTTCTCATGCCAATTCCATTCGTCACATGAGATGTCCCGGCGAAGGGATGATTCAGTCCTTTGATCGATCCCGGATCTGCTCTACCTCCTCCTCCAGTTTATGCATGTGATCGAGAATGGATTGGAGCGCATTCTGAATCGGATCCGGCATGTCCTTGCTGGCCCCATAGGCGCTGAAGCCGATCTTGCGGGCCATCGCCTCGCGTTGGGCCTCGCGGTTTTCGCCATTATCCTTGTTGCGGGTGACGATCTGCCCCGGGATGCCAACGACGGTGGCGTTATCCGGCACTTCCTTGACCACGACCGCATTGGAGCCGATCCGCGCGCCGTTGCCTAGCGTGATGGGTCCGAGGACCTTGGCGCCGGCGCCGATGATCACCCCATTCTTGAGCGTTGGGTGGCGTTTGCCCTTGTTCCAGGTGGTGCCACCGAGAGTCACGCCATGATACAAGGAGCAATCGTCCCCGATCTCTGCCGTCTCGCCGATCACCACGCCCATCCCGTGATCGATGAAGAACCGCCGGCCGATGGTCGCGCCAGGATGTATCTCCACGCCTGTGAGGAACCTGGCGATGTGGGATCCCAGTCGCGCAAGGAGATTTAAATTGTGTTGCCACAGCCAATGATTGACCCGGTGCATCAGGATGGCGTGCAGACCGGGGCAGCACAGGAGGGTTTCGATGGCGCTGCGGGCGGCGGGATCCCGGTCGAACACGACCTGGATATCTTCTTTCAATTGACTGAACATGAACTCTCACCTCTCTTGAAGCGGCCACAGCGACATCGCCCGTACCGCCATGCCTGTTAGACAGTATATATCCCGAACTGTATCAGGATCACCGAACTGACGTCCCTGAGCAAATGAACTGACGGTCTTCCATACATGACTTATACTCGACGCCATGCGCGACGACCAACTCATACGCTACAGCAGACAGATCATGCTACCCGAGATCGATGCCGCCGGTCAGTTGCGCCTAGCCAACGCCAGAGTGCTCATTATCGGCCTCGGTGGACTGGGATCCCCCGCATCCATCTACCTGACGGCGGGAGGAGTAGGGCATCTGACGCTGGTCGACTATGACCGCGTGGATCTGTCCAACCTGCAACGCCAGATCGTTCATCGCACGCGGGATATCGAACGCAAGAAAGTGGAATCGGCGGCGGATCACCTGAAAGAGCTGAATCCCGATGTACAACTTGACCTGATCGATCATGCCCTGGAGGAAGCCGAGTTAAGGAAAGAAGTTACCGGCGCGGATGTGATCATCGATGCCTCGGATAACTTCAGGACGCGGCACGCGATCAACCGGGTCTGCATCGAACATGGACGTCCGCTGGTCTCGGCCGCGGCCATCCGTTTTGAGGCGCAGATCAGCGTCTTCGATCCAAGGCGTCCTGACTCACCCTGTTATCATTGCCTCTACCCGGAAAATGCGACTGTAGAGGCTACTTGTACGGCAAATGGCGTGATCGCCCCCCTTTTAGGGATCGTCGGCAGCATTCAGGCGGCCGAGGCGATGAAATTGATCATGGGGATCGGCAAGACCCTGACCGGCAGGTTGCTGCTTGTGGACTTGATGACCATGGAATGGCATAACACGCTCCTGCCCAAGGATCCGCAATGCCCTGTGTGCAGTCATGCAGCCCCACAATCCAAGGCTTCAATTACCACCTGAAATTGGTCGGGAGTTGATCGCCATGGCTCTTCAGAGTCCTCAGGTTGAAGTCTGCGGCCTGTTGGGCGGGAACCGGAATGAACTGCGGTCGTTTTATCCCATCTGTAATATCGCTGACGATCCGGGGCGGTTGTTCGTCATGGACCCCGTCGAGCAACTGCGCGCGTTTCGGCAGATGAATCAGCGTGGCGAGGAATTACGCGCGATATACCATAGTCACCCGGCCAGCGCCGCCCTGCCTTCCGGCACGGATCTCGCGCTGGCCAAGTATCCGCAGGTCTACTATCTGATTGCTTCCCTGCTGAGTACGCCGCCTGAGATGCGGGCTTACTACTTCACCGGCGAGGCATTTACCCCGGTCGAACTCGACGACCGATATCGCGCGTAAAAATCCTACAACGCCGCGAGGGCGGCCTCGTAATCCGGCTCGTTGCCGATCTCGGGAACCAATTGACGGTACACGACCTTGTTGTTGGCATCCAAAACCACGACGGCCCTGGCGCTGATCCCGGCGAGTGGACCGTCGGTAATGAGGACGCCGTAATCCTTGGCGAAATTCCGGGAACGCATCATGGAGAGGGTAACCACATTACTGGCGCCTTCAGCGGCACAAAATCGCTTCATGGCGAAGGGCAGATCCGCGGAGATCATCAGAAACACGGCGTCAGTCCGGCCTGCCGCGCGCTCATTGAATTTCTTCGTAGAGATCTGGCAGACAGGCGTATCCAGAGAGGGCACGATATTAAGCAGTTTTTTCTTGCCCTTGTAGGTTGCGAGAGTCACATCGCCCAGATCTCCATTCACCAAAATGAAATCTGGCGCCTGGGCGCCGACCGCCGGCAACTCGCCGTTCGTTGATACCGGATTACCTTTGAGTGTCACCTTAGCCATCTTGATCTCCTCACATTGATTCCAGATTGATTAAAGTTGTCCCGCCCCGAACCTCGACCAGGCTCGACTGGACGGGTATAAAACTCGTGCAATCATATCACAGGGGCGCGCCTGGCCAGACCGATGCAAGTTAATGACAGAAATTATCTGTCATTATAAACACCCGCCTGCGCCGCGAGATTCATGCGCCTTCTCAGGCGCGAGACCCAGAGACCGCTTAACGATAACAAAAGAATAAGGATGGCGAACAAATCGCTGAGATATTTGCCCACTTTACCGAGGACTGCCCCGCTGTGAACATCCAGGACAAATCTCTCCAGACTTACACCTTCGCCATGATGTTTTAGTTCTATCTGCCGCAGTATCTGATCCGGCAGCCGCTCAGGCACAGCCCAAACTGGCCCGTCATCGCGTATCTGCCGCCAGGCTGTTAATTCCATATCTCCTGCGTACGAGCCATCCGTTGTTTGCAGTACAGGAATATCGCCGATCTTGCCCAAGGCCAGGAGAGTCCCGCTGATGCCAGGTAATGCCGCTATCTTCTCCACGAATTCACCGGAGGAAGTCATGACCAATAAGCTGTCAGGCAAGGCGACCAGTAACAAATCATCCAGCTCGATAACCCCGATCAGTTGTTCCGTGTTCTGGCCCGTATCCTGATAGTTCACATAGAGTCTTGAGCCGTAGCGGCTGAGCCAGGTTTGTCCGGCCTTGAATGCAACGGGATCTGTCTCGACCTCGATGCCGTATAGACCCATTAACCAATCCGAATCGAGCATTACTTGATCCAGCTCCAACTCATCGGTGTGATTCAGTAACAGACCGGTGCCGGCAATGAAGACCACCAGCATGGCCGCCAGGAAACCGAGGGATCGATGCCACCATTGAAAATGCTGGATGGTCATGCTCAGAGCTTATTTTGCGTCGTCGGACTGGACGAAGTCGTGCAGAACCAGCGCCAATCTCGCCAGACGGGTTGCGGCCGACACTGACAAGGTCGCCCCGGTGATGCCGTCGACCTTGCGATCCAGTTGGTTTTCATTTAACTGCAAACCGGCGCCGCGAAATTGATCCTTGAAAAAAGGATAGCGAATCTCCCAACCCCGCGACTCCCTGAAGGCGAGTACCTCCATCTGCTCGATCCGGTTCGCGTAAACCACAAACCCTATGGTGATGAACTCTTCCTTCCCGATCTCTTCGAGGATCCAGGCAGTCCGTCCATCCAGTTCCCAGTAGCTCAACCTGAGCAGATTCAATTCATGACCGAGAATTTCCGTTACGGTCTTTTTCAAATCACCCTTAATCCAAATCTTGTTCCTTAGTGCCGTGCGTCCGTCGAATGCCTGTTGCAAAAATTCCTCGGGCGACAGGTAATCCTCCCGTCCATGCACCTGTCCCGTGAGGGCCATGAACAGGAGCAAGGCCAGGATGCAGCCATTTGTAAAAAGACCTTTCATCGGCACTAAGAAGGTGTTTATTCCGAACCCTAGAATTGATAGCCAAACCCGAGGTTGAATCCATCCCGCAGCGCATCCACATCGCCATCGGCATCCTCCCACTGGTAGTCGAACTTTACCGCGACATTGCGGTGCGGCCACCAGTTCAGGCCAATCGCGAACTGATCGAATTCCTGATATCGGAACGGCGTGACCCCGTTGCGTTCATCCCAGACGCTGTATCGCAAGAAAACTCCAATATCTCCAAGAGTGTAATCGCTCACATTAAAGCGATAGGATGGTTCTATGTACCATCCATCCAGGGTATCCGCTCCCACGCTCGCGGGCACAAGGCCGTTATCCGCGGACAAGTCCCAATGCGCGATTAGCGCACGCAGACCCAGCCCGCTGGCATGCCTATAATCGATGTGGGACTCCACCAGAAAGGCATCGATTTCGAAGTTGTCTGCCGTGCCGGTGATATCCGATTGGTACTGCCCCGAGACTGCCACCTCAAGGCCCGCGATACCGGTATAACGCAAACGGCCGGTCAAGGCCAGGGCCTGAAAATCGGCCTCCGCCACCTTCAACCGGCCGCTGCGCGGACGGAAGGCTGAACCCCCGGAGGTGGGCGTACGCAAACCGGAGTGCAGTACGACATCATAATTCCAGCCCGGCATGACCTCGCCGTTCGCCCCGAGTCCTGCCTCCCACCAGGTCGATGGGATGATCTCGGTTTCAACCCGATTGCGTTCAACGCCGAAAAAGGTGTTCGGTTCATGAGTCGTGTTGAGCAACCCTATCGGCAGGATGTCCAAACCGGCACGGATCCGGTGTTCATTGTTGATATCATACTCCAGCCAGGCCTGTTCCAGTTCCACTTCTCCCGGCGATCCTGTGCCGGTCAAAGAATGCTCCACCTCCAGCTCGGAAAAGAAGCGCAAATCGTCCGTAAAGTTATGACCGACAAACAGAATGAAACGATGATAATCCGTGCGTTCCACAGAATCGTCTCCGCCGACGGTATCGTTAGAATCGGTAAGATTGTTGTAATGAAGCTCGCCATAACCACCCAGGACAGTGCGGCCACCGTCGCGCATACCCCGGGAGAATCGCGTGCCATAACTTTGTTGTGCAACCTGAGCGTCAACCGGCTCTGTTGATTCCTGTCGGACTACTTCATCAACCACATCAGCAGTGGCCGCGACGGCCTCAGCCGTATCGGCGGCCTGTTTATCCGTTTGCGCGAGACGTTCCTCCAGAGAATCTATGGTCGCCTGCTGTTGCTGGATGATACGCCATAGCTCTTCAACCGAAGGGGTCGCTGCCATGGATACATCTGTTGAAAAAACTCCCGCCAAAGAAAGGAGGGCGTATATCCGTATTTTTCTGAGATATCTGAAGTGATGCATCGAACTACTCCTTAAACTAATAAATAAAAAATTTTGGAACACTAAATTAAGAAACTACATATAGGATAGATATATATAGTGAATAATTATCATTAAAAAGCGAATGCCACTAATGATAATCTCCTGATTCGTTATATACAGCTCTTATAATTTAAATTTTCGCAGACCATGAACTAAGCAAATATGATACGATATAATTCAATATATAAATGTATTAATACGGTAGTATGTGCTAACTCCAAATATAAATTAGCCATTGATTCAACCACAAATTTAAGACAAACCACCATTCTGACATGGTTCAAGTTAATGATATTGTTAATAAGAACAATTATCAATAATAATATGTCAATTGATAATAATTACTATTTGATCTGGATCATATTAGCGAGACTTCTCTAATCCGTGTCATGAAATAGACATCGCTCTTAGTCTTAGTGGCATGGGATAAATCTCCGAAAAAAAGACTATGATGTGATCGTCAATTTCCGGACAATTGACTGAGAAAAATCTGCCCCATAAAAAATACAGAAAACTCATTACTCCATTTGATTCTCTGACAAGGAGAACACCCATGACTGTCACAGCTTTCATTTTTCTGGGCATCATCGGCGCGATCGCCCTCTATGCAATCGTCCTGTATAACAACCTGGTTACCCTGAAACATAATGTCGACAAGGCATGGTCGAATATCGATGTTCTTCTTAAGCAACGCCATGATGAACTGCCAAAACTCGTGGAGACCTGCAAGCAGTACATGAAATTCGAACAGGAAACACTACAAAAAGTCATGCAGGCGCGTTCCGCGGTTTTCAGTGCCCGGGAAAAAGGGGACGTCGGCGCGCTCGGACCGGCCGAAACCCAGTTGCGCATGGGTCTCGGAAATCTCTTCGCAGTAGCGGAATCCTACCCGGAATTGAAAGCCAACAACGACTTCAAGCATCTGCAGGAACGCATCTCCGGCCTGGAGAACGGCATCGCCGATCGCCGGGAGTTCTACAACGAGAGCGTCAACCTCAACAATATCCGGATCGAGCAATTTCCCGATGCCCTCATCGCGCGGAACTTCAATTTCAAACCCAGGCAATTGCTCGAATTCTCCGCCGAGGAGAAAAGAGACGTGGATATCAAGGCGCTGTTTTCCTAGTGACCGCTTCCGGGAATATCGAAATCTGCTGCCGCGATAGTAAATAGACCACGAACATGTTCACCGAGTTGACTCGCTGGGCACAGGTCAGTCCGGCAGACGATTTCTGGGGCGCGATGACCATTCTGATTGTGCTTACCCTGGGCGGTTTTATCGGGGCGTTTTACTACTTTTCCCGCAAACGCATGATGGAGAACACTCCGACATCCAAGATACGTTCCGCAGCACAGGGTTTCGTGGAACTTGAAGGCCGGGGGCAATTACTCGATGGTCCGCCCATCATTGCTCCGCTATCCGGGATAACCAGTCTGTGGTTTTCATACGAGATAGAGGAGCATCGCGGATCAGGCAAGAACTCACGCTGGGTCACCGTTGAGAATGGCGTGAGTGATGGTCTCTTCCTCCTGAAGGATGACACCGGCCAGTGCATTATCGACCCGGATGGCGCCGTGGTTACGCCATCGGAGGTAAACATCTGGTATGGCAGTTCAAAACGCCCGTCATCCGGACCTCGAGTCAGGGGTAAGCGATGGTTTTCCTTCGGCATTGGCAGATTTCGCTATACGGAAAAACGCATTCATCCAAAAGAAGCTATCTACGCGATAGGGTTATTCAAGACTGTGGGCGGGGCGGGTATGGAGATTGATTTGGAAGCGGACCTGAAGGAACTTTTGAAGGAGTGGAAAAAGAATAGCGAGCTTTTGCTGGAACGCTTCGATCAAAACAAGGATGGACAGATAGGCATGGAGGAATGGCAGAATGTACGGGAGGCAGCCCTGAAGGAGGTCACAAAAATGCAGGCCGAGCGTCACACTATCCCTCCAGTAAACACCCTGTCGAAGACCATGGACAAACGCCGTTCTTTCATCATCTCGGCGGTGCCGCAACAAGTGCTCATCAAGCGTTTTCAAAATTACTCCGCAGGTTTGATATCCTTATTTTTCCTGGCCGGTTCTCTGGCGACATGGCTCATCAGTATCCGTACAAACAGCTAGGGGCGGCTCGACCAAGTCAGGACACTACATTAAGGAGCATATGCATGCATCAAGGCAGGACACTTATCCTGTATCTACTCATGATGTTCATTACCGCCACGGCCGCGGAAACGGCCCATATTACCAACGAGATACAAGTAGGATTGCATACAGATAAAACCGTCGATAGCCCAATTGTGAAATTGCTGCCTTCCGGCTCTGCTCTGGAGATCATAAAAAAGGACGGCAGCATGAGTTTTGTGCGTGACTCGACCGGCGCTACTGGCTGGCTGGATAATGCCTATCTTTTGACGGGACAACCAGACAGCCAGGATACACAGGACTTGCAGAAGAAGATTCGCGATCTGGAACAGCAACTTCTCGCGGCAAACCGGATGGTTCAGGAAGGCGGTAAGGGAACGGCGCCTTTGTCTGGCGTGGAAACAGACTCGGAGTCGACCGCTGAGTTCGAGCAACTGCAACAGGAACTCAATTCGGAACGCATTCGTAATGGGGAACTCCAGGTCGAATTGACGGAATTAAAGAAACACGTTGGCCAGAACAACGATAACAAATCTCTCTTCGACAAGATCCTGGCGCTGGAAGATGCCAACAAAAAACTTCGCATCCAGATCGACTCACTGCAGAGCGGAGATGGAACCAGTGGTGTCGCGATAACTCCTCGGGATATCCAGACTGGATCCACGACCAATTGGAGGAGACTGTCGATCTATCTGGCTGTCACGTTGTTGGTTGGACTTGGACTTGGCGTGTATCTGATGGATTACCTCAACCGGCGACGTCATGGCGGATTCAGAATTTGATCGCCATGCAAGTATTTCGATTCTGATTCCAGTACGCCCAGCAATACTCTACTCATGAGCAGCCAGCATCGCGTGCTGAAAATCGGCACATGGAATGTCAATTCTCTCACTGTGCGTCTCACCCAGGTCATTGACTGGCTGAAACAGGAAGGACCGGACATCCTAGCCCTACAGGAAACCAAGCTTGTCGATGAGCGCTTCCCTACCATGGCGTTTGTTGAACAGGGGTATCACGCGATATTTTCAGGCCAGAAGACCTACAATGGCGTAGCCATCCTCAGCAGGCAGCCCCCCGTGAAATGGGATACCGGGATGCCCGGTTTCACCGACCCGCAGAAACGGGTGATTCTAGGTGAATTTTCAGGAATTCAAATATTAAATTTGTACGTGCCTAACGGGTCAGAAGTCAGTTCGGATAAATATGCCTATAAACTCGATTGGCTCAGTCGTTTGAACACTTACATCGATGAATTGCACGGTCATGAAAAACCACTGGTTCTGTTGGGCGACTTAAACATCGCCCCCGAGGATATCGATGTCCATGACCCAAAGGCGTGGGAAGGGCAGGTACTCGTCAGCGCCCCAGAAAGGGCGGCGTTCGCTCGACTGCTGGGCCGAGGTCTGGCGGATTGTTACCGGCTGCATAACCAGCAACCCGGTGGATTCTCCTGGTGGGATTACCGCGCCGGCAGTTTTCCTCGCAATCGGGGACTGCGAATTGACCATATCCTGGCATCACAAAATCTGGCATCCCGGTGTATTTCATGCACTATAGATACATCGCCCAGGAGAAGCGAACGCCCTTCTGATCATGCCCCGGTGATAGCAACCTTCAACCTGGAATGATGTCGAGCAACTCTTGTAGTGGTTTGCATAAGCCTCTGGTTTCGAATAAACTCTCGCCCCCTGCAAATCGGGCCTTATCTTCCTGCAATCACCAGGACTTACCATGAAAAGCGATATACATCCGGAATACTCTGAAATCGAGATCGTCTGTAGTTGCGGCAATACCTTCAAGACACGCTCAACACACGCCGAAAATCTGCATATCGAAGTCTGTTCACAATGCCACCCTTTCTACACCGGTAAACAAAAGATGGTGGATACGGCAGGCCGCGTGGATAAATTCCGCCGAAAATATGGGATACAAGGGCAGTCCACATCATCAAGTTAGTATCGTAAGCTCAGACAATTTCGAGCTTACTGAACTTAACTCATTGCTCCAAAAGACCTAAGTTCCTTATCCACATTTTTTGTGGATAACTTTGTGGATGAAATGCGAACATCGGTCTGTGACTGGCATTAATATAGGGACTATTACAAAACTGTCAAAAATTATGCAAATATATTTTTGCATATACTACATGTAGTTATACCTGAGTATGCGCCTTTGCGGGGAGTTTGTACCAAACAAGCCACAATCAATCTCCCATCTCAGTCCATATTGTGTATAAAAACAGAGGAAGTAACGTTCACAAGGAACCAGTACAGGGTAAATGTGTCATAAAAAATACAGTCGATTGCCGTAACTTATACTTCGCAATCGTGGCCCCGGCCAGCATGACGGGTGCTTGACCCCGGTAATAATCCCCTGACCCCCCCATCATTCATTACCGGGGTCTTTTTTTTCTTATCCTTAGGTATCGCTGCTCCGACTCAGCGTCGATCCAGCAGATGAGCCGTTATCCAGTTTCTCAATTCATCAATTCCCGTCTTTTTCAGGACGGAGAAAAGTTGAACAGATACCTCACGGGATTTTGAACCCTTTTTGATCTTTTGCAGAACACCGTGCGACGCGCCACGGCTCATCTTATCGGCCTTGTTCAGCAGCACGTGGACTGGAAGATCGACCGCCTGACACCACTCCAGCAGTAACCGGTCCGAATCGCACAACTCCCTGCGAATATCTGTAATCAACACCAAACCCGTGAGCGACTCCCTGGTAGATAAGTAGTTGTTCATGGTTTTATCCCAGTATTCGCGCAGATTTTTCGGGACCCTGGCATAACCATACCCAGGCAAATCCACCAATCGCACTGCCTCCCCAAGGGCAAAGCTGTTCATAGTCCGGGTTCTGCCAGGAGTCCTGCTGATGCGCGCCAGACCTTTGTGATCCGTAATCAGATTGAGCACGCTCGATTTTCCGGAATTGGATCGCCCTGCAAAAGCGACTTCCCTGCCCTTATCCACGGGGAGTTGGGCGAGGGTATGCGCACTGGTTAGAAATTCGGCTTGTCTAAAATCCAGTGAGAGAGTCATCGGTAGTTGAGAACAGTAATTAAGAGGGCCATATTTTCAATATTTCCGGTAAAATGGCATGATAAAATGACAGTTGCAATACACACCTCATATAACAAAGTAGGAACTCCAGGAATGTTCAAGTTTATAACCACGATCCTTGCCGTATTTTCCCTTATATATTCGACCGCCGCGAATTCGGCGGGCGATCCCGCGGCAGGGCAGCAAAAATCGGCGATCTGCGCCGCCTGCCATGGCGCTGATGGTAACAGTGTGGTGGCGGCGTGGCCCAGTATCGCCGGCCAGCATCAGGATTACTTTCTAAAACAAATGCTGGATATTCAGAAAGGTGTCCGGAAAAACGATCAGATGGCGCCAATCATCGCCGCCATGACCGAACAGGATTTTCAGGATCTGGCCGCCTACTTTTCCGGTCAGGTAGCACAGCCCAAAGAGGCTGCGCCTGAAACTATAGAAATGGGCGAGCGGATCTACCGCGCAGGCAATAACGAGACCGGCCTGGCGGCCTGCATGGCCTGTCATGGGCCAAACGGCATCGGCAATTCGCCGGCCTCGTTTCCCGCGGTACGCGGACAACAGGCGGAATATACAACCCTGTCGCTCAAGGCCTATCGATCGGGAGAACGGGCCAACGATCAGAACGCCATCATGCGCGACATCGCGGCCAAGATGACCGATGCGGAGATCGCCGCTGTCGCCAATTACATCATGGGACTGAACTGATCTGCCTACTCGTGAATCTTTTCGGGTCTGACAGATCTAAAGAAAACCCATCAACCCAGCAAGGAATAACTACCATGCGATATTTACGGCCTGTGGTCCTCTCCCTGTTAATCCCCGTGCTCTCGCTGGTCTCGCCGGGTCTTTCGGCGCAGTCGTCCGCAGAAACATACAAGGAACTCAAACCGGCGCAACCAACGCGAAGCGGCGATAAGGTTGAGGTACTCGAGGTATTCTTCTACGGTTGCGTACACTGCTACAACCTCGAACCCTTCGTCAGACAATGGATCGAGACCAAGCCCGACAATGTCGCATTCTATCGCATGCCCATCGTCTTCCGGGAAGACTACAAACCCCTGGCGCAGGCCTTTTACACCGCGGAGAAAATGGGCGTTCTCGATAAAGTTCATGAACAACTTTTCAGCGCCATCCACAAGGATCGTGCGCAGTTGTTCACTGAAGCCCCGTTAAAGGAATTTTTCGTGGCACAGGGGATTAACGGGGATGAATTCACCAGGGTCTATAATTCGGCGGAGATCTCCACCAAGGTCACGCAGGCGGAGGTCATGGCACGAAGATACATGATCTCCTCGATCCCCACCGTAATCGTCAATGGAAAATATCTGACCAGCCCGGCAATGGCGGGGGGGCAACGGGAACTCTTTACGGTAATCGACCAACTGGTCGGTAAGGAGTCGCACTAATCAAATCGGCAAACAAACGCGCATAGCCTCTGGCGCTGTTTTGCCAACTGAAATCCTTCTGCATGGCTGAAGTGACCAACCTCTGCCATGCGCGGGCATCGCCCCGGCGCATGGCAAGCGCCCGCCGCACTGCCGTCACCAGACTGCTCGTGGCAGGCTCCTGAAATTGAAATCCCGTCGCTGTCCCGTCCTTCAAGGATTGATCATCGACATCGGTGATTGTATCCGCCAGTCCGCCGGTTGCGCACACCACCGGGATACAACCATAACGGAGGGCATATAGTTGTGTCAGCCCGCAGGGTTCAAACCGCGAAGGCATGAGCAACAAATCGGCGCTGGCCTGGATGCGGTGCGCCAAACCCTCGTCGAAATACAGGCAAACCGACATCTGTCCGGCCCTCGCGCTGGCCGCCGTCAGCAACGCAGTCTCAAAACCTGATTCCCCCGTGCCCAGTACGACCAGTTGCAGATCGTTATCGGGCAACAAATCCGCCAGACCAAAGAGTATCAAATCGGTGCCTTTCTGCCCGGTAAGCCTGCTGATATGGGCAAGAATTATGGCCTCGGGATCCCGGTTCAGGCCCAGTTCCTCCTGCAGTTCGAGTTTGTTCAGCCTCCGCTTCTCCAAGCTGTCTATCCAATAGTGATGCCAGATGTGCGTATCATTGCGCGGATCCCAGTACCGATAATCGACACCGTTCAGAATCCCTGTCAATTGCTCCCGTCGATTCGACAGCAAGCCATCCATCCCACAACCGTATTCGGGCGTGGTGATCTCCTCGGCGTAACGCGGACTGACGGTTATCAATCGATCGGCGTAAACCAACCCACCCTTTATGAATGACATATTGCCGTAGAACTCCAGCGCATCGGGTGACCAGAAGCCGGCCGGCAGCCGCAAGGATCGAAACAATTCGTAAGGAAAGATCCCCTGATAAGCGAGATTGTGGATAGTGAACACAACAGGCAGGCGACTGCCGCCGGCCTTGAGGAGCGCCGGCGCCAGCCCGGTATGCCAGTCATTGCATTGCAGCAGATCGGGACGCCAATGCAGTCCGGTTTGATTCAAGGCCATTGCCACAATCACCCTGCAGAACTGTGCATAACGCAGGGCATTATCCGGCCAGTCGGCCCCGCTCGAGTCTGTGTAAGGTCCGCCGGGCCGGTCATACAATTCCGGAATATCCACCAGATAGACGGGCACCTGACTGTCTGGCAGGGTGACTTGCAATATCCGGTAGCGTATTCCCGCTTCCGGCAGACTGGTCTCGGCGCAGACCCGGTATTCATGAATCTGGCTTAATATCGAACGATAGGCAGGCATCACGATCCGTACATCGATCCCCGACTCGTTCAGGGCCATGGGCAGATAACACGCCACGTCCGCGAGACCGCCGGTTTTGACCCAGGGAAAAACCTCACTCACGGCAAACAACACGCTCATGACACCCGTTCCAGAATCAAACCCCCGAGCGGGGGCAGCTTCAAGGTGATCGAGTCCTGACGGCCCATCCAGGGAATTGTTGTGCTTTGCACGCCATCGCTGTTGCCGATATCCCCGCCGCCGTAGAAACGCGAATCGGAATTGAAGAGTTCCCGGTAGTAACCAGACGCCGGCACTCCGAGACGGTAGTCATGCCTGGGTACCGGAGTGAAGTTCAGGACAATGACCAGCACGGCAGAGTCCCCTCGCCGCAAATAACTCAGCACCGACTGGGAGGCGTCATGACAATCGATCCACTCGAAACCCTCCTGTTTAAAGTCATATTGGTGCAGTGGCGCCCGCTCGACATACAAGCGATTGAGCGCCGCGATCAGGTCCCTGATTTGTGCATGAGCCGTGATCCCGAGGAGCTCCCAATTCAAAGGGCTGTCGCTCGACCATTCATTCCACTGCGCGAGTTCGTTGCCCATGAACAGGAGTTTTTTACCCGGATAGGTGTACATGTAGGTATACAGGAGGCGGAGATTGGCGAATCGCTGCCACTCGTCTCCCGGCATTTTTCTCAGCATCGATCCCTTGCCGTGCACCACCTCATCATGGGAAAACGGCAGGATGAAATTTTCGTGAAATGCGTAGAGCAGCCCGAAGGTGAGCTGCTCATGATGATAAAGCCGATGGATCGGGTCCTTGGTCAGGTACATGAGGGTATCGTGCATCCATCCCATGTTCCATTTCATGGAGAAACCGAGCCCGCCGACCCAGGGCGGGCGGGTGACCTGTGGCCACGCGGTCGATTCCTCCGCGATTGTCACTACACCCGGGTAAGTCCCCAACAACCGGCTGTTGAGATCGCGCAGGAAATCGATCGCCTCGAGATTTTCGTTGCCGCCGTACTGGTTAGGCAGCCATTCGCCTGCCTTGCGCGAATAATCCAGATATAACATCGAGGCCACGGCATCCACCCGCAGACCGTCGAGATGAAATTCGTCGACCCAGTAAAAGGCATTCGAGATCAGAAAATCCCTGACCTCGTTGCGGCTGTAGTTGAAGATGAGCGTGCCCCAGTCGCGATGTTCCCCCCGGCGCGGATCGTCGTGTTCATAGAGCGGGGTGCCGTCATAGCGCGCCAGGGCATGATCATCCTTCGGAAAGTGTCCGGCCACCCAGTCGAGAATGACGCCGATGTTGTGGCAATGGCAGAGATCCACGAAATAACGGAAATCGTCCGCGCCGCCGAAGCGGCTGGTGGGTGCGAAGAAACCGGTGGTCTGGTAACCCCAGGAGGCATCCAGGGGATGTTCGGTCACGGGCAGCAATTCCACATGGGTGAAACCGAGTTCCGCCAGATAAGGGACGAGCTGCCCGGCGAGTTCCCGGTAATTGAGGAACCCGCCGTCCCCGGCGCGGCGCCAGGAACCGAGATGCAACTCGTAGATGGTCATCGGTTCGTGCAACCAGTCGCGTCGCGCTCGCCGTTCGAGCCAGTCCCCGTCGCGCCAATGCCAGCGGCTTGCGGCTGGCACGATGCTGGCGTTCGCCGGACGCATCTCGAAGGCCCGGCCATAGGGATCGGCCTTTAGCAGGATGGCGCCGGCATCCCGGTTACGGATCTCGAATTTGTAGCGGTTGCCCGGCTCTATGCCCGGTATGAAGATCTCCCAGATCCCGGTGCTGCTGCGCACGTTCATCGGGTGCCAGCGGCCATCCCAGGCATTGAAATCCCCCACCACGCTGACGCGGCTCGCATTCGGCGCCCAGGTGGCGAAATGTACGCCCTCGATCCCGTCAACGCTGGTCAAGTTGGCGCCGAGTATGCGATAGGCCTGCTGATGCCGGCCTTCATGAAAGATATGCATATCGAAATCGCCGATGAGCGGCGGGAAGGCGTAGGGTTCATAACGGAGGTGGGAATTGCCCGCGCGATCGAGCCAACGGATGCGAAAATGTTTTGGCAGGCGTTCGGCAGGGCCGGACCATTGAAAGAGGTCCGTTTCTCCATGGCGTTGCATGGCCTCTCCCGTTTCGATCAGCGTCACCTCAAGGGCGCCGGGAACCAGACAGCGTGCCGTTACTGTTTTTCCGTCGCCGTGACCGTGCCTGCCGAGGATCGATCCGGGGTAGTGATGATTCGTGTGGAGCAGGCGATCCAGTTCCTGGCGCGGGATGGATTCGCTCACGTTCGCGATTTTCCGCGTCATAAGTCGTCGATCAGCCCCGCGTATTCGGCGGCGATCATCGCGGCGCCCGCCAGATTGACGTCCGTGGTGGTCATATATACCGGAAAGATCTTCAGCCAGTCCGCTCGCACCGGATTTTCATGGAATGCCCGCAGGAATCCGCTCTCCCGGATCAGGGCCAGGTTCTGCCGGGTCGATTCCCCCGCCAGAAAGACGCCGCCGAAGGCCTGAAATCCCAACGCGAGCAGTTGGGCGAGACTGCCCGCGCATCGATAGAAGATCTCCAGCGCGGCGCGACAGAGAACATCCTTCGCTCCCGCACGGTTTGCGATCGCCGCCGCCGACATGACTTCGACCGATTCCGCGTCGTGCGCCGCATGCCGCCCAAGGCAGGCGTAGATGCGTTCAAGTCCCCGGCCGGAAATAAAATCCTCCCAGGACGGCCGCCCGCCAGGGATTTCGTCCCGCAGCGCCGCCAGAACCGCCGCCTGCTCGGCATCAAGCTCGGGGATGGGTGTATGTTGCAGCTCGCAGGAGACGGTAACCAGACGCCGGCCGCGTCCGGGTATGGGATCCTCCAGCACGCCGGCCACGCCGGTTCCGGTGCCCGGCATGAGGATAACGGAGTTCTTCCTGCGTCCGGCCTGTTGCCCGTCGCCTGGCGCCAGCGTCATCAAATCTATCTCAGCCAGTTTTCGGTGGTGGGCCGCCACGCTCGCGGCCGCGGCCTCCATGTCATTCACCATCACGGTGTGATCCACGGGCAGGCCGCACTCCGCGAGCTCCGCGAGATGCAGATCGGGGACACCCTCCCAGTTCGTCATGGATACCGAGACATCCGTCATTGGACCCGCGCAACAAAATACGGCTTGGCGAGGCTGGCGTTCAAGCTCATCGATTGTCTCGCCGAGATATCCGAGGAACGATTGTTTGCGGGAGACCCGCGCTGTCCGGTTCAGGATGACGCGCGGCGATCGCAGCATGTCCGGCGCAAGCTGTATCACGCGGATTCGGGTATTCGTCCCGCCGACATCCGCGAGCAATACTGTCTCATTCATATTCGATGGATATCCCGCCACGCTGCATCGGGAAATCTTATCATGTAACTCGCCGCTTGTTGTCCGCAATTGCCGGGGACGCGCGACGCCCGTATGAAAACAGTTGATCGAGGGCCGGACTGTGAATCAGAATATCGAATGTGACCACTCTGAAGTTATGCGGAACCGGCAGGAACGCCAGATGGAATCTACGACCGCACAGAGCCCATTAACCTTCAAGAACACCGGACGATGAGACGGCAAGAGCGACGCTCGGTTGACAGGATCATCCGCGATACCTTGGCGGTGATCATGGCGGGTGGACGGGGCGCGCGCTTGAACCGGCTGACCGCCCGCCACAGCAAACCGGCGGTGCCTTTCGGGGGCAAATACCGGATCATCGATTTCACCCTCTCCAACTGCATCAACTCGGGCGTACACAAGATCTGCCTGCTGACCCAGTATCGATCCCATTCGCTCATCCGTCATATCGAAAGGGCGTGGTCCTTCTCCCGGGACGAGTTCGGGGAATTCATCGAGTTGCTGCCCGCCCAGGAACGTTACGAATCCGCATCCTGGTACCAGGGGACGGCGGATTCCGTTTACCAGAATCTGGACATCATCCAGGAGCACCAGCCATCCTACATCCTGGTGCTGGCCGGGGATCATATCTACAAGATGGATTACGGCATGATGATCTCGACGCACATAGCCAGCGATGCCGATGTCACCGTGGGCTGCGTGGACGTGCCGCTGGAGGATGCCTGTCAATTCGGGGTGATCCAAATCAACGACGCCTACCGAATCATCGGTTTCCAGGAGAAACCAGCGGATCCCAGACCGAAACCCGGACGGGAAGACGTGGCCCTCGCATCCATGGGCATTTATCTTTTCTCCACGGAGTTCCTGGTGGAGATCCTGAAGGAGGATGCCCAATCCAAGGAATCGAGTCACGACTTCGGCAAGGACATTCTGCCATCCATTTATAAGGACCACCGCGCCTTCGTTTGCCCGTTGAGCGATATCGGCGGGAGCAGCGACTACGGCTACTGGCGCGATGTC
The DNA here is from genome assembly GCA_004297165.1 of Gammaproteobacteria bacterium. Classification (GTDB taxonomy): domain Bacteria; phylum Pseudomonadota; class Gammaproteobacteria; order Eutrophobiales; family Eutrophobiaceae; genus 2-02-FULL-56-15. The sequence goes on from SCUJ01000008.1 coordinate 499,159, forward strand.
GGAACCGTGGACGCCTACTGGCAGGCCAATCTCGAACTGACCGGCATCACGCCGCCGCTCAATCTCTACGATCAGAAATGGCCGATCCGTTCGCATCAATATCAACTCCCCCCCGCCAAATTCATTTTCGACGATGACGATCGCCGCGGGATGGCGGTGGACTCCATGGTCTCGGCAGGCTGCATCATCTCCGGGTCCACGGTGCGGCATTCGCTGTTGTCCAACAATGTCAGGGTCAATTCCTTTTCCCTCGTCGAGGACTCGGTCCTCCTGCCCAACGTGGTGATCGGCCGGCACTGCCACATCCGCAAGGCCATTATCGACAGCGATTGCCGGATCCCGGAAGGCATGCGGATCGGTCTGGACCTCCAGGAAGACAAGGAGCGCTTTCACGTGACCCCGAGCGGCGTCGTGCTCGTGTGCCCGGACATGCTGGGGCAAAAGGTCCGCTATGGGATCTGAGCGCCCCGTCAAACTCGTATTCTGCTGGCACATGCACCAGCCGGATTACCGCGATCATCTGCGGGACGAATTCCTGCAACCCTGGACGTACCTGCACGCCATCCGCGATTACACCGACATGGCCGCGCACCTCGAAGCAAATCCCGCGGCCCGTGCCGTCGTCAATTTCAGCCCGATCCTGCTGGAACAATTGCAAGTCTACGAGCAGCAGATCAGCGGCTACCTCAAACATGGCCGGCCGGTCCGGGACGCGTTGCTGGCCGTGCTCGACAGTCCCGTTTTCCCGGTGAATTCACGCCAGCGCATCAATATCGTAAAGGCATGCCTGCGCTCCAATCAGAAGCGCCAGATCGATCGTTACTATCCCTACGCCAAACTGGCGGAGCTAGCCCGCCTGGTGATCCACGAGCTCGATCACACCTCCTATATCAGCGACCAGTACCTCGCGGATCTGGTGACCTGGTATCACCTCGCCTGGCTGGGAGAGACCGTGAAACGCGACAACAGCACGATCAAGGCGCTGATAGAGCAGGGCTGGGATTTCACCCTGCATCAACGGCGCCAGTTGCTGGAGATCCTGCATGAACTGATCGGGGGACTGCGCTTCCGTTATATGAAGCTGGCCGACAAGGGGCAGGTCGAGCTTTCGATGTCGCCCTACAGTCATCCCATGATACCGCTGCTCCTGGATTTCAAGGCCGCGCGGGAGGCCGCGCCCGATCTCCCCCTGCCCGCGTTGCAGTCTTATCCCGGAGGGGCGGATCGATCGCTCTGGCAACTCACCCACGGCATCGAGGTGTTCCGCAATTATTTCGGCCGTAGGCCGGACGGCTGCTGGCCTTCGGAAGGCGGCGTGAGCCTGGAGACCGCGCGACTGATCGACCAGCTCGGATTCTGCTGGTTTGCGACGGGCGAGAAGGTCTTGCGCAACAGCCTCGCGGCCTCGCCCCGCACCGAGGACGCCTCCATCCATCAGGGTTTCAGTCTGCCTGGCATCAAACTGCGTCTGTTCGCCAGGGATGGGGCGCTCTCGGACCTCATCAGCTTTACCTACTCGGGCTGGCATGCCGACGATGCCGTGGGAGATCTGATCCACCGGCTGGAACAGATCGTCGCCGCCTGCCCGGACCCAGCGAATGCAGTTATCTCGATCATCATGGATGGCGAGAACGCCTGGGAATACTTCCCGGAAAATGCCTATTATTTTCTCTCTGCGCTGTATCGCCGTCTGACGGAACACCCACGCCTGCAGCTCGCCACCTACAAGGAGGTTGTACCACAGAAAGCGGGGCACCTCGGCAAACTGATCGCCGGGAGCTGGGTCTATGGAACGTTCTCCACCTGGATGGGTAATGTGGACAAGAACCGCGCCTGGGACACCCTCTGTGACGTAAAAAGGGTATATGACGAACTGATAGGAAACATCGACCCCGGCACCCGGCAGCGCATCGAAAGACAGCTCGCGGCCTGCGAAGGCTCCGACTGGTTCTGGTGGTTCGGCGATTACAACCCGGCAAAAACGGTCAGCGATTTCGAACAACTCTACCGCACCCACCTGCGCAATCTCTATCTCATGCTCGGCCGGGAACCGCCGCACTACCTCACCCAGGTCATGGCCGCGGGCTCGGGCGAACCCGCGCAGGGCGGCGTGATGCGCCCCGACGAGAATTACAGCATCTGATCATGCCACGGACCTTCACCCAGCGCCGGTCCGGCGTGCTCCTGCACCCCAGTTCCCTCCCGGACGGGGAGCAGCGGGGCGTGTTGGGGGATGAGGCCGTGCGGTTCCTCGATTTCCTCGCCGGCGCAGGGTTTGGCACTTGGCAGATGCTTCCGGTGAACGCGATAGAACACCATTGCGGTTCGCCCTATCAGGCCACCTCGGTGCACGCCGGCAACGTCCGTTTCCTCTGCCTCAAGGACCTGGTCAGTCGCGGATGGCTGGACGAGGTCAGTTACGAGAAGCGCAGGAACTTGCCGATCGGCGACTGTATAAGCGCCACCCGACAGGGCTTTCAACGCGCCGCGAGCGAGGGCGATCGCCGCGACTACCAGGACTTCCTCAATCGGCATGACGATTGGCTTGAGGATTACGCCCTCTATGCCGTCATCAAGGATGTCGAGGAGCAACGCCCCTGGTGGCTATGGCCCGCGGCGTTGGCTCGCGGGGAGTCCGCCACGCTGGAGGAGTTCGGCGCCCTGCACCATGGGGCCATCGAGGATTATCGCTTCGAACAATATCTCTTTTTCCGCCAGTGGGAGAATCTGCGCCGCAAGGCGCGCGAACGGAACATCCTGTTGTTCGGCGATATGCCCCTGTTTGTGGCGCACGACTCTGTGGATGTCTGGGCGAATCAGCAATGCTTTCAGCTTGACGAGCACGGCCAGTCCACCGTCGTCGCCGGCGTGCCGCCGGATTATTTTTCGGCGACCGGCCAGCGCTGGGGAAATCCCATTTACAACTGGGAATGCATGCGGGCGGACGGTTTCCGGTGGTGGCTCTCGCGCCTTAGGACTCATCTCGAACATTTCGATATCGTCAGGCTGGATCACTTTCGGGGCATCGCCTCCTACTGGGAGATCCCCGCACACTGCGCGACGGCGGTGGGCGGTCGTTGGGTGGATGCCCCAGGGCGGGAGTTGCTCGCCGCCATGGCGCGCGAATTCGGGGACCTGCCGCTCGTCGCGGAAGACCTCGGCACCGCCTCGCCGGAGATGCTGAAGTTGCGGGACGATTTCGAGCTGCCGGGGATGATGGTCCTGCAATTCGCCTTCGACAGCGACGCGAAAAATCCCTATCTGCCACACAACCATGTCCGCAACAGCGTCGTCTACACCGGCACGCATGACAACAACACGAGTCTCGGCTGGTTTTACGGTCTGAACGAGGAACGGCAAAAACGGGTGCTCGAATATCTCCTTTACCCGCAGGATGTCATGCCCTGGCCCTTGCTGCAGGCGGCGCTGGGTTCGGTCGCTCACACCGCCATCCTGCCGATGCAGGATCTCCTCGGACTGGACGGCTCCCATCGCATGAACACGCCGGGCACCACCGTGAATAACTGGCTGTGGAAATTCGACTGGGAGTGGATCTCGCCTGATCTGGTTGGGCGACTCAATCACCTGAACCGGCTCTACGGCAGGTGCTGAAGTTAATCCATACAACAGGCAGTTGAAAAACGTCGCGAGCGACGGCAGAACCAGGCGCAAGCGGACGAGAAACCGGAGTTTACACGGTTGTAAATGAGGCCATGTCTATTTTTCTTGGGAGACCGCTTGCAACGCAGTTATGCCTAGCGCAGCAGTTATTATACCCATTTCATGCAGCCCGTCTCAAAGGGATGGGACAGATGCGCATGGAAGGGAAAGGCGCGCAGGCGGTAAGCCACGAGTCCCGATAACTGCGGGACGAAACCGACCTCATAAATGGTTTCGTCCTTGTCGGTACCCACCGGGTGGAGTTTGTGGCAGGAGTGCGGCGTGAAGCCATCGCGTTCTTCCTTGCGGCCCAGCAGGCACTCGACATGGATATCGCCGCTCTGCAATCCGTTCAGACGCACCGCCACCCGGATACGCAACTCTTTCCCTTGCTGAATGGCCCCTTGGGTGTCATCCATCCGGCGCAGGCTCACACCGGGCCAATGGGTGTTGATGGATTCCTTCCAGCGGGCCAGCGCCGTGGCAGGTTTGCCGCCGTCCGCGCCCAGCCGGCGGGATGTCTGAAGCGCCGGGGAGTAATACTGGTTGACGTAATCCATGACCATGCGTTGCGAGTTGAATTGCGGAATGATGGTCTTCATCGAGTTTTTCGCCGTCCGGATCCAGCCCTCCGAGTAACCGGGTTCCCGGTCGAAATACAGGGGGATGATCTCCTGCTCCAGCGCATCCAGCAATTCCTTGTTTTCCAGCGCGCGGCGACGCGCCAGATCCGGTTCCGACTCGTGCGGCTGTATGGCCCAGCCGTTTTCCTCGTTATAGCTCTCGGCCCACCAGCCATCGAGGACGCTGAGATTGATCACCCCGTTGATGCCGGCCTTCATCCCGGAAGTGCCGCAGGCCTCCATGGGGTACTGGGGCGTATTGACCCAGAGATCGACGCCGGTGACGAGGCGGCGGGCGAGCGCCATGTCGTAACCTTCAAGGAGGATCACCTTGCCGATAAAGCGGGGCTCCAGCGAAAAATTGTGTATCCGCCGGATTAATTCCTTGCCCGGCTCATCGTGGGGATGCGCCTTGCCGGCGAAGATCAGGATCACCGGGCGAATGGGATTGTTCAGGATCCGTTCCAGCCGATCGGGGTCATCGAACAGCAAGGTCGCGCGCTTGTAAGTGGCGAAACGCCGCGCGAAGCCGAGGACGAGGGCATCGCGGTTCTCCAGCAGCGGTCCGGTCTGATTCTTGATCTGCGCCTGTGACAAACCGTTGCGCCGGCCGCGTTTCTCGATGAGACTGCAACATTCGCGGCAGAGGGCGTTCTTCAACGACAGATGTATGCTCCAGAAGGTGGCGTCCGGGATCGCGTCGATCCGATCCCAGTATCCCGCGGTCAGCAACTCGTTGTGCCAGCCGGGGTCATCGAGCGCCGTGACCCACTCCCGCGCCAGAAAGGTCTGCACATGGACACCATTGGTGACCGAGCCCATGGGGTTGTCGTCCACCGGGATCTCCTGCCAGATATTCTTCTCCATCTCCGAGGCGACGCGCCCGTGAATCCTGCTGACGCCGTTCTGGAAACGGCTGCAACGGATGGAAAAACTGGTCATGTTGAAACGGCCGCTGGCGTCGGCCCCCAGCCGGAAAAATTCGTCCTCGCGGATGCCGAGTTCCCGGATCTGATCGGTCAGGTAGTGACGCAGCAGATCGAGGTCATAGACCTCATGACCAGCCGGTACCGGCGTGTGCGTGGTGAAGACCGTTGCGGAGGCCACCTCCTGCAGCGCGGATTGGAAATCCCTGCCGGCGGCGACCAGTTCCCGGCAGCGCTCGACGATCTGGAGCGTGGGATGCCCTTCGTTGATATGCCAGACGGCGGGCTTTATCCCGAGGCGGTGCAGGGCCTTGACGCCGCCGATACCGAGCACGATCTCCTGCTTGAAGCGGTTGTGGATGTCGGCCGGGTAGATCTGGTAGGTGATCGCGCGATCCGCTTCGCTGTTCTGCGGCACATCCGTATCGAGGAGATACATATTCGTGTGGCCCGCCTTTGCCAGCCAGATCTTGATATGCACCTCGGCGCCGGGCAGTTTGACCGTGGCGTAGGCCTCGTTCCCGGCGGCGTCCCGGGCGGGCTCCACCGGCAGGTCATTGAGCTCGACCGGGTGATAATGCGACACCTGGTTGCCAAATCCATCGATGGTCTGGGTCAGATTCCCCTGGCGATACAGCAAACCGACCGCGAGGAAGGGGATGCCGAGATCGCTCGCCGCCTTGCAATAATCCCCGGCCAGGATCCCGAGGCCGCCGGAATAGATCGGCAGACTCTCGTGCAACCCGAACTCGGCGCTGAAATAGGCGATCAGGTCGCGTTCCGGGTTCAGCTTATGGACCTTGGGCAGGCCCTGGAGCTCCTTGTGATAGATGTCATAGTTGACCAGCGCCTGCTGGTAGACATCGAGAAACACCCGGTCTTCCGCCGCCTCCGCCAGGCGTTGCTGGGAGACGCGGCGCAGAAAGACCTTCGGGTTATGACCGCATTCGTCCCAGAGTTCACGGTCCAGATAATAAAACAGACCGCGGTAATGCCGATCCCAACTGTAATAAAGATTGGTTGCGAGTTCCTCCATCCGCGACAGGCGCGCCGGAATCGCCGGCTGGATCTCGATCGTAAAGTAGTTACCGCTCATGGTCCTGCCAGATAGTAAAAATCACGCCTTCAAGGCGGTCGGCGTTACGCCGCGCAATTATTCTTTTTCGTGGCCAGGGCGAAACAATCCTCGCGCCACAGGCAATATATCTGATCGCATTCGCCTGTGTGGGCTGTCCCGAAACAGGCGAAGTTACCCTCATCGATCTGGATCCGCCTTATGAGTTCCTCTTTGCCGGTACGACCGGGTTTCATGCCCCGGTTCTGGGCGATCTGTCGGATTTCCTGCATGTTCATTTTCATGTCCTCCCATGCAAAAGCCCCCTGCTACTCCTCGGGTGATTATAGGTGCTGTATTGGGTCGATGCCAGAAGGTTTCAAGCGCCTGGCTATTCCCGTAGAATCACGCTGGCATCAGAAGAGGGGGATAGATACATGGCCTACGAGGCAGCCGGGACATGTCGTTGAGGATACCTGGAAGAATACTCATCATCGCGCTCGTCCTCTTGTTTGGATCGGCGCTCTATGTCTATCTCACCTTCACCCCAATCCCTGAGGTCAGACTGCATACGGTCAGCGGCGGCCTGGTCGAAAATCGCGTCGCCAACACCCGGGTGGGCACCGTAAAGGCCTGCCGCCGTTCGCTGCTTGCGCCCGCCATCGGCGGGGAGGTTGCGCGACTGAACATCCGAGAGGGCGATGCCGTGAAGACGGGCCAGGTGCTCATGGAGATCTGGAACGAGGACAGCAAGGCCCGCCTGGAACTCGCCCGAATCCAGAAGGAGGCGGCCGAGGCGCGAGTGCGCGAGGCATGCAGCGTCGCGAAGGGCGCGCAACGGGAGGCCAGGCGCCTGGAAAAGCTGCTCGGCGAACATCTGGTTTCGGAGGAGGTCGTCGATCGGGCCGCAACCGAGGCGGAGACCTACCAGGCCTCCTGCGAGGCGGCCCGCTCCACGGCCCGTGTGAGCTCGGCCCAGATCGCGGTCGAAGAGAGCAATCTGGAGCGGACCATCGTCAAGGCCCCTTATGACGGGGTCATCGCCGAGATCAACGCCGAATTGGGCGGTTATGTCACGCCCTCGCCGCCCGGCATACCAACCCTGCCCGCGATCGATCTCCTCGATCTCAGTTGCCTGTATGTGACCGCCCCCATCGATGAAGTGGATGCCCCGCCGGTGCGGCTTGGCATGCCGGTCTGCGTGAGCATGGACGCCTTCGCGGAAAAACGTTGCAATGCCACGGTCCGCAGGATCTCTCCTTATATACTGGATACGGAAAAACAGGCCCGGACCGTGGAGGTGGAGGTCGCCCTGGACGACCCGGAGGATCTCCGCGGTTTACTGCCGGGCTACAGCGCCGACATCGAGATCCTGCTGGAGTCGCGCGAGGCGGGCGTCAGGATCCCCGCCACCGCGCTGAACGAAGGCAAATACGTTCTGGTCTACGATGAGGCCTCCGGACGGCTCGTACAGCGCGAGATAACGACCGGGATCGCCAACTGGGATTACGTCGAGGTGACGGGCGGTCTGCAACCGGGAGAACGCATCCTGGCCGCTGCCGGCGAAGCGGGGATCGGGGCAGGTCAGCGGGTCAGCCCCATGATCGAAGGTGCAGCCGCGGAAGGGAAGTAGGCTTGATCTCCCTGCGCGGCATCTGCAGACATTACCGGCTGGGGGAGCAGCAACTCGCCGCCCTGACGGACATCGATCTCGATATCGCACAGGGCGAATACCTCAGCATCATGGGACCGTCAGGCTCAGGCAAATCGACGTTGCTCAATCAAATTGCCCTGCTCGATCGACCCACCGCGGGCACCTATCTGCTGAACGGCCGCGACGTCACCAGCCTGCCTGACGACGAACTGGCCCGGATCAGGCGGGAGAACATGGGCTTTGTCTTTCAGTTTTTCCATTTGATTCCGCGTCTCTCCGCCGCGGAAAACATCGAGATACCGCTGCTGCTCGCCGGCATCGATCCATCGCTGCGCAAACGGAAGGTGACGGAGGCGATCACGGCAATTGGCCTTGCGGGCCGCAGCGCGCATCGGCCGGATCAACTGTCGGGCGGAGAACGCCAGCGCGTGGCCATCGCCCGCGCAACCATCATGCAGCCCTCCACGCTGCTGGCCGATGAACCGACCGGCAACCTGGACCAAGCGACCGGCAAGCAGGTGATCGATCTGCTGGAGGATCTGAACCGCCGGGGCGTGACCCTGATCATGGTCACCCACGATCAGGCCATCGGCGGGCGCGCCGGCAGGAGGATCCGGATTGTCGATGGCCGCATCATCGGGGCGGGTTGAAGGGTAATCCATGCGCGGCACGGACTCCATCCTCCTCGCCTTCGGCGCCATCCGCGGTCACCGCCTGCGGAGTTCGCTCACCATTCTCGGCATGGGTATCGGGGTCAGCGCCGTCGTGCTCCTGACCTCGCTCGGCAATGCCGCCCGGAGCTATGTCACGGGAGAATTCTCGGAACTCGGCGCGAACATGGTCATCGTCCTGCCCGGCCGCAACGAGACGACCGGCGGGATCCCGCCGATCATGGGGGAAACGCCGCGGGATCTGACCCTGGATGACGCGCTCGCCCTTGGCCGCAGCCCGGTCATCCGGGAGGTCGCCCCCGTGATGCTGGGATCCGTCCCGGTCTCCGCCCGCGGACTGGAACGGGAGGTCACCGTGATCGGCACGACCTCCGGCATGGAAATAGTGCGGAACCTGCGGATGGCGCGGGGCAGGTTCCTTGCGGCGGGGGATCCGCATCTCGCCGCGCCCGAATGCGTCCTTGGCGAGACCGTGCGCAAGGAGCTGTTCGGCGCGGACCACTCCCTCGGCGAATGGCTGAGGATCGGGGATCGCCGCTGCCGCATCATCGGGGTGCTCGCACCCAGCGGGGTCTCGCTCGGCTCGGACCTGGATGACATGGTGATGCTGCCGGTCGCCTCTGCGGAGATCCTCTTCAATACCTCCTCATTGTTCCGCGTCCTGTTGCAGGTCGATCCCAATCTCAGGCAGGAAGACGCGGCAAGAGAGATCCGGCGCATCATCATGGATCGGCATGAGGGCGAGGACGACATCACCATCATCAGCCAGGACAGCGTCCTCGCCACCTTCGATCGGATCCTGCTGGTGCTGACGCTCGGGATCGGCGCCATCGCCGGGATCAGTCTCGCCGTGGCGGGGATACTCATTATGAATATCATGCTGGTGTCGGTCACCCAGCGGACTGCCGAGATCGGGCTGCTGCGCGCCATCGGCGCCCCGGCTGGAGATATCCGCAGGCTCTTTCTCATCGAGGCCCTGTTGTTGTCCGGCCTCGGCACCGGCTTCGGCCTGCTGGCCGGCATACTGGGCGCCGTGTTGCTACATCGGCTTTATCCCTTGCTCCCGCTGGCCATCCCCGCCTGGTCGGTCGCCGCCTCCGCCGGCACGGCCATGCTGGCAGGCCTGGTCTTCGGCGCCCTACCGGCGATCCGCGCCGCGCGACTCAATCCGGTGACGGCCCTTACCGGCAGATAGGATGCGCAACGCCGACCTCACCCGCCTTGCGACCGGCGCGATCCTGGCCCACCCCCTGCGTTCGTCGCTCACCATGCTGGGGATCATGGTGGGGATTGCCGCGGTAGTCCTCCTGACCGCCATCGGCGAGGGGGTGAGGCTGTTCGTGCTCGCGGAATTCACCCAGTTTGGCACCAATCTGATCGCCGTGGTGCCCGGCCGCAGCACCACGATGGGGATTTCCGGCGCCTCGATCAGCAACGTCAGGCCGCTTTCGCTCGATGACGCCACCGCACTGGAGCGCCTGGACAAGGTGATCGCCGTGGTGCCGGTGGTGCAGGGTAACGCCCGGATCGAATACGGCAAACGCGGGCGGCGGACCATGGTTCTCGGGGTCGGCTCGGAAGTGCCGGAAGTCTGGCGCATGCCGGTGGCGGAGGGCAGTTTCCTCCCGCGCGACCACCTGGGCGCGGCGCGAACCTATGCCGTGCTCGGGGACAAGATGCGGCGGGAATTGTTCGGCGAGGTCAATCCGCTCGGCAAACGCATCCGCGTCGGCGGGGATCGCTTCCGGGTGATCGGGGTCATGGCCCCCAAGGGACAGATGCTGGGCTTCGATCTCGATGACACGATCTACATTCCCGTCACCAAGACCATGGAGATCTTCGATCGGGAAAGCCTGATGGAGATCGACGTCCTCTATGACGGCAGGGCGAGCGCCGCCTATCTGGAACGGCAGATCCGGAAACTCCTCATCGCCCGGCACGGCAGCGAGGATTTTTCCATCGTCACCCAGGATCAGATGCTTGAGGTCCTGGACTCGATCATGAACATCCTCACCCTGGGCGTCGCGGCCATCGGCAGCATCTCTCTCCTGGTCGGCGCGGTCGGCATCGTCACCATCATGACCATCACCGTGACCGAGCGCACCGCGGAGATCGGGCTGTTGCGCGCCCTGGGCGCCAGGCGCCGCAATATCCTGTCGCTCTTTCTCTGCGAGGCGGTGTTGCTGGGCGGACTGGGCGGCGGGGCCGGCGGCGGCCTCGCGCTCGGTCTCATCCTGCTGGCGCAATTCCTGATCCCCGGACTGCCTCTCGAGATCGCCTGGAATTATGTCGCCCTGGCGCTGTTCTCCTCACTCCTCATCGGGGTGCTGTCCGGGATCGCCCCGGCGTATCGAGCGGCGGAATTGCATCCGCTCGATGCCCTCAGGGCCGAATAGCTTTCTTAAATACCCTCATTTGGGTAGGTAGCCTGAATGTCATTGTGGTCATAATGATTAAAGTATTGCCCCTGTGTTGACGATACGACTTTGGATAAGATGGAATATATTGGCGTATCATCATCGCTGGACTAAGATCACCTGATGCCCACCACCCCACTCCAGGATCACCAATCCACCAACGCCACGCCGCGGACTGCACATGTCCTGGTCGTCGACGATCAATCGACTCCCCGGCTGATCCTCCAGCGCATGATGGAAAGCTCCGGTTTTTCGGTAACTACCGCCATCTCGGGAATGGAGGCCCTGCAGTTCATCGAGGAACAGGAATTCACCCTGGTGTTGCTGGACTTCCTCATGCCCGGCATGAGCGGCATGGAGGTGCTGGAGAAGATCCGCGAACACCGGTCGCCGATCGAACTCCCGGTCATCATGGTCTCGATGCAGAACGAGAGCAGCGATGTCGTCGCGGCGTTCGCGAAGGGCGCCAACGATTACATCACCAAGCCCTTCGATTTCAAGATCCTCATGGCGCGGATCAACATCCAGATCAATCTCAAACGCAAGGAGGAGGCCCTGCAGGCCAAAGAGCGGCAATTCAGGATGATTATCGAGAACGCCCCGATCGGCATGTGTCTGTGCGACCCTTCGGGCAAGGCCTTGAAGATCAACCACGCCGTCTGTGCGATGCTGGGTTTCAGCGAACAGGAATTACTGCGCAATAACTGCCTGCACTATACGCACCCTGATGACGTCGAGACCTCCACTCATTTTCGCGAGCAGCTCCTCGCGGGCAAGGTCGATCACTACGACATTGAAAAACGCTATCTGCACAAGAATGGGCACCATATCTGGGCCCATATGAGCGCGATCCGGCTCACCGAGGGTATTGGCGGGAACATCCTCGTGATCATTCAGGACATCACCCAGCGCAAAATGGCAACCGAAATGCTGGCCCGCAACAAGCAGGAGCTGGAGGAACTCGTGCAGATCCGGACCCAGCACCTGCAACAGACCAATGAAAGCCTGATTGCCGAGATCGCCGAACGCAACCGGGCGGAGGAGACCCTGAACAAGCGCGAACAGCAACTCCTGGAGGCGCAAAAGATCGCCCACCTGGGGTTCTGGGAACGCGACCTGTCCACCGGACAGGTTTACTGGTCGGACGAGATCTACGCCATTCTCGGCCTGGACAAGAAGGAATTTCAGCCCAGGGCGGAGGCTTTTGTCACCTTCATTCATCCGGACGACCGCGATGCCTTCATCGAGGCCCGCTACAGATCGCAAAAGGAAGGAACACCCTTCAATCATCAATTCCGCATCGTCAGGCCGGACGGCGATGTGCGCAAGGTTCACGATCGCAGCAAGATGCAGCCCGACGCCGACGGTCACCCGCACCGGCTCGTCGGCACGATCATCGATATTACCGATTTCAGCCGGATGTCGGAGGAGTTGTCCTTCCAGGAGAGCCATGACCTGCTGACCCGCCTCATCAACCGGAAGATGTTCGAGGAACTGCTCAAGGACACCCTGACGCTGCGCCGGCTGGTCGCGGAGGATTTCGAGCATATCGTAACCTTCATCTGCATCGATCAATTGAAGGTGATCAACGATACTTACGGCCATCTGGCCGGGGACGAGTTGATCTGCCAGATCAGTCAGAATCTGCGGCAGCGGCTCCGGAAACAGGACTCGCTCGCCCGCCTGGCCGGCAACCGGTTCGGCATCCTGATGGAGAACTGCACGTTGCAGGAGGCCCACCGGGTGCTCGAAAACATCCGGACGGCCATGAACGATTACAACTTCACCTGGGTCGGCAAACGCTTCAGCATCACCGTCAGCATGGGCGTGGTGCCGATCCGGGATTGCGAATGCGACATCATCGAAACCCTCGCCAAGGCGGACCTTGCCTGCGGGGCCGCCAAGGAGGCCGGCGGCAACCGCATCCACATTCATACGGAAGGCGATGACACGGTGGGCCTCAGGCACGAGGAGATGCTGTGGGTGGAGCGTATCGACAAGGCCGTGCGGGAAAACCGGTTGCAGTTGTACTATCAACCCATTGTCGGAATCCGCGAAGAGGAGATGGAACAGCATTGCGAGATCCTGATCCGGATGACGGAGGCCGACGGCGTGCTGATTCCTCCCGGCGCTTTCCTCCCCGCGGCGGAACGGTACAAACTTACCAGCCGGATCGATCGCTGGGTGATCAGCAACACCCTTGTGTGGCTCGAGCAGAATCAAGTCAATTTCACCGACGAGATCTGCTGGGGAATCAATCTCTCCGGCCAGTCGCTGGCGGACGAGAATCTGCTGAATTTCGTGATTCAGGAACTGGAACAATCCGGGATCCCGCCCCGCAGTCTTTACTTCGAGATCACCGAGACCGCGGCCATCGCCAACCTCAAGAACGCCATACGCTTCATCACCACCTTGCGCGAACATGGCGTCCGCTTCGCACTGGACGATTTCGGCAGTGGGCTCTCATCCTTCGCCTACCTGAAAAACCTGCCGGTGGATTTCCTCAAGATCGACGGGATCTTCGTCAAGGAGATCGTCCACAACGATACGGACTATGCGATGGTCAAGGCCATCAATGACGTGGGCAAGGCCATGGGCAAGCAGACCATCGCAGAATTCGTGGAGGATCTGAGCATCATCGAGAAGTTGCGGGAGATCGGCGTCGACTTTGCGCAGGGTTATGGCATCTGTAAGCCCATTCCTTTGGCGCAATTCTTTCACCACAAAAAATAAAATGGCGCGCCTGACAGGAGTCGAACCTGCGACCTCTGGCTTCGGAGGCCAGCACTCTATCCAGCTGAGCTACAGGCGCGTGGGAGACTGCATCCTTTTTACCCTCGCCATTTCCGTCTGAATGAGGGCAGTTGTTTTACTGAACACCCTTGGGGGGATATCGGTGAAATATTGTACCACATAATATTCAGCCGCATCGGGATACGCCCATGGCAGATGAGAACGAGAAGGTGTTTTTCAGGAATTTTCTGGCGGCCATCGCCGTGCTGGCAGCGCTCGTTGTTCTTGCGCTGGCGATTGCCCGCATGGCGAACACGGACAATGAGGCTGTAGAGACCCGGAGCGCGGAGGAGATCGCCGCGCTCACGGCGCCGGTCGGCAAGGTCAGGGTAGCGAGTCGAACCCCGGTCGCCGCTCCGGTCGAGGAACAATCACGTGCCGGGGTGGACGCCACTGCCTCGGCCAGGACGGAAGACGCCGGCAAACGCGTGTACAACAGCCTGTGTTTCTCCTGTCATGGCACCAAGCTGCCGGGCGTTCCCCAGTTGGGCGACGCCGCCTCCTGGCAGCCGGTGATCGAGAAGGGGATGGCTATCCTCTACCAGCATGCGCTGGAAGGATTCACAGGGACGAGCGGGATCGCGATGCCGGCCCGCGGCGGCAATCCGAACCTGACGGATGTCGAGGTCAGGGCGGCCGTGGACTACATGGTGGACAGCAGCCGCTGAAAAAACTGCTGCTTTCAACACCCTGTCAGAGTCTATCAGGCGCCCGCCGGCTGCAAACCCGCGTAGGAGACGACCAGCCACTTGCTGCCGGCGCGTTCGAAGTTCACCTGAACCCTGGCGTCGCCGCCCCGCCCGTCCAACTGGATCACGGTGCCCTCGCCAAAGCGCGCATGCACCACCCGCTGGCCGGGATAGATGCCATCCCCCCGCGCTTCCTCCCGCCGGGCCCCTTCTGAAGACTGCCCGCTCCGGAACGGCAGGCCGGCCCCGCCGGTTTTTATTTGCGTGACCCCGCCCATCCGGACCTCTTCGATCAGATCGTCCGGCAATTCCCTGATGAAGCGCGATGGCTGCGGGTAATATTCCGAGCCGTGCAGGCGGCGATGCTGCGCATGACAGAGACAGAGCCGCTGCTGCGCGCGGGTGATGCCGACGTAGCAGAGCCGGCGCTCCTCCTCCAGTTGCGCCATCTCGCCGCTGCTGCGCTGGTGCGGAAAGAGGCCCTCCTCCATGCCCACCATGAACACAACGGGAAATTCCAGGCCCTTGGCGGAATGCAGGGTCATGAGTTGCACACAGTCGCTCCAGTTCTCCGCCTGGGTCTCGCCCGATTCGAGCGCGGCATGGGCGAGGAAGGCGGGCAGGGGCTGAAGCTCGCCGTGCAGATCGGGGTTGCGCTCGAATTCGCGCGCGGCGGTCACGAGCTCTTCCATGTTTTCCAGTCGCGCCTCGCCCTTTTCCCCTTTCTCCTTCCGGTAGTGTTCGATCAGGCCGCTCTGCCGGATGACCGCGTCCACGAATTCAGGGAGCGGGCAGGCCTTCGCGCCTCCGGCCATGCCGACGATAAGGTGCAGAAATTGTTGGAGGGAGGCCAGCGCCCTGGACGGCAGCAACTTCCCCTCGATCAACCTAGTCGCCGCGATCCAGAGCGAGCAGCGTTCCCGTTTGGCGAGCGCGCGCAATTCGTCGATCGTTTTCTGGCCGATGCCGCGGGTCGGGAAATTGACGATCCGCTCGAAGGAGGCATCGTCTTCCGGGTACGCCGCGAGGCGGACATAGGCCAGCGAATCCTTGATCTCGGCCCGCTCATAGAAGCGCATGCCGCCATATACCCGATATGGAATGCCCTCCTGCATGAGGATCTCTTCCAGCATGCGGGATTGCGCGCTGACCCGATAGAGGATGGCGTGATCGTTCCACGCCGATCCCGCGGCCCGCGCCGTCCGGATGCGGCCGATCACATATTTGGCCTCATCGACCTCGTTATAGGCGGTATAGAGGCTGATCTTTTCGCCCGTCGCCCCGTCGGTCCACAACTCCTTGCCCAGGCGGGAGCGGTTGTTGGCGATGAGGGCGTTGGCGGCCTTGAGAATGACCCCGGTGGAGCGATAGTTCTGCTCCAGTTTAATGAGGCGGGCGTTGTGGAAATCGCGCTGGAAATGCTGCATGTTCTCCACGCACGCGCCCCGCCAACTGTAGACGGATTGATCGTCGTCGCCGACCGCGAACAGGGCCCCGCTGTCGCCCACCAACAAGCGCAACCAGGCGTACTGGAGGGCATTGGTGTCCTGGAACTCATCCACCAGGACCTGCCGGAAGCGCTGCCGGTAATGGGTGACGATCGGTTCCTGATCGCGGAAGAGCTCATGGGCTCGCAGCAGCAGTTCGGCGAAATCGACCAAACCGGCGCGGGCGCACCCGTCCTCGTAAAGCTTGTAGAGATGGATCATCTGCGCCTGGACCGGATCGCCCTGATCGTCGAGATGTTGCGGGCGCAGCCCCTCGTCCTTGCGGCCGTTGATGAACCACTGCGTCTCGCGCGCCGGGTAGCGGGATTCGTCGAGGCCCTGGTCGCGGATCAGGCGGCGGATGACGCGGAATTGATCCTCGCTGTCCAGGATCTGGAAGTTCTCCCTGAGTCCCGCCTCGCGCCAATGGGCCCGCAGCAGCCGGTGGGCGAGACCGTGAAACGTACCAACCCACATCCCGCTGACGGGTATCTTCAGGAGCCGTTCGATGCGGCCCCGCATCTCGGCCGCCGCCTTGTTGGTGAAGGTCACCGCGAGGATCCCGTGGGGGGCGGCGATCCCGGTCCGTACGTACCAGGCGATGCGGTGGACCAGGACCCGCGTCTTGCCGCTGCCGGCCCCGGCGAGCACCAGCAGATTACCGCTCCCGGAGGCCACCGCCTCGCGCTGCGCGGGGTTCAAATCGTCAAGAATATCGGTTACATCCATCGCCGGCATTCTAACAGTTTGCGCGTGAATCCGGAGCCCGAAATCCATCGACATCTCCAGTCTGATAGAATGGAAACGAAGTCAACCCAGGGAACTCAAATGAGCGGTAACGACAATGGCAAGCAACAACGGCAACTGATGGATGTCGCGCAACAGACCCTGGATCTGGCAAAGAGCGCCGGGGCGAGCGCCGCGGAAGTGGACATCGGCGCCGGCAACGGCCTGGCCGTCACCGTCCGCCTGGGCGAGGTCGAGACCATCGAACACCAGCGCGACAAGGGACTTGGCGTAACCGTATATCTGGACCAGCGCAAGGGCAGCGCGAGTACCACGGATTTTTCGCCGGCGGCCCTGCGCGAATGCGTCCGCGCGGCCTGCGCCATCGCCGAACAGACCAGCCCGGATGAATATGCCGGACTGCTCGATGCGCGGTATCTCGCCCGCGAGATACCGGATCTGGACCTGCACTATCCCTGGTCGATTACGCCGGACCAGGCCATCGCGCTCGCCAGGGATTGCGAGGCCGCGGCCCGATCCGCCGACCCCAGGATCCGCAATTCCGAGGGCGCAACCCTGAACACCTATGCCGGCACTCACGTCTATGGCAACAGCAATGCCTTCCTGAGCGGTTGGGACTGGTCCAACCACAGCCTCGATTGCGCGGTGATCGCGGAGGAGAATGGTGAGATGCAGCGCGATGGCTGGTACACGCGCGACCGGGATCCCGCAACGCTCGGCGCGGTCGCCGATACAGGCCGCGAGGCCGGGCGGCGGGCGGCGGCGCGTTTGGGCGCCCGCAAGCTGAAGACCACCCGCGCCCCGGTGATCTTCGAGGCGCCGGTCGCCGCCTCCCTGTTCGGGTCCTTCATCTCGGCGATCTCGGGCGGGGCGCTCTACCGCAAGGCGAGTTTTCTGCTGGACAAACTCGGGCAACAAGTCTTCGCCGCGCGCCTTAACATCGACGAACGCCCGCATCTCCCCAAGGCCGCCGGCAGCGCGCCCTTCGACAATGACGGGATGACGACCAGGGATCGGCGGCTCGTGGCGGACGGCATCCTCCAGGGCTATGTGCTCAGCGCCTATTCCGCGCGCAAACTGGGCCTGGAGCCCACCGGCAACGCCGGCGGCGTGCACAACCTCATCGTCGGACACGATGACATCTCATTGCCGGCGCTGATAGCGCGAATGGACCGCGGCCTGCTGGTCACCGACCTCATCGGCCATGGCATCAACCTCGTGACCGGGGATTATTCCCGCGGCGCCGTGGGTCTTTGGATCGAGCATGGCGAGATCCAGTATCCCGTCGAGGAGATCACCATCGCGGGGCGGCTCCAGGACATGTTCATGCGGATCGCCGCGATCGCCGGCGACGTCGACGCGCGCGGCAACATCCAGACCGGTTCGGTGCTGATTGAAGAGCTGACGGTGGCCGGGTCCTGAACCAGCAATCCCCGCGATCATTGTCGTCATGATTATTTCAACCGATACCCCCGCGACGGCGCCTCGACTCGGCGTCGCCGAAAGCCATGCCCTGATGGCGGGGGTGACGCGCGCCGCCTCCACGGTCATCCTCGGCAAGGAATCGGTCGTGCGGCTCGCTCTCACCTGCCTCATCGCCCGCGGGCATCTCCTGATCGAAGACCTGCCCGGCGTCGGCAAGACCACGCTCTCGCATGTGCTCGCCAATACCCTCGGACTGAGTTTCCAGCGGATCCAGTTCACCAGCGACCTCTTGCCGGCGGACATCCTCGGCGTCTCCGTGTTCAGCCGCGACCTCGGGGCCTTCGATTTCCATCCCGGGCCCATCTTCTCGCAGCTCATCCTCGCGGACGAGGTCAACCGCGCGACTCCGCGCACCCAGAGCGCGCTGCTCGAGGCGATGGAGGAGCGGCAGGTCACCATCGACGGCAAGTCGCGGCCCCTGCCGAACCCCTTTTTCGTGATCGCGACCCAGAACCCCTCACACCACGCCGGTACCTTCCCGCTGCCGGAATCCCAGCTCGATCGCTTCAACATGTGTCTGCAAGTCGGTTATCCGGATAGCAAGGCGGAACGTGAATTGTTGCGCGGGCGGGATCGGCGGGATCTGCTCGGCGAGATCCCTCCGGTGCTCACGGTCGAACAACTCACGGCGATTCAAGCGGCGGCGGAGCGGGTCACGACCGCGGATGCCCTGCTCGACTACCTGCAAGACCTGCTCGAATTCAGCCGCGTCAGTTCCGATTACGCCCCCGGACTTTCCCCACGGGCGGGGCTTGCAATCCTGCGCAGCGCCAGGGCCTGGGCCCTGTTGCAGGGCCGCGATCACGTCCTGCCCGAGGATATCCAGACCGTCCTGCCGGGGGTGGTGAATCACCGGTTGAATCATATCGGCGGTGGCGCGGACAGCGCCTCGCCCGCGGCGGCCTTGATCGAGCAGGTGCCGGTGCCCTGACCGATGCGTGACGCGGTGGTCCTGGAACGCCTCCCGCTGCCGCCCGGCGCCGCGACGGAGAGGACGGACAGGCATCAGCGCCGTCGCATCTACATCTTTTTCACCCGCCCTGGGGCGGTGTACTGCCTGATGCTCATGACCATGCTGGTGGGCGCGGTCAATTACAACAACAGCATGGCCTACATCCTGTGCTTCCTCCTCACCGGCCTGTTCCTGATCAACATCCTGCACACCTATCGCAACCTGCGCGGCCTGATCATCCATCTGCCCGAGTGCCAGCCGGTCCATGCCGGCGAGCGAGTGCGAATCCCCCTGGTGCTCGAAAACCGATCCCCGATCCAAAGGATCGGGATCCGAATGGATTATGCCCCGGAGGGCGCCCCCGGACTGCCCCCGGGCAACCGGCCCGCGACCCTGCTTCCGGACCTTGCGGGCGCCGGCCTGCAATCCGCGGCGATCTACCTCGCCCCTCTCCCGCGCGGCATCTACCGGCCGGGGCAGTTCAGGATCTCCAGCACCTTTCCGCTCGGCCTCTGCCGCGCCTGGTCCTACATCGACATGGACAGGGAATGCGTGGTCTACCCCGCGCCCGCCGGGATCCCGCGGTTGCCGGAAGAGCTGGGACACAAACCGCGGGAACAGCCGGGGAGGCAGGCCGGCAGCGAGGATTTCACCGGCCACCGTCCCTACCATAACCGCGATCCGGTCCGGATGGTGGACTGGAAAAAATACGCCGCGGGACAGGGGCTCCTGATCAAACGCTTCAGTGGCGGCGGCACAGGCGAGTTGTGGCTGCGCTGGCCGGAAGGCATCGCGCCCGCGTCTGCCGAACGCTGGCTCTCGCAGTTCGCCATGTGGATCATCGAGGCGGACCGGCAGGGTCTCGCCTACGGCCTCGATCTCCACGGATTGCGGATCGAACCGGACCTGGGCGAACCGCACAAACACCGGTGCCTGCGCGCCCTCGCCGCCCACGATGCGTCTGTCTGAGATAAGCCTCGCACGTTTCTCTCCGGCCCTGCTCTGGCTTTACGCGGGAAATGTGCTCGCGGTCGGGACACATATCCCCAGAATCCCCGTATGGATCAGCTTGCTGTTTCTGCTGATTTGCAGCGCGCGGCTATTCTATTCCAATCCTGATGGACAGCTACGCCAGCATTCCGCGCCGCTCATGAAACTCCTCGCCGTGACGCTTGCGGCCGTGATCCTCGCGGGGGTCTGGCTGAGCTACGGCACGTTGATGGGCCGCGAGGCCGGGATCTCGCTCCTCATCCTCCTCACCGGCATGAAATTTCTCGAAATGAAAACGCCGCGCGATTATCACATCGCCGGATTCCTCGGGCTCTTTCTCATCCTGACCGGTTTCCTGTACTCGCAAACCATCCCCGTTGCCGTCTACATGCTGCTGTCTGTCGGGGTGCTGGTCTCGGCCCTCATTGCCTGCAACGACCCTGGACGCGGGCTTGCGACCGTCGCGCGCCTCCGGCTCGCGGGGATGCTGCTCGCGCAGGCCTTGCCGTTGGTGGTATTGATCTTTCTGCTTTTTCCCCGCATCCCCGGCCCGCTCTGGGGCATGCCGCGAGACGCGAACAGCGGCCTGTCCGGACTCGGCGAGGAGATGTCGCCCGGCGCCATCACCCGGCTCATCGAATCCGATGACATCGCCTTCCGGGTGAAATTCGAAGGCGGGACGCCGCGCAAATCCGCCTTGTACTGGCGAGGGCCGGTGCTCTGGACCACGGATGGCGTGACCTGGGTGCGATCCCGTCTGCGGCGGGCCGCGCCGCCGCGCGTCACACTGGATGGCCCCGGCATTGCCTATACAATCACCCAGGAGCCGGGGCCGAGCAGCGCGCTCTTTGCCCTGGAACTTCCCGAGGCCCCGGCGGAGCGGGCGTTTTTCACCCACGATTATCAGATCCGCTCCCAGCAGCCGCTCGATCAGCGCAAGCAATATTCGCTGATCTCGCACACGAGATACAGGCTCGAGTCCGGCGCGGAAGAGGAGCTGGGGCTGGCCCTGCAACTGCCCTACGATTACCACCCGCGGGCGGTGGCCCTTGGCCGGTCCTGGCGGGAGGCCGGCCTGCCGCCCCGGGAGATCGTGCGTAGCGCCATGCGACAGTTCAACGAGGAACCTTTTTATTACACCCTGGCCCCTCCGGCCGCGCGGAGCGATCTCGTCGATGAATTTCTGTTCGAGACCCGCCAGGGGTTTTGCGAGCACTACGCCGCGGCCTTCGTAGTGCTGATGCGCGCCGCGGGCATCCCGGCCAGGGTGGTCACCGGTTATCAGGGTGGGACCTTGAATCCGCTGGACGGTTATTTAGTCGTCCGCCAGCGCGATGCGCATGCCTGGGCCGAGGTATGGCTGGAGGAGGGCGGGTGGACCCGCGTCGATCCGACCTCGGCGGTGTCGCCGGCCAGGGTCAATGAAGGGATCGAGGGTGCGCTTCCGGACAGTATCCTCGACATGCCCGCGGGGTTTGCCGGCAGCGGTTTCCTGGGAGATGTCTGGAGACGGCTGCGTAATACCTTCGAGGCCATCGACAACCGCTGGAATCAATGGGTACTGTCCTACGATCGCAACCGGCAGGCGCGCGTGCTGCGCGGACTGGGCCTTGGAACGCTGGAGTGGGAGGGACTTCTGCTGACGCTTGGGGTGCTGACCGGATTGATTCTGACGATCCTGGGCATTCTGATGTTCCGGGCCCGACCCCGGCAGGGGGATCGCGCCCGCCTGCTCTACGATCGCTTCTGCCGGCGGCTCGAACGGATCGGCATCCCGCGACGCTCGCATGAAGGCCCCGACGATTTTGCCCGGCGGGTGGGGACACTGCGTCGGGATCTCGCGCGGCCGATCGAAGAGATCACCAAGCTCTACATAGAGACTCGCTATGCCGGGAGGCAGGAACGTCTGGTCGATCTTGAAAATATCTTGCGCGGTTTCCGACCCCGGAAAACCGCGGCTTAAGATGGAACGTGCCGCGTGTTGATGAAATGTTCGTCGAGACGTGCGCGAAAGAGCCGGGTGGAAGATTCCAGATCCTGTCCCGCGGCCTGCAAGGCCCCTCCGATCAAAAACACCGAATCCGCGCCATAAAAACGGCAGAGGTCGGGAAGATTTTCCAGTTGCATCCCGCCGGCCGGGGCGGGCAGCGCTGGCCGAATCTCCCCGAGCGGTTCCCGCAAACAATCCCGGATCCTCCCGCACTCCGCGTGGGAGAAACTGAACCGCCCGCCGAAACTCGGGAAGATCGAGATATCGGCACCCGCCATCCGGAACAGGGTTCCGAGCAGGAGCCCGTGATCAATCCCCAGGGTCTCGGTGCCCAGGAATCCGCCGGCGAGCGCGGGGTGGGCCATGATCGCAAGACCATGCCGGCGGGCAAGCGCGCAGATCGCATCCAGCCCGAACACCAGGGGACACAACAACACCCCGCGGATGCCGAGCCCTTGCACGTAGCAAAAATAATCCTCCAGTTGCCCGGCCGGGGCGGAGATATGCGGGAAATACAAGCAATGCCCGTCTGCCCGCAGATTGGCCTCCCTGACGGCCTGTTGGCAGGCGGCGACCCGCGCCTTGAAGGCGGTCAGGTCATCCGCGAGATTCTGATCGTCCTTGATGATGTCGCCGCCGCCGCGGGCGAAGGCCGCCGCCATCGCGGTCATTTGTTCAAGGCTGAGTCCGCGTGGCTTGATGGCCGTCGCCAGCAGCGGCCGTCCGCGCACACCCGTCAGCTCGCGCAACCCCGCGAGCCCGAATGCGGGGCCGGGGAACGCGGCGAGGAGTTCCGCCGGCAACCTGAAGTCCGTGAGTTTGACGCCCCGATAGATGGAGACATTGCCGAAGAGCAGGATCAGCAACTGCGAGAGTTGCCGGGCGCAGAGTTCCGGGTTGTAGCTGATGCGGGCCGTGCAGAAACCGTCAGAACAGATGACTTCTTCCACGCGACCGGCGACCTGCGCGCGGATCGCGGGATCCGTGACCTGCGCCTCTGGCAATTCCACGGTCTGTTCCAGGGCGATGCGGCGGGCGAGATGCTCGGCCTCCGCGGGCGGGCAATCCAAACGATATTCCGCGAGGACCCGTCCCGCGGTTTGTATACTCTCTTCGATCATTCCGCCGCCTGCGGCGCCTCCCGGCGTTCCATGAACTCCACAAAGAAACCGTCCGGGTCCCGCGTGAACAGGGCGCGCACCTGTTCGTTCAGATGTACAGGTTCGCCCGAGCGCGCGAGGATCTTGAGATCCGCCGCGCGGATGCGCCACATCACCGCGTCCAGGTCATTGACCATGAACAGCATGTGGCCGACGCCGAGGTCCCAGAATTCCGGCCGGATTGCCTCCTGGCTGATGTTGTCGTACTGGATGAATTCCATCATGACGGGCGATCCCGGCACGGGTATGCGCGCGGTTCGCACGCGCGCGCCCGGCGTGCCCCGCAAAAGGTTCAGATCGAGGTCGGAGATGAACGTGGGTCCGGTCTCGGCCGCGAGGTCCTTCCCGATGAGTCCGCTATAAAAGGCGAGGCTCGCTTCGAGATCGGTCACCACCACCACGACCTCTGCGCCCGCGACATTGCCCTCGCCCGGTCCTGTGGCCCTTTCCACCAGTTCCACCGGATAACCGTCCGGGTCGCGTATGACAATCGCCCGCGCGGGGGCTTCCTGGCCAAATCCATGCCCGAGACTGACGGGCGCACCGCCCTGTGTGACGATCTTGAACCCTTCCTCGCGCAGCTTGCCGAGGACCGGATCCAGTTCCCGCAGGAACAACCGCAACCACGAGACGCCGCGGTCCTGGAGCCGGAACGCATAAGGGCGGCGCTTGATATTCCGGTATTCGATGGCCTCGATGGTCATTTCCCGCCCGGCCCCCGGCGCGTCCGCCGTGCCGGGGATGGGCATGATCACCGCCCGGAACTCCGCCTCCGGTGGTGCGTCGGCGAATTCGATCAACGGTTTCGAGGTCCAGAACGGCCGATCCATCTGCCGCTCGCCGCGCAGATCGAGTCCCAGCAGGTCGTGATAAAAATGAATAATCTGCTCGATGTCCCCGCATTCCCGACCCAGATGTCCCGGTCGATCGACCACGATCCGGTCCGCATCTGACGCGGACGCCGCAACTGCCTGTGCCCTGGCCGCGAATGACAAAAAGGAAAGCAATAGCAGTATACAAATGGTGTTCAGGTTTCGCGCCAGATGCATGACATTCCCCCCTTCAACGAGTCTCGTTATGCCCGCCGTTCCGGCTGCGGCACGGCGTGATAAAAGTTCGCATAAGCGCCCTGCAGGCGCAGCAATTCCTGGTGACTGCCCGTCTCGACGATCCGGCCCCGGTCGAGCACGATGACGCGGTCCGCCGTCTCGATGGTGGAGAGCCGGTGGGCGATGACGATGCAGGTCCGTTGATGCCGGATCTCGGCCAGCGCCTGCTGGATCTGGCGTTCCGATTCCGTATCGAGCGCCGAGGTCGCCTCGTCGAGGATCAGGATCGGGGCCTGTTTCAGCAGGGCGCGGGCGAGCGCGATGCGCTGGCGCTGGCCGCCCGACAACCGGATCCCGCGCCCGCCGAGCCGGGTATCGAGCCCCTCCGGCAGCTCGCTGATGAACGCCATCGCGTGCGCGGCCGTTGCCGCGGCCAGGACCTCAGCCTCCGTTGCCGAACGTTGCGCGCCGTAGGCGATGTTGTTCCTGATGGTGTTGTCGAACAGGACGATATCCTGGCTCACCAGGGCGATCGCGGAGCGGAGATCGGCGAGGGCGATGTCATGGACGTCCACGCCATCGAGGAAGATTGATCCCCTCGGGGCCTCGTAAAAGCGGGGCAGCAGCGCGGCGAGGGTGGTCTTGCCGCTCCCGGAGGCCCCCACCAGGGCCACTGTCTCTCCCGGCTGAATTATAAAAGAGATGTCGTGCAGGGCCGGGGCATGACCCGACCGGTACTGGAATTTGAGATGGCGGAATTCAATCTCCCCGCGCGACCCCGGCAACCGGGACGTCCCGGCGTCGGGCTCGACCGGTTCGTCCATCAGCGCGAAGGCGGTCTCGCAGGCCGCGAGACCCTTCTGGATATGCTCGTTGACCCGCACCAGCCGCTTCAGGGGCGTGAGCATGAGGCCGACCGCGGCAAAGAAGGCGGCAAAAGAGCCGACCGTCAGCATCCCGTCGATGGCCTCTCGCGCGGCGATAAAAATGATCGCCGCGAGCGCGAGCACCGCGACCTCCTGCACCGCCGGCCCGCTCGCCGCCGCGGCATTGGCGAACTTCATGGAAAAGAGACGGTTGGCGTTGACGATCCGGCGGAAGCGTTCCTCTTCCTGGGCCTTGCCGCCGTAGAGCTTGATGATCCGTTGCCCCTCGATGCATTCGCCCAGGGCCTGATTGATGTCCGCCATGGTGTCCTGCATGCGATGGCTCAGGTCCCGCAGCCGGCGGCGGATGACGACCACGATCCAGGCGATGAACGGGGTGCTTCCCAGCGTAATGAGCGCCATCTTCCAATCGATGTAACACAGCAGACCGATGAGGCCGGCGACGGTGAGGCTGTCACGGACGAGGATGGTCACCGCCCCGGTCGCCGCCTCCTTAAGCTGGCTGACGTCGTAGGTGAACTTCGAGACCAGGACGCCGGCGCCATGGCGGTCGAAATATTCCCCCGGCGCATCGAGCAGGCGCGAGAACATCGCCACGCGCAGGTCCATCACCACCCGGTTCGCGACCCAGTTCATGGCCGCGTCGCTCACGAAGGCCGCGATCCCGCCGAGGGTGAAGAGGAGCACCAGATAAACCGGCACCATCACCGACATCCGCAGGTCCTTCCCGACGAAGGCCTCGTCCAGCATGGGTTGCAACAGCCAGGCCTTGACCGGCTCGGTGGCCGCGAGCACCGCCATCCCGAGCAGCGACAACAGGAAGACCTGCCGGTAGGGCCGGACATGGCGCAGCAGGCGGAGATAAAGATGCGTATCGGAGGGGCGTTTGGCGGCCTGGTTCATGAACCCCAATTGTATAGATAATCCACCGGGAGGACACACCCAGGATTTCTCGCCCGCATCGCGGCGCAGGGTCTATACTCAAGGCTGGACAGGATTCCTGTCCTTCCGATCGCGGCGAGAAACAAGAATAAGGGGGGTATGTCCATGCACTCGATCGTCATCCTGAATCCCAAGGGCGGCTGCGGGAAGAGCACGCTCTCCGTAAACCTCGCGGGTTATTTTGCGCAATCAGGGAAAAAAACGGCGCTCGCCGATTGCGACCCGCAACAGTCCTCCAGCGACTGGCTCGCACTGCGGCCGGAGGACCTGCCGGCCATCGGCCGCGCCGAGTTCAGCGGCGGGAAAATCAAGGTGCCGGGCGGCACGGAGGTGCTCGTCATCGACACCCCGGCGGCCGTGCATGGCCAGCGGCTGGCCGGCTTCGTCAAACTGGGACATAGTCTGGTCATCCCCATGCTGCCTTCCCCGATCGACATCCGCGCGGCCGAGCACTTCATCGCGGAGCTTTACAGCCTGAAACATCTGATCAACCGCCGGGTCCGGCTCGCCTCGGTCGCCAACCGCGTGCGCGAGGACACCCTGGCCGCGGCCAGTCTCGAGGTCTATCTGGAAAAGATAAAACTGCCGACGGGACAGAAACTGCCCTATATCACGGTCTTGCGGGCCAGCCAGAACTACATCCGGGCCGCCGAGAAGGGCATGAGCATATTCGAATTCGCCCCGGCCAAGACGACCTATGATCGGGAGCAGTGGCACCCGCTCCTGCGCTGGCTCGGCGGCTAGGTTGAAAAACTACTGCGCCAGGCTTTACGGCGCTGCGTTAAGTTAAGAAACACCCACAACAAGAGGATGCAACAATGAAACATCAAATCAGAATCGCCCTGCTTTTGTGTCTCGGTATATTGTGGCTCGCGCCCGCGCAGGCCGCAGACAGCGGCTTTCAGGCCGCGCTCGCCTCGCCCGATCGACCCGCCGAGGACAAGGCCCGGGATGCCGCGCGCAAACCCGCGGAGACGGTCGAATTTCTGGGGATCGAGTCCGGGATGACCGTCGTTGACGTGCTGGCCGGCGGCGGCTGGTTCACCGAGGTACTTTCCGGCGCTGTCGGTCCCAAGGGCAAGGTCATCTCCCAGGCCGGACCCCGGATGTTGCAGATGCAGGGCGGAGCCGCAGCCGAGGCCGCCAGGAAGCGCGCCGCGCGTCTCGGCAATGTCGAGGTGAGTTTCGAGAACGTCGATGCCCTCGGCATCAACGCGACAGCGGATGCCGCCGTCACCGCCATGAACCTGCATGATGTCTTCAACTTCGGGGGCGAGGAGGCGGCACTGAATTTCATGAAGGGCGTCTTCGCGGCGCTGAGGCCGGGCGGCGTCTTCGGCGTCATCGACCATGTGGGGATCGCGGGACAGAACAATAACGATCTGCACCGGATCGAACCCGCGATCGCAAAACGGCTCCTGGAAGCGGCCGGTTTCACGATCGAGGCCGAATCCGATCTCCTCGCGAACCCGGAGGATAACCATACGCTGGGGATCCGCG
This sequence comes from Gammaproteobacteria bacterium, assembly GCA_004297165.1. Classification (GTDB taxonomy): domain Bacteria; phylum Pseudomonadota; class Gammaproteobacteria; order Eutrophobiales; family Eutrophobiaceae; genus 2-02-FULL-56-15. The sequence goes on from SCUJ01000008.1 coordinate 526,835, forward strand.
ACGCCTCACTCGAACGCCGGTCCGATCAATTCCTCTTCCGCGCCCGGAAACCGGCGGGAGGTTAGGACAATCTATAACGCCCCCCACCCGGCTTTCGAAAAATGGGTGGGGAGCGGTAGATTGGGTTAAGCGCAGCGCAACCCAACATTACCTTGCGCAAGCCACCTCAGCCCGCACCCCGAGCCGAAATCGCTGCGATCACGGTGCAAATCCCGAGCACGAGATTGAGGGCCACAAGGCGGCGGATAGAGTTGAGGACCTGACCGGCTACCGGCCAGGCGGAGTCAGCACAACTCTTGCGCAGCCTTGGAAACAGCGCCATATAGATGTGGCCGAAGACCGCCGCCATCACCAGGCCAAGGGCCAGCATGACATGCCAGCCGATGGGCGCGGCGCCAAAGCCGACTTGCGCAATGAGCGTGAACCCGGTTGCCAGGATTACCACGACGGAAATCGCCGTGTAGCGCAGGAAGCGCGCGAAGGTGGCGGTCCACAGCGTCAACCGTATCGGCGGCTCCAGCAACTCGGCGGCGGCAGGGCGGAGACAGAAATAGGCGAAAAACATCCCGCCGATCCAGGCGATTGCACCCAGCAGATGCAGAAGGATCAATACTTGTCTGAGCATGGGATGGACTCCTGGTCGCTATACCCCGGATTCAACTTCATCAGGTAACCTGAAGGTTAGCACACGGATCATCGCCCCGCTAACGCTGACACCTCGGACAGTAGTAACTCGCGCGCTGGCCGATGCGTAACTGCCGGATCGCACCGCCGCATTTCAGGCAGGCATCCCCTTCCCGTCCGTAGACCTGTAATTTCCGAATGTAATAACCCGTCTGGCCGGACTCTCCGACGAAGTCCCGCAAGGTCGTGCCGCCCGCGGCGATGGAGGCCCGGAGCACCTGGCGGATGGCGGCCACCAGCGCCTCATAACGTGGCAGGGAAATTTTTCCGGCGGCGCGCTGTGGATGGATGCCGCTCCGGTACAGGGCCTCGCTCGCGTAGATGTTGCCAACGCCGACCACGATCCGCTGGTCCATGATGAAGCTCTTTACCGCCTGTTTCCTGTTCCTGGATCGGGAAAACAGATACTCTCCATCGCATTCGTCTCCCAGCGGCTCGGGTCCCATCTCGCGCAGCAGCTTGTGTTCTGCGGGCGGACGCGTGGTGTAGATCAGGGCGCCGAAGCGGCGCGGGTCCCGGAAGCGCAGCAGCCGATCCGGGCCGAAGACGATATCAACGTGATCGTGCTTCTCCGGCGACGCGCCGTTTTGGATGATGCGCAGGCTGCCCGACATCCCGAGATGGAGGATCAGCCAGCCGCGATCCAGTTCGAAGAGCAGGTACTTGGCGCGGCGTGTGATGTTGTTGACCGTCTGTCCGCGCAGGCTGGAACCAATCCCCTTCGGCAGCGGCCAGCGGAGATCCCGGTTGCGCACGACGAGTGCCTGGATCCGCCGGCCGGCGAGATGCGGGTGGATCCCCCGCAGCGTGGTCTCGACCTCCGGCAGTTCCGGCATGTATCAGCCTCGCCTTACAATCGTCGCCGCCGCCAGTGGATCACGGCTCCGGCGATGAGGAGCCCGGCAGGCAGGACGATGAGGAAACCGAGCCCCAGTATGCCCGAGGCCACCGAGCCGGCCTCGAAATCATGGTCGGGTCTCGCCGCCGCCGGCAGTTTGATGAGAGCGTCATCGCGGCTCAGCCAGTTGATGAAGCGCAGCGAGAGTTCCAGATTGCCGCTGTTCGCGAGATAGGTATTCGAGAGGAAATCCCCGTCGCCGATCACGATGACGCGCTGGTTGCCCGCAGCGTCTGGCGTACCCGTATCGCGTTCCAGCGCCACGGCGAGATCGAGAGGTCCCCGCGCCTCCGTGTCGTCGATCTGTATCGTCCCCGCGATCGGCCCGGCCTCCTGCCAGCTCTCGTTCCCGGTGCGCAGGAGCGGTTTCAGCGACCAGCCCTGCGACTTTTCCCCGGCGGCGATCGAGGTCGCCCGCGGGAACACCGTGCTGAAGTCGAACTCCTTGAGGAGATCGTGATCCGTATAGTCTTCCTCCGTCAGCACCGCGATGCCAGGGTCGTCGACCCCGAAGCGGCGCGCGCCGGCATCGATCGCCTGCCCTTCACGGAAGACGATGCCAAGCCGTTGCGCGACCGAGTCGAGGCCGTGGAGATCGCCGGGATCGCCGAGCCAGAGCAGATTACCGCCCCGTTCGAGATAATCGAGGATCAGGTTGGTCTCGGCGGGAAGGAGATCGACCGCCGGATTCGAGATGATCAGCACCGCGGTGTTGTCTGGAATGACCCCCGCGGCGGCCAGATTGAGGGCCTGGAATTTATAACCGCGGCTCGTCAGTTGCCCAACCCAATCGCCAAGATCGTGATTCGCGCGTCCGCCGGGATTGCGCTCGCCATGCCCCGCGACGAAGGCGAGCCAGCGATCGGCCCCGCGCAACAACCGTTGCAGGGCGTTGCTGAAGGTCTCCTCGTCGCCGCTCGTCACGTGTTCGCTGCGCCCCTGATAATGCAACACCATCTCGCCGTTCACCCGGAGGCCGAGCGCGCGGATCTCGTCCGGCACGGAGTCCGGGTCGATGAAATGCACACGGATGTCCGCGCCGGCCCGCTGGTAGCGCGCGATGAAGCGTTTGATCGCCTCGCGCAGGGCGGTCTGCTCGCGGGCATACACAGTGACATCGAGCGGTTCGGCGAGGTCCTTGACCAGCATGAGACTCGCCGCGGACAGACTGTGCCGGCCGCCGCGGGTCCAGTCCGCGTGATGGCGGTATTGCAGACTGAGCCAGGCGAGTGCCGCCATGATCGCCACCACGGCGAGCGGCTCCAGCAGGCGGCGGTAACGGCGGAGTATCGATGTCAGGTTCTGCATGTTCAGCGCGCGCAACGGTTCCCGCTCTCAGCGATATTCCCGCAGGGTGTCCAGCCGCCAGCCGGCCAGGACGAGGGACCCGCCGGTGAGGATGAGGAAATAGGCGATATCGGCGGTATCGAGCATCCCGCTCAGAAGGTTGCCGAAATGCGGCATGATGGCGAGCCAGAAAAAAATCCCCGCGAGCGGGCCGGCATTCGCACCCGCTAGATTCAGGATCCATAACAGAAACAGGGCCGCAAAGGCCCCGGCCGCCGCCTGCGCCGGTTGCCGGGTCAATGTGGAGCAGAACAGGCCAATCGCCGCGACCGCGCAGAGAAGCAGAAACAGTCCGAGCAGACCGGCGCCGACCTGCCCTGCGTCCGGCGCGGTCCCGAACCAAAGCGAGACGACGAGCAGCGCCGTGAGCGCGAGGCTGCACAAGAGCAGCAACAGGATGCCGAGGAATTTTCCGATCACCACCTGGCTTATCCGGACCGGCGCGGTGAAGAGCAGGCTCAGGGTCCCGTGCCGCTGCTCGTCGCTGCAGAGGCGCATGGTGAGGAACGGCGTGACGAGCACGAGCAACATCCCGGCCATGCGCAGGGTCCCGGCCACGACGGTCTCGGTGATCCCGAAGCCCTGCCACACGGCCTGCTGCTCCAGATAGGCCGAGAGCATCTGGAAGAGGATCATGGCTTCGAGGAAATGCACCAGGGCGAAGAGAAACCAGGGCAGGGGCGAGCGGATAAAGCGCCGGAATTCGTGCAAGGCTATGGCGATCGGCATCGTTTCAATTCCCGTTCGCGGCGGCGCCGGTACACCGCAGGTAGGCCGTCTCCAGGGCATCGCGCAGCGGCGCAAGCTCGTACAACCCCCAGCCGGAGGCCACCGCCTCCGCCGCGATCCGGGCGGGTGTCTCCGCCGGGTCCGCGCATTCGATCCGGAACCGGCCCTCCCCGTTGCCCGTGACATTCAACACGCCGCGTATCGCCCGCAGGATCTCCGCAATGGGCGGGTTCTTCAGGGCAAGCGCGACACCATAAGGTCCGGTATCCAGCTTCGAGTCGCGCACCAGCTCGTCCAGCACGATTTTGCCCGCGTGGATGATCTGCACGCGGTCGCAACAGGCCCGGACCTCGCTCAGGATATGCGTGCTCATGATGATGGCGTGTTCCTGGCCGACCTCGCGAATCAGTACCCGCAGTTCCAGGATCTGTCCGGGGTCGAGGCCCGTGGCGGGTTCGTCGAGGATGATCAGGGCGGGGGAATGGATGAGGGCCTGGGCAATACCGACACGCTGCTGGTAACCGCCCGAGAGATTGGCGATCAGACGCCGGCCGACATCCTTGAGACCACAGAGCCCCTTGCTTCGATCAAGCGCCGCGCGCGCTCCGGCCCCGGACAACAGATGCAGCCGGGCGCAGTAAAGCAGATATTCATCGACGGTGAGGTCCGGATACAGCGGGGGCTGTTCCGGCAGGTATCCGATCAACGCCTTCGCCCGTTCCGGTTGTCTCAGGAGGTCATGGCCGCCGATGCGGATCCGGCCCGTGGTGGGCGGCAGCGCGCCGGAAAGCATTTGCAAGGTCGTGGACTTGCCCGCGCCATTCGGACCGAGGAGGCCGAGCACCTGGCCGCGGTCCAGTTCGAAACTCGCATCGATCACGGCGGAGCGGTTGCCATAAAGGCGCGATATCCCGTTTACCGATAGCAATGCCTGTCCCGTCGTCACGCCGCTATTATTTCAGACGGGGGGCGGGATTCAAATACGCGAGACAGTGGAAACCTCACCCTTGCGCCGGGTGAGGTTCCGGAAATAATTAGGAGAGGGCAGACCCGGCGGAGTCGCGCGGGGCGTTACTTGATCTTGGCTTCCTTGTACACCACGTACTTGCGGATCACCGGATCAAACTTGTTCAGCTCCAGCTTGTCCGGCTTGGTGCGTTTGTTCTTGGTGGTAGTGTAGAAATGCCCGGTCCCTGCGGAGGAAACCATGCGGATCTTTTCTCGGGTGGCTGCCATGGTGGTCTCCTTTAGATCTTTTCACCGCGGGCGCGGAGGTCGGAAACTATCTTCTCGATGCCGTGTTTATCGATAATGCGCAGTCCCTTGGTGCTGACGCGCAGGCTGACCCAGCGCTTCTCGGCCGGGACCCAGAAGCGGCGGTCGTGCAGATTGGGCAGGAAACGACGCTTGGTCTTGTTGTTGGCGTGGGAGACATTATGCCCGGTTAGAGGCTTTTTCCCGGTGATTTGGCATACTCGCGACATGACAGAATTCCATACAAATACTCGAAGGAGGGCGGATTCTACCCGGAAAATCCCCCCGCGCCAAGCTGGAAAGCATTACCGGAGGCCACATCCTCCCGGCTGCTCATGCCTTGCGAGGCGTGCGCAGCGCCCCATGAGATTCGAACATCGAGAGTTCGATTTTAATGGCACACAGTCCTCAGTATGCTGAAGAAATGAATGCCTTCTACGACAGGACAGGTTCCAGCTATTCCGCAACACGCCGGCCCGACCCGCGTATCGCGAACCGGATAATGGAAGCCCTGGGCGATTCGGCCTCCGTTGTGAATGTCGGCGCAGGCGCTGGATCCTACGAGCCTTCGGATCGGCTCGTCATCGCCGTTGAACCGTCATCGACCATGATTTCCCAACGTGCTGCCGGTTCTGCCCCGGTCGTTCAGGGGATAGCGGAACAGTTACCCTTCGAGGACGATGCCTTCGATGCGACGCTCGCCATCCTTACGGTGCATCACTGGACCGATCCAGGATGGGGTCTTGCCGAGATGCGGCGCGTCGCCAAGAAACGGGTGGTCGTCCTGACCTGGGATCAGGTCATCTGGGAGTCGTTCTGGCTCATCCGCGAATACCTGCCCTGCATATGCGATCTGGACCGGCGAAAGGCGCTGGCCATCGGCGACATCGTCTCCGCGCTCGGTGAGTGTGAGGTTGTTACCGTCCCGATCCCGCACGACTGCATGGATGGATTCCACGGGGCCTATTGGCGACGGCCCGAGGCCTACCTCGATCCCCGCATTCGCTCCGGGATCTCCACCTATGCCTCGATACACCAGGACGAACTCGACCATGGACTGCGCAGGCTCGCCTCGGATATTCAGAACGGGACTTGGGAAAAAAGGCATCGCGAACTCTGCGACGCGGATGAGATCGATCTTGGGTACCGGTTGGTCATTGCGCGAATGGACCATGGTGGGTAATGAAGAACATGACTTCAACTGTCTGATTACGCCGGAGACATCTCGCCTGGGCGTTTGATTGGAGCGCATGAGACTCCAAAGTGATCGCTATAACCCATCTATTAATATGGCAATATAACCATATATCAGTTATATTCGCCACTTATGATCAAGGATAGATTTGAGTGGGATCCGGAGAAGGACATTCTAAACCAGGTCAAACACGCCGTTTCCTTTTCGGAAGCGCAGTATGCGTTCTCAGATCCGCATAGAGTCATTGCCGAGGACTTGGCGCACAGTGGCAAGGAGAAACGCTACTACTGCTTCGGCAAGGTGAGCGACGGGATTCTGACAGTACGATTCACCTATAGATTCGGTTTCATCCGGATATTTGGCGCCGGATACTGGAGAAGAGGCAAACAGATTTATGAGCAAGAAAATCAAGTACACCGATGAACCCATAGGCAAGGTTAAAATCGTCCCGGACTTCCTTCCTTCACCGGACGACCTCGCATTCCGGGATGACACAGTCAAGGTGACGATAGCCCTGAGCCGATCCAGTGTCGAGTTTTTCAAACGCGAGGCGAAGAAGCGAAATACGCAGTACCAAAAGATGATTCGGAGACTACTGGATGCCTATAGCGCCACTCACCAATAATCGCTGACGGGTCACGCCACGCAACACACAAAGACTGATACGGAAACTATTTAATCCTTGCTGCTACTATGCCTATCGACTCTTTCCTGAAAGCACTTGGAGTCCGTAGGGTGGGCATGTCTTTCATGCCCACGAGGGATCGGCGCTAATAATTACGTGGGCACAGACAACGTGCCCACCCTACGATCTACGACCTTGATAATCATGGCAAATATCCGGATTATTGGTGCTCGCTATTAATAGAGGACCAGCCTTCCGGTGGTTATTGAAAACAGCAAATTAGACACCCCGGATATTGGCTGTCTATACTTCATTCCAACCTAACTCATTGAACAGGGAGGTAAGTCTGCATGCCCCACTCCGCCGCCCAAATAACATTATCCGACAATGTGTCCTACTATCACTAGTTGACCGTCATAGTCCCACCACGTGATGCGAATATGAAACGTCCGACCTTCTTCATCTCATCGACGATCCATGACTTTCAAGATCTTCGCTCAGCGCTTAAGTTTTACTTGGAAGAACAAGGTTGCAGAGTTCTCGCGTCAGAGTACAACGATTTCACAAAACCCTTGGATCGTCATTCGTATGATGCATGTATGCCGTCTATTCTCCGAGAAATTCAATTGACGCCTTTCATCACGAATCCCCGCTATCTCTTGAAGGACGGGACCGGGAGGTTACTTCAGTAAGCGTGAAGCGTTGGAACTTACTGAGTACGCTCGCATTCAACTTACTCTCGCTTCAATTACATCCTGTCGTACTTACCCAAGCTATTTCATCTTCCACATTCTTAGAGTTTGACTTAGCAACGGACTCGTACAAGGAAACCCCAGTTTATGAAGCGTTGCTTTCTCTACAGAACGAGGTCGGGTTCTCACCCGATTTCTCGGACACATCTAAATAGGGTAATAATGCCCGCGGAGGTGTGTCATGCAGAAACGCAAGAAGTATACGCAGGAGTACAAACGGGAAGCGGTGGTGCTGGCCCGGTCATCGGAGGTGCCAATTAGCCAAGTGGCCCGGGAACTGGGAGTCAATG
>SCUJ01000009.1 GCA_004297165.1 Gammaproteobacteria bacterium
CGAAGGAGTTTAAGCTGGCGTGGGGGGAGTTTTTTTTATAGGCATAACGATACGGATTGAGGTTTAAGTTTAATCGCAGGGCCGGCCCAGATGCCGGCCTGCGGTCCGCCAATATAAGGCAGGAAGACCGAAATGTTAACCGCCACCGCCAGCTCAATACCCACCCGCGACAGTCGCCATCCCGCTCCGCTCGACTGCCGCGAAGCGGCTTTGTTCAACCAGGTCACTGGAGCCAACAGCCGCCGCGCCGGGCAGTCGGACGGTTGTTGGAGTCACAACGCTGTGGTTGCAGGCGCGAGCGCACTGCCAGCGGCTGTGGCTCAGTTCCATCGTTCGGCCGTAAAGCTTACACGCCGGCATCAAAGGACCATATGAATAGACCTCTGGCAGTACTTCTGATCTGTAGCGCGGCTATTATGGCGCAGGGCCGGCCCGTCTCGCGCCTGACGTATCAGCAGATGTTTGATCAGGCCGAACTCGTCGCCTTCGCGCAACCTGTTTCGACTAATGCAACGGCCGAACAGACGGTACTTCCCGATATCGGTCCTCCCATACACGTGGTTGGAGTTGAGACGAGATTCGCAGTGGACACGCTGCTTAAGGGCAACAAGGCGACCAAGGAGTTTGTGCTGCATCATTACCGAGACGTGAAGCCCGCGGTTTACCGTAACGGCCCCTGGCTTGTTGCGTTCAATCCAGGCGGTGATCAATCCTATCTCTTGTTCTTGAAGAAGGAAGCTGACGGCCGTTATGCGCCGATCAATGGTCAAACAGATCCGGGTGTATGCGGCATTCTCCCCTCGAACCTGATTGATTTGGTTGCCATCGCCCAGCCGGTATCGGCGAAGCAACCAACGGCGGAGACGACGTGGAATGAGTTGTACCGCGGTAGATCGACTGCAACTCCCAACGGGCATCTCGCGGGATACCAGACGGAGTTTTCGGTTCAAAAGGTGCTGAAGGGTGAGAAGACGACGCAGAAGTTTGTGCTGCATCATTACGAACGCACCGGAGACGATATCCCAAGCAGCATCAAGACTGACTTCAATCCCCACCGCGCGATCGGTTATATCTCTTGCTATTGAGGATGAAATCAGCGGGCCGCTTCGGACCGATTACTCGTCCCGGAACGTATGGTGAAGAGCTTAACCCGACGGGATTTTCCGTAATCAGGTTGGAGAACGCGGCGCAATGAACCGGGCAAATGTGGGCCACAGCGCGGATGCCAACTTTTCAGTGGAGCGAATGGCGGCGGGCGGAGTCTCTGTCCGAATTCGGACGGGTGCTGGCCGCCGCCATCGCTCACTTCTGCGTTCTGCGAAGATTATGCATGGCGGACGGTTGCGCTTGAGATTTCCGCCGCGCGGCGGAAATTCGGTTCCCGGGCCGCTTTCGGTTCTGGGGATGAGTCTCCCGCTGGGCCGGCTTGAGGGGCGCTCCTTGGACCAGGCCGGCATGGATCGCCGGACCGGGTTGTATCGGTTGTTGGGTCGTCAAGAGCCCCCGCTTGATCGACCGCCCCGAACGCAGAACCAGCCGGTCGAGGCAACAGC
>SCUJ01000010.1:5000-149076 GCA_004297165.1 Gammaproteobacteria bacterium
TTCCGGCAGCATCTCCTCGTTCTCGGCTATGGTCATGCTGTTGTATTGCAGGTTGTTACCCAACGATTCCCAAGCCGTGACGTTGTTTCGCAAATCACCGGCAGTTTTGGAAATTAAGGCGAAGAACCTGCCGACAACAGTATTGGCCTCATTGTAGGGCCCCATCGCGTTGGTGCCGGAATTCATCCCTAGCTCCTTGCGAATAGGACCATTGACGATGACGGTATTAGCCATGGAAGAGGTGGAGTTACCGAACGGTGCCTTGGTCGCGATTGCCAGCAGCAATGGCATGAATTGCGGCTTGGCACCCACCATGACGGCGGTGATGGCAACCTTCTCCACGGTCAGTTCCCGGCGTCCTGGTGTGAAGGTGATTGTATTGATGACCTCATCCGGTTTATGACTGGTACCGGCAAGCATTTTCTTTACCCGCTCTTCGGTGGGGAGAATGATGGGATTGTAATCAGTCCACTCCTTGTCCTTGAACAATTGTTGCAGGTTCTCTTCCGTATCCGGAGGAAGGAACCTGGGTTCATTTTCTATACTGGCTGTAGAACCAGTTATTTTTTCATTATCTGTCAGCGGTTTGGTCAGGGCATCGACAATTGCCGTCATCACCGGCTTCTTGGACAATTGATCCTTGCCGGCGACGTAGGCCTTATGAACCGAGCGTGGCTGACCAGCAATAGGGAAGGGGAAAGCAACGTACCTGATGGGCATGCCATTGGAGTATTTAAAATCATAATCCAGGGCGTAGGAAACAATGTTGATTCCCGCAGTAGCGACGGTAGGAACCCCCATCTGTTCCAGTGTTCTGGCATGTCGGCTCACGGCCGACACACAACCATTTCACTGGCCAGTGCCGATGATCGCGGCGTTGCCCTTCTCACTAATCTCCTTCCACAAGGCTGGGTCATCCGTAAACATGTTGCCTTGGGTACGGCGTAAAACAGTCTTTACGCTGGGCATGTTTTCCTTGAACCAAACTTCCATTTCCTCGAACAACTGATAGGCGCCTTCAGGCCCGCCCCATTGGTTGTCCACCATATAGACAGTCTTGCCTTCCAGCGTATCGAGGCGCGGAGAAAGTGCCAATCGCACGGCGAACTTCCCGGCGATCGCCGGATTCATCACTGTTATTTTTTCTCCTTCGGCATTCACCACAAGAGGCATGAGGAATGCCATGGTAAAACATATCAAGGATCTGAACGGTCTTTCATATGGCTTCATACAATTTCCCCCTTATTTGGTTAATCGGTTTTTATGAGTATAGTCTTAACACCTTACGGATTCAGATCGTATTCAGTTTGTGGATCGCAAGGTGACCTTGGCAAATTTTCGCTTGCCGACAGCGATGACGTAAGTGGAACCCGTTTGTAGCTGGGTCTCTTTATCAGTTACCTTGACGCCGTCGATCCGGACTGCCCCGGATTCCAACATCTTTATCGCCTCGGAGGTGCTGCCTGTCAAGCCGGCCTGTTTAATTGCCTTGGCAATCCATAAGGATTCATCGCAGGCGAGAACTGACTCGGGAAGGTAATCCGGTAGATTGCCATGCCTGAACCGGTTGATGAATTCCTCCCTGGCGGCAAATGCGGCTTTACTGTTGTGGAATCTACTGACGATTTCGTCAGCCAGTAACATCTTGATGTCCCTGGGATTGGCGCCTTTACTCACGGATTCCCGATACTGCGCTATCTCCTGCAGGGGGCGGAAACTCAGTAATTCAAAATAGCGCCACATAAGATCGTCGGAAACCGACATAAGCTTGCCGTACATCTCATCAGGTTTCTCGTTGATGGCGATGTAATTACCCAAGGATTTCGACATCTTCTGCACGCCATCCAACCCTTCGAGGATTGGCATGGTGATTATAACCTGGGGCTCCTGACCGTTTTCCTTCTGCAACTCGCGACCCACCAGCAAGTTGAATTTCTGATCCGTACCGCCCAATTCCACATCTGCGCGCATCGCTACGGAGTCATACCCCTGCATCAGTGGATAGAGAAACTCATGTATCGAGATGGGTTCATTGGCCGCGAAACGTTTCTTGAAATCGTCTCGCTCCAGCATCCTGGCGACAGTGTAACGCGATGCCAGCTTGATCATGCCGATTGAACCCAGTTCCACACCCCAACTGGAATTGAAACAGACTTCGGTCCGATCCGGGTCAAGAATCTTGAACACCTGCTCTCGATAGGTCCTGGCATTTGCCTCGATGTCCTCGCGAGTCAGTGGCTTGCGGGTGACGTTCCGGCCAGAAGGATCGCCGATGAGACCGGTGAAATCCCCGATTAGAAACATGACATGATGGCCCAATTCCTGAAAATGGCGCAGCTTGTTGATTAATACGGTGTGGCCAAGATGCAGATCAGGCGCCGTCGGGTCGAACCCTGCCTTCACCCTCAGTGGAACGTTTTTATTTAATTTTTTCTCCAGATCCGATTCGAGCAGTATTTCTTCGGTCCCGCGTCTTATCAAATCCCAAGTGTCCTTATGCTGTGCCATTCGTGCAACCATCATGAATAAAACATGTAGCTTACCATAGAGCCAATCCACTCAGGATCTGCAAGTTTGATTGACTGGATCACGAACTCCAGCTATCGTTCTTTTAAAATATTCTCGTCTGAACCGTGAGTTACATAAAAGATTTCAATTCAAACTCAACTCAAGCGCCTATTGCCGTGAACCGGACTCCAATAACTGCCGCTTCAATACACACGATGCCATTGTTGTCAGGCTTGATCCTGGTGACAGCATGGATCTCATTCGCCTGGCTTTACCCTACTTTGGAAAATGACCCAATTCATTCATACGATAAGGGTGCTGACTTATCGATACGCCAGGTAAGACACTTTGAAAACAAAGCCCTCCCAACACACCTGGAAAATAAGCTTGCTACTGATTATAAACCCAAGGTGGTGGACAAAACTGAAGGGCCGGCCCCATGGCGTACTGTAAAAGTACAGAAGGGTGACAATATGTCGTTGATCTTCAAGCGTATCAAACAATCTCCAGCCGTTCTCCACGCCATCATGTCCACCGGTAACCATTCCGAAAAACTCATGCAGCTGATGCCGGGAGACGAGATAAATTACCAGGTTTTGGATAATCAGTTGATGGTGCTCCGTGTCGATCCCGAACCCGGCACCACCTTGCTTTTCGAGAAGATCCCTGATGGATTCACCAGTCAGAAGATCATCACCGAGCTAACAACTACCACGCGGGATGTGCAGGGCGTCATCACAGATTCGTTGTTTCTGGCCGGGCAACAGGCCGGTCTCTCGGATAATCTCATCATGCGGCTGGTTGAAATCTACGGTTGGGATATAGACTTCGCGCTTGAAATCCGCAACGGAGATCACTTCAGGGTGCTTTATGAGGAGCAATTCCTCGATGGAGAGAAGGTGCGCGACGGTAATATACTCGTTGCGGAATTCGTGAATAAAGGTAAATCCTATCGCGCCGTACGTTATACAAATCCAGAGGGCGAGACCGGATTTTTCAATGAACAAGGCTATAGCATGCGCAAGGCATTCCTGCGAACCCCGGTAAAATTCAACCGGATAAGCTCATTGTTCAATCCAAACAGAAAACATCCCATACTCAATACGATAAGGGCCCACAAGGGGGTGGATTACGCCGCCCCGACCGGAACACCGGTCAAGGCGACAGGAGATGGTACGGTGATGTCAGCGGGGAGAAATGACGGATATGGGAATGCAGTAATTATTCGCCATGCCGGCACCTATGAGACCTTGTACGCCCATCTCTCCCGCTTTGCCAACGGCATGACCCGCGGGAAACATGTTCGCCAAGGTGACATCATCGGCTATGTCGGACAAACGGGACTGGCAAGCGGACCCCATCTGCATTATGAATTTCGCATAAACGGAGTGCATCGTAATCCATTGACGGTTGAATTGCCGAAGGCATTGCCAATACCTGACAAATACCGACAGCACTTCCAATCGCAGACCGGTACGTTAATCGCAAAATTGAACTCCTCAGTACCAGCCACAATCGCCAGCAAAGACTCTCCAGATCAGGACAACCTGATCCTGGCCCTGAAAGAGAAAGACCGTCATTCGACAACTGTGCATTAGAATTACGCCAATGCCATGCTCTACATCGGTCTCATGTCTGGAACCAGCATGGATGCTGTCGATGCCGCGCTGGTTCAATTCAATCAAAATTCTACCCAACTACTGGCCTATGAAGAATACCCGCTGGATCCGGGGATTCGTCGAGGTGTCAGGAACCTCTCGGGTGCCTCCTCCATAAATGAAGTATGCCGGTATGACGCCATACTCGGCAACCTCTTCGCTGAAGCCGCGCTTAACCTTATTCAAAAAGCCGGGATAACTCCTGATAGCATCACAGCGATAGGCAGTCACGGCCAGACCGTTCTGCATCTGCCTGTCCACGATTACCCTGTGACCATTCAGATCGGGGATCCGAACATCATCGCCTATAAAACTGGTAAAACCACTGTCGCCGACTTCCGGCGGATGGACATCGCGGCAGGGGGTCAAGGCGCTCCTCTCGCCCCGGCATTCCATGAATATCTCTTCCGTGATAATCAACGCCAATATGTGATCCTAAATATAGGCGGGATCGCCAACATTACGGTATTGCCCGCGCAACCTGATATCCCTGCATCAGGGTTCGACACGGGACCGGGTAATGGCCTGCTCGACGATTGGAATCATCTGCACAACGGAACCGACATGGATAAAGACAGCGCGTGGGCGTCAGGAGGCACTGTCGATCAGGCGCTTCTGAAGCAATTCATGGCGGATCCCTACTTCGATGCAGACCCGCCTAAAAGCACTGGTCGGGATTACTTCAATCTGGCCTGGATACGATCACAAATCGGACGAGAAGGCGGTAATATTGAATCTCGTGATGTCATGGCGACACTCCTCAACCTGACGATAAATAACATCGTGACCGCCATCGGGAGGCACGCCCCTGATACCCAGACAGTCATCGTGTGTGGCGGGGGAGCGCGGAATAGAGTGCTACTTGCCCAACTCAAGCTGGCGCTTGGAGGCAGGCAGATAATTACTACCGCCGACAAGGGCTACAACCCAGATGCAATAGAGGCGATGACATTTGCATGGCTTGCCAAACGTCGCCTGGATCTCAAACGTGGGAATCTGCCAACCGTTACCGGCGCGGGGAAAGAAGTAATACTTGGTGCAGTTTACCAGTCTTAACTTGACACCATATCAGGCTGTAAACGATGAGCCACACCCGCAAGTCGTTGTGGCATTTGGATTCTTGATTACGAACTGCGCCCCTTCGAGCCCCTCCGTGTAATCGATCTCGGCGCCAGTCAGGTATTGCATACTCATTGGGTCAATTAATAGTCGCACCCCATTTTTATCCACGATGGTATCGCCATCGGATGTATTCTCTTCGAAAGTAAAACCATACTGGAAACCCGAGCAGCCGCCACCAGAAATAAAAACCCTCAACATCAGCGCATCGTTACCCTCTTCTTCAATCAGAGATCTAACTTTACTGGCAGCGGCTTCGGTAAAAACCACCGGGTCGAATGTTTGTTCAAGAGATTCGGCTTGCTGCATGATTCGCTCAACCTAGGTTAATTTTAGTGAATATAAATTATACAGCGGGACTAAGGCAAAAACCAAGTATTTGACTCGGGTATTTAGTCGGCTTCCAAGATTCGCCCTTGATTCATTGTGGATGATTCGGCTGCAGAGACTGGATTGTGAACAAGCTTACCGTTAACCTCAGCACCTATTGCCATTTCGATTAGATAATAATAAACATTGCCGGTCACTCTGGCTTTAGAAGAAAGTTCCACATGCTCTCCACCATGCACATCGCCAATGACCACACCATTGATTACAACATAGGGGACATTCACCTCTCCTTCAATCCTGCCATGTTCATTCAGTGAAAGCAGGGATTTGCCATCATTTTCAGCATGTACATTTCCCCTGATCACGCCTTCGACGTGCAAACCGCCGGAAAAACGAATATCTCCCTGAATCGTAGTATCCGGACCAATGAGCGTTCCAATACTCGCTGTCCGATGTCCTGATTTACGTCCCCACATTCTGCTGCTCTCCTGACAGGATTGCCTGCCAGTCATAGGAATTTATGATCGGCGAGATCTTGGAGTCATTTGCCTGTAAACGAATCACCACCTTTCTCGGTTCAAATCCATCCGGCAAGACGAAGACATTTTGAAACCTTAAATAATTTCTGAAGTTATAACTGAGGTCCGGCGTCCCCTCCTCGGCAATATCCTGGATATCGTACCGCTTGATCTTGGCGTCCAGCAGACCTTCCACCGAGATATTTAGAACACCTTTGGCAACTGTAACATCTTTAGCCAAGTGGGTTAATACCACCTTGATTCTATATGTTCTAGGCGTGGTTAACGAATCTATGTGCACACGTTGTATGTTAAGTCCGGTTATGTCTTTGGTCGCATCCATCACTCCCTGATAGAACTCCAGTTCTCGTTTAAGCTGATACAGTTCCTCTTGGATCATACGATCTTCCGCCTGCATGAGCGCGATCGTCTCCCGATCGACTGTAGCCGACTGCTCCAGCACCAGAATTTGTTCCTTTAATTTCTTGTTAGATTCCTCAAGTTCACGTTTTTCCATCACAGTTTTCTGGAAATCGAGACCATCATTGATATTGTTGCGTATGAGCGCCCAATGGCTCCGATCGAGGGAAAACCACACCACCATTGCACTAAGCATGCTCAAAACGATCACCGCGAGCGCCCACTGCATGGGACGGTGACTCTTTATCGTCAATCTCGGCACGGTATCATGCGTTTAAAATCTGTAGTGACTCGAAGCGTATATATTCGAGGTTCCTAGGCTTCTACCATAGTAGACTTTCCTGGCCAAGAGATCGAATAGCAGACTACAAGAACAAAAAAGCGGCCGAAGCCGCTTATACAAGATGAAAAAATTTATAATAATAATTATGTTTGATCCATATATAGTATTTACATATGCATCATAGCCAGAATAATTTAAGGGGATTAGTCAGTCAAGTTTCTGACATTACAATTTTTTAGACCTGATGAAAGAAAGTTACTCACTCATATAATAATTTCCAGTGGATAAAAATAACAAACTGTTTGATAAGGCAAAAAAATTCATTCCCGGTGGAGTAAATTCACCGGTGCGGGCGTTCCGATCGGTAGGAGGGTCGCCCGTGTTCTTCAGCAAAGGAAATGGTGCCTATCTATATGATGTCGAAGATCGATCCTATATCGATTACGTTTGCTCATGGGGGCCGGTGGTCCTTGGGCATGCTGATCCGGAGGTTGTCCGCGTGGTCTGTGAGGCTGCAAGGATGGGCCTGAGTTTCGGAGCGCCAACCGAAATCGAGCTTAGTCTGGCTGAAAAGATCTGCGAGCTCATGCCGAACATAGAAAAGATTCGCATGGTAAATTCAGGCACCGAAGCCGCCATGAGCGCGATTAGATTGGCGCGTGGTTATACCGGCCGGGATAAAATAATCAAGTTCGAGGGGTGCTACCATGGCCATGCGGATGGCCTGCTTGTCAAAGCCGGATCAGGCGCCCTGACATTCGGCGTTCCAACATCCCTTGGTGTGCCGCAGGATTTCGCGCGACAGACAATCACACTCACCTATAACGATTGCGACGAGATCATCGAGTATTTCAATCAGTCAGGTGAACAAATCGCTGCGATCATAGTAGAACCGGTCGCCGGCAACATGAATTGCATACTTCCAAAACCGGAGTTCTTGCTTACCCTGCGACAGCTTTGCGACAGGCATAACTGCCTGCTCATATTTGATGAAGTCATGACGGGTTTTCGCGTGGCTTTGGGCGGCGCCCAGGCAATATACAATATCCGCCCGGATCTGACCGTTCTCGGCAAGATTATCGGCGGAGGTATGCCAGTGGGCGCGTTCGGCGGGCGTGCCGAGATAATGGATAAACTCGCCCCGGAAGGACCTGTTTATCAGGCCGGAACATTATCCGGGAACCCGGTAGCAATGAACGCAGGTCTGGCGACCTTGAAGATCGTTTCCCGGCCAGGTTTTTATGCCGAGCTTGCGAAAAAGGTTGATATCCTCATGAAGGGCCTGCGCGAATTGGCCAGGCAAGCGCATATCCCGTTCGCTACCAATCAGATTGGCGGTATGTTCGGTTTCTTTTTTACTACAGAAGCTCAGGTGGACAGTTACACCAAGGTCTTGGCTTGTGACACTGGCCACTTCCGCACTTTTTTTCATGGCATGTTGTCACGCGGGATTTACTTTGCCCCTTCCCCGTTTGAAGCCGGCTTTATGTCAGCCGCACACTCGCAGGCTGATCTGGCCATGACATTGAATGCTGCTAAGGAAGTGTTCGTCACAATGCAAAGATAGAGTGAAGTTGTAGTCCAAAAGGCTTTATTGCTGAAACCTGAATTAGGTACGGAAAATATCTACTGAAGAACTTTAAGTTTATTTCCTAATTTTCCAACCGGAAAAAGAAAATACTTGTTATAGATAGTACCCTTACATAAAATTAGTCGGCTATTTAGGGGGAAACTGCAGTGCTCGAACAGCAACTTATTGATCTAGCGGTAGATTTATAAGATTGCAGGGGTGTTTTTTACTGTTATTTTTTCATCTTTGTACCGCGACAGTTCGATTAAGTAGGTTAAAGACTCATGCATGATGGGACAACTGTGAGCGAAGCGACGAGGCCAACCTTGGTCACGGATATGCTCCGTATCCAGCATGAGATTCATGCGCCTGCTGTAATCAGCGATCCGCTTGCCAGAACCGTGCAACACTCAGCGGATGCGTTGCTGGAAATGCAGGCCGGGGAAGGCTTTTGGCGTTTCGATCTGGAGGCCGATACCACCATTCCCGCGGAATATCTGTTCCTGCAATATTTTCTGGGGTCGGTCGATGTCACCCGTCAGGCGAAGCTGGCCGACTACATTCTGAGCAGGCAATTGCAGGATGGAAGTTGGCCGCTTTATGAGGGGGGGCCCGGCAACATCAGCGCATCGGTAAAATCCTATTTTGCACTGAAACTCGCCGGCAAAGACCCGGCATCGCCAGAAATGAAACTTGCCAGGCAATGGGTATTGACACATGGCGGCGCTGAAAACGCAAATGTCTTCACCCGTATAACATTGGCGGTCTATGGCCAGATTCCATGGCGCACCGTCCCTGCGATGATGGCCGAAGTAATCTGGCTGCCAAAATGGTTTCTGCTGTTCAACCTGCACAAGGTCTCCTACTGGTCCCGTTGCGTAATCGTGCCCTTATTAATCATCTTCGCGACCAGACCGGTGCATGCCCTCACGACAAACCAGGGAATAACCGAACTCTTCGTCAGTAACCCCGGGGCTTTGAAACATCTCGACAGATTCAATCAGGGCAGTCTGCTGAAAAATCTGTTCATACTGATCGACAGGATGTTGAAGATCGCGGAATCCTTCGTCCCGGCAGGGTTGCGTGACATGTCCGTGCGAAAGGCAGAGAAGTGGATGCGGGAACACATGCGGGGCGAGGGCGGTATAGGGGCAATTTTTCCAGCCATGGCCAATGCCGTCATGGCGCTAAAAATCCTCGGACACGATGCTACCGATCCCGATATGCGACGCGGGATTAAGGCGATTGAGGATCTGGTCATTGAAAATGAGAACGAGACCTTTGTACAGCCGTGTGTCTCGCCAATCTGGGACACCTGTCTCTCCATCAGCGCACTGACTGAAGCCGGGGTCTCCACAAACGCAGATCCCATTCAATCAGCAACGGACTGGCTATTCGAAAAACAGGTCTTCGTGCGTGGCGACTGGAGCGAGAACGCACCCGACCTGGATGAAGGAGGTTGGGCATTTCAATTCGAGAACGATCTTTATCCGGATGTGGATGACAGCAGTATGGTGATCATGGCGCTCTTGCGCGCCGACGCTCAGGCAAATCCGGACAAACGCGGACGCATTGCGCAAGGCGTCAACTGGGTGCTGGGCATGCAGAATCCGGATGGCGGCTGGGGCGCGTTCGACATCGATAATCACTACGAATACCTTAACAACATACCCTTTGCGGATCATGGGGCATTGGTTGACCCAAGTACTGCGGACCTTACCGGACGCTGCATCGAAATGCTCGCCATGCTCGGCTATGACAGAAGCTTCCCGCCTATCGCCCGTGGGCTGGAATTCCTGCGCCGGGAACAGGAACCTTCGGGTTCATGGTATGGCCGTTGGGGTGTAAATTACATCTATGGCACATGGGCGGTGCTCGTCGGGCTTGGCGCCTTGGGCGAAGACCCCAGCCAACCTTATATCCGCAAGGCCATCAACTGGCTGAAATCGATTCAAAACCGCGATGGCGGCTGGGGCGAAAGTTGCGACAGCTACGACGATCCTGATTTACAGGGACGTTACGAAAGCACTGCTTCTCAAACCGCCTGGGCATTACTAGGCCTCATGGCGGTCGGCGAGGTCGACTCGGAGTGTGTCACCAGGGGTATTAACTTTCTGATGCGCACCTATGAAGGCAAAGGCGGGTGGAAAGAAACACCCTACACAGGGACTGGATTCCCCAAGGTTTTCTACCTCAAATATCACGGTTACAGTCACTATTTCCCCTTATGGGCTCTTGGCGTATACCAGAGGCTGAAAGCAGGGAAACCCACCAGACAACAGGAAGTATGCGCGGGCGGTCCGATTGAACTCGGCCCCATGCCGGTAGTCGAAAAAATCAGATTACGCCCCTGAGCCTGTACGGCGGAGTCCGGCCGACCGGCGCCCTGACCCGGATATAATTCATCCCAGTCGAACATGCACGACACAGCAACGACAGCCACGATCCTGACGCCTGCAGATCTGACTACACCATCAATACAGCCAGACTCGCTGCGGCATGGCGAAACCGCACGTAATGGAACCAGAAGATTAATCGATGGTAAGGAACGGGTCTTCTATGATGGCTACTGGATGAAAACGTATGATGTCCCCCACACCATCGCCTACAAGAAATGGCTCATCGATCAGTTGACCCGCCGGGTCTTCCGCAACACCGAACCAGGCATCAATGCCCCTGGGAAACGCTTGGAGGAGGTAAAAGCCGCCTATAACAGCACGTCGGAACCCTCCCGGAAGCGCGTGCTTGCGGCAATGCTCGCAGGCGCTTACCTCAATCGTGGCTCCGACATACTCACCAAGGTCGTCGAACTGGAGGAAATTGGCATCACCGTGGAATCGAGCAATGAACTGCTGAGGGAATGCGGACGGTGCTTTATGAACGCCCTTGAGTTTGGCAAGAATATCCATCCGTTGCATGGTACCGAGGAACTCGATGAACTCTGGGGAGAACCCTTTAAGGCCTTCACGATGCCGATACCGCAATTTCTGGAAACGCGATATATCAAACTCGCCAAGGCCCTCAGTGATATCGACCTGATCGCCAACACCATGATCGATCTGGTGCAACGAATCGAATACTTTCCAGGCGTGGCGGAACAACTTAAGGAACTCCGGGAAAGCGCGAAGGAGGCCGCACAAACCCAGAGAAGCGATATCGAAATCATCGAGATCTGGCCCAGGTTCGTCGGCGTCGCTGACCGCCTGCACGATTACCGCCCGGTCGTCCCGCCACGCACCTCCCGACGCGTGCAGAGCATGGCGTGGCGGGGCAAACAGATCATCAAGATCGGCGCCGATTTGATCGGCGATATCTCCAGCCTGAGAATCTCCAAACCCAAGACCACACAAAGCTTTCTTCAACGTTGTGAGCATTACCGGCAACGCTATCTGACCAACCCGCAATCCCGAACGATCAGCGCGGACGACCTGCGCGCCTGACCTTCGCCAGTATCGGCCGCCATCAGTAAGTCATGTCTGCCATCCGTACCGCGGCATCCGTCCTCCTGATTCGTGGCGCGGACAATAACCCCGAGATCTACCTGGTAAAACGTTCTCCCAATCTTGTCTTCATGGCGGGCTTATGGGCCTTCCCCGGGGGTGTTGTGCATGCATCGGCGGACGCCGTAGGGTGGGACGTTCCGCATTCTGCCCTAACCGCCTGTGCCAGGAGAGAGTTGTTCGAAGAGACAGGGGTTTTACTGGCCGACCCGGTGTGCCTGCCGGCACCCGACCGGCTGCAAACAATCCGCCTCGCCATGTTATCCGGTTCAGAGGATGGCATGTGGTCTGGCTTACAAGCCGCTCTTGACGATCCCGCCGGATATTTCACCCCCGTCTGCGAACTGCTCACGCCTGCCGGATCGCCGGTACGCTACCAGACTACTTTCCTGCTTGCCCGTCTGCCTGACGATTGTCTCCCGACAATCATAAACGGCGAGCTGACCGAGGGGGCTTTTTTCCAACCTGAGGAGGTTGTCGGATTGTGGCACGCGGGACAGCTCCCGATCGCCCCACCCAATCTTATGTTACTGAAGATCATGGCGGAGCGCGGGTTGAGCGGTTTCCCCGGCGCGGCCCGGGCCGCCGCCGGGAATATTGCCGCTGGCGCCCTGCATCCCATCTATTTTTCTCCCGGCATTTTTCTCGCGGCGCAGCCGACTCCGACCTTGCCCCCCGCAACCACGACCAACACCTTCATCGTTGGCGTACGGGATCTGTATCTCATCGATCCTGCAACGCCGGATTCCGCTGAACAGGAACGCCTGTTTGAAACGATGGATAATCTGATTCTCAAGGGAGGGACGTTCAGAGGGATCCTGCTCACTCATTATCATGGCGATCATACCGGGGCAGTCACTGTCGCCAGCCAACGATATCGGTTACCGGTGCGGGCCCATCCCCGGTGCTATGCCCATTTACCGCCCGGATATCTGGCCGGAACACCTCTGATGGATGGCGATATCATCGATCTCGGATTGGCCCCGGACGGATCAGATACCTGGGGGCTTACGGTTGTACATACACCGGGCCATTCCCCCGATCATCTCTGTTTTCTGGATAACAGATACCACGCAGCGATCGTCGGCGACATGGTGTCTACCGTATCCACCATCGTCATCGATCCGCCCGAAGGTCACATGGCGACCTATCTCAGCAGCCTGGAAAAATTATGCGCCCTGCCCTTGCGAATGCTTTACCCTGCCCATGGCGCGCCGCATCCCGACGGCAGGCGATTGCTCCGACAATACCTTGCGCATCGCCGGCAGCGCGAGAACCTCATCATCACAGCCCTGAAAAAAAGAATCACGACGACAACGCCGGAGTCGCTCCTGCCTGAAGTCTATGCCGACGTGGATCCGGCCATGTATCCAATCGCCGCGCGGTCCCTGCTTGCCGGGCTTATCAAGCTCGAAGAAGAAGGACTTTGTTCCCGCGATGCCACAGGTGACTGGCGAATGGCTTGATCAGCGGGCAATCCCGTCGAGGATCTCCCAGATCCTGTCGATCCACTCCAAGTGTTCGGGCTTCATCAGACAGGAGCGCAGGCAGGTAACTGTCGGCCGGTCAAAATCGACATCCTGCCAATAAACTTGTAACAGACCGGCCGGGAGATCCGCCAGGGCGAGATGCAAGTTATGCGCGGCGGCGCGTTTGAAGTAGTCGCGGGATAATTCCGATATCGCGGAGGCGGACGCCGCCCGCGGGGCCCAGAGCACGATATCCAACTCCGGAGGAAAAAGCGTCAGGTAACGGGGATCTCCATGCAGCCGATCATATAAAGTCAGCGCAGCCTTCCGGCAGCATTCGAGATTGCGCGCGAATTCCGACCCGCGCTCCATGGGCAAGAGCCTTTGTGTCGCCCACAGGGCCACGGCGGCGGCCCCCGCCCGCGAACATTCCAGACTGATCTCCCCGAGGTGCAGGTCATCCGAACTGAAATAGGTATAGGGCGAATCGTGCCGGTAGAATCGGCCGGCGCTTGGATCCCGGAACAGGATACAGCCACAGCCGTAGGGTTGCAGTCCATGTTTGTGCGGATCGATGACGATGGAATCGGCTTCCACAAGGCACGCAAAGGCGCGACTGGCCTCTGTGGATAGATTATCCGCTAGCAGGTAATACCCGCCGTAGGCAGCATCCACATGCAGGCGAAAACCGTATTCACGCCGCATGTCCAGCAGATCCGGCAATGGATCGACCGCGCCTGCGGCGGTCGTTCCCAACGTCGCGACCACGGTTCCCCCGGCGCCCCGTTCAAGCATCAGTCGCAGCGCCTTGAGGTCCATCCTCGCGCGCTCATCCACGGGGATTGCGGCAAAATCGAGTCCCAGCACCTCGGAGATCCGCGCATGGGTATAGTGCGCCTGTGCCGAGGCCATGATCTTCGCGCCGGGGCGTAACTTACCCGCCACCCAGAGGGCCTCCAGATTCGCCAGTGTGCCGCCCCCGGTGAGATGCCCCAGATACTCCCGCCAACCGATCATTCCGGCGATATTCGCCACCGCCTCCTTTTCCATCGCGGAACTGGCGCGGCCGCCGTCCAGGGCATGGTTGTTAGGGTTGAGGTGCATGGCGAGGGCATAGGCGAGACGCGCCACCGGATGGGGCGGCTTGAGCATCTGCCCGGCATAGAGGGGATGATGATACGGAAAATTATCCCGCATACGGTCGCTGACCTCCGTCAGGACCGCTGCGATCCGGTCTTCAGCAACGGTCTGTGAATGCGGAGGCAGGTCGGAGAAACCCTGCCACAGCCGTCGGACCGCGCGACCGAGCAGCTTTTCTTCGTCCATACCCGGTCAGGACAGGTACTAGCCGCCTCCCGAGGCGCCGAAGAACAGGGCGTGGGTCGCGGGCTGCCTGACCTTCGCCTTGGCGAGCAGGTCCCTGGGGATATCGAATTTGATCGTATGATCCGGTCCGACGCCCTCCTCGCGCAGACACTTCACCATGTCATCATCCTCGCCGGAGAAGCCGGCGCGGCGGTTGAATTCCCACTCATCCAGCAGGCATTGCCAGCCCAGATCCGCCAGGAACTCGTTCGTGATCTCCTCGCCGAAGAAGGCGGCATAGAACTGCCGGATCTCGTCGATCGCGGGCTGGAGAAAGAGACAAAAACCGGTGGAATCGGCGAGTGTGTTGACGATCTGGCTCTCCTGCGAGGCCAGCACAGCAGCCTCGCCGCCGATCTCGGGGTTGATGACCAGACCCGCGGTGTGATCCGCGCCCATCGGACTGGTGGCATAGGTAACGCCGGTCGCCTTCATCGATCGCGGGTCCCATGCGGGGACGGCCTGTCCTTTGACCACCGGGACCCGATGATGCTTGCGGCCCTTGCCGGTGGAGACTGCGCCGTTTGCGATCATCATGCCGATGTCACTGCCTTTGCCGATCTCATCCCTCAACATGGCCTTCGCAGCCGCAGCATCGCCCCATTGCATCCCTCCCGAATCCATCAGGATGGCGAGGGCGGCGCCTATCTCGATGGTGTCCATCCCAAGCTCGTCGCAGAGGCGATCCAGTGCCGCGACTTCCTCCCAGTCATTGATATCGCAACAGGAGCCCAACAAAGTGAGGGTCTCGAATTCCAGCGCCGAGGTCAGGTAGTTGCCCGCCGCGTCATGGATCATGTTCGAGCATTTGACGATGCACCCGTTCATGCAGGCGTGCATGCCGCCGCCGCGTTTCTCGAAGGACTCCCGGATCCGGGCCCCGTCGAGTTTCTCGAAATGCGGGTTGCGGCCCTCGGTCCGGTTACGATAGGGGAAGGTGTTGAGCATGTTGGCCACGGGGATGACCGCGCTCGTGCCCCATTCGAAGGTCTTGTGTCTCGCGCCGAGATAATCCTTGCTGAACCGTTTATGCACCTCGGCAAAGGCGGCAGAGTTGGCGGGCTTTCGCGACGGGGCCTTGCCGGGGTCGATCAGGACCCACTTCAGGCGCTTGGAACCCATCACCGCCCCGACGCCGCCACGCGCGGCATGCCGGGCCGGACGTCGCTCCCTCTCTTTATCCGTACAGGCCACCGAGGCGGACTTGTACATCCGTTCGCCGGCCGGACCGATAGAGATGGCCGAGGCCGTCTTGGGATAATGAGTAAACAATTTCTCGCAACTGGCGTAGTTCCACAATCCCCGATACTCGTCTGCGGGGACCAGGCGCACCCCCTCGGCCGTAACTTCAAGCCCCCAGAGTTTTTCCCGATCCGCCGGCACACCGGTGACTACGATCGCGCGGTAGCCGAGGCGCATCAGATCCTGCCCCGGATTGCCTCCGACATTGGCCTCCTTGATCCCCCCGGTCAACGGACTCTTGCAACCCACGGAGAGTCTTCCGGACGTTGGCGCCGTGCTGCCTGAAAGCACGCCCGGGGCTAACACGAGGATATTCTCGGGTCCCAGGGGTTCGCAGCGGGGATTACATTCCTCAAGCAGGATCCTCGCCGACAAGGCCCGCCCGCCGAGAAATTTCCAGTCTTTCCTGAAGTCTTGAATGGCGACGGACAAATCGGTCATGTTGACGCGAATGAGCTTCTGGTTTTCTGTGTTGGCCATGACGGTACCCTTTGTTTGAAAAGTAGCTGCGAGCGTGAATTTCAACTTCGTCTGTGACATGTATCCCCGATTCACGGGAATCGGTCGTGGATTCATTCTATCCGGATCGACGCCGTTCACCAAATCAACGCGCCTGAATCCCCCTCGCCTCTCTGATATAATTTTCCGCATCGTATTTTCAATACCCGGATGAATATACGGGATACCGTGGATCTTCAACGTTCACAGCTACACATTCAACAACTGATGCCATCGCATCGGTGTCGCCGATGACTTCATGGCCTCGCTCCCAGAAAATTCCGATACTGACAATCTTCCCTTCCAGTTCAGCGCCAATACCGAGGTTTCGACCAGTCCCCGGTTCCTGATCGTCAGTTACTTTCTTGCCGTGACGATTGCGGCCACCCTCCAGGCGCTCTGGTTCGATGAACTCATTCAGTTGATCGGGGATACGGCGGTCGCCGCACCCGCCCTGGCAGCCGCGTTTATCGCTGCGCAACTGACCGGATATTTTCTGCTGGTCCTCGCGCCAAAACTGCGTGGCGCCGAGGCGCCGCAACTCCCATTGCTGCTCTTCACGCTCGCGTTATCCGCCCTGGCGACCCCGCTGTTTCTGGAGGTTTTCGATTATCTCCATGTCACAATCTTCGGGAGTAAAGATACGTTGCCGTCAGCCCCTGGTCTTTCCGCCGCGCTTTTTTACTTTCTGGCGGGATATGGCGTTACCCTGGCGCCGCTCGCTTGTGCGGGGGCGTCTTTGGCGGTCTACCAGAATGCCCGGAGGCATGACACGGGGCTGGTCGAGACGGGCATCGGGCTTGCGATCGGCTACCTGTTGGGATGGCATCTCACGCGGGATCATTCCGGGTTCACCAGGGAACTATGGGTAATCTCGTCCCTGAGCCTGATCCTCTGTGGCGTCATGCTGGCGTCCCGCTCCAGGAGGGACCAGGCGACGATGAATATCCACGTCATCCCAAGAGCAGCCGGCACTCCGGCCTTCCTGATACTTCTCCCCCTGTTTCTGAGCGCTGTAGGTCTGGCAGTTCTATACCGGACAGTCGTCGATATGCTGGTTGCGCATCAAGGTTATTTGCGGCATGCCCCGGCAATCTGTATAGCGCTGCTCTGCTGCGGTATTGGCATCGGCGGCTGGATCCACACAAGGTTTCCTGTTTCAGCACTATATAAACAGGTGACTATGGGGTTCGCTTATTCGCTTACTGTCTTTATCGGCGCAATCCTGATTCTGTTCACCGGATCCCCTGCTGATACCGCAGCGGCAACGCAGGGTTTCCTTATTACGATGTATCTCCTGTTGCTGACAATCGCCGTGTGTAATGGCGCCGCACTGCAACACGCCCTGACCGACACTCCGATCCCTGCCAATCGTTCGACAATTCGCATGGGTATCACTCTGCTCCCCTGGCTGGGAGGATTCCCTGTCGGCATGCTCATTGCGGGATTATTCCTTGCCAAAGGCGCGGCCGTTTTCTGGACGCTCGCCACCGGGGTCTGTCTTTATATCCTTGCTGCGGTATTCAGCCTGCACCGATCACCTAACGCGGCAACCCGCCTGGGTTGTTTACTGATCATGCTCGCAGCCGGTGTCATCACACTCTTTACAAACAACAAACAAAACCGTTCGAGTACCGAGACAGATGCCACAGCGATCACGCAATTCCTCGGCGCCGATGCCGCGGCCAGCGTCCACATCTGGCGCGGGCCCGCGAACGATGTCTTGTTGATCAATGGGCTCGCCGAGGCGACCATCGGCCATCCCATGGGTCCGCCGCAAAACGATCCGCAGCGCTGGCTGACGGCCCTGCCCTTCGCCCTCCTGCCAACCGCGGATAATCTCCTGCTGGTCGGTGGCGCGGGCATGGCGGCGCCGGAGGACCTGCCGCCCCTGCCGGGCTATGTGGATGTCATCGAGCCATCCGCCCAGGTCATGCAGGCCTATGGCAGGATTCACGGCAATCAGACGTTTCTCCGCGGTTGGCACACGCCAAAAGTGAATTACCACATGAACGATATTGTTAACGTGCTGACCCTGACCGAGCGCCGTTACGACATCATTGTCACCAGCCCGCAGTCTCCGGCCCGCCGTCGAGCGGAGCAACTCGAGTCCAGGGACTATCTCCGGCATATCAATCGCCATCTCGAGCGGGACGGGATTTATATCCACGGGGTCATTGCGGATTACGCCCCTACCGATCGTTTGCGGCGATTGATAGAGCGCTTGCTGTCCAGATTCGAGGATGTGCAATTGTTTCAGACCACGCCTGGCATGTTCTACCTGGTCGCCTCCGATACCACGATCGATCCCCGGATAAGAAAGTTGACGGAGGATTATTCATTGCTCGGGCAGATCGAATATTTCAGCCGCTCCGGGATAAACGCCGCAGAGGACCTGCTCCTCTCATGGCGCATGAACCGTGCGGAACTGGCGGCCTTCGTGGAGAACACGGAGACTGCACTCCCCGATTCTGCCGATCGCCTTTCGGCGATCCCCACGGAGCAGAACAGGATCTATATCGCCTCTCGCCTGCTCGCACTGGGCTTCCCCAATCGCATGACGGATCTACGGCGCCAAACGCAAGATAAACCGACCGCGCTGGTCATCTCAGCCCTGGAATCCGAACACTCCGGCAGACCGGATACCGCGGAGCGGCTGCTTATGGAGGCGCGAACACTGGCCCCGCAAGACCAGATCGCCGGGTATCTGCTTGTGCGCAATTATCTCGATGACCTCGCCATCGGCTCGGCCCCCGCGGAGATCGGGGTCATCGCCAGCGAGTTACGCGGCCCGCCAGAGAACATCGCCCGTATCTGGACAAATTTTCTTGGCAACGACTGGTATGGGATCCTCCCCTTCGAACGGGAACTCGCAAGGGTGGAGCCGCTGGAGCCCTGGTATGCCGAGGCCGCTTTGCTCAGGGCCACCTGGCGGATTAATTACGACAGTTCCGACTACCGGCGGGCGATGCTGATCGAGGCGATACGGATCATCGATCGCGCCTTGGCTTCATATTACAGCGGCAAGCTCTATCTGGCCCGGGCCAGGGCGGCCAATCTCCTCGGCCAGTCGTCCGCCGCGATTGAGACCGCCAGGACTGCCGCGGGGCTTTATGAACTGCAACTCCAGTACGCCACGCGGGAACAAGAACCGAAACTCCTGCGCCGGCTGCTCTCGGCGAGGACGGAGGCGGCGCAGATGCAGGCAGTCATCCGCGCCGCAGGGACATCGCGTGACAGCCAGGCCGAGGCACAGCACATCGATCGGCGCTATGCCGGGATCCTGGAACGGATGGATACAGAGATTGACAGACTGCGGCTGGCTTCAAACCAGCAGCGATAACGCCGCCTGATGCAGTTCGGGAGTCGCGGCGGCCACAATCCGCCCGCCGCCGATTGCGCTCCCGCCCTCCCAGTTACTGACCACGCCACCCGCGGCCTCGATGATGGGGATGAGCGGAATGATGTCGTAAGGCGCGAGCCCGCCTTCGATTACCAGATCGATATGCCCGGCGGCCAGCAGGCCGTAGAGATAACAATCCCCGCCATAGCGCATCAACCGGCAATGACCCGCGACCTTGTGGAACCGATCAAGATCGTTCTGCTGCCCAAAGATGGAAGGATGAGTGCTATACAAGATTGCGTCAGCCAGATCGGTCGTCTGTCGCGTGCGGATCGTTTGCAGGCCCGCCGCGTTCTCGAAAGTGGCCTTGCCGTCACGGACCCCGGTGAAGGTTTCGCCCAGAAAGGGTTGATGGAGCGCGCCAAGAATGCATTCATTCCTGATCTGCAAGCCGAGGAGGATGCCCCACAGCGGGATACCGGAGATGAAGGCCCGGGTGCCGTCGATGGGATCGATGACCCACTGGTGTATGCCATCGCCCGCCCTGGACGCCTCCTCTTCACCCACGATCCCATGGGCGGGATAAGCGGCCTCTATCCGGCGCCGAATCAGGCGCTCGACCTCGCGATCCGCCTCCGTGACCGGGTCAAAGCGGCTGGTCGTCGACTTGTTGGTCACTGGCATGGCGGTGCGGAAATATTTCAGTGCGATCGCGCCGGCATCCCTGGCCACTTCGACGGTAAACCGCAGCAATTCGGCGCGGGATGCTATTGTCACTTGCTGAATCCCCTGGTTGATAGTGAAATCACCCGCGCATCGTAATCAGTTCCGCCGGTATTGGCCAGAAGAATGGCTTCCCTTCAGCCGCGAAGCAGGCAATAATAATCCCGGCAAACATGCCCTGCCTGCATGCAGGAGACTGCCCGCCAGATCGAACGATTCAACAGCCCTGTAGTTTCCGCAGCGCACAATCAGCATTCAAACGGCCGGCAACAAGCGAACCAGCATCCTGCCTTGCCGGCGGCGTTGCGGCCCTCAACCCCAGGAGAAACCAGTTTTGAAAAAGGTCATCAAGGTCATGGATACATCCTTCCGTGACGGCTTCCAATCCGTGTATGGCGCGCGCGTCCTGACCGAGGATTTTCTGCCGGCGGTCGAGGCCAGCGTCGCGGCCGGGATCACCCATTTCGAGGCCGGCGGCGGGGCCCGTTTCCAGAGCCTGTTCTTCTATTGCAACGAGTCCGCCTTCGACATGATGGATGCCTTCCGGGAGAAGGTCGGCCCGGACGCGAACCTGCAGACGCTCGCGCGCGGCATCAACGTGGTCGCGCTCAGTCAGCAACCGCGCGACATCATCGATCTGCACGCCAAGATGTTCAAAAAGCACGGCATGACCACGATCCGGAACTTCGATGCCCTGAACGATATCCGCAACCTGGAATACTCGGCGGAGCGGATCAAGCATCATGGACTCAGACACGAACTGGTCATCGCGATCATGGACCTCCCGCCCGGATGCGAGGGCGCGCATACCCCCGAGTTTTATCTGGATCGCCTCAAACGGGCGCTGGACAAGAATGTGCCCTTCGATTCCATCTGCTTCAAGGACGCGACCGGCACCGCCAACCCGCGCAAGGTCTACGAGACCGTCAAGGGCGCGCGGAAGATGTTGCCGGCAGACACCCATATCCGGGTCCATACCCACGATACCGTCGGTTGCGGGATTGCCCAATACCTTGCGGCTGTGGAGGCCGGCGCGGACGGCATCGATCTGGCCAAGAGTCCGGTTTCCGGCGGCACCTCCCAGCCCGACATGATCAGCATGTGGCATGCCCTGAAGGGGACCGATTACACCCTCGATGTCGATTACGAAAAGATCCTGCAGGCCAGCGATGTGTTCGAGGAATGCATGAAGGATTATTTCGTCCCTCCGGAGGCCAGGCAGACCTCGCCCATCATCGCCATTTCACCCATGCCGGGCGGCGCCCTCACCGCCAATACCATGATGATGCGGGACATCAACACCCTGCACCTCTTCCCGAAGGTCATCAAGGAAATGTCCGAGGTGGTGCGGGTCGGGGGCTTCGGCACCTCGGTCACCCCGGTCTCGCAGTTCTATTTCCAGCAGGCGTATGCGAATGTGGCCATGGGGCGCTGGAAGCGCATCACCCCGGACTACGGCGACATGGTGCTCGGCTATTTCGGCCAGACGCCGGTGCCGCCGGCCCCCGAGGTCATCAAGCTCGCGGAGAAACAGCGGAAAAAACCGTTGTTCACCGGCGATCCGCTGGACCTCACCGAACCCGGCATCCCCAAGGCGACCAGGATACTGGAGGAGAACAACCTGCCGGTGACGGACGAGAACATCTTCATCATCGCGAGCTGCGAGAAGAAGGGCCTCGATTTCCTCCTCGGCAAGACTGTGGTCAACGTCCGCAAGACCGTTCCCGCGGCAAGCCCGGGGACTGTAGCGGCCTGACGCCCGGCTGCCTGGCGTTCAGCCGTCTGCGCCGGCCCGCGCGAAACTCGCGCTGGGGAATTCATCCACGGCAATGACCTCGCTGACCCGCGTCCTGAACGCGGTCAACTGCTCCGCCTCGGCCTGACTCAGGACCCCGGCGGCACTGGCCGCCTCGATCTGCTCCGCCCCGGTCAGCTTTGCGAGCCGGCCCTGTTTGCGCGCTTCCTTCAACCTGCCCTCCAGGACCTCGGCTGCCCCGGCCAGATGGAAGGTCTCCTCCACTACGCCGAGCGGGTTCGTCCGGACCGGGTTCAAGTACGCCCCATCGATGAGCCGCCGGCGGGTTGGCGTATCGCGCGTCACCAGTTCCGCGATCCGCAGGGCGAGGGCATCGCTCGGCGGTTCGAAACGCTGGCCGAGCGGAAACACAAGCAGGCGCAGCGCCCAGGCGATGGGGCGCACGGGGAAGTTCAGCAGAAACTCGTGCATGGCCTGTTGATAGCGGTGCAATAGATAGGCGCAGGACCATTCCAGCACCGGGAGATCCTCCGCGGGGCAACCCTCGTCATCGTAATGTTTCATGACCATGCTGCCGAGATACAGCATGCTGAGCAGGTCGCCCAACCGCCCCGAAAGCAGCTCCCGGCGTTTGAGGGACCCTTGCAGGATGAGCATCGCGACATCGGCGGCGAGCGCGAACGCGGCGCTGAGCCGGCTGAATTGCCGGTAATGGTTGCCGATCGGCGAACCCATCGGGACCTGTGCAAAACAGGATCCGGTAAGACCGTGCAGCAGGGCGAGCGCGGCGTTTCTGATCGCGAAATGGATGTGCTCGAACAACACGTCATCGAACCTGCCGACCGTCCCGGCTGTCTCGGTCTCGCGCGCGATCTCCATCTCCCGTAGCACATAGGGATGACAACGGATCGCCCCCTGACCGAAGATCATGAGCGAACGGGTCATGATGTTCGCCCCTTCCACGGTGATGGCGACCGGCGTGGATTCGTAGGCCGAGGCCAGATAATTCCGCGGCCCCTTCATGATGGCCTTGCCGCCGTGGATATCCATCGCGTCGAGGCCGATTTGCCGCGCCAGCTCGGTGCAGTGGTATTTCAGGATGGAGGAAGGCACGGAGGGTTTGGAGCCGCCGGCGATTGCCTGCGCGGTATGCAGCCGCGCCGCGTTGATGATATAGCCGAGCCCGGCGATGCGGGCGAGCGGCTGCTGAATCCCCTCGAAATTCGCGAGCGGATTGCCGAACTGGCGCCGCAGCCTGGCATAGGCGCTGCTGCCCGCGAGGGCGCGTTTCGCGATGCAGTTGGAGATGGACGGCAGGGAGATCGAGCGGCCGGCCGAAAGGCAGTCCACCAGCATGCGCCAACCCTTGCCGGCCATCGCGCCGCCGCCGATGATGTAATCGAGCGGCACGAAGACGTCCCGGCCCCGCACCGGTCCGTTGATGAAAGGGTCGCCGATGGGATAATGCCGGCGGCCGGTCTCGATCCCCGGCGTGGTCGCCGGCAACAGGGCGCAGGTGATGCCGAGGTCTTCGGTATCGCCGAGGAGATGGTCCGGGTCGTGGAGTTTGAAGGCGAGGCCGATCAACGTGGCGACCGGGGCGAGCGTGATGTACCGCTTGTCGAAGGTGAGACGCATGCCGAGGATCTCCCGGCCCTGCCACTCTCCCTTGCAGACAAAGCCGGCATCGGTGAGCGAGGTCGCATCCGAGCCCGCGACGGGCGAGGTCAGGGCAAAGCAGGGGATCTCCACGCCCCGGGCCAGCCGCGGCAGATAATAATTCCGTTGATCGTCCGTCCCGTATTTCAGTAGCAGTTCCGCCGGTCCCAGGGAATTCGGGACCACGATGTAGTTGGCCACCACCCCGCTCGCCGCGAACAGCCGGGTAATGACCTCCGTCTGCGCGATCTCGGAAAATTCCAGGCCGCCGTAACTTTGCGGGATGATCATCCCGAGGAATCCCTTGGCATGGATGAAATCCCTGACCTCGGCGGGCAGATCGGCAAGCTCGTGATTGATCCGCCAGTTGTCCGTCATCCGGCAAAGCTCCGCGAGGGGGCCGTCGATGAAGTCCTGCTCCCGTTTGGTCAACTCCGGCCTACCGGCGGAGAGGAGTTTGTCCCAGTCCGGCCGACCGCTGAAGAGATCGGCCTCCCACCAGACCGTCCCGGCATCGATGCCCTCCTGTTCGGTAGGGGAGATCGGCGGGAGGACCTTGCGGTACCACTTCAACAGCGGGGCGCTGACGAGCGAGCGGCGCAGATCGCGCCGGCTTACTAACAGCAAGGCCGCGAAGGTGAGCCCAGGAAACAACAA
The DNA here is from genome assembly GCA_004297165.1 of Gammaproteobacteria bacterium. GTDB lineage: Bacteria > Pseudomonadota > Gammaproteobacteria > Eutrophobiales > Eutrophobiaceae > 2-02-FULL-56-15. Next base: position 29,619 of record SCUJ01000010.1, read on the forward strand.
GGCAATCCACAACGAGGCGTCGCTGAAGAGGGCGAATAACAACAGGACGCCGCAAGCGATGAGCGCCGCCTTCAGGCTGGCGTCGGTGGCCGCGAGCAGAACGGCCCCCGCGATATAGATAACGAGTACAACCAAGCTGCTCATGGCTTGCCTCCTTTGTTAACAGACTGTGGTCATGCGGTCATGCTTTATCCTGGCTCCATTGCTCGAAGGTCCGGCCTTCCCTGACGAGCTGCTCCAGCAGCGGCGCCGGTGTCCAGTAGCGGTCGCCGTAGCGGTCACGGTATTTTCGCGTCGCCTCGAGGACGTTCCCGAGGCCGATCATATCCGCATAGATCATGGGGCCGCCGCGATAACGCGGCATCCCGTAGCCGCTGGTGAACACGACATCGATATCGCATGACCGCAGGGCGATACCTTCTTCCAGCACGCGGGCGCCTTCGTTGACCATCGAGTAGAGCAGGCGCTCGATGACTTCCGTGTCGCCGATCTCGCGCCGGGCGATCCCGAGCCGTTGCGCCTCCTGCCTCGCCAGATCCGCCACGACAGGATCGGGCAGCGGTTTTCTGCCGTCATACTTGAAATAGCCGGCGGAGGTCTTCTGGCCCAACCGCCCCTGCTCGCGGAGCAGGCCGAGCATGCGGAAGGCCGCGGGGTCTGCGGGCCGGTCTTTCCATTCCATCAGGGCGCTGTGAAAGACGTCGATGCCGGAGAGGTCCACCACGCTCAGCGGGCCCATCGCCATGCCCCAGTCGTAAGCCAGCTTGTCGATGCGCTCGGGCGCGACGCCCTCTAGCAGCATTAAATCGGCCTCCCGGATGTACGGGAAATAGACGCGGTTGCCGACGAAACCGAAACAGACGCCGACCAGCACCGCGGTCTTTTTGATGCGTTTGGCCAGCGCCATGGAGGTAGCGACGACGTCCTTTGCCGTCTTCGCCCCGCGCACGATCTCCAGCAGGACCATGATGTTCGCGGGCGCGAAGAAATGCAGGCCGATCACGTCTTCCGGGCGCCGGGTGACGGCGGCGATGGCATCGACATCCAGACTGGAGGTGTTGGTGGCGAGGATCGCCCCCGGCTTGCAGACCTGATCCAACCTTGTAAACACCTCCCGTTTGACCTTCATGTCCTCGAATACGGCCTCGATGACCAGATCCGCGCCGGCAAGGGCCTCGTATGCGAGCGCCTTCGTGTGCAACGCCATGCGCTGCTCCAGCACCTCCGCCTTCAACCGGCCCTTGTCGACATAATCCTGGTAGGTCTTGCGGATGCGGGCGACGCCCCGGTCCAGCGCTTCTTCATTCATCTCCAGTTGGATCACTGGGATCCCGGCATTGAGAAAGTTTATGGCTATCCCCGTTCCCATGGTGCCGGCGCCGATGATCCCGACCTGTTTGATGTCCCGGAGCGGGATATCCTTGGGTATATCAGGGATCTTTGTAATGGTCCGTTCCGCGAAGAAGAGATAGCGTTGGGCGCGGGAATGCGGCGAGGCCTTGCATTCGTTGAACAGACGCGTCTCCAGTTCGAGCGCCTCCGGGAATGGCTTCTGCGCGGCCGCCTCCAGGCACTCGACGATCCGCAGGGGCGAAAAGAAACCGCGCGCCTCTTTCGCCAATTTAGCCCGCGCCTGCTGAAAGAAGTCCGCTGGCAGGTCAGAGGTATTGACACGCAGCTCGCTGAGACGCCGCACCGGGGCCTTCTGTTCCACCAGCTTGCGGGCCGCGGCAATCGCCCCGGCGCGCAGGTCGCCCTCGATAATCTCGTCGATCACGCCGCTGGCCTTGCCTTCCGCCGCGGTCATGGGTTTGCCGGAGAGGATCATCTCCAGGGCCTTCGGAATGCCGGTCAATCGCGGCAACCGCTGGGTCCCACCGGCGCCCGGCAGCAGGCCGAGGTTCACCTCGGGCAGTCCCATGGAGGCCGAGTTAAGGGCGCAACGATAGTGGCAGGCCAGCGCGGTTTCGAAGCCACCGCCGAGGGCCGTGCCGTGCAACGCGGCGACCACGGGTTTCGGGGAGGCCTCGATCCGGAGCAGGACCTTGGGCAGCCAGGGGTCTTCCGGCGGTTTGTCGAACTCCGTGATATCCGCGCCCGCGATGAAGGTGCGCCCGGCACAGATCAAAATGCCTGCCGCAATGCCGGGATCGGCCAGAAACTCGTCGAGTATTTCCCACAGCCCCTTGCGCACGGCGAAGGACATGGCGTTAACCGGCGGGTTATCGATGGTGATGACCCCGATATTACCCACGCGCTCAAAACTGACAACATCAGACATGATTTATTTCCTTGAATTTATTGATTACTTCATCCAGTCCCGTAGGTTTCCACAGGCGCTGTGATCGCGGTTATACCCCGCCCGGATACTTTATACTCAAGCCGTGCGGCTGTACAAATCATATGCCTGTCGCCGCCGTCCGTTCGCTACAGCCTTACATATAGCCGGGGGGGCGATACTGCACCTATAATGCGGAGGAACAATCCATTCCGGATGGAATCAAAATTCCGCACGGGGGTTAATGCCAGGATTGAAACGGAAATGAGTGCATTTCGAAACATAAAACTGTTGCGCCTCTGCCTGGCAATCCTCTGCCTTCCGGTGGCCGCGGCCGGGCAGTCGGCGCCGGATGCGATGACGACCCTCGATTCCGCCGATACCCCGGCCAATATCTCCCGTTATGAAGCCTTGATTTCGGACCTTGAGAGCCGCTACGGCGCCTATCATGTCGATCTTTCGGAGACGCTGGTCGGGCTTGGCCGGGCCTATCAGGAGAAGGGCGATTACGCCGCCGCGGTTTCGGCCCTGCAACGATCCTTGCACATCAACCGGGTCAACAATGGCCTGTATGACTCAGGACAGTTGCCGATCCTCTCCCTGCTCATCGAGGCGAACAAGGCCAGGCGGGACTGGCAAGCGCTGGATCAGAACTACCACTACAGGTACTGGATTACCCGCCGCGCTTATGGAGAGAAAGACCCCAGACAGTTGCCGGCGCTCTACGACGCGGCGCATTGGCACCTGGACGCCTACTACGGCGGGGTGGATGAATACCCTCTCCCGCATCTACTCAAGGCCTACGATCTCTATACCAGGGCGGTAAGGATCCTCGAGGCCAATGGCGGTCCGGACAATCCGGATCTCGTCACGCCGCTCTATGCAACGGCCCGCACGCTGTACGAGATGCGGCAACTGGCCGCCAATTTCTTTGCCGGAGAAAAAACCGGCATCAGCGAGGATAATCGCACCGGTTTCAATGAACGCACGACCGACAGCGAGAATCAACTCTATGCGATTGTCGGCAACACCTTCCGCGAGGGGAAACAGGCACTGGAACGCGCGATCGCCATCTATCGAAACCACCCGGAATTGCCGGCGGAGGAACGCGCGGCGGCCCTCGTTCATCTCGGCGACTGGCATCTGTTATACGACAAGACTGGCAAGGCCCTGGATAACTACCACGAGGTCTACTCGATCGCCGGCTCGGAAGAGGGTTTGCTGAAAAAGATCGACGGGCTGTTCTCGGAACCCAGGTCCATTCCGGTCCTCAGACTCCCCGATAATGGGCAACCTCAACAATCGCCAGTGGACAAAGACGCGAATGTCAACTATGTCATCGCCTCCTTCAATGTCTCCGAGACCGGACGGCCGTTCAATATCCATATACTTGAGGCGAAACCCGCCAATGACGCCTCGATGCGACGGCAGGCCCGGCAGGACATCCGCGGGACGCGGTTCCGGCCGCGCTTCGAAAAGGGTCAACCCGTGGCCTCCACCAACGTTAATTTCCGTTACGTTTTTCCAGGAACATTGCAATGAAACCTTCAGCCAATTTCGTAGTATCGGTACTCATCGCGGGCGCTGTCGCCCTGCTCTCCGCCTGCAATACCCAATCCTCGATGCGGCCTTCGGGGATGCCTTCCCCTACCAGCTCTACCGGCTCCTCAGGCAGTGCGGGGATCCCTGGACCCACGCCCATGCCGGGAAGCACGAGCAGCAGTGGGTCGGGACGCCAGTCTTCCACGGGGCAAACCCCTCGTTCCAGTTCCGGCACGGCCTCCCGTTCCGGCGCCGCCTCCAGTCCCGGTGAGCAAGGTTCCGGCGCCAATTCCGGCAGAAAGTCAGGGACAACCTCCGAATCGGGGACCGCAAACAAGAGCGGGACAGCGGACCGCGAAGGCGCCGCCGGGTCGGAAGCGCGCGGCGAGGGCGAGTCGGATACCGCCGGCAAATCGGATGACGAGATCCTGGCCGAGGCACTTGCGGCCCTCTCCGCCGGTAAGGCGAAGGGTCAGGGTACCGAATCCGAAGGCGAAAAAGACGGCGAGAAGACCGGGGCAGGGACCGATGGAAAGGGCGACGGTCAGCAAGATGGGGATCAAGGTACAGCGAACGCATCCCGCGCGGGCGATCGTAGCGGCAATGGAACCGATTCCAACTCCGGCAATCAGAATGCGGCGGATGGCCGGCTCACAGCGGGCCTGGCCGAATTCGATGATATGATACGGGACAAACGCGAGGAGGCGACGGCGCAGGCGAATACCGAAGGCGCCGGGCCACGCCGCATTTCCGGAGGCGCTGAAGATGAAGACGGCCTGCAAACCGCCATGCTGGACCGGGACCCACCGCCCGCGCCAGACGGCAGCGAACAGGGGGCTGGCGGTACCGATATGGCCAAGGCGGGCCCTGCGGCAGTAACGCCCGAATTCGAGGTCCCGGCTGACGTGGGCAACGGTCAGGACGACGACATCATCGCCAAACAACTGCGGGAGGCCGCGATGAAGGAGAAAGACCCGGAGTTGCAGGCGAAACTCTGGGAGGAGTACCGTAAATACAAGAATGACATGCAGGCGAGGACATGATGCGATCCAACCATTTCCAATTTCTGCTGACGGCCTGCCTGGGACTCCTGCTGGCAGGCTGCAATACCACGCAGGTGCGCACCACCGAGCATACCGGGATAATCCAGGAGTCGACGCCCATTGCGGAACACCTGCTGCTCGATGTCGGCATCGGGATCTTCAATCCCGGCGTCGACCCGGACGCCGACCCCGAAAAGACCGGTATCTTTCCCAAGATCCGCGCGGCCGAGGCGCGTTTCATGCCCTATATCCTGATGGAGACCCTGCAACAAAGCGGCAACTGGGGCATGGTGCGGGTCATTCCGGACCGGCAGAGCGAGATGGATGTCTGGGTGGACGCCGAGATCCTGGTCTCGGACGGCGCGACCCTGGAGCTCGGGGTAACCGTGCAGGACAGTTCCGGGCGCACCTGGTTCACGAAAAAATACCAGGAAGAGGCCAGCAAATACGCCTTTGATCCAAGCATCCCCAACCACGGCGAACCCTTTCAGGGGCTCTATAACCGGATCGCCAACGACCTGCTGGCTTATCACCGGTCCCTGCCCGAGGCGGAGATCGTGGCCATCCGCACCATCACCGGCCTGCAATTCGCGCGGCGTTTCGCCCCCGAGGTCTTCACCGGGCATCTCACCGCCGATGAGCAAGGGCGGTTGTACATCGCGCGGACGCCGGCGCCGAACGACCCGGTCTTGCAGCGGGTCGAGCAGATCCGGGAACGCGATTACATGTTCGTGGACACCCTGCAGGAATATTACGAATCCTTCGTGCGCCAGATGGATGTGCCTTACCTGGAATGGCGCAAGGCCTTTTACGAGGAGAGCGAGGCCCTGCGTGAGGCGCGGGCCCAGCGCAATGCCCGCCTCATCGGCGGGGCGGTCGCAATCCTCGGCGGGATCCTGGCCCAGGGCAGCAACAGCCCGGTGGTCAACACCGCAGGACAGGTCGGCATCTTTGGCGGGGCCGCCGCCATCTACAGCGGTCTGCACAAGCGGGAGGAGGTCAAGTTCCATGTCGAGTCGCTGGAACAAATCTCGGACTCGTTGCAGGGGGAGATGGAACCCCACACCATGGCTTTGGAGGACAAGACAGTGACCCTCAGCGGTTCCGTCAACGAGCAGTACCGGCAGTGGCGCGAGATCCTGCGGGAGATGTACGAAAGCGAAACAGGATTGACAACAAACTAGAACAGCAACCAGATCGACGGACCGCCCGCCCGTTCGCCACCTGCAGGCAGCACTGATACAGCATGATTTCAAATCCGGATCGTGAACCAGACGAATTCGCATCGCCAACCATCCGGCCGGCGCGGATCGACCTGAGCCGGCGCTCGGTCGACGGCGCTCAAGCGGCTTCCGGCCTCCGTAATCCGCGCTATATCGCCGTGGCGCTCCTGTTCGGTCTGCTCATCGCCGCGGCCGTGGGCGTGATCGTCGTCCTGCCGGACTGGCGTCCCGCCATCGCCCCTGTTACGTCTCAAGCCAACAACGCAGGCGTCAAGCAGGCAGTCGCCGCCACAACGCCCCCGCCGCCCGCGGCGACGGCGCCGCCCCCCGGCGATGCCCCCTGGCAGAAGGCGATCCGCTCGGGTCTGCGCAAGGACAGCCAGTTGATCCTGGAGCAACTCCTGGAGGCGCGCAAATCGCTGGAGGAACACGGGGTCATGCAGTGGGCGTCCGCTGATTTCGAGCAGGCCATGACCACGGCCGAGGCGGGCGACAAATTCTACAACGGGCAGGAATTCGAGCAGGCGCGCGACAGTTACCAGAAGTCCCTCGATGCGCTTAACGGTTTATTGGAACGCAAGGAAACCCTGTTCGAGGAATCCATGCAGAAGGGGTTGCAGGCCCTGAATGACGGCGATTCCGCCAGCGCGAAGGCGGCCCTGCAACTCGCCCTGGCCATCGATCCCCTGGATCGCGAGGCGGGCCTCGCCATGCAACGGGCCGGGACGCTGGATGAGGTCCTCGCCCTGATCGCCGAAGGCGATGATCTCCTTGCAGCCGACCAGCTCGAGGCGGCACAAGGCAGCTATGCCAAGGCCCAGGGTCTGGATCCGGCCTATCCCGTCACCGCGGAAAAACTGCAACTTGTCGAGACCCGTATCCGGGACCTGGTCTTCGGGCGGCACATGTCCGCGGGTTTTGCGGAGCTCGAGGCGGGACGGCTGGACGAGGCCCGCAAGGCCTTCAACGAGGCGCTCAAAGTCGCAACGAATTCGGTGGAGGCGCGCAATGCCCTCGAACAGGTCAATCTTAAACTCACCGGCAACCGGATCCAGGCCCTGTTAAAACAGGCCGAGGCCGACGAGGCGGCGGAGGAGTGGCAGGCCGCGCAGCGGTCCTATGAGGACGCGCTGGCCATCGATGACAAGCTCGCCGCCGCGCAAGCCGGCAGGGAGCGCACCGCCGTGCGCGCGGCCATCCACGAGCAGGTGATGTCGATCATCGACCACCCGGACCGGCTCTATGACCCGAAGGTGTATTCAGAAACCCGGACATTTCTCGACCGGATGCATGCGCTCTCCGACAAGGGCCCCGTGTTATCGAAACAACTCGCCACGCTCGGTGGATTGATGGAGCAGGCCGCCACCCCGGTCCGCGTCCGCCTGCAATCCGATAACCAGACAGAGGTGACGATTTATAAAGTGGGCAACCTCGGTTTTTTCACGGACCTGGAACTGGAACTGCGGCCTGGCCGCTATGTCGCGGTGGGCATCCGCTCCGGATACCAGGACGCGCGGACGGAATTCCAGGTGGCGCCGGATCAGCCGGAACAGATCGTGCAGGTCCGGGCTGACCGCCCCAGCATGCCGCGCTGAATCAGGGACACATCCCGCATGCACGACGAAAATATCCGCATCGAGGCCGCCCCCTTCAAGCCGCACACGCCAGGGCAACGCAGTCGCTCCCTCAAGCTGCGCGCCGGGGTGGTGCTCACCGGTCTGTTCCTGCTGATCAGCCTCGGGGCGGCATGGTTCCTGTTCAGTGCGCGCGCCGTCTATATCAATGTCACGCCCGCGGAGGCCCGGATCGATGTCGCCGCCATCCTGCAACTGCGACTGGCGGACCGCTTTCTCCTGCTCACTGGCAGTTACCCGACGGAGATCGGCGCGGAAGGCTATTACCCGCTGGCGGTGGAACTGCCGATCACGGAGCAACAGAACCAGGAGTTTCACTATCAGTTGCAGCCGCTCCCCGGGAGTTTGCGGATCACGACGCCGGGGGTCGTGAATGCCGCGATCCTCCTCGACGGCGCTGCCCGCGGCGTTGCACCCACGGTCATTACGGAGATCCCTCAAGGCGGACACAGGTTGACCATCCAGGCCGAACGTTACTTCCCGGTGGAAACCAATATCGAGATTGAGGGCCTGGGCCGGGAGCAGGAACTCGCGGTGGAACTCAAACCGGCCTGGGCGGATGTGGAGATCGTCTCGGACCCGCAGGACGCGGAGGTCTTCCTGGGCGAGGAATCCCTGGGGCGCACCCCGCTCGCAATGACAATCCTGGAAGGCCGTCACCGCCTGATGGTGAAACGCGACGGCTTCAAGCCCTGGATCGATCACATCCAGATCACCGCCGGACAGGCGCAGCGTCTGACCGATATCCGTCTGGCGCCGGCCGATGCCACGGTCCTGTTGAGCAGCGACCCGCCGCAGGCCAATGCCACGGTGAACGGCGAATACATGGGCATGACGCCGCTGGAACTCGCCCTGACCCCGGGGCAGGCGGCGACCATCAAACTGCACAAGCCAGGGTTTCTATCCGCAGAACGCTCCCTGAAGCCCGCCTCCGGGGATCAGGTCCGTCTCAATGTCCCGTTGCAGCCGGAACTCGTCGAGGTCAGTTTCGATATCCGGCCGGCGGATGCCGAGTTGTATGTCGATGGCGCGCTGGCCGGCACGGGGAGTCAGCGCCTGCGCCTTCCCGTCCGGGGTCACCGGATCGAGGTGAAGAAGGCCGGCTACGCGGATTACAGCGACAGGATCGCGCTGCTCGGCGGGGCGGATCAGCAGGTCGCCATCGAACTGAAGACGATCGCCGAGGTGCGCAAGGCGCAGATCAAATCCCGGGTAACGACAACCGCCGGCCAGACCCTGAAGCTGCTGGAGCCCTATACATTCACCCTGGGGGCCTCGCGCCGGGAGGCGGGCCGCCGGGCCAACGAGCCCCTGCGGACCGTGGAATTGCGCAAACCGTTTTACCTCAGCCTGAACGAGGTCACCAATGCCCAGTTCCGGGAGATGAAAGCGGACCATCGCTCGGGCGAGGTCCAGGGCATCAGCCTCGACGACGACCCGCAACCCGTCGTGAACATCACCTGGGAACAGGCCGCGCAGTACTGCAATTGGCTGAGCCGCAAGGAATCGCTGCCATTGTTTTATCAGGAAACGGACGGGCGGATCACCGGCATCAACCCCGCAGCGTCCGGCTACCGCCTGCCGAGCGAGGCGGAGTGGGAATGGGCGGCGCGCGCCGTTCCGGGGACGGAGGGGTTGAAGTTTCCCTGGGGCCCGGCATTGCCGCCGCCGGATAAAAGCGGCAACTATGCCGACGAGACCTCGGCCGCGGTCATCGGCCGCATCCTGGAGAATTACAACGACGACCATCTGGCTGCCGCCCCGGTCGGCAGCTTTCCCGCCGGCAACAACGGCCTCTTCGACATGGGCGGCAATGTCTCCGAATGGGTCAACGATTATTACGGGATAGGACTGGAAAGCGCCAATGTGTCGAGCGACCCGCTCGGCCCCGAGTCCGGCGAATTTCACGTCATCAAGGGCTCCAGTTGGGCCCATGGAACGCTGGCGGAACTGCGCCTGTCTTATCGTGACTATGGGGATCAACCCCGCAACGATGTGGGCTTTCGGATCGCCCGGTATGTAGAATGAATGTATGCGCGCACTACTCTCATGTTTATCGTTACTGCTGGCGCTGATGGCGCCGGTCGCGGCGCAGGACGCCCCCGTGCCGGAACCACCGAAGGCGGAGGATAATGACGGAGACAAGGAGGCGGGCAAAAACGTTCAACAAACCAAAACCAAACCAGAAGAGGCGCAGGCCCCCGATATAATCGAGACCACCGACAAGGCCTCCGAGGATCTACCTCTCATCTTTCCAGCGGATATTTGAATAACGTCCATGAAATACAATCCACTGCATGACTTTCTCTATCAGCTCTTCGCCCTGATCCTGTCCTTCATCCTGGTGCATGCCGTCTACGTCACCATCATCCGGCCCAACGCCGATGCCCTGCTTGAGGAACAACAAAGGGAACAGGACGCCGGACAGCTCACGGAGATCAAGCGGTCCGTGCACATCGTGCTCAAGGATCCCGAGCAGGAATCCTGTTTCGTCCTGGCCTTCTGGGTATTCGCGATCATCGGCCAGAAGGCCAAGATCGCATTGCACGAGCGCAAGCTGCTGTCGCAGGCGTTGCTCGATGTGACGCCGGGGACCAGCATCCTGCCCGAGGACGCCCGCACCTATTCCCGGACGATTCAGACCCTGCCCGATTCGGAGCGCGAGTATCTCCTGCCGCGCGCCTTGCTTGCGGCGCTGCAACGCTTCGGCTCCACCCGCAGCATCCAGGATGCCTCCACTGCGATCCGGGAGATCTGCGACACGGAATCCGATCGGCTTGATTCGGAACTGTCCATGGTCCGGTACATCATCTGGGCCATTCCCGCCATCGGCTTCATCGGCACGGTCCGGGGCATAGGCGAGGCCCTGACCCAGGCGCAGAAGGCGGTCCAGGGCGACATCATCGGGGTGACCATCGGCCTCGGCGTGGCCTTCAATTCGACCCTCGTCGCCCTGCTGCTCAGCATCGTCATCATGTTCATGATGCATCAACTGCAGTTGCTCCAGGAACGCCTGGTGCTCGACGCCCAGAATTACTGCGATGTGAATCTGGTCCGGCACCTGCAAATCAGGTAAAGGCGGAAAACGACATGCATCCGGTAATCATGGAACTCAACGACCACGAGATTCGGCTTGCCCGCGACGCGGAGATCATCCTGCGCAGCCCTGGTTACGCCCTCGTCAACGGCGGTCAGGTCGTCCTCGGCGAAGGCGCCGTCAGGCAATCCAGATTGCGCCCGCGTTCGATCCACGATCAATTCTGGGACCGGCTGAATGAGGATCCGCTGAAAACCCCCGCCGGGAGCCACCGTCACCATGCCGATCTGGCCTACTCGCACCTGCTCGACATGCATGCGCGGATCGGCAAGCCGGAACAGATCGTGTTCGTCGTGCCAGGCAAGTTCAGCAATATGCAACTCGCCCTCCTGCTGGGGCTCGCCGAGGCGGCGCCATTCGCGGCGGCGGGACTCGTCGATCTTGCAACGGCCGCCATCGCCGCGGTTGCCGGGGCGGGAGAATATGTCCATATCGACATCCATCTCCACAACGCGGTGCTGACCCAGGTGACGGTCGCCGACCGCGTTCGCCGCGGCGGCGTTCAGGTGATCCCCGGGGCGGGCATGGGGGCGATCGTCGACAGTTGCGCCTATGCCATCGCCGACCTGTTCATCAAGCAGTCGCGCTTCGACCCGCAACATCTCCCGGAGACCGAGCAGGAACTGTACAACCAGATCCCGGCCTGCCTCGCGGCCTTGTCATCCGCCGGGGAATACCTCATGCAAATCGCCCACGGGCAGGTGCAGCATCAGGTCCGGATCGATGCCGCCGCCCTCGCCCCGGCGCTCGAAAAACACTATCAGCGGATCCGCGCCGCGATTCCGCCGGGCCGGGGCTGCCTGCTGTCCGATCGCGCTGCGGGTCTGCCCGGTTTCGCGGCAGGGCTCGATTGCGCCGGGACGCTCGAGGAAACGGCCACTTTTCTGGGGTGCCTTGCGAATCTTGCCGAGATCTGCCGTCCGGCGGAGGGCAAGTCCATGCCCTACATCACCTCACTGCCGCGCACCGAGTCGCCGCGGATTCATCCGAAGGTCAACCTGACGAAAACCCGGCATCCCGCTGCGTCGCCAAACCGGACGGGCATCACTCATGTCCTGTACCGGGGACAGGCCTGGCCGCTCGCGAACGGACCGCTCCATCTCGGCGCGGCGGGCGGTCCGCCGCTGGCGGCCCCCTCAACGAGCGGCTGCACCGTAAACCCCACACCGGCCGGCGCGGAGGTCCGTTCCCTCGACAGCGACACGCTGGTCATCAACGGGAAACCCGCTCCCACGCCGGCGCAAGTCGCGCCAGGCGATCAACTTGCCTTCCCCGGAACGGATACGAGTTATACCTTCATCAACGTGACCGGCTGACATGGCGCGACGGGTCCGGCGGGAAGCATCCTTCTTCAGCCTGTCCTTCCTGGATGTCATGTCCTGCGGGCTCGGCGCGGTGGTGCTGCTGTTTTTGATCATCAAGCACAACGCCGATGCGAAGGTGACCGAGACCCCGGTCGATGACCTGCGTTCCGAGGTTGTCCTGCTGGAAGAAGAGATCGACACCGGGCAACAGGACCTCGCAAAGCTGCGCAATACCCTCTCGGACCTTGACGATCAGCTCGCCACCGCGCAGGGGCTCGCCCGCCGGATCATGGATTCGATCTCAGCGGAGAAGGAGCAGACCGCCGAGGTCAAACCGGCCAGCGAGGCCGAGGAACTCGACCGCCTGAAGCGGGAGATCGTCAGGCTGGAGACCGAGCGCCAGAAGTTGCTGACCGAGGAGAACCAGACCGGGGCGAATATCCGCCGCCACGCCGGCGAAGGCAACCGGGCCTATATCACGGGGCTGCGTCTCGGCGGCCGGCGCATCCTGATCCTCCTGGACGCCTCCGGCAGCATGCTGGATCGGACCATCGTGAACATCCTGCGGATCCGCAACATGCGGGACGAGCGCAAACGGCTCGCGTCCAAATGGCAGAGCGCCGTGGCGACCGTGGACTGGCTGACCGCCCGTCTGCCGCTCGACAGCCAGTACCAGATATACACCTTCAACACCCGCACCGCCGCGGCCTTGCCGGACACCCTAGGCCGCTGGCTCGCGGTGAAGGACAAACCGCAAATCACCCGGGCGGTGGAGCAATTGCGAACCCTGGTCCCGGAGGGCGGGACCAATATGGAACAGGTCTTCCGGGCGGCGCGGGAGATGTCGCCGCCGCCGGACAACATCATCCTCATCACCGACGGACTGCCCACCCAGGACAACCGCGGCGGCAGCGGAAATGTCACCGGCAAGCAGCGGCTCCAGTTTTTCAGCAATGCCCTGAAACAGCTCCCGACGGGGGTCCCGGTGAACGTCATCCTCGAACCCCTGGAAGGCGATCCGGACGCCCCGACCGCGTTCTGGCAGCTCGCGCAGGCGACGGATGGCTCCTACATGAGCCCCACGGGGGACTGGCCATGAGCCGCCGAGCGCGGCGGGAGACCGAGGTCTTCAGCCTCTCCCTGCTCGATGTCGTCACGTGCGGCTTCGGCGCGATCATCCTCCTGTTGATGATCGCCAGGACCGGCGATGCCCCGGTCCTCGAGGTCTCGCCCGAACCGCTGGACGCGGTGGTCCGCGACCTCCAGACCCAGTTGTTTCAAATCCGGGGCGAGACCACGATCCTCAACCGGGACCTGAACGCGCGGCATGAACAGATCTCCATCTGGGAGGAAAAGATCGCCATCCTGCAAGGCGAGCTGGAACAGGCCCGGCGTTCCATGGATGAGATCAAGGACCAGAATTCGGTGAATGCGGTCATCAAGGGGGAGCTGGAACTCGCACTCCAGGAACTGACCGCCGAGATGAAACTGCTGCTCGCGCGCAAGGAATCCATCGACACCGGCATCATCGGCGGCATCCCGGTGGACAGCGAATATGTCGTGTTCGTCATCGACACCTCGGGCAGCATGCAGAGCCACCATTGGGACAGGATGATCGCGATGGTGAACGAGACCCTGGATGCCTACCCCACGGTCAAGGGCATGCAGATCATGAGCGACATGGGCGAATACATGATCACCGGGAAGCGCCGCCAGTGGATCAAGGACACCCCTGCCCTGCGGCGGACCATCCTCAATACCCTGCGGAACTGGGCGCCCTTCAGCATCAGCAGCCCGGTGGGCGGCATCCTCGAGGCCGTGCGCGCCTTCCGGGAAAACACCCCGGGGAAGGTCAGCATCTATGTCTTCGGCGATGAATTCACCGGCGACTCGATCCGGCAGGTGATCAGGACCGTGGATCAATTGAACCCGCGGGACGAGGCGGGCAATACCAAGATCCGCATCCATGGCGTGGGTTTTCCCGCCGTGGCCAATGCCCATGCCGATTACCAGTTCACCAACCGGCGCTTCGCCACGCTGATGCGCGAGATTGCCTACCGCAACAATGGTACATTTGTTGGTCTAAACTAATGTAAACAGGATGCCGCCCATGACCGTTCGCCCGCAACGTATCCTTTCCTGGCTGATCGTCTCAGCATTCCTTTTGAGCGGGTGCAATAATTCACTCAGCCTCAAAACCGCGATCGAGGTACCCGAACCCCAGGTCGCCAAACTGCCGCTGACCGTGGGGGTTTACTACGAGGACGAACTGAAAAACCATGTCTACACCGAGGACAGCGAGGACCGTCCCGGCTGGAAGATCGACACCGGCGAGTCCCAGGTCGAGCTTTTCGATCGGATCCTGCCGGCGATGTTTCAGACTGTTACGCAGGTCGCGCAACCGACCAGCGGCGGGGGGCTGGATGCCGTGCTCGCCCCGCATGTCGAGGACATGCAGTTCGCCCTGCCGCGCGAGACCGGGACCGATCTCTACGAGGCCTGGATCAAATACCGGCTCAGCCTCTACGACCAGGCCGGGGTCGCCATCGCGAACTGGACCATCTCCGGTTACGGGAAATCCACCCCGGAGTTTCTGGGCCGCCGGGATGAAGGTCTCCAACAGGCGATCAATGCCGCCTTCCGCGACGCGGGGGCGCGCCTTGCCCTCAGTTTCACCCGCAACGAGGAGGTGAAGAAATGGCTCTCGGAAAAACTTGGCGAGTAAACCTTGCCGATACTGCTGTCATGAAAACGCCCGCCGCCAATTCGCCGCTCGTGAAATGCCTGTTGGCGTTGTCGCTTGGCTTGGGCGGTTGCAAGAGCACCACGGTGATCGACGAATACCGCGAAGCGCCCACGGCCGCGCTCGGCGCCGGGGAATCGGTGGTGGTCCTGGGCCGCCGTCACAATAGCGAGCACGAGACCGAGGAGGACTTCATCTCCTGTGTCGGCAAGAACCTGACCAACGGCAAGGCCGCCATGCGGGTCATCCCCGAGCAGGAGTTCGTCGACAGCATGTACCCCTACTTCGAAACCAGCACCGCCCCCATGGACGTGAAGAATCTCGACTCTCTGGTGGAGAATCCGGCGATAGCGCGGAAATTCGCGGACCTGGATATCCATTATTTCATCTGGATCGACGGTTTCACCGAACGCACCGGCAGCGAAGGCTCAATCTCCTGCGCCATCGGCCCCGGCGGCGGCGGTTGCTTCGGCTTCGCCACCTGGGATGACGAGGCCAACTACGAAGCCAGCGTCTGGGACTTCAAGTCATTGAACTTCTCGGGCAAGATCAACGCCGAAACCAAGGGGACCTCCTACATGCCCGCCGTCATCGTCCCGATCCCGCTGCTCGCGAGGGTTCAGGCAAACGCCTGCAAGAGCATGGCGGAACAGATCCGGACCTTCATTCAATGAAATTAATTCATATTTTGCTGCTCGCCTGCGCCCTCGCCGGCATCTCGCTGCAATCCGCAACCGCCGCCACCGCGCAGGGGCCGACGGTCTGGCTGGTGCGCGAGTTGGCCAAGGCCCCGACCGATACCCTGCCGCTGCGCGACGCCCGCGACCGGGTGGTGAAGACCATCCCGTCGAGCCAGGCGGTTTATCTTTATGCCCTTTTCACAGGACTCCTGGAAGCGGCCGAACTTGAGGCGGAGCTTTATCTCATCGAGGGCAAGGATCCGAACGCCATGGCGACGCTGGGCGAGAAAGGCGAGAACATCATCGCCATCAACTTCGCCATGCTCGACCTGCTGGGGGATGATCTGCACGCCCTGGCCGGCGTCATCGGTCATGAGCTGGCGCACCTCAAGCTGAACCACTATCAGGATAAGATCGATGCGTTGCAACGCAATCAGAATTCCATGATCACCGCAGAGAACACCAAATACAGCCGGGACAACGAGCGCGAGGCGGATTATCTCGGCATGATCTGGTCGATCGAGGCGGGCTACGATCCGGAGGGGGCGGTACGCGCCCAGGAGGCACTGTACAAACTGGCGCGACACGGCGGCATGTTCGTCGGCTCGCATCCTTCCAGCATCGAACGGATCACGGTCCTGAAATCGCTGGCCCGGCGTCTGAAAAAATAAGATTGTAGGGGTGAAAGATTTTTCGCCCCTACGGAATTCGTGACGTTATAAACGTCATTCCGGACTCGATCCGGAATCCAGCCAGACAAAGCATGACCGGTGGGGGCAGCTTTACCGCGTCGCCCTTGATTGCATTGTTATGTTTCTTCATCGGGTAGCAATAGCAACCTCTCACTTCTCCAGACCCGAACCAGATTTATCGATGATGCATCCCGCAGGTAAACCACTCGAAACGGTGGATGGACAATTTCCCGGATGCAGTCTTGATTAACTCGGGGACCTTTCTACCTGAGTCAGGGTGTACGCGCAGCCTTTGTACATTTTTCAATATGGCATTTACATACTTCTGGCCAACATCCGGTACACCCTGTTCCAAATAGTAAATTTTAATCTCCTGGAGGTCACTCAGGGCAGAGCGAGCGATAATGATCTTCATTTACGCCGTGCCAAGTATTTTTTTTGCCTCAGCCAGCGTAACGGTATTGCCTTCCCGGATGTCAGCCAGTCCTTGGGCCACAGCCTTTATGAATCGTAGTTCTTCAGTACTTTTCTCGTAATCGTCCAGACCTTGCACGACAGCAACCCCTCTGCCTCTGCTAGTCAATAGGACGGGCCTGTGTGTTTCGTTCACCCGTCTTAAGACTTTGCCAGGGTTAACCTTGAGATCGGATAGAGGAATGACATCCTCTGAATATATTATTTGCATGCGAACACACTCGTTAGATTTAGGGCTTTTAATAGCGCCTGTCTATAGGTGCTGTCAAGAAACTATAGTCCGCCCGCGACAGAGCTGTTTATGTGTCCCAGCCAGCGGCAACGGTATGTTAGGCGCATCCACGTAGGCCACCTCGCAAAATAGCGGCGTCGATCGTGCTGATTGGGGCCAACATCGACATTGGGTCCCAGAAGGCCACGGCTGAGATCTCTGCATCGCCAGGAGTTGGCGCTCCTTCAGCGCGGCATTGATACAGCGCGCACTTCTGAACCAACACAACACCACGCTCGTGTTGCGCGAGAACTATGCTGACGCGAACATCGTCGACGCCAGTCGCGCCTTCGCTCACCGCAAGCAAGCGCTCACCGCGTTCGTTTACGATGGGCTCCGAAAGTGGCGTGATCATGCGGAGCATCTCGGCTGCGCCTAACAATTGAATATAAGGAAGGCATTAAATACTGTGATACACGGAATCCGTATAGCGCAGTATTTAAGGGTTTTGGAATTCGTGTCCATACGGCGGTTTATTCCTCTATAGCTGTACGTTATTTTGTTTAAGGCATCTCTGATTATCCCGTAACATGAAGGGATCCGGAATCCAGTCAGACAAAGCATGGCCGGTGGGCGGTGCACTCCTAAATTTGATGCCGGAATCTATTTCGTCCCTAAGGTCCGGGCCTTTTCTACAGGTACAACGCTCCGCTTGAAGCGCGGCGAGCTTCAGTCGAGCCGTTGCTTCGAAACGGTGATTAGGCGCCAAGCCGCTCAATGATATAGGCAGGGTCCTGAGAGCCATGAATGACCGCGAGTATTTGTACGGTCTGCTCGTCGAAAGTATAGAAGACAAGGTACGGAAACGTGTGCGTTACCGCCCTTCGGATGTCTGTCTCCACTTCCTGATACAAAAATGGATTGGGTAGAATTCGATCGCAGGCCAATTCAATTTCGTCCATGAACCGCCAACCAAGGCCCTCCTGCTTTTCTTCGTAGGAGAGGTAGCCGTCGAGAATGTCCGCCTCAGCCTCTTTTGTAACAATGAGCTTGCGGCTCATCCGTTCAAAATTCGGCGTTTAACGTCTTCCCACGGCGACCCCGCGCCTGGATTCGCCCGATATGCAGCCAGCCTCTTTCGGAGAAGCTGCCGTGTGGCATCAGTCAGTTCGATCTTCTCTGGACATTCGGCGATGCTGTCCCAGATTTCTGAAACCAGTTGGATGCGTTCCGGAACTGGCATTTCGAGAGTATCAGCAGCAGTTATCTTCATAACTGAAAAATTAGCACAATGCGCTCATCCGTGCCAAGTACGGGTGTCAATGGAGCAGCTTTTCTGGCGCATAACGATTGCCATGACCGGCACCGCCACAAGCCCGTCCGCATAGCGCCGCGATGCTGTCTGGCGACCGGTTGAAGGCGTGATTAGGTGGAAGTGGCCGACGCTGCTTCACCAAACTTGTGTCCACAATACCTACAAACTTTTGCCTCTGGCATTATCTTCTCCGCGCACTGAGGACAGACCTTCATCGCAGCATCAATCTTCTGCGCGAGACACTTGTTGTAGCGTCCGGCAGCGAGGAAACCGTCGATGATAAGGACAATCCAGATTCCCAGAGCGCCGGCAGGCGTCACGAAGATCATCCCAATCACAAACGGCAAGACGATGATGCCAAGGATTGGTCGCCCGCAGTACATATAACCGGCCCCCGGCAGCAGAATATTCAACCCAGCCGCGAGTAATCCGCTTTTCTCTTTATGCTTGAGTTTGTCCAGTTCTTCAGACATCGTACCCTCCCCGAGTTACTATTGTCGTGATACAGACAGAAGATCAACCACAGCCCCTACTACTCCGCCTACACTGCTTAAGGGAATTTCCGGCCCTTGTCGTAGATGGCCAATTCCATCGCGAATCTGGATTCTGACCGAAGGTGAGTTATCCCAGCCATTTTCTATGTAAGTAACTCGGACGTGACCGTCCGAAATGGGGACTTCCTCATATAGGTTACCACTGGAGTCAGTTGGCATTGTTTTCTCTCCTCTTCCACCTAACAGTTGAATATAAGGAAGGCATTAAATACTGTGATATACGGAATCCGTATAGTGCAGGATTTAAGGGTTTTAGAATGCGTATCCATACAGCGGTTTATTCCTCGATTATCGAGAAGGCATGCTACAAGGAGGTTAGCACATGAATTATCCCGCTGCCAAAATTAAAGCTATCGAAGCGGCGATTCCGGAATCGCCGTATACATTACCGCATGGTTACGAACATGTCCCAGCATCCATGCAAAATAAAACGCTGTATGTTTCGTAGATTTAGGCAACTCTGATTAAATCCGTTCGTATTGAGCCTGTCGAAATGCGCGCTCATAAATCAAGGGCTTCGACAAGCTCAGCCCGAACGGTGAGTACTTATTCTGGGTTTTCCTGGCCCCCGCCCTCGCCGCATCTCCTGACATAATCCTGGATCAACATCCCCGACATCGCCGAGCCGGGCGGCGTCAGCGGCAGTTCCCGGTAGTGCCACCAGCGGGCGTCGACGATCTCCTCCTCGCCGATCCGGATCTCGCCCCCGGCATATTCCGCATGGAAGCCGATCATGAGCTGATGCGGGAAAGGCCATGGCTGGCTGCCGAAATACACCGGCGGCGCGATGCGGACCCCGACCTCCTCCAGCACCTCCCGGTGCACCGCCTGTTCGATCGTCTCGCCGGGCTCCACAAATCCGGCGAGCGTGCTGTACATGGCGTTCGGGAAGCGGGCGCTGCGGGCGAGCAGGAGTTCCTCGCCGCGGGTGACGAGCACAATCATGCAGGGTGACACCCGCGGATACACGACATGACCGCAGCCCTGGCACTCCCGGGCGAGATCCCGTGCGTGCGCGACGGTCGGCTGTCCGCATTTCCCGCAATAACGGTGGGTCAGGTTGAATTCCAGGATCTGCCGGCCGCGGCCCGCCAGGGAATATAGCGTCGCGCTCTCGTCGACCAGCAAGCGGCGGAGCCCCGTCCATTCCATCCCCGCCGGCACGGCGGCGTCGGCTTCGTGCTGGACTGCATAACAGGGCAGACCCCGATAACTGCCGAAATAAAACGCAGGCAGATTCCCGAACGGCGACTCCTGCCAGACCTCCCGTGTCATGGGTTCCGGGAGACTTCGATCGGCGGCGCACAACAGATCATTTCCGCGAAAGACGAAATACCAGGCGCGCTCCGCGGCGGAGACATCCCGCATTCCCATTTCGAAGTCAGGCAACATATCGTTTCGCGTTCCTATCGGTTAGTATGCGGCCATTTCAACAAGCACCCGCGGGAATGTCCAGATCGTTACGTTACTTCAGCCAGGGGATCGTCAGCACCGTCGCCTTCCGGATCCTCTCCTGGTTGCCTTATGCCGCATCATCGGCAATCGGCGGCAATCTCCTGCGGCGCATCGGTCCCGGACTTCGCCGCAACCGGATCGCGCGCGACAACCTGCGGCAGGCCCTGCCGGAGATGGATGCCGCCGGCCTCGACCGGATCCTCGCGGACATGTGGGAGAACCTCGGTCGGGTCTGCGGGGAGTTCCCTCATCTGGGCCGGATGACCAGGGAAGAATTCGACCGCCACGTCATTGTCGAGGGCGCGGAATACATCGAAGAGGCCAAACAGGGCGACCGGTCCTGCATCTTCTATTCCGGACATCTTGCCAACTGGGAGTTCGCGCCGAAGACACTCGCGGTCCATGGCGCCCCGCTCGCCCTCGTCTATCGCAAGGGCAACAACCCCTGGCTCGATCGCCTGATCCAGGAGACCCGCGGCCATTATCAATCCGAGGCCGTGGCCAAGGGCGCCGGCGGTTCGAAGCAATTGCTGCGCGCCATCCAGCAACGCCGCCATATCGGTATGCTGCTCGATCAAAAGATGAACACCGGCATCGCCGTCGATTTCTTCGGGCGGAAGGCCATGACCGCCACCGCGATCGCCACGTTGGCGCTGAAATACGATTGTCCGATCATCCCGGTGCGGGTGGTGCGCAGCGCCGGGACCCGCCATAAGGTCACCATCTTTCCGCCGCTCGCACTTGAGCGATCCGGCGACGAGGCCGCGGATATCAAACGGATAATGAGCCGGATCAACGCGACCCTCGAGGGCTGGATCCGCGAATACCCGGCCCAGTGGATCTGGATACACCGGCGCTGGCCCGCCGCGGGGCATGTTAAATGAGTGAAACCGGCATCTGCCCGCTCTGCGAACAACAGTTATCCGAGTTGTTGTCCACGACGGATCGGCATGGCCGTCCGCTGCGGACAATCATCTGCCGCGGTTGCGGATTGGTGCGTATCGACCCCATGCCGGACAGCGGCAGTCTGAATGACTTCTACTCCCATGACTACCGCCTGCAATACAAGGGCGCCTGGCATCCCCGGCCCAAGCATGTCTACCGCGACACCCGGGGCGCCATTATGCGGGCGCGGCGCCTGCTGGAGATCTATCGCCCCGGGATGAAGGTGCTGGATATCGGTTGCGGCGGGGGCTTCTTCCTGCACCTGCTGCGCTCGCTCTCGATCGATGCCAGCGGGCTCGAACCCAACCGGGGCTACGCGGACTTCGCCCGCAACGAACTCGGGATCGACAGCATCTTTACCGGCACATTGCATGAGTACGCCCCGGACAACCGCTTTGACATCGTCACCATCAACCACGTCTTCGAACATCTCCCCGACCCGCTGGCCGCGCTCGCGCGGATGCGCGGATTGCTCAAGGATGACGGCGCGATCATCATGGAGATCCCGAATATCGAATCGACCTCCCACGCCCCGAACCGGATCTTTCACTACGGGCATCTGTATTGGTACAACCCGATCACCATTCATGCCCTGTTGCAAAAGGCCGGGTTTGGCATCGCGGACATGGCGGTTGCCAGAGGCAACGAACACATCAATCTCGTCATCCGTTTGCAGCCGGAAACGGAAGCGACAGCCCTGGGGATCCTGCGCGGCATGCTGATCGGCAACTACCACCGGGTCCGCGCCATCCGGGATCGCCACACCCGACTGAGACACTACCTCTCCCGCGCGCCCTACCGGCGGATTCTCGGCAAGTGTCTCCAGTATTCCCGCGAATTCCTGGCGACCTGGCGGGCGCGATCTCCGCGCGCCATCGCCGATCGGGTCTGTCAGGCCGCCATCCCCGAACTGCGGCGCCGAATCCTCACTGGCGCCGAAGCAGCGAAGCACAAGTCCCTATAACCCTCACGGGTATCGCCGGAGGTTCCTGCTTGATCCAAATCAAGGACTTAAGTGCATGGCAAGAATGAAATAGCCATGTTGTAACACGGAGTGCTGAATCAGGAGAGCGGTCGACTGACAAATAATAATTTCGGGAGTCGCGCAATGACTGAATCCAACCAAAAAGCCGGCGGCGAAGCTTCCGGCGGTCCCGAGGAACGCATCCCCATCATGCAGCGGATCCTCGATAACCCATTTCTTCTGCTGTTTCTCGGAGTCACCGTACCCACGGTCTTCTACATCATCTGGGGCGTAATGGAAATCGCCCAGATACCCATAGCCAAATAAGGGGGAATAACTATGGCTATCACGCCTCCAACCGAGCGCATCTGGTGGAACCTGCCGATCGCGAAAGTGGAACTTGCCTGGATCATCATCGCCTTCGTCTGGGGTCTGATCATGTTCTTCATGATGGTCTACTGGCACGGGGCTGGCGAGCAGAACCTCTCCAACGAGGCCTATCGCATCACCCCGGAGCAGTTCGCCGCGAAGACTAATGCCATGGTCGAGCAGTACACCGTCCGCGACGAGAGCGGGTATGCCGTGGTGCATCCCCCGGCGGGCAGCGACGTTTATCTGATCGCCCGTCTGTGGCAATGGTGGCCCATCATCGAAATGGAGAAAGGCCAGAGCTACCGCGTGCATCTCTCCTCCATGGACTGGCAACACGGCTTCTCGCTGCAACCCATCAACGTCAATCTTTCCGTGCATCCCGGTTATGAGATGGTGGTCACGATGACCCCCGATGCGACGGGCGAATTCGGGATCGTCTGCAACGAATTCTGCGGGATCGGCCATCACCTCATGGTCGGCAAGATCTACGTTGTGGAATAAAGGGGCAAACTCATGAATGCAACGACAATATTCCGTACCTGCCCCTCCACCGGGCTCAAGGTCCATAGCTCCGCGGAAAAATTAATCAAGGCGCACGCGGTCGCCGCGGTCGTGTTTCTCGCCGTCGGCGGACTCTTCGGCCTGCTCGTGGCCCTGACCCGCTGGCCGACGATTCATCTCCTGCCCGCGGACTGGTTCTATCTGGTGCTGACGGGCCACGGCCTCGACGTGCTGCTCGTCTGGATCATCTTCTTCGAGATGGCGGTGCTCTATTTCGCCTCCGCCGTGCTCCTGAACTGCCGGCTCGCGACGCCGCTCGCGGCGTGGATCGGATTCTGGATGATGCTGATCGGCGCCGCCATGACCAACGTGGCCGTGTTGCAGGGCGATTCCAGCGTCATGTTCACCTCCTATGTCCCGATGAAGGCCGCCCCGCATTTCTACCTGGGTCTGCTGTTGTTCGCCGTGGGCGCGCTCATCGGCTGTTTCGTCTTTTTCGGCACGCTGGTGATCGCCAAGGAAGAGAAGACCTATGAGGGATCGATCCCGCTGGTGACCTTCGGCGCGCTGACCGCCGCGATCATCGCGGTCTTCACCATCGCCTCGGGCGCGATCATCCTCCTCCCGACCTTCCTCTGGTCGGTCGGGCTCATCAGCAATATCGACACCCTCACCTACAAGACCGTCTGGTGGGCGATGGGCCATTCCTCGCAGCAGATCAACGTCTCGGCGCATGTCGCGATCTGGTACCTGATCGCCGCCATGCTGCTCGGAGCCCGCACGATCTCGGAGAAGGTCAGCCGCATGGCCTTCCTCATGTACATTCTGTTCCTGCAACTCGCGAGCGCGCATCACCTGCTGGTGGAGCCCGGCATCAGCTCCGAGTGGAAGATCTTCAACACGAGTTACGCCATGTATCTCGCGGTGCTGGGCAGCATGGTGCATGGAATGACCATCCCCGGCTCCATCGAGAACGCCCAGCGGCAGCGGGGTTTCAACAACGGCCTCTTTCAGTGGCTGCGGAAGGCCCCTTGGGGTAATCCGGCCTTCGCGGGGATGTTCATCTCCCTGATCCTCTTCGGTTTCCTCGGCGGCATCTCCGGGGTGGTCATGGGCACGGAGCAGTTGAACCTCATCATGCACAACACCCTCTACGTCCCCGGCCATTTCCACGGCACGGTCGTGGCCGGCACCACGCTCGCCTTCATGGCGGTCACCTATCTGCTGGTCCCGCTGATCTTCCGCCGCGAGATCATGTTCAAGAAACTGGCGCAGATTCAGCCCTACCTGTTCGGGCTGGGGGTCGCCGGGATCTCGGTGTTCATGATGGGGGCAGGGACGCTCGGCGTCTCGCGGCGGCACTGGGACATCACCTTCGCCGACGCAATCATGGGCTTCGATTACCCCGCCACGGCCTATCTCATGCTAGCCGCGAACGGGATCAGCGCGGTGCTGGCGTCGCTGGGCGGGATCATCTATGTCTTCGTGGTCGTGTCCTCGGTCTTCTTCGGCCGCAAGATCGGCGCTAACGAAAAGGTCATGGACATACCGGCGCCCGCCGCCGTGTCGCACTACGGCAGCGCCACGAAGATCTCGATCCCTGGCACGGCCGTGCTGGTCGCGGTCTTCTTCATCTCCTTCGTCCTGTATTACTTCGTGAACTGGAAGTATCTGTCCGATGTGTGGCCATTGCGTTAACGAACGGGCCGGCCGGGGCTAGCGGGGACGGATGAGCGACACGGTTTGGCTGCCGATCCGATTCAATCTGGGGGGAGGTTACGCCGCCGGAGTCATCTCCGGCGGCTTTTTTTCCCGCCGACGCCACCATCCGATGCGCTCATCGACGCCGGTAGCGATTGATTGAGCGTCGATGTCCGGACGATTCGTACCCTCGTTGCCGGCCGGCGTATGGCTCGCGGCGGTGCTGTTGAACTCCGTCTTGTGCGATCCCGCCCTGGCCCAGAATCATGCCGCGGCCCAGAATCCATCAAGAGAACGCTCGGTCGATAGCCCACTGCTCGATCGGGATGCGGCGCTGAAGTTCAGCATGGCGGCGGTCGATACGACACCCGCTGACCGTCGTTTCACCAATCAGGATAACCAGGCCGTCGCGCTTTCCAGGTATCGCGGCAAACCCCTGCTGGTGAATTTCATCTACACCAGTTGTTACCACACCTGTCCCACGATGACCTCGCACATCAAGGACGTGCTGAAGATCGCCCGGGACGCGGTCGGCGCGGACACCTTTGCCATCGTCAGCATCGGCTTCGATTACGCCGCGGACAGCC
The DNA here is from genome assembly GCA_004297165.1 of Gammaproteobacteria bacterium. GTDB lineage: Bacteria > Pseudomonadota > Gammaproteobacteria > Eutrophobiales > Eutrophobiaceae > 2-02-FULL-56-15. The sequence continues at coordinate 54,934 of SCUJ01000010.1, forward strand.
CAGGGCGGATGCGTTACTTCGCCGAACAGCGCAAGGTGGATTTCGCGGCGGAACACTGGGATTTCCTCAGCGGCGACCCGACCGCCATCGCGGGCATCGCGCGCGACCTTGGTTTTCAGTTCGTGTCCTCCCCGAACGGCTTCGATCACCTCGCCCAGACCACCCTCATCGACGCCGACGGCAAGGTCTACCGGCAGATCTATGGCGCGGATTTCCAGCCACCCGCGCTGGTCGAGCCGCTGAAGGAGTTGGTCTTCGGGATCGATCCGCAAGCCAACGACATGCGCAACTGGCTCAATGGCATCAAGCTCTTCTGCACCATCTACGACCCCGCCGCCAACCGCTATTATTTCGATTACTCCATCTTCATCATGATCGCCATCGGGGTTGCCTGCCTGTCCTGGATGGCCTATTTTGTCATCCGTTCCTGGAGAGAGACCAGCCGGGCCAGTTGATGCGATCCTGCGCCGGCCCCGGCCGGACCGGGATCCTTCCCCATAATCAAGATGTAAACGAATGAGACGCGCGGCCCGAATCCTGTTTGAATTGATCGATCGCTGGAGCGAAAGGGTTTTTACCCCGGAGCTGAATCCGCTCGTCCAGCTCGGAGCGCTGGTATGGTATTGCTACTGGATCGTGATCGTCAGCGGCATCTACCTCTACATCTTCTTCGACACCGGCATCACCCGCGCCTACGCCTCGGTCGAATACCTCACCAATGTCCAGTGGTATGCGGGGGGAGTCATGCGCAGCCTGCACCGCTACGCCTCGGACGCGATGATACCCGTGGTGACCCTGCACATGGCGCGGGAATTCGTGATGGACCGCTACCGGGGGGCGCGCTGGTTCGCCTGGGGCACGGGCGTGGTCCTGCTCTGGTTCCTCTATGCGAGCGGCATCACCGGTTACTGGGTCGTGTGGGACCGGCTCGCGCAGTACGTGGCGGTCGCCACGACGGAGTGGTTCGACGCCCTGGGCATCTTCGGCAAACCGATTGCGCGGAATTTTCTGAACGAGGCCGCGGTCAGCGGGCGTTTTTTCACCCTGATGTCCTTCATCCACATCGCCGCGCCGCTCCTGCTCCTGTTCGGAATGTGGATACACATCCAGCGCCATGTCCAACCGCGGGTCAATCCGCCCGTGAAACTCGCGGCGGGCATCCTCGCGACCCTGACCGCGCTGTCCCTGATCCATCCGGCGACGAGTCAGGGACCGGCCAACCTGGACATCGTGCCCGCCAGCATCGGCCTCGACTGGTTCTATCTCATCATCCTGCCGCTCGCCGATCGCTATTCCGGGGAACTCGCCTGGGCGGTGGCGCTGGGATTCAGCCTGCTGATCTTCCTGCTGCCCTGGTTGCCGGCGCTGAAACAGACCCCGGTTGCGCAGGTCGATCTGGAGAATTGCAACGGTTGCGGTCGCTGCGCGAACGACTGCCCCTATAACGCCATCACCCTGCAGAACCGCACCGACGGCAAACCCTACAAGCTGCAATCCAGCGTCAACCCGGGCCTCTGTCTGAGTTGCGGGATCTGCGTCGGGGCCTGCCACGCCGCCTCGCCCTTCCGCCGCGAACCTCAATTCATCGCCGGGATCGAGCTGCCCGACACGCCGGCCGCCGGACTGCGGGATAGCATCGTCCTGGCCTCGTCCGGGCTGCATGGCGACATCCGGATCCTGCTGTTCAATTGCGCTGCCGGACCGGACCTCTCCTCCCTTGATGATCCTGAACTTGCGGTGATCGCCCTGCCCTGCATCGGCATGCTGCCGCCCTCCATGGTCGATTTCGCCATCATCAACAATCACGCCGACGGCGTGTTCCTGACCGGCTGCCGCGACAATGACTGCAAGTACCGTCACGGCATCCGCTGGATGCAGGAACGCATCCAGCGCCGGCGCGAGCCGTTCCTGCGCGAGATCGTGCCGCGGGAGAGGATCGATCAATACTGGGCGGGGGCCTCGGACCTCGCCGGGCTGACCCTGCGGCTCTCCGCCTTCAAGCGCCGCCTGCGGGCCATGCCCATCGACAATCCGAAGACCGACCATGCGTGACATCCCGCGCTGGATCCTGCTCGTGCTCCACTATGCCGTGTTCGCCGCGCTGATCGGATTTTTCTCGACCCGCCCCGTCTACCGGCAACTGGGACCGGACCTCGCCCTAATCAAGCTGAGCTTCGGCCACGCCGGCATGCATAAGGAGGACTGCCACAAATTGACCCCGGAAGAGCTCGCCAAACTGGCGGCCAACATGCGTCAGCCGGTGTCCTGCAAACGGGAGCGCGTCCCGCTGCTCGTCGAACTGGAACTCGACGGGGAGGTGATCCTGCGCCAGTCTTTGCCGCCCTCCGGGATCGCGGGCGACGGCGAATCGACGATCTATCACCGCATCGAAGTTCCCGCCGGCCAGCACGACCTCACCGCCAGACTGCGCGACAGCCGCCGCGAGGAGGGCTTCGATTACGAAAGCGCCGCCCGCGTCGAACTCGCGCCCGAGCAGAATTACGTCATCGATTTCCGGGCCGAATCCGGGGGATTCATCTTTCCGTAAACTATTTTTCCGTACGGCGTGCACATCGTTCGTGCCCAGGTGGAAAAATCATCCTCAGCCCTCTGCTCGTGGGCACTGACAACGTGCCCACAATGACTCAACAGACAAACCCATCATGGCGACGAATCTGCTGCGCTTCACGTATCCTGAGGGAACATCCGGTCACGACAGCATTCCACTACGGGCGAGGAGTTCATGATTCAACGTCTCCAGCAATTTCTCGCGATCCGCCGGATTTACGGCGAAATACCCGGTCGTGGCAGGGACACGCTCCTGGTTGCGGAGGACGAACACCAGGCGATAGATGGTCGTTGCATGTTTACCCGTGGAAAGGCTGGTTCCGAGTTCCGCTTTCTCAATGTCGCGGATCGGTAGCTCCCTGCGGCCACTATGAGAATCGATGAACACAGCGGTCTTCCCGCGATTCAGGCTGACACGCACCCGCGTCCTCGCCCGTTGCCAGAACATGAGCGCAATGCCCATCACTGTGACCGCGATAAACAGGAATAACACACCGATGACCTGCCACGAAAATCCCAGTGGCGCTCCCACCAATATATAACCGGCGGATGTGACGAACGGCGACGTCGCCAATCCAATCACTTGTAACCCAATCGGTTCGCAAAGTTCGACTACGAGATTGCCCGTTGAGTCGCGCTCGGTGCTGAGACCTGTAAAAAGGTTTTTCATTTTCTCCTCCCCATATGTGCGATCGTTGTGTATGGCGCTGGCGTAGGCAGCGCCCTCTTACAGGCCTCGGAAATCCCCCCACTGAATCATCGGGATAACGGTTCGGCAAAGTATAGGCAGCCGATCTCCAGGTTTCCATGTTGAGATTCGGGCAGAATCACCCTTTAAATCCAGAGGCATGAACATTTTGTATGTCCCACGGACTTTTCCAACTGGATGAAATCGCCCCGGTTCCAGTATAATGCGCGGGCCCGCCGGCCTGTGCGGGCGGCCTGACGAAGCCGGATTCTCAAGCAGCATCCTTCCGCAGGCGACCTTCAACATTCACTAACCGAAAACGTTTGCTATGAAAATTCTTGTCCCCATTAAACGGGTGGTCGACCCTAACATCCGGGTCCGTGTGAAATCCGATCAAACCGGCGTCGAAACCGCCAATCTCAAGATGGCGATCAACCCCTTCTGCGAGATCGCGGTTGAAGAGGCCGTACGCTTGCAGGAGGCCGGCAAGGCCAAGGAAGTGGTGCTGGTCACCATCGGCGGCAGCCAGTGTCAGGACGTGCTCCGCACCGGCATGGCCATGGGCGCGGACCGGGCGATCCTGATCGAGACGGATGCCGCGTTGCAACCGCTCGGGATCGCGAAACTGCTCAAGGCCGTCATCGAGAAGGAGGCGCCCAATCTCGTCATCACCGGGAAACAGGCCATCGATGACGACAACAACCAGACCAGCCAAATGCTGGCCGCCCTGCTCGGCTGGCCGCAGGGGACCTTCGCCTCCAAGCTCGAACTCAACGGCGATCACGCCGTGGTCACCCGCGAGATCGACGGCGGACTGGAGACCCTCAAGCTGCGCCTGCCCGCCGTGATCTCCACCGACCTGCGCCTCAACGAACCGCGCTACGTGAAGCTGCCGAACATCATGAAGGCCAAGAAGAAGCCGCTGGACGTGATCAAGCCGGAGACCCTCGGCGTAGATTTCGCGCCACGGCTCAAGTCCCTCAAGGTCGAGGAGCCCGCCAAGCGCAAGGCCGGGATCAAGGTGGCGAATGTGGCCGAACTGGTCGCGAAACTGAAGAACGAAGCGAAGGTGATTTAAGATGAGCATCCTTGTCATTGCGGAACACGACAACCAGGCCCTGAAGGCCGCGACCTTGAACGCCATCACCGCGGCCGGGCAACTCGGGCAACCGGTAACCGTCCTCGTCGCCGGTAACAACTGCCAGGCGGCGGCAACCGCGGCGGCGGCCGTCTCTGGCGTCGGCAAGGTGCTGCAGGCCGATGCCGCGCATTACGCGCACCCGCTCGCCGAGGAACTCGCCCCGCTGGTCGTCTCCCTTGCGAAGGATGCGACGCATATCCTCGCCCCGGCCTCGACCTTCGGCAAGAACCTGCTGCCGCGCGTGGCCGCCCTGCTGGATGTCGCCGCGATCTCGGACATCACCCGGGTGGTCTCGGCCGATACCTTCGTACGGCCGATCTACGCGGGCAACGGGTTGCTAACCGTGCAGAGCCCGGACCCGGTGAAAGTGATCACCGTGAGATCCACGGCCTTCGACGCAGCGCCCGCCACGGGCGGCAGCGCCGCGATAGAGTCCGTCGCCTGCCCGGCGCCGGCCGGGATCTCCGAATTCGTGAGTCACGCCCTGAGCAAGTCGGAGCGCCCGGAGCTCACCACGGCCCGGATCGTTATCTCCGGCGGACGCGGACTCGGCAGCGCGGAGAATTTCAAACTGCTGGAAGGCGTCGCGGACAAACTGGGCGCGGCTATAGGCGCTTCGCGGGCCGCGGTCGACGCGGGCTTCATCGACAACGACCATCAGGTGGGGCAGACCGGCAAGATCGTCGCGCCCGATCTGTACATCGCCGTCGGGATCTCCGGGGCCATCCAGCATCTCGCCGGGATGAAGGAGAGCAAGGTGATCGTCGCCGTGAACAAGGACGAGGAGGCGCCGATCTTCGAGGTCGCGGATTACGGCCTGGTGATGGATCTCTTCGCCTTCCTGCCGGAATTCACTGCGGCGTTGAATTAATCAACGCTATGCACACGTCCCGCCGCGGAGCCTGTTATCAAACCTTCTGAACTGGCCGCGGCAGGGGCGGAAGGGCGGACAGGACAAAGCCTGCTGGCCGGGGCCGGCTGGATGTTCCTGGCCACCGTCTTCTTCTCCGCCTCGGACGTTCTCGGGAAATTCCTGATCGCGGATTATCCGCTCGCCGAGGTCACCTGGCTGCGCAGCATCTTCGGCCTCGCCATCCTGATAATCATCTCCGGGGCATTCGGTCAGGCCAACGGATTGCGCACCCGTCATTGGGGCTGGCATCTCTTCCGGAGCGGCATCGCCGTCGTGCTCCTGCCCGCGATCTTCTACGGCCTGAACCACATCCCGCTCGCGGAATTCATCGCTATCATCTTCGCGGCACCCTTCTTCGTCGCCATCCTGACCCCGCTCCTGTTGGGGGAACGGGTGGCCGGCAAGGCCTGGCTCGCGATCGCCATGGGCTTCTGCGGGATCCTGATCGTGACCCGGCCAACGCCCGATCATTTTCACATCGCGCACCTCACCACCCTCTTCTGCGCGGCCTCCACTGCCACGCTGAGCGTCACGGCGCGCCGGCTCATTAAAACGGATTCCCTCTTCGCCCTGAATTTCTATCTCTATCCGGCGGGCATCCTCGTGTACCTCATTCCGACCATCCAGGGCTGGCGTACGCCCGACCCGCTCGACTGGCTGCTCTTCGTCGCACTGGGTTTCACCGCCACCGCCGCGCTGTGGTGCGTGATCCTCGCGGTGCGCCACGCCAAACCCGCCTTCGTCGCCCCCATCGATTACATCCGCATCGTCTGGACCATCGCGGTCGGCTGGTTGTTCTGGAGCGAGGTTCCGGATGCGATGACCTGGCTCGGCATCCTCGTGATCGCCGCCTGCGGGCTGTATATCGTGACGAATGGCCGGCGCGAACCCGCCCGTTGATAAACGGCCGGGGATGAAAACAGCTATTGGCCCGTCCACGAATAGTTAGATCGAAATGGGAATCTGGTCCTGGTTCCGCAAGAGTTCGCCGCACCCACCACGTCGCTTCCGGCCACGCCCGCCTGAATGGTCAAAGACCTTTGACGAATTGATGACTGAGAAACGCACGATTTCGGCTGAGGAGTTGGAGTGGGCTCGAAGTTATGAGGTGGATCAACTGAAGGGCTGGGCACGTTTTCCGAAAGATGGAGAGCGCTTCGAAGCTCTTGATAACGTGGAGGTCGACTATCTAACTCACTGGCAGGCGCCATTTACCGGCGGCGGCAAGGGCACTCTCACTAAAGGAACACGGATACGAGTTACCGTTGATGCGAAACGCCCCGAGCCAGTTGGCGTCAATGCTTACCCACTCGACAAATCCCTCGAAAAACTTCTCGTGCCTGAAGCGGAAAGAACCTCGCCAAAGTATGGCGGCTTCAGTCTGTGGATTCCGATCGCGCAGCTAAACAAGGAGTTTCGACTTATTGCCAAGTGATTGCTTGTGACCTGTCCATCGCTCAACACCTGATCCTCAACGGCCGACCGCGTTACTCACACTTGAACTCGGTCCGTCCCAGGACTACGATTGTCGAGTGCGCGATAGAGCGCCTCCGATCCGCGGAAAGGGCCAGCCCCATCTATCTGCAGTACGATAGAAAACCTCTTTTCAGTCCAAGGGCGCGGATACTGGACCTAATTGAAAGGAGGACATCATGTCTGCTATCAACAAAATTCACGTCGCCAAATTCAAGGACAAGGCAAAATCCCTGCACAGGGCGGTGAAGGCGAATGACGCAACCGCGTTGCGGCGGATCGCGCCATACTTCAATAATGTTTCAGAGTTCAAGCTGACCCAGGCACAACTCGTCATCGCGCGCGAGCTGCGCTGCTCGAGTTGGAGGGAACTCGTGTCGAACGACGATTGGGTGCAGTGCTCGTTCTGCAAGAAGTGGCAGTATGAGGTGAAGAACTTGGTCGCCGGCCCTGATGTGTATGTCTGCGACGAGTGTATAGAGTTTTGTAGCGGGATCATCCGCGACAATCTCGACGACGGCCAACACGCGCACGCATAACATGCTATCGCCCTGCCCTGGTTGTGGCGCGCTGTTTCCACCCTGCGATGGAGCTACGCATCGATACATCGGCGCCTCCGCCGGCTGCTGGGCGTTGTTCAATTGGTCGGTGGTTGGCGGAGGGATTGACGTTACCAATCTGATCGCACAGTCGAGAATTCCCGACGACCTCGCGCCAATTCCGGAGCCCGGCGATGCACTGCCGCTCGACTCGCTCTGGGGTGATGCCTATGGCGTGCAGCATCACGGGGGCAGCTCGCCGCAGGCAATTCAGTCGGTGGCGCTGCATCTCTTGAATCTGCATGGGATTATCAGCGGCCAGACGACTCGCCCCCGCTGGCCGATCGAGCGCGCACTTCGCATACACGGCGTTTTTCACAAGCTCAATCCTCCGGCGATCGGGCGTGCGTTGACATACCGGCACCTCTTCCCCGGTGGCGGGGTTGTCACTCCGGTCACACACAGCCAGTATGCCGTTTCGGTCTACGAGGCATGGATGACGCTGCATCGTTCCGTCGTGGAGCAGTGGTATGAACGGTATGTGGTTTCTGAATAACCCCGTAGAGGACTTTCTCAGTGAAGCCTGTAAACAGCCATCCGGTATGCTTATACATCTCAATGGCTATAATGAAAGGACATGTTCCGATTGGGGAGATTTAGCCATGACTGCTTCCTTGCAGTGTTTTTTCAGGTTAACTCTATGATCAGTAAAAGACTACCATATTATCAACGCGCAAAAGCCGTAAATGAAAACAACTTTTGGGCCGTCTACCAATAGTTAGACATCATGAATCGACTTGCCGAATATGATCTTGAGCGTTTACTAAATCAGCCTATTTATAGCTGGGATACTGCAACGATGCTTGAGAATATCGTAGATTACCTAGAATTCTCAGAACAAAATCTATCGTGGCAAAGAAAGCGTGAAATTCGAAGTGCTAAATTGGAAGGAGATCATATTGAATTTGATCCGCCAGATGAACACTTGACCGGCCAATATCGTCATCAACTTATTGAATCAGCAGAATACCGTTTTGATGTTTGTATTGCCCAAAGCATTCGTTATGCTGGACTCAGTGCTTTTATTACAGTAATCGAACTTTGCTCAAAAGCTTTTTTAAAAGTACTAGGTTTTGAATTGACCCGAGCACCCGATGGCGAAAATAAAAATGTATATCTGCTTTCTTTACTAAATCAGAAATCATCATCTGGTTTTGAACGTGAAATAGAGGACCTGAAAAGTCTTACATATATACGCAACTGTATTGTTCATGCTGCGGGCTTTATTGAACGTTATAAATATAAAGCTCATATTATAGAATCTATTAATAAACTCCAGGGTTTTGCTATTTGGAAGGAAAACTATCTTGGCGTCAGTGTCTGTATTAACCCTGGGGCTGTAGAGCTTTATGCAAGAAAGGCCACTGAATGGGTGCCAAAGCTTCACGAGAATTGCATAAAAATAGGTATTATAAAACAATGATGCCTAACACTACGCCCAGCCCGACATGGAAAGTTCACGCTTATTAATCTGGTCCCTCGGCAAAGAGAAAAATACTATTGAAGCTGCAAGGCAGGTCAAATACCAGTTAGGCATCTTATTAAGCATGTGAGAATCCCATGGCAGATAAACTCTTTTTTGATCCGAACAACCAGAGTGTAATTGCTACTACGGCAGTTCAACTAGCAATAGATATTGAGCCTTCACTGCCTAGAGTGCCATGGTTATCAAATTCAGGCCAGCAGGAAGCATTTCAGAAGACCATCGGATTGATGACAAAAAGTATTGAACAGATGAATGCCGATGACGATGCTAAGGATGCAGCAACATTTTGGGCATTATCTTATCTCTACGCAAATAATCGAGGCTTCAGGTTGTCTACCGCAAGTGTCAAAAATTGGGGTGGAATCTACTTGTCTCCAATTGTTACTGCATTTGTTCAATGGGTCGGTTCAAATATACACCCCGGTCAAGTCATAGCTGAAGAAATCATGCGCCGTAAAATGAGAGAAGTGATGGATTCAGACCTGCCTGGAAAAATACAAGATAAGATCATGAAGATCGCATTTATTAAAAATATTTCACCTGAAGAAGCATCTAATCTATTTCAAGAATTGTTTTCGAAAGCGTCAAAGAAATTTATGTCATCAGGGTTGTCTGAGGAAGAAGCAGATGAAAAAGCTGTCAATGAAATCCTTTCCCTTGAAATCACTGAATAAGGTAATGTCGCGCGTCTGGGAACAACAAAACCTCCGCACATCACACATGCTGCTCGAACCGACGCTTGATGTGAAATGAGGCATAACAACTCAACCCAGCCGTAGCCAAAAAAGCGGCACGGCTGGTTTTCGCCATTATGCGGCACCAGCCAGCGCCGATACTGGGATTCACCTCAATCACAGCCATGGGGATATCAAATACCAATTTTTAGGTGTCAAGCATGAAGATATACGTGACCAGCGTCTTCGTGGACGATCAAGCCAAGGCGTTGGAGTTCTATACGACCAAGTTGGGATTCCAGAAAAAGACGGACATCCCTTTAGGCGAGTACCGTTGGCTTACGGTGGTGGCGCCCAACCAACCGGACGGCGTTGAATTGCTGCTCGAACCCAGCGCGCACAGCGCCGTTCCCCCGTTCAAACAGGCGTTAATAAACGACGGCATCCCCTTCACCTCGTTCGAGGTGGACGACATCGACCGGGAGTTCAAGCGCCTGCAATCGTTGAACGTCGAGTTCACGCTAAACCCGACGCCCGCGGGCGAGGTCATCATTGCGGTATTCGATGATACGTGCGGGAACCTTATCCAACTCATGCAACGCGTACGTAATGCCGCATGACGAATCGCTGAAGCTGCCTTCGTTCCGCTTCAGCCCGGACCGTTCCAGTCGGGAAACGTCAAGCGCCGTTCATGCAATCGTTAGCCTTGCAGCCACAGCAGCGCCTGGGTATGATTAATCGTCATACTTATCAGGATCGCCGCCATGAGTCAGACAAAAGTAGCCATCACCATAGAAGAGGGCATTCTCGCCAGAGTTGATGCTTTGGTGAAACGGAAGGTTTATACAAATCGCAGTAGGGCGATTCAGGAAGCCGTGCAGGAGAAGCTGGTGCGACTGGAGCGCAGTCGCCTGGCCGAAGAATGCGCCAAACTTAATCCGGCTTTTGAAAAAGCCATGGCAGACGAAGGTTTGTCTGAGGAACTGGCAGCATGGCCAAAATATTGAGAGGAGAAATTAGGTGGGCTGATCTCAACCCAACGGTTGGCCGAGAACAGTCAGGCGAGCGCCCGGTTCTCATTCTCAGCCAGGATATTTTTAATGAGCGGTCCGGAACCGTTATTGCCGTGGCGCTTACGAGCCAGGATCAACGCGCGGGTTTTCCACTCACGCATGAAATCTCGAAATCGAAATTGCCAAAACGTTCATGGATCAAGATTAGTCAAATTCGCACGCTATCAACAGAACGTATTGGAAAAAGAATTGGCAGCATTGACCCGGAAGAACTAGCTCATGTTATTGAAGGGTTGAATGAAATTATCGGCGGCTAGCGAGGCCTTACTGTCGGACCAATACATGCTGTTGGGCGTAACCCTGAACGCCTGAGCGGCGCAATGAAAATAGCTTTTAGACCGTCTACTAATAGTTATGCGGCATTACCAGCCTATTGTAACCCGTAACGCCCTTGGTTACAATGCACCTCTGTGATCAAGAAATTCCGACACAAAGGGCTGGCCAGATTTTTCTTAACTGGATCAGTTACCGGAATACAACCAGCCCACGCCAAGCGGCTAAAACTTATTCTCAGCCGTTTACATGCATCTACCAAACCCAAAGACATGGACTTGCCTGGACTGCGTTTGCATGAATTGAAAGGACGCGACAAAGGTCGTTGGTCGGTTTGGGTGAATGGCAATTGGCGCGTCACCTTCAGGTTTGAAGGAGTTGATGCCACCGACGTTGACTACGAGGATTACCACTAACCATGACTACTCAAATGTTCGATCCTCCTCATCCGGGGGAAATCATTAAGGAGCTTTGCCTGGATCCGTTGGGGCTAAGTGTTACTGAAGCGGCGGAAGCGCTGGGTGTCAGCCGTAAGACTTTGTCGTCCATTCTCAATGGTCGGGCGGGGATAAGCCCTGAAATGGCTATTCGCTTATCCAAAGCTTTCGACACAACGCCGGAGAGTTGGATGAATCAGCAAGCACAGTATGATCTTTGGCAAGCACAACAAGTTGCGGGCTCTATAAAAGTGAAAAGGTTATATGCCGCATAGCAAACCGCTCCAACGGACCGAAACTTGCAGTCATGTCTTTTACGGATCAAAAGCCACGCCAGCAAGCTTCGGCTGCTGAGCGGGGGCGTTGGGCACAAGGTGACGGGCTACGCGGGCGTATGTAATGCCAAAATATTTATACCCGGATATTATTGACTGCCATATTATTACCCGGATATAATAGCGTCACCCAATTTCTTGGAGATGATGCAAATGGATGCCACTGAACAAACATCATGGATTGCCTATTCAAAAGGCAAATGCATTGCTTCTGGCGCACCGCGAGCGGTAGTTACCGAAGTCAAGCGCTTCGTTGGCTCTCACGCAAAGGATAATGTGACTATTCTTGACGCTCGAACGAGTGAAACCGTTGAGGTCGATTTCCGCGGTTCCGTATCTACAGTCCTCAAACGTATCCCTTCTGCGCCAATCCAGAACCCCGAAAGAAATATTGAGACACTGGCCCCGGAACGAACCGTCGGTCGCCCCAGGCTCGGTGTTACGGCGCGCGAGGTCACCCTTTTGCCGAGGCATTGGGAGTGGCTTTCAAATCAACCAGGGGGCGCTTCCGTAGCCCTGCGTAAACTGGTCGAGCAAGCACTGCGTTCCAGCAAGGAATCCGACCGATTGCGCCAAGCTCAAGAAGCTGCCTATCGCTTCATGAATGTGATGGCAGGGGATAGTCCCGGCTTCGAAGAAGCCACGCGCGCGCTATTTGCCAGCGACATTGAACGTCTCCAGCAGTTTGTTTCAACGTGGCCCCGTGATGTAAGAAAACAAGCGCTACTCCTTGCTGGCAAAGCAATCGCTAAAGATGGCGGCCTTGAGCACGCGCCCCAACCAATCATTTCATCGGACCTGTCGCGGCAAGCCGCGCCAGGCCGGTGAATTCAAACGTAATGTGCTTTTGCAGAACCCGATGACGGGGAGTATTCTTACAATGATGAACGCCAAGCTTAGAAAAATGCCGCTGGGAGCACGCATTCGACTTGTTGAAGATCTCTGGGACAGCATCGCCTCGGATCAGAACGCCTTGCCGCTCACGCCGGAACAACGTGTGGAGCTGGATCAAAGACTCGACGCCATAGAGGCAGATGGCAATCCGGGACGTCCCGCTGAAGAGGCCATTGTAGAGATTCGCAAGAGACTATGACATTGGCGATCCAACTCAGGGAAGAGGCGGATCGAGATATAACTAGCGCCGCTTCATGGTATGAGCAACAACGCCCCGGTCTCGGACATGAGTTTCTGGATGACGTGCTCACGGCAACCCGGTCGATCGCGGATCAACCGCTCTTATATCCAATAGTGCATCGAAATGCTCGACGTGCATTGATGCCTCGATTCCCATTCGGAATTTACTACCGTGTCGAGCATTCCTACATCGTCATTGTCGCGGTCATGCACGGCAGCCGGCACCCCCGCCGCTGGCAAGGTCGCACGTAACCAAACCCTGATCAAGATTGCGGAGCTGCACCCGCGCGAGCTGAAGAAAATTGCAGCATGAAATAATTAGGCCTGGCTCGCCAATCAAGTGAACTAATTACAAAAGGATTTTGCTGTTGTGAAAATAATCTTTCTCGCGGATGTAGTTGTATTCGCTATTGTCGTCGCTTTTATCGTAAACAAGCGGCGTCCGGCTGCCGACGTTGGCGAAGCACTATGGCCGTTCTATGCGAAGAAGCCGCTGACACAACCGGAGCAAGTGCTCTATTACCGTCTCGTTGCTGCAATGCCCGAGTGTATCGTGCTGGCACAAGTCCAACTATCTCGAATTCTTGGGGTAAAAAAGGGGTTCAACTTCCATGAGTGGAACAACCGGATTAACCGTATGAGCGTCGATTTTCTGGTGTGCCACAAAGAATCAACCATCGTTGCCGCAATTGAGCTTGATGACAAAACCCATGAGAAGGCATCCCGCGTCTTGGCGGATGCGAAGAAGGAAAAGGCATTGTCGGCCGCTGGTATTCCGCTTGTTCGTTGGGACGTCAGGGCGCTGCCCGATGAAGGCGCCATTCGCCAGGCATTCGCCAAACGAGCAGCATCTGCTGTGCCTCCCCGTAAATAATGAAAAAAGCATGGAATCTAGGTGATACCAAGTCGCATCGGCGCCAGTTGTGGTTTAATGGCCCACTTTAAGCATTCATCGGGATAACATCGGGAGGTAATATCCATGCTCAGAATAACGATTTCCCTACTGGCCCTTTTCCTGTTCGTGGAGACTGCCGCGGCACAGGACGCCAACGCGGGCCGCACAGTCTTCCAGGGACAATGCGCCCTCTGCCACAGCGCCGTGGCGGGCGACAACGGCGGAGCCCAGGGACCGACGCTGATAGGCGTCGTCGACCGGGACGCGGCCAGCGACAGCCAGTTCTCCTACACGGAGGCCATGCGTAATTCGAAATTGCACTGGGACAAGGAAACGCTCGATCGTTTTCTCACGGATCCCCCCGGCGTCGTGCCCGGCTCCGCCATGGTGGTGGCGGTGCCTGATGCGACCGAGCGCGCGAACCTCATCGCCTATTTCGCGTCGCTGAAGGACGGTACCTTCAAGGAGCAGGCCCCGCGCTTCCCGCCCGGAGGCTTCGCGGGCTTCGGCGGCGGCCAGCCGCCGGCGGCCGAGGTCGATCCGGACTGGAAGAAGGATGCGCCGGGGCGCAAGCATCATATAACGGTGGCCGATCTCCCGGCCCCGCTCGCCACGCCATCAGCCGCCCGCTTCCCACGTGTGGTCGAACGTCCGGCTGGCGCTGAATTGAAAGTGCCCGAGGGCTTTGCGGTGAATACCTTCGCGACAGGCCTGACCGGGCCTCGCGCCATGCGGGTCGCGGCGAACGGCGACATCCTCGTCGCGGAGACCTCGAGCGGACGCATCAAGGTCCTGCGTCCCTCGGCTGATGGTTCCAAGGCCGATAAGATCGAAGTATTCGCGCAGGGCCTGCGGCAGCCGCTGGGCATGGCGTTCTATCCCAACAAGGACAAGCCGGAGTGGCTGTATGTCGCGGAGACCAACCGGGTGGTGCGGTATCCCTACTCGGTCGGCGACACCGTGGCGCGCACCTTCCCCGAGATCGTCGTGCCGCAACTGTCGCCGGTCGGCGGCGGGCATTTCACGCGCGATCTGGTCTTCTCGCCGGATGGCAAGCGCATGTTCGTCTCGGTCGGCTCGCAATCGAATGTGCCTGAGAACTACGCCAAAAAGACCCCCGAGGAGATCAAGGCATGGGAACAGGAACACGGCCTGGGCGCCGCCTGGGGCGATGAGACCAACCGCGCCAATGTGCTCGTCTTCGAGGTCGGGACCGACAAGCCCGGCAAGGTGTACGCGAGCGGCATCCGCAATTGCGTCGGCCTCACGCTGCAAAGCGAGACGGGCGATCTCTGGTGCACCGTCAATGAGCGCGACATGCTCGGCGACGACCTGGTGCCGGATTATTCCACGACGGTAAAGGAAGGCGGCTATTACGGCTGGCCCTGGTATTACATGGGCAACCACGAGGACCCGCGCCTCAAGGACCATCGACCCGATCTCGCCGGCAAGGCGATCGTCCCCGATGTGCTCTATCAGGCGCACTCGGCGGCGGTGAGCCTGGCCTTCTATCCGGAAAACGACGGCGCGGCAGCGTTTCCCGCCGAATATACGGGCGACGGTTTCGCCGTCTTCCACGGTTCCTGGAACCGCTCGGTCCGGACCGGCCATAAGGTCGTGCGCGTCCTCATCGAGGACGGCAAACCGACCGGGGAGTACGAGGATTTCATGGTCGGCATGATCCCCGAGGACGCCAACGCATGGGGACGCCCGGTCGCTGCTGCCGTGGCGCAGGACGGATCTCTGCTCATCAGCGATGACGGCACGAACGTCATCTACCGGATCGCGTACACGAAGTAATCGAGGGATCGATCCCCACATTCGCTACTGGCGGGTGTGGGGATTTGTTATTTTAGAAACTCGACCCCGGCTGCCTGAGAAATTCGATCTCCTCCGGTGTGGATGACCGGCCCAATATCCGGTTCCGGTGCGGGTACCGACCGAATCGATCGATGATCGCCTTGTGGCGCAGCTCGAATTGGAGGTTATCCGGCGGCGCGTACGCCCGGAACAAGGCCTCGGCGATGAGATGGATCTCCCTGGATTCACTGTGCATGTAGGGCATGAGCAGGAAGCAGCATTCCATGGGCGACAATTTCAGATGTGCGCCGGCCGCCACGGCCTCCTGCGCCAGCACCAGCGCCACCGGATCCTGGGCAAACGCCTGCGCTGTCCCGCGATGGATATTGCGCGAGAACTGGTCAAGAATAATCACCTCCGCAAGACGGCCCTTCGGGCTGGAACGCCAATGATACAACTCGCCCTGCGCCGCCTTCTGCAGTAAACCCGAGAACCGCTGCCGGATCTGATCATCAAACCCAGACTCGGCCTGCCACCACATCCTGGGTTCGACCTCTTCGAACCAGAAGGTCAGGATTTCCTGATACATGGTCACGTTCGCTGTGGATGGATATTTGAGTTTTGGATAACTTCAAAAACCGCCCCGGTCAACGTTCGCAGGTCCTCGGGTTCAATCACATACGGCGGCATGAGATAGACCAGCCGGCCGAAGGGCCGGACCCAGACGCCGCGATCCACAAACAGCTTTGGCGCCACGCGCATATCGACCGGCTGTTTGAGTTCGACCACGCCAATCGCCCCCAGCACGCGGACGTTCGCGACGTTGTCCAGCTTCGCGCATGGGGCGAGTTCCTCCCGTAATTGTTTTTCTATGGCGGCGACGCGGGATTGCCACGGCCCTGCGAGCAATAGGTCGATGCTCGCCAGCGCGACGGCGCAGGCGAGCGGGTTGGCCATGAAGGTCGGTCCGTGCATGAATATACCCGCCCCGCCCTGCGAGATGGTCTCCGCCACATGGCGGGTCATCAGGGTGGCCGCGAGGCTCATGTACCCACCGGTCAGGGCCTTGCCGACGCATAGGATGTCGGGCGCGATGCCCGCGTGCTCGGCGGCGAAGAGCCTGCCGGTGCGGCCGAAGCCCGTGGCGATCTCATCGCAGATTAAAAGGACGCCGTACTCGTCGCACAAGGCTCGCGCCCGCCGTAGATAATCCGCGCTGTAGAACCACATCCCGCCCGCCCCCTGCACGATCGGCTCCAGGATCAGCGCCGCGATCTCGCGTTGCCGGGTTTCGAGACAGTGCTTGAGGGATGCGATGTCCTGCTCCCGCCAGGGCTCGCCGAAACGCACGGCCGGGCGCTCCGCGAAGAACTGTTCCGCGAGAAAGCCCGTGAAGAGGGAATGCATGCCGGTCACGGGGTCGCAGACCGACATCGCCCCGAAGGTATCGCCATGATAGCCGCCGCGGATGGTCAGGAATTTTTTCCGCCGCGTCTCGCCGCGGGCCGCCCAGTATTGCAGGGCGAGCTTCATCGCCACCTCCACCGAGACCGATCCGGAATCGGAGAAGAACACCGTCTCCAGCGGGGCGGGGACGAGCCCGATGAGCCGCTCGGTCAAACTCACCGCGGGTTCGTGTGTGAGGCCACCGAACATGACATGGGACATCGCTGCAAGCTGGGCCTGTGCCGCCGCGTTCAGGACGGGGTGATTGTAGCCGTGGATCGCGCACCACCAGGAGGACATGCCATCGATCAGTTCGCGCCCGTCCGCGAGTTTCAGTCGCACGCCCGAGGCCGAGACCACCGGAAAGACAGGCGGCGCGTTCACCATGGAGGCATAAGGATGCCAGACGTGCGCGGCGTCGGCGGCGAGCAGGCGCTTCGTGTTCGAGTTCATGATGATCGTTACCTTAACACGCGGGCCGGCGACTGGAAATTCATCCGCTCCGCGCCGGCAGGCGCTGATGGTATGATCCGCGCTGCTCTCAATTCGGACAGGCAATCAAATCAATGGCGAAGATCATATTCAAGGCCCATGACGGCACGGTGACGGAGGTCGAAGGCCGGGAAGGGCTCAGCATCATGCAACACGCGGTCAGCAACAATGTCCCCGGCATCGTGGCGGAATGCGGCGGGGCCCTGAGTTGCGCCACCTGCCATGTCTATGTCGATGCGGAGTGGCAGGGGCGGCTCGATCCGCCAGGCGGCATGGAAAAGGACATGCTGGATTTTGTGGCCGAGCCGCGCTCGAACAGCCGCCTCAGTTGCCAGATCAAATTCACACCGGCGCTGGACGGGATCGTTCTTCATACGCCGGAATCGCAGTATTGAAATTTTATTATGATGGGTTGCGCTCCGCTTAACCCATCCTACGATTTACCTCTTAACCAAAGCCTCGACCACAAAACTCCCCGCATCGTGCATCTCCTCCGGGCTCAGCAAGGTGCTGAAGGCCGGCATCGTGTTGCGCCCCGCCCCCAGGATGGTCATGACATCCTTGATGGTCAGCGCCGGGGTGAGGGCCACGCCGCCGCCCTCGTGACCGCTGCCCTGCCCGTTCACGCCGTGACAGACCTGGCAGGATCGCAGGTAGATGGTCCGGCCGTTCTCGATATCCGCCACCCGTCCCTCCGGTACTGAGACGGCCGGGGCCGGGGCATTCGGCGGGGGCGGGGGCGGCATCTGATCAATCGTGCCCTCGAGGGAGAACATCCAGACCCCGTCCCCGCGCGGACCGCCGAACATCGACCCTCCCGCCAGTACAGCGACATACTGTTCCCCCTCGTGCAGGAAGGTGGCGACCGGGCTGTTCACCCCCGCGTCGGTGCGGAACTCCCATAGCTGTTTGCCGCTGCTTTTATCGAGCGCGAGCAAGCGGCCGTCGTCGAGGCCGGTGAAGAGCAGACCGCCCGCGGTGACCACGCTGCCGTTGCCGGCGTCCGGCCATTGCCGGCGCCAGACGAGCCGGTTGGTGCGGACATCGAGCGCCGCCATGACGCCGCGGCCCTGCGCCCCGGTCGGGACCCAGGAACCGTTGTAGAACATGGCCTGGAAGTTCGGGGCCTCCAGTTGTTCCGCATCGACCTTCGCGCCGTTGATCGCATCCGTGGCGCCGATGTACATGAGACCGGTCTCGGGATCATAGGAACTCGGCGGCCAGTTCACCGCCGACATGGGTTTGTAGAACACGGGCTCGTCGAAATACGGGGTGAAGATCCGGCCCTGGTTGATGAGGTCGTGATCGCCGGGATTGATATCGACCTCCTGTGGAACGACCGCATCGCCCAGCGGATAGGGCTGGGTGGCGGCGGTCGCCTGGCGGGGCTCCTGCAGGACCGGTCGCTCCTCGATGCCGATCAAGGGCTCGCCGGTCTTGCGCTCCAGCAGATAGACCCAGCCGGTCTTCCCGGCCTGCGCAATGCCCTTGCGCTTTACGCCGTCGATCTCCGCATCGAAGAGGATGACAGGGTTCGCCGCGTCGTAGTCCCAGAGGTCGTGATGGACCTCCTGAAAATGCCAGCGGTACTTGCCGGTCTTCACCTCCAGCGCCAGTACGGAGTCGGTGTAGAGATTGTCGCCGGGACGTGTGGCCCCGCTCAGGGCCGTGCCCGGATTGCCCGTGGCGAAATAGATCAGGCCCAGTTCCGGATCGATCGCAGGCGTCTGCCAGAGCGGCGCGCCTCCGTACTTCCAGATGTCGTTATCCTGCGCCCAGGTGTCGTGGCCGGGTTCGCCGGGTCCTGGGATTGTATAGAAGGTCCAGAGCAGGCTGCCGTCCTGTGCGGAGTAGGCGCTCACCCGGCCGCGGATGCCCATGTCCCCGCCCGCGAAACCGATGATGACCATACCGTCGTAATACAGGGGCGCGGCGGTGATGCTGTAGCCCTGCCGCGGGTTTTCGGCCTGGACGGACCAGGCCACCGCGCCGGTCTTTTGATCGAGAGCGACCAGTTTCGCGTTCAACTGGCCGACGAAGACCTTGCCCTCGCCCATGCCCACGCCGCGGTTGACCCAGCCGCAGCACACCACGACATCCTCCGGCGCGAGCTGGGCCTGATAGCTCCAGAGCACCGCGCCGGTGTCGATATCGATGGCGAAGACATCGTCCTGCCCCGTGGCGATGTACAGGACACCTTCGTATACCAGCGGCTGGGCCTGTCCGGAATGTTGCGGCCCGAGTCCCGAACCGTTGAGGTCCGCCCGCCAGACGGCCTTGAGCTGGCCGACATTGCCCCTGTTGATGCGGGTAAGCGGGGAGTAACGCTGATTGGAGAGGGCGCCCCCATAGGTAATCCAGCCGTTTCGCGGTTGGGCCGCAAGGTCCTTCGCGGAGAAGGCGGGCGCCGTGGCGATCCCGTCCGCGGCCTGCGCGGCGGCGGGCCATTCAAGCCCTGCGAGCGAGAGCGTCAGGAGCAGAAAAATGGGCAGGCACGTTGTCTTCATCCGGAGTCCCCCAGGGCGGAAATTCGTATATTCCCCAATATCGATCGGGGTTTGATGCCGCAGGCACTATAGGTGAACACCGGTGGCCGGACAAGTCCGGCCATGTAGTGAATTGTTAATGACCGATCCTGTCCTAAACTTAGAATACACCCATCTCTAAGGAGCAATCCGGGAGAGTTGTAATGAAGTCCATTCTTACTGTTTTTTCACTGATACTGTTGTTGATGGCGGGAGCGAACGCCAACTCCCAGACCACGGGAACGCGACTCCTGCCCTATAAACAAAAGACCCTCGTCATCTGGTACGACGAACCTCATGAGATCGCCGCAATCCGTAACCTGCTCCAGCAAGGTCATGGCGAAAAGGCGGTGAAACTGGCGCGGGAATTCGTCTTGACGGTGTCGGCCCTGGAATCGAGCGGGGAAGGTCAGGCAGTCCTGTACTATGCCCTGAATGCCTTGTGCGCCGCCCTGACCAAGACCGGCGAGTTGACCGAGGCGATAGGGACTTGCGACAAGGCCATCGATCTCGTCCCCTGGAAATGGCATGCCTACAACAACCGCGGGACCGCCCATTTCATCTCCAGGGATTACGCCAGCGCCCTGCGGGATTACCGTTCGGCCGGCGAGACCCTGAACGATGGCGAGGATGCCCGCTTCATCATCGAGAGCAACATCAAACTGGCGGAGTCCCGCCTCGCCGGCAGCCGCTGATCCGCAGACCAGCCGCCGCCGGTTGCGGAATTATTTGAGCTTCAACTCGGCGACTACCCGGTTGTAGGCCTTCATGCCCACGATCAGCAGGATGATGCCGAAGGCATGCGCCGTGCTGCCCACCAGGGCCACGGATTTGCCGACGGCGGCGGTGTCCTGGAAGTGATACTGCGTGACTGAGGCGATGATGTAGGACCCGAGCGCGAGCGCGATCAGATTCAGGATGAAGAAATACAGGGCGATGATCTGGCCGCGCATCTCGTTCGGCGTGATGGAATGCAGGGCGGCGGGCGCGAGCCCCACATGAAAGCTCATGAAGAAAAAAATGTGCGCGATGCAGCCCAGGGTCCAATACGGACTGTGCACGGCGACCAGCAGGACCACGCCCGGCAAGGTAATCAGTTGGGTCGCGATCATCACCTTGGAATACGCCGCCGTCACGCCCCGTTGCATGACCTTCTGCACCAGATAGCCGCCGCACACGAGACCGGCCGTCCCGAGGAACAGGATGATGCTGCCGAAGGGCAGACCGACCTGCGCGCGATTCCATTCGAAATTGCGCTCGAACAAGGCCGGGACCCAGGTCATCAGGCCGTAATTGGTCATCGCAAAACCGGATGGTGCGAGGATGAGCGTCGCGTAGGCAACCCAGTAACGGCGGATGTGACGGAAGGTCTCTGCGAGACTGACCGTGCCTTCCACCGTAGCCTTCTCCCGCCGCACCGCCTCCTTTACCGAGAGCATCATGAACACGATGAGGATGCCGGGCAGGGAGACCAGCAGGAACGCCAGTTGCCAGGGCTGGATCTCTCCCAGAACGGGGTAGGTCTGCGGACCGGTGGTCATGGCGTATTGCACCACGAGGCCGCCGAAGATGTTGGCGAGACCAGCGCCGCACAGGACGCCCGCGGAATACACGCTGGTCGGCAGGCCCCGCTTGGCCGGCGGGAAACTGTCGGAGATGGTCGAGTAGGCGGCGGGACCCAGCGCCGCCTCGCCGACGCCGACGCCGATCCGGGCGAGAAAGAGCTGCCAATAATTGTTCGCCACGCCGCACATCCCCGTCATGAGGCTCCACGCGCCGACGCCGATCGCCATCATGTTGCGGCGGTTGGCGCGATCGGCAAGCCAGCCAAGCGGGATCCCCATGATCGTATAAAACAGCGTAAAAGCGAGGCCGTGCAGAAGGCTGAATTGCACCTCGGTGATCTGGAAGTCCTGTTTGATCGGGTCGATGAGGAAGGCGATGATCTGCCGGTCGACGAACGACAAGGTATAGGCCAGATAGAGGATGATCACCACATACCAGGCGTAACCGGACGCAGGATAGGGAATTTCGGCCGCAACATTGGCGCTGCCACGCGTGGCATTACTCGGTTTATTCACGACCACCCTCCCCCTGTTTTGGATGTTTTAATTCTTGTTATAAGCGGCGATTGTAATGGAATTTCCACTGTGTCGTAACCGGGATCGCGCCCCTTGCCGCGTATTTACCAGGGTTGATCCTTCCCGTCGTTCTGCAGGAACCGGCCGCTGTCCTTGATGGTGAGACCGTCGATGGTCTGCATCATCTTGCCGATGGCCTCCTCGGGCGGGACCATTCCCGGCATCTTGTTGTCGCCGAAACTCTCCACCTGGACCCCGCCCGGATGGAACATCACCACCGTCACACCCTCGTCGGCGAGTTCCACCGCGAGCAGCCGCATGGCGCTGTTCAGGGCCGCCTTGGTGATCCGGTACCAGTAGTGGTCGGCGGAGCGCGGCGCGATCGTGACCATGCCGGCGGCGGAGCTGATGGTCACGATCATCTTGCGCTGGCTCGCGATAAGGTTATCGCGGAATTCCTCGGCGATCATGAGCGGGCCGGCCACGTTGGTATGCATGAACTGGTCCATGTGATCGTAATCCAGCGTGCCGAACAATTGGCCCTTGTTACCCTCCCGGTCGCGGATATCGGCAAAGCGAATCAGCGCGGCATTGTTCAGGATGATATCGATGGGCTGCCCCTTCAGCCTTTCCGCGAGCGCGGCGATCTCGTCTTTCTTAGTAACATCCATGCGCTCAGGTTTGACGGTGTCGGGATACTGCTTTTGCAGTTCCGCCAGGGTGTCCGGGGTCTCCGATCGGCGATGGGTGGCGATCACCGTCCAGCCGCGGGCGGCGAACTGTTTGGCGAATTCGAGCCCGATACCCTGATTGGAATCCGTGACCAGCACAGTCTCCGCGCGGACCGGCAGAGCGCAGAGCAGACCCAGTAAAGCGCCCGCGGCCAGTATCCGGAAAAAACGTTGTACGACCTTCATGACGATTCTCCTCCCAAATATTTATTATCTAAGGAAACTCTGAATAAGTACTCACCGTTCGGGCTGAGCTTGTCGAAGCCCTTGATTTTACGAGTGCGCATTTCGACAGGCTCAATGCGAACGGACTTATTCAGAGTTTCCCTAATGCTCACACGCGGCGCAACGCCACCATAGGCGGAGTATGCAGCACCCGGCGCGTCCCCGCCAGACCGCCCCCGACGATGACCGCGACACAAACCAGCGGTCCAACCACCCAGACCCAGGGATTGATGAGGATATCGATCTGGAAGACGAAGCGCGCAAGGACGAATTCCACGACCGAGGCGGCGATCGCCGCGAGCACGCCGGCGATCAGCCCCAGACAGAAAAATTCCGCCACAAGGCCGGCGAGTATCTGCCGGCGGTTGGCGCCCAGGGCGGAGAGCAGGGCGGACTCGTGGCTGCGTTCGTCGTGCGTGGTTTGCAAGGCGGCGAGCAGGACGATCACGCCGGAAAGCAGGGTGAAGCCGAAGACGAATTCCACGGCCCTGACCACGCGGTCCATGATGCTGCGGACCTGATTGATCAGGGCATCGATATCGACGACGGTGACGCTGGGGAAACGCCTGACCAGATCGAACATCAGTTGCCGGTCCTCGGGCGGCAGGTAAAAACTCGTTATCCAGGCGCCGGGGTAATCATCCAAAGAGCCTGGGCTCGCGATTACGAAAAAATTGGCATTGAAGGAATCCCATTCCACCTGGCGCAGACTGGAGATGCGCCCCTCGATCTCCTGGCCGCCGATGCTGAAGCGCAAGGTGTCATCGACCTTCACCCTGAGATCCAGGGCGATCCCCGTTTCGAGCGAGAATTCGACGCCTTCGCCGCCATCTTCG
This sequence comes from Gammaproteobacteria bacterium, assembly GCA_004297165.1. Lineage (GTDB taxonomy): Bacteria > Pseudomonadota > Gammaproteobacteria > Eutrophobiales > Eutrophobiaceae > 2-02-FULL-56-15. The sequence goes on from SCUJ01000010.1 coordinate 78,759, forward strand.
GGCCACCAACGGCCGGCGGTAATGCGGTTATCCGTCTGCAATCTCGCGGACCAGGTGAGGTTGTATTCCCGGTTGGCCATGCGCCGGCCTTCCATTCCGGCCAGCGCGGTCTCCGTGAGCGGACTGCCGTTGATGGCGGTGAGCCGGGCCCGGATCATGGGATAGATATCCCCGGTGATCGCGGCCCGCTCGCGCAGGAATTCCCGCAACTCCGCGACCTGATCCTGCTGGATGTTGATCAGGAAATAATTCGGCGCGCCTGGCGGTATGGTGTTGCGCCAAGTGTCCAGCAGGTCCGTGCGCACCAGGGTCAGGAGGATCATGACCATGACCCCGAGACCGATGCCCAGGATCTGCGCGACGCTCTGGCCACGACGCCGGGCGATGTTGGAGAGTCCGTAACGCGCCGCAGTCCCCACACGCGCCCGCAACTTGTTCAGTATCCGGATTACCCCCGAGGTGACCACGACCAGCAGCAGGGCGGTGACCAGTACACCGGCGAGTGTATAGAGCGTGACCTGGTAATTATCCACCCGCCAGGGCGAGAGGGCCGCGAGCGCCAGGACGGAAACGGCATAAGTGGCGGCCGCACCCGGCGGGACCGGGGCCAATTCGCGGCGCAGCACTCGTAGCGGCGCGACCTGGCGCAGACGGATGATCTGCGGCAGCGCGAAACCCAGCACGGTGACCACGCCCGCGGTCATCCCGGTAAAGACCGGTCGCAAGCTGGGCGATGGAATGGCGTACTGAGTCATTCCGCTCATCATGGAGGTCAGGATCTCCTGGGCGATGTAACCCAGCAGGCAGCCGCCGAGACTGCCAGCCAGCGCCAACACCAGCAATTGCGTGAGATAGATCCTGAGGATCGTGGTCTGCTCCGCGCCGAGGCAGCGCATGATGGCGCAATTGTCATAATGCCGGATCGCATAGCGGCGCGCCGACATGGCAACCGCCAGCCCCGCGAGCGCGATGCTGACCAGGGCGGAGAGTCCCAGGAATTGTTCCGCCCGCTCCAGCGCCCTGCGCAACTCCGGCCGGGTGTCGCGGATGCTTTGGATCCGCAGACGCTCCTCGCGCCGCTTCGCCTCCAGTTCCTTGCGGAATACCTCCAACTCATCGGCGCCGCCGCCGACCAGGAGATAATACTGGACCCGGCTGCCCGGCAGGATGAGACCGGTGGCCTCGAGGTCCGCCTGATTCATCAACAGGCGCGGGGCGATGGAGAACAAATCCCCGCCCCGATCCGGTTCATAGGTCAGAATCTTCGCGACTTTGAAGCTGGATCGGCCAAGTTGTACAACAGCGCCGACAGCCAGTCCGAGATCCTGCAAGAGCCGCGCATCCACCCACACGCTGCCCGGCGTTGGCATGCCGCCGCTCGTCTCGGCCCCGAACAGGGTATCGCTGCTGCGCAAGGCCCCGCGGATTGGATAGCCGGCCTCCACCGCCTTGACCTCGGACATCTGCATCTTGTCGCCGACCACCACGACGCTGTTGAAGCTTGCTGTACGGGTGGTCACGAGGCCGAGATCGTGCGCCCGGGCGATGATCTCCGGCTTGATCGGATCGCGTCCCCGCACGACCAGATCGGCGGCCAGGAGTTCGGTGGCCTGAAGTTCAGTCGCCAGACGGATCCGGTCGGTAAAAAAATTGACGGAGGTAAGGCTCGCCACCGCGACCAGGACCGCGATCGCGATCAGGCGCAACTCGCCGGACCGCCAGTCGCGGATCAGGCCGTTCAGGGCGAAGCGCAGTGAGCGCATCAGGCCGCGCCGGTCATCCGGCCCCCCGCGAGGGTGATGCTGCGGGCGCAATGATCAGCAATCGCCCGATCATGGGTGACAAGAACCAGGGTGGCGCCCCGTTCCCGATTGAGGCGGAACAGGAGGTCGATGACCTGCTGGGCGGTTTTCTGATCGAGATTCCCGGTCGGCTCATCCGCGAACAACACGCGCGGGTTGCCGGCGAAGGCCCGCGCGATCGCGACGCGTTGCTGCTCGCCGCCCGACAACTGGCTGGGATAGTGATGCAGACGGTGCTCCAGACCCACCTCGGTAAGGCGTTCCCGCGCCTCCGCGACAGGGTCAGACCGGCCGGCGAGTTCGAGCGGTAGCATCACGTTTTCCAGCGCGGTAAGGCCCGGCAGCAACTGGAAGGATTGAAACACGAAACCGACTTGTTGGCTGCGCAGGCGCGCGCGTCCGTCTTCATCCAGCGCGCAGATATTGACGCCATCGAACAGGATTTGCCCGCTGGTCGGTACATCGAGACCGGCGAGCAGGCCGAGCAATGTGGACTTCCCGGAACCGGAAACACCGACAATCGCCAGTGTCTCGCCTTCCAGGATGTTGAAATTGATATCCTGGAGGATCGCCAGTTCGCCTTCGGGGCTGGTAACTTGCTTTCCCAGATCCGCTGCCTGCAAAATAGGGCCCGAGACCCGCGCCATGATTAAAAGACTCCTTATTATTGTTTCAATTAATTGTCTGCTCTCCGCGACTGCCGTTGCCGGCAACATCCTGGTGCTTGCAGACAGTCTCAGCGCCAGTTATGGCATCGCGATTGAGGACGGCTGGGTGGCATTACTGCAGGAACGTCTGCGCCTGCAAGGTTACAATTATCGGGTGATCAACGCCAGCATAAGCGGCGACACCACCGCCGGGGCGGCGGCCAGGCTCGGGCCGTTGCTCGAGCGCGAACGCCCGGATATCGCCATCATCGAACTCGGCGGCAATGACGGGCTGCGGGGACTGCCCATAACGGAAATAAGGGATAACCTTGCGCGGATAATCCGGCAATTCAAGCGACTCAACAGCAGGGTTCTGCTGCTGCCGATGCAGATACCGCCGAATTATGGCGAGGTCTACACAACCAAACTCACCGGGATCTATGCTGAATTGGCGCAGGCGGAAGGAGTCAGATTAGGCCGGTTCATCCTCGATAAGATCGTGCTCGAACATCCGGAACTGATGCAGGACGATGGCATTCATCCCAAGGCAGAGGCCCAACCCATGATGCTCGACAATATCTGGAACGACTTGCAACCCCTGCTGACCGAGCCGGCGCGATAACGAATGAAATACTGTAGCGAATGCGGCGCCGACGTTGAGTTCCAGGTCCCTCCAGGCGACGAACGCCAGCGTTATGTTTGTAGCCGCTGCGGCTATATTCATTACCAGAATCCCAGACTCGTGGTCGGCAGCCTGCCGATCTGGGAGGATCGGATCCTGCTCTGCCGGCGCGCCATCGAGCCGCGCTATGGTTTATGGACCCTGCCGGCGGGATTCATGGAACTCGGCGAAACGACGCTGGAGGCCGCGACGCGGGAAACCCGCGAGGAGGCCAGGGCCAGGATCCACATCGACGGATTGTATGTCGTCATCAATCTCCCGGAAGTGAATCAGGTATACATGATGTTTCGCGCCGAGTTGCTGGATCTCGATTTCAGCCCCGGCACAGAGAGTCTGGAAGTGAAACTCTGCACGGAAGACGAGATCCCCTGGAATGAACTGGCCTTCGGCACGATCCGGCATACCCTCAATCACTATTTCCTTGACCGGCGGGCGGGTCTCTATCCTCTGCATCTCGGCGATATCGTCAAGGACGGCGAGCATTACGTTTACCGGAGTTTCTGCTAGAACCTGGCGTAAATTGCGCTTGAATAAATAACGCGGATCGTTATTGTATGCGGCTCTTTTTCAGCATCCGCATCCCCTCCGGAGGAAGTTTATGATCAAACCCCACGGTTCCGACCAGCTCAGGCCATTGTTCGTCCAGGATGACAGTCAGCGCGAGCGCTTGATCAAGGAGGCCGAAAGTCTACCCTCTCTACTCATCAGTTCCGCCGCGGCCGCCAATGCCGTAATGCTCGGGGCCGGTTACTTCACCCCGCTGGACGGCTACATGAACATCGCCGATTCGCTCTCGGTCGCGGAAACCATGCGCACCACCGGCGGATTGTTCTGGCCCATCCCCATCATGAACCTTACCCAGGATTCTGGAGCGATCAAAGGAGCAAAGCGCATCGCCCTGCGCGACCCGAATGTTCCCGGGAACCCGGTGATTGCCATCCAGACTGTCACCGCCGTGGAGACCCTGAGCGATGAGCAACTGGATCGGATCACGGCCAAGGTCTTCGGCTCTTTGTCCCCGGAACATCCCGGGGTCGCCACCTTCAAGGGTCATGGGAAGCAGGTGATTTCCGGGCCGATCGAGGTGTTGAATTTCAGTTATTTCCCCACTGATTTTCCGGATACCTTCCGCACCGCCCCGCAAATCCGCGAGAACATCCGGAAGAAAGGCTGGAAGAAGGTGGTGGCCTTCCAGACCCGCAACCCCATGCATCGCGCGCACGAAGAACTTTGCAAGATGGCAATGACGAGCGTCGGGGCCGATGGCGTACTCATCCACATGCTGCTCGGCAAGTTAAAGCCGGGGGATATCCCGGCGGAGGTCCGCGACGCGGCCATCCGCAAGATGGTGGAATTGTACTTCCCACCGGATACGGTCAAGGTTACCGGGTATGGTTTCGACATGCTGTATGCGGGGCCGCGCGAGGCCGTGCTACATGCTGTATTCCGGCAGAACGCCGGATGTACGCACTTCATCGTCGGCCGCGATCATGCGGGCGTGGGCAGTTTTTACGGACCGTTCGACGCGCAGAAGATATTCCAGACCGAGGTGCCGCCGGGCGCACTCGCCATCGAGATCTTCGGCGCCGACAACACCGCCTACTCCAAAAAACTACAGCGGGTCGTCATGATGCGCGATGCGCCGGACCATACGCCGGATGACTTTGTAACGCTCTCCGGCACGAAGGTTCGGGACATGCTGGCGGCGGGTAAAAGCCTGCCGGTTGAATTCGCCCGGCCCGAGGTTGCCGAGATCCTGATGAAATATTATCAGCAGGAGGCTGCTTCCAGTCCGACATAACCCCTGTTATACCCTGCATCGCGAATCTTATTGACAACAAAAGAACATTGGCTATATTCTTGGCACTCACTTATATAGAGTGCTAATAAATAAGCATTTCTTTAAATCTTTCATATGGTTATTGACACTGGAGGTAGTGGTGAAAATGAAAATTCGTCCTTTACATGACCGGGTAATCGCCAAGCGCCTGGCGGAGGAAAAGCTCTCTGCTGGCGGGATCGTCATACCGGATACCGCCACGGAAAAGCCGATTCAAGGTGAAGTCATCTCAGTCGGAAACGGCAAGCTTCTGGATAACGGCGAAGTTCGCCCGTTGGCCATCAAGAAGGGAGACAGGATCCTGTTCGGCAAATATTCCGGCACCGAAGTGAAGCTCGGCAGCGATGAATATCTGGTGCTGCGTGAAGATGACATCATGGGCATTATTGAATAAAGAAGTTATCCGAGGAGATTGAAATGACTGCTAAAGAAGTAAGATTTGCTGATGATGCCAGGTCACGCTTGGTTAAAGGCGTGAATATCCTGGCCAACGCCGTAAAAATGACCCTTGGACCGCGGGGTCGTAACGTGATCCTGGAAAAGAGCTTCGGCGCTCCCACCGTCACCAAGGATGGCGTATCCGTCGCGAAGGAGATCGAGCTGGAGGACAAGTTCGAAAACATGGGCGCCCAGATGGTCAAGGAAGTGGCTTCCAAGACCTCCGATGTGGCCGGTGATGGCACCACCACCGCCACCGTTCTGGCCCAGGCGATCGTGCGCGAAGGTTTGAAGGCGGTTGCCGCCGGCACCAACCCGATGGAGATCAAGCGCGGGATCGATGCGGCGGTCGAGGTCGCGGTGAACGAACTGAAGAAGCTCTCCAAACCGTGTGAAGACACCAAGGCGATCGCCCAGGTCGGCACGATTTCCGCCAATTCCGACGAAACCATCGGCAATATCATCGCCGAGGCCATGGAAAAGGTCGGCAAGGAAGGCGTCATCACCGTGGAAGAAGGCTCCGGACTTGATAATCAATTGGAAGTGGTCGAAGGCATGCAGTTCGATCGGGGTTACTTATCCCCGTACTTCATCAACAGCCAGGAAACCATGAGCGTTGAGTTGGAAAGCCCCTTCATCCTGCTACATGACAAGAAGATATCCAACGTCCGGGAACTGCTCCCCGTTCTGGAAGGCGTGGCGAAGTCCGGCAAGCCGCTGCTGATCGTCGCCGAGGATGTGGAAGGCGAAGCCCTGGCCACTCTGGTAGTCAACACCATTCGCGGAATCGTCAAGGTTTGCGCGGTGAAGGCCCCCGGTTTCGGCGATCGGCGCAAGGCCATGCTGGAAGATATCGCAGTCCTGAGCGGCGCCACCGTAATCTCCGAGGAAGTGGGCCTGAGCCTGGAGAAAGCCACCTTGAATGACCTGGGTACCGCCAAGAAGATTCAGGTCACCAAGGAGAATACGACTGTCATCGACGGCGCCGGCAAGAAATCGGACATCGAAGCCCGAGTGAAGCAGATCCGCCAGCAGGCTGAAGATACGACCTCCGATTACGACCGCGAAAAGCTTCAGGAGCGGGTCGCCAAGCTCGCCGGCGGCGTCGCCGTGATCAAGGTTGGCGCGGCCACCGAGATCGAGATGAAGGAGAAGAAGGCCCGCGTGGAGGATGCGCTGCATTCCACCCGCGCCGCGGTCGAGGAAGGCGTGGTGCCCGGCGGCGGCGTGGCGCTGCTGCGAGCGAAGAAGGCGGTTGCGAAGGTGAAAGGCGCCAACGACGAGCAGAAGGTCGGCGTCAATATCCTGCTGCGGGCGCTGGAGGAACCTCTGCGCCAGATCGTGACCAATGCCGGAGAAGAGGCCTCGGTCATCCTCAACAAGGTCGCGGAAGGCGATGGCGCCTTCGGCTACAACGCCGCCACCGACAAGTTCGGCGACATGATCGAGATGGGCATCCTGGATCCGACCAAGGTAGCGCGCACCGCATTGCAAAATGCCGCTTCCGTAGCCAGCCTCCTGCTGACCACCGAGGTGATGGTGGCAGAAGCTCCGAAGAAAGAGGAGCACGGCCATGGCATGCCGGGTGGTATGGGTGGCATGGGCGGTATGGGTGGCATGGGCGGCATGGACATGTAACAAAGCCGTATCGGCCAAAGAAAAACCCGCCTCTCGGCGGGTTTTTTTTGCTTATGGCTTAAATGGATTAGCCTGCCACTGATTCTTCTTATTTATTATTGCCGTTTCATCGCGTCGAAGAATTCCGCGTTGTTCTTGGTGGGGCGCATGCGCTCCAGCATGAATTCCATCGCGGCCTGCGGTTCCATCGGGTGCAACAACTTGCGCAGGATCCACATCTTCTGCAGTTCATCCTTTTCCGTCAGCAACTCCTCGCGCCGGGTGCCCGAGCGATTGATATTGATGGCGGGGTAGATCCGCTTCTCGGCGATCTCCCGCTCCAGGTGCAATTCCATGTTGCCGGTGCCCTTGAATTCCTCGTAGATCACATCGTCCATGCGCGAACCTGTATCCACGAGCGCGGTCGCGATGATGGTCAGGCTGCCGCCCTCTTCGATATTGCGCGCTGCGCCGAAGAAACGCTTGGGACGCTGCAGGGCATTAGCATCGACACCGCCAGTCAGGACCTTGCCGGACGCAGGCACGACCGTATTATAGGCGCGGGCGAGACGGGTGATGGAATCGAGCAGGATGACTGCATCCTTCTTGTGCTCCACCAGCCGCTTCACCCTTTCGATGACCATCTCGGCGACCTGGACATGGCGCGTCGCAGGTTCATCGAAGGTGCTCGAAATCACTTCTCCCTTGACGGAACGAGCCATCTCGGTCACTTCCTCAGGCCGCTCGTCGATCAGCAGCACCGTGAGATGACATTCGGGATAATTGTGCGCAATCGATTGGGCGATGGACTGGAGGATCATCGTCTTGCCCGCCTTCGGCGGCGAGACGATCAGACCGCGCTGACCTTTGCCAATGGGCGCCACCAGGTCGATGATCCTGGGAGTCAGGTCTTCCGTGCTGCCGTTGCCGGTCTCCAGAGTGAGACGTTCGTGGGCGAATAAGGGCGTAAGGTTTTCGAAGAGGATCTTGTGCTTCGATTTATCCGGCGGTTCAAAATTGATCTCGTTGACCTTGAGGAGGGCGAAATAACGTTCGCCATCCTTGGGTGGCCTGATCTTGCCAGTTACCGTGTCCCCGGTGCGCAGATTGAAGCGGCGGATCTGGCTCGGCGAGACGTAGATGTCGTCGGGCCCGGCCAGGTAGGAACTGTCAGCGGAACGTAGAAAACCAAAACCGTCCTGCAGGATCTCCAGCACGCCGTTACCATAGATATCCTCGCCTTTCTTGGCGTGCGCCTTGAGAATTTCAAAGATGACGTCCTGCTTTCTATGGCGGGCAAGGCCTTCAAGGCCCAGCGATTCAGATAGAGTGACAAGCTGCGAGGCAGGCTGTTGCTTGAGTTCTGTAAGGTTCATGGACTCCGGATTACGGTAGAGATCGGGACGAGATAGAAATACACACGCCTGTGTGCTTGTTAACGATTGGTGTTGCTAGTTTTTGCTTGGGGGAACAGTCAGACAGGCGTTGTTGCTGAGATAAAAGTTAGCACGACATCCCGAATTCGTCCAGTAGTTTATACAACACTGTCGATAAACGCGGACAATTGAGATTTCGAGACAGCGCCGACCTTCGTACCGGCGACTTCGCCGTTCTTGAAGATCATCAATGTGGGAATGCCCCGGACGGCATATTTCTGCGGGGTCGCCTGATTTTCATCGATATTGATCTTCGCAACCGTCAACTTGCCCTTGTATTCATTGGCAACTTCATCCAGGATTGGTGCTATCATCTTGCAAGGACCGCACCATTCGGCCCAGTAATCGACGATTACGGGCATTTCTGAATTCAAAACGGTTTCTTCAAAGGTTGAATCTGTAACATTAATAATACTATCGCTCATGGGATTGCCCTGATCTGGGGATGGATTCGAGGTCATCATTTTCATCGCAGATCCTTTTTATTGCAAGTCATGCCATGTCCGAACCCGGTAAATAATCCATAAGAATGCATCAGAACACCACAACAGACCTGGCTTTCGAGGCGCTACCGCTCCAGGATGTGCTCCAGCGCGCCTTGCAGGATTCCGGTTTCAGTCATTGCACCCCCATACAGAAGGAGACTTTGCCCTTGCTGCTGGCGGGCCGGGACATCGCGGGGCAATCGCAGACAGGCACAGGGAAAACCGCCGCTTTCCTGCTGGCCACATTGCATCATTTGCTCAACGCGCGATCGGATTCGACCTACAACTCCATCGGCCCCGGGGCGATAATCATCTCGCCCACCCGGGAGCTTGCAATCCAGATCTACAATGACGCCGTAAAACTGAACAGTCATGCCGGGTTGCGCATTGGTTTGGTATACGGCGGCGTTGATTACGACAAACAGCGCAAGATGCTCGAACAGGGCGTCGATATATTGATCGGCACCCCCGGCCGCCTAATCGATTATTTCAAACAGAAAGTCTACCGCCTGACTGACATTCGCATCATGGTCCTCGATGAGGCGGATCGCATGTTCGATCTGGGTTTCATCAACGACGTAAGATTTCTGCTACGGCGCATGCCTGAGCCGCAAAAGCGCATCAGCATGCTGTTTTCCGCGACCCTGAGTTGGCGGGTTACGGAACTCGCGTATGAACACATGAACAATCCCCAACTCATCCGAATCAACCCCGAGCAGATCACCGCCGACAAGGTTCAACAAACCGGATTTCATGTGGCCAAGGAAGAAAAAATTTCCCTGCTGCTTGGCCTGTTGCATCGCATCGATCCACACCGCACCCTGGTCTTCGTCAACACCAAAAGAACCGCAGACCTGGTCTGGGGTTATCTGGAGGGCAACGGTTTTCATGCGGCCCTTTTGACCGGGGATGTCCAGCAGAAAAAACGGCAGAATCTGTTTCAGGAGTTTGCGAGCGGCAATTTGCCAATCCTTGTCGCGACCGATCTGGCTTCCCGTGGACTCCACATTCCGGATATCAGCCATGTCATCAACTTCGACATGCCGCAAAACGCCGAGGATTATGTGCATCGTATCGGCCGCACCGCGCGCGCGGGGGCCAGCGGCGATGCGGTGAGTCTGATCTGCGAGGAATACGTCTATTCGCTTGCCGAGATCGAGGCCTACATCGGCCATAAAATACCCACACAATTCGCCACTCAAGATATGCTGTTCAATCCAAAACCTCCTGTGCGCCGGGAGCGCAAGGATTTCGTGAAACCCAGGAAGGCCAAACAGGGCCCTACGCGGAGTAAACCGGCAAGAAATCGCGCTGCACGACCGTAACGGTAATCTTTCGCCACTGATTCCGGCATTCGCTACAATATGCCGCCAATCACCCCGCTCAGGGTTGCCAGAAATTAACATGAACAAAAGAATGATCCTCGATTGCATGATTAAAGTTGCATTCATCCTGGCCATGTCAGCTAGTATTTCCGCCTGTGGTCAGAAAGGGGCTTTGTATCTCCCCCAAGACAGTTTTACTCATCCGTAACGACAGCAACATCCCTGTTTTAATACATGAGCTTTCATGCCTACCTTCATGACCGGCTGCATGTCGGTCAAATAGCGCTTGAAGATTTGGCAAATCGTTATGGCACGCCGCTTTATGTGTATTCACGCCCGGCAATTGAACAACAATGGCGGAATTTTCATGACGCCTTCGGCGCGCGCAACCATCTGATCTGCTATGCGGTCAAGGCCAACAGCAACCTCTCTCTGCTAGCCTGTCTGGCCCGACTTGGCTCGGGTTTCGACATCGTCTCGGGTGGAGAACTGGAACGGGTATTGACGGCCGGAGGCGATCCAAAAAAAATAGTATTTTCCGGCGTCGGCAAAACTGAAGCGGAGATTACCAGCGCCCTTAAGGCGGGTATTCGCTGTCTTAATTGCGAGTCATTACCTGAGCTAAGACGCATAGACACTGTCGCCAGCGGACTTGGGGTCAAGGCGCCTATCGCATTAAGGATCAATCCCGACGTTGATGCGGAAACTCACCCCTATATTGCGACGGGACTTCAACAGAACAAATTCGGTATTGCCTGGGAAGATGCCGTTGACGCTTATGAGCAGGCCCTCAAGCTCCCAAATATCGAGATTACCGGAATCGCATGCCATATCGGGTCCCAGATAACCACTCTCTCTCCCTATATAGATTCGATAAAACTCCTGAACACCCTGATTCCCAAACTGGCGCAGGAAGGGATCAAACTCAGAGACATCGACTTGGGCGGAGGTTTGGGCATCCGTTACAGCAACGAGGAACCACCCGCGCCGACAGAACTCGCCCGTATCGTCAGAAATAATCTGACGGATGACTCGGCGTGCGTAATCATAGAACCCGGACGTTCTATCGTAGGCAATGCCGGATGGCTCATCACCAAAGTGCAGTACCTCAAACACACCAAACTGAAAAATTTCGCGATTGTTGACGCGGCGATGAATGACCTGCTGCGACCGGCACTCTACTCAAGCTGGCATGATATCCTCCCGCTCACACAACATGCGGATGTCACGGAACGTCTTTATGATGTTGTCGGACCGGTCTGCGAGAGTGGCGATTTCCTGGGGCGGGAACGCAGACTGGCACTCAGGGATAATGACTATTTAGCTATCGCCTCCGCCGGCGCTTATGGGTTCAGCATGAGCTCCAACTACAATTCGAGACCACGCGCGGCAGAGATCCTGATAGACGGCGATCAGGCAAGACTAATTCGCAAACGTGAAGTCCTGTCCGAACTACTCTCCGGTGAAATGCCGATAGAGATCGATTCTTAAATAAATTATTCGCATTGAAATATGTATACGAAAAACCTGTGTCGAAGAATATGCACCATGATATTGCGTATGCATTAAATAGCGCACGATAATGGTGCATTACTGTCCGATGAATTAAGTGCTAACTACCCGATTTATAAATAAAATACACGCATTAAGACCTCTGGCATGTAATCTGCATTTATTCGGCAATATCGCACTGGATTCGAATAGTGCGGGGATCGCATATTAAGGGTCACGATTCGTACATCTGCTGGGAATCAGACACATCCAAGCAAATTTTTACAATAACTACTCAACGGGAGTTTTAACCAATGTCCAAACAGAAAGTCCTGCAGCTGATTAAGGAAAACGAGGCGAAGTATGTCGATCTGCGTTTTGCCGATACGCGGGGTAAAGAGCAGCACCTCACCATCCCGTCTTCCACTATTGATGACGATTTTTTCGAGTCGGGCAAGATGTTCGATGGGTCCTCAATCTCAGGGTGGAAGGGTATCAATGAATCCGACATGGTGCTGATGCCTGATGCAGATACAGCGGTCCTGGATCCCTTTTATGATGACGCGACGATCAACATACGTTGCGATGTCCTCGAGCCGACCACCATGCAGGGATATGAACGCTGCCCACGTTCGATCGGAAAAAGAGCGGAGGCCTACCTCAAGTCGACTGGAATCGCCGACACTGCATTTTTCGGCCCGGAGCCGGAATTTTTCATCTTCGACAGGGCGCGCTGGGGCGACAACATGCACAGCGCCTTTTACGAGATCGACTCGGAGGAAGGCAGTTGGAACAGCGATCGTTCCTGCGAGGAAGGTAACATCGGACACCGGCCCGGCACCAAGGGCGGTTATTTCCCGGTGCCACCGGTGGATTCCCTGCAGAACGTGCGCGCCGCGATGTGCGAGACCCTTGAAGCTATGGGCGTGCCTGTGGAAGTACATCACCACGAGGTGGCCACAGCCGGCCAGTCCGAGATCGGCACAAAATTCAACACCCTCGTCAGAAAAGCCGATGAGATGCTGATCCTGAAATACTGTGTCCTGAATGTGGCGCATAACTTTGGTAAGACTGCCACCTTCATGCCGAAACCGCTCGTCGGCGACAACGGCAATGGCATGCATGTGCACCAGTCGTTATCGAAAAACGGGACCAACCTCTTCACCGGCAATAAATACGGTGGGTTGTCGGAAATGGCCCTGCATTACATCGGCGGAATCTTCAAGCACGCCAAGGCCCTCAATGCATTCACCAATTCCAGCACCAACAGCTATAAGCGTTTGGTGCCCGGTTTCGAAGCCCCGGTGCTGCTGGCCTACTCTGCCAGAAACCGCTCGGCGTCATGTCGAATACCCTGGGTCTCCAGCCCGAAGGCGCGGCGCGTTGAGGTTCGCTTCCCGGATTCCTGCGGCAACCCCTATTTCACGTTTGCCGCCATGATGATGGCGGGTCTGGACGGCATACAGAACAAGATTAATCCGGGCGCGCCCTTGGACAAGGACCTTTACGATTTGGAACCGGAAGAAGAGAAAGACATCCCCACTGTGTGTTTTTCACTCGAAGAGGCCTTGAATTCCTTGGACGAAGACCGGGCGTTCCTCACTGCCGGCGGGGTCTTTACCGACGACATGATCGACGGTTACATCAAGCTGAAGATGGATGAGGTTACGCGCTTGCGCATGACCACTCACCCCGTTGAGTTTGGGATGTACTTCAGCCTCTAGACGCCATCAGAACTCCCAATAATCATTAAGCCCCCCACGAGGGGGCTTTTTTTTGGTTCGTTATTGTCATTTTGAATCAACGGTTGAGAGTATGCCGCCGTTTAACTAAGATCCAGTCATGCGTAATTTGATATCACTTTTGCTTGCCCTGTGTCTCTCCTGTCTCGTAAGCGCGCAGACGGTCTATCGCAGTGTGGACAAGGACGGCAATATCGTATTCTCCGATACACCGACGGAAGGCGCGGAAGAGATAATCCTGCAGGAAGTGCCGACCATAAAATCAACTTCGGCGCCCCTAACATCCCAACCCGACCAGACCAAGGAAGCGGAAGTAATTACCTATGCCAGTCTGAATATCACCTCCCCCGCGAATGATGAAGCCATCCGTGAAAACTCGGGCAACGTCGATATCCTGGTTGAACTCAAACCCGATCTGATGGCAGGACATAAACTGACCCTCTATCTCGACGGCAAAGAGTTCGCCGATTCCATTACTCCCTCTTTCAATCTGACCAACCTGGATCGCGGCACGCATCAACTACGCGTTGCCGTACGGGATGCGGATGGAAAAATCCTGTTGAGCAGCCCTTCCGTAATCTTCCATCTTCAACGGGCCGCGGTGATACGCCCTCAATCCCCACCAGCAACAAACTAATCATATTCCTTCGCCATCCCGCGATTCGGATGGCGAGTATCCATCAGCTTTTTCGTGCATCGGCACGTTAATTGCTGCTATCTAATCCTATACCAGCAGTTACATCGTGATGTTTAGTTAACTCAGTGTTATTCAAAGTATTTAACGGAAATAAGCACTACCGATAAGGTCCATTTGATTCGTGATCGCACCATAGTAGTGCGATAATTAACTATATGATCGACATCGAAGCACACTCGGATCTCCACTTCGAGAATCTGGTTACCGCGATTCTGGTATTCGATCGAGAATTATGTCTGTGTCGAATGAATACCTCCGGCGAAAACCTGCTAATGACCAGTTTCCGCCAGATAGTGGGGCTCCCTGCCACAGAAATTTTCGCCGTCTCCCCGGGTTTCATCGAGGGCCTGGATCGCTCAGACCAAACCAGAAATCCACTGACACAACGGGGGGTGCAATTAAACCTGCCAGGAAACAGGACTGTCAGCGTCGACTGTATCTTTACTCCGGTGACCAATACCTCCAAGCACCCGGAGATAATTGTCGAGATCATCGATACGCAAGCCATCTCACGGCTCCTGAAAGAGGAAAACCTCACGATGTTGCATTCTGCCGTGCGTGAAACCCTCCGCGGGATGGCGCATGAAATCAAGAATCCGCTGGGTGGTCTGCGCGGGGCGGCCCAGTTGCTGGAGCGGGAACTGGAAAACGACGAATTGAAGGAGTACACGCAAATCATCATCCGGGAGGCGGACCGTTTGAGCAATTTGATCGACCGCATGCTCGCACCGAACGGAAAACCGCACACCGAAAAGGTCAACATCCATGCCGTGCTGGAGTATGTGCAGAATCTGCTGGAGGCCGAATCGAACACGCCCCTGCGCATCGAGCGCGATTACGACCCCAGTCTTCCGGACCTGCAAGCCGATCAGGAGCAGGTGATACAGGCAATTTTCAATGTGTTCAGAAATGCAGTCCAGGCCAGCGCCCCGGATGGACAGATATGGATCAACACCCGCATCAAACGCATGTGCACAATCCGCCAGCACTTGCACAAACTTGCGGTTGTTATAGAGATCATGGACGACGGTCCAGGAGTCCCCAAGGCGATCGAAAATTTTCTTTTTTATCCCATGGTCACAGGACGGGCGGAAGGCACGGGGCTCGGCCTTTCCATTGCACAATCGTTAATTCAGGCTCATCGAGGATTGATTGAATATGAACGGACTGAAAATCGCACCATCTTCCGAATCCTTTTACCCATCGAATACCACGATGACCAAGCATAACCAAGTCTGGATCGCCGACGACGACAAATCCATCCGTTGGGTGTTGTCGAAGGCATTTACCAAGGAGTCGCTTGAAGTCTCGTGTTTCGAAAATGGCGATGCCTTGCTGGCCGCGTTGGATAAACAACCGCCTCCCGATGTGATTATCTCCGATATCCGCATGCCGGGCACGGACGGGATCAGGATACTCAACACTCTAAAGCACAAGGTCCCCTCGATACCCGTCATCATCATGACCGCCTACTCCGATCTGGACCGTGCGGTATCCGCCTTCCAGAGCGGCGCCTTCGAATACCTGCCCAAACCGTTTGATGTGGATGAAGTCCTGCAACTGGTCAAACGCGCAATCCGGCAGAATATTGCGAACCAGGGCGTCATACGGAACGCTGATGAGGCCACAGAGACCAGCATCATTGGTTCGGCGCCCGCGATGCAGGAGGTCTTTCGCGCGATCGGCAGACTTTCACGTTCCAACCTTACCGTGCTCATCACCGGCGAGTCCGGCACTGGCAAGGAACTGGTGGCAAAGGCCCTGCACCAACACAGTCCCCGAGCCGCCGGACCATTTATCGCCCTCAATACGGCCGCGATCCCGAGGGAATTACTGGAGTCGGAACTTTTTGGCCATGAGAAGGGATCCTTCACCGGCGCGAATGCCCGGCGCATCGGCCACTTTGAACAGGCCACCGGCGGCACCCTCTTCCTGGACGAGATAGGCGACATGCCGGCGGACTTGCAGACGCGCCTGTTACGCGTGCTCGCGGAGGGCCAATTTTACCGGGTGGGCGGTCATGAACCCGTCAGGGTCGATGTGAGGGTGATTACAGCAACGCATCAGCAGCTTGAACAACGCGTGCAACTAGGCGCCTTCAGGGAGGATCTCCTGCACCGCTTGAACGTCATCCGCGTGCATGTGCCGCCATTGCGCGACAGACGCACCGACATCCCGGCGCTTACCGAATACTTCATCCAGCGGGCAGCGCGGGAGATCGGAGGCGAGGCGAAGCGAATATTGCCGGAGACCCAGGCCTATCTGAACTCCCTGCCCTGGCCGGGAAATGTCAGACAACTGGAAAACTTCTGTCGCTGGATTACCGTCATGGCGTCCGGCAAGGAGATCCATATCGACGACCTGCCTCCCGAATTGAAGGAGGCCGATGCGTCCATCCGGGAAGGACAAGACTGGGAAAGCGAATTTCGCCGCTGGATATCGAGTAATCTCATGCAAGGCAAGGTTCATTTATTGAACGAGGCTGTCCCCAGATTTGAACGGATCCTGATCGAAGAGTCTCTGCGCAAGACTGGCGGCCGGAAGCAGGAAGCGGCACATCTCCTTGGTTGGGGGAGAAATACCCTGACCCGCAAGATTAAATCGCTGGGGATGGAGGATTGATTCGGGGCAACCCAGTGTGCATCACTCGTTAAGCCACTCGGCCGCCTTGATCGCGTAATAACTCAAGATGGCGTCCGCGCCCGCGCGTTTGAAGGCCACCAGGCTCTCCAACACCGCCTTGCGCTCATCCAGCCAGCCGTTCAGGGCGGCAGCCTTCAGCATCGCGTATTCACCGCTTACCTGATAGGCCAGCGTGGGGGCGAGGAAGGTCTGCTTGACCCGATAAATAATATCCAGGTAGGCAAGCCCCGGCTTGACCATGACCAGATCCGCGCCTTCATCGAGATCCAGCCGGACCTCTTCCAACGCCTCATCCCCATTGGCGATATCCATCTGGTAGGTGTGCTTGTTTCCGCCGGAAAGATTGGCCGCAGAACCTAGGGCATCCCGAAACGGACCGTAAAATGAAGAGGCATATTTGGCGGCATAGGCAAGAATCAGCGTATTCGAATAACCTTCCTGTTCGAGCGCCTGCCTGATGGCGCCGATACGACCGTCCATCATGTCCGATGGCGCGACGATATCGGTACCCGCCTCTGCATGAGACAGCGACTGCTTTACCAGCGCCTCGACCGTAACATCGTTGGCGACATAACCATCCGCATCCAGCAGGCCATCCTGACCATGGGTGGTGAAGGGGTCGAGGGCCACATCCGTTATCACTCCGAGATCGGGAAATTCCTGTTTGAGTGCCCGGACTGCCCTCTGCGTCAAACCCTCCGGATTCCACGCCTCTCTCGCATCCACGCTCTTATGCCCTGCCGTCACCACCGGAAACAAGGCCAGCGCAGGGATCCCCAATCGCTGGGCCTGTTCCGCTTCCCTCAGCAGATGATTGATCCCGATCCGATCGACGCCTGGCATGGAAATCACGGTCTCACGATTATCCACTCCCTCCATCACGAACACCGGGTAGATCAGATCGGCGCTACTCAAGCTGTGTTCACGCACCAAACGTCTGCTGAAATCGTGCCGTCGGAGACGGCGCATGCGGCGCGCGGGGAAGCGGGCATTAATATTTACCATGGAGATAATCGCTCCGATTGCTCTGAAATATATACAGTTTATACCCGATATCCGGGGCCAGCAGCAATAACCCGATCGATCAAGCCAGCCGCTTGGCGTGAGTGGTATTAAGCGTTAAATAGGCTATAATCGCCGCCTTTCGCAACGGCAGCCTGATGGGAGATAGAAATGGCAGCAACAATCATTGACGGCAAGGCGATCTCCACCGCGACCCGCGAGAAATTGAAACAGCAGGTCACCGATCTGGGAACCAAGGGGATCCGTCCGGGACTCGCAGTTATCATTGTCGGCGAGGATCCTGCATCACAGGTCTATGTGAGAAACAAGGTGAAGGCCTGTGTGGATACCGGGATCTATTCCGAAAAACATGAGATTCCGGCGACCACGACCGAAGAGGATTTGCTCAAACTGATTCACCGGCTGAACGATAAAAAGGACATCCACGGGATCCTGGTCCAGTTGCCGCTGCCCAAACACATCAACAGCGACCGGGTCCTGGAAACCATCTCCGAGACCAAGGATGTGGACGGCTTTCACCTTTACAACGTGGGCGCGCTGGTCACGGGCAACACCATATTCGCGCCTTGCACGCCATTCGGCGTCAAGGTCATGATCGAGCATCTCGGCCTGCCGGTCGAGGGCAAGAGCGCTGTGGTGGTCGGCCGCAGCAACATCGTGGGCAAACCCATGGCCATCATGCTGCTGGAGATGAATGCCACTGTAAGTATCTGCACTTCCAGGACCAAAGACCTGAAGGCCTATACCAAGATGGCGGATATCCTTGTCGTGGCGGTCGGCCGTCCGAACCTTATCACGGCCGACATGGTGAAACCGGGCGCCGCCGTATTCGATGTGGGCATGAACCGCCTCGCCGACGGCAAGCTGGCCGGGGATGTCGATTATGACGGCGTGAAGGAAATCGCAGGTTATATTACACCAGTCCCGGGCGGGGTCGGACCGATGACCATCACCATGTTGCTCGCCAACACCGTCATCGCCGCCGAACGGGCGCACAAATTAAAGTAGGCCATCCTCACCGGAAGGTCGGCAGTGATTGTCAGGCATTCAACCCGCGGTATGTATTAACTAGCATTTTAAAAACGTCGCGTGCGACGGCAGAACCAGGCGCGGGCAGGCGAGAAACCGCAGTTTACACGGCAGTAAATGAGGATTACGGGACCGCGCGCAACGCCGTTATGCCTAGCGCAGCAGTTTTTCAACAACCTGTCAGGCAATATGCGCCACGTTGCTGCTTACATCAGGTTCATTCAGCACAATAATGCGGCTACGGGCGAGGGAATTGAAGTCCGTTGAAGTCGCGGCGGTGTAGGCCCCCATCATCTCGCCGACGATCAGATCGCCCGGGGCCATGATCGGCAAGTCGATATCCTTCTTGACGATGTCAATGCTGTCGCAGGTCGGGCCCGCGAGACAGGATGGATACAGCTTCCCCTGCCGGAGACTGCGCACGGGATAATCGGCGTGATCGAAGATCTGGCCGCTGTAGACGCCGTAGACGCCGTCATCCATGTAATACCAGTTGCGACCATTCCTTACCGCTTTGCCGGTCACCGAGGTGATCGACATGGCCGCGGCGGCCACCAGATACCGGCCGGGTTCCGCGATCACATGGATGCAGTCATCCAGTTTCCGGAGCGCCGCGTTGATGGGGGCGCAGAAGGCTTCGATGTCGGGGACTGCCTCGCAGTACCTGACCGGGAAGCCGCCGCCGATATCCAGCGTGCTCAATGGATCATCGGCCTGCGTCGCATACTCCTCCATAATCGCGCGGCAGCGTTCGATGGCATGCACGTGCATGGCGGAGGTCTTGCTTTGCGAGCCGACATGGAAGGATAGTCCTTTCACATGCATGCCCAGCTTCCTCGCCAGATGCAGAAGTTCCAGGGCCTCCTCCGGCAGACAACCGAATTTCTGCGAGAGATCGACCACCGCATCGGGATTGGGGAAGCTGACGCGCAGCAACAGGCCGACCCGATGCCTGAAGGCGTAGAATTTTTTCAATTCCGCGCGGTTATCGACCACGAAAGTGGTGCAGCCGAAACGCAGGCTTTCGCGAATATCCCGGGCCTTCTTTACCGGATGCGTATGAATCGTCGCGCGGGGATTGATGTAACGGCGTCGTAACAGCTCGATCTCACCGCTGCTCGCGATATCGAAACCGGCGCCGCAATGTTCGAGCGTGCGGATGACGGCATCATGGGGCAACGCCTTGACCGCATAATAAAAATCGACCCCCGGCAGGGCCTGCTTCAACGATTGATACTGCGACTCGATCGTCTTGCAGTCGAGCAGAAACAGGGGTGTGCCGTATTGCCCGGTGAGCGCGCGGATGGCGGCATCGTCCAGTAAGGCGCTCATTACTCCACGCTCTTGCCGATGGCGTCCAGGAGATATCTGGGCAAGGCAAAGGAGGCCCGGTGAATATCGGGCGTGTAATACCGGGTGGTTATGCCTGATGCCCTGAAATTCTCGCGGACCCGTTCCAGGGGGATGTGGCGCAGTTGTGTGTCATCCGACGCCCAGGCAAAACTCATCACGCCGCCGACATACGTCGGCACCGCGGCAGTATAGAAATGCCAGTCCGCGAAGAGCTGCGAGAGTTGTTTCGCCGTTCCCTTGACCTCATCCATCTGCATAAAGGGCACGCCGTTTTGGGTGACCAATATGCCTCCGGGATTCAGGCAGCGCCGGCAATTCCCGTAGAAGCTGTTGGTAAACAGCACCTCACCCGGTCCTATGGGATCGGTGGAATCGGAGATGATAAGGTCGAACTTCTCGCTGGTCCCGGTTATGAAATCGATCCCGTCGGCAATCACGATATTGGCGCGCGGGTCGTCATAGGCGCCGTCGCTGTGGGCCGGCAGGTATTTCTTGGCCATGTCGATGACCGCCTGATCGATCTCCACCTGGGTGATGCGCTCCACATCACGATGCTTGCAGACCTCCCTGAGGATGCCGCCATCGCCGCCGCCGATGATCAGGACGCGACGGGCCTTGCCGTGCGCGAGCAAGGGGACATGCGTGAGCATTTCATGATAGATAAACTCGTCTTTCTGCGTGGTCTGGACGACGCCATCGAGCGCCATGACCCGCCCGAAGATGGAGTTATGGAAGATCAGCAGGTGCTGATGACCCGTGCCTGACTCGAAGTAGATCTTGTCGATGTTGTATTGCTGTCCCCAGGCATCGTACAGCGTTTCAGCCCATGTCTTAGTCATTTATAACCATGCCCCTCAGATGCTCGGTTACATTCAACTGGGCTGGTTTGAAGGCCTGTTTGAGGATCGGGATTGTCTTCTCAGGTTCCGCGTTTCCGCACATGAACACATCGAAGGCCGCATAGTCGCGTTCGGGCCAGGTATGCACGCTTATATGGGACTCCGCGAGTACGACGACGCCGGAGATGCCGCCATTAGGCGTGAAATGATGCAGATGGATATGCAATAGCGTAGCCCCGGCAACCTCGACGGCCTCCCGGAGTGTGGCTTCCATCAGTCCGAGGTCATCCAGGTTACTGGCGCCCCATAGATCAAGTATCAGATGAGTACCGGCAAACTCCAGATTTTCGCGCCTGACGAAATGATCCGGTTTTTCGGGTTCGTTATTGCGGGCCTGATTATGGACAGGCCATGGCTGAGATGAATTGTGTTCGTGCTGTGCCGGGGCAACGGCAAGGTTTGAATGTATAGAATAAACACCCATTAAAGTCTCCTCACAGTCAAGTTGTCAGGCAGAGAAAAGCAATCAATTGTTGCTTGCGCGCCATTCTTGCTGTGAACGACGCCTGGGCTAGGTAAACATAAAACCTCTATTAGTCGCAAAAGGAGTGCAAATTCTAGTTCCGTTTTCCAGAAATTCAAGTAAAAAATCAATAGACACGCCAAGCTCGTGAATCTTTCTGGAAAAATATCCGCGTTGCATAACGTATTCTGTGTCCCGAATCACTTCCCTTTGACCTGTTTCGACCAATGGTCAGGCGCCGGCAGAGACTTTACCGCGCCTTCTATCCATTCCTCCGCAAGCCTGGTCAATTCGGCGGCGTTGCGGCCGTGCGACTCAATGATAGGACCGATCACCATTGTGATGGTCCCCGGCCATTTCCTGATGCTGTTTTTCGGCCAGAAATAGCCGGCATTGTGCGCCACGGGCACAATGGGATAGCCGGACTTTTCCGCCAACATGCCGCCGCCGGGCAGATATTTTCCCTTTTTTCCGGGTTCCACCCGGGTGCCTTCAGGAAAAACCACGACCCACAAACCCTGGCGCAGCCTTGCGGCGCCCTGGCGCACGATCTCCCGCATCGCCTTCAAGGTGGAGGATCGATCGATCGCGATCGGTTGCATCCCGGCCAGGGCCCAGCCATAGATCGGGATGAACAGCAGTTCGCGTTTGAGCACCCACACCTGCGGCGGGAATATCAGTTGCAGGGCCAGGGTTTCCCAGGCCGATTGATGTTTGCACATGATAATGCCCGCGCCCGCGGGGATGTGTTCCCTGCCGCTCACCTTGAAATCGATCCCGCAAACATGCCTCAGGGTCCAGAGATTAAAGACCGCCCACCGGGAGATTACCCGGAATCGCAACGGCAGTGGAAACGGATAAAGCAGGAGAGTGATCGGCAGAAATACAATCGTAGCCAGCGACAGGCCCGTATAAAAGATCATCGCGCGGAACAATTGCATCTAGACCGCGCCCCGTTCCAACAGGACCTCCACCATAGCCGCGAGGTCCGGATATTCGGGCACGCCCTGTAGATCGCAGCAACCGGCGGAGGGGTCCGGCGACAGCCCGGTCTTGACCAATACGGTCTGTGTGATCCCGGCCCTGCGGGCGGCCTCGATATCACTGGCCTTGTCGCCCACTGCAATCACCGTATCGGTTGGTGCTTCAAAGCGCTGCATGGCCTCAAGGAACAATCCTGGCTCCGGTTTCCGGCACCGGCAACCATCAACCGGTCCATGCGGGCAGTAGAGTATAGCGTCCACGTGTCCGCCATTAGCACGCAACTCATCGCACAGCTTGGCATGAATCGCATCGAGGTCCTGCCGGGAAAACTTTCCGCGGGCAAGACCCGATTGGTTTGAAATGACCACCACACGATATCCAGCCTTATTCAACCGTGCTATTGCCCCCAGCGAACCGGGCAATGCCTGCCATTCCGCCGCGTTCTTGATGTAATCGGCAGAATCCCGATTTATGACGCCGTCACGGTCAAGGATGATCAGTTGCATCAGAGGCCGTGCGGATCAACCCTGTAATCGCGAGATATCGGCAACCGACTGGAACAGCTCGCCAAGTCTGATCAGTATTGCCAGCCTGTTTGCGCGCACGGAAGGATCGTCGCTCATCACCAGGACCTGATCGAAAAACGCATCCACGCCCTCGCGTATGCCGGCCAGGCGGGACAGTGCGGAGCCATATTCCCTCGCGACAAGCAGCGGTTCCACCGCCGTCAGCGCCGCTTCCAGTTCGCCGACCAACGCTTTTTCCGCGTTGTCCGTCAGCAACCTCGTGTCGATCGCCGGAGGCAACACCCCGGTCGATTGTTTCAGGATATTTCGGATCCGTTTGTTGGCGGCCGTGAGACTGGCGGCAGCCGGTAGGGCGCGGAAATCGGCGACCGCCATGATCCGCAAATTGAAATCATGGGGGCTCGCCGGCTGGTTCGCCAGCACCGCCTCGAAGGCATCGACGGTTATCCCGCTATCCAGATAGTAACGCCGCAGGCGTTCCATCATGAATGCGAACACCTCATCCATGACCTTGCGGTCCCGGATCACGGCGCCGTAACCGGCAGCGGCAGCGTCGAGGCTTGCCCTCAGATCGAGGTCCAGCCGGCCTTCGATCAGTATGCGCAGACAGCCGAGCGCGGCGCGGCGCAGCCCGAAGGGATCCCGATCGCCACTCGGGGCTTGACCGATCGCGAAGATCCCCGTCAGGGTATCCAGCTTTTCCGCGATGGCGAGGATCCTGCCCGTTGGCGTTAGCGGCAGCGCGCCGCCGGCCTGCTTCGGCAGATACTGCTCCTTCAACGCGATCGCGACCTCCCTGGGTTCGCTGTCATGGAGGGCATAGTGATAACCCATGATCCCCTGCAGCTCCGGAAATTCCCCGACCATATCCGTCAGGAGATCGCATTTGCAGAGCTGCGCCGACCGTAGCGCCGGTTCGACATCCCCGCCCAATTCCCTGGCGACGTACCCGGCCAGCGCCGCGATCCGTTCCGTCTTGTCCGCCAGCGTTCCGAGCGACTGCTGATAAACCACCTGCGCGAGCATCGGCCGCCGGCTGGCGAGGCTTTGCGCCGTATCCCGCCGCCAGAAGAAGTCGGCATCGGTCAGACGCGGCCGGATGACCCGCTCGTTGCCTTTGCGGATGGCGGCGGGTTCCGGGCTTTCGATATTGGCGATCGTGACGAATGCCGCGAGCAGTCCGGAATCCTCGGTTGGCGATTCCGCCTGTCGTACGATGGGAAAATATTTCTGGTGCATCTGCATGGTCGCGATCAGCACCTCCGGCGGCAGCTCCAGGAATTTTTCATCGAAGGTCCCGGTGATGGGCGTTGGCCATTCCACCAAGGCCGTGATCTCGTCCAGAAGATCCGGATTGATGAGCGCGCTCCCTCCGGTTTTCTTTGCCTCGGCCTCCGCGGATTCCAGGATGATCGACCGCCGCTCGTTGAAGTCCGCGATTACGTGACCGTGTTCGCGCAGACTGGCGGCATACCCCTTCGGTTCATGGATCTCGATCGGTCCGGGATGATGGAAACGATGTCCGCGGCTGTGTCTCCCGGCTGGTATGCCCAACACCTCGCAGGGGACAATTTCCGCGCCATACAGCACCACGGCCCAATGGACGGGGCGGACGAACTCAGCCGTGCCAGTGCCCCAGCGCATGCGCTTGCCGATGGGCAGGCCATTCAGAGCGGATTCAATGATGCCCGGCAGGAGTTCCCTCAATGCGCGTCCTGGTTGCTGTGCGCGGTAGATCAGCCAGGCGCCCTTGCCGCTTTCCAGGCGCTCGAGTTGCGCCACCTCCACGCCACAGGAACGGGCGAAACCCGTGGCCGCGGATGTCGGATTTCCTGCCTTATCGAAGGCAGCGGCAAGCGCCGGGCCCCGCCGCTCGAGGTTCTGGTCAGGCTGGCGCGAGGCGATATCTCTGACAATCGCCGCAAGGCGCCGCGGGGTCGCCAGCCATTGATGTGTCTTTCTCGTAAATCCCGCCCGATCGATTCCCGCGACCAGAAGATCGGCAAAGGCCGCCGCAAGGCCCGGCAGGGCTCGTGGCGGTAATTCCTCGGTGCCGATTTCTATCAGGAGGTCGCGTACTTCAGACATGGGATCAAACTTTCGGGATGGGCTCAAGCGACAGGGGCAGCGGGATTCAACAGGGGGAAACCCAGGCTCTCCCGGCTCTGATAATAGGTTTCCGCCACGGCCTTGGCCAGACCGCGCACCCTGAGTATGAAGCGCTGACGTTCCGTCACGGATACGGCATGCCGGGCGTCGAGCAGATTGAAGATATGCGAGGCCTTCAGGACCTGTTCATAGGCTGGCAGGGGCAGATTACCCTCGATCAGGGCGCTGCTCTGCCGTTCACATTGATCGAACCATTGGAACAACATGCCGACATCCGCCTTTTCGAAGTTATAGGCCGACATCTCCACCTCGTTCTGGTGATAGATATCGCCATAGCGCACGACGCCGGCGGGGGTCGTGGACCACACCAGGTCGAATACGCTATCGACATTCTGCAGATACATGGCAATGCGTTCGAGACCGTAGGTGATCTCGCCGGAGACCGGCCTGCAATCCAGCCCGCCGACCTGCTGGAAGTAAGTGAACTGCGTGACCTCCATGCCGTTCAGCCAGACCTCCCAACCCAGACCCCAGGCGCCGAGCGTGGGCGATTCCCAGTTGTCCTCGA
This sequence comes from Gammaproteobacteria bacterium, assembly GCA_004297165.1. GTDB lineage: Bacteria > Pseudomonadota > Gammaproteobacteria > Eutrophobiales > Eutrophobiaceae > 2-02-FULL-56-15. The sequence goes on from SCUJ01000010.1 coordinate 104,559, forward strand.
CGAAGCGGATGTCATGCACGAGCGGGTCGATCCCCAGCATCCTCAGGGAATCCAGGTAGATTTCCTGGATCTCGTCCGGCGATGGCTTGAGCAGGACCTGATATTGGTAGTAATGCTGGAGGCGGTTGGGATTGTCGCCATAGCGGCCGTCCGTCGGCCGGCGGGAAGGCTGGACGTAGGCGGCGTTCCAGGGCTCGGGGCCGATCGAGCGCAGAAAAGTCGCCGGATGAAAGGTGCCCGCGCCGACCTCCATGTCATAGGGTTGCAGGATCACGCACCCGCGATCCGACCAGAACTTTTGCAGACTGAAGATCAATTGCTGAAAGGTCATGCCGTGGCCGGTCTCATGAAGTGCTAAATGTTGTGTCGCCCAAAAAGGCGGGAAGTATATCGCTTCGGGCGGCCGTTGGGTATGAATTCGGGATGCCGTTTGGCATCCTGGCAGGCCCATCAACCTTCCTGTTTTTCGCCGTCGGCTACCTTGTCCTGACTCAATTTATCCAGGGTCCGGGTGAGGAGTTCGAGTTGATAATCCGGCAGTTTGAACAGCCAGCCGGCGGTCTTCAACTGCAACTCTGCGACTTCCTTTTTCACGTCGAGAGTCGAATTCTCAGGGACGACGGCATCATCCTCCTTGGCATCTATCGCCTTGTCGCCTTTCGCCGCATCCGCGGTCTTGGCAGCCTGTGCTGCTTCCGCCGACGCAGGGTCGTATTCGAAATTGAAACTGACCCAGGTGGTATCCTTGATCGCGCCGCTCTCGACCCGAACAATGAGACCATCCACGGTCCCAATCGTCGTGACGGTGTGTGGCGCGGGCAGCGCGGCGGCATCCCCTCGCATTACGTTCTCAATGCGGATGTTTTGCAGAACATCCTTCATGCGATTCAGCACGGTCGGCGCCTTTGGCTCCTTGTCCGCCGGCAGGTTCGCCAGAATCATGTCGCCATTGTCGGCGGCGTTCAGTTCCACCTTGCCGCCGTCCGGATGTTCGATACGGACCTCGCCCACACGGGCCGGATCGATATTCAGCAATTCCGCAACGAGCCAGGAGGCTACATCGGCCGGGGCATCGAGCGGTCCGGTTACCAGCAGGGCCTGATTCTTGCCGGCGAGCCGCACATAGCGTCCCGGGTTGCCACCCGCGGCGCCGCTCAATTGCCGTTTGCCCACGATGAGCGAAACCTGCTGACCGCCTTTGGCATCCTTAATCTCAACGACCGTCGACTCGGTCTGATCGGCGTTCGGGTCCTGCACGCCGAGCGTGGCATAGCGCTCGGGATTGCTGGTTTTTTCCTCGATTACCTTGAGGTCCGCCACTTCCAGTAGAAGTTTGCGGATCTTCGCGAGATCGGCCGGATAATTATCCGCCTCGGCAATCAGCCATTGATCGGCGTTCCGGGCGATCGTGAGCGTGCGCCCGCCGGATCGCAATGCTATCGTGCCCGCTTCATTTACCGCATACCTGAAAGCGGGGAAGAGCGTCGCCCTCTCCAGCTCGGGCACGGCCTCCTGGCGCTGACTGCTGAAGATCGCCGCGATCAGGACCAGGACCGCGACGCCCGTCAAAAACAACAATTTCCCCGACCGTTTCATCGTCGCGCGACTCTCAGTTGTAATGGCGGCTCCGGTAGACGCCGGCGCCAACAGCGCCGATCGCTATCAGCAGGGGAACGAGTCCGACGTTGATAAAACGCAACGCGATGCCGAGGCCCTCGATATCCTTCTGCAACTCGTGCTGGACGGCCCTGAGTTCCTTGCGCGTTTCCAGCATCTCGGCGCGGAACTTCTCGATCTCCGCGGCCTGTTCGGGGCTGAGGATCATGCCGCCGCTATCGCTGCCGCCCTTGCCTTGCAAGTCGACGATCCGCTGTTCCGTTTCCTTCAGGCGTTCTTGCAGTTCCTGTTCGCGCAACCTGAATCGCTCCTCCGCCTCCCGCCGGATCACCTCGACCCTGGTAAACGGCCTGGAGGAAGCGCCACGGCTGCGCAGGCTGATGAGATCGTTGCTGCCGGAGAGGTTATCCAGGGCGTTGATGATGAAGTCGCCGTTATCGGCGATTGCCTGGTTGATCTGCATGCCGAGAAAATTCTGCTCGCGCACCCAGAACATATCGCTCAGGATGTCGGTATCCGCGACCAGGATGACATTGATATCCCCTTCCTTCAGGAAATCCTTATTCCCGGCCTCGGTTTTTTGCTCGCCACCACCGGGTGCGCCTTCGGGAAAAGCGGTTTGCGCGCTTCCGCTCAGTCGCACCGCGATGTCCCTTTGTTTGTCTTCCGACTTGAAGTTGTTCAGGATGCTCTCCGGGTCCTGCCGGAATTGCAGCATGATCCGTTCGAGCAGCATCGTCTGAGAGCTGGTCCTGAGCAACGGGGTCACGGTCAGTTTCGAGTCTTCCTTCTTGTTAATCGCCCCGGCGGAACCCGTATTCACGACCTCGAGCTCGTTGGTGGCGAAGTCTTCCCGGTTGAGGGCCTCGCCCTGGAGCCCCAGCCACGGCAGGTAGAGAATGCCGGACTGCCCTCTGGGGCTGCGGGTTTGCACCCGCATGGCGTATTCCGCATCGCCCACCACCTTGTCGCCGGGGATCTCGAGTCCCCAGGCATTGAGCAAACGATCCAAATGCGAGCTGGGATCGGGCATGGAAGGATTCTGCGGATCGGGCCCGGGGTTATCCGACTCCGCCAGCGGATCCACGAAGAACATGGCCTTGCCGCCCCGCAATACAAACTGATCGATGTCAAAGAGGGTCGACTCGGGCAGATCCTTCGGATGAATCACCATCAGGACATCGATATCGTCAGTCACCGTGGTCAACTCCCGGACATCGAAGAATTCCCGCATCGATTCGATGATGGCCCACGTCTGTGGCGGTGCGGGCGGTTGTCCCGGCAGCATCGGCGCCCCAAATACCGGCAGGCTGCTGATCACCCCGATCGCCGGTTTCCTGGGATTGGCCAGATTGTAAATTAGCTTCGTCAGGTCGTATTCGAGCGACGCCTCGCGCTGATTCTGAAAGAACGCGATGACCTTTTCGTCATCCACCGAGTTGCGGGCAACGAGGCCGAAATAGGCGTTGTCCCCGGCGGTGTTGACGGCAACGCCTTGCAGGCCGCTGGCGACGGCCTGATCTTCCGCCTCCGAAAATGGCTCGGGCTCGATGACGGTCAGCTTGAGCTTGCCGCCGGATTTCGCTGCATATTCCCGCAAGAGATCGCCAACCCGGTTGCCGTAGTTGATCATCGACGGGAAGGAGTCCAGGGTCTTCCTGGAAAAGTAAAAGTCGAGCCTTATGGGTTCCTCGAGGGATGCCAGGATATTTTCCGTCCCTTGTGAAAGTGTATAGAGCCTCGCGTCTGTCAGATCGAGCCGCACACCGGTGATTCCTGTATTTACCAGGATGATTATGGCCACCGCCAGGATAGCAGCCGGAATCAAACCGGCGCCTCGCATCAATATGCCCTGCCTCATCTTGGTTAAACGCTCCTACCCACCCTTTTTGATATCGATCACAACCACCGTCGCATACAGCCAGAACAGGATCAACACTACAAAGTAGACGAGATCCCGCAAATCGATGACGCCCTTGCTGATGGAACTGAAATGGGTCAGGAAACTGAACGAAGCGATGACGTCGATCAGGGCCTGCGGTGCCCAGGCTTGAAACAGGTTCAGCACCATCGGAAAACCGCTCAGCACGAACAGGAAACAGATCGCGGCGCCGATGACGAAGGCGATCACCTGGCTGCGGGTCAGCGCCGAGACACACGAGCCGATGGCCAGAAAACCGCCGGCCATGAGCAGGCTGCCGATATAGGCTGACAGGATCACCGCGTTGTCCGGCTCACCCAGATAATTCACCGTAATCCAGATGGGAAAGGTCAGGGCCAGAGCGATGGCGCTGAAAATCCAGGCGGCCAGGAATTTGCCCACCACTGCATCGGCGACCGTGACGGGCAGGGTCATGAGCAGCTCTATGGTCCCGGTCTTGCGCTCCTCGGACCAGAGCCGCATGGCAATGGCAGGAAGCAGGAAGAGATACAACCAGGGATGAAAATTGAAGAAGGGTTCGAGGTCCGCCTGATTGCGCTCATAGAAGGAACCGACGTAGAAGGTGAAGATCCCCGTCATGAACAGAAAGATCACGATGAAGACATAGGCCACGGGCGTGGAGAAATAGCCATGGAGCTCGCGTTTCATGATTGCCTTGATGTTGCGCATCAGGCATACCCCGCGGTTTGGTTCGTCGTGATCCGGCGGAAGGCGTCGTCGATATCGCGCCGGTCGGATCGAGCCCTCAATTCCTCCGGGGTGCCGTCGAAAAGAATCTCGCCGGCGGCGATAATGATGGCCCGCGTGCAAACCGCGTCCACCTCTTCGAGGATGTGCGTGGAGATGATGATGGCCTTGTCGCTCGCCATGTTCCGGATGAGTGTGCGCACCTCGTGTTTCTGGTTCGGATCGAGGCCATCTGTCGGCTCGTCCATAATCAGGACATCCGGATCGTGCAACAGGGCCTGCGCCAGGCCGACGCGGCGCCGATAGCCTTTGGAAAGGGTTTCGATGGTCTGATCACGGACGCTCTCGAGATTGATGGTCCTGATGATCTCGGCGATGCGGACATCACGGGCCTGTGATTTGAACCCCCTGATCTCGGCGATGAATTGCAGGAACCGCTGAACCGTCATCTCGCCATAGGCTGGCGCCCCTTCAGGGAGATAACCAATGCTGGCCTTCACGCCCACGGGGTCCTCGACCACGTCGTGGCCGTTGACCGTAACCGTGCCGCCGTCGGGGCTGAGAAAGCCCGCGATCATTTTCATCGTGGTCGATTTGCCCGCGCCATTCGGCCCCAAAAATCCCAGCACCTCGCCATGATTCACCGTGAAGGAAATCTTGCGCACGGCGTGAATGGGGCCGTAATGCTTGTCGAGCGAGGCGACGGCAATCGCGGGCTTGATGTCTGACATGATTGCTGCGTAATGGATTTATTGTTCGATTCCAGCGCCGGCATCCCCCTGATCCCGGCTAAGGCGCGTTATTTTCCATAAATAAACATGGGCGTCAATCTCCCTTCGGCTCGCACAGACCGCGAGGTTGCCGGAGTTGATCCATTGAATCTCCGACTAACCGGGAGTCGCATTTATTCCTGAGTCTTTTTCAACCGATACAGGGCGGAGATGTCCTTCTCCCCCTGGCCTTCCGCCATCAATCGCCGATATTGTCTCAGAGTCGCCTCGATGATCGGCAAAGGAAGATTGACATTCCGGGCCATCTCCGTGCAGATCAGCAAATCCTTGTGATGCAGTTTCACCTTGAAGCCTTTTTCGTAGTCGCCGGCTAGCATCGTCTTTCCGCGATGGTCGAGAAACCAGTTGGCCGCGGCACCCCTGGCGATCACCTCAATCACCTTGTCCATATTCAAACCCAAACAGGCGCCGAAGGCCAAGGCGTCCGTGACCGCCTGATTAATTCCGGCAACCATGATCTGATTGACCGCCTTACAGGCCTGACCGCTGCCGGTCGGCCCGATGTGTTCGATCCGGGCAGCGATCGCTGTCAAAGTCTCATGCGCCCGCGCGAAGACCGCAGCTGACCCGCCGACCATCATCGCCAGCGACCCCGCAGCCGCGCCTTCCACACCGCCGCTCACCGGCGCATCCAGAAAATCGGCCTTGCTGCGCGCGAGGATCGCCGCGGTCTTACGGGCGGTTTCACTGCTGACGGTCGAGGTATCGACGACGATCGTGTCCGCGGTTACGGATGGTGCGATTCTCTCGACAACATCAATGACATCCTGATCCGCAGAGACGCTGATGAGGATTAGTTCGCAATCCGCGGCCAGTTCCTCCATGGACATGGCCCGCGCCACGCCGGTCTCCGCCGCCAGTCCTTCCGCCCTGAATGCCGTCCGGTTATAGAGCCGGTGCAGATGTCCGTGGCGATGCAGATTCAAGGCCATTCCGGCGCCCATGGCGCCAAGGCCGATGACGCCGGTCTTCACGCGGAATAATGCCTGGCGATGACCTCCGCGACACAACAGCTCAGGCGCTTGGCCGTGGGGATGTGCAGGAACTCGTTGGGGCCGTGGGCATTGGCCTGCGGTCCCAGAACCCCAGTGATCAGAAATTGGGCCTTGGGGAATCTCGCCCCCAGCATGTTCATGAAGGGGATCGTCCCGCCCTCGCCCATATGCACGGCGGGTTTGCCGAAATAGCGCCTGGATGCCTCGTTCAGGGCATCATCGAGCCAGGGCAACATCGTTGGCGCCTCCCAGCCGCTGGCGCTCCAATCAGCCTTGAAGGACACCTTTGCGCCATACGGGGGTTCCTCCTCCAGCAACTGCTGCAAGCGCCTGGACGCCGCCTCGGCATTGCTGGTGGGCGGCAGTCGCAAGGAAACCTTAACGGATGTGTAGGGACGCAGCACATTGCCCGCGCGATCCACATCCGGGATCCCCCTGATGCCGGTAATCGAAAGCGCCGGACGCCAAGTCCGGTTCAGGATCAATTCGACGGGATCGGAGACAACGGGCTGCATCCCGTCCATGAAGGGAAAACGGCGCTGCAATTGCGGCCCGAGCACGGCAGCGGCGACAGCGGCCTGCTGCAATCGCTCTGCGGGGATCTCGACAGTGAACTTGTCGTCCAGGACGATGCCGGTGCGGTGGTTGTCGATCCGGTTCAACAACGTGCGCATGATGCGGAAACTGGACGGCACGATCCCGCTGGCGTCCCCGGAATGCACCCCTTCGCGCAGGACATCGATCCGCAATTCGCCCCCGATAAGTCCGCGCAGCGAGGTGGTGTTCCAGAGTTGTTCGTAATTGCCGCAGCCGGAATCGAGGCAGATCACGAGCGTGGGGTTGCCGCACCGCTCCGCCAATAATTCTATGTAGGCGGGGAAATCGTAACTGCCGCTTTCCTCGCAGGCCTCGATGAGGATGATGCAACGGCGCCTCGGTATCCCTTGATCGAGCAGGGCCTCGATTGCGATCAGGGCGGCGAACATGGCATAGCCGTCATCCGCTCCTCCGCGGCCATAAAGCTTGTCACCTTCAATCACCGGTTGCCAGGGACCAAGATCGCTGCGCCACCCGGTCATTTCCGGTTGTTTGTCCAGATGCCCGTACAGAATAATGGTTTGATCGCCGCTGCCGGGGATGTCGATAAAGAGTAGCGGCGTGCGTCCCGGCAAACGCAGGATCTCCAGCTTCAGCCCTGGAATATTGCGGGACTGGCACCAGGCGCGAAACAGCTCCATCGCCTGTTCCATGTAATCGTTCGCCTGCCAGTCGGGGTCGAAATCGGGGGAGAGATTGGGGATCCGGATATATTCCATGAGTGCAGGGATCGCCGATCGGTCCCAGCTATCCCCGCAATAGGCAATGGTCTTTTGCGTGTCCATACCACTAGTCTACCCGCAAGCCAGGTAAAACGTCAGCCATGGATCGATGGATCAAGGCGTCAGGTTAAGACCTTGACGGATGATCTTCGCGACTATCCTGTGGCCAGCCGGGGTGTAGTGCCCTTCATTGGGGAAAAACCAGTCGCGGCCTTCACCAGCATCATGGAGTTCACGCATGGAACCCGCGACATCGATACTCTTTAGATGATTTATTTCAGCCGTATTTAACATGAATAACCGGACGTGGTCCTGGAACAGGGAGGATGGGGACACCGGGCTGGTGACATAGGACATCCCCGGTAGGAGCGCCAGCACGAGTTTACCGCCATGGGCCGTGGCGGTTTCGCTCATTGCCTGAAGCAGGGCAACCTGCAACCGCTTCTGCTCGATAAGCCGGTCTTCAAGTGCCGCTTGCAGTTCTGTTGTCCTTAAACGAGGTGGCGGTAGCACCATTTCCAACAACCGGTTGGTTCGCAGCCAACGTCCGAACGGGTTCTGAGCTTGCGCAAGCGCATCCCCGTATATTATGGATTCGAGGGTCACTGTGTCGTGAGTGCGTTTAACTTCCGCGCTCGGGACGGGCACATTAGTCAGGGTTAATTCGTCATCTTCCAAAAGTCGAAATAAAGGTTTCTCCTGTTGCACCTGCAAAGGCACATGCAAGAGGTTATCGACAATATCATTGCCGAGATAAAACAGAAGCAGGTAGACCTCCGGTTGGAATTTACCCGCCACCTCTTGCTGAAGCAGATATTCCTGATCGGTGCTGAATCCGGGAACGCCGAAATTGAGGTATTCATTTTCCGGGTCCGACTGCGCCAAGCAGGCTGTAAAGGTATCTCCCTCGTTAACGCCGAGACCAAAGGTAAAGCTGTCCCCGAGCAGGACAATACGTTTGCGATTGGATGGTAAGTTCGTCCATGAGTGTCCGCGGAAACCGTACTGATTAATCTCGTAGCTAGCGTTGAATTCATGGTGTCTGTGACTACCCTGCCACCCCGGAGCGAGCACCCAACCCAGGCGGGGATGATGTCTCAATAACCCGGGGTCGATGACGGAACTTGCACTGATCCATTTTTCATACCTGAATAATATGTAGTCCGCAGCAATCAACGACAGAGTGGTGCTGATGATGAAGATTACAGTGGATAGCAACCAAGATCGCAGATAGTTATCGATTATGAATTTGATTTTATGAAGAATTTTATTCTTCATTTAATAAACTCTCCTAAATTACAGACGAGATGTCGCTTTTCTTTACAGAAGCCATCTAGCTTATCTATGTGTTAATAACTTATTGATTCATATATAAGTTAGTTGGTAATTCGGCCCAAATCTTTTTCATGGGGCATTGAAAACCTTGTCAAGTTTCTTTACATAATCAATCAAATTCGAAATCCTGAGACCTCGCATAAACGCATATCCCATTGTTTAATCTATAGAATAACTTTTTGGCCTGATAGTTGCTTGCTAATAGACCAAGCTGTACCTCGTGACTCAACATTAATCGTGAGTCTCATACATTTTAGGATTGTAATGCTTATGAATATGAAACTGAGAAAAAGCTTGCTGTCGATTCTTCTAGGATGTGGATTAGTTACATCCGCCACGGCTGCACCACTTTCCGGGGTCTGGACTGGGTGGTCGCAGATTGCGTCTGAGGACTTTGTCGGCAGCGGTGGCTTCGTCGATCCTGGCTGGGGCGGGCAAACTTTTGACGCCGAGTATCTTTATTACAAAGTCACTGGATCGGTTCTGCACCTTGGATTGCAAACAGGTTTCGATGTCGTCACGGGAAAAGTTACTTACAGCAGTAAGGACTATTATTCCGGCGACCTTGCCCTCTCCTTCGATGGCAATACCTCCGTTTACGAATATGGCGTTGATTTTGGCTTATTGACCAAGGACTACAGCAACATCAAGGTCGATATGGGCACTGGTACTGGCATCGATGGCGCAGGCTTCTATTCCGTATCTTTGTGGAACGGTAACTTGGTGGATAGCTTCGAGCCATTCTCAAGCCCCTTCGCGATGGATGCGGGTGTGTTTAAGAAAATCCTGCTCAGCAACATTTCCGGATCTGGCGTAAACGGTAGCGATACCAGCTATTACCGCAAGGTATCCTTCGACATGTCTGGACTTGGGCTCGATATGACTAACGGCGTGGATGTACACTGGACCATGTCATGCGGTAATGACAACATCAATGGTCACTTTGTACCCGAACCGGCAAGCTTGGTTCTACTTAGCTTGGGACTGCTGGGAATCGGTTGTAGATTACGCCGACGGATTAAACTAACCGGGAGTAAACTAACCGCGTAATCCCCAAGGATACAACCGCATGGATGCGACGAAGATAAAACATAAAGGGACCGGTAGCTTCGAGCAACCGGTCCCTTTGTTTTTTGCATGTTTGCATGATAATTACCTTACTGAAATAAATCCCAATAATACGAATCTTTTACGTCAACAAGGAGGTCAACATGAAGTACTTTCACACATTGCTTCTCACGCTCGCCGTTTCATCCACACTGTGGCTCACAACCGCTTATGCCACCCCCATCATCAGCGAAGTCCTCTACGATGGTTCGGGGGGCGACGCTGACGATGTCTTCACGGAGATCTATGGCGCCCCTGGGATGCTACTGGATGGCTGGACGCTGACCGGGATCAATGGCAGCGATGGCGCGACCTATCGCGTCATCGATCTGAGCGGCGTCATTATCCCTGCTGACGGTTACCTCGTCATCGCCACGGCCTCCGCCCAAATCGGTCTTGCGAGCCTCGTGGATTTCATCGCCAACGTCGACTGGCAGAACGGCCCCGATTCAATCCAGTTGCGCGACCCGACGGGTATAGTAATGGACGCCCTTCAATACGGCGACGCCGGCATCCACAATCACGGCGAAGGGGCGCCGGCTGCAGCGATCGTTGCCGGGCACAGCCTTGCCAGGATGAACCCGACACCCGATATGGATAATAATCAAATCGACTTTATAGATTTATCCGCACCAACACCGGGGACAGGTCCTTATGTCAGCGAAGTGACGGAGCCGTGGAGCATAAGCATGTTGCTCACCGGGATAATCTTGTTGTTACGCAGACAAAGGAGTCCAATGTACCAGAGGGAAATCCATTGCTGAAACCAACATGACATAAACAAGACATTCACTTTTATACGGTTGGAGGTGATTGTCGGGAGGACTATGACGCGGTTAAGAGGGATTATTATTGTGTAGTATTTGGTTATCAGGGTATTGGTAGAAACACTGCGGTCGCCATCCGCTGGATGATTTTTTTGATCATCCGATTGTTCTTCCCAGCCATAACCATGGCCAAGGAATCCTGCAAGGCGATAAGTTTACCGAATAATCGTTCGTAGCTGCGATTCTCGACCTCGCCTGGCAGGGAGTTGCTGTAGATGAGCGGACGGCCCTCGATGTCCCGCGCCTCGCTCAATTTCCACACAGCCAATTCGATGTTTCTCGCGCTGTTGTACAGCGCCTGTGAATCAACGCTGTCATACAGGAAAAATTCGGTTTTGTAACGATAAGACGCCATCACCATCGATGTCAGTCCCAAGATATAACAGAAGACCCGATCGCCCTTGAATCCCGGCATGAGTGATAACTCTATCGCCTGGGCGCCAGAAACCCCGTTCAATTCCTGGAAATGCCAATTGCTGGTGCGACTGAAGATCCTATTGACGCTCTCGGCGACCTCAGGATGCGGCGATTTGGCCAATTCGCGGGGATTGCGCTTATACAGCTTTTCCATCAATTCACGCAGATAGGCGCGCGCCTCACGGACATTGATCTCCATCACCTGGTTCATGTCCGACTTGCCGAGGGAATACAGTCTGAAGCGATCTGCCTGCGGACCGTCTTCTATAGGGTGAGTTATACCGCATGCAGTAGTGATCAGCATCAATGCCATCATTACTCCACAGCCATGCTTTTCCGTGGCATGCATTCTTTTACAAATGTCTTCGATGATCCGAAAAGGCAAAACCACGCAAGGGTTTATGATAATTTCTCCCCAGCACCATGACCTTGAAACGCTCACCCATCCCGGTTGGCAGAGTCAGGATTTTCGCCTGCACCAGGGCTCTGGCATGCGATCCTCGCTCGTCTTCCGCCAGCCTGTTGATCAATCCTTCCAGACCGCAGGCCAGCAGAAACATCGCTTGATTCGTGTAGCCCAACAAGTCAAGGCCGGCATCTGCTCCCGCTTCCGCTACGGCGGTGAAATCCACCGAGGCGGTGATGTCCTGCAACCCAGGATAGAGAAAGGGATTGGCATGCACCCGGTGCCGGTAATGGCACAATAAGGTTCCCCGATCGCGTTGGGGGTGATAGTACTCACGCCTGGTATATCCATAATCGATCAGCAGCATGATCCCCTGTTCCAGCGCCGCGGCAAAGCCACTTACCAAGGCGATCAATCCGGGATTGATCTCGGTGATGTACCCATCAGGCCAGGTATCATTAAGCTGATCCTTGATCTGCATCACTTGGGTAGTTGTCTTCTGGTCCGCGATGGTCTTGGTCCAGGCGAACCCGTCCAGATCTTCACAAACGCGATGCTCATAAATCGCCGCTTCGGTAAATTCGATCCGCACTACCGGCTGGGCATCGAGAACCTCGTTGGCCAGCATGACCCCACGAAAACCCCTCGCCGGCAATCCATCGAGCCAGACGATTCTGTCGAGGAGATGCGGTACGCTGTTCGCCAGGTGCAGCCGCTGGCGCGCCTTCAGTTCCGCGCTGATCTCCAGGATGAAATAGCGCTCCGGAAGACATCCCAACAATTCCAGCTCGCGCAGCAAATCCGCGGCCATCACGCCGGCGCCGGCGCCGATCTCAAGCAGGGAACCGTCGCCCATAGTTTGGAGGATCTCCGCGCATTGCGCCGCGAGGGTGCGCGAGAAAAGCGGTGAGATCTCGGGGGCGGTTACGAAATCCCCCGAGCTGCCAAATTTCCGCGTTCCGGCGTTGTAATAACCCAGCCCAGGCTCGTAGAGCGCCATCCACATGAAGCGATCGAAACCGATCGATCCGCAGGTTTTTTCGATGACGGTTCTGATACTGGATATCAGGGCCTTGCTGTGGGCGAGGGCATCAGGGTCAGGATGCAGCAGAGCATCGATGTCTCGATTCATTCCATCAGCTATCTGCTGGACTGGTGTCATCAATAGTGGCGATTGGGGGAGCGATATTCTATAAGCTTGCGGATACAATCATGCAATCGGCCTTACTGGCTGCATCATAGTAATTGGATCATGGCAAATAAAACAGTACTTGTGACCGGGGCGGCGCAACGGCTTGGCGCCGCAACCGCTCGCTATCTGCATGGACAGGGCATGGATATCATCATCCACTACCATCACTCGCAGGCTGCCGCTGAGTCCCTGGCGGCGGACCTTTCGGCATTACGGCGGGATTCGACCTGGACAATAATGGCGGATTTGCGGGACCCGGACGCCCCCCGGCGGGTGATAACCGGCGCCTTGCTGTGCGCCGGCCGCCTGGATGCCTTGATTAACAACGCCTCGGTTTTTTATCCGACCAGCCTGGAACAGGTCTCTCCGGCGGAATGGGATGCCACGATGAACATTAACCTGCGCGCAGCATTTTTCCTCATCCGCGAGGCCTTGCCTCACCTTCGCGCAACGCAGGGATCAGTCATCAACATAGCAGACATATTCGCGGATAGGCCTAAGCGCAATCACTCCATTTACAGTATTACCAAGGCAGGACTTGTAATGCTGACTAAAGCGCTGGCGGCGGAGCTGGGACCGGAGATCCGGGTCAATGCAATCGCGCCAGGCGCGCTGCTCTGGCCTGATGCCATGGAGGATCATGCCAAGAAGAGCATCCTCGCGAGGACCGCGCTGAAACGTGAAGGTGAGGCAATCGATATCGCCAAGGCTATTAGATACCTGATCCTGGATGCCGACTATGTCACCGGCCAAGTCCTGACGGTGGATGGCGGCCGCAATCTCTTTATTTGAATTCTGGTATCCGGCCGGCGTTAAACCAGGACTTCCGTGCTTCGTCATACCACCAAAGATGTTCGAAGGAAACCTTCTGGAGGGTACCCTGCGTCGTATTGTAATATTCAATCTCGCCTTTTACGGTTGCCTCGGTCGCAGCCTCGTTGATGATTTTTTCCGCCACCCGGTAACCGGTAACACGCAATGTCTTGAGTCTCTCTGCATCTAGATTGATTTCTCCGCCGTCCCGATCCTGATGCATAGCGGCGATATTGTTATAAAGGGCCCACCGCCACGCAGCGCTGTACTCATCGATAGCCATCTCCAGGGAATTGGCTTTCAGCCTGATATTCGTCCCGTTGCACGCCGCAATTGCCAGGCAAATCACATATACGACCACTCTGAATTTATTCATCGCGTTTCGCCTATCAATTTAACTTTAATTCCAATCTGAACCTAATTCACAAAGGGTTAAACCCGACCACCCACAGAGTCTGTTCCGGATCTTGAAAGCTGTCCCACAATTCCGCGATCCTGACTTGTAATACTGGATGTACGACATCGGCGGCGATATCCGTGAGCGGTTTCAGAACAAAGGCGAAACGGGTAATCTCGTCCCTCGGCACACGCAACCTTCCCTCACGTTGAACGAGTCCGCCATACATCAGCAGGTCCAGATCCAGCGTTCGGGAGCCATATCGGGTTCCAACCCTGACCCGGTGACAAAGCGCCTCGATCGCGTGCAATTCCTCAAGCAACTGCTCAGGCGTCAAGGTTGTATCAAAACCCGCCACCAGATTGTAAAAATTATCGCCGCTGAATCCCACGGCCTGGCTTTCATAGACAGGCGACAACGTAAGCGCGCCAAAACGTCTCGTCAGCTCACTGATGCCGGTGCGAATATTCTGCTCGCGGCCCACATTACTCCCAACGCCGATGTATACCTTCTCCATATCAGGCTGATTGACGTCTCTCGATGATGACTCCCACATCACGGACGCCGCGAACCGCGCCCTGTTTGTTCAGTGTCAACCGGCACCAGGGCACCTTGAACTCCCGCAGAATGATCTCAGTTACTTTTTCGGCCAAGGTTTCAACCAGATCAAAGCGGCTTGCCTCGACAAACGCGATGATGCGTTTCGCCACCTCCTTGTAATTGAGAGTTTGTGAAATGGAATCCGCTGCGGCGGCCTTGGCAATATCGGCGCCCATTTCTATATCGAGAATCACCGTTTGTCTCGTCTTACGCTCCCACGCATAGACGCCAATCACGGTATCGATACGTAAATCTCTCAGAAAAATGATATCCATCATGCCTCAATTGTTGTGATAATCGATATCAGTATACACCCGTGATTCCAAAGCATCCGAGCTTTAAGGGTCAGTCCGGTATGCCCCATGGATGCGGAAATAATTCCGAGTTGGATAAAACTGAATACATTATCTCTGGAGCCCTGCATGGCGCTGAACCTTTCCTTGATTGTTTTCGCGTATCTATCAGGCTCATTGTGTTCCGCGATCATAGTCTGCCGGCTGCTCAGGCTGACTGATCCGCGCACCGACGGCTCCGGCAACCCCGGGGCAACCAATGTGTTGCGCCTGCATGGCGCCAAGGCGGCTGCCCTGGCTTTGGCGGGCGATGTGCTGAAAGGCGTGATTCCTGTTTTTGCGGCGAAGTATCTGGAAGTCCCGCAATACGTGATCGCACTCAGCGGTTTATGCGCCTTCCTCGGCCATATTTTTCCCCTCTATTTCCATTTCCAGGGTGGAAAAGGGGTGGCGACTTTCCTGGGCGTGATTGCCGCAACTGACTGGTTGCTCGGCCTTGGCTTCATCATCGCCTGGTTGATTACGGCAGCGGTTTCCCGGTATTCCTCGCTCGCATCCATTACCGCCTCTATCATGACGCTGCTCTTTACCTGGTTCGTGATGAAGTCGCCGGCCTACTTTCTCTGCTGCCTCTGCATGGTCTTTACTCTCCTCTTTCGGCATCGCGCGAATCTGTCCAAACTTCTGGATGGCACGGAACGGAAGATCGGAGATAAAAGCACATGACCGAAACAGGCGCCATTCATGTCAGCGTGCGCCACCGTTCAAATCGGTCAGATTCCAGCGGGGATTGGCGGCAAACCGTAGAGGTTCCCATACCCCGGCTTGCAGACGCAACCAGCCGGCATAGGCAATCATCGCCCCATTGTCGGTGCAAAATTCGGTTCTGGGGAAATGGATTTCGCCGCCCTCATTTCTCACCATGCGCAGCAAACCTTCCCGCAACTGCCGATTTGCGCTGACGCCGCCGGCAGCGATCAGGCGCCGCAGTCCGGTGGCATGCATGGCGCGACGGCATTTCGTCACCAACGTTTCCACTACCGCGTCAACAAAGGCGCGGGCGATATCCGCCCGGGTTTGTTCACCCGCGTGCGACTTCGCCACGGTGTTGAGCACTTGAGTTTTGAGTCCGCTGAAACTGAAATCCAGGCCGGGACGCGCGGTCATCGGTCGGGGGAAATCGAATACGCCTGATCGCCCCTGTTCCGCCAATTCCGATAATAGCGGACCGCCAGGGTAGCCCATGCCCAGGAGCTTTGCCGTTTTATCGAAGGCCTCTCCTACGGCATCATCGAGCGTGTCACCCAGGATCGTATAAACACCAGGGGCGTTCACTTGAACGAGTTGGGTATGTCCACCGGACACCAGCAGAGCGAGGAAAGGAAAATCCGGATGCTCGGCTTCAAGCATTGGCGCCAGCAGATGCGCCTCCATGTGATGAACCGCAATTGCCGGAACCCCCCATGCATAAGCCAGACTTCGTCCTATCGCTGCCCCCACCAGGAGGGCGCCCACCAACCCTGGGCCTGCTGTGTAAGCGACAGCATCTGCTTTCTGAATGCCGCCGGCTTCGAGAATTGATCGAATCAACGGAAGCGTGTGATGAATATGATTGCGTGAGGCGAGTTCCGGGACGACTCCGCCAAAACCCTCGTGCAGACTGGCTTGACTGTATAGCATATGTGCCAGCACACCCTTATCCGGGTGGTAAATCGCCACTCCCGTCTCATCACAGGACGTTTCCAGACCCAGTATGTGCATGTCTTAAGACGTTCTCGCTAGGTTACTCAGAAATAATGAATTATGCCTTGCAATTCATCAAAATAGCACTAGAATTGACTGCTTTTTTACACCTCAACTGGAGAACAGAATCCGACATGCCCACCGTCAAAGTCAGAGATAATGAACCGTTTGACCTGGCCCTGCGCCGCTTTAAGCGCGCCTGCGAGAAGGCCGGGACACTGGCCGAAGTGCATCGCCGTGAAGCCTATGAGAAACCGACCCAGGTACGTAAACGCAAGGCGGCGGCGGCCGTCAAGCGGAACCAGAAACGCGTTTCCAAGGAACAGAACCGGCATATCCGGCTTTACTGACCCCTGTCACACCACTTTCTAACTTCCCGATCCATGTCCCCCTTGAAACAAAGGATTGATGACGACGTCAAGCAAGCCATGCGCGAGCGCGACAAAGAGCGGCTTTCCACCCTCAGACTTATCACCGCTGCGTTAAAGCAGAAAGAGGTCGACGATCGCATTGAGCTTGATGACAATCAGGTCTTGGCCTTGCTGGACAAGATGGCCCGGCAATATCGTGAATCCATTGAGCAGTTCACGAAGGCCGGCCGCACGGACCTGGTGGATAAGGAAACAAGCGAACTTCAGGTAGTACTGCATTATTTGCCGCAACAACTGTCCCAAGAAGAGATCGCGCAACTTATCATTACTACTATATCTGAGGTTGGGGCAACCGGTATCCGGGACATGGGTAAGGTCATGGGCGCGATGAAACCCCGGATTCAGGGACGCGCCGATATGAGCGCCGTGAGCGAAATCATAAAGAATCGTCTGAGTTCCTGATATACCAACTGGCGGTGGCAGCAAACGGCGTCGGGCGTGTCATGGCAACCCGGCCAGACTATACTTCACTAGACCATGAGCGGCCTGATACCACAATCCTTCATCGATGACTTGCTGGCCAGGACCGATATCGTCGATCTGATCCATGGCTTTGTCCCCCTGAAGAAGGCCGGGCAGAATTATCAGGCGCTCTGTCCCTTCCACGACGAGAAATCCCCATCGTTTTCGGTCAATCAGGACCGGCAGTTTTATCACTGTTTCGGCTGTGGCGCGAGCGGCAACGCCATCAGCTTCATGATGAATTACAATCGCATGGATTTTGTCACCGTTATTGAGGACCTCGCCGCCCGCGCCGGTATCGCCGTACCACGTACCGGTGTCTCCCCAGAATTACTGAAAAACAAGGAAAGCCAGACCGAGCTCTATGAGCTTATGGAACTCGTTATAAATTTTTACCGAATGCAACTTGCGGACCACCAGCGCTCGCAGCCCGCGATTGAGTATCTCAAAAAACGCGGCATCGACGAAGCGCTTGCGACCAAATTTGAAATTGGTTACGCCCCGGACAGCTGGGATTCGCTCATCCGCAATCTGGGCCGGTCTGACCCTGCGCGTGATCGTTTATACAAGGCGGGATTAATCATCCGTCGGGATGACGGCAAATATTACGATCGCTTCCGCCAACGCATCATGTATCCCATCCGCGATCATCGCGGGCGGGCTATCGGCTTCGGAGGGCGGATCATCGATTCCGGCACGCCTAAATATCTCAACTCTCCAGAGACCCCCATCTTTCACAAGGGTAGGGAACTCTACGGGCTTTATCAGGCCCGGCAATCCAGCCGAAACCCGGAGCGTCTCTACGTCGTCGAAGGTTATATGGATGTGCTTGCACTGGCCCAGTTCGGAGTCAACAACTGCGTCGCCACGCTGGGTACGGCGGCAACCCGTGAACATCTGGAACGCATCTTCCGCACGACCAGTGAAATTGTATTCTGCTTCGATGGAGATGAGGCCGGGAAAAAGGCCGCATGGCGGGCCCTGGAGATTGCGCTCCCCCTGCTGCGCGATGGCAGGGAGGTATATTTCATGTTCCTCCCCGAGGGGCAGGACCCGGATGATTTCATCCGCGCCGAAGGCGCAACCGCGTTCACGGACAGTCGGCAATTGCGGGCGTTATCCGCAGTGCTGCTGGAACATCTCACCCAGGATTTCAATCCGACAATACGCGAGCACAAGGCGCGTCTGGCCCATAAAGCGTCAGAATTCCTGAAAAACATCCCACAGGGGAACCTGAAACAAATACTGTCTGAACAGATTGCGACGCTCACGGATCAGGAAGCCTCTCAGTTGGAAGCGCTTACCAAACTCTCAGGGCCATCTTCGATCCCCCGCCCCCATTCCACGGAGAATGCCCGTGAGGAACGCAAGCTGATTTCTCAAGCGATAAAATTGCTGTTACAACAGCCACAACTTGCCTTGCTGCTTGGCGAAGCAGAGATCATGGAAGCACGAGGCTCCGCTGGCGGCGAATTTCTGCACACCCTGATAACTCTGATAAGGAAAAACCCCGCTATCACTTGCGCCAGAATCCTGGAAAACTGGCGAGGAACACGCTATGAGAAACGCCTGACCCAGTTATCCCTGAGCGGCCAGTCCAGATACGCGGCGGACGACGCGCCGCTTACAAGCAGTGATTTCCTGCAAACGGAATTCCTCGGCCTCATAGACCGACTGTTGGACGAAAAGAGAAAAAATCGATTGGTAGAACTTAATACCATCGAAAGCACAACAAAACTAACCAACGACCAGAGGGAATACTTGAAAAACCTGAATCCTAATGCGAGGCGGATTAATCCAAATTGAAAGTGATTCCGGGTGGCATGATGAATTCTTGCATGTTATACTTATCTGTTAGCCAATTCCTTATTATTCCATTTAAATCAATCAATTAGAGAATATCACCTTGAAATCGATGCAATCACTCGATCACGTTGAAGAGGGTCTGGGCAATAATTCCAGCGATGGTGAATCCCGGCTGAAACTCCTGATTTCAAAAGGTAAGGAACAGGGGTTTTTAACCTACTCTGAAGTCAATGATCACCTCCCTGACGACATTGTCGATCCCGAGCAGGTGGAAGATATTATCAACATGATCAATGACATGGGCATTGAAGTCCATGAGACAGCACCCGATCTCAGTCTGGTCATGACGGAAAAGACAGAGACCCCGGACGAAGACGCGGCCGCGGAGGCCGCCGCCGCCATTCTTAGCGTCGATAATGAATTTGGACGGACCACCGACCCGGTGCGCATGTATATGCGGGAGATGGGTACGGTTGATTTGCTGACCAGGGAGGGCGAAATCAAGATTGCCAAGCGAATTGAAGAAGGACTCAATCAGGTATTGACCGCCCTATCGCAATACCCTGGCAGTATCGACCGGTTGATAGACGCCCATGCACGGATCGATAAGGCGGAAATCAAACTGTCAGATGTGGTGATCGGCTTCGCCAATCAGGCGGATGAGCCGGGATCCACCGTACAAGTTGCCGCCAGCGACGAAACCGTCGCTGTCAAAGGCGACACGGAAGAGGAAGATGAGGAAATGGAAGACAGTTCGGACAGCGATCCTGCGGAGGTAACCGTAGATCCCGAGGAAGTCCGCAAACACATCAAGAAGCTCGCGGATCAAAGCAAGAAACTAATCCGGGCCATCGCCAGAAATGGCAGAAGCGCCACTAAAACCCAGGAATTGCAGAACGAGCTCACCGAGCTGTTCATGGAGTTGAAGCTAGCGCCTAAATTCATCGATGAACTGACCGTAAATCTCAATACTTTGATTGAGAACATACGCGGCACGGAAAGAAATGTAATGCGGCTTTGCGTCAAGGACGCCAAGATGCCGCGCAAGGATTTCATCAATCTTTTTCCGGGCAATGAAACCAATGTCAACTGGATTGCGGGATTGCGTAAAACCAGAAAGCCCTGGGCAACGAATTTAAGCACTATTCAGACGGAGATCGTCAAGCTGCAAACGCGCCTTGCGCAAATCTTCGACAACAACCTGCTCTCCATTCCGGAGATCAAGGAGATTAACCGGATGGTATCCATCGGCGAGGCCAAGGCACGGCGCGCGAAGAAGGAAATGGTTGAGGCGAACCTGCGTCTGGTAATTTCAATCGCCAAAAAATATACCAACCGCGGCCTCTTGTTCCTCGATCTGATTCAGGAAGGCAATATCGGATTGATGAAGGCCGTGGATAAATTCGAATATCGCCGTGGATACAAGTTTTCCACGTACGCCACCTGGTGGATTAGGCAGGCCATCACGCGGTCCATCGCCGATCAGGCCCGCACCATCCGCATCCCGGTGCACATGATCGAAACCATCAATAAACTCAATCGCATCTCCCGTCAGATCCTGCAGGAGCTCGGCCGTGAGCCTACTCCTGAAGAACTCGCCGTGCGCATGGAAATGCCTGAGGACAAGGTGCGGAAGGTATTGAAGATCGCCAAGGAACCCATCTCCATGGAGACCCCGATAGGGGATGATGACGACTCCCATCTGGGCGATTTCATCGAGGATTCCAATACCCAGGCGCCGGCGGATTCCGCCGGCTTCGAGGGACTGCGCCGGGCGACCAAGACCGCTCTCGAAGGTCTAACCCAACGGGAGGCCAAGGTATTGCGCATGCGTTTCGGCATCGAGATGAACACCGACCACACGCTGGAGGAAGTGGGCAAACAATTCGACGTGACCCGCGAGCGGATCCGCCAGATTGAAGCCAAGGCCCTGCGTAAATTGCGGCACCCAAGCCGCTCGGATGAACTGCGCACCTTCCTGGATTGATATCGCGGCAAGCCGATCGGATACGGCTGACAGGTTGTAAGTGAATCCTGTTGCTTTCCTGATCGTCACCCTTATAATCCGTGCTTCGTAAAGGCGGATGCCGGCAGACCGGCCGGGCATTCGCGGCAGCGATCAGATTTTTTTTATCGCGGGCCTGTAGCTCAGTTGGTTAGAGCAGTGGACTCATCAGTAATAATGGTGCGTTCACACCGGAAGGTGTGAAATGAACGGGATGAATTCAGGGAACCCATAACAACTCGGTTGATGGCAATCCTGAGCCAAGCCGGGGGTACACCCCCGGAAGGTGCAGAGACTACCTGGGAACTTTAGTGTTCTTAATAACAGGCTAGAGCGTCCCGCTCCCCAGCAACTCCGTGTGCGGGAGATGAGATAGTCCATTCCCGTCAGAAATGACGGACAGAGTGAATCCATTGGTCGTAGGTTCAAGTCCTACCGGGCCCACCATTTCATCTCTTGCTGCGCCATGCCAGCGATGCGTGGACACCACCCCAAGGCGACTTTGATCGATATCAATGAACCGATCACAGCGCGGATGCTAGTTTAGACCAATTGGCGGCAACAGTAAGGTCTGCCCAATCGCCTCATCATGAGACATGCCCACCCCACGATCCAAACGTGATCTGACTCTGAACGGGACTGTAATCAGCGCCTGTCCGCACGATTGTCCCGACGCATGCAGCATCATCACGACGATCGAGAACGGCCGCCTGGCGAAAATCTCCGGCAATCCCAATCATCCGGTAACACAGGGTTACATCTGCCGGAAATTCGCGGCGGCACCGGCGCGGATCTATGCCAAGGATCGCCTAATCCAGCCCCTGCGGCGTACAGGTAAAAAAGGCTCAGGCGAGTTTCGACGGATCTCCTGGCCCGAGGCGATCGAGGTCATCGCAGAGCGCTGGAAAAACGATATCCAGGAACATGGGCCGTTCAGTATCGTGCCGTTCTATGGCTCGGGAACTGAGGGACTGATCAACGGGCGGATCGCCGGCAAGCGTTTCTTCAACCGTCTGGGGACCGTGCAACTCAACCGCACCATCTGCACCAAGAGCGGCCGGGAAGGTTATCGCTATACCATGGGCGCCTCAATGGGGGCCGATCCCACCGCGATCGTGGACAATAAATTGATCATCGCCTGGGGTTGTAATACGCCCACGACCAGCATCCATCACCAGGGCTATCTGCACCAGGCGCGCCGGAACGGTGCTGTATACGCCGTCATCAACCCGGCAAGGATCCGGGGCGCAGAGAACGCGGATCATTTTCTGCAACCGCGTCCGGGCAGCGATGCCGCGCTCGCCCTGGGCATGATGCATGTCATCATCAAGGAAAACCTCCATGATGCCGATTTCATCCGCGACTATACGCTGGGCTTTGAAGAGTTGCGGGGACGGGCCGAACAATATCCACCGGAGCGGGTCGCCGCTCTCACGGACATCCCCACTGACGTCATTGAAGAATTTGCAAGACTCTATGCCCGCTTGCGGCCTTCGTTCATCTACGTGGGTCCGGGCTGCCAGCGGCACAGTAACGGCGGGATGACCCTGCGCACACTGGCATGTCTGCCGGCCCTGGTCGGGGCTTGGCGCTGGCGCGGCAGCGGCCTGTATTTTCCCACCAGCACTATCTTCCCGGTCGAGACATCCTCACTGGAAGGCAGCGACCTCCGGCCCAATCCCCCGCGTCGCTATAACATGATTGGGCTTGCCGACCTGCTGGCGAATGAGGATCCGCCCGTCCGCAGTCTTTATGTTTTTAACGGCAACCCGGCAACGGTTTTATACGACCAGAACAAACTGCGAACACTCCTGGCGAGGGAGGAATTGTTTACCGTTGTGCATGAACAATACCTGACCGATACCGCCCGTTATGCGGATATCGTCCTGCCGGCGACCACGCAATTCGAGCAAGACGATATATTATTTTCCTACTACCATCTGAGCGTCCTGCTGAACCGGCAGGCGATTGCGCCGGTGGGCGAATGCAAATCCAATCTGGAAACCTTCAGCTTGCTGACGGAGGCCATGGGATTCACCGATCCGTGTTTTCGACAAGACAGCGATGAAATCATCAACGATATTCTTTCTCTCGATCATCCCGCTCTCACGGGCATAACGCTCCCTGAATTGGAGAAATCCGGCTGGGCGAGAGCGAATCTTGGGGCCGCCCATGACTTCGTAAAGCAGGGACGCTTCCCGACTCCGTCCGGTCGAATTGAATTTTTTTCCGGCACAATGCAACAGGCCGGCCATGATCCCCTGCCGGACTACATCCCGCCGCAAGAAAGCCGGGAGGCGACGCCGGACCTGTTTGCGCGCTATCCCTTGTATTTCCTGACCTCGTCCGCGCGCGCCTCCCTCAATTCGAATTACGCCCAGCATAACGGCATACCTGCCGGCAAGGAGAAACCGCTGCTTTTCATCCATGCCGAAGATGCGAAAGCCCGGAATATAACCAACGGCGACCTGGTCTGCGTATTCAACGACCGCGGTCATTGTCATATCACGGCGGAGGTCGGCGACGCGGTGAGACCGGGTGTCGTCGCCTGCCCTGGACTCTGGTGGGACCATCAATATCCCGAAGGGGGCAATCCCAACCACACGACGCCGGATTTCACCGGGTCGATCGGGGGAGGCTCGGCATTCAATTCAAATCTCGTGAACGTGTGCCCTGTGCGAGAGGACGTTCAGCACGGAAAGAGATATGCCGTCCCGCGCTGATCAAATAGAGCAGCCGGCCTGTTATCTGCACCGGGGCATCGATTGCGTCGAACTTTTCGACTACCCCGCGAATACCCTGCCCACCTTGCGCAAGACTCTCGTGCGCATGAGAAACAGCGGTTGCAGGACCTTGAGCTTCCATTCCCCGATGCCCAGACCGGATCACTACACCGATTCAGGTGTAGCCTGCACCTACCTGCATGAGGATTCAGCGAGACGCGAGATCTCGTTCGCCCTCCTGGAGGACACGTTGACGCATGCCAAGGATTGGGAGGCCGATTACGTCGTCACTCATTTAACTTATGGCAAGACGGACACCCGCGACCCTGGGCGCGCCGCAGCGCTCGCCACCGCCGCCTGCGAACGTTTCGCCGCGCTGAGCCGCGCTCATGATCTGCCGATCGATATAGAATTCGCCGCCTACACGGCGGCCTTCAATACCGCCGCGCAATTTGCGGCGGCGGTCGCGCCCCATCCGGAATTGGGCCTCTGCATCGATACGGGTCATGCCATGTTGGGGGCGCGGCTCAACCGGAGGGATTATTTCGCGGATATCAGGGCGCTCGCCCCCCGCGCCAGATCCATGCATCTCTGGAATACCCAGGGGGATGGCCCGGAACATATCCCCCTGCATCCGGCGCAATCCCCGGCCGAGGGCTGGATCGATCTGGAACAGACCCTGCGGATCGTCCTCGCGCATAACCCGGAAATTAACCTCGTCTTCGAATATCCGATCGCAAAAGTCGACCGCCAAATCCAGTCGGGTTACGATTGGATAAAGACCATGAAAGCAGACATACTTCGCAAGCAAACCAAACCTTGAATCACCCAGGATGAATACGCCATGAAAGACTTTAAAGTGCTGTTGATCAACTGCAATACCATGTTGGATACCCTGGTAACCGCTGGCATCGGCATTCTCTCGGCCTGCTTGAAACAGGAAGGCATCGAGGTCAAGTTGTTCGACACGACCTTTTACCGGACGGCGGAACGCACCGGCGACGAGGCCCGCGCCTATGCCCTGCAGGTCAAGCCCACCAACTTCGAGGACCTGGGCATCATCCCGGAGAAGGGGGATGTCATCGAAGAATTCTCCAGGACCGTGGCAGATTTCAAGCCGGATCTCATCGGCCTGTCCTGCATTGAAGTCACCTGGCCGCTGGGATTGAAACTCCTCAACGCCGTGCGCCATACCGGGATACCCACGATTGTCGGCGGGGCCTATGCGACCTTCGGGGCGGACATCGTCATCCGACAACCAGCCGTGGACATGGTCTGCGTCGGCGAGGGCGAACAGGCGCTCACGGAATTGTGCCGCAAGCTGCGCAAGGGCGATGACATCGCACACATCAAGAATATCTGGGTGAAAAAGGACGGCAAACTGTTCAAGAATCCGATCCGCCCGGGTATGCCGATGAAGGAACTCCCGTTCCAGGATTGGGAACTCTATGACAAGCGGCGCTTCTGGAAGCCCATGGGCGGCAAGATATCCGTCACCGGCACCTTCGAGATGAACCGGGGTTGCCCCTACACCTGCACCTTCTGCATCAACTCCGGTTTTCATAATCTCTATGAAGGCGTTGGCGGCTATTATCGGGAGCAGGAAATCCCGCGGCTTATCGACGAAATGCTCGAAAAGAAGGAAGCCTACGATCTCGCCTTCGTCTATCTGGTCGCCGAGAGCTTCCTGACCACCAACCACAGCCGCATAGAGGAATTCGGACGGCTGTATCCGCAGGTCGGTCTCCCGTTCTGGGTGGAGGCGCGGCCCGAGTCCATCAGCAAGGACAAAGTGGCCATGTTGCGGGAGATCGGCTGCGAGGGCATCAGCGTCGGCGTCGAGAGCGGCAACGAGGACCTGCGCCGAAACAAACTCGGACGCAATCTGACGAATGAGCGCATCATTCAGGCCTTCGATCTGCTGGCGGACAGCAACATCCGGGTCAGCGCCAACAACATCATCGGCTTCCCGACCGAAACCCGGGAGATGATCTTCGACACGATCGAGCTGGATCGGCAGATCAACGTCAAAGGGGTGATGGTCAGCTTCTTCAGCCCCTACCGCGGTTGCACCCTGCGGGAGGTCTGTGAACTCGAAGGTTATCTGAAGGAAGAGGACATCGCGGGCGATTACCGCCTTGGGCCTTCGATGCGGATGCCGCAGATCAGCCCGGATGAACTCCTTGGCCTGCATCGCACCTTCCCGCTCTATGTCAAATTCCCCAAGAGCGAATGGAAAACCATCCGATTGGCGGAACAGAACACCACGGCGGGAAACGCCGTTTACAAAGAGCTGGCGCAGCGATACATGAAAGAATTCATGTGACCAGCCGCCTTAATTGTTCACCGCGCGGGCAATAGCGAATGGCCAGGATCGCCTTCATCGGTATTGGCAGCATGGGCAAAGGGATGGCCCGCCGTCTCCTCGATAAGGGGCATGAGGTCCTGATCCATAACCGCAGCAAGACAAAGGCGCAGACCCTGGAGGTGGCAGGCGGCAGCATCATGGATTCCCCGGCAGCCGCGGCAGCCTCCGCCGAATTCATCTTCTCCATGGTGGCGGATGATGAGGCATCCCGGCAGGTCTGGCTGGGACCTGAAGGCATCCTGGCCGGCCGGCCAAAGGCCGGGGCCATCGGCGTGGAGTGTTCCACCTTATCCCATGACTGGATCCTGGAATTGAATGGACGGGTCACCGGCGTTGGCCTGCGCTTCATGGATTGTCCGGTGACAGGAGGCCCCGATGGCGCTGAAAAGGGGACCTTGAAGGTGCTCGCAGGCGCCGATCCCGTGACCCTGGCGGAAAGTACGCCTGTCCTCCGCGGATTCGCGGAAGAGATCATCCATTTCGGGCCGGTCGGCAGCGGCACATGCTACAAGCTGATCGTCAACCTGATGGGCGCGGCCCAAGCCGCGTCCCTGGCGGAGGGACTGCTGCTCGCCGAACGCGCGGGACTCGATCTCGAAACAGTGGGTTATGCCCTCGGCAAGGGAACCGTGTCCAGCCCCCATGTAAAATATCTCATCCCGCGCATGATCCATGCGGATCACGATGACATCTACTATCCGGCCTCGCTCCGCTGCAAGGATGCGGCGTGCGCACTTGCGCTCGCGGCCAAAAATCAGTTGGATCTGCCGGGTTCGAACAGCGCCGCGGATTTATACCGGCGCGCAGTGGCCGCCGGCCTGGGCGAGAAGAATTCGAGCATCATCCTGGAGGTCTTGCGGACCGCGCAGCCCAGCGCGGGCAGGGACAAATCCGGATAATCGACCTGGCAGGGGGATACTTACCCGTTGCCGCGGTTTGCTTGTATACTTCAAACAGCCTTGAGGAAGCCACTCATCGCTTCACAGAGACGTACTCATCACTCTGACCGGGAAACGCTTGCATGACCGACCTGCGACAAAATCCCAGGATCCCCGAGAAGGCGGAGATCTCCGTACGGATTGAAACCGCGCCCGAGATGAAAAACCTCGAAGGCCGGGTATTCACTTCGAACTCTGTCGATATATCCCTCGGCGGACTGCAAATGCTCGTGGAATTTCCGGTCCCGGTGGGTGCGGCGCTCGAATTGAAAGTCACCTTTCACGATTCCGCGAAGACCTACCGGCACAAGGGCATGGTGATCTGGGACGATGAGTTGGATCCCCGGGGAACCCAGCCGCCAATGCACAAGGTGGGCGTGCAGTTCAATACCCTGGATAACCCGCAATTTTTTGCCTGGCGGGCCGCAGTTTCCGAATTGCTGGACAAGAATCCGGATATCGGGGCTGCCTGATTGACATGACACATATCCCGCCTCAAATTCGGGCGGACACAGCCATTTTGAGATGGGTTCTGACTGAAAACGGATGACCATCCCTGTCTGTTGTAGAGGAGAAAGCAAATTGCGCATTTTACTGACCCTGGTTCTGTTCTTCGTCTTTCAGGCGCAGGCCGCGAATCCCGCGGCGGTTCGCGCCGAACACGGCATGGTCGTCTCGCGCTCGGCGCTTGCCTCGCAAGCGGGCGTGGCGATAATGAAATCCGGCGGCAACGCCATCGATGCCGCGGTCGCGACCGGCTTTGCGCTTGCCGTCGCCTATCCCTCCGCTGGCAATCTGGGCGGCGGTGGCCTCGCCGTCATCCGGCTCGCAGATGGCACAGTCGTTACACTCGATCATCGGGAAACCGCCCCCGGCAAGGCCAGTCGTGACATGTTTCTCGATGGGAACGGCGCTGTCATACCGGGGATGTCGCGCCAGAGTCATGCCGCCTCCGGCGTCCCGGGGACCGTTGACGGCCTGCTCGTCCTGCTGGAGAAATATGGCACGAAGACCCGTCAGGAGGTCATGGCGGAGGCCATCCGGCTGGCGCGGGACGGATTCCCGTTATCGAAGGACATGGCCGACCAGTTTGCCGAGGTCCTGGGCGCCATGCGTAATTACCCGGCCTCGCTCGCGATATTCACCAGAAACGGCGAGCCCTACCGGGAAGGCGATATCTGGAAGCAACCGGACCTCGCACAGACGCTGGAACGGATCGCCGAAGAGGGACGGGACGGCTTTTATAAGGGCAGGGTCGCGGATCTCATCGTCGCGGAGATGGGACGCGGCAACGGACTGATATCGCTGGAGGACCTCGCGAATTACCGCTCGGTCTGGCGCGAACCGATCCATGGCGCCTATCGCGGCCACGAGATATGGGGTATGCCGCCGCCCTCATCGGGCGGGGTATTGATCGTCGAGATGCTGAACATGCTGGAACCCCATGATCTCGCCGGCCTGAGCCGGGACAGTGCCCCCGCCATCCATCTCATGATAGAGGCGGAGCGCCGCGCCTACGCGGACCGATCCGAACACCTCGGGGACCCCGACTTCTTCCCCGTGCCGATCGCCAAACTGCTATCCAAGGACTACGCGCGGGGACGCTTCGCCGACTTCCGGGTGGACCAGGCCAGCCCCAGCGAGACCATCGCCGCCGGCAAGTGGCCTGCGGAGAGCCTTGAGACCACCCATTTCTCCGTCGTGGACGCCGCGGGCAATGCCGTCGCCCTCACCACCACCCTGAACAGCGGCTTCGGCAACCGGATCGTGGTAACCGGGGCCGGCTTCCTGCTGAACAACGAGATGGACGACTTTTCCATCAAGGAAAACACCGCCAATCAATACGGTCTCATCGGCCGCGAGGCGAACTCCATCGAGTCCGGGAAACGGATGCTGAGTTCCATGTCCCCGACCATCGTCACCAAAGATGACAAACCTTTTCTCATCACCGGTTCGCCGGGCGGCTCGACCATCATCACCACGGTATTGCAGGTCATCGTCAACGTGATTGACCACGGCATGAACATTGCCGATGCCGTCGCCA
The DNA here is from genome assembly GCA_004297165.1 of Gammaproteobacteria bacterium. Lineage (GTDB taxonomy): Bacteria > Pseudomonadota > Gammaproteobacteria > Eutrophobiales > Eutrophobiaceae > 2-02-FULL-56-15. Next base: position 133,817 of record SCUJ01000010.1, read on the forward strand.
GACCCCGGTATCATCACCAGTGGCAACCCGACAGCGTCATGTACGACGCCGGTGCGATCCCGCCCGAGACCATCAAGTCCCTGGAGGCCATGGGCCACAAGGGCTTTCGCATGTTCCCCTTCGGCGGGCTCGGCGACGCCAATTCCATTTTGATCGAGGATGGCGAATTGCACGGCATGAAGGACCCGCGCAACGAAGGCCTGGCGGCCGGCTACTAAACCCCCATATCGCGGAAGACCGGCTATATTTTCCGGTTGAATGTTCTCCGAAGGTACTCTTATACTCCGGTGTCCCTATGGTGGACACGACGCAAACCGCATTCTGGCCGCGGGCCATCGCCCTGGTGGACATGAATGCCTTCTTCGCCTCGATCGAACAGCACGACGATCCGGCGCTCTACGGGCGGCCCGTGGCCGTGACCAACGGCCTGACCGGCACCTGCATCATCACCTGCTCCTACGAGGCACGGGCCTGCGGCATCCATACCGGCATGCGGATCCGGGAGGCCCGGCAGCTCTGTCCTGAGCTGGTGCAGCGCCCGGCCAATCCGGAGCGCTACGCCCAGGTGTCCACGAACATCATGGCGGCCCTGGGGGAGATCACCCCGGATCTCGAGGTCTTTTCCGTGGACGAGGCCTTTCTGGACGTCACCCGCTGCCAGCGGCTCTGGGGCCCGCCACCGCAGATCGCCCGGCTGATCAAACAGCGGGTATTCCGGGTCTCCGGGGTACGCTGTTCGGTGGGCATGAGCGGGGACAAGACCACCGCCAAATACGCCGCCAAGCTGCAGAAACCCGACGGCCTCACCCTGATCCCGCCGTGGCAGTCCCGCGCGCGGCTGCGGGACGTCCCGGTGACCGAGCTCTGCGGCATCAACCATGGAATTGGCGGCTTTCTGGCCGCACGCGGCGTCTTCACCTGCGGCGACATGGCCAGGCTGCCCATCAGCGTGCTGGCGCGGCGTTTCGGCAATCCCGGCCGCCGCATCTGGTACATGTGCCGCGGCGAGGACCCGGACCAGGTGTCAGGCCAGGTCAAACCCCCGCAAACCATCGGCCACGGGAAGGTGGTCCCGCCGGACACCCGCGATCGCGATCTGCTCCTCACCTATCTGCTGCACATGGCGGAAAAGGTGGCCGCGCGATTGCGCCGCCATGCCATGCGGGCCGGGCTGTATTTCATCGGTGTGCGCTGCCGGGACGGCTGGGTCGGAGACCGATTCAGGACGGCCATTCCGGTCAACGACAGCCGGCCGCTCGGCGGCCTCTGCCAGACAATGCTGCGCCGCTGCTGGCGCGGCGAGGGGGTGTTTCAGGTCCACGTGGTGGCGCTGGACCCCGCCTCTGTCACCGGCCAGATTGACCTGTTCGCGGAGGAGCACGCGCAAGCCCGGCGCCGCAACCAGGCGCTGGATCAGATCAATGAGCGCTTCGGCGAATTCACCATCGCCCCGGCGAAATTATTGCGCCGCTCCGACATGCCGAATGTCATCGCCCCGGCCTGGAAACCCTACGGGCACCGGCAGACCATCCCGTCCACCCGGCCGCGGCGCCCGCCGGCATCCGGAAAACTCCCTGAACTGGATTGGTAAAGGCTAGGGAGCGAGCCGCTCCATCCGCCAGCCGCCTGCCGCCATGCGCCGGTAACGGATCCGATCGTGCAGGCGGCTCTCGCGCCCCTGCCAGAATTCGACGGACTCCGGCACGACGCGGTAACCGATCCATTCCGGCGGACGCGGGACGGGCCTGCCGCCGTACTGCTGTTCGAGTTCCCGCATCTTCCCTTCCAGGATCTCCCGGTCGGCGATCACGCTGCTCTGCGCCGAGGCCCAGGCGCCGAGGCGGCTGGCGTAGGGACGCGACTGGAAGTAGTCATCCGCCTCGGCGGCGCTGACCTGGGCAACGGCGCCGGCGATGCGCACCTGGCGATCGAGGATCGCCCAGTAGAACATCAGGGTCGCCCGCGGGTTTTCCGCGAGCTGCCGACCTTTGGGGCTTTGGGCGTTGCTGTAAAAGACAAACCCGTTGTCGTCGAAATCCTTCAACAGGACCATGCGCACGTCCGGCATGCCGTCGCTGCCGGAGGTGGCCAGCGACATGGCATTGGGCAGATCGATGCCGGCCTGTCCCGCGGCCTCGTACCAGCGCGCGAACTGCGCGAAGGGATCGGCGGCGAGATCCGCCTCGTTCATGGAGGCATAAAGGTATTCACGGCGAATTTGGGAGATATCCTTGTTCATATGATTAATACTCGTCAGAAGGTAATGAAGGCGCGGTAACGCGCGATGGCGATGATGCAGAAGAAGGTCAGCCAGGCGCCGATTAATGATATCACCCGGCGCGGTCTGGTTCTCCCATATCTGAGCGCCAGCGCGCCCAGGATGATGTACAGGAGCAGACCGCCCAGTTTCAGCAGCAGCCAGGGTTGGGTGAACACGCCGTTATAAAACATCACGACCAGGGAGATCCCGGTCGTGAGCAGGATGGCGTCAATGATGTGCGGCACGGTGCGCGCCAGCGGATGCCGCAACAAGGCGTTCTCCGTGAGCATCCAATAGCCGCGCAGGCTGAACGAGATGAAGGTCAACGCCACACAGGTCAGATGCAGGTACTTCAGATGGAGATACCAGTTCATGTTCTTCGTCTGTGCCCGATGATTGATACGACGCCCCGGCGGCGATCCAGCACTTGTGCGTCGCCTGGGTTATAATCACGCGCAAACCGCATGCAGGAACCCGCCGATGACCGACACGCAACTACGGGAACAATTGGAGAAACTACGCCGGGAGATTGACCGGATGGCCGGTGATGACCCCAAGGTCGGACACCTCGGCCAGTTGGTCGACGATCTCGAACATAAACTGGCAAAACCATCCGACGCCGAACACCACGACCGACTGCTGCGCGGGCTCAAGGATACCATCAGCGAGTTCGAAACCGAACATCCCCGCGCGACGGCGATACTGAACGATATCCTGGTCTTCCTGAGCAACATGGGAATTTAAATCTTGATCCGGCGCAGACGCAAGGCGTTGGTAATGACCGAGACCGAACTTAAACTCATCGCCGCGGCCGCGAGCATCGGCGAGAGCATCAGGCCGAACCACGGATAAAGCACGCCGGCCGCGACCGGCACCCCGACCGAGTTGTACACGAAGGCGAAGAACAGATTCTGCCGGATATTGCGCAGGGTGGCGCGGCTGAGCCGGCGGGCCCGGACGATTCCACGCAGATCCCCCTTGATCAAAGTCACGCCCGCGCTGGCCATCGCCACATCCGTGCCGGTTCCCATCGCGATGCCCACATCCGCCTGGGCGAGCGCTGGGGCGTCATTGATCCCGTCCCCCGCCATGGCCACCTTGCGGCCCTGGGTCTGGAGGTCGCGGATTTTGGTGAGTTTCTGTTCCGGCAGGACCCCGGCAATCACCTCATCCAGACCCAGTTGCCCGGCTATGGCCTTCGCCGTGACCGGATTGTCCCCGGTCAGCATGATGATCCTAAGGCCGTCCGCGCGCAGCTCCCGTAACGCCTCGGGCGTGGAAGACTTCACGCTGTCCGCCACTCCAATCACCCCGGCGGCGGCCCCGTCCACGGCCACGAACATGACGGTCTCTCCTGCGCCTTGCAACCGCTCCGCGGCTGACATCAGGGAATCACACGCAATAGAGTTCTCTTCAAGAAACAGCCGGCTGCCAATCAGAACCTGACGGTCAGCGACCTCTCCCCTCGCACCCTTGCCGCTCACGGATTGAAAATCCTGCACGCCAGTCAATTGCAAATCCTGTTGCCGCGCACCGGCGACAATGGCCTCCGCCAGCGGATGTTCGCTGCCGCGCTCCAGACTCGCGACCAACCGCAACAACTCATCCCTCGAAAATCCCCCCACTGTCGTCACCTCTGTAAGACGCGGTTGCCCTTCGGTCAGCGTACCCGTCTTGTCGATCACCAAGGTGTCGATCTCCCCGATCGTCTCCAGCGCGGCGGCATCCTTGAACAGCACGCCGTGGCTGGCGCCAAGACCAGTACCCACCATGACCGACATGGGCGTGGCCAACCCCAGGGCGCAGGGGCAGGCGATGATCAGGACCGCGACCGCATTGACAATGGCGTTCGCAAGCCTCGGTTCAGCGCCCCAAAACCCCCAGACCATTAAGGTTATCACCGCCGTGATCACCACCACCGGCACAAAATACACAGCCACGGAGTCCGCGAGCCGCTGCACCGGGGCCTTGCTGCGTTGGGCCTCGGTCACCATCCTGACTATCTGGGCGAGCAGGGTCTGGCTGCCGACCTTTCTAGCCTCCATGATCAGGCTGCCGGCGCCGTTGAGCGTTGCCCCGATAACGGGATCGCCCTTCTGCTTCGGCGCGGGCATGGCCTCCCCCGTGATCATGGATTCGTCGACGCTGCTGCCACCCTCCATCACCACGCCATCGACCGGAATCTTCTCCCCCGGTCGAACCCGCAGGCGCATGCCGGGAACCACGTAAGCGATGGCGACGTCGGCCTCTGTGCCATCCGCGTGAATCTGCCGCGCGGTGTTCGGCGCGAGCCCGAGCAGCATGCCGATCGCGGCATTGGTCCGGCTGCGTGCCCGGATCTCCAGCACCTGTCCTAGCAGGACGAGGGTGACGATGACGGCCGCCGATTCGAAATACGCCGGCAGCCCTCCCATGTGCGTATGCAACTCTGCTGGAAAAAGGCCGGGAAACAGGACGGTGCTGGCGCTGTAAATCCAGGCGACCGCGACGCCGAGACCGATCAACGTAAACATGTTGAGATGCAGGGTCCGCACCGAGAGCCATGCCCGTTGCACGAACGGCCACCCGCACCAGAAGATTACCGGCAGTGACAGGATCAACTCCAGCCAATGCCTGACGCCCGGCAGCAGTACACGATTGAAGAACTCCGGCGCGAGATCGGCCCCCATCGCTACAATGGCGATCGGCAGCGTAAAAACGAGGCTGATCCAGAGGCGCCGGCTCATATCCGTGAGTTCGGGATTCTCTTCGGCTGTCGCGGTTGCCCTTGCTTCCAGGGCCATACCACACTTGGTGCAACTGCCAGGCCGTTCCGTCGTGACTTCAGGATGCATGGGACAGGTGTACACGGAGCGCATGACCGTCGCCGACGGCGCCATTGGTTGGAGGGCCATCCCGCAGATCGGGCAGGGTCCTGGCCCCTGCTGAAGGACTTCCGGATCCATGGGGCAGGTATACATGGCGGAGTCATCGGTCGCGGCGCAGCAGGACCCGCCGGGCGTCGCGTTCATATAGGCATCCGGGTCCTCGGCAAAACCATCCCGGCAACCCTCGCAGCAGAAATAGTAAGATTTACCTGCGAACTCGAATCTAAATTCACTCTCCGCAGTCACCTCCATCCCGCAAACCGGGTCCGTCAGGGTGGACGCTTGCCTCTCAGCCTCAGTATTCATATGGCCACCATATCCTCGAATTTAATGGAAGGAGTGTAGGCATGAACCGTCAGGCACAGCAACCCCGCCAATCCTGGTGACCTCGAAGTGGATTGTCTCGCTACAGAATCCCACTATAATCACGCCCCGGCGGCCCAACCAGCCCGGCCCGAAATCAAACTCAGGTACCCAGCATGGCGGACACACTGTTCAGCAGAATCATCCGGCGCGAGATACAGGCCGATATCGTCTTTGAGGACGAAACCTGCCTGGCCTTTCGCGATATCAATCCCCAGGCCCCAGTACACATCCTCATCATTCCCAAAACCCCGCTCACCCGGCTCACGGATGCCGGTGAACAGGATGCGGGGCTGCTCGGCAAGCTCTTGCTCGCGGCGAACCGGATCGCCACAGAACAGGGGATCGCGGATGCCTTCCGGATCGTGGTCAACAACGGCGCGGGCGCGGGACAGAGCGTGTTTCATCTGCATCTGCACCTGCTCGGCGGCCGCTCCTTCACCTGGCCGCCAGGTTAACCCTCAGGAAACTCTCCGCCATGAAGTACAAGACCGAAGATACCAGGATCGCCGAGATCAAGGCCGTCACCTCGCCGACCGAGATCAGCGAGACCGTGCAGATAACGCCGCGGGCCGCGCGCACCACCTATCTGACCCGACAGGCGATCCATAACCTCCTCACCGGCGAAGACGATCGGGTCATGATTGTGGTAGGCCCCTGTTCAATTCACGATCCCGCAGCCGCTTTGGAATACGGCGAGCGCCTGCGTCCGCTGATCGACGAGCTGCATGAGGATCTGCTGATCGTCATGCGCGTCTATTTCGAGAAACCGCGCACCATCGTGGGCTGGAAAGGACTCATCAACGACCCCGATCTGGATGGGAGTTTCCACATTAACAAGGGCCTGCGGCTCGCCCGCCAGTTATTGCTGGATCTGAACGAGGCCGGCATCCCTGCGGGGACGGAATACCTGGACATCATCACCCCGCAGTACGTCGCCGATCTGGTCAGTTGGGGGGCGATCGGGGCGCGCACGACGGAATGCCAGAATCACCGGGAGATGGCCTCGGGTCTGTCCTGCCCCGTCGGTTTCAAGAACGGCACCGACGGCACGACCCAGATTGCGGTCGACGCCATCCGCGCCGCCGCCCATCCCCATCACTTCCTGACCATGCGCAAGGAGGGCAACTCCGCCATCTACTCGACCACGGGCAATACCGATTGCCATGTCATCCTGCGCGGCGGCCGGCAACCCAACTATTCCGCGCGCCATGTCGATCGGGTGGCGGGCGAGCTCGCGGCGGCAGGACTGCCCGTGCGGATCATGATCGATCTCAGCCATGCCAACAGCCGCAAGCAGCCGGCCCGCCAGATCCCGGTGGGCAGGGACATCGCCAAGCGAATCGCCACTGGCGATGACCGGATCTTCGGGGTGATGATCGAAAGTAACTTGGTCGCCGGCCGGCAGGACGTGATACCCGGCCGTCCGCTGGTCTACGGGCAGAGCATCACAGATGCCTGCCTGGGATGGGAGGAAACCGCCAAATTGATGCATGAGTTCGCCGGCGCCGCACGAGGGCGGCGCAAGCGGCGCTGACTCCCGGTTTCAGAGCGATCCCGCCAGGGCGCGTTTACGATACCGCCGCCAGAGCGCGCGGGAGATTACGCAGAACACATAGAACACGCCAGCCAGTACAACGATGGTGGAGCCGGAGGGGAGATCGGGCTGATAGGAGAGCATCAGACCGCTGACCGTGACCAGCATGGAAAACAGCACCGACAACGCCATCAGTCTCGCCACGGAGGTCGCAAACTGCGCGGCGCCGGCCGCCGGCAATACCAGCAGGGCGATGACCAGGATGATCCCGACGATCTGGATCAGCAATACCACCGTGAGCGCGACCATGCAGAGCATCAGGATATAGATCGCCTCAACGTGCAATCCGCGCAGCCGGGCGAACTCCTCGTCGAAGGAACTGACGATGATCTGTTTATGAAACGCCAGGAGCAGCGCAACGATGGCCGCATCCAGCAGCGCCATCTTCACGAGTTCATCCGTGGTAATGAGCAGGATATTGCCGAAGAGATAGCTCATCAGGTCCACGCCATAACCCGGCGTGCGCGACATGAACAGGATCCCCACGGCCATCCCGACCGACCAGAAGGCCGCGATCAGGACATCCTCATCCTGGCGCCAGCGCAGTTTTATCCAGCCGATCAGGACCGCCGACAGCAAGGCCGCTATGACCGCGCCCATGACCGGTGAACCACGCAGAAACACGGCGACGCCGATACCGGCCAGGACGGTGTGCGCAATGCCACCGGCCACGAATCCGATGCGCCGCACCACCACCAGCGCCCCGATGAGACCGCAACCGACGCTAGCGAGCAGGCAGGCCGCGAGCGCCATTTGCATGAAGCGATAGGCGAACAATTCGGCGAGGGCGTCAGGCATGAGGGCTGGACATGCTGATTAATTATGACCGCTGTGACTATGGTCTATCATCCTTACTCCCATGCCATACAGTTCGCTGATGTCCCGGCCGCTCAGTTCCGCAGTGTTATGGCAGACCAGAGTCCTGTTCAGACAACCCACCCTGCCGACATACGAGGAGATGAACCCAATATCATGCGAGACCACGATGATTGTCATGCGGTTGTTATAAACCCGCAGCAGGCTGAAGATATCCTGCTCGGCCCGGATATCGATATTGGAGGTGGGCTCATCCATGATAAGGATCGCCGGATCGCAGACCAGCGCCCGCGCGATGAGCATCCGCTGCGTCTGCCCGCCGGAGAGCGCGGCGACCTGTTGCCCGGCGATATCTTCAATCTCCAGCGCGGTCATGACCTCGGCGGCCTTCCCGCGATCGGCGCTTGAATAACCGCCGAATGTCGCAGTAAGGCTGATCCGGCCGGAAATCACCACCTCGGAAACGGTAATGGGGAAATCTCTTTGGAAGGTCGGAAATTGCGGCACATAGCCCAGTTGGCCACGGCTTGCCGCTGGCCTATCGCCCAGGACGCGGATACTGCCGCGATCCGGTTCGAGCAGACCGAGGATCAATTTCAGTAGTGTGCTTTTCCCGGCGGCGTTCGGCCCGATCAGACCGAAAAATTCCCCAGCATCAATACCGAGATTGATATCCTCCAGCACCCTGGCGCCACCGTAGGAAAAGACCAGATCGTGGATTTCTATCGCGGAACTGGTCATTGCCGCGCCGCCTCAACGAACTCCTGTGTGACCTCTCTCAGATTCCCGATATAGTCCTCCGCGAGGGGATCGACTTCCACAACCCTTGCGTTGATCTCCCGCGCAAAAGCCGAGTCCGCGGGTGAGCGATGCTCCCGTTGGGTGAAGAGCGTGGTGATATTCTGCGCCTTCACCGCACGAATGAGTTCGGCAAGCGCTCTCGGACCGCGGGGCTTGCCATCCTCCTCAAGCGCGAGCTGCCGCAGACCATAACGATCGCAGTAATATCCCCATGCGGCGTGCGAGACCAGCAGATAGGGCGAGCCACGCAGCCTGATCTGACTGGTGATGTAATCGTGCAGGTCCTGGAGCTCCCGATCGAGGCGCTTGAAATTGTCCGTAAAATATCGCGCATGCTGCGGATCCTCGGCAGCCAGGATTTCCTGGATCTGTCGGGCAAGATGTCTCGCATTGACGGGGTCGGTCCAGATATGCGGGTCCGGACGCGTCTGCTCAGGTGCCAGTGTTCCTTCAGGCATTCTGTAATGGATATCTGGGTTGCAATCGACGATACGAATCTGGTTACCGTTCGTTATTGCCGGGAGAATAACCTCCTCGAAAGGCATGCAGACTCGGAAATAGATCCTCGCCTGGGCGATACCGCGCATCTGTCCCGGCGCGGGTTCATAGGTCTCAGGGCTGTAGCCTGGTTTCACCATGACCTCGGTAGATACCTGATCCCCACCGATCCGGTCGACGAGGTATTTCTGGGGAATGATACTGACATAGACGATCATCTTCTCTGTCGTGACCGGAGCCGCCGTCAGATCATGTACAGACAGACTTAATACCAGCAAGAGAAAGGTGAAAGTCTTCATCAATAAAATTTGATCGAACGGCGCCGGAGAGAAAAAACGTTTAATTGTAACATAGACATCAAGTCCCTCCCCTGCGCGTTACAAGCACGGCGTAGGACTCAACCCTAAGGTAAACGCTGACATTGAAATCAGTACATTTACGTTATACGCCGGTATAATTCCCGGATGTCATCGCCAAAACCGGAAAATCACCACACCATCGAGGTCAGGCTCGATGCCAAGGGACTAAATTGTCCCTTGCCGATCCTGAAGGCCAAATTCGCCCTCAACACCATGCACCCCGGACAGCTGTTGCAAGTCGAGGCCACTGATCCGCACTCCGTGATCGACTTCGAGGCCTATTGCGCGCGCACTGGTCATAGCATCCTATCAACCACGCACACATCGAATGGAGTAATCGAATTCATCATCCAGCGCGCTGAATCACCCAAACCCGTATAACTGATTTTTCGTGCTGCCCCGTTCGTAAATTCCGGGCGATTCAGGTGCCTCCAACCGATCCTCGTACGCAGTGATCCGGTCATCCTCACCGGTCTTCCAGAATCACTTCTCAAAGCTGAAACCAAGTCTATATATACCCTTTTTAGGGTATATCTTTGGTATGAATATGGCATGTAAAATGACTTACCTTTTTTACAGGATTCAGGCGCTTGCATTCACATGAGTGAAGAGAAAATCATCGTTGTCGACGATGACCACACAACAGCAAAGATTGTCAAGTTGCAGTTAACAAAGTTGGGCTATGACGTTGTTGCTGTGGCAAACTCCGGTGAAGATGCGATCAACCTGACGGAGGTTCATAAACCTGATCTCCTGTTGATGGATATCAAACTGGGGAAAGGTCTGGACGGCATCGATACGGCATCGATCCTGATGGAGAAATTCCAGACTCCGGTGATTTACCTTACCGCCCATGCCGATGAAAAGATCCTGACCAGGGCGCTCGCCACCAACCCCCTCGGCTATGTGAACAAACCCCTCAGGGAAAAAGACCTCCTGACCACTATTTCTCTTGCGTTCGAACAGATTAACGAACGCAGAAAACAATCCGCCTTCGCTGACTTAAATGAAGCCCAGGAAGAAAGCTGGAAGATACAACTCACTGTGGATGTCGAAGGCAATATCGTCAAAGAGCATCCGGACTGCGCCAAACGGATAAAATCGCTTGGTTTCTCCAGGATTGAGGATCTGCTTCCGGGCAGCAATCTGGAACAGATCCGGACCTGTCTCCAGACCCGCAAGCCGCGCATGGTATCCGTGAAACATGGCCGCCGCGTTGTTTCATTTGAATACCGGCCGTCCGCGAAACTGGATCAAGTGCGGATTCTGATCTCGAACAACCAGGCAGCCGATACCCTGAAACAGCACAGGATTCAACAGAATATCCTGCTGGAGGCCCTCGATCACCTGGCCACAGGAATTGTCCTCGTCAACGAAAATCTCAATATCTTCTATTCGAACAAGGCATCCGATCGCCTGCTCGATGCCGGAGAGTGCATGAAGAAAAAAAATGGCTGCCTGGTGTGTCTGGACCCGGAATTCACCGCAAGCCTGCAAAAAATCGTCCTTGATGGCACCGACCAGACGCTATCCATAAGGCGGGCCGAGAAGGTCGCTCCCCTCTATCTGCTCGTCACACCCTTGCAAACGCATAAACGCAATTATGGTCTCAACATGCCGACGAGCATCGTCTTTATCTTTGAGTCACTGAACAACACCGAGCGGGTTGAGGATGTGATTCGCAGCCTCTATAACCTGTCGCGCTCGGAATCTCGGATTGCCGCGAGTTTGATCCTCACTCCAAACCTCGAACAGGTCGCCAACAATCTGGGAATCACCTATAACACCGCCCGAACTCACCTGAAACACATCTATACGAAGACCCGCACCAACCGGTTATCGACCTTGTTACACATGCTGGTAACCGGGCCGGTCGGCGTCATCCTTCATTCGGATACCTGAAAGCATAATCCCTGCGGTTAATCAGGGGTATGTTAGCAGGCTGTTAGGAAATTCTTCTTCGCGTTGCCGCGAGGATTTTCAGCTAGTCGCTGCTTCAATCAGTTCGAAGGTGTGACTGATCTTAGCGGTCTTACCGAGCATTATTGAGGCGGAACAATATTTCTCCGCAGAAAGGTTGATTGCGCGCTCGACCTGTTTTTCGGTCAGACCGATCCCGCTTACAACGAAATGAATATGGATCTTCGTAAAAACTGCCGGGACGGCATCCGCCCGTTCCGCTGTGATATCCACGCTGCAACCGGTTACTTTCTGTCGCGCCTTCTTCAGGATAGAAACCACGTCATAGTTTGTGCATCCCCCCATACCAAGCAGCAATATCTCCATCGGCCTCGCGCCCAGACCCCTGCCGCCACCCTCCACCGGTCCGTCCATGATGACCTTGTGACCGCCGGCATTACCGACAAAAGCCGCCCCGCCCGCCCATTGCACCTTGACCTCCATAAGCGCTCCAACTGGTTGATTTAATGCAGGAAGAGTAGCATAGTTATCTTGAATCTATCTAATTCAGGACGTTGCCGGTAATCCGTGGGGGAAAATAACTAATGACAGAGCTTTCATTCGGAGGGCACGAACTCAGCGTGGCGAGGTTTCTGGAGCATTGCCACAGAAGAAATTACCCCACCAAACAGACCATTATCAAGGAAGGCGATCCATCCCAGGATCTCTATTACATCATCTCGGGTTCCGTTTCAGTTCTAATCGAGGATTCGAAGGGCCATGAGATCGTTCTGACCTATCTGAACGCCGGTGATTTCTTCGGCGAAATCGGTTTGTTCAACGAAGACCACAAACGAACCGCCATCGTACGCGCCAAGTCCAGGTGCGAGATCGCCCAGATCAGCTATGAACGAATCAAACGGTTGGGGGATCTGTTGCCTGACCTACTCTTTGCCATCGCCTCGCAGATGGCGGTACGGCTCATGAAGACCAGTCGCAAGGTCAGCGATCTGGCCTTCACCGACGTCAAGGGCAGGGTGGCCAGGACCCTCATCGATCTCTGCCGGGAACCCGACGCCATGACTCATCCGGACGGCATGTTGATCAAGGTCACGCGCCAGGAACTTGGCCGCATCGTCGGCTGTTCGCGGGAAATGGTGGGCCGGGTCCTCAAGGACCTGGAGGAGGATCGACTCATCAGCGTTTCCGGGAAATCCATCGTGGTGTTCGGGACTCGTTAATCAGAGTCCCGAACCGGTTTCCACCACCGTCCCCGCCTTGACATTTCCCCTCTCAGAAACCAAAATCCGCATCCTCGCGGCTGTGACCAAAAGATTCAAATTAATGGCTATGTAGCTCAGCTGGTTAGAGCACAGCACTCATAACGCTGGGGTCGGTGGTTCAAGTCCACCCATAGCCACCAACCTTATCAGGCACTTACCGTTTACTTAATGACAATCAGCCTCGATTGTGCCCTTTTTGTGTCCTGACTTTTAGGCACAATATTTTCGGCATGTGCGAGCAGATGCTCCGCGGACAGGTGCGCATACCGCTGCACCATCTCCGGAGATTCCCACCCGCCCATCTCCTGCAGGATATGCAGCGGAGTTCCCGCCTGAACATGCCAGGAGGCCCAGGTGTGCCTCAAGTCATGCCAACGAAAATCCACGAGTCCCGCTTTCTGTACTGCCTTACGCCATGCCTTGGTGTTGACCTGCCAAACCGGTTGGCCTTCGTAGGTAAACACAAACTGAGGATGCTGTCCGATCTGTTTGCGTACTACCGCAATGGCTTCACTGTTTAAGGCCACACCGATCGCCTTCCTGGCCTTCGCTTGATCGGGATGGATCCAGGCGATCCGTCTTGCGACATCCACCTGGGACCATTCCAAGCGGCACACATTGCGCTGGCGTAAACCCGTTGCCAGTGCAAACCGTGCCATGACGGCTTGATGCGTAGGCAGGTAAGATAATAACCGGTCCACTTCGTCCCGTTTCAACCAGCGTACCCGTTTCACCTTCCCCGGATACATCGGCACCTTGGGGACCTTATCCACCCAATCCCATTCATACGCCGCCCGCCTCAAGACGGCCCGTAACTGCCCCAGGTAACGATTGGCGGTCTGCCGTGAGCTTTGTAAGGCCTTGGCTTCAGCAATCTCGTCGAGCAGCTCCCGCTTAATCTCGGTGAGCTTCCTATTGCGCAGATACGGATCCAACCAACGGAAGATTTCCTTATCCTTCTCCAAGGATGCCTTATGGTCTTTCTCCTTTAACCATTTAACGACCGCATCGTGCCATCGGTACTCGGGGCGTTCTCCAAGCTTTTTGACTCGCCACAATTCAGCTTTTAACTGATCATGGTATTCACGAGCCGCTTCCTTGTTTACAGATCCAGTAGACTTTCGTATACACCGTCCGTTTGGAGCAGTGAAACGAACCCACCAGACTTCACCGCGTTTGTAGAGTGACATAAGTTAACCTCCTTATAGTCACAGCCACTTAGCGGCACATGCCCTGTAGGTTCAGGATAAAGGGAGTGGAGGTATTCAACAAGATCCGATTCCAGGAATACCCAACACTTGCCCGGTTTAGCCCCCTTAACCAGGCCCGATTTAGTCTTCTGCCGGAGGCATTCCGGGGACATATACAGAAACTCGGCTGCCGCCTGTAAATCCAAGGTCCGTTCATTACTCGCCATCCTTCAGCTTCCTGTATTCACGGGCGACCGCATCCGCCAGTTTCATATTTCGCTTTTCGGCGACGCCGGGATAAGGCCGATTGAATTTCTTGGCCTTGAGTGCCGCCTTTTCCCGGAGATAGGCCTCGAAATCCGCCCCGGTAAAATGACTGCGGGCATTGTGATACGCCTTGGCCCGATCATAATAATGATCGAAGGCCACCAGGGGATCGATGATCCCTTCCCGCGCCATGAACGAGGTGATCGCGCCCAGGCCATTCTCGAACAGATAGCGATCGGTGGGTTCGCTGGTGGAGCGCACCGGAATCGAGACCCCCGGCAGACTCTCCGGCCAGTGAGCATCAGCCAGGGCCGCCCAGACCGGATGCAGGAGCCAGCGGGTTTGTGTGGTGTCGGTGGGGCTGGGGATAGTGAGCCGCAGCCAATCCAGAGCGGCATAACGCCAGAGCGGCCCCAGTTTTAACAGCAAAGCGGGGACCGTGGGCGCCTGATGTTCGACCAGGATGCGCCGCATGAATTGAAACTCCAGGCGATAGACGGTTTCGCCCTCCTGCCAGCCGTGTTTGCGCCAGTCCTCTTGCAGATATTGCTTGCCGCTTTCCTGGATCTCTACCGTCTTGTCATAGAGCCGGGCCGAGAGATCCCCGCCCAGGCCGATAGAAAACCCGGTGAAGGCCCGTTGCATGGTATGGGTACTGATCCGCTTGGCACGCGATACGAACGCGCCGGGTTGGATCTGATCTAAAGGAGCCGATGCGATGAAGTCCACGTAGAGATCGGCCCGGCTGATCTGGGGTTCACCCTCCAAGGCACCCAAACCGACGATCAACTGTCCCAGTTCGGCGACTACCGGGAGGATACCCCGACCATAGAGCCACTGACTTGATATCTGGACATAAGCCAACGGCAACTTGCGGGAGCGGGAACTGGCCAACTGCAGACGATAGGCGTGATCTCGGAGGGTATACGGATAATAGCCGGAACCTTTCCCCAGGACCTCGAACTGGTGTTCTCCGACGGGGTAGGAGGCCAGGGCCTGTTCCAGGGGATTCTCGGATTGCGCCAGCTCTTTGAGGATCTTGAGCTTCGTTTCCTCCGTG
>SCUJ01000011.1 GCA_004297165.1 Gammaproteobacteria bacterium
GAACCTTTCCCCAGGACCTCGAACTGGTGTTCTCCGACGGGGTAGGAGGCCAGGGCCTGTTCCAGGGGATTCTCGGATTGCGCCAGCTCTTTGAGGATCTTGAGCTTCGTTTCCTCCGTGAAGGAAATTGTTCCTGGATAAGACAGGTACAAACTATCGATCCCCAGCCGTAAGATCCGGACGCTCCCCCCTGGAATGCAATTAGCAGGTGCTGTGTTACAGGGGAGCGCACCTGCGGCCCGGCTTCGCTCCCCGCGCCCCGGCTGCGCCGGGGACGGGGGGAGACTCCCGCCGAGCGACGGTATTTTCTCTGAATCTTGCATCGAGCCATCTCCTATCCAAGTAGTGACGGCCAGTAAAAAGCCGTCGTGAAAGACGGCTTCTTATGTTATGCAGGATTATTTTTAGATCGAGGACATGAAATTAGAGTTTTATGTCCCGACGGCTTTCTGTCGCCTCTGAATGAATTTCTTTACGGCGGAGAACGGATCCAATCCATCGGCGGAAAATACTTGCAACGTATCCACCAGAACATCGGTGATTTGTTCATAGGATAAATTATTCAGACCGGCAGCTTGATCCAAGATCAACGCCGCCATTCTGGCATCATCCAGATCTTCTTTCGGCCTTCTGGGACGGGTCTTGGTAATAGCCTTGGATAGCTGATGATAAAAGTCCCAATCCTGTCGCATCGTAGCGAAAGCCATATGCTTGGCGACAGTAGGACAGGAAAGAACTACCGGATCGATCGATACCGCCTGAAATAACGCTTCCGCATTCCCTTCTCGAACCTTTTCGATCAGTTCATTAATAGAAAAATGATACTGGCGGATCGATTCAAAATTATAGAGACAGGCCATGCACAGAGAAAGAGTGATTCCTTTCTCTTCCATGGACAACGCCATGAAATCAAGGGGAGATTCCGGTTCAGTCTCCAACCAAGCAATCGCGGCTTCATTGGGATCCAATTCTTTACCAAATTCTTCTATACGATCGACCTCCAAACAGCGTAGAAGCAGGACAGTAAATGGAAGAAAAGGAAGCTCGTAGAAATACGCCCAGAAAAAGGGAATATTTTTAAACTCTTCGCTGTTCGTTGCCTTTTCCAGGGCGACATCAGTGACATCTGCCTTCTCTAGGTTTGCCTTATGGACGAAGGCAAAGAGTCTTTGCAGTTGAACGCGGGAGAGTTTTCCGAATTCCTTTTCCATATTTGCACATATCACTCATATAGTTGGGCTATAAACTAATCTAGTTTGGAAATTATTGTTGGTAATGTCGGCTAATGCCTGCTGTTTCTGCTTTGAGGATTGTTTATCTAGCAGTTTATATTCGCACTCCAATTCAGGAATCAAACAATGGCCAGAAAGCTGATCATCTTTTGGATCAGGGACGAGAGTTAGGCCAATTGAGGTAATTTCTCGAACTTGAAGACGTATTACATAATAGCCTGTTTCACACTGACCACTACGAGCGAGATCTAATGCTGTGGTAAATAACTCTCTAAATAATGAGATCCCACCAGTATCCCTATTATTCGGACGGAATGCCAGCCTGGTTACAGGTCTTGAAAGTGTAAGTTTTATGTAATCTATTTGATTGGGGATTCTTCTTAAGACATATTCAACATCTATGGGAATGTCATTTGGGGAGACCACAATTCATCGTCATAAAAGTAATTGATATCACCTTTATCAAGCTGCTAGTAATAATGTATCCCAAGTGGCATGGGATTCAGGTTTGTGATTATCGTCTAGAAAATTTTCCCAACTTACATCGTGAAACGAAGTAGAACCATCGCTATTAGTGATCATGTATTCGCCTCGCCCTGGAGAACCGGATTCCAATTCCAAAATGTAATAAGGATATTGCCATTCGATAATGATAGCCCCATCAGTTGAAATTGTAGTTCTATCAGGTGGAGGCATAAACTTGTATTTGAGAAGGCTCAAATATCTAACCATTGAAGAAATTAGCACTTCACTCGGAGTATCGGCACCTTCTCCATCCCAATTTTCTTCAATATTTCTAAAATTTGAAATATTGTGGAACACGATCTTCCATCGTTGTTCATTACTTACTAAATCAAACGCAGAATCAATCAGACCGTCAGTTGAATTCGATAATATTTGATCTGTCATGATCTTCTTCTCCAATATTTATGCGCACTTTCAGACGTTATTTCAGTAAACGTGTTCACAATTGCTTCATGACCAAGGAATAAACCCCTTTGATAATCCTGGCTCGCATTGATTGGTCCACGACTTGTAAAGTCTGCGCGAATAATCTCTGGTTCATCTTGAGATTTTACAACCGCATGGTTCAGTTTAATATGTAATCTACCTGTATTTCCTTGAAGATTAACAGCCCACTCCATATTTAGCGTATCTAACCTTTTTTTATAAATATCCAATCGCGGAATCGATAATCCAGGGAATATCTCCGTCCAGTCATCGATATTATTCCAAAGTTCGCCTTTGAATATATGATTTACATATGTTATCTCCCATTGGTTAAATTGTAGCTCTTCGCCACCAGCATCCCTGACGAAATCTTTAAATTTATCAAAGTAATTCTGAAACTCACCATAAATACTTTCAAAATCCATATAATCTTGGTTATCCTTCTTTCTCCAATTCAATATGAATCTTGTATTCTGAATTTGAATCATTCGGTCATCGGTTTTTCTTACAATCTGATGACGTTCAGGGGTAGGCATAGTTTGGACAGTCAATTGAGGAATAATCCCTCGTTTCTTCGATTCGAAGTTTTCAATTTTTGACTCTAAGCGAGGAACTTCATTTATATGCGTCCATTCCTCATCAAGATAAGATTTCCAAAACCAACCAGCATGCGCATTAGTAAAAAATGCCAACTCCGCGAATTGAACTCCAATGACACGCTCAACTACAGGAGGATTATCGTACTTTGGATCCATGAATTCTTATGAGCACTAGATTAGCTAATAGGTTATAAATATTATGTATCTTATTTATTATTAATGATATCTGCCATGATATAACACTCAATTTATAGCTAATGAATCATTTTTATTATGGAACATTGGGACGAATGATGAAATAGGTTTTACCAATATATAGAAAATCGCAAATGAACCCTCGGTAATAGGAAGTTAATTAGTTACCTGCAATGGTATTATTAATTAGAACTGTGCTCAATTGAGATAGTTTGACCGGTAATTGAACCCCAATTGAAACACGTTTTGGCACAGGGCACGTGCCGTAAGTGGCTGATAAACTTACTTAGTTAAGATTAAAATTGTGCCCTCATAACGCTGGGGTCGGTGGTTCAAGTCCACCCATAGCCACCAAATCCAAAGGACGAAATAGAATAATCACGGAGGAACATCATGGAAACAACCACTTATCCACGGCAGGATATCCCGGTCACAGCGACACATGCAGTATGCGACCCGCTGGCCCAGCAAGTAAAAATTCTATATTCCCAATCGGTCATCACATTTTTATTCCCGCTGCTCGCTGCGCTTTGTATCGTGGCGCTCTTGCATGATCAAGCAGATCGGAGATTCCTGGCGGGCTGGCTTATAGCGATATTTCTGCACGGGACATCGCGTTATTACCTGCTTTGGCGCTATTTTCACGGCTCCGCCGTGACCGAGCAATCCAGCGCATGGATGAACAGATTCCTGCTTGGCGCATTCCTTTCGGGAGGTCTGTGGGGATACGCGGGTATCTTGTTAATCCCGTACCGATCGACGGAAGCGATCGCATTCACTCTGAATAATGGTCTGCTGCTACTCATGATCTGCGGCCTGGTCGCCGGGTCCGTAATCTCCTACGCCATAAATATCCGGGTAACGCTTTGTTATTCCCTGCCGGCGCTGCTGCCTCCAGCCCTGCATCTGATCTCGATTGGCGATCGCTACAACAGCGCATTCGGCGGGTTGCTGCTGCTTTATTCTCTCTACATACTGGTGGCGGCGATCCGGATGAACCGGCAACTGGTTTATTTCCTGAACATGGAACACCGGGAACGGGAGTTGGCGCAAAAATACGGGAATTTACAGCGCCTGTACGAATCCCTGCGGCGTCGCGTCAAGCAAGTGAAGACCTTGCGCAAGGACGCGCAGCCAATTCAAGATAGATTCTAGTCGCGAATCTTGCGGTGCAGTTGCGGAACGCTGGAGGGATCGCCCTTAATCATATAACGCTTCTCCCGATCCATGGCGGTGACATTCTCATAGACCCCGGCGTCGCGCTTTACCAGCTTGGTGAATCCCGCATTCTTCAACTCGCTGTTGAATACGGTTACCGTGACGGCCGGCGCTGTTTTCATGACCTTGTGGACCGGCGCCAGTGGGTCTGTGTCCCCCAACGGGTAGCCGGTGACATAGCAAAGTTCCAGCCAGGTGCCCAGGGCGGCGCCTATCGGGTGATTGACCTCGATGGTCTGACCATTGGCTTCACAGTAATAATCGTAGGCGGGCATGACGTTGGCAGGGGCTGTTAATCTATAACGTCTCCGAATCATCCTCCAACATGATCCGCAGATTGTTTCTGGTGGATTTGTGAAAAACGGAATCGCCTTTTTCATCGTAGTAGTCGCTGGTCAGATGCAGTTCCTCACGGAGGAACTCCTCGACCTTTTCGACAGCCATCCTTTTCCAGGAGTTCCAGGAGATGGTGGATCCGGTTTGCTGCTCCAGTTCCTTTTTGAGATCCAGGGTATTTTTCTTGAAGATCCGGTAATCCGCGGCGAGTTCGGAGAGATCCGCCGCCCGTACAGCCTTGTCCTCATTGGTGGCGCAATGGGCATCCACATGAGTACAGAGGATCGCGGCCTTGATCCTTTCCAGTTTCTCCTTGACGATGCCGTTGCCCGAGAGTTGCTCAACCGCCAGATCGGCGGAATAGGCCTCCTTCGATGAATAACCCTTGGCGACATGATTCTCGTTGTATCCCGCATCGTGATACAGCAGGGCGTAATAAACGATATCCTCCTGAATCGCCACGTGTTCCTTTTTGCAACGCTCAACGATCTCATTCCCTTTCCTGATGACGGTCCTGATATGCCCGAAATTGTGATAGGGCAGATCGTCGCTATAGAGCGTAAAGGCCAGATTTTCCATGTATTCATCGCGCATCATTATTAATTATATGTCCATCCCTTCGCTAAATTGAAGTGAATATTACTGGCCATACTCATGCGAAGAATAACGGGATAACCCCTGCTATAACGGGGTTTCAAGCAGGTCTTCGAATATCAGGGGGGATCCCTGAGCATTTCTGTCCGACGCGGTTATAATGACGCCATCCATCCGGAAATTATTGCAGTATGCAGATCAAGTTCTCATTGCAATGGCGCGGTGAAGGCCATCCCGCAGTCGAGATTGAAGAACAATTGTTCATTTTGCTCCAGGCGATACGCGCAAACGGGTCGCTGGCCGAAGCCGCGCGCGTCAACCGCATGTCATACCGACATGCCTGGGGCTTGCTGGGACGCCAGGCCACGCTTTTCGGAAGTCCCCTGGCGCTTCTAGAACGTGGCAGGGGCGCCGCGCTGACAGCCCTCGGCGAGAAGCTGCTCGAGGAAAAACGGCATGTGGATGATGAAGCGATGGCGCACCTGGAACGCTGGGCCGCGGGCATCAATGGGACAATTTCCGGATTAGTCACCACCATAAACAAACCGGTCTTGCGCATACACGCGAGCCACGGACTCGCCATCGGTCAATTGATTGAGCTACTGTGCAAGGACAAGCGTTTCACGACAGAATTCCAGACCCAAGGCAGCCTCGATAACCTGAAAAGCCTGAACGACAAACGCTGCCAGGTCGCTGGATTTCATATCCCCTTACAACTTGTGCATCGATCGCTGGCGCCCCGCTACAGGTATTGGATATCGCCCCAACGGCATTTACTGATGCTGGTCGCGACCCGTGAGCAGGGATTGATGGTCAGACGCGGCAACCCGCGGAAGATCAAGCGGCTTGCCGATCTGACCAAACGCTCCGTCCGTTTTATCAACCGGCAACGCAATTCAGGCACCCGCACCATACTGGATCAGCTCCTGCTCCAGGATAAAGTGCCGGCTTCCCGCATCAACGGTTATAGCAATGAGGAGTTCACCCATCTTGCCGTGGCGGCGATGGTGGCCAGCGGCGCGGCCGACGCCGGTTTCGGCATTAGGGCGGCCGCGGCGCAGTTCGATCTGGATTTCATCCCATTCCTGCACGAGGCCTATATTCTCGCGATCGACAATGGTCTGGAACCGTTCATATTGAAAACCCTGGAACAGGCCCTCAGATCCAGATCCCTGCGCCGGAAGATCAACCGGCTGCCCGGATATCACGCCATCAATGCGGGAAAATACTATACTTTCAATCAGTTATTCGAACAGGCAATGGAATGAAGATCCCCCAAGCGGCTGGAAATGACGCCTGGTACGGTATACTTTACCCCCCTTGTTTAGCGCCTTCAGCGTATGGGTAAGAAACTTTACATTAAGACCTTCGGGTGTCAGATGAACGAATACGATTCCGCGAGAATCGGCGATCTGCTTGCCGATGCGGAAGGCATGGAACTGACCAGGGATCCGGATAGCGCCGACGTCGTCCTTTTCAACACCTGTTCCATCCGTGAAAAGGCGGAAGAAAAGCTCTTTTCAGAGTTGGGAAGATGGCGCGGCCGGAAACTGTCGAATCCGGAATTGATCCTGGGCGTAGGCGGATGCGTCGCCAGCCTGGAAGGCGAGGCCATTCGCAGACGCGCACCGCACGTGGATATCGTTTTCGGCCCCCAGACCCTGCACCGGCTGCCGGAGTTGTTTGCCGCCGTCCGCGATTCGTGTACACCGGCCATCGATGTCTCATTCCCGGAGATAGAAAAATTCGATCATCTCCCGGAACCGCGCGCGGATGGCGTCAGAGCCTTCGTCTCGGTCATGGAAGGCTGTAGCAAGTATTGCAGTTACTGCGTCGTCCCCTACACCCGCGGCGAGGAGATCCACCGACCCTTCGACGACATCCTTGCCGAAGTGGACAGCCTGGCCGCTCAGGGCGTGTGCGAGATTACCTTGTTGGGCCAGAACGTCAACGCCTACCGGGGCACCACCCATGATGGCAGGGCCGCCGATCTGGCGCTTTTAATCGAATATGTGGCGCTGGTGGAGGGGATCGAACGGATCCGCTTTACGACCTCCCATCCGGCCGAACTCGGCGACAGCCTGATCGCGGCTTACGCGCGAGAGCCTAAACTCGCCAACCATCTGCACCTGCCCGTGCAAAGCGGCGCCGATCGCATCCTGCAACTGATGAAACGCGGACACACGATCGGCGAATACAGGGAAAAAATCCGGAAACTGAGGGAAGCGCGGCCCGATATCAGTCTGTCCTCCGACTTTATCGTCGGTTTCCCAGGCGAAACCGAAGAGGATTTCCAGCTCACGCTGGATCTGGTAGCGGAATTGAATTTCGATCAGTCCTTCAGTTTCATCTACAGCAAACGTCCCGGCACACCGGCGGCGAATATGGAGGATGTCATTCCCCACGCGATCAAAAACCGGCGTTTGCAGATCCTGCAGGACCGTCTCAACGCCCAGGCACAGGCGCTTAGCCTGGGGATGGTAGGATCAATCCAACCTGTCCTGGTGGAAGGCGCCGCCCGCCGCAGCCTTGGGGAAATGTCCGGCCGCACGGGCAACAACCGCATGGTGAATTTCCCCGGGGATCCCGGCTTGATTGGAACCTTCGCGCCGGTGCGGATCACCGCGGTCATGACCAACTCGCTGCGTGGCGAACTGGTCCAATGCCGGCTGTCCACAGACCGCCTTGCTGTGAACGGCGCAGGGATCGCCTGACGCCTTGAACACTCCTGTGGATATCATCCACCCTGTCGCCGAGGATATCGTCCTTTCGCCCCCGGACAACGAACGCCTGGCGAACCTGTGCGGCCCCATGGACGAACACCTGCGCCAGATCGAACGACGGGTCGGGGTCGAGATCAACAACCGCAGCAACAGCTTCCGCATCATCGGCACGAAGCAGGCGGTGGCGTCGGGCCACCGCCTGCTGGTCCAGCTCTATGAAGCCACGCGGCAGGAACGGCTCTCCCCGGAGCGCATCCATCTGTTTCTCCAGGACTCCAGGCTGGACGAGGAGCTCGAAGAGGACCTGACCGGCGAGATCGGCATCAAGACCAAACGCGGCGTCATCCGCGGTCGGAGTCCGAATCAGCGATTGTACCTCGCGAATATCCAGACCCATGACATCAGTTTCGGGATCGGACCGGCCGGCACGGGCAAGACCTATCTCGCCGTCGCCTCCGCCGTCGCGGCGCTGGAACAGGAACAGGCCCGCCGGCTGGTGCTGGTGCGTCCCGCGGTCGAGGCCGGTGAAAAATTGGGTTATCTGCCCGGCGACCTCATTCAGAAAATCGATCCCTACCTGCGTCCGTTGTACGACGCCCTGTATGAGATGCTCGGCTTCGAACGCGTTGCCCGGCTGGTTGAACGCAATGTCATCGAGATTGCCCCATTGGCCTTCATGCGCGGGCGCACCCTGAACGAGGCCTGCATCATCCTGGATGAGGCCCAGAACACCACGGTGGAACAGATGAAGATGTTTCTCACGCGGATCGGCTTCGGATCGACCGCCATTATCACCGGCGACATCACTCAGACCGATCTCCCGCCCGGCAAAAAATCCGGCCTGCGCCATGTGATCGACATCCTCAGCAAGGAAGAGGGCATCAGTTTCACCTTCTTTAAATCCCGGGACGTGGTTCGGCACCCGCTGGTAAAGCGGATCCTCGACGCCTATGAACGCAGCGAAAAACTGGCCGAAGCAGCGCGGAACCGGCAGCGCGGATGACACGGATCGCCGTTCAGTCCGTCTCCCTTGAGGGAGATCTGCCTGACGGGAGGGAGATCCGGCGCTGGGCGCGAGCCGCGCTCGCCGGCAGCGAGCAGGAAACAGCGCTTACGATCCGCATCGCCGATCTGGATGAAAGCCGGGAACTTAACCGGCGCTGGCGCGGGCGCAACAAGGCCACCAATGTGCTTGCGTTTCCCTCCGGCGAAGCGGATGCGGAAGGCCGTACGTATCTCGGCGATATCGTTATCTGCGCACCCGTGGTCCGCACCGAGGCGCGGGAGCAGGGCAAGCAGCCGCGGGATCATTTTGCCCACCTCGTGATTCATGGCGTACTCCATCTGTTAGGGTATGATCACCAGGAACCAGGGGCCGCCTCCGCGATGGAGGATCGGGAAACCAGGGCCCTGGCGAGGCTCGGGATAGCGAACCCATATATAATGGAACGATGAAAAATAATCGGAAACATTCAAAACTTCCCGCCTGGATCGCCTCCATCAACAAACTGTTCCGCAGCGCGCCGAAGGACCGGCAGACCCTCCTGGAATTGCTGCGACAGTGCGAGACTACCAACCTGCTGGATCCCGATGTCCTGATCATGCTCGAGGGGGCATTGCATGTCTCCGACATGCGGGTCAACGACATCATGGTACCCAAGGTGCAGATGGACATCATCGCCTACGATACCGATCCCGGGGATCTCATCAAGGCCGTGGTCGCCTCCGGACACTCGCGCTTCCCGGTCATCGGCGAGGATCCGAACGACGTCATGGGCATCCTGCTGGCCAAGGATCTCCTGGCGTATTTCGCACAGCCGCATACGGGGAGCTTCGATATCAAGGATGTGATGCGCCCGGCGATATTCATACCCGAGAGCAAACGCCTGAACGTCCTGTTGCGGGAATTCCGGTCCAGCCGCAATCACATGGCGATCGTCGTCGATGAGTATGGAGTGACCGGACTGGTCACGATCGAGGACATCATCGAGGAGATCGTGGGCGAGATTGAGGACGAGCACGACTTCGAGGAGGAAGACAACATCCGCCAGCACGGGGTCAATCGGTATACGGTCCGGGCGATCACACCGATCGAAGAATTCAATGCGCGTTTCGGCGCCGCCCTGAGCGACGCGGAATACGACACCATCGGCGGGCTGGTCGTCAATGCCTTCGGACACCTGCCGAAACGGGGCGAGTCCATCGATCTGGCCGGTTTTCACATCAAGGTCCTGCGCGCGGATCGGCGCCGCGTCCAGCTATTGAAGTTCACCAAAGGTGAAGGTTAAGCGCGGGGAAACCATTCTCCCCGGGCTCCCCTGCCTCATCGGCGGGGCCTTGCTGACGCTCGCCTTTGCCCCCTTCGATTATTGGGTCCTGGCGGTTGCGGCTATCGCCCTGCTTTTTTTCTGCTCATTGAATTGCGATCCGCGCCAGGGTTTTCTCCGCGGTTATCTTTTCGGTCTCGGGATGTTCGGCGCGGGGGTCAACTGGCTGCACATCAGCATCAACCAGTTCGGCGGAATGAATCTCATAGGTTCCCTCCTGGTTACGCTGGTGCTGGTGCTCTATCTGGCCCTGTATCCGGGCCTGGCGATCCTTATCGGCAATCGTTATTTCTCCAGCCACGGTCCGATCCCCCAACTGTGTGCATTCGCCCTCCTGTGGGTATTGTGCGAATGGCTGCGGGCCTGGGTCTTCACCGGCTTTCCCTGGCTGCAAGTCGGCTACTCCATGATCGATTCGCCGTTGACCGGCCTCGCGCCGCTCGCCGGGACCTACGGCATCGGGCTGGCCGTGACTTCGAGCGCGGCACTGCTGGTCGCCGCCCTGATGCCTGCGACCCTCTGGCGCAGGATCGGGGCGTCGATCCTGTTTGGCGGTCTCTGGTTTGGCGCCTGGACCCTGAAAGATATCGAATGGACGACGCCCGCAGGCGGGGAGATCTCGGTCGCCCTCGTTCAGGGAGGGATCCCGCAGGATATGAAATGGCAGCCGCAATTCCAGCGTCAGGGTTTCGATCTCTATCTCGAACTCACCGAACCCTACTGGCAACACGACCTGATCATCTGGCCCGAGACCGCCCTGCCGGTGCTCCTCAGCCGTGCGGAGTCGTATCTGGACGAGATCGAACAACGCCGCAAAGAGGGCCGAGCCAACCTGCTGCTCGGGATGCCGGTGGATGACCCGGCCACCCGGGAATTCTTCAACAGCGCGTTGCTCCTTGCCGACGAGATTGCCGTATATCACAAACGCCACCTTGTTCCCTTCGGCGAGTATCTGCCCATGAAATCCATGCTGGGTGGGATCCTGGATTTTCTCAGGATCCCCATGTCCGATTTCTCGTCAGGGAACCCGGTGAGCCCGGTGTTCGCGAATGAAAGATTCAAGGCCGGGATCTCCATCTGCTACGAGGCGACCTTTGGCCGCGAGATCATTAAGGCACTGCCGGAGGCCGAATTCCTCATCAACCTCAGCAACGACGCCTGGTTCGGCGATTCGCTGGCCCCGCATCAGCACTTGCAGATGGCGCGCATGCGCGCCCTGGAGACCGGCCGTTACCTGCTGCGCGCCACCAATACCGGGGTCACCGCAATCATCGACAACGAAGGAAGGGTATTGCGGCAGGCGGAGCAATTCGTCCCCGCCGCCATCAGCGGCGCCGTGATGCCTTATGCGGGAATGACGCCTTATGCGCTCACCGGCGACCTGCCGGCAATCGGTTTATGTATCGCCGTCCTGCTGGCGCTCTATCTCGCAAGGTATTTCAGCCCTGATGATAGGGCGCGCTGAGATCGTGTACGGCGTCCACGAGGACCTTGAGCCTGTCGGGGTCGGCATGCTGGGAGATCCCGTGTCCTAAGTTGAAGACATGGCCAGGGCCCCGCCCGTAGGCCGCGAGGATGGCCGCGGCCTCTGACCTGATGGCAGCCTCCGAACCATGGAGTACGGCCGGGTCCAGGTTGCCCTGGAGCGCCACTTTACCCTCGGTGCGCCGGCGCACATCGCCCAGATCGACCGTCCAGTCGAGGCCCATGGCGTCGCAACCGCTCGCGGCAATCGTCTCTGCCCAGGCCCCGCCCCCCTTGGTGAACAGGATGACCGGTACAATCTTCGTCCCCGATCTGCGCTTCAGCCGCTCCATGATCGCCTGCATATAGCGCAGGGAAAATTCCCGGTAAGCCGCGGGCGTCAGGATCCCTCCCCAGGTGTCGAAGATCTGCACCACATCCACGCCCGCGGCGATCTGGCCGTTGAGATATTCCGCGACCGCGCGGGCGAGGACCTCGAGCAGGGCATGCAGGGTGGCGGGTTCCTGGTACAGCATGGTCCTGGCCAGGCGGTGATCATCGCTCGATCCACCCTCGATCATGTAGGTGGCGATCGTCCACGGGCTCCCGGCAAAACCGATCAGGGGCACGCGGTTACCCAGTTCCCGTTTGATGGTTCGCACGGCCTCCAGCACATACCCCAGATCGCGCTCAGGGTCCGGGACCCCGAGACGCGCCACGTCGCTGCGCGTCCTGATAGGCTTTGCAAACCTGGGACCCTCGTTTTCCACGAAATCAAGTCCGAGACCCATCGCGGCCGGGATGGTCAGGATATCGGAAAAGAGTATCGCGGCGTCCAGATCGAATCGCCGCAGGGGTTGCAGGGTCACCTCGCAGGCGAGATCGGGATGGCGGCAGAGGTCCATGAAGCTGCCCGCGCGGGCGCGCGTCTCGCGATATTCGGGCAGATAACGCCCGGCCTGACGCATGATCCAGATCGGCGTGCGATCGACGGGCTGGCGCAAGAGGGCGCGGATGAGGCGATCGTTTTTCAGCACAGGGTCGGTCATGGCGCGGGGAAGGTCAGTCAAGGAAGGGGAAAATCATACCGGAAATCGTTAGAATGAACAGCCGGATCAACGCCCGCGCCGACCCTTGCCAACCGGGATTCAAGACCCGAATTGAAAGCCGAAGAGATCCAGAAATACTACGCAGACAACGCCGCCGCGCGCTGGCTTGCGCTCGCCAGCATCTGTCTGGTAAGCCTGTCCAATTCGCTCACCATGTCGTCCACGAACGTGGCGATACCGAAGATCGCCGAGGATTTGGCCGCCGACGCCGTGCTCATCAGTTGGGTGCCCACCGCCTTCCTGCTCAGCAATGTCGTGGCGATCCTGCCGGCCGGCCGCCTGGCGGACATCCACGGTCGCAAGCGGATCTATCTCACGGGGACTGTGGTTTTTACGCTGGCGAGCCTCATCGCCTCGCAGGCGCCCTCGATCGAATGGCTGCTGTTCACGCGCGTGCTGCAAGGGCTGGGGTCGGCCATGTCCTTCGCCACGGGTCTCGCCATCGTGATGTCTGTATTCGGCGTCGCCAACCGCGGCATGGCGCTCGGTTTCGCCAATGCCGCCGTCTACGTCGGCATGTCCTGCGGGCCCTTGCTCGGCGGCTGGTTTACCCAAACCTTCGGCTGGCGCACCATCTTCATGTTCCCGGTCCCCCTCACCCTGCTGGCGATCATCCTGTTCCTGACGCGCATCAAGGGCGACTGGAAGAGCGAAACGCCGGACAAGGTCGACTGGCAGGGCAGCCTGATCCTGCTCTGTTCCGCCTCGGCCCTGTTTCTCGGCGTTTCCCTGCTGCCCTCCCTGGCCGGTTTGCTAAGCCTGTCCGCCGGGCTCTGCGGCATGGGCCTGTTCGTATTCCAGCAGCTCGCCTCCCCGCATCCCCTGATCCGCTTCCGGGCCATCCAGGAGAACCGGGTCTTTTCCCGCTCGCTGCTCGCCAGCACCTGTACCTACGCCAGCAACTTTCCCCTGGTCTTTCTGCTCAGCCTGTATTTGCAGTTCATCAAGGGACTATCTCCGGCCCAGGCAGGGCAACTGATGATGCTGCAAGCGGTCACCATGGCCGTCGTGGCGCCTTTCGCCGGCCGGTTGTCGGATCGTTTCGAACCCAGGGTCATCGCGACGACCGGCTGCCTGATCATGTCTGGCGCCCTGCTGGTCTTGCAGCATGTCGATCTGGACACCTCCCTGACGGTTATCGGCGCGGCCCTGATGACCATGGGCCTGGGTTTCGGCCTGTTCACCTCGCCCAACAACAACGCCGCCCTGGGTTCGGTGGACAGGGCGCGGCTCAGCATCGCCTCCGCCTTGCTCAGCCTCTCCAGGCTGCTCGGCAACATGACGGGATCGGCCGGCATCCTGCTGCTGGTCTCGCTGGTCATAGGGAATGTGGAACTCGCGCCGAGTCAGTACCCGGCGCTGCTCACCGTAATCCGGTGGACGCTCAGTGCCTCCTGTATTTACTCGCTCGGCGGGGCCTGGTTTTCCTACACCCGCGGGAACGTGCGGTCTGGGTCTACTACGGGTTAAGGTCCTGCAACTTTTTCCTGACCGAGGCAAGTTTCACACAGGTGACGAAGACCGCCATGGTCTGCTCCACCTCTGCCAGCACCGGCAGGGAAGGCGCCAGGCGGATATTCCGATCTTCCGGATCGCGGCCATAGGGGAAGGTCGCGCCGGCGGGCGTCAGCTTGACGCCGACCGCGGCCGCCAGCCGCACAATCTCACTCGCCACGCCAGGGCGGGCATCGAAGGAAACGAAATAGCCCCCCTGCGGAACCTGCCAGCTTCCCAGATCGCTGTCCTTGAAATTCTCCTTGAGACTTCTGAGCACCGCCGCGAACTTCGGCCGCAACATTTCGGCATGTAGCCGCATCCGGTCCTTCAGCGCCCGCAAGTCCGGGAACATCCTGGCGTGGCGCAACTGATTTACCTTGTCGGGGCCGATGGTGGCGATCCCGAGGTGCTTCTTGAACTTGGCCAGATTGCCGGGCGAGGCCGCGAGGAAGGCCACGCCGGCCCCGGCAAAGCTGATCTTAGAGGTGGAGGTGAATTGCAGAACGCTGTCTAGCGTGCCGAGGCGTTCGCAATAATCCATGATGTTGGCGAGCACGGGGGGATTGTCGTGCAGGTCGTGCACCGCGTAGGCGTTGTCCCAGAAGAGCCGGAAGTTCTTCGCCGCGATCCGGCCCAGGGCGGCCATGCGTTCGACCACCGCGTCGCTGAAGACCACTCCCGTGGGATTGGAATATTTCGGCACCACCCAGAGGCCACGGATAGCCGGGTCCTGCCGCAGCAGGGCCTCAATCGCGTCCATGTCAGGACCGTCGTCCCGCATGGCCACATTGATCATCTCGATGCCGAGTTCCTGGGTGATGGCGAAGTGGCGGTCATAACCGGGGACCGGGCAGATGAACTTGATCCTGCCTTCGTCCTTCCACGGCGTGGCGCCTTCATGCGCGCCGAAGAGGTAGGCAAAATGGACACACCGGTGCATCAGCTCCAGGCTGCTGTTGCCGGCCGCGAGCACAATCTCCGGCTTGACCCCGAGGATATCCCCGCCGAGCTTGCGCAGTTCATGTATCCCTTCAAGCACGCCGTAGTTGCGCGTGTCGGTCCCGTCGGCGGCGGCGTATCCGCCGCCGAGAATGCCGTCCATGCCATTGCTTAGATCCAGTTGCCGTGAGGAGGGTTTGCCCCGGGTGAGATCGAGATTCAGCTTCTGCGACTTGAAGCCTTCATATTCGGCGGCGAGTTCCGCCTCCCGCCGCGACAATTCCGCCTTATCGGCCTTATCGATATACAAGGGCACACCTCTAGCATTGATTGAGAAGAATTCCGTCTGGCCGCGCGATTTTCGCTTGCATCATTCCGGCTGCCGGATCGGTCGCAGGATATGTAATCGCCTTGGCAATTGCAATTGGGCTTGTTGTGAGGGCCGAACTCAGAGTGGCGCCGGAAGGGATGACTCCCCCATGAGATATTGATCGATCGCCCACGCGGCCGAACGCCCCTCGGCGATGGCCCAGACGATCAGGGATTGGCCGTGCTGCATGTCGCCGGCGGTGAATACGCCCTCGACGCTGGTCCGCCAGTTGCCGTCGTGCCAGACGTTATTTCGGTCCGTGCAGCGGACTCCCAGGTCCTCCAGCATGCCCTTCTTTTCCGCCCCGGTGAACCCCATGGCCAGCAGCGTCAGTTGACAGGGGATGACGGCATGACTTTTGGGTATCTCGTTGAACGTGATCCGGCCATAATTGTGTACCGTCTCCACGCGGCAATACTCCAGTTGCTGGAGCCGGCCCTCGGCGTCGCCGATGAAGCGGGTGGTCGACACCGAATAAAGCCGCGTCCCGCCTTCCTCATGCGCGGAGGCCACCCTGTAGATATTCGGCCACTCGGGCCAGGGATTGCCCTGGGAGCGTTTTTCCGGCGGCCGGGGCATGATCTCGAACTGATGCACCGAGGCTGCCTGCTGCCGGTGCGCGGTGCCGAGACAATCCGCGCCCGTGTCGCCGCCGCCGATGATGACCACATGCTTGCCGGTGGCGGAGATGCGTTCCGCCTCGGGGATGACATCCCCCTGGCAGGCACGATTCGCCTGGGTCAGATAATCCATGGCGAAGTGCACGCCCTTCAACTCGCGGCCGGGCACCGGCAGATCCCGGGGCTGACAGGCGCCGCCGGCGAGCAGGAGGGCGTCGAACTTGCCGGTTAGGTCCGCGACCGGCACGTTCACGCCTACATGGGCGTTGGTTCGGAACTCCACGCCTTCTTCGCGCATCTGCGCAAGGCGCCGATCGAGCCGGTCTTTCTCCATCTTGAATTCAGGGATGCCGTAACGCAACAGGCCGCCGATCCGATCGCTTCTCTCAAACACTGTGACGCTATGTCCGGCGCGGGCCAGTTGCTGCGCCGCGGCAAGCCCGGCGGGTCCCGATCCGACGATCGCGACCTTTTTGCCGGTCTTTTTCTCCGGCGGTCGCGGGTGAATCCATCCTTGTTCGAAGGCCTTGTCGATGATGGCGAGTTCCACCGCCTTGATGGTGACCGGGTTGTCGTTAATGCCGAGCACACAGGCGCCTTCGCACGGTGCGGGACACAGCGTGCCGGTGAATTCGGGGAAATTGTTGGTGGCATGCAGGCGGTCGATCGCGCGTTGCCACTGTTCCCGGTAGACCAGGTCGTTCCAGTCAGGGATGAGATTCCCGAGCGGACAGCCGTTGTGACAGAACGGTATGCCGCAATCCATGCAACGGGAGGCCTGCGCGAGCAATCCGGACTCGGGCCAGGGGGCCATCACCTGTCGCCAGTCCCGCAGCCGTTCGGGCTTCGGCCTATAGGGTTGCTTGACCCGGCCGGTTTCCAGGAATCCCGTCGGCTTAGCCATGCGCGGCCTCCATCACGGCTTCGTCCTCCGGGATGCCGGAAGCCTTCGCCCTCTTTATGGCCTCCAGCACCCGTTTGTAATCCTTTGGCATCACCTTGACGAACAGCCGCCTGTAGCGATCCCAGTCCGACAGGATCCGATCCGCGACCGTACTCCGGGTGTATACCTGATGCCGGGCGATCAACTCATGCACCGTCTCGAGATCCTCGTCTTCCTCCAATGCCTCGAGTTCGACCATGGATCGATTGCAACGCCCCCGGAACTCCGCCTTGTCATCCAGGACATAGGCAACCCCGCCGGACATCCCGGCCGCGAAGTTCCGGCCGGTCTTGCCGATGACCACGATCCGTCCTCCGGTCATGTATTCGCAACCATGATCGCCGACCCCTTCAACGACGGCCCGGGCGCCGCTGTTCCTGACCGCGAAGCGCTCGCCCGCAATGCCGCGGATATAGGCCTCGCCACTGGTCGCGCCATAGAGCAATACATTGCCGGCGATAATGTTCTCTTCCGCCGGAAAGGTCGCGGCTGCCGGCGGAAAAACAATTATCTTGCCGCCGGAGAGGCCCTTGCCGAGATAGTCGTTGGCGTCGCCCTCGACGGTCAAGGTAATGCCTTTGGGCAGGAAGGCCCCGAAGCTCATCCCGGCCGACCCCTGAAAACGAACCCGGATGGTGTCCTCAGGCAGACCCTCACCGCCGTGTCGGCGCGTGATCTCGTATCCCAGTATGGCGCCCACCGAGCGATTGGTGTTCCTGATTGGCAGGATGAGTTCGACCGGGTCCCGGTTCTCGATGGCGTTCTTGCAGAGCGGCACGAGGGTGGTAACGTCCAGGGATTTTTCGAGCCCGTGTTCCTGCGCGCGGGTGCAGTAGACGCCCACGCCTTCCGCAGCCTTGGGCTTGTGCAGGATCATGCTGAAATCGAGTCCGGTCGCCTTCCAGTGCGAGATGGCGCGGTTGACATCGAGGCGATCGACCTGGCCGATCATCTCCTCGATCTTCCGGTAACCCAATTGGGCCATATATTCCCTGACTTCCTCCGCGAGGAACCGGAAATAACTCACGACATGATCCGCCTTGCCGCCGAATTTTGCGCGCAACCGCGGGTCCTGGGTCGCGACGCCCACAGGGCAGGTGTTCAGGTGACAAACCCTCATCATGATGCAGCCGAGGACCACCAGCGGCGCGGTGGAGAACCCGAATTCCTCGGCCCCGAGCAGGGCCGCGATGATCACATCCCGGCCGGTCTTGAGCTGACCGTCCGTCTGCACGACGATCCGATCCCGCAGGCGATTCATGACCAGGACCTGTTGCGTCTCGGCGAGCCCCAGCTCCCAGGGCAGTCCCGCGTGCTTCAGGGAACTGATGGGCGAGGCGCCGGTGCCGCCGTCGTAACCGGAGATCAGGACAACATCGGAATGCGCCTTGGCCACGCCCGCGGCGACGGTGCCGACCCCAATCTCGGAGACCAGCTTGACATGGACCCGCGCGCGTGGATTGGCGTTCTTCAGATCGTGGATGAGTTGCGCGAGGTCCTCGATCGAATAAATATCGTGGTGTGGCGGCGGCGAGATGAGGCCGACGCCGGCGGTGGAATAGCGGACCTTGGCAATCCATGGATAGACCTTCGTGCCCGGCAGTTGTCCGCCCTCGCCGGGCTTCGCACCCTGCGCCATTTTGATCTGGATGTCATCCGCATTCACCAGATATTCACTGGTGACGCCAAAGCGTCCTGAGGCGACCTGCTTGATCGCGCTGCGGCGCGAGTCGCCATTCGGATCGGGCGCATATCGAGCCGGGTCCTCGCCGCCCTCGCCGGTATTGGATTTACCGCCGATCCGGTTCATGGCGATAGCCAGCGTCTCGTGCGCCTCCTGACTGATCGAGCCGTAGGACATGGCGCCGGTGGCAAATCGCCGCATTATCGACTCGATCGACTCCACCTCCTCCAACGGCGCGGGCGGGCGGTCGAACTTGAATTGGAATAATCCGCGCAATGTCGCCAGATGTTCGTTCTGTTCGTCCACCAGACGGCTGAATTCCTTGAACTGGCTGTAATCGTCGTTGCGGGTGGCGTGCTGAAGTTTCGCCACAGTGGCCGGGTTGAACAGGTGATATTCTCCGTCCCGACGCCACTGATACTCCCCGCCCCAGTCCAGATCCGGTTGCTTCACCTGGCGTTCAGGGAAGGCATTGCAATGCCGCAGCGCATTCTCGTGGGCGACGATATCCAGGCCGATGCCGCCGATCCGCGAGGTGGTCCAAGTGAAATAACGATCGACGAATTCCTTGTTTAGTCCGATTGCCTCGAAAACCTGCGCTCCGCGATAGGATTGGATGGTCGAGATGCCCATCTTCGACATGGTCTTGACCAGACCCTTGTTGAGCGCCTTGATATAAAGCTTCACGGCATCCGCAGCGACCATCTCCGGCAGTTGACCCTTGCCGATCATGTCCTCCAGCGTCTCGAAGGCAAGATAGGGGTTAACGGCCCCGATACCGAAACCTACCAGCAGCGCGAAGTGATGCACCTCGCGCGGCTCACCCGATTCCAGCAGCAGTCCGGCCTTGACGCGGGAACCATTGCGCACCATGTGATGATGCACCCCGGCGGTTGCGAGCAACGAAGGGATCGCCGCAAGCTCCGGCGTGATGCCGCGATCGGAAAGAATGATGAATGTGTAACCCTCGGCAACCGC
The DNA here is from genome assembly GCA_004297165.1 of Gammaproteobacteria bacterium. Classification (GTDB taxonomy): domain Bacteria; phylum Pseudomonadota; class Gammaproteobacteria; order Eutrophobiales; family Eutrophobiaceae; genus 2-02-FULL-56-15. The sequence goes on from SCUJ01000011.1 coordinate 19,780, forward strand.
GGCATCCACCGCCTGGCAGACCAGATGCAGGGCTTGATCGAGGCCGGGACCGCCAGCGGCGACCGGATAGAGGATCGGCACGACCTTGGCCCGGTATCCGGGCAGATCGACCTGGCGTATCTTCGCCAGCTCTTCGTTGGTCAGGACCGGCGAGGAAATGCGGATCTGCCGGCAACTCTCCGGCACCGGTCGCAGCAGATTGCCTTCGGGACCGATGGTGCTCGACACCTGGGTGACCAGCTCCTCACGGATGCCGTCTAGCGGCGGATTGGTGACTTGGGCGAAGAGTTGCTTGAAATAATCGAACAGCAGCCGGGGGCGATTGGAGAGCACGGCCAGCGCCGCATCGGTGCCCATCGAACCGATGGGTTCTTCGCCGTTAAGCGCCATCGGGGCCATCACGATCCGCAGGTCTTCATGGGTATAACCGAAGGCCAACTGTTTCTTCAACAAGGTTTCAGGATCCGGCGTGGGGATCTTGACGGAGGGCGGCAGATTCTCCAGTGGCAGGAGATTCTCCGTTAACCATTTCCGGTAGGGATGTTCCCTGGTAAAGGTTCGCTTGAGTTCCTCGTCATCGATGATCCGGCCCTGGCGCGTATCCACCAGGAAGATCCGGCCGGGATGCAGTCTTTCCTTGATCAGGATATTTTCCGGCGGGATGTTCAGGACGCCGACCTCGGAGGCCATGATCACCATATCGTCCTTGGTCACGTAATAGCGGGACGGCCGCAGACCGTTGCGATCCAACACCGCGCCGATGACTTCTCCGTCCATGAAGGCGATCGAGGCCGGTCCGTCCCACGGCTCCATCAGACAGGAGTGGTATTCATAAAAGGCCCGGCGATCGTCATCCATGGCCTCATGTCCGCTCCAGGCCTCCGGAATCATCATCAGGACGGCGAGCGGCAGCGGCCTCCCCGTCATGTAGAGGAACTCCATGACATTATCGAACGTGGAGGAATCGCTGCCGCCTTCCATGATGACCGGGAAGAGCTTCTTCAGGTCCTCGCCGAAGAGTTCCGATTTGCACAACGCCTCGCGCGCCCGCATCCAGTTGATGTTGCCCCGCAAGGTGTTGATCTCGCCGTTGTGCGAGATATACCTGAAGGGATGCGCGAGCGGCCAGGATGGAAAGGTGTTGGTCGAGAAGCGTTGATGAACCAGCGCCATCGCCGATTCGACATCCGGGTCGGTGATGTCCGGAAACATCGTCTCGAGTTGGGTGCCGGTCAACATGCCCTTGTAGCCGAAGGTGCGACAGGACAAGGTCGGCACATAGAACAGGGCGCCTTCCGTCAGTCCCGCATCCCGGATGCCCTTTTCCACGCGCTTGCGGATGATGTAGAGCTTGCGGTCGAAGGCGGCGACATCCTCAACATCATCGCCGCGGCGGATAAAAATCTGTGCGAAGGCTGGTTCGCCCGCCTTCGCCGTCGGCCCGATGGGCGAGTCGTCCACCGGCACATCCCGCCAACCCAGGACCGTCTGCCTCTCGTCGGCCACTATCTGTTCGAAGAGACGGCGACACTGCGACGCCTGCTCCGGATCCCGCGGCAGAAACACGAGCCCGGATCCGTATTGTTGCGGATCCTCCGGCAGGGGAATATCCAGTTCCGCGCAGACCCGGCGGAAGAACTTGTGCGGCTTTTGCAGCAGGATGCCCACGCCATCGCCGGTATTGACCTCCGCTCCGCAGGCACCGCGGTGCAGGAGATTCTTCAGCACGGTCATCGCGTTATCCACGATCTGATGCGATTTCCGCCCCTTCATGTCCACGACGAAACCCACCCCGCAGGCATCGTGCTCATGCGCGGGGTCGTAGAGTCCTTCAGCGGGGTGGCCGAGTAACATGTTCATATCGTGAAATCTTTCAAATTGGCTGCGCGGCGTGCGGCGCAGCGGATCGATGCAATTCAGGGCTTCAGATGAGAGGCGGCGCGCATTTCGTCAGACGGGATGATTTAGCGTCGCGCCATTTCGCTCATGCAAAAGGAGCAGGATTATAATAAAGCAACCCGGAGAAGTCACGAATGGCAAGACCCAATTTGGCACGCAATCGTGGGGTTATTCGTTCACTGCGGATATGGCATCGCTCTCTGCCAATACCGCTGCCACGCTCCTCGGCCAGGGACTGTTTTTCCTGGCATATTCTGGCAATTTCGCAATCCCAGCCATGGCCGCCTCGCGATTGGCAAAAGATCCGGTCAACAAGAGATACCAGGCGCGGTTGTCCCTCCTCGCCTTCACCAGGGACAGATTCCCGGTCAGGGCCGGTTCGAATTCCAGAAACCGCCTGATGGTATGCAATTCATGCGCGCCGATGAGCTGGATCACGTAGCTGTCCCCCGGCAGCGGCGCGAGCGATTCCTCGCCCAGCACGGCCGGAAATCCGGGTAATGCCTGCGTCTGTGTAACAGGCGTTCGCGGCGCCTCGGCGACTGCCGCGAACGTAGCTGTCTCTGGTGCTTGGGGCTGTACGGTTTGGGCAAGCGGGGCTTCAGTTGGCGCCCTCGCTGGAGGTGGAATCGATGCCAGGGGGCGTGGCTGGATGTGGACCGGGGCTATCCGTACTGTTTGATCCACTTCGGTCTTGTCTTTCCTTAAGCTTATGATCAACAAAAGTGCGATTACCATGATGGTAACAAACCCCGCTAGCACAAAGCGGCTGTGTAATCCTGGCAAAGTGATGCCGCGATCAACCATTGAAGTTCGAGTTTGCGGCGGCCGTACGGCCTGCCTTGTGAGTTTATTGATTCTGGCCGGCAAACCCCCTGAGACCACGGCAATATCGTCGCCCAGTTGCCGGTCGATCAAATCGCCAGGGAGACTGCAGGCCGCAAGTCGATATGCAATGTAAGCGCTGACCTCGGCCGGGACAAGAGGCTTAATCTGGACGAGATGAGTGACGCCCTGCGACGCGCCCGGCGCGCCGACGCAAGCCACCCGCTGTTCTATATCGCCATGCCCTGCAAGGATGATCCGGTAGTAGCTTTCCCGGTAGCGAATCTGCGCGAGCCGGAGCAGGACCTGCAACTGCGGCGCAAGCAACAGTTCGACATTATCCACGATAATCAGCGGTTGCAGGCCCTGTTCCTCCATTTGTTTCAGGTTCCTGACCAACCGATCGTCAAATTGCCCGTCGGACGGATGTTCGTTCAGGACCCCGGCGAGGATCGCATCGGGATCGGATGAAGGGGCGGCGGCGATCAGCCGTACGCTCCAGGGCCTGTCCGCGCGTGTGGCAAGGTAGCGGCACAAGGCGCTGACGCCGGAACCGCGCGGCCCCGTAATCAGTATCAGTTGCCGGCTGTTTTGCAACAGATGCCGGATAACCTGGAGATTTTGTTGCAAGACTGGGGAAAGAAAATAAATGTCATCCAAAAATTCCGGAAACGGCTCATGCGTTGCGGTGACGCGGCCAAGTTCTGTCTTCTTCACGGCGTCCCCTGCATCAGAGATGGTTGATCGTGGCGTCGAGGAACCGCGCATGTCCATCGTGCGCGCCATAAAGACGCTCGTATTCCGCGATGGCGAACCGATCGGTCATGCCTGCGATATAGTCGGCGATCCGGCGTTGCAGGACATCCCGCCCATACCCCTGATCTCGTTCCGCATCTTGTTCGCGAAACCCTTCCGGCATTTGTTCAGGCGCGCTGCAATAGGCCCCAAACAGAGACCTGATGATGACCGCAGCCTTGCGCGTCATGTTTATCACATACTCATGCCGATACAGATTTGCCCGTAAAAAACGTTTAAGCTCCAGTTGCATCTCACCCATATCGGGACTTAAAACCACCAGCGATTCCCCGGCGCCGCGCACATCGTCGATGGTCCGCGGAGTATGCGCAGCTATTTTTACCAGGGTCGCGGAGATTAAATCCATGACCTGTCGATTGATCATTCCCCTGATTACTTCGTGTGTCAGACGCCGGGAAGTCAAACCTGGCCATTGCTTGACCGTCGCGTCGTGATGCGTCCGAAACAGCCGGCATTGCCGCAATTGCTCCACCGTAATCAAACCGGAGCGCAGACCATCATCGACATCGTGGTTGTTATAGGCAATCTCATCGGCGAAATTGGCGACTTGCGCCTCCAATCCCGGTTGTGTCCCGTTCAGAAATCGCGCGCCGAGATCGCCTAGGGAGGCGGCGTCCATCCTTGAACAATGCTTGAGAATGCCTTCTCTCGTTTCGAAACAAAGATTAAGTCCCGGGAAAGCCGCGTATTTCTCTTCCAGCCGATCCACGACCCGCAAGGACTGCATGTTATGTTCAAACCCGCCATGATCCTTCATGCACTCGTTCAGGATATCCTGGCCCGCATGACCGAAGGGGGTATGGCCGAGGTCGTGCGCAAGACAGATCGCCTCGGTCAGGTCCTCATCGAGTTCCAACGCCCTGGCGATGGTCCTGCCAATCTGCGAAACCTCCAGCGAGTGCGTCAGACGCGTCCGGAACATGTCCCCTTCATGGTTTACGAACACCTGGGTCTTGTATTCCAGACGGCGGAATGCTGATGAATGAATAACGCGATCGCGATCCCGCTGGAATTCGCTACGCAGGAAAGGTCTTGTTTCGGGATACCGGCGGCCCCGGGAATTCTCCGTACTGGCGGCATAGGCGGCCGGCATCTAACTCAGCCTCCGGTGGCGCCGAATTCGCTCAAGGTCTCGGCCAGCAATTTTTCTTCGTACTGATCGGTAAGAAAAGCCGCGCCGATCTCATGCAATAACACGAGAAACAGCCGGGCGCTTCTGGCCTTCTTGTCGATGGCCATGGTCGATCTGAGTGTTTCTGCCGCCAAGCCGGCCGGCAATACCAATGGCAATCCGGCCCGCTCCTGGATCCGTTTCAGGCGCCCCATCGATTCCCGCGTGAGCCAGCCATGACGGCACGAGACATCGGCGGCCATCAGCATGCCGATCGCTACTGCTTCACCGTGCAGAAATTTAGTATATGCGGTTGCGGTCTCGATGGCGTGCCCGAAGGTATGACCGAAATTCAAGAGCGCCCTGACGTTTTGTTCTGTCTCATCCAGGGAGACGATTTCGGCCTTGTTGCGGCAGGATTGTTCAATGGCATGGGCGAGACAACCTTGATCCCTTGCCAGAAGTCCATCCAGGTTCTCTTCCAGCCAGGCGAAAAATGCCTGGTCGCGAATGATTCCGTATTTTATGACTTCGGCAAGGCCCGCACGGAGTTCCCGATCCGGGAGCGTCGCCAGCGTACGCGTATCCGCCAGCACGGCCACCGGTTGGTAGAATACGCCAATCATATTCTTACCCAAGGCATGGTTCACCGCCGTCTTGCCTCCCACCGAGGAATCCACCTGGGCAAGAAGCGTGGTCGGGACCTGGATATAATCGACGCCGCGTTGATAGCAGGCGGCCGCAAATCCCGTAATGTCGCCGATCACGCCGCCACCCAGCGCCACCAGGAGGCAATCCCGACTGAATCCCAACTCCAGAAGTCGGGTTATGACCGCATTGAGGGCGTCGAGTGTCTTGTACTTCTCACCATCTTCGAGAGTCACACTCCCGATATTGCATCCGGACAGAGCTGTCATGACCTGGTCCAGGTACAAGGGGGCAACGGTCCTGTTGCTTACCACCATGACCTGTTTCCTGCGGCATATCCGCGCCCAAAGGTCTTTTACGCCAAGCAAGTCTTCGCCGATGAATAGGGGATAGCTGCGGTCCCCGAGACTGACCTGCATCTCTTTCATAGGGCGTTTAACTTTCTGCATATCTTGTTGACGATTTGTTTTGCCGTCTGCTTGTCGGTAGTGACGACCCAATCGGCCAGTTCTTCGTAGATCGGTTCGCGTTTCGCAAGAATCTCACGGATCCGGCCCAATCTGTCGGACGTTTGCAGCAGTGGCCGGCGATTATCTTTCGCGGTCCTGCGCAGCAACTGATCCGGATTGGCCTTCAGGTAGATAACGCAACCCCGTTCCGAAAGATATTTCCTGCTGGTCTTGTCAAGGATTGCTCCACCACCCGTCGCCAGCACAATACCTTGCTGTCTGGTCAATTCCTCGATCACCCTGGATTCGCGCCGGCGGAAACCGTCCTCACCCTCAATCTCGAAGATCAGGTCAATCGCCGCGCCGGTTCGTTGCACGATGACGGTATCGGAATCTATAAACTTCCGGCCGGTACGTTCCGCGAGCAGTTTCCCGATTGTCGTCTTGCCGACCCCCATCGGGCCGGTCAGAAATATGTTATCTGCCGTCTTCATCGCGATTACCGCACATCTTTATCGTTGAGCGAAATTATGCGGTTTAAATCCGAATCCTCATCAAAAAAAAAGATGCAGTCTGGTTAAGACTGCATCTTTTTACTCTTGCGCGTCTGCCGGTCAGATCTTCAAATCGTCGCTGAGGATCCGGGGCGTAACGAAGATCAGCAGTTCATTCCGCGTATTCCTGATGCGGCTGTTTTTGAAGAGAAATCCAACGTAGGGCAGGTCCCCGAAGAAGGGTACGCGATCAGAATCGTTTCTGTCGACCTGGGTATAGACACCGCCGAGCACGACGGTTTCCCCATCGTTGACCAAGACCTGTGTTGTGACGTTCTTGGTGTTGATGATCGGAATGCCTGACTGAGTCGAAGCGCCTTGGGAATCCTGATTCACGGTCAGGTCGAGGATAATCCGGTCGTCAGGGGTTATCTGTGGCGTGACCTTGAGCGAGAGCACCGCCTTCTGGAAGGAGGTAGATGTCGCTCCGCTCGAGGTTGCTTCTTGATAAGGAATCTGGACACCCGACTCGATAGTCGCAGTGGTCTTGTTAGCCGTAATGATCTTGGGGTTGGCGATATCCTCGCCTCGGCCTTCGGCCAGAAGCGCCGATAACTCGAGTTGCAGGAGGTATGAGCCTACCTTGCCCACCGCGAAACCTATGCCGCTGGTTCCAGCGACAGGGAGATTGACCAGAAAATCGTCTGCGGTAGGCTCCAGATCGAATATGGCATCGCTACCCACAGTCGCCGTACCGTTATTAGTCATGGCATCGACGGAGCGCTTACTGTAACCGAATTGCACGCCGAGATCCCTCGAGAAGGACTCGTCTGCATTGACGATACGCGATTCGATCATTACCTGCCGGACGGGTATATCTAGTTTGGCAATCATGTTCCGGATGGCCTCCAGGCTCGTGGCGACATCCTGGATAATCAGCGTATTCGTCCTGTCATCGATAGTGACATTACCCCGGCCGGACAACAACTTACTTTCGCTACCCTGGATCAACGAGGCCAGATCGCTCGCCTTGGCATAGTTGATCTGGATGAAGTCGGTCCGTAGCGGCGATAATTCCGTGACCTGCTGTTGTGATTCCAGTTCCAGTTTTTCGCGCGCGGCGATTTCCTCTGTCGGAGCAACCAGCATGACATTCCCATCCTTGCGCACGGCCAATCCCTTGGCTTTCAGGATGATGTCCAGGACCTGATCCCAGGGTACATTCCGCAATCTCAAGGTAACGCTGCCGGACACGGTATCTGTAGCCACCAGATTGAATCCGGTAAAGTCCGCGATCAATTGCAGTACGGCGCGGACCTCAATATTCTGGAAATTGAGCGATAACCGTTCCCCTGTATAACCGAATTTTTCCTTTTCCTGCGCCTGTTTTTCTTCCTGTGTCAGGGGCCTGACTTCAATTGTAAAGAGGTTGCCGGACTGATAGGCCATATGATCATATTGATCTGTTACGGTCGAAATCAGCATCCGCGTTCCTCCGGCAACGCTGGAGGTATCGATCTCCTTCACCGGGGTCGCAAAATCGACAACATCAAGCCGTCGGTCAAGTTCTGCCGGCAAATTGGTTGACATGAAATCCGCCACGATCTGGCCGGATTCCTGCCCCAGATTCACGCCCACAGATGGATCCGAAAGTGTGACGATAATTCGCCCTTCGCCGCCTTCGCCCCGGCGAAAATCGATTGCTTCGATCCTGCCGGCATCGCCGCCACTGGTTTCCCGCGCGCCAAGCGCAGGTTGCGCCGCGGCTGATGCGGCTGCGGGAGCCGCGCCCACGCCTGCCCCGAGAGTCATGAGTACCAGATTACCTTCGCTGGATATCTCATAAGAAACGGGGCGTACGAGGTTCACCACAACGCGTGTTCTTCCGCCGGCCTCGACCGCAGCTAGGCTGTGAGCCATGCCGATGCCTATACTTTGATTACGTTCCGCGAGATTCAACGATACACCAGGCAGATCCACGGCAATCCTGGCCGGATTGTCGATGGTGAAATTAACGGGTTCGGACGACAGCGCCTCCGAAAATTTCAGGCTGATTTGAACCTTGTCTCCTGGCATCGAGGAATAACTGATATCGTCCAGGGTCACTGCTGCGTTCAGATTCGCACACGCCATCATACTGAAAGCAATCAGCGATAGTAGCCGACTATAGTTCATTACCGTTCTCCCGACGAATTGCTTGAACATTTCGGATCTCGTTAAAGTCATTTTACCCACCCCGTAGTGTTTTACTCTTCACCAGCCAGCGCAATGGCCGCCTCGCGTTCTTCCCAGCGTCCCTGACTATTTCTGACAATTTCACGCAGCTCTATCCTGTCCTCGAAAATGTTGACAATCTTGCCCACATTTCTGCCCATATAATTGCCGACCTTTACCGGCGAGACATTGCCATCGGGATCCCTGACGATCCCCCATGTCACACCCTCGTTCTCCATGATGCCAACCATCTTGAGGCTGTCGAGTTCGTATTTTTCCAGTTCCTCACGATTGCGATCTCGCAACTGCTTTTCCATCTCTTCGCTCAGACCAGCGTTCTCATCCACTTCCACCTCAGTCACCCGCACCTGATAGAAAGACTCGAAAGGATCCGTCTTGCCTTCCTTGCCGGACATATAGGCATAGGCTTCGTAGGGTTTAATCTCGGGGAGTGGTTCGATGCGCCCGCCTGGCCGAGCCAGGACTTCGTCACGCCAACCATTCAGATCGGGATCCGAGGTAATATCCCTGCTGACACAGCCACCAGTCAGCAACACCACGGGCAACACTAACCCCACTGATATCAACCTTGTGTTCGGTAGAATATACATGGCTAACCCTCTTCTTCTTCGAGGGCGCGATACGTCTTGGCGACCGCGGTCATGCTCAACACATTACCCCCCGTATTCGCATTTGCCAGAGCAATTTTGATATCGTGTGTGGTCACGATTCTGGGCAGGGCTGCGACGCCGCTGATGAATTCCCCCAGTTGATGATAGGTCCCGCGCACCTGTATGTTAATAGGCGTTTCCGAATAAAACTCGCTCTGTTTTTCCGGTTGCGGCTGGAACAGATCGAATTCCAACCCGGCCGCGAGACCGGTCTGCGAGACATCCACAATAAGGCCCGCGATCTCGGTCTTGTTGGGCAATTGCCGGATCATGTCGCCAAAGGATTGCTCCATTTCCTTCATCTGCTCCTTTAGCGCATCGAGATTCGCGGCCTTGCGTTGCTTGGTCTCGAAAGTGGTTTTCAATTCCTGCTCCTTGGTCTCCTCGCCGGCCAGGGTTTCGCGTTGCTTGCTGACATCGAAATGCCACCCGGCATAGAGAATCGCGGCAAAAACAATAACCGCCACCACTAGTTGATATAGAATCGGCCACAAGCCGGGATTGTTCGGATCCAGATTCTTGATCTCGTTCAAGATGTTCTTCATGCGCCGTCCCCTTCCTCTTCAGCACTTGGTATCACCTGCTGGAAACGCAGGGTAAAACCGCTAATCCGTGTACCATTGGCGTCTCGCGCCTGAATGATGTCTACGGCCGGATTGGCCAGCCATTCCGAAGCCTCCAGATTTCGCAGGAACGACGACACCCTCGCATTGGACTGGGCTTCGCCGGTGATTGTGATATTGTTAGCCTGCTGAGTGACGGAGGTAACACTGACGCCTTCCGGTAAGCTGTCGACAAGTTCATCGAAGAATCTCACGATCAAGGGCCGGTTGCCCTGCAACTGTTCAATCGCGCGCATACGGTCCAACAGACGCTGCTTCTCCATCTCCAGCTGCTCAATCTCTTTGATTTTGGCGTCCAACTTGGCCGTTTCATCGACGATAAACTGGTTTCGTCCCTGTTGACCCTCGATTAATTGACCATGGAACCAGTGAATCATGAACCAGACGACCACGCCGACAACCGCCGCGACGCCCAGCAGTTGTACAAATTCCTTCTGTTTTTCCTTCCGTTTCGCTTCCCGCCAGGGAAGTAGATTAATCTTGGCCATCAGTCGAAACTCCTCAATGCCAATCCACAGGAAACCATCAGCGCCGGCGCGTCATTGGCCAAGGACTGTGCCGAGACTCTAGATGACACCGACATATCGGCGAATGGATTGGCCACTATTGTCGGTATGCCGATCTTTGCCTCCACCAACTCGGCGATCCCGCTTATCGAGGCGCACCCTCCAGCCAGAATCAGATGATCGATGTTCGAAATCTGACTTGCGGAATAGAAAAACTGTTGGGCGCGACTGATTTGCTGGCTGATTGAATCCTTGAACGGCTCCAACACTTCGGGGATGTAGTTGTCCGGAAGGCCGCCCTGGCGTTTGGCGAGACCTGCCTCCTCATAGGACAGACCGTAGCGGCGCTGGATGTCCTCGGTGAGCTGCGCCCCGCCGAATTGTTGTTCCCGGGAATAGATAATCTTCATCTTATCCAGCACGCTGAAGGTGGTCACCGTCGAACCGATGTCCGCCACGGCGATAATCTCGTCGCTCGGATCAGTAAACTTGCTGTTGGCGATCATCGCCACTGTATTTTCCAGCGCGAACTGCTCGACATCGACAATCTTGGCGTTCAACCCGCCCAGCTGCACGGCGCCAACCCTCAGATCGACATTGTCGCTACGTGACGCGGCGAGCAAGACGTCGATACGATCCGGGTTATCCGCGTTCGGGCCCTGCACATCAAAGTCCAGCGCGACTTCATTAAGCGGAAAGGGAATATATTGATCCGCTTCCACCTGGATCTGACTCTCGAGTTCGGCATCGGTCAGGTTGGCGGGCATGGTGATAATCTTGGTTATCACGGATGATCCGGCGACAGCGACCGCAGCGTCCTTGGTCTTGGTGCCTGACTTTTTTACCGCCCGCGCGATTGCCTCGCCTACCGCATCCATATCAGTTATATTCTTGTCGACGACGGAATTCGGCGGCAGAGGCTCAACAGAGTAGCTTTCAACACGATAACTACCGCCACTCCGGCTAAGTTCAAGCAACTTAATTGCTGTTGCGCTGATATCAATCCCGATAATCGGAGTTGATTTTTTCTTACGCAGTTGCACAGTTTTTTCCTTTTATCGTGGTGGGTTATATGCCTTTCATATAATACAACATTAACTTCTATCAGCAACTATAGTCAACTCTAATTTAAAAAACAAAGCCTTTGCAATCACCGCGAAAAAACAAGGTGAAAATCGAAATAATTCCACAAAAGCAATACATATTGGAGCTTGATCTTGTAATCTACACAACATGTTGAGGTTTACCGCTAAATTATTTGCTCTTCTGTGTCTGGCCGGGATCCTGTCGATCATCGGCCTGTGTCTTTACATCATCCCGAAGTTACCGGAAATCGAGACCCTGCGGGAAGTTAAGATGCAGGTGCCGTTGCGCGTATATTCGCAGGATGGATCGCTGATCGCCGAGTTCGGCGAGAAACGCCGGCAACCGATTCGCATCGAAGAAATTCCCCGCTCCATGATCGAGGCGGTACTTGCCGCCGAGGATGATCGCTTCTACGAGCATCCCGGCGTGGACTGGCAGGGCATCACCCGCGCCGTAGTCAATCTCATCCTCACCGGGAAGAAATCCATCGGCGGCAGCACCATCACCATGCAGGTCGCGCGTAACTTCTTTCTGAGTTTCGAGAAATCCTATATCCGCAAGATTAACGAAATCTTTCTGGCACTAAAGATCGAACGTGAATTGAGCAAGGATGAAATCCTCGAACTCTACATGAACAAAGTCTTTTTCGGCCATCGCGCCTATGGCGTCGGTGCGGCTGCCCTGGTTTACTACGGGCAGGAACTTAATAATCTCACACTGCCGCAGATCGCCATGATCGCCGGGTCGGCACAAAGCCCATCGCGGACGAATCCGGTGAGTAATCCCGACAGGGCGCTAATCCGTAGAAAATACGTTCTCGGTCGGATGTTGGAACAGGGCTATATCACCGAAGAAGAATATGACGGCGCGGTGAATGCCCCGGAGACGGCGTCGCTCCACGGACCTATTGTCGATCTGGAAGCGCCTGACGTTGCGGAGATGGTGCGCAGTCAGATGGTCAGCCGGTTCGGCGAAGCCGCCTACGACGACGGCTACAAGGTCTACACCACGATCCGGGATCGTAATCAATCTGCCGCCACCCGAGCGTTACACTCCACCCTGAACGATTACGACAGACGTCATGGCTTCAGGGGGGTAGAGGCGCATACCGACCTCGCCGATGGCGGAAACGACCAGGATTGGATAGAGATACTTCGGTCGTACTCTAACCTGGGTGAACTGAAACCCGCACTGGTGACCTCGGTGTCGGACAAGGATGCGGGGATCTTTGTAAAGGATGTGGGACCGGCCGTCATCGAATGGCAACACCTCGAATGGGCGCGAAGATATATTTCTGAGAACCGCCGTGGCCCCACTCCAAAAACAGCCGAAGAGATTTTGCAGCGGGGCGACATAATCCGCGTGAGTCCTAATGCTGAAAACCAGTGGCAACTCATGCAGGCGCCTGAAGTCGAAGGCGCACTGGTATCCGCCGATCCGGCCACCGGCGCCGTGCTGGCGCTGGTCGGCGGTTATGATTTCAGACGCAGCCAATTCAATCGCATCATCCAGGCCCATCGGCAACCCGGCTCCAGTTTCAAACCGTTCATTTATTCCGCGGCGCTGGAAGCCGGCTTCACGGCCGCGAGTCTCGTCAACGACGCACCGGTAATTTTTGACGATCCGGGGATCGGAGGAACCTGGAGACCCGAAAATTACACGGGGAAATACTATGGACCTACGCGGCTGCGGGATGCCCTCATCCATTCGCGGAATCTCGTGTCCATCCGCGTCCTCAATGAAATTGGCGTGGAACCTGCCCTCGAGCACATCGCCAACTTCGGTTATGACATGAACGAGCTGCCCCACAGTCTCTCGCTTGCCCTCGGCAGCGGGGCCGTCACCCCCTGGCAACACCTCGCCGGCTACATTGTCCTCGCAAACGGCGGTTATCGTGTGGCGCCCTATTTCATTGATCGAATCGAGCAATCCGGCGGCAAGGTCGTGGAGAAAATCATCCCGCCGCGGATATGCACGGAACCGCCGCCTGCGGCGCCCGGTGAACCTCTGTTCTCGGACGCGACCGCAACGGGTGGGACTGCGCCGCCCAACCCATCGGGCGGTGTCGCCATTACTCCTGTCATGCCGTCGGAAAATCCAGAGCCTGCGACCTGCGTGGAGCGCACGCTGGATCCCAGAAACCTCTGGATCCTGACCGACATGATGCGGGATGTCATCCAGAATACCGAAGGGACTGGCAGGCGCGCCATGGCGCTCGGCCGCAAGGACCTCTCCGGCAAAACCGGCACTACCAACGATCAGAGCGACGCCTGGTTCGCAGGTTTCAATGCGCGGGTGGTCACGATCGCCTGGGTCGGTTTCGATGATTTTCAGCGCAAGCTAGGCAACAACGAGACGGGAGGCGTCGCGGCCCTGCCCATGTGGATCGAATATATGCGCACGGCGCTTGAAGGGGTCCCGGAAAGCATCCTGGAGCGGCCGGCCGGTCTCGTAAATGTACTTATCGATCCGATCAGCGGCAGCCCCACAAACGCCGGCGACCCCCGCGCCATCTTCGAGGTGTTCCGCGTCGACAATGCCCCAGGCGTGGGGCAAGACGGGGGCCTGCCCGAGGTCTTCGAGAGGCAGGATACCCCCCGGGGCGCCCCCGAGGAGTTGTTCTAATCCCGGACACGGTCATGAACGAATCCAGTTCCCGCGCCTCGGCCAGGATCCGTCTCGCCATCGCCAGCGCCGCGGCAAAATACATCGCCGTGGATGGCATGAACGATTTTTTGGCGGCAAAACGCAAGGCGGCAGTGCAACTCGGTCTCAATCCCGGCCGTAACATGCCCTCGAATATCGAGGTGGAAGAGGCGCTCGTCGAATACCAGGGCCTGTTTCATGGCGAACGGCAATCCCGAGCACTGCGGGAGATGCGCTTCGCCGCCGTCCGGGCCATGAAGTTTCTCCATCCGTTCGATCCCCATCTGGTCGGCCCCGTGTTGCGGGGCACGGCCACGCCTCACACCGAGATCACCTTGCACCTCTTCTGCGAGGAGCCGGAACAACCGGGTTTCCTGCTGCGTGAACATGGCATCCCTTTCCAGGTAACGAGTAAAAGTATCCGTCTCAATGGCCGTGAACTGATCGAACTGCCCGCCTACCGCTTCGACGCACAGGACTATTCCTTCATCCTGATAGTGTTCGCCGGCAAACACAAAAACCTCGCGCCCTTGAGCGGCATCGACGGCAGACCGGAACCGCGCGCAGATTCCGGCCAGGTCTCGGCGCTGCTTGACTCGGCAGGCGCCGATTGAAGCCCGCAGTGGAGTCGTCCAGGCCATCTGGCCGCAGGGTCGTTTTGCGCGTGACCCTGCCGGCGCCTGTACGGCGGCTGTTCGACTACCTCCTGCCGCAGGATCTGGCTGACCGGACCATCAGACCAGGCATGCGGGTGCGAGTCCCTTTCGGCAAATCCAGCATCAGGACCGGCCTCGTCCTCGGGATCGCGGATGCCAGCGAACTCGAACCCGGGCGCCTGAAATGCATCATCGGCATACTGGATGATTCCCCGGCGCTCTCCAAGTCCCAAATGAAACTCCTTGCGTGGGCCAGCGATTATTATCAGCACCCCGTGGGCGAGGTATATTTCAACGGACTGCCGGTCCTGTTGCGCCAGGGAAAACCCGCAAGCGTCAAGCGACGCCATTTTTGGACGCTTACCGCGGCGGGTCTGTCGTTCGATTCCGCATCGCTCGCCCGTGCTCCCCGGCAACGTCTGATGCTCGAACAACTCCGGCAGCGCGAGCACGGGCTGGATCCCGAGAGCGAAGGGTTCGACAATCTCGATCACCGCTGCCTGCGGATACTTGAACAGAAGGGCCTCGTTCACCGCTTGGAAGTGGAGGACCGGACCGAGGCGAGTCCGGCGCCAGTCACGCCATTATGTCTGAATCCGGAGCAGGCAGAGGCCGCCGACCGGATAGAAAAACTGTCCGGCGTATTTCATTGCATTCTGCTCAACGGCGTCACCGGCAGCGGCAAGACCGAGGTATATCTCAGCCTGATCCGCCGGAATATCGCAGCCGGCAGACAATCCCTCATCCTGGTCCCGGAGATTGGCCTGACGCCGCAGTTGATGGAACGCATCCGCGAACGCCTCGGGGCCCGGATCGCAATACTTCATTCGGGACTTACCGACACGGAACGCCTGAATGCCTGGCTTGAGGCGCGCGACGGCCGCATCCCGGTGATCCTGGGCACCCGTTCCGCAGTATGGACGCCGCTGAAAAATCCGGGGTTGATCATCGTCGATGAGGAGCACGACGATTCCTACAAACAACAGGAAGGCTTTCGTTATTCCGCGCGGGATGTCGCCATCATGCGAGCCAAGCTCTTGGGGATACCAGTCGTGCTCGGCAGCGCGACGCCTTCAATGGAAAGCCTCTGCAATGCAGGCAATGACAAATACATCGAGTTGCGCCTGCGCGAGCGGGTGGCGCAGGTCCCGCACCCGGAATTTAGGATCGTGGATATGCGCTCCCGGCCAATGCAGGGCGCACTTTCCGATGTGTTGCTGCGGGCCATCGGCGAGGACCTTGCGGTCAGGAAACAAGTGCTGCTGTTCCTCAACAAGCGCGGTTATTCCCCGGTATTGATGTGCCATGGCTGCGGTTGGTCGGCGCGCTGCAACCGCTGCGAACTGCCAATGACCTATTACAAAAAGGAGGGAAGGATCGCCTGCCATCATTGCGGCAGCGGAAAACCGGCCCCAGGGATGTGCCCGGACTGCGGCGCGAACCAGCTTTTCCAGATCGGTCACGGCACCGAGCGTCTGACGGAAACGCTCGCGGAGGCATTTCCCGGCGCCCGGATCCTGCGGATCGATCGTGACTCGACCCGCCGGCGCGGCGCGCTTAACGACATGATTGAGGCCATTCACTCAGGGACGGTGGACATCCTCGTGGGCACGCAAATGCTCGCGAAGGGACACCACTTCCCGAACCTGGATCTCGTGGGGATCATCGATGCCGATCGCGGCCTCTTCAGCGCCGATTTCCGCGCGAGCGAACGGATGGCGCAACTGGTATTGCAGGTCAGCGGCCGGGCCGGTCGGGTTTCCGGCGGCGGCCGGGTGTTGTTGCAGACGCACCATCCGGATCACCCGCTGCTGCACGAACTGGTCGGGCAGGGTTATGAAAAATTCGCCCACTCCCTGCTGGAAGAGCGGCGGGCGGCGCGACTGCCGCCCTACGCTCATATCGCGCTCCTTCAGGCGGAGGATTATGACCCGGCGCGGTTGCGGCAGTTTCTCGCGCAGGCGCGCGCAAGCCTCGTGGATATCGAGACCGGCATTGAGGTGTACGGTCCCTATCCGGCCCCGCTGGAAAAACGGGCGGGTCGGTCTCGCTGTCAGATATTGATTCAGTCGTCCGGGCGCAAGCGTTTGCAGGCCGCCTTGTCCGTCTGGGCGCCGCGCCTCGAATCGATTGCCTCCGGCAAAAAGGTCCGCTGGTTCCTGGACGTGGATCCGCGCGAGATGATCTGAACGTCACGCCAGTCCCGCCGCCCTTCATGAATAACGCCGGACAAGATAGAATGCCCGGTCTTTTAACCCGGTAACCAGTCATTCGATGCGGTCACACCTCACACAACTCTTGGAACAATCCCTGCAAAGGCTGAGTGATGCCGGGGCATTACGGCTCCCTGAAGACCTCGCCATCAACGTGGAGCGAACCAGGGACAGCGCGCATGGCGATCTGGCGAGCAACATCGCCCTGCTGCTGGCAAAAACAGCCGGGATGAAACCGCGGGATCTCGCGCAGCGGATCGCCGACCATCTCCCCGCCTCGGCGCAGGTACGCAAGGTGGAGATCGCGGGTCCGGGGTTCATCAATTTCTTCCTAACCGAACGTTCGGGACAGGCGGTGATCGAGACGATCCACGCCGCGGGCGAGCGCTTCGGCTGCAGCGATCTTGGCAAAGGGAAAAAAATCCTGATCGAGTTCGTTTCCGTCAACCCGACCGGTCCGCTGCATGTGGGACATGGCCGCGGGGCTGCCTACGGCGCCGCGGTTGCGAACCTTTTGGATGCTTGCGGTTATACGGTGACGCGGGAATATTATGTCAACGACGCGGGCCGGCAGATGGACATCCTGGCGCTCAGCGTCTGGCTCCGCTATCTGGAACTGAACGGAACTCCAGTGAGTTTCCCTGGGAATGCCTATCAGGGGGATTACATCCGGGAGATCGCCGCCGGGCTTCGAGCGCGTGTTGGTGCGGATTTGCTGCCTGACGCCCCGGATTTACCCGCGGAAGTAACTGCGATCGCCGATCCCGAGGAACGGCTCGACGCGCTGATCGAATTCGCGAAACAGAGCCTGGGCGCCTCCGCGTATCGGACGATCCATGCCACCGCCCTCGCCGAGATTTTGCGCGACATCCGCACGGAACTGGAATCCATGAATATCCGGTTCGATAACTGGTATTCCGAGCAATCGCTGTTCGACAGCGGCAAGGTGGATGACTGCATCGAAAGGCTGAGGCAAGGCGGCGAGTTATATCTCGAAAACGGCGCAGACTGGTTCCGCGCCACCAAATACGGTGACGAAAAGGATCGCGTCGTGGTCCGCGAGAATGGCCAGAAGACATATTTCGCCTCCGACATCGCCTACCATCACGACAAGCTCGCGCGCGGCTTCGATCGCGCGATCAATGTGTGGGGCGCGGATCACCACGGCTATATCCCGCGGGTGAAGGGCGCGCTTCAGGCGCTCGGCGAGGACCCGGAGCGGCTGGAGATCCTGCTGGTGCAGTTCGCGGTGCTCTATCGCGGCAGCGAGAAGGTGCAGATGTCCACGCGTTCGGGCAACTATGTGACCTTGCGGGATCTGTGCGCCGAGGTCGGCAAGGATGCGGCGCGCTTCTTCTACGTGACCCGCCGGTCCGAGCAGCATCTGGATTTCGATCTGGAACTCGCTAAATCGCAATCGAACGACAACCCGGTCTATTACATTCAATACGCCCACGCCCGCATTTGCAGCGTGCTGGAACAACTGCGGGCGAGAAATCTCGAATACCGGCCTGAACGCGCCTTGACCAATCTTTCTCTGCTGTCGGCGGCGCCTGAACTCGCCCTCCTGCGGACGCTGCCCAAATATCCCGAAGTTGTGTCTGCCGCCGCCGCGTCACGCGAGCCGCATCAACTCGCCTTTTATCTGCGCGACCTGGCGACGGAATTCCACGGGTATTACAATTCGCACCAGTTTCTCATCGAGGATGTCAGCCTCAGGGAGGCGCGGCTCGCCCTGATCGTCGCCATCCGGCAGGTCATCCGCAACGGCCTCGCCATACTGGGGGTATCGGCCCCGGAGCAGATGTGATGTCGAGAGATTTTAAAAATATCGGCAAACCAGACGCAGCGCCCAGCCCGCTGATGGGCTATCTCTTTTCCACTGTGGCGGGCCTGGCCGTGGGTCTGCTTGCGGCATTTCTGGTTTACGTCTATAAAATCCAGCCCGCGGCGGAGGCACCGCAACCGGTCACCCTGCCCGCACCCGAGGTTGCCGCGCCGCAAGCGGAAGCCCAGGCCAAACCCGAGGTCCCTGAGCCCACCTTCGATTTCTATACGATCCTCCCGGAACGTGACGTCAACATTTCCGAGTGGATCGAGGAAACCCCCGCGGCGAATGCCCCCGTAACCGAGACTGCCGCCGAAGCGGACGGAAACTTGTATATCTTTCAAGTGGGTTCGTTCGAGGAATTCGAGGCGGCCGACCAGCTCAAGGCGCGCCTCGCGCTGATCGGCATCAAGGCGGATATTCAACGCGTGGTCATCAACGGTCAGGAAACCACGCACCGGGTGCGCGTCGGGCCCTACCAGGAACAGAGCCGGATCCAGGAAATCAGGGAACGCCTGCTGGATAACAACATCGAATTCATGTTGCTCAGGCTGAACGCCGACTGAAAAACCACTGCGCGCCGCATGGCGACATCGCGCGCGTCCACCCTAGAATGGACAAGGCTCTAATTGGATTGGAGCGGGTGATGGGAATCGAACCCACGCTCTCAGCTTGGGAAGCTGATGTTCTACCATTGAACTACACCCGCCTGGAATGGCGGACATTACAGCCCGGACCCGGGTACTTCTTTTTGCCCGATCAGCCGCGAACAAATGACGGTTGGAAAAGGCGCGGACGGAAACTGTATCGGTCTGTATCAGGGGCTGGAAAGTAGTGTAATATGAATCCGTTGATCAGGGAAGGAGCGGGGTTTTTAATATCCGTAAGCTTGGATCCCGAATGAGGTATTTGGCTTGATGGAACTTGTTTACCAGATGATGACGGGATTCGCCGCGACATACTGAACCATGGTCATTAACGCCACGCCCACCGTCGTCGTCGTCGATGACAGCCCCTCCATCAAGACCATTTTCGAAAGAGGCATGGAAGGTCTCAACGTCAAGCTCAGGATCTTCGATTCCGCCCAGAGTTCCTGGGAATATCTCGCCATCAACAAACCCGACCTGCTGTTCCTGAACATCAAGATGCCCGGCAAGGACGGACTCACCTACCTCAAGGAACTTCGCCAACTGCCGCTGCACCGGGACACGGCGGTTGTCATGATCAGTTCCAAGGATTATGCTCAGGACCGTACGATCGCCAACGAACTCGGGGCGCGGGATTTCCTGACCAAGCCGATGCCCATCAGGGCAATCACCGATATCGTGGTGAAATATATCGGCAACTGAACGCTTCCGCCCAAACAATACATTCATGCTATGAGCAAGGCTTATCTCCGCTTCTGGGGGGTGCGCGGATCGTATACGGCGCCCTTCGCCTCGCACCTCGGCGTCGGCGGCAACACCTCCTGCGTGGAGATCCGGGTCGACGATCATGTCCTGCTGTGCGACGCGGGGACCGGGATCATCAATTTCGGCAACCACATGCTGCGGCAGAAGGACATCCGGGATCTACTCATCATCCTGACCCATTATCATTGGGACCATATCTGCGGCCTGCCCTTTTTCGTGCCTGCCTTCGTGCCCGACTGGAACATCAGCATCTTCGGGCCTGGACAGAAGGCCGCCGACATCGAAGAATATGTCTCGGCGCAGATGAAGGCGCCCTTTTTCCCTGTGGGAACGGAGACCTGGCTGGCGAAAGTCAGATATATCACGCCGCCGCCGGACCATCGTTTTGCGCACGGACCGATCCAGATCGCCTACGATAATGTGCACCATCCGGGCAGCACTTATGGCTACCGAATCCGGGCGAACGGTAAAAACATCCTCTACGTTTCTGACAATGAATGCCTGTACCTGGATAAATCCATCAAGCTGAAATACGGGGAATTGAGCGCGGAGGAACAGTCGCTTTATGACCGCATGCAACGGGAGGAATACGAGGCGGAGATAAAACTCCTGCAGGGCGCGGATATCGTCATCCATGACGCCCAATACACCCCCGAGGATTACCTGAAAAAGCGCGGCTGGGGGCATTCCTGTTTCATTGACACCGTCAACACCGCCATCGAGGCGGGGGTAAAGGAATTGTATCTCTATCACCACGATCCGAACTATGACGACCAGGAGATGGAAAAGATTCAGCGCCGCGCCTTGGAGGTCATAAGAGAGCGCAAATCTGATCTCGTCTGCCATCTGGCGAAAGAAGGGATGATCATTGAGCTGTAATCCCGCGGCTGCAAACCGGCGAATCAAGAGTTACGTACTGCGCCAAGGCCGCATCACCCCTGCCCAGAAAAAGGCCCTCACGGAATATCTTCAGCGCTACGCCATCCGGGCCGGCGCATCCCCCCTCGATTTGAACGAGATCTTCGGCCGGTCAGCGCCCAGGGTTCTCGAGATCGGCGCCGGCAGCGGCGAGTTCACTTTGTGCGAGGCCGCGCTGCATCCGGAAAACGATTACCTAGCCGCCGAGGTGCACGCGCCGGGGATCGGCAGGCTGCTGCAAGGGATCGCAGCCGGAGGCCTAACGAACATCCGGGTGATCGATCAGGACGTAGTGGTGGCCTTGCAAGGACTGATCCCCGAGGACGCCCTCGATCAAGCGATGATCTTCTTCCCCGACCCCTGGCCGAAGCAGCGGCACCACAAGCGCCGGCTCATCAACCGTGAATTCCTCGATCTCCTCGTCACGCGCATGCGGGCTCATGGTCGTTTGTACCTGGCGACGGATTGGCAGGAACTGGCAGAAGAGATCCGGACGCTCGGCGATGCGCACCCCCGGCTGTGGAACCTCGCGGGTCCTGGATACTTCGCACCCCGTCCGGCCTGGCGGCCCGAAACGCGCTTCGAACGACGCGGCAAACGACTCGGCCACGAGGTCTACGACCTGGTCTATTGTTTACGGTAGTATGTGCATGAATGAATCGATCGCGGCGAATTCCGCGGTATCCCGCCCCACCACCCCGCTGTCCGGCTCGGCGATCGTCAGCAGGTGACCAATCCCGTAATCCCGCGCCATGCGCAGGACCGTCAGGTTGTCGTCGATGAGCAGAGTATTCGCTCGCTCGAAACGAAACTCCGCCTCGAGCCGCTCCCAGAACGCCGCGATCTCCTTGGGCGCCCCGTAATCGTGGGATGAGACGATGTGGTGGAAATACCGGTCGATCCCGGTCCGTTCGATCTTAAGCGTGAGCAGCTTGCGGTGGGCATTCGTCACCATGACCACCTGACGACCGCTGGCGAAGAGGCGGTGTAAAAACTCCTCCGCGTGCGGGCGGTAGACGATCATGTGATCGATATCGGCCTTCAGCGCCATGACATCAACCCCAAGCTCCCGCGACCAGAAATCGATGCAATACCAGTCGAGGGTCCCGACGCGCCGGGCGATGCGGGCCATGAGTTCTGTCCGGGCCGCGCCGGGATCGAGACCCAGGCTCGAACCCCACCGATCCGGGAGGTATTCGTTCCAGAAATAATTATCGAAACGCAGGTCCAGCAGGGTGCCGTCCATGTCCAGCAGGACTGTGCGGATCCGTTCCCAGGCGATCATGTCAGCTTGCGTCCCGATTCAGGCGGGCGCGGCCATGCCGCGATTTGTTGTAGGCATTCCCCCCATGGGTCTGTAAGATGCCGCCGAAAAAATTCATATGATGATCATCCGCCATGACTGACCGCAATTCTAACACGACATCGCTGCTCCCGGCCGTCGCCAACCTGGCGCGAGAGGCCGGGGAAAAAATCCTTGCGATTTATGACACGGACTTCGCGGTGGATCACAAGGGCGACGACTCGCCGCTCACGGCCGCGGACCTGGCTGCTCACGAGACGCTCTGCGCCGGCTTGGCAAGGCTCACCCCGGATCTCCCCATCTATTCGGAGGAGGCGGCGGATATCCCCTTCGCGGTCCGCTCCGGTTGGCGGAGGTACTGGCTGGTCGATCCGCTCGACGGGACCCGCGAGTTCGTCAAGCGTAATGGCGAATTCACCGTGAATATCGCGCTGATCGACGATCACCGGCCGATCCTCGGCGTGGTGCATATCCCGGTCAAGGGCATTACCTATTTCGCCGCGCGCGGGCAGGGCGCCTTCCGACAGGATACCGGGAAGGCGGCCGAGGCCATCCGGACCAGAAAGACCCGGACCGGCGCGCTCACGCTGGCCGGCAGCCGCTCCCATGCCACGGAACGGCAGAACCGGTTCTTCGAGTCCCTGGGCGGCAAGGCCGAGCTGCATTCCATCGGCAGTTCGCTCAAGTTCTGTCTGGTCGCCGAAGGCGCGGTGGATCTGTACCCGCGTTTCGGCCCGACCTCCGAATGGGACACCGCGGCGGCGCATTGCCTTGTCGTGGAGGCGGGCGGGATCGTCACGGACCTCGACCTTCGCCCGCTGGAATACAATCGGAAGGAATCCGTGATCAACCCCGATTTTCTCGCCATCGGCGACCCCGGTTTCGACTGGAAGCCTTACCTCGATCAGATTCGGTAACTGCTACGCCAGCTCCCGGTATTCCCACAGCTTCGCCGTGAGATAGGCGGCGAAATCCTGCGCATCCTCCGCCTCTATGCGGACCTGCTCCTCCCGCGATCTGCGGCTCAATTCCCGGAAGGCATCAAGCCGCTCCGCGGGCAACGGCCGGGACAGGAAATAACGCCGGTGCGCCGCCGCCTGGCTGAGGCCGAATTCGATGAAGGACTGCCGGGCCGCGCGCAGGTCCGCGAGCAGGCGGGCGGACAATGTCGCCTCCGGGTCCGCCATCCGCGCCTGTTGCAGAATGAGACTTTCGACATGGGCGGGCTTCCCGATCGCCCGATCCAGGAGTTCCGCCGCGGGCTGCAGAGCGCGCAGCAGCTCGCCGCCCCAATCGCGGATCGTCCGCCAGTCCCCGCGGTCATTCAGCAGGAGCGCGGGATCGCGCCCCCCGCAGACCACGGCGAGCACGTTCTCCCGCACGGAGTAACACAGTTCGTCGCCATGCTCGGGGCTGTCTTGCAGCAGACAATACAGCAGCAGCGTATCCAGGAAGCGGACCTCGGGCTCGTCGATCCCGAGCGGCAGATAGGGATTGAGATCCAGGAGGCGCACTTCAAGATAAGCCACGCCGCCGCTTTTCAATTCCTTCAGATAATTCCGGCCTGGCGGGGGAACGCACTTCGCCCGGATGGTCGTATAGAACTCCGCCTCGCCCTGCAGCAGGGCGGTGCTCACCTGAAGATATTCCCCATCCCGTTGCGCGCCAATCTTTTCGTACGGCGGATACGGCGTAAGGATAGCCTCTGCGAGGGTATCGACATAGTTGTCCAGTCCGTTGTAACAGATGGCGATCGCCTCGGACTGCACATCACTCTGATAGCCCAGGTTGCCGTTGCGCAAGGACGTCGCGAGCGCGCCATAGAAGCTCTCGCCGTCCAGGCGTTGCAGCGTGTGCGCGCGTCCGCGGACGAAGGAGTCATGCACCGCCGGGGAGGCGCCGAAGAGATAAACCGGCAGCCAGGAGAAGCGCCGGAAATTGCGCATCAGATCGAAATAGCGCCGGGAGCGGAAATCCCGGAGGTCCTCCCGTCCGTCTTGTTCGCGCCACAACAGGGTCCAGAGGGCGTCCGGCAGGGAGAAATTATAATGTACGGCGCAGATCGTCTGCATGGTGCGGCCGTAGCGCCAGGCCAGACCCTTGCGATAGAGGTGCTTCAGACGGCCCGGATTGGATTCCCCGTAATAGGCGAGCGGGATCGCCGCGTCCTCCGGCAACCGGCAGGGCATGCTGGCCGGCCAGAGCAGTTCCCCATTGAGACCCGTATAGACGAAGCGGTGGATCTCGTCCAGCCGATCGAGCATCTCGCCCACGTCCTGCGCGACGGGGGTGATCAGTTCCAGTTGCGATTCGCTGTAGTCGGTCGTGATGCTGGGGTGGCACAGTTTGGCGCCAAGGTGCTCCGGATGCGGGGACTGCGCGAGACCGCCCTCCGGCGTGACCCGCAGGGTCTCCCGTTCCACCCCCCGGTTGATCGCGGCGAGCAACGGCAGGGCGTCCGCGGCGGACAGCCGCGCCAGGCGTTCGTTGTACGGATCCTTGCTGCCGGGGTCAGGGGCCTTCATGCGGGAGTGTCGGATGGGGAAGATGTTTTCGGGCAACCTCGAAACGCAATGTAACACACAACCGATCTGATATCATTCCGGGTACAATATTTTCACGATTTGCATCCCGGCGGGAGATAAGACATGCCAAGGAAACGCGCCGCGCCGGCCAAACGCAACCCGGTCGCCAAATTCGCGGCGCGCTTCCAACGGGCGGTGAGCTTTCGCGACCGCACTGTTTATCGACGCCGCGCCAAGCACAAGCGGCGGGGCGACGCTGGCGGGGAGTGAGGGGGCGGGTCCCCGGTTCAATCACGTTATCGATTTATTTACAAGAACCACGAGGAGCACACCATGGCACACGAAGGTTACCACGAGTCCGTCAACGAACTCAGCGCCGAGACCCGCGACATGCATCGCGCCATTGTCTCGCTCACGGAGGAACTCGAGGCCGTCGACTGGTACAACCAGCGCGCCGATGCCTGCGCGAACGAGGAACTCAAGGCCATCCTCAAGCACAATCGCGACGAGGAAAAGGAACATGCCGCGATGCTGCTGGAATGGATTCGCCGCCAGGACCCCGCCTTTAACCACGAACTGCAGGACTGGTTGTTCAAGGACAGCAAGAAACTGGATCATTAACGTACCAAGTGCGCCAGATTCACGGCGCCGAGCCAGCAGGTGGCCAACTCGTGTGCGCGCCGGGTTTGCTCGGGCGCTCTGGAGACATCTCCATTGACCCAGATGGCATACTCCACTTCAGGCGGCGGAGCCCCGAACCTGGCATACACACCCGGCATGATCGGCACATGGTCACCGAACCAGCATAACCCCGCCGGCCGATGGTGGCGATCGAGCCGCTGCCGTAGCGCGCCAATCATCCGGTCGGCATTGCGCAGATGACGCAGATAGATCGTGAGGTCATCGCATCCAGACGGAGGGGGCGTTGTGAAGAGGTCGGCCAAATCCGCCCCGCGCACTTTCTCCAGATGCAAAGGACCATGATTCTCCATGGTGATGACAAAGACGAACAACGGGCCGCCGGCCCGATCGAGGAGTCCCTCCAGTTTCGCCATAACCGCGGCGTCGCTCACGT
This sequence comes from Gammaproteobacteria bacterium, assembly GCA_004297165.1. Classification (GTDB taxonomy): domain Bacteria; phylum Pseudomonadota; class Gammaproteobacteria; order Eutrophobiales; family Eutrophobiaceae; genus 2-02-FULL-56-15. The sequence goes on from SCUJ01000011.1 coordinate 45,698, forward strand.
AAGGCCCGCGGCGCTCTGCCCCGGCAAAGGCCCGGATATCCAGAAACTCATCGAAACCCAGGAGGGGATAGACGCGGTTGCGCCGGTAAAAACCGGAATGGTAGGGATGGATGCACACGGTGCGATATCCCAGGTCCTTCAGCAAGAGCGGCAAGGCGCGCGGACGCCACCCCGCCAGGATCGGCAGATAGGGATTGAAACGGTGAATTCCCAAATCGTCCTCATTCAGACCGGATAGGAACGCGAATTCGGTGCGCACGGTGTTCGCCCCCCAGGCCGGGACCTTGAGCCGCCCATGCGCCATGGAGGCATCCTTGAGCCGATCGAACTCGGCCAGCGCGTCCCCGCGGATCCCGGCGAACAGGGGTCTGGGGTCGAAGAACGATTCGCTCTGCACGGCGATCAGATCGGGCAGAGAAGCATCTGTCTCACTCCGTATCGACGCCGCGAATGGCCCTGTCACCCGCGGCGGCTTGCGCCCGGCAATGGCGTAGCGCCACAGACAGGCGAGGAGACCATGATTTACCAGATCGCGATCCGCCTCCAGGGTAAGCGGGGACGATCGCCGTTCGCCCACGCTGAGCAGCAGCAGGCCTGCCGCGATCAGTATAAGCACCCCGCCCGTTTGTCCCGTCGGCGAGAAACGTCCCGTGGGGGCATGCTCCAGAACCAACCCGGAGAGCACCGCGAGGAGCAAGCCCAGCGCCGCAGCCATCCCCCTGCCCCAGCCGAGGAATGGCAGGTACAGGCGCGGATAACGGAGGGCATGGCTGAAATACCAGTAGTCCTGCCAAACGAACGGTTCGCGCAGGGACTTGAACTTGGCGTTGCTCACCAGAACAAGCAGGAGCAGGATTGCGCTCACGCCAGCCGCGGCGAACCACGGCCGACCGGTCGCCAGGACCAGCACGCAGAAGGCAAGCGTCCATAATCCGCCGTGCAGGCGCCAGGCGCTGAAGGGCCGCGCGGCAAGGACTGGCGAGGGCCGCAACAATCGCTCGATGCAGAACGAGAGGATCAGTCCGGCGAAGGCCACATAAAACACTGCGAGGAAAGCCGCTTTATCCGCCATGTATAAGGGGAACGCACGGCGGGGCAGTCATAACAACGACTCCAGCGGCGAGCGTTCGGCCGTCAGTACGCGCGCGCCGTTCTCCACGGCCAGCGCGATCCCGCGTGCGCAGTAAAAACCACCGTTGATCTGGGCCGTTCGCAACACCACGCGACGGAAGCAGCCGAACAGGTTCATGTCCGGGGGTTCGGGCTGCGTCCAGAAATTGTCGACATTGCCCTGAAAGGTCAACCCAGGCAGGTTGTAGATGGGATCGCTCAGCGTATGCGTGGGCCGCCCCAACCCGAGCGCGACCATGCCGACGGTGCTGTTCACCGTCACCACGCCCACGGCGCGCGCCACCAACGAATTCAAATCGCCGTCTTCGAGATACACGACGCGGCGGGAAAGATCGAGGCGCCGGCTGCAGGCGCGGATGATGCGGCGGAAATTCATCAGGCCCATATCGAGCGGATGATTCTTGATGACCAACCGGCAAGCCGTGGGCGCGTGACGGGCGAAGGATTCCAGAAGGTATTCGATGACCTCGCCCATGTGCGCGAAGCGGGAATGATCGCGGATCTGGGCGTCGCTGTTGAGCTGCAACGGAAGAAAGAAAAAAGGTTTGCCGGAGTCGATTAATTCCGCCGCCGTCGCGGCATCCGCGTCCCGGATCTGTCTGAGTCTGGCGAAACGCCTGAGGTAACCGGCGTAGCCTAGCGGGGCGATTACCTGCGCATGATTGTGATAACCGCGGAACAATACCGGATTGACCAGCCCAGCCACATGATAGACCACGTCATGAAAGGCCCGCACGCGCAATGACGAGCGGAAGGTAATCGGCGCCTCCGGCTCGCCGAGTTTTCGTCCGGCCTCGGCGAACCAGTCCGGATTGCGCGGCAACAGCGAATGACCGTTGACGCCTTCGCGCTCCAGCGTCACCCAGTGCGGCCGGAAATAACCTTCCTCGAAGACATGGGTGCGCAGTCCGCAGACCTCGCCATGATCCGCCGCCGGTTTGTGCACCGGCCGTTGGTCGCCGAACAGGACCTGATCGGTGATGCCGTGCCGGCGGTACGTCTCATCCAGAAAATCGCGGAGCCCGGCGACATCCCCGCGAAAATTCCAGGCCGGCCGCAAGCCCCAGTAGAAGGCGTCGCCGCCGCAGAAATTTACCCGATGCACCGCATGGCCGTCCGCGGCCAGCCGATCCGCCAAGCGTCCGAAAAAGGGCGTGCATGGACCTTGCAGAAAGAGAAAACTCCGTTTCATCGCACGCCCACCACCCGGCGCAGGACCACCCGGAAGAGCTTGCGCCACCAGGGGGCTTCCCTGCCGGCGCGTTCGCGCCATGCCAGTAATTCTTCCAGGGCCTCCTCGGGCGTAACCTGCCGCGCCCGCGACCGGCTCAGATAACATGGATACAGAATCAGTGCACCGGCCGCAAGTTCATCGAGAGTAAGCCGGCGTGTGCGCCGGGGGATGGGCAGGATATCGGTCGTCAGTCCCCAGCCGGCATAAAACGGCTGGCCGTAACAGGTCACCCGCCGGCCGCGCAAGAGGGCCTCGAATCCGGCAAGCGAGGTCAGGACATGGACCTCCTCCACCTGGAGAAACATCTCATCCATTGAGACATCCACAACGATCTCGTCACACCACTGGCCGGCGGCATCTTCGGCGGCGCCGCGCGCGCGCAACCCGGCCACGACATCCGGATGAGGTTTGTACACCACATACGCATCCGGATGGGCCTTGCGCACGGCCTGCAACAGACCCAGATTGGTACGGATGCCGGGGGCGCCACAGTCCAGCGCCGCATCGCTCTCCACCTGCCCTGGAACCAGGATCGCCCGCGCCACGCCCGCGGGCCGGCGCCAGACCGCGGCGCCGACATTGTATTTCGTCAGGCCGGCGTCAACGATGCGTCCACGCAGCGCTGCGGCGCGCGCAAGCATGGCGTCGGTGAATTCGGTTTGGGACAACAGGACTTCCAGATCGGAGGGGCGGGTCGCGTCGTAGTACATTCCGCGCCGGTCCACGACCCAGGAGAGCGGGCGGATCAGATCGGCCCCGAGACCCACGGAGCGCAGGAAACCGTCTTCGAGCCGGACGATGCCGATCCCGCGGGCAGCGATATTATCCGGTATGGCGCGCATGCCCCAGACTGCAAGGGTCGCCTTATCCGGGACAGCGCGGAGATCCCGGACGAAACGCACCTCTTGTTCCGGGAAGCACAGACTCACGGAACGGCGCTTCCAGCGCGAAAAATCGAGGGCATATACCGGCGCAGTCTGCGACACCGTTAAACAACCACAAAGCGCCGCGCCATCAGATCCTCCCTCTGCTCGCACTACCATCCGCGCCGGCCGATGACATTGAAAGGTTGGTGGCCAGGGACAGAATTGAACTGCCGACACAGGGATTTTCAGTCCCCTGCTCTACCAACTGAGCTACCTGGCCTTGATTTCAGGAGGGCGTATTAAATCGTCCGGACCGTCCCGCGTCAAGCTGAGTCTTCAGCGCGGCGGCGTGTACTGGTCGGGCGGTGCGGAACCTTCGCCGAAGAAATATTTCTCCATCTCCTCTTCCAGAAATTTCCGGGCCTTGGGTTCGATGGGCGAAAGCCGGTATTCGTTGATGAGCATGGTCTGACGCCCCAGCCACTGCCGCCAGCCTTCCTGCGAGACATTTTCGAAGATCCGTTTACCGAGCGCGCCGGGATAAGGCGGGGCATTGAGACCGGGGGCCTCCTTATGGAGCTTCACGCACTGCACCATTCTTGTCATTCATGATCCTCGGAGTATGGAAACCGGTTTTCGATCAGGTCCCGCACCGGGCCCGGCAAACCGATGCGTCTATTATCCCCGTTCGGCCGGTACCAGTACAGATTGACGGCATCCCGGATCCGATCAGGCGCGGGCTGCACAACGGCATGCACAGGTTCGATCTCCAGGCGGAAATGGCTGAACCCATGGTGGAAAGAACGCCCGAATTCGTATCCCCGGGAGACGAGAGCGAAGCGTTCGGCGATCCAGGCGTTCAACTCCGCGCCGGGATCGCATTCCGGGAGGCTCCACAGGCCGCCCCAGACGCCCGTGGGTGGACGTTGCTCCAGCAGGATCCTCCCACTCGCATCTTGCAGCAGAAGCATGCGGGTATGCCGGAGGGGCAGGGGGCGTCGTGGCCGCGGCGCCGGCAGGTCAGCCTGGATCCCGGCCTGCAACGCCTGACAGTCGCCGGCAACCGGACAAATCCCGCATTGTGGTCGCCGCCGGGTACAGACCAGCGCCCCGAGGTCCATGATCGCCTGGGTGTAAGCGGCGATCTCCTGTTCCGGCAACAGTTCTTCAGCGAGCCGCCATAACCTTTTTTCCACGGCGCCTCCGGGCCAATCCTGGATGGCGAAATAACGGGAGAGGACGCGTTTGACGTTGCCGTCGAGTATGGCCGCTCGTTGATCGTAGGCCAGCGCCAGGATGGCCGCCGCCGTGGAGCGACCAATACCGGGCAATTCACGCAGTTCAGCGATGCTGGCCGGCAGATGTCCACGATGCCGGTCGCGGATCAGACACGCGGCGGCGTGGAGATTCCGCGCCCGCGAGTAGTAACCGAGGCCGGTCCAATAATGCAGGACCTCATCGAGCGGCGTGGCGGCGAGTGCATGTATATCAGGGAACCGCGCCATAAAGCGCTCGAAAAAGGGGATGACAGTAACGACCTGTGTCTGTTGCAACATCACCTCGGATATCCAGACGCGGTAGGGTGTCCGGGGCCGCTGCCAGGGCAGGTCATGCCGGCCGGAATGCCGGAACCAGCCAAGCAGGTTCGCGGCGAAATCACTCATGCGCGGCCAATGCCTCGATCCTGTCGATGACCGCGCCGGCCTCCCGGACGAGTTTGCGTTGCAGGATATACGGGCCGATTACCGGAGGTATCCAGAACGCGGGCACGACCGTGCCGGAGAGATGCACGCGGCTCGCCCCGGCCCGGGCCTCCTGCACCTCGCAGGCGAGCGCACCCTGGCGGAAATCGCTCTCGCCGGGGATGAGCGTTGCAGCGATGAACCCCGGCCCGCGTTCCACGATCTCGCCAACCGCCTTGACGTGAAAACAGTAGAACAGGATGCAGGTATGCGCCCTGAGCCGCAGACGCAACGGTTGTGTGGAGATCAGGGTCGCTTCATCCAGCACCGGGCTGATCCGTTCCAGGCGCTCATAATCCGTGAGGATGGCATGCACCGTGTCGCTGTTCGCGTCCATATCGGCATCGACGTGGACAATATACTCACCACCCCGGTGCAGCAGTCCGGCGTGGCGCAATTCTCCGGGCTGCGCCGCGAGCGGGATCAGCGCGGCAAGATACAGAAACCGCAGATTCAATCAGAGCCCCAGACCTCGCAAGGCATCCCGCATCTTCTTCACCGGATCGGTTGCCGGGGCCTGCTGTTCCGTGGGGTCTCCGGTGGTCCCCTGCTCTCCCGCGGCGCCATCCACCGGTTGTTGTTGCGCGCCCGGTAACGGCAAGACCCTGGTGGGGAGGGTGAGCACTCGCTCGATGGCCTTCAAGCCCAGGGCCGCGATCAGTTTGGCGGCGTCACACTCGCGCCTGGGTTCGTCCACGGGACCATGGATCCGGCAATCCAGCGGCACGCCTTCGAGTTTGCCTTGCTGGAGTTCCCTCCCACCCTGTCCGGTGGAGGTGGCGACGAGCCGCGCGGTGATGGTGTAATCCATGACCTGATTCCGCAGATCAGTAATCACCCCCGCGCCGCCCAACCGCACCGCCGGGGATTTGCCCGTGAGATCGTCCAACCGGATCACGCCATTTTCAGCCACGGGATTGCCGGTGATCTCGGTGAAGTCCGTTTCCTCCCGGTCGGAGACCTTGAGCGAAAAATTGGTCTGCAACTGGTTGGCCATGCGCAGGATCTTGCCCAGGTTATAACCCTTGATGGCGCCATCCTTGAATCTGAAGCTCATCTTGCCGTTCAGCGTCTGTTTCATGGCGAAGGTGTCCGCCCCCGCCGCGGACAACGCGGCGCTGAAGTCCCCGGTCCCGCGGACCCTGGCCTTGCCCTTGACGTCGGCCATCAGCGGTTCCACCTGGATGCCGGAGAGCGCCGCATTCAGGGTCATGCGCGGGAGATCGTCTTTGACATTGAGGGCGAGATCCCCTGTGAAGCCCCCCTGATAAAGGCTCGCGGTCGAGGGATCGAGCTTGATCTCGCCGTTGCCGGCGGTGAGTTTCAGGCGGAGATCGGCGAGCCTCGCCTTGGACAGGATCATCTGCCCGATGCGCAGTTCCCCCTCCGCGTTCAGATTCCTGAGGGTCTCCACCGGCAGCGGTGTGGTTGTCGCGTCTTGCGGTTCGCCCTTCCTGGTCTTTGCCTCCTTCACCGGGAGGTAGCGATCGAGATCGATGCTGTCGACATCCAGATTGAAACGGTAGGCGGGACTGCCGAAGTCATGCACCGAGAGCCGCCCATCCATGCGGGTGTCATCGAGGACGAGACCCAGGCTGTTCACATCGAGATCGCTCCGCGTGCCCTGGAAGGCCGAGTTGAGCGCCACCTTGCGCAGGGTCGCGGCATCCGCGGTGTCCGGGACCTTCAGGTTCATCTGCCTCAGCAGCTCCCGCAGGTTGAATTCCTCCACGCGCAATTCACCCTGGTAATCGGGGTCCGAAACGAACCGGGTCGCGGACAGGTGTCCGTTGACATCGAGCCCGAGCCCCCGGATCCGCAATCCTTCTACTGCCAGGTTTTGCTGTTCGAGATCCATCGTAGCCTTCGCGTTCATGGCCAGATTGACCGGGGACCCAGGGATCTGATCGCCGGCAAACAGGGCCTTCAGGGAAAACGGCTCAAGCACGACGTTGCGCCGCCCGCCGTCGATGCCGAGGTCGAGGATGAAGGATTGCAGCGAACCCGCCAGGTCCTTGTGGCCGATAGCCCGCAACACCGCCGGCAACTCCTGGCCAATGACCGCGAAATTCCCCTTTACGGCGCCGGAATCGCCCTTCATGTCCGTGGCGTTCAGGATCCCGGTGATGTTGATCCCGAGTCCGGAGAGGGACAGGGCCGGCAGGTCGATATCCCCGGATTCGAGGTTCGCGACAAAACGCGCGATCGCCGCGAATGCCTTCTTATCCGCCGGGACCGCGCTCAGGTCCTTGCCGTAGACCGCCAGCGGTGAATCCTCTCCGCCCGTGACCACGCCGGCCACCTGCATGAGGGTCGGGAGATCCGGCCCCGCGGCCTCGATGGTTCCCGTCAGCGCGCCCTTGCCCGCGCCCGCATTGTCAGAGGCTATCTCGCCCTTGATATTCGCGCCCAGCATCGCCAGGGTGAAATCGGGCAAGGCGATCTTGCCCTCTTCCAGATCCGCATCGAGTTTCAGGACCATGCTGTAGCCGCGATCGCGCAGTCTCGCGAGCTGCGTGGCCAGGGGCTCGACCTCCATGACCTTGAATGGCAGGGCGATATCGGCCCCGGTCACATTGACGTCCGCCGTTACTCCAGGCAAGCGCGCCGCGAGATCCGCCACCGTTACCGTGCCATTGAGTTTGGCGCCGAGGGCATCCAGATCGAGATCGGCGAGGGTGACGGTTTGGGATTCCGTGTCGATATCGACATTGCCGGTAAAGGTCATGCGGGACTGGCCCTCAGGCAGGGCCGCGCTACGCACGAGCGAGGCAATCGTAACCGGCCGGATCCGGATCATGTCATCGCCACTGGCATACGAGACCACGCCTTTCAGTTCCGTCTCCGCCGACACCTCCGGCCGGTCGGAGGCGGCGGTAAAGTGCATGGTCAGATCGACGGGCTCGCCGGAGACGAGCTCGCCGCTCTCGAGGTTGAGATCCAGGATCGCATAACGTCTGTCCTGCATGCGGTCATCGTAAGTGACGCGCGCGTCGCTGAGGTTGACCCCGCCGACCACGAAGGCGGCCAGCGGCATATCAACACCCGCCCCGGCGGCATGGCCGAGGAGATCGCTCCAGTTACGCTCCCCGGTGGCATCGACTTCCAGATTGATCTCCGCTCCCTGGATTCGAATGGTATCCACCTCGTAACTCCCCCACAGCAGGGGCAGGAGTTTGAGGCGCACGGCCAGGTTATCGGCGCGCAGGAAGGATGCGGAGGGAAATCCCGGCCGGTTGCTGAAGGTCACATCGGCGGCAGTGACCCCGAGCCAGGGGAAGATATCCACCTCCAGATCGCCGTTAACTTGCAGTTCGCGTCCGGTGGCCTCCCGGATCTTGCCGCTGATCCAGTTTTTGTAATCGTCCTGCCCCAGGGTCGCCACCGCGATGGCAACCGCAAGCACCACTACCAGCACGAGGCCGGCCATGCCGGCGATGAGTTTCACTACGATCTTCATGTGGACCTCCCGCTTACACGCAGAGTCTGGAAAGTTCCTCCCGCGCCTGTTTTACCGCCTGTCTGACCCGCGCGGGCGCCGTCCCGCCGACATGATCCCTGGCCTTTACCGAACCCGCCGGCTCCAGGCAGGGAAAGACATCGGCGTCGATCCGGTCGCTGAAGCGGCGCAGTTCTTCGAGTTCGAGCCCGGCGAGGTCCTTGCCATGCCGGATGGCGTACTGTACCGCGGCCCCGACAACGGCGTGGGCATCCCTGAAGGCGAGACCCTTTTTCGCCAGGTAATCGGCAAGATCGGTCGCCGTGGTATAGCCCTGCAATGTTGCCTGACGCATCGCCTCCGGCTTAACGGCGATCGCGGGGATCAGTCCGGCATAAGCCATGAGCGCCGCCTTCACGGTATCCAGGGCATCGAAAAGGATCTCCTTGTCCTCCTGATTATCCCGATTATAGGCCAGCGGCTGGGCCTTCATAAGGGTAAGGCCCGCCAGCAGGTCGCCAAAGACCCGCGCGCTCTTGCCCCGCACCAGCTCAGGGACATCCGGATTCTTCTTTTGCGGCATGATCGAGGAGCCGGTGCAAAAGGCGTCGTCGATATCGATGAAGCCGAAACGCGGCGAGATCCACAGGATTAATTCCTCGGAAAAACGGGACAGATGCATCATGATGAGGGCGGCGACCGCGCAGAACTCGATGACGAAGTCCCGATCGCTCACGGCGTCCAGCGAATTGCGGCTGATCTCGGCGAAACCCAGGAGCCCGGCGGCATACTCCCGATCGATGGGATAAACCGTCCCGGCGAGCGCCGCGGAACCGAGCGGCATGACATCGATCCGGCGGCGGCATTCGTTCAAGCGATCGAAATCTCGCCGGAGCATCTCGTACCAGGCCAGCATGTGGTGCCCGAAGGTCACGGGCTGCGCGGCCTGCATGTGGGTGAAGCCCGGCATGATGGTAGCGGCCTCCTGGTCTGCGAGGTTCACCAGGGCCTGCATGACCTCGATTACGCGGGCGCGGAGCGTTGCGGTCTCGTCCCGCAGATACAGGCGCAGATCGGTCGCCACCTGATCGTTGCGCGACCTCCCCGTGTGCAGCTTCTTGCCCACCTCGCCGATGCGCTCGACCAGGGCTGTTTCGATGTTCATGTGCACATCTTCCAGGGCCGTCTTCCATTCGAACTTCCCGGCCTCGATATCCCCTTCGATCCCTTCCAGCCCCGCGACGATCTGATCGCATTCCGCCGCGGCGATGACGCCGACCTTCGCCAGCATGCGGACGTGGGCGATCGACCCCATGATGTCGTGGCGGTAGAGGCGGCGATCGAAAGACACGGATTCCGTGAAGGTTTCCACAAAACTGTCGGTGGCTGCTGAGAATCGCCCGCCCCAGGGCTTTACTGTCGGCTGTCGGGATGTCATCTTTGTCTGCCAGTTGCGCGGTCTGAACTCTGGTAGGAGACAGTATACCCCATGCCCAACGGAAACCCGCCCTCATCGCCGTTAACGGATTCCTTTCTGCCGGATTTCTGCGGCACCCGCATGGTGTTCGTGGTGGTCATCGCCGCCGAATTGCTCGCCGTCACCCTGTGCCTCGCCCGTCTGCCCGCGGCGGAGAATCCCTGGCTCGGGCTGGCCCTTTATTCATTATTCATTCAATGGTGCGCCCTGGGTTGCACCGCGGTGCTTTGTCTCAGCCGCGCCCGGCTCAATCGCTTGAACGACAAATCGGCGGCGGGCCTAGCCTATCTGCTCTGTCTCCTGACCTGTTATCTGATCAGCGAGATCACCTGGCTCATCTTCCAGCGCTGGTTGGGTTTTACCGGCATATTTTCCAGCACGCACGGGATGTTCCTCGCGCAGAGCATGGGCATCAGCGCCATCACGACCGCGCTGGGACTGCGTTATTTCTATGTCCAGCATCAACTCCGGCTGCGGATCCGCTCGGAGGGCGAGGCCCGCTATCAGGCCCTGCAGTCCCGGATCCGGCCGCATTTCCTGTTCAATTGCATGAATACCATTGCGAGCCTCATCCGCCGCGATCCCCGCAAGGCCGAACAGGCGGTAGAGGACCTCGCCGATCTGTTTCGCGCGGCGCTCGAAGACGGCCGGCAATACTGCACCCTGCGGGAAGAGGTCGATCTGTGCAAACGCTACCTGAACATCGAACAACAACGCCTTGGCAACCGTCTCGCAGTGAGTTGGGACATCGCCGCGCTGCCCGATGACCTTACGTTGCCGGCGCTCTGCCTGCAGCCGCTGGTCGAGAACGCCATTCATCATGGCATAGAAAACCTGCCCACTGGCGGGACGATCACGATACGCGGGGAACGCCGGACCCTGTACGCCAGCATCATCGTGGAAAATCCTTTGCCGGCGAACGGATCGGCGCCCGCGTCCGGACATCGCCTGGCGCAGGACAACATCCGCCAGCGGCTCGCAAGCCTGCACGATCTCAGCGATCCGCTCAAGGTCAGCGCCGAACACGGCCGCTACCGGGTAACACTGACCATTCCCTACGATCATGAAGATACTGATAGTCGACGATGAGGAACCCGCGCGCGCGCGGCTTCACGATCTCCTGCGGGAGATCGACCCGGAGATCGAGATTGCCGAGGCGGAGAACGGCAAGGCCGCGCTGCAAACGGCCGGACGGGATGACTTCGACCTGGTGCTGATGGATATCCGGATGCCGGTCATGAACGGACTGGAGGCGGCCTATCACCTCAGCCGGATGCAGCCCGCCCCGGCGGTGGTCTTCGCCACGGCCTATCAGGATCACGCCCTCGCGGCCTTCGAGGCCAATGCCGTGGATTACCTTCTCAAACCCATCCGGCGCGATCGCCTGCAGCAGGCCATGGAGCGCGCCCGCATCGTCTCGCGGGCCCGGATGGAGAATGTCCTGGCGCGCGAGCCCGGACGTCCCGCCCGCGGTTTTCTGGTGGCGACCAACGCCCGGCGCACGGAGCTCGTCCCGGTGGAGGAAATCTTTTATTTCAAGGCCGAGGAAAAATATGTCATGGCCGGTTGCGGCGATCGGGAGATCGTGATCGAGGAACCGCTCAAATCCCTGGAAGAGGAGTTTGGCGACCGGTTTCTACGCATCCATCGCAACGCCCTGGTCGCCGTGGCCCACATTGGATCCCTGCAACGCGAACCCGATGGCGGCGTGAGCCTGAGTCTGCGCGATAGCGGCATGAAATTGGCGGTGAGCCGGCGGCATTTGCCGGATGTGCGCAAGGCGATCCGGAGGATGGTAAAAAATTAAAAACAGCGAGCTAAGGAAGCTCTGAACAATTGCCAATTTCCATTGGTCGTCTATCCGGCGAAGGCCGGAATCCAGTCAAAACAATTATGTCTACTGGATGCCGGGGCAAGCCCGGCAAGACGGGGTAGGTGTTCGTGAAGTAGTTCCTTAACCTCCGAGATCGCCCCAAAGAATCTGACATGCACTCAAGGCCGCGACCGCCGCAGTCTCGGTGCGTAACACCCTAGGACCGAGCCGTACCCCGGTATAACCCTCCCGCAACGCAATCTGCACTTCGTCCCTGCTGAATCCCCCCTCGGGCCCGCACAACAGGCTGAGGGCGCCGCCGGGTTCCGGGATATCACCCAGCGAATGGTCGCTCTCGGGATCCAGGATCAGGCGCAGGGAGTTCGTATCCTGCGCCAACCATTCGTTGAAGCTTATGGGCGGGCTGAGCGTGGGGAGCTGGTTGCGTCCGCATTGCTCGCAGGCATGGATGACGATCCCTTCCCAGTGTCGCAAACGCGATTCGATCCGTTCATCCTTCAGACTGACATTGCCATGCCCGGTCAGGATCGGGACGATGCGCTTCACTCCCAGCTCCACGGCCTTCTGAATGGCATAATCCATGCGCTGACCGCGCGAAATGCCCTGGGCGAGGAGGATGTCGAGATTCGATTCCCGTTCCTCTTCCTTGAAGACGAGCAGTTCAACCTCCACCTGCCGTTTACCGATCGAAACGATCCGCGCCTCATGACGGCCGCCCCGGCCATTAAAAACGTGCAACGCCTCGCCGATGCGCAGCCGTAACACCCTGCTGAGGTGATGGGAGACCGCCTCGGGGAGATTGATATTGGAGTGTGGCGGAAGCGGTTGATCCGTGTAGACTCGAACGATGCGCATCTGACATCCGGGTGTTTTGATTAGCCTTGTGCGGGTAGTTTATAGTAACCGCCTTCACTAAACCTACCGCCGGATCCTGACCCATGCTGAAATCCCTGAAGGAATTGTTCATCGCCCGTATCGAACCGGCGCCGGGACGCCACAAGGTTGCCGATCTTAGGCTCGCAGCCGCCGTGCTGATGGTCGAGGTGGGGCTTGCCGATTCCGCGATCGGCGGGGCGGAACGCATAGTCATGGAACACACCCTCAAGGAAGCTTTCAAGTTATCCCCGGAAGAGGCCGGCGCCATCATCCGCCTGGCCGAACAGGAGGCGGATCACGCCGTTTCGTTGCAGGAATTCACCAGACTCCTCAACCAATCACTCGATACAGGGGAAAAACGCCGGCTGGTGGAGATCCTCTGGCGGGTGGCCTTCGCGGACCAGGTGGTCGATAAATACGAGGAATATCATATCCGCAAGATCGCGGACCTGTTGTATGTGACGCACCGGGATTATATCCGCGCCAAACATAAGGCCGCGGAACGAACCGAAACTCCTTCTTAACCCTCGATGAGCGTCCGGATCAACTGATCCTCGAACTCGATTCGGGCGGTCAGGATTTCGCCGAGACTGGAGAGATCGGCATAGAAGATATCCGCGGATGGCCGCCGCTTCCCCGATTCATATTTCTCGTTGAAATCCAGGGCGGAGCGTGTGGTCTCCCCGATCCTGGAATAGACATCTACGGCAAGGTCCTGCACCTTGCGCCGGCGCTCCTTCCCCTCGACGATACGCTGATAGAGGCCGAAGTGGCCGGCGGCGATATAGTCCACCAACATCTGGGAGAACTCATCCAGCAGGTCCGGATCCGGCGGATTGGGCTTGCGGGACGACACCTCCAGCATCAACCCCAGCAGTTGCCGCCGCTCGTCCAGCATGTGTTGTATCAATTTTCTGGCCTGACCACGCCGTTCGGTGGTTGACCCCGCTCCCCCTGCCATGGCGCACCTTCTTGAACGATATTTAGTTGTCCGCCATCATACTATAAGTCCCCGAATTCCCTTTCAGCTTCCCGGCGAGTTACCTGCCGCCGCGGTTGCAACATTCGCTTTGCCGGACGCCGATCTGACGCCATAATGTATCGCGATAAATCAGGATAATCCGCACGATGGAAGTCCCCGGCTATAAAATCCAGCGCGAGATCGGCAGAGGCGGGATGGCGACGGTCTACCTCGCCATCCAGGAATCCTTGGGACGGCCGGTCGTCCTCAAGATGCTGAATTCGGGGAATCTTGGCAAATCCGAAGAACTCGTGGATCGATTTCTCGCGGAGGGCCGCATCCTCGCCTCGCTCAATCACCCAAACATCATCACGATCTACGATATCGGCCTGGCCGGCGGCAGCATGTACATCTCCATGGAATATGTGCATGGCGGCGATCTCAAGCAGCGGCTGGAGTTGTCCATCTCCCCGGCGGAGGCGCTGGATTATCTGGCGCAGGTGACAAGGGCGCTCGGCGAGGCCCATAAGCATGGCATCGTGCACAGGGACGTCAAACCGGCGAACATCCTCTTCAAGGACAACACCCCGATCCTGACCGACTTCGGCATAGCCAAGTACGTGGATACCGACAGCGACCTCACATCCACCGGCGTGTTTCTGGGCAGCCCGAATTATGTGAGCCCGGAACAGGCGAGCGGGACCAAGCTGGACGGACGGGCCGACATCTACAGCCTCGGCTGCATCTTTTTTGAAATGCTGGCCGGTAAAAAGCCTTATACCTCCGATTCCGTCATCGACATCATTATCAAGCATCGCCAGGCCCCCATCCCCAAACTGCCGAAGGAACTGGCCGAATATCAGCCGCTGCTCAACCGCATGATGGCGAAAAAACGGGATGAGCGCTTCCCGGACGCGGAAAGCCTGTTGACCGAGATTGAGAAACTCCGGAAGCAGCATCTTAAAAACGCCACCGGAGAGATTGAGATCACCGGCGAGCAGGCACACCAGTTGTTACTGACCCAGGAAAGGCGCAAGCGGCGTATCCTGATCGGACTGATCCTGATCTCGCTCGTGGTGTTCTCGACGCTCAAGTACGTGGAGATCAGGATCAAGACCCCCAGCGTGGTGAACACGCGCAATATCTCTACAGAGACTATCCTCGATAATTCGACCGGAACGGTCGTCACCGCGATGACGCAGTCTTCGCCAACCCCTAACAGCGCAGCCCCCGCGCCAGTCGTGACGCAGGCCCCCCTGATCGCGGACCCTGCCACGGAACCCGTCACGACGCCCGCGCCCGCCCCACCGGTCAATGCGGAGATCGTAAAGGCCCTCAAATTCCTCGGCCAGCAGAGTCTGGATGCCTATAAGCTGACTTATCCGCCAGGCGACAATGCCTATTATTATTTCTCCCGTTTGCTGGAGATTGAGCCCGGCAATCCGGAGGCGGTGAACGGGATCCTGCAAATTGCCGATCGTTACGCCTTTCTCGCCGAACAGGCGGTGCTGAACAACGAGAACGAAAAGGCCTCCGCTTACGCGGACATTGGACTGCGGATCAATCCCCGGAACGAGGCCCTGCTCGCGCTCAAGAACTTTTCGCAATCGCAGGACGGGTCGCTGTGGACGACGGTCAGGAAGTTGTTTTCGGGGAAGTGACCCTCTAACAAACTATTTGTTAATCTGCTGACCGCCGACAGTTTCTTTTGCCTGCTGGGTCTGCTGCTGCTCCCAGGCCGAGATCAGGGCCCGCATATCCTCGACAGACATCTCCTCCGCCGCAGCCGGGACCTCCGGCGATAACGGCGCTGCGGGTTCCGCGGTTTCGGGTTCCGCCTCCGCTGCTGCTGCCTCGGCGATCCCGGCCTCCGTTTCGGCAACGGCCTGTTGTTGATGCTCCATGGCCGCCTTGAGCCGTTTCGCCTGCAAAAGTTTTTCCCTGGCCGCGTCGCGTTGCGCCTCGGCGTCGATCAGGGCCTCCTGCCGCAGCCGATCGCGCTCCGTTTCGGAGAGCTTGATGCCGGTGTCATCCACGACCCGGTCCTTATCGAAGACGAATACCCTGGGTCCTGCCTCCGCGCTTCTATACCAGACCGGCGGTTTGCCGGACAGTTGTGTGGTCCCGGTGTCGGGGTCCACCCACTGGTACATGCGTTCGGCGGACGCCGACGTCGCTCCGAGCGCCGACAGTACGATAACGAGGTATCTGATCAGATGCATCGATGCAGTAACCATGAAGGGATGTGAAGGAAGTATAGCAATACTTTATTACGCCTCGATACACCGCAGATAGGCCTGCTCGAAATCGGCGCTGCCGAAGTTGCCGCAACATTCCTGCGGCGTGCCCACAAAACGGATCCGCCCCTCGTGCAGGATGGCGACCCGATCGCAAAGCTGCTCCACATCGCTCAACTGATGGGTGCTGAACAGCAGGGTGCGGCCCGCCGCGTGCGCATCCATGAGATGCCGCTTCAACAGGGCGCGGGCCTTGGGGTCCAGTCCGCTCATGGGTTCGTCGAGGATCAAGAGTTCGCGCCCGCTCAAGAGGCAGGCGGCTAGCCCGAGTTTCTGCGACATCCCCTTGGAGAACTGCCGCACGGGTTTGCGCAGGGATTCCGGATCGAGATCCAGCGCGCTAAGGATCGTCGTCAAGCGCTCCTCCTCCAGGGGCTGCCGATAGAGGCTTGCCATGTAGGCGAGAAAGTCGCGGCCGGTCAGGTAATAGGGTGGCGTGAAACGCTCAGGCAGGTATGCCAGACGCTCCCGCGCCTCTATCCGCCCGCTGTCATGCCCGTAGATCTTAATCGTACCGCCGCTCGCGGTAGTGAAATCCAGGAGGCATTTGAGCAGGGTGGTCTTGCCGGCCCCGTTGCTGCCCACCAGGCCGAGTGATTCTCCTGCATGCACCGTGAGACTCACCTTGGCGATCACCTCCTGCCGCCCGTAGGTCTTGCTTACATCGCTGAAGACGACGGCGGGGTCAACGGAAAAAAAAGGCCCGCGAACGGGCCTTTCGGGTACTGCTAGCACTGCAATGCCTAGTACAGATAAACCGCGTTACAACGGGTGTTGTCGCTGTCGACGTTGTAAGTCGCCGTGGCGGTGTCCGGATTAGTCACACAGGCGGGACCGAAGGTGCTGTTCCAGAGCAGGACCTCCCGTCCGGCTGTACCGCCAGCGCCGAAGTTCGTTCCGCCGACCGCCGTTTCGCCGTTCTTGACCGCGCTGACGGTGGATCGCACCACGCCCGTGCCCGGAGCGCCGTCATCCAACTTGACATCGAGTTCCCGCAGGAGGGATGCCGTAACGCCTGCGCCGTAGGCGTAGGCGAGCCGCACCGTGGAGGTCGAGCCGCCCCCGTCATAATCATCGGTATAACCGAGGAAGATTGGTTGCTGGAAGGCGTTGCCAGGTACATTACCGCTCAATACGCCGCCCTCGTAGGCCGCAACGTTCCCAGTCACTCCAGGGTAGGTTCCGTTGATGAATCCCGCAGCGGATAGATGGGCCCAAATCGCGCCCGCCTCTACCCAGGAATCGATTCGACCATTCTGATTACCGCCCACAGTCGCTGCACCAAACGGAGAGGCGCCACAAGCGGTGATGGTCGAGGTGATCGCCGAGCAGGCCAGGGCCGGAGGCATATCGCCGGGGATTTGGCGATAACGGTCGATGAAGCCGAAGTAAGCCGCCTGGATGCCGGTATTCTGATCCGCCATGTTGCGCACCCGGGCGCTGCTGATCAGTTGCTGGCCCTTCAGGATGCCGCCGAGCAGCAGTCCGATGATGACGAGCACGATGGCGATTTCCACCAGGGTGAATCCGCGTTGTCTTGATTTGTACATATCATTTCTCGCTTTGTGTGGTTTGGTGTTGCGTGCCGGATTAAATGCACTATTCATGCCATTTCTATAACTTTATGATTAAGGAAGCTCTGAACAAGTGCCAATTCCCATTGGTCGTCATTCCGGCGAAGGCCGGAATCCAGTCAAAAACAACTGCTTACTGGATGCCGGGTCAAGCCCGGCAAGACGGGATAGACACTTTTGCTAAGGTTCCTTAATTGGGTTTTATATAGACATCACCAGTAATTACCCCCATGACCTCTGTTGAAATCCCGGCAAAACTGTCGATTTTTCATCATGTAAACAATCAATTGCTGACATGGATTCCGGGTTCATCTCGTAATTACATAATTTTTTACCCGGAATTTTATGCAGGGTACACTACGCCATTTCCGCCAGCCTTTGCCATGACAGCAGACACAACAATAACGACCAGGATGACCCGGCTGCTCACGATTGCCGACAGGGACACGCTCCACAGGCGCTTCATCCCCTCCGCCATCCTGCTGTTCATCCTGCTGATCTTCACCGCCAATGCCCTGGGGATCAGCTATCTCAGTTCGAGCGCCGCCCTAGGCATCTCGTTCAACTTCACCCCGTTGCAGCTCTCGCCCATCGTCGGCTCGCTGGAATTCAACGTCATGATGACCGCCGGGTTGTTGTTGTCATTGCTCTTGCCCTGGCTCAGCCCGATTCAGGGGTCGTTGCTCACGCTGTGCTGCGCGATCGTACCGGTCTATGTGAATTACACCCATCCCGGCCGGCAGACGCTGTTGCCGATGGAATATGTCCTGCTGACCATGCTCGTCATATTCGCCATCGACATCCTCATCGCCTGGTTCGATGAAACGCGGCAGAAACAGCGGATCGTGCAATTGTTCGGCCAATACATCCCGCCGCAACTGGCGCAGACCCTCACCCGGCGGCCGGACCTTGTGGATCTCGAGGGCGAGTCGAAGATCATGACGGTCCTGTTCAGCGACCTCCAGAACTTCACCGGTATGTCAGAGCAACTGAATACCAAACAATTGGTGAAGTTGCTGAACGACTATCTGACGGCAATGTCCGGGGTCCTTTACGAATACCAGTCGACCATCGACAAATATATCGGCGACGCCATCATGAGTTTCTGGGGCGCCCCGCTGCCCCAACCCGATCACGCTGCGCTGGCGGTGCGCGCCGCATTGAAGATGCAGGAGGCGATGGCGGCATTCTCGGCCGAATACTGCAAACGCGGCTGGCCGCAGATGAAAATGGGGATCGGGATCAACACCGGCCGGATGAGCGTCGGCAATATGGGATCGAAATACCGGCTGGCGTATACGGTGATGGGCGATGCGGTCAATCTCGCCTCCCGCCTGGAGGGATTGACCAGGGTTTACCGGGTGCCCGTGATCGTGGGCGAGGCGACCATGAAGGAGGCCGGCGGCATTGTTTACCGGGAACTGGATACAGTGCAGGTGCGCGGCAAACACAAGGCCTGCCGCATCTTTCAGCCGCTTTGCGCGGAAGCGGATCAGAGCGGGGATCTCAAGGAGCGCCTGGAGCTTCATCAACGCGCGATCGACGCCTGGTACAAAGGCGATCTTCTCGAAGCCCAGGCGATTTTCGGGAGATTGGCCAAACTCGATCCCGACGATGGTTATTATCCGGTCATGCTGGGCCGCATCGCCGAGAAAATGAATTGAAAAACTGTCGCTCGCGACTTTTTTCGGCAGATTATTACGGTGCTTCTTCTAATTTGAGAAGCCGATCTTGCAGGAAACGGATCTCGGCCGGGTCATCAATCGCTTCGTGTTCCAGCAGACCGCCGATGAGGACCTTCGCCGCCTCGATCTCCCCCGTGTCCTCCAGCACATACACCTCCATATCCCTGGCCCAGAAGGGCACGGCCGGCGACCTGGCGTTCTGCCGCAGCGTGCGTGCATAATCGAGCGCGAGTTCAAGGTCCTTGATTTGATACTTCGCGACAAAAATGCAATGCGCGAGCCAACGCCAGCGCCGGTCCGGAGCGAGGAGAAATTTTTCCCGCACAAATTCCAGCATGCGCCTTTTCTTTGCGTCGTCGGGGACCTGCGAATACAGGCGGCTTGCGGCCAGCAGTGGATAATCGGCGCGATCGTCCAGCGCCAGAATCCTGTCGAGCCATTCGATCAATCGCGTGTAATCCAGTTGTTTGAAAGGAATGCTGATACCAGGCTGATTGTCGAAAGCTTGCAGCCAGAGCATCAGCACCTTCGCGAGGGCGATTGGATCATCGAGGCCCGCGAGCCGCAGTTGCGGGCCTTGCGGCGGGGCAGGCAGATCCTCAGCCTGCGCCTCGGCAGAGGGGCGCAAGAAACCCCAGGTTATTTGCAGCAGGACGGCCAGCGCGAAGGCCCACATGCACTTTACCGGGGTGGCGCGCCACGGCCGCTCGTCGCGCCAATATTTGAAATGCCGATTCAATGACCGATGACCAGTGACAAATGACTTACAGGTTTTTTCTGTACAGATCGATCAGCGCCGCGGCGGCCAGCAACACCATATAGATCAGCGTCTGCCCCAATACCGGCAACAAATCGGCGATCCCGGACCCGCCATAAACCAGCCATTCAGTCCGGGAAAACCCATCCAGGTCCGGCAGCAACACGGCGAGACAGCGGATCAGGAGGCCGATAAACGCCTGGGCCGCCGAGCCTGTCTCGAGGATCGGGCTTTGACTGATGAGGACGATCGCGGTCATGGTCCGTGACAGCAGATAAAAGGCCATGACCGCCGTAAAGGCGATGGTGACATTGCCGAAGGTAAACAAACAAAGCAGCGCCGCCGCGGTCATCAACAGGAGTTCACAAAACAACGACAGCGTCCAGATCGTGAGTTGATCGGGTTGCGTGTATATAACCAGCGGCAGGCTGACCAGCACTGCGACCGCCGCGGCCAGCAGGGCAAAACCCAGCAGTTTGCCAAAATAATACGAGCTTCTGCGCAGCGGCAGGGACAACACGAGTTCGAAACCCTTGTCGTTGAACTCCCGCACCATGCTGGTGATCACGAAAAGACTTGTAAGAAAGACCGCTGTCAGCCTGAGCATGGCGCCGGCTATCGCCGCCTGAATCCGGATGCTTTCGGTGATGGCGAGTTCCCCGATGAATCCCGCGAGCCCGAAGAGGCCGAGGACCAACAGGATCGCAAACAGGAACAGGTGATTGTTCACCGCCTCCTTGAAGGTGTAACGCGCGATGGTCCGGATGGAATCATTCATGCTACTGTATGTCCTGTGCGCAGAAGAGGGAATATTCGCATCCCGGAACGCCGTTTGGCAAATCCGAATCTCGCAACAATAACAGCATCATGCCGAATACACTGCAATTACTGAAACGGCGCCAGGAGCCGTTGAACCTGGTGTTGATGCTGGAATTCCTGCATTTTTCCATCTGGCTCGATTTTGGCAGCCCGCTGTCCCGTTCCTGCATGTTGATTCATCTCGGGCTCTTCCTCATCTGGCAGCCGGTCTGGAAACATGACGAACAGATCTCCTGGTTCAACAGCCTGGTATTCATTTTATTGACGCTCACCTTCGTGACGTTCATGAACTGGACCCTGCTGTTCGGCTGGCTCATCCTGCTCAGCGGTTTTGCCGGCGGGCGGATCATCGTCAACCGGAACGAACGCGCCACCTATATGAACGTGCTGACGTTCCTGATAACGGAGCTCATCATTCAATGCACTCCTGGCCTCTTTGCCATCGAGATCCAGGCCAATGTGAGCGGGCTCTTCGAGATCCTGCTGCCGCTCTTGCCGCTGTTGATCATATTCCTGCCGGTGCGCAAGCCGGACACCCGCATCCAGTCCGTCGATCTCCAGCATGCTCTCGCCACTTCGACGATGATTACCCTGTTGATCTTCGGCAGTTTGCTGAACATGTACATCGGCAAGACCGATTACATGCTGGCCCTGATCCAGGCCCTGCTGGCCATCGCCGCTTTTCTGTTCGCCATCAGTTGGCTGGTTTCTCCCAGGGTCGGATTCAGCGCCCTCTCGCAACTCTGGTCGCGCGCGCTGCTCAATATCGGCACGCCATTCGAACGCTGGCTGGAAGAACTGGCCCGGATCTCCCAGCAACAGCAGACGCCGGAGGCCTTTCTCGAGATGGCCATGGAAGAGCTGGTAAGCCTGCCCTGGGTCAACGGGGTAGGCTGGAGCGCCGGCAAGCACAGTGGCGCGAATGGAACGCTGGCGAAACACATGATCGAGTTCCGCACCGGGAATCTGGAGATCGACATCTATACCTACAATCCCGTTGGCGCCGCGCTTTATCATCACTGCAATCTGCTGGTCCAGGTCATCGAACATTTTTACATGGCCAAGATCCGCGAACGCAAACTCACCCATCAGGCCCACTTGCAGGCGATCCACGAAACCGGCGCGCGGGTGACGCATGACATCAAGAATCTGCTCCAGTCGCTGCAGGCGATCACGACCGTCCTTGGCGAGGAAAGCGAGGGGCTGCAAAACCCGCGGACCAGAAAACTTGTGCGTGAACAGATGCCGCACCTTGGTCGGCGCCTGCAACTGGCCCTGGATAAATTAATCAAACCCGCCGAGAAACCCGAGGAATTCGGCGATCTCACCGCATGGTGGGAGAATCTGCGCCGACTGCACACGGAAGCGGGAGTGGCGTTTCATGCGGCCATCGATGCCAGTGCCGAGATCCCCGTGGAGTTGTTCGACAGCGTCACGGAAAATCTGCTCGAAAACATCCGTGACAAGACGCATGCTGAAGGCCCGCTCCGGATACAAATCGATCTGAACGCGAACGACGCTGGCGTGCGTCTCGAAATCCGCGATAACGGCAGGGCCATCGCACCGGAAAAGGCGGAGCTGATCCTGCGCGAACCCACGGATTCCGAAAGCGGCCTCGGCATCGGGCTTTACCAGGCGGCCCGGTTGGCGGAATCCTTGGGATACGTGCTGGAACTCGACAGCAACCGGGATGGGGCGGTGAGTTTTGTCCTGCGCAACTCCTTGTTTGATTAAGGCAGGCGTTCAGCCGTGACCATCCGGTACATCAACATCGAAGGCGGTATCCAGATAAGAATATCGTCATACTCTGAACCGGCCGCCTGCACGTAGGTATCCGAGGTGAATTTCTTGTCCCCGGCAGTGGTCCACCAATTCCGCAATTCGGCCGTTGAGCCTGGCGCCGTTCCCCCAAAGTTCTGGCCGTTCTTGCCGAGTGAGTAAACGAGAGCTGGCACCTCCGTTGCGACGTTATTATTGCTCACATCGACAACGGTGATATCCCCTTTTGCGCAAATTTCAAATGAAATACCCAATGTCGCCGACACACTGCAATCGACGGTATCAGTTGTTCCATCATCATCGTCCGCAAATTCTTGATCCACGCTGTAGATGATTCGATGATCCCATGCATCATCGCCAGGGACGCCGAGGGTGGCGAAAGGAAGATAACCAACCTCAACGGCACAGGTGGCAACAGTAAGAGGGTCGTTACGGTTAGCATAACTATGGCTGACATCGTCGACGACGACGTCCTCATGTCCGTCGGCGATATCCGCCGGGTCATTCGTGTCGATCGCCCCACAATAACCAACACTCCCATCCGGGCAATCCGGACAGGGGAGATGTCCGTTCACCAGTGTATAACCGACGAGGCTCTCCTTAATCTGGTTGAGCAACTCCTTAGTCTCTTCTCTGTCAGCCTGTTCCAGTCTGGACGACAGGGGAGACATCAAGCCCCCCAGGACAAGGGCCAGGATGAACAGGACCATCGCCAGTTCGATCAGGGTGAAGCCTTTGTGTATCGCAGGTATACGCATAAACCTATTGCAAAACCCTTACTTGATCGTTGGATGTGATCTCGCCTTTGATAAATTCATCATCGCCTGGATCATCGGAATTTTCTAACTCGAAATAATCTTCATAAGCGGCGCTAGGCCGGTTCCCCAACAGATCAATACCAGCGCTGATTACCAGAGCATGCTTGTTGTTCGTTGGTGTAGCTGCGCCAACAAGGGTGATGCATGCAGGAATACCTGCCGGAATACAAGGGCCGGCATTGTCCGGCGCGTCGCCAGCGGAGTAAGCGATCAATATGAGTTTGTGCCAATTGTTTTCGGTTAACCACGAGGGAATTTCATCTCCCACACCCAGATCGAAGGCAGTTTCGTAGACATCCATATCGCCATCCGTCGCCGTCGTGATGACGTTGGTGGCGGATCCTCCCTTAACAACCACCAACGGGTAACAGATGCCTGACACGGTAAGACATGCCTCAGCGGGCACAGTGCCATCATCAAGAAACACGATAGGGTTCAATGGAAGACACCACCACCAAAATGGCAGACAACTATTTATTGTGCCCGAATCCGTGATAGTAACTTCCCCCTTGGTCCCGGATGGAAATCCATCTGTCGGATCCGCTGCGAGATTCACATCTCTGTTGCGCAACGTTCCAGGGCAAGCGGTATATACACAAATGGATGGCGTCCCGCCAGATGGAATGGAGATATCGAAATCATAATGGCGCGTGCCTGTAACTGAAGTGATGGGGATACCGAGTACTATGATCCGCAACGTGACCGGATCCGGGTCTTGTGCCCGTCCTGCGCAACGGATGGCATCACGCGCGATCCACTTGCATTCCGGCCCCACAATCGACGCATCCAGATCATACAACACGGAATCCATGTCAACGGCTATAGGACTGAAGGAATTCCAATCCGGCATCGTGGACGTCGGCGTCAGAGTGTACGGATCGCCATCTCCTCCAGCGCGGATGTCCCAACTTACGCTGAATTGGGTGGGAAATACTTCGTTGACTTCATTGTAAGCCAACTGTCCTTCCCTGGTGTTGGCGGTTGCGTCGTAATCCGTGGCTGTCGGATTGAAACCATCCAGCCATGGATAGACCCCCGTGGCCTGGCGATATTGTTTCAAGGCCGTCGCGACATCTCCGAGCACCCGCTTCTCGATTACCTGCATCAGTTCCTGGCGCGTGATATAAACCAGCCGATCATTTCCAGCATGACTGCTGAATTCGTTATCACCGTCGGCGTTCTCGCCATCCAGATAGTCGTTGATTGCGGAACTTGGCCGACCTGTCTGCGTCGCTGTCGGCGGCCCAGGAGCAATAATCACAGCGACTATGTCTGAAGCTTCATCCACTGATAGCTGGCCAGGTGTTTCGCTGTTCATTGGCTGATGTTTAAAGGTAACGTTTCCGAAATTGGGCGATAAAGCATACCAAAACCGCTCTCCGGTATTATCCGTATAATCATTCGCGCCCAACTTATTCCGTGTAATTCGACCTAGGATATTTTCGCAAGAAGAAGTGAATGGTTTAGGATCTGGTGAACCGTCATTATCTACGTCGGGACAAGGCATATAACCTGGTCCAGGAGCGTTCGTATCTAATGTGCCGGAGAGATCGGGAAAGGACAAGGCGTAGGCGATCAGGGCCTGTTTCGCCTCGTTGAGGCCGGCGACAGTCTGCTGCTCCCGCTGATAAGGCCTGTTAGCGGCGTTCAATCGCAGCACGAGCAGATAGGTGCTGGCGGCGACCACCACGAAGACCAGGGCGAGCAGCGCCGCGCCTGTTTGCCTGCCGCGCCGGGGTTTCATCTATTTGCGGTCTGGGACCGGGGTTTTGGTGATGACCGCATCCGTTGCCGGGTCGTAGGTCTCGCCGACCTTCAGGGTGATCGGGGCGGGTCGATCGCCGATGTTGAGATCCACCTGATTGTCGCCGATACGGGACTTGGGCACCCGGATATCCTGCGCTGCGAGGTTGCCCTCGTTGGTATTGCTCTCGTTGATCCAGGCGGTATTGGCCCCATCACTCCGGCGCACCACGCCCTTCAGGGTCACGGCATCCTGGGGATCGGCCGGCGCCGCCGCCGTCTGGTCCGTATCCAGATCCACGTCGGCAATTTCGACGGCGACCTCCGGTCCGGTCCGGCGCAATGCGTCCAGTTGCGTCCGTTGCGCGGACGTGGTGAAGAAGCGTCCGAATTCTTCCGCGGCCTGCACGGAGAACGCCGGCAGGCAAGCCGCGAGGAAGATGCAGATATTGCGAACTAGGCAAGCATGAAATTTATTGGGTGAGATTCGCATGTTCAATCCGCTCCGTCTCATGCCTCGAGATCCAGTCCGCCCGCCGGCCGCAGGGTGAACCAGTCCAGCGTGCATTCGGCGTTCACGTTACCACGGCTGGCGTCCGCCGTCCCCGCATCGTCCGGCACATTATTGTTCAGGCGGCAGGCGGTGACCGTGAAGCTGCCCGGCGCCCGGCGGTTCAGCGTTTCCAGCAGGGAGAACAGATCCCCTTCATGCAGGAGGGTCAGATTGAGCCGCATGGTGCTGTGCATGAGGTTATAACTGCTCAGATTGATTGGGTACGCGGGCACATAAGACTTCTGCGATTCTATGGTGTAGCTGAGCGCCGGGAGTTTCAGGCTGTTGCCGGCATCGCGCAATACCTCTATCCAGTCCAGCCGGCGTTCCTCGCCGATGACCCCCCGCTCGTAAAGCCGCTGAAATTCCGGGGAATATTCGTTTATCAGCCGTTTCTCCTCATCCATGGCCAGGTAACGCTGGCTGATGCTCTGGAACTGGGCATTGTTGCGATAGTATTCCTGTTGCATGCGCTGCTCGAAATAGACGCTGCCGACCACGAGGCCGGCGCCCACGCCGATGCTGGCGATGAGCCCGATCAGGGCATTGCGGATGACCGACCAGTCTATCAGTTCAGATCGCATTGCCCGCCCCCATGACCAGACGAATGCTGAAGGACGCATCGGCCGCCGCCGATTGGGTGTTGCCCTGGAGATTCACCGCGGAGCTGAAATCGATCGGCAGCTTGAGGATGCTGAGATCGTAAACGGCGTCCTGGCGCCGCAAGGTCTCGGTAAACTCGTTGATGGCGCTGATGGCCTCGCGATAATTGCCGTCGAACTCGGTAAGGTGACCGTTGAACACCGCTATGTAATACGACTGGTATTGCGGACCGGAGACAGGGATGTCGATCGGCGCCGCTGCATCCGCCGCCGTTTGCGGTTGCTCTTCCCCCAAGGCTTGATTGGGGTTGGTGGACGCGAGCCATTCCACGGTGTCCAGTCGGATGGCGGGGAACCGATCCAGCGCCTTGCTCACCGCCTGCACGGCCGGCAATGGCGTACTCTTGTAATCGTCGAGGGTCTTGGCGATATCCACCGCCACCTTCAACTCTGCCGGTTCGACGGGCGTATGCGGGAGCCGGGAGCGGGCCTCCTCGTAGCGATCGGTGTAAAACCTGGTCTTTTGCTCCGCGGCCAGGCTGTCATGCTTCAGGATGAGCGCATCCATGACATTCATCCCGGTCCACAGCGCACAGCCCAGGATCAGGGCAACTCCCGAGGCGATCATCCCGAGACGCAACCGCCGCAAGCTGAAATACCGCCGATCCTTGTCGGTCGCATAACGGTTGCCTAATGGTTTTTTCAAATATTCGTTAAGGAACAACTGATCGGAGAATGGCGTGGTGACCCTGCGATCCAGACCGGACTTGGTCAGCAGGGCGTTCAGATCGAGGAAATGATGCCGGACCATGTGGGAATCGGGGAGTGCCTGTTTCAATTCGACCAGGAGCTCCCCGGCCAGAAGGAAGTAGATATCGAGCGTGGAATCCTCCGTGGTGAGGCGCAGGCTGTTCAGATAGCGCATGATCTTCTCCACTTCCTCCGAGATATGCGGCACGTAGGAGGTGGAACCGTAACGGGGCATCTGCACCAGACGGCTGACGCGGAACTCGTTCTTGTAGAAGAAGGTTTGCCTGAGCCCACTGATGCTCTGGAGGGATACGACCAGGATCTGATCCGACGCCTCCGCGAACAACCCCAGCAGTGATTGCGTGAACAAGGGCAGCGAATTGATACCCGCCAGGGGCGCCTTGTATTTGTCGAGCAGCTTCACCCAGGGGGCGATCACTTCCGGATTTGTGATCGCGCTGAGAAAGACCCGGTCGTCCCGCCGCCCGCGTTCCTCGCGCCCGTGGATTTCCGTGTTGACATACGCAGTGTCGTGAAACAGCCGGTTGATCTTGCGCGTCAGCAGCGCCTGGCGATCTGCGCCGAAGACATGCGGTATGGTCTCCCGCTTGTATTCCTCTTCATAGACATCCACAAGGATGTGAAAAACGTCGTTGGGCGTCTCCTGCAGGTAGCGCTCGAAGGACTTGAGGCCCTCTTCGTTCACGTCGAACAGGTAGGAGCTGCCGAGTTCCCCCCGCTGCCAATGATACACCGCGGCCTTGTAGGAGCTGAGAAACAGAACCCGCCGGTTGTTCAGTTCAAAATTTGATATTAGAGATGAGATCATAGATTGGACCCAGAACCGAAAACATCACCCAACCGATTATTCCGCCGAGGCCGACGGTCATCGCCGGGCCGATCATGGATTGCAGTCGCTCCAGGGATTCCCGGACGTCGCGCGTGTAAAAATAGGAAATATTCTCCAGCGACTGTTCCAGCGCGCCGGTGTTCTCCCCAACGACAATCATCCTCAACACCAGCGGCGGGAACAGGCCGACGGCGGCGAAACTCTTGCTCAGGCTGCCCCCGTCCATCACCCGCTGCCCCACCTCCCGCATCGCCGCGGACACGACGCGGTTCTCGGCGATATCCTCGGCGGTGCGGATGCAATCGATGATGGTGATGCCGGAGGCGTACATCATCGCGAAATAACCCGCGATGCGGGAAAGCACAATCTTCTTCATGATCGGGCCGATGATCGGCAGTTTAAGCTTGAGTCCGTCGAGTTGGGTCCGGAATCCGGGATTCGCGCGCGCCATGACCACGACCATGACGACAAGCAGGATCGGCACGGAAAAGATGATGTACCAGTAATTCACGAAGGCATCCGAGGTCATGACCAGGAGCCGCGTATGCGCGGGCAGCTCCTTGCCCATGGTGGTCACGAATTTGAGCAACTCGGGGACGAGGTAGGTCATGATAAAGATGATCACCCCGATGACCACGCTGCCCACCAGCGCGGGATACATGATGAGTTTCTTGGTTTGGGAGGCCTGCTCATCCTGCCACTTCAGGCTTTCGATTAGTTTGCCGAAGACGACGTTGATCTCGCCGGTTTGTTCGCCGGCGCGGATCAGGTTGCAGAAGACATTGCTGAATACGCCGGGGTATTCCTTGAAGGCCTCGGACAGGGTCTTGCCGCCTTCGATGGATTCGCCCACGCCGGAGATGATCTCGCGCAAGCGCGGATTGTCGGTCGAATCCCGCAGATCGGAGAGGCTTTCCAGGATGGGCACGCCGGCCTTGGTGGTCTGCTCCAGATGAAAACAGATGGTGATCAGATCCCGCCGCGGGATGCCCCGGCGGGAGGTCCGCTGGCGTGGGGATTTGATCTCCTTGTAATTAACCAGATCCAGGCTGAGCTTGCGCAGACGCATTTCCAGATCGGCGATGTTGATCGCCTCGACCTGACCGTTGTGGAGGCGCCCGCCCTGGTCAATCGCCTTGTACTGGTAAAATTCCATGTGCGCCCGGATCAGGCCTGTTTGAGGCGGCTGGTGAGATCGACCACGCGGGACACCTCTTCGAGACTGGTGGAGCCGTCCAGCACGCGCGCCGAACCCGCCTCCGCCAGTGGATTGAAGCCGCGCGAGAGGGCCATGCGCATGAGTTCCCGCGCGGTGCCGCGGCGGGCGATGATGTCGTCCATCTCGTGATCGAAACGGAGCACCTCCATCAGGGCGATCCGGCCCTTGTAGCCCTGATTTTCGCAGATCCTGCAACCCTTGGCGCGGAAGATGGATTTCTGCCGGTCGGTGCTCTTGATGCCGAGCAGGGTGCGCTCCAGATCGCCGATCTCCTGCGGCGCCTTGCAGTGCGAACAAAGTTTGCGGATCAGGCGCTGGCCGATGACCCCGATGATGTTTCCGGCGAGGATGTCCGGCTTCACGCCGATATCCAGCAGCCGCGGGATCGCGCCCAGCGCGGAGTTTGTGTGCAGGGTCGAGAACACCTGATGCCCGGTCATCGCCGCCCGGAAGGCCATGCTGGCGGTGTCCTCGTCGCGGATCTCGCCCACCAGGATGATGTCCGGGTCCTGGCGCATCATGGAGCGGATGCCGTTGGCGAAATCGAGCCGGGTGGATTCGCTCGCGGAGGTCTGGCGGATCATGGTGGTCGGGTACTCCACCGGGTCCTCCAGGGTCATGATGTTGACCGCCTCGTCGTTCAGGTAATTCAGGATCGAATAAAGGGTGGTGGTCTTGCCGCTGCCGGTCGGTCCTGTCACCAGGATGATACCCTCGGGCCTCGCCACCATGAGCTTCAGCAGGTTCAGGTTTTCCGCGCCGAGGTTCAGGTCATCGAGGGACACGATGCCCTTCTGCCGGTCCAGCACCCGGAGCACGATGTTCTCGCCGTGCACAGTGGGCAGGGTGGAGACGCGGAAATCGACGCGCCGCCCGGACAGGGACAGGGAGATGCGGCCATCCTGCGGGGCGCGGGTCTCGGCAATGTCCATTCCGGACATCACCTTGAGCCGAACGGCGATCGCGGACCAGTAGTTCTTGTGCAGACTGCGGATCTGCCGCAGCACGCCGTCGATGCGATAGCGAAATCTCAGGAAACCCTCTTCCGGTTCAAAGTGGACATCCGAGGCCCCGCGTTTCACGGCGTCGGACAGAAGGGCATTCACCAGGCGCACCACCGGCTGGCTGTATTCGCCGGTCTCCGCGTCAAGGCTCTGATAGTCGATCTCCCCGGTCTCGATCTCGTGCAGGATGCCATCCACCGAAAGCTCGAAGCCATAGAACTGGTCGATGGATTTCTCGATCTCAGCCTCGCCGGCAAGCACGGGAATGACCTCGACCCGCCCGCCGAGATAGGCATTGATCTGATCGAGGGCCACGACGTTGAAGACATCCGCCATGGCGATCGTCAAGGTATTGCCGGTGAAGTTGATGGGCAGGACCTGCAACCGTCGCGCCATCTCCTTCGGGATCTTGCTGACCGCCTCGCTGTCCGCCACGGCAAGCGAGAGATCGACGCTCTCCTGACCGATTACGCCGCCGATGACGTCATTGATGATGGCCTCGGTCGCGAAACCGAGTCGGACCAGAATCTTGCCCAGATAATCCGGTTTGCGCTTCTGCTCGGTGAGGGCGATATCGATCTGGTCGGTGGTGGTGACCCCCTTTTGAATGAGGATCTCGCCGAGCCGCGGCTGCTTCTTGAGCAGGGTGGTGGTCATGGCCGGCCGGGGTTTTCCAATTGCTGGATCCGGGCGAGCAGGTCCGCATCATCGAATTCCGCCGCCCGTGTCTTGGCCAGATCCAAGGCGGTAAGGTAATAGTCAACTGCGGTGGTGTATTGCCCGATGCGATCCAGGCTCACCGCCAGGTTGTTGGCGTAATCCGGATTCTGGGGGTCTAGGCGATAGGCCTCGAAAAAGGCCTGTTGGGCCTCCGCCCAGCGCCGCCCCGCGGCGAAGACATTGCCCAGATTGAAATAGAGATACGGCCGCTCCGGATATTCCTGAATCAGGACCTTGAGCGCGCTCTCCCGGCTCACCGGGTCAGCCTCCCGTTCGAGCCCGATCAGGGCGGCCCTGGCCAGTTCATCGCCCGGATTCGCCGCAAGCAGGTTCGCGTAATGCTTGCGCGCCGTGTCCGTGTCGCCCCCGGCAAGGGCAATGGCTGCGAGCCCGAGCAGGGCGTCGCGATTGCCCGGATAATTCTCCATGACCTCGCGATAGAGTCTGCCGGCCTCCTCCCGGTCGCCAGTCTGCCAGGCGGCATAGGCATCCATGAGTCTGGCGCCGCGGTCATCCGGCGCCTTGCTGCGGCTGATGCGAATCATGCCTGGCGGCACATCGATATCGTCCGGGAGCGATTCCTGTACAGCGGGAGCGGCGGCGGGTTCGGCAGCCGCGACCTCAGGCGTCGGCGGCGTCTGTGCGGATTCGGGCGCCGCAACCGCTCCCGGTTCAGCAGGAGGCACTGATTCGGGCTCAGTGCTTGCGAGCGTTTCGGGTCCCTGATTCAGCACGACTTGCGATCCTGGTTGAGTCTGACTAACCGCACCAGCGGGAAGGGTTTCGGTGGCGGGCGGCACAATCCCGGGTTGAGTTGGGGCGGTCTGACCGGCTGCCGCGGGCTGAGCGATTACACTGGTCTGAGGCAGGGCCGCAGGTGGCGGCGGGACCAAGGCGCCTTCCAGGTTATTGCCTACAGATGCAGGGAAATCCTGCTGCAACTCTGGGGTAATAAAGTCGTAGGTAAACACGCCGATCGCGACAGCCACGATGACCAGGGTGACAGTCAGGCCGACCCAGGGGAAACCGCCCCGGCGACGTGCGGTCCCCGCCGCGGTGAATACCGTCTGCGCGGCTACCGGCGTGGGTTGGAATTCCTCGCCGAGATCCCGCGCCAACTGCACGGCGGGAACCCCGGGCAGCGTTTCCTCGAACGACGGTCCGGCGGCCTTTTCGTATTCCTCACCCTGCATGGTTTCTTCATAGAGGCCGGGCACCGACTCCAGATCGATATCGGCGTTATGGAAGGTCTCGTCGAAGAGGTCCTCGTCATCTTCGCGATCCTCGAGGGATAGTCCCATGGCCTGGGTCGGGGAGACTTGTCCGTATTGATCGGTATCGGCGATATCGGGGGAAGGAGCGCCGGGGGCGAAATCCGCATCCCGCCATTCAGGTTGCTCGGGATTAATCTCGGTATGGTCGCCTGTATCTTGCAGGCTCAGCGATAACGCCGGCGATGCAGTAAGGTCTACCGCAGGAATCTCATGCTCATCGGTATGCTCGGGTAACGCCGTTCTGTCCGACCTTGGCGCATTTTCGGTGTGCATCTCTCCCGCCGCCGTTTTGCGGCGTTCTTCGGCTTCCTTCTTATCCTGTTCAGCCTTCCTCAGGGCATCCATGAGCAGGCTCACCGGGGTACGCCCTCCAGTCCGGCGCCGGATTGACCGCGGTTCGAATTCCGCTCCAGCACGGGCCGATAGTTGCGCAGATCCCCATCGAGGCTCGGGGTTCGTATGACCGTAGGACGGATGAAAATAACGAGTTCGGTCTTGCGATGCGTCCGTGTCCTCGTCTTGAATGCCTCACCGACGAACGGGATGCGGGAGATCCCTGGTATGGCCGTATCGTCATCGGCGCTGGTGTCCTGCATCAACCCGCCCAACACCGCAATCTGCCCGTGGTTCATCCGTAGCACCGACTCCATCTCCCTGGTCTGGATGATAGGCACCGGATTGCTCACGTTCTGTTTGGCAAGCTCAGGATTGGGATCGTTCACGTAATCGATGATATCCGTGATCGTCGGCCTGACCTGCAGGATGATGGAATCGTTTTCGTTGATTTGGGGCGTGAGGCTCATGACGATGCCCACCGGCACGGTCTTGGCGCTGGTGTCCACGGCCGGTTCGCCCGAGCCTTGCGCGTTGGCGACCCCCGGTTCCACATCCACTTCGAAATAGACGATGTTGTCCACGACCTTCAGGATCGAGGTCTGGTTGTTCAGGGTCATGAGTTGGGGGCTGGACAGGACATGAACATTTCCAAACTCTTCAAGCAATCTGATCGAAGCTGAAACCACCTGGTCCCGGTTCTGATTGGGATCGACGTATTCCAGAAGGAAAGAAGATGCCGTGCCCAATGGCGCACCGCCCGGCAGGGTCGCGGAGACAAAATTGAATCCCGCCTTCCCGGCCTGATTGACGAACGACCAGTCGATCCCCGCCTGGAAGTCGTCGTTGAGGTTGACTTCCAGGACGGTCGCCTGGATCAGGACCTGGCGATTGGCGCTCGCTATCGCGTTGTCGATGAAATTCTGGATCAGTTCATGCTGGGCGCGGGTGGCTCGAACGGTGAGGATGCCGGATTCCGGCAAAGGTACGACATCGTTACTGACCGGCAAGCCCTGCTGGGCGCTTGCACCCGCGCCCCCGCCCGCCGCCGCGCCGATGATGGCATTGACCCCATTGACCAGATTCAACCAGAGGCGGTTTGAGGTCGTGTCGGCCACATTGGTGGTCGAGGTGCTGCTGCCGGTGTCTCCGCCGACACCCGTGTCGGTGGAGATGCTGCTGGTGGTCTCGCGGGTCATGTTGAGATAGTCGACCACATAAGTCCGGAAGAATGGCTCATCCGGGGTGATGATCAGATTGTCATCCTTGAATTCATAACGGAGATCCACCTGCCTGGCGATGCGGTCGAGGAGTTGGGGCAGGGTCTGATCCACCGCATTGATGGTCACGATGCCTTCAATGTCGGAGGCGATATCGACGTTGATCTTCGCGTCGCGGGCGAGGGCGAACAGCAATTCCCTTACCGGGACCTCGTTGACGACAACGGTGTATTTTTCCTGTTCCAGCGGCGGCTCGGGTTCCGGTAGAACCGGGGCCTGCTCGACCAGATCGGGGATGCCGGTCTGTTCGACCGCGGGTCCTGGAGCAACGTGATTATCGGATTGCTCGAACGGTTTCGGAATGATCTCGGCACAGCCGGCGAAACCCAACAGACCGATGCAGAGGATCAACCAACCAGGGGCCCAACTATGCAAGTATCGTTTCATGAGTATCGCTGCCCTTTGAGACCTTAAGCCATCATATTATAACTTTCCCGCAACATATTAAATATTTGATGGTTTTTATAGTCTTGATGGCCTATATATGATGGCCCAGCACTGCCAGCAGGAATCTTCCTCCGGGATGGGGCCATAGAGGGCGGCCTCTTCCTCCGGCAGACCTTCGAACCAGCGTTTGAAAACCAGCACCTCCTGATCGGAAAGCCGGGCATCCCCGCGATCCTGCATCGGGAAAAAACTGCCGAGCCCCAGGATATCTTTGGATTCAGTCGCCAGCGTCGCCACCACGAGTGGCTGCGGTTCGTTTACATCGGATAGTACATCGTCTGGCGTCGCAATCTCGACCGGTCTTGTGGCGTCAATGGACTCAACAGGCTGGGGAATGATGACCTGCGTCTGTGGCGCCGGGGCCTCGACCTCGGCGGGTTTGGCAACTGGCAGCTCCGCTGGCTCTATGGTTGGAGGGGCCGGCGTCATAACAGTCTGGGCAACCTCAATCTGTGGTGGCGGCGGCATCGCTTGTGCGTTTATCCCGCCACTCGCGGGCGCCTCGCTGACCGGGCCGTGATATGCGCCCCATCCTGCCAGCAGCAGCAGAGGAACGGCGGCAAGATACCACGCGAAACGAAGATTCGGGCCAAAGTTGCTGTCCCGGGCCGCGCGCCGGACATGCGTTATGGTGACTTTGTTCTGGTTCGTGGCATAGGCCGCCAACATCGCCTTGTCGGCGATGATATTGATCCGGCGCACGAGACCGCGTGAATAGTTGCCGATCGCGCGCACCGCGGATGTGGTGAACACCTCCCCGGAACGATAACCGCAGGCGCGCAGACGCGTATAGAGGTAATCCCGGACATCGTCGATCTTGAAGGGGTTGAGCTGGAAACTGTAGGTGATTCGTTCCCGCAACTGTCGGATCCCGCGCGTGGCGATCTTTTCATCCAGCTCCGGCTGGCCGAACAGGATGATCTGCAGCAATTTGTTCTGCTGGGTCTCCAGATTGCTGAGGAAGCGGATCTCCTCCAGGGTATCCAGCGGCATGCTCTGCGCCTCCTCGACGAAGACCACCACCTGCTGGCCCGCCCCGTGTTTCTTCACAAGATATTCCTGGAGGGCATTCATCACCTGGATGCGGGGTCGATCCGGGGTCACCGGGAGTTTCAATTCGAAGGCGATGGCGTGCAGGATGTCCTGCGGGCTGAGGCTCGGATTGGCGAGATAGACGATCTCGACGGACGCCGGTAACTCCTGTTGCAACATCCGGCACAGCATGGTCTTGCCGCTGCCGACCTCGCCGACGACCTTGACGATCCCCTCGCCCGAGGTGACGGCGTAGATCAGGGCATTGAGGATCTCCCCGCGGTTGCCGCCCGGATAAAAGAGACTGGTGTCCGGGGTGATCTTGAATGGGGCCTGTTTGAGGCCGAAATATTCGTAATACATATCCCTGGTCGGTTATAGGTTGGGGTCCTGCGCTTCCGTGCGCGGTGCGCGATTGAGTCGATCGGCCGGGCGCATGCCTACTCCGGCGCATTCAGCGCAAGGCGCTGAATCCTGCTATATAGTGTAGTACGGTTTACCCCCAAAAGCCGCGCCGCCTTGCTCAGGTTGTTGCCGCTGAGACGCAGCGCCGCAAGGATGTATCTGCGCTCCCATTCCAGCAGGGTATCGTCGAGTCTGAAGGCCCTGCCGGTCAATTCCCGCTCCAGCGACGCCTCCTGATCGCCGGCGCCTTCCGTCGTCAGATCCGGGCCGATGCTGGTTTCCAGTTCATTCTGCAATTCCGCGATGCCCACCCGCTTGCCGGCATGTTTGGCGCTGAGCCGGATGACAATATTCCGCAGCTCGCGGACGTTGCCGGGGAAGGAATATTTTGCCAAATAATCCTCCGCTTCCCGGTCCAGCATGAAGGTGTTGTTGCCGATCCGATAGACCTGTTTGAAGTGTTCCACCATCAGAAGACAATCCCGCTCCCGTTCGCGCAGCGGTGGGACGTTGATGGTCAGGACGCCGAGGCGATGATACAGGTCCTGCCGGAATTCGCCTGCGCGCACCTGTGCGATCAGCTCCCGGTTGGTCGCGGCGATGATCCGCGCCCTCGAGGTTCGCGGCTGGGTCTCGCCCAGACGGTAGTATTCCCCATTCTCCAGGACCCGCAGCAGTTTCGATTGGAGTTGCAGCGGCAGGTCCGCGATCTCGTCGAGAAACAGGCTGCCCTCGCCCGCCTCCTCGAAGAAGCCCGCCCGGTTGGCGGTGGCGCCGGTAAAGGCCCCCTTCGTATGCCCGAACAACTGGGCATCCAGCAGCTCCGCCGAGAAGGCCGCGCAGTTGATGGAGAGGAAGGGCTCGCCCTGGCGCGGGCTGCGCTCATGTACATAGTGCGCCACCAGTTCCTTGCCGCAGCCGGATTCACCCTGAATCAATACGGGGAAGGCCGTATCGGCAAACTGCCGGATGAGGATGTGCAGATTGCGCACCGCCTGACTCTCGCCGATCAGGCTGTCGCCCACCGGCACGGCGCGGCGCTCGGACGATTCCGCCTCGAGCATCATGATCTGGTGGGCCAGGCGCGCGCGTAACAAGGGGATATCGCAGGGTTTGTTGATGAAATCCACCGCCCCCAGCGTCAGCGCGTGCTGGATGTTCGTCTTGCTGCCCTGTCCGGACAGCACCAGGATCTTGATGTCCGGATTCAGCGCGATGAGCTCATTGATGAGTTCGAATCCCTCTTCGTGGCTGTGCGGCTTCGGGGGCAGGCCAAGATCCACCAACGCCAGAGAGGGCGTGGCTGGCAGTTTCTGGAGCAGGACGCGGGTTTCCTTCCGGCTGCCCGCCGTGTGCAGTTCATAATCCGAATCGAGCACGAGCGAGAGCGAATTGACGATCAGGGGATCGTCATCGACCAGCAGCAACGCCGGTTTCGCGTACACCCCCGTTACTGTCTCTGATCGGTTCTCGGACAAGCCCTCGACTCCCTAGCAGGTTCATAAAAACGACCCTACTATAAACGCTTCCAATACCGTGGTAAAAACACCGTCATTCCGGCGAAAGCCGGAATCCAGTCAAAACAGTTGCCTACTGGATGCCGGGTCAAGCCCGGCATGACGGGATAGACGCTTTTGTGGAGATGCCCTAATAACGGTAATGACCAGGCTTGTAGGGCCCTTCTTTCTTCACCCCGATGTAATCCGCCTGGGCCTGGGTCAGTTCGGTCAGGGCCGCGGCGACCCGCGCGAGGTGCAGACGGGCGACCTTCTCGTCGAGATGCTTCGGCAGGATGTAAACGTCCTTCTGGTACTCGCCGGGCCGCGTGAACAGTTCGATCTGCGCCAGCACCTGGTT
The DNA here is from genome assembly GCA_004297165.1 of Gammaproteobacteria bacterium. Lineage (GTDB taxonomy): Bacteria > Pseudomonadota > Gammaproteobacteria > Eutrophobiales > Eutrophobiaceae > 2-02-FULL-56-15. The sequence goes on from SCUJ01000011.1 coordinate 83,056, forward strand.
GGTGAATGAATTCGACATCACGAAGCTGGGATGGCCGGTGGCGCAGCCGAGATTCACGAGCCGCCCCTTGGCCAGGATGATGATGCGCCTGCCGTCGGGAAAGATCACGTGATCCACCTGCGGCTTGATCTCCTCCCATTTGTACTTGCCGAGGCTCGCGACATCGATCTCGCTGTCGAAATGACCGATGTTGCAGACGATGGCCTGGTCCTTCATCCGCGTCAGATGATCGTGAGTGATGACGTGCAGATTGCCGGTCGCGGTCACGAAGATGTCCGCCTGGCCGCAGACCTCGTCCATCCGCACCACGCGGTAACCCTCCATGGCCGCCTGCAGGGCGCAGATGGGATCGATCTCGGTGACCCAGACCGTGGCCCCGAGCCCGCGCAGGGATTGGGCGCAACCCTTGCCGACATCGCCGTAGCCGAGCACGACCGCGATCTTGCCCGCGATCATCACATCGGTCGCGCGCTTGATCCCGTCGACCAGCGACTCGCGGCAGCCGTACAGGTTGTCGAATTTCGATTTGGTGACGGAATCGTTCACATTGATCGCCGGGAACGGCAACGCGCCCTTTTCCTTCATCTGGTACAGGCGATGCACCCCTGTCGTGGTCTCCTCGGTCACGCCCCGGATGTTTTTCAGGATGCGCGAGTACCACCCGGGTTTGGCCTTCAACCGCTGTTTGATGGCGGCGAAAAGTTCCTGCTCTTCCTCGCTGGTCGGGTTATCAAGGATGCGGGGATCCTGCTCGGCCCGGGCGCCCAGCGTCACCAGCAGGGTGGCGTCGCCGCCGTCGTCCAGGATCATGTTCGGCGCCCCGCCGTCCGGCCACTCCATGATCCGGTGGGTGTATTCCCAATAATCCTTGAGGGATTCCCCCTTGACGGCGAACACCGGGATGCGCTGATCGGCGATCGCGGCGGCGGCATGGTCCTGCGTCGAATAAATGTTGCAGGAGGCCCAGCGGACCTCCGCGCCGAGCGCCGTGAGGGTCTCGATCAGGACCGCGGTCTGGATGGTCATGTGCAGGGACCCGGTGATCCGCGCGCCCTTCAACGGTTGCGCGGCGGCGTATTCCCGGCGGATCGCCATGAGTCCCGGCATCTCGGTCTCGGCGATGCGGATCTCGCGATGTCCCCAGCCGGCGAGGGACAGGTCGGCTACTTTACAATCGTTAAAGACGGCAGCAGTTGCTACGCTCATCTTGTCTTCCTCCTAACATGGATAAGCGAGCGCCGTTGGTTGATTTAAGGTTTGTCGGCCGAGCCTGGCAGGAGGGTCCTGTCGCAACGCTCCTCGGCCAACATTACGTTACTAAAACTTAGCTCAAATTGGCGGCGTCTTTCAAGGCCTCCACCTTGTCCGTCCTCTCCCAGGGCAGATCGACGTCATCCCGGCCGAAATGCCCGTAGGCCGCCGTGGCGCGGTATCTCGGTTTCAGGAGATCCAGCATGCCTATGATGCCCCGCGGCCGCAGATCGAAGATCTTCCTGACGATGACCGTCAACCGGTCCTCTTCCAGTTTGCCCGTGCCGAAGGTATCGACGCGGATGGAGGTCGGTTCAGCCACGCCGATGGCGTAGGACACCTGCACCTCGCATTTATCGGCGAGCCCGGCGGCGACAATGTTCTTCGCGACATAACGCCCGGCATAGGCCGCCGAGCGATCCACCTTGGAGGGATCCTTCCCGGAAAACGCCCCGCCGCCGTGGCGGGCCATGCCGCCGTAGGTATCGACGATGATCTTGCGTCCGGTCAGGCCGCAGTCCCCCATGGGACCGCCGACCACGAAACGCCCGGTGGGATTGATATGATATTTGGTGTCCTTGCCGAGCCACGCGGTGGGCAGCACCGGCTTGATGATCTCCTCCATCACCGCCTCGCGAAGTTCCTCGTTGCCGATCTCGGGGGCGTGCTGGGTGGACAGGACCACCGCATTGACCCCGACCGGCCGATCGTTTTCATAACGCAGCGTTACCTGACTCTTCGCGTCCGGACGCAGCCAGGGCAGAATCCCCTGCTTGCGCACCAGCGCCTGACGGCGCATCAGCCGGTGGGCGTAATCGATGGGCGCCGGCATCAGCGTCGGCGTCTCGCGGCAGGCATAACCGAACATCAGCCCCTGATCGCCCGCGCCCTGCTCCTTGTCCTGCCCCTCGTTCACGCCCTGGGCGATATCCGGGGATTGTTTGTCCAGCGCCACCAGGACCGCGCAGGTCTGGGCGTCAAAACCCATTTCCGAACTCGTACAGCCGATGTCCCGGATCGTGTCCCGCGCCACGGTCTGAAAATCCACCTGCGCCTTGGTGGTGACCTCGCCGGCGATCACCACCAGTCCCGTGGTGATCAGGGTTTCGCAGGCGACCCGGCTCATCGGGTCCTGCGCCAGCATGGCGTCGAGGATGCTGTCGGAGATCTGATCGGCCATCTTGTCCGGATGACCTTCCGAGACCGATTCCGATGTGAAGAGGTAATTCTTGCTCATTGTGCCGATGTTCCTTGTACCGAGGAGAAAAGAGCCGGTATTCTACCCAAATCAATTCAAAGATAATACGTGCGATCATCTCATGGTCTTTCCCGCGAAAACCGGATCATGAAAGTGTACGCAGGAGGGTAACAACGATGGCTCTGATGAAGACACCTGTGTGCGAATTCGGCCTTCCCGCCGCGGATTTCGATCTGCCCGGCGTCGATGGCCGGCGCTGGACCCTGCGCGAGTGCCGGGGCGAGCGGGCCACGCTCGTCATGTTCATCTGCAATCACTGCCCCTACGTGCAGGCCATCCAGGACCGCCTCGTGCGCGATGCGCGGGAACTGCTCGTCCATGGCGTGAAATGCGTCGCGATCATGTCGAACGATCCCACGGATTATCCGGAGGACTCCTTCGCCAACATGCGCGAGGTCGCCCTGCGGCTGCAATATCCCTTCCCCTATCTCTATGACGAGAGTCAGGCGATCGCCAACACCTATGGCGCGGTCTGCACGCCGGACTTCTTCGGCTACAACGCGGATTTGAAATTGCAATATCGCGGCCGGATCGACGCGAGCGGTCGCGACCCCGCGCCCGCGAACGCGCGGCGGGATCTGTATGAAGCCATGCTCCTCATCGCCCGTACGGGCAAGGGCCCGGAGGATCAGATCCAGAGCATGGGCTGCTCCATCAAATGGCGCGAATGACGGGCTGAATCCACGCCCCGATTGTGTTATCCTCCCGCGCCGTTTCACCCCCAGCCTGACCGCGAACTACAATAATTTTTTAGCAGGAGACCTCAATGCCGACCAGGCTCGCCAAGGCCAACGCCCTCCGGGCCCTCAGCATGGATGCCGTGCAGCAGGCGAATTCCGGACATCCCGGCGCCCCCATGGGCATGGCGGACATCGCCGAGGTCCTCTGGAATGACTTTCTCAAGCATAATCCCGAGAATCCGCAGTGGCCGGATCGCGATCGCTTCGTGCTCTCCAACGGCCATGCCTCCGTGCTGCTTTACGCCCTCCTGCATCTCAGCGGTTATGACCTCGATCTGAACGAGATCCGGAATTTCCGCCAGCTCCATTCGAAGACCCCCGGCCATCCCGAATACGGTATTACACCCGGCATCGAGACCACCACCGGCCCGCTCGGTCAGGGGCTCGCCAACGCCGTCGGCATGGCGATCGCTGAGCGCACACTCGCCGGACAATTCAACCGGGAAGGTTTCGAGATCGTCGATCACCACACCTGGGTCTTCGCCGGGGACGGCTGTCTCATGGAAGGGATCTCGCACGAGGCCTGTTCGCTCGCCGGGACCCTGGGGCTTGGCAAACTCACCCTGATCTACGACGACAACGGCATCTCCATCGACGGCGAGGTCTCGGGCTGGTTTACCGAGGATGTCCCGCAGCGCTTCGCCGCCTACGGCTGGCACGTAATCGCGGCGGTGGATGGCCATGATCCGGAACAAATCCGCCGCGCCCTCGCTACAGCCAGGGCCGAAATGGCCCGTCCGAGCATCATCTGCTGCAAGACGAAGATCGGCCGTGGCTCGCCCAACAAGGAGGGCAAGGAGTCCTGTCATGGCGCGGCGCTCGGCGTCGCCGAGGTCGCGGCTACGCGGCTGAACCTCGGCTGGGATCATGCGCCCTTCGTCATTCCAGATTCGCTGTATCAGGCATGGGATGCACGCCCCGCGGGTCGCAAGCGGGAGCAGGAATGGCAGGCGAGTTTCGCCGACTATCAGGCCCGCTACCCGGAACTCGCGGAGGAATTCCTGCGCCGGACCAAGGGTGATCTGCCGCAAGATTGGCCGGGTCATTGCGCCGAATTGCTGGAGACAGCAGCGGCAAAGGCCGAGACCGTGGCGACCCGCAAGGCATCGCAACAGTCCCTGGAGAAACTCGGCCCCCTGCTTCCGGAACTCATCGGTGGGTCGGCCGATCTCGCGGGCTCCAATCTCACAATCTGGTCAGGTTCGAAGGATATCCGCGCGAATAATCACAGCGGCAATTACATTTATTATGGCGTGCGCGAGTTCGCCATGGCGGCCATCAACAGCGGGATCGCCCTCCACGGCGGATTCATCCCCTACGGCGCGACCTTCCTGATTTTTTCCGAATACGCCCGCAACGCCCTGCGCATGGCGGCCCTGATGAAACAGCGGAGCATCTTCGTGCTGACGCATGATTCGATCGGGCTCGGCGAGGACGGTCCCACGCATCAGGCCGTCGAACAAGCAGCGACGCTGCGCCTCATCCCCAACATGTCCGTGTGGCGGCCCGCGGACGCGGTGGAGACGTTCATCGCCTGGCAGTCGGCCATTGAGCGCCGCACGGGACCGACGTGTCTCCTGCTCTCGCGCCAGAACCTCCCGTACATCCCCCGCGACTCGTACCAACTGGCCGGGATCCGGCGCGGCGCCTATGTCCTGATCGAAGCCGGCGAGGTCCCGGATGTTATACTTATAGCCACCGGTTCGGAACTTGGGATCGCGCTGACCGCGGCGCGGCGCCTCAACGAGGAAGGCCGTCAGGTCAGAGTGGTATCCATGCCCTGCACCGACCTGTTCGATCGGCAGGACGCCGACTATCGCGAGCGGGTGCTGCCGCTCTCGTGCCGCAAGCGTATCGCCATCGAGGCTGGAACGCCGGACTACTGGCGCAAATACGTCGGTCTCGACGGCCAGGTGCTGGGCGTGCCGGACTTCGGCGAGTCCGCGCCGGCGGAGGCGTTATTCAAGCGGTTCGGACTGACCGCCGAGGGGATTATGGAGCTGGTGAGGAATTACCGGTGAACAATCGACACAATGTACCTAACAATGGAGACCCGCAATGACCATTAAAATCGGCATCAACGGCTACGGCAGAATTGGCAGAAATATCCTCCGGGCGCTCTACGAATCGGGCCGCACCAAGGAAATGCAAATCGTCGCCGTCAACGATCTGGGGAACGCCGCCACCAACGCGCACCTCACCCAGTACGACACGGCGCACGGCAAGTTCCCCGGCACGGTCACGGCCGATGCCGAAAACATCGTGGTCAACGGTGACAAGATCCGCGTGCTGGCCGAGCGCGACCCGGCCAAGCTGCCCTGGAAGGACCTCGGCGTCGATGTGGTCTTCGAGTGCACGGGCCTCTTCACCAGCAAGGCCAAGGCCGGGGCGCACCTCACGGGCGGCGCGAAGAAGGTCATCATCTCCGCCCCCGGCGGCAAGGATGTGGACGCCACCATCGTGTACGGCGTCAACCATCAGATCCTGAAAGCGAGCCACACGGTGATCTCGAACGCCTCCTGCACCACCAACTGCCTCGCCCCGATCGTCAAGGTCCTGCATCAGCATATCGGCGTGGTCAATGGGGTCATGACGACGATCCACGCCTACACCAACGATCAGGTGCTGACCGATGTCTACCACGAGGACCTGCGCCGGGCGCGCTCGGCCACGATGTCGATGATCCCCACCAAGACCGGCGCCGCCGCCGCGGTGGGCCTCGTCATGCCCGAACTGAACGGCAAGCTGGACGGTTTCGCGATCCGCGTGCCCACCATCAACGTCTCCGTGGTGGATCTCTCCTTCCTCGCCGCCAGGGACACCTCGGTCGCCGAGATCAACAAGCTCATGCAGGACGCCGCGAACGGCGAGCTCAAGGGTGTGCTCGCCTACAACGACAAGCCGCTGGTCTCAATAGACTTCAATCATGACCCGGCCTCATCCACCTACGACGCCTCGCTCACGCGCGTGATGGAGGGTAAAACCGTAAAGGTGATTGCGTGGTACGACAACGAGTGGGGTTTCTCCAACCGCATGTTGGATACTACCGCGGCCTGGATGAAGGCCAAGTAGGCGCAACCCGCAACGACAGGACCGGAGGCAGTGATGGCCGCGATCAAATCCATCCATGATGTGGATCTGAAGGGGAAGCGCGTGCTCGTGCGCGTGGATTTCAACGTGCCGATCCGCGACGGCAAGGTCGGCGACGATACCCGCATCACCGCAACCCTGCCGACGATCCGGGAACTGCTCGCCGCCGGGTCCAGGGTGATCCTCGTCTCGCATCTCGGCCGCCCCGTGGAAGGGGAGTTCGACGAGCAGTTTTCGCTCGCCCCGGTGGCGGCGCGTCTTGCGGAACTGCTGAGCCGGCCGGTCCCGCTCATCCGCGACTGGCAGACAAACTACACGCCTGGCGCCGAACCGCTGGCGATGCTGGAGAACATCCGCTTCGTCAAGGGCGAAAAGAAAAACAAGGACGAGGCGGGCAAGGCCCTCGCCGCCTTGTGCGATGTCTATGTGAATGACGCCTTCGCCACGGCCCATCGGGCCGAGTCCTCCACGCACGGCGTGGCGAAATTCGCGCCCGTGGCCTGCGCCGGCCCCCTGCTCATGCGCGAGGTGGAGGCCCTGGGAAGGGCCGTGCGCAATCCGCAACCGCCCGTGGTCGCGATCGTCGGCGGCTCCAAGATCTCCACCAAGCTGACGGTGCTGGAAAACCTGCTCGCAAAGGTGGACCGGCTGATCGTTGGCGGCGGCATCGCCAATACCTTTCTCGCCGCCTCGGGCGTCGCCATCGGCAAATCGCTGAACGAACCCGGCCTCGAACAGGTCGCGAGGGATCTGCTGGACAAGGCCAAACGAGCGGGTAAGGAAATCCCTCTGCCGACGGATGTAGTTGTTGCCGCGGAAGTCAGCGAGGGCGCTGTAACACGCACCGTCCCGGTCACCGCGGTGGGTCCCTCGGAAATGATCCTCGACATCGGTCCGGAGACTGCCGCCCGCTATGCCGCGCTGCTCGCAGAGGCAAAGACCATCATCTGGAATGGGCCGGTCGGCGTCTTCGAGTTCACCCCCTTCAGCGCCGGCACCCGCCGCCTCGCCGAGGCCATCGCGAAAAGCCATGCCTTCTCGCTCGCCGGGGGCGGCGACACCCTCGCCGCGATCACACAGTTCGGCGTCGGCAAGGACATCTCCTACATCTCCACCGGCGGCGGGGCCTTTCTGGAATTTCTGGAAGGGAAGACACTGCCGGCGCTCGCCATCCTGGAAGAGCGCGCTTAACTAAAGAAGCAATAGCGAAAGCCATGGAACGGCTGGGATATGTACGCAGAGCTTCATCTTCCCTCTCTCATCTGTCGAATCGAGCCGGAACGGATCTGGATCGTTGCAGTGGCCCACCAAAATCGACTGCCAAGCTACTGGCGGGAGCGAATTGACCGCTAGTATGAGACTTGACATAAGTAACATATAAGATACTATCAAATAATGATGGTCAGGGAATACATCAAGGAAGATGGTTCCATCCCTTTCAAGCGGTGGTTCGATGGCCTTGATTATCAGGCTGCCGCGAAAGTAGCCGTAGCATTAGCGCGGCTGGAATCTGGACATACCTCGAGCATCAAGTGGTTCTCGGGACTCGGTGAATACAAAATCGATTGGGGTCCCGGCTACCGGATTTACTTCCTCCAGGACGGCGACGACCTGATAGTGTTATTGGGAGGAGGTACGAAAAAGCAGCAACAGAAGGATATCGAGAAAGCCAAAACATTACTGAAAGAATATAAATCCAGGAAATAGAACGTGGCGCTTACCCGAGACTATAAAGCAACCATCCATGAAAGAGTGGCGAAAGATCCCTATTTTGCCGCCTCCCTGATGAACGAAGCTGTGACTGCCTTCCTTGAAGGCGAGCCTGAAACAGCCCGCAACATCCTGCGCGACCTGGTTAATTCGACCATCGGCTTTGAAGTACTTGCTGAACAACTGGATAAATCAAGCAAGAGCATCCACCGCATGCTATCTCCTCAAGGAAATCCCACCATGGACAATCTTACCCAAATTCTTGTTGCCCTCCGGAAAGAACTGGATTTTGACGTGGAAGTAAAACTATCGTCTCATAAGCCACCCAAACGGACTGCAAACCACCGCTTGGCTTAGGTATAGGGCAGTATAACGAATGAAGCTTTCGGATACATTTTTGGAAGCAGTGTGCCATTCCGATCAGCTTGTTCATTTGTATGATCGCCTGAAGACGAAGAATCTCAGGGCTATTAGGCCCGAATGGGAAAAACGATTCTTGGCAGCGAAGCTTACGAACTGGCCAAAAAAGAAGGGTATTTGGCGCAGTAAGAATGATTCGGTTTTGATCGTTGGAGTCAAGGGTGGAGGGCTTTCACACAAAGACTTCGAAGCTGCAGCGCTACTTGTACTTCTTCGATCAGCTTTGGTCTTCGCCATGGCCGCAATTGACAAAATCCTACACGAGTCAGTATCAAAGCGCTTCGTTGCACTAGCAAAGACAGAAAAGTTGGATAGCATTGTTCGTCTTGAACTATCAAAGTCATACCGAATTGCTATAGAGTCAAGAGTGCGCAAGGGAAAAGGCGGAAAGATTCGGAGCCGCCCAGGTTCGAAAATCAAGGCGGCAGTCTTGGACAAGATGTATCGAGAGTCTTTCCTGTCAACCAACCGGCTTCAAGAAGTCTGTGCCGCTTGCGGGAAGAATAAAATCTTCGATAGATACGGAAAGACATTAAGGCCACAAAAGTCAGCGGACCATTTACAACAAGAGTGGGCAAGGCTGTACACGCGAAGAAATCACATGGCTCATGAATGCGATATTGTGCGTAAGTCGAAGGCCAAGAAAATCCACTTCCAAAAGATTTCAGAAACTGAGTTGAAATCCGACATTGCGTTTATTCGTGCATTTGGCAAATATCTGGCCGGTGAGCTCGGGCGATGACAGCCCAAATCGCTCCACATAAATCGCGGTGCTGGCACTCCGCTCACATGTGAGATCAGACGTTGAGCCTGTAGAATAAGCCCGACACTTCTTATCACTGCTCAGATCAGCCACTAATGGTTTTTACCACCGATCCCCGCGAGTGAATACCCGCGTCGGACCATGACCCGGATTCCATAACCGGATCCGCTTGCGCTTCATGAAAGGGATGAGCGCCATCCCGGCGATGAACCCGCCGATGTGGGCGAACCACGCCACGCCGCCGCCGGAGGAGTCCGTGAGCACGGAGCTGACCAGTTGCATCACGAACCAGAGCCCGAGCACCCAGGCGGCCGGCAGTTTCATCGTGGTGAGGTAAAATCCGAGCGGCACCAGCACCAGAACGCGGGCCTTCGGGTACAGCAGCACATACGCCCCCAGCACGCCCGAGATGGCGCCGCTCGCGCCGATCATGGGGATCTCCGAGGCCGGGTTCTGGAGGATCTGGCCGGCGGCCGCGGCGATCCCGCACAGCAGATAGAAGATAATGAAGCGCGCACGGCCCAGGGCGTCCTCGATGTTGTTGCCGAAGATCCAGAGATAAAGCATGTTTCCGGCGAGATGCATGAACCCGCCGTGCATGAACATCGAGGTGAACAACGTCAGCCAGGCGGGCAGGACATAAAGCTCCGGCGGCAATTCCACCTGCCCGGTCAGGACCGAGGGGATGAGGCCCAGGCTGTAAACCACGGCCTGCCCCCCGCGCGCGCCCAGCGAGGCCTGCCAGAGAAACACCAGGACACAGATGGCAATGATCGAGACGGTCAGCACCGGCGGGGTGCTGGTGGGGTTATCGTCGTGCAGCGGGATCACGGGCTCAACCGATCAGGCGCGTCTGCGCCTCGCGGTATCTCGCGGCGGTGTTGCGGATCACTTCTTCCGGGAGCGAGGGTCCCGGCGGCTTCTTGTCCCAGTCAAGGGTCTCCAGATAGTCGCGCACGTATTGCTTGTCGAAGCTCGGCGGGCTGATGCCGGTGCGATAGGAATCGGCCGGCCAGAAGCGGGAGGAATCCGGCGTCAGGGCCTCGTCGATCAGGTAAAGCTTGCCGGCAGCATTCGTGCCGAATTCGAACTTGGTATCCGCGATGATGATCCCGCGCTGCCGCGCATACTCTGCGGCCTCCGTGTACAGCCGGAGACTGACCGCGCGCACCTTCTCGGCGAGTTCCGGACCCAGCGTGCGGACGGTGGCCTCGAAGTTGATGTTCTGGTCGTGTTCGCCCAGATCCGCCTTGGTCGACGGGGTGAAGATTGCCTCGGGCAGACGCGCGGCCTGCTTGAGCCCTGGTGGCAACTGTATCCCGCAGACTGCGCCCGTCGCCTGATAGTCTTTCCAGCCCGAGCCGATTATATAGCCCCGGACCACGGCCTCGACCAGCAGGGGTTTCAGTTTCTTCACGACGATCGCGCGGCCCCGGACCTGTTCGAGTTCCCCGCCCTTCAGCACATCCTCGAGCTTAAGGTCCGCGAGATGATTGGGGATGATCGCAGCGGTGCGGGCGAACCAGAAATTCGACAGGGCCGTGAGCACAGCGCCCTTGCCCGGGATCGGATCGGGGAGGATCACATCGAAGGCAGACAACCGGTCCGTGGTGACGATCAACAAGTGCCGTTCATCGACGGCGTAGATATCGCGCACCTTGCCGCTGTTGATGAGTCGCAGACTCTTCAGGTCCGATCGGTAAAGCGCGTTACTTGACTTATTCATTGGATCACTGATTCTCCGTTTGGGTGTTCTTGACCTTCGCCCAACTGTCCCGGAGGGTCACGATCCGGTTAAAGACCGGGCGTGTTGGATCCCAGTCGTGACGATCGGCCACGAAATAACCCAGCCGCTCGAACTGGTAACGCGCCTCCGGTTCGGCTTGTTTCAACGAGGGCTCGATGAAGGCCGTCTTCACTATCCGCTCCGAATCGGGGTTCAACAACGTGAGCCAGTCACCCTCGACGCCATCCGGATTGGGCGCCGTGAACAATCGATCATAGAGCCTGATCTCCGCCGCGATGGCCTGTCCGCCCGGGACCCAGTGGATCGTGCCCTTTACCTTGCGCCCGTCCGGGGCGTTGCCGCCCTTCGTGGCCGGATCATAGGTGCAGCGCAACTCGACGACTGCGCCAGTGCTCGGATCCTTCACGACCTCCCTACAGGTGATGAAGTAGGCGTAGCGCAGCCGTACCTCGCGGCCCGGCGCGAGGCGGTGAAATTTCGCCGGCGGGTCTTCCATAAAATCGTCGCGCTCGATGTAGATGACGCGGCCGAAGGGGATGACGCGCGAACTCATGGCAGGGTCCGTGGGATGGTTGGGCGCGGGGAGATCCTCGTCCCGATCCTCCGGGTAGTTTTCGATGACCACCTTCAGGGGATCCAGCACCATCATGGCCCGCGGCGCGCGCCGATCCAGATCCTCCCGCAAACAATTGTCCAGCAGGGCCATATCGATGCGCGTGTCGTTCTTGGTCACCCCGATGCGCTCGCAGAAATCCCGGATCGACTCCGGCGTGTAGCCGCGCCGACGGATCCCGGCGAGCGTCGGCATGCGCGGGTCATCCCAGCCGCGCACATGGCCCTGGCTGACGAGCAGGATCAACCGGCGCTTGCTCAGGATGGCGTAATCGACGACCAGGCGGGCGAACTCGTATTGATGCGGCCGCGAGGGCGTCGCGAGATTGTCCAGCACCCAGTCGTAGAGCGGGCGGTGATCCTCGAATTCGAGCGTGCAGATGGAATGGGTGATGTGTTCGATGGCGTCCGACAGGCAATGTGTGTAATCGTACAGCGGATAGATCTTCCAGGCGTCACCGGTGCGGTGGTGGCTCGCCTTGCGAATGCGGTAGATCGCCGGATCGCGCAGGTTGACGTTGGGCGAGGCCATGTCGATCTTGGCGCGCAGGACGTGTTCGCCGTCCGCGAATTCCCCCGCCTTCATCCGCTGAAAGAGGTCCAGATTCTCCTCGACAGGGCGATCGCGGTAGGGGCTGGGAAGGCCAGGCTCGGTGAGGGTTCCGCGCCGCTCGCGGATCTCGTCGGCGCTCAGGCTGTCGACGTAGGCCTTGCCCTGGCGAATCAGATCGAGGGCGTACTCGTAGAGTTGGGGAAAATAATCCGAGGCGTAATACTCGCGATCCTCCCAGTCGAAGCCCAGCCAGCGCACATCGCGCTTGATGGCCTCGACGTATTCCGTGTTCTCCTTCTCCGGGTTGGTGTCGTCGAAGCGCAGATTGCACTTGCCGCCGTAATCGCGGGCGATGCCGAAGTTCAGGCAAATGGACTTGGCATGACCGATATGCAGATAGCCGTTCGGCTCCGGCGGGAAACGCGTGTGTACATGGTCATGCCGCCCTTCGCGCAGGTCTTCATCAATTATACGGCGGATGAAATCGACGGGACGTTTGGTTTCACTCTCGCTCATTAAAAACACCCAGATTATTTTTTATTGTCCGCAGCGCGCGGAGTATCCACGCGCCCCATGGCCCGGCGCATGAACCACCGCTTGAGCGGGGCGATCGAATCCACCGCATCCAGCCCGAGATTGCGCAAAAACGGCAGCGGCGGCGTCTGTTCCTCGAACAGATATTTGAACCCTTCCATGGCCCGCGCCATGATCCGGTTCTCCGGCCGGCGGCGGCGTTCGTAGCGCTTGAGGATGTGGATCCGGCCGATGTCCTTGCGTTTCTCCCGCGCCGCCAGCAGGACCTCGGCGAGACAGGCGGCGTCCTGGAGGCCCAGGTTCGCGCCCATGCCCGCCAGGGGGTGGATATTATGGGCCGCATCCCCGATCAGGACAAACCGTTCGCGGCAATATTCCTCCGCCTCGATCCGTTGCAGCGGGAAGAGGGTCCTCCGGCTGTAATCCAGCGCCTCGCCCAGGCAGGATTCCACCTTGCCCGCAAGGGTCTGCCGGAAATTCTCCGGGCTCATTGCACACAGAAGCTCGGCATACTGGGTCGAGGTGGACCAGACGACGCCGCATTGATCCGGCACTGCCATGGGCAGCAACGCCAGCGGGCCGTCCGTGAGGAAACGCTGACGAGCGATAGCCTCGTGACCACGGGCGAAACGCGCCACGCACGCGAGCGCCACCTGCCGGTAATCGCGGCGCTGAACGGCAATACCGGCGAGGTCCCGCATCGCGGAGGCCGCGCCGTCCGCGGCGATGACCAGCCTGCCTCGATAGGCGCGATCCGCGGTGCGCACCTCGATCATATCGCCCGATGTCAGCATGGAGTTCACGGCCTCTCCATGACGGATCGCGAGCGTCGGGAGGCAGGCCAGAACCGGTTCAATGGCGGCCTGCAACAACGCCTGCTCCACGGTATAACCGAGCGCAGGCTCATCGATCTCCTCACAATTGAAAACAAGCTCGCCCGCGCCGTTCTCATCCCATACCTGCATGCGCCGGATAAGACCCATGCGATCCGCGGGGATCCTCCTCCAGAGATCGATGGCGGACAGGATCTCGCGGGCGGAGGGACTGATGGCCAGCACCCTGGGATCCGGATCTTCGGCGTCAGGCGCAGTTTTCGGCGCCGCCGCGTCGAGCAGGATACAGGGCACTCCCTTCGCGGCGAGCAGGCTGGCCATGACCAGACCTACAGGTCCACCGCCGACAAGGATGACTTCCGCGTCCATTATTTATGTTTAGTTGAGCGCCGCCCGGACCATGGCGGGTTGCCTGCCCCGGATCCCCGTGGCCCGCAGGGCGAAGACGCGCTTCAGGGAGGGGGCGAGATCCAGCAGGATCATGCCGGCGTTACGCAGCACGATTTTCACTGGATCGCGGTTGTAAAAGATCCGCGTCAGCAGATCGGAGAAACCGACAACCCAGCGTTGATCCGGCAGGCGGGCATTGAGATAGCGATCCAGCAATTCGCGATCGCCAGGGTCGCCGCCGGCCTGCAACTGCTGGCGCAGCAATCCGGCGAGCTCCGCCATGTCGCGCAGGCAAAGATTCAGCCCTTGCGCCCCATTCGGATGAATGGCATGGGCGGAATCCCCGAGGAGGACACACCGATCCCGGATCTGTTCGCTGGGACGGATGAGCTTTAACGGGTAGGCGCGGCGGGCGCCTATGCGTGTGAACCGGCCCAATCGGCCGCCGGTGCGCGCCTCCAGGTGACACAACAACTCGGCGTCCGGCAGGGCCATGAATCTTTCGGCCTCCTGCCGCGCCACGGTCAACACCAGGACATGACGCACGCCGCCTAAAGGCAACAGGGCCAGCGGGCCGTCCTCGGTGAAACGCTCATGGGCCGTCTCCGGCTCTGATTCCGCGACCTCCACGTTGGCGACGATGGCGGTCTGCACGTAATCCTTTTCCTCCACGGGGATCCCCAGCATGGCGCGCACCGGAGAATTCGCGCCATCCGCCGCCACGAGCAGACGCGCGGTGACCTTTCGTGGCGTATCGCCCTGTTCGCAGCTCACCTCGATCCCGCTGCGCAGTGACCGCACGGCGCTCACCGTCGCGGGTGCGAGCACCTCGACGTCTTTCGTCCCGCGCAATTTATCCATCAGGGCCTGCCCCAGATTTCTCGCGCTGACCACATGACCGAACGCTTCGAGGCCGAGTTCAGCGGCATCGAAACGTATGCAACCGGGCTGGCCGCGATCAGTCACGCGGATCCGGCGAATCGGACTTGCGGTGCAGCTCAAGCCCCCATCCCAAAGCCCGAGGGCGGAAAGGATCCGGCGCGAAGACAACGACAATGTAAGCCCGCGATCATCGAAACTGGGATGGTTTTGCAAGACTGGAAGGGCGGCGTCGATCACCGCGACCCTGGCCTTGCCGTCCTGGCCGAGGGCGCAGCCCAAGCTTGCGCCGATCAATCCCGCGCCGGCAATAAGCACATCGTAATCAGCCATGTCGCTTCTTCGCTCGCGCGCGGCGTCCGGCCATCATGCCATCAGGCGCTCGATCTCGGCCAATTCCTTGGGGATATGCCTGCTCAGGACATCGTGGCCGGTGCGCGTCACCAGGACATCGTCCTCGATCCGGATCCCGATGTTCCACCATTTCTTCGCCAGGCCGCGCGCCGGCTGGAAATACAGACCAGGTTCAATCGTAAGTATCATGCCGGGTTCGAGGGTGCGCCATTCCCCGTCCAGCTTGTATTCGCCGACATCGTGCACATCCATCCCCAGCCAGTGGCCGGTCCGGTGCATGTAATAGCGGGTGAATGCCTCATCGCTGAGCAATTTTTTACGCGTTCCGCGCAGGATGCCGAGCTCGATCAGTCCGTCGGTAATGACGGCGATCGCCGCTTCATGCGGATCGTTCCAGTGCCTGCCGGGCTTCACCTGGGCGATGGCGGCCTTTTGCGCCGCCAGCACCAGCTCATAGATCAGGGCCTGCTCGCGGCTGAACTCGCCGCTGATTGGAAAGCTGCGGGTGATATCGCTGGCGTAACAGTCGTATTCCGCTCCTGCATCTATGAGCAGGATGTCGCCGGCCTGCAATTCGGAGGTGTTCTCCGTGTAGTGCAGGATGCAACTGTTCGCGCCGGCGCCCACGATCGGCGGATAGGCCGGACTGCGGGCGCCCTGACGCATGAATTCATGCACGAGCTCCGCCTCGATCTGGTATTCCGTCATGCCTGGCTGGCAGACCTGCATGGCGCGCAGATGGCCCTTTCCCGCGATTCTGATAGCCTGGCGGATTGCCGCTATCTCCTCCCGGCTTTTGAAGAGGCGCATCTCGTGCAGGAGGTGGGTGAGCGAGACGAATTCATCCGGGGCATGCACGCCGCTTCTGGCCAGATCCCTGACCTGTTTTACCCAGCGGACGACACGCTGGTCGAAGGCCTGATCGTTGCCCATGGTGTAGAAGATCCGCTCCCGGCCCTCCAGCAGACCTGGCAGGATGTCATCCAGGTCCTCGATGGGAAAGGCGTCATCCGCGCCGTAATGGTCGCAGGCGCCTTCGAGGCCCGCGCGCCGTCCGTGCCAGGTCTCCATCTTGGCGTCCCGCTCGCGGCAGAACAGCACGTATTCGCCGTTGCTCCGTCCCGGGACCAGCACGGCCACGGCGACGGGTTCCGGATAGCCGGTTAGGTAATAAAAATCGCTGTCGGGGCGGAAGGGAAACTCCACGTCCCGGTTACGGATATGCACGGAGGCCGTGGGAATGATGGCAATGGTCTCGTCGCCCATCATGTCCATCAACCGCTTTCTGCGGCGCGGGAATTCCTTCACGTTCATCGATCGCTCACCTCATTATCGTCCGCATCGCCGCGGACGCCAAGAATCGGACGGTTGACCCTAATCGGTCACCGCTCTATATTGATAAGCAATGATACAAGAGCTTCGTTTCAATTCATAACCGCCAAGCAGCGACCTTCATGAGCGCAGAAAAGCTGGAGAACATGGACTTGCAGGTCCTTGAGGAGCAAGTGGATCAACTGATCCGGACCGTCGATCAGTTGCAGCAGGAAAATACTGCGTTGCGCAATCAACAAGATTCGCTGGTGACGGAGCGCGCGGCCCTGATCGAAAAAACCGAACTGGCGCGGGCGCGAATCGAATCGATGATCAGCCGTTTGCGCGCGATGGAAACCCGTTCATGACTGATGAAGCCAAACCGGTCAATATCACCATCTTCGACAAGGAATATCTGGTCGCCTGCAAGGATGACGAGCGCGAGCAATTGCACACGGCGGTGGCCTTTCTCAACAACAAATTACAGGAGTTGAAACGCAGCGGCAAGGTCATCGGCGCGGAGCGCATCGCCATAATCACCGCACTCAATCTGACGCATGAATTACTCGCGTACAAAAGGGAAAAAACGGTCTATAATGAATCCATGGTCTCCACGGTCAGGAGATTGAAAGACAAGATCGAACAGGCCCTGGGAAAACGTCAGGCTTGAATAAATAACAGCGATCTTTATGCAGGAGACAGCCGGGTTTCAAGTATGGGTATCTTCTGTGGCGTTCGTGTATAGACTGGCAAAACTTGAGCCTAATTGCATTTGCCAGGGAGCTGAACCGCGATGTTGTGTTCATACCCGGTCCGCCGGGGAGTCTGATACATCGCCTGCTGTTCCCACTTGAACAAATCGGTTCAAGTTAAAACGTCTTTACGACGCCACGGTTGATACCCTCTTTCGTTTTGCGATAGTCCTGCGCCGTTCAATCCGAGCGCCAGCCCGAGAATGCCCCGAATGAATCAAGCTAATAATAAGCAACGGGTCGCGGAGGCCGCCCTCGATTATCTCGTCGAGGGTGCCGTGATCGGCATCGGCACAGGGAGCACAGTCAATTATTTCATCGAACGCCTGGCGCGCGTGAAACATCTGATCGATGGAACTGTGGCGAGCTCCAAGGCCAGCGAGGCGCTACTCAAACAACACAAGATCCCCGTATATGACCTGAACGGCGTTGGGGAGATTCCGCTCTATGTCGACGGCGCCGACGAGGCCACGCGTCATCGCCAGTTGATCAAGGGCGGCGGCGCGGCCCTGACCAGGGAGAAGATTGTCGCGGCGGCAAGCGCCAAATTCATCTGCATCATCGACGAGAGCAAGCTCGTAGCGCGGCTCGGCGCATTTCCTTTGCCGGTCGAAGTCATCCCCATGGCGCGCAGCTTCGTCGCCCGCGAGATCGTCAAGCTCGGCGGCCGGCCGGTCTGGCGGGATGGCGTCGTCACCGACAACGGCAATGTCATCCTGGATGTCCAGGGTCTCGATATCCTCGATCCTGTTGACCTCGAACAGCGACTCAATAATATCACCGGCGTGGTCTGCAACGGACTCTTCGCCATGCGCCCGGCGGATACTCTCCTGGTCGGGACTGCCACAGGCGTAAACACGCTCGTATAAGACGATCGCAGCTTTATAAAAGCCTAAAAAAATATTGTGTTACAAGCGTCTCGTTAGTAGTATTGTCATGTCTTTGCTATTGCCATTCGCTAACAAGTTAAAAATCGCATAAGTCCATAAAGCAGCGTTATACGAGGCAGGCCTATGATTTTTTATATCGTCTATGTACTTTCCATTGTCGTGCTGATACTTCATTTCACCGGGTTCCTGCTTCGCAGAAACATGGAATGGATGGTGCTCGTCGCCGCTGTCGCCCTCTTCGCCGTTAACATCCTCGATTACTTGAAGATCATCTAACCCCGGCCGGATGATCGGCCTTCTGCAACGGGTCTCTGAAGCCCGTGTGGAGGTCGATTCCCGGATTATCGCCCGCATCGAAACCGGTCTGCTGGTTCTGATAGGCATAGAAAAGACCGATACCGAAAAGACCGCCGATCGCCTCCTTGAGCGCCTGCTCGGCTACCGCGTATTTCCCGACAGCGTGGGCCGCATGAACCGCAGTGTGGAGGATGTCTCGGGCGGATTATTGCTCGTGCCGCAATTCACGCTGGTTGCGGATACCCGCAAGGGCACGCGGCCAAGTTTCAGTTCCGGGGCGGAACCCGATCTCGGCGCCCGTCTGTTCGGATATCTTCTGGCCCAGGCGCAGTCACGGCATCCAGGCACTGCCGCAGGCTGTTTCGGCGCCGCTATGCAAGTCGCGTTGACCAATGACGGTCCGGTGACCTTCTGGTTGCAGGTATGACGGAGTTTCAAATCCAATCGCGGGGCTGGAGATAACGTTCATAAAGCCGGGATTCCTCCGACCCTGGTTCGGGTCGCCAGTCGTAACGCCAGCGCACCAAAGGCGGCAGTGACATCAAAATGGATTCCACCCGCCCACCGGTCTGCAGGCCGAAGAGCGTCCCGCGATCGCAAAGTAGATTGAATTCGACATAACGTCCCCGTCGGTAGAGCTGGAACTGCCGCTCCCGATCGCCATAAGGGATATCCATGCGCCGTTTCACGATTGGCAGATATGCGGGCAGATAATTATCCCCGACTGAACGCAGGAATTCGAAACATCGATCGAACCCCCATTCTTTGAGGTCATCGAAGAACAAGCCGCCCAGGCCCCGTGGTTCACGACGATGGGGAAGATAGAAATATTCGTCGCACCACCGCTTGTAACGCGGGTAGACATCCGTTCCGAAACCGGTGCAAGCCGCCTTCGCAGTGCGGTGCCAATGCGTGGCATCCTCATCGAAACCGTAATATGGGGTGAGATCGAAACCCCCGCCGAACCACCACACCGGATCGACTCCATCCTTGGTGGCGAGGAAAAAACGGACATTCATATGCGACGTTGGCGCGTAGGGATTCAGGGGGTGCACGACCAGCGAAACCCCAACCGCATCATAGTCCCTGCCCACGAGATCGTTGCGTCCGGTCGCCGCGCTATTCGGCAACTGTGCGCCATGGATATGCGAGAAACCGATGCCCGCTTGTTCGAACACCCGGCCCTGTTCCAGGATATGGGTGCGACCACCGCCTCCCGCCGCTCGTTGCCATTCATCCTCACGCAAACATGCGGCCTCATCCAAACACAACAGGGCCTGCGTGATCCGATCATGCAAAGATCGCAGATAATCATGCACCGCCGCGCTGTCCATCATCACCGAAGTATATCTGTATTTGTCGGTCCACATATTTTAAACTGCCTGCCGCACAATCCGCACCGGCGCGGTTCGCCGGGCTTGTCGTGGAACGCCAGCATGTCAGAGGATAGAAAAGCAACGATCGATCGGCAGACCAAGGAGACCAGCATCCGGGTCTCGCTGAACCTGGACGGTTCGGGGATCTCCGATCTATCCCTGGGCGTCCCCTTCCTTGAGCACATGCTCGAGCAGGTCGCGAAACATGGGGCGCTGGATCTCGCGATCAAGGCCAGCGGCGATCTCCAGATTGATGCCCATCATACGGTGGAAGACATCGGCATCACCCTGGGACAGGCCTTCACGCAGGCCCTGGGCGAAAAAAAAGGCATCCGCCGCTACGGCCATGCCTACGTGCCTCTGGACGAGGCCCTATCCCGCGTAGTGTTGGATTGTTCCGGCCGTCCCGGCCTCGAATATCAGGTCAGCTATCCGCGCGCCCGCGTGGGCGAGTTCGATATCGACCTCATCGCGGAATTCTTTCAGGGCTTCGTCAATCACGCGGGGGTCACCCTGCACATCGATGCGCTCAGGGGGCGCAACACCCATCATATTGCCGAGACGATCTTCAAGGCCTTCGGCCGCGCCTTGCGCATGGCGGTGGAACCCGATCCCAGGATGCGGGGCGAAACGCCCTCCACCAAGGGCTCGCTCTGAGAAGCAGTCAATAAAAAAGCCGGGGGCATGCGCCTCCGGCTTTTTAATTTCTCAGACTTCGGATCAGGCGACGGAGTCTTTGAGGGCCTTCAGGGCGATGGCGCGGACGCTGGTGGAAGCGGGCTTTGCCTTGATCATGATCTCCTCACCCGTGAAAGGATTGATCCCCTTGCGGGCCTTGCGGGCGGGCTTGATCACGCGGCGCAGCTTGATCCCGAGGGAAGGCACGGTAAATTCTCCGGAACCGTTCTTCTTCAGGTGGCGGCTGGCCAGTACTGCCAGCGCATCCACGACCGCGGCGACTTCTTTCTTGGCGAGCCCGGTGTCCTCGGCAAGCGTGCTCAGGATCTGGGACTTGGTCTGCTTATCAGCGATAGGTGAGGGTTTTTTTGCCATATTGACTCCTAGTTTTTCACACAGATATTTGGATGATGTTGTTATTAACCGGGACTGCCGTCTGCATTCGATCCTGTCGCGGCGGCTTCGATCCCGGCTCCTTTGCTCAGGATGTGCTGATTATCCTATGGAAACTCCGAATAAGTCCATCCTGGACTTTTAAGGGCGCGCCGCTGTACCGAGCGCGGCGCAGTTTAAATACCAGGTAAAGAGCGCTCCCGGGCGATCGCCCTATAGCCGATGTCACGGCGATAATGCATGCCGGTGAATTGGATCCGCTCGATGGCCTGATAGGCCCTGGCCTGCGCATCGGTCACATCGTCGCCCAGGGCAGTCACGCAAAACACCCGTCCACCCGCGGTGACGATGCGATCGCCTTCCGTGACCGTGCCGGCATGGAACACCTTGACCGCAGGGTCGGCAGGAGCTTCCAACCCTTGTACTACATCGCCCTTGCGCGGTGAGGCGGGATAGCCCGCCGCGGCCAGCACCACGCCTACAGCGGCCCGCTCATCCCAGGTCGCCCGACCCTGGTCAAGTTGTCCGGCAACCGCCAGCCGGCACAACTCGACGATATCGCCCTGCATCCGCATCAGGATGGGCTGGGTTTCCGGGTCGCCAAAGCGGCAATTGAATTCCAGAACCTTAGGGATTCCCTCGGGCGTCAACATAACCCCGGCATAAAGAAAACCCGTATAAATACGGCCTTCCGCGCGCATCCCCGCGACGGTCGGCTCGATCACCTCGCGCATGATCCGATCATGGATCTCCGGCGTGACCACCGGCGCCGGGGAATAGGCGCCCATGCCCCCGGTATTCGGGCCACAATCGCCGTCATCTCGCGCCTTGTGGTCCTGGGAGCTGGCGAGCGGCAGTATGGTCCGGCCATCGCACATCACAATGAAACTGGCCTCCTCGCCGCGCAGGAATTCCTCGATCACCACGCGGTTGCCCGCCGCGCCCAGCCGGTCGCCGGACAGCATGCCCATCACCACCTGCTCGGCCTCATCCATGGTCTGTGCAATGACCACACCCTTGCCTCCCGCCAGGCCGTCCGCCTTGACGACAATGGGCAGGCTTTTACCTTGCAGATAACGCAACGCAGGTTCGATCTCGGTGAAGCTCGCATAGTCCGCCGTGGGTATGCCGTGCCTGCGCAGAAAATCCTTGGTAAAGGATTTGGAGCCTTCCAGTACCGCCGCCGCCCGCGTCGGCCCGTAACAGGCCAATCCCGCCTCGGTGAAGCGATCCACGATGCCCGCGACCAAGGGATTTTCCGGGCCCGGAATCGTGAGATCGATGGCGTGGTCCTGCGCGAACTGGCAGAGCGCTTCGATATCGTCAGCCGGGATCGGGATATTCCTCACGCCTGGTTCATTGGCGGTGCCGGCGTTGCCGGGGGCGACATATATCTGGGAGGCCAGTGGGGAGGTCGCCGCCTTCCAGGCCAGTGCATGTTCCCGTCCGCCGGAACCTATGATCAGGATCTTCATTGTTTAATGCCGGAAATGCCGCAAGCCGGTGAAGACCATCGCGATGCGGTGCTCATCCGCGGCGGCGATCACCTCCGCGTCGCGCTGCGAACCGCCCGGCTGGATCACGGCCGTGATGCCGGCATTCGCCGCGGCATCCAGCCCGTCGCGAAAGGGGAAAAAGGCGTCCGAGGCCATCACTGAACCCTTGACTTCCAGACCCTCGTCAGCCGCCTTGATGGCGGCAATCCTGGCGCTGTAGACGCGGCTCATCTGTCCCGCGCCGATGCCGACGGTCTGCCGTTCGCGCGCGTAGACGATCGCATTCGATTTGACGAACTTCACCACCTGCCAGGCAAACAAGAGATCGGCGAATTCCGCCTCGGTGGGCGCGCGACGGGTAACCACCTTGAGTTCTGCGCGGGTCACCCGGCCCGCATCGCTGTCCTGGAGGAGCAGTCCGCCACTGACGCGCTTGAGTTCCACCCAGCCTGAGGAATCTCCGCGGATACCGCACTCAAGCAGACGCACGCCGGCCTTGGCGTTCGCCTCGCGCAGCGCATCCGGCTCGATGGTGGGGGCGATGATCACCTCGACGAACTGCCGCGCATAGATATCCCGGAGCGTACCCGCATCGAGCGCCCGGTTGAAAGCGATGATCCCGCCATAGGCCGAAGTGGGATCCGTCCGATAGGCCTTGTCATAGGCCTTGCCGATGTCATCCGCCGTGGCCACGCCGCAGGGATTCGCATGTTTCACGATGACGCATGCCGGATCGGCAAAACCCAGGACGCATTCGAGCGCCGAGTCGGTATCGGCGATGTTGTTGTAGGATAATTCCTTGCCTTGCAGTTGACGTGCGGCGCCCAGCGTACCGGGCGCCGGTTCGCATTCGCGATAAAACGCGGCGGTCTGATGGGGATTCTCACCGTAGCGCAGGTCCTGGAGCTTGTGGAATTGCACGGTGTAGGTCTCCGGGTACATCCCGCCGTTATCCTGTCCGCAGACGCCCAGATAATTGGCGACCGTGGCATCGTAATTGGCGGTATGGGCGAAGACCTTGCGCGCGAGCCGGAAGCGCGTGGCGTCGCTCAATCCGCCGTCGCCTTCCCGCAATTCCCGAACGATGGCCGGATAATCCTGTGCGTCGACGACGACCCCCACCCAGGCATGATTCTTGGCGGCAGAGCGCAGCATGGCCGGGCCGCCGATATCGATATTCTCGATCGCGACTGCCAGGCTGCAACCGGGGCGGCTCACCGTGGCCTCGAAGGGATAGAGATTGACCACGACCAAGTCGATGGGCGCGATCCCGAGTTGCGCCATGACCTGATCATCCTGCCCGCGACGGCCCAGCAGTCCGCCGTGGATCTTCGGATGCAGGGTCTTGACCCGGCCATCCATGATCTCGGGGAATCCGGTATAGGCCGATACCTCGATGACCTTCAACCCGTTTTGTGTGAGCAGCGCGGCCGTGCCGCCGGTGGAGAGGATCTCAATCCCGAGCCCGGCAAGTTCCCGGCAAAACTCCACGATGCCCGTTTTGTCAGAGACGCTGACCAGGGCGCGCTTGATTCGTTGCATATCGTATTCTACGTCTTGTGAGGCAAAGTGGTTTGTTTAAGGAGACTTGAATAAGCCCCCTCCGCAGTCCGGGGCAAGTCAGGGCTCCAGCCCGTATTTTTTCAACCTGGTGCGCAGGGTGCCGCGGTTCATGCCGAGCACCTGCGCCGCCTTGCTGAGATTGCCCCGGGTATTCTTCAGGACCGACTCGAACAAGGGTTTTTCCACCTGCGAGAGGATCAACTCATACAATTCGGAGCTGTCATGTCCGTCGAGGTCGCTGAAATACCTTTCCACGGCGTCCCGCACCTGATCGCTCAGAGCGCGCGGTTGCCGATATCCGCCGCTTTCCGTTTCAGTATGCTGATCGGCTTTAATCATGCGGCGAGACGTTGGTCATGCAGGGCATGGAACAGATCCGCGAACAGATCCAGTTGCTCAGTGGTCCGCTCGGTCTGTTGCAGACGCGACTGCAATATGGACTGTAAGGCCGGTCTGCCCAGGTACCAATTGATGTGCTTGCGCGCGATCCGAACCCCGGAGTATTCGCCATACCAGGTATGGATCTCGCGCAGGTGATCAAGCATGCAGTTCAGTCGTTCCTGGGCGGCGAGGGGTTTCGGGCATGCGCCATGGGCCAGATAATGCGCCATATCGCGAAAGATCCAGGGTCGCCCCAGGGCGGCGCGACCGATCATTACTGCATCCGCGCCGGTTTCGGTGAGCACCCTCGCGGCCTGTTCCGGGGAATCAATATCGCCGTTTGCGATCACCGGAATGTCGACGGAGGTCTTCACCAGACGTGTCGTTGCGTGCTCTGCGTGTCCCTGAAAACCACAGGCGCGGGTACGGCCATGAATGGCAATCGCCTGGATGCCCGCCGCTTCGGCTATGCGCGCAACCCTGACGGCATTCCTTCTTTGGGTATCGAGTCCGGTGCGAATCTTGAGTGTCACAGGCACGGCGACCGCGGCTACGACCGCATCGAGGATCGCCCCGACAAGGCGTTCATCGCCGAGCAACGCGGACCCCGCCGCGACGCGGCAGACCTTCCGCGCGGGACAACCCATATTGATGTCGATGATCTGCGCCCCCTGATTGACGGCCCGGCGCGCCGCCGCCGCCATATGCACCGGATCGGCGCCTACCAATTGTACTGACCGGGGGGCAGATTCATCCGCAAGATCGAGCCGCCGACGCGTTTTGACGGCGTTCCGCAAGCTTGGGTTTGTCGTGCTCATCTCGGTGGTCGCCAGGGCCGCGCCGAAGCTGCGGCAAAGACGCCGGAAGGGCAGATCGGTGATACCCGCCATCGGCGCCAGCATGAGCTTGTTGTGCAGACTGATGGATCCTATATTCATTATATTTGGTTATCTCACCGCGCGCGCACCACACGGTTCACTTCAGGGGGCGTAAATAATAACGGGGTTCAGGTGAAGATAAAAGTGACAGTTAGAAAAACACAAATTCGAAGCTGACCGCGGCGGCAGTCGCGCCCATGAGTTCGAGAACGACATGTACGGGCTGGCGCGGAGTCATCCCGGCGTTGACATCGATACTCGCGTCCAGATACTCCCGCGGCTGGAAATCGCGATAGGCAATCCGTTGTCCGTTGGTATCGAACAACAACAAGCGAACCCCGGGGAAGGGCTGTGTCTCCGCGGCCTCGTTGCTCAATGTGACATTGACCAGCAGGGCATCGTCGTACCGGGGATGGTCCCGCACATCCCGGTTGACGAGCTTGATCGCGGCGAGGTCGCGCTGCCGGTGGACCGTGCAATTCAGCCGCTCGCATAGCGCCGTAAGCCTGGGAATCAACCCCGGAAAATGGGCCACCAGAGAATCGCGGTGGAACCATGCGTATTGACCGCCGAAAAGAAGCAGCAACAGACAGGCGCCCAGAAGCCAGAGAATGCGCGAGGCGCCGCCGCGCGGCAGTGGCGTTTCCGCAAGCAATATCTCCGGGAGATCGAATTCTGGCTCAGGTATGACTCTTACGTCCACCGGGGCCTCTATCTGGATCTCCGGGGGGGACGGAGGTTGAATCTCCGGTGGCGGCAAAGATTCGGGGCTTTCCTTCTCTACACTGACCAGTTCCGCGAGCCGGCCGGCCAATGGCCTATCCCGCAATCGCGGCAGCGCATTGAACTGCGTGCCGCAAAAACCGCAGATGACCTGTCCGCCCGCCGCGGTGAGTTGCGTGACGGTGATGTGAAACTGTCCTTGGCAGGCCGGACAATCGGTAAACATGACTAGAGGTCCGCGTGGAATCGACCTCTATTCAACGGGATCGATCCTCCGGAGTCAATTCCTTCAACGAGATTGTGGATCGAGGCGGATCCCGTGCAGCAAGGCCCATTCGTCCTTATACACAGGATCGCCGAATGCGAAGTCCCGCGCATAAGCCGCCAGACACGCCTCGATCTGCACCGCGAGGATCCCCGAGAGCAGCAGTTGTCCCCGCGCCTTGACATAACCGCCGATCCGCGGGGCAAGCTCCAGCAGCGGATTGAGCAGGATGTTCGCCATCACCAGGTCCGCCGGCGGCAATTGCAACTCATCCGACAGACCGGCGATCACCGTGGTCTCCAGGCCATTGCGCAGGGCGTTTTCGCGGGTTGCCTTGACGGCCTGTGCGTCGATATCCACGGCCAGGACCTGTTCAGCCCCGAGGCGCGCCGCCGCGAGCGCGAGAATGCCAGAACCGCAACCGTAATCGATCACCGTGTATCCGGAACAGTCACGCGCGGCGAGCCATTCCAGACAGAGCGCGGTAGTCTGATGCGTGCCAGTGCCAAACGCGAGTCCGGGATCCAGCACCAGGGAACAGGGATGTCCGGGGTCCGGCGGCATCCAGCTCGGCGTCACCAGCAGGCGTCCGGCAAATTGCAAGGGGGTTATCCCTTCCTTGTGCGCTTCAATCCAATCCTGATCCGGCAACAATTCGATCCGGTGTCCGTGAATGTTTTCGGTGCCGACCCGGTTGCGCAGGCAGGCGAGCAGGATGTCCATATCCGTCTCCTGCGGTAGCAAGGCGGACACGGCGGTATTCCGCCAATAGAGGGTGGAATTCTCCGGCCCGTCAAAGAGCGGTTCGGCGGATTCCGGATGCAGGCTTACAGCTATCGCAGAAAATGACTCGAGCAGTTCCGTCAGCGGCGCGACCTGTGCCGCGCCGGTTTGAATCGTAAGTCTCAGCCAGGTCATAACCCGTCTCGGGAGGCAGCCATTTAGAGATCGGTTCTACTTGAGACCCAGTTTGTTTTCCAGATAATGGATATCCGTGCCACCGGCCTTGAAGGCGGCATCCTTGACCAGGCGTTGATGCAAGGGGATGTTCGTCTTGATGCCCTCGACGATAATCTCGGAGAGGGCCATGGACATCCGCCGGAGGGCCAGTTCCCGGTTTTCGGCATGGGCAATCAATTTGCCCACCATGGAATCGTAATAGGGCGGCACGCGATAACCCTGATAGATATGGGTGTCCACCCGGATCCCCGGCCCGCCCGGGGGATGATAATGCTCGATGACGCCGGGCGAGGGCATGAAGGTCTCTGGATCCTCGGCGTTGATCCGGCATTCGATGGCGTGGCCATGATGGGTGATATTCCGCTGATGGATGGACAGCTTCTCGCCGGCCGCGATCCGCAACTGTTCCCGGACGATATCGATCCCGGTGACCATCTCCGTTACCGGGTGCTCCACCTGGATCCGGGTGTTCATTTCGATGAAATAAAATTCGCCGTCTTCATAGAGAAATTCGAAGGTGCCCGCGCCCCGGTACCCGATCTCCCGGCAGGCGGTCACGCACAACTCGCCGATCGCCTTGCGCTGCTTCTCGGTTATGCCTGGCGCCGGTGCCTCTTCCATGACCTTCTGATGCCGCCGTTGCATGGAACAGTCGCGATCGCCGAGATAGACCGCATTACCCTTCTCGTCCGCTAGCACCTGGACCTCGATGTGCCGGGGATGTTCGAGGAATTTCTCCATGTAAATTGCGTCATCGCCGAAGGCCGCCGCGGCCTCCGCCCTGGTCAGCGACACCGCATTCTTGAGCGTCGCTTCGCTGTGCACGACGCGCATCCCGCGTCCGCCGCCGCCGGCTGCCGCCTTGATAAGCACCGGATAACCGATGGCCCGGGCGCTGCGCGCAACCTCCGGGAAGTTGTCGGGGCTCAGGCGGCCGGAACCTGGGACGCAGGGAATGCCTGCCTTGCTCATCGTCTCGATCGCGGTGATCTTGTTTCCCATGAGGCGGATGGTCTCCGGCCTAGGGCCGATGAAAACGAAGCCGCTCTGTTCCACGCGCTCGGCGAAGTCGGCGTTTTCCGAGAGGAATCCGTAACCCGGATGGATGGCCACCGCATCGGTCACCTCGGCGGCGCTGATCACCGCCGGGATATTCAGATAACTGTCCGTGGATGCGGCGGGGCCGATGCAGACCGCCTCATCGGCCAGGAGGACGTGTTTCTGGTCGCGGTCCGCCTCGGAGAATACGGCGACGGTGCGGATCCCCGCCTCATGGCAGGCCCTCAAGATCCGCAGGGCGATCTCCCCGCGGTTGGCGATGACTACCTTATCGAGCATGGGGGCGGGAGCGGCGGAACCTGCGCCTTCACTCCTCCCGGATGATGAACAGCGGTTGCCCGTATTCCACGGGATTGCCGTTTTCCGCCATGATGCGGGTGATGACGCCGGTGGCGTCCGACTCCACCTGATTCATGATCTTCATCGCCTCGATGACACACAGGATATCGCCCTTCGCGACCTTCTGGCCCTGTTCCACGAACGGTGGTTTCCCCGGCGACGATGCCTCGTAAAAGATGCCGACCATGGGCGATTTCACCACATGTCCGGCGCTCGCTTGCTCGATACTTCCGCCATTGTTTCCCGCGGCGGGTTGCGCCGCTCCTGGCGTGGTTTGTGCGGAGGGGGACACATGGGTCACCGTCTGAACGGCGCCGGCAGCCGATGACACGGTGCTGTGCCGGCTCACCCGCACGGATTCCTCGCCTTCGTGGATCTCGATTTCGGCGATGTTGGATTCCTCCAGCATCTCGATGAGTTTTTTTACCTTGCGTATATCCATTGTGGAATCATCCGTTTTGCAGTTGTTTCAGGATTGCTTGCAAAGCAAGCCGATAGCCTTCCGGCCCAAGCCCGCTGATCACGCCCTTGGCGATATCCGAGATATAGGAATGCCGGCGGAACTCTTCACGGGCGAAGATATTGGAAAGATGCACCTCGATGAAAGGGATGGCGACTCCCAATAACGCATCGCGCAGGGCGATGCTTGTATGCGTCAGGGCCCCGGGATTGACGATGAGATAATCCACCTTGTCCTTGCCGGCCTGATGGATCCGTTCAATCAATTCATGTTCAGCATTACTCTGAAAGTGAGTGACCGCACACCCGGAATTGGCCACGGCATCTGTCAGGGACTGCATGATCTCTTCGAGCGTGGTGTTACCGTAGATCCCCGGCTCCCTGCGGCCGAGCAAATTCAGATTGGGACCGTTAAGGACTAAGATATTCGCCACCGGATGTTCCCCCTAACAGGCTGTTGAAAAACTACTGCGCTAGGCATAACGGCGTTGCGCACGGTCTCGAAATCCTCATTTACTAGCGTGTAAACTGCGGTTTCTCGCCCGCCCGCGCCTGGTTCTGCCGTCGCTCGTGACGTTTTTCAGCAACCTGTTGACCTGATATTTACGCGTGAATCGATGAAGATAGCGAACTTTAACAGCAATTAGCGTCAATTACACCTGGAATTATTACTTCAAAAGGAGTTTTATCTCGGTCTCGACCAAGTCCATGTCGAGCTCTCCATGCCTGAGATAACTGATCCTGCCCTGTCGATCGAGGATCACGGTATAAGGAACCACCCCTGCGGTATCGCCGAAAGACTCGGCAATCTTTATCACTTCATCATCGCCCGTCAACACGGGGTAGTTCACGCCGTATTGCGCGATGAATCCGGCCACCTCACCCGGTTCCTGCAAGGCGATGCCGATGACCTGCAATCCAGCCTCCCCATATCGCCCCTGCAAATCGACCAGACCCGGTACTTCCCGGATACACGGCTCGCACCAGGTGGCCCAGAAGTTTATTACACGCACCCGGTCGGCCCATTCGCCAAGTTGTCGCGGACTGCCCGAGACATCCGGCAGGGTGAACTCACTCGCCTGTTTCCCCCTTAATTCCGCGAGTTGTGACCGATCCAGAAACCTCGGATCGGAGACGAGCAGCGCGTGAGAATCGGGTTGATTCAGCGCAGCCGTACGATTTCTGGTAGATCGTTCGAAAAGATATCCGGCATAGCCTGCAAGCAGTAGAAGAAGAGTTACTCCGGCATAAAACCGAATACGACTCACAGACCGATGGCGCTGTTCACATGGGCAACGAATTCATCCGCTTCCTTGAACCCCACCAGCCGGTACGCCTTCAGTTCCAGCCCGTCGGCGCCGAAAAAGAGGATCGCGGGCGGCCCGAAGATGTTGAAATTCTGCATCAGTTCCTGATCGATATCGTCATTCGCGGTTACATCCGCTTGCAACAGAACGGCGTCCGTGAGCGCTTCATGCACCTCCGGCTTCGGGAAGGTGTAAGTCTCCATCTCGACACAGGCGACGCACCAGTCCGCATAGAAATCCAGCATGACCGGCTTGCCCTGCTGACTGGCCGCAGCGACCGCGGCATTGAGATCGGCGAGGCTCTTGATGCGCTGGAATGGCAGTCCTTCCTTCTCGGCCGCGGCCTCGTTGCCGCCCCCGCCCAACGCCAATCCCGCCAGCGGTTTGAAGATACTGGTGCTGCCCGCGGATCCGCCCACGATGAGGATCGCGCCATAGACCAGCATGACCACGCCGACCCCTTTCCAGAGTTTGCGCCAGGTGGCGCCATCCGGCAGACGATCCAGAGCGCCCATATAGATGGCCGTAACTATCAGCAGCGCAGCCCAGAGATACAATTCCACCATGGGTGGAAGCACCCGGCTGACGAACCAGACGGCAACCGCGAGCATCAATACGCCGAAGACATACTTGACCATCTCCATCCAGGTCCCGGCGCGCGGCAGCAACGAACCCGCGGAGGCCCCGATGGCGAGCAACGGCACGCCCATGCCGATGCCGAGGGCGAATAAAGCAAGCCCCCCAAGCAACTTGTCGCCAGTCTGGCTGATATAGAGCAGGGCGCCGGCGAGCGGCGGCGCGACGCACGGCCCCACAATGATCGCGGAGAGCGCGCCCATGATGAAAACACCGATGAAACTGCCGCCCTTCTGGCTGTCGCTCATGCTCGCCAGCTTGGTCTGCACCGCCGAGGGCAACTGGATCTCGTAGAACCCGAACATCGACAGGGCGAGGGCGACAAAGACCAGACTGAAGAAGGAGAGCAGCCACACATTCTGCGCGGCGGCCTGGATATTGAAGTTCAGCATCGCCGCGACCACCCCGGCCAGGGCATAGGTCAGGGCCATGGCGATGACGTAGATCAGGGAAAGGGTAAAGCCCTGCATCGTGGTGATCTGTTTGCCCTGCCCGATGATGATCCCGGAGAGGATGGGGATCATGGGGAACACGCAGGGAGTGAGCGACAGCAACAAGCCGAAACCGAAGAAGGTGAGGATGTTGAGGAACATGCTGCCGGATTTGAGCTTCTCCGTGATGCTGTCCTGCTCGGACATCTGGAGTTCAGCCTCGCCGCTCCCCGCCGCGGATCCGGATGTCGCATCCGGCGTAACCGCCGTTTCTTCGGCCTGCGCCATGACCCCTTGTGCAGCAGCGTTCACTGCCGGGGCTGTGGCGGCGTCGGTTGCCGCGAGCACCAGAGACACCTGTTTCTTCTGTGGCGGGTAGCAGATGGAATTTTCCTTGCAGCCCTGATAACGGAACTTGATGGTGATCGGGGTTTCCGCGGTATTAGTACGTTGTACCGGGACATCAATTGCCGTTTCGTGATAGACAACCTCGATGCGCCCGAAGGAAGGGTCCTCCTTGACCTTGCCCTTGGGCAACTGGATGGCCGCGCTATCGATAGTCGCCTCGCCTTCCCCGATCTCGAATCGGAATTTGTCGGTATAGAGGTAATAACCTTCCGCGATGGTCCAGTGGAAATGGACAGTTCCGGGCCCGGTGGCCTCGGCCGTCCAGACGAAGGCCTTGTTGGGATGCAGCGGCTCATCTTCCGCTGCGGCGCCTTCGCTTACGATCTGCTCGATCCGCTCGGCGACGGGCCCGGTCTCCTGGGCGCCCGCCGGGACCTGGAACAGGCCCAGGCACATAACAATCAGATACCAATACACACGTTTCATGTTCACTACCATTCAGGTTCCGCTAAATAAAAAATCCGGTTGTCCACCGACACTATGTCAGCTTTGACCCGGAAGTCTGTCCAACATCTCCAATGTTACTGGATGCCGGTGTTTTTTTCTATCCAGGTCAGATAGTTATCCAGTCCCGCCGCGAGCGGCAGGGCGATAATCTCGGGCAATTCGTAAGGATGTAGAGTGACCAGCCTGCTTTCGAGATCCCGATACCGCTTGGAGGTGGTTTTCAGCAGGAGCAGGCACTCGTCGGCGTGGTCCAGTTTACCCTGCCACTGGAAGACGGAATGGACCCCGGGCAGCACCGAGACACAGGCCGCGAGCCCCAGACGGACGACCTCAGCGGCGATGGTTCGCGCCCGCTCCGGATCCGGCAGGGTGGTCAGGACCAGCAGAAAATCTCCGGCTACCGTCATCGCTCCAACTCCACGATTGAAAATGCTATTCTCTCGCGGGCATGAATTCTAAGCCAATCACAGGTAATATCCAGCGTACAACACGGTGCGGGCGTCTGATCCTCAATTATTTCATGGTTAAACGGGGCGGCGCCCACGCTACAACTTGCCGGCACGCGAGCGGCGTATGATCGAAACGATGCCCGAGAAGCTGGCGCTGGTGGCGGCGATCACCCTGCTAATCAACATCCCGTTCGGCTACTGGCGCGAGGGATTGCGAAAGTTTTCGCTCAAATGGATGATCGCCGTGCATGCCGCCGTGCCCTTCGTGATCGCCGCGCGAATGCTCGCGGGCATTCACTGGCGGATCCTGCCGATCGCCTTCCTGGTCTTCTGCTATTTCCTGGGCCAGTTCAGCGGGGCGCGACTGCGGCGCTGTCTCAGACCACCGGAGGTAATTCCTTAGTGACGCTGCTCAGTCACCAGAGCGGTTATGGTATCTGGGCTCTCAGGTATTCCAGTATCTCCTCCAGTTCCGTATCGTTGTAGACCCGCGTGAAATCGGAGTGCCTCCAACGGCTGCCGGGCTTTATCTCTACAGTGGCAGTCTCGACATTGCGCCGTACCGGCGGCGTGGAAGTGAGATCATAAAACAGCGAACGCACCGCGCCCTGATTCAGCACGAGACCCGGCATGCGTTCCTTGCCGATGCGCACCGTGGCGACCTTCGCGGTCTTCAGCCGTTTGAGATCCCGGGTGGACGCGGGCACGGTGACGATGGGATCGGCGACCGGCACGCCGCTGCCCGCGATTTCATGGCAGGTGGCACAGCGATTGAAGCCCCGGAGTGGATCGTGCAGGAGGGTCTTGCCCCGCTCCGCCGCTGGCGAGAGCGTGACCGGGGGCTTTGTAGCCACCACGATGCCGTTCGCCGCGATGCCGTTGAGCGAGGCGACATAGGCAATCACCGCCTGCAACTCCTCGGCCGGGAGGGTCGTCGCGAATCCCAGCATGCGCGTCTCGTGCAGACCGAAGCTCACGGTGCGGGTGATGTAATCCAGGTCGAATCCCCGTGCGGTGAGGCGCGCCCCGCCGCCGCCCGCGCCGCCGTCCGGCGTGTGGCAATAACCTGTCGCGCAGGTGTTGAGGTAAACACGCTTGCCGGTGGCGAGGATCTCATCCTGGGCCTCTGCCTGGCTGGTCAATAACGAAGTCAGCAAGCAAGAGGCGATGGCAACGCCGCGAAACAGATTCTTCATGGCCGGTCCTCCGGTAAGGCAAATACGATCAAGGTGGAGCCGCTCCGCCAGTTCTTGCCCTCCTCGGGAAAGAGGCTCGCCGCCATGGGGCCGATGATGCTGCCCCAGCCCGTCGCCGTGGCGATGTACTGCCGGCCGTTCACCGCATAGGTGATCGCCGAGCCGCGATTGCCGGCCCCGGTCTGATAACGCCAGAGTTCCTTTCCGGTCGTGGCGTCCAGGGCGAAGAAATCCCCGTCCGGCTTGCCGGAGAACACCAGATCCCCGGCGGTTGCCAGCACCGAGGCGAGCAGTATGGTGGGATAGGGATAACGCCATTTCACCTTGCCGCTGACGGGATCGATGGCATCGAGATGGGCGTAGTATTCGCGGTCCTTCGGCAAAAAGATGTTGCCGCCGCCCCCGGCGAAGAAGGCGCCTGGCTGCGGCTCCTGACGCATGGCGGTCACCGTCATGCAGACCTCGATCATGGGGGCATAAAGCAGCCCGGAGACCGGCGAGTAGGCCATCTGGTTCCAGCTCTTCCCGCCGAGGAATCCGCTGGGGCAGATATCGGTCGGCTGGCCGGGGATCGGCTCGTGCCGGCCGAGCAGCTTGCCGTTCTCGCCGATCCCGGTGATGAAGGTGACCACCTCGTTGGCCAGGTAGGCGTTGATGTACTCCCCGGTGACCCGATCGAGTACGAAGGTCATGCCGCTCTTGTTCATGTGCACCAGAAGCTTGCGTGCCTTGCCGTCGATGACGCGGTCAAACAGGATCACCTCGTAGGCAGAGTCGAAATCCCAGACGTCATTGGGGATCTCCTGATAATGCCATTTGAGCTTGCCGGTGGTGGCGTCCAGGGCGACGATGCTCGCCGTGTACAGGTTCACGTCGCGCTCGACCTGGGTCGGATCGATGACCCGATCGCCGGCATAAAAGTCGGAGGCGGCATTGCCCGTGCCCCAGTACACCAGATTCAGTTCGGGGTCATAGGAACCGGTCATCCAGTTCGCGCCGCCGCCGTACTTCCAGCTGTCGCCCTTCCACGTCTCGTTGCCCTTCTCGCCCTCAGCCGGGACGGTATACCAGCGCCAGGCCAGACGACCGGTATGGATGTTGAAGGCGGTCAGATAACCGCGATGGGCACCATCGCCGCCAGTGCCGCCGATGATGACGATATCGTTCACAACCAGCGGTGCGCCGCGCGGGGCGCAGCCGCACTGTTTCGCGTTGTCGATGTTGACCTTCCAGAGTTCCTGTCCGGACTTGGCATCCAGCGCGACCATATAATTGTCGTGCGTGCCGAGAAAGACCTTGCCGTCGGCAACCGCGACCCCGCGATTTATCGCGCCGAACAGCACATAATTCGCGCCGCTTGCCAGATCGAGCGGTGGGTATTCGTAATGCCAGCGCAGATCGCCGGTCGCGGCATCGAGCGCGAAGACCTGACTGTTGTTGGTGGAGAGATACAGCACGCCATCCACCACGATCGGTGTGGTCTGGAGGGCGTCGGTATATTCCCCAGTCTGGAAGATCCATTCCGGCTTGAGCCTCGCGACATTCGCGGTATTGACCTGATCGAGCGCGCTGTAGCGCCAGGCCATCTGCGTCCCGCCATAGTGCTGCCAGTTGTCGTGGGTGGCGCCGTCAACGGCGTCCGCGGCTTGCGCGGCTTGCAGACACAACAGGACCGCCACCAGAATCGAATAAGGTATACGCATGACTTGAAGGTTCCGGAAAGAGACGGCTTATTCTAATGGCGTGACAGGCATTCCGTCACCTTGTTCCGGGCCGGTATTTTTCCTGGGTATGCAGCCCGCGTGATACCATGATGCACATCCCATGGGCCTCATCTGAGGCTACACATACAATCCGGCCGAGGTCGTTCAGAATTGAAACTCATCTCTTATCTTGGGCTCGTCGCCGGTCTGGTCCTGTTCGGCGTCCTCCTGTTCTGGCAGGGGATCGGCGCGGTGTTTCATCTGCTGATCGAGTCCGGCTGGCCGCTCCTGCTCCTGCCCCTGGTCTGGTTTCCCAATCTCTTTCCGGAAACCGAGGCCTGGCGGCTGGTCTTCCCAGGGGGACATAAACCGGCCTTCAAATCCGCGTTCGTCGCCATCTGGATGGGACGGGCGGTCAATGTCCTGCTGCCGGTCGCGACCATCGGCGGAGAGGTCGTCAAGGCCCGACTCATGACTTTGTGGGGCAGCCGCGGCACCGATGCCTCGGCCTCGGTGCTGGTGGACAAGACGGTCCAGGTGCTCGCGGTCGCCGCCTGGGCGCTTATCGGCATCGGCATCCTGGCCTATCTCGCCATCGACAATAACCTCGTGCGTTATGCCCTGCTGGGTCTTTGCCTGTTAATGATCGGCGTGACCGGTTTCCTGCTGGCGCAACGCGCCGGGATGTTCGGCATGCTGAGCGCACTCGGGGCGAAGTTGATCCCGCACGATTCCTGGGAGGGGATCGCCGCGAACGCGCGGGAGGTGGATCGGCTGGTGGTCGGGATCTATCGGGAGCGCATCCGGCTCCTGCAAGCGGTCCTGCTCAAGACGCTCGGGCTCGTACTCCAGACCACGGAGGTCTGGCTCGCCTGTCACCTCCTCGGCGCCCCGATCTCCCTGCTGGAGGCCATGATGCTGAAGAGCCTCACGGCCACGCTCGCGGACATCGCCTTCGTGGTGCCGAATGCCTACGGGATCCAGGAAGGGTCCTACATGATGGTGGGGGCGCTGCTCGGCCTCGGCCCGGATCTCTCGCTCGCCGTCTCGCTCGCCGTGCGGATCCGCGAGGTCATCATCGATCTCCCCGGCCTGCTGGCGTGGCAGTTCATCGAGAGCCACAACCTTATCCGGAGCCGGGCGGAAAAACAGCGTACCGAGGACTATTCAGCCGAGATCCCGGAAGGCGATTAGCGTCGTCCCTTGCTCGCGGCTGGCCGCGGCGACCTCCTTGTTCAACAGGGCATCCAATTCTGATTGGCGTTGATCGCCGGTCGCCGGGTGACAAAAGACCTCCGTGACACCCGCAGGCAATTGCCGGAGGGTCTCCAGCATCCTTGCGGTATCCATCCCGCCGCTGTCGCTGAGCCCGAAGATCGAATCGTTGCAGCGCAGCCCCGCTCTGCGAATGCGCCAGAGCATGAGGGCAAGCCAGGGCGCAAGCAATAATCTCGACCAGTTGAGACGGCCCCGGTGAAACAAAGGCTCCTGCGGCAGACGCACCGCGCGCAGACCGAATTCTCTGCCGATTTCGATCAGCAATCCGAACACCGTGGGATGCAGATGCATGTGGTGGTGGGCATTGACGTGATCGAGAGCGAGGCCCGTCGCCTTGAAGGCCAGGAATTGCGCGCGGATCTCGCGCGCCAGTTGGCGGCGGGCCGCCGGACTGAAGAAATACACGAGCCCGGCGCAGGCGAGGCAGTTGCGAAACCTGCCTTCCTCATCGACCAGGGCCGGGATCTCGGCGGGGGGCAGGACTGCCTTGCCATCGACCACGACGAGATGCAGACCGACGCCAAGCGAGGACAACCGCCGCGCCCGTGCCACGGCATCCAGGGCGTCGGGCTCTCCGACCATCAGGCTGGTCGCGGTGAGAATGCCGTCCCTGTGCGCGGTCTCGACCGCCTCGTTCACCGTCTCGGAAAGACCGAAATCGTCGGCGGTGACGATCAGGCGCTTCAGGCCGCGTTCTCCCTTCCCCACAGGAACTTGAAGAACTCAACGCCTTCGCGCAACTGGCGCTTCATGACCGTCGGGCTCTTCAGCATATCGAGGGTCAGGGCGGCCATCTTGCTCGGGCGGAAATAGAAACGCTTGTAGAAGGAATCCACGGCGGCGAAGATTTCCGTGCTGGAGAGGTGCGGGTAGTTCACCACCGCATGCTGGGTGCCATGCTCGGACAGCAACTCCGTGCCTTCCCGTTGCAGCCAGTTGTTCTCTTTCATCTGTTTATAGAGGAAGGTTCCGGGATAGGTGGCCGGCAGGGAGACCTGAATGGTCTTCGGGTTGATCTCGATGGCGTATTTCAGGGTCTCCTCGATGGTCTCCTTGGTCTCGCCCGGCAGACCGAGGATGAAACAGCCGTGGATCAGGATCCCGAGGTCATGGCAATCGCGCGTGAATTCGCGGGCCTTGTCCAACCGGATGCCTTTCTTGATGTTCAGCAGGATCTGGCGGTTGCCCGATTCGTAACCCACCAGCAGCAGCCTCAGACCGTTCGCCTTCAGGATCTCGAGGGTCTTGCGCGGGACGTTGGCCTTGGTGTTGCAGGACCAAGTGATCCCGAGCTTGCCGAGCTCCACGGCCAGTGCCTCCACCTGCGGGATATTGTCGGTCAGGGTGTCGTCGTCGAAGAAGAACTCCTTGACCTCGGGGAAATTGTCCCGCGCCCATTTCATCTCGGCGGCGATGTTCTGCACGGACCGCACCCGGTAGTTGTGCCCGGAGATGGTCTGTGGCCACAGACAATAAGTGCAACGTGACTTGCAACCCCGTCCGGTATAGAGCGAGAGATAGGGGTGCAGCATGTAACCGTTGTAATAATCCTCGATGTGCAGATCGCGCCGATATACCGGCGTGACCCAGGACAATTGATCCATGTCCTCGATCAGTGCGCGGTCCTTGGTATGCACCGCCTTGCCATTCACCTTGTAAGTCAGGCCATCGATCTCCGCAAACGGCCGGCCCTCCGCGACCTCGCGGACGGTGAAATCGAATTCCTTGCGACAGATGAAATCGATCGCCGGCGAGGCCAGCACGGCCCGCTCCGGATCGTTCGCGACATGCGCGCCGCAGATCCCGATGATGAGCCCCGTGTTTTCCGCCTTGAAGGCCTCCGCCACCCGGACATCGTTGGGAAAAGTCGGCGTGCTGGTGTAGAGCACCAGGAGTTCATACTCCTTGGCCAATGGCAGCAACTCGGGGAGCTTGAGGCCGCGCGGCGGCGCATCGATCAGTTTGCTGCCTTCGACCAGGGCCGCGAGCTGCGCGAGCCAGGTCGGGTACCAGAAGGACTTCACCTCCCGCTTGCACTGGTAGCGCGCCCCGGCGCCGCCGTCGAAGCCTTCATAGGAAGGGGGATTCAGAAACAGGGTCTTTTTGCAGGATGGCTTGCTCATTTGGGATCTGATACTCCGGTACGTCGATCAAGCCGGTCTTGGGACACAGTTCATGTCCCTAGCCCGGCGGGCTAGTCTTTCATGGATAAGCGGCTGCCGTTATCCACATGGAGCGACTGCCTGCGCCACTCCACATCGCCCCCCAGGAAGCTGCCGGCGCGGATCAGGAATGTCAGCAAATCCCGTAAGGGAATCAGCCACATGGCCGCACGCCGATTAAACGTCTTATTTACCGACAAATGTAACAGAGAACGCGCGATCAGGGCAAATCCCGCCGCCGCTATCGCAAATCCCATTCCACTGTCGTTCAACCATGCAAACAGGAGGCAGAGACATGCCAGAGGCAAGGCATCGGTCAGAAAAGAGGCAGCAAAACCCGCGGGTTGCACCGTGCGGATGGTGCGCGCCCAGCGCAATTCATGTGCTATGAGGTCCCGCCAGGCGGGTTCGAGCAGGCGGTTTTCGACAAGCACCGGGGCGATGTCCACGCGCCGGCCCGTGGCCAGCACCTTGCGCCCCAGCATGTAATCGTCCGCGAGATAATCGGCGAACGCACCTAAGCCTCCCACTTCCTCCAGCACGGATCTTGGGATCGCCATGGTGGCGCCGAAGCAGTAACTGTTCGGCACGAAACGCGTCGCAACCAGGACCGAGGGCAGAAACCACTCGTTGATGAACAACGCGCCGAGCGCGGACGGCAGACCGGACAGCGGATCGCCGAGATACAGGCACGTGACCATGCCGGCGCCTTCCTTGTTCAGGGCGTTGCATAACCGGCGTAGATAATCCGGCCCGACGCGCATGTCACTGTCCGCGATGACGAGCACATTATGTTTGGCCCGGTGATACATGTTGATGAGATTGCTGATCTTGAGATTGGTCCCATGCACCGTGGGGTCGATCACCAGATCGAGATCGAGGGCGGGGAATTCGCTGATGATCTGCCGCGCTACTGCAATGGCGGGATCGGCGGGATCGCGGACGCCGAAGACGATCTGGTATTCGGGGTAATCCTGCCGGCAGAAGGTACGGAGGTTTTCCAGCAATTCCACGTCTGGTCCGCAGAGCGGTTTGAATACGGTGATCGGCGGCGCCGCTGACGATGATCTGGATTCACGGTGCAGGCGCGCGCCGAATCTTCTGACGCAATCCGCGGCGAACAGAACGTAGCCGCAGGAGGCGAGCGCGAGCGCGAGGCACAGCCAGTAGATCGTCTCCATGCGATCAGACGTGAAAGCCCCGCGCCCGCGGGAACAGCGCCATGATCCAGTAGACCTGCGCCCCGATCGCGCCAAGCGGTAAGAGAACCCAGGCATAATCCAGCAGGGCGAGGATCAGGACGATGTTGCAGAACTCCGCGTGGCTCATCTCCTGGAACAGGAACAGAAACCAATCGAGCCGGCTGCCGGGCTGCTTGGGGTTTTTGGCCTGTTCGTGCCGCACATCCTTCGTTTTGTCTTCGCGCCGGCCGCGCAACAATAACAATGTGTAGTCAAGCGCGGTGCCGAAGACGGTGGCAAGCCCGAGCCAGAGCCAAATCCTTTCTCCAGTCACGGCGGTCGTGCCGAGGCCGAGCATGCCGAAAAACACGGCATCGATGAGCGAATCGGAGAAATCATCGAGTTTTGCCCCGAACGGGGAATACAGGTGCTTGGCGCGGGCGATCTCCCCGTCGCAATTATCGAGCGTGAAGGCGAGCACCATTAACAGCGCGCCGATCACATTCAATCCCCAGCGTCCGAAGCCGAAACAGAGTCCGCCCGCCACGCCACAGACCAGCGAGGCCAAGGTCACCTGGTTGGGCGTGATCGGGAAACGCAGCAGTATCGGGGTCAGCCGATACGACAGATGGCGGGTGATGGGAAAGAGGGTCCGCGGGGGTTGCAGAACATGGGAATCGTTCGATGGGTTATTTGTCATTGGTCATTAGTCACTTGTCATTGGTCATTAAAAACCGCGGGCCTCCTTGATCCGCTCGTAAGCCTTACGGGCCTCGTGGGTGCGCCCTTCGGCCGTTTTGATCATCTCCTCCGGCAGTCCCTTGGAGACCAGCTTGTCCGGGTGATGCTGGCTCATCAGCCGCCGATAGGCCTTCTTCACCTCGGCATCCGTGGCATCGCTGCCGATGCCTAGGATGGCGTAGGCATCCGTGGTCTGCATGGGTCTTTCCTGTCCCGGCCGGCCGCCTCGCCGGTGATGCGCCTCGCCCCCGACCGCCCGCGCGAGCAGATCGAAATCCTGGCGGTCCACATTGAAGACCTCGCAGATGTGCAGCAACAGGTCCCTTTCCGCGGCATGCAGGGCGCCATCCGCGTAGGCGGCATAGAGCTGGATCTCGATGAACATCTGGATCAGGTTGGGCTGATAACCGATCTCACGGCGGGCCTGGCGCAGAACCTCATCCAGGGAAAAATCGTCCGCCTTGCCGCTCTGGAAGAGATCGATCGCAACCTGTGTCTGCGCCTCGTCCAGATTCATCTGCGCCATGACCTGGCGGGCCATGGCGATCTCGTCCGCGGAGACGCGGCCATCGGCCTTGCAGACCCGGCCCATCACGGCGAAGGTCGCGGTGAAGAAGGCGGTCTGGGCCCGTTCCTGCCGGCCCCATCCAGGCCCTGGCCGCGCGCGCTCGGTTTGCGGTTGCCGCAGGCCCTGATCGAAGTTATGGCCGAGCGCCGCGCCCAGCAAGGCGCCGAGCGGGCCGCCCACCATGAAGCCGAAGGCGCCGCCGAGTATCTTGCCCCACCAGTTCATTTGTTAGCCGTATCCGGAAGCGGTGATATTCGCATAGAGGGCCGTCATTATATCGGTATAATGCGCGCCTTTGGTCACCTTAATTCATACTCCCCGGATGCGGGATCGGCAAACCATGGGCAAGATTACCAACACCGAAGACAAGACCTGGAAAAAACCGACGGCGGCGTCGCGCGCGGACAAACATGAACTCTACGAGCGATCGGTTCAGTGCGCGGAGACCGAGATCGATTTCATCGAGGCCACCTACCGCAAACTCAGGAAACATCCGGCCCGGCTCCTGCGCGAGGATTTCTGCGGCACCATGCACAATTCCTGCGAATGGGTCCGCCGCCATCGCGACAACCGCGCCATTTGCGTGGACATCGACCCGTCAGTGCTCGAGTGGGGCCGGACCCGCAACCTCGGCGCCCTGACCCCGGAGCAGGCCGGCCGCATCTCCATCCGCAACGCCGATGTGCGCAAGGTCCGCTGCGAGCCCGTCGATGCGGTGCTGGCGCTCAACTTCAGTTACTGGGTGTTCAAGAGCCGGCAGGACATGGGCGCGTACCTTCGCCGGGTGCGGCAGGGACTCAAGCCCGACGGCATCCTGTTCCTCGACGCCTTCGGCGGCTACGAGGCCTTCGAGGAACTGGAGGAATCGACCCGATACAAAGGCTTCACTTACATCTGGGATCAACATCGCTACAACCCCATCACCGGGGACGCCACCTGTTTCATACATTTCGCCTTTCCTGACGGCTCGCGCCTCGACCGCGCCTTTCGTTACGACTGGCGGCTC
The DNA here is from genome assembly GCA_004297165.1 of Gammaproteobacteria bacterium. Taxonomy (GTDB): domain Bacteria; phylum Pseudomonadota; class Gammaproteobacteria; order Eutrophobiales; family Eutrophobiaceae; genus 2-02-FULL-56-15. Next base: position 125,523 of record SCUJ01000011.1, read on the forward strand.
TGGACCCTGCCGGAACTGACCGAGATCCTGGCGGAATCCGGGTTCAAGGCCACCGTCTACTGGGAAGGCGAGGATGCGAAGGGCGAGGGGAACGGGGTCTTCAAGCCGGCGCAGGTAGGCACGGCGGATGCGGGCTGGATTGTTTATATCGTCGCGGAAAAAATATAAGGTTCAACGCGGTCTGATCAAAAGTTCCAATCTCGCCGACTTGGCCGCCGTCTGGATCGGCCCCTCCCCGTAACTCAACACCGCGATGGCGGCGGTGGTCATGAGCTTGTCATCCTCGTATTGGGGCTTATCCTGCGAGAGAAACTCCAGCAGATCGTCAAGACCGGGATTGTGACCGATGAGCATGAGGCATGAGGTCTCCATCGCCGCGCCCTCGATCACCTTCAGCAAGACCTCCACAGAGGCGTCATAGATCCTTTCCTCCCACTCAATGCGCCCCTCGTCGAATTCCAATTCCTCAGCGACCAGGCTCGCGGTTTCCTTCGCCCGGCGGGCCGGCGACGCCAGCAGACGCTCGGGGATCAGGCCCTTCTTTCTGAGCCAGGCCCCCATGTGCGGCGCGTCCTTCCTGCCCCGCTTGGCGAGCGGCCGATCGAAGTCGCCCCCGCCCGGTTCGTTCCAGTCGGATTTCGCGTGCCGCATGAGAATCAATTTCCTGTTTGTCATCGGTTTGTAACCGGTTTTATATTACAGTGCCCATCATGACTGCCAAGAACATCAAAGAAACTTACGCCGCCATCGATCTGGGATCCAACAGCTTTCATATGATTGTAGCCGATTACGCCGACGATCGGATCCGCATCATCGACCGCATCAAGGAGATGATCCGCCTCGCTGCTGGTCTGGACCGGGACAACCGCCTGACCGAATCCGCCATGGACGCGGCCATCGGCTGCCTCGAGCGCTTCGGCCAGCGGGTTCGGGAAATCCCCTCCCTCCAGGTGCGGGCCGTGGGCACCAACACCCTGCGCAAGGCCAAGAACAGCAGGGAATTCCTGGCCCAAGCCGAGGCGGCGCTTGGCCATCCGATCGAGATCATCGCCGGGCAGGAAGAGGCGCGTCTCATCTATCAGGGCGTGACCAACGCCATCTATAACAAGGATGAACAGCGTCTGGTGGTGGATATCGGGGGCGGTAGCACGGAACTGATCATCGGCCGCGGACCGGAACCCATACTGCTGGAAAGCCTGTACATGGGTTGCGTGAACATCACGTTGAATCATTTCCCGGATGGCGAGATCAGCGGCAAGCGCATGCGCCGGGCCATCCTCTTTGCGCGCCAGGAGATGGAGGTCATCGAAAACTCCTATCGCCGGCAGGGCTGGGATGCCGCGATCGGCTCCTCCGGCAGCATCCTCGGCATCCACGACATCCTGAAGACCGAAGGCTGGAGCGAGCAGGGCATCACCCGCGCGGGACTCGAGCGCCTGACGGATGAACTTATTCTGCAGGGCCACGCCGACGAGCTGCGTTTCGAGGGCCTGCCGGAGAGCCGCAGGCCCATCCTCGCGGGCGGGGTCGCGATCCTCTGCGGCGTGTTCGAGAGCCTGGGGCTCGAGCGGATGCAGATATCCGACGGGGCCTTGCGCGAGGGTCTGCTGCACGATCTGATCGGCCGGCGGCACGATCGGGACGTCCGCGACAACAGCATCCGGACCATGATGCTCCGCTACGGTGTCGATCAGGAACATGCCCGCCGCGTCCGCGAGACGGCGGCGAGCCTGTTCGAGCAGGTCCGCGAGGGTTGGGTTCTTGCGGCGGATCCGGATCTCAAACTGCTCTCCTGGGCGGCGCTCGTGCATGAGATCGGGATCTCCATCGCCCACGCGCAGCATCACCGGCACGCCGGATATCTCATCGCGCATTCCGATCTCGCCGGCTTCTCCCGCCAGGATCAGGAGGTCCTGGCGCTGCTCGCGCGCGCCCACCGCCGCAAATTCCCGTTGGAGGAACTGGACGCCATCCCGGCGGCGGAACGGCAAAAGGTATTTCAACTCGGGGTGCTGCTGCGTCTCGCGGTCCTGCTGAACCGCAGCCGATCCAGCACCGTCCTTCCCCGTATGCAGGTTCGCGCAGACCGGCAAACCCTGACGCTGGGATTCCCGGAGGATTGGCTCGCGGGCCATCCCCTCACGCTTGCGGATCTCGAGATGGAGGCGGAATTGCTGGGCGCCGCTAACTTTAGCTTAAATCTTCAGTAGCCCCGATACCGATCTTATTCACAGTGCTGGTCCAGCAGATGCTGCTGGGCCGCGCGGGGTTTGCTGCCGCCCGTCTTGCTGCGCCGGTAACTGCCGTCGGGTTGCAGGATCCAGGCCTGGGTATTGTCCGCGAGATAGTTGTGTATGCCCAGTACGATGATCTGATCGCGGGGGCGTTTCTCCTCGATCGGGAAACAGGCCTCGACCCGGTAATGCAGGTTGCGCGGCATCCAGTCGGCGCTGGAGCAGAACAGCAACTCCTCGCCGCCATGGAAGAAATAAAAGACCCGGGTGTGTTCGAGGAACCGGCCGATGATGGAGCGGACCTGAATGTTTTCCGAGATGCCCTTGATGCCGGGGCGCAGGCAGCAGACGCCGCGGACAATCAGATCGATCTTAACGCCCGCCTGGGAGGCCCGATACAGCGTCTGAATTATCTGCGGGTCCGCGATGGCGTTCATCTTGGCGATGATGCGCGCCTCCTTGCCGGCCAGGGCGTTGTTTGTCTCCGTTTCGATGAGGCCCTGCAGACCCTTGGCGAGGGTGAAAGGGGCCTGCAAGAGTTTTTTCAGTTTGGTCGCGCGGCCCAGACCCGTCAGTTGGTGAAACAGCTTGTTCACGTCCTCGCCCACCGATTTGTCGCAGGTCAGCAGACCGTAATCGGTGTAAAGTCGCACCGTGCGGGAGTGGTAGTTGCCGGTGCCGAGATGGACATAGCGGCGCAGCTTGCGCCCCTCGCGCCGCACCACCAGGATCATCTTGCAATGGGTCTTGTAGCCCACCACCCCGTAGACCACATGCGCGCCGGCCTCCTGCAGCTCGTTGGCGAGTTCGATGTTGGCCTCCTCGTCGAAACGGGCGCGCAGCTCAATCACCACGGTGACCTCCTTGCCCTGGCGGGCGGCGTCCTTGAGCGAGGCCACCACGGCGGAGTCATCGCCGGTGCGATAGAGCGTCTGCTTGATCGACAGGACATTGGGATCGGCGGCCGCCTGGCGCAGGAAATCCACCACCGGGGCAAAGGACTGGAACGGGTGATGCAGCAGGATATCGCCGTGGTGCAAGGTCTCGAAGAGGTCGGCGTTCTTCTCCAACCGCGGCGGTATCTCCGGGGTGAATCCCTTGAATTTCAGATCGGGGCGATCCACCAGGTCGTGGATCGCCGACAGCCGGCTGAGATTCACCGGGCCGTCGACCTTGTACATATCGTCCTCGTGCAGGACGAAGGTGTGCAACAGAAAATCGCTCAGTTCGTCCGGACAGTTGGCCGCGACCTCGAGGCGCACGGCGTCGCTGAAGCGCCTTGAGGGTAATTCACCCTCCAGGGCCCGCAGCAGGTCATCCACTTCTTCGTCATCCACGAAGAGATCGCTGTCCCTGGTCACCTTGAACTGGTAGAAGCCCGTGACCTTCATCCCCGGGAATAGATCCTCGACATGCGCATGGATTATGGAGGAGAGCAGCACGAAATCGTGCGTGCCGGAGATATGGTCAGGCGGAATATGCACGACCCTGGGCAGGGATCGCGGCGCCTGCACAATCGCCTGGCGCGCCTCGCGCCCGAAGGCGTCCTTGCCCTCGAGCGAGATGATGAAATAGAGATTCTTGTTGAGAACGCGGGGGAAGGGGTGGGCCGGATCGAGACCGATGGGGCTCAGCACCGGACGCACCTCGTCGTTGAAATACCGCTTCACCCAGCGGGTCGTGCCGGGTTTCCAGTCGGCGCGCCGACGCAGGCGGATCCTCTCTGCGGCAAGCGCGGGGATGATCACCTCGTTCAGCACCCGGTACTGTTCCTTGACCAGTTCATGGGCGAGATCGCTGATGCGTTTCAGGACTTCCGCGGGGGAGAGATTGTCCGGACCGGTTTGCACCGAGCGATACTTCACCTGCTGCTTGATGCCGGCGACGCGGATCTCGAAGAACTCATCCAGGTTGGTGCTGGCGATGCAGAGAAACTTCAGGCGCTCCAGTAACGGGGTGTTTTCATCCTTGGCCTGCTCGATGACGCGCCGGTTGAACTCGAGCGTGCTGAGTTCCCGGTTGATGTACAGCTCGGGATTGCTGAGGTTTGCGGTATCCATGGACGGCCCTCGAATTTCCAAGGGTATTATCACCTGCCGGAAGGTGATAAGGAACCTCCGGATTAATCAAGGGGTTTTGATCCTGCTTTGCCCTATGCCCTAACCCCTGACCTCCTGTTCCATCTGCGCGATGCTGATGTGGCGCACGTCCTTGCCTTCGACCAGATAGATCACGTATTCACAGATGTTACGGGAGTGATCGGCGATCCGTTCGAGGGAACGCGCGACCCAGACGGCGTCGATGACGCTGGAGATGCTGCGCGGGTCCTCCATCATGTAGGTGATCAGCTCCCGCAGGATGGCGCCGTACTGCTCGTCGGATTTCGGCTCCATGCCGGCGGTGGCGAGCGCGGCGCCGGAATCCATCCGGGCGAAGGCGTCCAGGGCGTCGTGCAGGATGGTCATGGCCAACTGGCCGAGATTGCTGATGCCGACGTAATAGGATCTGCTCCCCTGCTGCTCTATCAGATCGATGGCCATGCGGGCGATCTTCTCGGCCTCGTCGCCCACCCGCTCGAGATCGGTGATGGTCTTGATCACGGCGGTGATGAGCCGCAGATCGCCGGCGGTCGGCTGCCGCCGCGCGAGGATCCGGGTGCATTCCTCGTCGATGGAAACCTCCATCGTGTTCACCTGCACCTCGGTTTCGATCACCGACTGCGCCAGCGCGGAATCCGAGTTGCTCAATGACTGCATCGCATTTTCGAGCTGCCGCTCCACCAGACCGCCCATGGCCAGCACGCGGCTGCGGACGTCCTCAAGCTCGTTGTCGAACTGTTTCGAGATGTGTTTGGGTATGCTGCTCATATATTTTCCTCGGCGAATAGCCGGTTAACCGTAGCGACCGGTGATGTAATCCTCTGTCATCTTGTTTCTCGGCTTGGTAAACAACGTGCCGGTGTCCCGGTATTCGATCATCTCGCCCAGATACATATAGGCGGTGTAGTCGGAGACGCGCGCCGCCTGCTGCATGTTATGGGTCACGATGACGATCGTGTAATCCGTCTTCAATTCGTAGATCAGTTCCTCGATCTTCAAGGTGGAGATTGGATCCAGCGCCGAGGCCGGTTCGTCCAGCAACAAAACCTCAGGCTCGATGGCGATGGCGCGGGCGATGACGAGGCGCTGCTGCTGGCCGCCGGACAGGCCCATGGCGTTGTCGTTCAGGCGGTCTTTCACCTCCGGCCACAGGGCGGCGCTCTTCAGGGACCGCTCGACCGCCTCGTCCAGCACCCGGCGGTTGCGGATCCCCTGGATGCGCAGGCCATAGGCCACATTGTCGTAGATCGTCTTGGGGAAGGGATTCGGCTTCTGGAACACCATCCCGATCCGCCGGCGCAAGTCCGCCACGTTCACATCCTTCCCGTATACGTCGAGGTCGTGCAGGGCGATGCGGCCGTCAATCCGCACGTTATCAATCAGATCATTCATCCGGTTGAAACACCGCAGCAGGGTTGATTTCCCGCAACCGCTCGGACCGATAAAGGCGGTGACCCGCTTTTCAGGGATGGTCATGGAGACGTTGTTTAACGCCTGTTTACCGCCGTAATGCAGATTCAGTCCCTCGACCCGGAGGCACACTTTTTCGTTTTCGAGATCCAGTCGGGGTTCATTGCCGATCAATCCCCCCAGATTCATCGCATGCGTCGGGGCTGCCGCGGGGGCATGGCGTTCGCCGGTGCGATTTTCCAATTCGGTGACATTATTCTGCGGCACGGTATTTTTCCCTGAGATTATTGCGGATCTTGATGGCGGCGAGATTCAAGGCGACGATGACGAGGACCAGCAACAGCGCCGTCGCGTAGACCAGCGGCCGGGCCGCCTCGACGTTCGGGCTCTGGAAGCCGACATCGTAGATGTGAAACCCTAGATGCATGAACTTGCGGTCGAGATGCAGATAGGGGAACCCGCCATCCAGCGGCAGGGCCGGGGCGAGCTTCACCACGCCCACCAGCATGAGCGGCGCGACCTCGCCCGCGGCGCGCGCGATCGCCAAAATCATGCCGGTGAGAATGGCGGGCGCGGTCATCGGCAGCACCGTGCGAAAGAGGGTCTCCGCCTTGGTGGCGCCAAGCGCAAGGCTGCCTTCCCGGATCGCCAGCGGCACGCGCGAGAGTCCCTCTTCGGTGGCGACAATGACCACGGGCACGGTGAGCAGCGCCAGCGTCAGCGAGGCCCACAGCAGCCCCGGCGTGCCGAAGGTCGGATTCGGCAGGGACTCGCGAAACAGCAGTTCGTCTATCGACCCGCCCAGAAAATACACAAAGAAGCCCAGCCCGAAAACGCCGTAGACCACGGAGGGCACGCCCGCGAGGTTGTTCACGGCAATGCGAATGAGACGGGTGAGGACGCCTTGCCTCGCGTATTCGTGCAGATAGATGGCGGCCACGACCCCGAAGGGCGTCACCAGCAGCGCCATGCACATCACCATCAGGACAGTCCCGAAGATGGCCGGGTAGATCCCACCTTCCGTATTCGCCTCCCGCGGCTCCTCGCTCAGGAACTCCCAGAGTTTGCCCAGATAATGACCTGATTTTTGCGCCGGGCTCATGGCGTTCGGGTAATAGGCGCGGACGATCCCGGCGAGCAGGATTTCAGTCTCTTCGCCGGAGGCCGTGACGGCGATCAGGGTCCTCTGGTTCAGGCTTTCATACAAGGACTCGAGATCCGCGACCAGCCGGTCATAGTCCTGTTGCAGGGCGGCGCTTTCCGCCGCAAGCGCGGCCTCCGGATCCATGCCGCCCTCCAATTGCAGGCGGCGTTCCCGCAGGCGCATGCGTTCCATGCGGTAATTGATGGCGCCGATCAGGTCCTTTTCGATATGACGGATCTCCGCGAAAATTCCTCCAGCCGCATCGATGCTTGACAGCAACACCTGCCCCAACGCGGCGCCACCGAGGTCCACCTCGCTGCCCCCCTCCATCAGGCGCCTGGGAAATCCGTAGAAATTCCCCCATTCCCGGCGCTCCAGCACCATGATATCCGTGGGATATTCCGGCGTACTCATCTGCGGTTCATTGACCCAACGGAAATCGATGCCGGAGATCTCGCGATTACCGGTCTTGATGAGATAACGATCGATCAGGCCATGTCCGGCGGCATCCGAATCCTGCGCCACCTTCGCAATGTCGAGGGTTTCATGCTCGACAATCTCGCCGATCACCCGTTCCCTGGCGCCGTCCACGTCCGTAAGCTCGAACACGGCGACGTCGGCCGGCCAGAAATGGCCGAGCCCCCGCAACATCAACAGGGCGAGCAGGCCGGCGACCAGGAGGAGCGAGAGCGAGATGGCGCCGGCATGCAGCCAGATCCAGGGGGCATCTCCGCCCAGCCACGATTTGACCGTCCGGCTCATAAGCTGCCGTATTTTTTGCGCAGCCGCTGACGCACCACTTCCGCCAGGGTGTTGAACACGAAGGTTACCGCGAATAAAACGAGCGCCGCGAGGAATAGGATCCGGTAATGCGTGCCGGCGACCTCGGCCTCGGGCATCTCCACGGCGATGTTGGCCGACAGCGCGCGAAAACCCTGGAAGATGTTCATTTCCATGACGGCGGTATTGCCGGTCGCCATCACCACGATCATGGTCTCGCCGACCGCCCGGCCGAGTCCGATCATGACCGCGGAGAAAATCCCCGGACTCGCGGTCAGCAGGATTACCCGCACCAGGGTCTGCCAGGGCGTCGCCCCGAGCGCAAGCGATCCCCCCGTCAGGGATCGGGGCACGCCATAGATCGCATCCTCGCTGATGGAAAAGATGATCGGGATGACCGCAAAACCTATCGCCACGCCCACCACCAGGGAGTTGCGCTGATCGAAGGAGATGCCGAAGGTTTCATTCAGCCACTGGGGCATGCTGCCCTGAAAGAGTAAAAGCTCCAGCGGCTGACTCACGCCGATCGCGAGCCCGATCGCAATCAATATCACCGGGATCAACAGGGCCGCCTCCCAACCCGCGGGGATCCGGTTGCGCAGCCTGTCCGGGGCCTGGTCCCAGCACCAGGCCGCGCCAAGGATCGCGAGCGGCAGATAGATAAACAACAGGCAGATGCCGGGCAGATGGTTTTCCACGAAGGGCGCGAACCAGAGCCCGGCGATGAAGCCGAGGACCACCGTGGGCAGGGCCGCCATGACTTCGATCGCAGGCTTGACCATGCCGCGCATGCGCGGCGCCATGAAATAGCCGGTGTATATCGCCCCCATGATCGCGAGCGGCATGGCGAACAACATGGCGTAAAAAGCCGCCTTGAGCGTGCCGAAGGCCAGCGGCGTGAGGCTGAATTTGGGCTCGAACTCGCTGCTCGCCGAGGACGATTGCCAGACATACTCCGGTTTGGCCCGGCTTTCATACCAGACCTTGCCCCAGAGCGAGCGCCAGGAGATCTCCGGGTGCGGATTCTGCACCTGCCAGAATTCAAGTCCCATGTCGCCGCGCTCCACCAGCAGGGCATCGGCGCGCGGGGCGATCGCCCCATGCGCTAACCGCTCCTCGCCGATCCTCTCCACCCTCAGGGTGCGCTGCGAGGTGGCGTGGTACAGACCCAGCAAACCGTCGGCATCGAGCGCCAGAAATCCCTTGCGTTGATGCTCGGGAACAATCGCCAGGATCGGCGCCTGCTGGGACGCAAACTGCCGGATCCGGCTCAAGGTGTAGTTGTTGGCCTCGTCCCGGACCGGAAACCATTGGGTGATGCCACCCTCGGCATCGCCCACCAGGATCGAGATCCCCCCGTTTAGAAAGGCCAGACTGGTGATGGCGACCCCTGGGGGAACCGCCTGGATCCGCTGCACCAGGCGGGGGGCGCGTTTGTCACCGATGTCATAGAAACTGAGAAAGCCATCCCTGTCCGCGAGATACAGCTCCCGTTGATCCACATCCATGGCGAGATGCGTCACCGGTTGTTCCGGGACTATCTCGCTGTCGGTGCGGGTCAGCGTGATCTCTCCGGTCAGCATGGATTCCTTGCTGGCGAGACTGACCAGGCGCAGACGCCCCAGGTCGTCCAACGCCGCGATCGTGGCCTTGCCGGCGTTACCCTGGGCGGCGAGTTTGCGTATGGCAACCCCGTCATCGGATATCTGTACCGGTTCCGATCCGAAAGGCAGGGTTATAGCGGGCGTTATCAACCGGCGATCCCCCGGATAACTCACCTGATATTCATGGCGCGCCAACACGACAGAGCCATCGGCATAGGCGAGCGCCAGCAGGGCCTGCGCGGGGTCGCCAGCGGTGAAGGCGACGGGATCCGACCCGGCATCTGGGAACACGGGGATCTGGTCGATGACCGCAGCCGTATCGGTCTTGAAAAAGATCGCCTCGCCCCGCGTGTTGATCCGCAACCCGATCTCGTGCTGCTCTTCCATGGCGTAATGCCAGGTTTCACCGGGGCCGGGAACGGGATAGGCCGAGAGCCGGCTGAGCTTCGCCGGCAGGAACATGGGCAGGACGACGTACACCAGATAGAACGCGATCAGGACGATGGCGAGGATCACGCTGACGCCGCCGATGGCCATGAGGTGTCTGGTCAGCACATCGCGCAGCGCTCGCATCCGGCGGCGCCGGATCGCCGCGGGCGACGTGAAGTCGGGCAGGATACCGGATGCCGCCTTTAAGTCCGTTGTGCTCATCGGGCCAGTCTAGCCACCTTATATGACAGTACTGTTAAAGTTATCCGGTAATAGATGTTCTCGCCAAGGCGCGAAGCCCGCCAAGTAACAGCGAACTTGTAAACCTTGGCGGCTTGGCGAGAGGTCTCTGACAGAAATTGGCAACATTATTCATCCATCAGTCTTTCGGATCACGTTTTTCATTTGCGCGCCAGCCCGAGGGCATCAAGCTGGCTCGCGACAACCTGCGCCGGGAGCGGGACATAACCGTCCTTGACCACGACTGTCTGTCCGGTCTTCGAGAGGACCATGCGCAGGAATTCCCCCTCCAGCGGGGGCAACTCCTTGTTGGGTTGTCTATTGACGTAGATGTAGAGGAACCGGGCGAGCGGGTAGTTGCCCGCCGTGGCATTTTCCGCGGTTGCCTCGATGAATTCGCCGCCAGACTCGGCGGCAAGGGCCACGGCCCTGACCCCGGCGGTACGGTAACCGATGCCGGAATAACCGATGCCATTCCTGGATTTACTGATGGACTGCACGACCGCGGCCGACCCTGGTTGCTCATTCACCGTATCGCGGAAGTCCCCGTCGCAGAGGGCGTGTTCCTTGAAGTAGCCGTAGGTGCCGGAGGCTGAATTACGGCCGAAGAGCTGCAAGGGACGGTTTTTCCAGTCGCCCGTCAAGCCCAGATCGCCCCAGGTCCTGACCTCGCTCTCGTAACCGCACCGGCGGGTCTCCGAGAATATGGCATCCACCTGCGCAAGCGAGAGACCCGCGATCGGATTGTCCTTGTTCACATACGCCGCGAGGGCGTCGATCGCCACGGGTACGGCCAGCGGTTTATAACCGTAACGATTCTCGAAGGCTGCAATCTCGCCGTCCTTCATTTTCCGGCTCATCGGGCCGAAATTCGCTGTGCCTTCGGTAAGCGCGGGCGGGGCCGTGGAGGATCCGGCGGCCTGGACCTGCACGCTGACGTTGGGATACAGGCGCTTGAACTCTTCGGTCCAGAAGGTCATGAGATTGGCGAGCGTGTCGGAACCGACGCTGATGACGCTGCCGGAAACGCCGCTGGCCTTTTGGTAATCCGGCAGCCCGGGGTCCACCTGCGCATCCGCCCTGAGCGGCGCCAGAGTTCCGATAAAGAGGGAAAGCGACAACGTTAGCGATTTGCCAACCATGTTATTACTCCTAAAAATATTCAAGAATTCGTTGCCACGCACTCATCAGGCGCCGTTTCGCGCAGCGTTCGCGACATCGGAAAACGGCAGCGGAAGGTGCTGCCCGCGCCCGGCTTGCTCTGAATTTCCAGCATCGCCCCGTGGCGGTCCAGGACATGCCGCACGATCGCGAGCCCGAGACCGGTGCCGCCCATGTTGCGCGAACGGCCTTTATCCACCCGGTAAAACCGCTCCGTCAGGCGGGGGATGTGTTGCGGCTCGATCCCGATGCCGGAGTCCGAGACCTCCAGAAGCGCCCCGGTCGCGTCCGCCTGCGAACGAAGCGTGATGGCGCCCCCGGCGGGCGTGTAGGCGACGGCATTCTGGGCGAGATTCAGGATGGCGCCGTAAAGCTCCTTCCGGCTCCCCCTGAGCCAGAGATCGGGTTCCGCGGCGACGGAGATCGCATGCCGCAGATCGCCGCTCAGCAAGCGGGCCTCGGCGGCAACCTGGGCGAGCACCTCCGGGATCGGCACCGGTTCGTCTTCCTCGGTCCGGGGAGAAGATTCCAGCGACGCGAGTTGTAACAGGTCCTCGGTGAGGCGCTGCATCCGCGCCGCCTGCTCGCGCATCTGCCCGATCTGCCTGTGCAAGGTCGCGGGCTCGGGGAGCGCATCGTTATCGAGACCCTCGAGATAACCGGCAATCACGGTCAGGGGGGTGCGTAACTCGTGCGAGGCATTGGCAATGAAATCCTTGCGCATCTGATTCACCTGGTGGACGCGCGTGACATCCCGCGCCACCATCAACTGGCGGGTCTTGCCGTAGCGCGAGACCCGCAACTCCAGGATCAGCGCCGGATTGGCGGGCGCGGCGAGTTGCAAACCGCGATCCGCCTGGGTCTCCCGCACGGCGGCGAGATAGCCGGCCAGTTCCGGAACGCGCACCAGATTGGTCAGGCGCAGGCCCGCATCCCGCGGCCACTCGATACCGAGATAGGCGCAGGCCTTCGCGTTGACCCACTGGATGGCGCCAGCATTATCCATGACCACGACGGCATCGGGCAGGGCTGCCATCGAGGCCTGAAAGCGCTTCAGGTTGCGGGTCAGCTTCTTCTTGCGCTGCTTGTGGCGCAACCGCAGCAGATCGAATTCCCTGGCGATTTCGTCGATCGTGCCTGACAGTTCCGGAGGCTCGACGGTAGCGCCATTCTCCATCCACCGGGTCAACAGCCGCAGTTCACGGTAATACCAGAAGACGAAGAGCAATACCCCGGCCAGGAGGCAAAGCAACACATGACCGGCGATCAAGCCGGTCAGCAGACTGAAGCCGAAGATCGCGAGGAAACGCCAGACATCCGCTTTCATTCGTTCTTCGCTTGGAGTCGGATGGTCACTTGTCCGAGAAACGATAACCGACGCTGCGCACCGTCTGAATGAAACTATCGAAGCCATGGGGGGCCAGAGTCCGGCGCAGGCGGCGAATGTGCACATCGATCGTCCGCTCCTCGATGAAGACATTCTGCCCCCAGACCTGATCCAGCAATTGGGACCGGCTGTAAACCCGCTCGGGATGGGTGATGAAAAAATGCAACAACCGGAATTCCGTGGGGCTGATATCCACCGCAGCGCCTCCGGCGGTGACCCGGTAGGTGATCGGGTCCAGTTTCAGCCCCCGGAATTCGATCATGCCCTGCGCATTCTCCTGGCCCCGGCGCCTTAGCACCGCGCGGATGCGGGCCAGCAACTCCTTCGAGGAGAAGGGTTTGGAGACGTAATCGTCGGCGCCGGTGTCCAGTGCCTGGATCTTCTCGCGCTCATCCGCCTTCGCGGTGAGCATGATGACGGGTATGTCGCGTGTGCCCGGATCCGCGGCCAGTCGCCGGGTGTAATCGAGGCCGCTCATGCCGGGCAGCATCCAGTCCATCAGGATCAAATCGGGTTTATGGTTCTCTATCAGCGGCCGGGCCGCCTCGACGCTCTCGGCCTCGGCAAATTGATAGCCTTCTTTCATCAGGGTGTACCCGATCATCTCCCGGATCGCCGCCTCATCCTCGATGATCATTATTCTGTCATTCATCGTTTCGCCCTGGCTCATCTATACGGCCGTGCATTATCTTTCAATAATATTACAGATTGTTGACAGGCTAAACACAATCCGGGTGGCTATCCGTTCAAATGCGGGGGTTCCTCCACCGTTTCCTGGATGCAATGACCGGTAGGCAAGCCGATTTTCATCGTCCGGACATAATTCATTCACAAAGTTGCAACACCACACACCTAAAGTGTCACGCCGAATAACCGCGCACTGCCGCACCACAATAAAACTGAAGGAGAACTTGCATGACCAAAAAACAATCTTTCCTGAACGCTTGCGGCGCCCTGTTGATCGGGCTCGCGGCGATCCATTCGCCGCCAGCCCTCGCCGTCAATGACGCCATGCTGGATCTGCTCAGGATCCTGCGCGACAAGGGCAGTCTAACCCAGGATGAATACGAAATGTTGATCAACGCATCAAAGGCTGACGCCGAGCACGTGAATTTCGCCAAGGAAGAGGTCAAGCGCATCGACACGACCAACATCGTCACCAAGGACAAATTATCCTTCACGTCCAAGGATGGCGATTTCGAATGGCAGCCCATCGGCCGGATCATGGCGGATTATCACATCGTCGATTCCGATCTCTCGGCCATCGACACCGAAGGTGCGTTCCGGCGCGCCCGGCTCGGGATGCAGGGCAAGATGTGGGGCAAATGGATTTGGAAGCTCGAATATGACTTCTCAAGTGGCTCCGCCGACATGAAGGACGGCTACGTAGGCTACGAACAGGCCTACGCCAACGGCAAATGGAACATCAAGGCGGGGCAGCATCACATTCCTTTCGGCATTGCCACCATGTCGAGCTCCAAATACCTGACCCTGCTGGAGCGACCATTGCTGGCCGATGGCGAACTGCAACCCGCCCGCAACCTGGGCTTATCCGGTTTCATCCATGGCGGAGAGGTCTGGACGTTGAATGCCGGCGTCTACGGGGCCAGCGAAGGCACGCCGGCGGACCCGAATACTTTCGAAGAGGTGAACATCGCCGCGCGCGGCACCTGGAATCCGTACCTGAAGGACCCGGTGCATCTACTGTATGTTGGCGGTTCGATCTGGTACAGAAACCCGAACGATTCCAGTTTGCGGATCCGGCAGCGTCCGGGCGTGATCCGCGCAGCGGATGAACGCTTTATCGACGCCAATTTCGGAACCGGCCTCGCCGAGGACGTGCTCGCCTTCGACGCGGAAGGCGTGGCCATCTGGGGTCCGTTCCACCTGCAGGGCGAATATGTCCACTGGAATGTCACACCGACCACACCCACGGCCTGGAGCGCTGTCGAACCCGGGGATGTTGACTTGAACGGGTACTACATCGAGGCGAGTTACTTCCTGACCGGTGAATCGATGAACTTGAAGACGGCCGAAGGCGTCTTCAGCGGGGTGAAACCATTCGCCATCGCCGGCAAGGGCGGAATCGGCGCCTGGCAGGTGGCGATCCGTTACGACGTTATGGATCTGAACGATTTTGTCACCGGGGCGGGCGCCGGAGTGCGCGGGGGTCTGGAACGCGACCTGCGCATCGGTCTGAAGTGGTACCCCACGCAGAACCTGAACTTCATGGCTGACTACACCACGGTCCTCGAACTGGATCGACCCGGCAGCTCTCGCGACAGTGACGAACCCGGCGCCTTCAATCTGCGCGCATTGGTTTACTGGTAAAACCAGGCCAGTAATTATCTCTTGTTTGAACCCCTCTTCCTGCCTGGGAGAGGGGTTTTCTTTTTCCTGACACACCCGTCCTGGAAATTAAAGTAAGCAAACTGGACACCCCGAATATCGACTGCCTATACTTGCCTCATCAACCATCCTGATGCTCAACAAGGAGGTTTCCCGCATGTCCAGACGGAGTGCAATATGAAAATACTTTTCGTCGCCGGCTTCGCGCCAATTACGCCTGACCCGCCAGCAAGCAAGTCGCTGTACGTTGGCGCGCTGGGGCTCCCGCTACACGACAGAGACGGCTACCTTTCGACCGAAAGCATGGATGGCGTCAAGCACTTCGGCGTGTGGCCTCTGCGCGCCGCGGCGCAGTCATGCTTCGGGTCCGATGCGTGGCCAGCCCATACACCCACTCCCACGGCGACGCTCGAATTTGAGTTGGAAAGTTCGGATGCTGTCGCGGATGCGGTGGAAGAACTCCAGCGGCAAGGCACGCGTTTCATCCACGCTGCCCGCACCGAGCCGTGGGGCCAAACGGTTGCACGCTTCATGAGCCCGGAAGGGGTTCTGATCGGTCTGAGTCACGCACCATGGCTGCATCGGAAGTCGGAGTAGCGCAAGTACCGGTTTACTTGCAGGACAGGAGCAGTTTCACTCGCTCCCCAAGCGCCTCACACCTTGCAAAACGGGAGGGATTATTTCTCCCTGCATGCCCTTAGGTGTGGGCCGGTTGAGTTTCATTGTCGAGACTCTTAAGATTGAAATCACATGAGCAAGTATTTCACTACTGAAGATGCCGCCAAGTACCTTGGCGTAACCCCCTCAAGGATTCGCCAATTTATCGCCGAGGATAGACTGGAGTCTGAGAAATACGGTCGCGATCACCTCATCCCGGAAGGCGGGCTCAAAGAGTTTGCTAAGACAGGGAAAAAGAAGCGCGGGAGGCCAAGGAAAGACGACAATAATAACTTGCGCGTGCGTTAGGAATATGAAAAACTCCATCTCATGGCAACAGTCATGAAACCAGGGATACATGAAAGCCTGCGTCGGCCTACAGATGAACGGCCTATAGTGGTGCTTCATGGAGATACGCGGGAATTGATACGACAACTCCCGGATGACACATTTCAGTGTGCGGTTACGTCGCCTCCTTATTGGGGCGTCCGGGACTACGGCGTAAAACACCAGATCGGCGCTGAACCAGATCTCCATGCCTATGTGAAGGATCTAGTCGATATCTTCCGAGAGGTTCGCCGAGTCTTGAAGCCGGATGGTACATTCTGGCTGAACATCGGGAATACATATACCTCTGGCGGCAGAAAGTGGCGGGACGACGACGAGAAAAATAAGGGGCGGGGTATGTCCTACCGTCCCCCGACGCCTCCGGGATTGAAGAAAAAGGATCTCATCGGGATAGCCTGGCTCCTTGCCTTGGAGTGTCAGAAAGACGGCTGGTATCTAAGAAACGACATCATCTGGTACAAACCGAATTGCCAACCGGAAAGCGTCAGGGATCGCTTTACGGTATCTCACGAGTATCTATTTCTTTTTTCGAAATCCGAACATTATCTTTTTGACCAAGAAGCAATCAAAGAGCGAACCGCCGACGGTAATGGCGTAAAGAACCGCCGCACAGTATGGTCCATCAACACGGAACCGTGCCCGGAGGCCCACTTCGCGGTATTCCCCAGGGCGCTTGTCCGACCCTGCCTCTTGGCGGGCAGCCGATCCAATGATCTCGTTTTAGATCCTTTCTATGGAGCGGGGACGGTCGGGATCGTTGCCAAGGAACTGGGACGCCGCTGCGTCGGGATCGAGATCAAGGACGAGTTTATAGCGATTGCCGACAAACGAACATCATCGGTTCAGGCCTCGCTTATCCCGCTGGTATAGCGAACTCCCAAACCGCGTGAATGCGGCAAAGGTCCTTACGAAGATTCTTGATCTGTAGTTTCCGTTCGCTCCCCGCATCGAAGTAAAGCTCAAACATCAAATCTCTGTTGGGCTTGTACACACGACAGTATCCAGGCTTTGGGAACTGCGCGCTGTCTATCATCATTTTCAACTCACCGTTTACAGTCTGAGCCAATACCCGCTTTGGTATTTCGACCAACTCGTACTTCCAGCGCGGCGCTCTCGCCAAAGTCCGGAGACTCAGGATTCTTTGGTAGTTCTTCAAGTGAGCCATGAATTGATCTCTTAGGGCCTCCAAATCCCTGGGATCATCTCCCCAGTGTCCCTTGCCCAGTTCCATAAACTTGCTGATCCAAAGCTTGTCTTCTTTAATGCCTTTGTCAGCTTGCGTTTTAAGCGACACCTTGACGTTATCAATCGTCGCATCGTGACCGGGGTTTCCTTTGGGAGCAAGTATTGCCTTGTATCCGCTCATGTTCAGCACCTGAACGAGCACATACTCGAATTTGTCCTTAGTGAAAGGCTCGGCGGAAAAACTATGATGCACGCGCATGGCATCGCCGAAGTTTTGGAGCGTCTCCTGGTCAAAAAGATCCGAATTGCTCAGGGTAAAGTTGTGTTCCGCGCCAAAGACGGCCACAACACGCTGCAACCAATGCAATTGTCCCGCAGTCAGTTCCGGGATAGCGCCCACAAGCTGCTTTACGAGTTGAAGTTTATCGTTGGTCATAACTATTCAGACATTTAATCAGTGGGCCAAACCACATGTTCAGATTTATCGTTGCAGATTGGGGGCAGACCAGTCTACTTTAATTAATCGTACATTATGTTCGGGTTGAGTTCAGCAGGGCTTTTCCATGCAATGATATAGTCGTTCCTGAGAATTTCCTTTTTAATCCCCCAATACAAATGACACCACCCCAAGGAACGGGCATCTGGTGGAAATCCTAATGCCTCACCGCAATCCGTGAGTCGGCGCCGCTAATGCCGGGTTCTTTGTTTGTGTTCGTACATGGCGGCGTCCGCATGCTTCAGCAGTTGCAAGGGTAGTTCCCCATCGTCCGGAAATACGGCGATGCCGATGCTGGCCCGGAGCGGAAAGGATCGATCGCGCAACTCGAAGGGCAGTTCAAGGGCGGCTTGCAGCTTTCCGGCCGCGCCGTGGACATCCTCCTTGTTCCGCAGATTGGTCATGAGCACGATGAACTCGTCGCCCCCAACCCGTGCGACAGTGTCCATTTCGCGTGTCTGCTTCAGCAGCCGCACGGCCACTTCCTTGAGGACGGCATCGCCCGCGTCGTGACCCAGTTCGTCATTAACCGCCTTGAAGCCATCGAGATCGAAATAGATGATCCCGAGGCGATGTCCGTAACGACGGGCGACGCTGATCGCCACGGAGATCCTGTCGTCCAGCAACAGGCGGTTGGCGAGGCCGGTGAGGCTATCGCTGTGAGCCAGGACGTGGAGCCGGAGTTCGCTCGCATGACTCCGCCGTTCCCGCCAGAATGCCAAAACAATCAAATAGGCGATGAATGCAAGGGAACTTACGAGCAGACCCCGGGCCGCCGCGAGACCGGCATCGATGTCCTGGTTTATGGGCTCCTCCCCGTCACCCAGCACGGCCATCACCGTCAGGAACGCGGAGGAGTTTTTGTATACAAGCTCGTCCATTTCGTTGTGTTCCGCTCCCAGACCGGGGCCCGCGGCAAGCGCCGCCCGGATGCGCAGCAGCTCCAGTTCGAGCGTCGCCCACTCTTCATAACGCGCTTGCAGCAACAAGACCAACTGCCGGGCCTGTTCGTTGTAACTCGCGAGAGCCAGATATCCCGTGAGTTTCCGGCGGCCGTCGGATATCGCTCTATCGATGTCGGCAATGGCGGAAGCGTCCCCGGCGGACTGTGACTGGCGAAACTCCGCCTGTTTCAATGCCAGGAAAGGACGCCGCATCTGATCGAGCATCCGCATGGCCGCCTGCCCGTCCTCGCCGCGCTGAAGCGCGGCGAAATAATCGTAATGGAAAACCGTCCCCCCATAGACCAGGACCCCGAGGACCCCCAAACCCAGCGTGATCCAGGTATCCCGTCTGTGCTGCCGGGGCGCTTGTTTAGTTATCATTGAAGCCCCCTGTTATCGTCCATTCCGGACCCGACTCATGCTGGCCAGCCTGAAAAAAGCGCCCAACACTACCAAAAACCACTACCGGCAAGCAACCGATGCAGTGCCCGAGTTCGGAGGAGAGGTTGCCATTCACCCAATGGCCGCCATCAGGGTCTGCTTCGGGTCGTCTTTCAGTCTGGAAAGAGGTGGCTTTTTTCTTAACCCGCTGATTTATAATTAATGTCGCGTATCCTTCGGGTCAATGTCGTGGTCATGTCGTATTTATTCTCACTGGGCTCGGTAAGATTGATCGAACCTTTAAAATGATGGTGTGAGCATGATTGTCAGAAAACTTCGATTACAGCGGGGATGGTCTCAAAGTCAGCTGGCGGAAATGGCTGGCGTTACTTCACGGACTATTCAACGGATTGAACAAGGTCAAAAATCGAGTTTGGAAACAAGCAAGGCTCTGGCATCGGTTTTCGAGGTTGATCTGTCCATATTCCAACCTGAGGAAGAAACCATGATTAAAGAAAGTAATTTAAAAGACGATGAGCTGGAAGCCATGCTTTATGCCAAGCGCATTAAGGAGTTTTATGAGTTTCTGATAGGTTACTTATCTTGTGCGGCGGTATTCCTCATGGCGTTCCATGGTCATCCCCTGATTTACATCGTATTAGGATTCGTGGGCGTGGGTTTGATCATTCAGGGGCTGATAGCTTTTGAAGTTATAGGTTTTTTTGGCCCCAACTGGGAAAAGAAATTAATTGAAAAAAAGTTGGGCAGAAAACTTTAGCAACGTATAAAAAACCCCCTCCCGTAAATACCGGCGATGTCCAGGGGGGAGAGTGCCGGTACGCGGGAGGAGGTCTGGCAGACTTACTGAATCTTCGCCAGTTCCTTGGCGGCGACCGCGGCCGGCAGCGGGATGTAGCCATCCTTCACGACCACTCCCTGACCGATCCTGGACAGGACCATCCTGATGAACTCGCCTTCGAGCGGCGGCAACGGTTTGTTGGGCGCCTTGTTGACATAGATATAGAGAAAGCGGTTCAGGGGATATGTGCCGCTCACGGCGTTTTCCGCGTTCGGCTCGACGAACTCCTCGCCCGACACGGCAAGCGGGACGGCCCTGACCCCCGAGGTCCGGTAACCGATGCCGGAGTAGCCGACGCCATTGATGGACTTCGTGACCCCCTGCACCACCGAGGCCGAACCCGGTTGTTCGTTCACGGTATTCTTGAAGTCTCCGTTGCAGAGCGCGGTTTCCTTGAAGAAACCGTAAGTGCCGGAGACGGAATTGCGTCCGAACATCTGCATGGTCCGGGGGGCCCACTCACCGGTCAGGCCAAGCTGACCCCAGTTGGTCAGGTCCTCGGGATTACCGCACTTGCGGGTTGCCGAAAATAT
The DNA here is from genome assembly GCA_004297165.1 of Gammaproteobacteria bacterium. Lineage (GTDB taxonomy): Bacteria > Pseudomonadota > Gammaproteobacteria > Eutrophobiales > Eutrophobiaceae > 2-02-FULL-56-15. The sequence goes on from SCUJ01000011.1 coordinate 145,763, forward strand.
CGCGTCCACCTGTTGCAGGGTCAGGCCCTTATCCGCGATGGGATTGTCCTTGTTTACATACACGGCCAGCGCGTCGATGGCCACGGAGATCGCGGTCGGCTTGTAACCGTAGCGGGATTCGAACGAGGCGATCTCGCCGGGTTTCATCGCCCGGCTCATCGGGCCGAAGTTGGCCGTGCCTTCGATCAACGCGGGCGGGGCGGTGGAGGATCCGGCTGCCTGGATCTGGACGGTGACGTTCGGATAAAGGCCTTTGAACTCCTCCGCCCACAAGGTCATCAGGTTGGCCAGGGTGTCCGATCCGACGCTGACGACGCTGCCGGAAACGCCGCTGGCCTTGGCATAATCGGGGAGCCCGACATCGACGGTTTCGCTCGCGTGGCTTGAATACGGCAACAACATGGCGCAGGAAAGGCCAGCCAATGTAGTGAATATATTCTTGATCATGGTGACTCCAGATAAATTTGTGATGGTTGATTGCAGATATCCTGCATACCTCGGATGCCGCTTAGCGCCGGCTTCCTGGCCCGCACTTTGGATCATTCCGATGTCATGGCGATGTAAATTTCATGACCAATTGAAGACAGCCTGGAGCCGGGCCCTGAGATGGACTCACTCGCCAAGCGCAGCGACCGGTCGTTCAAGGTCGATGCCACAGGGCAGGCAGACCAGCTCATCCTGGTCTCCCAGGCACACCTCGAAGATGAGATTTTGTTCCTGTTCTTTTCTCAGACGATCCTGCATCCGCTGCTGAATCCTTGAATCCAGTTCCGCCGCCCTGGCGGCGATCATCACGGAGATATCGTCCCGTTTCCTTGTTTCACTTCCCTCCGCCTGGACCCGGGGGATGCTGCTTCCAAACGCGATAATCATCGCGACGACGTAAACCCTATTTCCCGCCAATTCCCGTAACATGTTCACTCTCCTCTCGATAGATACGGCGCGCATTCTGAGGTCCGGTTGTTACAATCGGATAAAGAAACAGGGAAATACACATTAAGAATTGTTGCCCGCGAGGAATATTTGCGTTGCTTTGACAGACGATTTTTCCGACGATATGAAAATCCCGGGTCAAACAGCCGCCCAGGCTGGAGGTTAACCAGATGCGCACCATCGCCAAGGTCTTCGGACAATCGCCCTTCATCCCCATGCAGTTGCACATGGAGAAGGTGGCGGAGTCCGTCAACATGCTGCCGTCGATCTTCGCGGCCTATCGCCAGGGGGACAGCGTGCTGGTGCGGGATCTGTCGGAGAAGATCTCCCGCCGGGAGCACGAGGCGGATCAGATCAAGAACGACATCCGCAACAGCATGCCGCGCGGCCTGTTCATGCCCGTGGACCGGACCAATCTGGAGCGCATGATCTCCATCCAGGACAGCATCGCCAACTGCGCCGAGGATATCGGGGTGCTGCTCACCTTCAAGCAGGCCGGCGCTTTCGAGGGCTTCGCTGCAGGCTTCGACGGTTTCCTCAATCTCAGCCTGGAGGCATTCGGCCTGGCGCGAAATATCATCGAGGCGCTGGATGAATTGCTGGAGACCGGCTTCGGCGGCGTCGAGGCGCAGGCTGTCCGTAATCTCGTGGACCAGGTCGCAACGAAGGAGCACGAAACCGATGTCCGGCAACAGGAACTGGTGCGGCTCATCCTCAAGCACGAGCAGGATATCAGCTATGGGGATTTCTACCTGTGGACGCGCATCATCCAGAAGGTGGCGGCGATCGCCGATCGCTCGGAAAATCTGGCCCTTGAGGTAAGAATCACGCTCGATTCCAAATAAACTCAAAACAACAAGAACAATACCTGCTCAAGTTTTTCCCATGGAAACACATATCCTCATTCTCATTGTCCTTGCGATCGTATTCGGCCTGTATATGGCCTGGGGGATCGGCGCCAACGACGTGGCCAATGCCATGGGCACCTCGGTCGGTTCCGGCGCGTTGACCCTGAAACGGGCGGTCATCATCGCCGCCGTGCTCGAGTTCAGCGGGGCCTTCCTCGCCGGCTCCCATGTTTCGGAAACGGTGCGCAGCGGGATCGTCGATCCTGAGGTCTTCGCGGGGGACAGCACCGTGTTCATGATCGGCATGCTGGCCGCCCTGCTCGGCGCCGGACTCTGGCTGCAACTCGCCTCCTGGAAGGGCTGGCCAGTCTCCACGACCCATTCCATCGTCGGTGCGATTGTCGGTTTCGGCGCCGTTTATGGAGGACTGGAGGCGGTCCGGTGGGGCGAGGTAGGCACCATCGCCGTGAGTTGGGTGATCTCCCCCCTGCTCAGCGGGGTCATTTCTTATTTCATCTTTCGCCTGGTCTTGCAGACGATCTTCTATAACAATCGACCGCTGCAAGCGGCCAAGCGCCTGACCCCGCTGTTGGTGTTCTGCGTATTCTTCATCCTGACGCTCACCATGGTCTTCAAGGGCCTGAAAAACCTCAATCTCGATCTCAGTTTTCCGGAGGCCCTCGCCGTGGCGTCGGCGATCGGTCTCGCGGCCGCTCTCATCAGTCTCTGGCTGGTCTCCTTCGTGAAGGTCGAGCCGCGCCCTGCCGCCGAGGATGCCGCCCATATCGTCACCAATCCGAAACTCATCAAGGCCCTGGAAAAGGCAGCCAAACAACTGGAAAGGGTGAAACTGGCCGTGCCGGACCGCCTCAAGGACGATGCCTCCGTGGCCCTGGAGGAGGTACGCCGGCTGCGGTTTGAGGCGCAACGGCATTACAGCTTCCACACCGATTCCTCCGACCTGCAGAAGGTGGAACGGTTGTTCGTCTACCTCCAGATCCTGAGCGCCTGTTTCGTCGCCTTCGCCCATGGCTCGAACGATGTCGCCAACGCCATCGGCCCCATGTCGGCGGTGATCTCGGTGGCCATGGAAGGGGGCAAGAGCGTCGCCGCCAAGGCCCCGGTGCCACTGTGGGTCCTGGCGCTCGGCGGCCTCGGCATCGTGGTGGGACTCGCGACCTGGGGCTGGCGCGTCATCGAGACGGTGGGCCGGAGGATCACGGAACTGACCCCCACCCGCGGGTTTTGCGCGGAATTCGGCACCGCGACCACCATCGTCCTTGCCACCAAACTGGGCCTGCCCATCTCCACCACGCATACCCTCGTGGGGGCGGTGCTCGGCGTGGGACTGGCCCGCGGCATCGGCGCCGTCAACCTCGTCACCGTGCGCGACATCATCCTCTCCTGGATTATCACCCTGCCTGCGGGCGCGGTGCTCGCGATACTGTGTTACTACGTCCTGCGCATGTTGATCTGAGACCTTTCGTTGTCCTACCTCAAACCGGGTATATTCACAGGAACCCAGCGACACGCTTAGACTAACGCCGTCCCAGGGGGCCACGACGGCCACGCTCGGGGACAAACCCACAAACCTTATATAAGGAGATAGATATGGAAATGTTCAAAAAACTTCTGCTGTCCCTGCTCCTCGGCTGTGCGCTCGCGATCAATGCGGCCGGGACGATTGACATCAACACCGCCGACAAGGAGACGCTCATGAGCATCAAGGGCATCGGCGAGAAGCGGGCCGAGGCCATCATCGCTTACCGCGAGGAACACGGTCCGTTTAAGTCCGTGGACGATCTCGCCGAGATCGAGGGCATAGGACCTGCCCTCATCGAGAGCAACCGCGAGATCCTCACGGTCGCAACCCCCGCAAACTGATACCGTACTTCGGGGAATGACGGCGGGGATTCTGCCCGATCGTCATTCCCCCGTTTTTATCCCCCCGGATCGTCTTGTTCGGATTGTCCGCGCTGGGGTATCCTTCCCCCTCCCGTAAATCCGGCCCGGCCAAGACCGGACCGAACCCCCAGTGGAACCGTCTGCATGGATACCCGTTACAATCCTTCGAACATCGAGACCGCCGTACAACAGCGCTGGCAGGACAGCAACGCCTTCGCCGTCACCGAGGACCCGCGGCGGGAAAAATTCTATTGCCTGTCGATGTTTCCCTACCCGAGCGGCAAGCTGCACATGGGGCATGTGCGCAATTACACCATCGGCGACGTGATCTCCCGCTATCAGCGCATGCGCGGCCGCAACGTCCTGCAACCCATGGGTTGGGACGCCTTCGGGCTGCCCGCGGAGAACGCCGCCATCGACAACAAGGTCCCGCCCGCGCGCTGGACCTACGCCAACATCGACTACATGCGCGGCCAACTCCAGCGGCTCGGCTTCGCCTATGACTGGTCGCGCGAGATCGCCACCTGCAAGCCTGACTATTACCGCTGGGAGCAATGGTTCTTCACGCGCCTTTACGAAAAGGGCCTGGTCTACAAGCGGACCGCGGCCGTCAACTGGTGCCCGACGGACGAGACCGTGCTCGCGAACGAACAGGTGATCGACGGCTGCTGCTGGCGCTGCGACACCCGCGTGGTGCGCAAGGAGATCCCGCAGTGGTTCATCCGCATCACCGCCTATGCCGACGAGCTCCTCGCGGGACTCGACAACCTGCCCGGCTGGCCGGAGCAGGTCAAGACGATGCAGCGCAACTGGATCGGGCGCTCGGAGGGCGTCGAGGTCGATTTTGAGCTCGCCGCTGGCGCGGAGAAGCTCGCCATCTTCACCACCCGCCCCGATACCATCATGGGCGTGACCTACATGGCGGTGGCCGCCGAACACCCGCTCGCGCTGCGCGCGGCGGAGAATAATCCGGCAGTCGCCGCGTTCATCGAAGAATGCCGGCACGCCGGGACGGCCGAGGCCGAACTCGAAACGATGGAGAAGAAAGGCATGCCGCTCGGTCTGGAGGCGGTGCATCCGCTGACCGGGGGCAGGATCCCGCTCTGGGTCGCGAACTTCGTCCTGATGGGCTACGGCACCGGGGCGGTGATGGCGGTGCCCGCGCACGATCAACGGGATCACGAATTCGCCCGCAAGTACGGCCTGCCCATAACGCCGGTGATCTTTCCCGCGGACGGCGGCGATCCCGGCATCGACGAGGCCGCGTATGTCGAATCCGGGGTATTGAAAAATTCCGGGACCTTCGACGGCCTGCCCTCGGAACAGGCCAAGGGCGCCATCGCCGACGCCCTGGAACAATCCGGTCACGGCCGGCGGCAGCGCCACTACCGCCTGCGCGACTGGGGCGTCTCCCGCCAGCGTTACTGGGGCGCGCCCATACCCTTCTTCAACCTGCCGGACGGCGGGGTCATCCCGGTCCCTCCCGAGCGGCTGCCGGTGCTGCTGCCGGAAGAGGTGGCGATGGATGGCGTGCGCTCGCCCATCAAGCAGGACCCGGTATGGCGCAAGGCGGAACATGCGGGCCGGGCGGTCGAACGCGAGACCGATACCTTCGACACCTTCATCGAATCCTCCTGGTACTACGCCCGCTTCTGCTGCCCGGACCAGGATCAGGGCATGCTGGATGAGCGCGTGCATTACTGGCTGCCGGTCGATCAGTACATCGGCGGGATCGAGCACGCGGTCCTGCACCTGCTGTATGCGCGCTTCTTCCACCGCCTCATGCGCGACCTCGGCCTGGTCCGGCATGACGAGCCCTTCGCCAACCTGCTGACCCAGGGGATGGTGCTGAAGGACGGCGCCAAGATGTCCAAATCCAAGGGCAACACCGTGGACCCGCAGCGGATGATCGATCAGTACGGGGCCGACACCGTGCGGCTCTTCATCATGTTCGCGGCCCCGCCGGATCAGAGTCTCGAATGGTCGGATTCGGCGGTCGAAGGCGCCTTCCGCTTTCTCAAGCGGCTGTGGAAATTCGCGGACCAGGTCGTGGCGCTGCCCCGGATCGACCTCGCCGCATGCCAGCTCGACGCGGAACAACGCCAGGTCCTCTGCCGCATCCACGAGACGATCGTCAAGGTCAACGACGACATCGGCCGCCGCTACACCTTCAACACCGCCATCGCGGCCGTGATGGAACTCATGAATACCCTCCAGCGCCTGGACCCGGCGAATGCTGGCAATCAGGCCCTGCTGCATGCGGGGCTCGATGCCGTGGCGCGATTGCTCGCGCCCATCGTGCCGCACATCACCCAGGCGATCTGGGAGGCGCTCGGTCATACGGAGATGCTGATCGACGCGCCCTGGCCCGAGGCGAATCCGGAATTCATGCAACGTGAGGAGATCACGCTCGCCGTCCAGGTCAACGGCAAACGGCGGGACGAGATCCGCGTCCCGGTGGACGCCACGGAGGACGCCATCAAGGAGGCGGCGATGAACAGCGAGAACACCCGGCGTTTCGTCGCGGGCCGCGATCTGCGCCGGGTCATCGTGATCCCGGGGAGATTGGTGAATATCGTGCTGGCGTGAACCTTGTCAGTTGCCGGCGATAACCGTATCCTGCCCCGACCGGGCGTCCAACACCGAGCCGAGACCATGCGCGTACCTTATTCTCTTCTGATCCTCACCCTGCTGCTCTCCGCCTGCGGCTTTCAACTCCGCGGGGCCGGCGGCGTCACGGATGTGGATCTTGGCGCGGTGCTCGTGCAATCGACGCGGGACAGCCAGATCGCCGACGCCGTCCGCGCGCAATTGCAACTCGCGGATGTTGCGCTCGTGGAGGATGCCGCCGAGGCCGAACTGATCCTGTCCCTGCACGGCGAACATTTCGACCGCACGGTGCAGAGCGTCGCCCCCGATACGGGCAAGGTCGAGGAATATCTGCTCACCCTCGGGATCGACCTGTCCCTCACGGATCGGGATGCCCGCACCCTGATCGCGACGGAACACGTGAGTACGAGCCGCGACTATCCCTTCGACGAAAACGCCGCCCTCGGGATGTTCAGCCTGGAGGCGCGCATCCGCGAGGACCTCGCGCGGCAGCTCGCTGCCGGCATCATCCGGCGGGTCAACGCGGCCGCCCGGAAATAGATGCAACTGAAGCCCGAGCAACTGCCGCAACACCTGAAATCCAAGGGGCTCGCCCCGATCTATTGCCTCTCTGGCGATGAACCCCTGCAGATGCTGGAGGCCGCGGACCTCATCCGGGCCACGGCCAGGGCCGGGGGCATCGAGGAGCGAGTGGTCATGGACGTGGAGAAGGACTTCGACTGGAACCGCCTGCGCGAGGCCGGGGCCAATCTCTCCCTGTTCGCCCACCGTCGGTTGCTGGAGCTGCGCCTCGGCGACCAGAAACCCGGACGCGAGGGCGGCGCGGCGCTGGCGGAATACGCCCAATCGCCGGACGAGGATGCCGTGCTGCTCATCGCCATGAGCAAGCTGGAAAAACAGGCGCAACAAACCGCCTGGTACGGCGCCATCGAGGCCGCCGGGGTCACGCTCCGGATCTGGCCGGTGGAGGCCGCCGGTCTGCCGCGCTGGATCGTGGATCGTGGCCGCCAGTATGGTCTCTCCATCAGCGAGGAGGCAGCCCGTTATCTCGCGGATCGCATCGAGGGCAATCTGCTGGCCGCGCGCCAGGAACTGGAAAAACTCCGTCTGCTCTCGGACAAAACGGAGATCGGGCTGGAAGACCTCGTCAACGCGGTGACGGACAGCGCCCGTTATGATGTCTTTGCCATGCTCAACGAGGCGTTGACGGGCCAGGCGGAACGTAGCCTGCGCATGTTGCGCGGACTGCGCCAGGAAGGCGCCGAACCGCTGGCCATACACGGCGCCTTGCTGTGGAAATTGCGCCAGGTCGTCCAGGTCGCCGCGGCCGAAACCGGCGGCATGAACCGCGGCCAGGCCCTCGGCAAATACAAGGTCTGGCAACAACACCAGAAATCCGTCGGCGCTACGATCGATCGCCTGGGCGCAGGCCGGGTTGCGCGGCTGTTGGCCGAGGCCCACCGGATCGAGCGGGTCATGAAAGGCGCGATCCGGGATGACCCCTGGAATCAACTGGAGAATTTTATCCTGCGGCTCGCCGGCCTGCGGATCAATCCGTTATTGCCGGCGAAATAATGAACAATCTCCCTTCGCCCTCCGGGAGAAGGGTCGGGGATGAGGGAAACGAAAGATTCCCGCCGCGCCGGAAATGGCGGATAATCATGCGGGAAAACGCCACCTTATTACACTGAACCATGGGCCATAATCAGGCAATCATCTCCGTCCGGGACTACATGCAACAGACCGGCAGACAGGCGCGCGCCGCCTCCAGGCTGCTCGCTCGCGCCGCCACCCGGGCGAAGAACCAGGCGCTCGAAGTCACCGCGCAAACCATCCGCGAGCAGGCCGCCGCCCTGACCGCGGCCAATCGCCTCGATCTGGACGAGGCGCGCAGCGCCGGGCTCGACCCCGCCCTCATCGACCGGCTGGAACTGACGCCGGTGAGGATAGAGGCCATGGCGGAGGGGCTCATGCAGATCGCCGCGCTTGCGGACCCGATAGGCGAGATCAGCGGCCTCAATTACCGCCCCACCGGCATCCAGGTGGGCCGGATGCGCGTCCCGCTCGGGGTCGTGGGCATCATTTACGAATCCCGCCCCAACGTCACGGCGGATGCGGCGGGACTCTGCATCAAATCCGGCAACGCCGCGATCCTGCGCGGCGGCTCGGAGGCGCTGCGTTCCAACCAGGCCATCGCCGCCTGCATCCGCGCGGGCCTCGCCGCAGCCGGTCTCCCCACGGACGCGGTACAGGTGGTCGAGACCGTCGATCGCGAGGCCGTCAGCGCCCTGCTCGGCATGCCGGAATACGTGGATGTGATCATCCCGAGGGGCGGCAAGGGACTCATCGAGCGCGTGAGCCGGGAGGCCCGCATGCCGGTCATCAAGCATCTGGACGGGATCTGCCACGTCTACATCGACGACAAGGCCGATCTCGAAAAGGCGGTGCGCGTGGTCTACAACGCCAAGACGCAGCGCTGCGGCACCTGCAACGCCATGGAGTGCCTGCTGGTCGCGGAAGGGATCGCCGAGACGGTGCTTCCCCGGCTCGGCCGGATGTACCAGGAGGCCGGCGTGGAGCTGCGCGGTTGCGAACGAACCCGCCGGATCCTGCCCGGCATCAAGGCCGCGACGGACCAGGACTACGCCACCGAATATCTTGCGCTCATCCTCTCGGTCAAGGTCGTCCCGGGGCTCGAGGCCGCCATGGATCACATTGCCCGCTACGGCTCGCAACACACCGACGCGATCGTCACTGAAGATTTCACTCGCGCCCGGCGCTTCCTTACGGAGGTCGATTCCAGCTCGGTCATGGTGAACGCCTCGACCCGGTTTTCCGACGGCTTCGAATACGGACTCGGCGCCGAGGTCGGCATCAGCACCGACAAATTCCACGCCCGGGGACCCGTGGGTCTCGAGGGCCTGACCTCCCAGAAATTCATCGTGCTCGGCGACGGACACATCCGCACCTGATGCGAATCCCCAATCCCGACACCACGCGCCCCGGATGAAGCCGCCCATCGGTCTCCTCGGCGGCACCTTCGATCCCGTGCATCATGGCCATCTGCGGCTCGCGCTCGAGGCCAGGACCAACCTCGATCTGGCGGAGGTGCGCCTCGTCCCGGCCGCGGAACCGCCGCACCGGGAAACCCCGCAGGCCGCGCAGCATCACCGGCGCGCGATGCTGGAACTCGCCATCGCCGGCGTCCCCGGTTTGCGGCTGGATGCCCGCGAGATCGAGCGGCCGGGCAAGTCCTACACCGTCGATACCGTCGCCAGTCTGCGCGCAGAGCTGCCCGATCAACCGCTGTGTCTGCTGGTCGGGAGGGACGCCTTCCTCGCCCTGCATACCTGGCGGCGCTGGCGGGAACTGCCCGAACTCGTACACATCGTTATCGTCGATCGACCCGGCGCCGCCGCCGTTATCGAGGATCGGGACCTTGCTGAGATCTACGCGTCGCGTCGCGCCGACGACCCCGCCGCGCTGCATGAGACGCCCGCCGGCAGGATCTACCGCGCCGCGTGGCCTCTGCTGGACATCTCCGCTTCCCGCGTCCGCGAACTGCTCGCCGCGGGCGGCGACATACGCTACCTGGTCCCGGACGCAGTCATTCAATACATACAGCAACAGCAACTTTACAAAGGAGCCCATGAACAGAAAACAAAACAAGATTAACAAGGCGCTGGTCAAGGCCCTGGATGACCTCAAGGCCATCGACATCCAGGTGCTCGATGTCAGCAAACTGACCACCATCACCGACACCATGATCATCGCCAGCGGCCGTTCCGACCGTCAGGTCAAGGCCCTGGCGGACAAGCTGCTGGAGACCGCCAAGGAACTCGGCCTCGCGCCACTCGGCATCGAAGGGGCGCAGAAAAGCGACTGGATCCTCGTCGATCTGGGCGACGTGGTCGCGCATCTCATGCACCCCACCGCCCGCGCCTATTATCAACTGGAAAAGCTCTGGACCGCGGCGGAACCCAATGCGGGCGTCGCCTCCACCTGATGCAGATCAGTCTCGTCGCCGTCGGCCGCAAGGCCCCGGCCTGGATCAATGAAGGCTTCGAGTCCTATCGCAAACGCATCACGACGCCCTGTCGCCTGCGGCTGATCGAGGTCGAGGCGGTCCGGCGCACCCCGGCGTTGAATACCCCCAAACTGCTCGCTCTCGAGGCGGATCGCATCCGCGCCGCGCTGCCCAAAGACATACACGTCATCGCGCTGGACGAACGCGGCCGGGAATTCGGCACCCGGGACCTCGCAGGAAGGATCGCCGAGTGGGCGCGTCTGGGGCAGGATGTGGCCTGTGTCATCGGCGGGGCGGATGGCCTCGATCGCGAATTTATCAAGGCCGCCGACGAGACCTGGTCGCTGTCCTGCCTCACCCTGCCGCATGCCCTGGTGAGGGTCCTGCTGGCCGAGCAGATCTACCGGGCCTGCGCGATCCTGCAGAATCATCCCTATCACCGGGAATGACCCGGACGATGCTTTATCTCGCCTCCAAATCGCCGCGCCGCCGGCAGTTGCTCGATCTCATCACCCGCGAGTACAAGATACTCGCGGTGGACATACCGGAGGAGTGGGACGGCGTGGCCGATCCGGAGACTTATGTACAGAGGCTCGCGCTCGCCAAGGCAAGAGCCGGGGCCGCGCTCGTTACTGCCGATGATTCAGTCCTCGGTTCGGATACCGAGGTCGTGATCGATGGACGCATCCTGGGCAAGCCGCGCGATCGCAATGACGCCATCGCCATGCTCGGGATGTTGTCCGGAAGGACGCACGAAGTCTACACCGCGGTTGCCGTGGTTATTGGTTCGAACGAAGACACGCGGATAAATCGCAACCGCATCACCTTCAGGACGATCGAACAACGGGAGTGCGAAAAGTACTGCGACACTGGAGAACCCTTCGGCAAGGCCGGGGCCTACGCCATCCAGGGTCTCGCCGCAGCCTTCATCACGCGGCTTGAAGGCAGTTATTCCGGTGTCATGGGCCTGCCGCTCGCGGAGACGCGGGAGTTGCTGGCGGGAATCATCCTCCGATCTTGAATGCCTTCCCTCAGCGCTGCGTGGAGGTCTGCGCCGCTGACGGACAGCACTCCTCATATGGAACAACACCCTTGCGGCTTTCGTACCAGCCGCGCGTGCCATTGACCACCTTCACCGCCGCCAGCATCACGGGCACCTCGATCAGCACACCCACCACCGTCGCGAGAGCTGCGCCGGATTCGAATCCAAACAGGGCAATCGCGGTGGCGACCGCAAGTTCGAAGAAATTGCTCGCGCCGATCAACGCCGACGGTCCGGCCACGCAGTGCGGTGAACGCAACGCGCGGTTCAGCAGGTAGGCCATGCCAGCATTGAAAAAAACCTGCACCAGGATGGGCACGGCCAGCAACACGATAATGAGCGGCGCCGCGATGATCTGCCGTCCTTGAAAACCGAACAGCAGGATCAGCGTGGCAAGCAGCGCCCCGAGCGAGACAGGCCCAAGCCTGGCGATCACCCGTTGCAGTCGTTCAGCGCCGTCCGCGCTACCGAGCAGGTTCCGCCGCCAGAAACCTGCCAGGGCCAGCGGGACCACGATATAAAGCAGCACGGACAGCAACAATGTATCCCACGGCACGACGATGGAAGAGAGACCGAGCAACAAAGCGACTATCGGCGCGAAGGCGAAGACCATGATCACGTCGTTCAGGGCCACCTGGGACAAGGTGAAATGCGGCTCGCCGCGCATCAGATTGCTCCAGACAAAGACCATCGCCGTGCAGGGCGCCGCCGCGAGGATCACCAGGCCCGCGATATAGGAATCGATCTGCGCCGAGGGGAGCAGATCGCGAAATACCCCGCCGATGAACCACCAGCCGAACAGGGCCATAGTGAAGGGTTTGATGCACCAGTTCACGAACAGGGTGACCCCGACGCCGCGCCAGAAACGGCCGACCCCACGAAGCTGCCGCAGATCGATCTTGATCAACATGGGGATGATCATCAACCAGACTAGCACTGCGACTGGCAGATTGATGTGGGCGATCTCGATGGCGGCAAGGAAATGAAATGCGCCGGGGAAGACTTGCCCGAGACCGATCCCCGCGAGGATGCAGGCGGCCACCCAGAGGGTGAGAAAGCGTTCGAAGATGTTCATATATCAGTATCCGCGGGATTGATGTTATTCAAGCCTATCATAAGGCATTTTAGCGGGTCTCAGCCCCCCGGTAATTCTGAACGGATACGGTACGGGATAACGGCGGAAATAAAAAACGCGCCCGAAGGCGCGTTTAATATGTTACTTCAAGTAGGGAATCAGGCGATCAAAGGAACGATCAACAGTGCCACGATGTTGATGATCTTGATCAGCGGGTTCACTGCGGGACCGGCGGTGTCCTTGTAGGGGTCGCCGACCGTGTCGCCCGTCACCGCAGCCTTGTGGGCGTCCGAGCCCTTGCCGCCGAAGTTGCCGTCCTCGATGTATTTCTTGGCGTTGTCCCAGGCCCCGCCGCCGGTGGTCATGGAGATGGCCACAAACAACCCCGTGACGATGGTCCCGACCAGCAACCCGCCCAGGGCCTGCGGCCCGAGGAAGAAGCCCACCAGTACTGGCACCAGGACCGGCAACAGCGAGGGAACCACCATCTCCTTGATGGCGGCCTTGGTCAGCATGTCCACGGCGCGGGAATAATCCGGCTTCGCCGTGCCTTCCATGATCCCCTTGATCTCGCGGAACTGGCGGCGCACCTCGACCACCACGGCCCCGGCCGCCCGGCCCACCGCCTCCATGCCCATGGCGGCAAAGAGGTAGGGCACGAGACCGCCGATGAAGAGGCCGATGATGACCTTGGGATCCGAGAGTAGGAACTCCACGCTGGTGCCCAGTTCCTCTTCCAGGGCGTGGGTGTAGTCCGCGAACAGGACCAGCGCGGCAAGACCCGCGGAGCCGATCGCGTAACCCTTGGTCACGGCCTTGGTGGTATTGCCCACCGCATCCAGCGGATCGGTGATGCTGCGGATCTTTTCGTCCAGACCCGCCATCTCGGCGATGCCGCCGGCGTTGTCGGTGATGGGACCGTAGGCATCCAGCGCCACGATGATCCCGGTCATCGAGAGCATGGAGGTCGCGGCGATGGCGATGCCGTACAACCCGGCAAGTTCATGCGCGCCCCAGATGCTGGCGCAGACGCAGAGCACGGGACCCGCAGTGGACTTCATGGAGACGCCGATGCCGGCGATGATGTTGGTGGCATGCCCCGTCTCGGAGGCCTTGGCCACGTGCCGGACCGGAGAGAATTGGGTGCCGGTGTAATACTCGGTGATCCAGACGAGCGCCGCGGTCAGCGCGAGTCCGATCAGGGCGGTGTAGTAGATATGACGTGATAACACCTCGGTTCCGTCGATGGTGACGGATTCGCCCAGCAGGTGTGTGGTGGCTGGGTAGAAGGCGATCACGGCCAGCACGCCGGCCACGATGAGCCCCTTGTAGAGGGCGCCCATGATCCGTCCGCCTTCGCTGGTCTTCACGAAGAAAGAACCTATGATCGAGGCGATGATGGAGACGCCGCCGAGCAGCAGCGGATAGATGACGGCGTTGTCGCCTTCGCCGGTCACCACGAGGCTCCCGAGCAGCATGGTGGCGATCACAGTCACCGCGTAGGTCTCGAAGAGGTCCGCGGCCATGCCGGCGCAGTCGCCCACGTTGTCGCCGACGTTGTCGGCGATCACCGCCGGGTTGCGCGGGTCATCCTCGGGGATGCCGGCCTCGACCTTGCCCACGAGGTCCGCGCCCACATCCGCGCCCTTGGTAAAGATGCCGCCGCCGAGACGGGCGAAGATGGATATCAGCGAACCGCCGAAACCCAGTCCCACCAGGGCATGCAGCGTGTGCTTCATGTCAAAACCGGAATGCGTCAGGATCGTAAAATAGCCGGCGACGCCGATCAGGCCGAGTCCGACCACCAGCAGGCCGGTGATGGCCCCGCCGCGGAAGGCCACCTGCAGCGCGGCATTGATGCCCTTGTTGGCCGCTTCCGCGGTGCGCAGGTTCGAGCGTACGGAGATGTTCATGCCGATGTAACCCGCGGCGCCGGAGAGTACCGCCCCGATCAGGAAGCCGATGGCGGTGGCCCAGTCGAGTGCGTAGCCGAGGGCAAAGAACAGGACCGCGCCGACGATGCCGATGGTCTGGTACTGGCGGTTGAGGTAGGCCGAGGCCCCTTGCTGGATGGCCGCGGCGATCTCGCGCATGCGCGCGTTGCCTTCCGGCTGCGCCAGGATCCAGCGCACGGACCAGACGCCATAGACAATGGCGAGGCCGCCGCAGAGCAGAGTGAATGTTAAAGCCGACATATTCTAATTCTCCTGAAAATAAAAACCCGGGGCGGAGTGGCCCCGGGGAAAAATGCGGCGCAAATTGTACTGGTCAAGCCACTGAAAAACCAGCGTTAATAAGCGTTAAAAAGGGGCGGATTTAACTCCGCCCCCTAAATCCATCCTCAAATTTACTTGCCGACCTTGAATTCCGTGGCGAGTTTCTTCGTCACCGGCTGGTTCTTCAGGACCACATAATCCGGCAGCCCGTCGCGGTAGGGCGGGTAATCCTCGCCCTGGATTAACGGGGCGAGATAGCGCCGGCAGGCATCCGTAATCCCGAAGCCATCCGCGGTGATGAACTCGCGCGGCATGAATTTCTCCACATTGGCCACATCGGCGAGCGCCGCCGTGCCGGTCTCCCATCGGTACGGGTCATCCGACTTGCGCACGATGGTGATCATCCGGGCATCCTGGCCCGCCAGCGCGCATTCCACCGCCGCGCGTCCGACCGCGACCGCCTGCTCCACATCGGTCTTCGAGGCGATGTGCCGGGCCGCGCGTTGCAGGTAATCCGCCACGGCCCAATGGAACTTGTAACCCAGGGCCTGCTTGACCAGGTTCGCGACGACCGGCGCCGCCCCGCCGAGTTGCGCGTGCCCGAAGGCGTCCGTGGTCCCCTGCTCGGACAGGAACTTGCCGTCCTGCCGCTTCGCGCCCTCGGAGACCACCACGGTGCAGAATTCATGTCTTTCGACCTTCTCCTTCACGGTCTGGAGGAAGCGTTGTTCATCCAGCTCCACCTCCGGGAAGAGGATGACGATGGGGATGTCATGGCTCGCACTCGCGGCGAGTCCGCCGGCCGCGGCGATCCAGCCGGCATGTCGGCCCATGACCTCCAGCACAAAGACCTTGGTTGAGGTCTTGGCCATGGAGCGCACATCGAAGGAGGCCTCACGCGTCGAGACGGCGATGTATTTCGCCACCGAGCCGAAACCTGGGCAGGTGTCGGTGATGGGCAGGTCGTTGTCCACTGTCTTCGGGATGTGGATCGCGGTGATGGGAAAGCCCATGGTCGCCGAGAGCTGCGAGATCTTGTGACAGGTGTCGGCGGAATCGCCGCCGCCGTTATAAAAGAAGTAGCCGATATCGTGGGCCTTGAACACCGCAATCAGCCGCTCGTATTCGGCGCGGCTCTTGTCCAGACCCTTGAGCTTGTAGCGGCAGGAGCCGAAGGCCCCGGCGGGGGTGTGGCGCAGGGCTGCGATGGCGGCGTCGGATTCCTGACCGGTGTCGATCAGGTCCTCGGTCAACGCGCCGATGATCCCGTTGCGACCCGCATAGACGTTCGCGATCTTGTCCCGGCGCTCCCGCGCGGCCTGGATCAGTCCGCAGGCCGAGGCGTTGATTACCGAGGTTACCCCGCCCGATTGGGCGTAAAATGCGTTCTTGCCATGTGCCATGTGGGCGTCCTCATCCTGTCAGCAGCGCCAGGGCGGGGACAGCCACGGCGCGTACTATGATTGTCGATTGAATTTGGATACATTACTGCCGATGCAAATGTATCAAATCATGCTAGGGAATGCCCGCTTTTCACTTGCCTGCGGATCATGCCAAGCGGAACTCGCGCCAAAGACGCCAATCTGAACTGCCTATGAGATTCTTCACACGATTTCTGCTGCTCGCCGTACTGCTTGGCGGCAACGTCCAGGCCGGGGTCAGCAGCCTGGATCTGCCCGATATGGGCGATTCCACCGGCGTGATCCTCTCCCCGGAATACGAACGTCGGTTGGGCCAGGCCTTTCTCAGCCAGGTCCGCGAGCAGGCCAATATTGTCAACGACCCCGAGATCGATACCTATATCAAATCCGTCGGTTACCGGTTGGTGGCGCAGAGCGATCGCAACACCCAGGCCTTCACCTTCTTTATCATCAATGACCCGATGATCAACGCCTTCGCCGCTCCCGGAGGGATCGTCGGGGTCAACAGCGGAATCATTCTCAATGCCGATTCGGAAAGCGAATTGGCGGGGGTCATGGCCCACGAGGTGGTGCATGTCACGCAGCGGCATATGGCCCGCGGGGCGGAGATGCAGCAACGCATGAGCATCCCGATGATGGCGGCGATGCTCGGCGCCATCCTCATCGCCTCGCAGAATCCCGAGGCCGGCCAGGCCGCATTGATGGCGATCCAGGGCGGGATGGCGCAGGCCCAGATCAATTTCACGCGCGGGAACGAGGAGGAGGCCGACCGGATCGGCATGCAACTGCTGAACCGGGCCGATTTCAACCCGCGCGGCATGTCTACTTTTTTCGAAAAGCTCCAGGCCAATTCCCGCTATATCAGCCAGGCCCCGGAATTTCTCCGCACCCATCCCGTCACCGTGAATCGCATCGCCGAGGCTCGGGCCCGGGCCGAAATGATCCCGCCCGGTCTGGCCTTTACGGAGAGCAAGAGCTTTCCGTATATAAAAGCGAAACTCACCGTGCTGTCCATGAAGAATCCACGCGAGGCGATCGTCTACTATCGGGCCCGGCTCGCGGATGAGAATCAGATTCGCGATCACCTCGCCAATCGCTATGGCTACGCGCTGGCCCTGATGGAGACGGGCGAATACGAAGAGGCCTCGCAGCACATGCGCGCCTTGCTCGTGTCCGATCGCGAGAATGCCTCCTTCCTCCTGGCCGCCGCGGATCTCGAATACCGGCAAGGGAAATTGAGGGAATCCTTCGGTCTCTATGAGGAGGCCCTGCATATCTATCCGGACTACGCCCCGGTGGTGATGTCCTACGCCCAGACGTTGCTGAAGTCGAATCAACCGGAAATCGCCCGCGACCTGCTCAAGGAATACGGTAAATACAATGAAACCGATCTGCGTTATTTCGAATTTCTGGCCCGGGCCGAGGCCGAGGCCGGAAACGCGGTCGAATCCGGCATCGCCACCGCGGAGTATTATTACCTGCTCGGGCGGACCGATACCGCCGTCGCCCAGATGGAATCCCTCCTGCGTCAGACCAACCCAAAACCGGATTACTACCAGACCGAACGCATGCACGATCGCCTCGCGTTTCTGCAGCGGGAACTACGGCTGGAGCAGGATCTGAAGATCCGGGAATAACACTCCATCCCGCGGATCGCCAGCGTGCCCCCGATTGCAAGCGCCTTGCGAACGTGCGCAGTGTTGCTGCTGTCGATCGCCAGCCTGCTGGTGTGCGCCTCCCTGCTGGCCTGGCCCGTGCAATTGCTGCTTGGCCTGTTCCGGGATCCGCCCTTCCCCAAGACCCTGCATTTCACCCTGGTGATATCCGCACTGGCAGCGGCGATCGCTTATCTGAAATTCACCACGCGACTGGGGCCCTTGTCAGGCGCGCAGATCTGGAAACCTCGCGGAAGGCGGCAACTGTTGTGGGGTTTCCTGGCCGGCGCATTAATCCTGGTCATGGTGGAAGGGACGCTGCAACTGCTCGACATGCGGCAGATGGATCCGGACTTTGATGTCAGCGCCCTCGCGCTTGTTGCGATTAAGGCGCTGGCGACTGGTCTGCTGGTGGGCGTGATCGAAGAATTGACCTACCGGGGCGCGATATTGGAAGGACTGTTGCGCCACAGCAGCGCCGGAATCGCAATGACGCTTGCTTCACTGCTCTACGCGGCGGTTCACTTCATCGAATTTCCCGCCTTCGATCCTCTGGCGGGCCTGCATTGGCACAGCGGCATCCTCATGCTTGCCCAGGGTTTCCATGCCTTCCAGGATCTGGCGATCTGGGATTCGTTCCTGACGCTCTTTCTCCTCGGGCTTTTATTGAGCCTGGTGAGATTACATACAGGGAATCTGATTGCCTGCATCGGGCTGCACGCCGGGGTCGTCACCCTGAACAAGATCTTTAATTACGCGACGGATTACCGGGAAGGAAGCCCCTGGGGTTTCCTGCTCAATCTTCCGGATCAGCCAAACGGTCTCCTCGCCTCGGGGTATCTTCTCGTCTGCCTGTTAATCTACTGGCGCCGGGGCGTGACCCTTCAATCAGGATTACGGTAACCATCCATTCCGGGATATAGGGCAGAGATCCGGCCGGATTCTGAATAAAAAGCCGAATTATCGTTCGCTGAAATTGATTCGCGGAGGGGCGGGAGAGCGGATGCCCTATAAACTTCCGGTCTTGCCGTTCTGACGGTTCGGTCCTGGTTCTTTGTGCAGAGATTTGCGAATGCTCCGGTACTCGATGACACACGCCAGCACCAGCAATGGCAATAAAATCCAGATAAGCCAATCCAACTTTCCCCCTCACCCCAAAATCCGGGGCTGCCCAATCCGGGCTTGAAAAATAACCCCGCATGAGCGGGGTTAAGGCAAAGAATGTCATTACTAGAATAATGAACGGGGCGAATCGTAGCGCAATCTCCCGGATGAGTATATACACCAAAAAGGGTAGTAAATTTCAAAAAATCAGGGATTTTTCCTTGCGGAATCAAAGTATTCACTCGAACCTTTAAGCTATAACCTATAAAATTTCGGTCCGATGTAAAAAGCGGACAATCGATCTCGTCATGCATGCCATACTGCCCCTGATAGAAACTTCCGGTTTTCCTGCCATACGCCGCCTGCAACCGACCACCTTGCAGGTAAATCTGGGTTATCGTTGCAACCAGTCCTGTCTCCATTGCCATGTGAATGCCGGACCCACTCGCACCGAGATGATGGCAAATGAGACCCTCGCGCTGATCCCGGAAGTGCTCGACAAGCGCGGCATCGCCACCCTCGACCTCACCGGCGGCGCGCCCGAGTTGCACGAGGGCTTCCGTTCCCTGGTGCGCGCGGCGCGCGGTCTGGGCGTCAAGGTGATCGACCGCTGCAATCTCACCATCCTCTTCGAACCGGGGCAGTCCGATCTGGCCGATTTTCTCGCGGCGCAACAGGTGGAGATCATCGCCTCGCTGCCCTGTTACACGCAGGATAACGTCGATCGGCAACGCGGCGCGGGGGTGTTCGAGAAAAGCATCAAGGCGCTGCGGATGTTTAACGACCTGGGTTACGGCTGTTCGGATTCCGGGCTTACTCTCAACCTGGTTTACAACCCCCAGGGTCCCGATCTGCCGCCCGATCAAAACGAACTGGAAGCGGACTATAAACGCGAGCTCGCTGCGCAATATGGCATCGTGTTCAATCGACTCTTCGTGCTGACCAACATGCCGATCCAACGCTTCGGCTCCATGCTGGTCTCCAGGGGACAATTCGATGCTTATCTGCGCCTGCTCAAGGACAACTATCAGGCCGATAATCTCGCGCAGGTGATGTGCCGCGAACTCATCAGCGTGGATTGGCGGGGCCATCTCTACGACTGCGATTTCAATCAGCAGTTGGGTCTCGCCATGGCATTGGGCAAAGATGACAAACCGCGACATCTCGCGGATTTGCTCTCCGGGGATTTCTCCGGCCAAACAATCCGCGTGGCCGATCATTGTTACGGCTGCACCGCGGGACAGGGCAGCAGTTGCGGGGGAGTGTTACAGTAGGTTGAAGATGGTGGGCCGTGCAGGATTCGAACCTGCGACCAACGGATTAAAAATCCGCTGCTCTACCGACTGAGCTAACGGCCCGTGTCTCCATGCCAGCCTGAAGTCGAGGCGCGCATGATACCGGAGATCCAGGCGGCGGCAAACCGACAAGGGCGCCCGCGGGTGTCCTCCCTCCACGCCTGAAATGCCATCTGCCTATTGATTTTACCGCCGGACGTCCCTATTTTGTGCCCCTGCCCGTCAAACTAGAGAAGTACCGAGGTAAAACCATGCCGATCTACGAATATCAGTGCAGCCAGTGCGACAACCGCCTGGAGGTCATCCAGAAATTCAGCGATCCGCCCCTGACCGACTGTCCGGAATGCGGCACAGGCAATCTGCGCAAGCTCATCTCGGCCGCGGCCTTTCACCTGAAGGGCACCGGCTGGTACGTGACCGATTTCCGCGACAAGAGCAAAAAGAACGCGCCGGCCGCAAGTAGCGATAAAAAAGATGTCGCGGCCACAGACAAGGATGCCGCCTCCGGAGCGCCGGACAAGGATGGCAAATCCGGCGCAACCGAGGGCACAAGTAACACGGAGAAGGCCGCCGCCAAGTCCGAGTCAGCCACGGCGGGAGAATCCTGACCCGCCCCGCCCCGGTGATGGCCACACTGCGCAAGTACCTGATCGCCGGTCTGCTGGTGTGGCTGCCGCTGGCCGCCACCTACTTCGTGATCCGTCTGGCGGTGGATCTGCTGGATCGCATCATCCTGCTGCTGCCGCCTGAATATCGCCCGGAAAGCCTGTTCGGTTTCAGCATACCGGGACTGGGGCTAATCCTGGCGCTCGCCGTCCTGTTCATCACCGGCCTGCTGGCCGCCAATCTGCTGGGCAGGAAGCTGGTTGCGACCTGGGAAGGTCTGCTGAACCGGATTCCGCTGGTGCGGACGATCTACAACAGCGTCAAGCAGATCACCAGCACCGTCCTGATGACCGACAACAAATCCTTCAGCAAGGTGGTGCTGGTGGAGTTTCCGCGTGTGGGCGCCTGGAGCGTAGGGTTCCTCACCAACGAGATGCTCGATGTCAATACAGACAGATCCGCGGGTGACCTGGTCATCGTTTTTGTGGCCACCACACCCAACCCAACCACTGGTTTTCTCATCGCGGTGAAACGGTCCGAGATTATCGAACTGGACGTAAGTATCGAGGAGGCCATCAAGTACGTCATGTCCATGGGGGTCATCACCCCCGAACGCGTAATACAGCCGTTGCAAGCCTCGAATCACCTTGCGGATTCCGCCCCCGCCCCGTAATATTCCGCCTCTTTTTTAACCTTGGAACACGGCGGGCCGGTCATGCGCAGCCACTATTGCGGACATCTCAATAAATCGCACATCGGGCAGGAAGTGGAACTCTGCGGCTGGGTTAACCGGCGGCGGGATCACGGCGGGGTAATCTTCATAGACCTGCGAGATCGGGAAGGGATCGCCCAGATCGTCTATGACCCGGCCGCGCCCGAGTCCTTCAAGATCGCCGACCAGGTGCGCAACGAGTTTGTGCTGCGCATCGCCGGCAAGGTGCGGGCCCGTCCCGAAGGCGCCACAAACCCGGACCTCGCCTCAGGCGAGGTGGAGATCCTCGGACGGGAGATCGTCATCCTGAATCCCGCGAAGACCCCGCCCTTCCTGCTCGATGAGGAGCACCTCAACGACGACATCCGCCTGCGCTATCGTTATGTGGACCTGCGGCGTCCCGCGATGCAGCACAATCTGCGCCTGCGCAGCCGTGTCTGCCGGGTCCTGCGCGACTACCTGGATGCGCGCGGTTTCATCGAGACAGAAACTCCAATACTGACCAAGGCCACGCCGGAAGGCGCGCGGGACTACCTCGTCCCGAGCCGCACCCATCCCGGCAGCTTCTTTGCCCTGCCACAGTCGCCACAACTCTTCAAACAGTTGCTGATGATGTCGGGGCTCGACCGCTATTACCAGATCGCCCGCTGTTTCCGCGACGAGGACCTGCGCGCCGATCGTCAACCGGAATTCACGCAGCTCGATATCGAGACCTCCTTCATGAACGAGGCGGAACTCACCCACATGATGGAAGGCATGATCCGCGAGCTCTTCCGTGAAGCCATGAACATCCATCTGCCCGATCCCTTCCCGCGCATGACCTATGACGAGGCGGTAAATCGTTTCGGCTCCGACCGGCCCGATCTGCGCAACCCGCTGGAACTGGTGGAACTGCGCGACCTGATGCCGGAGGTCGATTTCAAGGTCTTCGCCGAGCCGGCCCGGATGCCGGACGGCCGGGTCGCGGCGCTGCGCCTCCCCAATGGCGCGAAACTCACCCGCAAGGAGATCGACGACTACACCACCTTCGCGACCCGGCTCGGGGCGCAGGGGCTCGCCTACATCAAGGTCAACGACAGCAACGCGGGCATGGCCGGTCTGCAATCGCCCATCCTCAAATTCCTGGGCGAGGGTGTAGTCGCCGAGATCCTGAAACGCACCGGCGCGGCGAGCGGCGACCTCATCTTCTTCGGCGCCGGCAAGGCCCGCGCCGTCAACGATTTCCTGGGCCCTCTGCGCAACAAGCTGGCGGAAGACCTCGGCCTGCACACCACCCCGTGGGCCCCGCTCTGGGTGATCGACTTCCCCATGTTCGAATACAACGAGCCGGACAAACGCTGGGACCCGCTGCATCACCCCTTCACCGCCCCCCGTATCGACAGCATCGAGGAGATGAATGCCAATCCCGGCGCCTGCCTGTCCCGCGCCTACGATATGGTGCTGAACGGCACCGAGCTCGGCGGCGGCTCCATGCGCATCCATCGCACCGAGATGCAGGAGGCCGTGTTCCGGTTGCTCGACATCGGTCCGGAGGAGGCGCAGGAGAAATTCGGATTCCTGCTCGAAGCGCTGCAATACGGTTGTCCGCCGCACGGCGGAATCGCCTTCGGTCTCGACCGGTTGGTCATGCTGATGGCCGGGGCCAAATCGATCCGCGACGTGATCGCCTTCCCCAAGACCCAGACCGCGAGCTGCCTGCTGACCGAGGCCCCCTCTCATGCCCCGGAGACCCAATTGCGCGAACTGGGGATCCGCGTGGTGAAGTCCGCCGAAAAAAAGTAACCGCGCTTGCCTCGAGTTAGTGTGTAACTTACACTAATTCGCCATGTACAGTTACCGGTACCCGCACCCGGCGGTCAGCACGGATATCGTGATCTTCACGATCCTGGACGATCGGCTCCAGGTCCTCCTCATCCGGCGCGCCGCGGCGCCCTTCCGGGGCGCCTGGGCCCTGCCGGGCGGCTTTGTCGAGATCGACGAAGACCTGGAGGCCGGCGCACTGAGGGAGCTGGAGGAGGAGACCGGGATCCGGGACATCTATCTCGAACAGCTCTACACCTTCGGCCAGCCGGGACGCGACCCGCGCGAGCGGGTGATCACCGTGGCCTACTACGCCCTCGTCCCGTTCGGTCAACTGGGCGAGATCAAGGCCGCAAGCGACGCCGCCGCGACCGCCTGGCATCCCCTCGCGCGCCTGCCGAAGACCGCCTTCGACCACGACCGGATCATCGAGACGGCCCGGCGCCGGCTCGTGGCGAAACTGGATTATTCCACCATCGCGTTGCAATTCCTGCCCCGCCGCTTCAGCCTCGGTGAACTCCAGCAGGTCCACGAGGTCATCACCGGCGAACCGCTGGACAAACGCAATTTCCGCAAGCGCATCCTTGGCGCCGGGTTTCTGGTGGATACCGGCAAGGTGCGGCGCGGAAACCGCTGCCGGCCGGCCCGCCTCTATCGCGCCCGGTCGCCGGGCAAGTTGTCCTATCTACGATGAAACAGGTGTATCCATGAATACGACCGTCACCACCGCCCCAATGCGTGATTACCGTCTCACCCCCGAGCAGATCCCGGAAACGGCAGTGGAGTCGCTCCCCCTTGCGGAACGCGAGCGTCTCAAGGATCGCATCCGCGAACTCCTGCGGGAACAGGACGCGCTCCTCGTGGCCCACTACTATACGGACGCCGACTTGCAGGTGCTCGCCGACGCAACCGGCGGCAAGGTCTCGGATTCCCTCGAAATGGCGCGGTTCGGCCACACATCCCCGGCCCGGACGCTACTCGTGTGCGGGGTGCGCTTCATGGGCGAGACCGCGAAGATCCTCAATCCCGAGAAACGCGTGCTGATGCCGGATCTGCATGCGGAATGCTCGCTCGATCTGGGTTGTCCGATCGAGGAATTCAGCGCCTTCTGCGACCAGCACCCGGATCGGACCGTGGTGGTCTACGCCAACACCAGCGCCGCCGTGAAGGCGCGGGCCGACTGGATGGTCACCTCGGGCAGCGCCATCGACGTCGTGCGCCATCTGCGGGATCGGGGCGAGAAGATCATCTGGGCGCCGGACAGATATCTCGGGGAATATGTCCAGGAGCAGACCGGCGCGGACATGCTGCTCTGGCAGGGGGCCTGCATCGTACACGAGGAGTTCAAGGGCGTGGAGCTCGAGCTGCTCCGGCGGCAATACCCCGACGCCAAAGTGCTGGTGCACCCCGAATCCCCGGCCTCCGTGATCCGGCAGGCGGACGTCGTGAGCTCCACCACCGGCATCATCAAGGCTGCGCTCGCGATGGACGCCAAACGTTTTATCATCGCGACCGACAAGGGGATCTTCCACAAGCTGCGCGAGGCGGCGCCGGGCAAGGAATTCATCGAGGCTCCGACCGCTGGCCGCAGCGCGACCTGCAAGTCCTGCGCGCATTGCCCCTGGATGGCGATGAACACGCTGCGCGCCACCGTACGCACGCTGGAAACTGGGATGAACGAGATTCAGGTCGACCCCGCCATCATCGAGCGGGCGCAACAAACCATCCAACGTCTGCTGGATTTCAGCCGCCGCCAGCAGCAACTTGCGGGTGACGCGTGACCGAGGCCGTCATCCTGGTCCACGGCCTGTGGATGAACGGCCTCGATATGACCCTGCTGCGCCGCCGGATCGCCGCGGCCGGTTACATAACGCATCAGTTCCGCTATCCGACCGTACGCCAGAGCCCCGCCGAGAATGCGCATGACCTCGCGACCTTCGCCAGTCGCCTGCCGCACCAGGTAGTGCACTTCATCGGCCACAGCCTGGGCGGCCTGGTATTGCGGCATCTCTTTCATGCCCATCCCGATCAACGGCCCGGCCGGGTCGTCACCCTGGGTACGCCGCATCAGCCAAGCAGCGCGGCTCGTGGCTTCCTGCGACTGTCGCCGGGACGCAGGCTGCTCGGACGGAGCCTGGAAGCGGGCCTGCTGGGCGAGGCCCCCGGCTGGAACGGCGGCCGTGATCTCGGCAGCATCGCCGGGACCCTGGGGTTGGGACCTGTCTGGTTCATCCCGGACATCCCGCGTCCTTGCGACGGCACGGTCGCGGTCAACGAAACCCTGATCGAGGGCATGCGGGATCACGTCACCGTCCCGGCCACACACATGGGTCTCCTCATCTCGCGGCGCGCGGCGGAACAATGCCTGCATTTTCTCCAATATGGCCGGTTTGTTTCGCAACGCTAGCGAGGCTTGTTTTTATAAGGTCAATATACCGTGGTTGATCTATTCAACCGTACCTAACACCGGTAAGATCCATGCCCACGGTGAGGGCATCAAAGGAACGCCATGAACCACGATAACTGCCTATACAAGCCTCTTCCATGCCTTTCACCTCGGAAGGCTCCATACTTTCAGGCGGCTCTTTCTTTGGACACGTTTTGGATTCTGACTGTCCACGAGCATGCTCAATGCCTGACCACAACTACTTCTCTAATTTAATCTGGCAGATCGCCGATCTGCTGCGTGGCCCTTATCGGCCGCCGCAGTACGAGCGCGTCATGCTACCGATGACGGTGCTGCGCCGGTTCGACTGCGTGCTCTCGCCCACCAAGGCCAAGGTCCTGGCCGAGCACGAAAGGCGCAAGGGGGGTAAGCTCGAAGGCGACGCCCTCGATACCAAGCTCAACCAGGCATCCGGCCAGCGCTTCCACAATCACTCGCCCCTCGACTTCGAGAAACTGAAGGGGGATCCCGACAACATCGAGAAACACCTGGTCAGCTACATCAAGGGTTTCTCGAAGAACGTCCGCGACATCTTCGACTTCTTCGAATTCGAGGCCGAGATCGAGCGGATGCGCGAGGCGAACATCCTCTACCTCGTCATCTCCAAGTTCCGCGACGTGGACCTGCACCCGAACGCGGTGCCTAATGAGCAGATGGGCCTCATCTTCGAGAACCTCATCCGGCGCTTCAACGAACTGGCCAACGAGACCGCGGGCGATCACTTCACGCCGCGCGAGGTCATCCGGCTGATGGTGAACATCCTGTTCATCCATGACGACAAGCTTCTCGCCACGCCCGGAACGGTGCGCAAGCTGCTCGACCCGGCCTGCGGCACCGGCGGCATGCTGGCCGAGGCCCAGAACTACCTGCGCGAGCATCACGGCGCGGCCAAGCTCTACGTTTACGGGCAGGACTACAACAAGCGCGCCTTCGCCACCGCGGCGTCCGACATGCTGATGAAACAGGTGGACCACAACGGCGGCGGCAACAACGTCCGCTTCGGCGACAGCTTCACCGAGGATCAGTTCGCGGGCGAGACCTATGACTACTTCCTGACCAACCCACCCTTCGGTGTGGACTGGAAGAAACAGCAGAAGGAGATCCAGCAGGAGCGCGACAAGCGCGGCTTCGACGGCCGTTTTGGCGCCGGGCTGCCGCGCGTGAATGACGGTTCGCTGCTTTTCCTGCAACACATGGTCGACAAGTTCGAGCCTGTGCGCCCGGCGGAGCACAAACACGGATCGCGCCTCGCCATCGTCTTCAGCGGATCACCGCTCTTCACCGGCGGCGCGGGCTCGGGTGAGAGCGACATCCGCAAGTGGATCATCGAGAACGACTGGCTCGAAGCCATCATCGCCCTGCCGGAGCAGATGTTCTACAACACGGGCATCGGCACCTACGTCTGGATCGTCACCAACCGCAAGGAGAAGCGGCGCAAGGGCAGGATTCAGCTCCTCGATGCGCGCGCCGTGTGGACCGCGGGTGGCAGCGAGGACAACAAGCGCAGCCTCGGCGACAAGCGCCGGCACATCACCAACAGCCAGATCGCCGAGATCGTCAAGCTCTACGGCCGGCAGACCGACGGCGAGACCTCCAGGACCTTCGACAACGCCGACTTCGGCTACACCCGCGTGACCGTCGAGCGGCCCCTGCGCCTGCGCTACCAGATGACCCTGGAAGACAAGTCTCGTTTTCTTGACGCGTGCCCGCACCTGCTCGACGACGTGCAGGCCATCGACAAGGTGTTAGGTCGAGAGCCGAGGTTGGATTGGGATGCAGTCGAGAGCGACATTCAAGATGTTCTCGCAGAGAAAGGGAGCCGATGGAAGGCTTCGGAATGGAAGCTTTTCCGGAATGTGTTCACGAAAAAAAACTCCGACGGCAAGCCAATACGGGAAGGTTGGGTGCAGAGCCCTGGAGAGCCTGATCCCGACCTGCGCGATTTCGAGAACGTGCCGCTCAAGGACGACATCGACGCCTACTTCGAACGCGAGGTGCGCCCACACGTGCCCGACGCCTGGATGGATCGAGCCAAGGACAAGGTCGGCTACGAGATTAACTTCAACCGCCACTTCTACAAGTACACGCCGCCGCGTCCCTTGGAGATAATCGACGCGGAGCTCAAGCAGGCGGAAGAGGCGATCATGCGGTTGCTCCGGGAGGTGACGGAGTGACCGTCGTCGAACAACGTCTGAAGTACTGCGTCCGGCGCCCGATCATAAATGGGGTCGGAGCGGCCGCTGAGCACGATGACCCCTCGTGGCCGCGATATGTGCGAATCACTGATATTGCTGGCCCCAGGAAACTGCGAGACGACACATTCATGTCGCTTCCCCCCGAGCAGGCAGCTGAGGCACCATTCAACGTCGGGGACATTCTTGCAGCGGCGGTCGGCGCCACTTTCGGCAAGACCTATCTTCACGCCAGTGACATAGGGCCGGCTGCGTTCGCGGGCTATCTGGTGCGAATCTCACCCGGTGCAGATTTCGAACCTCGCTTTGTGGCGTATTGGTCAGAAAGCCACCACTACTGGGATCAAGTCAATACAAGTGTTGTGCAATCGACGATCCAGAACTTCTCTGCGGCCAAGTATGCCGAGCTTCGACTACCAGCCCCGCCGCTTGAGACGCAATGCATAATCGCCAACTACCTTGACCGAGAGACTGCGCGGCTGGATGCACTGGTGGCGGCGAAGGAGCGGGTGCTCGGGCTGTTGGCCGAGAAGCGCCGGGCAGTCATCACACGCGCCGTCACCCGCGGCCTCGACCCCCGCGCGCGCCTCCGCGACTCTGGCATTCCCTGGCTCGGGGAGATTCCGGCGCATTGGGAAGCATGGAAGCTTGGGCACGTTGCATTTGTAGGGAATGGATCAACCCCGAACAGAGACAATCCAGAGTATTGGACGGAAGGGGTGATCCCTTGGCTCAACAGTTCAGTGGTCAATCAGGATGAAGTGACTGCATCCGACCAGTTTGTCACTCCAACAGCGTTCCGCGAATGTCATCTACCTTTGGTCAAGCCGGGAAGCGTTCTTATCGGAATAACCGGACAAGGGAAGACCCGAGGGAGCGCGGTGGTTCTGTCGTTCGAGGCAACGATAAATCAGCACCTCGCCTTTATCACGCCGAATGCCAATCTGCTAAATGCATGGTTCCTACGTTGGGCTCTGTTCGCTGCTTACGAGTTTCTCAGAAGCATCAGTGACGATGCAGGCGGAACCAAGGGTGCTCTTACCTGTGAGGCCGTCGCAGCACTCTACGTGCCTCTACCGCCACTCAACGACCAGAGAGCAATCGTCGCTCATGTTTCCTCGGAGGCGAGCAAGCTTGATGCTTTGAGGGTGGCGACCGAGCGCACGATTGCCTTGATCAAAGAGCGCCGCGCCGCGCTCATCGCTGCGGCAGTGACAGGCAGACATGCTCCTGACTTTGCGAGGGGATCGGCATGAGGCATACAAGCCCATTACGCTATCCTGGCGGTAAGGCTGAACTAACGGGGTTCCTTACTGACGTGATCGATCTGAACGATTTGCGCGGATGCCCTTACTACGAACCTTACGCTGGTGGTGCCGGGGCGGCGATAGGTCTTCTTAAGCACGGCGTTGTATCAGAGATATTTCTCAATGATGCAGACAGGCGAGTCTACGCCTTTTGGCGCGCGATACTCCAAAATAGCGAGCGTTTTGTGGAGCGCATTCACACCGTTCCTTTAAGTATTAAAGAATGGTATCGTCAACACAAGATCTGCGCCCGACCGAGGTCGCACGCCCAGTTTGATCTGGGATTTTCCGCCTTCTACATGAATCGTTGCAACCGCTCAGGGGTTTTGAGCGGTGCAGGTCCAATCGGCGGCTACGAACAATCGGGTAAATGGCGAATGGATGTGCGCTTCAACCGCGAAACGCTTGCGAGACGCATCCTGAATCTATCTCGAATGAAGACTCAGATTCATGTGACCTGCGAGGATGCGATTGTCTTCCTTAAGAAGCAATTGCCGCGGGGGCGGGGTCGCAACCGAGTCTTTGTCTACCTTGATCCGCCGTATGTCAACAATGGCCAGCGTCTTTACCTGAATGCTTATCAACAAGATGACCACGCCAAGTTGTCGCGGTATCTAGACGATCAGACTGTGCTACCGTGGATTATGTCTTACGATGACAGTAGCTTGGTGCGGGAATTATATGTCAAGCAACAGATTGCACTCATGCCGATTCGCTATACTCTTCAAGAGAAACGTTCAGCACACGAACTTATCATTTCTCCTTGCCACGTTGCCATACCTAATGCCTGTCGGATTTATGGTCGGGAAAATCTGCTTCAAGTCTCTCATCACCAGGGAGGAGCATCATGATTACGAAAACAAATACCGAATCCATTCCTGTGAAAGAACTTCACTTTGACCGATTGAATCCTAGGCTTGCCGAATACGGAGTACGGCCAGAGACGACGGATAAAGAGATCCAGGAGATCCTTTGGGATGCCATGGATGTGCGCGAGTTGGTCCAGTCGATCGCTGCTAGCGGATTTTTCCGACATGAACCGATTATTGTAGCCAAAGAGAAAAACAAGAACATCGTCATCGAAGGTAACCGGCGTCTCGCAGCGGTAAAAGTACTTCTCGATACTCAAGTCGCCAAGAAGAACGGGTGGGAAATTCCGACACTATCCAAGGATGAACGCAATGGTCTGGAGACTCTGCCCGTCATTTTTTCTGACCGTAAGGAATCATGGCGTTACTTAGGTTTTAAACACGTCAACGGTCCCGCAAAGTGGAGTAGCTACGCTAAGGCGAAGTACATAGCCGATATTCATCGTGACCACAAAATTTCTTTATCCGATATCGCAAATCAGATCGGCGATCAGCATCGGACGGTACAACGTCTATATCGTGGACTGATGGTGATCGAGCAGGCCGAACGCATGAAGGTTTATGATCGGGAGGACAGATTTCGGCAACGACTCGCCTTCTCTCACCTCTACACCGGTCTGGATTACGATGGCGTCAGTTCTTTTATCAGCTTAAAAGCTGAAGACGAGGAGACAAAGAATCCTGTTCCCAAGGAAAAGGTGAAGGAATTGGGCGAGCTCTGCGTGTGGCTTTACGGCAGCAAGAAGGACAATCGCCCACCAGTCGTCGAATCACAAAACCCCGACCTCAGGCGTCTCAATGCCGTCCTGAACAACCGAGAGGCGATAGCCGCACTGCGGGCCGGGTCAGAGCTTGTCAAGGCGTTCGAGATCAGCAGACCCCCTACAGCTGTCTTCGAGGAGGCACTTCTGGCCGCCAAACGCGAACTCACTACCGCAAGGGCACACCTGACGACAGGATATGACAAGTCGGAAGCGCTACTGCGCGTTGTCGGCACCATCGCCGAGATGGCTGACGACATCTACAAAGAGATGGAACGAAAGAGAAACCCCGAGAAAACAAAGCGACTTACGGAGAAGTAATGTGTTCAAGCTGCCCGACTTGCCGTCATCGCAGGCAGAGGTCCACGAACTCGCTGATTTTGTAGAGTTATTGTGCTGGGTCCGTGGATCAACATCGAAGCGTGAAGTTGTGGCTTATCTTGGGCGAGTGGATGATAACGATAACAATATTGGTTGTGACGACAATGAAGACGGGAACTCCGATTTTCTGGATGAGGTAATGAACGAGATCGAACGGCGTGTGTTCGCGTGCGGTGTCGGTTATCCGTTCCAACTCGATCTCGAAGGAACCGTCCTTAGATACAACATGAACGATGACGGTGAAAGATCAATAATCTACCTCTACCTCTTGTTAAGTACGCGACTTAATATGACGAAAAACCGAGTTCACGAAAGAATTGATGGCACATCGTTGTTTGAGGAAGTCTGTGCCCATGTGTTAAAAAACTATTTGGGTAAAACAAGGGCGAAAGCACTGGTATTCGGTACTGCGGTAACCGAGTCATTTCAGGATAAGATCAAGGCGCTGTGCGAACAGTTGTGTGAAGGATCAGGTTACAAAAACCCAGATGTGATGCCTTCGGTTGATCGCGATGGTAAGTTAGATGTAGTTGCATGGGTCCCTTTTACGGACCGTCGTGCAGGTCAACTGATTGTTTTTTCGCAGTGTAAAACAGGAACTAATTGGAAAGATCATGTGGCACAACTGAACCCCGGTGCTTTCGTTCAGAAATGGATCGATGGCACTATCGCCGTTACTCCCGTGCGTTCATTTTGCGTTACGGAAGCTTGTGATCAATCGCGTTGGAATAGCGCCTGCATTGATGCAGGCATTCTGCTTGACCGGTGCCGACTGGTTGACTTCTGCGATAACATCGACCCGACACTGCTAAGTAATGTGAATCGCTGGACAACCGCGGCCAAGAGCCATGTGGTGAGTAAAATGGCATGGTAGCGAGCATTCAAAAAGTGGATTTCAAAACGGTCATAAAAATTTGCCTGCTCACGAAAAATCATAGTTTCCGTGAATCGTGGATGTTTCACGACAACGAGTGGGGCCAAAGATGGAGGCACTGTGAGTAGCAGTGAGAGTAGACGCTCAATGGCCCGCACAAATGAAGCAACACTGAATGTTTAGTGGTGGCATGCTGGAGCAGATTGACATATTGGAGTGTGCGGTGTGACCCGCGTCGCTGTTCGCCCAGGGATGCTGCGCTGGGCCTGCGAGCGCGCTCGTCAGCTCAGCGGAGGAGCGACTGCTGTGACACAATTGACTGACGATACACTCAGAGACGAGCTGATCCCCTACCGCACCGCCGATGACGCCGTGCGCGTCGAGGCGCGCTACGAGTCCAAGACCTTCTGGCTCGACCAGCGATGCATAGCCGAGCTGTTCGGCGTCGACGTCCGCACCGTCAGCTACCACCTGAAGGAAGTCTACGCCTCGGAGGAGCTGACCCCGGAGACAACTCTCCAACAAATTTGGAGAGTTCAGCACGAGGCAGCCATCATCCCGGAGGGCACATGACCACCCAGCCCCTCCTTGCCGACCTCCTCCGTTCCGGCGAGTGGACCGGCGCCGAATTCAAGGCCGCACGTCAGGGACTCCCGAAGTCGGCGTTTGAGACCGTCTCGGCTTTTGCCAACACCCGCGGCGGCTGTCTGGTCCTCGGCGTTACGCAGGACGGTGAGCAGTTCGAGGTGAGCGGCGTCGGCGAACCCGACAAGGTTCAGAACGACTTCCTCTCGGTGCTGCACGCCGACGGGAAGGTCAGCCACGATGTGGACATCACCGAACACCGCTACCAGCACGACGGCAAGGTCGCGCTCGCGTTCCGCATCGCCGAGAACCCGCGCACGCGCAAGCCCGTCTACCTCGACGGCGACATCCGCCGAACCTTTCTGCGCAAGGGCGGTGGCGACTACCGCGCTCAGCCGCACGAGATCGAGCGGATGTTGCGCGACCAGTCGGCGGATCGCTGGGACGGCCAGCCGTTCACGCGCGTCTCGCTCGACGAGGTGTTCCACTCGGCGAGCCTCACCTGGTACCGCGACCGCTTCCACGCCACGAACCCCGGCTTCGATGTCGAGCAGCCGCACCACGAGTTCCTCCACGACTGGGGCTACTTGGTGAAGGAAAGCGGCGCGTTCCTGCCGACGGGCGCGAGCGTTGCGCTGTTCGGCTCATTGCGCGGTGTTCGCAACCTGCTGCCGCGCCCGATCCTCGACGTGCAGTTCCTTGGCTACGGCAGTCACGACGAGATGCCCGAGACGCGCTGGATCGATCGCCTCGTGAGCGAAGTGAACATCGTCGAAACCTGGCAGCAACTCCTCGCCAAGTACCTCTTCTTTATGCCCAAGCCGTTCCGCGACATCGACTCGGAAACGCTCGAGCGGCGCGACGCGCCCGCGGGTTTCCGTGTCTTCCGCGAGGCCGCGATGAACCTCCTGATTCACCAGGACTACGGCGACCACTCGCGCAAGGCGGTCATCCAGTTTTTCACCGACGGCATTCGCTTCTGGAACCCCGGCGACAGCTTCGGCAACGAGACGCGGCTGCTCGAACCCGGAGAGAAGGAGGTGCGCAACCCCGCCATAGCGATGGGGATGCGCCGAATCGGCATGTGCGAACAAGCCGGCACGGGCCTCCGGATGATGCGGCGCGAATGGCAGGCGATCGGCTACGCGGCACCGCTTTACGAGAATGATCGTGTACATAAGGCATTCGAATCGTTTCTGCCGCAGTTGCGAGAAGTGGCTGTGGAGGTCACCCCCCAAGTCACCCCCCAAGTCACCCCCCAAGTCACCCCCCAAGTCACCCCCCAAGTCAGGCGGCTGCTGGATGCTATCGAAGGCGAGATGAGACTGGCTGACCTTATGGGCGGGTTGGGGCTGACCGACCGAAAGCACTTCCGAACGCAGTACTGGCTGCCGGCATCCGAGCAAGGGCTGATCGAGATGACCCTGCCCGACAAGCCGAACAGCAGCAAGCAACGCTACAGGCTCACGGAGTTGGGACATTTCACCAGACAGAGGAACCAATGACCGCGCCCCGCCACTCCGAAGCCGCCTTCGAAACCGTCATCGAAGCACACCTCCTCCAGCACGGCTACGTGACGATCGCGCCTGAGGGTTTCGATCGCGACCGCGCCGTCTTCCCGGAGACGGTGCTTGCCTTTATCCGCGAGACCCAACCCAATGAATGGAAAAAGCTGGACGCGCTTCATGGCGACAAAACTGGAGAGCAGATCATTGGCGATCTCTGCAAGTGGATGGACGCCAATGGATCACTTGCGACGTTGCGACACGGCTTCAAGTGTTATGGGCGCACTCTACACGTCGCGTATTTCAAAGCAGCCCACGAGCTGAATCCGGAGCTTGAAGCGCGGTATGCCGCGAACCGGCTTGGCATCATCCGTCAGCTTCACTTTTCGCCCCGTTCCGAGAAGTCCCTCGATGTCACATTGAGCCTGAATGGGATTCCCGTCGCCACGCTGGAGCTAAAGAATCCGCTTACGGGCCAACGGGTGGAGGATGCGCGCCGGCAGTACAGGCAGGACCGTGACCCGCGCGAACCCATCTTCGAGTTCAAGCGCCGCACGCTGGTGCATTTCGCGGTGGACACCGAGTCCGTGCTGATGACCACGCGCCTGGCGGGCACGGCGACGCACTTCCTTCCGTTCAACAAGGGCAACGACGGTGGCGCCGGCAACCCGCCCGACCCGGCGGGTCGCACCTATCGCACGGCGTACCTGTGGGAGGAAGTGTTGCAGCGGGATAGCCTGCTCGATCTGCTTGCGCGCTTCATCCACCTGCAGATCGACGAGAAGCGCGATGACCAAGGCCGCAAGGTCAAGACCGAGGCTATGATCTTTCCCCGTTACCACCAGCTTCAGGCGGTGCGGATGTTGGTAGACGCGGCGCGCGCCGAGGGCGTTGGGCACAACTACCTCGTCGAGCATTCGGCCGGAAGCGGCAAGAGCAATACCATCGGTTGGCTGACGCATCGGCTCGCGTCCCTGCACGATGCCGCCAACCAGCGCGTATTCGATAGCGTGATCGTGGTGACCGACCGCGTCGTGCTCGACCAGCAGTTGCAGGACACGATCTACCAGTTCGAGCACAAGCGTGGCGTCGTACAGCGGATCGACGAGAGCTCGCGGCAGCTTGCGGAAGCGTTGGAGAACGCGGTGCCGGTGATCATCACCACGTTGCAGAAATTTCCCTTCGTCTCGCGACAGTTGCTTAAAATTGCAGAGGAGCGCGGCGAGACCGGCACGGGGACACTCGCTACCCGGCGTTGCGCCGTAATCCTTGATGAGGCCCACAGTTCGCAGGGTGGCGAGACGGCGACCGACCTCAAGGAAGTGCTGGGTGGTGAGGGACTGCGGGACGAAGCGAAGAATCGCGCGGTCGAGGAAGGCCGCGACGACATGGAGGAGCTGTTCCGCAGCATGGCCAAGCGCGGCAGGCAAGCGAACCTGAGCTTTTTCGCCTTCACTGCCACGCCCAAGCACAAAACGCTCGCCGTGTTTGGCCGCGATGGGCAGCCGGCACACCGCTACACGATGCGACAGGCGATCGAGGAGGAGTTCATCCTCGACGTTCTGAAACACTACACGAGCTACGCGACCTATTTCAAATTGCTGAAGGCGTGCGAGGACGATCCAAACGTCGAGCGGAAAAAAGCCGCGCAGGCTCTGGGGCGCTTCATGAAGTTGCACCCGCACAACATCGCGCAGAAGACCGAGGTGATGGTCGAGCACTTCCAGGCCGTCACTCGGCACAAGATCGGCGGTCGCGCCAAGGCGATGGTGGTCACTGGTTCACGTCTGGAAGCGGTGCGCTACAAGCAGGGCTTTGATCGCTACATCCAGGAGAAAGGCTACGCCATCAAGTCGCTGGTGGCGTTCTCTGGAACGGTGCTAGACGACAAGCTGGCCGGTGTCACCTACACCGAACCGGGCATGAACCACGGCATCTCCGAGAAAGAACTGCCCGAGAAATTCGCAACGCAGGAGTATCAGGTGCTGCTCGTCGCGGAAAAGTACCAAACTGGTTTCGATCAGCCGCTCCTGCACACGATGTTCGTGGACAAGCGCCTCGCGGGGATCCAGGCCGTGCAGACCTTGTCGAGGCTGAACCGCATTCACCCGCTCAAGGAAGACACGTTCGTCCTCGACTTCGTCAATGACCGCGAGGAGATCCGCGAAGCCTTCAAGGTCTACTACGAAGGCGCGGAGATGGGTGAGGAAGTCGACCCCGCCCGCATGTATGCGATAAAGGGTGAACTGGACGCCTCGGGGATCTATCTCGACGAGGAGGTCGAGCGATTCAGCGCGGTCTATTTCAAGCCGAAGCAGCGGCAAAGCGCGCTGGATCACCAGGCGATGAATGCGGCGCTCGACCCGGCGGTCTCGCGTTTCACGGTTCGCCAGAAGGACAACGAGGAAGAGGCGGAACTCTGGCGCGGCAAGATGCAGGCTTTTCTCAACCTCTACGCCTTCCTGAGCCAGGTGATCCCGTACCAGGACTCTGACCTCGAGCGGTTGTACGTGTTTCTCCGTCACCTTGCGGCGAAGCTGCCTCGTCGCAAGAGCGGCCCGGCGTACCAGTTCGATGACGAGGTACGGCTCGAATACTACCGCCTGCAGAAGATTAGCGAGGGGTCCATCTCGTTGAAGGACGGTGAAGCCCGGCGTCTCGATGGCCCTACTGAGGTTGGCAGTGGCTTGGTTCGCTCGCAACCCGTGCCGCTGTCGCAGCTCATCGACGTAGTGAACGAGCGCTTCGGGACAGATTTCAACCAGGCTGACCAGTTATTTTTCGACCAGATCGTCGAGGCTGCCATGGCCGACAACAGCCTGCGGCAGGCAGCGGCAGTTAACCCCGGCGATAAATTCGAGCTGGTATTCAAGAATCTGCTTGAGAAGCTGTTCGTCGAGCGCATGGATCAGAACGAGGAGATCTTTGTCCGATTCATGAACGACGCGCCCTTCCAGAAGATCGTGACGGCATGGATGGCGTCGAAGGCGTATCGACGGTTACGAAGCGGTGCCGCTACCGAAGCGGAACAACATGCGATCGTACCTGCGCTGCCGCCACACTTGCGAATCGTCGAACCAAGACTTGAGGATCGCTTCGTCACCTGTGTGCCACTCGTTCCGCTAAAGGCCGCCGCCGGCGCCTTCGGCGATCCGCAGCACGTCGAGGAAAATGGCTTCGACTGGGTCGAGGTCAAGACGCGCCACCGGCTTCGTGCCGGAATGTTCGTTGCCCAGGTCGTCGGCAAGTCGATGGAGCCGATGATCCCGGATGAGGCGTGGTGTTTGTTTCGAGCGCCGGTGGAGGGTTCACGGCAGGGCAAGACGGTTCTCGTACAACTGCGGGATGATATCGACCCGGAAACTGGCGAGCGTTACACAGTCAAGCGGTATGAGAGCGAAAAGGTGAGTCATGACGACTCCTGGAGTCACAAGAGGATCACGCTGAAACCACTCAACCCTGACTTCGAACCTATCGTCCTGGCAGACAATGGTTTGGACTCGCAGGTCGTGGCTGAGATGATTGAAGTGCTGTAAGACGATGCTGCTCTCGATCCGTAAAACACGCGGCAGGACAAGGGATTATGCCTGTCTATTTTATGATAAAATGCCCCCATTCGTTTCACTCTGAAGAGAACTCATGGCAGGTCACAGCAAGTGGGCTAATATCCAGCACCGCAAGGGGAAACAGGACGCCAAGCGCGGCAAGCTGTTCACCAAACTGATCCGGGAAATCACCATCGCCGCACGGCTTGGCGGCGGCGACCCGAATTCCAATCCGCGCCTTCGGGCCGCGCTCGAAACCGCGCGCGCCAACAGCATGGCCAAAGACACCATCGACCGCGCGATCAAGCGCGGGGCGGGCGGCGATGATTCCGCAAATCTGGAAGAAGTCACTTACGAAGGCTATGGCCCCGGCGGCGTCGCGGTGATGGTGGCCTGCACCACCGACAATCGCAACCGCACGGTGGCGGATGTCCGGCACGCCTTTACCAAGTGCGGCGGCAATCTGGGGACCGACGGCTCGGTGGCCTATCTATTCAGCAAGGTCGGTCTGCTCAATTATCCCACGGGCACGAATGAGGACCGGCTGATGGAACTCGCACTCGAGGCCGGGGCCGAGGATATCGTCACCCATGAGGACGGTTCCATCGAGGTCCTCACGACGCCGGAAACCTTCGCCGCCGTGCGGGATCGCCTGGTCGCCGGCAAATTCACCCCGGAGACCGCCGAGATCACCATGCGCGCCTCAACCTCCACCACTCTTGAGCAGGATTCCGCCGAAAGCATGATCCGCCTGCTCGAGATGCTGGAAGACCTCGATGATGTGCAGAAGGTCTATTCCAACGCCGAGATCCCCGACGATGTCCTCGCGGCGCTCGCCTGAACCGGGGCCGGACCGCTCCTGATGACGGCCCCCCGTCCCGCGGGCAATCTTCCGGAACCGACCCGCCGCCGGGTCCGCATCCTCGGGATCGATCCCGGCTCCAGATTCACCGGCTTCGGGGTCATCGACATGCAGGCGAACCATTCCACGCACATCAGTCACGGCGTCATCCGGGTGGAGGGCGAATCCCTGGGCGAGCGGCTGGGTTGCATCTACGCCCGGCTGGAGGAACTCATCGGCGAACACCGCCCGGACGAGGGCGCGATCGAGCAGATCTTCATGCACAAGAACGCGGATTCCGCGCTGAAGCTCGGCCAGGCCCGCGGCACGGCGGTCGTCGCGATGGCGCGGCAGGGGCTCCCGATCTTTGAGTACACCGCAAATCAGGTCAAGCAGGCGACCGTGGGCCGGGGCCACGCCGCCAAACAACAGGTGCAGCACATGGTGCGCGTGCTTCTCAATCTGCCCGAGATCCCGGAGAGCGACGCGGGGGACGCGCTCGCCGTCGCCTTGTGTCACGGGCATTCCCGCGAGGGCCTGCTGCGCATGTCCGGGGTCAGCGGGATCCGGGGAGGCCGCCTGCAATGATCGGACGCCTGCGCGGGATCCTGCTGGAGAAGAAACCGCCTCAGCTCCTGCTCGATGTCCAGGGGGTCTGTTACGAGATCGAGGCCCCGATGAGCACCTTTTATGTCCTGCCGGAGGCGGGCGTGGACCTTGTGATACACACCCATCTCATCGTCCGCGAGGACGCCCACCTGTTGTACGGCTTTGCGAGTCTGGACGAACGGCGGCTGTTTCGCGCCCTGATCAAGGTCAACGGCGTGGGGGCGAAGCTGGCGCTCACCATCCTCTCCGGGATCGAATCCGCGGAGTTCGCGCAATGCATCCAGCTTGGCGACATGGATCGCCTGGTGCGCCTCCCCGGGATCGGCAAGAAGACCGCCGAACGGTTGATCGTGGAGATGCGCGATCGGCTGAAGGACTGGGAGACCGGGTCGACGCCGCTCGCCGCGCCGGGACACGCCAACATTTCCCGCAGCGCGGAGGCGGACGCCATCAGCGCCCTCATCAATCTGGGCTACAAACCCCAGGAGGCGAGCCGCATGGTGCTCGCCGTCGCCGCCGAGGCCATGAGCAGCGAGGCGATCATCCGTGAAGCCCTCCGGACTACCCTTAGGAACCCGGCCTGATGGCAAAGACTCCTGTCTCCAAATGTAGCCTGGATGAAGTGAAACGGAATCCAGGGACAAATCACGACGCACAAATCCCGGATTACGCTACGCTGCATCCGGGCTACTCATTGAAACGACCGCGATGAGCGACATCAATCCGCATATCGCCCCCGGCGAAAACAACGAAGACCTCATCGCCGACAACACCCTGCGGCCCCGACGGCTGAAGGATTATGTCGGCCAACCCGCGGTGCACGAGCAGATGGAGATCTTCATCGGCGCGGCCCGCAACCGCCGCGAGGCCCTCGATCATGTGCTCATCTTCGGTCCGCCTGGTCTCGGCAAGACGACGCTCGCCCACATCATCGCCCACGAATTGGGCGTGGGCCTGCGCCAGACCTCCGGACCCGTGCTGGAAAAACCCGGCGACCTCGCCGCCATCCTCACCAACCTCGAATCCCGCGATGTCCTCTTCATCGACGAGATCCACCGGCTGAGCCCCATCGTCGAGGAAATCCTCTATCCCGCGATGGAGGATTTTCAGATCGACATCATGATCGGCGAGGGCCCGGCGGCGCGGGCGATCAAACTGGATGTGCCGCATTTCACGCTGGTCGGCGCCACCACCCGCGCGGGACTCCTGACCTCGCCGCTGCGGGACCGCTTCGGGATCGTCCAACGGCTGGAGTTTTACTCCAGCGCGGAGATCAACGGGATCGTGCGCCGCTCGGCCGGCATCCTCGAGGTCGCGATTGACGATAACGGGGCGCAGGAGATCGCCGCCCGTTCGCGCGGCACGCCGCGGATCGCCAACCGCCTCCTGCGCCGGGTGCGGGACTACGCCGAGGTCCGCGCGGATGGGCGGATCACCAACGACACCGCGCGGCGGGCGCTAGACATGCTGAACGTGGATGAGCACGGCTTCGACATGATGGATCGCAAACTGCTCCTGACCATCATCCAGAAATTCGACGGCGGTCCGGTGGGCGCCGACAGCCTCGCGGCGGCCATCGGCGAGGAACGCGACACCATCGAGGACGTGATCGAGCCTTATCTTATCCAGCAAGGCTTCCTCATGCGTACATCGCGCGGGAGGATGGCCACCCGCAACGCCTGGCTGCACTTCGGCCTCGAGCCGCCGCGCAACCGCCCGACCGAACCGGATCTCTTCAATGACGAAAAAGACGCCAAAGACTGACCCCGCGGCCGGCGCCGGGATCGGCTTTTCCTGGCCGGTGCGCGTTTATTACGAGGACACGGACGCCGGGGGCGTGGTCTATCATACCGGCTACCTGCGGTACATGGAGCGGGCGCGCACGGAATGGCTGCGCCATCTCGGTCATTCCCAGCACGATCTGCGCGCGCGGGAAGGATTGCTCTTTGCCGTCAACCGAATCACAATCCATTACCGCAAACCGGCGCGCATCGATGAACTCCTGGAGGTCCGCAGCACTCTTATCAGCCGGGGGGGCGCCAGCCTGGCGTTCGGACAGACAATCCTGAATGAGCGCGGGGAGGTCCTGTGCGAGGCCGAGGTCGGGGTCGCCTGCCTCGACGCGGCGGACATGAAACCACGGCGGCTGCCGAACTCAATAAGAATGGAACTGCATGATGTCAACTGATCTATCCTTCATCCATCTCATCCTGAACGCCAGTCTGCTGGTGAAACTGGTGATGCTCCTCCTGCTCTGGGCCTCGGTGGTCTCCTGGACCATGATCTTCAGCAAATCCAGGATCCTCAAGCTCGCGAAAGATTCCGCCAACCAATTCGAGGAGCGGTTCTGGTCGGCGGAGGACCTCGCCCCGTTGTATAACAAGGTGACGCACCGGAAACACGACGCCACCGGCATGGAGAAGATCTTCGAGTCTGGCTTCAAGGAATTCGCAAAACTGAAGGCCCAGCCGAAGATCGAACCGGAGGCCCAGCTCGAAGGCGCGCAGCGGGCAATGCGCGTGGCGCTCAACCGGGAGATGGAGGTCCTCGAAAGACACCTGGCCTTTCTCGCGACGGTGGGATCGACCAGCCCGTATGTCGGCCTGTTCGGCACCGTGTGGGGGATCATGAACAGCTTCCGCTCGCTCGGCAATGTCCAACAGGCGACCATCTCCATGGTCGCGCCGGGGATCGCCGAGGCCCTGATCGCGACCGCCATGGGTCTCTTCGCCGCTATCCCGGCTGTGATCGCCTACAACCGCTACTCCGACGACGTGGAGCGCCTGCTGAACCGCTACGACATCTTCATGGAGGAGTTTTCCTCGATCCTCCATCGCTATGCACACAGCTAAGGCAAGTCTGATAAAGTCCGTTCGCATTGAGAACGGCTGACAAATGACCAGTGACCAATGACTAATCTCCGATGAAACCGAGAGTACGCAAAAAACCGATGTCGGCGATCAACGTCGTCCCCTACATCGATGTCATGCTGGTGCTCCTGATCATCTTCATGATCACGGCCCCGCTGCTCAGCCAGGGCGTGAAGGTGGAGTTGCCCCAGGCGGCGGCCGAGCCCATGCCCGCCGAGGACAAGGAGCCGGTGATGATCAGCGTCGACAGCGCGGGAAATTTCTACATCAACTACGGCGAGAAGCAGGATGACCCCGTCGACCCGCAAACCCTCGCCAACCGCGTCAGCGCGCTGCTCAAGTATCAGCCGGGGATCCCCGTCTATCTGAAGGGCGACAAGAACGTGCCCTACGGCCGGGTCGTCGAGGCCATGGCCATGCTGCAGCGGGCTGGCGTCAATGGCGTGGGCCTGATCACGGATCCGCCCGAGCAATAGGCAAGCGACTTGTTCTCCCGACTCACATTCAAATCCTCGCTGCTGTCGATCCTGCTGCATGTCGCCGCGGTCCTGCTGCTCGTGCTGAGCTTCGATTTCACGTCCCGGCAGGTCAAACCGGCCCCACAGGTGAATGCCGTGGAGGCGGTCACCGTGGACAGCGCCCAGGTGGAAAAGGAACTGCAACGCCTGAAGGAACTTGAGGATGCAAAGGAGCAGGAAAAGCTCGAAAAACAACGTCTGCTGGAGCGCCAGGCACGCGAGGCGGAGACCAAGCGCAAGACGGAGGAACAACGCCTCGCCGATCTGAAAAAGAAAAAAGAGCAGGAGCAAAAGGCGCTGGAAGCGGAACAGAAGAAAGTGGCGGAGAAGAAAAAGGAGCAGGAGGAACTGGAGCGCAAACGCAAGGCCGAGGCCGAAAAACAGCGCCAGGATGAAGAGGCGAAGAAAAAGGCGGAGGCGGAACAAAAAAAGCGCAAGGAAGAAGAGGCCGCGCGCCAGAAACAGGTCGCCGAGCAACAGGCGGCCCAGGCCCGCGCCGATCAGTCCCTGATGCAGGGGGTCATTGCCAACATCTACCAGGACGTGCGCAACAACTTCAATATCAGCGGTCTGCCGCCGGGACTCGAATGCGTCCTGCTGGTCCGGACCGTGCCGGGGGGCGAGGTGGTGGGCGTCCAGATCAGCAAGTCGAGCGGCAACGAAATCTTTGACCGGCGCGCTCATGATGCGGTACAAAAGGCGTCGCCACTGCCCTTGCCGGCGGATTCGGCGACCTTCGAACGGCTTGGCCTGCGCCAGTTCAATCTGCGCTTCAAGCCCCAGTAACAACAGGAACAAGCGGATGATCTCAAGAATACTTTTATTTTTCGTTCTGGCATTGCAGGCAACGGCATCTCCCGCGGAGGACGCGCTCGAGATCGTCATCGACCGCGGCATCGAAAACACCCTGCCAATCGCCGTCGTCCCCTTCGGCTGGTCCGGCGCGGCGCAGGACCCGCCGATGGACTTCGCCCTGACCATCTCGAATAACCTCGATCGCAGCGGACGCTTCGCGGTGATGGACACGGAGGACCTGCCGCAACGCCCGCTGCAATTTCAGGAGGTCAACTTCCGCGACTGGCGGCTGCTCAACATGGAAAACATCGTACTGGGCACGCTGAAGGCCCTGCCGGACGGCAATTTTGAGGTGGAATTCCGCCTCATCGACGTCTATCGCGGGGCGCAGATCGCGGGCTTTCGCATCCCCGCGAGCCCCAAGCAGCTCCGCCGCACGGCGCACCGCATCAGCGACATCATCTTCGAACGGCTGACCGGGATCCGCGGCGCCTTCGACACCCGGATCGCCTATGTCACCGTGCGCGAGGACCAGGGCAAGGGCCGGCGTTACTACCTCCAGATCGCCGACGCCGACGGCTTCAATTCCCAGGTGCTGATGGAATCGGGGGAACCGCTCATGTCGCCCGCCTGGTCGCCCGACGCCCGGCAACTGGCCTATGTCTCCTTCGAGGGACGCAACTCGGCGATCTTCATCCAGGACATCATCACCGGCCAACGCACCCGCATCGCGGCCTTCTCCGGGATCAACAGCGCCCCCGCCTGGTCGCCGGACGGGTCCCGGCTCGCGATGACGCTCTCCCGCGAGGGCGACCCTGAGATCTATGTCATGGACCTGGCCTCGCGCTCCCTCCAGCGCCTGACCAACGACCGCGGGATCGACACCGAACCGGCCTTCTCGCCCGATGGGCGGAGGATCGCCTTCACCTCGGATCGCGGCGGCAATCCGCAGATCTA
Organism: Gammaproteobacteria bacterium; assembly: GCA_004297165.1. GTDB lineage: Bacteria > Pseudomonadota > Gammaproteobacteria > Eutrophobiales > Eutrophobiaceae > 2-02-FULL-56-15. The sequence continues at coordinate 190,067 of SCUJ01000011.1, forward strand.
CGAGATGAACCTCAACGGCGGCGAGATCAAGCGCCTGACCTTCGTCGGCGAATACAACGCCAGGCCCCGCTACTCGCCCGACGGGAAGAGCATGTCCCTGCTGCACGCCCAGGGCGGGGCCTACCGGATCGGCATCCTGGATCTGGAGAGCACCGACATCCTCCTGCTGACCAGCGCCAGTCTGGACGAATCGCCCAGCTTCGCGCCAAACGGCAGCATGATCATCTACGCCACCTCGGGCCGGAGGGGTTCGGAACTCGCGGCCGTGTCTTCAGACGGCAGCGTCCACCAGCGCCTCGCGCTGCAAGTCGGCGCGGTTCAGGAACCCGCCTGGGGTCCGTTTCCCCCGGAAAAACCCTGATCCCGAGATGGTTTGTAGATTTCAACAATAGCGCAGGAGTGTTATCCTTGCGCGGTCTGTGGCAGACCAGCCACTACATATTTATTTAGGAGACAAGAATGCTTATGAATACCCGTATCTTCCTGGTTGTCATGCTCGCGGTCATGCTGGGGGCCTGCTCCTCGACCGGCGGCAGCAAGAAAACCACCGCGGCCGTCAGTGAGGGCAGCGGTTCGGGCGGCAACAGCGAGGTCAGCACCTACGGCGCGGGCGAAGGCGCCGGTTCGGGCATGAGCGAACTGGACGACCCCAACAGCCCGCTGTCCACGCGCATCGTCTATTTCGAATACGACAGCAGCGAGATCCAGGAGCGCTACCGGGAAGTGGTGGCGGCGCATGCCGATTACCTCGTCAAGAATCCGAACGTGGTGGTATCTCTCGAAGGCCATGCGGACGAACGCGGTTCGCGGGAATACAACCTGGCGCTGGGCGAACGGCGGGCGCTCGCGGTCAAGCGGCAGATGACCCTGCTCGGCGCGCAGGCCTCCCAGATCCGGACCGTGAGCTACGGCGAGGAGCGTCCGATCGAGTCGGGACATGATGACAATTCCTGGAGTCAGAACCGGCGCGTCGAACTGGTTTATTAGCGGCAATTAAGCAGGGGCGGCAAGCCCTGGGAGCGTCTGTGAAAGCAAATCGAGCCATCATTCCCACCCTGGTCATGGGTCTGTCATTGACCTGGCTGCCGGCTGTTCTGGCCCAGGCCCCGGTCGCCCAACCGCGCTCGGAAACCGTGGCGCAGCGCCTGGATCGGATTGAACAACTCCTGAAAAGCCAGGGTTTGATTGAACTGCTCCAACAGACCGAACGCCTGCAACAGGAGGTGGCCAGGCTGCGCGGGGACATCGAGTTGCAGAATCACAATATGGCTCAGGTGCAGAGCCGCCTGCAGGCCCTCTACTCCGACATCGATCAACGCCTCCAGCGTCTCGAAGGCGGCGCCGGTATCGCGTCCACGGGCGCCCCCGGCGAGATCCCCGCCATGCAAGGTGAGGTCAACCCGCCCCTGCAAACCCTGACCCCGGTCACCGGCCCGGATCAGTCCATGATGCTGAACACGCAAACGAATGCGCTGGATGGCGGCAATCTCGAGATCGAGACCATCCCTTCGGCCGCGGTCGGCGCTACGGCAACGGGCGTCACCGGGGCGACGGGATCCGCGCCAGTCATGACCCCTCCTGTCACAGAAGGGAATGCCAATCTCGTCACCGGCGCTATCGTCAATGAAACGCCAGGGATCACCCCTGCCGCACCGGTGGATAGCGCACCCGTGATTGAAGGCGAAGCAGTGATCGAGGCGGATCCCGCGCTGGTGCAGGCCGATTACGACGCGGCCTTCGCCCTCCTCAAGGAAGGACAATACGAGCAATCCATAGCGGCCTTCCGCACCTTCCTCGGCAAGTATCCCACGGCGCAATTCTCGGACAACGCGCAATACTGGCTCGGCGAATCCTTCTATGTCATGCGGCAGTTCGAGAATGCCATCGCCGAGTACGAGCGGCTCACCAACAATTACCCGCAAAGCCAGAAATACACCCACGCCCTGTTGAAGATCGGTTACAGCTATCAGGAGCTCGGGCTCATCAACGAGGCCCGGCAATACCTGGAGATGCTGGTCAAACAATACCCCGACACCACGGCCAGCCGTCTCGCCCAGACCCGCCTGCAACAGCTCGCGCTCTCGGGCAATCGCTAGCAGGAAGTTGAAACGCTGCTGCGCTGGCCATGACTTTGTCGCGCGCAGATCTGCTTTCGCGCACCCTGATCGTCAACGAGATCTTCCATTCCCTCCAGGGCGAGACGAGCCTCAGCGGCCTGCCCACGGTCTTCGTCCGCCTGACCGGTTGTCCGCTGCGCTGCCAATACTGCGACACGCAATACGCCTTTCATGAAGGTCGACCCATGGCTATCGGCGCGATCCTCGAGGCCGTGGAAAGTTACCACGCACGTTACATCACGGTAACAGGGGGAGAACCTCTGGCGCAGCGGGATTGTCCGGCGTTGCTGCGCCTGCTCTGCGATGCCTCCTACGCCGTCTCGCTCGAAACCGGCGGGGCGCTGGATATCTCCTCGATCGATCCCCGTGTGGTCCGCATCGTTGACCTAAAGACCCCCGGTTCCGGGGAGTCGGCGCGCAACCGCTACGAGAACATCGCCCTGCTCACGCCGCGGGATCAGGTCAAGTTCGTTATCTGCGATCGCGCGGATTACGAATGGTCCGTGCAAAAACTACATGAATACGCACTCGCCGAACGTTGCGAGGTGCTGTTCTCCGCCAGCCACGGGCAACTGGCGGATGCGCAACTCGCGGAGTGGATCCTCGTGGATCGCCTGCCGGTCCGGTTCCAGTTGCAACTCCACAAGATCCTCTGGGGCGAGGCCCGCGGCCACTGAAATAAACTGTCAGGTGGCGGTATACGGCGCTGAAACCGGCTAAAATGCCTCCTGTGATCATGTGCGAGAGGGGCCAGCAGAAACGATGAAAGCGGTGGTACTGGTTTCCGGCGGACTGGATTCCGCCACGACGCTGGCGGTCGCGGTCCATGAGGGCTATGACTGCCATGCCCTCAGTTTCCGTTACGGACAACGGCACGACGCGGAACTCGAGGCCTCCCGCGCCGTGTGCGGCATGCTGGGGGTACGGGAACACCGGATCATGACCATCGACCTTGGGAGCTTCGGCGGATCGGCCCTCACCGATCACGCCATCGACGTCCCGCGCGAGCCGACCCAAGGCATCCCCGTCACCTACGTCCCGGCCCGCAACACCATCTTCCTCTCCTTCGCGCTCGGCCTTGCGGAGGTCCTCAATGCCCGGCACATCTTCATCGGCGTCAACGCCGTCGATTACTCGGGTTACCCCGACTGCCGGCCGGAGTACATACAAGCCTTCGAACGAATGGCGCAGCTCGCGACCCGCGCCGGCGTGGAAGGGGCGACCTGCCGGATCCACACCCCGCTCATCAATCTCGGCAAGGCCGAGATCATCCGGATGGGGACGCGGCTCGGTGTCGATTATGCGCAGACCGTCTCCTGTTATCTGGCGAACAGCGAGGGTTATGCCTGCGGGAGTTGCGAGGCCTGCCGGATCAGGCGCAAGGGTTTCGCGGACGCGGGGATCATCGATCCGACGCGCTATCTGAATTGACGGCGGAGCGGGGAACGATGGCCACGCTGGGCGCATTCGCGATCATCTTCGATGAACAACGCCGGGTCCTCTGCGTGCGCACCGCCTACGGCGCGCGACGTTGGACCAATCCTGGCGGCCGCATTGAGGCCAACGAATCCCCGCTCGCCGCGCTCACGCGCGAGGTGCTGGAGGAGACCGGCTATGTGATTGAACCGGGGGAACTCATCGGGGTCTACGCCAAGCCGTATGAGGACGACCTCACGCTCGCCTTCACCGCCAGGATTATCGAGAGGCGGCCATGGACGTCCGATGACGAGATCGAGGAGGCAACGTTCTTTCCCGTCGCTGCACTGCCCGGGCCCATGACGAACGCCGCGCGCGCCCGCATCGAGGACGGCGCAGCCGGGCGGAGGGGCATCTATCGGGTATTCGCCACGGCGGCAGAGGGCAACGGGATACCCACACAAACTGGCAAGACAGGATCATGAACAACAAAGACACGCCGGAAACGGATGTAAAGAAGATCGCCTTACGCATGATCCCTTACGGGCTTTATGTACTCACCGCTCGCGCGAGTGAGGAAGTCACTGCAGCGACCATCACCTGGGTCACCCAGACTGCCTTCAAGCCAACGCTGGTTGTTGCCGGGATCCGGGCGGATTCCCGTTCCCATGCCCTGATCAAGCAAAGCGGGGTATTCAATCTGAACGTACTGGGCAAGGGCCAGCAGGCGATCGCCTTCAGCTTCTTCAAACCCTCGGTCCTTGAGGATGGCAGGCTCAGCGGCCACAAGTTTCGTCCCGCCGCCAACGGCTGCCCGATCCTCGAAGATGCGCCCGCCTGGCTGGAATGCAAACTGGTGAATGCCATCGAGGGCGCCGATCACTCCGTGTTCGTCGGCGAGGTCACCGGCGCCGGGTTGAATGCCTCAATCAGCGGTCGCCCAGACGAACTTACCCTGCATCTGCGGGATTTGGGTGAGAAGATCCACTACGGAGGTTGAATCGACAGGGTGTTCGATCCTGCCTAAGCATTGTATGGTTTGGTATCTCCGGGCTTGCGCAGCATCTTGTTCACCTCATCGAGATGCATTTCCTCCTGCAGGATCATCTCACGGGCGTATTCTTCCAGGAGTACAGATTTGCCTTCGGACAACTTAAGCAGTGCGTAATACTGCGCCACGGCAGCCTTTTCGTGATCGAGACTCTCACGCAGGATGTCGCCAATATCGTGCTTTTCGGTCTCAAGCAAGGGTCCTATTTTTAGCGAGGGGTGACCGCCCAGCAGAGTGACGAGCTCGCCGGCGCGTTGCGCGTGGTCCATGCCTTCCTTCGCGTTGTCCTTAAGCCAGGAGACAATTGGAATCCGGTTATAGCCGTACACCATCAACGAATAGTGTGTGTAGCGGACAACGCCCGCCAGCTCAATCTCAAGAATTTTATTGAGCGTTGCTATTGCTGACTTTTTCTCTGTCGCGTTCATTAGCCATCTCCCGTTGAGTTGAGGAACCTCTGATTTACTCGGCGTGCCCTGATAAGTCCAGGATGGGCTTATTCCGGGCTTTCCTGGGTAAGCTCATCCGCACTGTCTTTCTTACGCGACTTTGTGCCCGGAAGAATCCCCAAGATGGTCCCTCCGATAGAAATCACAAGCGCGCCCAGAAAGATGACGCCGCCATATTTTCTGCCGAATTCCGCCCCGGCTGCCGCGCCTGCCTCCTGCCCTTTGGAGAAGGCTTCAGACATGCTCGTAGCTTCCATGCCGCTACCGGCGGCGCTGCCGACAACGGCGCCTCCAATTACCAGGGTGCCGAACCAGATAACCAAAAACCATAAAAATCCAAAGGCAGCTCGCTTCATTGTTATCTCCTTATTATCTGTACCCATGTTTTAATAACAGCCGATACATCCATCCTTACTCTTTCAATAATAGCGGGATCAAGCGAACTTGTTTAGCTCCTCTTATACGGCGTGTAGCTGTCTAATACGGGAGACATCCTTATCTGCATCACCATTCCTTTATACCCAGCGCCGAACGCGCTCCATGTACTGCTCAAACTCAGGACCGAACTTTGCGAGTAACGCCCGCTCCTCGGGTTTAATCTGATACCGGGTCATGTATGCGAGAAAGACGGGCAAGAGGAGGGCCGCTACGACATTCGACAGGTACACGGCCCAGCCACAAAGAGCCAGAAATAAGCCCAGATACATGGGATTGCGCGAGATGCGATAGATGCCGCTCGATACGACGGATGAGGACGCGCTTGGGGTGAGTGGATTGACCGTGGTGTTCTTGCTGTGAAAGGACGCCACTCCGATGAGCGCTACCGCTGCGCCGAACGTACCAAGCGCCAGTGCGAGGACGATCCTGACGGGCAGCGAGTGCGAGTAACCCGGTGCGACGTGGGCCACACCGAACATGGCGGCGGCAAAGACCAGCCAGACGAGCGGCGGCGGGATCTTCAACTCAAGCGAGGGCATGAGGGGTGGATTGGCCAACGTAGGTCCGGATCAAGGGTTGATATCCGGAGAATCCCAGAAGCGGGACTACCCGTTTCAGGTCCTCGATCACATCCTCGGGCATTCGAAGGGTAATCGGCGTCATTGGACGGTTCCGATCCAGACGTTTTTTCAGTTTTTCAATCTTCATGGCAGCACCTTTCAATGCGAGTCGCTTTTCGCTCAGAGATGCTTTAAGCCTACTATCCTTCACTTCTTAATCTTTTTCGACCGAGCGGCCAGAATTTTTCGCTTGAGTAGCCGTTCGCCTCTTACGACATGCAGGACGTATACGCACTGCTTCTCAACACGATAGATGACGCGGCAGGGTGATTCCACAATCTGGCGATAGCGCCAGCCGCGCAGTTCGGGTAGCTTTGAACCGCTAAGAGGGTGAGAGTCGAGTTGTTCGACATGTTTGAATACACGCTGGACGAGTAATGCCGCAGCGCTGGGATTATCGAGAGCGATGTAATCGGCAATCGCATCAAGGTCCGCGATTGCAGGTTCGGTCCAGATTACTTCAGCCATCGCTCCATGCGCTGTTTGGCTTGCGCATGCGAGAGCACCCGACCATCTTCCACGGCCTTTTCGCCACGAGCGATGCCCTCAAGCAGGCTCATGCGCCTTTGGAGCAAATCGAAGCTCTCCACGTCAACCAGATAGGCGCTGGGCAGGCCATGCTGGGTAATCAGGATGGGTTCCCGGTTTCGGCTCAGTTCGTCAAGCAGTTCAGTGGCTTGGCGTTTGAGAGTGGTAACAAGTTCAGTACGCATGGAGTGATACTAAAGTATCACACGGCACGACGCAAGATGAAGCAGTCATCTTCATGTGGTTAATTGGCAGCTATGTAATTCATTTGGATGTCAGGGCACTCATTTTACGAATCAGAAATCCAAGACCCAATAGAGACAGCCCACCAACTACCCACAAGATTGGTATAACCCGATGAATCCAGTGAGAGTCTGAGGGATACATCATTGAGTAGCCGCCAGCCCCCACAAGCATTACTCCGAATCCGATGGCAATCCCTGCATAGGCGACGTATGTAACGTAAGCTCGCGTTGCCTGTGATTCCGTAGTGGATGAACAGAACCCCCATCAGCATAAAGTTCACAATTTGGAGAATCCCGCGTGCAAGTTGGTCATCGGTCATGCCTATGAATGGGCCGATAACAAGAAACAGAAAACCCAATACAACACCAAGACCTCGTAAGATCCATTTAATTAGGTTACGCAACCGCAACTCAGATCTTGTTCGATACACAATGCATTATCCTATAAATATTTGTCACGCCCTTACTGGTTATTCCAATGCGCTTATTCATTCACTTGCAACATGAATAGGGAGAAATGAACATGACTACACGATGGGATGCATTAGGGGCAAATGTGAACATCCATGAAACCTCCTTGATTCTTCGTTGCGATACCTTTGGTGTCAGAGTATAGGCAGTCGATATCAAAGGTGTCCAGGCTGGTTTAACCGGCACCATCCTATCTTGGCGTGCTTTGCGTCTTTGCGAGATCTCTTTATGTTGGGGTTCGTTTCACTCGCCCCAACCTACGTATTCGCCGCTGTCGCTATCTCCCGGTAGCGCAGCAGGACGCGGGTGATGATCCAGCCGAGGAACAGGAAAAACACCAGCCATGCGAGCGCCGCCGGGCGGGTGAAGAGCGAGGGCCAGGGGAAGGCGAGCAGTAATAACGCCTGCGAGAAGAGCAACAGTTGCAGCAGGCGGTCGGCGACCCAGTTGTTGATCACCGATTTCATCTTCGGGACCTCGACGCCGGGCTTGCCGGCCAGCGTCAAGGCATTGTCGAGTTCGGAGAGATGCAGCCAGATCAGAAACGAGAGGATCTTGAGCAGCATCCCAGTGACCACCGACATGGCGAAGCCCATCAGGAACAGCACGGCGGTTAGGAGATCGAGCGCGGGCCTGCCGGTGAGTACGGCGGCGATCCAGCAGGCGCAGACGGCGATCAGATGCACCATCCCGAGCCGCCAGAAGTCGCGGTGGCTGTCGCGGATTCGGCGCTTCGACTGGAATTGCAGTTGTAGCGTGAGCAGGGCGAAACAGACCAACGTCGCCGCGATCGCCAGATCGATGAGGGTCATGATCGAAATCGCGCCGTTGCCAATCAACGCGCACACGCTCTTGCCCGCGAGCAGCACGAACATCACGGGCACAAACGAGCGCCGGAACCATTGCGGATAAGGTTGGGTGATCTGGAACATGGGCACGACCTGCCACGCGATGGCGATCACCAGCGCCCCGATCCAGCCCGGCAGGCCCCAGCTCAGATGCAGGTCCGTGACGACGGGCCGCCAGAGCGGCACGAAGCCGGCGTAACCCGCGGCGAGCAGGATCCCGAGAATGAGCGTGACTGTCAGCGCGAGGATCGCGAAGCGAATCCCGGAAACGGAATCGCCTTGCGCCTCCGCCGGCAGGAGCGCCGCGATCACCGCCGCGAGAAACGTAATCAACGCGCCACCGGCCAGGATCGCGGCGGCGGCAAACATCCAGGGTCTCATGTGCAGAAACCCACCGATCAAGCAAAGGATGCCGGGCAGCCACAGCCACCAGACGATGCCGGCGATCAATCGCGGCCGCGGTATGAACGCCCCCGCCAGCACCGGCAGCATCTGTTGCAGGGCGCCGATCATGATGGAGGTGAAAAATCCAAGCGCGAGACAATGCGTCACCGCCAGGACCGCACCCGTCCAACGCGAATTCGGAAAACCCTCCGGGTGGAGAAAGAGGACCAGCGCGGCGAGCGCACCGAACACGGGGGCAATAAGAAAGAAGCGCCCCGGCACCGAGAGCGGCGGGGCCTGTTGCAGGGAGAGTCCGCTGGTCAGCATTGCCGGCAAGTCCGATTAGCCAAGGGAATTCACTAACGACTCGGCCACGGCATCAGCCGCCGCCCAGATGAAGATCTCGAAAAGGTCCGCGTTCCGTTCGCGGGTAATTTCCCTGAGCCCGTGTTGCTGCAACCACGGATACAGCAGGCGCGGCCGGCGCGGGGAGATCATGCGGACATACTGGCCGTGCTTAAGGCGCGGCAGGAGGGCAGTGGCTTGTTCGTAGGGTTCCGGCGGCTCCAGGCCGCGGACGTCGAGAACGATCTCCGTCATCCGTGAGCGCGGATCAGACCTTCTGCATGTCGGCGACGATCTTGTCCACGCCGCTGAGTTGCTCGTCGCTCATCGGATAGAGCATCCCTTCCTCCTTCATGTTGTGCTGTTGCATCATGACCAGCAGGGTCTCGGAGGTATCCAGATACTCCCGGTCATCGCGCCGCTCCATGGCTCGCAGCAGTTGGGTCATCAGGCCGCGCATCTGCCGGTGTTCGCCTTTCATGATCATCGTCGGCCCCTGGACGATACCGGTCTGTTCCTCGAAGGTGGGAAACAGGACCTGTTCTTCCATAAGAAAGTGATGCTCCATGGACTCCACGTATTTGCGCGTCAATTGCTCCGCCTTGCCCCAGTCATGATCGTTGACCGCGGCCTCGGCGTCCGCCATCAGGACGTCGCAACGCCGGTGATCCCTGGTCATGAATTCGTTGATCGCTCCCATGTCGCTTCTCGCTCCGGTTTTAATCGTTTTGGAGCCGGGGATTATGTCGCGGGCGGAATCCGCTTGGCAAGAGAATATCCGCTATCGGGAGTTCCCGAGCATTTCCCTTACCTCATCGATCCGCTGGTCGCGGCCGCAGGCGAAGCGGTAACCCTTGTAGCGCAGGGTATTTTTTTCGTGGTAATCCTGATGGTATTCCTCGGCCGGATAAAAGGCCTGCGCCGGCAGGATCTGCGTCTCCACCGGGCGCCCTTCGCCGGCCTGGTCTTGCAAGGCCGCCAGGCTGGCCCGCGCGGCCTGCATCTGCGCCGGATCCTGGTAGAAGACCGCGGCGCGGTATTGCGACCCCTTATCGCAGAATTGGCCGCCGGCGTCGAAGGGATCGATGTTCTGCCAGAACACCTCGAGCAGTTGCCCGTAACTGACCTTGGCCGGGTCGTATTCCACGCGCACCGACTCGTAGTGCCCCGTCCCGCCGGACGAGACCTGCTCGTAAGTGGGATTGACCACCTCACCGCCGGTGTAACCCGAGGTGACGCTCACCACGCCCTCGATCTCCTCGAAGGCTGATTCCATGCACCAGAAACAACCCCCGGCGAAGATCGCTGTCCCGGTTTCGGCGCATGCCGCGCCGGCCAGACAGAACAGCAGGAGACTTCCGACGAGCCTGCGCACGGTCAGGTCCGAAGGGCCGGGAGGGGTTCGGACTCGGGCGCGAAACGCAGGGCGAGTCCGTTGTTGCAATAGCGCTTGCCGGTTGGCGGCGGGCCGTCATCGAAGAGGTGTCCCTGATGCCCGCCGCAGCGGGCGCAGTGGTATTCGGTTCGAGGGAGGATCAGCTTGAAGTCGCGGCTGGTGGCGATGCGGCCGGAAATAGCTTGAAAGAAACTCGGCCAACCGGTCCCGCTTTCGTATTTGGCCTCCGACTCGAACAACGGCAGGTAACAGGCGGCGCAGATAAACAACCCATGGCGCTTCTCCTCGTTCAAGGCGCTGGCGCCGGGGCGTTCCGTGTCTTCCTCGAAGAGGATCGCGAAGGCATCCGGCGCGAGCAGTTTGCGCCATTCGGCCTTGGATTTTTTCAGCGGAGTAAATTCCAATTTAGTGTCCACGTCATGCGCCTGCGACCGGGAAGACAACACACCCAAACACATGCCGAGCCCTTGCAGGAAAGTTCGTCGATGCATGAAACACCTCCAGAAGATGTTGATTCTGACCCGGCCTGCCGCTTACGGTTCCCTTTAACATCACTGCGCCTCTGGCGATTGTACCAATTGGTTCCGGAGGAACGACTCCTTGAGACCCGCGTCGCCGATGCATTCGCAGCCTTCCATGCGCGCGAGCATGACCCCGGATCGGTCCTGAAATTCGATCATCGCCGTCACCGCGAGCGGTGATTGTTTGCGGATCCGGGCGATCACCCAGATCTCGTCCTTCGGCAGGCGGCGGCGATACTGGTGGTAGCTCTGGATCGCCGCGGGCAGACAGGGGGCGCCGCGTTGCTGCAGCGACCAGAGGATCAACAACTGGAAGGCCCCGTCCAACATCATGGGGTCCGCGAGCCAGTCGGATCGGATCGGGTGCCGGAGCCAGAGCGCGGGCGCGGGCGCGGCGGCGACCCGGCCCCGGATCCCCGCGGGTCCGCAGGCGCCGACCTCATGGATCGCCTCGAGCCCGGGGCCGTGAAAGAGACTGCCGTTGCCGTAGTATTCCCGCTTGCGGAAGGGATAGACCCCGGTGATTGGCGGTTCGTGCAGAGCGGGCGCCTCGGGGTACGCGCCGCCGAGGAGGATGATCGCCCCCGCGTGCAAGGTATCGCCGCTGCGCAGTTCCACCGCGACCCGATCCTCGCCCTTGTCATTATGTTGTGGCGCGCCAGCGAGGATTTGCAGATCGATCCCCGTCCCGCCATCGAGCGTGACGCCCTTGTAGATCCTGAGGGCCTCGAAGCCTAGGAAATTCATCCCTGGGCAGGTGTGCATGGCCCCGTGCGCCAGCCATTCGCCGATGATCGCCGCCGGCAGCACGGCATGGCCGTTCATGATGTGCGACCCGAGGATGGGCGCGCTGTCGATATCCAGATGCCGCGCGAAGGCGGGTTGCAAACCCTGCGGCGTGGAGGTTTGTTCCGGCGGCGATGGCCGGTCCGCGGGCGGCGGCGAGGCCAGGATCACCTGCTCGACGGGTCCCGTGCCCGCGATCTCCCGCATGAGATATTGCGCTCCAGCCGCGAGGGGGATCACCTCCATGCCTTCCGCGGTGAAGAGCCGCTTAAGTCCCGGCGTCACCATGCCGCCGTCCCACGGACCCCAGTTGATCGAAAGCGCGCGGCAGGTTGGGTGATCGATCCGATACCGTTGCGAGAGCTTGTTGAGGGCCTCGTTGGCGGCGGCGTAATCCGCCTGACCCTTGCGTCCGAACCGCGCGGTGGACGACGAGAAGAGCGTGAGCAGCGCGAGTTCATCCGCCGTCGTCGCCGCGAGCAGGGCCCGCAATCCGTCCACCTTGGTGGACCAGACGGCGCGAAATTGTTCCAAGGTCTTGTCGGCGATCAGGGCATCGGCGAGCACGCCCGCGCCGTGGATCAGGGCGCTGATCGGCCCCAGTTCGTCGCGCGCGCGCTGGAGCGCCCCGGCAACCTGATCCAGGTCCCGGACATCGATGGACTCGTAGCGCACCCGCGCCCCGGTCTGCTTCATCCGTTGCAGGTTTGCCCGGATCTCGCGGGCGGCGAGGTGTTCGCGATAAATCCGTTTCAACTCGGCCGGGCTCAAGCGATCCGCATTATGCCGTTCGATGATCGCGCGCTTCAAGGCGACCTCATCCGGAATATCCTTGGCCCAGTCCGGTTCCGGTCCAGGGAGCGGACTGCGACCGAGCAGCAGGAGATTGAGGCCATAATCGCGGGCGAGCGCCGCGGCGATCTCGGCGGTGACCCCGCGCGCGCCGCCCGAGATGACCGCGGTGGAACCTGGCGGGAAGGGATTCGTCATGACGGGGACGAGCCGCTGTGGGACTGATGCAAGCCGCAGCCCGGTCGCGCCTCGCGCGGTGATGCCGGTCTCCACCGGCCCGATCTTCAACAACTCCGTCGCGATGGCCGGCGCGAGTTCCATCTCGTTGCCGTCGTCCGGCAGATCGATCTGCCGTACATGCATCTCGGGCCATTCCCTGCCTGCCGTCTTGACGAGCCCCGCGAGCCCGGCGGCCTCCGGTCTCATCCCGGACATCTCCTTGAGGCCGAAGGCGCCTCCCAGCCGGGTGATGCCCGCGAGCAATTGCAGGTGTGGGATGCGCTTTTTTATAAGCAAAAAACTTTGCTCGATGAAAACGTCCGCGGCATCCACTGGCGCCGATATCACAAGACCGGCGGCCTCTGACTCAGTGGCCTGCTCGATACTCACCACTGCCGCAGCGACACCGGCGTCCCGCAAGGCCGCGACAAGGGCGTCAGGGAAGGCCGTGCCGTCGGCGCACACCTCGATCGCGAGAGGGTCAGTAAACGTCAATCCTGGCCTATCCGTCGGGAGCGGCACAAGTTCGAGGATGCCGCGATAGAGTTCCTGCGCCGGTGCGTGTTGCGGCATCTCCACCGGCGCTGTGACGGGAGCGGTCGAAACCGCCGTCTTGCCCCGGCCCAGGTGTTCGCCGATCTGCCGCAGGGTTTGCAGTCGTCCGAGGTCCTCGGGTGAGACAATCGGGGCCTCCGGCAGCCGCTCCTGGATGGCCGAGAGGATCTCCACGCGCTTGATGGAATCGATCCCCAGATCCGCATCGAGTTGCATGTCGAGGTTTAGCATCTCCACCGGATAACCGGTCTTCTCCGCGACCACGGCGAGCAGCGCCGCTTGCAGATGTTGTGCATCCGCAGTAGCTGTCAGCGTCTGCGTCACTGGCGCGCTGGACGTCCCGGCGCTCATGTGTTCGAGGATCTGCGCGAGCGTGTGCAGGCGGCCGAGGTCCTCCGGTGAAACAGTCGGGGCCTGCGGCAGGCGTTCCTGCAGGGCCGAGAGGATCTCGACGCGCTTGATCGAATCGATCCCGAGGTCCGCATCGAGCTGCATATCGAGGTTCAACATCTCCACCGGATAACCGGTCTTCTCCGCCACCACCGCAAGCAGGGTCTCCTGTAGTTCGCGCGTGGGGCGCGCGATTGCGGTCCCGGCGCTGGCGGGCGGGATCGACGCCACGACTTCGGCGTCCGGATGGGTCGCCGCCATGAACTCGACGATGTGTTGCAGCAACTGGAAGGTACCGAGTTCCTCCGGCGGGATCTGCCGCATCCCCGGCACGCGCTCCTGCAGGGCCGAGAGGATCTCGACGCGCTTGATGGAGTCGATCCCGAGGTCCGTATCGAGGCTCATGTTGAGACTCAACATCTCCAGGGGATAGCCGGTCTTTTCCGCGACCACCTCGAGCAGGATATTCTCATGCGGACGCGCGAACGGTTCCGGACGCGGCGCAGCGATGGCCGGTTGTTGCGGTGCGGCCGTTGTTATTGAGGCGTGCGCGGCCTGGACCGGCGCTGGCGTCATGGGTGCGCCAATAATTGCCTCCGTCATTCCAGCCTGACCCAACAGCAGGGCGCGGATCGCGCGTTGGGATTCCTCCATGCCCTCCAGATAACGGCGGTGCAATTCCGCCGTCTGTTCCTGCATCTTCTGCAGGGCCAGGATGCTCTCGGTGGCAAGCCGCGGGTCCGTCGCGGCGCCTGCGACGGAGGGTCTCGCGCGTTCCGTAACCCTGATTTCCTTCACTGGCGCGGCAACGGCGGCAACCGGCGGGGTGGGTTTGCGCGGCAGCACATAATTCGCGCCGGTAAGCTGGACGCTCAGTTTCGGTTCGGGGTCCTGCCGGCGCTGCGCCAGGAATCCCTCATCCCACCGGGCGAGCTGGCACGGGTGACCGAGCGTGGCGATCTGCGCCAGCGCGCAGGCCAGATCGAACTGACCGGGGCGTTTGCCTTTCGAGGCGTCGAGCGCGATGGCGGCATGGGGTTTGTCGTGCAGGATGGATTGCACGAGACCCGTTAGGATCGCCGACGGTCCCGCCTCGATAAATGTGTGGCGCCCGGCCGCGTGCATGTTTTCGATCAGTTTGACGAACTCGACCGGCCGCGCGAGCTGTCCGGCCAGCAGGGCCCGCGCCGCCGCCGGATCCTCGGGATAGGGCAGGGCCGTGGTGTTGGCGTAAACGGGGATCGTTGCCCCTTGCATATTAATGGAATCGAGAAACTCCGCGAGCGGTTGCTCGGCCGCGGCGACGAAACTGCTGTGGAAGGCCGCGGCGACCGGGAGGACCCGGGCCTGGATCTTGCGCTGTTTGAAGAGCGTCGCGACGCGTTCGATCTGCGCGGTGGCCCCGGACAGCACCAGTTGATTCGGGGCGTTGTGATTGGCGATGATGAGGTCGAGTTGCGCCTCCTCAATCGCGTTGAGAACAGTCGTGGTGTCAGCAATCACCGCGAGCATCCCGCCCTGATCGCCGCCCGGCCGTTGCATGAGCTCGCCCCGCCTGCGGGCGGCCAGCAGAAATTCGCGATCCTCATACACCCCGGCGCAACGCAGGGCCGTCAGTTCCCCGAAGCTGTGCCCGGCGCAGCTCTCCGGCTCGATGCCGAAATGGCGCAACACGCGCAACGCGCCGAGGCTCACCGCGCCGATCGCTGGCTGGGCGTTCGCGGTCTGCCGCAACGCGGCCTCGTTCTCCGCCCTCGCCGCGTCGGTGAATACGGGGATGGGATAGATGCGATCGCTGAGTCGCGCGTCCGCTCCCGCTGCATCGATCGCCCGATCGGCCTCCTCCAACGCCGCCAGGAATTCCGGGAACTGGCAGGCGAGGTCCCGCAACATCCCCGTGTATTGCGCCCCCTGGCCGGGGAAGAGCAACGCGAGTTGGCCGGGCGCGGGGCCCATGCCGAAGTACGCACCGTCTGTAGTGCGCCAGTGAGGTTCATCAGTCGCGAGTCTTGCCCGCGCGCCTTGTAGCAGCCCCGCGATCGAGGTCCGGTCCTGCTCCGCAATGAGCACGAGGCGGCAGGGCAGTGACGGATCGAATTCCCGCACGGACTCCGCGGCCAGGACCCGCAATTTTGCCCAGTCCTGCGTTGGATCGATGCCCTGGATCCGCTGCTCGATAGCGGCCCGATCCGAGCCTCCGAAGGCAAAGACCAGCACGCGCCCATCCCACTCGATGGCGGGCTTGGCGTGCCCGTGCTCCTCCAGGACCGCGTGAAAGTTGCTGCCGCCGAAACCGAAGGCGCTCACCGCCGCGCGCCGGGGTTCTGTGGGGTCATGCACCCAGGGGCGTTTGATGGTATTCACGTACACGGGCGCCGTGCCGGGTTGCAGGGTCTCCAGCGGTTCATCCACCTTTAGGGTGGGCGGCAGGACCTTGTGTTGCAGGGCGAGCGCCACCTTGATGAGACCGGCGACGCCGGCCGCGGCCTTGGTGTGACCGATCATCGACTTCACCGAACCGATGGCGCACCAGGTCCCCTTATCGCGCGCCTCGCGGTAGACCCCGGAGAGGGCCTCGGCCTCCACCGCATCCCCCACGCGCGTGCCCGTGCCGTGGGCCTCCACGAGTTCCACGGTCGCGGGCGAGACCCCCGCCTCGGCATAGGCCCGGCGCAGGGACTGCCGCTGACCGTTGGCGCTCGGCGCGTAGATCGCATTGCCCTTGCCGTCGCTGGAGGACCCGAGGCCGCGGATCGCGGCGTAGATCCTGTCGTGATCGCGTTCGGCATCGGCGAGACGTTTCAGGATGACGACCCCGAGCCCCTCGCCGAGGATCGTGCCGTCGCCCTCCTTGTGGAAGGGCCGGCTGTTCCCGGTCGGCGACAGCGCCGGGGTCTTGCTGAAACACATGTACATGAAGATGTCGTTGAAGGTGTCGAGTCCGCCGGTGATCGCCATGTCGCAGCGGCCGCTGTGGAGTTCCAGGGCCGCCATGTGGATCGCGCCGAGCGAGCTCGCGCAGGCGGCGTCCACCACACAGTTGGTGCCGCCGAGATCGAAACGGTTGGCGATGCGCCCGGCGGCGACGTTGCCGAGCAGACCGGGGAAGGAGTTTTCCTGCCAGGGGACATAACCCTCGCCGATGCGGCGCACCACATCCTCGGCCATGGCATCCGCGACCCCGGCATCCCTCAAGGCCCGCCGCCAGAGCGGATGGCCGAGGCGCGCCCCGAGCGGGATCACCAGCTCCAGCGTGCCGGTGACGCCGAGGATCACGCTCGCGCGGTCGCGATCGAAGGGCCGCCCGTCGTTGCTGTCCCGGCCGGTGGCATAACCCGCGTCCCGCAGGGCCTCGCGGGTGGCCACCAAGCCCAGCAACTGGGTGGTGTCGGTGGCCTCGATGTTGTTGGGGCTGATCCCGTAATAGAGCGGATCGAATGCCACCGGGCCGATAAAGCCGCCGCGCATGGCATAAGTCATGTCCGGGGTCTTCTGATCCGGATTGAAATAATCCGCCGGGTTCCAGTGCGTGGGCGGGACCTCGGTGATGGCGTCCACGCCATCCCGGATGTTACGCCAGTAGGCGGCGGCGTCCGGAGCGCCTGGGAAGATGCAACCGATGCCGACGATCGCCAGCGGTTCGAATGTATGATCAGTCATTGCGGTAATCGCTATCGGATAAGAGTTCTTCCACCGGCACAGGGGCGGGATTGTCGCAGCCTTCCGGCGGGGCGATGCCCTGGCAGCGCAGGTTGTTGGCGCGAGAGATTACGGCGGCGCCATGCAGGAGATTCAACGCGACATCCACCACGCGGCGTCCGCCCGGTTGTTCCAGGTGACTGCCCCGCGTCCATTCGTTGAAGGCCCCCATGGCCGGTCCGCACCAGACCTGATAATCCGCCTTGCGCGAGGCCTCCCCGGCGATGGCCCAGCGCGAGGACATGCCTAGATACCAGCGGCAGATCAGCGCCAGCTTGTGTTTCGGGTCCCGTTCCGCGCGGCGGATCTGCTCAGGGTCCCGATCG
Organism: Gammaproteobacteria bacterium; assembly: GCA_004297165.1. Lineage (GTDB taxonomy): Bacteria > Pseudomonadota > Gammaproteobacteria > Eutrophobiales > Eutrophobiaceae > 2-02-FULL-56-15. The sequence goes on from SCUJ01000011.1 coordinate 207,663, forward strand.
TTGAAAAAGTTTTGGGTGGTTTTCCAGATCTCTTCGAGTGGCGCGCGAAAGATTGTCTTCTCCAGATTTTCCCGCTCGGCGGCGGGGATCGCCTCGATGCCTGCATAATTCCGGTAACACTCGTAGAGCTTGCCGGCGCGCATCGGGAAGAGGGTCCCGCGTTTCAGGACCTGCACCTTGACGCCCATCTCGAACATGTCGACCGCCGGGGCCATCGCGGTGTCGGCCTGGCCGGCCTCGGCCAGCATGGCGCGCGCCAGATCGCTGCTGCCCGATTCGACACAGGCCTGATTGACGCTGCCGGTCGCGATATAGGCCGCGCCCATGGCGAAGGCCCCCGCCGCGCCAGCGGGCGTCGCGATCCCGCCGGCCGCCCCGACCCGCGGCCGGTGGGCGTAGCGATGTTCGCGCTGCACGCGATCGCGCAGGGCCAGCATTGTCGGGATTAGGGTGATCGCCGGCCGGTTGTCGGTATGCCCGCCGGAATCCGCCTCCACCGTAAGGTCATCCGCCATGGGGATGCGCCGCGCGAGTTCCGCCTGCGCCTCGCTGATCTGTCCGGCTGCCACCAGTTGGGAAAGCATTTGTTCCGGAGGCGGACTGAGCCATTTGCTGGCTACCTCGACCCGCGAGACCTTGGCGATGATGCGGTTGGGCGCGACGATCCTTCCTTCGTTATCCGTATGAATCCCGTGTAAGCGATAACGAACCGCCGGCAGCGTAAGGGCCAGATAGGCCGAGGCCTCGATGAGGCGCACGCCGTAGCGGAGCAAGAGATCGACCGTGGCTTCTTCCTTGCCGGTCTCGTTGGGGCTGTGGATCAGATTGACGCACCAGGGCAGACCGCCCGGATCGGACTTGAGTTGTACCAGGGCCTCCTCGATCGCGGCGAGACTCAACCCGGCGGCGCCGAAGGACCCGAGCATCCCGGCATGGGCTATCGCCCGCACCAGCCGCACCGAGGCGATGCCATTCGCCATGGCCCCTGTCATATAGGCAAAGCGGAGCCCGTGATCGCGGCGGAATTGAGGATCGCCCAGGGCCTCGGGCCGGACGGCAGGGACGGATGCGGCCAGCGCAAAGGCTGACTCTGAAGGCGGAGCTGCGGCATGCTGGATCGCGCCGCCGAATGCGATGCGCCGAACTCCTGCTTGCTCGACGATATAAAAGGGTCGATCGATCTCCCGCAGGACCTCGTCAATACGCTCCATGCCGCAGATGTTTGCGCCGCTCCACCAGACCGGTTGCGCGTGCGCAGGGGCCTGCGGGGTTTCGGCAGCGGGGAATTGCGTGACTGCGTTCATGTGGATCTCTGCTTCGTATGGCGCCTGCGCCGGGCGGGAGACGACCCAGGGCGGGATCCGGTTTCGGATCCCGCGCACTTTGTAGGGGGTCTTTATACGTCCGGGGAGGGGATGATAGCACTACGGCGGGGGAAAAATCCCTCGATTGGGAGATACAGCAGCCGTAGCCCGGATGTAGCGCAGCGAAATCCTGGGAATCCTTACCTGGATTCCATTTCATTCCATCCAGGCTACGCGAGACGAAATCTTCAAAACTTGTGTAGAAGACTCAGCCCGGCGGTAGAGACGATTATCAATAAACCCCAGGTCAGGGGATGAGGTGATTGCGCATATGATAATCCTCCCAAAACACCAGCATCTCCGCGAGCCTGTCCGGCTCGCTTTCGGCGAGGTCGTTCTGCTCGGAGATATCATTCGCCAGGTTGAAAAGCCGCCAGCGGGCCTGGTCACCTTCCCGGCTGTCCCAGACAATCTTCCAGTCGCCCGCGCGGATCCCGCGCTGTCCGCCCAGTTCCCAACCGACGTAGTCCGGGTCGCGGCGGGGCGAGTCGACCTCGCCTCGCAGCATGGGCAACAGCGATACCCCCGCGACCGGCAGGACCGGCCGACCCTTGTAGGTCGATCCCGGATGCGCCGTCCCGGCGAGTTCGAGGAAGGTCGGCAGGAGATCCATCACCGCGCCCACGCCAGCGACGCTCGTTCCGGCCCGCCCGAGCGGGGCATAGTGGACGAAGGCGGGCACATGGACGCCGCCCTCATATCCCGATCCCTTGAGGTGGCTGAAGGGCGCGGCGCTGACCCTCGCCCAGTTCGGCCCGTACATAATATAGGAGTCGCCGCGGCCGAGGTTCTCCAGGCTGTTGTCGCAACACTTTTCCACCCATTCCTTCAACGGGCTCATGGTCTCGCGCCGCCCGCCTTCCGCCCCGTTGTCCGAGGTGAAGATGATGAAGGTGTTGTCGAACTCGCCGATGGATTTCAGGTAATCGAGGACCTTGCCCACATGAATATCCAGTTCGCTCACCATCGCCGCGTAGACCTCCATCTTGCGCGCCTCGATCCGGCGTTCCTCCCCGGTGAGTTCCTCCCAGGCCGGCTGGCCTTCCGCCCGCGGGGCGCCTTTGGCGTCAGCCGGGATCAGACCCAGCGCCTTCTGGCGGGCGAGCCGTTGTTCATACAAGGCATCGTAGCCCGCGTCGTATTTGCCCTTGAACCGGGCGATGGCCTCGTCCGGGGCCTGCACCGGCCAGTGCGGCGCGGTATAAGTAAGGAAGGCGAAGAAGGGTTTACCCTCTGCCCGATCCGCCTCGATGTATTCGATCATCTTCTCCGTATAGGCGCGGGTGGAATAGAAATCATGGCTGGCGGTCACGAGTTGCGTCCCGTCGCGGTAGCGGTTCGTCCCGTCGTCGTTCCAGGAGAACGGCCCGAGATGCGCGGCCCCGTCGAGCGACACGAAGGCCCGCCGGAAGCCCCGGGCGACGGGCCCGGTCTCCTCGCTCCAGCCCAGGTGCCACTTGCCGGCGATATAGGTGTTGTAGCCGGCGTCCTTGAGCAGGTCCGCGAGACTCGCCACATGGAAATTCAGGCGCCCCTGATAACCCGGCTGGCCCTTGTGTTCCGGCCGCGAGCCGCCCATCACCCCGACCCCCGCGAGGTGGCTGTCCATCCCGGAGAAGATCATGGAGCGGGTTGGGGAACAGGCGGGACCGGTGTAGAAATTCTTCAGCCGCACGCCGTTATTCGCCAGGGCATCCAGGTTGGGCGTGGGGATCTCGCTCCCGTAGGCGCCGAGATCGGAAAAGCCAAGATCGTCACCGGCGATGTAGAGGATGTTGGGACGGCGCGGCGGCGCGGCAGGAGTCGGTGGAGTTTGTTCTGGCGCGGCCATCGGTAGCGCGGCATCTTGCGACCGATCGCCGCTACAGCCGCCCAACAGGCCCGCGATCAGCAAGATCGCATACATCAGGAATCGGTGGGTCATCGTCATGCGCTGTTCCCCTAAAAAGAATATTTATTCTGAATCAAAGCCGCGCCGGCTTCAATCGCGCTGAAGGATCTTTCTTGATTCTTGCAAATTGCCCCATGACTCGTGCATACGCGGCGACTAGAATTATGCCAACGATGCAGAAACTTCTTCACGTAGGGATTGTGGCGGCGCTGGCGCTGGCGTGCCTGGCCGACCTTGCTTACGCCCTGCCAAAAGCCAACGCCATCGAATTCAGCAACTGCACCCTCAGCCTGCCGGGGACGACCCTGACCACGGATGCGCGCTGCGGCCGGCTGGAAGTCCCGGAAGACCCCGAGGCGCCGGAGGGTCGGAAGATAAGCCTCCATATCGCAATGGCCCCGGCCGTGGATCGCACCGCCAGCCCCGACCCTCTCTTTTTCCTTGCCGGCGGCCCCGGCCAGGCGGCCTCCGAGACCTGGCCGATCATGCGAGCGGTGCTGGAGAAGGTTCGCAGGCACCGCGATATCGTCCTCGTCGATCAGCGCGGCACGGGCCAATCCAACCCCCTGAAATGCGCGATGCAGGAGACCGAGGCGGATCCGCTTCAGACGATCGTCGATCTCGATCTGATCCGGCGGCTGACCCGCGCATGCCTGGAACAACTTGACGGCGACCCGCGCCTGTATACGACGACGATCGCCATGGGCGATATCGACCGGGTGCGTGCGGCGATGGGTTACGAGCGGATCAACCTGCTCGGGATCTCCTATGGCACGCGCGCCGCGCAGGTCTATGCGCGGATCTTCCCGGATCGGGTCCGCACCGTGGTCCTGGACAGCGTCGTGCCGATGGAACTCGCCCTCGGAGAGGAGCACGGTCCCATGCTGGATCGGGCGGTGCGGCAGGTCTTCGCGGACTGTGCCGACGACGCCGTCTGCAAGGATCTTTTCCCGATCGGGATGGAAGACCTGCGCGCCGCATTCGCCGATCTGCGAGCGCATCCTCGCGCGATCCAATTCACCCATCCCGCCACCGGCAAGGTCGAGGAACTCACGGTCACTGCGGATGTACTCGCCTTCGCCATTCGCTTCCTCAGTTATGCGACGCAGACCCAGGCGGTGCTACCGTTACTCGTACATGAGGCCGCGAGCCTCAACAAACTCGATCGCCTCATGACCCAGGCTACTCTGATCGGCGGCTCGCTCACCGAGCAGATCAGCCGGGGCATGGAATTGTCCGTGACGTGCAGCGAGGATTTTCCATTCTTCGATCCGCGGCAGACTGGCGCGGACACCCTGCTCGGACCCACTTTTCTCGAGGTCATCCAGGTCTCCTGCGAAATCTGGCCGCGCGGCGAGGTCCCGGCGGATTTCCATCAACCGGTTTCGATCGCAGCCCCGGTACTGCTGCTCGCCGGGGCGCGCGACCCGGTCACGCCGCCCGAATACGCGACAGCGACGGCCGGACATTTCCCCGACAGCCGCGTATTAATCGCAAAAGGCCAGGGTCATTCCGTCGGCACCCATCCCTGCCTGCGCGATGTCATGAGCGCATTCATCGAAACCGGGACCCTGAAGGATCTTGATACCGCCTGTGTCCGCGGTATCGAGCCCGCCCCATTCTTCACCAGCATCCTCGGACCCAATCCCTGAGCGCGGGGTCATGATAAAGGCAGGCAATCTGCACAAGTCCTTCGGCAGGGTGCATGCGGTCCGGGGCATTTCCTTCACGGCGCGGGACGGCGAAGTCACCGGACTGCTTGGGCCGAACGGCGCGGGCAAGACCACCACCCTGCGCATGCTGTACTCGCTGCTGCCGCCCGATGCCGGCGAGATCGAGGTCGACGGTCTGAACCCGGTCCGCGATGCGCTCGCCATCAAGCGCAACCTGGGCGTGGTCCCGGACAATCGCGGCCTCTACAACCGCCTGACCGCGCGCGAGAACATCCGCTATTTCGGCGAGCTGCACGGCATGAGCAATGACGCGATCGTCGCACGGCTGGAAGAATTCGCCCGGCGTCTCAACATGGCGGATTTCATGGACCGGCGCTGCGAGGGCTTCTCCCAGGGCCAGCGCGTCAAGGTCGCAATCGCCCGGGCGATGGTCCACCAGCCCCGCACGGTCCTGCTCGACGAACCCAGCAATGGCCTGGATGTCATGAGCACGCGCGAATTGCGCAAATACATCCTCACCCTGAAAAGCGCGGGCCATTGCATCGTCCTCTCCACCCACATCATGCAGGAGGTTGCCGCCCTCTGCGATCGGATCGTCATCATCGCCGGCGGCCTCATCGCCGCGGAGGGGTCGCCGCCGGAGCTGCTTGCGCGCACCGGACGCGCATCGCTGGAGGACGCCTTCGTCGATCTCATCGGGACGGATGAGGGTTTGCTCGCATGAACTCCATCCTGGTGGTCTTTCGCAAGGAGATCATGGAAAGTCTGCGGGACCGCAAGGCCACCTTCAACAGTCTGCTGTTGGGTCCGCTGTTGTTTCCTGTGCTCTTCCTCGGCATCGCCTGGTTCGGGATCAGTATGCAGCAGGAACGGGCCGAGAAACCCCTGCGGATCCCCATGGTTGGCGCGGAGCATGCGCCGAATCTGGTCGCCTGGCTGGAGGAGCAGGGCGTGGAAAAGTTGCCGCCGGTCGATGATCCTGAAGACATGGTGCGCCGGAATGACGCCGAGGCGATCATCCGCATTCAGGCGGACTTCGCAAAAGACTGGCAGGCCGGACGCCCCGCCCCGATCGAGATTATCGCCGACCCATCCCGCCGCGAGACCACCATCGCCATCAATCGCATCAGGGGACTTATTCAGGCGTACAGCGGGCAGATCGGCAGTCTGCGTGTGCAGTTACGCGGGGTCAGCCCGGATCTGGCCCGTCCGATCCAGATCATCAATGTGGATCTCTCCACCCCGAAGAGCCGCGGCATGATGGTGATGATCTTCCTGCCTTACGTGCTGATGCTTACAGCCTTTACCGGCGGTCTGCACCTCGCCATGGATTCCACGGCCGGCGAGAAGGAACGCCGCTCGCTCGAACCCCTGTTTCTGAATCCCGTGCCGCGCTGGCGAATCATGTGCGGCAAGCTGCTGGCCACCATGGCCTTCGGTTTCTTGTCGCTCCTGCTGACGCTGTTGTCGTTCCGCCTTGCCCTGCCGTTCCTGCCCATCGATCAACTGGGTATCGATTTGAAGATATCAACCCACTCTTTCCTGACGATACTCCTCGTCATCGCCCCGGTCACGTTGCTCGCCGCAGCGCTGCTGACCCTGCTGGCCTCCTTCGCCCGGAGTTACAAGGAGGCGCAATCCTACATGGCTCTGGTCATTCTGATCCCGGTGATCCCCAGCATGCTCTTCATGACCAATCCGGTGAAACCGGAGGCGGACATGATGTGGATCCCGCTCTTCTCACAGAATCTGTTGATCAGCGAGATCGTGCGCGGAGAGGCGGTGCCGGCGGTTTGGCTGCTGGCATCGGCGGGCGGCACACTCGCGCTCGGACTCGCGCTCGCCTGCGTCGCCGCGAATCTCTATAACCGGGCCAAGCTCATCTACAGCGGCACCTGAACCTTAAATACCGTCCGCGCCTTCCCGCCGTAACGTAAACGTACGCACGCCGCCTGGCCCTGGGGCTGTCTCCACTGCCCCGCCAAAATGGCCGCGCCCGCCCGGACCTCGCTCCGGCAGGACTATCTTTAATGTCTCCTTGCGTTTTTTCCGCATAATCTCGAGTTCCAGCGACTCGCCGCCGGCATAGGACCCCAGGATGCGCAGGGCGTGACCCGGCCCCGTGGGAGTACGGCCGTCGATCGTCAGGATGACATCGCCGTCTTCCAGTTTGAAATCCTTATCCCTGGGGGCGCGCACCACCAGCACCCCCTTGTCCGCGCCGAAATACTCGCCCAGCGTGGCGGACAACTCGACGAGCTCCATGTCTCCCCAGACATTGGGAAACGGCATATTAAAAAAAGGCAGGCCGGGCTCGCCGGGCACCGCCACCTGAGGACCCGCACGATAAATAAAGTTATCCCCGCCGGGCCCCATTCCGCCGATGATCGAGCGCATCATCGTCGGCCGCAGGGCCTCGGTGGCGACCTCGACCTGATCGGTCTTGTCCCCGCGCCGGTATGCAACCTTGACCTTGTCGCCCGGCTTGACCGACTCCAGTTCGCCAATCAAAACATCCATCGCATCCTTGGGGCTGACCCCGGTGAGCGTCTTGCCGTTGATGGAGGTGAGGACATCTCCGTGCTCCAGTCCGGCCTTGTCGCCCGGGCCATCCGGGCTCACGCCAAGGATCCGCAGACCGTCTTGTTTATCCTGATCGTCCATCAGGCTGACATTGACGCCGAGGCTCGCGCGCCCTTCCTGCCAGGGCATGCTCGCGAAATTCGCGGCGGACCCCATGAGTTCGGCGGTAAGCTCGCCCACCTCGCGAGCGGCTGCCTCCATGCGTTCCCGGGCCCCGGCCAAACGCTCTTCCATCTCCTTGTGCCAGCCTTCGTCACGCCGCGCCGCACCGGCTTCAGGCGCCGGCTTTTCGGTCTGGGCGCTGACGGCGGGCATGAACGCCGAAAGCGTAAGACACAATGCGATCGTTCCGAGCAGTTTTGTATTCATGGCGAAACCCCTTACATTGAAATATAAATCAAGGTTGATAGACCGCCGGCTGAGCCTCGGCATAGCGGACGTTGACCAGGGAGTTCAGCAGATCGACCCGCCGCTGCCATAGCTCCCGGGATTGGGTGGTGTCAAGTTGCCTGCCTTCCCTGGTCAGGCGATAGTCGATAAGGGCGACGCCGTCCTCCAGGCCCATGATGGTCGCGGTGGTGCCCGCGCGCTGTACGACGCGGCGCTCCGGCAGGGCGCGCAGGACGGATTCGAGCGCGTGGGAACGATTCACCAATTCCTCGATCCCAGGCTCGGCGCTGAAAGATGAAACCGGATCGGCGGCGGCCACGGTGTCCGACAGGATAGCCGGGGTTGCCGCGACCGCCACCGCCGGTGGGGGAAAGCTTGAAGAAGTAATGGTTACCTCGCGTTGTTTAACTGTCACCGCCAGCGTCGCAACCAAAACCGACGAGGCCGCGACCGTCAACCAATAGGCGTAACGATTCGTTTTTGTCCGCGGCGCAAATTCCGCTGGTTGAACGCGCGCCGAGATTGCCCGCCAGAGATTCGGGGCGGGGACATCAGGGAGGGTGCGCAGCGACTCGCGCAGCACGGCATGTTCATCCAGGCGCTGCCGGCAGGCGATGCAACCTTCGACATGCAGCAACACCTCCGCCGCGACCGGCCGTTGGTCCCGCAGTTCTAGCAATTGTTCGATACTTGCATGCATGGTTCCGTAACACTCTCGTTGTCCAGCAGGGCCTGCAAGCGCGCGTGCGCGCGGGCCAGCCGGGATTTGCTGTAACTCGCGGTCCTGCCGAGCAGGTCCGCGATCTCGCCATGGGTATAGCCCTCCACATCGTGCAGCCAGACCACCAGCCGGCTCGTGTCGGAGAGTCCGGCGAGGGCCCTTTCCAGGGCCACCTGATCGACCATCCGGCACGTGCTGTAGCCTTCATGCGAATGGACCTCGCCTCCCAAAGGGGGATCTTCCTCAAGCTCGAGGGAAGAACGCCGCGAATGCCAGGGCGACCGCAAGGTCATCAGGCATTTGTTCACCGTAATCCTGCGGATCCAGAAGGCGAACGGGGCCTCGCCGCGGTAGGCGTGAAGGTTGGTCAGCACCTCGACAAAGGTATCCTGCAAGACCTCCTCCGCCTGCGCCTGTCCGCCGAGGAGCCGCCGCGCCAGGTTATACACCGGACCGGAGAAACTCCGGTAGATGCCCTCGCGCGCCCGCGGGTCGCCGTCGCGCGCGGCGGTCAGGGTCTTCTCGTCCACCTCAAGATCGCTGAATCGGGGCATATGTCTGTCTTAGATGCGGGAGCTGGGAAAAGGGTCGCAGCCGTTTTATAACGATTATAGAACCCGTCCTCATAAACTAGCCCTGTGACCGCCCCGATTCATGGCGATAATCTTCCGGAAAAGGTCAGGCAAGTCTACAATCCCTTACTTTCAGTTAATAACTAAGGGGGCGCCATGAAGAACAAGAATCTGCTGTACGCCTGCGGTTTACTGCTGCTCTCCAATCTGGCCCTGGCCCAGGCCCCGCTCTGGACCGGGGACAATCTGAACAAATCCTGCGACCGCGCCTGCCTAGTGCAGATCCTCGACGGTTACATGGCCGCGATCTACGCCCATGACCTAGCCGCCGTACCACCACTCGCCAAGCGATACCGCATGACCGAGAACACTGGCCGTATTGAGGTTGGTGAAGGCGTCCTCTGGCGGAACAAGGTGCAGCCGACCACTTTCAATATCCGCGTTGCCGATCCCGTCGCGGGCCAGGTGGCCCTGCAGGCCCGCGTCCGGATCGTGGGACAGCGTGGACCCGAGGACCGCCTGATCGCTGTGCGCCTCAAGGTCGATCGGGGCGAGATCGCCGAGATCGAGCACCTCTGGGCGGGCGGCATCAATGAAGCGGCGCTCGAACTCCTGACCACACCGCGCGATTTATTGACCACGGATGCGCCCGCCGCCGAACGGATCTCCCGCGACGCGATGTTCCGGGTCGCGAATTCCTACTTCGATGCCCTGGAGGGGGACGACGGGCGGATCGGCGCCTTCGCCGACGATTGCGTGCGGCACGAAAACGGCTACCGGACCGTGAACAATCCGCCGCCTGGCGGACGCATGATGCCGGCCCCGATGCTTCCGGATCCCAACACCCCGCAGGGCAAGGAACAACTGCGTTTCAGCATGCTGACCTGCACGGAGCAGATCAACGAAAAGACCTTCGCCTACATGAAACACATCCGGCCGCGCCGCGCGCTGATCCTCGACGAGGAGAAGCAGACCGTCGCCACCTTTCCCCTGTTCGTGCATGACGGCACCCGCCGGGGCGCCGCGCCCGATGCCCCGCCGGGGATGCTGCAGAACCTGGTGACGATGGAGACCTTCGGCGTGCGTGGCGGACAGATCCATCACGTGGAGGCCTTCCCCTTCGTCACCCTGCCTTACGGGCTCGGCGACGGCTGGACCCCTGACTCGGGCCGCTGAGAAGCGCAATACACCAGGCTGGCGCGCGGGTTAAATACGACCCGAGACACGGGCGATGACTGAAACGTCTTCCACGATCCGCGCAGGCACATCCGCCCGGATTAACATCGGCGGATATATCGTCGAGTTATTTCACTTCACCGTGAAGGAGACGCGCGCCTGCACCTTCGCCGGGCTCTTCTTTCTCGCCGTGCTCAGTGTCCCGCAAGCGGGGCTGCTCGGGATCCCGCGTTTTGACCTGCTGCTCGGCATCGCCCTGGCGATCCAGTTCTGGATGCTGTGGACCGGGATGGAGACGGTGGACGAACTCAAGGCCATCTGCCTCTTTCATGTCCTGGGGTTCGCCCTCGAGGTCTTCAAGACCTCCGAGGGTATCCGGTCGTGGTCCTATCCCGATTTCGCCTACACCAAGATCCTCGGCGTGCCGTTGTTCTCGGGTTTCATGTACGCCGCCGTGGGCAGCTACATAATCCAGGCGTGGCGACATCTGCACCTAAGAATCGAACATCATCCGCCTTACTGGATGGCGGCGCTCATCGCCATCGCGATCTACGCCAATTTCTTCACGCATCATTTCATCGGCGACTATCGCTGGTATCTCGCGGCCGCCGCGCTCGGGCTTTATGCGCGGTCACGTGTCGTCTTCCGTCCGCATCGGCGCGACCTGCGCATGCCGCTCCCGGTCGGGCTCATTCTCACCGGTTTTTTCATCTGGCTTGCCGAGAACATCGGCACCTTCTTCGGGCTGTGGGCCTATCCCCATCAACTCGGGGCCTGGGCCGCCGTGCATGTCACGAAGTGGAGCGCCTGGTCACTGCTGGTGTTGATGAGCTTCACGATCGTGACGAACCTGAAGCATATAAAGGCTACGGTGCACGTGCCGGAGTAAGAGGAAAAACTGCTGCGCCAGGCTGACGCCCCCTCTCCCCCTACCCCTCTCCCGCGCGGGGAGAGGGGGGAGGTGGGCCTTCGATGGGTGATCGCAAGGAACCCTCTCCTGCGTGGGGAGAGGGGGATGTTGCCTTTTACTCCCTCCCCCTGGACGGGGGAGGGCCGGGGAGAGGGTGAGCGATATTTCTCATGTCGGATTTCTCCAAACCCTCCCTTCACCCGGGAGGGTGTAAGCGCTCAATCGAACCCTCCGTCTCCCAGGTAACGTACTTCTATCAGACTTTGTTCGGTCGCGCCCGCCGGTGCGCGGTCTCGCGCGGATAGATGTCCGCATGCGTCACGCGCGAAGCGGCGGCGAGCCGCCCTGGCGTTACTTCGCCCTCCGGCACGGAGGCCATGAAGGCGTCGAAGCGCTCCTGCATCCCGTCCTTGAATTCCGGATGGGTGAGGATGAAGAGGTCGTTGTTACGCACGCCTTCCAGCACCAGCTCGCCGGCCCGCAGCGGGTCCATACCTGGGGACTGTGGCCGGGTCCGACCGTCCGGCATCGGCTGCGGGACATAATTCGGATCGTTCTGGGTGTTGACGAGGCCAGGGCAATAGGCCGAGGTCCCGACATTGGTGCGTTCGAGTTCGATCCGCAACGCCTCCATCAAACCCACCGCCGCGATCTTGGTGGCCGTATAGACGCCAGCCTGCGCGCCAGGCAGGACGCCGCTCATCGACGAGGTCGTGACGATGTGCGAACCCTCGCCATGCTCCAGCATGTGCGGCAGCACGGTAAACACGCCGTTGTAAATGCCGGTGAAGTTCACCGCGACCGCGTTATCCCATTCCTCGAAGGGGGCCTCGCTGGCCTTGCGCATGGTCTTCACCCCGGCATTGTTCACCAGCAGGTGCAGATTGCCGAACTTCGCGTTGATCTCCGCGAGCAGGCTCTTCCAGCCCTCGCGATCGGTGACGTCATGCTTGATGGGCAGCACCCCCGCGTTCCCTTCCTTGAAGAGCGGCAGGGCCCGCTTGAGCCGGTCCGGATTGCGATAGCCGATCACAACCTTCATCCCGGCGTTCGAACAGGCCCGCGCGATGCCGAGCCCGATCCCGTCGGAGGAGGCGGTGATGTAGGCCGTCTTGCCCTTGAGGTCCACGAGCTGCGGCGGTTGTGCCTCCTTGAGCGGCGGCAACGGCGGCGGCATGACCGGGACGCCCTGGGGCGCGGGTCCGCCCTGCTGGGCGTAGACGCGCTGGCCAAGGCCCAGCATGCCGATGGCCCCGGCGCCGAGCGCCATGCCCTCGAGGAAGCGCCGGCGATCCAGCGTGGGTTGTTCGGTGGTGCGTGGTGGGTTCTGCGGTGTTTTTCTGGCCATGGTTTCCCCTCGTGGAATGTCCGCGCCGCTGCAAGGCCGGCGTACGGGTTATTGTATTAATGCGATCAGGCGTAAATCGCCTTGTGCAAGGGAGCATACCGCATCCGTTTCGCGGGGGTCCACTGATGCCGAATAAATCCTTTTTCCTTGAAAGATTATGGGCGACAGGGCGCCACTGGATAAAAACAAAGCCGTAGGGTGGCGCACGTCTTCTGTGCCCACGCGGATACTACACCAGGCAATCCACCGTTCCAGAACTTGCTTCACAGGCTGTCAATCGGTGACTTCACACACAGACCGCCGCGGTTCAGCACATGGGTGTAGATCATGGTTGTGTTCACGTGGGCATGTCCCAGGAGTTCCTGAACGGTGCGGATGTCGTAGCCGATTTCGAGCAGATTCGTCGTGAAGGTAATGAATGCAGATAGCGAATAAGGGTTCGAACTTGATCGAGCAAACGGGGTTTGCGTATACCATCAATGGCGAAAACTCCTGTGGTTGCCACCTTAACGGAACGACTGTCCTACTAATTGAAAAACAGGAGCAGCCCGGCTATGGATATTGGAAACATCAAAGTGGACACCCCGGATATTGGCTGTCTATACTTCATTCCAATCTAACTCATTGAACAGGGAGGTAAGTCCGCATGCACCACTCCACCGCCCATATAATATTGTCCGATAATGTGTCCTACTATCACTAGTTGGGCATCACTGTCCACCAGTCGCCGTACATTCATGCCATGAGCGATGACTACGAATATTTCAAAAACAAGAGGCCAGATCGGGTCTATCTAAGTCGCTCTCTTTCGCAAAAGCAATACCGCAAGAATGACGCGGGAGAGGTCGAAGAGTTTGAACGCCCTTTCCGGGTTGTCTCAAAGGTCATCGACTGCCGAGAATCCCATCAGTTCTTCAAGGATGGGAAGCAAGTCTCCCTCCGAATCACCGGCGGCGCTCGCCAGGAAGTCGTCGCAAAGTTCTACGAAGACACACGAGGGGTATTCACACTTCAGATTCAGCGTTACACGGTTGAGAGTGGCGCACCGCACAACACCTACTTCACGTTCATCAACGAAGAAATCTCCACTCTCTACAACTTTCTCCGAAACATAGATGTCCTTCCATTGCGCGACGATCAAAGCGCAAGACTGGATGACAAGTTCGTTTCCAGTCTCGTGCTCACGCGCGAGCAGGCGCTTGGTCTTCTCAACTCCCAACCCGGCCTTGTCGAAGAGTTGGTAAGAACACAGGTGACTGCGCAAGACGTTGCTGAACTCGGCCACCGCAGAGAACAGCTCGCAGAGTTCGAGCGGCTGCTCAATGATTCGCAACACTTCAAATCTCGGCTCGTCAACTTAGGATCGAACAAGGGGCCAGAAGCGGTTTGGCAGTCGTTCTTTGAACAGAATACTTGGATCTTCGGCTATGGTTTGAACTATGTTTTCAATGCACCGCTGGACGGCGCAAAGCTTGAGCGCGCAGTGAAAGGGCACGATTTCGCTAGCGCTGGCAAGCGGGTTGATGCTCTATTGAAGACCCAGGGCCTAATCAGCGCATTGTCATTCGGCGAGATCAAGACGCACACCGCTGAGTTACTCAAGCCTGTCGCTTCAGCCTATCGCCGGGAGTGCTGGCAAGTTTCCGATGAGCTGGCTGGAGGCATCGCTCAGGTTCAGCGATCTGTGCAGGCTTCGTTGGGAAACATTCGTTCGAAAACCGAAATGAACGATGACACCGGCGCACCAACCGGCGAGTTAGTCTTCTTGTATCAACCTCGCTCCTTCTTGGTCATCGGCTCACTATCGGAGTTTCATGCCGCACATGGCATCAACGAGGAGAAGTACTCGTCATTCGAGCTCTTTAGGCGCAATCTCAAGTCGCCCGAGGTCGTTACATTCGATGAGCTATTTGAGCGAGCGAAGTACATCGTGGAAAGCGGCGTTCAGGCAAAGTGACGCCCAACCCTTCCATCGAGAGGACATGCCCCGGCAAGCCGGGACATGTCTCTCATGTCAAATGTTGGCCGTAAGCGAGCGCGCATGATACAGCGTAGAGACATACCTCCAGTATTCACGCCCGATAATGAGCCTTACCTTGGGCTTGAGTCCGTGCATTGGTTCGACCGCATCATTTGCTGGTCGATGGAGTCGAATACGCAGGTTACCGCTTGGACACGCCGGAACTCGAATACTCTGAACCCACTCCAGCGGGCCGCATGTCAGATACTTCCTCAGGGAGTCGGCATCGCTCTCAGCATTCGAGAGTTGATTCGACAGGCGTACCTCTTCTCTGCTCTGATCCTTGTCCGTTCGTTGATTGAGCGCGCGGCCGTGATCTCGTATCTCGATACGCATCCGAGCGCAGTGTCCGAGTGGGAGAATGGTTGGCGTTGCCGGAAGAGGCCCACGCTTGCCACGCTGCTTGCTTCGATGGCAGGCGGTGTCCCCGTCGCAGAAGCCCAGAAGATATGCGACGCACACAATCACATGGTCCACGGAGATCCGTGGAGTTGCTGTAACAACCTCATCACTCTTCCAGACGGTGCCGTTGGCTACGCCAGCGGCAAGATACTGAACAACCCAACATTGTGCGACGAGGTAGCGATGGAGTCTCAGTGTTATCTCGTCGTCTTAAGCAGTCGTATGTCGAGCATCTTTCCTGGCGCTGGAGTACATAGTGCTCCAGAAAGGAATTGACGAATGGCCAACAAGATCACTGGACCGAACGCGGGCGGGCCACGTCAGTTTCCAATTCGGATGTCACTGGCCGCCCGAGTCGGTCAGTTCTGGCGTCAGCCCGAGTTAACCACACAGTAACATCGCCCAACAATCACATCTTCCAATGAACTACGTCAAATCCAAACAGCGCGTCGCCGACCACGGGGAGGTCTTCACTCCGGCGTGGATGGTCGAGGCGATGCTCGATCTGGTGAAGGACGAGACGGAGCGCATTGACTCCCGCTTCCTGGAGCCGGCGTGCGGGAGCGGCAACTTCCTCGTGCAGATCCTGAGGCGCAAGCTCGCCGCCGTGGAACTCAGGTACGGCAAGTCCGACTTCGAGCGACGGCACTACGCGATCCTCGCGCTGATGTGCATCTACGGTATCGAGCTGTTGGCGGACAACATCGCCGAGTGCCGGGCAAACGTGTTGGAAATCCTCGCCGAGTACCTGAATCTGAACGAGTCGGACGAACTCTATCGCGCCGCGACCTACGTGCTGTCACAAAACCTCGTGCACGGCGACGCGCTGACGATGCGTACACACGGGGGGCAGCCGATCGCCTTTGCCGAGTGGGGCTACCTGGGCAAGGGCAGGTTCCAGCGCCGCGACTTTCGCTTCGACGTTCTCACTGGTTCGTCGGCCTTCAGCGCGGAAGGATCGCTCTTCGCCCACCTCGGCAAGCACGAGATCTTCACGCCGACGAAGACCTACCTGCCGATGACGGTGAGCGAGCTGGCCGCAGCCGCTTGCGGCGACGCGCCGAAGGAGGCCGTATGAGCGGGCAGGCCGGTTTCACGTTGCGCGGCCGCAATCCGGATGTGCTGACATGCATCGCGAACCTTTCCAACGACGAGGTATTCACGCCACCGGAGTTCGCCAACCTGATGTTGGATACCCTTACAGAAGCGTGGGCTGCCAGCCACAACGGGGCGAACCTCTGGGCGAACAAGTCAGTGAGGTTCCTCGATCCGTGCGCCAAGTCGGGCGTGTTCCTGCGGGAAATCACCAGCCGTCTCACCAAGGGACTGGCGGACCAGATTCCCGATCTCGATGAGCGCGTCGATCACATTCTCACCAAGCAGGTGTTCGGTATCGGCATCACACATCTCACGAGTCTCTTGGTGCGACGCAGCGTGTATTGCTCGAAGCACGCCAGCGGGCAGCATTCCATTGCCAAATCGTTCAAGAGCGACTCGGGGAACATTTGGTTCGAACGAACCGAGCACACGTGGGCCAATGGCAAATGCACATTTTGCGGCACCAGCCAAGCGGCGCTGGATCGCGGCGAAGGACTGGAAACTCACGCTTACGCGTTCATCCACACAGATAACATCAAGACTCGAATGAACGAGTTGTTTGGAGGCAATATGCAGTTCGATGTCATCATTGGCAACCCGCCCTATCAGTTGGACGACGGCGGCTTTGGCAAGAGTGCTGCACCGATTTATCAGTTGTTCGTGGAGCAGGCCAAGAAGCTCGAACCGCGTTATCTGTCTCTGGTGATTCCAGCGCGCTGGTTCGCTGGCGGCAAAGGCCTCGATGATTTCAGAGAGGCAATGCTTGCCGATAATCGCTTGCGTTCCATTGATGACTACCTCAGCGCGGCGGATGTATTTCCGGGCGTGGGTCTCAAAGGTGGCGTGTGTTACTTCCTATGGGAACGGGACAACCCCGGCCTCTGCCGCGTTACCACCCGCTTCAAAGATTGGCCAGTTTCGACCGCCACACGACGGTTGCTTGAACAGGGCGCGGATGTGTTCATCCGCTTCAACGAAGGGCTGTCGATTCTCAAAAAAGTCGTTTCTGTCGAATCAGGGCAATCTAAAACACTCTTGTTGCCAGAAAGTAAACGATTTGATCGGCTCGTCAGCTCCAGAAAGCCATTCGCATTTGAAACAACTTTCAAGGGCAAGGCAACAAAGCGCGCTGGTGATGTGCTCATCTACCAGAACGGCGGGACAGGGTACGTCGCCAGAAATACCGTACCGTCTGGCACTGAACTCATCGACAAGTGGAAGATTTATGTTGGCCGCGCTGCGCCGGGCACCGGCAATCGCGACACCTATCCGCATCGCATCCTCAGCACGCCCTTCATCGGGGAGCCGGGTAGCATCTGTTCCGAAACCTATTTGTGCATCGGCCCGCTCGATTCCAAGAGCGAGGCAGAGAGTGTCTTGTCCTATCTCACTTGTCGGCTGACGCGCCTGCTGATTCTTCTGCACAAACCTTCGCAAGACACCACGCGCAAGGTTTACACCTTTGTGCCAACGCAGGATTGGACCAAGCAGTGGACGGACGCTGACCTCTACGCGAAATACGGGCTGACGGACAGTGAGATTGCTTTCATTGAAAAGATAGTGCGCCCGATGAATCTCGCCAGTGATTTGTTCGATGATGTCACGGTCGTCGAGGAAGATGCGTAAGACCATCGACAAAAACCTTGCGCCTAGGCCAGACGCGCTCCTCGGGCGCGTCGTGGCCATCCTCGAACAGGCGCGGGGCAATGTCGTCCGGGCGGTGAACACCAATATGGTGCTCGCCTACTGGCTGATCGGGCGGGAGATCGTTCAGGAATTGCAGGGTGGCGAGGAACGGGCGGAGTACGGGAAGAAGACTATCGAATCGCTTTCGGTGAACCTGACAGAACGGTATGGAAAGGGGTTTTCCGCACAAACGCTCTGGAAGTTCAGGCTGTTTTATCAGGTCTATTCTGATCGAATCCCGATTCTATCCCCGTCGGGGAGAGAATCGGGAGATACGGGAACAATATCCCCAGTAGGGATAGAATTGCCAAAAAGATCCTCAGCGGGTGATGAATTGCCGCATGGCTTCTCACCCCATCTCACCTGGTCGCATTACCGCGCCCTGATGCGGGTGGAAAATGTGGCCGCTCGCGATTTCTACGAGCGGGAAGCCAGTGAATGCGGCTGGTCGAAGGTGCAACTGGAAAGGCAGATTCACAGTTTCTACTACGATCGGATTGTTGGCCATCGCGGTGAGAAAGGGTTGCTGCCCGATGGCAGGGAGCGTCTGCCCGGCGAAGTGGTTCAGCCATCCCACCTGCTCAAGTCGCCCATGGTACTAGAGTTTCTCGGGCTTCCCGATGCGCATGAACTCCATGAAAGCAAACTCGAACAGGCAATTATCGACAACCTGCAAAATTTCCTGCTGGAACTCGGCAAGGGGTTTTCGTTTGTGGCCCGGCAAAAGCATATACGGTTCGGCGACGACGATTTTTACATTGACCTGGTTTTCTACAACTACGTCCTGAAGTGCTTTCTGCTTCTCGATCTGAAAATGGGCAAGCTCACCCACGCCGATGTCGGGCAGATGGATGGCTATGTCAGGCTTTATGAAGACCAGTTCAAAATCCCTGGCGACAATCCCACCATTGGTTTGCTGCTCTGCTCGGACAAGAGCGAGGCGGTGGCCAAATACTCGATCCTGAACGAGAGCAAGCAGATTTTTGCCTCGAAATACCTGCCCAACCTGCCGACGGAAGAGCAACTCCGGCGGGAGATCGAGCGAGAACGGCATCTCATCGAATCGGCTCTCGAGGATCGCGCCGGTGAGTAAGGCCACCATGGAGGAGATTCTCGCGCCAAGGCCCGAAGCCCGGCCGCGCATCTACGCCTACTCAATTGCCGATGCGGCGCACAAGGGGCTGCTCAAGGTGGGTCAGACGACGCGCGACGTGAAACGGCGCGTCGCCGAACAGCTCAAGACCGCCGCCATCAAGAACTACAGGATCGAGCTGGACGAGCCTGCCGATCGCGACGATGGCGCCATCTTCAGCGATCACGAGGTGCGCGCGGCGCTCGTCAGGAAGGGCTTCGAGAACCCCGAACTGGAGTGGATGCGCTGTTCGGTCACCGACATCAAGACTGTGCTCACCGAGTTGCGGACGGGCCAGCGGTTTTCGGGAACGCATCACGAAACGTTTCAGATGCGCCGCGAACAGGCCGAGGCAGTCAACAAGACGCATGCCTACTTCCACTCCATCTGGAAAGAGGACATGCACGCCGTCCCTCGTTATCTGTGGAACGCGAAGATGCGTTTCGGCAAGACCTTCACCACGTATCAACTCGCAAAGAAGCTCGGCGCGAAGCGCGTGCTGGTGGTCACCTTCAAGCCGGCCGTCGCGGATGCTTGGCAGACGGACCTTGAGAGTCATGTGGACTTTAACGACTGGCAGTACCTCTCCCGGAACACCGACGGCGACCCGAGAAAGACTAGCCGCAATAATCCTGTGATCTATTTCGGCTCCTTCCAGGACCTGCTCGGCCGCGACGCGGTCGGGAACATCAAGCCAAAGAACGAATGGCTCCACACGGTGAATTGGGACCTTGTGGTTTTCGACGAATATCACTTCGGCGCCTGGCGTGAGACCGCGAAGGAACTGTTCGAGGGCGAGGAACGCGCGGACGCGGTGCGGGAAGCCAGCATTGAATACGCATCAGGGCTGGAGGCAATAAACGAAGACCTCGGCGTGCTCTCGCAGCAGGAAACCAATTTCCTCCCCATCACGACCAAGGCCTATCTGTATCTCTCCGGAACGCCGTTCAAGGCGCTCGCCACTGGCGAATTCATCGAGGAGCAGATCTTCAACTGGACCTACACAGACGAACAGCGCGCCAAGGAAACATTCGCCGCCGAAAAACCCAGCGAACGGAACCCCTACGGCGCCCTGCCGCAGATGCGGCTGCTGACCTATCAGATGCCGGACGAACTGGTGGCCATCGCCAGCGGCGGAGAGTTCGACGAATTCGATCTCAATGCCTTCTTTGAGGCATCGGGCACGGTCTACGCGGCGCAGTTCAAACACAAAAGCCACGTGCAGAAGTGGCTGGACATCATCCGCGGAGGCTACGCACCCAAATCGGTCGAACATCTTAAGACGGGCACACGGCCGCCGTTTCCCTATTCCGACGTGCGCCTGCTGCCGTATCTCCAGCACTCGTTCTGGTTCCTGCCCAATGTAGCGGCCTGCCACGCGATGGCGAACCTGCTGGCGGAAAAGCACAATATCTTCTGGCGCGAGTACGCAGTGGTCGTCGCGGCCGGGGCATCGGCGGGCATCGGGCTGGATGCGTTGCCACCCGTGCGCCAGGCCATCGGCTGCGGATTTGACACCAAGACCATCACACTCTCGTGCGGCAAGCTCACCACCGGCATCACCGTGCCGCAATGGTCATCGATCCTGATGCTGCGCAATCTCAAGTCGCCGGAGACGTATTTCCAGGCGGCGTTCCGGGTGCAATCGCCGTGGTCCATCAAGAACCCCAATGGCGATAACCCGAACGAGGAGGAGATCCTCAAACCCGTCTGCTTTGTGTTCGACTTCGCCCCCACCCGTGCGTTGCGACAGCTCTCCGAGTACGGAATTGGACTTTCGCCCAACGAGCCCAACCCGGAGAACGCGGTCAAGGACCTCGTGTCGTTCCTGCCCGTGCTGGCCTACGACGGCGCGAACATGACGCAAATCGACGCGGGCGGCATCCTCGATATCGCGATGGCTGGCATCTCGGCCACGCTTCTGGCGCGCAAATGGGAGTCACCGCTGCTTGTGAACGTGGACAACGACACCTTGCGCCGCATCCTGGACAACCCCGAGGCGATGGCTGCCGTCGAGCGTATCGAAGGCTGGCGTTCGCTGGGCGACAACATCATCGAGACGATCATTAACAAGAGTGACAAGGTCAAGGAACTCAAGAACAAGGCCAAGAATCGCGATCTGACTGAGAAGCAGAAAAAACAGCTTAGCGATGAGGAGAAGGAGTACAAGTCCAAGCGCAAACTCGTCCAGGACAAGCTCATCAAGTTCGCGACACGCATTCCCGCCTTCATGTACCTGACCGACTTTCGCGAGAATAAACTGCAGGACGTGATCACGAAGCTGGAGCCGGACTTGTTTCTGGCCGTCACCGGCCTCACCGTGAAGGACTTCCACATGCTCGTGCGGCTCAAGGTGTTCAACACCGAGCAGATGAACCAGGCCGTGTTCGCGTTCCGACGATACGAAGACGCGTCGCTCCGCTACACCGGGATCGAGAGTCACCCCGGACTGACCCATTACGGCCTGTACGACACCGTGGTGGCGAGGGACTGAGGCATTGATAAAAAATGCAGCCTGTACACCACGGATAAAGGCTGCCTATACTTTGTCCTCAATATATCGCAATGACAAATCAGGAGGTATCACGGATGTCCAGTTGTACTTCCATATATTTTAAACGGATATAGTGTCCATTAATCCCTGGTCAGGCTTCAGGGTGCTTGTATGAGCGCGGATAGAAACATTGAAGCTACATTTTGTTTTGCCGATATTGCCGGTTATACCGCGCTTACCGACACACACGGCGAATTAGCTGCGGCAGACCTCGTTGACGAATTTGTCGAATTGATTGGAAAATCCGTCGGATCGCGGGGGCATTTGCAATCACTTACTGGAGATTGCGCGTTCCTTATCTTCTCAGATCCCCTTGTAGCCATAGACGCACTATCGGCACTCTACCGATTGGTCGCGGATCGTCAGAATTTCCCGGTTATCCGCGCCGGCTTGCACCACGGCTCATCGCTTTATCGTGGAAACAGTCACTTTGGATCAGCCGTGAATATTGCAGCGCGAATAGCGGCCCAAGCAATAGGCGGCCAAATACTGTGCTCAAAGCAAATTGCCGACATGATTGTCCAGGCAGGACTCGCGGATATCGCGGTTAAACACCAAGGGGCCGTCTTGCTCAAGAACTTGCCACAGCCCATAGACCTTTATGAACTTGTCTTGTCCGGCAGTTCGCGTCAATATGCGATTGATCCCGTCTGCAAGATGCAAGTCGATACGCAACGCGCGGCCGGAGACCTCCACTTCAATGACAGGACCTATTGGTTCTGTTCGCTGGCGTGTGTTGAGCGGTTTGCGAAACAGCCTTCTTCGTATATTCAAGTGTGAACGCATGTTCGATCACGATGACCAGCCCAGCGCTCGCGCGAACCCGCCGGTAAAAGTCTTCATCAGGGCTGCCGCACAAACGACGTTATGGCAGCGGCATGCTTGGCATGAATGCTCAAGAGCAGGCGCATTCGTGCTGCCGCCTGATTCATGTTATTTCGCACGCCCGGCATGCAGAGACTTGAGCTGAAAATCCCGCCACTGCTCGTGTGGCTTATCTTTGCCGGCGCAATGTATGGCATGGCCTGCGTCGCACCGGGGCTCTCGTACGCCATGCCCGCAAGATTGGCAGTGGCGTTGGCGCTGGTTGTGCTCGGCGGAGCGGTGGCTCTCGCCGGAGTTGTCTCCTTTCGCAGCAAGCGCACCACAGTCAACCCACTCACCCCTGGCGCGTCCTCATCAATTGTGTCCGGAGGTGTCTACCGCGTCTCGCGCAATCCCATGTATCTCGGCTTCTTTCTGGCGCTTGCGGGCTGGGCGCTGTACCTCTCAAATGCTGGCGCAGTTTTGTTGTTGCCGGCCTTTTTGGCGTACCTGACTCAGTACCAAATCAAGCCCGAAGAGCGTGCGTTACTCGCAAAGTTCGGCCCCGAGTTTGCGCAGTACATGGCGCGCGTACGACGGTGGGTGTAGGTGCGGTTTAATAACGACCAGAACACGAAATCTAAAACACCATGGAATTTGCAATTGGAATCGCCGCTGCTGCTGCAGTTGGAATATTCGCCACCGTGATTGGCTTTGACAAGGAACGGAGCTTCTACCCGGTCGTGTTGATTGTTATAGCCACCTTATACCTGCTATTTGCGGCGATGGCCGGTTCCATAGGTTCCCTTATCGCGGAGGCCATTCCTGCACTAGCGTTTGTGGCGTTGGCCGCGCTTGGGTTCCGGAAGACTCCATGGCTCGTGGTTGCCGGCTTGGCGCTTCATGGAGTTTTTGATTTCTTTCATGCTGCATTGATAGCGAACCCCGGAGTCCCTGTATGGTGGCCAGGTTGGTGTCTTGCCTATGATGTCGTTGCTGCTGTCTACCTGGCCGCGCTGATATTTTTTCGGAGGACTTCGCATGCGGCCTAGGGGTTGAAGATAAGGCGCCACCCAGCTAACCGGCAAGACCGTGATCCTGTCTTTATTCCCCGGCGAGATGGGTCAGGAATACAGTCACTTCAAGCTCACCCATGGCGGTTGGATGACCGTTCATTTTGAAACAGGATAAAACGTTTAATCCGTTGAATATGCGTTTGTTCCGTTCTATAACTGTAATGGCGGACTCGGATGGCGAAGCGCACTTGTTCCAATAATGGGGAGTTCTTCATGTCTGCCTCCATGCGGCGGTTTTTATTACGAATTGCAGTGTTTTTTCTTGTTAAGCCTATGATTCGCATAAGACTGCCATTTTATCAACGCCTAAAAGCCGTAAATGAAAACAGCTTTTGGGCCGTCTACTAAGTTTTATGACACAAGAGTAAGGGATAGCGTGGACCTTGTACCGATAACGATTTCCTCTTTAGCGCTCGCGATTTCGGCGATTACGGCCTACTTGACACTGTTTCACAGGGGGCCGTGAAGATGACTCGCCCCACCCTCTTCTTTTTCGGTCCTGATGGTATGAACGGCTCAATGAAGATCTTCCTTCGCACGCTGTTGTACTGTACTTCCCGCTCGGGAGAATGGCGACAGAAAATGAGAATACTCTCATTGGCGCGAGCGACGCGTCGCATGAGTACTTGATGCGGAGCGTTAGACAACAGGAGAAGTGACTTGATCCGTAAAGGCGTGAGCTGTCTTTTATTATCGAGCTCGCTGGCTTTGGCGCAGCCGATTCATGAAATACCTGCTGACTGGCATCTGGCCTTGGCCAGCCCTAGTCCCATCACCGTAAAACTTGATCACTTCAATGCAACTTCCGGGGCATCAAGCGTGGAGATTGCCCGAGAGGGTTCGTCCACTACGGGATTCGTAGCCCTGATGCAGGCAACGGATGCGGCAGACTACCGAGGAAGGCGCGTCAGGTTCTCCGGTGATCTCAAGACTCAGGATGTCAAAGACTGGGGCGGCCTCTGGTTTCGAGTTTTGGATGCCCGAGGCAAGACCCTGGCCTTCGACAACATGCAAAAGGAGGAGCGACGCGTGACGGGTGACACCGACTGGCAGCGACGCGATATCGTCATTGACGTATCGGATCGTGCTGCGAACGTGCTTTATGGCGTTACCCTCAACGGCACGGGCAAATTCTGGGCTGACGGACTGAGACTCGAGGTAGTTGATCAATCAGTACCGATTACGGCAAAAAGCTCCACACTGAATGCCAAAGTGTGGCTACCATCTCCACTGTCTTCGCCCAGGAACCTGGATTTTGAGGAATAACAATGGCTAAACGCAAGACAAACGAAACCGACGACAGCGTGGATCAGTTTATCGACGCAATCGCGGACGAATCGAAGCGGACAGATTGTCGCGCGATCGTGAAACTAATGACGGCAGCGACCGGGGTGGAGCCCAAGATGTGGGGCGCCAGCATCGTTGGATTCGGGAAGCATCACTATCAGTACGCAAACGGGAAGCCCGCCGAGATTTGCAAGGTCGGGTTCGCGCCTCGTTCAAAGTCATTCGCGTTCTATATTCCCAAGTACCCGGAGCACGCGTCCCTGATAAAGAAACTGGGCAAGCACAAATACAGCGGGGGCTGTTTGCACATTACTCGCCTTGCTGATGTGCAGGTTGAGATTCTGACGCGCATGATCGAGAGAGCTTTTCGGGCGGATGGTCGCGGCACGGACTAGCAATGCGCTGCAACTAACGAGTCAATATCACTAATCTGTTGCGAATCAAATCCGCTGGGATTAAACGCTTTGTTGGCGAAGAAACCGTTAAGTGGTCGTGTCCTGGTTGCGGGACGCTGCTTTACATGCACAAGGCACAATGTCTCCAGCGTGGTCACGCATGGCGGGGGTTGCAGGTGTGTCATTTAGTTGCCTTTAAACCGATAAACCACAGAAAAATGTTATGAAGAAAATAGATTACAAGAAACAACTCAAGCATCTGTATGGCCCATCCGCCAAACAGGTCGAGTCCGTTGAAGTTCCGCAAATGAATTACCTCATGATTGATGGCAAAGGCGATCCGAATACGGCGAAGTCCTTCAGCGATGCAGTCGAAGCCCTTTATCCTGTCGCCTACACGTTGAAGTTCATGGTCAAGAAGGGCGCGATGGACATCGATTACGGCGTGTTGCCGCTGGAAGGTTTGTGGTGGGCGGATGATATGTCCGCGTTCAGCACCGGGAACAAGGATGCGTGGAAATGGACGATGATGATCATGCAACCGGAGTTCATCACGTCTGACATGGCAAACGAGGCGATAGAAGAAGTGGCGAGGAAGAAAAAACCGGTCGCTTTGCCCTTGCTGAGGTTCGAGGCGTTCAAGGAAGGGAGGTCGGCGCAAATAATGCACATCGGACCATTCACGGAGGAAGGACCGGCTATCGCGAAGGTGCATGCCTTCATCGAAGCAAGCGGCGCCCGCATGACCGGCAAGCATCACGAAATCTATCTGAGCGACATGCGCCGCACGGCGCCGGAGAAATGGAAAACCATCATCCGCCAGCCGCTGGCGTGATTCCGGGTAATGGTTTACGGAGGTTTGGTTCTGGAAACGCGGCAAGGGATGCCATTTCTACCGCTTGATAATGTCCTGAATCTGAGCGAATCTGTGCCCCGGCCGTGATAAATCGGGGGAGGCGCGATATGAGTTGTGCAATCTACCAGACGATTTGCCAGTCACAACCAGATTGGGAGTAAATTCCGATGGCCATCCCTCCTGGCGTTTCCGAACGCGATTTCTCCCTGGCACTGAGCGAGTTTGCCGGCGCCGTGGGCCGCGAATGGGTCTACACATCGGCGGCAGATATGGACCTCTACCGGGACGCCTACTCGCCGTACCAAGGCGAGAGCGAGGATCGCGCGCCATCCGCGGCGGTTGCGCCGGATCGGGTCGAGCAGGTTCAGCAGATCGTCCGGATCGCGAACCGCTACCGGATCCCGCTCTGGACCATTTCGACCGGCAGGAATCTCGGCTACGGCGGCTCCTCGCCGACACTGTCCGGCAGCGTGATCCTCGATCTGAAGCGGATGAACCGCATCCTCGAGGTCAACGACAAGACCCACTACGCCGTGGTTGAACCCGGCGTCAGCTACTTCGATCTCTATCGCCATATTCAGGAGCGCGGGCTCAAGGTCTGGATCGATCCGGCCGATCCCGGCTGGGGAAGCCCGCTCGCCAATGCGCTCGAGCGCGGCGGTGGCCGCACGCCGATGCGCGATCACTGGAACGCAGTCTGCGGCCTCGAGGTCGTGCTGCCGGATGGCGAACTGCTGCGCACCGGCATGGGGGCGCTGCCAGGCGCCGAGGTCTGGCATCAGTACAAGTACGGATTCGGACCGATCGTCGACGGGCTCTTCTCGCAGTCGAACTTTGGCATCGTCACGCGCATGGGCATCTGGCTGATGCCGTCCCCGGAGGCCTACCGGGATGGCCGGGTCATGGTCCCTAGGCACGACGACCTCGTGCCCTTCCTCGAGCACTATGCCTACCTGATGAACTCGGACATCCTGCGCGGCACAATGCTGCTCGATAGTCCCTTGTTGAACTACCACGCCTCTCAGGGCGGCTCGTTCTTCGATATGCCCGGCGGGCCGTCGATCGCCGAACTCGACGGTCTGGCGCGTGACCGGAATCTGCCGTACTGGGGCGCCGAGTTCCGGTTCTGGGGTCCGCCGAAACTGATCGAGGCGCAGTGGGAGTATGTGAAGGAAAGATACTCGACGATCCCCGGCGCCATGTTTACCGAAGGCCGGAACTATGTCTTTCCGACCGAGATCGATTCGGCTGACGCGACGCTGCCCGTCGCCCTTGGCATTCCGACACTTGGCGTCTTTGGCCTGTTGCAGGGCGGCGGACACCTTGGATTCTCGCCGATCATCCCCATGACCGGCGAAGCGGTGTTCAAGGCCCAGCGCGTCTTCGGCCAGCTCTACGCCGAGATGAACCTGCCCGCCGGCAATCAGTTCTTTGCGTTGCCGTGGTCCTATTCGCCACGGGCGCTCGTGCTCCTGTTCGGCATTCCGCTGTCCGCTGATATCGAACAGAACCGGAACGGACGGCGCATCTTCGAACGCATGGTCGAGGCCTCGGCGGCGAACGGCTGGGGCGAGTACCGCACACATGTCGCGTTCATGGACCATGTCGCGGACACGTATTCGTTCAACGATCACGCCATGCGCCGGCTGCACGAAAGGCTGAAGGATCTGCTCGACCCGAACGGCGTGCTGTCGCCCGGCAAATCCGGCATCTGGCCAAGGCATATGCGCGAAGGATAAAGCCGGGCCACACGAATACCGCTGCTTGTACAGTGAGCTAACCACCGTAACGCACAGAAGGCAACCATGCATATCGAGGAAATGATCGCCGCGGTTCAAAAGGCGCTGGGCATCGAGATTGACGGCAAGGCTGGCCCCGAGACATGGGGCGCGATCTACGAACGCCTGGTGAAGAAAAAGATCGACGGCCAGAAGCCGGCCGAGGCCATCGCGGCAGTGGACAACCGCAGCGAGAAGGCCATCGCCACGCTGCTGCCAGAGGCGCAGCCGATCGCCCGCGCCCTCGTGCAGAAGGCGGCCGCCTCGGGCATCGCGATCAAGATCATCAGCGGGTTGCGGACCTACGCCGAGCAGGATGCCCTCTACGCACAAGGCCGGACGACGCCGGGCGCCATCGTCACCCGCGCTCGGGGCGGTTATTCCAATCACAACTTCGGGATTGCCTTCGATATCGGCGTGTTCGAGGGCAACAAGTACCTGCCGGAATCGCCGAAGTACAAGGCCGTTGGCGTTTTGGGTATGGAGTTGGGCCTGGAGTGGGGCGGGAACTGGAAGACAATCGTCGATCAGCCTCACTTTCAGTTGCGGCCGGCGTGGGCCGCCGACATCTCCGAGAAGCAAATGCTCGCCGAGCTGCGATCCCGGCTGGATAGCCAGACTCCGGTATATGCGTAACGCGGCGGGCGATGACTAATCCACCGGCAGAAAACTCAAGAGCGAAACAAGATTGATTGCGCCATGCAGACTGACCTAATGAAACACAAGGTAATCCTGCATGTCGTAGCAAGCCTGGACGGTTTCATCGCCAGGAACGACAACAGCGTGTCGTGGCTCGACGATACCGGAGACATTTACGAACGCGGCGTTGCTGGCAATGGCGAGGAAGAGGCCGGTGAAGACAACTACTGCTTTGTATTAGGCTCCCGCACCTACGAACACGCGCTGCAACTCGGCTGGCCCTATGGCGATACCCCCACCTTCGTGGTAACACACCGGCAATTGCAATCCGCAAGACAGAGCGTGGAATTCTATTCGGGCGATCTCAAGCGCCTGGTCGATGAGATACTCGCGCCCCGATTCCGCAACATCTGGCTCGTAGGCGGGGCCAGATTGTGTCAGGACTTTCTCTCGCTCGGCCTGGTAGATGAGATCAGACTTTCGATCATGCCGGTTCTGTTGGGGAGCGGGCTGTCGCTGTTCGGCAATGCCGGCAGCGAAACGCGCTGGCGTCTGAAGGATGTGATCGCCTACAAGACCGGCATCGTCGAACTGGTGTACGGGAGTTACGGACACCCTGACTGAGTCAGTCAGTTCGAAATCGTTATGGCTTCCCCTTGTATGACCAGTGCATCTGGACGATCCACCTTAATGGAAAGTAGGATCCGGGCCGATTTCCGGGAGGCGCATCTATGCTAGACTCCGCCTCCCCGGCAGCGTTTAGACGAGCATATACCCTTGAAACAACCCCCCACCATAGCCATCGTAGGCATCGGCGGCGTCTTTCCCGGCGCGGAGGGTCTGGAGACCTTCCAGGAGAACATCATGCTGGCCAGGGACTCCGTGCGAGAACCGCCCGCGGGCCGCTGGTTGCTGGACCTCGCGGATGTCTATGACCCGTCGGGTCCCCAACCGGACCGGATCTATTCCCGGCGCGCCTGTTTCGTCGATGACTTCGGGTTCGACGACCCCGACCTCAAGGCGGATCCCCAATGGCTCGCCACCCTCGATCCGATGTATCGCCTGCTGCTCAAGGCGGGATGCGCGGTGTGGCGTGACGGGGTCACTGCAAACGTTGACCGTAGAAGGGCGGGCATCATCATCGGCAATATCGTCCTGCCCACGGCCGGGGCCGCCGCGCTCGCCGAAGAGATTGTCGGGCCGCTGCTTGAGCGCTCCATCTCCAGCCGCGTCTCTCCAACGGAGCACAAGGTAAACCGCCTCAACCGTTATGTCGCCGGCCTGCCGGCGGGACTGCTCGCGCGCGCGCTCGGCATCGGCGGCGGCAGTTACACCCTGGATGCGGCCTGCGCCTCCTCGCTTTACGCCATCAAGTACGCCGTGGACGAATTACAGGCGGGACGCGCCGACCTCATGCTGGCCGGCGGTCTGTCCCGGCCCGATTCGCTCTACACCCAGATGGGTTTTTCCGCGCTGCACGCGATCTCGCGGAGCGGCCGTTGCGCACCCTTCGATCGCAGGGCCGACGGCCTGGTGGTCGGCGAGGGGGCCGGGCTGGTCATGCTCAAACGCCTGGAGGACGCCTTGCGGGACGGCGATCGCATCTACGCAACCATCGCCGGGATCGGGCTCTCCAACGATATCGAGGGCAACCTCATGTCGCCCGCGAGCGAAGGCCAGTTGCGCGCCATGCGCGCCGCCTATGCAGCGGCCGGCTGGCGGCCGGGCGTTGTGGATCTGATCGAATGCCACGGCACCGGCACGCCGGTGGGCGACGCCGTGGAGTTCAACAGCCTCCGCACCTTGTGGCGGGATGAGTCGCGCGAACGGAGGTGCATCATCGGCTCGGTCAAGAGCAACGTCGGCCATCTGCTCACCGCTGCCGGCGCGGCCGGACTCATCAAGACCCTGCTCGCGATGCAAGCGGGACGATTGCCGCCGACCGCGAACTTCGAGGCCCCGGGCGCGAACATCGATCTCGAATATAGTCCATTCGCCGTGCTCGCCGAGGCCCGACCCTGGGAGCAACGAGACGCCGCAACGCCGCGCCGGGCGGCGGTGAGCGCCTTCGGCTTCGGCGGGATCAACGCCCATCTCCTGATCGAGGAGTGGCGCGAGGCGCCCGTGGCGTACCCGCGTTTGCAACAACAGACTGAGCCCCCGCCGCCCATCGCCGTGGTGGGCATGGCCGCCTGCTTCGGACCCTGGCGCGACCTCGCCGCCATACGGGGGCGCGTGTTCGATCGCGAAATGAACTCGCCCACGGCGCAGCCCGTGACGGGTTGGGGTCATGACACCGGGTTGCGCGGATTCCTTATGGATAAGGTGGAGGTCCCGGTGGGGCGCTTCCGGATCCCGCCAACGGAATTGCAGGACATGCTGCCGCAGCAGTTGCTGATGCTGCAAGTCGCGGCCGACGCCCTTGCCGCCGCGGGTATTTCTGTCCAAGGGGAGGAGGCGCTGCCGGATGCAGGTGTCTTCATCGGCATCGGGCTCGACCTCAACACCACGAATTTCCACCTGCGCTGGTCGCTGTTAAACCGGGCGCGGGAATGGCGGCGTGACATGGGCCTTGCCCTCGATGAGCGGGAGTTTCAACAGTGGGTGACGGAACTGCGGGACGCCTGCCATCCGCCGCTCACCGCAAACCGTACCATGGGCGCGCTGGGCGGGATCGTCGCGAGCCGGATCGCGCGGGCCTTCCGAATCGGCGGGCCGTCCTTCACGGTCGCGAACGAGGAGGCCTCCGGCTTGCGGGCCCTGGCCATGGGCGTGCGCGCCCTGCAACGCGGCGAGATCCGTGCCGCCATCGTCGGGGCCGTGGACCTTGCCGGCGACATCCGGGCCGTGCTCGCGCAGGCGGACACAAGGCCATTCACGAATCAAACGCAGTGCGCGCCATTCGGTCAAGAGGCGGACGGCAGTCTGGTGGGCGAGGGCGCGGCGGCCTTCGTGCTGAAGACGCTCGCGGACGCCGAACGCGACGGCGATGTCATACATGCGGTGATCGCGGGCCTCGGCGCGGCCTCCGGCGGGGACATGGGGGCTGTCATACCGCCCGCGGCTGTTTGCGGCGCAGCCATGCGCGCCGCCTGCCATGACGCCGGGATAGAACCCGGCGCGATTGGACACATCGAGGCCCACGGCAGTGCCTGTCCCGCCGAGGATGCCGAAGAGATCGCTGCCCTTGAGGAATTTCTACCTTCACGCGATAACCGCGCGCCGGTCAGTCTCGGCAGCGCGATGGCGGATTTCGGCCATTGCGGCGCGGCCGCCGGCATGGCGGCCCTCACCCGCGCCATCCTCTGTCTGGAGGAACGCCAGCAGGCGTCCCTGCGCGGCTGGCATCAACAACCCTTGCCGAAGCTGCATGAATGCCGGGACCGCCTCGCGCCGCCGGCTTTCGCGCGGCCCTGGCTGCGCAACCGCGCGGACGGACCGCGGCGTGTGCTGGTGAACAATCTTGGCAGCGACGGCAACTGCCTCAGCGCGGCGCTGGCCCAACATGATGGGAACGCCGCATTTCAAGAAACAGGGCTGCGGCCCGGCGATCCCGGCCTCTTTTCCGTGAACGGCGCGGACACGACAGAGTTGTTGCGGGGCCTCGGGGAACTTGCGGGTCTCGACCGCAATACCGGCGCCGGGGAACTCGCCGCCCGTTGGTGGCGCAGCGGCCGTTACCGGGAAGGCGCGCGCTCCATCAACCTCATCGCAAGCGATCCCAGAGAACTCGCCGCCCTGATCGATAAGGCGAGATTAGCGATCGAAACCGGAATCCCCGGCGCAGATCCCAATCTCCATTACCTCCCGGTCCCGGAAGCGAACCGGGGCGGGCTCGCCTTCGTCTTCCCTGGCTCCGGGAATCATTTTCCCGGCATGGGGCGCGAGGCGGGCCTGCGCTGGCCGCAGGTCCTCAAGCGGCTGGATGACGAGAACGGACAGCTCGCGGCGCAATTCGCGGGCGGGGGTTTCTGGCGCGATAACGCCGGAGATGATTTCGACTGTCGCGATTTCATCTTCGGCCAGGTCTGGTTCGGGACCTTCATGAGCGATGTGATCCGGCTCTTCGGGATCGAGCCCGAGGCCATCATTGGCTACAGCCTCGGGGAGACGGCGGGGCTCTTCGCGACCCGCGCCTGGACCGACCGTGACCTCATGCTGCAACGTATCAAGGGGAGCCGCCTGTTCACCCATGAACTCGCCGGGCCCTGCGAGGCTGCGCGCCGCCTGTGGGGCGCGCATGACGACGAGCCGATTCAATGGCAGACCGGCGTCGTCCCTGTCCCGGCGGACCGTCTGCGCGAGGCCCTGCAAGGCAAGTCGCGGGTTTATCTTTCGATCGTCAACACCGATACCGAGTGCGTCATCGGCGGCGAGCGCCGCGCCGTGCAGGAACTGGTCGCGGCGCTTGGCTGCAACTTTCATCCCGTGGAGGGCGTCACCAGCGTGCATTGCGAGGTGGCAAGATCCGTCGCCAAGGAATACCGCGACCTGCATCTCTTTCCCACCACGCCGCCTGCGGGCGTCCGCTTCTACAGCGGGATCCTGGGGCGCGCATATCCGGTGGATCAAGACAGCGCGGCCGACTCCATCGTCGGCCAGGCCGTCGCCCCCTTCGATTTCACGCGTGTGATTCGTTCCGCCTGGGACGACGGGATCCGGACCTTCATCGAGCTGGGACCTGGCGCCACCTGCACGCGCATGATCGGGCAGATCCTGAACGACCGTCCGCACCGGGCGCAGGCCATCTCCGCGCGTGGTCAGAATGAGGTCCTGAACATCCTGCGGGCGCTTGCGTTCCTGCGCGCCTCCGGCAGGCCCGTGGATCTGGCCCCGCTCTATCCGGCCAGGGAGACGCTGCGCGACCCCTGGGAGGGACACGCCAGGATCAGCATCTCCACCACTCAACCTGAGATCAGGTTGCCGTTGCCCGCGCTGCGCGATCAACCCGCCAGGGTCGCGGCGCAGGCAGACACCGGGATCGCACAGATCCTCACCGCGTTCCAGCGGGTGGAGGCGGCGAAGGCGGAATCCCACGCGGCCTTCCTCAGGGTCGCGAACGGCATCACGACAACGCTCGCGCAGGCGTACGCCTTGCAGCGGGAGATCGGCGGCGGCGCCGCTGTCCCGGTCGAATCCGGGCCGCAATTATCGGCAGTCACGCAGACATCAGACATGCGCAGAGAGGTCCGCTTCGATCGCGGGCAATGTCTGGAATTCGCCCGGGGTTCCATCGGCCGGATGCTCGGCCCGGATTACGCGGCCAGCGACGTGCATCCCACCCGCGTGCGCCTGCCCGACGAGCCCCTGATGCTGGTGGACCGCATCCTGACCGTCGAAGGCGAACCACACGCCTTGGGGACGGGCCGGGTGGTCACGGAACACGATGTCCTCCCCGGGGCCTGGTACCTGGATCACAACCGCATCCCCACCTGTATTGCAGTCGAGGCCGGCCAGGCGGACCTGTTTCTCTCGGCCTGGCTCGGCATCGATGAGCGCACGCGGGGACTTGCGGTCTATCGGCTGCTGGATGCGGAGATCACCCTGCACGGCCCGCTGCCGCAACCGGGGCAGACCATCCGCTACGACATCCACATCGATCATTTCTTCCGCCAGGGCGAGACCTGGCTGTTCCGTTTTCATTTCGATGGGACTGTGGATGGAAAACCCTTGATCACCATGCGCAACGGATGCGCCGGATTCTTCAGCGCCGCGGAACTTGAGGCCGGGCGCGGGATCGTGCTGACCCGGCTCGAACAGCAACCGCAACCAGGCAAGCGTCCCGCGGACTGGAAACAGCTCGCGCCCATGCGCCGTGAGCGTTACGACGCTGCGCAGGTCGAGGCGTTGCGCCGGGGCGACCTCGCCGACTGTTTCGGTCCGGACTTCGCGAGGCTTCCCCTCAAACAGCCCTCCGGCCTGCCCGGCGGGCGCATGACCCTGGTCCACCGGGTCCTCGATCTGGACCCGGAAGGCGGGCGTTACGGGATCGGCCTCATCACCGGCGAGGCGGATATCGGGACGGACGACTGGTTCCTGACCTGCCATTTCGTCGATGACCGGGTGATGCCCGGCACGCTGATGTACGAGTGCTGCCTGCACACATTGCGGGTCTTCCTGATGCGCCTCGGCTGGGTGGGGGAAACGGCGGAGGCGGCCTATGAGCCCATGCCCGGCGTCAGCAGCCGGTTGAAGTGCCGCGGGCAGGTCATCCCCGGTACGCGGACCGTTCAATACGCCATCACGCTGAAGGAATACGGCTACGATGCCACCGGAACCCCATACGCCATCGCCGATGCCCTGATGTCCGCCGATGGCCGGCCGATCGTGCAGATGAGCGACATGTCCCTGCGCTTGAGCGGACTGCAACGTGACCGTATCGAGGCATTGTGGGCTAAAGCATCCGGGGAAAGTGAGCATGTGCCAACCTCGCCAGGAAAGGCGCTCTTCGATCAGGCCTCCATCACCGAGTTCGCGATAGGTAAACCTTCCCTGGCCTTCGGCGATCGCTACCGTGTTTTTGACGATAAGCGCGTGATCGCCCGCCTGCCAAGGCCCCCCTTCCAGTTCCTGGATCGCATTGTCGCGATCGAGAATTGCCGGCCGTGGGAACTGCGCCCCGGCGGGGAGATTGTGGCCGAATATGACGTGCCGCCCGAGGCCTGGTATTTCCGCGAGGCGCGGCGGCCCCACATGCCGTTCGCCGTCCTGCTGGAGGTGGCCCTGCAACCCTGCGGCTGGCTCGCGGCCTATCTAGGATCCGCCCTCACGAGCGAGGTGGACCTGTGCTTCCGCAACCTGGGCGGCAGCGCCCGGCAATTGCTCCCCGTCGGCCCGGATGCCGGTACGCTCTCGACCCGGATCCGCATCACCCGGGCCTCGGCCTCCGGCGGCATGCTGATCCAGAATTACGACTTCGAGGTATCCGGTCCGCGGGGAGTGATTTATCAGGGCGACACCTATTTCGGATTCTTCTCCAGGGAGGCCCTGGCCAATCAGGTCGGTCTGCGGGAGGTATCATTGGCCAACATCCCCGCCGGCAGCGAAGGTTGTGAGTATCCGTCCGATCCGCCCTTCCCCGGCCCCATGCTGCGGATGATCGATGCCATCGATCACTACGACCCGAAGGGCGGGGCGCGGGGACTCGGATTGATCCAGGGCAGCGTGAGAGTCAACCCCGGCGCCTGGTTCTTCAAGGCGCATTTCCATCAGGACCCGGTCTGGCCCGGTTCGCTCGGGCTCGAATCCTTTCTGCAGATCCTCGAATATGCCGCCCGGAGACATTGGGCCGATGCCGGGGCGATGCAATTGACCGGGACTCATCAATGGACCTACCGCGGGCAGATCCTGCCCACGGACAGCAAGGTAACGGTCCAGGCTGAAATCACCGCGCTCGATCACGCCGCCCGGTCCTTGAGCGCGGACGGTCTCCTGTCGGTGGATGGGAGAATTATCTATCGAATGCAGGATTTTCAGCTTAAACTTGCCCCCTGATATGCATTACAAACGCGTCTACATGGAATCCATCGGCTACGAGCTGCCGCCGGTCGTCGTGACCTCGGAGGAGCTCGAAAACCGGCTCGCGCCCATGTATGACGCCCTGCATATCAGCCACGGCCAGCTCGAAGCCCTGACCGGCATCACCGAACGGCGCTGGTGGGAGAAGGGGCACTCGCTCTCGGATGGGGCGACCGTGGCGGCGCAAAAGGCCATGCAGCAATCCAACGTCCGGCCGAATGACATCGAGGCCCTGATCTACACGGGCGTCTGCCGGGAGAACTACGAACCGGCCACCGCCTGCGCGGTCGCCGCCAAGCTCGGCATCCAGAGCGATGCCTATGTCTACGACATCTCGAATGCCTGCCTCGGCACCATGAACGGGATCATCGACATCGCCAACCGCATCGAGCTCAAACAGATCCGGGCGGGCCTCGTGGTCTCCTGCGAATCCGCCCGCGAGATCGTGGATATCATGATCGACCGCATGCTCGCCGAGAAGACCATGAAGATCTACACCACCTCGCTCGCCACCCTGACCGGGGGCTCCGGGGCGGCCGCAGTCCTGCTCACGGACGGCAGCTTCAGCAACAAGACGGCGCACCGGCTCATCGGCGAGACCACCAAGTCCGCGCCGGAACATCACAAGCTGTGCCGCTGGGGCGTGACGCTCACCCCGGTAGGGATTGGCAAGATGATGTTCTCGCCGGACAAACTGCTCGCCGCGATCGAGGAGGTCACCGAGCCGAACGCCATACCGTCGGCACTCAAGGAGTTGATGACCAGCGAGAGGCTGCCGCCGGCGATCGCGAACATCATGCCCTCGGAATCGCTGCCGGCCGCGCTGTCCGAATTCATGGCCACGGACTCGGTCGCCGTCCTCAAGCACGGGGCGATCCTCGGCGTACGGACCTGGGCCGCGTTCCTCAAGAAGATGGGGTGGGCCCGGGACCAGGTGGATCGGGTCATTTGTCATCAGGTGGGCGAGGGCCATCGCGACACCATCTTGAAGGAACTCGGCATCGCCCCTGAAAAGGATTTCAGCACCTATCGCTATCTCGGCAATATCGGCACGGTTTCGCTGCCGCTCACGGCCGCCATCGCCGAACAACGGCAGTTCCTGAAGCCGGGGGACCGCGTCGGCTTCCTCGGGATCGGCAGCGGGCTCAATTGTTTGATGATCGGCTGGGAGTGGTAGCGGTCCGGGCAACAAAAACTACCCGAGCCTGTAAGGCGAGGGGGTACTCTTTCATGAATCTCCCCGAGTACCCCTTCGCCAGCCAGTACCACACGGTCAACGGTTTCCGGATGCATTATCTCGACGAGGGCCCGCGAGAAGGGGAGATACTCCTCATGCTGCATGGCAACCCGAGCTGGTCCTATCTCTACCGCAAGCCCGTGCTCGCCTGGCGCGACCGCTACCGTTGCATCGTCCCGGATCACATCGGCATGGGACTTTCGGAGAAACCCACAGCCGCGGCTTACCCATACACCCTGGCAAGACGCATCGACGACCTCGATGCGCTCATGGAGATGCTGGCGCCCGATAAGCCGCTGACCCTAATCCTGCACGACTGGGGCGGCATGATCGGCATGGGTTACGCCCTGCGGCATCCCGCACGGATCAAACGCCTGGTGGTGATGAATACCGCCGCCTTTCATCTGCCGTCCAACATCCCGCTGCCCTGGCAACTGCGCCTCGCGCGCCTGCCGGTGATAGGTCCCTTGCTCATCCGGGGCGCGAATGCCTTCTGCCGGGGCGCGATCGCCTGCGGCGTGACGCGCGATCCGGCGCCGCCCGAGATTAAGACTGCCTTCCTCGCACCCTATGCCTCCTGGCGCGAGCGGCTTGCCGTCATGCACTTCGTAGAGGACATCCCGCTCGGGCCAGACGAGCCCTCATACGCGACGGTGAGCGCGATCGAACAGGGCCTGCCCCGTTTTGTGAATTTGCCGATATTGTTCTGCTGGGGCATGCGCGATTTTATCTTCGACGGCCGTTTCCTCGCGGCATGGATCGAACGATTTCCCGAGGCCGAGACACTGCGGATAGAAGATGCCGGACACTATCTCATGGAAGACGCCGCGGCTGAGGTGATCGCCGCGATAAGCGCGTTCCTGAAACGCAATCCCCTTAACGCATGAACGAAACGGAGAACAACAGCAATATCGCCGCGAGCCTGATACGGATGGCCCGGCAGCAACCCGAGGCAGCCGCGGTGATCATGGACAGGCCCGGAGGCCGGGGACGAAAGGTCACTTATCGGGAACTCGATGAGGACAGCGATCAACTCGCCAGAGGACTGAAGGCGATTGGTATCGGCAAAGGTACGCGCACCGCCCTCATGCTGCCGCCATCTCCGGATTTCTTCGCCCTGGTCTTTGCCATCTTCAAGCTGGGCGCCATCCTCGTCGCGGTCGATCCGGGTCTGGGCGTCAGGGGTTTAAAACAATGCCTGAAAAACGCAGAGCCC
The DNA here is from genome assembly GCA_004297165.1 of Gammaproteobacteria bacterium. Classification (GTDB taxonomy): domain Bacteria; phylum Pseudomonadota; class Gammaproteobacteria; order Eutrophobiales; family Eutrophobiaceae; genus 2-02-FULL-56-15. The sequence continues at coordinate 245,989 of SCUJ01000011.1, forward strand.
GCGGCCTTCATCGGGATCGCTAAGGCGCATCTCGCCCGCATCCTATTGCGCTGGGATGCCGAAGGTCTGCGCCACCGGATCGTCACCGGCGCGATCGGCCTCCCTGGGCTTGTAAGCCTGAATGAGATACGCAGACTTGGCGCCGGCAGCAGCGCCCCGATCCTGGAACCTGCCGTGGCTGACACCCATGCCGCGATACTCTTTACCAGCGGCAGCACCGGCGCGCCCAAGGGCGTGCTCTATACCCACGGCAATTTCTCGGCGCAGATCGAGGCCCTGCGTCGGGAATTCGGGATTTGCCCAGGGGAGGTGGACCTCGCCACCTTTCCCCTCTTTGCCCTCTTTGCCCCGGCACTCGGCATGACCGCGGTGATCCCGGTCATGGATTTCACCCGCCCCGGCGGCGTCAATCCCGAAAGCATACTCAAACCCATCGAACGCTATGGAATCACCAACATGTTCGGCTCGCCGGCCCTGCTGGATCGCGTCAGTCGCTGGGCTGACCCGCGCGGGATTAAATTCTCAGGCGTGCGCCGGGTGCTGTCCGCGGGCGCGCCGGTGCATGCCCGGATCATGGAGCGGTTTCGCTCCCTGCTCGCGCCGGGCGTCCAGGTCTACTCCGCCTATGGGGCGACTGAGTCTCTGCCGGTCAGCATAATCGGCAGCGATGCGGTGCAGGGCGAGACGGGCAACCTCACGGCGGAAGGCAAGGGTGTGTGCGTCGGCCGTCCGGTGGCGGGCATCGAGGTGCGCATCATCGCGCTGACCGACGTCGCGATCCCCGTCTGGCGGGACGACCTGGCGCTTGCGCCGAACATAATAGGCGAGATCGTCGTCCGGGGACCGCAGGTCACCCAGGGTTATTACAACAACGCGGCGGCCACGGCGCTCTCCAAGATCTATACAGCGGCGGGGGACTGGTATCACCGGATGGGTGATGTAGGTTATCTGGACGAACAAGGCCGGCTCTGGTTCTGTGGCCGCAAGGGTCAGCGGGTGGAGACCGGAGAGCAGACGCTCTTCACCATCCCGTGCGAGGGCGTGTTCAACACCCATCCCGAGGTAAAGCGAACCGCGCTGGTCGGCGTGCCCGCAGGGGCTCCCATCCGCCGACCGGCTCTCTGCGTGGAGCTTGAGGCGTCCGCCCGCGGCAGGGATCTGTCTGCGATCCGGAACGAGCTGTTGACCCTGGGGGCGAAGTACAGCCACACCCGGTCGATCCGCGAGATCCTGTTTCACGACCGCTTCCCCGTGGATATCCGGCACAACGCCAAGATCGATCGCGACCGGCTCTCCCGCTGGGCGGAGCGGAAATTGCGATGAAGGTCCTGGTCACGGGCGGCGGCGGATTTCTCGGCAGGGCCATTGTCCGGGCGCTGCGCGCGCGCGGCGATCAGGTGGTCGCCATGCAGCGCGGCGAATATCCGGAACTCCAGGCGCTTGGCGTTGAGGTTATTCGGGGCGACCTCGGCGATAGCGCCCTCCTGCGCCAGGCCGGCAAGGGCTGCGATCTCGCGCTGCATGTCGCCGGCAAGACCGGGGTCTGGGGCGACTATCGCGAGTTCCATCACTGCAATGTCACGGCGACCCGCAATGTGATCGAGACCTGCCTTGAAAACGGCATCGGGCGACTGGTCCATACCAGCACGCCGAGCGTCGTCTTCGCCGGCCGCGATGAAGACCCCATCGACGAATCCGCGCCCTATCCGGCGCGCTTCCTCAACCACTATCAGGCCACCAAGGCGGAGGCGGAAAGGCTCGTGCTCGCGGCCAACGGCGAGAGGCTCGCGACGCTCGCCCTGCGTCCGCACCTGATCTGGGGGCCCGGCGATCCCCACCTGATCCGTCGGGTGGTCGAGCGCGCGCGCTCGGGCAAACTGCGGCTCGTGAAAACGAATAAAAAGGTGGATGTCACCTTCATCGACAACGCCGTTCATGCGCATCTCCTCGCGGGAGATGCCTTGCGGCCGGGCGCTCCGTGCGTGGGCAAGGTCTATTTCATCTCCGATGGCGCGCCGCAACCGCTTTATATCACCATCAACGAGATCCTCGCGGCGCACGGTCTGCCGCCGGTCAGGAATTTCATCTCGCCCGCGCTGGCCTATCTCGCGGGATCGGTCTTCGAACTGGCGTACCGTCTGTTAGGGATAGAGCGGGAACCGCTGCTCACGCGTTTCGTCGCGCGTCAGTTGAGTTGCGCCCACTGGTACGACCTTGGCGCGGCGCGGCGCGACCTCGGCTACCAGCCTGTGGTCGGTCATCAGGAAGCCCTGGCCAGACTCAGGCGGGCCGTTGCCTGAGGGTGAGATGAACGCGCCGCAAACGATCGATGTCTGGACCCTGGCGCACGATCAGGACGCCGCCCTCGTCTCTGCCTGCGAAAAGGTCCTCTCGGCGGAAGAGATCGCGCGGCTCTATCGCTTCAAACCCGAACACAAGCGCAGGGAATTCGCACTCAGCAGGGCCATGTTGCGCGGCGTGTTGGGGGAGATGCTCGAGGCCCGACCCGTGGATCTTGAATTCGCCTATGGCAACAAGGGCAAACCGGCGCTCGGCGGGAAGTTTGTCGATGCGTCGGTCAGTTTCAATCTCAGCCACAGCGGCGGGATGACCGTACTCGCCGTCACCCGTTGCGAGGCGGATCTGGGCGTGGATATCGAACGGCTGCGCGCGGATGTCGATTGCATCGGCCTCGCCAGCCGCTTTTTCTCCAGCAGTGAATCCCGTGAACTCGCGGATATCCCGGCGAGTGCGCGGCCTGCCGCCTTCTTTGCCTGTTGGACCCGCAAGGAGGCTTTGGTGAAGTCCTTGGGGATGGGGATTGTCTTCGGGCTCGCCGAGTTTTCCGTTTCCATGGACCCGGCGGAGTCCGAGGCGCGGCTCGCATCCGATCATCCGGCCTTGGCCGGGGCCTGGCGCATATACAGCATCAGCCCTGAGCCGGGTTATCTCGCGGCGGTGGCGGTAGGCGATCCCGGCGACCATACCATCCGGCAGCATGATGCGGCGCCGCTATTGCGGCGTGCGGTAGGGAAATAACTCCTTTACCTGTCGAAGACCCGGGCCGCGCCTTCGCCGCGCGGATCACTCGCGGCGCTCACCGCCCCGTCCTCAAGCTCCCAGAGGATCGCCTGCATGTCCCCGAACAATTGACTGGTCCCCTCCAGACGATGTCCCATGCCGCGCAGTCGATTGAGCTCCGCCTGACTGAAGGCCGGGACCTCGAAGATGGTCAGATCCGGAAGATACTGATGATGAAAACGCGGCATGCCGACCATGGTCTCGACCGAGCGGCCGGCCGCGAAATCCAGGACGGCGAGCAACAGCGAACTGATTATCCGGTTGCCGCCGGGAGATCCCAGGATGGCGATCCGATCCGGGGTTTCAAGGAAGATCGGGGTCATCGTGGTCAGGGGACGTTTGCCGGGCATCAGCGCATTGGCGTCATCCAGCGCGTTGTGGTCCGGGGCATTCGCCGGAGGCGGCGGGGCGAAATTCTCCAGGCTGTCATTCAGGAGGATGCCGGTTCCGGGGACGACAAAGCCGGCGCCGAATAACCGGTTGAGTCCCAGCGTGCCCGACACCCGATTGCCGTCCCCGTCCATCACGGAAAAGTGCGTGGTCTGCATGCTGTCCGCGAGCAGGCCGGGGGTATCGCCGATCTCGGCGCTGGGTGTGGCGCGATCCGTTTCGATGGTCAAGGCAAGGCCATCGAGATAGGCGGGATCGAGCAGCCGGTCCACCGGGATGGCCGCAAAATCCGGATCGCCGAGATAGGCCGTGGGCTCGCGGAAGGCCCGCCGCATGGATTCGATGATCAGATGACTGCGCTCCTCGGAGGTTGCCGCCGCCAGATCGAAATGCTCCAGGATCTTCAACGCCTCGAGCAGCACCACGCCCCCGGCGGAAGGCGGCGGGGCGGTAACGATACGGACATCGCCATAGGTGTTTACCAGAGGCTTGCGCACCGCCACCCGGTAATTCGCGAGGTCTTCCAGGGACCAGATCCCGCCCCCGCCGCGCACCCCCTGCATGATCCGTTGCGCGGGTTCGCCCCGATAAAAACCCGCCATCCCCCGATCGGCCAGAAGCTGCAAGGATCGCGCGAGATCCTTCTGTACGATTCGGGTCCCCACCGCGGGTGCGCGGTACTCCCTGAGAAAGATCCGCGCGCCTTCCGGATCGTTCCGCAGCTGCGCCTCGCTTTCCTTTGTATACCGCTGGTACTGCGGGCCAACCGCGAAGCCCCGTTTGGCGTAATCGATCGCCGGTTTGAGCGTCTTTTTCAGCGGTAAACGACCATAATGCTCCGCCAGATAGACCAGTCCCGCCGGCAGACCGGGGATGGCCGCGGCCCGCGGTCCCGCCGCGCCAAACTCCCCTTTTTCATTGACCAGCATTCCCCAGTGCGACAACGCCGGGGCCTGTTCCCGGCCATCCACCAGCAAGGTCTCCTGCCGGTCCGCAACGTGGAGCAGCCACATGCCGCCGCCGCCCAGACCGCAGGCATAGGGCGCCACCACGGCGAGCGCGGCGCTCACCGCGACCGCGGCATCGAAGGCATTGCCGCCCTGACGGAAAATGCTTTCTCCGGCGGCGGTGGCGAGCGGATGGGCGCTCGCGATGGCGGCCGCGGGCGGCGGACTGCCCGCCTGGACCGACGCGACCCCGAGCGAAAATAAAAGCAGGCAGGCCCGCGCGCAGCGGCGGGACACTTGGCGGAGGCTAAGGAAATTTTGCACAAGCACCCGTTCGTGCTGAGCCTGTCGAAGCTCGAATGGAAAACTCGTTGATTCCGCCCGAATTCGTTGCCCTTCGACTAGCTCAGGGCGAACGGATTCGAGTTTGTTCAGAGGTCTCTTAAAACCAGACATTCAGGACTTGCCGGATTTTTCCCGCAAGGCCCGGACCACGCCGGCATGCACGAAACGGGAGACATCGCCATCGAGCCCGGCGATCTCCTTCACCAGGCTGGATGAAATGTAATTCAGATGTTCCGCGGGGGTCAGGAAGATGGTCTCGACGCCATCGTAAAGATGCCGGTTCATGCCCGCCATCTGAAACTCGTATTCGAAATCGGAAACCGCGCGCAGGCCGCGGATGATGACGGTCGCCCGCTCGCGTTTGGCGTATTCGGTAACGAGGCCGGAAAAACTGCGCACCTCCACGTTGCCCAGTCCCGCGAGCGCCTTGGCGGCAAGCCCCACCCGTTCCTCGGCGCTGAACAAGGTTTTTTTACCGGTACTCTGCGCGACCGCGACAATAACTCGATCGAACAGCCTTGCGGCGCGGTTGACGATATCGTGATGCCCATTGGTGATCGGATCGAAGGTGCCAGGATAGATCGCTATGATATTCATTATTCCGCCTGCTCCTCGCGCACGAGCAGGGTATATTCCACCTGCCCGGCTTGAGATTGTCTGTGGATCTGGAAGTTATCGGCGAGCCCCGCATTGCCGCAGACCCCCGGCTCGCTCTCGACATACACCCGGGAATGCGGGTGCAAGTGTCGCCTGTTCAGCAGGATCTCACAAGAGGGCGCGATCAGATTTTTCCGGAACGGCGGATCGAGAAACACGAGGTCGAAGACCTCGCTGGTCGCATTAAGCCAGGCCAGGGCCTCCGCCCGGACGATCTCGATGACGGCGCAATCCAGATGCTGGCGCTGCTCCTCAAGGCCGCGGGCAAGCCGTTGGTCCTGCTCAATCATTACCACGCGCGCGGCGCCTCTTGAGATCGCCTCGAAGCCCAGCGCGCCGGTCCCGGCAAACAGATCGAGACACACCGCGCCTTCGATCACGGGCTGCAACCAGTTGAACAACGTGACCCTGACCCGGTCTGGCGTCGGTCGCAGTTCCGGCAGCGCGGGTACCGGGAGTTTCCTGCCGCGCCATTTGCCGCCGATGATCCGGATTTTACCCGGTGCATTGTTTACCGTCATCAGTATGAACTCCAACCCGCCGCCATGGCGCCAGACCTTGTGGCGGTTCTAAATCCGGCGCTTGTGCGATACAGTATCACCACGAGTCATCAGGTTTCCATCCCACATATGTTTGGTTTCAAGAAAACCGCCGCTGTCACGGCGCCGGCCCCCGGCATCCTGGATCGCCTGCGCAACGGTCTGCAAAAGACCCGCGCCGTGCTATGCACAGACATCGAAGATCTGTTCAAGGGCAAGCCGGCAATCGACGAATCCGTACTCGACGAGATCGAGAATCGCCTGCTGCTGGCAGACCTCGGCGTGGACGCCACGAGCCGTATCATGGCCGCCCTGCGCGCCGAGGCGAAACGTAACAAGCTCGGTACGGCCGCGGAGGTCATCGCCGTCTTGCGGCAACAGATGCTCGAGATCCTGCTCCCGGTTCAACAAAACATCGAGCTTGATGCGAGCCGCGCCAGGCCTCATGTCATCCTGGTCGTGGGCGTCAACGGCGTCGGCAAGACGACCACCATCGGCAAACTGGCCGCGTACTACAGGCAACTCGGATCCGATGTGCTGCTCGCCGCCGGCGACACCTTCCGGGCGGCGGCCATCGAACAGATTCAGGTCTGGGGGCGGCGGACAGGAATCCCTGTCATCGCCCAACATAGCGGCGCGGACTCGGCCGCCGTCATCTACGACGCCCTGCAATCCGCGCGCGCGCGGCAGGCGGAAATCCTGATCGCGGACACCGCCGGCCGTCTGCACAACAAAGACAACCTCATGGGCGAACTCGCCAAGATCCGGCGCACCATCAGCCGCTTCGACCCCGAACTGCCCGTCGAGGTCATGCTCGTACTGGACGCCACCACCGGACAAAATGCCCTCGCTCAGGCGGAACAGTTCCACAAACTCGCAGGCGTCACCGGCATCACCCTGACCAAACTGGACGGCACGGCCAAGGGCGGCGTCATCTTCGCCCTTGCGCACAAGCTGGCGATCCCCTTGCGCTTCATCGGGATCGGCGAGCAGGCGGAGGATCTGCGGCCATTTGCGGCCGAACCCTTCATCGAGGCGTTGCTCGACACCGGCGCATGATCCGGTTTACCAATGTCTCCATGCGGTACGAGGCGAACATCGAGGCCTTGCGCCGCATCAATCTGTTTATCGAACAGGGCGCCATGGTCTATGTCACGGGACGCTCGGGGGCCGGTAAAAGCACGCTGCTCCGGCTCATAGCCCTCATCGAGCGGCACACCGAGGGACAGGTAATCGTCAACGGCCAGAACCTGGAGCGGGTCTCCGGGCGCCGAATCCCCCTCTACCGGCGCAACATCGGTTTTACCTTCCAGGATCACCGCCTCCTCAGGGATCGGACGGTGTTCGACAATGTCGCCTTGCCGCTGGTGGTTGCGGGGTATCGTTATCAGGAGATACGCAAACGCACCCAGGCCTCGCTGGACAAGGTCGGGCTGCTAAAGAAGGCCAGATTTCTCCCCATGCAATTATCGGGCGGTGAACAGCAACGGGTCGGGATCGCGCGCGCGGTGGTCAACCGCCCCGCCCTGTTGCTCGCCGATGAACCCACGGGGAATCTGGACCCGGCCCTGGCGCTCGAGATCATGCAACTGTTTGAGCAGTTCAACCAGGTGGGCGTAACCGTGCTGATCGCCAGTCATGACATCGACATTCTCCGCAAGATGAAAAAGAAGATCATCACCCTGCGTGAAGGCAGGCTCCTCGACAACACCGCGCAAACCCCGGAAGACCATGACGATGGGAACGACCAGGAACAAGGCGCCTAGTCAACGTTTCCGGCCGGGCGCCCTGTTGCGGGCCTGGTTGAATCAGCACCTGCGTGCCTGTCTGTTCAGCATCGTTCAGATCCTGAAGAACCCGTTGGGCAGTTTGCTTACGATCGGCGTTATCGGGGTTTCCCTTTCGCTGCCTGCCGCTTTCTATCTCGCCTTGGGAAACATAGCCCAACTCACCGATCACTGGGGCGGCGGACTCGAGATCAATCTCTTTCTGAAGCAGGAAGTGGAATTGGATGCGGCTAGGGAACTCGTGGAAAAACTGACTGCAACAACAGGGATCGGTGCGGTGGAGTTGATCGATCGGGAAACTGCCCTGAAGGAATACCGCGAAAATTCCGGGTTCGCGGATGCCTTGGCCGGGCTGGAGGACAACCCCCTCCCCCATGTGATCCTGGTAACGCCCGAGGATGACCTGGTAGCCTCGGACCGGAGCGAGGAACTGCTGGCGACCCTCCAGGGACTGCCCGAGGTCGACAGCGCCCAGTTTGATCGGCAATGGGCCCTGCGGCTCTTCAGCATCATCGACATCTTCCGGCGCGGGGTATACATCCTGGCCACCCTGCTGGCCTTCGCCGTGTTGCTCATCATCGGCAATACCATCCGGCTCGCCATCTACAACCGGCGGGACGAGATCGAGATAAACCAGTTATTCGGCGCGACCGACGCCTTCATTCAGCGGCCTTTTCTCTACAGCGGGTTGATCCACGGCCTGGCTGGCAGTCTGATGGCCTGGTTGCTCCTGGGACTCGCCGCCCTGCTGCTCGAAAATCCTGTTGTGCGGTTATCCAGTCTCTATAACAGCGATTTCCGGCTGATCCATTTGCAGCCAATGGAGACGCTGCTGCTGATCATCATCGGCAGTGTGCTCGGTCTGGTTGGGTCCTGGGTCGCCGTGAAACGTCATATCCGGTCCATTGGCCTCTCCTAACTTCATATATCTAAATCTGTTTTCTACCCCTCACCGGGAACCTAGCACTTCATTAGCACTCTATGCGCAAGAGTGCTAAAATTCATATTAAATGATGGAGTGGGTATGACCATGAACAATATATTAAGCCTGCAACCCGGCTTGCTCTCGGGTTCACTTGATAGTTACATCCTGTCGGTAAATCAGATCCCGATCCTGAGCAAGGAAGAGGAACAACGGCTCGCCCGGCAGTTCCGGGAAAGCGGGGATTTGACGGCTGCGCGTCAATTGGTGCTTTCGCACCTGCGCTTCGTCGTCCGCATCGCCAGGGGTTACAAGGGTTATGGCCTGCCGCTCGCCGATCTCGTTCAGGAAGGAAATGTCGGACTGATGAAGGCGGTCAAGAAGTTCGATCCCGAGGTCGGGGTCCGTCTGGTGTCCTTCGCCATCCACTGGATCAAGGCCGAGATCCATGAATATATCCTCCGCAACTGGCGCATCGTCAAGGTCGCCACGACCAAGGCGCAGCGCAAGCTGTTTTTCAATCTGCGCTCGGCAAAAAAACGCCTGGGCTGGATGAACGACGAGGAGATCGACGGGATCGCGAGCGACCTCGGCGTGCCCAGATACGAGGTCGTCGAGATGGAAAAGCGTCTCCATGCCCGTGACCCTTCGTTCGACACATCCTCCTCCGAAGACCCGGAGGAGGATGCGGCGCCGATCCCTGTCTCCTATCTCGAGGATCATTCCTTCGGCCCCGAAGAACACTTCGAGACAGCGGAGTCTGACCATCACGCCAAACAACAGTTAGAGGATGCCCTGGAATCGCTGGATGATCGCAATCGCCGGATCATAAAAAGCCGCTGGCTGGCGGAAAAGAAATCGACCCTGACCGATCTGGCGGATGAGTTCGGCGTCTCCGCGGAACGCGTGCGGCAACTGGAACAGAACGCCCTGAAAAAATTACGCATGGCGATGCTGCCCGCGCAGGTTTGACAACCGCTTACTCGGGTTCCAATACCTCAAGAATGCCGTAACCCCGGTGTTTGCCGCCGTATTCATCCACGGCATCGACCATGATGACATGCGCTCCCGGCTGCAAATTCCTGGGTAAAGACGCAGCCCATAGATGGGTTGAAGGCGTTTCCACCCCGGCGTTGAAGACCTTGCGATTCACATAACTCGCGAAGGCGAATGGGTCGCTTCGCAGTTCCTGATGCATCTCCTGTGGTTCGCCATCATCCATGCGAAATACAAGCCTGGAATTGTTGCCGCCATCGAAGAGGTTCACCAGCAACCTGGCCTGCTGGAGTTGAGTCGTCTTGACTGCCGAAATGAGCCCGCCATCGGGTTGTAACTCGATCATCAGCCGCATCTGATATTCATAGGACTTTCCCGCCGCCCGGTAGCCGACGCGATAATCCGTACCGTTGACTTGCATAAGGTGATACCCGTTGGGCGTGCCGTCCGCCTGAATCGTATAGGGTATGCCGCGATCGTCCTTATCGCCGCTCCACCAGTTCCCGGCGATGGTCGCCAGGATGTGTTGGTGTAAAGGCGTTTCCCCGGGATAACCGTCCTCCCGGCCGATGTAGACATGCTGCGTGCGATGTAAATGTCCGGCGACAGCGAACACATGTTCGAATCCTTCCAACAGGGCGAAGACCTCCGCCCGGTTCTGAATGCTGAAGTTCGGGTCATTCTGCCCCTGTATCTTGAAAGGGATATGCGTCACCAGAACCACCAAACGATCCTTGGGGACATGTTGCAGGTCCGCGCGCAACCATTCGAGTTGCCGCGCATCGATCCTGCCTTCATAGGGGCGCGTCCCGTTGGATCCTGAAGGATCAGCTCCTTTGAAATAGATGCAGTCGAGAATGACAAAATGCGTCTTGCCCCAGTTGAACGAGTAATATGCCGGCCCGAGGTAGCGGCGATAGGTCTGCAGCGAAGCAGCATCGTTTTCCGCCTTGAAATTCATGTCGTGATTGCCGGGCACATTGAACCAGGGGATGCCGACGCGGCCGAACAGCGCCCGGTAGCGCGGCATCAGCGAGAGGTCATCGAACATGATGTCGCCGGTGGTCAGACCGAAGGCTGCGTCCGTCCCCATGAGCTCGACCAGGACGTCATCGCGGACGAAGGTGAGTTCCTCGCCATTGCGCGGCTGTGGGTCGGAGGTCCACAGCACGGTAAAGGGTTTGCTCTCATCCTGCGGATGCAAGGGAAAATCCAGTTTCCCTCCCGCGGGTATCCCCTGCGGTTCGAGTTCAGGGTAACCCAGGTCCTGTCGGGGAGGACTCGTTTTCAAGGTGAAATGAAAACGGGGCAGATTGAACGCATCGAGCGCCGGCAGATAACCTTCCGGCTTTGTGATGAACAGGGTCTCGCCGTCTGCGACCTCGATCGCGTAGCGGCCTTCGTCATCGGTGAGCACTACGGCGAGCCCGTTACTGACGGCGACGCCCGCAATCCCTGTCTCGTCCGGGTCCAGTCTGCCGTTGCGATCGCGGTCAGCAAAAACCTGGCCGCTCAATTCGACGGCCTGGACCGTCATGGTTGCCAGTAAACAAAAGGCAGCGAGTACTCGCAAATTCCAGCAACGCCCTTTATCCATCACCCTCCCCCTCAAATATCACCCCGGCAGTATAACCGGAGTGGAATTCGGTTAGTGTGTCATCGCGTAGATCACATAATTCACGCCGAAACGATATGCCAGCGCCGTCATGGGTTCGGGGTAAAACGGATCATCCGCATGTTCCCAGGCATCGCCCATGTCCATGTTGTAGTTGATGGCGACCAGCAACCGGCCTTTTTCGTCATAAATCCCCCGCCAATGAGGAGGTCCTTCCATCTGCGCCAGGACCTGCCCGCCGGGACCCACATACAGATGCCGCTCGCCGGGGATCTGGGTGCGCTCATCAAGGTCATAATGGATATGCAGGAGCGCATCGGATTCCGATATTTCGACGATGGGATAACCCGGTAAAGCCCGCTGGATGGCCTCGGTGAACACACCCCATTCATAGACGCCATGAAAATCGTCCGCCACCAGAAAACCGCCGCGCAGCAGATATTCACGCAGATGGGCGGTTTCCTCATCGGAAAGCTGCCAACGGCCAACCTGCTGCGCGAACAACCAGGGAAAGTCGAAGATACGCTCGTCGATTGCATGGACATGAATACTGTCATCGGCCACATTCAACCGGGTCAGACGGCGCAGACCACGGGTCAAATGAAATTCGGCGGAGGGATAATCGATGGCCCACCAACCTCTCCGTCCCCAGCCGCTGCCCCAGAAGACCCCGCGCCCTCCCCTGCCGCCGGATTCGTAGATCAACCGGGCCATGTGAAACTCGGCCTCGGGAGCAACCACACTGCTGTTGTCTTCTGCCTGAGATTCCATATCTGGAAAGATGGATTCCTGTCCCGTTGCAGGCACTGCCGCGGCGAACAGGAAAACAATAATGTAGAACGTCACTCGCCAGACGTGGATTTGCCTGCCGGCGATCAGAGGTCCTGCTCCTTGTTTTGATCAATCTCTTTTTCCGCCCCGTCTTTCTTCTCGGGGTCGGTCTTGCCAAACATGACATCGAGTTGCGCCTTTTTCAGGCCCAACCTTTCAAGCACCAGACGCCCGCCTTTATTTTTCTCCTGTCGTTTGAAAGCTATGTCATTCGGCAGGCGCCAGTCAGCAGCGTTAACGAGGTTCCGGATATGCTTTTCGTCTATCTGGCTTTGACTGTTGTCTGCGATCTTGAAGATTTGCTCCAATGAGCGAGTAACCTGAGATCCATAATTACGCATGAGATTGTCTTTCTGCTGCTGCGCATCCAACGCGCTGTTGATTTGCCTCTGATAAGTCACCCTGGGCACCATATCGCAGATTAAGGCGCCGGTCGTTGTGCGATAGCAAATCCGTTCGTATACAACCTCAGGCATGGAGTTGTTAGCTAACATTTTCGTATCGAATTCAGATAGGGGTCGGTTCGCCGCATCCAGCAACAGTTCAAAATTAATCATGGCATTGAGATAATGCAGTTCCACCAGCCGGGGATCGAGCTTGCCATGCTGCTTCTCTATATGCCGAATTATCCTTGAGTAAAGGGCCTGTGCTTCTTGCAGCGCGCTGAATGAACCCTTGCCCAGTCTGGCATTCCTGAAGGCGTCCACCTTCCAGCGCCCATGCCGCACCAGATTCCTGATATATTCCGGGGCATCCGGATCGAAGTTGCGGCGATGGAGCCAGAGCATCTGTTGGTAGTTATGATCCAGCTCCTCCCAGTCGCCGATGGCGGCATTGCTCGTCATGATGTTTTCCAGCACGGCAAGCTGGTTAAGGTTTTGCAAACCCTCGTTGACCCGGTGGATCTGCATGGCGCGGTTGAGGGCTTCTACTGCCTCTTTGTGTTTCCCTTGTTGTTGATAGACGATACCCAGACCAAGGAGGTTCTCGCCAAGCTTGTTGTCGTATACCCCGCCGCTTTTTTCCAAACGCTCGATCTCATTCCGGTAATTCTCAGAATCCTGTTGCAGTTTGGGGTCGGCCGCGGGGGCTGTAACGTCGAGCAGAACGGCTGGTATTTCTTCGGCTGGGACGGGTTCTTCTGCCTGCGTCTGTTGCCAGTAACCTGACAGCAGGACGCACAATGCTAATACCCGGATCAGACTGGCGTAACCTGAAAAGATGATTTTCATATTAGTAGGATCCGTTATATGACCAGAGTCACATTATAGACAGGGGCGATAACCTAACATTCCCCAGTCTTGTTTTCAGGATACTGCTAAATCATATAGTGAAGATAGTGATCGGCCAGTAGGCCGGAGAATAATGCCATGAGATAAAATATCGAATATGCAAAGGTTCGTACGGCCCTCCCATCGCTCGGATTTAGCAACAATCCCAGGGCATGGTAGAGGAACCCACCCCCCAGGAGGAGCGCGCCAATCAGATACAAAACGCCATTCATCCCGATAGCATAAGGCAGCAGGCTTATCAGGATCAGGACAACGGTGTACAGGACGATGTATCGGCAGGTAAAGCGTACGCCATGAGTCACAGGCAGCATGGGAATGCCGGCAGCCGCATATTCTTCCCGCCTGTGGACCGCCAGGGCCCAGAAATGGGGAGGCGTCCAGGCGAAAATGATCAAGAATAGGAGCAACGCGCCTGGATCCACCGTTCCGGTTACCGCGGTCCAGCCGAGCAATGGCGGTGCCGCACCCGCCACGCCGCCGATGACGATATTCTGCGGCGTGGCGCGCTTGAGGTACATGGAATAGATAAATCCATAACCGATGAGCGAAAACAGGGTTAGCACTGCGGTCAGGGTGTTCACGAAGACAGTCAGTATGATCATAGAGGAGGCGCTCAGCACTAAGGCGAATCCGAGTGCATATTCTTTACGGACCACGCCGCGGGGGAGAGGCCGCTTCCGTGTCCTCGCCATAACCGCATCCGCCTTCTCATCCACAATATGATTGATAACTGCAGCGGAGGCGGCGGCCAACCAGATGCCTGCGCTCCCCCAGAACAAAGTCGACATTGGCACAAGGTCTGGGCTCGCAAGTAGCATGCCGATAATGGCTGTGAATACCAGCATCGCGACGATGCGAGGTTTACATAGTTCCACATAAGCCGGTAAAGTCCGGGCCCAGGTCGATACCGGTAATTCGCTCATAATCTGCTCAAATCAAATGAATTTTATGCACTGAGAATTAGATGATGGACCATTTATACTACATCCAAAACAGGACACAATATGCACCATTAAGGCTTTCCGGCGCAAGCAAAGGACTCCTTTCGCGAGCGCGGCAGGTTTATAAGATATTAGAGATGCCTTCCCAGTATATTTCGGAAGCCAGCGTAGGGCATGCGTAGGGCATGCGGGCCAGCAAAGGGGCGGAGATGGTGCGCTGCAAGAACCGGATACTCTCTTCTTGATCGGTAAATTCCGAATCTACGGAATTAGCGACCCATCCGCACAAGGTCAACCCGTCTCTGTGAATACATTCAACGGTCAACAGGGCATGGTTGAGACAGCCAAGGCGCAGCCCGACAACCAGTATCACCGGCAACTGAAGGCGTGCAACCAAATCGGAAAGCATAATCTCTTCATCAAGATGTATCTTCCATCCCCCAATACCCTCGATAACAATCAACTCGGTAGTAGACCGCAATCTGTCATAAGCCTGGATGATTGTCTCCATGGAGATGGAACGGTTCTCTCTAATAGCGGCAATCAATGGCGCTACCGGATCGAGGTAGGCATAAGGATTGACATCCTCGTACCTCTGTGGCCGCGAACACTCTGCCTGGATCGCCAAAGCATCCTCGTTGCGATAGCCTTGATCCGTTTTTACGGAACCGCAGGCGACGGGCTTCATTCCGGCGACGTTCAGTCCTAGCTGCTTGCCATAACGCATCAACTCCAGTGCGAAACGGGTCTTCCCGATTCCGGTATCGGTGCCGGTGATGAAACAAGATTTCGGCGCGGGGTTACTCAAGACTATTTGCGTATGGCGCGCACCGGCACTGGGAAAGGTTTTGATCCATGTGGGAAGCCCTTATCTTCCGCTGGTTTCCAGGCATGACCGAAGATAACTTCGTATGTGGCAGGCAGCCTGCCGGCGGTCCGCCACCGTTCATATACCTGCGCCAACTGCCGCATCCTTCCCTTCCCCGTAAGGCTTTGACGCCGACCCATATTAATGTTCACAGCGCCCAATCGCTGCAAGTCGCGCATTAGCGCAAAGACATCGACGTAATTCAAGGTGAAAAAATCCATTTCCATCACCGGGTCTTCGAATCCGCATCGTACCAGGAGGTCACCAACATCATGCATATCGATGAACTCATTGACATGCGAGAGTGTATCCACGGCCTTCCAGCAATCACGCAATTCCTTGAGAGTATCCGGCCCCAGAGTCGCAAACACAAATAGCGATCGTGGTTTCAGGACCCGCCAGATTTCGCGAAAGACAGCTTCAGGATTGCTACTCCATTGCAACATCAGGCTGGAATAGGCCAGATCGAAGCATGCTTCACGCAACGGCAAGGCATCGGCGTCAGCGCAAAGATAGCGCTGTGGAGAAAAAAAACTTGAATTCGCTTGTCGAGCGATCTTCAGCATGTTCATGGCCAGATCTGTCTGGATGATAGTGCAGCGTCTATATCGTTTCTCCAACAAACGCGCGCCAAAACCAGTGCCAGAGCCAAGGTCGAGCGCCATGCGAGGTTTGATCTTCATCAAAGTAAGCCTCTCGGCCAACTGTTCGGCCACCTCTCGCTGCAACACGGCGCAGGATTCATATTCCTGCGCGGATAGATTGAAGTTGCGAGATAACAATTTTTTGTAGGTCGTGTGCTGCTTGTCGTTCATACGAAAATCCCGCTATCTTTGCCAGAATTTCCGCTGCCGCAGCAGGGCTGCGATCAAACGATCGATGTGCTCCCGGCTATGAGACGACGACAAGGTTATACGTAGACGCGAAGTTCCCAGGGGCACGGTAGGCGGTCGGATCGCCGCAACGAATATGCCATCACTATATAGACCTTCGCTTAGTGCGCAGGCATTCGCGGCCGAGCCTACAATCAATGGTTGAATGGGGGTTCTGGAATCCCCTAGAGGTAAACAAACATCCCGTGCGCAGGTACGCAGATAATTTATCCGATCGAACAATTGTTCCCTGCGCCAGGCTTCTTCTCGCAACAGACCAAGTGCGGCTTCCACTGCGGCGCATATGGTCGCCGGCAAGGCTGTCGTATAAATGAACGGCCGCGCCTTCTGAACCAAAAATTCGATTATGGGATCAGTTCCGGCGGCAAAGGCGCCGAAACAACCCAGGGCCTTGCCGAAGGTTCCCACCATGACCGGGACATCGGTTTGGCTCAATTTGAATTCCTCCAACGCCCCACGCCCGCCCTCGCCAAGGACTCCAAGGGCATGGGCATCATCCACGCAGAATAATGCCGCATGCCTGGCTGAGATGGCCGCAATCTCTTTGAGCGGGGCTATATCTCCATCCATACTGAATACAGTATCAGTAAGCACTAACATTTGTTTATGCTTTGACTGACTCAGCATCTCTTCAAGTGATGAAACATCCTTGTGTCTGTAGCGGCGTAACCTGCTTCCAGAAAGTTTAGCCCCATCAATTAGTGAGGCGTGATTCAGTCTGTCCTCAACTATCTCCCCATTCCGCCCCAGACTCAGGACGGTCGCTATCGACAGGTTCGCCTGATAGCCAGTAGAAAAAAGTATGGCCCTATCACGTCCCGTAAATTCGCAAAGTTTTTCTTCTAGCGAGACATGCGCGCCGCTTCTCCCGCTGACGAGTTGCGAGGCGCCGCTACCGAGTCCATAGCGATCCATAGCGTCGATGGCAGCCGATCGTAATCTTGGATGGTTGGCAAGCCCCAGATAATCGTTACTGCAAAAATTGATCTTGTCACCATCATGAGTCTTTACGATTGGCCCCTGCGGCGAATCGATGACCCTCAGGGTGCGATGGTGGCCTGACTCTCGAACTCGGGCTAGTTCGGACTCGATCCTGCTCTGATACGACGTCAATGGTGGGCGCATGCCGCCGGGTGTTCTGATTTGATTTCTCGCTGTTCCCGTAATCCGAGCTTGCGAAACAAGGCCTGATCTTTCAGATGGGAGGGATTTTCCGCCGTCAGCAACATGTCACCATAAAAAATGGAATTGGCGCCAGCATGAAAACACAGTGCGTGTAACTCATCCGATATTTCAGACCGACCCGCGGACAAACGCACCCAGGAAGCGGGCATGAGTATGCGGGCAACCGCTATGATCCTGACGAGATCGAAGGGGTCAGAATCCGCTGCTGAATCCATGGGCGTACCCTGGACTCGAATCAACATATTTATCGGCACACTCTCAGGATGTCGAGGCAAGTTCACCAAAGTCTGAAGTAGTCCCGCGCGATCCATCAGCGTTTCACCCATTCCGATTATTCCTCCACAACACAGATTGATGCCGGCATCGCGAACGTAAGCCAATGTGTCGAGGCGATCCTGATAAGTGCGGGTTGTGATGATCTGCGGATAAAATTCAGGCGATGTATCGAGGTTATGGTTGTAATAATCGAGGCCGGCGTTTTTTAAAGCCCCTGCTTGCTCCGCTGACAACATGCCCAAGGTGGCGCAGGTCTCCATCCCGATGGCCTTGACTGATCCAATGGCCGTCAATAGTTTCTTGAAATCCCTCGAATTCGGACTGCGCCAGGCTGCGCCCATGCAAAAACGGCTTGCCCCGAGTTCTTTCGCCGCTTTGGCCGAACTGAGGATCTGCTCAAGCGGCATCATAGGTTTGGCTTTGACTTCAGTCTCGTTCGCGAGACTCTGGGAACAATAAGAACAATCTTCCGGGCAACCCCCTTCCTTGATATTCACCAGAGTGCTGAGTTGAATCTCGTTGGGATCGAAGTATTGCCGATGAATGGTTTGTGCTTTGAACAACAAGTCATTGAAAGGGAGTGCAAACAACTCAAGTATCTCGGACTTTTCCCAGTTATTTCTTAACAATGACGCAAGGGATGTATGTTTTGGCTTATTAATGAACATTGTGTTTAACTACCAAAGTCGGTTTAGGGTGCCATGATAAAATTTTAACCGCTTGTCAACAAATGGAATTTGGTTTGGTGAACAACTGGGGCTTTTACAGACAGTTCTCGGAGTATATCGCTCCCGGCATTTGTCTATTGTGCGAATCCCTAATCTCACACATTCAGGGGAGTCTGTTATGTCAAGACTGCAAGGAAGATGGTCCAAATCCACTCCCCATGTGTCAACGCTGCGGGTGTTTACTACCCGCGAGCGGGACTTTTTGTGTCTGTCTTGAAGGGTCACATAGTTTGGACCGGATCGTTGCCGTTCGGCACTATCATTACCCTGTTAACAGACTTGTCCAGGAAATGAAATATCACGGACGCTTAGGCCTCTGTCGTGAGTTTGGCCTGGCGATATCAAAACTCGTGCATTCAACGAATTCCACCCTGCCCAACTGTCTGATCCCTGTGCCGATGCATCGGTCACGGTTACGGGAAAGAGGTTATAATCAGGCACTGGAGATTGCGAATGTAGTATCTGAAAGGCTCGGTATGCCACTGGAGACCAATCTGATAACGAGATCCCGGCCCACCGTTCCGCAGATCGATCTAAATCCTGAGGCCCGGACTCGTAACGTTCGGGGTGCATTCGTAGTTCATAAACAAATTAATTACGACCATGTAGCTATCATCGACGACGTATTTACAACAGGTGCAACCGCGTTTGAATTGGCTAAATTATTAAGGTCGTCCGGTGTTAGGAAAGTAGAATTATGGAGCTATGCCATAGCATCGAGGTGATGATATATCCTGGCATACATGGCTAGTTCAAGTATCCAGGTTTTCGACAAGTAGGGCGTTTCGCTCGATAAATTCACGACGTGGCTCAACCTGGTCACCCATCAAAGTAGTGAAGATCTCATCTGCTGCTACTGCATCTTCGATATTCACTTGTAGCAGATGACGGGTCTTCGCATCCATCGTGGTTTCCCACAATTGTTCGGGGTTCATTTCCCCAAGTCCTTTGTAACGTTGAACATGCATTCCGCTGGCTGCCTCAGCCAACAACCAGTCAAATGCTTGTCTCAATGATTGTATCTTTTCTTCCTTTTCGCCACGCCTTCGGATGAAGGGGCTAACCATCTGGTATTGATTTTCCAGGCCAACGAGTTGCCTGTATTCCGCGGAAGCAAAGAAATCCATAGTCAGTATGTTCGTCGATTCAAGACCGAGAAGATTGATACGGACACGACCCGCGTAATCAACACCTTCTGTTCGACGATAGATATCTATTTCATAATTTACCCCATTTGCCTTGATCTGATTAAGTTTGTCATGCAGTTTCGAAAACCATTCGCGGACAGCCCGTTCATTACTGCAATCCGTTGCCAGAAATACGGGCATTTCTTTGATTATATTAATTATTATTGGATGATATCGCCTGGCAAGTCGGTCGGTCGCGCGATTCGTCTCATGATATAACCGTGCAAGCTGGCGGAGGCTTTCTTGGCTTAACGGAGGTTCGCCAGCTATTGGATACAACTCTATATCCGTTAGAGCCAGATTCATTAGAAACGCATCTCGCTCATGTTCATCCTTGATATAAGTTTCCTGTTTACCCTTTTTAATCTTGTACAGAGGAGGCTGTGCGATATAGATGTACCCACGTTCAATCAACTCGGGCATTTGCCGATAAAAGAAAGTCAACAATAATGTACGTATGTGTGAGCCATCGACATCGGCATCTGTCATGATGATTATCCGATGGTAGCGCAAGCTGGCTACATTGAACTCATCCTTGCCGATCCCGCAACCGAGCGCGGTGATTAAAGTCCCCACCTCCTGGGATGAGAGCATCTTGTCGAAACGCGCCTTTTCAACATTCAGGATCTTTCCCTTCAGCGGCAGGATCGCTTGGTATTTTCTGTCCCGGCCCTGCTTGGCCGATCCACCAGCGGAATCACCTTCCACTAAAAACAGTTCTGACAAGGCCGGATCCTTTTCCTGACAATCCGCGAGTTTGCCGGGCAACCCGGCCACATCCAAGGCGCTCTTTCTACGTGTTAATTCACGGGCCTTGCGCGCCGCCTCTCGCGCACGCGCAGCATCTATAATCTTTTCACAAATGATGCGCGCCTCCGTGGGTCGTTCCAGCAGAAACTCTTGCAACTTCTCCAAGGCTACGGATTCGACTACAGGCTTCACTTCACTGGAAACCAATTTATCCTTCGTCTGAGATGAGAATTTAGGATCAGATACTTTGACGGAAAGAACAGCAACCAAGCCTTCCCTGACATCGTCCCCACCAATGGCGATCTTGGCCCGGGCAGCGATCCCGGTCTGTTCCATATAATTGTTCAGGCTGCGGGTAAGTCCTGACTTGAAGCCGGCGAGGTGAGTTCCACCATCCCGCTGAGGTATGTTGTTGGTGAAACAGAAAATATTTTCCTGATAGGAGTCATTCCACTGCATCGCGAGCTGAACGGCGATCCCGTCCTTTTCCACATCTATATCGATGACTGTTTCATGCAACGGCACCTTTTTTCTGTTCAGATGCTGGACAAATGCGCTGATTCCGCCCTTATACTCAAAGACATCCTCTCTACCCGTCCTCTCATCGTGAAGCTCTATCCTGACACCCGAATTCAGGAACGAGAGTTCCCGTAGTCGACTGGAGAGGATATCGTAATGAAACACAACGATATTTTTAAAAACATCCCTGCTCGGGAAAAATCTTATCTCTGTCCCATGCAGGTCTGAAGGTGATTGTTGTTGAAGGCGTCCCTGCGGTTCACCATTCAGATATTCCTGGTAATGTTTGTAGCCATCGCGATAGATGGTCATGCATAGTTTTTCTGACAGGGCATTGACGACGGAAACGCCCACACCATGCAGACCACCGGAGACCTTATAGGAGTTGTTGTCGAACTTCCCCCCCGAATGCAAAGTCGTCATTATGACTTCAGCTGCTGAGATCCCCTCTTCGTGGATGTCTACAGGGATCCCCCGTCCGTTGTCATTAACAGAAATTGACTCATCGGCGTGGATTCTTACCTTAATATTCGTACAGAACCCTGCCAAGGCTTCGTCGATACTGTTATCCATGACTTCGAAGACCAAATGATGTAAACCCGTCCCGTCCTCCGTATCACCTATATACATACCTGGCCTTTTACGAACGGCTTCAAGCCCTTTTAACACTTTAATCTTCGAGGAGTCGTATATATCGTCAGTAGTCATTACAAAGCCCGCCTGATAAACCTTGCTAGTTTAATATTTTCCAAAGCTTCCCATGTTCCACATGGAACACGGTTACGATGTTATTTTGCAACTCGCTGGTTTTTCGTTTGTTGTCATCGCAACACCTGCCTAAACTTAGCTATAAATCTTACCTAATAGTATCTTGTTGTTTTACCAAAATCCTTTTTGGAATAGCTCGTATCTTTACCTTTTCTCTCAGTTGGAAGCTCACTATATGATTTGTCATGAATGTTCCACATGGAACTTTACCAAATTCATCCCGTATCTTTTGTGCCTGAGTTCAGTTCTAATTTTCGTAGAGACCTGAAAAAACGGTATTTGTATTGCCTCGTCGGGGATCTTTACGACTGGGTTCTTGTAGATTTCATTAGTTTGTATTACTGGAGGTTGTATCTATCACTTTGACACTCGCCCAGTAAAATCTCAGCATCCTGCTGTGTTTGCTGTTAACACTGTGCTTCCTATTGAGGTTACCACTTGAATTCTTGGGTTTCGGAATGATTTGCCTTGGTGATTAGATGTGCTGTTTCTATAAGAGACGTCTTTGCCATTAAACAAGATTATCCCTTTGCCTATATCTATTATTTCATCGAGGATGCATGTGGTTTTGATGTGAGCTGTCTCGATTCGGATAGATTACTTAGAGTCGCATCGGCATGACTACCAATTTACAATCTGACTCGCCTTGAGCAAGTATCAAACAACTGCTATTAGGGTCAGATATAGTTAGCAAAACCTCTTCTGTCTTGAGGATGTTTAACGCATCCAAAAGATAGGAGACATTAAAACCTATTTCCATTTCTGATCCTTGATACTTGACTTCGATCTCTTCCTCTGCCTCTTCCTGCTCAGGGTTATGTGCGAGCGCCTTCATCTTGTCATGCTCAAGAATTATCCTTACTCCTCGGTATTTCTCGTTTGAAAGTATGGAGGCCCTCGTCAGCGCTTGCCTCAGTGTTTCCTTATCCGCTGTTATTGGGGTCTCGTTTTGTTTTGGGATAACCCTTTTATAGTCTGGGAATTTTCCCTCTATTAATTTACTAGTAAATTTAAGGTCTCCTAGATCGATGCGTATATGGTTATTACTAACCTCTAATTTCGCTTCTTTTTGTTCATCGTCCAAGATTCTCATCAACTCAGTAACTGCTTTCCTGGGAATGATAATCTGCTTACTACCATGTACGTCATGAGCGTTTTCAGCCTGACAAAGGGCTAATCTATGGCCATCCGTGGCTACTGCTCGAAGGATGCCTTGTTCTATCTCTAATAACAGTCCGTTCAGGTAATAACGAACATCCTGTTGCGCCATTGCGAATGATGTACGATCAAAAAGTCCTTTTAAAACCTTGCAGGGTATCTTTATTTCTGCAGTTTTAACCATTCCTTCAACCAGTGGGAATTCCTTAGCGGGAAGGGTTGAAAGAATAAAACGTGATTTTCCTGACGTGACCAGAACCCTGTCACCTTTTGATTCAATCAGTATTCTTGAGTTTTCCGGAAGAGTCCTGCAGATATCCAGGAACTTCCTCGCCGGTAGCGTCAATTCACCTGTTATATCCACATCATTTTCAATGGTTACAACGAGCTCTACTTCCATATCTGTTGCCGTGATAATCAGGTTTTTCTTGTCCGCCACAAGCAAAAGATTAGAGAGAATTGGTAATGTCTGCCTCCTTTCGACAACACCATTGAGCATCTGTAACAACGGCAACAGATGTTCTCGAAGAATGCTAAATTTCATATATTTACCTTACCTTGAATTAATTTAATTATTATTCCATGTCCTATGTGCATAACTATAATTTAATAATAAATTCATTTAGTTATATTTGTTATGCCTCTGTCTGTGCTTGTATATTAAGTGTTTAGGAGATTGGGATAACTTTCACCTTGTCACTTATGCACGCGCTTTTCTTGTATTTATACACAAGATTGGAAATCTATGTTGATAACAGATTTGATAAATTTTTATAATCTTCTTCTATTCTCTGATCTGTATTACGCAACTCACTGATTTTTCTACAGGCATGCAGGACGGTTGTATGATCCCGCCCGCCGAAAGCATCCCCAATCTCAGGAAGGCTGTGACTGGTGAGATCCTTGGCTAATGCCATTGCCACTTGGCGAGGTCTTGCGACAGATCGGCTCCGACGTTTGGACAAAAGGTCGGCGACGCGGATCTTGAAATATTCAGCCGCAGTCTTCTGTATGTTTTCAATGGAGATCTGTTTGTCCTGCAATATTAATAGGTCTTTCAATGCGGTCTTGGCAAACTCAAGTGAGATAATATTCCCTGTCAGGTTGGCGTTGGCTACAACACGATTCAATGCCCCTTCTAACTCTCGGACGTTGGAACGGAAACGCTTTGCAATGAAGAAGGCGACCTCCTCGGGTAGTGGTGCCTTAAATTGTTCCGCCTTCTTATTGATGATTGCCACCCTGGTTTCAAGTTCGGGGGGTTCAATAGCGATAGTTAAACCCCACCCAAAGCGAGATTTTAATCGTTCTTCCAATCCTTGAACCTCTTTAGGGTGATGATCGCAGGTGAGAACGATCTGATTTTGGCCTTCGAGCAGGGCGTTAAAGGTATGAAAAAATTCCTCTTGAGAACGTTCCTTCCGGGCGAAAAACTGTATGTCGTCTATAAGCAGGGCATCAAGTGATCGGTATCTTCGCTTGAAGTCGTTTATGGCATTCTGCTGTAACGCCCTGACCATATCCTGAACAAAACGTTCTGAATGAAGGTAAACGACATTTGCACTCGGGTTGTTTTTTAATATTCCGTTGCCAATGGCATGCATCAGATGAGTTTTACCAAGACCAACGCCGCCATAGATGAAAAGTGGATTATAAGCTCCACCAGGTTTCTCCGCGGTCTGTAAAGACGCCGCCTTGGCGAGTTGATTCGACTTACCCTCGACAAAATTATCAAATAAAAAACTGTTATTTAAGTTGTTGGAATAACGTTTGGGAGGCTTAACTTCCTCCGAAGCCCCCACAAAAGATTCACTGCTGCGTTGTGTCTTGAGGATTATGGGGGGGTGACTGCCGATGTCGAGCTTGAGCGTCCAGTCTCTACCGTTTAACAGCGGGTCAAGTTGATCACGGATCAATCCCAGGTACTTCTCGTTTATCCAGTCCAGCACGAAACGGTTTGGTGCGAGCAATAGGATGGAATTATGATCTTCTACGACCTGGAGGGGTCTAATCCAGGTGTTGAACTGCTGGGGGGATAACTCACCTTCGAGTTTTTCCAGACACATTTTCCATAAGGAAAGACTCACCAAAAATTATCCCCTGTTGAGTAAACGAACTGATCGGAAAGAGCCTTGAATTCTATACCTGTTCAGACGGGTTATCCACATGAGTGGAACTCCAGAAACGTCCGATTATAGTCTCAGCTTAAATTGACAAGACCAAGCGTATAAAAGTAGACTACGCGGCTCCTTTCGAGCCAACAACTAGTCGTTCAATCAACTATTAAAGAAAATGAAGCGCACATATCAACCAAGTAAATTAATACGTAAACGGCGTCATGGATTCCGTCTGCGTATGCGAACAAAATCAGGGCGACTGGTTCTCAAGGCGCGCCGTGCCAAGGGTAGAAAGAGGCTTTCCGCGTAACGCTATACCGGTGTCTGCCAGGCCCTACCGATTCCTGCGTTCGCATAGAATTACGAAGCCTGCCGAATATCGGGAAATCTTCAAATCATCGCGCAGATTTACGGAATCCAACTTGATCCTCCTTTCCAGGCGTAATCGTTCTGACACGGCACGATTAGGGCTGGCCCTATCCAATCGTTGGATTCAAGGTTCGGTATCAAGGAACAGGATAAAACGTTTGATCAGGGAATATTTCCGGCGTGAAAAAAACAGGCTGAAGGGACTTGACATCGTCGTGCTGGCGCGAGGAGATCTGCATGGGCTGGACAACAAGCAACTGACGCGTTTACTGGATAGACTCTGGAGCAAATTGGAACAATGCAGAGAATCGCCATAACGTGTTTATTATTTTACCGCCGCTGGATCAGTCCCCTTTTTGGCAACTGTTGCAGGTTCTCGCCGAGCTGCTCGGCTTATGCGATGGAAGCGGTGAATAAGTATGGGACTGTGCGCGGCCTGATGCTGGGGCTTGCGAGGATTTGCCGTTGTCATCCCTATCATGCAGGCGGTTGTGACCCTGTCCCATGACGACATATCATGGATAATACACGCTTTATATTAATTACCTCCCTGGTTCTGATTCTGTTCCTTCTGTATCAGGAGTGGCAGAAGGACTACAGCCCCCTTCCGCAAGCGAACACCACTCAAACAACTGAGATCTCAGGTGGCGCTATTCCCACTGATAGACTCCAGGATATCCCACAAACTCCCGGGACAGAATCGAGCAGTCAGGAACCAATCAACCTTCAGCAACATATGGGGTTAGTTTCTGTTAAGACGGATACGCTCGATTTAAAAATAGATCTGCAAGGCGCCATCATCGTTCAGGCCGGCCTGAGAAAGTATCCGGTGTCACTCGAAGAAAAGGAGCGGCCACTGGTGCTTTTGGATCGCACCACAACTCTGATTCACCTTATTCAGGATGGTCTCTTGGGCTCCGCTATTACCCCGACCCATGAAAATCTTTACACGGCGCCCGCAGCGGACTTCTCTCTTGACGAAAACGAGGAGATCCTCGAAATCCCGTTTCGCTGGGCAGCCCCGGATAATTCTCTTGTAGTAACAAAGGTCTTTCGCTTCACGAAAAACAGCCATCTCGTGGAGATCAGTTACGAGATTGAGAATCAGGGAACCAGCCCCTGGACAGGCAAGTATTATGGACAGATCAAACGAAATGATCCGGGTAAAACCAGCCGCCTGGGGATCTCCACCTACACAGGCGCGGTTTTTTCCAGCCCGGAAAATCGCTATGAAAAAATAGGTTTCGATGATCTGCTCGAAATGAAGGAGGAGCAACAGGAGCAGAACGCACAACAGTCGGCACAATGGGAGCAGACGACTGCAGGAGGCTGGGTGGCGATGCTTCAGCATTATTTCCTGACAGCATTAATCCCCGCCAATCCGGATGATGTAGTCAATTATTATGCGAAGGTCCTGAAGGACGGCAATTACGCGGCGGGGATGATCTCCCCCGCGCTGACAATAGCCCCAGGACAAAAGGGTAAGTTCGAGAACAGGCTCTATATCGGACCGAAAGATCAGGAGGTATTGAACAATATCGCTGAAGGACTGAATCTCACCGTCGATTATGGCTGGCTCTGGGTCCTTGCCAAGCCGCTCTTCATCGGACTGCGCTTTCTACATGACCTTACCGGTAATTGGGGGTGGGCGATTATCCTGGTGACGGTCATCCTGAAGGTGGCGTTCTTCCCCTTGTCCGCCGCCGGCTACCGCTCCATGGCGAAGATGCGCAAGGTTCAGCCACGAATCCTGGCGCTGAATGAACGCTACCCGAACAATAGCACCCAAAAACAACAAGCAATGATGCAGATCTACAAGGAAGAGAAACTCAATCCTATGGGAGGTTGCCTGCCCAACCTCGTTCAAATTCCGGTGTTTCTCGCGCTTTACTGGGTCTTGCTGGAGAGCGTCGAGATGCGGCAGGCGCCATTCATCTTCTGGTTAACCGACCTATCCACCAAGGACCCGTATTACATCTTGCCCCTGATCATGGGCGTGACCATGTTTATCCAGCAAAAACTGAATCCGCCGCCGGTGGATCCGGTGCAAGCCAAGGTCATGAGTTTTCTCCCGGTGATTTTCACGGTCTTTTTCGCGGCCTTTCCCTCCGGACTGGTGCTTTACTGGGTGGCAAATAGCGTTTTATCCATTGCCCAGCAGTGGCAGATCACCCGCGCGCTGGAACGCGCCGGCCTCGGTCATACAAAGAAGACTTAAATCCTACCCATGAATGGCGAGAATGACACCATCGCCGCCATCGCCACCGCCCCCGGGTTGGGCGGCATCAGCATCGTCAGAATTTCAGGCCCACGGTGTCTTGCCATCGCCTCACAACTGACCGGGAAACAACCCGCACCAAGAATGGCGCAACGTGCGCAATTCAGGGATTCAGAAGGCGCCACTCTCGATGAAGGGTTGGTCTTGTACTTTAAGGCGCCCAACTCCTATACAGGGGAAGACGTGGTGGAACTGCACGGTCATGGCGGAATGATGGCGCCACACATGTTATTGCAGGCGGCAATTAATCTGGGCGCAAGATTGGCACGGCCAGGAGAATTCACGGAGCGGGCCTTCCTCAAGGGCAAATTGGATCTCGCCCAGGCGGAAGCAGTAGCGGATCTGATTGAGAGTCGCACGGCGCGCGCCGCAAAGATGGCGCTCCGCTCACTCAAGGGATTATTTTCAGCGGAGGTAAACAGTCTCGCCGAGGCATTGCTGGCTATCCGTGTCCAGGTTGAAGGAAGTTTGGATTTTCCAGATGAAGACCCGAAGCTCGTTGTAAATGAATCAGTCCTGCTGACCCTGCGTGAAACCCAACGACGCCTCAAGATGCTTCTGGATCAGAGCCGCAAGGGCGAGGCATTGCGATCCGCGGTGCGTGTGGTCATTATCGGCCGGCCCAACGTCGGCAAATCCAGTCTCCTCAACCGGTTGTCCGGCGTCGATCGGGCCATCGTGATGGATACTCCCGGCACCACTCGTGATGTCATCGAGCATTCCATGTCCCTGGAGGGCCTTCAGATAGAGGTCGTGGATACCGCCGGGATCCACGATACCCGAGACCCCGTTGAGAGCGAAGGCGTGAGGCGCGCCTTGCAAGAGATTCACAGCGCGGATATCGTGCTGCTGGTCAGCGATTCCGAGACAGGTCTGATCGAGGATCGCGCGTATTTTTCCGCATGGCTCGACGACGACATGAATTTAATCCAGGTCAGAAACAAGATCGATCAGGGCGGCGGCCGCGCTGATAACGGAGAGGCCGTCTGTGTCCAAATCTCCGCGTTGACCGGCGCGGGGCTGCCGCTCCTTTCGGATGCCATCAGGGAGGCGGCAGGCATCACGGCTATCGAAGAGAATGCGTTTCTTGCAAGAAGCCGGCATATCGAGGCCCTGCAGGAAGCGGAAGGATATCTGGACGAAGCCTGCGGACGGCTGCAGAGTGAGGGCGCGACAGATCTGGCGGCGGAGGGACTTGCCTGCGCCCACCGGTCTCTCGGGCGGATCACGGGGGAGGTACACTCCGATGAGTTGTTGGGCGAGATCTTTTCCAGATTCTGCATCGGTAAATAGGCATGGGCATTCAAGCGACGATCTCGGTGGGAGAATTTCTGGACAAGCTCTGCATCCTGCGGATCAAGTCCGAGCGGATCCAGGATCGCGTCAAGCTCGAGCATGTACGGAAGGAACTATCAGTCTTACAGGAAACCTGGGAGCGGTCGCCCTATGCGGGTCTGGATATGCGGTCGGATCTCGCGGAGCTCAAGCGCGTGAATGAACGCCTGTGGGAGATTGAAGACCAGATCCGTGAGCACGAAGGAAGGGGAGAATTCGGTCCGGGATTCATAGAACTTGCGCGCGCAGTCTATCTCAATAACGACGAGCGCGCGGCCATCAAGCGGCGCATCAACGAACGGAGCGGCTCGCTGTTCGTTGAGGAAAAATCCTATCACGAGTATCGGCGGCGCTAACACGGCGGGACCTGCCTGATGCAAGAGGCGCAAGTCGAGACGATCTTATTTATCTCGCTCAGTTGTCTGGGTGACGCCATCATGACTACGCCGGTGTTGGAATCACTGCATCGACTCTATCCGGCGGCGCGGATAGACATCGTTAGCGACAGGCGCTCCAGCGCCTGGTATAGCCATTGTCCTTATCGGGGGCGGATCTTCATCAAGGATAAAAAGCTCCTCTTGCGGGGCGCACCGGCGCTAATTAACAAATTGCGCAAATATAGTTACGATCTCATCGTCGATCTGCGCACGGATGGTCTCGCCTGGTTGCTGCGCGGCAAAAGACGCCTGACCAAGTGGACGGCCCGGCCATACGGCGATCATGCCGTCGAAAAGCTGATGGGGATCGTCAGAACCCTGCACGGGGATGCGCCCATTCCACCAGCCCGGATGTGGATCACGCAGGCAGATCTGGACTATGCGGACAAACGCCTGGCTGTTTTGCCGCCGCGACCGTGGCTGGCATTGGCGCCGGCGGTCGGAGGCCGGCCCGAACGCCGCTGGCCGGCGGCCCGGTATGGCGACCTTGCCAACCGGCTGCGGGATCGCTTCAATGCCGTGATCCTCGCCGGCGGTCCTGGGGAGGGAGCGATATTGTCCGAAGCCGCCGCGGGGATCGAGCTGCCTGTTGTAGATGTATCCGACACCTCCTTGTTACAGATAGCTGCGATCATATCGAGGGCCGATATGTTCGTGGGCAGCGATTCTGGACTCGCGCACGTGGCGGGGGCGGCCGGAACGGCGAATGTCGTCCTTTTCAGCGTGGATCGGCCGGAAAGGGTGTCGCCGTGGCGCGCGAAAACGGTGGCGATCCTGGGCGCGGATAACGATGCCCGAAATATCCCGGTCGCTCAAGTGGAAGCGGCGGTCAGAAGACTGCTCTGAGGAACATGTTCAACGCAGTCAACGGCCTTTCCGTGTTGCAGCGGTTTCATACAGATTCAAGGTGTCAGCCTGCATGCGCGCCAGCGTGAAGACGCGGTTCTCCCCGATTGGCAGTGGTTTCTTAATTAGTTCTCTGGATTTCACTAGGGCCTGTTCCAGATTGTCAGGCGCTACCAGTCCTTGTGGAAATAACTCCCGGAGTATCTCGCTGGAACCGCCCCGGTCATAAGCCAGCACCGGCACGCCGAGGCTTAAGGCCTCGAGTGCTGTGCGGCCGAAGGATTCCGGCTGTTTCGCGAGCGCTAGGACGAGGTTCGAGAGGCGCATAATCTCTCGCAAATCATCCCGGTCCCCCAGAAAACTGAAGAGTTCCTCACTGCCCTCCGCGTTGATCCTGGTACGCACGGCATTCAGAAAATGCCGGTTTTTACCTTGTGCTCCGCCCACCACCAGCCCATGAGCAGGTACGCCGCTACGGTTCAGGCGTTGGATCAGGACGACGAAATCTTCCAAACCCTTGCGCCGGGTGATCCGCCCAGGGAAACAGAGCAGGGCTTTACCTACGAGCCTTTGTGGGTCCCAGGGGGGCCGCCAGGAGGGAACGGGTTTGAAGTCAGGAGAGTAGATCGCCGGATCCACGCCTCTGGGTATGAGCACGATCCGGCCAGGGTCCGTCTCTGGATAATTATCGAGGATATACTGGCGGATGAAGGCGGAGACGGCGATCACATGCTCCCCCCGCGTCATAATGCGGCTGTAGCGATTTACGCTGTAAGCCCCGTGAACGCTCGTGATGAAGACGGGCCGTCGGGCAGGATCCATCCCCCGCCAGGCGAGCCAGGCGATCCACGCCGGCAGGCGTGAGCGGGCATGCAGGATATCCACGCTCCGTTCCGCAAGAAGTTTGCGCAGGACCGGTACATAGCGCAGGGAAAGCAGGGATTTACGGCCGACTGGCAGACAAATGTGTTCACTGCCGGTCTTGATCAGTTCCTCCGCCAGTCTGCCGCTCGCGGAGATTACGATCGATCGGTGGCATTTCTGAACAAGCGCGGAGGCAATCTCCAGAGTGCCGCGTTCCACGCCGCCGTGGTCAAGGGCCGGAAGGGTTTGAACGACTGTCAGCATGATTACATCGAGGATGTTTAAGCGGAATTTATGGAATTGGTGGCGCCAAGCCCGAAACGCTGGATAATAAGTCGCGCGCAACGCTCGGCCTCATCAAGTGGTTCACCCGCCTTCACGAGCGACCGACCCGCGAGCCAGTCATCATACAAGGTGACCAGCCGCTCAGCCGCCAGCTTCCCGATCGCCCGGCTGATCTTGTTTGACCCGCGAGGCTTGAGCCGGAAGAGTCCTACCGCGGCGCCTGCGGTCAATGCCTCGTGGATCATGGCCATGCTGTCCGGCGTCACCCAGACAGTCCCGCATTCTTGTAATTTCATTCTGAGCCAGTCCGGTCCGGTCCCGACAGAAGAAACATAGGCGACATTCTCTCGGTTCAGTCGTGAGAGTGAATCGCGGGTCGTTGGCGGCGTCCTGCGAGAATCGGTCATGGTCCAGCGTATGTCCGTGGCGCATACCTTCGATATCTGCTCCAAGATCTCCGCGTCGTTCCAGTGGAAATGGCGCGAAGTCCCGCCGATCAGGATCAACCCCTGATTTGGATCCGCTGCTTGCGCGCGGGAAAGGTCATTCAACGGACCGCACGTGACTATCACATTTTTCAATGACGAAGGCGGATCGTCATGGTCCGGGATGAGGCACAGGTCGAACCAGCGGCAGGGGAGGGTTGGCTGCATCAGGAGAATTATCTTGCCTCCACGGGCATGACGCGCGGCGAGCATCGTCAGGTGCGTGGCATGGCCCGCGCCGACAAGGAGCGAGGGATCGGGCAGGTCGACTCCGGGCGGAAATCTGCGTCGCAGCAGATAACCAAGGGCGTGGGACAAGGGCAACGGCGGGATCTCAAAGACCAGGCACGCGATATGGCGCGACAAGGCAGCCAGTAAACCCCGGCTCTGGATCTCATGTCCGGCCTTCCCATCGGTAAAGCGCCAGATGACCGCGGGGTGACTGGTCATTGTCGCAGGCAAGGCCATACGCCGTGATTATGGTTGCAGCGTGAACTCCGTGCCGCAGTAGGGGCATCTCGCATGACCCGTTTCCTCGATGGATAGAAATACCCTGGGATGGGCATTCCACAGGCTCATCTCACGGGTGGGGCAATGGAGCGGCAGATCATTCCGGGTTACCGCCATCTGGCGGGTTACGGAGGTGGGATTCGTCCGGGGCCGGTCGTTTGTCCCCATTTCAATTTGCTGATTATTCATCGATATATGCCAGCCAGTCAGGATGTTGCGAGCCACGGCCATGGACCTGGTCGAAGAAAAGGTCCTGGAGCCGGCGCGTTACGGGTCCGCGCCCTCCGTTCCCGATCGTGCGACCGTCGAGGGCGCGGATCGGCGTGACCTCGGCGGCGGTCCCGGTGAAGAAGGCCTCGTCCGCGATATAAACCTCGTCGCGGGTGATGCGTTTCTCGCGCACCTCATAACCGGCCTCCCGTGCCAGGATGATCACGGAATCCCGGGTGATGCCATCGAGGGCCGAGGAGAGGTCCGGGGTGTAGATGATGTTGTTGCGGACCAGGAAGAAGTTTTCCCCGCTGCCTTCTGCGACAAAACCTTGATGATCCAGCAACAGGGCCTCGTCCATTCCGCACTCGACCGCTTCCCGCAGCGCCAGCATGGAATTGATGTAATGTCCCGTCGCCTTGGCCTTGCACATGGAGGTGTTGACATGATGCCTGGTGTAGGAGGAAGTGCGGATCTGAATCCCCTTTTCCATGCCGTCCTTGCCGAGATAGGCCCCCCACTCCCAGACCGCGATGGCCACATGGGTCCGCAGATTATCGGCCCGCACGCCCATGCCTTCCGAACCATAGAAACAGATGGGGCGGATGTAGGCGGAGGCGAGTCCGTTCTTGGCGACGGCCTCGCGGCAGGCCCCGTTGATAACGTCCTGACTGAAATTGATGGGCATGCGCATGATGTGCGCCGAGCGAAACAGCCGCTCAGTGTGCTCCTGCAACCGGAACACCGCGGTCCGTCCCTGATCCGTGCGATAGGCGCGGATCCCCTCGAATACCGCCATGCCGTAGTGCAGGGAATGGGTCAGTACGTGGATCTTGGCGGCGCGCCAGTCGACGAATTCACCATCCAGCCAGATAAAACCATCACGATCGGCAAAGCTTGTCATTGCAACCCCTGTAGTCTTGTTCAACACGTAAAAAAGCGCTGTATTGCATCATATTTGATGGCTTGCTTGCAAATATGTCGCCCGCTGCGTCTCGGGAAAATCCGGGGGCGCGCAGCGCGGTAAAACTTGTGACTCCCGTGGGAAAACCAGCATAATACTTTAATGCATATAGAGGTGAGAGTATGGCTGCGTTAAAGGAAATCCGGCCGCCAGAGGCCTGGGCGATTCTTCAGGCGGAACCGGCGGCGACTTTGATCGATGTGCGGTCGCGCATGGAATACGACTACGTGGGGCATGCCCCGATCGCCCAGCATGTGTCATGGGCGGAACCGCCGGACTGGAAGGTGATGCCTGGATTCGTTGACCGCGTCCGGGCCCTGCTTGCGAAGAAGAGCGCCGGCCGCATGGAGGATCTGCCGATCCTCGCGATCTGTCGCAGCGGGGCGCGATCCCGCGCCGCCGGTCAGGCATTGCTCGCGGCGGGATTCGCAAATGTTTATAACGTCCTGGAAGGTTTCGAGGGCGATCGCGATCCGAACAAGCACCGGGGCGCCATCAATGGCTGGAGATTTCACGGCCTGCCCTGGGAGCAGTCCTGATTCCCAGGCAGATCAAGCCTTTTCTTCGGTCCCCGCCGCGGATTCAGGCATGAAATACCGCGCGAAGTAGAGTCCCGATTCGAACAACAGCCACATCGGCACGGCCAGCAGGGTCTGGGAGAACACATCCGGGGGCGTCAGCAGCATACCCAGGGTGAAGGCGCCGACGATGATGTAGGGTCGTTTGCTGGTCAGACTTTCAACGGAGGTGATCCCCGTTCTGATCAACAGTATCGTGGCGATGGGGATCTCGAAGGCCATCCCGAAGGCAAAAAACAGCTTGAGCACAAAGTTCAGGTAATGGGTGATGTCGGTCATGACCGCCACCCCTTCGGGCGCCACGTTGTAAAAGAAATTGAAGAGAACGGGAAAGATTATGAAATAGGCGAAGGCCGTTCCCAGATAAAACAGGAGGATGCTGGAAACCATCAAGGGCAGGACGAAGCGTTGCTCGCGCTTGTAGAGCCCCGGCGCCACGAAGGCCCAGATTTGATACAGCACATAGGGCATCGAAAGATACAGGGCGAGGAACAAGGCAAGTTTGAAGGGCACGAGAAAGGTCGATGTCACCTCCGTCGCGATCATCGTGCTGTTACCATCCATCTCCTCCAGCAAGGGCATGGCGATGGTGCTGTAAATGGCGTCGGAAAAAGGCGCCAGCACAGCGAAGATTACCAACAGACAGATCAGGGTATGGATCAGACGGGTGCGCAACTCCATCAGGTGAGACAACAAGGTCTGTTCCTGATCCACTCGTTCTTCGTTAACGCGATTGGTCATGCCTGAAAAGACTGCGGTGGGGCGTATTAAACCTTTTGGCTTTCCTTGATTGGGGGTTCCTGCCGGTCAGGGGCCGCCTGCATCAGCTTGTCCATGCTGGCGAGGGAGTCCTCGTAATTTCGCGGCAAGGGGTTTTCGATCTTGACGTCCGCTTCCAGCGTGGTCAGTTGGTTTTCGAACTCCCGGCGGGCGGTGGAGATGAAGCGGCGCGCGGCGGAGGTCCACCGCATTACCTCCCGGATCAATCCGGGCAGGCGTTCCGGCCCGACCACCAGCAGGGCGATCGCGCAAGTGAGGGCGATCTCCCAGAACCCGATATCGGACATGATTCAGCGGCTGCAGCGCGGATTAAGCGGCGTCATTAAAGATTGAATCAGGATTGCCGCGTGCCTTCCTTCGATTCGACCTCGCCCTCGAGGGTCCGCGGTTTCTCGGATTTTTTGGCGCTGTCGTCTTCTTCGCGCATGGCCGAGCGGAAGCCTTTGATGGCGTTGCCCAGATCGCTGCCCAAGGTGCTTAATTTCTTGGTTCCGAATACCAGGGCTACAACCAGTAACAGGATTAGTAATTGCCAGATACTGATACCGCTTAACATTTTAAATCCCTCCTTAAGTTCCAGAGATGCCAGCGATTAACTATCGCATGCCGTCTCCAAACCTGGATCTCATATGAATAATGCTGCCAATTATCTCATAGTAATCCAGTTTGAGGCGATGGAAATCATTTTTTCCGGGAGGCCTTTTCTGCAAGGCCGGAAACGCCATGGCGCGCTGCGAGTTCCCGCAGGACATCCTCCGGGCCCAGGTCCATGCTGGCCAGCAGGATCAGGGTGTGGAACCAGAGATCGGCCACCTCGTGAACCACCGCGTCACGATCCGGGTTTTTGGCCGCGATAACAACCTCCGCCGCCTCTTCGCCGATCTTTTTCAGGATACCGTCGGTCCCCCGCAGCAAGAGCGAGGCGACATAGGATTCCGAAGCCGCGGCTGTCTTGCGTTGTTCGATCACTTGTGCGAGTTGCGCGAGGATGTCCGCCATATCAGGTGTCCGGGCCGGTCTTCAGGTTTGTGGCAGCGGCATTCTAACAGGTGCGGCCGGAAATAAAGATGATTGCTGCTCAGGAATGCTTGTAGATCGTTTTCGGGTCCCGCAACACCGGCTCCACGGCCTCCCATGCCGCGTTCGAAAGCCGCAGGTAAAAACAACTCTGGCGCCCGGTGTGACAGGCGATCCCGCCTGCCTGTCGCACCGACAACAGCAGGCAATCCATGTCGCAATCGGCGCGGATCTCCACGACCTCCTGGAAGTGTCCCGATTCCTCGCCCTTGCGCCATAGCCGGTTGCGGCTGCGGGACCAGTATGCCGCCCGTCCGGTGGCGACGGTTTCCGCCAGGGCTGCACGGTTCATCCAGGCCTGCATCAGGATGCGGCCGCTGCCGGATTCCTGGGTGACGACGGGGATCAGGCCATCCTGATTCCAGTGCAAGAGGTCGATCCAATCACCTGAGGCGGATGGCTGCGACATCAGGCGGAGAGTTCGCAGGCCAGTTTCAGCGCGGTTTTGAAATTCAGGCTTTTTTCGTAGATGGCGCGGCCCGTGATGGCGCCTTCGATGCCTTCATGGGCGACGGCGCAGAGCGCCCGGATATCGTCCAGGTTGGTGATGCCGCCCGAGGCGATCACCGGGATGGTGATGTGTCGGCATAGTTCCACGGTCGCGTCGATGTTCACGCTGTTCAGCATGCCGTCACGGCTGATGTCGGTGAAGATGATCGAGCTGACGCCATCCTCCTCGAAACGTTTCGCCATGTCCGCGGCGGTGTGGTGCGACAGCTTGGACCAGCCTTCCGTCGCCAGCTTGCCATTTCTTGCATCCAGGCCGACGATGATGTGTCCGGGAAATTCGAGACAGACATCGGCGACAAAGTGCGGAGTGGTGACCGCGCGCGTCCCGATGATCACGTAATTTACGCCGGCATCGAGATAGGCCTGGATCGTGTCCGAATCGCGGATGCCCCCGCCAACCTGGATGGTGATGTCCGGGAAGGCGCGGCTGATGTCGTGGATGATCTCCGCATTGGCCGGGATCCCGGTGGTCGCGCCATCCAGGTCCACGATATGCAAGCGCGTCGCGCCTTCCTTGATCCAGTGATCCGCGATCGCCAGCGGATCCTCGCTGTAGATGGTTTCCTCGTCCATGCGCCCCTGTCGCAAGCGGACGCATTTACCCCCTTTGAGATCAATAGCAGGAATCAGAAGCATGGAATATCCCTTGGATTGAGACAACCGGAAGTGGCGCGGATAGACGGCAGGATTATGGTGTTGTGAGTCTGGATTGTCGATTTTCAATTAGTATATTCAATCTTAGCACAAGATGCCAAACTGTCTAAGGCAATGGGCGCTCGCGCAACCTGCGTATCTTACAGGCCATCGAGCGGCGATTTCACGCCCCGGGCGCCTCGGTTCAGGACATGGGTGTAGATCATGGTCGTGTTCACATGCGCATGTCCCAGGAGTTCCTGCACAGTGCGGATGTCATAGCCGTTTTCGAGCAGGTGTGTCGTAAAGGAATGACGGAAGGCAATTGGCTGTCTATACTTCATTCTAACCTAACTCATTGAACAGGGAGGTAAGTCCACATGCCCCACTCCGCCGCCCATATAACATTATCCGACGATGTGTCCTACTATCACTAATCATGCGTAACCTAGCTATCGTGTTACTTATTGTAAGCATTGGCGCACTCGCAAATGAGCCTGTTCAAGCGACTTACACCGAGATTTCTCTAACTACTGAACTGCCACTGCCGCATGGTATAACACATGTTCATGTAGAGCTTACAGCGAATAGGTCAAGGATCGCGAGATTGAAAATTGCGTCAGAAGCGGCACAGATGACGTACGGCCCAGAGAACTTTTTAGAGTTTGAAAAAATTGAACTCAATGATCTATATGTAAGTTATGGCATCACAAGTTTTAAAGAGCCATCCCAGATCCATGGATTCGCGGTCTGCATCCCGTACGGAGAGTATTATGAAAATGTGGCGTCTAATCCAAGACGGGTACGCCACATCCTCGTAGTGGGTGTCTGGGGGGAAGAGTTCTATGTGAGTGTGCTCAATGAACCAGGGATGGGGGATAGAAATGGCTGCGGTCATCATTAATGTTACGCATAACCAATCAACCCAGCCGACGCTTAACAGCGCGGCTGGTTTCCAACGTTATACGTTGCCCACGATCGATCACATCTGGTGACAAAAGGCACACATAATCGTAGACTTGGCAGGTGAAGACGTTTCGCTGGAACCCCGATAAGAATGAGTCGCTCAAGGCGACACGAGGTATGTCGTTTGAAAACGTCGTTGTGGCGGTCGAATCGGGTGGTCTACTTGATATCGTGGATCATCCAAACCAGGCGAGATATCCACGTCAGCAAGTGCTTGTAGTCGCTATCGATAACTACGCCTACTTGGTGCCGTTCGTGGAGGAAGACGATTACTACTTCCTGAAAACGGTGATTCCCAGCCGAAAGGCAACCAGGGAGCAAATTAAAACAGGTGAAACAGATAATGAAACTTGATGCCTACGAACGAAAAGTGTTGGATGCCTATGAAAAAGGCAAACTCAGGTCTGTCGCTACCAAGAGTGAGCTTGAAAAATTCAAGGCCGCGGCGAGGGCTACCGCTATTAAAGATCGCAGGGTAAACATTCGCATGTCGTCTATTGACCTAAGCGATATTCAGGTCAAAGCGCTGCAGGAGGGAATTCCATATCAGACGTTGATAGCCAGCGTGCTTCACAAGTATGTGACTGGTCGCCTTTCCGAGCCATCGCAACGTATAACAAGTCGCCCAACGCGGACGACCCGTAAGCGGGCAGGTTAGTGCCACGTTACACCGACAGCATTGATCGGCCTCAGCAGTACGCCAGAACGATGCTGCTGGCCAGTGGTACACGCATCTCAAACAGCATAAGCCGAACACGTCGATGGGATGTGTCAATGCGCCTCGTCCCAGTTGGAGCCGAGTCCCGTCTCCACCCGCAACGGCGCCTTGAGCGCGGCGGCGTTTTCCATGTGTTCCCGAATCGCCGCGCGAGCGGCCTCGCACTGATCCTCGCGGACCTCGAACACCAGCTCGTCATGCACCTGCATGATCATCTTTATCCCTGAAGCGCTCCGACAGATGGAGTTGTGGATGGCGATCATGGCCTTCTTGATGATGTCCGCGGCCGTTCCCTGCATGGGCGCGTTGATGGCGGTGCGTTCGGCGTATTGCCGGCGCGCCGGATTCTTCGAATTGATCTCAGGCAGATACAGCCGGCGGCGAAA
The DNA here is from genome assembly GCA_004297165.1 of Gammaproteobacteria bacterium. GTDB lineage: Bacteria > Pseudomonadota > Gammaproteobacteria > Eutrophobiales > Eutrophobiaceae > 2-02-FULL-56-15. The sequence goes on from SCUJ01000011.1 coordinate 285,012, forward strand.
CATGGTCTCGACATAGCCCTTGCGTCGCGCGGTCTCCCTGATCTCGTCCATGTAGGCGCGGACCGCGGGAAAACGCGCGAAGTATTTTTCGATATAGGCGCCGGCCCGCGTCCGATCCGTGCCCAATTGACGGGCCAGACCGAAGGCCGACATGCCATAGATGAGCCCGAAATTGATCGCCTTGGCGGCGCGGCGTTGCTCCTGCGTTACGGCGGCGAGGGGGACATCGAAGATCTCGCTCGCGGTGGTGCGGTGGATATCCTCGCCGCTGGCGAAGGCCTGAAGCATCCCGGCGTCGCCGGAAAGATGCGCCATGATGCGCAGCTCGATCTGGGAATAATCGGCCGCGAGCAGCAGGCAACCTGCGGCGGGGATGAAGGCCTGGCGGATCCGCCGGCCTTCCTCGGTGCGTACCGGGATGTTTTGCAGGTTGGGATCGGATGAGGACAGACGTCCGGTCGCCGCGACCGCCTGATGGAAGGAGGCGTGGATCCGTCCCGTCGCGGGGTTGATCTGGGTGGGCAGGCGATCGGCATACGTCGAGCGCAGCTTGCTCATGCCGCGATGAGCGAGTATGACGCGCGGCAATTCGTATTCCTCGGCCAGATCCTGCAACACGGATTCCGCCGTCGATGGCTGGCCGCCGGGGGTTTTGGATCGCACCGGAAGTTGCATTTCATCGAACAGGATCTCCTGAATCTGTTTCGGCGAGCCGATATTGAATTCCCGGCCGGACAGCCGGTAAGCCTGTTGTTCCAGTTCCCGCATCTTATCGCCGAGCTCATCGCTTTGGCGGGCCAGCATCTCCGGGTCGATGCGCACGCCGTTACGCTCCATGACATTCAAGACGGGCAGCAACGGCAGTTCGAGGTCGAGGTACAGATCCCGCAGGCCGGCGGCCGCGAGCTCCGGCCAGAATTTTTCATGCAGTCGCAGGGTGACATCGGCATCCTCGGCCGAGTAGTGTCCCGCGGTCGCGATCGGGACCTCGGCGAAGGGGATCTGTTTTACGCCCTTGCCGGCGACCTCCTCGTAGGTTGTCGTCTTCAAGCCGAGATAGCGGTCCGCCAGCGAGTCCATGTCGTGACGCGTCGCCACGCTGTCCAGGACGTAGGATTCCAGCATGGTGTCGTGCGCGATGCCGTCGAGGGCGATGCCGTGATTGGCGAGGATATGCATGTCGTACTTGAGATTATGTCCCACCTTTTTAATTTCCGGCGACTCCAGCAAGGGCTTGAGCGTAGTAAGGACCATCTCCAGATCCAATTGTTGCGGGACATCGGGATACTGGTGCGCTAGCGGGATGTAGGCCGCATGTCCTGGCGTTATGCAGAGGGAGAAACCCACGATCCTGGCCTGCATGTAGTCCAGCGATGTGGTCTCGGTGTCAATGCTGACGAGGTTCGCCTGCCGCATCCGTTCGCACCAGCCATGGAATTCCTCCTGACTCAGTACCACGCGATAATCGATCGCAATCTCAGGTGTCGCCGCCGCTGGCGTTGCTGGCGCCGGACCCGCCTGCTGATCCAGACGATTCAACAAGCTGCGCAATCCCCATCTCTGGTAGTGCGCGCGCAAGTCTTCCGTAGCCGGGGCCTGGCAGATGAGATCGGAAGGTTCAACCGCAAGCGGGACATCCGTCTTCAGGGTGATGAGTTGCCGGGAGAGGGGGAGGAGGGGGATGCTGGCGCGGAGATTCTCGCCGACCTTGCCGCCGATGTCGTTCGCATGACGGATGATGGCGTCCAGGTTGCCGTACTGTTCGAGCCATTTCACAGCGGTCTTCGGTCCCACCTTCGGGACGCCGGGGACATTGTCCGAGGTATCGCCGATGAGCGTCAGATAATCGATGATCAATTCCGGCGGTACGCCGTATTTCTCCTTTACTCCCACAGGATCGAGCGTCGTCTCGCTCAACGTGTTCACGAGTTTTATGCTGCCGTTGACGATCTGCGCGAGGTCCTTGTCGCCGGTGGAAATGATGGTGGCCATCCCGGCGGACTCCGCCCGCCGCGCCAGGGTGGCGATGACATCGTCGGCCTCGACGCCATCGGCGACGATCAGCGGCAGGCCCTGGGCCTTGAGGATCGCGTGCAGGGGCTCGATCTGGCGGATGAGATCCACTGGCACGGGCGGACGGTGGGCCTTGTACTCAGGGTAGATCGCGGCGCGGAATGTCTTCTTGCCGGAATCGAAAACCACCGCGAAATAATCGGGTGTATAATCGGCGAGCATTTTGCGCACCATATTGATGACGCCATAGATCGCCCCGGTCGGTTCGCCCGCGGCGTTGGTGAGATCGCCCATGGCGTGGTAGGCGCGGAAGAGGTAATAGGATCCGTCTACGAGAACCAGTTTTTTTACGGGCATGCTGCGTCGCCGGCGCCAACCAGAGTGAATGCACATTATGAAGGAAAAGAACGGCACTTCCCAATACATGATCGACGATTCCGATCTGAGCCACGAATCCTGGCGCATCTTTCAGATCATGGCGGAATTCGTGGAAGGATTTCAGAAACTCGCCCATGCCAAACCTTCCGTGAGCATGTTCGGTTCCGCCCGTTTCGGGCAGGATCATCACCTGTATCAGAAGGGTGAACGGATCGCGCGGCTGCTGTCGGACGCCGGCTTCAATATTGTATCCGGCGGCGGACCGGGGATGATGGAGGCCTTCAACAAGGGCGCGTACGCCGGCAAGTCCTACAGCATCGGGCTCAACATCCAGTTGCCGCACGAACAGGTCACCAATCATTACCAGGATATTTCGCTTTTTTTCCGCCATTTTTTTTCGCGCAAGGTCATGTTTGTGAAATACGCCTCCGCCTATGTCGTGATGCCGGGCGGTTTTGGCACACTGGACGAAATGGCGGAGATCCTGACCCTGATCCAGACCGGCAAATCCCGGCGGATCCCGATCGTGCTCGTCGAGTCCCGCTTCTGGGATGGGCTCGTGAACTGGTTCAAGGAGACCATGGTTCGGGAACAGACCATCAATCCCGATGACCTTGATCTGTTTCATGTTGTGGATACGCCGGAGGAGGTCCTGGATGTCATCTTCAAGCATTACAGCAGCACCAGTCTGGAGCCATCGAGGCAGGAAAGGGAGCGGCAGCTCGATTTATAGGCCATTGCAGATATTCAGCGAGGCGGTCACTATAATCTCTATTACAGACCCAGGAATGCCAACATGAAACGTCGAATGACCCTAGCGTTGCTCAGTCTCTTCATTATCTTCGCCGCCACCGCGCAGGAAGAGGAATTCGCGGACGCGCCGGAGCCGCCCGACTTGCCGGATCCGGTGGTGAGCGGGCAGCCCATCGAACCGGAGATCACCATCATTCGCAAGGAAAAGGAAACGATTCAGGAGTACCGGTTGAACGGCCGGTTGTACATGGTCAAGATTACGCCGGTCGTGGGCAAGCCTTACTATCTCATGGACCGGAATGGCGATGGCACGATGGAATACCGGATCATGGAGGATTACGAGCGGGAGAGGGTCCCGCAATGGGTCCTGTTCAGTTGGTAGTCGGATTTAACCGATAACAAAACTTATTCGGCCTCCCCGAAACGGTTCAGGATGAGCCGTTCGATCTCCTCCATGGCGGCCAGTTCATCCTTGCCCGCGGCGCTGATTTGGACGACGGAATCCTTTGCGGCGGCGAGCATCATCACCCCCATGATGCTTTTCCCGTTCACGGTCCTGCCGTTCTTGCTGATGTGGATGTCGCAATTGTAACGGGAGGCGGTCTGCACAAAACGCGCCGCAGCCCTGGCATGCATGCCGAGCTTGTTGATGATGGTGATGGTTCTGGACTGCATCTGCTTATAGATCCCGGTGTCTGATGACGACCTGCTTTCCCGCCCTGGAGAAGTGCGCCGCCAATTGTTCGCTGATATAAACCGAGCGATGATGGCCACCGGTGCATCCGACCGCCACGCAGAGATAACTGCGGTTCTCCGCCTCGAACAGCGGCAGCCATCTGCCCAGGTAAGCCAGGATATCCCCCAGCATCTGCAGGACGGCCGGCTGGCGTTCCAGAAATTCGATGACGCAGCGGTCCTTGCCCGTAAAGGGTCGGAGTTGTTTTTCCCAGTGTGGATTGGGCAGGCAGCGCACATCGAAGACGTAATCGGCGTCCGTGGGGATGCCGTGTTTGTAGCCGAAGGACAGGAACTGCAGGGACAGGCTGCCGGCCGGCCGGTTGGTCACGCGGACCCGGACGATGTCGCGCAGTTCATGCACCGTGGTGTTGCTGGTGTCCAGACGCAGGTCGGCCAATTCCGAGAGCGGCTCAAGCAACTCGCGTTCCCGATCCAGGGCGTCGGTGAGTGAAACGGTCGCGGAACTCAAGGGATGTTTGCGCCGGGTCTCGCTGAAACGCGAGGTCAGGATGTTCTTGTCGGCCTGGAGAAAGATCAGTTCCGCCGGCAGGCCCTGTGACTTCAATTTTCCGATCAACGCGGGCAGTTCGCGCAAATCGCTGTCAGGATTGCGCGCATCGATGCCGATTCCCACCTTGTTCGGAAACTTGCCCGCTTCTTGGGCGAGCAGTCCGCTCAGATTTTCCAGGAGCGCCACGGGGAGATTGTCGATGCAATAAAAGCCCTGGTCCTCGAGCGTGTTCAGCACCAGCGATTTGCCGGCGCCCGAGAGCCCGCTCACGATGACCAGCTTCCGGTTTTCCGCCGCCTCAGCCGCCACCGCTCTGCTCGATTTGTTGTTGCTGGCCCTTGATGAATTCTTCCGCCGCGTTATAGCCTTCCAGCCGGAGGGCGTGATTCCGCGCCGCGCATTCCGTGAGGATGGCGAGGTTGCGCCCCGGCGCGACCGGGATGGTGATCTCCGGGATCTCCACATCGAGTATCTTCACGGGGCGATAGCTGCCTTCCAGTCGGTCGATGGTGATGATCTTCTGGCGATCGAGCGGCGCCAGACGCACGATCAGGCGGAGATATTTGTTGCCCTTGATCGCGGCGCCGCCGTACAAACGCCGGATGTTGATGACCCCGAGCCCCCGCACTTCAAGAAAATCCCGCAGTGAATCGGGGCAGGACCCGTTCAGGATATCCGGGGCGATCCGCGAGAATTGCGGGGCATCGTCCGCTATGAGCCGGTGGCCCCGGGAGATCAACTCCAGGGCCAGTTCGCTCTTGCCGATCCCGGACGGGCCGGTGATCAGCACGCCAATGGCCATGACCTCCATGTAGACGCCGTGCAGGGTGATGACGTCGGCAAACAGGGTGCTGAGGTAATAATGCAACGACTCCGAGAGCTTGCCGCTCGAGAGCGGCGAGGCGAACAGGGGGACATTTTCTTCATTGCATTTGCGCCGCAGGTAGGTGGGGGCGAGCCGGTCGTCAGCGACGATCAAACAGGCCGGATTGTGCTTGAAGACCTGTTTGATCGTGTCGTGCCGGGTGATGTCGCGCAACCCCTCCAGATAATCCATCTCCATCCGGCCGAGGATCTCGACCTGGTTCGGGTGGACCAGATTCAGATAACCGACCAGGGACTTGCCGGTCGGGGTTCCTTCATCTCCAGCCGGCCCCTGCTTGCCAGCCTTGGCATTTTCGTCGACAGTCGCGTTGGCGGCCTGCGGCTTGAGTTCCGGGTAGATGAGATTACCCCCGCCCTCCACGCCGGCGGCCCAGGACAGACCGAGCCGGTTCCCGTGTTTCTTGAACAGATCGGCGACGGAGATCTGGCTCTGATATTCGGTCATGCCTGCGGGCTTCTCGAACGCATTCCCTGACGGGGTTGTGCCGTATGCGCGGGCGATTATTCCGGTTTCCGGTCGGCTTGCTTGGGTTCGTTGCGGTGATGATCCTTAAGTTTCTCCTTGTGCTTGATGATCTGCCTATCCAGTTTGTCAATCAAGGTGTCGATCGCGGCATACATATCCTCGTGCTGCGAATCGGCAAAGAGGGTGCCACGGTTTACATCCACACGGGCCTCCGCCTTCTGGCGCTCCTTTTCCACGGACAGGATCACCTGGATGTTGGTCATGTGATCGAAATGGCGCTCCAGACGGCTGAATTTGCCTTCCACATAACTGCGGATTGCCGGGGTGATGTCCAGGTGATGTCCGGTGAGGTTGATTTGCATGTGTTATCTCCGATGGGGGGGTATTTACTGACAGTGATTGGTTGTTCAGGAAAGTCTCTTGCGCTCGTTGGATGGGGCGATCTGCATCCCTTCGCGATATTTGGCGACGGTGCGCCGTGCGACGCGAATCCCCTGATCCACGAGCAGCTCGGCGATCTTGCTGTCGCTGAGGGGTTTCTGCGGTTTTTCCGCCTCGATAAGTTTCTTGATCAGCGCCCGTATCGCGGTCGAGGAACAGGCCCCGCCCTGATCCGTGTCGACATGGCTGGAAAAGAAATATTTCAGCTCGAATATTCCGCGGGGCGTGTGCATGTATTTACGGGTAGTCACCCTGGAGATGGTCGATTCATGCATGTCCAGTTCCGTGGCGACATCGTGCAGGATCATGGGCTTCATCGCCTCCGCGCCATAATCGAGGAAGGCCCGCTGCTTGTCGACGATCACCATGGCCACGCGCAACAGGGTCTCGCTCCGGCTTTGCAGGCTCTTGATGAACCACCGGGCTTCCTGGAGGTGCGTTTTCAATGAAGTATTCGCCTCGCTGTTGTCCGCCCTCCGGATCATGCCGGCGTAGGCATTGTTGATCCGCAGTTGCGGGACCGCCTCGCCGTTTAGTTCGATCCTCCAGACATTGTTCACCTTGCGCACGTAGACATCGGGAATGATGTACTGGGTCTCGTGGTCCTGCACGCCGTTGGCGGGACGGGGATTCAGTTTTTGCACCTGCGCGATGACCTCCGCGAGCTGATCGCGATCGAGACGCATCCGGCGCATAAGCTGGGCGTAATCGTGCGCGGCGAGCAAGGCGAAATGTTCGCGCACGAGTTCCTGCGCCTCTGCCAGCCAGGGGGTTTCCGGCGGCAGTTGGCAGAGTTGCAGCAGGAGACATTCCTGCAGGTCCCGGGCCGCGACGCCCGCGGGCTCCATCGCCTGCACTAGGCGGATGATGGCCTGGACCTCGTCAACCTCGACCGGCTCGTCCCCGTCCGCTTCCTGGTTCAGCACTTCGGCCAGTTCCGCAGGGGAGGTTTTCAGGTAGCCATCGTCATCGAGCGCGTCGATCACGGCGACGGCTATCGCCCGGTCCTTTTCCGTGGCGGGGATCATGTTCAACTGCCAGAGCAGGTGACCGGCCAGCGACTGGCCGGCCGAATGATAGGAGTCCACGCTCGCGTGTTCGTGCGGTTCGCCGGAGTAGGCCGTGCCGGGGTCGTAGATGTCATCCCAGTTGCTGTCGATGGGGAGATCCTCGGGGATATCCGAGGTCCCGCCATCGGCCTCGATGGCATCGAGGCCCTCCTCTTCTTTTTCGACCGCCGCCTCGCCCTGGGGCGGATTCTCGTTCGACTGAACCGGCGGCTGATTCTGGGAATCGTCCTCGAGCTCCAGCATCATGTTGGATTCCAGCGCGTCCTGGATCTCGGAGTTCAGTTCCATGGTCGACAATTGCAGCAGACGGATCGCCTGCTGCAATTGCGGGGTCATGGTCAGGCTCTGGCTCAGTTTCAGTTGGAGCGAATGCTTCATGCCGGATATTCTATCGTAAAATCGGATGCGGGAACCGCGAGTCGCTGCCAGGGTCCTGCTGTAACGGGGGGTGCTGCCGAACCGGTCTGTCTGTAGCGCCGGATGAATTACCTCCTCTCACAGATCAGATTATAGTTTAAAGCGCTCGCCGAGATATACGCTGCGCACCTCATCGTGGCTCAAGATGTCTTCCTGACTGCCTTCCGCGATGATCTGTCCCTCGTTCACTATGTAAGATCGGTGACAAGCGCCCAATGTCTCCCGTACGTTGTGATCCGTAACCAGCACCCCAAGGCCACGGTTGGCAAGGTATCGAATAGTCTGCTGCAGGTCATGAATGGAAATCGGGTCGATCCCCGCGAAGGGCTCGTCCAGCAGCAGGAATTTCGGGTCGGTGGCAAGTGCGCGGGCGATCTCCACCCGCCGGCGTTCCCCGCCGGACAGGCTCATGCCGGGTTGCGTCCGGATATGTTCGATGTTGAATTCGCGGAGCAGATTCTCCAGCCGCTCCAGGACTTCGGCTTCGCTTAATTCCGGCCGGGTTTGCAGGATCGCGAGGATATTCTCCGCCACCGTTAACCGCCGGAAAATCGACGCCTCCTGCGGCAGATAGCCCAGCCCCAGCCGGGCCCGCCGATCGATGGGCAGGTTGCTGATCACCCCGTCATCGAGGAGGATCGTCCCCTGATCGGAAGGGATGAGCCCGATGATCATGTAGAAGCTCGTGGTCTTGCCGGCGCCATTGGGCCCGAGCAGCCCTATGACCTCGCCGCTCCCGACCTCGAGGCTGACATCCCTGACCACCTTCCGGCCGCGGAAACTCTTGGACAGATTCCGGACTTGCAGCGTACTCATGGGGGATTAATCTTCAGTTTTTTGCCGGCGGGGCTTGATGACGATCTTCACCCGGCCATCGGCGCCAGTTTGATCCGCCGCGGAGGCCGGTGCGCTGGTGGCGCGGATCCGGCTCAATTTGGTGTCGTATTCGATCCGATCCCCGCTGAAACTCGAACGCTCCTGGACGACCTCGGCCTTTTCGATGAGGATGACGAGATTGTCAAACTCGTGAAATTCCATGCGTTGCGCCCGGCCTTCGTCATAAACCTTGCCGCCGTCCGGTAACTGCCGGTAGGTGGCGGGGTTGCCTTCGACGATCAAGGTATCCAGTTCCTCGTTATCGGTATAGTGAACGGTCATCCGATCCCCGGTCATGCGGATGCTGCCTCTCGTCACCACGACATTCCCTTCATAGACGGTCTGGTTTTTACGATCGTCGAGCTCCCATTTCCGCGCATCGATTTCGATGTCCTGTTCCTGATCCGTGCCGAGGGCGAAGGCGGCGGGCGCGGTCATGCCGAGCGACAAACCAAGGAGGCAATACGAGAAGCTAGTCTTTACTGATGCTGGTATGTACATCGTTCAACACCTCGAAACGGTCTTCATGCAGGTGGGCGCGCATGCCGGTCCCCGTCAACCGCAGCCTGGCGGAATCGATTTCAGCGTACTGATCCGTCTCGGCATAACCGCTGTCGGGAAGGATCCTGACCTTTTCCGTACGGATCCGCAACCGCATCTCGCCGGCGGCGTTCAGTTCCAGGATCTCGACCTTGCCTTCGAGCAGGATGACCTCATCGCCGTCCGTGACCCAGCCCTTGTCGGCGGATAACCGCACCGGGTTGGCCGTATCCAGCAGTTCCAGCGTGGGCGTGGTGAGGAGGGTGAAGTCATTCCCCGGATAATGCTCGATATACAGGGCGCGCAGCCGCCGCGCCGGCAGGCCATCCGCGCCCATGACGATGGTGGAAAAATCCTCCATGTAATAGTCCGGCAATTCGGGGACCTGGGAGACGTCCCTGTCCCCCGAGGTCGCGAGGCGCCGGAGCAGCCAGAAACTGAGGCCGGCCAACACCAGCAGGCCGAATATTATAATGACGCGCCCCGGCTGGCGGATGGTCAATGCCATGGCGCTTCATCCGCACGGGGAGAGGGCTGCGCCACGCGACCGGGGGTGGGCCGATCATTCACCGCGCAGATAGCGATTGATGTGATCCTCGAGCAGTCCTTTGGACCGCAAGAGCAGTTCGCAGACCTCCCGCACCGCGCCTTCGCCGCCCCGATTGACGGTCGTCCAATCGGCGTGTTCCCGCACCGCCGGCACGGCGTTGGCCACCGCAATCGCGAGGCCCACGTGCCCGAATGCCGGGAGATCGATGAGGTCATCGCCAACGAAAGCGGCCTCCTCCGGCGCCACCCCGGCGCTTTCCAGCAGTTCCCGCAAGGCCTGAAGTTTGTCGTGCCGTCCCTGGATGACATGTGCGACGCCGAGCGATTCCATGCGGCGGGAGACCGCGTCGGACTGCCGGGAGGAGATGATCCCCACCTCGATGCCGGAGCGCTGCAACAACGTCATGCCGAGACCGTCATGGGCATGGAAGCGTTTGAACTCCTCGCCATACGGACCGATGAAGATCTCGCCGCCGGTGAGGACGCCGTCCACGTCGAAGATCGCGAGGCGAATCCCCGCGGCCTTGTGCAGCACTTCCTGTTCAGGCTGGTTCATACGACCCGGGCCCGCAACAGATCGTGCATGTTGAGCATGCCGAGCAGGACCCCGTTCCCGTCAGCGACCGGCAACGCATTTATCTTGCAGGTCTCCATCATGCCGAGGGCCTCCGAGGCCAGGTTGTCCGGCCCGATGGTCTTGCAGTTGCGGGTCATCACCTCGCCCACCAGCACGCGATGGACGTCCACCCCGGCATCGAGCGAGCGCCTGAGGTCGCCGTCCGTGTAGATCCCGATGATGCGATTGCGCTTGTCCACCACTGCCGTCGAGCCCAGGCCCTTGCGGGTCATTTCGAGCAGGGCGTCCCGCAGCGGAGTATCTTCCCTCACCTTGGGGGTGCTCTTGCCGGTGTGCATGATGTCGTTCACGCGCAGGAGCAGGCGCCGCCCCAATACGCCGCCGGGGTGGGACCGCGCAAAATCCTCGGGCCCGAATCCGCGCGCCTCCAGCAGGGCGATCGCAAGCGCGTCGCCCATGACCAGGGTCGCGGTGGTGCTGGAGGTGGGGGCGAGCCCCAGCGGGCAGGCCTCCTTGGCGACGCTCACATCGATATGGATCGTGGCGGATCGCGCGAGCGTGGAACGGGGATTCCCGGTCAGGGTGATGAGCGGCGCCCCGAGGCGCTTGATCGCGGGCAGCAGCAGGGTGATCTCGTCGCTCTCGCCGGAGTTCGACAGGGCGATCACCACATCCTCCCGGGTGATCATCCCGAGGTCGCCATGACTCGCCTCCGCCGGATGGACGAAGAAGGCGGGCGATCCGGTGCTGGCCAGCGTGGCCGCAATCTTGCCGCCGATGTGCCCCGATTTGCCCATGCCGATCACGACGATGCGTCCCGCGCAGGCGAGCAGCAACTGGCAGGCGGCGATGAAATTGTGGTCGATTCGGTTTACGAGTTGCCGGACCGCGTCGGTCTCGGTCCGGATCACCGCCCGGCCGAGACTCATGAGTCTGCGCGTCTCCGCGGTGTTGGCTGACTTTCGCTTGGTTTTCATTATTCTGGGTTGGCGGATTTGTAGCGGTTATCATAGCCGGAAACGCCCGCTACGGCACGGGCCGCGCCGCGGAAAACAGATTGAATCCCCTCCGGCATCGATCGGATACTACCTGACCTATGCACAATCCGCACATGACAACCGGGAGACTCGAACAAATCCATGCGTGGCTGAGAAATAGCCCGGGGATGAACTCCTATACCCTGGCCCCGGCCTCGGAGGACGCGAGTTTCCGCAGGTATTTCCGGATCGATGCCGGCGCCGGCACGCGGATCCTCATGGACGCCCCGCCGGGAAAAGAGGATTGCCGGCCGTTTCTGGACATCAACCGGCGGCTCGCCGCCGCGGGTGTGAATGTCCCCGCGATCCACGCGAGCGATGTGGATCTCGGCTTCATCCTCATGGACGATTTCGGCAGCGCCCTGTATCTCGACCGGCTCACGGAAGAAAACGCGGATAGTCTCTATACGGACGCCATCGACGCGCTCACGCGGATGCAGCGGGCGACGGACATCCGTGGCCTGCCCTGGTATGACGAACGACTGCTGCTTGCCGAAATGCGCCTGTTTCGCGAGTGGCTGGTGGAGAAGCACTTGCGGATCAGCCTGAACCGGGATGAAGAGACGCTGTTGAACCGGACCTTCGAAGCGCTGATCGCCAATGCCCTGGAACAGCCGCGAACCTTCGTCCACCGGGATTATCACTCCCGCAACCTCATGCTGACCCCGTGCGGCAATCCGGGGATGCTCGATTACCAGGATGCCGTCTACGGCCCAATAAGCTATGACCTCGTCTCCCTCCTCAAGGATTGCTATATCCGCTGGCCGGGGGAACGGATCCGTGCCTGGGTCTCGGACTATTGCCGGAAGATCGAACCCGCCGTCGACGTCGAGGAGGAACGCTTTCCCCGCTGGTTCGATCTGATGGGGGCGCAGCGGCATCTGAAGGCCAGCGGCATCTTCGCGCGCCTCTGGCATCGGGACGGCAAGGCCGGGTTTTTACGCGATATCCCGCGGACCCTGTCCTATATCGTGGATCTGCGCGACCAGTACCCGGAGCTTGCGGGACTCGCCGATTTTATCGACGCGCGCGTCCTGCCCGCCCTCGCGACGCCGCCCGGTCGATGAAGGCGATGCTGCTCGCGGCGGGTCTCGGCACGCGGATGCGACCGTTGACCGACCGCCTCCCCAAACCCCTCATTGAGGTGCAGGGCAAACCGCTGCTGCACCATCACCTGGAAAACCTCGCGCGCGCGGGATTCACGGAGGTCGTTATCAATCATTCCCGTCTCGGCGGGATGATCGAGGATTACTGCGGCGACGGCGCGCAGTATGGACTGCGCATCCGTTATTCCCGCGAGGGCGATGAACCCCTGGACATCGGAGGCGGGATCCTCAACGCCCTCAATCTGCTCGGCTCTGGACCCTTTCTCGTCGTCAGCGCCGACCTCTACACGGATTTCGATTTCGCCCGCCTGCGCGGGCGGGATGTTGACCTCGCGCACTTTGTCCTGGTGGACAATCCCGCGTTTCATCCGGTCGGCGATTTTCACCTGGACGGGTCGCGGGTCAGCCTGACCGCGGGTCTGCGCCTGACCTACGGCGGTATCGGGGTTTTTAGCCCCGCGTTCTTCGAAGGCTGCCGCGAGCGCGTCTTTCCGATCCTCCCCCTGCTATGCCAGGCCGTGGCGAAAGGTCAGGTCACCGGCGAACATTTCACCGGGACCTGGGTGAACGTGGGGACGCCCGAGCAACTGGCGGAATTGAATCGGTGATCTGAAGCAATCAGGCATGATTATTCACCAGCATCCACGCGCCGATGCCGATGAATCCAATCGCGGCGATATAGTGCAGGGTCCTGCCGCTTAAATATTGGGAGAGCAGCGCACCGGCGAAGACCCCTATAGCCGAGGTCGCGATGAGCGCCAACGAGGCGCCGAGAAACACCGTGAGCTTGCTGACATCTTTCTCGGCGGCGAACAGCAGGGTCGCGAGTTGCGTCTTGTCCCCGAGCTCGGCGAGGAAGACGGTGGTGAAGACGGTGAACAAGATTTTGAGATCCATCATTTATCCTTCAGGTTTTAACTGGACAGTTAAGGGTTGAATGCCTCGCCCTTCGGGAGTGGAGCAAAGAGAGAGGGTCAATCTAAAATCTGAAATTTTTTACATTGCACTAATCTCGTCCGCGAAACTGTCCACGCTGGCCCAGTCGGTGTATTCGATCACGGTATCGCGCGCCGTGGGGCCGCCAGTGATGAGCATGATGAAACGGATCATGGTCCGGTCGATGAAGTCATAGCGGGGATATTCCAACCGCCCGGCGAACACCGCGAGTTTGCCGGGCCGCCAGCGCAGTTGTTTCAGGAATTTTTTCAGGTACGGGTTGGTCTCCGGCCGGTTCTTGGCCGGTTTTCTGGCGACGATATTGACGGTGAAGAAGGCGGTGCGCTTGCGCTCCAGCAGCGGCCGCTCCCGCCGGATGAACTCGGCAACGACCGGCTGGTGTTTGCCGTAACGGATACTCGCGCCGATGACGATCTTCTCATAGCCTTCCGTTGGTCCCGGATCGCCGTCCGCGAAATCGTGCAGGGTCGCCTTATGCCCCTGACCCTGCAAACGTTCCCGCAACCTCCGGCAGATCTTGCCGGTATGGCCGTCCGTGGTGGAATAGAGAATCAGTATCTGCGCCATAACCCGATACGGCGGGGCTAATTCACTATGACCGGCAATCCCTGCCGCGCGGGCGCAGGCGCGGACTGCGCCTTGGTGGCTGCCTCCAGTCCTGCCCGGTAGCACTCGGCGGCGGCGCGCGCGTCGCCCTCTGTCTCGTGCAGGCGGGCCAGTTCGCGGTAGATCTCCGGTTCCGGCCTGCGCGCCACGCATTCCTGGAGATAGCTCCGGGCCTTCCCCCAGAGCTTGTTCTGCAGACAGAGACGGCCGAGGGCAAGGAGCAGCTCCGGGTCGTCCGCGCGATCCTTGAGGAGGCCTTCGGCGAAGGCAAGCTGCCGGGCGATATGCGGACCCTGCGTCAGGCCGTAGAGCCGGATCAGGTTGCCGTCGTAATGTTTTTTCAGGGTCTGTCGCAGCAGTGACTCGCTCCCGGCATGATCGTCATGGCGCAATGCCTCCTGGCACCACGCGCCAATGAGGCGCGTTTCCCGCCGCAGTTTTTTCGGGATCTCCTTCCAGAGATTATCGAGTTCGCCCCGGTCATTGGTCCTGGCGAGCAGCCCGGTGTACGCCTGGATGCGGTAGTCGGCAACCTGCTCCTGGGTCAACGCCCTGGCGCGGGCGAGATCGTCGAGCAGGTCGATCGCCTGGCGCCAATCCCCGATCCGCAGGCTGGTTTCGAGCAGCATCAACTTGACCTTGCCGGTTTTTTTCGATTGCCCGTGCAGGACACGCAGGAGCGCATGGGCCTGTTCGTGCTGATCGCGCTGCAATTGCAACTCCGCCTGGGTCAGGCCCAGGGCGAGCGGGTGGCCTTCGCCGTGTTCGCGCGCGAGATCCAGGTATTTGTCCCGGCGCGTCAGGGCTTGCTGGTGTTGCGCGGCGCGGGCGGCGAAGAGGTAATTCAACAGGGGCAGGCGACTGCCCGCCGCGCCCTTGCTGAAATTCCGCTCCGCGCCGATCCAATTGCCTTCGAGGAGATCCAGGCAGCCCTGGTGGAGCAACTTTTCGGCGCGCAGGTGTTGTTTGTGATTCCGCCAGCGCCGGTAGTCCCGCGGCATCTTCCACAACTTCCGCGCGAGCGCGAGCGCCAGATAAAACAAGACGCAGAATACGATCAGGGCGACGACGAACAACGCGAGGCTGATCTGTACCGAGATCCCCCCATGGCTGAAGAGGACACGGCCCGGATAGCGTTCCAGAAAGATCCCGATCCCGAAGGCGATCGCCAGACTTCCAAGCAGCAGCAGCAGAAGGCGCATGGATCAATTACCGGGCGCGGGCTCGGCGTTCGGGGCGCGCAACTCCTCGCGCAGCGTTCGGGCGGCCGTGAGCGTTGCGCCGAGGTCCGGCAGATCGGGCCTGAGTTCGATCCCGTGCATGAGTTCAAGGGATTCGAGGATGGCGGCGACCCCGGCATCGCCGGCGGAGAAATAACGCTTGATCCAGTTATCCGCAAGCGTGACCGCGCTCTGGAAATTTTCGGTATCCCCGAGCAACAGGCTGAGACGGGCGGTCTCCAGTTGCAGACGCAGATTGAGGGTGAGGAAATAGCGCTGTTCCGGCGGCAGAAAATCGGCGGGATTGGTCTCTTCCGTGGAGATTACGAGCAGGCTGCGTAATTCGCCCCAGATGGCGTCCAGCAGCCGCCGCCATGCCGGTCGCGTATCTTCGGCGGCAGGTTCGGCATCATCGTTGGTGGGGGTGGTTGACGCCTGACTTTGCTTCAGCGGGAGTTGGTCCACGCGCGTGACGAGGTCGGCGAGATAGACCGACATCCCCGGGATATCGGGGCGATTCACCGAGCGTATCGCATTCATTTCGGCGGCGAGCGAGCCGCGCAACTCCGCCAGGCGCGGGTCCTCGGCGAGGGCCAGGCGCCGATCCGCCAGGCCCAGGGCCGTGAGGGCGGTCTCCGCATCGCGGTCGAGACTCAGATGGTGGCTGGCGAGGATTAATAATTGTTCGACCTCGGCGAGGATCAGCTCGGGATCGGCCGCGGCATCCCGCTGCCGCAAGGCCATGACAGTCTGGCCAAGTATCTTCAGTTCTTCCTGCGTTGTCTCGGCGGCGGCCGACTGTTCCGAGGATTGTTCTTTAATCCCGGAGATCGCTGTGTCGATACCGTCGAGGCGCCGGGCGAATTCATCGAGCCGCAGTTGCTGTTCTGTAACCGAGGTTTGCAAACCGTCCATCCCGCGAAGGCGCTGGACGGACAATGCGGCCACGGCCAGGGCCGCGACGGCGAGTATGAGGGCCAGCAGTCCGAGTCCGCGGCCTTTCCGTCTGGTCGAGTCGGCGGCGGCGGGTTCTTGCAAGCTGGAGTTGTCGGCGCCGGGGTCAGTTTGTCCGGCGGCGTTGTCCTCAATGTTCATTGCCGTTCCTCGAATAATTGTTTGATCGCGGCGAACAGACCTTCATCGCTGGCTTCGCTCGCGACCCTGGGCGTCAGCCGGAAACCCCGGGCAAGGGCATGGGTGGATACCCTCTCGCTGATCGCCACAAGCTGGGTGTCGAAGAGTGTGGCCCTGTCTTCGGGCGGGGTCATGTCGATCAGATTTTGCAAGCCTTCCGCGCTGGATATTACTATGGCATCAGGGCTGTTCCGACTCCAGATTTTTTTCATTCGATCATTATCTATCTCGGGCCTGCGGCGGCGATAGACTTCGAGATATGCGACCCGCGCCCCGCGAACGGCAAGGCGTTCGCGCAGGAGATCCCTGCCGCCCTCGCCCCGGATAATGACGATGGCGCGGCCCGCAATCTCGTCCGCTTGCAGACCTGGCAGGTCCAGCAGGGCTTCGCTGCCAATGCCCATCGCCTGGTGTACCTGCCGGAAGCCGTGCTCTTGCAGGATCCGGCAGGTGGCGCCGCCGACGGCATAGATGGAGCGATCCGCGCAGAGTGCGAAGGCATCCGGAATCAATCCGATCAGGCAACGCACCGCATTAACGCTGATGAAGACGAGGACCTCCGCTTCCGCGAGCAGAGCACGGGCCGTGCGCTCCCGCTCAGCGCCCGCCAGCGCCTCGATCCCGATCACCGGCAGGGATAATACCCTGCCGCCGCCGGCCTCGATCATGTGGATTAGTTTTTCGGCCTGCCCAGCGGGCCGGGTGATCAGGATGGTTCTATTGCTAAGGGCCGCTTGTCGCATTCAATTCAACGCGGCACTGCCGAGAGGATTCGATCCGCGCCCTTCCCGATCAGATCGGTCCCGACCGTTTCTCCGATCGCCACGGCCCGTTCCCGCGGACCGCTGGCCGAGGCGCGCAGGATCTCCCTGCCGTCCAGACTGCCGACGAGGGCGCGGAGCGATAACTCGTTTCCAGCGCAGGTCGCAAGCGCGGCCACCGGCGCATGGCAGCCTCCGTTCAGGCGGCGGCTCAAGGCGCGTTCCGCGAGCACGCAGGTATGGGTTTGCGGGTGATCGAGCGGACGGATGAGATCCAGAACGGCGTCATCGTCGGTGCGGATCTCAAGTCCCAGCGCGCCTTGACCGATGGCCGGGAGCAGCGTAGCTACCGGCAGATAGCCGCGGATCCGGTCGGCGAGCCCGAGCCGCAGCAGTCCGGCCGCGGCCAGGATCAGGGCGTCGAATTGCCCGTCATCGAGCTTGCGCAAACGGGTGCCGACGTTGCCGCGGATATCCCGGATCTCGAGATCCGGCCGCAACTGCGCGAGCTGGCAGCGGCGGCGCAGGCTGGAGGTGCCGATCCGCGCGCCTTGCGGCAGATCGGCCAACGATCGATGATGCGGGGATACGATGGCATCGCGGCAGTCCTCCCGCTCCATGATGACAGGGAGCCGCAGACCTTCCGGCAGATCGATGGTGACATCCTTCATGGAATGGACCGCGAGATCGGCGCGATCTTCCAGCAGGGCCTGCTCCAGTTCCTTCACGAAGGCGCCCTTGCCGCCGAGCTGATCGAGCGATCGGTCCAGGAACCGATCCGCCTCGGTGGAGACGCCGAGGATCTCGACGGCAAGTCCCGGATGGATTGCGAGGAGGCGCTCACGCACATGGTTGGCCTGCCACATGGCGAGCGGGCTTTCCCTGGATATGATCCGCAACTTATCTGCTATCATGAAATGCCCTCTCGGGACGATCTGGGTTTGGTCACAGAGTAATTAATATGAAGCTGGGTGTCATCATGGATCCCATTTCCGGGATCAAGGTCAAGAAGGATAGTACGCTGGCGCTGCTCCTCGCGGCCCGGCGCCGGGGCTGGGAGGTCCGCTACATGGAGGTGGGGGATCTCTATCTGGCCAGGGCGGAGGTCCGCGCGCGCATGCGCGGCCTGGAGGTCAGGAATGATCCCGCTGACTGGTATGCCTACGGGGAAACGACGGACACGCGTCTCGCGGACCTCGATGTCGTGTTGATGCGCAAAGACCCACCGTTCGACATGGAATATATCTATGCCACGTATCTCCTTGAACTCGCCGAACAGGATGGCCTCCTGGTGGTGAACCGGCCCGCGAGTCTGCGGGATTGCAACGAGAAACTTTCTATCGCCCGCTTTCCCTCGCTCGCCCCGCCAACGCTGGTCGCCCGTGAGGCCAGGCTCATCAGGGGTTTCCTGGAAGTCCACCAGGATATGGTCATCAAGCCGCTGGACGGCATGGGCGGACAATCCGTCTTTCGAATCAGGCGCGGGGATCCCAATATCGGCGTAATCATCGAGACGCTGACCGCCCACGGCGCGCGCTTCGCCATGGTCCAGCGCTACATCCCGGAGATCGTCCACGGGGACAAGCGGATCCTGATGATCGACGGCGAGCCCGTTGAATACGCGCTCGCGAGGATCCCCGCGGAAGGGGAGACACGCGGCAATCTCGCCGCCGGAGGCACGGGGAAGGGCGTCAGCCTCTCGGAACAGGATCGCCGGATCTGCGCGGCCGTCGGTCCCTTCTTGCGCGAGAAGGGCCTGTTGTTCACGGGACTCGATGTCATCGGCGATTACCTGACGGAGATTAATGTAACCAGCCCCACCTGCATCCGGGAACTCGAAGGGATTTACAAGATCGATATCGCCGGAAGGATACTGGATGCCATAGAGCGGAATCTGTGAACGCCATGGCGGCAAGCCCGGTCATTACCCCCGTCGATCGGCTCAGCCTGACCTTGTGCCTGGCGATCATCACGCATGCCACGCTGATCCTCGGCGTCGGCTTCAGCGGCGAGGCGCCGGATACTTCTCACGCCGATAGCATGGAGATCATCCTGGTGTCGCAGCAGGACCCGATGCCGGTCGAAGACCCCGATATGCTGGCCCAGGCGAACCTCGCGGGCGGCGGCGAAACGCCGGAACAAGTCCCCTCAACCCCCTTGCCGCCGCCATTCCCGGACCAGCAGGCGGAACTCGCGACGCCGCCGACGCCGGAAAGTCAACCCGCGCCCGAACAGACGGCGGCACAGGAAGAAACCGCCAAGGCCGAACCGAAGCTCGCCAAGGTCACGGAGAACGCCAGGGAGGCAACTGTGAAAGAAGTGGATGAGGAACCCGAAACGGAAAAAGGCGCCAAGACAATAACCGCCGCCGAACTGTTGCGGAACAGTCTCAAGATCGCCTCCCTCAGCGCCCAGGTTCGGGATAAGCTCGAAAAAAGCGCGTCCCGGCCACGGCGCACATTTATATCCGCCAACACCAGGGAGTATAAATACGCCGCCTATATGGAGGCCTGGCGCGCGAAGGTGGAGCGGGTGGGGAACCTCAACTATCCCGAGGAGGCCCGGAGATTGAAACTCTCCGGCAGTCTCATCCTCGACGTCGCGCTGAAGGATGACGGGTCAATCGATCAAATCACCATCCGCCGATCCTCCGGCAAAAAGGTCCTGGACGATGCCGCCGTGCGCATTGTGGAACTGGCCTCTCCCTACGCCCCGCTCCCGGACAACATCCGCGCGGGCACCGATATCCTCCATATCACCCGGACCTGGCAGTTCATAGATAACTCGGGCTTCCGTTGACAGGTTATTGAAAAACCACTGTGCCAGGCATGACTGGTTGTGAGCGGTCTCGAAATCTTCATTTTTTATTCAGGCGTAAAATTCCAGGTGCTTTCACGTAGTGCCTGAGGCTGTACTTTTTCGCCGGAGATACCGATAATATCGGCTGATGCGATCTACCAACCTTACCAATCACCTCCTGATCGCGATGCCGGGATTGCAGGATCCCAACTTCTCCCGGACCGTCACCTATATTTTTGCCCACAGCGACGAGGAAGGCGCGATGGGGCTTGTCATCAACCGGCCGCTGACCATCGCCCTCAGCGAGATCCTGGCGCAGATGGAGATCCAACCCGGCAGCGCTGAGATCGGCAATACCACCGTTTATCAGGGTGGTCCCGTGCATGTCGATCGCGGTTTCGTGCTCCATCGGCATCGGCCAGAGCGCACCTGGGACTCGTCCATTGTCGTCGAGGAGCAGATCAGCATCACAACCTCCCGCGATATCCTGCAGGCCATCGCCTCGGGAGAAGGCCCGGACAAGGCGCTGGTTGCACTCGGTTACGCGGGGTGGGCGGCCGGGCAACTGGAACAGGAGATCCTGGACAACGCCTGGTTGAATGTCCCCGCGGATCAGGGACTCATCTTCGATACTCCTATAGAGACGCGCTGGGAGATGTCGGCGGCGAAACTGGGCATCGAATTCGGAAAACTGTCCCAGTTCGTCGGGCACGCATGACGCACCGGACCTACCTCTGCTTCGATTACGGTGAAAAGAGAATTGGCTTGGCAGTTGGCCAGGCCGTGACGGGCACGGCTACTCCGCTGACCATTATAAAGGTTCGCAACCGCACTCCTGACTGGGAAGGTATCGCGGCCATGATCGATCGATGGCGGCCCGATGCCCTGGTCGTAGGTCACCCCTTGAACATGGACGGGACGCGGCAGGAACTCACGGATCGCGCCGAAAAATTCGGCCGGGCGCTGGCCGGACGCTCTCGGCTTCCGGTGTACCTCGCCGAAGAGCGCCTGACCACCATCGAGGCCAGGTCACGAAGCGGGTTGCGGGAGGCGGTGGATGCCGTCGCCGCCCAGATCATCCTCGAGGCGTGGCTCGCGGACGGTGCGCGCCAGGAGACGATAATTCCCGATCGTCAGGTGGAGATGGAACACGGATGAAGAGCATGGATTTTACGGTCGAGGCGATCATCGCGGAGATGGCCGCGCGCCTCGGGAAATTCCTCGCGGACCGCGACCGGCGGGACCCGCTCATCCTTGGCATCCAGACCGGCGGCGTGTGGGTCGCCGAGCGCCTGCGGACACAGTTGGGGATCGACCATCCCCTCGGCCGCCTCAACATCGCCTTTTACCGCGACGACTTCAGCCGGATCGGGATGCACCCGCATGTCACCCCGTCCCTGCTGCCCTTCTCGGTCGAGGACCGGCATGTCATCCTGGTCGACGATGTGTTGCATACCGGGCGCACCGTGCGCGCCGCCATGAACGAGATCTTCGATTATGGCCGGCCGGCGAGCATTGCGCTTGCCGTGCTGATCGATCGGGGTGCCCATGAGCTGCCGGTGCAGGCCGATATAACGGGCAAGGCCATCGAACTCGGAGTCGGCGAGCACGTCAAGCTGCTGGGACCCGAGCCGCTCCAACTGGAATTCAGAAGGTCATGCTGAACCCTGGAGGGAACATCCAGCTCGACGGGGAAGGACGCCTGCGGCATTTTCTCACCACGGACGGGCTGGACCGCCGCATCCTGATCGAAATCCTCGACCATGCCGAATCCTTCGCCGTGGTCGGCGACCGGCCGGTAAAGAAAGTCCCCCTGCTGCGCGGCAAGACCATCGTGAACCTGTTCTTCGAGGCCAGCACGCGCACCCGCACCACCTTCGAGATCGCAGCCAAACGCCTGTCCGCGGATGTGCAGAGCCTCAGCGTCAATTTGTCCTCCACCACCAAGGGCGAGAGCCTGCGCGACACCCTGCAAACCATGGAGGCCATGCACTGCGACATGTTCGTCATCCGGCATTCCGGCAGCGGCGCGGCGCACTTCATCGCCCGCCTGGTCGCCCCGCATGTCAGCATCATCAACGGCGGAGACGGCCGCAACGCCCATCCCACGCAGGCCCTGCTCGACATGTTCACCATCCGCCAGCACAAGCCCGATTTCGCGGCGCTCCGCGTGGCGATCGTCGGCGATATCACCCACTCGCGCGTGGCCCGTTCGGACATCTACGCGCTGAATACGCTGGGCGTCAGAGAGATCCGCGTGGTCGGACCCAAGACCCTGATCCCGGCGGGAATCGAGTCCCTCGGGGTGAAGGTCTACACCGAGATGGAGTCGGGTTTGCGGGGCGTGGATGTCATCATCATGCTGCGCTTGCAGCGGGAACGCATGCGCAGCGCGCTCCTGCCCAGCGAACAGGAATACTTCCGCTGTTATGGGCTCACCGAGGAACGGCTGCGCCTGGCCCGCGAGGATGTCATGGTGATGCATCCGGGTCCGATCAACCGGGGGATCGAGATCGATTCCCGCGTGGCCGACGGCGAGCGATCCGTCATTCTTCAGCAGGTCAGCAACGGCATCGCGATCCGGATGGCGGTGATGGCCCTAATCGCAGGCGCCGGCCGGGGCAGGGCCTGAACCCATGCGCATCCATATCGCCAAGGGACGCCTCCTGGACCCGGCCTCGGGACTCGATGCCACCGGGGATCTGTGGATCGCCGAGGGCAGAATCCTCGCGGTGCGCACGCCGCCTCCAGGATTCACTCCCGACCTCGTGATCGATGCCTCTGAGCGACTGGTGTGCCCCGGCTTCATCGACCTCTGCGCCCGCTTCCGCGAACCCGGATTCAGGCACAAGGCCACCATCGCGAGCGAGTCCGGCGCGGCGGCCGGTGCCGGCATCACCACGGTCTGCTGTCCACCCGATACCAACCCTGTCATCGATTCACCCGCAGTGGTGGAGCTCATCCATCAGCGCGCCGAGCAGAGCCGCAAGGTTCGCCTGCTGCCGATCGGCGCCCTGACGCATGGACTCGCAGGGGAGCGGCTTGCCGAGATGTACAGTCTGGTTCAGTCGGGTTGCGTTGGGGTCAGCAACGGCAGCCGGCCGATCCGTAATACAGAAGTTTTACGCCGGGCCTTCGAATACGCCGAGAGCCACGGCATCAGGGTGTTTTTCTGTCCCGAGAACGCCGATCTGCGCAATGACGGCGTCATGCACGAGGGCGCGGTCAGCACCCGGCTCGGTCTGCCGGCCATCCCCGAGGCGGCGGAGACGGTGGCGCTTGCCGAGGCCATTCTCCTGATCGAACTGACCGGGGCGCGGGTGCATTTCGGCCGCATCTCCTCGGCGCGAAGCCTCGCGCTGATTGCCGAGGCAAAGCGCTCCGGATTGCCGGTTACCGCGGACACCGGGATTTGTCATCTCCATCTCACGGATGCGGACGTCAACGATTACAACGCCAACTGCCATCTGATCCCGCCGCTCCGCGATGCGCGCGACCGCGAGGCCCTGCGGCGGGCGGTGGCGGAAGGTGTGCTTGACGCCGTGTGCTCCGATCATCAACCGCATGACGCGGATGCCAAGATGGCCCCCTTCGGCGAGACCGAATCCGGCGCCTCGACGCTGGAGACGTTATTTCCCCTGCTGCTGGATCTGGTGGATCAGGGCGCGCTCGATCTGCGTACGGCAATCGCGCGCCTGACCATC
Organism: Gammaproteobacteria bacterium; assembly: GCA_004297165.1. Taxonomy (GTDB): domain Bacteria; phylum Pseudomonadota; class Gammaproteobacteria; order Eutrophobiales; family Eutrophobiaceae; genus 2-02-FULL-56-15. The sequence goes on from SCUJ01000011.1 coordinate 308,550, forward strand.
CGCCCGGCGGAGATCCTGGGACTGCCGGCGGGACGGCTCGCCGCGGGTGCGCCCGCGGATGTCGCGATAATCGATTTGCGCCGCGAGTGGACCCTTACCGAGGTGACGATCAGGAGCGCCGGAAAAAACTCCCCATTCCTTGGCAGGCGCCTCAAGGGTTGGATCGATCACACCCTGCTTGAGGGACGCACCGTCCACACCCTCGTCTGAAACGAGCCCCGAAATGACCGAGACAGAATCGAAAACCGGCGAGGCCGGCCGTCCCCCCGCGAGCCGGGGAACCATTCATCAGGAAGACGCCGTCATTATCGAACGCCAGGACTTCGCCGGGGATCAATACTGGCTGCGCCTGCAAGCCCCGGCGACGGCCGCCGCGGCGCGTCCGGGGAATTTCGTGCATCTGGTCTGTGACCCTGAATTGCCGTTGCGCCGGCCCATGTCCATCATGCGCGCGGGCGCCGAGGCCGGCTGGATCGAGATCCTCTTCAAGGCCCACGGGCGCGGAACGCGGCTGCTCGCCGCGCGCCAGGTGGGCGAGCAATTGAATCTGCTGGGCCCCATTGGCGCGCCGTTCCGTCCTGAAGAGAAACGCCGGCGGCCTCTGCTGATCGGCGGCGGGGTAGGGATCCCGCCGATGTTGTTTCTTGCCGATTGGCTGCGGCAGAGCGCCGGGGGCGCGCGGCCGTTCGTATTGATGGGATCCGAGGTCCCGTTCCCCTTCACTGTCAAGCCCTCCCGGATCCTCGTGCCGGGGATTCCGGAAGGGGTCATCGCCGCCATGCCGCTGCTGGACGACTGGGGCATCCCGAGCCGGCTGGCCAGCGGCCGGGGTTTCCCAGGCTGTTATCAGGGACTGGTGACGGATCTCACCCGTCACTGGCTGCAGGGACTGGATGCGGAGACCTTGCAAGAGATAGAGGTGTTCGCCTGCGGTCCGGAACCCATGCTGAGAGCCGTAGCCACGCTGGCCCGGGAGTTTGGCCTGCCGTGCCAGATCTCGCTTGAGGAATATATGGCCTGCGGGGTGGGCGGCTGCGCCGGATGTACCGTGCCGGTGCGGACTGCACAGGGTCCGACCATGCTGCGCGTGTGCGTCGATGGCCCGGTCTTCGATGCCGCGGAAGTTTATCCGGTCAGTGTTTAACCGAAGTTGATCTTGGCTTCCAGGTTGGTGCGGGAGTCGGCGTTGTTCAGCGCCTCCTCCAGCTCGATGCGGCCTTCGTGATAGAGATCGTAGAGGGCCATGTCGAAGGTCTGCATGCCGCGCTGGCCGCTTTCCTGCATGGCCACCTTGATCTCGTCAATGTCCCCTTTCAGGATCAATTCGCCGATGTGCGGGGTGTTGATCAAGATCTCGATCGCGGCGCAGCGTTTGCCGTCAACGCCGGTAACCAGGCGTTGGGAAATCACCGAACGGAGGTTGAGGGAGAGATCCATGAAAAGCTGTTTGTGCATGTCCTGCGGGAACAGGTTAATGACCCGCTCCATCGCCTGGTTGGAGTTATTCGCGTGCAGTGTGGAGACCGCGAGATGGCCGGTGTTGGAGAGCTCGAGCGCCGCCTCCATGGTTTCCCGATCCCTTATCTCGCCGATCAGGATCACGTCCGGGGCCTCGCGCAACGATGACTTCAGGGCGTTCCTGTAGGAGAGTGTGTCCACGCCCACCTCCCGCTGGTTGACGATCGATTTCTTGTTCGGATGACTGAATTCGACCGGGTCTTCGATGGTGAGGATGTGGCCGGCCATGGTCTCGTTGCGGTGATTGAGCATCGCCGCCAACGTGGTGGATTTTCCGGAACCCGTGGCCCCGACCATGAGGATCAGGCCGCGCTTGTGATTGATAAGCTCGGACAGGATCGGCGGCAGACCAAGTTGCTCCAGCGTGGGGATGATGCTGGGGATCAAACGCAGCACCATGCCGACCTCGCCGCGCTGTCGGAAGACATTGACGCGGAAGCGCGCCGCCCCGTCGGGCAGGCTGATGGCGAAATCGCATTCCAGATTTTCCTCGAAGCGCTTTTTCTGGAAATCGTTCATCACCCCATAGGCCGCAGCCTTGCAGAGCTCGCTGGTAAGCACGGTCTTGCCCACCGGCGCGGCCTTGCCTTCAAGCTTGATCTTGACCGGAGTGCCGACCGTGAAAAATAGATCCGAGGCCTTCTTCTCGACCATCAGTTTGAGATAAGGAAAAATATCCATGCGCTATGGGTTCCTGACAGTGAATGACGGGTTGGAGAGTACTGTACCGGCCGGGGATCAGCGCATCATCATGCCCTTGTTCTTTTCTTCGTCCTCGTGCAGGCTGAGGTGATCCAGTCCTTCGAGCTTGTCGGAGGCCTTGGCGGCCTTGCCCTCCAGCTTGATCCGCAACCGCAGCTCGTTCACCGAGTCGGCGTTGCGCAGGGCGTCCTCGTAGGTGATGAGATCCGCCTCGTAGAGATCGAACAGGGCTTGATCGAAGGTCTTCATGCCGAGTTCGTTCGATTTCTTCATCAGGGACTTGATTTCATGGATCTCGCCTTTGAGGATGAGATCCGACATCAAGGGGGTGTTGAGCAGGATCTCAATCGCCGCCACGCGCCCTTTGCCGTCCGTTTTTTTCAACAGGCGCTGCGAGATGACCGCCTTGAGGTTGAGCGAAAGGTCCATGAGGAGTTGGGCCCGGCGCTCTTCGGGGAAAAAGTTGATGATGCGGTCCATGGCCTGGTTGGAGCTGTTCGCATGGAGCGTCGCCATCGCGAGGTGTCCGGTCTCGGCGAAGGCGATGCCGAATTCCATGGTCTCGCGGGTACGGATCTCCCCCAACAGGATCACGTCCGGGGCCTGGCGCAGGGTGTTTTTCAGCGCAATGTCCCAGTCGTCGGTATCCACGCCTACTTCCCGTTGCATGATGATGCAGTTCTTGTGCGGGTGTACGTATTCGATGGGGTCTTCAATGGTGATGATATGGCCGTGGGAATTCTCGTTGCGATAATTGATCATCGCCGCGAGCGAGGTGGATTTCCCCGAACCGGTGCCGCCCACCATGATGACCAGCCCGTTCTTGGTCATCACCACTTCCTTCAGGATCTCCGGCAGCCCCAGTTTGTCGATGGTGGGGACGTCGGTCTCGATGGTGCGGCAGACCAGGCCGCAGTTGCCCTGCTGGATGAAGGCGTTGGCGCGGAAGCGGCCGATCCCCTTCGGTGCTATGGCGAAGTTGCATTCCTTGGTGGCCTCATACTCCTTCAATTGCTTGTCGTTCATGACCGCGTAGACCATCGCCTTGGTGTTGTCCGGAGTGAGGGCGGTCTTGGAGACCGGTGTGACCTTGCCGTCGACCTTGATGGCGGGCGGGAAACCGACGGTTACAAATAGATCCGAGCCCTTCTTCTCGATCATCATCTTGAGAAGGTCGCGCATGAGTTTTATGCCCTGTTCTCGTTCCACGATACGCCTCCGCTATGATCTGTGAGTCAATCAGAAACTGTCTTTGTTGGCCGCCTTGCTGCGGGCCTGGTCCTTGTCGACAATGCCCTTGTTCACCAGCTCGTGCAGATTCTGATCCAGGGTCTGCATGCCGTATTGCTGGCCGGTCTGGATCGCGGAATACATCTGCGCAATCTTGTTCTCCCGGATCAGGTTGCGGATGGCCGGCGTGCCGATCATGATCTCATGGGCCGCCGCCCGCCCGCCGCCCTTTTTCTTGAGCAGGGTTTGCGAGATGACCGCGCGCAGCGATTCGGACAGCATGGCGCGGATCATGTCCTTCTCCGCCGCCGGAAATACGTCGACGATGCGGTCGATGGTCTTGGCGGCGGAACTGGTGTGCAGGGTGCCGAATACCAGGTGACCTGTTTCCGCGGCGGAGAGCGCAAGGCGGATGGTCTCCAGGTCGCGCATTTCGCCGACCAGGATAACGTCCGGGTCCTCGCGCAACGCGGAACGCAAGGCCTCGTTGAATCCGAGGGTGTCGCGGTGAACCTCGCGCTGGTTGATCAGGCATTTTTTGCTTTCATGCACGAACTCGATGGGGTCCTCCACCGTCAGGATATGACCGTATTCCGTTTCATTTTTATGGTTGACCATGGCGGCCAGCGTCGTGGATTTGCCGGAACCGGTCGGGCCGGTGACCAGCACCACGCCGCGTGGATAGTCCGAGATCTGTTCGAAGATCTTGGGGGCCTTGAGTTGTTCGAGCGACAGGATCGTGGAGGGAATGGTCCTGAAGACGGCAAACGCCCCGCGGTTCTGGTTGGCGGCATTGACCCGAAAGCGCGCCAGATTCGGCACGGGAAAGGAAAAGTCGCACTCGAGGAATTCCTCGTAGTCCTTGCGCTGCTTGTCGTTCATGATGTCATACACCATGTCGTGGACTTCCTTGTGGTCCAGCGGTGGCACGTTGATGCGGCGGACATCGCCGTCGACCCGGATCATCGGCGGCAGGCCGGCCGACAAATGCAGATCCGATGCGCCGTTCTTGACGCTGAAAGCCAGTAATTCACCGATATCCATCAATAACCTCCCGAATCGATAGTCATGGCGATGCGCGATTAATAGTATAACGTATCCACGCCGCATAGATTCAGGCTAGGAGGCGCGGAAGCTAATCCTCTTTATTTACCGAGGATATACACTTACGGCACAATGTTACTGACTTTTTGAAGTATAGACCACTGCCAGTTCATGAAGACCATCGCGCTGCGCCTCAAGTCCCTGCGGGATAGGATCCTTGACGCCGAAAGACTCCACGGGCGGCCGCCGGGGTCGGTGGCCTTGCTGGCGGTCAGCAAGACCCGGAGCGCGGAGGAGATCAGGGCGGCGCGCGCTGCGGGACAACTCCGTTTCGGGGAAAATTACCTGCAAGAGGCCATGGTCAAGATGGATACCCTGGCGGATCTCGATTTGGAATGGCATTTCATCGGCCCGATCCAGTCCAACAAGACCCGCGAGATCGCGGCCCGGTTTGCCTGGGTGCATTCCGTAGACCGGCTGAAGATCGCACAGCGCCTCTCCGCTACCCGTCCGCCCGAACTCCCGCCCTTGAATGTCTGCATCCAGGTGAATATCGGTGATGAGTCGAGCAAATCGGGCATAAACCTGGCGCAGCTTCCGGAACTTGCCCAGGAGATCGGCAGGTTGCCCCGTCTCAAGCTCCGCGGGCTGATGACCATGCCCAGATTGACCGAGGATCAGGCTGAACAACGCCGGCAGTTCCGAGATCTGCGCGAGGGATACGATCGCCTGAAGGCGGTGGGGAATTCCCTGGATACACTCTCCATGGGCACCAGCGCGGACCTGGAAGCGGCGATCGCCGAAGGCGCTACTATCGTGCGCGTCGGGACCGATGTCTTTGGCGAGCGAGGCGCTGACCGGCTCGCCTGATCTTGAGATAGGTTCTACAATAGCCCCACAATCAAACGGGCGACGCGAGAGAGAAAGATCGGAATGAAAGACCTGAACCTCTGTTTCATCGGATGCGGCAACATGGGGCGGAGCCTGATCGGCGGCCTGCTCGCCGACGGCTATCGCGCGGACCGCCTGTGCGGGATCGACCCTAACCCCCAGCAGCGGGAGATCACCCAGGGCAGATTCGGCATCGAGGTCTATGAGGACAACCCTGGAATCGTCAATCAGGCGGATATCCTGGTGCTGGCTGTCAAACCGCAACAGATGCGGGCGATGCTGACAAGTCTGGCGACCGCGATGAATCGCGCCCGCGCCCCGCTGGTGATCTCGGTGGCCGCGGGGATCCGGATCGCGACGATCGAGCGGTGGCTCGGACACGATCTGGCGGTGGTCAGGGCGATGCCCAACACCCCGGCCATCATCCGCACCGGGATCACGGGCCTCTACGCCAACCAGCGCGCCACTCCCGAACATCGCCAGCAGGCCGAGTCGCTCCTGCGATCCGTTGGGGCGGTGGTCTGGGTCGGGATGGAGGAACATCTCGATATCGTCACCGCCTTGTCCGGCAGCGGGCCGGCCTACTTTTTTCTGCTGATGGAGCTGCTTGAACGCGCCGCGGTGGAACAGGGCCTGCCGGCGGAGCAGGCCCGGTTGTTGACTGTGGAAACGGCGCTCGGTGCGGCCAGGATGGTAATGGAATCCAGCCACACCGCCGCCACGCTCCGGCAACAGGTGACCTCGCCCGGCGGCACGACCGAGGCGGCAATCCAGGTGTTGACCCAGGGCGGGATCGAACAACTGGTCCGCCAGGCCCTCGTCGCAGCCAGGAATCGATCCGTCGAACTGGCGGACCGGTTCGGTAGCGACGCGTGAGCGGGGGTTATCTCTCCGAGGCCGGGATGTTTCTGGTCAGCACGGTATTCGACCTCTACATCCTGGTCGTCGCCCTGCGTTTCCTGTTGCAGCTCGTCAGGGCGGACTTTTATAACCCCATCTCCCAGTTCATCGTCACCCTGACGAATCCGCCGTTGCGCTACCTGCGGCGCTGGATCCCCGGCTACGCCGGGGTCGATTGGGCCTGCCTCCTCCTCCTGTTTGGCGTGCAGATCCTGGAATTGACGCTGATCAGTCTCATCGGCGGGCAGATGCCCTCCATCTTGGGGCTCCTCGTGCTCAGCCTCGCGAGTCTGGTGCGTCTGGGCATCTACATCATGATGTTCGCGATCATCGTCCAGGTTATCATCTCCTGGGTCGCGCCCGGGGCCTACAACCCATTGACGGTGCTGCTCTACCGGCTGACCGATTTCATCCTGCGGCCGGCGCGGCGGCTCCTGCCGCCGGTGAGTGGCGTGGATTTCTCCCCATGGCTGGTGTTGGTCGCGCTGCAACTGGGGATCATCCTCATCGTGAAACCGCTGTTGCGTTTGGGTTATATCCTCTCCGGGTATGTCATCTAACGAGGATTTGAACAACAAAGGGTGGTTCCGGAGCGAGCGTGACACCCTGTACCTCTCGATTCAAATACAGACCCGGGCCGGCAAGGACGAAATCGCGGGGATCCGCAACGGCCGGCTGCTGATCCGAATCAAGACCCCGCCCGTGGATAGCAAGGCCAATCTGCGGCTGCTGGAATTTCTCGCGGAGCGGCTCCATGTGCCACGCTCGCGCCTCAAGATCGTCCAGGGCGAACACAACCGTTACAAGGTCGTGGCGGTGAGTGAATGCGGAATCATCGATCCCGGAGTTGTCCTGCTTTAGGCGTTAAGGTGAGTCATATCGGACTGACTTTTTCCGTACTTGCCTCATTCTTAGGATCTGATCCAGGCGAAGATCAGTAGTTCCGGACTTTTTCTTCAGGCTTAGCGTTTGATGTGTTCGGCGCGAGCAGCGAAGCTTCGAAGCGTCCCGACGAGCGGCTGGTTATGCGGCAATTTCAATGTAGGAAGAGCGACTGGTAGGGTTCGGGATTTCATACCCCTCTTCTTTCAACCCGTCCAGATGGAAGGAAATAGCCTCACGCATACTCTGCTCGGTTTCTTCGATGGTATTTCCAGTGGATACACAGCCAGGCAAATCCGGGGAATAGGCAGAGTAGCCGGTTTTGGATTTTTCAATAACGATAAGGTATTTCATTATTTGAGCCCTGCCTGTTTCAGGATACTGTTCATTGTAGCCGGTGCTAGGTCATCTTTCATCTTCCCAGGGATGGTCACCAGACCCCTTTTGACAGGATGCTTGTATTGCCGGTGACTACCTCTGGTTCGGGCCAGGAACCAACCGTCATTTTCTACCAGCTTAATGGCGTCCCTGACGTTCAATGGTAATTCCTTAGAGGTTCATTTTATTTGCCGCATAACGCCAGCTTCACGCGCGGCGGCTTTTTGCTGTCGCCGTGAAAGCAGATGTTATGTTTCCTTTGGTAGTCTAAGTTGTTTTCTGATAGCACCCTCTACCTTATGCGCTTGCTCGTATTCAGTGGTATTGGAAAATCCAATAAGATGCTTAGCTGCTTCTTCTGGGTGATACCCTTTGAACTTTTTCAAATAGGCCAAATACCATATTGGCAAGTCCTGTATTGCAGCCGTAAGTTGAGAAGATGTTCGTCTGTTTGCAAGACTACGTTCACGATGCAGTGACTTCATTTCGTCATTTAACTTTTCTGAATTTATAACTTGAGCATAATAAATAAAATCAATCAGTACTTGATTCCGAAGATCTCGAAATCTCAGGATCGGTTGCATATTAAAGGTCGTGAACCAGTAACTAAAGGCACCAGCTACAAGGCCAATTAACAATGATAAAAGCCCAATGTCCGTTATTTTCCTCCAGAAACATAACTAGTGATAGTAGGACAGTTTGTCGGATAATGTTATTGAGCGTCTGAACGGGACATCATTAATTACCTCCCTGTTCAATGAGATAGGATTAAAAAGGATTATAGTCAGCCGTTATCAGGGGTGTCTATATTCCTGTTTTTAATATCCTTAGATAGAGGATGCGCCTATATTGATAACCACCGCAACCCTCGTCTTCTCGATCAAGTCCGTACACGCATCCGTTATCTGCATTATTCGCAGAAAACCGAGAAATCCTATGTTTAAATACAATCGTATTTTTTTGTACAAGGAAGTGCTGCATCAGGACTTGAGAGAATTCCCGGTTATGGCCTGTGAAACAAGTTTCGGTCCGGAGGGTTGCCTATTGCAGTATCCGCGTGGGCACGGAAGACGTGCGCCACCCTACGGCGATTATTCGCTGCTATAGTTAGAATGAGAGAAACGCCAACTGGAGCCGCCGTCATGTTCAACCGTTTGAGGATTGCCTGTTTAATCTTCGCCACCTTGCTGACCAGCGCAGCAGGCGCGGAGCAATTCGAAACCTTCGGCGATTACACCGTCCATTACAGCGCCTTCACCACGGATTTCCTCTCCGTAGACATCGCGAAATCCTATGGCATAACCCGGAGCAAGAACCGCGCCTTATTGAACATCTCCATCCTGAAAAAGGTGCTGGGCACGACGGGGACGCCGGTGCATGCCAGGGTGAATGTCACGGCAACCAACCTGCATGCGCAGGTGCGTGAGTTGAATGTGAGAGAACTCGCGGAACCTGGCGCGGTGTATTATCTTGCCGAGCTGCCCGTGAGTCACGGCGAGACCCTCACGTTCAATGTGGAGGTCACCCCCGGCGACGACAAAACGCCCTACAACTTTTCCTTTCAGCAGCAGTTCGTCACGAAGTATTAACAGGCTTTTGAAAAACGTCACGAGCGACGGCAGAACCAGGCGCACGCTGGCGAAAAACCGCAGTTTACACAGTAGTAAATGAGGATTTTGAGACCGCGCGCAACGCCGTTATACCTAGCGCAGTAGTTATTCAACAGCCTGTTAAAGAGTCAGATCGTATTCCATGATCAGGGGGGCATGGTCGGAAAAACGCTGCGCCGTGTAGATCTCTGCGCCACGCACCCGGTCCCGGAGGCGCGGTGAGATGATCTGGTAATCGATCCGCCAACCGACGTTTTTCGCCCGGGCCTGACCGCGGTTTGACCACCAGGTGTACTGATCCGCCTCCTGGTTGACCACGCGGAAGGCGTCCACCAGACCGACCTCGTCAAAGACCTTGTCCAGCCAGGCCCGCTCCTCCGGCAGGAAACCGGAATTCTTCTGATTGCCGCGCCAGTTCTTGATATCGATAATCTTGTGCGCGATGTTCCAGTCGCCACAGAGGATGTAGTTGCGCTTTTGCCGGCGAAAACGTTGGAGCGCCGGCAGGAGTCGATCCATGAATTCATACTTGATCGCCTGGCGCTCCGGGCCGGACGTTCCCGATGGCAGATAGATGGAGATTACGCTCAGCGCGCCGAAATCGGCCTGGATGAAACGACCTTCGCGATCGGCCGATTCCCAGCCGAGTTCTGTCCGGATCCGATCCGGCGGCTGTCTCGAATAAATTGCGACCCCGCTGTAGCCCTTGCGCTCGGCGTCGTTGAAGCAGGCATGATAGCCATCCGGGGCGGTGATGGTCGCGGCGAGTTTCGCCGATTCCGCGCGGGTCTCCTGCAGGCAGATCACATCGGCATTCTGCTGTGCCATCCAGTCGAAAAATCCCTTGGTTGCCGCGGAGCGGATGCCGTTGACATTCACAGTGATAATCTTCATGGCTGGATCTTCGGGAGTGAGCTATCTCGATCTTACCATGGCGTTGTTGTTCATCCTCTGTACAGACATGGATCGCGACTGTTCCTTTCGGTATCCTTGCGCCCGATGAATACAACCACCGCGAGATAGCACATGCAGGATTTTCAACGGGATTTTCTGGACTATGCCCTGGCACAGGAGATCATCCGCTTCGGCGAATTCACCCTTAAATCCGGCCGTGTCAGTCCCTATTTCTTCAACAGCGGCTTGTTCAATACCGGGGCGAGCCTGCAGCGGGTCGGCGAGTCGTACGCGGCGGCCATCATGCACTCCGGAGTGGCCTTCGATGCCTTGTTCGGTCCGGCTTATAAGGGGATCCCGCTGGTTGCGGCCACGGCCATAGCGCTGGCGGCGCGTTTCGATCGATCCGTGCCGTATTGTTTCGATCGCAAGGAGGCGAAGGATCATGGCGAGGGCGGACTCATCGTCGGCGCGCCGCCTCGGGGCCAGGTGTTGATAGTGGACGATGTGATCTCGGCGGGGACCTCGGTGAATCATTCCGTCGAGGTCATCCGCAACGCCGGCGCCATCCCTGCCGGGGTGGTCATCGCCCTGGATCGGCAGGAACGCGGGCAATCAAGCCAGATTTCCGCCGTGGCCGAGGTGGAACAACGATTCGGCATCCCGGTCATAGCGATCGTAAGGCTGGAGCACCTCCTGAGATATCTTGAGGGTCAACCCGATAAGTCATCGGCCCTGGCCGTCATCATGTCGTACAAGGAGCGATACGGGGCGGGGGTTGCTTGATTTTTACCCGGCTGACGGCGCTATACTTAACGAAACCAAACAGTGTGAGTGACTTATGAACAAATCCAAACACGCCGATAGCTGCACTGGCCTGGCGCTGTTCGCCCTGGCGATAACACTGGCCTTCGCGGCGGACACAGCCGCTGCGGCAACCATCAAATGCTGGACCAACAAGGAAGGCGTCAAGGAATGCGGGACCACGGTGCCGCCTGAATACGCGCAGCAGGAGCATAAGGAGCTCAACAAACAGGGCATCGTGGTGAATGTACACGAACGGGCGAAGACCGATGCGGAGCTTGCCGAGGCGAAACATCAGGAGGAACTTGCGGAGCAGGAACGCAGGCAGAAGGAGGATGAGCAGCGCAAGAACCAGATACTCCTCAGCACCTTCGCCAAGGTTGAGGATATCGAAGCGGCCATGAACGACAAGATCCTCACCATCGAGGCGAGCATCTCGCTCGCGGAAAAGCGCAAGGGAAAGATCGAAGCGGATCTCGACAGTCGCATCAAGGCCGCGGCGGACGAGGAGCGCAAGGGCAAGACGCCAAACGAGGCACTGCTCAAGGATATCGAGTCTTTGAAGCGGCAGGCCAGCGAAAACGAACAATACATCGCCGACCAACGGCGGCAGATTGAAGAGGTCAGCGCCGCCTACGCCGCCGATATCGACCGGTTCAAGAAATTGAAATCAATCGAGTAACGGATTGCCGTTGCTTAATAAAAAATAACCCGGCTCAGCATCGTCCATTGCGCCTCCCAGTATTGGGTTGGCGATTTTTTAAAGTGACTCCTGGCGTACTGCTCCATCTTGCCTTCGATGAAGGCTGTGAGCAGATTGGCGCAGGCGTCGACATCGACGGGTCGCGGTCCCTCCGGGCGCAGATTCGCCTCCCGCAGGATCTGCTTGAACTGGGTTTCCACGCGTTCGAAGAATTTCCCGCTGCGCACCCGCAGCCGTTCATGTTCGCCCACCAGCGCATCGCCCAGCAGGACCCGGGTGATGCCCGGATTGCGTTCGGAAAAACCGAGCAGTAGCTGGACGATCTGCTGGCAGCGCAGGCCGGCATCCGGCTGCTGCTCCAGGATCCGGTTGCTCAAGCCGAACACGGATTCCTCGGCGAAATCCATCAGGGCCTCGAACATCCGCGCCTTGCTGGAAAAATGCCGGTAGAGCGCCGCCTCGGAGACGCCCACGGAACTGGCCAGAGCCGCGGTGGTGATGCGCTCGCCGGGCCGGGTCTCGAGTTCACGCGCCAGGATCTCGAGGATGTTTTGCCGGCGGTCGGGTCGCTTGCTCGTTCTCATGTGCACCTCCCCCAGGTTTGCGGCCGCCAGGATTAATTACCGGCGGCGGCCGTGGATCAAGGTCCCCACGCCCTTGTCCGTGAAGATCTCGAGCAGCAGGGCGTGGCTGACGCGCCCGTCGATGATGTGCGCCGAGGTGACGCCCGCGTTCACCGCCTCGAGTACCGAATTGATCTTCGGCAACATGCCGCCGTGGATCGTGCCGTTCTCGATTAGCCCCGCCACCTGCTCCGCGGACAGGCCGGTGAGCACGTTGCCGCCGGCATCCAGCACCCCGGTGGTGTTGGTCAGGATGATGAGTTTCTCCGCATCCAGTACCTGGGCCAGCTTGCCGGCGACCAGGTCGGCATTGATGTTGTAGGACTGCCCCGTCTCATCAACGCCGATGGGGGCGATGACCGGGATGAAATTCCCATGTACCAACATGTCCACCAGGGAGCGATCAATGCAGGCGACCTCGCCGACATGGCCGATGTCGATGATCTCGGGTTCGGCGAGCTCCGGATTGTCCTTGGTGAAGACCAGCTTGCGGGCGCGGATCATGTCGCCGTCCTTGCCGCTCAAACCCACGGCGTTGCCGCCATGCTGGTTGATGAGATTGACGATCTGCTTGTTGATGAGCCCGCCCAGCACCATCTCCACCACGTTCATGGTCTCGCTGTCGGTGACCCGCATGCCCTGGATGAAACTGCTCTGTTTGCCGATCCGGTTGAGGGTCTCGTTGATCTGGGGTCCGCCGCCATGCACGACCACGGGATTCATCCCGACGAGTTTCATGAGCACGATGTCGCGGGCGAAGTCATGTTTGAGTTGCTCGTCGAGCATGGCGTTGCCGCCGTACTTGATGACGATGGTCTTGCCGGTGAAACGCCTGATGTAGGGCAGCGCCTCGGTCAGGACCTGGACTGTGACGGCCGGCTGCAAGCCGGTAGTTGTTGTCGGCGTGTTATTGGACATGATCGGAAAACTTAACATTGTTCGTTTTAGATCTCCCCATCGGGGATCCACAAACCCCTTCCCTTGATGAATCTCCACCCCCTCTCCCCTTACCCCTCTCCCTCCAAGGGAGAGGGGGATGTAAATTCATACCTTCTTACCGCCCCGAGTGAGAGGGGAATGTAAGTTCATTTCCCCCTCCCCCTTGACGGGGGAGGGCCGGGGAGAGGGTGTGAGAGGGAGGTCTTAACGGGCAGTATATCAGAAGTAGGCGCTTACCTTAGAAGGGCAATGTCAGATCCGGTTTGATCGACAACATCCTGACGCGGAACGCGCTCTTGATGCGCTCCAGCGCGGCATCGTTGTCGGCCTCGAAGCGCAGGATGAGGCAGGGCGTAGTGTTGGAAGGCCGCACCAGTCCCCAGCCGTCCGGAAATTCCGCGCGCAGTCCGTCCACGGTAATGATCTCCGCGCCTTTGAAGGGGACGCCTTCCCCGATTTCTTCCATGAATCCGGCGTGCTCGTCCTCGGGGAGATCGACCCGCAGTTCCGGCGTCGATTTGCCCTCCGGCAACGCGGCGAAGACCTCGGCCGGCGCGGCCTTGGCCTTCATCAATACCTCGAGCATGCGGGCGCCGGTATAGAGGGCATCGTCGAATCCGTACCAGCGTTCCTTGAAGAAGATATGGCCGCTCATCTCTCCGGCCAGTAGCGCGCCGGATTCCTTCATCTTGCCCTTGATCAGGGAATGTCCGGTCTTCCACATGAGCGGTTTCCCGCCCGCGGCCTCGATGACGGACTTCAGATGCCGGCTGCATTTCACGTCATAGATGATCTCCGCGCCGGGGTTGCGGGAAAGCACGTCTTTGGCAAGCAGCATGATCTGACGGTCGGGCCAGATGATGTTGCCCTTGTTGTCCACCACGCCCAGGCGGTCGCCATCGCCGTCGAAGGCGAAGCCGAGGTCGGCGTTCTCCGTCTTCACCTTTTGGATCAGGTCCGCGAGATTCTTCGGTTGGCTCGGATCGGGATGGTGATTGGGAAAATTGCCGTCGATCTCGCAATGGAGTTCGATGATGTCGTGGCCGAGGGCGCGGTACAGTTGCGGGGCCAGATTGCCGGTCACGCCGTTGCCGCTGTCCACCACGAGCTTGAACGAGCGGCCGAGCGCCACCGGGATGTCCTCCGAGATCCGGCGGATGTAATCGGTGTTGATCTCCATGGTCTTCGCCTGGCCGGCGCCGTTCTGGAAGTCGTTTTCAACGATACGCCGGTAGAGGGCCTGGATCGAATCCTCGGCCAGGGTCTCCCCTCCAAGGACGATCTTGAGGCCGTTGTATTCCGGCGGGTTGTGGCTGCCCGTCAGGATCACGCCGCTTTTCGGGCCGAGGAAATTTGTGGCGAAATACAGCACCGGGGTCGGGACCATGCCGATGTCGATCACGTCGCAGCCGGTAGCGCGCAGGCCGTCGCTCAAGGCCGTGAGCAGCTCCTTGCCCGAGTTGCGTCCGTCGCGCCCGACGATGACGGTTTTTTCCTCGCGCCTTTGCGCCTCGCTGCCGATGGCCTGGCCGATGAATCTAACGGTTTCCGGGGTAAGATCCTTGCCGGCCACGCCGCGGATATCGTAGGCGCGAAAGATGGTCTTGTTGATCCTGCCCTCGTTAGTGGTTTGCACGGATCGCGTCTGGGGCGTCGGGGTCTTTTCCTCGCTGGAGGTGAGGTCGAAAAAATCGGCGGTGGCGCCTTCGTTTTCGTCCCCGGACGCAACAGGAGTGGTGGGTTTGGCCGCGGGTCGCGCCATGCGCGTGATATCTTCGCCCTCCATGCCTTGGGAGATATCTCTGGCCACTTCATCCTTGCGCAGCTTGCCGGGCAGATGCGGGATCAACCTTTCCATCCCGGGGTGCGCGCCTTTCAAGATCGCCTCAATGGCGCCGCTGTATTGCACCTCCGATTTCGCCGCGGGCGCGGGCGCCTGCCGCCGCCGCATAACAATGAATATGGAAGCGCTAGCCGCCGCAACGAGCGCCAACAGAATCGGCAGCAGCGGAATGCCCTCGTCTGACTCGACCCGCGCCCCGGGCGGCCAGTAGGCCAGGGCGAAACGCGTGCCCTTGACGGGCGCGAGCATGGGATCGCCGATCTTGCCGGCGGGGTCGCCAGCCCTGCCATACGCCTTTGGATTGGGGATGCCGATCTGCCGCAGTTCCGCATAACCCTCGGGCAGGGACAGGCCGTTCATAACCTCGGCGATCAGGGCCGCGTCGAGGCTCAGGTGAATCATGCCGACCAGGACGCCGCCGGCGTCGGCAACCCGGCATGCCAATGCGATGTGTTGTTTGTCGGTGCCAAAGAGGTGCGCATCAACGATGGCATCCTGCGCGGATTCCGCCGCCGTCAGGAGATCCAGACCCACGTAACTAAGCGGAGGGACGGACTCATTGTCCAGTTCATATGTGCCGGGGAGGAGGAAGCGAAGTCTCAGGGCGTACGGGAACTCCGGCTGGAGACGCGCCGCTTCCTCCGCCAGCAGGGTCTTGTCGCCCTGGCGGAAAAGGTCGATGATCTCCTGCCGTTGCGCGGTTTCCGTCAGGCGGGCCGCATGATCCGCAAAGAATGCCGCGACCTTGGCGGCCAGGACGGAGAGCTGTTCTGAACGGGCCTCCGCTGCCGCTGCCTCGCGGGACTCGCGCAGATTTCCATAGAACCACATGCCCCCCAACAAAAGGGTCAGGACGCCCGCGCCGATCGCCGCGGACCATATGGCATTGCGCGTGGCCCGCCGGCTGAATCGCCTTTTGGTTACCGGCCCGTCAATCATTTATCGCTCCCCTTGGTAAATAAAATCACAGGCCGGTATGGCCGAAGCCCCCGGCGCCGCGATCGCTCTCGGCAAAATCCGCCACGACTTCGAGTTCCGCCTGAACCACCGGCATGAAGATCATCTGCGCGATCCGGTCGCCAGGCTGAACGGTGAAACTCTCGGCGCCCCGGTTCCAGCAGGAGACGAAGACCTCGCCTTGGTAGTCTGAGTCGATGAGCCCCACCAGATTGCCCAGCACGATCCCCTTCTTGTGACCGAGCCCCGAGCGGGGCAACAGCACGGCCGCGAGTCCGGCGTCTTCTATATGCAGGGCAAACCCTGTCGGGATGAGCGAGCATTCCCCGGGGGGGAGTTCCAGCGGACGATCGATGCAGGCGGCGATATCCATGCCCGCGGAACCGTTGGTGGCATGTCGGGGGAAGGGTACGGTCCCGCCGAGGAGAGGGTTCAGCGGTTTAATTCTTATTTTTTTCATGATAGCGATCGGCGATGAGTTCCATGAGTTGGGTCGCGATGCGTTCCTTGGCGGCGAGCGGCAGGGACCGCTCTCCGCCCTGCCAGTATACTTCGAGGGCGTTGTCCGGGCGCTCAAAACCCTTGCCCTCGCCCACCAGATTGGCGGCGATCATGTCCAGATGTTTGCCTGCGAGCTTCGCCTTCGCGTGTTCGCGCAGGGATTCCGTCTCCGCGGCGAAGCCCACGGTGAAGGGCGCTCGCGGCAGCGCCGCCACCTCGGCCAGGATGTCGGGATTCGGGGTGAGGCGGAGAGTCAATATCCCCGCGGTTTTTTTGATCTTGGTCGCGGCGTCCTCGGCGCAACGATAATCGGCGACGGCCGCCGCGGCGATATAGATGTCCGCCTGCCCGGCCTCCGCCATCACAGCATCTCGCATCTCGAGCGCGGTCCTGACCTGGACTACGCGCGCCCCCGCGGGCGGCTCCAGCGCCACCGGCCCGGTGATCAAAGTGACTTCTGCGCCGGCATTCAGCGCGGCCTTGCACAGGGCATAGCCCATACGACCGGAACTCCGGTTGCTGATGTAACGCACGGGATCGATGGTCTCCTGCGTGGGTCCGGCGGTGATGAGCACGCACTGTCCGCGGAGCCGGTCTTCCCTCTGAAACAATAACGTCAGGGCCTCGACCAGTTGTCCGGGTTCCAGCATTCTGCCTGGGCCGGTCTCGCCGCAGGCCTGGTCCCCGGTCGCGGGACCGAACAGGATTACGCCCCGCTCCTTGAGGACGCGGACATTGGCGGAGGTCGCGGGGTTGTTCCACATCTGTACATTCATGGCCGGGGCCAGCGCGATCGGCGCCGTGGTCGCGAGGCATAACGTCGTCAGGAGATCGTCGGCGAGCCCCGCGGCGAGCCGGGCGATGAAGTTCGCGCTGGCGGGGGCGACGAGCACGCAGTCCGCCCAGCGCGCGAGTTCAATGTGACCCATGGCCGCTTCAGCTTCGTTGCTGAAAAGTTCCGTGCGCACCGGTCTCCCGGAGAGCGCCTGAAAGGTGAGCGGGGTGACGAACTCGCGGGCGCCGCGGGTCATCGCCACCTGCACCTCAGCCCCTTGTTCGCGCAGCCGGCGCACGAGTTCCGCGCACTTGTAGGCGGCGATGCCGCCGGTGACGCCGAGCAGTACCCGTTTATTTGCGAGGTTATACATGGCGGATGAAGTTTAACCGATCTGCCGGATTTACGTTATCCCGCCGCTGCTTTATGGAGGCAAGTTGATCTGTCATTGGGCTGCTTGTACGGGCTATCGCATCTGTCTATAGTGTCCGAAACCCATTTACTGGAAACGGTGGAGGTGTCCATGAGCAAAATCAGGGCTCTGTTCGCGATCATCCTGTTATGCCCCCTCGCGGGCGCGGTCCTGGCGGGGGACTACGCGGACGATCGCGCCGAGATCATGAACCTGTCGAATCGCTACATGGTGGCGGTCGACGCCGGCGACATCGAGACGGTCATGTCAACCTGGGCGGAGGATGGCGTGCTCGAATGGATCGGCGGAGTGGAGCGCGGGGCCGCGGAGATCCGGGAGGCGATGTCGAATTTCGGCGGAGCCCGCAAGGTCGAGATCCCGGAAGCCGCCACATCAAGGCCGCGCACCCGCCATCAGATCATCAATCATGTCATCGACGTCGATGGCGATAACGCGAAGACGATCGCCTACTGGTTCGCCATGACCAACAACACCCCGCAAAAGGATGTCCAGATCATGTACATGGGTCACTATGAGGACGAACTGGTCAAATTAGACGGCCACTGGCGCTTCAAACACCGCAAGGTCTATAACGAATCGCTGGAAAACCGCGCGGTATTTTATCCGGGGTTGGGAGAGAAGGATCCGCGCACCCGTTAACGCGTGTGTTCGAGTTTCTTTTAAACCACTCCCGCGAGGCCTTTAGTAAAGGAGAGATTGTACTTGCCGGCCCCCTGCCGGCCTGGCTCTTGTGGTCCGTCTGCGCGGGGCTTGCCCTGTTCTGCGCGGTCTGGCTGATCCGCCGCCGCCGCGACCTTGCCGTTCACCGCCTCGTTGCAATCTGGGGCCTGCAATCCGCGCTGCTCGGCATCCTTGCCGTGCTGGTCTGGCAGCCCGCCCTGCGCATCGAGGAACTGCGGACGGGGGACAATGTCATCGCCCTGCTGCTCGATGTCTCCGGAAGCATGGACCAGAAGGAACCTGATGCGACCCGGCTGGAAAGCGCCCGCGCACTATTGCATGAAAGCGAACTCGCGCGCGCACTGGAGGCGAGGTACGCGATCCGGCGGTTTCAATTCGCGGGCGATGCGGCGCCGGTGGAGAATTTCGCCGCGTTGCCCGAGGCGGCGGGATCCACCGACCTCGGCAAGGCCCTGCTGAACGTCCTGCGGCTCTCGCGCAACGCCTCGCTCGCCGCCGTGGTGGTGGCAAGCGACGGGGCCGACAACTCCGGCCGGCTGGATCGCGAGAGGCTCGCCGAGATCGCCGCCTTCGGCGTCCCGGTGCATGCCATCGGCATCGGCGCCCTCGCCATTCCGGGCGATATCGAACTCGAGGAGGTCGAGTTGCCCGAGCGCGCCCTCCCCGGAACGAAGGTCACCGCGAGCGTGACCATTCGCCACGACGCGCCGGCCACGACCCGGATCAAGGTCTATGACGGCGAGGAATTTCTCGCCTCCCGTGAAGTGGAATTGTCCGGGGACAGCGCCGTGACCGCCGCGATGATCGATTTCAACGCCCCTGAAAAGGGGATCCATGACCTGCGCTTTTCTCTGGAGAACCTCCCCGACGAGGTCAATCTCCGGAACAATTCCCGCGGCCGGGCGCTGGAGGTTGCGGATCGGACCTACCGGATCCTGTATATCGAGGGTGAGCCACGCTGGGAATACAAGTTTATGCGGCGGGCCCTGGAGGACGATCCGGGCCTGAACCTGGCCACCCTGCTGCGGGTGAGCACCAACAAGTTCTATCGGCAGGGGATCGCAAACCAGGACGAACTTGCGGAAGGCTTCCCCACCGCCCGGGCCGAACTCTTCAAGTTCGACGCCCTGATGATCGGCAGCATCGAGGCCCCGCATTTTTCGAAGGAGCAACAGGAGTTGATCCGGGACTTCGTGAGCATCCGCGGCGGCAGCCTGTTGATGATCGCCGGCCCCAACGGTCTGGGCGACGGCGGCTGGGGCAATTCCGCCGTGAGCGAGGCCCTGCCCGCGCGGCTCGACGTCAAACCGCCGGCGTTCATCCGGGAGCGCGCCAGGGTCAGCCTCACGCCGATCGGCGGAAACTCGCCGATGCTGCAACTCGCGGCGGTCGCGGAAGACAATCTCAAACAGTGGAACGAACTCCCCGAGATCGCCGACCATCAGTCCATGGGCGACCTGCGCCCGGCCGCCGTGAGCCTGTTGCAGATCCACGCGCCGCAGGGGGAGCAGCCGTTGCTGGTCATGCAGCCATACGGACGGGGCCGCAGTTATATCCTGGCGACCGGGGGGACCTGGCGCTGGCAGATGGGCCTGCCGAAAGAGGATCAGCGTCACGAGACCTTCTGGCGGCAGCTTGCCCGGGGTCTGGTGAATGACGTCCCGAACCGGTTCGAATTGAGCGCGCGACTTGCGGACGAGCGCGTGAAGATCCAGGCGCGGCTTTACGATGAAAACTACGAACCCGCGCGCGACCTCGCGGTGACCGCGGTGGTGACGCCGCCCGCGGGCGATCCGGTCACCCTCGAGCTGCGCGCCGCGCCCGGACAACCCGATCTCCTGGAGGCCGAGTACCTTCCGGACGCCACCGGCCTTTATCATCTGGAGGCCATCGCGAGACGCGGCGAAGAACCGCTCGAATCGGCGACCCGCGCCCTGCGTTTCGATCAAGGGGACGCCGAGCATTTCCGGATCCGGCAGGATCGCACCATGCTGGAGAGCATCGCCGCGGCGACCGGCGGCCGCTATTGGCAGGCGAGCGAGCTCGGTCAACTGCCGGACGTGATTCAACACTCCGGGGCCGGCATCACGGAGCGCCGGTTGCTGCCGCTGTGGAATGCCCCGGCCTGGTTCATCCTGTTGTTGCTGCTGAAAAGCGCCGAATGGTTGTTGCGCCGAAGGTGGCGGACGATATGAGACGTCTCCTGCTCCTGCTGCTGTTGACTATCTGCGCCGCGCCCAGCCGCGCGGAATTTCACGGCGTGATCATCGAGGGTCTGCCGGGGAACCAGGAATACGCGGAGCAATTCCGTGCGCAGACGGAGGCCCTGCAGGCCGCCGTCCAGGGCATGGGTGGCAAGGGCCGGGTGCATCTCCTGCGGGAGGGCCAGGCCGGCAAGGCAGACGTGCAGAAGCTCTTCGAGGGGCTGGCGCAGAGGCTCAAGCCGGGGGATCGGATCGCGATCTATCTGGTGGGACATGGGAGTTACGACGGCTTCGAATACAAGTTCAACATCCCGGGGCCGGATCTTAACGGCGTGGACATCGCCGCGCTCGTGAACGGGCTGCCGAGCCGCAAGCTGGTGCTCGCGATCCCCGGCAGCGCGAGCGGGGCCCTGCTCGAACTCCTGAAGGATGACGGCAGGCGCATCGTCATCACCGGCACGCGCAGCGGGAGCGAACGCAACGCCACGCGCTTCGGCGGCTTCTTCGCGGCGGCGCTCGCCGAGCCCGCGGCCGATGTGAACAAGGATGAGGCGATCAGCGTGAAGGAGGCCTTCGAATACGCCGAGCGGCGGGTCGCGGATTATTACGAGACGGAGGGCAGCCTGGCCACGGAACATCCGCAGATCGCGGGCGACGACCTCGCCGCGTATCACCTCGCCCGCCTCGGCGGCGAACGGACGGAGGATGACCCCAGGATCGCCGGCCTGTTGCAACAGCGCGAGGCCCTGGACGGCAAGATCCTCCAATTGCAGCTCAACCGCGAGGACCTTGGCGAGGAGGACTATTTCACGCGGCTGCAAGACTTGATGATCGATCTTGCGGAGATCGACGGCGAGATCGAAAGACTGCGCAAGGACATTCAAGATGCGCCCTGATCGTCTCGTGCCGATCCTCCTTGTAACCCTGAGTTGGGGCGCCGCCGCACGCCCGTTGCATTATGATGCGGTGCAAGAGCCCGCGGTCGTCGCGTGCGATAAGCAATCCTGGCGCGGACAGCGCGAGGAGGCTATGGCGTGTTATCGGCAATTGCAGCAACGGAGTACGGACCCGGCCGTGCAGGCGGAGGCGGCCTGGGCGCTCGGCGATCCCCGCGAGGCCAATCGCTGGTTCCAGGAGGCCGCGCGGCAGCGGCCTGAGGACCCCGACGTGCGCGTGCGCTGGGGCGATCTCTATACGGATACCTACCAGAATGAGGAGGCGTTGAAACTCTATCGCGAGGCCCTCAATCTGGATCCGAAACACTCTTACGCCGGGGTCGGCGCCGCGCGGGTGCTGGCCGAGGGTTTCCTCACCGAGTCCTGGCAGTATCTGCGCCCGGTGCTGGAGGACGAGCATTCCCACGGCCACACCGTGGCGGATGAGGCGCATGCCGGGGGCCACAGTCATCGTGGCGCGCGGATCCAGGGTTTTCTCCTGCAGGCCTGGATGGCGCTCGAAAGCGGGGATCGCAAGGAGACCCTGCATGTCCTCGATTCGGTCACGACGCTCGCCGAAGGTTCCGATCTGCCACAACTCGAGATCTACGCCCTGCGCGCCGCGCTCGATCTCCTCGACGGCGCTGAGGACTCGCCGTGGATCGGGAAGGCGCTCGCGGAAAATCCCGGCTACGGCGACATCTACGCGACCCCGGCGCATTTCTTCTGGATCAATCATCGCTATCGCGAATCCGTCGCCCTGTACGAAAAGGCGCTGGCCATCGATCCGGAGAACCGCAAGGCCGAGGTGGATCTCGGCATCAACCTGCTCCGCGACAACCGCCTGACCGAGGCCCGCCGGCATCTCGAGGCGGCCTATGCCGCCGATCCCTTCAATCCGAAGAGCGTCAACACCCTGCGCCTGCTCGATACCCTGGAAGGTTTCGCCACGGTGACCGTCCCGGAGAAACCGGCGCCGGGAGGGTTCCCGAGGCTCGCCTTCCGGCTCGACAAGAAGGAGAGCCCGGCGCTGCGCGCCTACGCCGGGGAGCTTGCGAGCCGCGGGATCGAGCAGTTCGCCAAACGCTATCGGCTGCAACCGAAGGAGACGGTCGTCATCGAGATCTATCCCAATCACGAGGACTTCGTGGTCCGCACGGTCGGCATGCCGGGGCTCGGGATCCTGGGCGCGACCTTCGGCTATCTCTTCGCCATGGATTCGCCGACCGCCCATCCCGAGCCCGATTATCATTGGGGCACCACGCTCTGGCACGAGCTCGCGCACGTCTTCACCCTGGAGGCGAGCCGGCACACGGTGCCGCGCTGGTTCAGCGAGGGGGTCTCCGTCTACGAGGAATGGCGCCACGGACCCATCCCCGGCATCCGCATCCCCATCGAGACCTTCCAGGCGATGGCCGAGGACAAGCTGCTGCCGATCGAGGAACTCGACGGCGGGTTTATCCGGCCGAGTTATGACAGCCAGGTGCAGGTCTCCTATACCCAGGCGGGACTGGTCTGCGAGTTCATCGCGCGGGAATTCGGCGAGGAAAAACTCGTGGATCTGCTGTATGCCTTCGATTACAAGGTCGCCACCCCGGAGGCGATCGAAAAGACCTTCGGGATGAATGCCGGGGAGTTCGACCGGCGTTTCGGGGATTTTCTCGACCGCGAATACCGCAATGCGCTGGTCTTCAAGCTCGATCTCTGGAAGAAGGCGCTCGCCATGGCCGGGGAGGCGTTCGAGAAATCCGACTGGGAAACGGCCAGCGAATACGCCCGCAAGGCCATCGAGATCCATCCGGACTATGCCGAGGGTGACAGCCCGTATCTGCTGCTCGCCCGCGCCGAGTCTGAACAAGACGACGCACAGGCGCAATACGAGGCCCTGCAAACTTATTTCCGCAAGGGCGGGTATGCCCCCGAGGCCCTCGCGCAACTGGCGGAGATGGCGCACGCGCGCGGGGAGAAGGCCGAGGCGATCCGGGTGATGCAGTCCCTGAATTACGCGCGCCCGTTCGATGAACAACTGCATTCCCGGCTGGGCGACTGGTTGCTGGAGCAGGACCGCCCGCGCGAGGCGCTCGCCGAATTCGAGGTCCTGCTCGCCCTTGAACCGCATGACCGGGCCGCAGCCCTCTTCAAGGTCGCCAGCGCCTGGCAGGCCCTCGGCGATGCGGCAAAGACCCGGCAATATCTGCTGCGGACGCTGGATATCGCGCCGCACTTCCGTCCGGCGCAGAAACTGCTGCTCGAACTGACTCAACCCAAAACCGAATGACCAACCGAAAGAGAGAGAAACGATGGGAGAATCCAAGGCGGTAACCGAAGACTTTGGGACCGAAGAGATCCGCGGTCTCGTGAGCGCGTTCCAGGCGGCGATGGGGCGCATCCGCGAACAGGTCGGGCGCGTGATCGTGGGGCAGGACGATGTCGTGGAACATCTCCTCATCACCCTGCTGGTGGGCGGTCATTGCCTCATCACCGGGATGCCGGGCACGGCCAAGACCCTGCTGGTGCGCACGCTGGCGACCGCGCTCGGGTTGAACTACAAGCGGATCCAGTTCACGCCGGACCTCATGCCCACGGATGTCACCGGCACGGACATCATCGAGGAGGACTCGACCACGGGGCATCGCGTCTGGACCTTCGTCCCCGGGCCGGTCTTCACCAACGTGTTGCTCGCCGACGAGATCAACCGCACCCCGCCCAAGACCCAGTCGGCCCTGTTGGAGGCGATGCAGGAGCGCTCGGTGACGGTGCGCGGCAAGCAGAATCAGTTGTCTCCGCCGTTCTTCGTGCTGGCGACCCAGAACCCGATCGAACTCGAAGGCACCTATCCCCTGCCCGAGGCCCAGCTCGATCGCTTCCTGTTCAACGTCATCCTCGATTACCTCGGCACGGATGAGGAGATGCAAGTGGTGAATCGCTATACCTCCAGGGTGGATATCCCGGAGGTCACCCCTTGCACCGGGGCGGAGGAGATCCTGAGGTTTCAATGGCTGGTGCGGCAGGTGCCGATCGCCGAGGAGATCAACCGTTACGCCGTGAAGCTGGTCCGGGCCACCCGTCCCAAGGACCCGCTGGCGCCGGAGATCGTCCGCCGCTATGTCAATTTCGGGGCCAGCGTCCGCGCCACCATGTTCCTCATCCTCGCCGCGAAATCGCGGGCCCTGCTGGAGGGCCGCTATCACGTAAACGAAGAGGACCTGCGCGCGCTGCTGCTGCCGGTGCTGCGGCATCGCGTCCTCCCGAATTACTACGCCGAATCGGATGGCGTGTCGGTGGACGATGTCCTGCGCGGCCTGCTGGACGTCATTCAACCTTAAGCGCCGGGCGGAGCGGGCATGAGCGAGACAACCGCGCAACCACGGGAAACGCCGGATCGGCTGCTCGACCCCAGGGTGCTCGCGGGTCTCGCGAATCTCGACCTCGTGGCCCGCACCGTGGTGGAGGGCTTCATCGTCGGGTTGCACCGCTCGCCGCGTTTCGGCTTCAGCCAGGAGTTCGCCGAGTACCGGACCTACGCCGAGGGCGATGACCCGCGCTTCATCGACTGGAACGTCTATGCGCGGACCGATCGCACCTACATCAAACGTTTTCAGGGCGAGACCAACAGCCATCTGATGATCCTGCTGGATGCGAGCGCCTCCATGGGCTACTCCACCACCGGCGTGAGCAAGCTGCGCTACGGGCAGTTCCTCGCGGCCAGCCTCGCCTTCCTCGCCTCGCGCCAGCATGACGCCGTCGGCGCGATGGTCTTCGCGGACGAGGTGCTCGAGTATCGTCCGCCTTCGTGGCGGATCGGCAAACTGCAAGGACTGCTGCATTGCATCGACCGGGCGACGGCGTCGCAAGGCACCGATCTCGCGAAACCCTTCCATCGGTTCAGGGAACACATCAGCCGGCGCGGCATGGTTGCGGTCATCTCCGATTTCTATTGCGATCCGAAGGCGATGCTGGAGGGCGTGCGGCCGCTGTCCTTCCATGGGCAGGATGTGATCCTTTTTCAACTCCTCGATCCCGCCGAACTGCAACCCGAGCTGCGCCAGTCCACCCTGCTGGAGGACATGGAGACGGGC
Organism: Gammaproteobacteria bacterium; assembly: GCA_004297165.1. GTDB lineage: Bacteria > Pseudomonadota > Gammaproteobacteria > Eutrophobiales > Eutrophobiaceae > 2-02-FULL-56-15. The sequence goes on from SCUJ01000011.1 coordinate 334,076, forward strand.
GAGGCCGTGGAGGTCTCTCCGGCGTACATGAGTACGGAATACCCGGTGCGGGTCCGCGCGCATGTCAACGCCCTGCGCGACGCCGCCAAGGGGCTCGGCGCGGACCATAAACTGGTGAGCACCGCCGAACCCCTGGATCAGGCCCTGCGCGAATACCTGATCTTCCGGCAGCGGCGGGCCTGACGATGACGCTGCTCGCGCCCTTGTTCCTGCTCGGCATCGCGGCCATCGCCCTGCCGCTGTTCCTGCATCGCCTGCAAGTGCAGAGCCCGGAGCGCGAGCCCTTCAGTTCCGGCATGTTCCTGCTGGCGAGCGAGCAGCGCGTCCATTTGCAGAAACGGCTGCGGTATCTGCTCCTGCTCGCGTTGCGCATCGCCCTGCTGGCGACGCTCGCGATCGCCTTCGCGGGCCCGGCGCTCCGCTTGCCGGAGCGCCTCGTTCCCGGCCAGGGTCCGACGCTGCATCTGGTTGCGATCGACGCATCCTTCTCCATGCAGGCCGACGGACGCTTCGACCGGGCGCTGGCCGAGGCGCGGACACTCATCGAAACGCTGCCCCCTGGGGACAAGGCCAGCATCATTCTGGCCGGACCCACGACCGTCTTTCTCGCGGAGGCGCAGAGCGATAAAGCCGTGCTCAAGACGGCCCTCGCCGCCCTCGAACCGGGCGCAGGACGGCTGGACCTCGGCGAATTGATGGAGACGCTGGAAGGCGTGATTCGCGAGGCCCGTGAACCCGTCGCGGTGCATATCATCAGCGATTTTCAGGCGACCGGAACGCCGGCCCGGTTTTCCGATCTGGCGCCGGAACGGACCGGGGATCGCTGGATCGGGCTTCAGCTTCATCCCGTGGCGGACACAGCGGAGTCGAACCGCTTCATCAGCGGCGTGCGCCGCGATCGGGAGGCGCTGGAGATCAGCGTCCGCGGCCTGGGCGTTCAGACCGGCGAGGCCGATCTGCGCGTCGCGATCACCGTCAATGGGGAAACCCGGCAGGAACAAAGTCAGCCCGCGACGGCGGATGGCGAGACGGTTTTCCGGTTCCCGGATCAGGGCTTCGCCCGCGGGGACAACCGGGTGATTGCCGAACTGCTAACCGAGGACCCCTGGCCCGGCGACAACCGTTATTACGCGGTCATCGATAACAGCGATCTCAAGCCCGTGCTGGTGCTGACCCCCGATCCTGATTCGCGCGCCGTGACCTACATCGAAACCGCGCTCGCGACCGGGCTCACGGATTTTCGGGCGGAGGTCGTGGCGATCCAGGACCTCGATCCGCGCATCCTCGGGCGCTATGCCTGGGTCATTGTCCTGGATCTCGGCGCCGTGAACGACCCGCTCGCCGCCGCGCTAACAGCTTATCTGGAGGATGGCGGGGCGATCCTCGCCGCCCTCGGCGAACGGGCCCTGGCCAGGCGGCAAGTCCCCGTAAGCGGACAGCCGGCGGAGGCGGCGGGCCTTGCCTCCGTGAACGGCAAGGGCCGCTCGATCGCCCGCATCGATGCCAGCCATCCCGCGCTGAAACAGGGCGCGGGCTGGCGTCATGTCAATGTCTCGAACCTGTTCGAGATCGAGGCCGGGGACAACGACCGCGGCCTGGTATTCATGGATGACGGTAAGCCGCTCCTGCTCGAACACAGCCGCGGCGCGGGCAAAATGCTGCTGCTCGCGAGCGGCCTGGATAACGCCTGGAACGACCTGCCGGTGCATCCCGTCTTCGTCGGCTTTCTCGCCGAGGCCGGGCGTTACCTCGGCGGCGAGGATGGCCTGGAGCGGCAGCGGCTCGCAGGCGCGCGCCTCATCCTGCAGCAATCCGGCTATGCCTCCGGGCAGGTCATCGATCCCGAGGGCGGGACCGCGCTCACCCTGGCCGATACCAGGCGCAGCCAGGAGATCCCGCTGAACCGCCTGGGTTTCTATCAGGTCTACACCCCAGGGCGCGAGCGTTTGATCGCCGTCAATCCGGACCCCAGGGAATCCGAACCGGATATAATGACCGCGGCGGCGCTGCAATCCTGGCAGGACGCCTTCTCGGGCCGGGCGACCTCGGAGGTCGCGGCGACGGGCTCGGCGGAAACAACGGCGGAACTGCCGATCTGGCGCTGGCTGCTGATCCTGCTGGTGCTGGTCGCGCTGCTGGAATCGCTGCTCGGCAATGCCCATCTGATCCACAGGGCGGGGACCTGAACATGGCGGCAACCACGAATCTCGACGGCTATCTGACGGGCTTCAGGAAACGGCTCCGGGAACTGTATTGCCTGCGGGCCGCGGCTGTCATTGCGGTCATCCTGCTCGGCGGCGGGGCGCTGGGCGGCTATCTCGCCATGACGAGCGGTTTCGCCGCCGGCACGGTCATCACGGCGAGGATCGTCCTGTTTCTCGCCCTCGCGGCGGCGGGATATTTCCTTTTATATCTCCCGCTGGGGCGCCTGCAAGGAGAATGCGCGGGACTCATCGAACAGCGCGTGCCGGAATTTGCCGGACGGGTACGGACCTATCTCGGTCTGGCCGATGCGTCCAATCCGTTCCGCCCCTTGCTCGCCGAAGATGCCCTGACCATTGCCGACCGTCATCCGGTCGCGGCGCAGTTTCGCGCGCGCGAGCGCCGCGCGCCGCTGATCGTCGCCGCGATCAGCGCGTTCGTGTTGTTGTGGCTCATATTCGCCGCGCCCGGTCTCATGAAATACGGCGTCCGGCATCTGCTCGCCGGCTGGCTGATCCCCGATCTCCTGCCGCCCCAGACCATCGCGGTGACGCCGGGCGATGAGGCCGTGCGCCGGGGCGGGAGTCTGCGGGTCGCGGCCGAGATGCAGGGTTTCCTCCCGGCGGAGGCGGCCGTTCACGCCCGTATCGGTGATGGGGAATGGCAGGAAGTGCCCATGGCGGGCGCCGCCGGAAAATTCGAATTCACCTTCTTCTCCATCCGCGAACCAATCGCCTATTACGTGGAGGCCGCCGGGATCCGCAGCCCGGCCTTCAACATCAGCGTGGTGGACCTGCCGGAGATCGAGAGCCTGCGGCTCGTGTATCACTTTCCGGAATGGACGCGGCGCGAACCCGAGGAGCACCTGACGGGCGGCGACATCAGCACCGTGGCCGATACCGAGGTCGAACTGGAATTGACCACCGATGCGCCGCTCGATCAGGCTGAATTGATCCTGAACGGCGAGACCATCGATTTGACGATGAGCGATCGGACCGGCGTCGCCCGCTTCAAGGTCGACAAGGACGGACAGTATTATCTCGGCGCGCGGGTCGGGCGCGAGCAGGTCCGCCTGAGCGACGATTATTTCATCCGCATCGTCGAGGACGGCGCGCCCGCGGTGAGCCTCGCGCGGCCGGGGCGCGACTGGAGCGCGAGCAACATCGAGGAGGTCACGCTCCGCATCGACGCTGCGGACGACTACAACCTGGAGGCCCTCAGCCTGCATTATTCCGTCAATGGCGGAGACTGGCAGCGGATCGATCTCCAGGCCGCGGGCCGCAAGCAAAGCGTCGATCAGGTCATGTATCTGGAGGACTTTCGGGTCCCCATCGAGGCCGGATCCGCCGACGGGACCGCCGCGCAACTCGCGCCCGGCGATCTGATCAGCTATTACGCCGAGGCCAGGGATCGACTCCAGACCGCCCGCACGGACATGTTCTTCATCGACGTGCAGGACTTCGATCGACGCTACTTCCAGTCCCAGCAGGCCGGCGGCGGTGGCGGCGGCCAGGGGCAGTCGCAACAGGAGATCTCCAGCCGCCAGCGCGAGATCATCGTTTCCACCTGGAATCTTATCCGCGAACAGGCGGCGGCGCCGAAGGGCGAGGCAGCGGAGGCCCTGGAAGACAATGCCACCCTGCTCTCCGAACTCCAGCGGACGCTGGCGGAACAAGCCAAGACGCTCGCCGATCGCACGCGGGCGCGGGAATTGAGCGAGGCCGATGAACAGATCGCGAGTTTCGTGGAGCACCTCGATCTCGCGACCGAGGCCATGGGGCCGGCGTCAGAACGGCTCGCGGAGCTTGCGTTGGAAGATGCGATCCTGCCGGAGCAGGAGGCGCTCAGACATTTGCTGCGGGCCGAATCGACCTTCAACGACGTTAATGTCTCCTTCCAGCGCAACCGCGGCGGCGGGGGCGGAGGGGGACGCGCCGGCGGCGACCTCGCGGAGATGTTCGAGCTGGAGATGGATCTCGAAAAGAACCAGTATGAGACCGGCAGCAACGCCACGCCCGAGGCCGCCTCACAGGCGCAGGACGAGGCCATGCGCAAACTGGAGGAACTCGCGCGCCGCCAGCAGCAGCTTGCGGACAATCTCCGCAACCGGCAGGTCCAGGGGCCGGAGGAGCGCTGGCGGCAGGAATTGCTGCGCCGCGAGGCCGAGGAGTTGCAGCGCGAGATCGAGAACATGCAGCAACAGATGCAGGCGCAAGGCGGCGAGTCCGGCGGGCAGGGCGGCGCGGGCGGCGATTCACAGGGGGCGGACAGCGCCCAGAGCGAGATCGCCCGCCGCCTGCAGAGCGCCATCCGGGCCATGAACGAGGCGGCGCAAAACATGGAACAGGGCGGCGATCCGGAGGAACTGCAACGGGCCGCGGACGAGGCCCGCCGGCAGTTGCAGGGCGCCCGCGAGGGTCTGTCGGAATCCCGGCAGGCGGCGCTGCAGGATTCCTTCCGGAACATGCGGGAGCAGGCCGACCGTTTGTATCAGCGACAGGCGCGAGTCGATGAGGAATTGCAGGAGGCGGTGCGCCGCGCCCTGACCGAACGCGAAAGGTCCGAGGAGAGCGGGCTCGTAAGCGGTCTCGATCCGGATCAGGAGATCGAACTCGCCGATACCAAGGTCGCGCTGAGCGAGGACCTGCAAACCCTGCAACGCGAGATGCAGGCGGCGGCGCGGGACTACGCGCGGGATGCCCCCGAGGCCGTGCGCGAGCTCGAAACCGCGACCCGGAATCTGCGCGAGGCCGAGGTCGACACGCGCCTCTCGATCGCCTCGGAATATATCCGTCTGGGCGCGGCGGCCTACATCGCGGGCAGCGAGAGCGCGGTGACCGGGACACTGCGTGGCCTGCGCGAGGCCCTGGAGCGGGCCGAGACGCTGGCATCCGGCGATCTCGAACCGGCGCAAAGCCAGGTGGCGCGGACCCTGGATCAGGCCCGGACCTTGCGCGGCGATTTGCAGCGGCTGCGGGAGGACCCGAATGGCGCCGCCGTCGGTCAGCGCGAGGGCGGCCCGAACGGCGACTGGCGCGAGCCGCTCCAGCGAGGTCTGCGGGAGGCGGCGCGGGGGGTATGGTCCTCGGTGCCGGAATTGCAGGAGCGCGGGATCAGCCCCGGCGTTCTGGATGACATCCGCCGGATCGCGAGCCTGCTGGATACCTCAAGCTTTAGCCGGAATGACCAGATCCTGGATCGCGAATATAATTCGGTCCTGACGCTCCTCGAACAATTGGAATATCAGTTGCGCGAAGGGGGCGGTCTGGATCGTCCGGCGGGCGTGCGCAATACCGCGCCCGAACCGGTGCCGGGCGAGTACCGCAACGCCGTGGCGGAATACTATCGGGAACTCAGCCGGCGGGACGCTGCAAAAAAACAGGAATAGAAGGATACTGTAATTCACAACAACAGGCTGTTCGAAAAACGGCAGTAGTTTTTCAATAGACTGGTAAACAAGGAGGTTTGCATGAGCATCAAGGAATGGCCCGCCGCCGAGCGGCCCAGGGAAAAACTGCTGGAACGGGGCGCCGCCGCCCTCTCGGACGCCGAACTCCTGGCGATCTTCATCCGCACCGGGATTGCCGGTCGCTCCGCGGTCGATCTCGCGCGGGACCTGCTTACCGAACACCAAGGGCTGCGCAGTTTCCTCGACAATGCCCCGGAGCGGCTCATCGCCTGCCGCGGCCTCGGCCCGGCGAAGACCGGGCAACTGCTGGCCGCGCTCGAACTGGGGAAGCGCTATCTCGAGGCCGGGCTTCTGCGCCAAGGCACGCTGAGCAGCCCGGCGGACACCCGCACCTATCTCAAGGCGCGCCTGCGGTCCTATCCCTACGAGGTCTTCGCGGTGATCTTTCTCGACAACCGCCACCGCGTGATCGCCTTCGAGGAACTCTTCAACGGCACCATCGACGGCGCGAGCGTCCATCCCCGCGAGGTGCTTCGCCGGGCGTTGTACCACAACGCCGCCGCCCTCATCCTCGCCCACAACCACCCGTCCGGGATCGCCGAACCGAGCGCGGCCGACAAGGCCATCACCCGCCGCCTGCAGGACGCCCTCGCCCTCGTGGACGTCCGCGTCCTCGATCACTTCGTCATCGGCGACGAGGACGCCATCTCCTTCGCGGACAGGGGGTTGTTGTGAGGGGGCGAGTTCACCTCCGCCGGCCCCAGTGAGGGCAACAAAGGAAAAATGTGTCTGCGTTGACGGCCTTGTGATGCCGGACTAAAGTACCAAATATTGGTACCTGTGGAGTTTCCCCCAATGAGCAAGAACACCAGTATTACTCTTGGCGAGCATTTTGAAACCTTTGTGGCCGAGCAGCTTAAGAATGGCCGTTACGCTTCTACCAGCGAGGTAATGCGGGCAGGATTGCGTTTGCTGGAAGAAGAGGAAACAAAACTTTCCACCCTCCGAAGACTGCTTCATGAGGGAGAGGCCAGCGAATTCGTTGAGTATTCGCTTAGCGGGCTGATCGAGGAATTGGATGGCGAAGCTCATTGATGGCCCATTTCAGAATAAAAGCCACAGCCAGGAGTGACTTGAAAGGAATTGCAAAATTCACGGAGAAAACCTGGGGCCGGGAGCAGCGCAATAAGTACCTGGCGGAGTTCGACCAGGCCTTTCAACGGTTGGCTGAGAACAACGCACTCGGCAAGACCTGCGACCATATTCGGGCAGGGTATCGAGGTTTCCCGGTAGGCAGCCATCTTGTTTTTTACAAAATAGGTAATCGAGACCAGATAGAGATTATTCGCGTGCTTCATAAGCGTATGGATGTTTCATCTCGCCGCCTTAAAGAATGACATTCCCGATGTGCCGCACCCCCAACCCTGTCTGAGCGAAGGTATCGTGGACGTCCGCGTCCTCGATCACTTCGTCATCGGCGACGTGGACTCCATCTCCTTCGCGGATCGGGGGTTTTTGTAAGGGGGCAGTTTTCTATTGCGCCTAACGTATGAATTCACCGGCCTGAGCAGTTACTTGCGCAGGTCCGGTGGAATGATGAGTTGGCAGTCATAGCATTACCTATCACGTATGAATGCATCAACTTCCGATGCGGTAGGACGTTCTTCTTCGAGTTGCTCTTGCATGCCTTGAATTGGCGAGTCAGGTCGGAGAGATGGCATTTCAAACTGCGCGCCATCCAGATACCGCAGGAGCCCCCGACATAACTCGATCACATTGACCCATCGATCAAGCAAGTGCAAGAACGCAGCAAGTTCGGTAGTTTCGATGTTTATCATGTCACCTCGACGAGGGTGGTTCGCAGGTGAGTATTTGAATATGATCTTCAACGTATCCGTCGTATTGGCGCGATTGAACCGGCGGACGGGTTCTACCCCGTTTTCACGGACGGTTGAGTTAAGAGTAAATCCTTGTTGTTGAGCATTTCAAGTCGACGTCGTTTCACGGGGTTGTAGAAACGCTCGATGTAGTCAAAGATATCGGC
>SCUJ01000002.1 GCA_004297165.1 Gammaproteobacteria bacterium
CAATCGAAACGCTTGGATCGCCAGCTTCCATTTTTGCAATGCGAGATTGGCTGGATTTAACAGCCTTGGCTAATTCAACCTGGCTCATCTTTCTCTTGAGGCGCTGCTGTTTCAGCGAGCTGCTCAGCGCCAGCTTCATCTCAATGTATGCGGATTCCTCCGGAGTGAGTCCCAGGAACTCATCAGCGCTACCTACCTTCCAGCCCTGGGCTTCAAGTTTTACTCGCTTATGTGCTCGCATTGTCATAAATCCTCAATCTATCTTTACAAACGTCGATGACCGGCTTTGGGGTTTTATCGGTTGTCTTCTGCAAAACCTCGGCTATAACAATGGTATCGCTGTCTGTGCGGTACATTATTCGCCAAATCTTGTTGGCATCAGTAATTCTCAGCTCATGGCAGCGAGCGCCTATCGTCGGCATTGGCCGGGAATGCGGCATGGTTAGTTTGGCTCCGCGCTGCAGGCTTCGAAGCAGTACACCAGCCTCCAGTCTGGCGCTCGCCGAAAAAGGCGGGGTTTTTACTTGTCCATGTAGCCAAACTAAAGGCATGTCCCTTTTGTCCATGGAACGCAGGATATGTCAGATATGACATTGAGACAAGCCCGTAGTTTATTTGCAAATAACCACAATGAGTTGGGGATGAGGACAATCCAATCCCTGGCACGCCGCTGTCCCTCACCCGACTTGGATATCGACAAAAGCAAACTGGACTCCCCGGATACGGGGTGCATATACTCTGCCATTAAAGAGAAGGTTAATCGCCCAAACACGTCAAATTCACTTATGATAGCCACATGACAGTCCAAACCGTTTTGGTCGTCGATGACAACAACACCGACGCTTGGCTCGCGTGGAGAAAGCTGGAGCACGCGGGTTTCGCTTGCTTGCATGCGGAGACCGCCGAGCACGCGTTCGAACTGATCGCCGCCGCCCGGCCTGACCTTGTGGTCATGGATCTGGGGCTGCCAGGCATGGATGGGATTGAGGCAATCAGGCGGCTTCGCGCCACGGAGGTCACACGCTCACTGACCGTGATCGCAATAACCTCGTTCCGCGCCGATTTCCCGGAAAAGGAGGCGAAGCGATTCGGGGCTGACGCGTACATCGAGAAGCCCAATGCTTACCGGACGCTGGTTGATGCCGTTCGCGAACTGCTGCCCCCCCCGCAGGATAGGAATAAGCGCACGCCATGAGCATTCGTCACGGGGCCAATGTGCTCCGTCTGAGAAGGATGTCCGAGAATCACCGCACATGACACCTAACCCCTCGCCCAACACAAGACCCTCCACAGCCGGCCGCCACATCGAGCACATCTTGCAACTGTTATGGTAAACGACAGGAAGCAGAGCGTACGACGGGCTCTGCATTCGCTCGGCCAAGATCGGTTCGTGGCGTTCATCCGGGCAGTCCGACGCGAACAGAGCCCTCACGCGGTGACGATGATGAACGAGGCCCTCGATAGTGGAGATGACGCGGAGGAGACGCTGCTCGCCGGGGATGAGTACGGATACATCCTCGATGTGCGCCGGGTCGGCCCGCGGAGATACCGGATCGACTTCGGCTTTCTCGCGGGTCCCACCGCGGGAGATGGGGGCGAATGGGAGGTCCAGTACGACGAGGAAAAACGGGTCGTCAGCGCGGAAAGCGACAGTTTTTGGATCTCGTAGCTTGGCAATAGAAGGCTTGGGAGTAACAACCCAATATTAGCCTTCAATAACGGGACAAAACCCGACTCCTGCCCGACGAAAAAGCGGTTTATACTTCCGGTGGGGACAAATGTTGTGAACCTACACTCACGAGGAAACCACAAGATGAACAAGAACAGACTGATTGCATGGCTGGGGACGGTCGCGTTGGCCGTTCTGGGGGGGATGGCGCAGGCCGCTGACAACGGGCTCGATCGGGATGCGCTGCTCAAACTTGCCGATACCTATTTTGCCGCGCTGGTCGCGCACGATCCCGGCAAGGCCCCGCTGGCCGCCGAGGCGAAGATCGTCGAGAACGTGAAGCGCATCCGTCCGGGAGAAGGTCTGTGGAAGACCGCCACGGCCGGTCCGACAGAGTTTCGCATCGTCATCCCGGACCCGGAATCGCAGCAGGTGGGCGGTATCGTGGTGATGCAATCCGAGGACAAGCCGGTGCAGTTCGGCTTCCGGTTGAAGCTCACGGACGGCAAGATCGTCGAGGCCGAACACCTGGTCGTGGCTGTGCGCGACGCGAATAATCCCTTGCTGCAGAACGTGCGTCCCGCCATCCCGATGGAGATTCCCTACGAATACGCGGATTCGCGCGGCCGGCTGATTCACATCGCGCTGTCCTACTACGATGCCCTCGACAACAACAATGGCAATCTGTCGCCGTTCGCCTCGGATTGCGAGCGCCGCGAGAACGGCATGCGCACCGCACCCTCCGGCGGTCCTTCTTTGGGCGTGGCGATTCCAGGCCAGACGCCGCGTCCGCCCAGTCTGCTGGGCATGCAGGACTGCACAGCGCAGATCAATTCCGGCGCGTTTCAGTACATCACCACCATCGACAATCGCCGCGTGGAGATTGCCGACACGGTGACTGGCCTCGCGATGGGTTTCTCGCACTTCCGCCATCCGATGACGCAGAAAAAATTCAAGATCGTCAACAACCCGAACCGGACCGAGGCCGACATGACCAACCAGCGGACTTTCGACATGCCGGCGCTGCACATCTACAAGATCTGGGGCGGCCAGATCCACGAGATCGAGGCGATCGGGATCGTCGTGGACTACAACTCGCCGACGGGCTGGGAATAGGCCGGGGCGCCACCGTTCGCATCGGCGGCGAGTCCTTCTCGATGGTCCGCCGCGACCAGCGAGTAGAACACCGGCACCACGAACAGCGTGAAGATGGAGCCGACGATCATACCCGCGACGAGGATGATCCCGATGCTGTTGCGCGCGCCGGCGCCGGGACCGGAGACGAATACCAGGGGCAACTGGCCGAACACCATCGCCGCCGAGGTCATCAACACGGGCCGCAGCCGCGTGAGGGCGGCGTCGCGCAGCGCGGCGATCTTCGCGAGTCCGAGCGCCTGGCGCGCATTGGCGAACTGGACGATGAGGATGCCGTTCTTCGCGACGAGGCCGACCAGCGTGATCAACCCGACCTGCGAATAGATATTGATCGTGGTCAGGTTTAGGAAACTGAACGCGAGCGCGCCGGAGATCGCGAGCGGGGCCGAGCCCAGCAAGACAATCAACGGATCGCGAAAGCTGTGAAATTGCGCGGCAAGCACGAGATAGATGAGCACTATGGACAGCCCGAGCGTCACGACCAGCGCCGATCCTTCCGTGCGGATCTGGCGCGATTCCCCGGCGTAATCGATCGTGATGTCCTGACCTCCGGCGGCCACTGCGGCCTCCTCGATGACGCGCAGGCCCTCCTCCTTGGTCACGCCCGGCGCGACGCCGCCGAATACGCGCACAGCGTTGCGTTGCTGGAAACGGTTCAACACGCGCGGGGCGACGCCGGTCTCGATGCGGGCGAAGGTCGAGACCGGCACGAGATCCCCGCTCGGGGTTTTGATCTTGAGGTCGAGCAGCGGTCCCAACGTCGCCCGGCCTTCCTCGCCGATCTGCGGGATGACCTTGTAGCTGCGGTCGAACCAGTTGAACCGGTTGACGTAGCCGCCGCCGAGCAGCGTGCCGAGTTCCTGGCCGACGCTCGCCAGATCCAGGCCCAGGTCGGCGATCTGCTCGCGATCGAGCGCGACCCGCGCCTCGGGCAGATCCACCTTGAGATCGGTGTCCACGTACATGAACTTGCCGCTCTGCCACCCGGCATTCAGAACCGAACTCACCACTTCCGTCATCTCCTCCAGCGGGGCATCGCTCTCCATGACCAGCTCGACATCGTATTGCCCCGGGGTTGGCAGCGGCGGATCGAGCCGCGGATAAAGGCGCAGGCCGGGCACTTGCGATACCGCGCCGTAGACCGGACCGAACATCTCGCTGGTCGATCGCTCGCGCTCCCGCCAGTTCCTGGTGACCATGCCGCCGTAACCTCCCCAGGCCTGCGTCACGGACCACATGTACCACGATTCGGGGAATGAATTAATCGCCTTGACGAGCGCGAGCGTGTCGCGGTTGGTGGCGATGAGCGATGAATCCGGGGCCGCCTCGTAGTACAGGCTGATGTGGCTCTGGTCCTCGACCGGCGCCAGTTCCTTCTGCGAGAACATATAGAGCGGCCAGGCCGCGAGCATGATCAGGACCGCCGCGGCGACGACCGCCAAACGCATCCCGAGCGCTACATCGAGCATGCTGCCATAGGCCTCGCGCACCTGGTCGAAGCCGCGATTGACGAGGTGCGTCAACCGTCCCTCCTTCCCCGGCGGATGCACAAACCGCGCGCTCATGAGCGGCGAGAGTGTGAGCGCGACGACCCCGGACACGACCACCGCGGCGGCCAGCGTAATTGCGAACTCCAGGAACAACGAGCCGGTCAGGCCGCCCTGGAAGGCGATGGGCGTATAGACAACGGCGAGCGTGATCGTCATGGCGATAATCGGACCGATCAACTCGCGGGCGCCGGACAGGGCCGCGTCGAGACGCGACTGACCGAGACGCACGTGCCGCTCCACATTCTCGACCACGACGATGGCGTCGTCGACGACCAGGCCCACCGCGAGCACGATGGCGAGCATCGTCAGCAGATTGAGGCTGAAGCCCAGGGCATACATGAGGATCGCAGCGCCGACCAGCGATACCGGCATCGCGACCAGCGGCACCAGCGCCGTCCGGAGCGAACCCATGAACAGGAACACCGCGATGCCGACGATCGCAACGGTCTCGGCCAGCGTCTTTGTGATCTCCTGCAAGGCCTCGCGCATGAATTGCGTGCCGTCATAGACAAGCCGCATATCGATGTCGCGCGGCAGGGTGGGACGCAGGCGTTCCATGGCAGCCAGCAGATGATCCGCCACGTCCAGTTCGTTCGATCCCGCCTGCGGCCACACGGCGAGATAAACGCCCTCGGTTGTGTTGTATTTCGCGGTCATCTCGGCCTCCTCCGCGCCGAGCTCGACGCGCGCGACGTCGGAGAGCCGCACGATGGCGCCGCCGCGTTCCACCACGACCAGATTGGCGAATTCTCCGGCCGAGCGCAGATCGGTGTCGGCGAGCAGATTGACCTGCACGAGGTTGCCCTTGGCCTGGCCGACGGCGGCGAGATAGTTGTTGCGTTGCAGCGCGGCGTATACGTCGCCCGGCGCGAGACCGTACGCCGCAAGGCGATCCGGTTCGAGCCAGACGCGCATCGCGATCTGGCGTCCGCCTTCGATGCTGACGCGCTGCACGCCCGGAATCGTCGCGAGTTGCGGTTGCAGGGTGCGCAACAGCCAATCCGTGATGGCGGGGACGCTGCGCTCGTTCGAGTTGAAGCTGATGTAAAACGTCGCGTTCGGCCGGTCGGCGCGCTGCACGTCGACGCTGGGCGGCTCGGCCTCCTGCGGCAGCTCGGAGCGCACCTGTTGCAGGCGGGTATTGATCTCGGCGAGCGCCGCGGTGCTGTCGTGGTTGAGTTTGAGCCGCACGGTGACCGTGCTTTGCCCGGCGCGGCTCGTCGACTCGATATAGTCCACGCCGGCGATGGCGGAAACCACACGCTCGATCGGCGTCGTCAGAAAGCCGCGCACGGTCTCGGCGCTGGCGCCGAAATAAACCGTGGTGATGACGATCGACGAGCTTTCGATCTGTGGATACTGCTGCACCGGCAGGGAAACGAGTGCGCGCCAGCCCACCAGCGCGATCATCAGATTCACGACGATCGCGAGCACCGGGTGTTTAATGAACACATCAGTGATCGCGGATTTTCGAACCGTCATTCAGATTCGATCCCGCGCAAACCCGCATCAGCGGTTATGGCGACGAGCGTTCCTTCGTTGAGCTTGAACGAGCCGGATGCCGCCACCTGCTCACCCGCGGCGAGGCCCGAAAGTATCAGCACCAGGTCGCCCAGCAGCGGTCCGGTCTGTACCGGTCGCAGGCGCGCCCGATAGCGGCCGCCGCCCTCATCCTCCAGCGCGAACACGTGATCGCCAGCCGGTCCCCGGCGCAGGGCGTTCGCGGGGATCGCGACCGCCATGATTTTCGGTCCGACCGGCGCGCGGACCCGCACCGAGGCGCCGGGCGAGGGCGTCGCGGCGCTCTCCATTTTTGCCCGCACCGTGGTATTGCGGGTGGCGGGATCGGCGCGCGCGTCGACCGCGATGACATGCGCTATAACCGGTTCGATTGCCCCAGGCGTGAAGACCTCAACGGCATCGCCTTCGCGTAACGCCGCCGCGACGGTTTGTGGCGCCTCGAAATCCACATGCACGGCGTCGTCAACGCCCTGCAACGTGGTCAGCACCGTGCCCGAATCCAGATATTGGCCGGGATGCACGTCCGCGATGCCGATACGCGCGCGAAACGGCGCCCGGATCGTCTTGCGGGCGAGAACGGCCTTGATCCGCTCGATCTCGGCCAGCGCGACATCATGTTCGGCGCGGGCGCGGTCAAGCTCTTCCTTGGCTACCGCGTGCGTGCGCCACAGATTCTGCATGCGCTCGAGCGTCGCGCGCGTCAGCGCGGCATGCGCCTCCTGGGCCTTCAATTCCGCCTCTTCCACCGAGACATCGAAACCGATCAACAACGTGCCCGCAGCGACAATCTCTCCAGGCGAGAGCCCCACCTCCCGCACTGTGCCCGGCAACTCGTTCTGGAGCGTGATGGAGCGCAGCGCCATGATCGTGCCGATTGAAACAGTGGTTGGTTGAAATTCGCGGGTCTCGGCCACGGCCGCGGTCACCGACTCGACGGGTTCCGGCTGGTTCGCGGCGGCGGCCAGCGCCGCCTGCAGGGTCGCATATTTCCACGCCGCCAGTCCCGCTCCGACGCCTACGATGGTCAGTAACAGCAGGCCAGCGCCAAGCCAACGGCGAGTCATGGGCGTCATAACCTCGTTGGCGGCCGCTTATTCTTCAGCCGCCGGCTTGAAGGCCGCCATCAGTTCCTGCTGCGTTCGGGCCGGGACCGGGTCGTAGTGACTCAGGCTGATGGTGTAGGAACCCGCCCCGCCCGTGATTGACTTGAGCGTCGATTGATAGGAACCGAGTTCGCTGAGCGGCGCCAGGCCGCTGGTCGTCGTCATTCCGCCCGGCAACGAGGTGGTATTGCTGATCCGGCCGCGCCGTCCGGACAGGTCGGCCGTGATGTCGCCCATCGACTGATTGGGGCTGGTGATGGAGATCTCGACGATGGGTTCGAGCACGACCGGCTTCGCCTTCTTCACCGCATCGATGAAGGCCTTGCGGCCGGCGGTAACGAAGGCGATTTCCTTCGAGTCCACGGCATGATACTTGCCGTCGTAGACCTCCACCCGGAGGTCCTTCAGCGGATAACCGGCGATGACGCCCTGTTCGAGCGCCTGCAGTATGCCTTTTTCCACCGCCGGGATGAATTGTCTCGGGATCACGCCGCCGACCACGCCGTCCACGAATTCGAAGCCCGCGCCGCGCGGCAGCGGCTCGACCCGCAGATAAACCTCGCCGAACTGACCGGCGCCGCCGGTCTGTTTCTTGTGGCGATGGTGGCCCTCCGCGCTCGCGGTGATGGTCTCGGTGTAGGCGATCCGCGGCGGGTGGGTATCGACCTCCACATGATAGCGTTGGCGGAGTTTCTCCAGCGTCATGCGCAGATGCAGTTCGCCAATCCCCTTGATCACGGTCTCGTTCAGATTGCTGTTGTGCTCCACGCGGAAGCTCGGATCTTCCGCCTGCAGCTTGTGCAGGGCGTCGGAGATCTTCTGTTCGTCGCCCCGGCTGCGGGCGACGATCGCGATCCCGTACATCGGCGCCGGCAGCGCCACGGGTTCCAGGCGGATGTTGTCTTCATCGTGAGAGTCGTGCAGCACCGTATCGAATTCGAGTTCATCGAGTTTCGCCAGGGCGCAGATGTCGCCCGGGATCCCCTTGCCTATCTCGCTATGTTCCTTACCCTGCAATTTAAGGAGATGGTTAACCTTGACCGGTTTCCGGCCATCGCCCACGTACAACTGGCCGTCCTTGCGAATGGCGCCCTGATGAATACGGAACACCCCCATGCGTCCAACGAACGGATCGATGGTCACCTTGAAGACATGCGCCAGGGCATGCCGCCCTGGGTCCGGGGAGAGGCGGATTGATTCCGCGCCTGCGCCGTCGCCCTTGAGGAAATGAGGCGGATTGCCTTCCTGCGGGTTGGGCATCAGCCGGGCGAAGATATCCAGCAATAGATCGATGCCGGCGCCGGATTGCGCCGAGACAAAGCAGATCGGCACAAGGTGGCCATCCCGCAAGGCCTTCTCGAAGGCCCCGTGCAGTTGTTCGGGAGTGACCGCCGATTCCTGTTCGAGATAGAGCGCCATCAATTCCTCGTCCAGTTCCACCACCTGATCGATGATGGCGGTGTGCGTCTCCCGCACCGAGGAAAAATCGGTCGCCCCGCCCGCGGCCTGGAAAAAACAGTCCACGACTTCACGGCCCTGGTTCGCCGGCAGGTTGAGCGGCAGGCATTCCGTCCCGAATTCCTCCCTTATGGCAGAGAGTAATCCCTTCAAATCCACCTCGTCGGCATCGATCTTGTTGATGATGATCAACCGCTCCATATCCCGTTCCCTGGTGATCCGCATCATGCTCTTGGTAACCATCTCGATCCCGGTCTGGGCGTTGATGACGATGGCGCAGGTCTCGGCGGCCGGCAGGACCGCGAGCGTCCGGCCGATGAAATCCGGATAACCTGGGGTATCGATGAGATTGATATGACCGCCGTGGTAATCCATGCTGACGATGGCCGTATCCAGCGAATGCTTGTGCTCCCGCTCCTGGGGGTCGAAGTCGCACACCGTGGTCCCGCGATCGACGCTGCCCGGCTGGTTGATGACCCCGGCCTTGTACAGGAGGGCCTCGACCAGGGTGGTTTTCCCGGCCCCGCCATGTCCGGCAAGGACAATATTCCGGATGTCTTGAGTGGTGTAATCAGCCATCGGTTATCCCCTTGTTATTGGTTGAAGCGGCTGCATCGACCAATGTGAACATTCCCCCGCGCCTCTTGCAAGGATAATTAATGCCCTGCCTTTAGGAAAGGGTCAGGTGTGAGGCCGCGCCACGCAAAAAAAAGGCGGGGAGAACCCCGCCTTGGAAAGTGCCTATAGACGCCTTATTTCGCCTTGATTTCTATCCGCTTCGGTTTGACCTGCTCCAGTTTCGGCAACACGATCTCCAACACGCCGTTCTTGCCGGTGGCCACGACCTTTTCAGCATCCGCGGTCTCGGGCAGGCTGAAGCGCCGGTAGAAACTGCCCTGATGCCGCTCCATGCGCCGGTAGCCTTTCTCCTCCTTTTCCTTGGTCTCGACGCGCTCGCCCTTGATGGTGACCATGCCGTTCTCCATCGTGATCTCGATATCCTCGGGCTTCACTCCGGGGATATCGGCCAGGATCACGTAGCGGTTCGGCTCTTCCTTGATATCCACCGCCGGACGCCAATCACTGGTGGCGATATCGGAAAGGTCTTCACCCATGAAATCGCGCAGCAGGGTGTCCGCCAGACCCCAACGGCCAATTTCCTTGTGGAAACGGTCGAACAACGTGCCAGGTTCATATTTAGTCAGGTTCATAATATTTCCTCCTCTTTGGGTTGCTCCTGTAAGGCTGAACAAATACTTCACCATTTTTTATAAGGCCGGATCTGACCGTTTTCAAGGCCGTCAGGCCAAGATGACTGTTTAACGTGGAGGTTTCACGGGAGGAGATAAACGCATATTATTCCCTCAGCTTGAGCACATGACCGTCTGGTTCCTGTAAACTCCTATTATTCCTTGAAAAACCGGAGAAAAGACACCCGTTAATATTGACAGTCAGGGGCCCAATCCGTACCATTGCCCCTCTTTTTTTGGCGCCCGAGTAAATCCCATGAAAACGTTCTCCCTGACGCCCGCGGATATCCGCCGTGACTGGCATCTGATTGATGCCACCGGCAAGACGCTGGGCCGGCTGGCAACGGAAGTAGCCAGCAGACTGCGCGGCAAGCACAAGGCCGACTATACCCCCCATATGGATAATGGCGACTACATTGTGATCATTAATGCAGGGGCTATCCGCGTCTCCGGCCGTAAATTCAAAGACAAGATATATCACAGCTATTCCGGCTATCCGGGCGGCTTGAAAACCACGACTTTCGAAAAATTGCAGACGAAACACCCGGAGAAGGCCATCGAGACTGCGGTCAAGGGTATGTTGCCCAAGGGACCCCTGGGCCGGGAGATGTTCCGCAAACTCCGGGTCTACGCCGGGGGCGAACACCAGCACAGCGCGCAACAACCCAAGCCACTGGAAATTTGATAAATGAGCACACAAACTTATTACAGCACCGGCCGCCGCAAAAGCTCGACGGCGCGGGTATTCATCCACAAGGGCAACGGCAAGATCACCGTCAACAACCGCGACCTCGACAAATACTTCGGCCGTGAAACCGGGCAAATGGTGGTGCGCCAGCCCCTGGAAACCGTGTCCATGACGGATAAATTCGATATTACTGTCACGGTATCCGGCGGCGGGATATCTGGGCAGGCCGGCGCCATCCGGCACGGCATAACCCGGGCCTTGATTAAGTATGACGAAACCCTGCGTCGGCCGTTACGGCTGGCCGGTTTCGTAACCCGGGATTCCCGCGAAGTGGAGCGCAAGAAGGTCGGTCTGCACAAGGCCAGAAAGCGGCCGCAGTACTCCAAGCGCTAATACCAGCCGCTTCAGGTGCAGCAGGGTCACCCCTACTGGGGGTTCGTCTAATGGTAGGACTACGGACTCTGACTCCGTCAGTGGAGGTTCGAATCCTTCACCCCCAGCCACTGCTTCAATCTCGCGCGTTGCATCGTCCCGCAAAATAGCGACACTTCGCCGGATCCGCCGATCCGGCGGAAGTTCATTACAAGCCGAATTTCACAGGTTTTCACCGTAATTTGAGCGCTCCAACAAGCCCTTCTACAGCAGACGTCCTGCCTTGCATTGCAATAGGTCGGGGTGTTAAATACCTTTCACCTACCCAAGCAACCTGAATGGAGGTTCTAGAAGAGATGAGCGCAAAAAGTCTGGAAGACGTCATAAAAAAAGCGGGCAACCCGGTCGATCTTTTACGTAATTCGCAGATCGGGGCCTATGTCTATCCGGTCGTACCCAGCGAATATTCCAACTGGCGCGATGAACAACGCGCCTGGCGGGAATCGGCCGTACTGTTCGATCAATCGCATCACATGGTGGATCTCTATATCGAGGGCCCGGACGCCATCAAGCTGTTGTCGGACACCGCGATCAACAGTTTTGCGAACTTTCCCGTCAACCGGGCCAAGCAGTATGTCCCGTGCAGCCACGGCGGGCATGTCATCGGCGATGGCATCCTGTTCCACCTGAAGAAGAATCAACTGGTCTTCGTCGGCCGCGCGCCTTCCGCCAACTGGATTCAATACCATGCCGAAACCGGCGGCTATGACGTGAAGATCGTCAAGGACGATCGTTCTCCGGGCAACCCGAAGGGGAAGGCCGTCATCCGCAAATGCTATCGCTTCCAGATCCAGGGTCCGAATGCGTGGAAGATTATCGAGAAACTGAACGGCGGTCCGGTTCCCGATATCAAGTTCTTCAATATGGATTACATCAAGATCGGCGGCCGCAAGGTCCGCGCCCTGCGCCATGGCATGGCCGGCGCGCCGGGTCTGGAGATCTGGGGCCCCTATCGGGAGCGCGAGGAGATCCGGGAAACCATCGTCGCGGCCGGCCGCGATCACGGGATCGTCCAGGTCGGTTGTCGCGCCTATGCCACCAACACGCTGGAGTCTGGCTGGATACCCTCCCCGTTGCCCGCCGTCTACACCGGCGACAAGATGCGGCCGTATCGGAAGTGGCTGTCGGCGACCGGTTACGAGGCTACCGGATCTCTCGGCGGCAGTTTCTACTCCAACAACATCGAAGACTACTACACCACGCCCTATGAGCTCGGTTACGGCCCCTTCATCAAGTTCGACCATGATTTCATCGGGAGCAGCGCGCTGCAGGCCATGGAAAAGGGACCGCATCGCCGCAAAGTAACCTTCGCCTGGAACAGCAAGGATGTCATCAAGGCCTTCAGCTCGCTGTTCGAGCCGGGCGACATCTATAAATATTTCGATCTGCCCCTCTCGAACTACGCCTCTTCTTCCTACGATCGGATCATGCGCAACGGCAAGCGGGTCGGCGTATCCATGTTCAGCGGCTACAGCTACAACGAGCGTTCCATGCTATCGCTGGGCTTTGTGGATCCCAGCATCAAGCCCGGCGCGGAAGTGACCCTGGTCTGGGGCGAGGAAAACCGCGGTTCGAAGAAAACCACGGTGGAACGGCACCGGCAGATCGAGATCCGGGCGATTGTCAGTCCGGTTCCCTACTCGAAGGTTGCCCGCGAGTCTTACGCGTCAGGCTGGAGAACCGAAAAGGCCTGAACTTGAAGATCATCCGCAAGCAATAAAGGAAATAACGGACGTCGCGAGGCGTCCGTTATTTTTTCAGCTTCAAGGGACGCTCATCGTGGGGAGTTTTACCTCCCACATCCCGCGCACGGAGTTAACCAACAAGATCCGGGTACACTTCGACAACTCTTCCTTGCGTATGATCCGTTCGGCTATTTTTCCCTCGCGCAGCAGCGCTTCCCGATAGACGCCGGCCAACAAACCGCAGGTCACGGGCGGTGTGTAGAGGTTGCCATCCAGTTCCACGACGAGGTTGGCGATGCAGGATTCTGTAAGCTCTCCCCTCTCATTCCAGAGCAGGACATCGTCATAGCCTGACGCCTTGGCCAATGCGGATGTGTAAACATGTCGTCGGGTTGTCTTGTGGTAGAGATATGGATCAGTGGAGTCGATCGACGCCTCCGCGAGGATTACACGATAATCCCCGGTCCTGGTCGATAGCGACGCGGTCTCCATCTGCATCTCGCCATTCCTGTGCACCAGCACACGGAGCCGATGTGGCTCTGGCGACAATCCGGCAGTGCGCTCCGCAAGCAGCCGCCGCAAACCCGGTTCATCGAGGTTAAAATCGAAATAAGCCGTTGAATTCCGCAGTCTGTGCAAATGTTCTTCCAGCAGGAAACACCCCGATTCAGGCGTCCACAACAGGGTCTCGATGAGCGAAAACTCCGGCGCCTGGCGCGTCACGATTCGGGCCTTGGCCATACATTCCGCAAGTTCATCCCCGGCTTGTGAATCCCAGACGACTCCGCCGCCGGTGCCATACTCCATGATCCCATCGCGGTGATTGATGATTACCGTACGGATCGCCACGCTGAACTGAGAGCGCCGGTTCGGCGAGAGATACCCGATCGCGCCGGTATAGAGGCCGCGCGGGGTCGATTCAACCTCGCGGATGATCTCCATCGTGCGCCGCTTCGGTGCGCCGGTGATCGAGGCGCAGGGGAACAGCGCCTGAAATATTTCCCGCAGACCGGCCCGGGTCCTGCAACTCACCGTGCTCGTCATCTGCCAGAGGGTGGGATATTTTTCAATCTCGAACAGATTGGCAACAGCGATGCTACCGGTGCGGGCGATGCGCCCCATGTCGTTGCGGATCATGTCCACGATCATGATGTTCTCCGCGCAATTCTTCGCCGAATTGCGTAACCACTCTGCCCTGGCGAGGTCCTCGCCCTGAGTCAGGCCCCGCGTAACCGTGCCTTTCATGGGACGGGAAATCAACTCCTCGCCATCCAGCCGAAAGAATAATTCATGCGAGGCGGAACTCACGCACCAGTCAGCGCCTTGGATGAATGCCCCCAGCGTCCGGCCCTGGGCCGCGATCATCGCGAGGAAGAGTCGCCAGGGATCGTTGACGGCCGTTCCACGCAGGCGGAAGGTGTAATTGACCTGATAGGTGTCGCCTTCCCGAATGTAATGCTTGATCCGCGCGATCTCTGCGCGATATTCGGCGTCACTGACGCTCGCCTGCCAGTCGATCTCCGGCACTTCGCCGCCAGTCTCCGGTCGAGGTAGATACACCGGGATTGTTGTGCGGTAAAGCCCGAACCAGGCAAAAGGAAATTCACCCCCGGCGCGGGTCGTCAACGCCTTGTCGAAGGCCGGGGCGGACTCATAGCTCACGAATCCGGCGGCATGGAGATTGTCACAGGCAACCGCAGTTTCCGCTTCGGCGAGCACGTCTGGGACGTCTTCCAGCCTGTGCGCGGTTAGTATCCTTTGCGGGCGCTCGAACAACAGCCAGCATTGTTGCGCTTCGCACCGCAACAAGACGCTGTTGGTATCCGGGCGCGATATCGGCGGGGTTTGTGGCACTTGACGATCCAGCGGATGAATGGTCGGTACAGAAGTGTTGACGTACGCCGGTCAGAATACAGGATCCCCGCCGGAAGGGAAGTACCAGGTGAAACGGGATTCGACGGCGATTTATCCGTCAGCAGGCTGACGCGACAACACCGATCGCTCGTGCTCCAGGAGATAGCGTTTGCGCCAGATACCGGCGCCATAACCGGCGAGACCGCCATCGTTACCGATCACGCGGTGACAGGGAATGAGGACTGCCAGGCGATTGGCGGCGTTGGCCCCCGCCACGGCGCGCACCGCCAGAGGTTTGCCAATCATTTCCGCCTGCTCCCTGTACGAGCGAGTCGCGCCGAACGGGATTTCCAGCAAGGCTTCCCAGGCGCGTTTCTGAAATTCCGTCCCGACTATGAGCAAAGGCAGATCGAAGATTCGCCGTCGGCCGTTAAAATATTCCTCAAGTTGCGTTTCGAGCCGGGTCAGTAACGGATGCGCCCCGAACAGGCTGCCGTCACCGATTTTGCGACTGCTGGATTTACTGTTTGCGAGTGCATCTTCCAGTTCATCCTGGAAATCGAGCAGACAGATCCCCGCGTCCGTGCAACCCGCAAGCATGGGCCCAAGCGGACTCAGCAGGTGTCTGACGATCACGAGTTCGCGCGTCCTGCTGCCCTTGGGTGAGAAACCTGTATGTTTTCTGAACGCGGCGTGAAAACCGCTGAGTGAGGCATAACCGGCATCCAGCGCCGGGGTTGTCACTTCGCCTTCCGACTTGATCCGCCGGTAGGCCTCGTTGATGCGCCTGGTCCGCAGATAGGCATGGAAGCTCATGCCGTGATGTTTGCTGAACCATCGGCGCAAAGTGACGGGATCGAGTCCGCGATTGCGCAGATCGGAGTCCGTGATGCGCTGCCCCGGATCCTCGTCGATCTCGGCGAGCAACTTCCTGATCCATACGGGCGGATCCCCGTAACGCAACAGCGGCTGACATTTTCGACAAGGACGGAAACCTGCGGACAATGCCGCACCAACACTGGCGAAGAACACGACATTCTCCCGCTTCGGTTTCTTTGCCGAACAACCCGGCCGGCAGAAGATCCCCGTAGTCCTGATACCCGCCCAGAAGATCCCTTCAAAGCGCTTGTCCCGGTCCACCAGCGCGCGGTAGTAAACCTTGGGTTTGGCTGACGGTTCGTTACAGGGCTGCGGCTCGGCTTTCATGGGCAGCAGAATACACCGCGCACGAAAAAATACTTCCGAAATTTGAACAGGAAATCCGGTCGCGATCAGACGCTCAGCTTATGGATAAGCGCGGATTCATCCGCGGTCCGGCCGAGTATTCCCCAATTATGACCCGGGGTTTCGTTGATGATGATCTCCACGTCCCGCGGAGAGAAGGCGGCTGATTGTTCGAGGCGCGAGAAGATGTTTTTCAACAACTGCTTCTTCACTTCCGGCGGTTTGCCTTCCAGCATGGTCAGCTCGAGGATCAGATAATTTTCGCTGCGTTCATCCGGCGAGGTGAAATCGTAAGGCTCCAGGGAAAAGAAGCGATGATTCGAATGGACCGGGGCGCCCAGCACCTGCGTGACCGATTGGTGGATCGCCGTGGAGATCCGGTCGCGATAACCGTCCAGGGTCTTCTTGTTGGCGAATATCTTTACCTGAAGCATCGCTACAGCCTTCGTCCTGATTTGGTTGATTCAAACGCGGGTCATCATAGCTCGAAAATCTGGGCGGTTATATACCCTTTCCGGGGTATATGGACACGCATCACCAGAGCAAAAACAGATCCACGAAATGCAGCAGCAGTTCCAGCGGCGGGCCAAGAATCAGGCCCACCGCCTGAGTGGCCAGCAGCAACACCATGATGAGCAGGCCGATGCTCTCCAGCCGGTTATACCCATAGGCAATCCGCGGCGGGAGCAAGGCGCTCACCACCCGGCTGCCATCGAGTGGCGGGACCGGCAACAGATTAAGCAGCATCAGGAGTGCGTTGATCATAATGCCGGCCTGACTCATCTCGAATGCCGCCCCGATCATGGCGCCGGGTTGAGCGTTCGACTCGAAACACAATTTCGCCAGGATGGTCCAGCCGATTAACATCAACAGATTGGCTAACGGTCCCGCCGCCGCGACTATCGCCATGTCGCGGCGGGGATGGCGGAGATTGCGCCAGTCCACCGGAACCGGCTTCGCCCAGCCGAAAATGAAATTACCCGCATACATCAGGAGCAACGGGACCAGCACGGTGCCGATCGGATCGACATGTTTAATCGGGTTCAGGGTCAACCGGCCGAGCATACGGGCCGTTTGATCGCCCAGTTTGCTCGCCGTCCAGCCATGGGCCACTTCATGGACCGTAACCGCAAAGACGACAGGTACGGCCCAGATGATTATTTTTTCGAGCATCGGAAAATCAGACAGCGGTTCGCGGGGAGCGAACCGTCATTCTTCGCCAGCCAGCCAGTTCTGACTGCCGGCAGCGGCTTCTGCACGGGAACCCAGACTGCGGAAATCGTAATGACTGGGATCCGCGAGATGCGATGGCACCAGATTACGGATGGCGGCGAATATTGTTTCGCTGCGGCCGCTGTGTTTCCGATCCCATTCCCGCAACATGGCCTTGATCGCCTGCCGTTGCAGGTTATCTTGGGACCCGCACAGATTGCAGGGGATGACCGGAAAACCGCGCGCCTCGGCGTAGGTCTTGATATCCGCCTCGCGGCAATAGGCCAGCGGCCGGATAACCACATTGGCGCCATCGTCGCTGAGCAGTTTGGGCGGCATGGCCTTGAGTTTCCCGCCATGGAACATGTTCAAAAAGAGGGTCTCAATGATGTCATCGCGGTGGTGGCCCAAGGCGATGCGATTGAACCCCTGTTCCCTGGCAAAGGTGTATAGCGCGCCACGGCGCAGGCGTGAACAAAGTCCGCACATGGTATCGCCATCCGGCACGATATTCCTCACCACGCTGTAGGTATCCTGTTCCAGGATTTTATATGGCATGCCGATGGATTCGAGATAGGACGGCAGTACATCCGCGGGAAAACCGGGTTGTTTCTGATCGAGATTGACCGCCAGCATTTCGAAATCGACAGGGGCCTTGCGTCGGAGGTTCAGCAACATGTCGAGCAGCGTGAAGGAATCCGCCCCGCCTGAAAGGCAGACCATCACCCGGTCGCCGTTTTCGATCATGTTAAAGTCCTGGATGGCGCGACCGGTGTCCCGGCGCAGCCGGCGCTGGAGCTTATTAAACTCGTAGTTTGCTTTTCGATTCAATGCTTCCATAGGCTTCAAGACGGGGATGACTGACAGCAGGGCCGCGATAATAACCTGTAACCGGGCCTAATGATAGGGAACCTCTGATTTACTCAGAGATGGTTCTGCCCGGCACAGTCATGCCGGTAATGCCCACGTATAAGACTACGATCTGGCCATGACGACGAGCAGGATCACGAACAGCACAACCGCGCCAATCGGCAATAAAACGGCCAGCCAGTCCCGTTGCTCCGCCTGCCGGCTGCGCTCGAGGCTCGCCTTGACGCCCGGCCAGAAAAAGAACGCCAGCGCCAGCGCGACAATCCCCAATAACACCTGTTCCCAGGTCGTCATCATTATGTTTTACTCCAACATAAAAAAATCCCCACACCAGGGTGGGGATCTCTACTCAACTCCTGAGTGTTAAGGGCGTCAGCTTTTAATTTGTACGGCCACCGCGTGATAACCCTTGGGTCCCTGCTCTGCTTCGAAGATGACACTCTGACCTTCATTCAGCGTCTTGTAGCCTTCGCTCTTGATCGCTGAATAATGGACGAAGATGTCATCGCCTCCCCCTTCAGGTTCTATGAAGCCAAAACCCTTCGCGTTGTTAAACCATTTAACAATACCATCACTCATTACTATCCCCCCCTTATGAAGCATAATGAATTAAAGTACAAGTGCAGCCGAGGATGAAGAGGCAGATATAAAAAGAGATACTTCCAACCCTACCGCTACCAATACTACTCTACTGCATGTGGAGATTAGCATAGTCCATAAAATCGGCTTCTGCCAAGTGCTCGTAACGTGCGCCCGGTTTCGAGCGAATCACCGGGCGCGATTAAACATTGGTGAGAATGTGTACGTGTATCGAGGAAATTTGAGGAGGGTTGCGGTAATCGGCAGCGCCGTTAAAGCCTGAATCAGTCCGCTTCACTGACTACTGTTTCGCCGGGTATTTCCCGTTCAACGACGATGGAATCCCGGAAAAAGCTCGGATGCAAGGGCACATGAACCTTCACCGCCGCCTTTTCGCCGCCCCGGCCATCTTTATAGATGATGACATCTTCTTCAGGGAGTACGCGGTTGCGGAATACCTTTTTACCATCGGCATTCACCATTAATCGATCTGGGGTTTGATTCTGGTCCGTCGAGCGGACCATTATCTCTCGCGTGCACGCCGTCAATAACATAATTACCGCGATCAGGGTGATACAGGATTGCTTGGTCATGGACATAACATCATCTTCTTTGTAAAGAACTTGCCATAACTATAGGATATATATAAAAATATTTCAAATATATTTCTACCGTGTGTAACGGTGTGCAGGCAACCCAATGGATTGAGGAGACAAACAAGCTGGTGATACCAGTGGTGGTGCACAATCAATCCCCCGGTGCGTATAAGTTAACTCAAGTAATTCCTGGCGTTCCTATCCCGAGGGCATCCCGCACTTCCTCCCAGAGATTCTCGAAGGACTTCACCGCGGTGCTGTCTACGCCGTAGCTGCCCAGCGGTGCGCGACGCACTCCCATCAATTCTATCTGACTTGCACTTGGTATGATGGTTCGCAGAAATCTTCCCTCATCGTTGAACAGCATCTGGATGGTCTCGCGGTGGAGACGCTTGCGGTGATCGAGCATGGAAATGAACGGTAAAATCGCCGGCCCCTCGAATTCGGCATGTTTGAGATATTTCTCGAGTTGCTGAAGAGTGCGAACGGAAAGTGTTGTCGGTATGACCGGCACCAGCAAGGCATCGACGGCCAGAAAGATATTTTCCGCCGCGAGCGAGATCCCGGGGGCGCAATCCAGCAAAACCAAATCGTATTGCCCGGCAAACGGTTTGATAAGCTTGCGGAATTGCCTGACCGGTTTTTCGTGCTTGATCAGCTTCGTGTCGAGGTAACGTAAGGAAGGATCGGCGGGGATCAGATCCAACCGCGGATAATCCGTCGCCTTGATGGCGGACTGCAACGGCCGTGTCCTGGCCAGGATATCCTTCAATCCGCCCTTGATTCGCGGCTGGACACGGAAATAGAAACTCGCCGCGCCTTGAGGATCGAGGTCCCATAACAATGTCCGATAGCCTTCCCGCGCCGCGAGATAGGCCAGATTGACGATGCAGGTGGTTTTACCAACGCCACCTTTGATGTTGTAACTGGCCAGCGCCTTCATGGGCAATTCATCGGGATTACACTGTTAATGATGCGCGAGCGCGCGAAAATGCGCGCGGGTTTCTGTTGTGCTGAATTCATTGAAGGCCGCGGCGAAGTGTCTGCGCAACTCTGTATCCTCCGACCTGAGACTCGCGACGAGATGCCGCAGGACCGCGTGAGTCGTTGTCAGCGCGCCGGTTTGCGCCGGCAAGTTTCGCTGGATTTCCTCAAACTTGCGCCGCTGCACCTGGCAATCCTGCAGCAGACCCAGATTCTCTTGCAGGGATCGCAAACGATCGATCAACGGACGCATGGCGCGTTGGGGGTAGAGGTGATGGAAACTCTCGATCAGATAGCGCAGTTTTTTCACGGTCTTTCGCAACCGGTGCAACCTCGCCGAATCCCGGTAGCCATCAAGGCGCAACCCTTGCCGCCGCGCCTTGCGGTAGGCTTTCCAAATCCGTCGACCGGCGAACTCAATAATGGGTTGACGCGCATGCGCCAACTTTGTATGTGCCTCGTCCGGCCCAAGGAGCAACGCCTGCCAGTCATGACAAAGATCGCGGTAACGCCGGGAACCGAGGACTTTGTGAAGGCGCTGGTATTCATGATCGCGTTCCTTCCTGAGTTGTTCACGAATAGGCGCCATGGCTTCTTGCATGGCAAAAGGCAGGGTCGTGCGCGCCTGTTCGAGGGCGTGAAGATGCACATCCAGATCCCTGGCAACGCCACTCGACCGTCCGAGCCAGGCGAAGGCCCGCTTGAAGCGCACCAGATGCCGCGCGTGAAAAACACCCCGCGATTGCCGCAGTAAGGCCCGGGTCCTGCGCACCGCGACGCGGAAATCGTGCAGAAACTCGGTATCGATATCCTGCCGGATCCCCTCCTCCTGCAACTTTAATTTCTCGAAATGCCGGAGCTGGATCTGTTTGATCGCGGCCCCGCTATGGGTATGCGGCGCGGGTCTCTCGGCGGATGATCGCGGACCATTCGGGTCGATGCCGCAGAGTTCGAGATTATCGTACCAGGGATCCCTCTCGACGGATCGCAAGCTTCCCAAGGCCAGCAAGGCCGCCCGCACGGATTCGGCCGCCTCGGTATAACCCCTCATCGGCAACAGTTTCACGCGCGTTGGCGACGGGCGAGGGATCGCCACCTCTCCTCCGCCCTGCCGCAGACAGACCAAATCCGCATCTTTTTCCAGTTGCAGCGTCAGTAGATTCTTGTCCTCGACATCGAGGAGTTGCAGGCTGCGTCTGCGACCGCGCAAGCGGACGAGCGGCAACAAGGCCCGCACCCCAATCACCTGCGCCAGCCGTTTCCTGACCGCCGGATTGTCGATTTCCGCCGCAAAGCGCGGCAATCCGGTCAGGGCGCAACTGTCCCTGGATGTAGTCTCATTGAGATTGCGCCATATCAAGCGCCACCCGTCATGCTCGTGTATCGCTTCAAGTACAGTTCCCGCGCTGTATAACCGCCAGTCGAAGGTATCCAGGAAGGTGGATTCTTCCACCACTTCCGCGTGGCCGCGCAGTTTCCACATTTCCCGCAATCCGAGCTTTAATGATCGATATGAAATCCTTCCGGAAAGCAAGAACCTGTTGGCGGCCGGTTTTTTCATTGTTATTGCCGATGCGGTAATCCCGTCTTCTTTGTTACCATGTTCCGGATACGAGGGGGGAGCATGAATAATAACACAACCGCCTATCCCGACCCGGCGTACGCCTGGTATGTGGTCGCCATCCTGTTTCTCGCTTACACGGTTTCCTACATCGATCGGCAGATCATGTCTCTGCTTATCGAGCCCATCAAACAGGATCTGGCGATTACCGATACGCAAGTGAGCCTGCTGCAAGGCTTCGCCTTCACCATCTTCTACACCGTCGCGGGGATCCCGCTCGGACGGATGGCGGACCGGAAAAACCGCCGGGCGATCATCGCTGCCGGCATTCTGGTGTGGAGCTTCATGACCGCCGCCTGCGGACTGGCCAGAAACTTTGCCCTGCTCTTTCTGGCGCGTATTGGAGTTGGCGTAGGCGAGGCCTGTCTTTCCCCCGCGGCCTATTCCTTGATTGCGGATTACTTCCCGAAGGATAAGCGCGCCATGCCAATCAGCCTCTACTCCATGGGGATCTTCTTCGGCGCCGGCCTGTCCTTCATCATCAGCGGTTACGTCATCCAGGAGGTGACCGCGGCGCGCGAGATTGCGTTGCCCATGATCGGCGTGGTCAGGCCCTGGCAACTCACGTTCTTCCTCGTCGGTCTCCCTGGATTGCTGATCGTGGCCCTGATGTCCACTGTACGCGAACCCGTGCGTCGCGATCTCCTGGCCATCGGCGCAAACAAGGATCACGTCAGCCTGTCGGCGGCCGGCCGTTTCCTGATCGCGCATGCACGGGCCTATGGCGCAGCTTTTCTCGGGTACTCCTTCGAGGCGACGATCTCTTATGGCTTTTTTGCCTGGGTCCCCAGTATGTTTGTACGGAGCTTCGGCTGGGAAGTAAGCCGTATTGGCTACTACTTCGGCCTGATCGTCGGCATCCTCGGCACCGCGGGGATCCTCCTCGGGGGTATCCTGGCGGATCGGGCCCTCCACCGGGGCGTGCAGGACGCGCATATGCGCGTCGCCATGTATGGAGCGGGTTTCATACTTGTTTTCGGCGTCGCCGCTATGTGCATGCCAACCCCGGCGCTGGTCCTGCTGATGCTCTGTCCGACGGCCGTGAGTCTGGGCATCCCCGTCGGGCTCGCCCCCGCCGCGGTAAATTACATCACCCCGAACCAGTTGCGGGGACAAGTAATAGCGGTATACATCTTTTTTGCTGCCCTGATCGGAATGACCTGCGGACCGACCGTCGTCGCCCTGTTCACGGATTATGTCTACCGTGATCCCCTCGCCCTGCGCTGGTCCCTGGCTTCCTTCACCCTGCTTTTCGCGGTGTTATCGATTATCGCCTTCGCCCTTGGTCTGCGATCATTTCGAGAGAGCGCAGTTGCCCTCCTTGCCGGGAGCAGCGGTGGCGGTCCGCCGGATTCTTGATCCAGGACGCGGGAGGGCCTGATGGTTAAGGATCTTGTCCAAGGCAACCCCTCCAGCCAAGTCATGGGAATGGATCACGAAAATCTACTGAAAGACAGAACGACAGCCGGCATCGCCCCCGGACCTTGCACATATACTACTTCCGCCCAAGAAACTTTCAGTACTCTATTGTGGAAAACAGGGTTTGAATTCACTTCGATTTACCACTAGACTGAAAATCGAGGTTCAATCCAACGCTTCATAAAAACCTGGGGAGGTAGTTTTATGTACGCACCTTGCCGCAGTCGCAGGCTCACTCTCACTCTCACTGCTGTCCTGACCGCAGCCCTTGGCGTAATTCCACAGGCATCCGCCCAGGAGGACGAGGCCCTGGAAGAAGTCACGGTCACAGGCACGCGCATCGTCCGGCGCGATTTCACCTCGCAAAGTCCGATCGTGACGGTCGATACTGAATCCTTCGAAAACCGTACCAGCATCGGGATTGAGGCCACTCTCAACCAGATGCCGCAGTTCAATGTGGCCGGATCGCAGGCGCAGAACAGTTCGGCGGCATCGCCGTTCCCGGCCGCCGATCAGGCGCCTGGCGCGGCGACTCTCAATCTGCGCGGCCTCGGTTTGAATCGCAATCTTATCCTGGTGGATGGCCGACGCGTGCAGCCAGTCAACCTCCAACTGGTGGTCGACCTTAACACCATCCCTTCTTCGGCCATACAGCGGGTTGAAGTCATCACCGGCGGCGCCGCGGCTGTGTACGGGGCCGACGCGATTGCCGGAGTCACCAACTTCATCATAAAAAAGGACTTTGAAGGCGCGGAGTTCGGCGGCCAGTACGGCGTCAGCCAGGAAGGCGACGGCGCGGAAAAGCAGTTCAGCGGCCTCATTGGCGCCAATTTCGCCGACGGCCGGGGCAACGTCATGCTGGGCGCAAACTACAGCGACCGGGAGATTATAATGGGGAGAGACCGTGACTGGGTCGTCGATGGCTGGCTTGACCCTGGTACGCAGGCTGGAGGGATTGGTAGCTCCAACCTTTCGCAATACACCGCATCGCGTGCCTCATTCTGCAGCGTCTCAAATTGCGGTCAGCCTACGACGCCGAATGCCCCGACACTCTATTCCTTCCCCGCTGCGGCCAACTATATCATTGATCAGAACGGCAACGTCTTTAACGCTTCGGACCCGTTAAACGCCACCCGTCCCTATACCGGGCCGCTGGGCATGGATTCCGGTTTCAAGATCAATCCGGATGGAACTCTGGGTTATTTTGACCCGGCGCACACCTATTTACAGATCCCGCTCGATCGTTATTCAGTCTTTGGCAGCGCCAGTTTCGCACTGACGGAACACATCAACATCTTCACGGATATCCGCTATGCGGAGACCTTCGCCAAGGCCTCGGGTTTCGTCTCCGGCTTGTTCAACGTCTGGTCGCCTTCTGTACCCTACGACTCCGCGAACGACGATCCAGATTCGCCGACCTTCGGACAAGGCGCGAATGATCACCCGGTACCTCGCGCACTGGCGGACCTGCTGAATTCACGCCCGACCCCGAATGCGCCCTGGACCTACGTCGGAGGCCTGGACTACATACCCAATTTCACGACCGAGACGACCAGCAATGTCTATCAGGTCATCGGCGGCTTCAACGGCGATTTTAGCTTCATGGACCGGGAATTAACTTGGGAAGTCTATGCCTCGCATGGCAAATCCACCGTGAATGCCCGTCAACCCGAGGGTTTCCCCTACCTGCCCCGGATCCAGAACGTGTTCAATGCCAATCAGTACGGCGAGAACTTCGATATATCCTCCCTGCCCGGCTTCTTCCCGTTGGCAGTGACTGGCCATTGCACATCGGGCCTGCCTATATTCAACGCTAATGGCAGCGTCGATGATACGCCATCCGTCTCACAAGACTGCGCCGACTACATCGTTCTGCGGATGACCAACGTCACCACCCTGACCCAGGAGGTCATCGAGGGCAACATCCAGGGCAGCTTGTATGATCTGCCGGCCGGTGAGTTGCAGTTCGCCCTGGGGGCCGACTACCGGAGCGAGAACGCCCAGTTTGATCCGGATACAGCGTTCAACGCCAACCAGAACTTCCCGAATGTGATCCAGAACATCATCCTGCCGGTCTCCGTTGACGGATCCACGGATGTCAAGGAAGTCTACGCCGAGCTGGCGATACCCGTAGTCAAGGATTTGCCGTACATCAAATCGTTCGAGGTCGACCCCGGCGTGCGCTGGTCGGACTACGATACCACGGGAGGTTCCGAGACCTACAAGGTCCTCGGCGACCTGGCTGTGAACGACTGGGTTCGCTTCCGTGGCGGTTATCAGGTTGCCACCCGCTCGCCAAACGTGGCCGAGCTGTTTACCCCTAAGGGCGGGAGCCAGATTCAGGGGACCGGCGGGACAACAACCCCCGACTCGTGTGGGAACATCCCTGGTATCACGCCCTCGTGGGGTAACATCCCGGGCAATCCCAACCGGGAGAATGTTCAGATCCTCTGCGACTACCTTATGGAGCGTGATGGCGCCCCGGGCGATGTCGCGGGTGATTTCTTTGATCCAGCCTTGCCCAGCGGCACGCCGAACAGTGCCGACGATTACAGGTACAATGTCTTCGGCGCCACCTTTGCGTTCCCGTTCACCATTGCGGTGACCGAGGGTAATCCTGGCCTTGAAACAGAGACAGCGGAAACCTTTACCGCAGGACTGATCCTCAATTCGCCAATAGATCATCCGTTGCTGGAACGGTTCACCTTGTCCGCGGACTACTACATAATCGATGTTGTAAACGCGATCGGCACACCGAATCATAACAGCGTCTATCAGCA
This sequence comes from Gammaproteobacteria bacterium, assembly GCA_004297165.1. GTDB lineage: Bacteria > Pseudomonadota > Gammaproteobacteria > Eutrophobiales > Eutrophobiaceae > 2-02-FULL-56-15. The sequence goes on from SCUJ01000002.1 coordinate 25,651, forward strand.
ATGCCTGGACGCTCAATACAACAGCTTGGTTGGCAGCGCGCCCGGCTCGGTGTCCGGCCCAGCGATGGCCGCCAATAATCCCTTCTGCGCCCTGATCGAACGCGAATGGACACCAGGCCTCGGCTGGGGTGCGGCACGCCGGTTCAAAGCCCGCACCATCAACCAGGGCGGCATAGAGACCCAGGGTATCGACATGCAACTGGATTGGGGTGCCGAACTCGCGGACTTGGGCATCGAGTTCATCCCCGGTTCGTTTAGCGTGAACGTTTTGGCGAGTTACCTCGACCTGTATGCTGAATCGCCGTTTCCGGGCGCCTCCTTCGTTGACTACACCGGGACATCGTTCAATTCCTCGTTCGATTACAGGTTATTGTCGACCTTTGGCTGGACCAGCGGGTCGTATTCCGTTGGTCTGCGCTGGCAGCATCTGCCCTCGGTGGATACACCGCCCGGCAGCGCAGCCACCGCACTCGGCATCGAGTCGCACGACCAAGTCGATCTGTTCGGACGCTGGTCATTCCTCGAAAATTATGAGTTGAGATTCGGGATTGACAACCTGCTCAATGCGGATCCCGAGATCGTGGGTGCGAATGCGACCAACAATGCCTTGGGTTCCACGAACAGTAATTACGATCAGATCGGCCGTCGCTTCTTCGTCGGCCTGACCGCCAGTTATTGATCGGCTAACTGCATAAAACGAAAAAGCCGGGCTTTTGCCCGGCTTTTTTTATGTCCCGTCTTTAATTTTCACGAGACAATCCATCCCGTCAGTTGATAACCAATCCAGGCCACACCATAGGCGAGGATTCCATACCCAACGAACAACTGCGCCGGCAGGCGCAGGGAGCCGCTTTCCTTGGCCAGGATGGTGAGCGTGGAAACGCATTGCAGGGCCAACGCGAAGAGGATGAGACACGCCACGCCTGAGGCGGGACTGAGACCGCTGGCCTGTATCTTCTCCGCGAGCGAACTGATGTGTTCATCGGCCGCCTCGATCCCGTAAAGCGCACCCAGGGTGCCGACGAAGACCTCCCGTGCTAGAAAAGAACTCAGGACCGCAACCCCGTATTTCCAGTCCAGGCCCAACGGCGCGAACAGCGGCTCGATGAACCGGCCCATGGTCCCGAGCCAGGATGCGCCAAGGTCTGCGCCGCGATTGGGGAAATACGCCAGGAACCATACGGCAATCGTCACCGTACAGATGATGGCGCCGGCGCGGGTGACGAAATGCTTCGAGCGATTCCAGGAATTACGCAACAGCGGTTTCCAGGATGGCAGGCGATAGGGCGGCATCTCCAGAACGAAGGGCATGTCATGCCGCATCCCCGGCGTGGTCCTCGATATCAGCGCGGTCACGATCAATCCCATGAACATCCCGAAGAAATACATCAAAAACATCGCGAGCCCCTGCGAACCCACCAGTCCACCCAGGGCGTAATTCGCCGGGATGAATGCGGCGATTAGCAGCGTATAGACCGGTAGCCGCGCCGAACACGGCATCAGGGGGATCGCCATGTACGTCAACCAGCGTTTGCGCGGGGAATCCACGGTGCGCGCGGCATAGATCGCCGGGATCGCGCAGGCGATTCCCGCCAGCATGGGGATGAAGCTCTTGCCGGTCAGCCCGAAATAGCGCAATGGTTTGTGGCAGATCACCGCCGCCCTGGCGAGATAGCCCGAGTCCTCCAGGATCCCTACCACGAGCGTCAAGACGAAGATCTGTGGCACAAAGACCAGAAATGCGCCAATCCCCTCGAACAACGCATCTTTCACAAAGTCATGCAGGATGCCCTCGCCGAGGAGTGGCAGGATCAGCCGGGCAATCAAACCGATCCCCGCCTCCACCGCATCCATCACGGGCGCAGCCCAGGTGAATATCGATTGGAACAGGAGATACATGATCGCCAAAAATGCCAGACCGCCGGTCCAGGTATTGAGGAAGAAGGCATCGAGCCGGGACTGCGATCGGATCAGGAGATCGCCGCTCGGTCCGTATTGATGGGCCAGTTGATGTGCCAGGGTCCGCAGATCGAGATCGCCCATGTGGATGAGATCCGGCCGGTCCATCACTTCTGCCTTATTCTGACCATCGCCTACCATTGCGGTCAGGTTGGCAATCCCGTCGCCGGTTCGGGCCGACAACAACAACACCGGGACCCCCAACGAGCGCGAGAGACCTTCGCAATTCAGTTTCATGTCGTGGCGTTGCAAGACATCCTTCATGTTCGCGACGAGCACCATGCGCTTGCCGGTCTTCTGGCACTCGCGATAGACCTGCAAGGCAAAATGCAGTCCCTTTTCGAGCCGCGTTGAATCCAGGATACAGATAACAGCAGTCAGATGTTCCTTGAGCAGGGCATCCTTGAAGGCGCGAATGGCGACCCGCTCCTCTTCCGAGATGGAATGCAACGAGTAGATGCCTGGATAGTCCACCAGGCTTACGTCCGGGCAGGCAATCACGGGCCCGGAGCTGATATCCACGGTGATGCCGGGGAAGTTTGCCACCTTCTGGTTCAATCCCGTCATCTGGTTGAACAACAGGCTCTTGCCTGAATTGGGCGTGCCAACAAGGAGGGCTTCCCGCATGCTCATGCCGCCTCAGAGATGTGGATCAACGCGGCAACGTCATCGTCCAGCGAATACACAGTATTGTGCACCCGGTAGAGACGCGGGGCGCCGAGTTGGGGTGTATACAGACAGGTCACGACCTCGCCGGGGTGGAATCCCAGTTCCATCAACCGCACGCGATAAACCTCATCCAGATCGCCGTGGAAGCTCCGGATGAGGCAACGCTCATTACGGGCCAGATCCCAAAGGGTTTTTTCCGGTTTTACCGGTTCGTTGGCGACGGGACTTCGCATCGGGGCGTACTGGATCCTGTATTGACGAACAGCCATCCACGGATGGATTGATGGATAACCCCGATCGGCCTGTCCCTGCTGCCATTAAGGTTATCCAGGTGAAGTGGATTATAAACTGAACCCGTTTATTTATAAATAAGATTAATTCTCATTTAATCAAGCCCCTTTACCCACCAGCCTTTAGCTCTTGCCTATGATGAACCTCGCATCGACCGCGACGCTGCGATCCTCGTAAGGGAAGAAGGGATTCAGATCGACCTGCTGGATCTCCGGGTGATCAATAAAGATCCGACCAAGGGACACCAGTGCCTTGGCGATGGATGGGACATGCATCGGTTTCTGTCCGCGGGCCCCGGCCAGCAGCGCCGGAGGGAGGGTCTGTACTATCAGATCCGTCGCATCTTCAAGGTCCAGGGGAGCGATGCGAAAACCCACCTTCTTCAGGATCTCGATATAGATCCCGCCCATCCCGGCCATGATCACCGGGCCGAAGAGCTTGTCCCGCAGGCCGCCGACCACCAGTTCCGTGGCCGAGGGCATCATCTTTTGCACCAGCACCTTCGGGGAAGTAATGAGCGGGGCCGCCTTGTGTACGTTGTCCACAAGCCGCTGATAGGCCGCATTGAGGTCTTCGTCCGAACGGATCCCCAGCATCACGCCGCCGATGTCCGTCTTGTGCAGGATCTCCGCCGACACCACCTTGAGCACAACGGGATAACCCATCGCCTTCGCGGCCGCGAGCGCTGTGGCGCGTGTCGCGACCAGTTCATAAGGCGGCACGTCGATGTCGTATTGCGCGCAGATCTCATAGGCCTCGGGTTCGAGCAGGCTCACGCGCCCCTCCGCCAGAGCCTTGTCAATCAGTTTGGCCGCGGGTCCGCTGGGCCGTCCGGCCTGTTTTCCCGTCTTCGCCCGTGTCGCCGCCATGTGGCGGCTCTCGCACGCCAGGGCAAGATTGCCCGCAACCCGCGCGCCAAGGTCAGGATAATCGATCGTCGGCAGACTGCGCGCCTCGAGTCCGCTGCGCAGGACCTCGGCGAAATCGCCAAAGGTCACAATATTCAGCAACGGCTTTCTGCTTTCTCCTTGCGCTTCCCAGGCAGTGGCGATTTCCTCGGCGAGCAGCTTTTGATCCAGGAACGCGCTGGGCGCGAGGATCTGGATCACCATGTCGACGCCAGGATCGGCGAACATGAGTTTCAGGACCTCGTGATGCATCCGCTCGGAATGCGCGGCGGTGAGATCGAGATATCCGGGCGGATTCCCCAGATTGGCCGCGGGCGAGATGATCTGCCGCAGGGCAGCGGTCGTCGCCTCCGAGAATTTCGCCATCTCGATAGATGGCGTCGAGGCGATCTCGTCGATGCAGATCGTCCCCGGTCCGCCCATGTGGGTCAGAACGCAGACACGATTGCCTTTTGGCACTGGCTGCTTGGCGAAGGCGCGCAGGGTATCGTAGAACTCGGCAACGCTGCGCGCACGGATCACGCCCGCCTGCCGGAAGGCCCCGTCATAAATGGCGTCGGCGCCAGCGACGGCGCCCGTGTGAGACAGTGCGGCCGTGGATCCCATCTCGCTGCGCCCGCTCTTCAGGATCACCATCGGTTTCACGGCGGTAACTTCCCGCGCCACCTTGAAGAAGGATGCCGCGTCGGAAAGTCCTTCGAGATAGATGCCGATCACCCGCGTGGTGGGATCGTCTTTCCAGTATTCCAGGAGTTCGTGCATCTGCACGTCGGACATGTTGCCGATTGAGACATATTTATTAAGCCCGATGAGCCCGGTCATGCCGGACCACATCAACAGCGAATTGCCGAAGGCCCCGCTCTGGGTCAGTACGCTGACGCCTCCCGAGGGGTAGCTGCCGATATCGAAATTGGTGTTGAAACCGCTCACCGTGTCCATCACGCCGAGGCAGTTGGGTCCAATCAGGCGGATCCCGGCCCCGCGCAGCGTGCCCACCAGGTCCTTCTCGCGTTGCACTGCCTCCTCGGTGTGCAACTCGCTGAAGCCCGCCGACATGCAAACCACCACCTGGATGTCGTTGTCCCGCGCCCGCTTCTCCGCGATATCCTTCGCGACCCGCACGGACAACTCGGCCGCCACCAGCAGCACGCAGGCCTCCACCGGCTCCTTGATCTCCAGCACGCTCTTGTAGCAAGGCAGATCCAGGATGTGGCTTTCGCGCGGGTTGATGGGATAGATCTTCCCCTTGAACCCGAGCGAGATCATGTTCTTCAGCGCGGTGTAACCGGGTTTCTTCGGGTCGGACGAGGCCCCCACGACGGCGACGCTTTTGGGCCTGAAAAAAACCTCCAGTTGAGAGACGGCTCCCATGAATTTCCTCCTGTGACGGAAAGGCTGAACGGACTCGGACGCGCTGACTTGAAACGGATGGCAATCCGGGGGCGAGGCGTTTCGAGGTTGTTATTGCAGGGGCAGGAGAATATACGATCTCCCCTGTGAGATCCATGTCCCGGACCAGGGACCAAGCACTGATTTATCGTCTATAAAAACCGGGACACCGCCGTCGCCGACGCTGTCCCGGTAATGTTATTTCAGGAAACTTGCATGACTGGCGCTACATCACTGGGCGCGCACCGCGGACCAGGTCGGCGGAGCCATTCCTCCACCCGGTCCTCCTGGACCTCCTGCGCCCCCGCCGGGTCCTCCCGGACCGCCAGCACCTGCGCCCGGTCCGCCACCACCAGGGCCGCCGGGCCCACCGGGACCGCCGCCTGGAGGACCACCGGCCATCGCCATCGTGCCGTCGATCTTTCCATCCGCGAGCTTGCCGGTGTAATTCAGGGTCATTTCGCCCATCTGAGTCGTGCGAACCACCGGAAAGGTGACCGTATCGCCTTCGACCTTGAACGCGGTCTCCTTGCCATCGAAGGTCCCTTTACCGTCCGCGTTGATCACCATCTGCGCGGTCCGTTCACCCATCGGCGACTTGATCGTCACGTTCCAGGTCCCGGCGAAATCCTCCGCCCAGGCAGTATTCGCCAACAACATGAGCGCCATGATCCGCAGCGCATACATTCTTTTCATTGTCTTGATCCTCCCATTTGGAAATTCGAGATGTGTTGCAGAACCGAATCCCGCCGTCTCAGTTTCAGATTTGATTTTCCTCGAGACTCTCAGCCCTACTCTAACAATGAACCAAGTCTTGATTATGGACAAATGAAGGAATTTGCCCACAGGCACGCCCATGTCCGGCATCACACCTTATGTTTATCTTGATTTTATTCGCACGCGGTATATGCTCTTAACAGCATTTAATAATTGATAACAGGCTCTTGAATGTATATGACAGCCCGGAATCCCTTGACGACCGCCCCTCCTTATCCTGTTGAGCAGGCAATGAAAACCTTGGGCGCCAACTTGCGGACGGCCCGCCTGCGCCGCAATCTCACGATTCAGGAGGTTGCCGGGAAGATCGGCACGGGTCTGCGCGCGGTTGCCGACGCGGAAAAGGGCAAAGCCACGACTGGCATCGCGATCTATGCCGCCCTCCTCTGGGTCTACGGTCTGCTGGAGGATTTTACCCAACTCGCAGATCCGGCCAGCGACGAGGCGGGACTCGCCCTCATGCACGAAGGGGCACGGGAGCGTGCGCACCGGAAGGATGAGATCGACAATGAGTTTTAAGAAAGGCCAGAGCGAGTGTTTCGTATACATCACATTGCCGGGAAGGACAGCGCCGGTGACTGCGGGAAAATTCGTCATCTCGATCAGCCCTTCCGGTCTTGCCACTGGCAGGTTCCGGTACGGTAAAAGCTATCTTGCCCGAGAGGCCAAGGTCCCGCTCGACCCGGTCGAACTCGTGCTATCGGATCGCACCTACAGCACTACGGCCCTGCGGGGCGTCTTCGGCGCGTTGCGGGACGCGAGTCCCGACTACTGGGGCCGCTGCGTCATCGATCGCCAGACGGACATCGCCGGGCTCGGCGAGATGGATTATCTGCTCCATTCCCCCGATGATCGCGCCGGCGCGCTGGGATTCGGAATCGACCTGGAACCGCTTGTACCGAAGCATCATTTCAATCCGATTATCAATCTTGCCAGGCTCCAGACCATCGCCGATGCGATCATCAATAACGAATCCATCCCGGACGATGCCGCGACCGCACAGGTCGATGAACTCATGCTCCTAGGCACCTCCATGGGCGGGGCGCGGCCCAAGGCAGTCGTGGAGGATGGCGACGGCCTTTGGCTGGCCAAATTCAATCGGCCGGACGATCGCTGGAATCAGGCGCGCGTGGAACACGCGATGCTGACACTGGCCCGGGAATGCGACATCCGCGCTGCAACCTCCAGGATTGTCGAGGTTGCCGGACGGGATGTGCTGCTGGTCAAGCGCTTCGATCGGGAAAAAACGGAGGCAGGCTACCTGAGACACCGCATGGTAAGCGGGCTGACACTGCTGCGCGCCGATGATGCCCAGCATGATCGCGGTAAATGGTCCTATCCCCTCCTGGTAGAAGAATTACGGCGCGTCTCCGCCGAGCCGAGGGAAGATGCACGGGAACTCTTCTCCCGCATGTGTTTCAACGCGATGATCTCGAACTCGGATGATCATCCACGCAATCATGCCCTGATCGCCCCGGCGGAGCGCTGGCATCTGGCCCCGGCCTATGACCTGACGCCGTCGACCCCAATCAGCACCGAGCGGCGGGACCTGGCCCTCGTCTGCGGGGACGCGGGACGTTATGCGAACGCCGAAAATCTTCTGTCCCAGTGCGCCCGTTTTCTCCTCACGGAAGATGAAGCCCGCGCCAGATTGAACGCCCTGCGCGAATGCATCGAAAACCGCTGGTACACCACAGCCCGCTCCGCAGGCGTATCGGAGGCGGACTGCGAAAAGATCCGCAGCGCGTTTTTGTATGAGGGTTTTTTCTACGATAACGAAAGAGTAAGTAAAAATTCTTAACTCATTGCTTTAATTGGCGCTCCCGGCAGGGCTCGAACCTGCAACCCTCGGGTTCGAAGTTTGGGAGGATTAACAGTAGGTATTATAAATCAATGCCTTGCAGCGCTCGCACATTATATAATTAGTTATGCTCACAGGGATTACAGCCACAAAATATGGATGACGGGTTACGAAATGGCTACGTACAGGAGACAATCTCGTGCCTATTGAAGCTTGGTATCCTTCCGTAACCACAACTATAGCACTTGGATTTTTAGGGTGGTTATGCCGAAGTTGGATCATCACACGACTCAGAGAAAGTGTCAGTCACGAGTTTAATAGTCAACTGGAGTTACTCAGAGCTGACCTGAGAATAAAAGAAGCAGAAATAGCAACACTACGCGCTAGTGCTATGTCAGCCATGTCAAACCGTCAAATTGCTGTAGATAAGCGAAGACTTGAAGCAATAGAACAATTATGGTCTTCGATCATTTCTCTTACTAAGGCACGTGGGATTTCAAGGCTGATGTCGTTTTTAAAATTTGAATATGCTGCTGAAGTTGCACAGAAAAATCAGAAAATGAGAGAAATGTTGTCGGTGATGGGTGGCGACTTCGATATCACCAAAGAGCTTAAAGGGTTCTCACCCGATTTCTCGGACACATCTAAATAGGGTAATAATGCCCGTGGAGGTGTGTCATGCAGAAACGCAAGAAGTATACGCAGGAGTACAAACGGGAAGCGGTGGTGCTGGCCCGGTCATCGGAGGTGCCAATTAGCCAAGTGGCCCGGGAACTGGGAGTCAATG
>SCUJ01000003.1 GCA_004297165.1 Gammaproteobacteria bacterium
CAAACTTCAAACTCATCACCTTCGTGATCGCCGCCGTCAGCGTCGTCTTCCCGTGATCCACATGACCAATCGTCCCAACATTTACATGTGGCTTCGTGCGTTCGAATTTTGCTTTGGACACCTTGAATCACCTCGTGCTAGTCAGACTGATACGTCAATTCTTGGAAACAATCCCTTCCGCGATATTCGGCGGAACCTGGTTATAGCGTACAAACTCCATCGTGTATGTGGCCCGGCCCTGGGTCGCCGAACGCAGATCCGTGGCATAGCCAAACATCTCCGAAAGCGGGACTTCCGCCCTGATGATCTTGCCGGTAATCGAATCTTCCGTGCCCTGCAGGATGCCGCGACGACGGTTCAGATCACCCGTGACATTGCCGAGATAGTCCTCTGGCGTAACAACTTCCACTTTCATGACCGGTTCGAGCAGCACAGGACTGGCGCGTTTGCAGCCCTCCTGAAAACCCATGGAACCGGCGATCTTGAAGGCCATTTCGCTCGAATCAACCTCGTGGAATGAGCCGTCAAAGAGCGTTACCTTGATATCCACCATGGGGTATCCCGCCAGAATTCCGTTCTGCATCTGTTCCTGGATACCTTTATCCACGGCTGGGATGTATTCCTTCGGTATGGCGCCGCCGCTGATCCCGTTGACGAATTCGTAACCAGTACCCAATTCCTGCGGTTCGATCTTCAGGACCACATGCCCATATTGGCCACGGCCGCCGGACTGGCGGACAAATTTGCCATCGACCTTTTCCACCACCTTGCGGATGGTTTCGCGGTAGGCCACCTGCGGCTTGCCGATGTTGGCCTCGACCTTGAATTCGCGCTTCATGCGATCCACGATGATTTCCAGGTGGAGTTCGCCCATTCCCCTGATGATTGTCTGACTGGTTTCAGGATCTGTATGCACCCGGAACGAAGGGTCCTCCTGCGCCAGCTTGCTGAGAGCGATGCCCATTTTTTCCTGATCCGCCTTGGTCTTCGGCTCGACAGCAACGGCAATGACCGGTTCTGGAAATTCCATCTTCTCTAGGGTAATAATTTTCTTGAGGTCGCACAGGGTATCGCCTGTGGTTACATCCTTGAGGCCTACGGCGGCGGCTATGTCGCCAGCGCGAACTTCCTTGATCTCTTCCCTGGTATTCGCGTGCATCTGCAGGATTCGGCCAATACGTTCCTTGCGGTCCTTGATCGGATTGAAGATGGTGTCGCCGGAACTCAATACGCCGGAATAAACGCGAAAATAGGTAAGCGTCCCGACGAATGGGTCCGTGGCAATCTTGAAGGCCAGTGCGGCAAATGATTCATCGTCAGAGGCCTTGCGTTCGGCCTCCGTTCCAGCTTTGTCATCGAGGATGCCGCGTATTGCTGGCACGTCCACCGGAGACGGAAGGTATTCCACGACGGCATCCAGCATGGACTGGACGCCCTTGTTCTTGAAAGCGGAACCGCATAAGGTTGGTACGATTTCATTCGCCAGACTGCGTTGCCGTAATCCCTGTTTGATCTCCACATCCGTAAGCGTGCCTTCCTCCAGATACTTGTTCATCAAGGTATCGTTAGCCTCGGCCGCGGCTTCTATCATGATCTCGCGATAATGCTTGCAGTCCTCCAGCATGTCTGCAGGAATGTCCTGTTCCTCGAATTTCATGCCCGAGGAGTCATCATCCCAATAGATTGCCTTCATTTTGACGAGATCCACGATGCCCTTGAATTTATCCTCGGCGCCGATGGGTAGTTGAATGGGTATGGAGACGCTGCCCAACCTGGATTTGATCTGTTCCACAACCCGGAGGAAATCCGCTCCGGCCCGATCCATCTTGTTAACGAAGGCAAGACGTGGAACCTTGTATTTATTGCCCTGCCGCCATACGGTTTCCGACTGGGGTTCGACGCCGCCGACCGCGCAAAACACCGCGCAGGCACCGTCGAGAACCCGTAGCGAGCGCTCTACTTCAATGGTGAAATCGACGTGCCCGGGCGTATCGATGATATTGATCCGGTGTTCCGGGAACTGGCCGCCCATGCCCTTCCAGAAACAGGTGGTGGCGGCGGAGGTGATGGTTATGCCGCGTTCCTGCTCCTGCTCCATCCAGTCCATGATGGCGGCACCGTCATGCACCTCGCCCAGCTTGTGCGAGATGCCCGTATAATAAAGGACGCGTTCAGTGGTGGTTGTTTTACCCGCGTCAATATGGGCCATGATCCCGATATTGCGATAACGTTCAATTGGTGTTGACCTGGCCACTTCAAAATTTCCTTCAGACGACGCAGTGCTAGATTACCTGGAATTACCAGCGGAAATGCGAGAAGGCCTTGTTGGCCTCCGCCATGCGATGTGTATCATCGCGCTTTTTCATGGCGGTGCCCCGCTTTTCCGCCGCCTCCATGAGCTCGCCCGCAAGGCGCAGTCCCATGTTCTTCTCTCCACGGCTTTTCGCGGCGTCCACCAGCCAGCGCATGGCCAAGGTTACGCTGCGCGAGGGCCGGACCTCAATGGGTATCTGGTAGGTGGCGCCGCCAACCCGACGGGACCGGACCTCAACCAGGGGTCTGACGTTCTCCAATGCCTTGGTGAACACTTCCAGGGAATCGCCCTTGGATTTTTCGCTGATCTGATCGAGCGCGCCGTACACGATTCTTTCGGCCACGGATTTCTTGCCGCTGCGCATGACCATGTTAATGAATTTGGCAAGCACCTGATCGCCGTGTTTCGGATCTGGCAGGATTGCCCTTTTCTCAGCGCCTCTTCTACGTGACATAATTCGTAAGCTTCGTTTTGATGATTAGGACTTGGGGCGCTTGGCGCCGTATTTCGACCGGCCTTGACGCCGGTCGCTCACGCCGGAGGTGTCCAGCGCGCCGCGTATGGTGTGATAACGGACGCCGGGCAAATCCTTGACGCGTCCGCCGCGGATCAGGATTACCGAGTGTTCTTGCAGGTTGTGGCCTTCGCCACCGATATATGTTGAAACTTCCTGTCCATTCGTCAGACGCACGCGCGCCACCTTGCGCAGCGCAGAGTTGGGCTTCTTGGGCGTGGTGGTATAAACGCGAGTACAGACCCCACGCTTTTGCGGACAACCCTCCAGCGCGGGCACGTTGCTCTTGCTGTGCTGACGCCGCCGCGGCTTGCGAACCAGTTGATTTACTGTTGCCATATCTCCAGTGTCTTCACGTTATCGCCAAAGTGCGGCATTCCGCCGGCTGACCGAAATGCGTCAACCAGAGACTACAGCGAGCGATTTGTTATGGATTTGTAACAGGCCCGCCTGAATGAGGGCGAAATGCCTGCACCATCCGCCTTCATAACAGGCAAAAAACAATAATGAGCCGGATGAACTCCGGCTCCTCAAAAGAGGCGGGATTTTATGTCCTCGCCAAAGCCCCTGTCAAGGAACATTATGGGGTAAATTTAACTACTTGCAGACTATTTTTCCCCGCCCTTTCCATGATTATCCAGCATCGACGGCAGAACTATTTCCGCCAGCCTCATCGGCAGGCATCACCATGGCAAGTTCATTGGCAAGTTCATCGTCGATCAGGCCAGTGCCCCCCAGCGCAGCCTGGCGCCGACGGTCGCTGTGATATGCAAGGCCGGACCCGGCGGGTATCAACCGGCCGACTATCACGTTTTCTTTCAGGCCACGCAACTCATCAATCTTGCCATTGACGCTGGATTCCGTCAGTACCCGGGTGGTCTCCTGGAACGATGCGGCGGAGATGAAGGATTCTGTAGAAAGCGAGGCCTTTGTGATGCCCAACAGCACGGGATCCCAGGTAGCCGGCGTCTTGCCTTCCGCGAGCATTTTTTCGTTGTCTTCCAGGACCTTGGCGCGCTCCACCTGCTCGCCCTTCAGATAATCCGTATCGCCCGGTTCCACGATTTCACCCTTGCGTAGCATCTGTCTGACAATCACTTCGATATGTTTGTCGTTGATCTTCACGCCCTGCAGACGATAAACCTCCTGGATCTCGTTGGTTATGAACGATGTCAGGGCATGGATGCCAAGCAGGCGCAGGATATCGTGCGGCGCCGGCGGCCCGTCCACGATGGCCTCGCCTTTTTCCACATGTTCGCCTTCGAACACGTTGATGTGCCGCCATTTAGGAATCAATTCCTCATAATGCTCGCCGTTTGCCCCGGTAATAACCAGACGCTGTTTGCCCTTGGTCTCCTTGCCGAAACTGACCGTGCCGCTAATCTCCGCCAATACCGCAGGTTCCTTGGGTTTACGGGCCTCGAACAGATCCGCCACTCGGGGTAGACCACCCGTGATATCGCGAGTCTTGAGCGACTCCTGCGGCAGACGGGCGACTACGTCTCCCACCTTTATCTCCTGGCCATCCTGCACGGTGATCAGCGCATTCGGAGGCAGTGGATAATGCGCCGGGATATCGGTGCCGGGGATCTTGAGGTCGTTGCCCTTGTGATCCACCAGGGTCACCACCGGTCGCATATCCTTTGCGCTGCCGCTGCGGAGCTTGGGATCCATGATCATCATGTTGGTCAATCCCGTGATTTCGTCCACATGACGGCTGACCGTGACGCCCTCGACAATATCGGAAAATTGTACTCGGCCGGCAACTTCGGTAATGACCGGATGAGTATGGGGGTCCCAGTTCGCGACTTGCGTGCCGGGTTCCGCCTTATCGCCTTCCCGGACGATGATGACCGCTCCATATGGGACCTTGTATCGCTCGCGCTCGCGTCCCACCTCGTCCTGTACAGTTATTTCGCCTGAACGCGAGACAACCACCTGATGGCCGCTCTTTTGCTTAAGCAGCTTAATGTTATGGAATCGAATCGTACCGCCGTTCTTAACTTCGATGCTGCTGACGGTTGCCGCCCGTGACGCCGCGCCGCCGATATGGAAGGTGCGCATCGTCAACTGGGTTCCCGGTTCGCCGATGGACTGTGCAGCGACCACACCAATGGCCTCGCCGATGTTGACGAGATGACCCCGGCCGAGGTCACGGCCATAGCAACACCGGCATATGCCGTACCGGGTCTCACAGGTAATGGCGGATCGTACCACCACTTCGTCAATGCCATGGAGATCCAGCAGTTCCACCTGGTGTTCGTCTAGCAGGGTGCCGGCTGGTATGGTTATTTCCTTGTCCCCTTTCTTAACGGCATCCACGGCCAGGACCCGACCCAGGACGCGCTCGCGCAAGGGTTCGACCACGTCGCCACCCTCGATGATCGGGGTGACCACCAGACCTTCCTGCGTGCCGCAATCCTCTTCGGTAACCACAAGATCCTGGGCCACATCGACCAGACGGCGTGTCAGGTAACCGGAATTGGCCGTCTTCAAGGCGGTGTCGGCCAGACCCTTTCTGGCGCCGTGCGTGGAGATGAAGTACTGCAACACGTCGAGGCCTTCCCGGAAGTTCGCGGTGATCGGCGTCTCAATGATGGAGCCGTCCGGTTTCGCCATCAGACCGCGCATACCGGCCAACTGGCGGATCTGGGCGGCGCTGCCGCGGGCCCCGGAATCCGCCATCATGAAGATGGAATTGAAGGAGACCTGCCGGATCGAATTTCCCTTTTCATCCTTCACCACATCCGTGCCAAGTTTGTCCATCATGGCCTTCGCCACCTGGTCGTTAGTCCGTGACCAGATATCCACGACCTTGTTGTACCGCTCACCATCGGTAATCAACCCTGAGGAATACTGGGTCTCGAACTCCTTCACCTGTTGCTCCGCTTTGCCGATGATCTGAGTCTTTTGCTCGGGGACGGCCATATCCTCGATGCCGATGGAAACGCCGGCGCGGGTGGCGTAGCGGAAGCCCATGTACATGATGCGGTCCGAGAAGATCACCGTCTCCTTCAGACCGAGTTGTCGGTAACAGATGTTGATCATCTGCGAGATGCACTTCTTGTTCATGGGGCGATTGACCATGAAGAACGGCAATCCTTCCGGGAGCAGCCGCGATAGTAATGCGCGGCCGACCGTGGTTTTGACCCTTTCGATCTTTTCCAGGCGCTGGCCGTCGTCATCGATCACCACTTCCTTGATGCGCACCGTTACCGACGCATGCAGATCCACATGACCTGCCTCGTAGGCCCGATGCACCTCATCGATATCCATGAAAATCATCCCGTTGCCCTTCGCGGTCACCGATTCCCGGCTCATGTAGTACAGCCCGAGCACGACATCCTGTGTGGGCACAATGATCGGTTCGCCGTTGGCGGGGGAAAGAATATTGTTGGTCGCCATCATCAGGGTACGGGCCTCGAGTTGGGCCTCCACCGACAGGGGCACATGCACGGCCATCTGGTCGCCGTCGAAGTCGGCGTTGAAGGCGGTGCAGACCAGGGGGTGCAACTGAATGGCCTTGCCCTCGATTAACACCGGTTCGAAGGCCTGAATGCCCAGCCGGTGCAGTGTGGGGGCGCGGTTGAGCATCACCGGATGCTCGCGGATGACCTCCTCGAGGACGTCCCAAACCTCCGGTCCCTCGCGTTCGACCAGTTTCTTGGCCGCCTTGATGGTGGTGGCGAGTCCCCGGTGCTCCAGTTTGCTGAAAATGAAGGGCTTGAACAGCTCCAGCGCCATCTTCTTCGGCAGGCCGCATTGATGCAGCTTGAGGGTCGGTCCCACCACGATGACGGACCGGCCGGAATAATCCACGCGCTTGCCCAACAGATTCTGGCGGAAACGGCCCTGTTTGCCCTTGATCATGTCAGCCAGGGATTTGAGCGGCAGCCGGTTGGTGCCCGTGATGGCGCGCCCCCGTCGGCCGTTATCCAGCAGGGCGTCCACGGATTCTTGCAACATGCGCTTTTCGTTGCGCACGATGATGTCCGGGGCATTGAGATCCAGCAACCGCTTGAGCCGGTTGTTCCGGTTGATGACCCGCCGGTAGAGATCGTTGAGATCGGAAGTGGCGAAACGACCGCCATCCAGCGGGACGAGCGGACGCAGTTCCGGCGGCAATACCGGAAGCACGGTCATCACCATCCATTCCGGGCGATTGCCCGAGCGCTGGAACGCCTCCATGAGTTTCAGCCGCTTGGTAAGCTTCTTCAGCTTGGTGTCCGACTTGGTGCCCGCGATGGCCTCGCGCAGTTCGTTAATCTCGTTGTTGATATCGATGGTGCTGAGCAGATCGTGAATGGCCTCGGCGCCCATCTTGGCGTCGAATTCGTCACCATACTGTTCGATGGCCTCGAGGTAGGCGTCTTCGGTGAGCAACTGCCCCCGTTCGAGTTCCGTCATGCCCGGATCGATGACCACATAAGCCTCGAAATAGAGAATTCGCTCGATCTCCCTCAGGGTCATGTCCAGCATGAGGCCCATCCTTGAGGGCAGCGATTTCAGAAACCAGATATGCGCCACGGGGCTCGCGAGCTCGATGTGGCCCATGCGTTCCCGCCGCACCTTGGAGAAGGTGACTTCCACGCCGCATTTCTCGCAGACTACGCCGCGGTGTTTCAGTCGCTTGTACTTGCCGCACAGACATTCGTAGTCCTTGATCGGCCCGAAGATCTTCGCGCAGAACAGTCCATCACGCTCCGGTTTGAACGTCCGGTAGTTGATCGTTTCGGGTTTTTTTACCTCGCCGTAGGACCAGGAACGTATCTTTGCGGGAGAGGCGAGTCCGATTACTATCGAATCGAATTCCTCGACCACTCCCTGTTGCTTCAAAAGCTTGAGTAAGTCTTTCAAGTTACGCTACCTCCAAGGCAGGGTGAACGGGTGCTGTGTGCATTCGAATCTCTCATTGGACTTCAGTTTTGCTTGAGTTCCATGTCGATGGCGAGCGAGCGTATCTCCTTCACCAGGACATTGAACGACTCCGGCATGCCGGCCTCCATCCGGTGATTGCCGTCCACGATGTTCTTGTACATCTTGGTGCGTCCGTTGACATCGTCGGACTTGACCGTGAGCATCTCCTGAAGGGTGTAGGCGGCGCCGTAAGCCTCCAGGGCCCAGACTTCCATCTCGCCGAACCGCTGACCGCCGAACTGTGCTTTGCCGCCCAGTGGTTGCTGAGTGACCAGACTGTAAGGTCCGGTGGACCGCGCATGCATCTTGTCATCCACGAGGTGGTTGAGTTTCAGCATGTACATGTAGCCGACCGTAATCTTGCGGTCGAAGGGGTCGCCGGTGCGTCCGTCGTAGAGTGTCGTCTGACCATCGAGTGGAAGGTCCGCGAGCGCCAGCATCTGCTTGATTTCCGCTTCGCCGGCCCCGTCGAATACCGGGGTAGCCATGGGCACACCATCCTTGAGGTTTTGGGCGAGTTCCAGGATCTCGACGTCAGTGAGGGTATCCAGGTCCTCCTTGCGCCCGCTGGAGTTGTAGATATCCCCGAGAAACTTGCGCAGGCGATTGATCTCGCCATGTTGTTTCGCCAGCATGTCACCTATCTTCTTGCCTAGCCCCTTTGCAGCCCAACCCAGATGGGTTTCAAGGACCTGACCAACGTTCATGCGGGAGGGCACGCCAAGAGGATTGAGCACGATATCCATGGGAGTGCCGTCCGCCATACAGGGCATGTCTTCGACCGGTACGATGCTCGAGATGACGCCCTTGTTGCCGTGCCGGCCCGCCATCTTGTCGCCCGGCTGAACACAGCGTTTGACCGCCAGATAGACCTTGACCATCTTCAATACGCCGGGCGCCAGGTCGTCGCCCGAGGTCAGTTTGCGGCGTTTTTCCTCGAAGCGTTTGTCGAAATCCTGCTTCAGGGTTTGCAACTGCTGGGCGGCCTGTTCGAGCAGATTATTCTCGGTTTCATCCCGCAGCCGGAATTCGAACCATTTCTCCCGCGGTGTGTCCGCCAGGTGGCCCGCGGTCAGTTTGGCGCCGGCCGCGATCTTTCCAGGACCGCCATCGACGACCTTGCCGATCAGGTTTTTCTCAATCCGTTGATAAACGCCGTCTTCCATGATCCGGTACTGATCGTTGAGATCCTTGCGGGCCAGATTCAGCTCGGCTTCCTCGATTTCCAGCGCACGGGCATCCTTCTCCACGCCATCGCGCGTGAAGACCTGCACGTTGATCACGGTGCCGCTCATGCCGGAAGGCACCCGCAGCGAGGTATCCTTCACATCCGAGGCCTTCTCGCCAAAGATGGCGCGCAGCAGTTTTTCCTCCGGGGTCAGTTGAGTCTCGCCCTTCGGAGTGACCTTGCCGACCAGGATGTCACCGACATTCACTTCGGCGCCAATGTAAACGACGCCCGATTCATCCAGCTTGTTCAGAGCGCCTTCGCTGACATTGGGGATATCGGCAGTGATCTCTTCCGAGCCCAGTTTGGTGTCGCGCGCCACACAAGTCAGTTCCTCGATATGGATCGAGGTGAAGCGGTCCTCTTCCACCAGGCGTTCGGAGATTAATATCGAATCCTCGAAGTTGTAGCCATTCCAGGGCATGAACGCCACCATGAGGTTTTGCCCGAGGGCGAGTTCGCCCAAGTCCGTCGAGGGCCCATCCGCAATCACATCGCCGTGCGAGACAATATCGCCGGTTTTCACCAGCGGCCGCTGATTGATGCAGGTATTCTGATTCGAACGGGTGTATTTGGTCAGATTATAGATATCGACCCCCGGCTCTCCGGCGCGGATTTCAGCGTCATTCACCCGGATCACGATGCGTCCAGCATCGACGGAATCCACCACCCCGCCGCGGTCGGCGACCACAGTCACGCCGGAATCCTTGGCCACCGATTTTTCCATCCCGGTGCCCACGAGGGGTTTTTCCGTGATGAGCGTCGGCACGGCCTGACGCTGCATGTTGGAGCCCATCAAGGCGCGGTTGGCGTCATCGTGCTCCAGGAACGGGATCAGGGAGGCGGCCACCGATACGATCTGTCTGGGCGATACGTCCATATAGTCGATCTTGTCGGGCGTTGATAGAGTGAATTCATTCCGGTGCCGGCAGGACACGAGTTCAGAAGTTATCTTGCCGCGGGCATCCAGGGTGGAGTTGGCCTGGGCGATGATGTAATCCCCTTCCTCGATCGCGGAAAGATACTCGATCTGGTCGGTGACACGGCTGTCGATGACTTTCCGGTAAGGTGTTTCCAGGAAACCATAATCGTTGGTCCGGGCATAAACGGCCAGGGAATTGATGAGGCCGATATTGGGACCTTCCGGGGTCTCAATCGGGCAGACCCTGCCGTAATGGGTGGGATGTACGTCACGCACCTCGAAACCGGCGCGCTCACGAGTCAAACCACCTGGTCCGAGCGCGGAAATTCTTCGTTTGTGAGTAACCTCGGACAACGGATTGTTCTGATCCATGAACTGGGATAACTGGCTCGACCCGAAAAATTCCTTCACCACGGCGGAAACCGGTTTGGCGTTGATGATCTCCTGCGGCATCAGGTTCTCGGACTCCGCGAGGCTCAAGCGTTCCTTGACGGCCCGTTCGACCCGCACCAGGCCGATGCGGAACTGGTTTTCTGCCATCTCACCCACGCTTCGCACGCGCCGGTTGCCAAGGTGATCGATGTCATCCACCACACCCCGGCCATTGCGGATGTTCACTAGCGTATTCAGGACGTCTATGATGTCGGAGGTTTCGCCGAGTTGATCGACCATCGCCTGGAACGTCTCGCCGCCTCGTTCCGAGAAGTATTTACCGTCGAAGAGGATTCCGGGACCCGTAATCTCCTTACGGCCCACGCGCCGGTTGAATTTCATCCGCCCGACCGTCGACAGGTCATAACGGTCCTGGGTGAAAAACAGGTTCTTGAACAGATTTTCCGCGGCATCCTTGGTGGGCGGCTCACCCGGTCGCATCATCCGGTAGATCTCAATCTGAGCCTCGAGTTGATTCGTCGTCGGATCGATCCGTAACGTGTCGGAGATAAACGGGCCGTGATCCAGATCGTTGGTGTAAAGGGTTTCCAGTTCGAACTGCGGCAGCGACAAAAGCTTGTCCAGCATTTGTGCGGTGATCTCGGTATTGGCCTCGGCGATGATCTCGCCGGTTTCGGCGTCTATAATCCGCTTGGCGACCACCTTGCCCACCAGATATTCCTTTGGCACCTCGAGTTGATCCATCTCGGCCTGTTCCATTTCCCGGATATGCCGGGCTGTGATGCGCTGATCCTTTTGTACGAAAGTCTTCTTGCCCTTCCTGATTTCGAAGGCCGCAATCTCGCCTCGCAGACGTTCCGGGATCAGATCGAGGTTGATCATGCCCTTCTTGATGTGGAAGCGGTTGGTGGTGAAGAAACGGTCAAGAACCTCCTGCACGGAGTAGCCCAGGGCTCGCAGGAGAATGGTCGCAGGTATCTTGCGCCGCCGATCGATCCGGCAATAAACCATGTCTTTCTGGTCGAATTCAAAATCCAGCCAGGAGCCGCGGTAAGGGATAATCCTGGCGGAATACAGCAATTTGCCCGAGGAATGGGTCTTGCCCTTGTCGTGCTCGAAGAATACTCCGGGCGACCGATGCAGTTGGGAGACTATGACGCGCTCAGTCCCGTTGATCACGAAGGTCCCGGTTTTGGTCATCAGGGGTATTTCACCCATGTAGACATCCTGTTCTCGGATATCCTTGACCACCTTGTTGGCAAGACCTGCCTCCTTGTCGTAAATCACCAGGCGGACCTTTACGCGCAGCGAAGTGGCGTAAGTCAATCCCCGCAACTGACATTCCTTGACATCGAAATCCGGTGTGCCCAGGGTGTAACTTACATATTCCAGCACCGCGTTGCCGGTATAACTGACAATTGGAAAGACCGACTGAAAAGCTGCGTGCAAACCGATATTCTCCCTTTGCTCGGGGGCCTTATCCTCCTGCAGAAACTGCGCATAGGAATTGATTTGCGTGGCGAGCAGATAGGGCACCGGCAAGATACTGGAGCGTTTGCTGAAATCCTTGCGAATGCGCTTCTTTTCAGTGTAGGAATAGGCCATAAAAACCTCTCAATCAGTTACACATCTTGAATATCCGCTTTTACAATTCCTGCGGACTGTGTGACCAGCGACAGAAATGCCCACTGGCCGGTGGCGAAACGCCACCAGCCTGTGGACATGAAACGGGAAATTGAGCAAATAGATACTACTTGATCTCAACTTTCGCGCCCGCTTCCTCCAGTTGCTTCTTCGCGTCTTCTGCGTCCGCCTTGGAAACGCCTTCCTTCACCGCTGAAGGCACGCCTTCGACAAGATCCTTTGCTTCCTTCAGACCCAGACCGGTCAAGGCGCGCACGACCTTGATCACTCCGACCTTGTTTTCGCCGAAACTCGTTAACATAACGTTGAATTCGGTTTGTTCCTCGGCCTGCGCAGCCCCGCCTGCGGCGGGGGCAGCCGCCGCGACGGCTACGGGTGCCGCAGCAGACACTCCCCATTCCTGCTCCAGTTCATTAATGAGTTCCACCAGTTCCATGACCGGCATTTTACCCAAGGCTTCTTTGATTTCACTTTTTGAAACAGACATTGCTATAACTCCTGAAAGTAAGATTGAATTTCAATTGGATGGGTTTAGGCCGCTTGTTGCTGATCGCGTTTGGCCGCCAGGAGACGCAGGAATTTCGCTTCCGGTTCTGAAAGTACGCGGACGAATTTCCCGAGCGGGGCCTGCAACAGACCCAGAAACATCGATCTGGCCTGGGACAACGACGGGATGTTCGCAACCTTTTCGATATCCGCCGCTGCGAATGCCTTGCCGTCAAGGACCACCAGCTTGATAATCAATTTCTCGTTGGTCTTGGCGAAATCCCGCATTACCTTGGCTGCCGCACCCGGCTCGGCGCTGGAGAAAGCCAGCAACAGAGGCCCGCTTAGGCCATCCTTGATGCACTCGAACCCGGTACCCGAGAACGCGCGTCTGGCCAGAGTATTTCTCACCACCTTGACATAGATACCCTGATCACGCGCCTTCTTGCGAAGATCCGTCATCTCACTTACGGTGAGACCCCGGTATTCTGCGGCAATCAGAGACGGTGAACCGGCCGCGACGGCCGCCAACTCGCTGACGATTGCCTTCTTCTGCTCAATGTTTAACGACACTTATTTCCCTCCTTAACCGTGAAGGCGTCCGCGGCATAACGGAAACCGAAATTTCCGTATCCCTGCCGGTCCACCCGTGTTGCTTTCACGATGTCCTGCTTCAGGTAAAAGCTGTTGGGCACATCGTCTGCGCAGGCGAATAATAATTGCCTTAAGCGCCGCCAGCGTGAGATCTGAAAATCACGCATTTGGCGCACCTGCGGTCTTTGACGTCCGGCGATATCCTTCCACCGGCCCAAAGTTCCGATGGCGAGAAGAGATGCCTTGAGGCCCTCCACTCGCCGAAAAATAATATTTATCCTCAGATCGACAACGAACTCTGATCGACCGTAACTCCCGGGCCCATGGTCGTGGAGAGGCTGATCTTCTTCATGTAGATGCCCTTGGCGGTGTTGGGCTTTGCCTTCACCAGGTCCATAAGCAAGGCGTGCAGATTCTCGTTTAGGGCATCTACATCGAACGACGCCTTGCCGATTGCGCAATGGATGATGCCGTTTTTGTCGGCCCGGAACTGCACTTGGCCGGCTTTCGCATTGCCGATGGCCTGTTTGACATCCCTGGTGACCGTCCCGACCTTCGGATTAGGCATGAGGCCCCGGGGCCCCAACACCTTGCCGAGTCGGCTGACGACGGGCATCGCATCCGGGGTGGCAATGAGTACCTGAAAATCCATCATGCCACCCTGGATCTTTTCCACCAGATCCTCAAATCCGACATGGTCGGCCCCGGCGCTGCGCGCCTCATCCGCCTGTGCGCCTTGGGTGATAACCGCGACCTTGACCTGTTTGCCCGTGCCTTTCGGGAGCACGGTGGAACCACGCACTACCTGATCCGATTTTTTCGGATCGACACCTAGGTTTATGGCTACTTCCACCGACTCGTCAAACTTCGCCGTGGCTGTTTCCTTGAGCAATTGCAAGGCATCGCGCACGGGGTAAGCGCGGGTACGAATGGCCTTCTCGCGGATGGCCTTCACGCGTTTCGATAATCCGGCCATGACTACACCCCCTCCGTTTCGATGCCCATGCTGCGGGCGGTTCCAGCGATCGTGCGTATGGCATTTTCGAGGTCGCCAGCGGTCAGATCGGGTTGTTTAATCCGGGCAATCTCCTCCAGTTGCTCGCGCTTTACCTTACCCACCTTGTTGCTGTTGGGGGTGCTGCTGCCACTGGTTATCCCCGCCGCCTTTTTGAGGAGATGGGAGGCCGGCGTGGTCTTGGTGACGAAGCTGAAACTGCGGTCCGCATACACGGTGATCACCACAGGGACCGGCAGGCCTTTCTCCATGGTCTGGGTCTGGGCGTTGAACGCCTTGCAGAACTCCATGATATTCAACCCGTGCTGGCCTAGAGCGGGACCTACAGGTGGGCTGGGGTTTGCCTGCCCCGCCGCCACTTGTAGCTTGATATAGTTAACGATTTTTTTTGCCACTGTTTACTCCTCTGGGTTCAATCGCCAAGACTGCCTGGCTCCCCGGTTGATTGCTGCTAATTTTGTCAGAATCATTCCTTCTCTACCTGGCCGAACTCCAGTTCCACGGGCGTGGAGCGTCCAAAAATGAGCACCGATACCCGCAGCCGGCTTTTCTCATAATTTACTTCCTCAACGACACCATTGAAGTCGGCAAACGGTCCATCGGTAACCCGCACAACCTCTCCCGGCTCGAAGAGCACCTTCGGCTTCGGCTGATCGACGCCTTCCTCAACCCGTTGCAGTATGGTGTTCGCCTCGGCATCCGAGATCGGCGCCGGTTTGTGAGCAGTGCCCCCGATGAAACCCAGCACCCGCGGCGATTCCTTCACCAGATGCCAGGTATCGTCATCCATCTCCATATGCACCAGGACATAACCTGGGAAAAACTTCCGGTCGCTTTTGCGTTTCTTTCCATCGCGCATCTCCACGACTTCCTCGGTCGGGACCAGGATCTCGCCAAATTTGTCAGCCAGTCCGCTCTGCTGAATCCGCTCCTTGAGCGAGCGCATCACCTGCTGCTCGAAACCCGAGTATGCATGAATGACATACCATTTTTTTGTCATAGTAGTTAGATTCACTATCCAATAAGCAGTCCGATAGACCATCCCAGGAACATATCCAGCAGCCACAAGATAAAGGAAACGATGACCACGACCGCCAGTACAATCAAGGTGGTATGGATGGTTTCCTGTCGCGAGGGCCAGACGACTTTACGTGTCTCAATCTGGGCATCCTGGATGAATTCGAGGAGGTATCGACCCTTTTGGGTCTGCAATGCCACGGCCGCGGCTACCCCGGCCGCCGCCAGCAAACCTAGCACCCGATATAAAAGGGATTGCTCGGCGAATATGTAAAAGGCGGTTAGCGCTGAAACCGCGATCAACACAGCGACTACCAGCTTGGCCGTATCGAGCGTCCCACCAGCCGTTTCGGTTTTCGAATTCATATAAAACTAATGACCTGGTTCGCCCGAACCCATTATCCGGGCGTCTCAGGGCGTTTATGATACGAATCTGGCAGGCCAGGAGGGAATCGAACCCCCAACCTGCGGTTTTGGAGACCGCCGCTCTGCCAATTGAGCTACTGGCCTAATTTTTCCTTTATTTGATGATTTTTGCGACGACGCCGGCGCCGACGGTGCGACCGCCTTCCCGGATCGCAAACCGCAACCCAATCTCCATCGCAATCGGGTTGATTAATTCCACCACCAGCTTGATGTTATCCCCCGGC
>SCUJ01000012.1 GCA_004297165.1 Gammaproteobacteria bacterium
CCGCGCAGAAGCGCAACCACTGCTTCGCCGGCAGGCCTTCATAAAAAGGCCCGCGCCACGAATCGTAGTTCCAGCCGCTCGTTCCGATGGAGGCTTGAGCTGCCATGAAAAAAAGATCCCGCCGATGCCGTAGCAATCTGCAAGACCGTTGCGAGTACGACGGTCAGCTCGAAGGCAGTCCTTGAGCTCGGTTTATAACGTCGGACTGCTCCGGCTTCGCGCGGCCGGCGCCGCCACCGGGGGCGGGCTTCGCGCCGTCGGCCGCGTAGATGGCGTCGCACAGGCGCTGGAGCATCGGCACGCCGCGGACCTCGGTCTCGAACAGCGGCACGATGGCGCGCACGCTGCCGTCGAACTCCCGCCAGATCGTCTGCATGTGCTCCTGCTGCATGGCCACGCGGTTCTTGACGAACTCGGCGGCGTCCGGACCGACCGACGCAGAGTCGATGACCATGTTAACGAGGACGCCACCCACCGGGATGCCGAAGTCCTTGAACCACTGGATGAAGCGCGTGACCACCGCGATGGGCAGCGCCTCCGCCAGCGTCACGAAGTAGAACGCCGTGAGCGCGGGGTCCGTGAGGAGCACGCGCGCGTGTTCCATCCGGTCGCGGAAAGAGACCAGGTAATCCATCAGCGGGTCCGCCTCCTTCTTCTTCGTGAAGGAGAGCATCTCCCGGAGCGTGCGCGCCTCCTCGCGGCTCTTCATCATCTTGTTGACCCACAGCGCGTAGACCTTCGACATGCCGAGCAGGCGCCGCGCGTTGGCGGTGGGCGCCGTGTCGAAGACGTAGACGTCGTACTCGTTCTTGAACATGAGGTCGATCATGTTCTCGAACATCGCCGACTCCTCGAACGCGGGGTTCATCGTCGCCGACTCGACGAAGTCGTCGGCCTTGGTGGTGATGTCGGCGAACTTGAGGAACCACCGGATCTTCTCGCGGATCTGCACCTTGCTGCGCTCGATGGTCTCCTTGGTCTCGATCTCGTACGCCCAGAGGTTCGGCACGCCATCGATGGGAACGTGCTTGCCGAGCACATCCTGGCCGAGCAGGCTCGTCAGGCTGTGGACCGGATTCGTCGACGCGAGCAGCGTGCGGCGTCCCTGCCGCGCGAGCCCGATGGCGGCGGCGGCGGCGAAGACGGTCTTGCCCACGCCGCCCTTGCCGCCGAAGAACAAATACTTCTGCGTGGGGTGCTCGCGGAGGTAACGGCCCATCGGCATCGTGATCTCTGGCATGGCGATCCTTCGCTAGGCGAACATGCCGGCGGCCAGCTTCTCGATCATCGGCAGCCCCGTGACGTCGCGCTCCATTTCCGGCACCATCGCCAGCACCTGGTCGCCGAGGGCCGTGCGCACGCCGAGCAGGTTCTGGTCCTGCATGGCGATGCGGTGGCGCAGGTACTCGGGGATGTTCTTGTCCAGCAGCTCGTGCGGGATGACCCGGTTCACCAGGTACCCGGAGAGCGGCACGTCGAACTGCGCGAACAGCTTGGCCGCCTTCTGCGTGTCGTTGATGACCCCGACCTCCGGGATCACCACGAAGAAGAAAGCCGTCTTGGTCTTGTCGGTAAGAATCCCGGCCGATGTGTTGATGCGGTTCTTGATGTAGAGCAGCTCCTGGAGGATCTGGTCCTGCTCGGTCACCTTCTTGCGCTGGAGCCGGCTCACCATCTCCTCGTACTCGCGCATCTCCTCCCGCAGCTCGGTGATCTTGTTGATCCACTCGTCGTAGACCTTGGCCATCGACAGGTAGTAGAGCGCGTGACCGAGGGGGACGAGATCGTAGATGTAGTAGTCGTAGTCGCCCTGCATGACCACGTCCACCACCGCGTCGAACATCGCGCTCTCCTCCATCGCGGGCTCGGCGCTCGCGGCCTGGATGTAGTTCTCGATCTCCTCCGGCACGGCGGGCAGCCCGTACATGTCGAGGATCTTCTGGCGGATCTCCTGCTGGTACGCCCGGATGTGCTTGTCGGCGTCGATCTCCTGGGCCCAGAGGTTCTGCATGATCTGCACGGGCCCCTTGCCGAAGATGTCACGCTTGAAGATGTCGGTGAGCGACGCCTGGGGATCCACGGAGAACACCAACACCTTCTTGCCGTGGCTCGCGAGCCAGTACGCCGCCGCCGCGGAGAAGGTGGTCTTGCCGACCCCGCCCCCGCCGCCGAACATGATGTAGCGGCGCTCGGGATGCTGCAGGAACACGTCCTTGAATCCCATCATCGCTCCCTAGAACATCGCGTCCGCGACGTCCTTCTCGCGCAACATGCGCCGCTTCCACGTGGCGATCTGCGGCACGACGTAGGGCAGGAGCCGCAGGCTATAGTACGGCGGCAGGATCGGGATGCCGAGCAGGTCGCCCATCGTGATGAGGATGAACAGATGCTCCATCGAGGCGCGCGTGCGCAAGGCCGCGCGGCTCATGTCGTGGGCGGCCATGCCGTACACGGTGTCGCTGATGTTCTGCCACAACCTTTTCAATGCCGATGCCTTCTCTTCTTCTGTCATGGCCGTCTCCTATTCATACGCCGTGCAGGTGATGCTCGTGATCGCTGCCCAGCTCGCGCTCACGCAGTACGTGACGCTTCCAAGTCTCGATCTGCGGCACCACATAGGGCAGCAGGCGCAGTCCGTAGTACGGCGGCAGTACCGGCACGCCGAGCATGTCGCCGAACACGCCGAGCATGAACAGCTTCTCCATCGACGCGCGGATTTCCAGCGCCTGCTGCGCGATCTCGTAGCCGGACATCCCGAACAGGAATTCGCGCAGCGAGCGCTTCCACCCGCGGGACGCAGACGTGTTATCGTTTGCGTCATTCATGTCAGAACTCATCGCAGTCGCCGCGGTCGCGGTCGTCGCCTGGTTCGCCGCGGGCACGATCTGGAACGTGCGCAAGGGAAGCGCGCTC
>SCUJ01000004.1 GCA_004297165.1 Gammaproteobacteria bacterium
GGTTGGTCAGCCAACTACAGCGTGCAGCGGTTTCAATACACGCAAATATTGCAGAAGGGTATGGCCGCTCTTACACCGGAGAATATCTTCGCTATCTTTCTATCGCCAAGGGATCATTGACCGAACTGGAAACGCACATACAAATTGCAACGCGTTTAAGTTATTGCAACGAGGAACAGCAAGATAAGCTTTTAAAGATTACAGATTCAATCGGACGAATGTTAACGGGTCTGCAAAAATCTCTAACTTCAAAGTCCCAATAACCTATCCCCTATCCCCTATCCCCTAATCCCTAGCCCCTACAATGAATGACGAACTCGAATTCCTCCCCGCGGCCCTGGAGATCCAGGAGACCCCGCCGTTGTCTCTCAGCCGTTACATCCTCTGGTCGATCATGGTGTTCTTTTGCCTGGCATTAATTTGGGCAGTGATTGGTCAAGTGGATATCGTCGGAGTTGCGCAAGGGAAGATCGTTCCATCCGGCAGGATCAAGACCGTTCAGCCAGTGGAGACCGGCGTGGTGCGCAGTCTCCGCGTGAGCGAAGGCGATCTGGTACATGAAGGCCAGCCGCTGGTGGAGCTGGATGCCACGCTCACCGGCGCGGATCGGGAACAGCTTGCGGAACAGCAACTGACCTTGCGCCTGGAGCAGGAGCGTCTGCTTGCCTTGCTGGAATATCTCACGACCGCTGACAGCGACATACGTGATCCGCAGGCATTGAACCGCCCGCTGGAGGACCGCTTTCATGTGTTGTCGCAGGCGACCGATATCCAGATCGCGCGTCAGGTGGAGCGGATGCAATCCCAGATCCGCGATCATGAGGCGCGCACGGGCGCCTTGCAGGATGAACAATGGCAAAGACAGGCGGAACACGCCGCGGTACGCCAGCGGATCCTGCAATTGGAGGAAACGCTGCCGCTAATTACGGAGCAGGCGGCGTCAATCGCGGAATTGCTGCAAAAAGGCATGGCCGCACGAAACCAGTGGCTGGAACTGGAAAGGGAACGCATCGAACAGGTCCGGGAGTTGGAGGTGCAGAAGAACAATCTTCTCATGCTGGAGGCATCCAGCGCGGGAATCGAGCAACGCATCGCGTCCCTGCGCGCGGAGTTCGAATCACAATTAAGGAGCGAACTTGCACAAACAGAGGATCGTCTGCGCGGCATCGATCAGGAATTGGTGAAAGCGGAAAAGCGCTTGACCCTGCAAACACTGGCAGCCCCGGTCGCAGGAAGGGTCCACCAGATGACCGTGCATACCATCGGCGGCGTGGTCACGCCCGCGCAAACCCTGATGCACATCGTGCCGGCGGATGAGGCGATAGAGATCGAGGCCTGGCTGCCGAACAAGGATATCGGGTTCGTCCAAACAGGGCAGGAGGCCGTTATAAAAGTAGAGACATTTCCATTCACGCGCTACGGCACGATAGCAGGCGAGATCACGCACGTATCCAATGACGCGACCCCGGATGAAAAGTTGGGATTGGTGTATGCCGTCAGGGCGAACATGCGCAGCACTACCGTGCCAGTGGACGGGAAGATCGTGAATCTCTCGCCTGGGATGGCCGTGACCGTGGAAGTAAAAATGGGCAAGCGGCGCGTGATTGAATACCTGATGAGCCCGCTGCTGCGTTACAAGGACGAGAGCATCAGGGAGCGATAATATAATGTGGCCAATATCATCTACTCTTTTTGGTGTATTTAGCGATCCGTGGTTGAGGCGTAGACTCCTGACCGAAGCCTCCAAGAGAAACAGGACCTTCTACCATATGGAAACTCATGGGCATTAAGGGAAACAACATCATGCCGATAAATCGCAATTCCTCATCCAGCCGGATTCTTGCCTTTCTAAAAAGAGTAGCCTGGATGAAGTGGAGTGGAATCCAGGATTCATCCGCCGCAAGAAACACTTCCGAGATCCCGGATTCCGTTTCACTCCATCCAAGCTACGTTTGCGTTACTGAACGGAGATAACGTTTACATGATTACCTATGGCGGTCCTGCATTGTTCGTTGCGGCAGTTGTGGTGATTATCACACCACTGCTTTATGTCCTGGCGCTCAAGCGGTTTCGGCTTGGCGTGAAGATAGCCGGCATCGTCGCCTTATGGACACTGGCGATTTTCGTCGCCTATTGGGATGTCTATCAAATATCCAAGGAAGCCAGACGCTTGTGCAAGGAAGAGGCTGGATTGCATGTCTATAAGACGGTTGAGGCGGAGGGATTTTTGGGATATGCGACAGATATTGAATATTGGTCAGAATACGGATTTAAGTATGTTGAAGGGTTGTATAAAAACAATAAAACACGTTTGACACTTCAAAACGGAGAGATAGTTCGGGAGACAATTCCTGAGTATGTAAGTCGTTATCAATATGTTACAGATTCGAAAGTACTCACGATGCCCTTTGTGCAAGGGAAGGACATAATAAAAGACCGTGAAACGGATGAAATATTAGGCGAAATTGTAGCGTTTACAATCTATCCGGGTTGGTTAGATAGCCGATTATTAGGATTACTTGGATTTACTTGGATACCTCCGAGATGTGACGGTGACTATCCGCCTGAACGGGGGAAGAGGACTATATATTTTCGTGATCTAATTAAAGTCGTAATCAAACCAACAAGTTCTGACAAGGGAGAAAGACAATGACATTTACAGATTTCTATAAATATTCTTGGTTCTCCAATATGGCTTACGTGTTGTGGGATGAAGGGAATACTACCGATCCCGCTGCAACGATTATTGCTGCGAATGATCAAAAGCGAATACCAAATGATCCAGCAAGTACTTTACTTCAATTGGGAACTGAAATCTTCATCAACCAAGGCTGGACCATTCCCAGTTTTTACCCGAATGATGCCGTTGGTTTTGCCGCCAATCTGTTCGTGAATGCGAACACCAATGAGAAGGTCCTGGCGATCCGCGGGACGGAATTCGATAGCACAGCGTATCCACTCGAAATTGGGGAACAAACCTATCTGGATTTATTGGACGCCGACATCACTGAAATTGGGTCAACAGGGCTGGCCATCCGCCAGGCGGTGAGTCTCTTCAATTATATTCAACGGTTGCGAGGGGATGAGGGCGCCGATGTCTTGCAAATCGAACTCCAGGAACAAACCGATCCGCCGCCCGAGGGCGTCCACTATTTCACGCACGCCGTGCAAGTCGGCGAAGATCCGTTCAGTGGGCCAGAGTATGTGACTTACTATTATTGGTTCGACACGCAGGCTAGTGCCGAAGGACTGGGGTTGCTTTCGGAAGGCGATCAGGCCACGGTCACCGGGCACTCGCTGGGTGGGCATTTGGCGGCGGTGGCCGCCGTATTATTTCCGGGACTTTTTGACCAGGCGGTGACGTTCAATGCCGCGGGTTTCGATCCCATCACCTCGTCAAGCTTAACGGACGAATTCATTCAGTTATTCAGTCAACTGCCCGGTATGGAAACTGCCCTCGGGTTTGCCGATCCCGCCCTCCACATACACACCCTGGAGAGCGAGGACTCCGCACCGGGCAACGATACGAGCGTGGTGGCATCGGTGGTTACGGGTCAGTCGGCCAGCACTGAGACCCTGATCCGGACGGAGAATAATAGCCACAGTATGGATCAGTTCATGGATGCGCTGGGAGTACTGAGCCTGATCGAAGCGCTGAATCCGGATTTACCCCCAGCCGAGATCGATAACCTCTACGATGCCATATTCAACATCTCCGGCGAGACGGAAGAGCGTTTTCTCCAATCGTTGTCCAAGCTCATGTTGAATAATGATACGCCGCTGGAGACCGTTGAAGCGGGCTTAATCAGTCATGGTGATTTTGCGTTACGGAGCGCGATACACACACGCATACTGGAGATCCAACAGGTCGTCAGTGATACCCCTGGACTGACCCTGCAGCCCATCGACGCAACCGCGAGCGCCATCCAACTCGCCGCACAAAGCTCTCTCGCCTACCGCTATGCCCTGGTGCATCTCAATCCCTTCGTGATCTCGGGCAACGACGCCTTGTATGCGACGCACAATGCCAATGGAGAACTGGCGCTGGATAACTTCAGTGAAGAATATCTCACCGATCGTTCCAGAATGCTGGCCTTGAAGATCCGCTTGGGGCAGGCGGATGCGGAGACGGAAACGCCGTCCGCGGATGGCAACCGGGACTATCTCGATTTGCAGGATAACGAGACGCCCCTGGAGTTGAGTTCGCGTCGGGGCTTTCTGGATCCCGCGCCGGTCTCGCGCATCGTCTTTGGTTCGGATCGCAGCGATGGGCGGATCGATGGGGGCGCGGGGGCGGATCGTCTCTATGGAGGGGCCGGGATCGAGACGCTGTATGGCGAGGACGGTGCGGATTATCTTGAAGGCAACGGCGATGCGGATGTGCTGGTGGGCGGGGCCGGGGCGGACGTGCTGGCAGGCGGCGCGGGCGACGATGTCCTCGTTGGCGGGTTATGGGATGCGGAGGGCCCGGACCACGCGGACGATACCGCGCTGGACACGCTCCAAGGCGGGGCGGGCAACGATGCCTACCACGTGGGGCATCGGGACAGTATCGACGACAGCGATCCGGTCAATCAAACGGCGCTGCTGGACTTCAACGGCGTGGACGCGCGAGGGAGTTATACCCGGCTGGTCGAGGGCGTTTATAAACAGGAAGCGACGGGACTCATTCTGACGCTTAGCGGGACGGCGGCGCGGATCCGGCGGATCGAGGGGGCGACGGTCACCTACTTTACCATTGAGAACTTCCTGGATGCGGGCGGTCAGCACACGGCTGGGGCCTATGGGATCACGCTGGACGAACCTACGGTTCCGGCGCCGACTTCCACGTATACCAATCCGGACGAGGCGGGCGGCTTCACGGTGGCGGATTATTTCCTGCTGGAGGGCACAACGCCGGTGGCCGGACCATTCACGGAGGTGGTGGGGAACGCCACAGGCGAGACGCTCTGGATCGATCGCAGTCCGGGCCTTCAGGTAGCGACGGGCGCGGGCGATGACACCGTGTGGGTGGATGATGATGACATGCCTTATACGACGCACCCCACTTATACTCCCACTCCGGGCGGCCCCGGGACCTACGCGACCGGCATCACCGTGGACGGCGGGGCAGGGAATGATCGGCTCTATGGGGGCCTGGATGCCGATACCCTGATGGGTGGGGCCGGGAATGATCTCTTGTTCTCATGGGATGGAGATGACCGGATGGACGGCGGGTCGGGCGACGACACGTTGGGCTCCACGGATTATTTTTATGGGAAGAACCAGACGACCGGAACGCACTACGCCGTGACGGCGGTTGATAGTTACTCTGGCGGGGGCGGGCAGGATTTCATCACGGATGACTGGGGCGACGATGTGCTGGCGGGCGGGGATGACGCGGATTTTCTGGCCGGGGGCAGCGGCGGTGATGTGCTGTCGGGTGAGGCAGGGGACGATGTGATTTGGGGCGATGAGAAGTTTTCCGGAACTCATGGGTCGCGATCCTGGAGCATTAGCTTCGATTCCAAGGGGCGACCGAGTGGCTGGTCGGGGGCGTCAATGAGCTATCTGGGGCTGGGTCTTGCTCCAGGAGACGATTTGATCGACGGCGGGTCTGGTCGCGATTTCATCATGGCGGGTGATGGCAATGATTCTGTGTTCTGCGGAACGGAGAATGATACGGTCAATGGCCAGGAAGGCAACGATACTATCGACGGCCAGGCCGGCAACGATCTCCTGGTGGGCGAGCGCGGCGATGATCGCCTTTTCGGCGGCGACGGGGACGACGAGATTGAAGGCAACAACGGCGCGGACGAGATCCACGGCGGGGCGGGCGTGGATACGCTGCGTGGTTACGACTACCAGATCAGTAATACGGGGGTGGATGGCGACGACCGGATCTTTGGCGAGGAAGGTAACGATACCCTGATGGGCATGGACGGCGATGACCTGCTTGATGGCGGGAGCGGTGCGGATATGCTTTATGGCGGCGCAAATAACGATACCCTGCTGGGCGGCGGTGGCAACGATACCCTTTATGGAGAGGCGGGTGATGACATTCTCAATGGCGGCGGCGGGGTCGATATCCTGAATGGCGGGGCCGGGGATGATGTCTACCAGATCGATGGCGAGGCCGGGCAACTGAGCATTACGGATACCCAGGGGGCCGATAAATTACTTGTCGCCACCGGGCTTGACCTGAGCGATGTGAACATCAACCGGATTGGGGACAAGGTCACTTTCCATGTGGGCAATGGTCAAATCAACATTGCCTCGTGGTCAGCCAGCAGCGTAAAGACTCTCGAACTCAATGACGGCGTTACCACGACCGCGCTTACCGGGGCGGACCTGGAGGCCGTGATTAATGACAAACCTGTCCTGATTGCCGCCATCCCGGATCTCGCCACGGATGAAGACGCCTTGTTTACGCTCGATCTCGACGCTTACATCGCCGATCCCGATCCGGGCGATGTCCTGAATTTCAACTTTACTTACACGGGCATGAACCAGTTGCCCACCTGGCTGAGTTTCGATCCCGCCACCCACACGCTGAGCGGCACGCCGCTGAATGAAGACGTCGGCAATTTTAATCTGCAAGTCACCGCTACTGATTCGGGTGGTCTGACGGTCGCCGATTCATTTGCCATCACGGTCCAAAATACCAATGATGCGCCAATAGCAGTGATGGATGTCTCCGAGCTATTCGTGATTGCCGGCGGTCATTACCTCAGCGGGCCGCAAACCATATGGGTGGAAAATCCGGAAGGTTACAATCTACAAATAGATAAAACGGAAGCCGGTGCGTTCTCGATCGAGCTCGGATATAGCATGTTTTATTCCCCGGTTGACGAATACGGGTATCCGTTATTCGATCCGTCCTATCGCTATGAACTGGTGCAACGTTACGATGCAACGGGTAACGTCAACGGCGACGCCAAGGTTGAACTCAGGTCGTCTCTGTTAAGGGATGGCCGGCGGCTGTATGTGTTCACTGATTTCGATACCAATGAGGGCAGGATCCATGACGTGAATGATGTGCCCGTGACGGACTGGTTCAACCTGTACGAGGACGATTATTATCTTCACACGAGCGAGACCAGGATGCCGAACGCGGAAAACCTTGCGAATGGAGACATTGTTATTGCATGGATTGATAGAAACACGGACCTGGTATACGGTCAACGTTTCGATAGTGAGGGGAATAAAATCAATCCTGAATTTCAAGTCAGTCCTGATGAATCCTCAAGTGAATATGAAAATGCCAATGTAGTTGCATTAGATAACGGCGGCTTTGCCGTGATAGCGGATCGCGATTCTGATGCCATTGTGATGCAGTATTTCAACCCGGATGGCAGCAAGAACGGCGGCGAAGTCATCCTGGCGCAGGCCAATGGCGACCAGGAAATGAATATAATCGGTCAATCTTTTGCCGCATATGACATAACTTATCTGGCATCGGGTGGTTTTATCGTTAACTGGAGCATGGATGACATCTACGAAACCCCAGAAAATGGCGGAGATCTTGTTTCGCATCAATACGTACAACGGTTCGATGGATCGGGCATCAGCATCGGCGGGCCAACGGAATTTGCGCAAGATGATCCTATTTACAAGACCAGACGTATAGCGCAGTTATCGAATGGCGATTTTGCGACGACCCTGATAGAAGAAGAAATTACCGGGGAAAGCCACGGCTTGGTGGAAATATTCGATTCGAACTGGGTTGTGAAATCGGGCAAGACTCTTTTTACCGATGATGAATACGTGTCTATCAATCCGGATATCGTTGGTCTGGCGGATGGCGGTTTCATGGTGATCTGGAATGGTATTAACGAGGCATATTTAAGCCGCAGGTTCTTCGATAATGGCGCAGAATTTTCCCTGGTGGTGGATGTCCTGGCGAACGATGAGGATATGGATTCTGAGGATGGACCAACGAATTTTGTGCTTACAAATGTTTCAGTTCAGGACGATGTTGGCAGCGCCGCTATCGTCGACAACAAAGTTGTGTTTTGCCCAGGGGCTGACTATTCAGCGATCGCCTCAGGCCAGATTAGCGAGATAACCCTGTATTACACCATGTCCGACGCCGCTGGCGCGATCTCGGAGTCCTCTGTAGTAATTACTGTTGTGTCGAAAAAATCCGAGGGTGGTGTCGATGTCATTACGGTAGATAATACAAATCCGGTCGTCATGGCGGGCGACGGGAACGACATCATCAACGTCACAGGCGGCAGCCAGCCAATAGTAGTCTATGCCGGAGCTGGCGACGATACGATCAACATCTCTGGCGGTAGCGAAATAACTATCTATGGCGGCTCGGGTAACGACACGATCAATATCAACCTGGATCCAACTAACGGAGGTATTTCCACACCTGGTTTCATCATCAAGTTGATCGGCGAGTCAGGTAGCGATACCTACGTAATTTACGGCAGCACATCAGGCATGATAAATATCAGTGACCTGAGTAGCGACGGCAATGAAAATACCCTCATATTCGATCCGAGCACCACGCTCACCGAGCCGGTACTCGGTCTCGGTTCCCTTGCTTTATCCTTTGGTGGCTCCGGTATTGTAACCCACCTGGAGAACTTCAATCCTGACGATGTCCTGAGCGGGCTGCGGGACATCGATGTATTCAAATTCGCTGATGGAACGACGTTGAGCTACGCACAACTGGTGGCCCAGGGATTCGATATCGAGGGGACTACTGATGCGGATCTCCTGACCGGGACCAATGTTGTCGATCGGATCTCCGGGTCCGCGGGGAACGATACGCTCCGATCCGGCGACGGGGATGACTTACTAACCGGCGGGACCGGGGATGATGTCCTGGAGGGCGGCGCGGGCGATGATGTGTATATCTTCAACTGGGGCGATGGCCGGG
Source organism: Gammaproteobacteria bacterium (assembly GCA_004297165.1). Classification (GTDB taxonomy): domain Bacteria; phylum Pseudomonadota; class Gammaproteobacteria; order Eutrophobiales; family Eutrophobiaceae; genus 2-02-FULL-56-15. The sequence goes on from SCUJ01000004.1 coordinate 8,873, forward strand.
ATTCGATCATGGAGACTGACGGTCACGATGAGCTGCGCTTTGGCGCGAATATCCAGACGAGCTACCTGTGGGTCGCCAAGCAGGCGGACGATCTGGTCATTGACCTGCTGGAGCCGGGCGGCGTGCCCTATAACCGGCTGACCGTGCGTGACTGGTTTACGGGAGAGGCGCGGCGGATCGAGGAGTTTGTGTTCGGTGCACAGCGCCTGAGCGGGGCGGATATTGAAGCCCTGATGTATCGCAACTCGATGCCGGTGCTAACCAATCCGCTCTCCGATCAAAGCCTGGTGGATGGGGTGGCCTTCAGCCTGACAATCCCGGCGGGGACCTTCAGCGATGCGGATTACGGTGACAGCATAAGCTACCAGGCAACGCTGGCGAATGGCAATCCGCTGCCGGAATGGTTGAGTTTCGACGGCGCCTCAGCGACCTTCAGCGGGACGCCGGGGTTCGCGGATTATGGGACCTATGCCTTGCGCCTCACCGCGACGGACCGCGCGAGCCTGACGGCGAGCGACGAATTCACCCTGCATGTGACGGTGCCGGGGGCGCAGATCGGCACCGCCGGCAACGATAAGTTCTATCCGTCCGCGAGTTTTTTGTATATGACCGCGCTGGGGTTGGACGGCAACGATACCCTGCTGAGTGCTTACGGCAATAGCCGTCTGGCCGGCGGCTCTGGTAACGATACCCTCATGGGCGGTAGAGGGAATGACTTCCTGGATGGCGGGAGCGGGGATGACAGCTTGCTCGGCGGGAACCCGAACGACCCGTTCGGTCAGGACGAGCTGCGCGGCGGGGCCGGCAACGACTACCTGGCGGGCGGCATGGGAGATGACCTCTACGTGTTTGCCGGGGGTTTCGGGATCGACCGGATCGACGACTGGATGGGGAACGACCGGATGACACTGAACCATATAGTCCACGAGGACCTTTGGTTCTGGCGGGAGGGGAATGCACTAAAGGTTGGCGTGTTGAACACGCCGGACCGGATCACCATCGACAATTGGTTCAGCAACCCCGGCCGGCGCATCGAGACCATGCAGACACTGGACGACGGCTTTGTCCTGCTGGAGAACCAGGTGCAACAACTGGTCAATGCCATGGCCGTGTTCGACGTCCCGGCCTCCGGAAATCTGACTCCATCGCAGGCGGATATCGAGGCCGTACATGGAGTCATCGCCGCGGCCTGGCAAGCGGCGTGACTTTATTGTCATTGGTCATTGGTCACTGGTCACTTGTTCTTATCCAAGAAACAAATGACAAATGACAAATGACAAATGACAAATGACTAGTGACAAATGACAAATGACAATATAATCCGTTTGTGAGCGCCAAATCTTAATCGGCGCTTTTCCTAAGGGGTGGCCGCAAGGCCTGAGATATCACTCGATGAACCCTGTGCACCTGATCCGGATAATACCGGCGTAGGGATAGGACTCTCCTAATCCAGAAGTTCTCTCTACCAATCCGGGTCTCTTTCATAGCGATTGCTTTAAGGAGACTTTAGATGTTGTTACGCCCCAAACTCGTTTGTTTGCTGTTGTCATGCGGCATGGCCATGCCGATTGTTGCCGCTGAAGTCCTGGAAGAGATCGTGGTCACCGCGGGTTTTTACGACACCGCGCTGATGCAGAGCGCGGGCAGCATCAGCGTCATGGACGCGGCGGCGATCCGCGATCGCGCCGCCCGCCATCTCGACGAGACCCTTAACGCCTTCCCCAACATCAATTTCTCCTCCGGCGGCGCCAGGGCGCGCTTCCTCCAGGTGCGGGGCGTGGGCGATCTGGAGCAGTTCGTCGATCCCAAACATTACCCCTCCGTCGGGATCACCGTGGACGATATCGATCTAGGGACCGCGGCGGCGACCGCGGCGATCCTCACGGACGTGGAGCAGATCGAGGTCCTGCGCGGTCCGCAGGGCACACGTTTCGGGGCGAATGCCCTGGCGGGGATGGTGAACATCCGCACCCTGGATCCGCCGGATGCGTTTTCCGGCCGCCTCTTCGCGGGTTACGGGAATTACGATTCCTGGCAGGCGGGGCTTGCGCTTGGCGGACCGTTGACGGACTCGCTGAACGGCCGCCTTTCGGTGCAGCAGAGCAAGAGCGACGGTTTCATGCACAACGTCTATCTCGACAGCGACGCAACCGGCGAACGGGATGAGCTCGCGCTGCGCGGCAAACTGTTCTGGGCGAACGATCGCGGCGCTGAACTGCATTTGACCGGGCAGTATCTCGATATAGACAGCGGTTATGACGCCTTCTCGCTCGACAACAACCGCACGACCTTTACGGATCAGCCCGGCATCGATGCGCAGGAATCCGGCGCCTTCGCGGCCCGGGGGTTATTGCCGCTGCGGGAAGACCTCGATCTGGAGGTGGTGTTGAACTGGAGTCAGGCGGACGAGACCTACGGGTTCGACGAGGACTGGGTCCATAGCGGCTACTGCGACGGCGTGCGCTGTGACCCGCTGCTGGAATTTTCGGGCGCCGATCGGATCCTGCGGGATCGCGATGTTGTTTCGATCGATACCCGCCTGAAGGCGGAACGTGATAACGCCGATTACGTGGCCGGAATTTATTACCAGCGCCGGGACGAGGCGCTGGAGCGGCAACGGTTTACCGCGTTCTTCAGCGATTATGCTACGGATCGCTACGCCCTCTACGGTCAGGCGCGCATCGAACCGCTGCCCGCCTGGCGCCTCACGGCCGGGATCCGCTATGAATTTTTCGAGGATGACTACAGCGACATCAATACACTGGCGACCGATACCGGTCAGGAGTATTGGAGCGGCGAGTTGAGCCTCGATTACCAGTATTCGGATAACACGCTGTTGTACGCCACCTTATCGCGCGGGGTGAAACCGGGCGGCATCAATACGGAAACCCGATCCAACCAGCCGTTCATGTCCGCAAGTCTGCAACCCTTCATCGGAAACCGCCTGCGGTTCGGCGCGGAGACCTTGTTCAACAAGGAGATCGGGATCAAGGGGCGATATCTGGACGATCGGATTGAATTGCGGCTCTCGGCGTTCCACATGGATCGCTACCAGGCCCAGCTCGAAAGCTGGGTGTGGGATGCCGGCGCCTTCATCTGGACCGGGTTCCTGGACAGCGGCAGCGACGCGGAGAACTACGGCGCGGAACTGGAGCTGAAGTGGCATGCGACGGAACGGCTCGATCTGTTCGCCAACGTCGGTTATCTGGAAACGAATGTGGATCAGTTGATTGTGTACGACCTCGATACTTCGCAGTTGCGCACGCTAACTGATCGTGGCCAGGCCAAGTCCCCCGAGTGGCAGTACAACCTGGGCTTGAATATCGATCTCACCGAACGCCTGCGCGGGCGTCTGGAGGTGGATGGTCGCGACAGCAGCTATTACGGTTATTATCACGACGGCGTCATCGACGGCTATGCGGTTGCCCACGCCAGCCTCAGCTATAACTTCGACAAGTTTACTGTGCAAGGCTGGATCCGGAATCTCACGGACGAGGATTACTCCGTGCACGCGCTGTATTTCGCCAACGACCCGCGCGAGGCCTTCGCCGTGAACCATACCTATTTCCAGTACGGCGAGCCGCGAGTCTTCGGCGTCAATGTAAGTTACTCCTTCTGACGAACAGAGGATGATGACATCGGTCCTCTAACCTATCCCCTATTGCCTATAACCTATGACCAAGAGGTATCCCCAATGAATCTCATGCTTGATATCAGCATGTATCCACTGCGCGAGGACTATATCCCGCCCATCGACGCGGTCATCGAAAAACTGAACAGCTATCCCGGCGTGGAAGTGAAAACCCATGCCACGGCGACCACGGTGCTGGGAGAGTATGACGCGGTCATGAATATCCTGCGCGAGACACTGGCGTGGAGTCATGAGCGTTTCGGCAAGGCGGTGTTTGTCGCGCGGTTGATACCGGGGTATGGATCTTAAATCGCCTCTCCCGTTGTGAGAGTGGCATGCACACGGCAGGTGTCAATTCCCCCTCCCCCTGGACGGGGGAGGGTCGGGGAGAGGGGTATAACGGCGTGTGAAGGGCGAAGGAAGTTTTTATTACCAAACAGGCAAGAGATGTTTAGTGAGAGCACAGTGGTATGAATGAGTTGTTATCTGGCATGAACCTTTGGGAGAGTGTCGCTGTGGTATTGGCCATCGCCTACCTCCTGCTCGCCATGCGCGAGCATATCCTCTGCTGGTATTGCGCATTGTTCAGCACGGCCATTTATACCGTCCTCCTCTGGAACGTGAGCCTGTTGATGGAATCGGCGCTGAATGTCTATTACATGGCGATGGCCGGTTATGGCTGGTGGCAATGGCGTCGTGGCGACGGCCATCGCGAGGGCGCGCAAATCCGGACCCTGGATCGTTCCTGGCATGGAATCTTCTTTCTGGCGATCGTCCTGATCACCGCGGTCAACGGTTACTGGTTGGCCAAGCATACGTCCGCCGCCTGGCCTTATGTGGATTCCATGACCGCCTGGGCCAGCGTCATCGCCACCTGGATGGTGGCCCGCAAGGTCCTGGAGAACTGGTTGTACTGGATCGCGATCGATGGCGTGTCGGTTTTCCTGTATCTCAATCGCGGGCTATATCTCACGGCGCTGTTGTTCATGGGCTATGTGGTGATCGCCGTCTTCGGCTATCTGGCCTGGCGGCGGCATTATCTCGCCGGTCCGCTACGCGCGGCCGTTCATGCCTGAGGACCCGCTCAGTCATTGGCCGGAGGGGCTCTTATCTTCCGGCAGACCGCCACAGCTCGTGCGGCCGCTACCCGGCGGATTGAGTAACGCGAGTTACCTGATCGAGGCGGATGGGTCCTTGTGGGTGCTGCGCATCAACTCCCCGATCCCGATGCCGGGGATCGATCGGGATCGGGAGGCGCGAATCCTCAAACATGCGGTCGCGGCGGGACTCGCCCCCGAGGTGCTGTGCTGCGCGCCGGATTCCGGCGTGCTTATTACCCGATATATCGATGGGCGGCATTGGCGTCCGCATGAACTCGGCGCGGGATCAAGACAGGATCGCCTGCTGGAGTTGATCCAGAGCGTAAGTCGGTTATCTGCTGAGCCTCCCGCCCTGGACTATCGCGCCCTGGGCCGGGAATATCTTGCGCGGATGCGGGGCGATACGGCGCTGATGCAGCGCAAACTCGCGGACCTCGATGTCTTGCTTGAGGAGATGAGTCCGCAATCATCGTCGCTCACGCTGACGCATCATGATCCCACGCCAGAAAACATCATCGAGGCCGATGGCCGTTTGTTTCTGCTCGACTGGGAGTACGCCGCGCCGGGACCGGCCGGTCTGGATCCCGCGGTTCTGGTCCGGGAATGGCGGCTGACGCCGGAGATTGTAGCCTCGGCCTGTGGCCAGGATCCCGCCACGCTGCGCCAGTCGCTTGCCCTGTATGATCTGCTGTGCGATATGTGGCGGCTCTTGATGAGAGGCGGGCAGGCCGCCCGTTAGCCGCGCGTCGGACCTTCCACTATAATCGGGACACAACCGTGCAAACACGTGTCCACATCTAACAAATGACCATAGACCTATACCCTACGCCCTATCACCTATTCCCTATAACCAATGACCACCCTCCACCAGCTTAACATCCGCTACGTCCCGCTCGAGGACCGCCTCCTGCTGCGGATCAGCGGCAAGGACGGCGCCGAGTACAGGTTCTGGCTGACCCGTCGTTATACCGCGCTGCTCCGCCAAGCGCTGAACCGGGAGATTGATCGTTGCGGCGGGCGGCCGATACTCGCCGCGAGCGGCGAGACCACAAAGATGTTCAAGGAAGGGGCCTTCGAGAAACCCTTCGATGAGGAGTCCACTCGATATCCCCTCGGCGAGTCCGGGGTCCTCGGCGCCCGCATCGGCGTGAACCGGCAGCAGAACGGCAACCTGCGCCTGGATCTCGCGCCGCAACAGGGGCAGGGCATCTCGCTCAACCTCAACCGCCCGCTGCTCTTCATGTTCGACACCCTGTTGAGTCAGGGGATCGCCCAGACCGGCTGGAACCTGGCCTCGGACGAAGCTTCCGGCTCGACGCGGGTGCATTAACCGCACACCGCGTTTTCAGCCCGCCAGTTGCCGCAACACGTAATGCAGGATGCCGCCGTTGTTGAAGTAATCCCATTCCTTCGGTGTATCCACGCGGACGACGGCCTTGAAGCGCTTCACGGTCCCGTCGGCGGACTTGGCCGCGACGGTCACTTCGCGGACGCCGGTTACGAGACCTTCGATGTCGTAGATCTCCTTTCCGGTCAGGCCAAGGGATTCCGCGTTCTCACCAGCTTGGTAATTCAGAGGCAGCACGCCCATGCCCACGAGGTTGGAGCGGTGGATCCGTTCGAAGCTTTCGGAGATCACCGCCTTAACTCCGAGCAGGATGGTGCCTTTTGCGGCCCAGTCACGCGAGGAGCCGGTGCCGTATTCCTTGCCGGCAAGGATGACGAGCGGCGTCCCCTCCTGCATGTAGCGCATCGCGGCGTCGTAGATCGTCATCTGCTCGCCGGAGGGCTGGTGGCAGGTCCAGCCGCCCTCCGTGCCTGGCGCGAGCTGGTTGCGCAGACGGATGTTGGCGAAGGTGCCGCGCATCATCACCTCGTGATTGCCGCGGCGCGAACCGTAGGAGTTGAAGTCGGCGGGTTGCACGCCCTTCGCGACGAGGAACTTTCCGGCCGGACTGTCCTTCTTGATCGAGCCGGCCGGCGAGATGTGATCGGTGGTGATGCTGTCGCCGAGTTTGGCGAGCGCGCGCGCGCCCCGGATCTGATCGAAGCCCCTGGCCTTGCGGCTCATGCCCTTGAAATAGGGCGGGTTCTGGATGTAGGTCGAGTCGTCGTTCCAGTCATAGCGGCTGGAATCGCCCACCTTGATCCCGGCCCAGCGGGCATCGCCCGCGAAGACGTTGGCATAACTCTCGCGAAACATCTTTGAATTTATCGTGGAGGCTATGGCCGCATCGATCTCTTTCTGGCTCGGCCAGATGTCTTTGAGGAATACGTCCTTGCCCTGTCGATCCTGGCCGAGGGGATCCCTGGCGAGGTCGATCTCCATCGTGCCCGCGATCGCGTAGACCACGACCAGCGGGGGCGAGGCGAGAAAGTTCATTTTCACCTCGGCATGCACCCTTCCTTCGAAGTTGCGGTTGCCCGAGAGGACCGCGGCCGCGACCAGCTTGCCGTCAGCGATGCCCTTGCTCACTTCCGCGGGGAGCGGGCCGGAGTTGCCGATGCAGGTGGTGCAGCCGTAACCGACGATGTTGAAACCGAGGGCATCGAGATGCGGGCTGAGTCCTGTCTTGTCCAGATAATCGCGGACCACGAGCGAACCCGGCCCCAGGCTGGTCTTGACCCAGGGTTTGACCTTGAGGCCTTTTTCGTTGGCCTTCTTCGCGACGAGACCCGCGCCGATCATCACCGAGGGGTTCGAGGTGTTGGTGCAGGAGGTGATCGCGGCGATGACGACCGCCCCATCCTTGAGTTCGTATTCCCCGGCCGATCCGAGGACCCGCGCCTTGCCGCCTTCGGTCCGGCCCTTGGTCATGTTGTCCAATTCTTTTTTCAGGACGGCGGGGACCTGGTTTAGAGGAATTCGATCCTGTGGCCGTTTCGGTCCGGCGAGGCTCGGCACGACGCTGCCCATGTCGAGATGCAAGGCATCGCTGTAGACCGCGATCGGCGAGTTCTTGTCGCGCCACATCCCCTGGGCCTTGGCGTAGGCCTCCACCAGGGCGATACGATCCGCGTCGCGCCCGGAGAGGCGCAGATAGCTGATGGTCTCGGCATCGATCGGGAAGATCCCGCAGGTGGCGCCGTATTCAGGGCCCATGTTGGCGATCGTGGCCCGATCGGCGAGCGGCAGATGGTCGAGACCGGCGCCGTAAAATTCCACGAACTTGCCGACCACGCCCTTTTTGCGCAGCATCTCGACGACGGTCAGCACGAGATCCGTGGCGGTCGCGCCTTCCGGCAATTTGCCGGTGAGTTCGAAGCCGACCACTTCCGGGATCAGCATGGTGATGGGCTGCCCGAGCATCGCGGCCTCGGCCTCGATCCCGCCGACGCCCCAACCCAGCACCCCCAGACCGTTGATCATGGTCGTGTGCGAGTCGGTGCCAACGACGGTATCGGGATAGGCCTCGATCGCGCCGTCCTGTTCGCGGGTGAAGACCGCGGGCGCCAGGTATTCGAGATTGACCTGATGCACGATGCCGGTATCGGGCGGCACCACGCGGAAATTCGAAAAGGCCTTCTGGCCCCAGCGCAGAAACTCGTAGCGTTCCTTATTGCGCTCAAACTCGATTGCCGCGTTCTGCTCCGCCGAGTCTGGCGTACCGAAGACATCCACCTGCACGGAATGGTCGATCACCAGTTCGGCCGGCGAGAGCGGGTTGATGCGATCCGGATCGCCGCCGAGGGCCTGCATGGCGTCGCGCATCGCGGCGAGATCCACCACGGCCGGGACGCCGGTGAAGTCCTGCATCAGCACCCGGGCCGGGGTGAAGGCGATCTCCTGTGCGGGTTCCGCCTGCGGATCCCAGTTCAGCACGGCCTCGATGTCCTTGCGGGTGATGTTGATCCCGTCTTCGTGCCGGAGCAGATTTTCCAGCAGGATCTTGAGCGAGTAGGGGAGCCTGGCGAGCTTGTCCGGTGCGTTCAGCGCGCTCAGGGAATGGATGCGGTATTCTTTGTCATTGACCTTGAGGGTGGTCTGCGCCTTGTGGCTGGTTGTCATGCTCGGCTCCGTTGTTGTAAGCAAAAATCCGGCGGTATTATCCGATATTTATGCCGTCGGCGACAGGGCGCATCCGTATGCTCCCTTTCACACGGTGGAGACACTCAGCCCCCTCTCCCCTTGCCCCTCTCCCGCTAGGGGAGAGGGGAATATAAATCCATTCCTCTCTCCCTCCCCCTTGACGGGGGAGGGCCGGGGAGAGGGTGAAATAGAGTTGTTCATTTTGCTGTACTATCTATCACCCCGCCGCCCAGGCAGACATCCCCCTCATAGAAGACCACGTATTGCCCCGGCGTCACCGCCCGCTGCCGCTCTGCGAAACGCACCGAACAGGCTTCATCGTCCAAACCGATGATGAGGCAGTCCTGATCCGCCTGACGGTAACGGGTCTTGGCCCGGCAGGCGAAGGGGAGGGTCGCGGGGGGCTCTCCTGTCCAGTGCAGGTTGACCGCGGTGAGCGAGCGGCTCATCAGGAGCGAATGGTCATGACCCTGGGACACCACGAGTACATTGTGAGCGATGTCCTTCGCGACCACATACCATGGGGCGTCGTCATGACCGCGCACCCCGCCGATCCCGAGCCCCTGGCGCTGGCCGAGGGTGTAAAAGTGAATGCCCTGATGTTCGCCGACCGATTCACCGGACGGGGTCCGGATCTCGCCCGGCGCGACCGGGAGATAACGGCTGAGAAATTCCCGGAATGGACGTTCCCCGACGAAGCAGATCCCCGTGCTGTCCTTCTTGTCATGCGTGATGAGGCCCGCCTTGCGGGCGAGTTTGCGGACCTCGGGTTTGTGCAGATCGCCGATGGGGAAGAGGCTCTGCGCCAGTTGCGTCTGATTCAGCCGGCACAGGAAATAGCTTTGATCCTTGTTCGCGTCGATGCCCTTGCGCAACTGCATGACGCCGTCGGTCTCCGTGATGCGCGCATAGTGGCCGGTGGCGATGCGATCCGCCCCGAGTTCGAGGGCATGCTCCAGAAAGGCCCTGAACTTGACCTCCTGATTGCAGAGGATGTCCGGATTCGGCGTGCGTCCGTTGCGGTATTCCTCGATAAATTCCAGGAACACCCGATCCCAGTATTCCCGCGAGAGGTCCACGGTATTCAAGCGGATCCCGAGCCGGTCGCAGACCCGGATCGCGTCCGCGACATCCGCCTCCCAGATGCAGCCGCCCTCCGCGTCGCGCTCGTCCCAGTTTTTCATGAACAAGGCATCCACCTGATATCCCTGTTCCAGCAACAGCAAGGCAGCCACCGAGGAGTCCACGCCCCCGGAGACGCCGACCACGATCCGCTCCGGCTTCATCATCGCGCCGGCTTCAGGACAGGTGATGATTCAGGAGGGTAAGGGGATGGGCCTGGCCGGAGAGGTAGTCGTCGAAACAACGCAGGACCATCTCGCTGCGCATCCGTTCGCGGGCCTGTTCCAGCTCGGCCCGGCTCATCCACAGTGCCCGTAGAATCCCGTGATCCAGCGGTCGATCCGGATGCTGGCGGATCGCGCGCCCCGCGAAACAGATCCGCAGATAGGTGAGGTTCTTGACCTTGTTGGGGTAGAGATAGAGCCCGGTGATGTTGAGCGGCTCGAAGTCCCAGCCGGTTTCCTCCAGGACCTCCCGTTTGACGGCCTCGAGCAACGTCTCGCCGCGTTCGAGGTGACCGGCGGGCTGGTTGATGACGATGCGGTTGTTGTCCTTTTCCTCCACAACCAGGAAACGATCGTCATTGCAGATGATCGCCGCGACGGTGACATTGGGTTTCCACTGCATCGGTTCAGCCCTGTTCGGTCTTCGCTGTTTTGGTTTTTTCCTTGATCTTTTCGACGACGGGATCGTTCCAACTGCCGGTGATGGTGTATTGGGCGCTCAGGATGTTGTCGATGTTGTCGTGGAGCTTGTCGAACATCTCGCCCATCAGGTATACCGCCGCCCCCACGCCGATGCCGACGGGGCCGAACGCCGCGCCCGCCCACGGCAGGCTGTCGGAGATCTGCGGGGTCACGGTGACGATCTGATCGTAATCCTTGTCCGCGAGTCCGGTCCTTCCCGATACCGCGATGTCGGCCGCCGGACCGCGCATGTAGAGGTTGTTGGTGTAGGCGTTGCCGTTTTCGATCTCGAAGCTGCCCTCGATCTTGTCGAAACTCAGTCCCTTGCCGAACAAGTCCCGGAAGTCGAGCAACAGGCGCCGCGGCAGGGCCTGAATGCTCAACAGGCCGAAGAGCCTTCCAGCCGCGGGATTGGCGTGCAGGAACTGCCCCTGGAAGACATCCATCACCAGTTTGCCGTTGAGTTTATTGAGCGCGAAGTCCATGGGGGATCCGTTCCAATCGGCGTTGATCCGCATGCGGGTTTCCCCGTCCTTGATCACGGCGCCGGCATAACCGAGGGTTTGCAGCATGAGATCCCATTCGTCCGCGTGCAACTCGATGTCGAAACTGGAGACCTCGGCGCCATCCTCGATCACCCATTTGCCATTACCGGTGATACCCACTCCGGGTTTGCTGAATTCGAAGGAATCGATGCTGGCGCCGTCCGGCACAGGGGTCGCCAGCAGCCGGAGTTCTCCCATCTCCCTGCCCAGATAGACCAGGTCTTCAACCTGGACATCCAGGTTCGGGATCTTCATGGGGTCGGAATTGCCCGCTCCGGTTTTAATCCGATCCCCGGCGACATGCAGGCGCGCGAGTTGCATTTGTATCCGGCCATCGCGCGTGAGTTTCGCGGGCATGGTCACCTTGCCGCTGATGGCCTCGCCATCCACATCGATATCCCATTTCGCGGAGGTCCGCAGCGCCTTGACGCCGACCTTGCCGAAGCGGCGATTGAACATCTGTAAATCGGACACCTCCAGATCGAGCCGCAGGTCGTACAACAATGGGTTGACCGGCTGACCCTGGTACTGCGGCGTGACTCGGGCAAACAGGTCGAGCCACTCGTTGAGCGAGACCATGTCCACCGAACCGTTCACCTGCAAGGCGTGTGCTGTATCCGCGCGCTGCTGCTCCTGTCCGAAGTTCAATCTGATCTGTTGCAACGCCTGAGTCTGCGACTTGTCCAGGTAAAATTCGCAGCGCAGGAGATCAGCCAGTTCCAGCCGGGTGGTGCGTTGCGGCGCTTCACTAATCGCCGTGGTGATTCGCAGAGGTAGTTCGGCGTCCCTGTCCTTGCCGAGAGGGGCGGGCAGGTCGATGGCAAGGCCCTTCAGGCTGGATGAGATCTCGACAGTCCGCTGCATGGGGGTCGATTGCGACCCGCCGCCATACACGATCCGGGCCTGCCAGTCGGACCGGCCCTGGATTCTATCGTTGAGTTCTTTCTCAAGCGGCCGAGTGGGCGGCACGAAATCCATGATCCGGCCGACAATAAAGGCCGTGTCGGCCTCGCCGTCGATGCTGATGGCATAGGGATTTTCCGGGTCATCCTTGCGGCCGTTGATCGCCACCGTCACCGGCGCGCCCAGATAACGCGCGGTCAGCGTCTCGGTGGCGACACTGTCGTTGGTGAAGGACAGGCTGCCGTTCAGACCGGTCAGGCTGAGATTTTTGATCCGGTTCGAGGTCACCTGCGCGTCATGGACATCCATATGGCCGGCGACCGCGGTCTTCTTGTCCGGTTGTTTCAAGGGGATGGCGAGATCCAGATCCAGACCGAAACTGCCTGAAACCAACGTGGCGGCCAGTTCCTTGAGTGCGGCATTGTTGTAGAGCGGGCTTTGTTCGATGAAGAGTTTCAGATCGTTCGTCTTGCCGTTGACATGGCCATCGATGCCAAGATCCTTTGCGGGCGCCAGGATATCCGGTAACGTGGCCTGGACCCCGCTAAGTTCCGCGTTGAAGATCCTGGCGCTGTCGGCGTGCATCCGCATCCTGCGGCCGTCGAGTTGCAGTTCGCCATTGATTTCATCCACCGGCGGCCAGTGATCGGAATAATCCAGGTTCATACCGCCGATGCCGGCGACGAATTTGAATACGCCGTTGTTATTATCGAAAGGGAAGTCGGCCAGATAGCCGCGGAAGATCGCGTTGGCATAGTGGACCATTCCTCCGGCCAGCGTCTTTTCCAGCCACGCGCGGAGCCTGAAGCGTTCCGTGAGCGGCAAATACCCCACCAGGGTTTCGAGCTCGATCTCCTCCATGTCCAGGATCAGATCGATGAACGGGGATTTCGACCCGGTTTCCATCCGGACATCGCCGCCCAGGGAAAAATCCAGATCGCTGGTGGCGATGCGCAGGAGATCGGTGTGGAAATACCATTGGCCGGGCGCTCCGATTTCCCAATGAATGGCGCCGTTGAGTTTGTGCAGACGAATGGGGTCCGCCGTTATCGCCGGGACTCGCAATTCCACGTCATCCGTGTCGAGCCGGATCTCGCCTTGATCGGGAGAGGCGGAAACCGAGCCGGAGAGATTGATGAAGGAAGGCGCTTGCCCGTTGATCCCCGTGGTCAGCCCGCTGAAGCGGGTGTTGACGCTGAATCTTTCGCTCGGCGCCGCAGACGGGTCGTGGACGATGCGGCCATCCCGAAGTTCGCCCTGGACCGGCGTGTCTTTGAGGTATTGCCTGGCCGTTTCCGGCAGCAGGGGGGATTCGCCGAGGAGGAGTTTCAAGTCATTCAACCGCAGGAAACTGAAACGGGTATCGTAGCGAACTTGTTCCGAATCCTTGATCGGAGTTGTACTGACGATGATATCCGTCTCCGGCCAGGGCCCGTTTTCCGTTACCAGACGGTCCAGTTGCACCTGGAAATCCCAGCGGTTCTCCGGACTCCGGTCGCCGCGGAACCGGTAGGCCAGTTCCTCGATCTCGAGCCGGCCTGTGCCCGCGAGCGCGGCGAAGTCGTTGTATTGCATCCGGCCTTCCAGGCGGGTCAGCCGGGCGGCGCTCCAGTTGCTCCATACCTTGATATCCGCGCTGCCGCCCGCGACGTCGAAATCCAGCGGCCGGAAGCCCGCATACCAGTTGTCGGGGTTGATGTCGGTGGCGGACAGATAGAGTTCGCCTGACCAGTCCGCGGTCAGCATGTCGCCGAAGGCGTCGAAGGCGAAATCCAGCCGGTTGCCGTATTCTTCGGGGAGTTGCGCCGAGCCGTCCAACTGGAAACGTTCGCTGTCATTGCGCAGAACGAGTGCGACATCGGTGAGCCGGATCGGTTCCTGCACGTTGCGCAGATCCTTCCATTCGATGAGGGCGTCGCGGATCTCAATCTCATCCTGGTTGAAAAACCATTCGGCCAATTCATTACGGTCGCCGGCATCGTTCCCGGCGTCTTCCAGGCGGATGCCGCTTAAATAGATCGAGCCATTGCTGAGGTAGGCCACCGACAATTCGAAGCCGGAGACCATCAGGCTCTTCGGCACGAAGCGGCGCTGAACAATCGTCGCGACCGGCGCAATGCGGATAACGGCGCTGTCGAAATGGATGATGGGTTGGGTGCCGGCCTTGTTGAGCAGGTCGATGTCGGTCAGAGTCAGTTGGGGGATCCAGCCGTGCCAGGTGGCGTCGATGGAGCGGAAGACGACGGGATAATTGCTGTAGCTGCTCACCCACGCCTGGACCTCGCTGCGATAGCTGCCGATGTCCGGCAGGGCAAGCCGGATGCCCGTCACCAGGATCGCGGCCAGCAACACGAGTATCCCGACCGCGTAGACGGTGAAGTGATACAGTTTCCGGATGAAGGTGTGTTTTATCATCGGATCGCAACGGCTATTGCAATACTATCTCGTATTGTTCCTGGGAATAAAGCGGTTCCGCCTGGAAGGCGATTGGCCGTTGGATGAATTGTTCGAGCTCGGCGATGCTGTCGGAGAGTTCGTCATGGCACATGTCCACGACCTGCTGTGAGGCGACCACCAGCAGTTTCCGGGCGTCGAATTGTCGGACCTCGCGCAGGATCTCCCGGAAAATTTCATAACAGACCGTCTCTCCCGTTTTGATGGTGCCCCGGCCGGCGCAGGTCGGGCAGGTCTCACAGAGCACCTGTTCGAGGCTTTCCCTGGTGCGTTTGCGCGTCAATTGCACCAGACCCAGCGAGGTCAATTCGCTGATGGTGACCTTGGAGTGATCCCGTTCCAGGGATTTTTCCAGGGCGCGCAGGACCTGCCTCGCGTGCTCCTGTTCCCGCATGTCGATGAAATCGATGATGATGATACCACCAAGGTTGCGCAGGCGCAGTTGTCTGGCGATGGCCTGGGCGGCCTCCAAATTGGTCTTGTAGATGGTTTCCTCCTGATTCCGGTGGCCGACATAAGCCCCCGTGTTGACATCGATCGTGGTCATGGCCTCGGTCTGATCGATGATTAGGTAACCCCCTGATTTCAATTGAACCTTGCGGTTCAGCGAGCGCTGGATTTCGTCCTCGATGGCGTACAGGTTCAGCAGCGGCCGTTCACCGGCATAATGTTCGATGCGTTCTTGCAGTTCCGGCATGAAATCGCGGGCGAATCCGGTCAGTTTCTGGAAGGTCTCCCGTGAATCGATGAGGATCTTCTCGATATCCGTGTGGACCCGGTCGCGCATCACCCGCATGGACAGCGGCAGGTCCTCATGGACAATACCCGGCGCCGGAACGGTCTCTATGCGGCGCGAGATGGCGTCCCACAGTTTGTGCAGGAATTCGATATCCTTGTGGATCTCCTCGCGCGTGCGGCCCTCCGCCGCCGTCCGCAGGATGAACCCCCCGCGGTCCAGGTGAGGGCGCCGCTCAGCGACAGGCGGATTTATCGGTTCATCCGGTCCTTCGATCTCCTCCGCGAGCCCCGATCTATGCAGTTCAGAAGTGAGGATTAGCTCCCTGAGTCGCTCCCGCTCTTCCGCGTTATCGATGCGCTGGGATACGCCGAGATTGCGGCTGTCTGGCAGGAAGACCAGATATCGGGAGGCGATGGACAAGCGGGTGGTCAGGCGGGCGCCCTTGGAACCTAGCGGGTCTTTGAGCACCTGCACCAGTATTTCCTGACCTTCATGCAGGATCGCTTCAATGGGCTGAATATTATGGTGACCATTAGCGCCATTACCGGCCGGTTCTGAATCGATACCCACGCCATTCAGGTCGCTGCTGTGGAGAAACCCGGTCCGTTCCAGCCCGATATCCACGAACGCCGCCTGCATCCCGGGCAAGACGCGTACGATCTTCCCCTTGAAGATCTTCCCCACCGATCCGCGCTTGCGCGCGCGTTCTATGTACAACTCCTGCAATACGCCATTCTCCACAATCGCAACACGGGTTTCCTGTGGCGTAACATTGATCAGGATCTCTTCATTCATGAGCTGAAAATAGTTCGGATTTTAATAAGAAATTATTTATAACTATAACATATACAAGGGAAAAACTATTCTGAACGGCAACTTTTACAGATTGCCTGCAAGGCTGATTTTGGAAACCTTTAGACTTACGAGGTGGAGCCTGTTTGGGTAAAAAGTAAGCAAAGCGAAAGTGAGTTTCGCCTCTCCCACCGGGAGAGGCCGCCGCGGAGCGGCGGGTGAGGGAAACCGGTGTTTCCGGGATTGCATTCCCTCATCCCCGGCCCTTGGGCCGCATGCTCCCGGCGTGGCCAACCGACTACATCCATATAGTCGTCTCCCGGAGGGCGAAGGGAGTTATTCAGTCGGATTTCAGCCGACATATGAAACTGTGTGGTGAATACCGGACCGGCAATCACCTGCGGATTACTCGATAATCAACTCCGAGTCGCCATCGACATCCTCATCGAAGAGTGTGTCATAGCCTTCCACTGGCGGCTGTCCGTCATAGATCAGGAACTCGCGTTGTTGTAAATAGGCCTCGCGGGTGAAGGCGTATGGGTCCAGGGCCGCTTCATCACGGATATTCGTCTCATCCAGCAGATTTGCCCGAGTATTTATTACATTCAATGCTGTCACCGGCAGCAGGTAAATGCTCGTTATATAGGTGAGTGGATTTAACAGTTGCTTGGTGGCCATGTCCGGCACGTCCCGCACGGAATCGGGACCTTGCACGATGGGGATGTATAGATAGGCCCCGCGGGCGAATCCCCATTTCGCCAATGTCTGTCCGAAATCCTCCTTGTGGGCGACGAAACCGATGTCCGTCGCCACATCCACCAAGCCGCCAATCCCCAGCGTGGAGTTCAGGACGAAGCGCATGGTATCCGACATGCCATCATTCACCTTCCCCTGCAGGAAGGAATTCAGGATGACGTTCGCATAAGACAGGTTCGCAAAAAAGTTGGTAACGCCAACGCGCATAAAAACCGGCATGTGGTCGGCGTATACCTGCGCGACGGGTTTTAAAAAGTTGCGATCCAGGGTTTCGTTGATGTTATAGAAGACGCGGTTGGCGGATTCCAGGGGATCCGGATCGATCTCCGCCGTCGGCTTGTGCGTTTGCGTTGACGCGCAGCCGGTCAGGATGAGCAAGGTGACAAGCAGGCAGAGCGTCGCAGCCGGGGAGAAATTTCTCTCAAAGTTTGTGGATGTAACGTTCATTAAATCTCCGCACCAAAGTTAAAAACAGTTTAATACTGACATATCGGGATCAGCCGCTCAATCCGGAATTTGCCGTAATGTGATCCAGGACCTGCCGCGCCAGCGGACGAGCGTGATCTGTTCTAGTCGGCGCCGGTCTCGTTTTCCTTTATCTTCTTCCGGATCTCCTCGACCAGCCCCGCGAAGCCCTTCTCCCTGATGATCACGGCGTATTCCGCGCGCTTCAGGGACAGATCGTTCACGCCGTCCGCGATGACGCTGATGATCCGCCAGCCTTCCTTGTTCTGTTGCATCAGGTAATCCATTCGCACGGGGTCATCGCCGGGTTGTTGCAACTCCGTTTTGACGAGTAAACGGCCCTTGTTGAGTTCCTCGCTGCCCAGGTCTACAAAAGTCTCGCCGTTGTAGCCGTCGAATCTGGAGGCATAGGTGGCCGTACTGAGTTCATTGAAGAGTTTGATGAATTCCTCCTTCTCCTGGTCGTTAATCTCCTTCCAGTAGCGGCTGAGGATCACCTTGGCGATGGTTGGGGTATCGAAGAGCGAGGTAATCAATGGGTGCAATTTGTCGTAGCGGCCCTGGTAACCCAGAGTCTTGGCCTCCCGCATTACGCCAAGCAATTGGCCATGAAAACCGGTGATCACCTGATGGGCGGGATCGTTAACGCCGGCATCTTGAGCGATGCCTGAAAGAGGGATTATCAGGGACGTGGCCAGCAACAAGCCGTGCAAGCGAGTCTTCCATATTCGGGTGATATAACGATGCGATTCTGTTGGTTTCATATTCATCCTGCTGAGGGTAGCGGTGGCCGGATTGCAGCACTTGTGACAATTATTCTTGAGTAAAGTTGGCGGTAAATCAATGATTCTTTCGGGAGTAAGTCCGCTCTTTCCAGGATGCACCGGCGCCCCGCCAGTGCCGGTACGCGGAGTTCCAGGTCATCTGGAGATAGAGGAGACCGACCAACGGCAGCATCATCGACCATGCCGGATTCAACTCGTAATACCGCAATGTCGGCGTGTAGCTTGCGCACATCAGCGCCAGACAGGCGAGCGCCGCCGGGACAGACTGTGCCGCGAAAAAACCCGCGAGCGGCAGAAGGAACGCCGCCGTCATCAACAGGGTGCACAAGGCCAGCAGCGCCGCGGAATAGTGCAATTGCGTGAAGGCCGTGCGGCTGACCATTTCGACAATCGTCTCCAGCGTCTCATAACGGCGCCGGCTCAAGGCGGAACGGGACAGACCTATCCAGGTCCTGAAACCATTATCCTTGAAACGCCGCGCCAGGGCGCAATCGTCGATCAACGCCCCCTTGAGCGATTCGAATCCGCCCACCTCCAGCAGGGCCTCGCGCCGCAAGAGCATGCAGCCGCCCGCAGCGGCGGCTGCCCAGCGGGATGGAGAATTCGAGATCGCGAAGGGATAGAGCAATTTGAAGAAAAAGATGAAGGCCGGCATCAGGAGTTTTTCCCAGAAACTCTCCATGCGCAAGCGGGCCATGAGCGAGACCAGTTGATAGGGACCGGATGCGATCTTGTTCATAAGGGCGGTGATGGTCCCAGGTAATAGCTCGATATCGGCGTCGAGAAGGAGGAGATACTCGGATTGCGTCTGCTGCAATCCCTGCTGCAAGGCCCAGAGTTTTCCGCTCCATCCCGGGGGCAGGTCTGTACCGGGGAGGATCGTGAGCGAATCAAGGTCCATTTTGCCGGCTATGACGGCGGTGGCGTCTGTCGATTGATCGTCGATCAGTATCATCTTCAGACCAGATCCCTGATGAACGAGACCAGCGAGCGTGTCGACGATCGACTCGGCCTCATTGCGCGCGGGGATCAGGACCGTTACCGCGGACAGGTCCGAAGCGCCGCCAGGTTCGGGATCAAGTTGTTCCCGTGCGCTCCAGGGTCGCCAGGGCAATAACAGGATGCACAACCAGATCAGCAGGCCGGGCAGAACCAACCACCACACAGCGATGCTCAGGCGACTTGATGGGTCTTGGGTTCCCCTGCATTCACCACCTTGATCGGGGTGACCTTTTTAGTCTTGGGCACGAGGCTTTCATCGTAAAGCACCGGCAGTTCGGGGGCCATGGGGCCATCGGTGCGCGGTCCGAATACTGCAACCTTCAATGCCTCCAGCGGACGGGTAAATGTGGCGTTGACGGCCGTCGGCTCGTAGCCGCTATGCACCATGCAATTGGCGCACTTCGGGTTGCGTCCGGTCCCGTATTTATCCCACTCGGTGGCATCCAGCAATTCCCGGAAACTGCGGGCATAGCCCTCATCCACGAGCAGGTAGCAGGGTTTCTGCCAACCGAATACATTACGGGTCGGATTGCCCCAGGGGGTGCATTCGAAGGTCTGATTGCCGGCAAGGAAATCGAGATAGAGCGACGACTGGTTGAAACGCCATTTCTTGCCCTTGCCCAGACGAAAGAGATCGCGGAACAGTTGCTTGCCCTCTTTGCGTTGCAGGAAGACGTCCTGTTTCGGGGCGCGCTCGTAACTGTAACCTGGGGAGATGGTGACGCCTTCCACCCCATGTTCCATGGCGCCATCCATGAATTCGGCGACCTCGGCGGCGGTTTCGCCCTGAAACAGGGTGCAATTCACCGTGACCCGGAAACCCCTCTCGCGGGCCTGTTCGATTGCTCTGATGCATTTATCGTATACGCCCTTGCGTCCGACCGAGGTCTCATGCCGGTCGCGATTGCCGTCCAGGTGTATCGAGAATGTCAGATAGGGGGACGGTGAGTATTGATCCATCCGCCTTTGCAACAGGATGGCGTTGGTGCAGAGATAGACGAATTTCTTTCTAGCGATGAATCCGCGCACGATCCGCGGCATATCCTGATGCACCAGCGGTTCCCCTCCGGCGATGGATACGATAGGCGCGCCGCATTCCTCAATCGCCGCCATGCAGTCCTCATAGCTGAGACGCTGGTCGAGGATCTCCTCCGGGTAGTCGATCTTTCCGCACCCGTTGCAGGCGAGGTTACAACGAAACAGAGGCTCCAGCATCAGGACGAGAGGATAGCGTTTTTCCCCGCGCAGTTTCTTCCCCAGGATGTACTTACCGACGCGATATTGTTGCAGGAGAGGAACAGACATTATAATGGCCCCTAGATCCGAGAAAAAAACACATATAACTCACAGGGCTACTGAGAAAAAAAGACCCTGTAAATTAATCAGATAAGTTATCATAATTGAGATGATAACAACATTCCCGCGATAAATGAAAAAAACGTTATCGACACCCTTGCTGGACACCATCGATTCTCCCGCGGATCTACGGCGCCTGCCGATATCCAGCCTGGAGACCCTGGCCGGTGAACTGCGGGAATTCCTTTTGCATTGGGCGAGCCAGAACAGCGGACATTTCGCCGCGAGCTTAGGCGCGGTAGAGCTTACCATCGCCCTACATTATATCTATAACACCCCGGATGACCGCCTTATCTGGGATGTCGGCCACCAGGCTTATGTCCATAAGATCCTCACCGGGCGGCGGGATCGGCTGCATACCATCCGCAAGACCGGCGGACTCGCCCCCTTCCCCAAGCGTGAGGAGAGCGAATACGACGCCTTCGGTGTTGGACACTCAAGCACCTCGATCAGCATCGCGCTCGGCATGGCCATTGCGAATCAGCGGCTGGGCGTGAAGAGGAAATCCGTGGCCATCATTGGCGATGGCGGTATGACCGCCGGCATGGCCTTCGAGGCGTTGAATCATGCCGGCGATCTCGGCTGCGATCTGCTGGTGGTCCTGAATGACAACGAGATGGCCATCTCGCCTAATGTGGGCGCGATCTCCAGCCGCTTCGCCCAACTCCTCTCAGGCAAGCTCTATACCATGGCCAGGCAGACGGGCAAGCAGGTCCTCTCCGGATTGCCGCCCGCGCTCGAACTGGCCAAGCGGGCGGAAGAACATATCAAGGGCCTGATCGTGCCCGGCACCCTGTTCGAGGAATTCGGATTCAACTACATCGGCCCGGTCGATGGCCATGATCTCCCGGCCCTGATCGAGACCATGCGCAATGTCCACGACTTGCGGGGTCCGCAGTTGCTGCATGTCCTGACCAAGAAGGGCAAGGGCTACGGACCGGCCGAGGATGACCCGGTGAAATATCACGCGGTGACGCCCTTCGATCCATCGAAAGGGATGGTGCCATCGCAGAAACCCGTCAGCCCAACCTACAGCAAGATCTTCGGAGACTGGATCTGCGACATGGCGGCCCTTGATTCGCGGCTGGTCGCAATCACACCGGCGATGCGCGAGGGCTCGGGGCTCGTACGCTTCCAGCATGAATTTCCGGACCGCTACTTCGATGTGGGGATCGCTGAACAGCACAGCGTCACGATCGCCGCCGGCATGGCCTGCGATGGTCTGAAACCGGTGGTCGCCATCTATTCAACCTTTCTTCAGCGCGCCTACGACCAGTTGATCCATGACGTGGTGTGCCAGAACATGCCGGTGTTGTTCGCGATCGACCGCGCGGGCGTAGTCGGGGAAGACGGACCGACGCACAATGGCATTTACGATTTGAGCTTCCTGCGCTGCCTGCCTAACATCGTCGTGATGGCGCCCGCGGACGAGAATGAATGCCGCCAGATGCTCTACACCGGGTTCATGCTGAATCAGCCGGTGGCGGTACGCTACCCGCGCGGCACCGGTCCCGGAGTGGAGATCAAACAGGAAATGACCGCGCTACCGATCGGCCGGGCGGAGGTGAAGCGCGTGGGGCAGGGCATCGCCATCCTCGCTTTCGGTTCCACTCTGAGTGTGGCGCTGGAGGCTGGCGAGCAACTTGACGCCACCGTCGTCAACATGCGTTTCATTAAACCGCTGGATACCGACCTGATCCTGCGGCTGGCGCGGGATCATGATCTGTTGGTTACGACCGAAGAGAACGCCGTTCACGGCGGCGCCGGCAGCTCGGTTAACGAGGTGCTTATGAATGCTGAGGTAAAGAAGGTTGTTCTCAATCATGGACTACCGGACGCCCTCATCATGCACGGCTCGCGCACGGATATCCTCAAAGATGCCGGACTGACTTCGGAAGGGTTGCTCGCGTTGATCCGGCGACATAGTTCTTCAACTTGTTCTTCCAAGCATCTCAGGAGTGCGAAAACTACCACCCTAAAAGGACGCCGGTCTCCCTAGGTCTACGATATTCACTTCATCGTTATCCCAGACGACTCCATGGATGGAGGAGATATGACGAAGTCCGGAACGGGGCACGAGAAACAGACTTGTCCGCACTCTCACTTTCCTCTATATTCTCTGTCCGCAATTAGTAATAGAGCAAAGGCAGATTTTCAATAGAATCAATCGGGAGGGAACGGAAGTTGATAATCGTCTGGAAGAAGATTGCCGATGAAACCCCGGTCTCTAACCCACGGCATTCATTATTATAAGTAATTAGCAACAAACCCATCCTGCGGCCGGACGAAACCCTTCCCACTATGAACATCATGAAATTATGGCAAAGGCTCAACAAGGTATTCCTTGTCACCGTATTCATTCCAACACTGATTGCGGTCATTTATTTTGGTTTTATGGCTTCGGATATATATATCTCCGAAAGTCGTTTCGTCGTGCGCAGCCAGGAGCAACAGAATATCTCGCCGCTTGGCATACTGCTTAGAGGAACGGGTTTCTCCCGTTCGCAGGATGACGCCTACACCGTTCAGAACTTCATTCTATCGCGCGACGCCATGCAATCCTTGGATAAGGACTTCCACATCAAGGAACAATATTCCGATTTTGCTATCGATGTATACCGGCGTTTCCCGGGCTTGTATTGGTGGGACGACAGTTACGAACATTTTCATGCGTACTATCAGAAAATGGTAGGTGTGCAACTTGACTCGGTGTCCTCAATCCTTACTCTTACGACACACGCCTTTTCTGCGGATACCGCTTGGCAGATTAATAAGCGCCTACTGGAGCTGGCAGAGGAACTGGTCAATCGGCTCAATGAACGCGGCCGCCAGGATTTGATAAGTTACGCCGCGCGTGAGGTCGCGACTGCGGAAGAGCGGGCCAAAACGACGGCGCTCGCGCTTGCGGATTACCGTAATGATCAAGGCGTGATTGATCCAGAGAAGCAATCATCGATCCCCTTCCAACAAGTTGCGAAATTACAGGAAGAACTGATCGCCACCAAGGCGCAGATTCTCCAGTTACAGAAACTCGCCAGTGACAACCCGCAATTACCCGTTTTGCAACAGCGAGCTCGCCTGCTGGATCGTGAGATGGAAGCAGAGATGCACCGTATCGCGGGAGCGGGGGGTAGCTCGCTCGCTGGCAAGGCGGCTGAGTATCAGCGCCTTACGCTGGAGAAGGAGTTCGCCGACAAGATGCTCGCCAGCGCCTTGAGCACATTGGAACAGGCGCGCAACGAAGCGCAGCGTCAGCAGCTTTATCTGGAAAGAATATCCCAACCAAGTAATCCAGATGAGGCGATGGAGCCGAGACGATTACGTTCCGTTATTGCTGTGTTTGTCTTGGGTTTAATCGCCTGGGGAGTCGCTGTAATGTTGATTGCCGGCATCCAGGAACACCACGAATGAATCACCATCCATTGCGTGATGCCTTTGCCGTTCAGAGACGTGTAATTGGTGCGCTGTTGTTGCGGGAAGTGATTACCCGTTATGGCCGTCATAATATCGGTGTGCTGTGGATTATGCTTGAACCCATGTTATTTACCTTAGGGGTATCTGGTCTTTGGTATATAGGTAGAATACACACCCTTACTGATATTCCGGTAATTGCCTTCGCGATAACAGGTTATTCATCAGTATTGGCTTGGCGTAACACTGCGAATCGATGTGTAAAGGCTATCGAACCAAACCTTGCCTTGATGTATCACCGTAATGTCAAGGTGATAGATGTTTTCATATCGCGAACTATCCTGGAGCTTGCCGGAGCTACGGCATCGTTTGCCGTATTGACAGTTATTTTTGCCTCGATCGGGATTATGAAGTGGCCGCACGATATCGCTCCGATACTGGAAGGATGGTTGCTCCTGGCCTGGTTCTCGTTCGCTCTTGGCTTTATTATTGGCGCCATTTCGGAACGGTCTGAACTTATCGAACGAGTGTGGCATATCATCACCTACCTGTTGTTTCCTTTATCTGGTGCATTATATATGGTTCATTGGTTACCGAAGGGTATGCAAGAGATAATGCTTTGGTTGCCCATGGTCCATGGAGTGGAAATAATTAGACATGGTTTCTTTGGAGAAGTGGTGCCGACTTATGAGAATCCCGTTTATTTCGCACTCGTCAATCTGATTCTGACACTCATTGGCCTTGCCTTGGTCAAGGAATGCGGTCGAAGAGTCCAGCCTCAATGATCAGTCTGAAACAAATAACTAAATATTACTCAACGCGTAGTGGTCAGCATTGTGTATTGGATGGAGTGGACCTGACCATACATCCAGGCGAGAAACTCGGTATCCTCGGCAGGAACGGGTCAGGCAAATCCACGATGATACGGATATTGAGCGGCGCCGAGCTTCCCACAAGCGGCAGGGTTCAACGCGGCATGAGTGTCTCCTGGCCACTCGCGTTCGGTGGCGCATTTCAGGGTAGTCTGACCGGATTGGACAATCTTAAATTCATTTGTCGCATTTACAATATAGATTATAGAGACAAGGTGGAATACGTTGAGGATTTCACGGAATTAGGCAAGTTTTTTCGAGAGCCGGTTAAATCTTATTCTTCCGGGATGGCTGCCCGTCTTGCCTTTGCCATTTCGATGGCGGTGGAATTCGATTGTTTCTTGATCGATGAGACCATCTCCGTTGGCGATGTTCGCTTTCACGCAAAATGTCAGTATGAACTGTTTGAAAAACGTAAAGACCGTTCATTTGTGATGGTATCGCATGAGGCGCATAACATCCGGGAGCATTGTACAAATGCAGGCGTGTTGGTCGGCGGGAAGCTCAGCATGTTCTCTGAAATCGATGCCGCGTATGCTTATTATCATGAATCGATCGGTAATTGACGAGGATGGAAAACTCCGAGGATATCAAGGCTCGGTTGCTGCCCTTATCCCCGTTGCTGGGCGCATTGGAGTGGATCCTCGAACATCTCCCCAGACAACTGATTAAGGTCAGGCTTGAGGCGAATACACAGGTTAAGGTCGTTGCGGAAGAGCGTGGTGAATTTCAAGCCGTAGGGATGTCGCCCGGTTTCGCGTTATGCGTTGACCCTTCTGAACCCAAGGAAGGTTGGTATTATCTTGAAGCCGCCCTTGTGCGCAATACTGGGAATCGTGAGGCGGCCATACAGGTCGATGTCCGGGATGGGGAGAGAAGAATTATCCCGATCCCAACGAATCTGCGTGGGAGCATTCGTGAAGTTATTCGTTTGCCGGACAGGATCGAATCTCTACATTGGTTTCCCACCAAGGCGCTCGGTTACTTTTCACAAAGCGACCTTTTGTTGCATCGTATATCACCTCTAGAAAGTCTGTTACGACGTTCGTTCCGTGTGTTGCATGACTGTTGGCGATACCGGCACGACCTTGCGAACGTATTCCCGGGTTTCTCGATGATGAGATTCTTCACGAATCTGCAGGATGCGTATTTACACACTGCCAAAATACGCATTGAGCGTCAGAATGGCGCCAACTACTCGACGTTCATCGTTAGGCATGACAGCTTGAAGCCAAAGGATGTAAGCGGAATAAAGCAGCGAATCAAAGAATTCAGGAATAAACCGGAAATATCGATATTAATGGTTGTTCGTGATGACGATGCTGCGCTGCTGGAATCTAGCCTAGGCTCATTGAATTCACAACTGTATTCAAACTGGGAACTTATCATTTTCAGGACATCAACTGCCGGGCATGATGATTCATTAGACACTACTAACTCCAGTAATCGGGATAGGATTAGAGTGATCTCAATTGCTGCTGGAAAAGATGCGTGCGGGGATGATGCCAACTTGTTAAACCAGGCATTGCACGAAGCCCGAGGGGAATGGGTGCTCCGCCTAGTTGCGGGAGATCGCTTGCCAATGCATGCGCTGTTTCATCTGGCGGCTGAAATAGATGAACATTGTGATGCTCAGTTCATATACGGAGATGATGATTTCTATGACATTGAGCAACGGTTTGGACCACGCTTTAAACCGGACTGGAATCCCGATCTGTTGACATCTTGCAATTATATTGGTTATCCGGCGTTGTATCTGCGGTCCAGATTACTCAGTATCGGTGGTTATAACGCAGGATTCCCAGGCGCAGAAGATTATGAACTCGTTTTGCGTTACCTGAAGGGAGTGCAGGATGAACAAATCCGTCATGTCCAAAAGGTTTTGTATCATCATCAGGTGAACACAACTAGATTACATGATGAGGAAACACTGCACGCCTCCGGTTTAAAAGCCCTTGAACTCAATCTCCAAGAACCAGGGATGGAAGTGACGGACGGAATGGCGTCACAACTGTATAGAATACATTACCGAGTGCCTTCACCGGCGCCATCGGTGACCATCATCATACCGAACAAGAATAAAACAGGATTATTGCGAGCATGTATAGATAGTATCTTCGCTAAAACGGATTATCCCGATTGGGATATATTGATTGTGGATAATGATTCTACCCAACCGGACATGCTGTCCTATCTTGACAAACTCACCGCCGAATCACTTGTAAAAGTATTACATTACAATGAACCGTTCAATTTCTCGGCCATAAACAATCTCGCCGCACGCCATGCTCGCGGTGAAATACTCGTGCTCCTAAATAACGACGTCGAGATAATCTCGCGAGACTGGCTGAGAGAATTGGTCAGTCACGCGGTACGTCCTGGCATCGGCGCCGTCGGCGCTAAACTTCTCTATCCGAATGGAACTATTCAACATGCAGGCGTCATCCTCGGCATAGGCGGAGTAGCGGCGCATGTTCACCGGTTTCTTCCTGGAGATGCACCTGGTTATTGTCACCGGGCTATGGTAACGCAGAATATTTCCGCTGTTACAGGCGCCTGTCTGGCTGTACGCAAAGCCCTCTATTTTCAGGTCGGAGGATTGGATGAAGTCAACCTGCATGTGGCATACAACGATATTGATTTCTGTTTGAAACTACTTGAATGCGGTTATCGGAATATATTTACGCCATACGCGTTGCTTTATCATCATGAATCGATCACACGCGGGGCGGACGATACTCCAGAAAAAATTGAAATACATGAACGCGAGTACAACCATATGAGAAATAAATGGAGTGAGGTGCTTGCTTCTGATCACGCCTACAACTCTAATTTATCATGCGAGAACGTGTACTTTACGCCTAGGATTTAGCATGGAATACGGGATGCAAACGCGCTAACTCAATTAAGTTCTGCATTCCAGACAGAATCCACCGGAATATCGAATCGGGAGGGCTATGAGAAAACTAGTCGCATTTATGCCGGCAAAAGGATCAAGTAGTCGTATTTCCAATAAAAATTTATCCATCCTGGATGGTGAATACCTTTTCAAACGCAAATTACGACAGCTTCTTAGTTGCCCACAAATTAACGAAGTAGTTTTGGATACAGATAGTGATGAGATCGCCGCTCTGGCATCAGACCTCCCCGTGAAGACGCTAAACAGGCCAGCGGAATTGGCTTCAAATACAACCGATGGGCATGAGTTATTTGCCTGGGAATGTGGACAAGTTAAAGCAGATATTTATCTGCAGGCATTATGCACTGCTCCTTTCGTTTCTTCTGATACGCTAATACGCGCAATCGAAGCCTTAGATAAGGCTCCTGCCTGCGATTCACTCGTGGGGGTAACGCACACCAAGCAGTACTTGTGGAGCATGGGTGAACCAGCTTATGGCAGAGGGCGTATACCGAATAGCGTGGATTTGGCGCAGACGACTATTGAATCAATGTCATTATATGTGGTGCGATCATCTGTAGTAGCTCTTAAAAAAAGATTTGGTAAATATCCATTATTATTTCCATTGACACCCATGGAAGCGGTGGATGTGAATTGGCCGGAAGATCTGAATCTGGCTGAAACGATTTCGTCCGGTTTGCGAGCGCGAGAAAACCTCCAGTTGGGGGCTTTGGTCCCCTATCTTACTTCAGCAATGCTCTCAGATATAACTCGCGAAATGGGTCTCGATCTTGCCCTGCCTAGGGAAATCTCCGGTTCAGGGCGCTTCTTTGGCAGAGCGAAAACACTCCAGTTGGATATTGTACGACAGGGAGAAGCGTGGCAAGGAATCTACAAAGCCCTTGATTCGTACGATTTTATCCGGCCCGGTGATGTGATATTGGTAAAAAACCCTGTCAAGGACCGGGCATATTTTGGCAACCTGAATGCTCAACTCGCGATGCGGGCTGGCGCTATTGGCGCTGTTATCGATGGCATCACGCGTGATTGTACCGCCGTGAAACAGATTAAGTTCCCGGTGTACTCTCATGGACACTATTGCGTAGATATAAGAAAGGAAGGGACTCTCCGCGGCATGAATACTCCGATCGAGATAGGAGGAGTTCGAGTGGAAAACGGGGATTACATTTTTGCCGATGAAGACGGGGTGGTTGTAATCCCATATCGAATTTGGTCAGACGTTAAGGAACGAATACTCGAAGGAATCGAGAAAGAATGGAAGGTCGGCATGGCAGTTGCACTTGGCATAGAGCCCAAGTCGATAATCGGCAGTTATGGTGAGTTTTAATCCATGAGAATTCTTTTTTATGTTGAACCACTGACTGAACGGGATAGCCCCACATGGAAAACGGCATGGATTGGGTTTGTCGATAAAATGGTCAATTCTCTGCGCAAGGATGTCCATGACTTCGAGTTTATGTGCGTTGTTGGAGATGGCCTTGAGGGTGAAGCCAGACGCGTGTTGGGCGATGCGGCAGTAACTTATATCAATCATGTCGAACTGATTCCAAGGTTTGGAGGTAGTGCTCTCGATCTGGCGATGAATTGGTACCGCGGCCATGCACCGAAGGCGTTGAACGAAATGGGAGCATTGCTGAAGTCGCGACTGGGTGAATTTGCACCAGATGTGTGTATTACTTTCTCGCCTGCCCCCTTCGTAAAGACTGCATTTCCCCGGATTCCAACACTTTATTTTGAATTGGGCTTGTTTTCCAGACTGCCATTTCCCATGACGGGTTATCTTGACCCGCTGGGCATGTTCAACAACAGTTATTTTTTCAATAACAAGGGAAGGATACGTAAGTTTGTCGCTGATGAAGAAGAGCAAGAACTTGTTAACATAGTTCGCGAGATTTATTTATCTAAAATATCCCAATCCAATCCGTTAAAGGAAACAATAAAAACACAATTGAAGGATTTTAAGTCCGCCATTCTAGTAGCTTTGCAGTTTTCCCAATTTTATGGTTATGACGCACATGCAAAATATGTTGACCAATATGACATGCTCTTGCATGTGTTGGAGAAAGTCCCTCCCGATTTCGCAGTAATAGCAGTCGAACATCCGCAATATCACATACTTTATCAAGATGCCATCAGTCATCTGACTGAGCGCTATAATAATTTTATATGGGTGCCACAACTACGCTCTTTGCCTTCGGCATCCCAGTATCTTATGGAGTTTGTCGATTGTGTCGTGACTGTAAGTTCTAGCGTCGGGCTCCAATCTCTTTTATGGAAAAAGCGCCTGATTGTTCTAGGTAACAGTCACCTAGATGTCGTTGCTGATTCGCATGATCTTGGCAATATTCATAATATCATTGCCAAGACGTGGCCAGTGTACAAAGAGAATGTTCTTGCATGGCATCTCAGCCGATATACCATTCCATTTGGATTACTCTTTGACAAGGGTGTTTTAGCAAGTCGAATCCAAACTGCGATTAATTCGTTAGAGGCACAAGATGAAAATTATGATAAGTATTTTTTGAGGCCTTATACGAATGTTCAAAGAGTAATTTCTTTTTATGAGAAAGAAGACCTTGTTACAAGACACGATGATGAAATTCAAAAAATAAGATCAGAACTGGCATGCCTTCGATCAGATGAACAAAATGAAGCGATTGCAAAACAGCATGTTCTGGAATCAAACTTAACACAAGCAGATACCAAGGCCAGGGCAGATGCCGAAATAATCGCAAAATTGCAGAATGAGGTGGAAAATAAGCAAGCATTATTACAGCAAGCACAGACTCATGCTGAAACCATTACGCAACATTACGAAGTGCAAGAATCGGTTTTACGAGAGCAAATGTCGTTAATAGTAAACGAAAATCACCGGATCCTAGAACTGAAACTGACGCAAGCGGAAATAAATAAAAGACTGGAAATGGAAGCCATCCTGCGTACTCAGATTGAGCGCGAACACGCATTTACTGAAACGATCACTCAACTACACGAAAAGATGGAAGCTCAGCGGGTTGAGCAGCAACAAGCTGCGTCGACTGCTGTACAGATACTGACCAGAAAACAGGATGAGCGTGAAGCATCACTTCTTCGACAAATGGAACTAAAGGAGCATGACATTCACTTATTGAAAGAAAACTCAAAGGCCGAAAGGAGAGTATACGAGAGTGAACTTAATGCAATCTTTCATACACACTCCTGGCGCTGGACAGCGCCATTCAGACAAGTGTGTAAATGGTTTGTTTCGCCAAACATGAACTCATCAAACGCAAAGACAAATGAAATTATTATGAATAATATGCAACAAGCAATAATTCCAAATGTAAAGGCAGCATCCACGCTGAACGATCTGCTATCTCATCGAGGCGCTGCTTTTGTGCAATGCGCTTACCTTAGTCTATTGGGACGAGCGCCGGAGGCC
>SCUJ01000013.1 GCA_004297165.1 Gammaproteobacteria bacterium
CGAATATCAGCTTGATCGACCGTCGCCACAGCAGTGCCCGCCGCGTTCCCTCTCGGGTTCGATCCACGCCACGTTGCCGAAGAAGGCAGAGCACCGCTCGCCCTACTGACAGTAGCAAGCCATATCAGCCATATCAACGTCAATAATCAACGGCCGCCGAAGGCGGTCCGTTGCATTTAGAGTTAGACCTCATTTCATCGCAGTGAGATAGTGCGCAATCGCCTCGACATCGCCTATCCTGTCGAAACGCGTCCCGATAGGCGGATGCGCACGCCGGTCCGCTGCGAAGGCTTCCAACTGGCTGATGAGGTATCCCGTTATTTGCCCCGCCAGCCTAGGAACGGCTTCTGTTCCAGCAAATGTGGGGCCGTGGCACGAACCGCATTTCATCTCGACCACCCACTTTTCACCTACCGCCACCTTGGCCGGATCAGTGCTGAAAACTCCAGTAACCGCAGGACGAGACGCGATGTAGTCCGCAATGTTCCTGATATCGCGCGAAGACAGGTTTGCGACGCTTGATTTCATTATAGGATCGGATCTTTTCCCGATCTTATATTCGGTGGTGGCCCGCACGAGATACTTGGTAGATTGTGCCTCCAATAGAGGGGCGCCGTATTTGACGTTTTCGGGCTTATGGCACAGGAGGCATAACTGTGCTTTCTTTTCGCCGGCCTTGGCATCTGCAAATGCATCAATGGATATCAGGAGACCAAGGATAATCAACAATGGGCGCATCGCTCATTCTCCTTGATGGGGTCTAACGTCCGCCATCAGGGGCGGGCGCAAGCAAGCGAAGCGCCGCTTGCGATCGTCCCCTGCATGGCGTTGTTAGAGGCCGATCCAATCCTGCTCGCAGATTGTCGCCCCTCAACCTTCACTACTTCTTAGGCGCGTGCGCCGGGTCAACGAATTTTGTTGCGGTGGGCCCGGTACCAGAGATTTGGACGATCGCACCCTCTTTTTTAGTAACGACGAAATGGCTCACATTCGCCGGCTCGGTATGGAAGCTCCCCGCAGGCAGAGCTTTCAGTTTCGCGGGATCGAGCTTGTCGCCGTACCCCACATACCAAGTGCCTGAAATGACGGTGTACGTTCTATCCTCGGGGTGGGAATGAGCCTGAGCAGTGTAATTGGCGGGAAATTTGACCCTCTGGACGTACGGCCCGGGTTTGGTTCCGTCTCCGAGCAAGGGTGCAAGCTCTTGTCCGGGTAATCGTCCCGGTCCCCATTTTAGTTCCTTGGGAGTAATTCTAACTGCACCACTGGGAAGATCATCCGCACCGTAGACGCCCGACACGGTCAGACTCAACGCCAGACCCGCAACCAGACTGACATAATTCATAGCTCCCATGACTTTTCTCCTTTCGTGGAATCGATAGTGCTTCCGAAATACCCAAACTGAATGTGTGTATGTGAAACGTGTTCTGCGATGGTTTGTGAGATCACCTCCTTGACCACATGGTTCGCGCGTGTGAAGCCTCTAACGTCCGAGTTGAGCGGCGCGCCGCGCCGACGTTGACGAGAACGAAGCCGCTTGCCGGCGCGTCCTCTCGAACGCGGGGTTAGCCTTCATGTCGTTTGAAAACCAAACTGAAGTTGTTGGCCGGCATCTCGACGGTCTCGGCCAGTACGAATCCGGCGCGAGCAGCAACGTCTGACACGGCCTCCAGGTCGCGAAGGCCCCACTCGGGATTGTGGGCACGAAGATCAAGATCGAACTGCGCGTTACTCTCCGAAGTATGGTGACCGAAACGACGGTAGGGCCCGTATAAGAACAGAACATGCTCTGTAGAAAGCAAAGCCTTCGCGCCTTCGAACAATGCTAGCGTCGCGGACCACGGGGCGACGTGAATCATGTTAATGGCCACCACCGAATCCGCCGTTTGCAAAGGCCAAGGAAGCTTGGTCACATCAAGGTCAATGGGGCTATTGACGTTTGCTCGCTGTTCCTCCCGAACCCGCAGGGCAATAGACTCGCGAAGCTCCGCATCTGGATCGGACGGCTGCCAAGTGAGGTCTGAGAGCGCTTTGGCGAAATGCAACACGTGCTGTCCCGTGCCACTGGCGATCTCTAACACCAGGCCGCGGCGGGGTAGAACGCGCGCAAGCACATCAAGTATCGGGCCCTTGTTGCGTTCTGCCGTAGGAGTAGACCATTTTCCGTTGGCTGTCTTTTCACCGCGTTGCTTAAGCATCACATTGGTCCGTGAAGGCTAAGGTTCGCCGTGAGGCGCGTGCCGCTTGCGGCACGTCGCGCTCGACGGCGCGGTTGGGTGGCAACGCATCACAGTCATAGGTCGTTAGGTGTCAAACCGGTGCGCTTTGCGATGCGGACAAGCATGCGCGGACCGATTGTCTCGCCGTCGTGAAAGGCAAAGACTACATCGGGCCACCCAGGGCGGGAGAGCGTCTTATGGGAACCGGATTGTCGCTTGAGCGTCCAGCCAATTCGGTAAAGCGCGGAGAGTACCTGTCTGGCCTTGGACGATGGCCAAGAGGTCATGCAGCTGCGAACCCGATAGAGATGGGGTGCGGCCCGGCCTCGTTGTGCTCAAGTCGCTCGGCGAGAACACGCAGGGCGAGCACTTCCGCTTTCGCCATGGCTTCGTCGGCAGTGGCTCCGTAGGCGAGAACTCCGGGGAGTTCGGGGACTTCAGCAAGCCAGCGCCCGTCTTCTTCGCGTTCGTGTTCAATTGTGAATTGCATGTGTCACCTCGACGTTTGGACGAATTCTACGCCCGTTCCCATTTTGCCACCCAACGTGGCGCTTAGCCTCGCGCTTCAGCGCGTCGGCTGCAGCAGCGGGTTGGGCGTCTATCTCGCACTCCTTCGTTCCGCTTGGCGAGAAGCGAGAGGTCTCCCGCAGGCGCGGTCAGTCTCTCCGCGGCTTCTTTGGAATGAGAAAGAACAGCTTAGCCTGTACGGTCGCCGCATAGTGCTCCCAGTGTAAGAGTTCGCATCCAAAGTGGCTATTTACACGATCTTCAATCAACTGAATCTGAGCGCCGCAATGTTGAACCCATCGCATGTTGAGGAATGCGACCCAGCACAAGGTCGCGGCGCCAACCAGCGCGACGATGATTGGAAGTGGTTTTGGTGCCCACCCTGCGATTTTGTCAGCTGCAGGAAGTGCAAATGCGACAATGCCGCCCGCATAGGCCACATGTGAGAACGCGGTCTTTAGACGCTCCTTGACTTCGTCTCTCAAGGTGTCGTACTCCTTGAGTAGGACGGTGAGCGCGCCTTCGGGTAGCGGATTCTTGTCCATCGATCAATCACTCCTTTCGACTGATGACGCCCAACGCAGAGCTAACCGGCGTGCCGCCAGCCAAGGAGCCGGCGGGTAGCGCCGCCCGTCTTCCGGCGGCACGTCAGGTTGAGCGACGAGTTGGGCGAGCATGCGCAAATTCCAATTTCCCTAGCGGCGGTGCCACTGCCGCAGCTCGATCGGGTTGCCGTCCGGGTCGCGGATCTCGGCGCGAGCATAGTCCGGCCGCTTCACCGGCCCCCATGCTGCCTCCACGCCCTTCTGCTTGAGCATGTTTAGCGTGCCGTCCATGTCATCTACCTCCAGGGCGAGGCACTGCCAGCCGAGCCGCTGCTCTGCGCTACACGACTGGAGGGACTTCGCTTCCGGATAGCACATGACCTCGACGGTCGTGCCGCCAAGCTCCAGGTATACGAGATCCAGTGGACCGGAAGGGGTTTCGGGAATGCGCGTGCGCTCGCGCTCGCGAAAGCCGAGCACGCCGACATAGAAGTCGATCGTGCGCTTGGGCGCTGCGGTGAGTAACTCGATGTGGTCGATGCGCTTGAACATGCAGCCTCCGTATAAGACGATCCTACGCGAGTTGAAGGGGCCCTTGCGAACTTCGAGGGTCGGGTGACGCCCAACGAGGGTGTAGAAAAAGTATCAAATCGGGGCGTTTTGACGACGAGCGAAAATGGCCCCAATTTCGCCAGTCGCCTCGAACATTGCCGCCCTTGCGCATGAACACTCGATCCACGAG
>SCUJ01000001.1 GCA_004297165.1 Gammaproteobacteria bacterium
GCCGGGGGATAACATCAAGCTGGTGGTGGAATTAATCAACCCGATTGCGATGGAGATTGGGTTGCGGTTTGCGATCCGGGAAGGCGGTCGCACCGTCGGCGCCGGCGTCGTCGCAAAAATTATTGAGTAATTATGATGGCAGAGAAACAGGTAATTCGTATCCGTCTCAAGGCTTTTGATCACAGGCTTATCGATCAATCCACCCGCGAGATTGTGGAAACCGCGCAGCGTACCGGCGCGCAAATCAAGGGACCTATTCCTCTGCCGACCAAGAAGGAGAGGTACACAATATTAATCTCTCCTCATGCCGACAAGGACGCCAGGGATCAGTACGAGATCCGGACGCACAAGCGGTTGCTGGATATCATCAATCCCACGGAAAAAACCGTGGATGCATTGATGAAGCTGGATCTCGCGGCGGGCGTCGATGTACAAATCAAGTTGAATTGAAGACACTAGCGAAGTTGCTCTGGACAAGGTCTAGCGGAACATTATCAGGTTAATCATTATGTTTATTGGAATTGTTGGACGTAAATGCGGAATGACGCGGGTCTTCACGGAAGATGGCCAGTCGATCCCGGTTACGGTGATTGAAGCTGCGCCAAACAAGATATTGCGCCTGAAGGATACCGAGCATGACGGTTACCGATCCGTGCAGGTCGCCTGGGGCAGCAAGCGCCGGAATCTGATCAACAAGCCCGAGGCGGGCGTGCTGGCCAGCGGCGAGGTGGATTCCGCCGAAGGGTTGGTCGAATTTCGTTTGGGTGAAGGCGAGACCGCGAATTTGTCCGCCGGCAGCGAAATCAAG
This sequence comes from Gammaproteobacteria bacterium, assembly GCA_004297165.1. Lineage (GTDB taxonomy): Bacteria > Pseudomonadota > Gammaproteobacteria > Eutrophobiales > Eutrophobiaceae > 2-02-FULL-56-15. The sequence continues at coordinate 809 of SCUJ01000001.1, forward strand.
GTGGATATATTCCAGCCTGGACAGCGTGTGGATGTCACCGGAACGAGTATCGGCAAGGGGTTTGCGGGCGTCATCAAACGGCACAACTTCAGGCACCAGAGGAATTCCCACGGTAACTCGTTATCGCATCGCGCGCCGGGATCCATCGGTCAGAACCAGTTCCCGGCCAAGGTCATCAAGGGCAAGAGGATGGCGGGCCACATGGGTGATGTGAAGCGGACCGCGATGAATCTGGAAATTGTCCGCGTCGATGCGGATCGTAATTATCTGCTGGTAAAGGGCGCCGTGCCCGGCAGCAAGGGCGGCAAGGTTGTGGTCGTGCCTTCCGTCAAGGCGAAATAGAGGTTGGTATCGTGGAACTGACAATACACAAGCCGGGCGCTGGCAAGCAGGGGACAATTAAAGTCTCCGATGCCGTCTTCGCCGTGGATTACAACGAGCCCTTGGTCCATCAGGTACTTACGGCTTTTATGGCGGGTTCCCGAGCGGGAACGAAAGCGCAGAAGACCCGATCCGATGTCTCCGGGGGCGGACGCAAACCCTGGAAACAAAAAGGCACGGGCCGGGCACGCGCCGGTACAACCCGCAGCCCGCTCTGGCGCGGCGGCGGCGTCACATTCGCGGCCAGGAACAGGGATTTTACCCAAAAGGTCAACCGCAAGATGTATCAGGGGGCCATACGATCGATCCTGTCAGAGCTTGCCCGGCAGGAGCGCCTGCTGTGCATCGAGTCGTTTACCCTCGATTCCGCTAAAACGCGCGCGGCGCGGGACCTGTTGCTAGGCATGGGTCTGCGGGAGGCGCTTATCGTCACCGATGAGGTGACGGAGAACGCTTATCTCGCGATCCGGAATCTGCCTTATGTCGATCTGATCGATACCGCAGAAATCAATCCCTATTGCCTGATCGGTTACGAGAAGGTCCTTCTGACCAAGGCCGCGGTGGAAAAAATGGAGGCGTGGTTGTCATGAACAAGGAACGCTTGATGAAAATCCTGCTCGAGCCGAGGGTCACCGAGAAGAGCACGTTGATCGGCGAGAAGCACCGGCAGTTCGTGTTCAAGGTGGTGAGCGACGCCAACAAGCCCGAGATTAAACAGGCAGTGGAATTGATGTTCGAGGTTCAGGTCGATTCCGTGCGGGTTGTCACGGTGAAGGGAAAGAACAAGATATTCAAGCAAATTCGGGGACGTCGGCCGGGCTGGAAGAAGGCCTATGTCACGCTGAAACCCGGATTCGATATCGATTTCATGACCGCCTAAGGAACATACAGATGCCATTAGTCAAACCCAGACCAACATCACCCGGCAGGCGGGGAGTGATCAAGGTTGTCAACCCGGACCTGCACAAGGGTGAACCCTTCGCCCCATTGCTGGAAAAGCAGCCGAAGAACGCCGGCCGCAACAATGCCGGCAGGATCACCGTGCGGCACCGGGGCGGCGGTTCCAAACAACGTTACCGGGTCATCGATTTCAAGCGCGATAAAGACGGCATCGCAGCGCGGGTCGAGCGCATCGAATACGATCCGAATCGCAGCGCACACATCGCTCTCGTGCTGTATGCGGATGGCGAACGGCGCTACATAATCGCCCCCAATGGGGTTGCCCGCGGCGCCGAATTGATGTCCGGAAATGACGCCGCCATCAAGAACGGCAATTGCCTCCCGCTGCGCCATATCCCCTTGGGTTCGACTGTGCATTGCGTCGAACTGAAGCCCGGTCGGGGCGCCCAGGTGGCCAGAAGCGCCGGGGCCGGCGTGCAGTTGGTCGCGCGCGAGAGCGGGCATGCCACCCTGCGGTTGCGTTCCGGCGAGATGCGCAAGGTCCCGGTGGATTGCCGCGCCACCCTGGGCGAGGTCTGCAACGCGGAACATTCGCTGGGGCAGTACGGCAAGGCCGGCGCCAAACGCTGGCGGGGCATCCGCCCGACCGTACGCGGCGTGGCGATGAATCCGGTCGATCATCCGCATGGTGGCGGCGAAGGCCGCACCTCCGGCGGACGGCATCCGGTCTCGCCGTGGGGCCTGCCGACCAAGGGCTACAAGACACGAACCAACAAGCGCACCAGCAACATGATTGTGCGCCGACGCAAGAGTTAACGGGAGAACTGCCTGTGCCACGTTCCATAAAGAAGGGTCCATTCGTTGATCACCATCTGATCGCCAAGGTTGCGGCGGCCAGGGCGGCCAATGACAAACGGCCGATAAAGACCTGGTCCCGGCGATCGATGGTCCTTCCGGATATGGTGGGACTGACGATTGCGGTGCATAACGGCCGGGATCACATGCCGGTATTCATCACCGAGAACATGGTCGGTCACAAGCTGGGAGAGTTTGCCCTGACCCGGACATTCCGGGGACATCAGGCGGACAAAAAGACTTAAACACGTAGAGGAACACGGATCCAATGCCAACTTCGGCCAGACTGAAATATGCCCATAGCGCCCCGCAGAAGATGCGGCTGGTGGCGGATCAGATCCGGGGCAAGAGTGTCGATCACGCCATGAGCATTCTGGCGTACAACACCAAGAAGGCAGCCGCCATTCTTCGCAAGGTCCTGGCCTCCGCGGTGGCGAATGCCGAACACAACGATGGCGCCGACATCGACGACCTCAAGGTGGTTTCAGTGATGGTGGATGAGGGGCCGGTGATGAAACGTCTGCAGGTCAGGGCGCGCGGCCGGGCGGATCGAATCACCAAGCGTCTGAGTCATGTCACCGTAATCGTGGCGGAACGAGAAGAGAGAGTTAAATAAATATGGGTCAGAAGGTACATCCCGTCGGCATTCGGCTCGGCATCATCAAGGATTGGACTTCCACTTGGTATGCCGACAGCAAACACTATCCCGGCATGCTGTTAACAGACATGCAGGTGCGCAAACACTTGCGTGAAAAACTCAGCGCGGCCTCGGTGAGCCGGATCCAGATCGAGCGACCTGCCAACAACGCCAGGGTGATCATCCATACCGCGCGGCCGGGGATCGTCATCGGCAAGAAGGGCGAGGATATCGAACGGCTCAGAATGGACATTTCCGCCATGATGGGCGTGCCGGCCCAGGTCAGCGTCGAGGAAATCCGCAAACCCGAACTCGACGCCTACTTGGTGGCCGAGAGCATCGCCCAGCAGATCCAGCGGCGCATCATGTTCCGAAGGGCCATGAAGCGGGCGGTGTCCAACACCCTGCGGCTGGGCGCGCTGGGTGTGAAAATTAATGTGAGTGGTCGTCTGAACGGCGCGGAAATCGCACGCTCGGAATGGTATCGCGAAGGCCGGGTGCCCCTGCATACCCTGCGGGCCGATATCGATTACGGTTTTGCCGAGGCGAATACCACCTACGGCGTGATTGGCATCAAGGTCTGGATCTTCAAGGGCGAGGTCTTCAAGAACGAACAGCCCGGCGAGAATGAAACGAGCGAACCGGCCCGGTCGCCAGCCTCCTGATTAATGGTGGACTAAAGTGTTACAGCCAAAAAGAACGAAATTCAGAAAGCAGTCGAAAGGCCGGAACCGCGGTCTGGCGACTACCGGCAACAAGGTCAGTTTCGGCGAATACGGACTGAAGGCAGTCGCGAGTGGGCGGTTGACCGCCCGCCAGATCGAGGCGGCGCGGCGGACAATCACGCGTTCGGTAAAACGCGGCGGCAAACTCTGGATCCGCATCTTCCCGGACAAGCCGGTGACCACCAAGCCGCTGGAAGTCCGGCAGGGCAAGGGCAAGGGCAATGTCGAATACTGGGTGTCCCTGATCCAGCCTGGCAAGGTGCTGTACGAGATCGAAGGCATCTCGGAGGAGCAGGCGCGTGAGGCATTCACCCTGGCGGCGGCCAAGCTGCCGATAAAAACCACATTTGTCAGCAGGAAGGTGCTCTGATGTTGAAAGCTGCCGAATTGAGACAGAAGGCCCCCGATCAATTGGATACGATGCTGCTCGATCTGTTGCGGGAACAATTCAATCTCCGGATGCAGAGCGGGACGGGGCAAATGACCCGTCCCAGCAGAATGCGCTCCGTGAAACGCGATATCGCCCGCGTCAAAACCGTTTTGCGCGAAATTCAGCTGGGTAAGAAGTCATGAACGAGAAGCAGAAGAAAAGCAAGACGCTGACCGGCATTGTGGTGGGCAACAAGATGGACAAGACCATCAACGTCAGGATCGAGCGGACCGTGCAACATCCGTTATACGAAAAGATCTTGAAACGCACGACGAAGATCCTGGCGCATGACGAGAACAACGAATGCAACGAGGGTGACGAGGTGATAATCGAATCATCCCGGCCCATGTCCAAGCGGAAATCCTGGGCGCTGCAAAAAATTGTCAATCGGGCGCAGAAGGTCTAATTGAAAACGCGAATACGATTCAGGTAGCGACCGGAGAAAGATTACATGATTCAGATGGAGACGATGCTGGATGCCGCCGACAACAGCGGAGCGCGCCGGTTGATGTGTGTGAAGGTGCTGGGCGGTTCCAAGCGCCGCTATGCGAATATCGGCGACATCATCAAGGTCACCGTGAAGGAAGCCATACCGAGAGGTAAGGTGAACAAGGGCGAGTTGTTCAACGCCGTGGTCGTGCGCACCAGGAAAGGCGTGCGCCGGCCCGATGGCTCTTTGATCCGCTTCGACAGCAACGCCGCCGTGCTGTTGAACAACCAGATGCAGCCGATTGGGACCCGCATTTTTGGGCCGGTAACCCGGGAACTGCGCAGCGAACGCTTCATGAAGATCATCTCCCTCGCGCCGGAAGTGATCTGAGACATATACCTGAGTAACACCGGAAATCTTATGAAAATACGCAAAGGCGATGAAGTTGTAGTGCTGACGGGCAGGAACAAGTCCAAGAAGGGGACCGTGCTGCGCGTGCTGAAGGAGCAGAACAAATTGATTGTCGAAAACGTCAACATGGCGAAACGGCATACCAGGGGCAACCCGAAGACTGGCGCGCCGGGCGGCATCATCGAAAAGGAAACGCCGATTCATGTTTCCAATGTCGCCTTGTTCAATCCGGTCACCAGCAAGCCGGATCGGGTGGGTTACCGGAAACTGGAAGATAGCCGCAAGGTGCGGTATTTCAAGTCGAACAAGGAAGTAGTGGATATTTAAGAGAGCAATCAGCGGGCTTTATACCTATATGGCAAGGTTACAGGAATTTTACAAGCAGACTGTGGTCGGTCAGTTGACCAAGCAGTTTGGCTACACGACGCCGATGCAGGTGCCGAGAATCACCAAGGTGACGATCAACATGGGCGTCGGCGAGGCGGTTGCGGATCGCAAACTCATCGAGCATGCGCTCAGCGACATGGTAAAGATCGCCGGGCAAAAACCGGTCGTCACCAAAGCGCGTAAATCCGTGTCCAATTTCAAGGTGCGGGAAGGCTGGCCGATCGGCTGCATGGTCACCCTGCGGCGCGAACGGATGTATGAATTTTTGGATCGGCTCATCAGCATCGCCATTCCCCGGATCCGGGATTTTCGCGGCTTGAGTCCGCGATCCTTCGATGGGCGCGGGAATTACACGCTTGGCATAAAGGAACAAATTATTTTCCCCGAGATCGATTACGACAAGATCGACAAGATCCGCGGGCTCGATATCACCATCACAACAACCGCACGATCGGATGAGGAAGCCAAGGCGCTGTTGCTGGCTTTCAATTTCCCGATCAGAACCTGAGGATTACGCGCTGTGGCCAAGACTTGCATGGTTAACCGGGAACAAAAGCGCGCCAGGCTGGTGAAAAAATTCGCCGCCAAACGCCGGCAACTCAAGGAAACGATTGTGAACTTGTCGCTAAGCGAGGAAGAGCGCAACGAGGCCCGCATCCGGCTGAACAAGATGCCGCGGGATTCGAGCCGCTCGCGCATGCGCAACCGCTGCAAAATCACCGGTCGTCCGCACGGTTTCTACCGGAAGTTCGGCCTGGCGCGCAACAAGCTGCGGGAAGCGGCCATGCGGGGCGATGTCCCCGGACTGGTCAAGGCCAGCTGGTAATTACAGGAACCGACCACTAACCGTAGCTTGGAATAGCAAAAAGTATGAGTCTACAAGATCCGATTTCCGACATGCTGAACAGGATTCGCAACGGCCAGGCCCGGGCCAGGAAGGAGGTTGCCATGCCTTCCTCCAAGCTCAAGGTCGCCCTCGCCTCAATCCTCAAGGAGGAGGGATATATCGGCGATTTCCTGGTGCGAGAGGCCGGGGCCAAGCGGACCCTGCACATCGAACTCAAGTATTTCAATGGCAAACCGGTCATCGAAACCCTGCAACGCTACAGCCGTCCGGGCCTGCGCAGGTATCGCACAAAAACCGGTCTGCCGAAGGTCCTGGGAGGTTTGGGAACGACGATAGTTTCCACCTCCAAGGGGATCATGACGGATCGTACCGCCCGCCAAAGCGGCGTCGGCGGCGAAGTCCTGTGTTTCGTGGCCTGATGGAAAACTCATAATGTCTAGAATTGCCAGCAAACCAGTAACCATACCCGACAACGTCTCGGTCGACGTTACCGGCAGCACGGTAACGGTGAAGGGGAAGCAGGGCGCGCTCACGCATGAAGTCCATCCCCTGGTCAGCCTGACGAAGGAAGACAAGATTCTGAAGTTTGCCGCCAGACAGCGGACCAAGCCCGCACGGGCGATGGCTGGCACCACCCGGGCCCTGTTACAGAATATCGTCAAGGGAGTTTCGGATGGCTTCGAACGCAAACTCCAGATCATCGGCGTCGGTTACCGCGCCCAGGTGGAAGGACGCAAATTGAATCTGACCCTCGGGTTCTCGCACCCGGTTGCCTTCGAGATCCCGGAAGGGATAAAGATCGAGACGCCGACCCAGACGGAGATAGTCATCAAGGGCATTGACAAGCAACAGGTCGGACAGGTGGCGGCAAATATACGCGCCTACCGGCCGCCCGAACCCTACAAGGGCAAGGGCGTGCGTTACGCAGACGAACATGTCATCCGTAAGGAAGCCAAGAAGACCTAACCATGAAAAAGAAAGAATCGAGACAGCGGCGAGCCAGGAAAACCCGGGCCAGAATCAGGCTCCAGGGGATCAACCGCCTGTGCATCCACCGCACTCCCAGACATATCTATGCGCAGGTCATCGCGCCCAACGGTTCCGAGGTGCTGGCCGCGGCCTCCACGCTCGATAAGGAAATCAGAACCAGCGTCAAGTACAGCGGCAATATCGCCGCGGCCGCGGCGGTGGGCAAGCTCATCGCGCAGCGTGCCCTCGAGGCGGGCATTGCCAATCTGGCCTTCGATCGCTCGGGTTTCAAATACCATGGCCGGGTCAAGGCGCTGGCTGACGCTGCCCGTGAAAACGGCCTGTCGATTTAGAGGTTGAGAAGATTATGGCGATAAACGAATCGATTACCGGAAACGAGGACCTGCTCGAGAAGCTGGTCGCGGTCAACCGGGTTGCCAAGGTGGTCAAGGGCGGCCGGATTTTCGGTTTCACCGCCCTCACTGTCGTGGGGGATGGCAACGGCAAGGTGGGTTTCGGCCGGGGCAAGGCGCGGGAAGTACCGGCCGCGATCCAGAAGGCCATGGAAAAGGCGCGACAGAACATGGTCTCCATACCGCTGAACGGCGACACCTTGCATTACACCATCAACGCCGAACACGGCGCCGCTAAGGTGCATATGCAGCCTGCCTCGGAAGGTACGGGCATCATCGCCGGCGGTGCGATGCGCGCCGTATTCGAGGTGGTTGGGATTCGCAACGTCCTCGCGAAATCCATTGGCTCGACCAATCCGGTCAATGTGGTGCGGGCCACGGTCAAAGGATTGATGGCAATGACCTCGCCCGAACTGATCGCCGCCAAACGCGGTAAAAAACTAGAAGAGATAACGGGCTGACCATGACAACCCCCAAAAAGAATATCAAGGTGACGCTAAAGCGCAGCACCTTTGGAAGATTGAAGAATCACCGGGCCTGCGTTACCGGTCTTGGACTGCGCCGCATCAACAGCTGCGCGGTGTTGCAGGATACGCCCGAGGTTCGGGGAATGATTAACAAGGTGGCCTACCTGCTGGCCGTGGAGGAAGTTTGAGCATGCGACTGAACACGCTAAAACCTGCGGTGGGTTCGAAACCCGCACGTCGTCGCGTCGGCCGGGGTATTGGTTCCGGCGCCGGCAAGACCGCCGGACGCGGGCACAAGGGTCAGAAGGCGCGGGCCGGCGGGTTCCACAAGGTGGGATTCGAGGGTGGTCAGATGCCCATGCAGCGGCGGCTGCCGAAGCTCGGGTTCAATTCCGCCCTGTCCCGGACCACGGCCGAGGTCCGCCTCAGCGAGATCGACAAACTGGGCGGCGAAGTCATCGATTTGGGCGCGTTGAAAACAGGCAATGTCATTAACAAGGGCATCCTGCGCGCCAAGATCATCAAATCAGGCGCCATCAACCGGGCGGTCACCATCAAGGGGATCGGCGTGACCAAGGGCGCACGCGCGGCAATCGAGGCGGCCGGAGGCAAGGTCGAGGAATAACATGGCGGCATCGGGCGCAACAATGAAGAATCTCGCGGGACTGGGCAAGGTGACCGAGCTCAGGCAGAGATTCCTGTTTCTGATCTTTGCGTTGTTCGTGTTTCGCATCTGTTCGTTCATCCCCGTACCTGGGGTTAACCCCGTGGCGCTCGCCGAGATGTTCGAACAGCAGACCGGCACAATTCTCGACATGTTCAACATGTTTTCCGGCGGGGCGCTGGAACGCTTTTCCGTTGTGGCGCTCGGCATCATGCCGTACATCTCCGCGTCGATTATCATTCAGATGCTGTCTTTTATCGATCCCCGGCTGAAACAGTTGCGCAAGGAAGGCGAGATCGGCCGCCGCAAGATAACCAAGTACACGCGCTATGGCACGGTGCTGCTTGCGACATTCCAGGCGACGGGCGTCTCCATTGCCCTCGAAGGCCAATCGGCGGCCGGGATGTCCGTGGTGCTGGATCCCGGACTGGGATTCCGGATCATCGCCGTAGCCAGCCTGGTTACGGGCACCCTGTTCCTCATGTGGCTTGGCGAGCAGATCACGGAACGCGGCATCGGCAACGGGATCTCGATGTTAATCTTCGCGGGAATTGTCGCGGGTCTGCCGGCCGCCATTGGCGGCACCCTGGAGCTTGCTAGGACCGGGGAGATGAATGTCCTCCTGGTGTTCATACTTCTGGCCATCGCGGTGGCGGTGACCGGTTTCGTCATATTTGTGGAACGCGGTCAACGCCGGATAACAATAAATTACGCCAAGCGTCAGGTTGGCCGGAAGATGTATGCCGGACAATCCAGTCACCTGCCCCTCAAACTCAATATGTCGGGCGTGATTCCGCCGATCTTCGCCTCCAGCATCATTCTTTTTCCAGCCACCCTGGCCGGCTGGTTCGGCACGAACGAGAATATGAGGTGGCTGCAGGATCTGGCCTCATCGATTTCTCCGGGTCAGCCGCTTTATGTGCTGCTCTATGCCGCCGGCATCATCTTTTTCTGTTTTTTCTATACGGCCATCGTATTCGATCCGAAGGAAACCGCCGACAACCTGAAAAAATCTGGCGCGTTCATTCCCGGGATGCGTCCGGGCGAGCAGACTGCCGCGTATCTCGACTCAGTCTTGACCAAGCTCACGCTCACGGGCGCCGTGTATATCTCATTCGTCTGTCTGCTGCCGGAGTTTCTGATCCTGAAGTTCAATGTGCCGTTCTATTTCGGCGGTACGTCGCTGCTGATCATCGTGGTGGTGGTGATGGATTTCGCAGCGCAATGTCAGGCCCATCTGATGTCGCATCAGTATGAGGGGTTGTTGAAAAAGGCCAATCTCAAGGGCTACAGCCGCCGGTAGGCGAAGGGCTGACCTCAAGGCAGCAAGACCAGGAGAAATGTAATGAAAGTCAGGGCATCAGTTAAGAAATTTTGCAGGAATTGCCGCGTGATCAGACGCAAGAATGTCGTGCGCGTAATCTGCAGCAGCAACCCAAAGCATAAGCAGCGCCAAGGCTGAGAAACCGGGTGCAAAACAGGAGAATCCCAAACCCATGGCCCGTATAGCAGGCATAAATATCCCCGATAACAAACATATCGTTATCGGACTTACATATATATATGGGATCGGCGATACCCGATCCCGGAATATTTGCAAGGCCTCCGGCATCAATCCCGTGGCCAAGGTCAGGGAATTGAGCGAGGAAGAATTGGACCGGATCCGCAGCGCGATCAGCAAATACTCGCTGGAAGGCGACCTGCGTCGCGATGTCTCGATGAATATCAAGCGACTGATGGACCTTGGCACCACCCGCGGCATCCGGCACCGGCGCGGTTTGCCCGTGCGGGGCCAGCGCACCCGGACCAACGCACGGACCCGCAAGGGGCCGCGCCGCATGATCAAGAAATAGGGCGGTAATCACAGCATATGGCAAAGGCAATCAGCAGGGTCAAGAAGAAGGTCAAGAAGACCGTCATCGATGGCGTGGCGCATGTCCATGCGTCATTCAACAATACCATCATCACGATCACCGATCGTCAGGGCAACACCCTGGCGTGGGCGACCTCGGGCGGCAGCGGTTATCGCGGCTCTCGCAAGAGTACGCCCTTCGCGGCCCAGGTGGCGGCGCAAAAGGCCGGAGAGGCCGCCCAGGAGTGCGGCATGAAGAGCCTGGAAGTCTTTATCAAGGGACCGGGGCCGGGGCGGGAATCGGCGGTGCGCGCGCTCAATAATATCGGCATCAAGATCACCAATATAACCGATGTGACGCCTGTGCCGCACAATGGTTGCCGGCCCCCCAAACGGCGCCGGGTTTAGAAGGGAGCATATATCATGGCACGCTATCTTGGACCAAAATGCAAACTCAGCCGCCGCGAAGGAACGGACCTTTTCCTCAAGAGCCGGGCCAGGCCGCTGGAGTCGAAATGTCAGATCGACAAACTCCCCGGAGTGCAGGGCACACGCCCGAAACGACTGTCGGACTACGCCACCCAGCTTCGGGAAAAACAGAAACTGCGCCGGATCTACGGAGTCCTGGAAAAACAGTTCCGCCGTTATTATCAGGAAGCCAACCGGCTGAAGGGCTCCACCGGCGAGAACCTGCTGAAACTGCTGGAATCCCGGCTCGATAACGTGGTCTACCGGATGGGTTTCGGTTGCACCCGGAACGAGGCGCGGCAGTTGGTGAGCCACAAGGCCATTTTGGTCAACGACAAGGCGGTCAACATCCCGTCGTACCAGGTCAAACCCGCGGACAGGATCACGGTGCGGGAGAAGAGCAAGAAACAGTTACGTATCCAGTACGCGCTTAGTGTTGCCGAGCAGTATGGACTGCCGGACTGGGTTGAGGTCAATACCAAGAAGATGGAGGGGATATTCAAGGCGGTTCCCGAACGTTCGGAACTCCTGCAGGATATCAACGAACAGCTGGTGGTGGAACTTTACTCGAAATAAGCAGCACAGGACAAACACATGCCATCTACATTCAGTGAATTATTAAAGCCGCGCCGGGTCGATGTCGAAAAGGTCAGCGACACGTGCTCAAAAGTCACCATCGAACCGCTTAACCGCGGCTTCGGCCACACATTGGGCAATGCGCTGCGTCGCGTACTGCTTTCCTCCATGTCCGGCAGCGCCATAACCGAGGTATCAATCGAGGGCGTGCTGCATGAGTACACCACCATCGAAGGCGTGCAGGAGGATGTCACGGATGTCCTGCTGAATCTGAAGGGCGTCGCCATCATCATGCACAGCCGCGACGAGGCTACGCTGACCCTGAAGAAAAGCGGCCCGGGCGAGGTCCACGCGCGCGACATCACCCTCGATCATGACATCGAGATCGCCAATCCGGATCACCTCATCGCCAACCTGACCAAGGCCGGCGAGTTGAACGTCACTATGAAGATCGAGAGGGGTCGCGGTTACCGGCCGGTCGTCATCGGCAGCGTCGAGGAGGAAACCCAGACCATCGGCAGGCTGAAACTGGATGCGTCATTCAGCCCGATCCGCCGGGTTTCCTATGACGTCCAGGCGGCCCGCGTCGAGCAACAGACCGACCTGGACAAACTCATCATCGAGATCGAAACCAACGGGACCATCGACCCGGAGAATGCCGTGCGGGAATCGGCCAGAATCCTGCGCAATCAGTTATCCGTATTTGTGGATCTGGAGGCCGACGAATCCATTGAGACCGCCGCCAGCAGCGAACCGGAGATCGATCCGATCCTCCTGCGGCCGGTGGACGACCTCGAACTGACGGTCCGATCCGCGAACTGTCTCAAGGCGGAAAGCATCTACTATATCGGCGATCTCATCCAGCGCACCGAGGTGGAGTTGCTGAAGACGCCCAATCTGGGCAAGAAATCGCTGACTGAAATCAAGGATGTGCTGGCCTCGCGTGGCCTGTCACTCGGCATGAGGCTGGAGAACTGGCCGCCCGCGGGACTCTATGAGGACAAGGAAAAACCCCCTGCGTCATCGTTTAACAGATAAACCATCGGTTGGAAGACAATGCGACACAGAAATAGCGGCAGGAAACTTAACCGCACAAGTTCCCACAAGAAGGTCATGCTTCGCAACATGGCGGTATCGTTGCTGCGGCATGAGTTGATCAAGACCACCCTGCCCAAGGCCAAGGAGCTTCGGCGCGTTGCCGAACCCTTGATCACGATGGCGAAGGCGGATTCCGTGGCCCTGCGCCGCCTGGCCTTTTCCCGTCTGCGGGACAAGGCGATCATCACCAAACTGTTCGGCGAACTGGGCCCCCGCTATCGCGCGCGGCCGGGGGGATACTTGCGCATCCTGAAATGCGGTTATCGGGAAGGCGACAGCGCCCCAATGGCGATAGTCGAACTGGTGGACCGGCCGGCGGAGCAACAGGCCGAGTAGAACCGGCGAACACAAACAAACCCCTTCTAGAGGGGATAAGAAAACCGGGCAGCGCCCGGTTTTTTTTGTCTGCGAGATTCAGCGTAACTGGGCATTAACATACCCCATTGCTTTTCAGATCGGGTCGATCCGGATAGACTCCGGGCATGATCCTGCTGCTCTGCGATTACGGTCTCTCGGGACCGTACCTCGGCGAGGTGACCGCCGTAATCAAACGCCTGGCCCCGCGCGCCGAGGTCATCAACCTCTTCCCCGACCTGCCGCGCGGCGATATTAACGCCGCGGCCGTACTGCTGGCTGCCGTTACGGCCGATTACCCGCCCGACACGGTCTTATTCTGTGTGGTCGATCCCGGCGTGGGCACATTCAATGACCGGCCAACGATCCTGCGAATTGCCGAGCGCTGGTATGTGGGACCGGATAACGGGATCTTCGATCTGGTCGCCGGCCGGGCCGGCTGCTCGGAGTGCGAGGAGATCGTCTGGCGCCCCGCCCGTATATCGCGCAGTTTCCATGGTCGGGATCTGTATGCCCCGGTGTGCGCAGGGCTTGCGGACGGCAGGTTGCCGGAGACTATGCGTCGCGAATGGCGACGCCTGCATGTGCTCGAAGACGATCCAAGAGTAGTCGTCTATATCGACGGTTTCGGCAACGCCTTTACCGGCGTTCGTGCGCGGACGTTGCCGCAAGGGTGCAGCCTCCGCTGCGGCAGTCATGACGCCATCCGCCAGGCCGGCACCTTCGCCGATGTGCCCCGCGGCGGGGCGTTCTGGTATGAAAATTCCAGTGGTCTGGCGGAGATTGCGGTGAATCAGGGGAGCGCTGCGGAACAACTGAACATCAAGGTGGGCGATCGCGTGGAGATCATTTTTCCAGCAGCGAACGCAGGAGATCGTTGACCTGCTGGGGATCGGCCTTCCCCCGCGATTTCTTCATCACCTGGCCCACAAAATAGCCGATTAACTTGACGCGTTTCTCCGCAGGGCTGTTGCGATACTGCTCCGCCTGGGCGGGATTCGCGGCGACTGTCTCGGCGACCATGGCCGCGATCTCGCCGGTATCCGTCACTTGCCGCAGGCCGCGAGACTCGATGATGGCATCGGCCTCCAGATCGCTTTCCCACATAGCGTCGAAGACCTCCTTGCCGGCCTTGCCGGTGATGGTCCGGTCCCGGATCCGCAGGATCAAACCGGCGAGACGCGCGGCGTCAATGGGGCATTGTCCGATCCCGAGATTGTTACGATTCAATGCCGCCGTCAGTTCGCCCATGATCCAGTTGGCAGCGAGTTTCGCCTCGCCCGAGGCGGCTGCTACCGCAGCCTCGAAATAATCCGCAAGCTCCCGGGCGCCGGCTAATTGCTGGCTGTCGGCGGGTGACAGACCATAGTCGCGCAGGAAACGCCCGCAACGCGCATCGGGCAACTCCGGCAGGTCCCTCCGGATCGTCTCGATGGTCTCCGGATCCAGCTCCAGCGGCAGGAGATCGGGGTCCGGAAAATACCGGTAATCGTTGGCCTCTTCCTTGCTGCGCATGGGACGGGTCTCGTTCCGCTCCGGGTCATAGAGACGGGTCTCCTGGGTAATGGCCTGACCGACTTCCAGCAATTCCCGCTGTCGCTCGATCTCATGTTCGATCGCAAGCTCCGTGAAACGGAAGGAGTTGAGGTTCTTGGTCTCCGTGCGCGTGCCGAGGGTTGTGGAGCCCGCGGGACGCAGGGAGACATTGGCGTCGCAACGGAAGGATCCTTCCTGCATGTTGCCGTCGGAGATCCCGAGGTACCTGATCAGGGTGTGGACCTTGCGCATGCAGGCAACCGCCTCACGGGCGGAGCGCAGGTCCGGCGCGGTGACGATCTCGATGAGCGGGGTGCCGGCGCGGTTCAGGTCGATGCCGGACATGGCCTGGAAGGCATCGTGCACGGACTTGCCGGCATCCTCCTCGAGATGGGCCCGGATAAGGTTGATGCGTTTTCTGGCGCCATCGTCCAACTCGATCTCGATGCCGCCACCGGAGACTATGGGGAGCTCGTACTGACTGATCTGGTAACCCTTGGGCAGGTCGGGGTAAAAGTAGTTCTTGCGGGCGAACACGGAATGCCGGGCGATGGTTGCCCCCGCCGCGAGGCCGAATTTGACGGCCATCTTTACAGCCTCGCCATTGATCGTCGGCAGGACCCCCGGCAGACCCAGATCGATGGCGCAGGCCTGGACGTTCGGCTCGGCGCCAAACGCCGTCGGAGCCCCGGAAAAGAGTTTGCTCCTGGTGGCGAGCTGCACGTGGATCTCCAGCCCGATGACGGTTTCCCACTGTCCCTGCCTCATGCGTAAGTCTCCGGGGCGGCCCGATGCCAGTCTGTGGCGAGTTGATAACGGTGGGCGACATTGAGCAGGCGCGACTCGGCAAAGTAATCGCCGATGAGTTGGAGGCCGATCGGCAGCCGGTTGAGAAACCCGGCGGGAATGGAGATCGCCGGCAGACCCGCCAGATTCACCGCGACGGTATAGATATCGGAGAGATACATGCTGATCGGGTTGTCCGTTTTCTCGTGCAGCCGGAAGGCCGTGGATGGCGTGGTCGGACCCGCGATCACATCGACCTTGGCGAAGGCTTGGCGATAGTCGTCCCGGATCAGACGTCTTACCTTCTGGGCCTGCAGGTAGTAGGCGTCGTAATAGCCGGCGGAAAGGACATAGGCGCCGACCATGATCCGCCGTTTGACCTCGTCGCCGAAACCCTCACCGCGCGACCGGCAGTAGAGGTCCATGAGATCCGCGGGATTCTCGCAGCGGTAACCGAAGCGGACGCCGTCATAGCGCGAGAGGTTGGAGGAACACTCCGCCATCGCCACCACGTAATAGACGGGGATGGCGAGCGCGGTATTCGGGAGATCGATATCCACGAGGGTGGCGCCGGATCTTTCCAGTTCCCGGACGGCGTCCATGATCAGACCGCCGATGGCGGGATCCAGGCGGGCATCGAAAAACTCCCGGGGTAGTCCAATCCGGATGCCGGAGAGATCCCGGTCGAGGTCTCGGGTGAAATCCTCGCCCGGTTGCGGGGCGGAGGTGGAATCCCGCGCATCCAGTCCGCAGATGGCGTTGAGGATCATGGCGGCGTCCTCGGCGGATCGGGTCATCGGTCCGCCCTGATCGAGGCTCGAGGCGAAGGCGATCATGCCGTAGCGGGAGACGCGGCCGTAACTCGGTTTGAGACCGGTGATGCCGCAAAGGGCCGCGGGCTGGCGAATCGACCCGCCCGTGTCCGTCCCGGTCGCCGCCGGGACCATTCCGGCGGCGATGGCCGCGGCTGAACCGCCGGATGACCCGCCGGGGACGCGGCTTTCGTCCCAGGGGTTCCTGGCCGGTCCGTAGAAACTGTTTTCGGTCGAGGAGCCCATGGCAAACTCATCCATGTTGGTCTTCCCGATCATGACCATGCCGGCGTCCTTGAGTCTTGCCACCACGGTGGCGTCGTAAGGCGCGGTAAAGTTATCCAGCATCCGGGAGGCGCAGGTCGTGCGGATCCCCTCCGTACAGAAGATATCCTTGTGCGCAATCGGAATGCCTGTCAATGGACCGGCTTCGCCATGTTGCAGGCGATGGTCCGCCGCCCGGGCCTCCTTCAAGGCATGTTCCCCAGTCAGGGTGATGAAGGCATTGATTCCGGGATTGAAGCGTTCCGTGCGTTCCAGAAAGAATCGGGTCAGTTCCTGGCTGCTAATTTCCCTGCGCTGCAACAAATCCGACAACGATTTCAAGGAGGTGCGATGCATATGTCCAGTTCAAACAGGGTGGAGGATAAGCGGGCTTCCTGCCCCGGATCGGGATCATTCGATAACCTTGGGCACCAGGTAATAACCGGCGGAGGTGGACGGGGCTATCGCCAGAAACTTGTCCCTCTGATCGGTTTCAGTGATCTTGTCTGCCCGCAGGCGCGCGCTGATTTCCAGCGGGTGGGCCAGGGGTTCGATGGTTGCGGCATCCACGCCGCGGATTGCCTCGATCATTTCCAGGATACGGGACAAGTCCCGGTTGTAAGCGGTCAACTCGGATTCCCGCAAACCCAGTCTGGCGAGACGCGCGATGCCAGCTATCTGCTCATTTTCAAACGCCATGATCCGGTTCTGTTATAATGTTTTTTCAGAAAATTCATCATAACACACAGCTTGCCGAAAGCCTCCCCCATTGATAGAGTAACAAAGGTTATCCGGCGAGTTCGAGCGTACCTGAGATGGCGGATTTCCCGGTAAATTTTGCGCATCCGGTTCGGCGGATCGCAACCCTTCGCCGGTTCACCGAGCCCTCCGGATACACAGATCCGGCGACCATTCCCGAAAAGCGCAAGGGTTACATTGACCCACAGGAAGTAATAACGATACATGTTTAATTTTTTACGCGGCCTGTTCTCCAACGATCTCTCCATCGATCTCGGCACGGCCAACACCCTTATCTACGTGCGCAACAAGGGCATCGTCCTGAACGAGCCCTCCGTCGTCGCCATCAAGAGCGGCGGCGATCGGATCAATGCCAAATCCATCCGCGCCGTCGGGGCCGAGGCCAAAAGGATGCTGGGCAGAACGCCTGGCCATATCACCGCGATCCGTCCCTTGAAGGACGGCGTCATCGCGGATTTCGTAATCACCGAAAAGATGCTGCAATATTTCATCCATGCGGTGCATGGCGGAACCATCTTCAAACCCAGCCCGCGCGTGCTGATCTGCGTACCCTGCGGTTCGACACAGGTGGAGCGTCGCGCGATCCGCGAGTCGGCCATGGGCGCCGGCGCGCGGACCGTGCATCTGATCGAGGAGCCCATGGCGGCGGCGATCGGCGCCGGTCTGCCGGTGAGCGACGCCAAGGGTTCGATGGTCCTGGATATAGGCGGCGGCACAACCGAAGTCGCCATCATTTCCCTCAACGGCATCGTCTATTCGGATTCGGTGCGGATCGGGGGCGATCGTTTCGATGAGGCCATCGTCAATTACGTGCGCCGCAACTACGGGACGTTGATCGGCGAGGCCACGGCGGAGCGAGTGAAGCAGGAGATCGGTTGCGCCTATCCAGGGAATGAAGTCAGGGAGATGGAGGTGCGCGGCCGCAATCTCGCGGAAGGCGTGCCCCGGAGTTTCACGCTGAACAGCAACGAGATCCTCGAGGCCTTGCAGGAGCCGCTCTCCGGGATCGTCGATGCCGTCAAGAACGCGCTGGAAAACACCCCGCCGGAGCTGGGGTCCGACGTCGCCGAGCGGGGCATGGTGCTGACCGGCGGCGGCGCGCTGCTGCGCGATATCGATCGCCTGATGATGGAAGAGACCGGACTGCCGGTGATTATCGCGGAAGACCCCCTGACCTGCGTGGCCAGGGGCGGCGGGCGGTATCTGGAAATGATCGACGAATACGGAGACGATATCCTGGCGGTCGAATGAGCGGACATCTGCCTCAGGAGAATCGCCTATAAAAACACTCTTTCTCAAAAGCCCTTCCGCCAACTCCAGGATAATCTTCTTTGTCCTGGTATCCATCATCCTCATGTTTGTCGACCATCGCCAGGATCATCTGAAGGTGGTCCGGGAATTATTGTCCACGCTGGTCTACCCGGTGCAACTGGCGGTGAATCTGCCCATCAAGCTGGTGCGCGATCTGTCCGAATCGCTGATCTCGCGCAGGACACTCATGGCGGAAAACGCCCGTCTCAAGGAACAGGCGGATCTGCTCAACACCCGCTTGCAGCGCTTCGATGTGATCGAGGCGGAGAACCGGCGGCTGCGCGCCCTGCTCGGTTCCACCAACCGGGTCTCCGACAGGTTTCTGGCCGCGGAACTGTTGGCTGTCGAACTGGAGCCCTTCCGCCAACTGATCGAGATTAACAAGGGTAAACGCGACGGGGTTTTCGAGGGGCAACCGGTCGTGGACTCCGGCGGCATTATCGGACAGGTGGTGCATATGGGACAGTTTTCCAGCAAAGTGTTGCTCATCACGGACCCCAGCCATGCCGTACCAGTGCAGATCGATCGCAACGGCCTGCGCGCGATCGCGATCGGGACCGGCCGGAACGACGCCCTGTTACTCGAGCACCTGCCCAGCAATGCCGATGTCAAACAGGGGGACCTGGTGGTATCTTCGGGACTCGGGCACAAGTTTCCCCGGGGGTATCCGGTGGGGACGATCAGCGAGATCAGCTTCGAACCCGGGGATTCGTTCGCCAAGGTCACGCTGACACCGAGCGCGCGTCTGGCCCAGAATCGAGAGGTATTGTTGTTGTGGCCTTCAGGCGGCGAGGATGCAATGGAAGCCGACAGGCAAGAGGTCAGCGAGGAGTAATCGGGGATGCCGCAGACTGGCAGGATGTGGATCATCGCACTAAGTTTGGTGATAGCCCTTATGCTCACCGCGCTGCCGCTGCCGGAATGGGCGGTCAACTGGAGGCCGGCCTGGGTGGCGATGGTGCTGATCTATTGGTGCATGGCCCTGCCGGAGCGGGTCGGCATCGGCGTGAGCTGGATGCTGGGGGTGTTACTGGACGTCCAACAGGGAACGGTCCTGGGACAGCATGCGCTGGGGCTCGCGTTAGTGGCTTACATCACCATCAAGTCGCATCAACGCCTGCGGGTCTTTCCGCTGTTCCAGCAGGCCCTGGTCGTTTGCGGTTACATACTGTTGTTTCAGTTCATCGTCCTGTGGATCAAAGGCATGCTCGGGATCCCCCCGCGACACTGGTCGTACTGGATGCCCGCTTTCAGCAGCATGCTGCTGTGGCCCTGGATATTCATCGTCCTGCGGGACGTCAGAAGAAAATTCAAGATCCAGTAACTTATCGGCATGCCGCGGAACTACACCCTCAACGATACGAGGCGGGAATACCGGCAGGTTCGCGACAGAATCATCGTCGCGGGAGTAGTCATTTGTCTTCTGATCGCGAGCCTCCTGGCCAGGGTCACCTACCTCCAGGTTTTCAGACACGATCATTACACCACGCTGTCCCAGGACAATCGGGTCAAGATCCAGCCGCTTCCTCCCATGCGCGGCCTTATCTTCAGCCGCGATAAGGTCCTGCTCGCGGACAACCGGCCGTCATTCAACCTGGAGGTGGTGCCGGAACAGGTTAAGGACATGGAACAAGCGTTGCGGGATCTTGGCGCGCATGTCGAAATCGACGAATTGGATCTGGCGCGCTTTAGGACGGAGCTCGGCCGGCGCAGGCGTTTCGACAGCATCCCGCTGCGTTATAATCTGAGCGAGGAAGAAGTCGCAAATTTTTCCGTCAACCGCCATCGGTTCCCAGGAATCGACATCGTGGCGAGTCTGGATCGGTACTATCCGCTTGACGCCAATGTCGCTCATGTCATCGGTTATGTCGGCATGATCGACGAACCCGAGCTGCAAACGCTGGATCCGGTCAACTATCGCGGCACGACACACGTCGGCAAACTTGGCATCGAGAAGGCGTATGAGGATCTGCTGCATGGCGCGGTGGGATACCAGCAGGTAGAGGTCAATGTGCAAGGCCGGGTCATCCGCGTGCTCGATCGGACTCCGCCGATCGCCGGTAAAAATATCACATTGACCCTGGATGTCTCCCTGCAGAATCTCGCCGTCGAATTGCTGGCGGACCGGCGGGGCGCTATCGTGGCCATCGACCCCAGGGACGGCGGCGTACTCGCGCTCGTCAGCGCCCCCGGTTATGACCCCAACCTGTTTGTGCACGGCATCGATCCGGCCGATTACCGGGCTTTGCTCGCCTCTTCCGCCACGCCGCTGTTGAATCGCGCGCTGAAGGGGCGCTATCCGCCAGGCTCCACCATCAAACCATTTGTTGGCCTCGCGGCCCTCGTTAATGGATTACGGACTCCGGAAATGGAGACCTGGTGCCCAGGTTGGTACCGTCTGCCCGGCAAGGAGCGCCGGTATCGAGACTGGAAAAAAGGCGGTCACGGCCACACGGATCTCGAAAACGCCATCGCCCAATCCTGCGATGTATATTTCTACAATCTGGCCGTCGAGATGGGGATCGATGCGTTCAGTCAGTCGCTGTGGAATTTCGGTTTCGGACATGCGACCGGCATCGATATCGGCGGCGAGTCACCGGGCCTGGTGCCCTCGCGCGAATGGAAAAAAAATACCCTGGGTCAGGCCTGGTATCCAGGGGAGATGGTAAATGTGGGGATCGGTCAGGGTTCCCTGCTGGTGACCCCTATTCAACTGGCCACGGCGGTCGCGATCCTTGCCAATCATGGCCGTGTAGTGAGGCCGCACCTGCTGGATGACGCCGTGAGCCCAGGGGCGTACCAGGGGCAATACTGGTTCAGCGACAAGCTGGCCACCCCGCTAGGTCAGACGCTCGAGCGGCATTATCAGGCGATTATCAAGGCCATGGGCGAAGTCGTCCAGGGACCGCGGGGCAGCGCCCGCGCCAGCGGCAAGGATGCGGCTTATCGTTACGCCGGAAAGACCGGCACCGCGCAGGTGATCGGCCTGCCGCAAGACGACGCGGCGAAGGAGGCAATGGAGATCGCCGCGGATCACCGTGACCATGCCTTGTTTATTGCCTTCGCCCCGCTTGAAAATCCGGCAATCGCGGTCGCGATCATCGTGGAGCATGGCGAGGGCGGGTCCACTACGGCGGCGCCGATTGCGCGCAAGCTGTTCGATCATTTTCTTTTGCCGGATCACAAACGGATGGCGGACAACGGTGGGTAATCAGTCGCTGCCGCAACGGATGCACATCGATCTTCCCTTGATCCTGGGGCTGTTGGCCTTGTGTTCGCTGGGCCTCGTGATTCTCTACAGCGCCAGCGGCATGGATCGGGATGTGGTATTCAATCAAGGCGGCAAAATAGCGCTCGCCTTCGGTCTTATGTTGCTGTTTGCCCAGATACCGCCGGCGCAACTGGCGCGCTGGTCACTCTGGGTGTATCTGGCCGGGGTGGTATTGCTGGTCGCGGTGTTGATTGCCGGCGATGTCAGCAAGGGCGCGAGACGCTGGCTGGACCTCGGCATCGTACGCTTCCAACCCTCGGAGTTGATGAAACTCGCGGTGCCCATGTTCGCGGCGTGGTACATCTCGGAGCGATCCATCCCGCCGGGAATTGCGAGCACCGTCGCGGTCTGCGCGCTGGTGCTGGTCCCGGTCTTGTTGATTGGCAAACAGCCGGATCTTGGCACCGCGCTGCTGGTGGGGGTCGCGGGTTTCACCGTGCTCTTCGTCGCCGGGATCAGCTGGCGGCTGCTGGGCGGGCTGGCGCTTGGCGCCGCGCTGTCGTCCCCCGTAGTCTGGTATTTCATGAACGATTATCAGCACAAGCGGGTGTTCACCTTCCTCGATCCTGAACAGGACCCGCTGGGTGCTGGTTATCATATCATCCAGTCGATGATCGCCATCGGCTCGGGGGGGCTTTACGGCAAGGGCTGGTTGAACGGCACCCAGTCGCATTTGGAATTCCTGCCGGAGCGTTCAACGGATTTCATTTTTTCGGTGTACTGCGAAGAGTTCGGCTTCATGGGCGTGCTGCTGCTGTGCGGATTGTATCTCTTTGTCATCGGCCGCGGCCTGTATCTCGCGTTGAATGCCCAGGAGGCTTACGGCAGACTGCTGGGCGCCGGACTGGTGTTGACGTTTTTCGTTTATATATTCGTGAACATGGGCATGGTCATGGGACAGCTCCCCGTCGTGGGCGTACCCCTGCCGCTGATAAGCCAGGGCGGCACGGCGCTGGTGACGCTCATGACCGGATTTGGCATGCTGATGTCGATTCATTCTCATCGCAGATTACTATCGGGGTAGACACATTATGTTGAGGTTTGCAGTAAACGTCATTTTCCTCCTGCTGACGATCTTGCCGATCACCGCCGCCGCCGCGGCCCTCGATCGGCCGGAGGCCCAGGCGTTCATCCGGGACATGGTCAAAAGACACGGTTTTGCAGAGGCGGAGCTGAAAGACATTTTCACGCGGGCCGAGATCGTGGGCAGCATCCTGGAGGCGATCGCCAAACCGGCCGAAAAGAAACCGTGGCATCAATACCGGCCGATCTTTCTGACGCCTGATCGGGTCAGCCGGGGAGTGAAGTTCTGGGAAGAACATGCCGAACCGCTGGCCCGCGCCGAGGCGTTGTTTGGCGTGCCCGCGGAGATCATCGTGGCCATCATCGGCGTGGAGACTTCATATGGCCGAATCACCGGGCGCTACAAGGTAATCAACGCCCTCTCGACGCTGGCCTTCGCCTATCCGCCCAGGGCCGGTTTTTTCACCGGGGAACTCGAACAGTACCTGTTATTGTGTCGCGAGCGGGATGTCGATCCGCACAGCCTCACCGGATCGTATGCCGGGGCGATGGGGTTGCCCCAGTTCATGCCGAGCAGCTTTCGCAATTACGCCGTCGATTTCGATCGCGATGGCGTCATCGATCTGGCCGGCAACAGGGCGGATGCCATCGGCAGCGTGGGCAATTATTTCAAGGCGTATGGCTGGATCCCCGGTGCGCCGATCACCCGGCCTGTGGATGTAAAAGGCAAGGATTACCGGCGTTTTCTGAGCGCCGGCATCGAGCCCGACTCTACCGCCGGGGCGTTGGAGAGGCGCGGTCTGGCGATCGGAGCCCTGCCCGCGGAAACCAGGGTCAAATTGCTCGAGTTCGAAAACCAGGACCGGCCTGAATACTGGCTTGGTTTCCAGAATTTTTACGTGATCAGCCGCTATAACAACAGCATGCTGTACTCGATGGCCGTCTATCAACTGGCAGGCGAGATCCACGACCGCTATACGCGTAAGTAAATTACAACGATGCGTGTGTCCATGAACAGAATTATTTTCATTGGGGTCTGGATTACCGCCGCGAGCTTGTTTGCCGGTTGTTCCACCAAACCCCAGCGGCCGGATGGCGGACCTCCTCCCGGCGCGGTCGATCTCTCCGGGGTAAATGAGGTTACACCAAAGGCGGAGCCCCGGAGCAAATACGGCAACCCGCAGAGTTATGAGGTGCTGGGGAAGCGATATTACGTGATGCAGAGCAGCACTGGCTATAAGGAGCGCGGCATCGCCTCATGGTATGGCAACAAATTTCATGGCCGCCGGACCTCGAGCGGAGAGTCCTACGATATGTATGCCATGACCGCCGCGCACAAAACGCTGCCCCTGCCGACCTATGTCTCGGTCACCAATCTTCGTAACGGTAAGAACATTGTCGTCCGCGTCAACGACCGGGGCCCGTTTCACCTCAATCGCATCATCGACCTGTCTTATGCCGCCGCGTCCCGGCTCGATATCCTGCAGGGCGGCACCGGGCTGGTCGAGGTCAGTGCGATAGATCCGGCCGATTACCAACCGGATAGGCAACCGCCGCCGCCGGCGCCGCTCGCCAGGCCGGTGACGGGATTCTTTATTCAGGTTGGCGCATTCGCCGATCTGGGCAATGCCCGGCGGCTGTCCGCGCGGCTCGCCGGTCTGGATCGCAGTCTGCATATCAGTCAGGCAGTGGTGAACGGGCGTACGCTTTACCGGGTGCGCCTCGGGCCGTTGCTGGACACGGAGGCGGCCGACGTCCTGGTTGCGGCCCTGCTCCGGCGCGGGGTGTCGGAATATCGAATAACGGTTGACTGATGGCTATTACTAGCGGTTCTTGGGAGTTCCATAATGAGTTAAGATCCCCCCGCCGCAAGATACCCAATACATGAACGCCAAGGCCGGGAGACCGAGTTGAACAAGTTATTTCAGAGCGCAGCGATAATTCTTTTTGCAAGCACGTTATTTATATTGCAAACCGCAGCGGCGGCCACCGCCGTGCCGGCCCCGCCCAAGGTCAATGCCGCGGCCTACCTTGTCAGCGACTTCGACAGCGGCGAGTTGCTGGTCGCCGAAAATGTGGATGTAAAGATTGAACCCGCCAGTCTGACCAAGATCATGACCGTCTACGTGGTCGCGGCCGAACTCGCCGCCGGCAACATCAAACTGGATGATCAGGTTCTGGTGAGCGAAGCCGCCTGGAGGATGGAAGGCTCGCGGATGTTCATCGAGGTGGGAAAACAGATCTCCGTCCATGATCTCCTGCTTGGCGCAATCATCCAGTCAGGCAATGACGCAAGCGTGGCGCTGGCCGAGCATGTGGCCGGCAGCGAGGAGGTATTCGCCGGACTAATGAATCAGCATGCGGAGCGTCTCGGCATGAAAAATACCCATTTCATGAACAGCACCGGATTGCCGCACGAGGAACATTACACGACGGCCAGGGACATGGCCCTGCTCGGCGCCGCCCTGATCCAGGACTTTCCGGATATCTACGCAATGCACTCCATGAAGGAATTCACCTACAACAATATCCGCCAGATCAACCGCAATCGCATGCTTTGGTGGGATGAAACCGCGGACGGCATCAAAACCGGGCACACGGAGAACGCCGGATTTTGCCTCGTGGCCTCGGCGGTCCGGGAAGGCATGCGCCTGATCTCAGTGGTGGTTGGCGCCGAGAGCGACAATGCGCGGGCCAAGGCCACGCAATCCATCCTCAACTATGGGTTCCGGTTTTTCGAGACCCGGCGGGTTTATCCCGCGGGCGGCGAGGTCAGCGCCGTCAAGGTCTGGAAGGGCGCCAGCGAGCAATTGCGGTTGGGCGTCGCGCAGGATTTATATCTGACCATCCCCAGGGGCAGGTTTGATGAACTCGATGCCGTCATTACGCCGGAGGAAGCCATCGCCGCGCCTATTGAGAAGGGCGCGGTAAAGGGCAGTTTACGCATAAGTCTGGACGGCAAACTGCTCGCGGAACGTCCCTTGCAGGCGTTGGAAGGCGTGCCCGAAGGCAGCCTGTTCAAACGCTTGCAGGATGAGTTCCGGCTCCTGATCGAGTGAGGCCGGCGTGAATCTCGTTTATCTGAACGGGGACTATCTCCCCCTCGAAGAGGCGCGTATTTCCGTGCTGGATCGCGGCTTCACCTTCGGCGATGGCGTATATGAGGTGATCCCGGTATTCGGCGACGGGATACTTTGTCCCGAAGAACATCTCCGCAGGCTGGAAAACAGTCTCGCTGCGGTCGCCATACCCAGTCCATTACGACACGATGAATGGCGGCGGATTTTCACTCGTCTCCTGCGCGAAAGGACGGCGCGCGGGGATTGCTCCCTGTATATCCAGGTGACGCGCGGCGTGAGCGAGCGCGAGCACCTCTATCCGGAGGGACTCTCACCCACCGTCTTCGTCATGTGCCGACCGCTTGCCACACGCGATTATTCGCAAGGAGTCGCTGCGATCACGCATGAGGATATCCGCTGGAAATACTGCCATATCAAGGCCATCACGCTGTTGGCCGGCGTCATGCTGAAAAAACTGGCCGCTGCGACGGACGGGTGCAAGGATGCGATACTCATCCGTGACGGTTATCTGACGGAGGGGGCCTCCAGCAATGTCTTCATCGTCAAGGGCGACAGGATAAAGACGCCCGGGACGGACGGCCGCGTGCTCGCCGGCATCACGCGCGACCTCCTGGTAAGGCTCTTGCGCGAAACGGGGATCGGTTGTGAAGAGACCGCCATCACGGAGGCGGAATTGCGGTCGGCGGACGAGGTCTGGCTCTCGAGTTCGACCCTGGGCGTCGTGCCGGTAATAAAGCTTGATGGCCAGCCGGTGGGCGATGGCAAACCAGGGGCAATCTGGTCGCGGGCGCACCGTCTATATGAAGATCGCAAACTGGGTTTCACCACGGCAGTCCAACAGTCATGAGCCGCGCGCAGATCTCCAAGGAGTTCCGCATCGAGGCAGCCCACCTCCTGCCCAATCTTCCGGCAGGTCATAAATGCCGCCGGTTGCACGGCCATTCCTTCCGGGTCACCTTGCATCTTGAAGGTCCCATCGACCCGCATCTGGGCTGGATCAGGGATTACGCCGAGATCGCCGATGCGTTCAAGCCAGTCTTCGATCGGCTCGATCACAACTATCTCAACGATGTGCGGGGTCTGGAAAATCCCACCAGTGAAAATCTGGCGCGGTGGATTTGGGGGGAGATGAAGCCCCGGTTGCCTGAACTCAGCGCCGTGCAGGTCTGCGAGACTTGCACCACCGCTTGCACCTATACAGGGGAGTGAGTTACAGCCCTTGCGGCTACTTGTGCTGGATCTGGTCGATGGCTGTCTTCTGTTTTTCGCCTATGCGTTGCAAGGCCTGAGCCAGGGCGCTGTCGCGATTCAGAAGGAGGCGGAAATAGGCCTTCGGAACCTGTATCAACCGGGCGATGCCGCTGGTTCTCGCATAGGCGTTGCGTTGACCGCTGCCGCCGGGCATGAGCGCCTGTTCGCCGAAATGTTCGCCCTTGCCCAGGGTGGCGAGCAGGACCACCCTGCCGTCATCATCGAAGGTGAAGATCTCGACGGTTCCCTCCAGGATGACATAAAGACACTCGCCTTTTTGAGATTCCTTGAGTACGAATTCCCCGGGTCCCACCGAGATGGTCGTGGTCCAGGTGTCGATGGATTCGAGTTCCGCTGGCTTGAGGCTCTGGAACAGGCGCAGCCCCTTGATCAGTTCCGCCGCCTCGCTCTGCTTGATCGGGGGGGGGGGACTCTGGATGTCCTCGGTTGCCGCCGGTTCCTCATCCGGTCCGCCCCTGTGCAGTTGCAGTTGCACATGCTTCTTGTCGATGCGGAACACCCTGGCCGGGTGCAGGGCCCGCACGCTCGCCGAGCGCCTGCCGGTGCTGTCGGTGTTCAGGGACTGATCGCCGAAGAAGTCGCCCTTCTTCAGGGTGGCGATGCAAATTTCCCTGCCTATGCCTCCGCCCGCGCCGCGGATGAACACCTCGACCATGCCTTCGAGAACCACATACATGCAGGTCCCGATCTCGGATTCCCGCACGATCGTCTGCTTGGCGGCGTATTCCTCGACCCTGTTGTCGGGGGACTGGATGATCTGCGCCAGGACCTGTTCGGTCAGGGAACTGAAGATGGGGATCTTGCGCAGAAGCTCAGGCGATATCTTGGACTTCGTCATAGCCTTGTCTGTCCTGAAACGCGTACCTGCCCGTGTCCGGACTTATTTTCTGCCCTTGAAGGCCCGGACGGCGGAATTAAAGAGATCGCCAACCTGCGTTTCATCGTCAACAGTCCGGTTATGCAGGGAGATCAACAGGGTCTTCTTGGGCTCATCCTCCTCGGCGGTCAGCCCCGCGGAGATTTGATCCAGACAGGTACGGTATTCGGCGACCGAGGCCTGATAAGCCTTGACGTCCTTCATGGCGGTGACGAGATCCTGTTCTGTGGCCGTATTGCCGTTAGGGACCGTGGGCGTGGCGGGCAGCTTGCCGCATTGTTGCAGCACGACCCCGGTGATGTTGTCGGTCGGTGTGGACGTATCGGCGGCGGTTGCGGCAGCGGCGATTGCGAGATTCACGCAAAGCGCGGTAATAATATTTCTTCTGAGTTTCATATTTATCCCTCGAGGGTTTATTAATTGAGAGCGATTGACTTACTGAATACGGTTCCTGGGTTACTCTGTCCTGGGCGTCCGGTAACCAACTTGGTCGGTCGATCCTATGATAATCCCTTGTTTTGCTTTTCGGAAGCTGCGGGTTGGGAATCGGCACGAGAGGGCGATTCGTGGTATAAAATGAGATTATGGCGGACGCAAATGACACCCTGATGCGCTTTCCCTGCGATTATCCGATCAAGGCGTTGGGACGGGCAGCGGAGGACTTCGACCTGCTGGTCGTGGGGATTGTTAGAAAGCATGTGCCGGACCTCCTGGAAGGCGCGGTCACAACCCGGCTGAGCCGGGGCGATCGCTTCGTGTCCGTGACGGTTAACGTCAGGGCGGAAAACAAGCAGCAGATCGACAACATCTATCTCGATCTGACCGCGAACAAAAATGTCCTGGTGGCGTTATGAATCCGGTCGTCAGGCATCTCGGGTTGTGTGAATACCCGGTGACCTATGCCGCGATGTCGGCTTTCACCCGGCAACGACACGTCCTGACTCCGGATGAGATCTGGTATGTGCAGCATCCGCCGGTCTACACCCTGGGCATGTCCGGCAAACGCGAGCACATACTCGATCCCGGCGCGATCCCGGTGATTCAGACCGACCGGGGCGGGCAGGTGACCTACCACGGGCCCGGACAATTGCTGGCGTACCTCCTGCTCGATTTGCAACGCCTGGGACTCGGCGTGCGGGAACTCGTCACCCGAATGGAACAATCCGTCGTCAACATGCTGGGTCAACTCCATATCGAGGCCGCCCGCAAGAAGGGCGCCCCCGGGGTTTATGTCGCGGAGCGCAAGATCGCGGCCCTGGGGCTGCGGGTGCGCAAGTCCTGCTGTTATCACGGCCTCGCCCTCAATGTCGCGATGGATCTCGGTCCTTTTTCCGGGATCAATCCCTGCGGCTATCCGGGGCTCGGGGTGACGCAACTGCGGGATCTCGGGATCGCCATGGACGTGGAAGGGGCCGCCGCCTGCCTGCAACCGATCCTGCTTGAACAACTGGGTCTGCCGGGATCCGAGATCAGGGTTGAGCGCGGGTCACAGGTCTATCTGCAATCGCAGGCCGCGGCCTGATCCGAGGGATAAAAGTGATGTTAAAGCCCACCCTGGAACAACGCGGCAGGCTGAAGACCAAAACGGTCCCCATCCACCTGAACCACGCAGACGAACCGCTGCCGCGGAAGCCATCCTGGATCCGGGCGAAGGCGCCCACCCAACCCGCGGTGCGGGAGCTGAAACTGCTGCTGCGGCAACATCAGTTGCACACGGTTTGCGAAGAGGCGGCCTGTCCCAACCTTGGCGAATGCTTTACGAGCGGGACCGCCACCTTCATGATCATGGGGGCGTTGTGCACCCGGCGTTGTCCCTTCTGCGATGTGGCCCACGGTCGTCCGGCGCCCTTGGACGAGGCGGAGCCGGCAAACCTGGCTGAAGCCGTCGAACTCATGCGGCTCAAGTATGTGGTCATCACGTCGGTGGACCGGGACGATCTGAGGGATGGCGGGGCGGGGCATTTTACCCGGTGCATCGCGGCCGTACGCGCGCGCTCGCCGGGGACCCGGATCGAGATCCTGACGCCGGATTTCCGCAAGCGTGTGGATCGGGCCTTGCTCGCGCTCGAACAGACACCGCCGGACGTCTTCAATCACAATATCGAGTCCGTACCGCGGCTGTACAGGACAGTCCGGCCTGGCGCCGACTATCGCGGTTCGCTCGATCTTCTGGAACGGTTCAGATTCGCCCTGCCTCAGGTCCCCACCAAATCAGGGTTGATGTTGGGACTCGGCGAGGAGATTGCCGAGGTCGAAGCCGTGCTCCGCGACCTGCGGGAACGGGGCGTCGGGATGCTGACTATCGGTCAATACCTGCAACCCAGCCGTTATCACCTGCCGGTCGCGCGGTATGTCCATCCGGATGAGTTCACGCGGCTCGGCGACTACGCCCGATCCCTCGGTTTTACCAGTGTCGCCAGCGCGCCTTTGGTCAGGTCGTCATACCACGCCGAACAACTGGCGGGAGCTTGAATAACTACTACGCCAGGCATAACGACGTTGTGCGCGGGCGCGAAATCCTCATTTACTGAGGTATTACTGCACGTTCTCCTTGTCCGTGAAGACGTTGGCGAACAACGCCGAGGACAGATAGCGCTCCCCCGAATCGGGCAGGATGACCACGATATTCTTCCCCTGATACTCGGGGCGCTGCGCGACGCGCGCGGCGACAGCGGTCGCGGCCCCGCTGGAGATCCCGGCCAGAATGCCTTCCTCCCGCATCAACCGGTGGGCGTACTCGATGGCCTCGTCGTCGTTCACCTGCTCGGTGAGGTCGACCATCTTGAGGTCAAGGTTGCGGGGCACGAATCCTGCGCCGATTCCCTGTATTTTGTGGGGGGCATGTTTGGGCGGCAACCCTGCCAGGGCGTTCTTGATCTGGGGAGAGGAGACCGGCTCGACCGCGATGGTGATCAGGTTACGGCCCATGGTCTGCTTGATGTAGCGCGAGACGCCGGTCAGGGTCCCGCCGGTGCCGACCCCGCTGACCAGGATATCGACCTGACCATCCAGGTCGTTCCAAATCTCGGGGCCGGTGGTCTGTTCGTGAATCGCTGGATTCGCCGGGTTTTCGAACTGCTGCAACATCAGATGCCGGGAGGGATCGCCGGCCACGATCTCCTCGGCCTTTTTGATTGCGCCGTTCATGCCGAGCGCCCCGTCCGTGATGACCACCTTCGCGCCGAGCGCCTTCATCAGTTTCCGGCGCTCAAGACTCATCGTGTGCGGCATGGTGAGGGTGATGGCGTAACCCCGGGCCGCGGCGACGAAGGCGAGCGCAATGCCGGTATTCCCGCTGGTCGGCTCCACCAGCACGGTGTCCTTGCGCAGTTTGCCGGATCGCTCCGCCTCCCAGATCATGCTGGCGCCTATCCGGCATTTCACGGATGCGGCCGGATTGCGGCTCTCCAGTTTGGCGAAGATGTTGCCCTTCGTGATCCGGTTGAGTTTGACCAGGGGGGTGTTGCCGATGGAAAGGCTGTTGTCCGCGAAATATTTACTCATCTCATGCTCCTCGCTCATCATCCGGCCCGCGCCGGGTTACGGTGGATTGAAAGGCCCCTTTGGCTACGGGTTTCCAGCGCCTCCCCTTCCGTGAGGAGAGCCGCGTCGCGAAGAATTGTATCATCGCACAGGCGCGTCACAATGGCATAGCCCCGGTCAAGGGTGGCCTGCGGACTGACGGCGCGCAGGGTCGCAGTCTGCGTATCCAGTCTGGACCTGACGCCGGCCAACCGCAATGCGGCGGAATGGGCTAGACGTTCGCGCAAGGCTGCGCATTTCTCCCGGCGGGTCTCCAGCATCCGGGTTGGATTCATCTGCTCCAGTTGGAGGCGTTGCACGAGGAGAGCGCTGTTTTTTCCGGCGAGCAGTACCCGCAGGATCTGCCGGGCGCGTGAGGCAAGGTTGTCGAGACGTTGGCCCCGGTCTTGCAGGATGCGGCGCGGGTGAGTGAGGCGCTTCTCCAGTTGCGTTACATCCTGCCGGCAGTGATGCAGGCGGTAACCGATCCAGGCTTGCAGCTTCTGCCGGGCTGCTTGTGCGGTTGCCAAAAGTTCCGCTGCGTCCGGCGTCGCGAGTTCGGCGGCGGCGGAGGGCGTCGGGGCGCGCAGATCGGCGACGAAATCGGCGATGGTGAAATCGATCTCGTGACCAACCCCGCTGATCAGGGGAATCTGGCAGCGATGGATGGCGCGGGCGAGCCGCTCGTCATTGAAACACCAAAGATCCTCGAGGGAACCGCCGCCCCGGGCGAGGATCAGGACATCGACCTCGGCCCGCCGCTCCGCAAGTTCCACGGCGGCAATCAATTGACCCGCGGCGCCTTCGCCCTGCACGGGGGAGGGGTAAATGACCAAGCGCGCGAGGGGATAACGGCGCCGGAGCACATGGATGATGTCGCGCACCGCGGCGCCGGTGGGTGAGGTAATCACACCGATTGCGCGGGGATACTCGGGCAGTTCCTGCTTATGCGCCGCATCGAACAGGCCTTCCTCGAACAGGCGGCGTTTGATCTCCTCGAAGGCGCGCTGCATCGCCCCGGCGCCATACGGTTCCAACGCCTCGACAATGAGTTGAAATTCCCCCCGCCCTTCGAAGAGGCTGACCTGGGCCCGCGCCAGGACCTGCATGCCGTTTTCAGGGGCAAATCTCAGCAGGCGGTTGCGGGGGCGGAACATGGCGCAGCGGACCTGCGCGGCGCTGTCCTTGAGCGAGAAATACAGATGTCCGGAGGCGGGTCGTGCGAGATTCGACAGCTCCCCCTGTATGAGGAGCGGCGGGAAACTGCCCTCCAGGATCGTCCGGGCCTCGCGATTGAGTCGGGTGATCGAGTAGATCTCATCTCCTGCCTGTGGCTGGTCCTCCAAAGTCATCTAAGTTTCCGAAATTTATCGTCGATCCGCGATTTACCCGTCCGGGCGCAGTCACTATAATACCCGGCTATTTTACATGCGGACCAAGGTTTCGATATGAAGATCCTGGAAGACGCCCTCACCTTCGATGATGTCCTGTTGGTTCCTGCCTACTCCGAGGTCCTGCCCAGGGAAGTGAGCCTCGATACGCAACTCACCCGCGGCATCCGCCTCAAGGTCCCCCTGCTCTCGGCGGCGATGGACACCGTGACCGAGTTGCGGCTCGCGATCGCCATGGCGCAGGAAGGCGGCATAGGCATCATCCACAAAAACATGACCATCGAGGAACAGAGCCGCCAGGTGCGCATGGTCAAGAAATTCGAGAGCGGCGTCATCAGGGATCCGTTCACGGTCAGCCCGGGGACCAGCATCCGAGAGGTGCTCGAACTGACCCGCCAGAATAATATATCGGGTGTTCCCGTGGTCGATGGCGAAAAGCTGGTGGGCATCGTGACCAGCCGCGACCTGCGTTTCGAGACCCGCTACGACGAGCCGGTGGTCAACATCATGACCCCCAAGGACAAGCTGGTGACCGTGCGCGAGGACGCCAGCCGGGAGGAGATCGTCACGCTCCTGCACCGGCATCGGATCGAGAAGCTGCTCGTGGTCAACGACAAGTTCCTGCTCCGCGGGCTCGTAACCGTAAAGGACATCCAGAAGGCCCGGGAATTTCCCAATGCCAGTAAGGACGAGCAAGAACAGTTGCGGGTCGGCGCCGCGGTGGGCGTCGGACCGGGCACGCAGGATCGGGTTGCCGCCCTGGTCGGGGCCGGAGTGGACGTGATCGTCGTCGACACCGCCCATGGCCATTCCACCGGCGTGCTGAACATGGTCCGCTGGGTCAAGCAGCATTACCCGGAGACCCAGGTCATCGGCGGCAATGTCGCAACCGCCGATGGGGCTCTTGCCCTGGTGGAGGCCGGCGCGGACGCGGTCAAGGTCGGGATCGGACCCGGCTCCATCTGCACGACCCGCATCGTGACCGGTGTGGGTGTCCCTCAGATCAGCGCTGTCGCGAATGTGGCAGATGCCCTCAAAAAGACCAGTGTGCCTTTCATTTCCGATGGCGGTGTGCGCTATTCCGGGGACTTTGCCAAGGCCCTCGCTGCCGGCGCCCATACCGTGATGATCGGCAGCCTGTTCGCCGGCACCGAAGAGGCCCCGGGCGAGGTGGAGCTCTATCAGGGCCGCTCCTACAAATCCTACCGGGGCATGGGCTCGCTGGGGGCCATGTCACAGCAGGAAGGCTCCGCGGACCGGTATTTCCAGGAATCTCATGATATCGAAAAGCTTGTGCCCGAAGGGATTGAGGGCCGCCTTCCATATAAAGGTCCGCTGAGCGCCGTGGTGCATCAACTCATCGGCGGCCTGCGCGCCGCTATGGGGTACACCGGATGCCGGAATATCGAGGAATTGCGCAGCAAGCCCACCTTCGTCCGGCTCACAGGAGCGGGCATCACGGAAAGCCATGTGCATGACGTCACCATCACCAAGGAGCCACCCAATTACCGCACTACGTGATTTGTCATTAGTCACTTGTCATTTGTCACTGGTAATTGTTTTTCGGTGTTTGTTTGATCTGTTAATGATGAGGAATCGCTACTCCTGACCTAATGCATTACCAATGACAAATGACCATTGACGAATGACTAATATCCATGCCGACCGCGTCCTGATCCTCGACTTTGGATCGCAATACACCCAACTGATCGCGCGGCGCGTCCGCGAGGCCGGCGTCTACAGCGAGATCCATCCTTTCGATCTCGCGCCTGAGGCCATCGAATCCTTTCGGCCGAAGGCCATCATCCTCTCGGGCGGCCCGGAATCGGTCACCGTCGCCTCCGGATTCAAGGCCCCGGAGATCGTTTTCAAACTCGGCGTCCCGGTGCTCGGCATCTGCTACGGCATGCAGACCATGGCGGAGCAACTCGGCGGGAAGGTGGCGGCATCGAGTCTCAGGGAATTCGGGCATTCGCGGGTCCGAGCGCATGGCCACTCCCGCCTGTTGCGCGACATCCAGGACCACATCAACGAGGAAGGTCACGGCCTGCTGGATGTGTGGATGAGTCATGGGGATCGCGTTGAAGTCCTCCCCGCGGGTTTCAAACGCATCGCGAGCACCGACAACGCCCCCAACGCCGGCATGGCCGATGAGACGCGCGGTTTCTATGCCCTGCAATTTCATCCCGAGGTGACCCACACCCGCCAGGGCATGACGATCCTCGGCCGTTTCCTGCACGAGATCGCCGGTTGCGGTTCGCTCTGGACCACGGCCAACATCATCGAGGAATCCATCCATGAAATACGCACGCGCGTGGGCGCGGATGAGGTGCTGCTCGGTCTCTCCGGCGGTGTGGATTCCTCCGTGGTCGCGGCCCTGCTGCACGAGGCCATCGGCGACCAACTGACCTGCATCTTCGTTGACAACGGTTTATTGCGGCTCAATGAAGGGGATCAGGTGATGGCGACCTTCGCCCGTAATCTCGGCATCCGGGTGATCCGGGTCGACGCCGAGACCCGCTTCCTCGCGGCGCTCGCCGGGGTGAACGACCCCGAGGAGAAACGGCGCATCATCGGGCGGGAATTCATCGCGGTCTTCGAGGAGGAGGGCCGGAAGCTCAAGAACGAGAAGTGGCTGGCCCAGGGGACCATCTATCCGGATGTCATCGAATCCGCCGCCTCGCGCACTGGCAAGGCCCATGTCATCAAGACCCATCATAACGTGGGCGGGCTCCCGGCGGACATGAAGCTCGCGCTCATCGAGCCCCTGCGGGAGTTGTTCAAGGACGAGGTGCGCAAGCTCGGGGTCGAACTCGGCCTGCCCCAAGAGATGGTCTATCGCCATCCCTTCCCCGGGCCGGGGCTCGGGGTGCGGATCCTGGGCGAGGTCCGGAAGGAATACGCCGACATCCTGCGCCAGGCCGACGACATCTTCATCCGCGCGCTCCACGAATTCGAACTCTACGACAAGGTCAGCCAGGCCTTTGCCGTGTTTCTCCCCGTCAAATCCGTGGGCGTGAAGGGCGACGCGCGTTTTTACGAATACACGATCGCGCTGCGGGCGGTGGAGACGGTGGATTTCATGACCGCGCGCTCCGCCCACCTGCCCTATGAATTCCTCGATTACGTCTCCAACCGGATCCTGAACGAAGTCCCCGGTCTTTCCCGCGTCACTTACGATATCTCCAGCAAGCCGCCGGCCACCATCGAGTGGGAATAAAGGATATCCAGGTCGACATCCATTTCTTCACGAACCGATTGCTGACCGCCTAACACAACCCGCCAACCTCTATGATTTACATCTTCATGGAGATTGGCGGATCCGGTGACTTTGTTATTTTCCTATTCCCAACCCGTCGGCGAGTTGTACGGCGCCATGAAGCCCATGGCCTCGATCTCGTGCACCAGGCCGTCGGCGCCGATCTTGTAAACGTGTGCGGCCGGCAGGTCGAAGGGGGCGAACTTCATCTGGTTCTCGCGCGTGTACATGATCTTCGATCCGTCTGAAGCGGTTACCTCATAGGGTTCGAAATCCATAGGATGGCGGAAATGGGACAGACCCATCACCAACCCGGTCTGTGGGTCGGCGGCGAAGACCCGGCGATTTTCGATCGAGGTGATGTAGGTCATCACCTTGCTGGTGAGCTGCCCGGCGCAATCGCGGGCGATGGGCGCCGCCCCGGCGCTGTTGGGTCCCGGTCCGGCATTGGCACCGGCGGTGACCATGCCATTCTCTTGTCGCACGCAATCTGGGGCGAAGGGCATCAGCGTGCCATCGTTATCGTCCAGGGCATCGTAATAGGACGCGCCGATCTTGATGAGCCGGTCGTGATCCATGCGCTTAACCGCGGGGACCTCGGCCTGCAATCCCGCGCGCGGGGTTTGCAGGTTGTCCCAGGGCGAGGGGCGATTCCCCGCGGCGGGCGGGGCATTGGCGTCAGGTTTGCGGATGCCGGCCAGCAGGTGTTCGGCCTCCACGATCTTGCCGTTGTCATCCAGCTTAAGGCGTAAGGCGACCAACACGTCTTGCTCGGTCTTTTCAGCGGAGGCCGCCAGTTTTGCCCTTTCCTCGGGGGAGGCGCCCTGCGGCGCGGCCGGGGCCGCCATATAGGTCAACATGCCGAGAAAACCGGCGCTCTGCGTCGTCTCGTCCGGTACGTAGATGGCGAACTTGCCGGGATTGGACTTGGCCGATTGCCACAGACCCTCGCCGGGCTTCATGGACTTGATGTTCTCCACGAACTTAATATTGGCCGCGAGCGGCGCCGCGCCTGGGTCATGCGCCACGAGTGCGTTCAAATAGGATTTGGTGACGTCGATTAAACAGGCGCGATCGCAGGCGGCCTGGGTGACTTGACTGATTACGGCAAGTGTAAGCGTAAGTACAACGGCAAACGCGGATTGGCGATAAGAACGCATGGATAACCCCCCCTTATTCGTTGATTAACCCGTCCTTCCAACGGGCCCCGCATACAGCTTACGACGATTTCATGCGGGAAAGAAGGGGATGGAGGGTGGTTCTATTTCTTCTTCACGAACCGGTTGATGACATCGCTGGTTTCGCCGCGCACCACTTTCAGGAGTTCGGTGCGGGCCACGGCGGGATCGAGGCCGTGGGCGGTGAGTTTGGCCAGCAGCTCCTGGAATTTTTCCCGCCGTTTCAACCCGGAAGGCGAGGTATCCCGGCGGTTCTGAAAGCATTCCATCAGGGTCGAGCCGCAGGCGCAGTTGCGGTAGGATTCGACGATGACCGAATCGTCAAAGTCCATGGATTCCTTGAGTCCGCTCTTGCCCTGGCGGATGGCCTGGGTTTCCCGGATGTATTGTTCCGCCGTCTCGTAAACGCGCCCGCAGCAGGTGCAGGATTTGGGAAAGGCCGAGTCGGAAAGCGTCCTCAGGCCGCGTTGCAGATCGGCGAATTCATTCGCATTGAAGGCCTGCACCAGGCCGGAATCAGGGTTTGCGGAGGGATTGTTCATGGTGGTGGCCGAGAAAGGGCGCCAGCAGGTAACGGAGGCCGTCAAGCCGTTCTTCGATGACATAAGGCATGGCCTTGGCGAAGAGATCCAGCAGCACGATGGCATTGACCGACGAATCCGTCTCGCCGGCGCAGCGCAGGCGCATTGCCAATCCGGAATTGACGATCTGCATATCCTGATAGATTTGCTTCAGCCCCGTCAGATCGAGATCGATCATGCCCGTTTCATGGTGGCGATAATACTGGGCGAGCAGATAGGTTGAGGTCGCCCGGTAGACGGTTTCCTCCTCATCCGCGACCGGCAGATGGAAGCGGGCCATGGGCCGGAAGAACAGGCTGTGCGGGCAGCCGCTGCACGCGATGATGAGACCGAGCAGGGAGCCCATCCCCCGTTGCAAAGTGGTGTTCAACGAGACAGTGCGCTGGTCCCGGATCACGGAGAGCTTGACCTCCGTATAGGAAGCAAGCTCGCCGAACCGCGACGCCACCGCACTGATCCGGGCGGCGGCGGGGCAATGCTTGTGACTTACGGGATCGAGCGGACAATGATCGCAACGCTTGTTTTCCAGCAGCGTCCAGGCCGGCAGGTCGCCCCTAGTCTCATCGAGCAGTTCCAGGGTGGTCCCGTCCTGTTCGATCAGGAAGCGATGTTCCGCGCCATTGGGCACGGTAAACACATACTGGGTGGAGATCTTGTTCATGTGAAATTATTTTCCATGTTGCCGGATGGTCCGGCCTTATCCGATTTAATTACGTTCCCACTTATTCCCGAAGCATCCTAAATATTTTCATCGGTCGGCTGCCGCGTCACCGGGAGTGTGATGCGGAAACAGGTACCCACGCCGGGCGTGCTTTCCACCTCGATTGTTCCCTTGTGGTTCTTGATGATGCCAAAGGACAGCGACAGGCCCAAGCCCGTGCCTTTGCCGCGCTCCTTGGTCGTGAAGAACGGTTCGAAGATCCGGTCGATATGCTCCTTGCTGATGCCCTTCCCGGTATCGGCAATCTCGACGAGGACCTTGTCCGCGGAATGCTGTCGGGTGGAAATACGGATCTGGCCTTCGCCATCGATGGCGTGCACGGCGTTGATGAGAATGTTGAGAAAGACCTGATCCAGTTGTGAGATGCTGCATTCCACCTTGGGCAGGGCGCCGTATTCCTTGTGCACCTGGATCCGGTATTTGGTCTCGTTGTGAATGATGTTGAGGATCCGGTCGAGGGCCTCGTTGAGATCCGCCTGGCCCCATTTCGTTTCATTGGGCCGGGAGAAGGTCTTCATGTCCTTGATGATGGTCTGGATCCGGACGATGCCTTGCAGCGATTCCTTGACCAGATCGCCGAGGTCATCCCGGAGATACTCGTAATCCATCTCCTGCTTTAATTGGCTGATCCGGGACAGGCAGTCAGTCATGGCGCCTTCATCGCGTTCGAGGACTTCGTAGGCGGCGAGCAGGTTCAGGATGTCATTGGCGTATTTGCTCAGGCTCATGAGATTCGACTGTATGAATCCCAGGGGATTGTTGATCTCGTGCGTGATGCCGGCGAGCAGTTGCCCGATGCTCGCCATCTTTTCGAGCTGCTGCACCTGCTCCCGCATCGCGGCAAGCTCTGCGCTGAGCGATTCGACATCAGGCGGGACCGCGCCAGGCGCCGCGTTATTTTCCGCCATTGCTCTATAACGATTCATGGGTGTCTCCAACTGTTACAGCCATTGCGACCACCCCCCCAAAGCGATGGGTGTACCATCGCAGCGCAACAACTTATGACTGGTAAAATCAATTCTCCTGGTTGCCGATGTATATCTCCAGACTCACCCCTTGATCTTCCGCAATGGTCTGAACCTTTCTGATCAGGGTGGGCGTGAGAACGGTGCGATTCTTTAACAGCATGACGCCCTTGACTACGAGGTCCCGGCTCAGAACCATGCCTTCGGCCAGGTCCTCCACCCGGTACTTCAACTCCGTTGTGTACTTGTCCTGCGCCTCCCGCTGCGCCAGGATTTCCAGGAGGAGTTTGACGAGGGCCGGGTCATAACGGGCGCCGTTATACTGGTTGATGTGCTCCAGGGCTTCGTTCAGGGCGAGCTTCCGGCCGAAGACCAACCCATTGCGCAGTCCCACATAATATCGGGCGATCGCGATGATGCGGGAACCGACGGGTATGTCCGCGCCCTTCAACCCGTCCGGATAACCCCGTCCGTTGAATGACTCCGTATGTGAACGGATGATCCTGGAAACGTTTTCCAGAGGCTCCAGCGACATCAGGATCCCCTGCGCCAGTTGCGCATGCTGGCGCACCTCGCGCTGCTGGTTTGGCGAGAGTTTTGTGTAAGGTGTTTTGAGCAGGGTCTCGCTGAGGCCTATCTTGCCGATATTGTGCAGGAGCGCGGCGTTGTAAATGTCTTCCAGTTCGTCGCCTGTGATCCCGAGTTTTTCCGCCATGGCGCGGGCGATATCCGCGATGATCGCGGCCTGGTTCGAGATGGCGGATTCGTTCATCTCGATCAATTGGGCGAATACCGGGATGAGGTCCTTGTAATGCTTTTTTATCTTCCGGTAGGCCGTTTCCAGATCCTCGTTGGAACGGGACAGGGCCGCGGTCCGGTCGCGGACCTTTTGCTCCAGGGTCGCGTTCAGGGTCTTGAGGAGTTCGTTTTGTTTTTTGGTCAGGGCCTCCAGCCGGTCCTTTTCCTCCCGCAGGCGCTTCTGTTCCAGCGCCTGGCGGATCGAGAGTTTCAGCTCGTTGTCCTCCCAGGGTTTGCTGATGTAGCGGTAGATATGGCCTTCATTGATGGCGTCGATGGTCTTGTCGAGATCGCTCGCCCCGGTCAGCAGGAAGCGCACCACCGCGGGCCATTGGGTCGAGACCTGCGCGAGGAACTGCGCGCCGTCCATCCCCGGCATGCGCATATCGGAGATGACCAGATCTATCGGATGCTGGCCGAGCAGTTCGAGTCCCTGCTGGCCGCTTTCGGCGAGATGCAACGTGTAACGTTCCGAGCGGAACAGGCGGCGCAGGGCATGCAGGATGTTCGGTTCGTCATCCACGCAAAGGATGGCAGCCGGCGCGGAGGCGGCGGTTGTCCCGGTCATCGGGGCGGTGGCTTCGATCATGCGGTGCGGGTCCGGGTTCCTTTCATGAGGTTATGGAGTGATACTATCGCTATGAATCATTTCGACCGAACCCGGGAAATCTTTATAGTGGATAATAGGACAAACCGTAGCGATCCGCCGCTGTCAATATTTTGGCGTGCCGGCGGCTGTTCCTGAGTGTCGATCATGCAAGATCCCAATCACTCTCACGAATATTGGATGACCCAGGCGCTGGCGCTCGCGCGCGAGGCCGAGATCGCGGGCGAGGTCCCGGTCGGGGCGCTCGTCGTGCTCGATGGGGCGTGTATCGGAGAGGGCTGGAATCGCCCGATCGGCGCCAATGACCCGACGGCGCACGCGGAGGTCGTCGCCTTGCGCGCGGCCAGTCAGCGTCTGAATAATTACCGTCTGCCCGGCGCCGTGTTGTATGTAACGCTGGAGCCGTGCGCAATGTGCGCCGGGGCGATTATCCAGGCGCGTCTTGGCCACGTGGTGTTTGGCGCCGCGGATCCCAAGGCCGGGGCGGCCGGGAGCGTCTTCAGCATCATCGGCACGGAGCGGTTGAATCACGTCGTGACTTACACCGGCGGCGTGCTCGCGGCCGAGAGTTCCGCGCTGTTGCAGGGTTTCTTTCGCGCGCGCCGCGGGGCCCTGGCATGAAACACGACCGCAACCACATGACAGACGCTGCGGAAGCCGCGGCAGCGCTCGCCGAGGAATTACTGCGTACAAAATCCCGGCTGGCGGTCGCCGAGTCCTGCACCGGCGGCGGGGTGGGCTATGTGTTAACCGCGATCCCCGGTAGTTCCCGCTGGTTCGAACGCGGCTTCATCACCTATTCTAATGCCTCAAAACGCGAGGTTCTGGGGATTGACGGCGCGGTCCTCGATCGGCACGGCGCGGTCAGCGAGCCGGTAGTCGCGGCCATGGCCGAAGGCGCGATCGCCCAGAGCCGCGCGGATTACGGCATCGCGATCTCGGGCATTGCCGGACCCGATGGCGGCAGTGTGGACAAGCCGGTGGGAACGGTGTGTTTCGCCTTCAGCCGCGGTCCTGACCGGACTATCACGGAGCGCTGTCACTTCACCGGCGATCGTCGCGCGGTGCGGGAACAGTCGATTGCCCATGCCATCAAGGGCATGGTGGATTTCCTGCGCGGCGATTCCAATACTGTCTCCTGACAGTTGCAGTCCAGACATGTCCCGCTGCTTTTTTGCCTTATGGCCGGATGACTCGACCCGGGAGCGGCTGGCTGCGGCGGCACGGGGCGTGTCGCACCATGGCCGGCCGGTCGAACCAGGAAATTTTCATCTCACCCTGGTCTTCCTGGGCGGGATTTCAAAGGAGCGAGTTCAGGAGTTGCTACAAGGCGCCTCCGAACTGCATTACCCGTCCTTCACGCTCAATCTCGATCGGGCCGGATGGTGGGGCGGGCCCCGGGTCCTCTGGCTCGCGCCGACGCTGATCCCGGATCGATTAACGCGCCTGGTGAATGGGCTGTCCGATCTCGCGCATCGCGCGGGTATCGTGCTCGACGAAAGACCCTACAATCCGCACCTCACCATCGCCCGCAAGGTGCGGGACTTCACTGGTTCGGCCGAGTTCGAAGCGGTTAAATGGCGGGCCGGAAAATTCCAT
This sequence comes from Gammaproteobacteria bacterium, assembly GCA_004297165.1. GTDB lineage: Bacteria > Pseudomonadota > Gammaproteobacteria > Eutrophobiales > Eutrophobiaceae > 2-02-FULL-56-15. The sequence continues at coordinate 43,285 of SCUJ01000001.1, forward strand.
CTGCTCGAATCCAAGTCCTTGAAATCCGGTGTGGTGTACGAGCCCCTGGCCGCCTGGCCGCTTATCGCGGAAGGACCTCCCACGGAACGATAATTTGCGCTCACAGGCGAAGATTTTTATGGGATAATCGCGGCAGGTTCAACAACTCCAGGTGGAAAATTCAATGGATGACAAAAAGAAACAGGCATTGAGCATGGCCCTCAGCCAGATCGAGAAACAATTCGGCAAGGGCGCCATCATGCGCATGGACGACGGCAGTGTACTGCCTGATATCGAGAGTGTCTCGACCGGATCGCTGGGGCTGGATATCGCGCTCGGGATCGGTGGCCTTCCGCGCGGCCGGGTGGTCGAGATCTACGGGCCGGAATCCTCCGGCAAGACCACGCTGGCCCTGCATGTCGCGGCCGAGATCCAGAAGGCCGGGGGCACGGCGGCCTTCGTGGACGCCGAACATGCCATGGACCCGCAATACGCGGAAAAACTCGGCGTGAAGATAGAGGAACTGTTGATCTCCCAGCCCGATACCGGCGAGCAGGCCCTCGAGATCACCGACATGCTGGTGCGCTCCAGTGCGGTGGATCTTGTGATCATCGACTCGGTGGCGGCGCTCACCCCAAAGGCCGAGATCGAGGGCGAGATGGGCGACAGCCACATGGGCCTGCAGGCCCGGCTGATGTCACAGGCCCTGCGCAAGCTGACCGGCAACATCAAGCGCTCCAACACCCTGGTGATCTTCATCAACCAGATCCGCATGAAGATCGGGGTCATGTTCGGCAACCCGGAGACCACCACCGGCGGCAACGCCCTGAAGTTCTACGCCTCCGTGCGCATGGACATCCGGCGCATCGGCTCCATCAAGAAGGGCGAGGAGATCATCGGCAACGAAACCCGGGTCAAGATCCTGAAGAACAAGGTGGCCCCGCCGTTCAAGGAAGTAGTCTTCGACATTCTTTATGGCGAGGGGATCTCCAGGGAGGGCGAGATCGTCAATCTGGGCGTCAAACACAACATCATCGAAAAGACCGGGGCCTGGTACAGCTACAAGGACGAGCGCATCGGCCAGGGCAAGGACAACGTGCGTGTGTTTCTCAAGGAACATCCCGATATCAGCCAGGAGATCGAGGCCGCCATTCGCGCGGTGGCCCTGCCCGCGTCGGCTTCGGAGGCGACTCCCGCGGAGGCTGAAGTCTGAGTGGGGCAGGGGAGGCAATCAGAGAGTCGATACTGAAGCTGCTGGCGCGGCGCGAGCACGCCGGCCAGGAGATCCTGCAAAAACTGAAGTCGCGCGGGCACGATCCGGCCGCCGTCGCCCCGGTCCTCGAGGATCTGCAACGTCGCGGTCTGCAAAGCGATCGGCGTTACACCGAGGCCTATATCCGCAGCCGGGCCGAGCGGGGCTACGGCCCTCAGCGCATCATCAATGAACTGCGCCAGCGCGGGGTAGCGGAGGATCTGATCGATGCGGGCATGGACGCTTGCGAGGTGGACTGGCAGGATCTCCTCGCGGCGGTCCGGGGCAAGAAATTCGGCGCGGCCCGGCCGGGCAACTATCCGGCGATCATGAAACAATCCGCTTTTCTGCAGTACCGCGGTTTTACCAACGATCAAATAAGAAAATATTTCAGACAAGACAGCGATGATGGACAGTAACCAATTACGCACGGCGTTCCTCGAATATTTTCGCGAGCGCGGCCATGAGGTCGTGCCGAGCAGTTCGCTCGTGCCCGGCAACGACCCCACCCTCATGTTCACCAATGCCGGCATGGTGCAGTTCAAGGATGTCTTTCTCGGCAACGAGACCCGCGGGTATACGCGGGCGGTCAGCTCCCAGCGCTGCGTGCGGGCCGGCGGCAAGCACAATGACCTGGAGAATGTCGGCTATACGGCCCGCCACCATACCTTCTTCGAGATGCTCGGAAATTTCAGCTTCGGCGAATACTTCAAGCGCGAGGCGATTAACTACGCCTGGGAGTTTCTCACCAGGACCCTGGGCCTGCCCGAATCCCGTCTCTGGGTCACCGTCTACGAGTCGGACGACGAGGCCGCGGAGATCTGGCTGGAGGAGGTCGGCGTCTCCAGGGAGCGGTTCAGCCGCTGCGGGGAACAGGATAATTTCTGGTCCATGGGCGATACCGGCCCCTGCGGCCCGTGCAGCGAGATCTTCTACGACCACGGGTCCTCCATCCCCGGCGGACCGCCCGGCAGCCCCGAGGCCGACGGCGATCGTTACGTGGAGATCTGGAACCTTGTCTTCATGCAGTACAACCGCACCCAGGATGGCAAGCTGAACCCCATCCCCAAGCCATCGGTGGACACGGGCATGGGACTTGAGCGCATCGCCGCAGTGATGCAGGGCGTGCACAGCAATTACGAGATCGATATCTTCCGGCGCTTGATCGCCGCGATCCACGAACTGGCGGGCGGCGGCGAGCAGGACGCGATCGCCTGCCGCGTGCTGGCCGATCATATCCGGGCCTGCGCCTTCCTGATCGCCGACGGCGTAATCCCGTCCAACGAGAAGGCCGGTTATGTCCTGCGCCGCATCATCCGCCGGGCGATCCGCCACGGCGGCAAGCTGGGCTGCACCGGACCCTTCTTCCACAAGCTGGTTGACCCGTTGATCGAGGTCATGGGCGGGGCCTTCCCTGAATTATCCCGCGCCCGCGATCACGTCGTGAATACGTTGAGGCTGGAGGAGGAACGCTTCGGCGAGACCCTCGAACTCGGCCTGCGGCATCTGGAGGGCGTCATCGGTGGGATGTCCGGCCGGGTCATCCCTGGCGCGGATGTCTTCCGGCTGTACGATACCTATGGCTTCCCGGTGGACCTCACGGCCGATATCGCGCGGGAACGCGGGTTGAGTCTGGACATGGCGGGCTATGAGGCCGCGATGGGCGAACAGCGGGAGAGGGCCCGCGCCGGCAGCCGGTTCGAGTTGGCGCAGACAGCGACCGCGGGCGGCGATTCGTACAGTTCCCGGTTTCGCGGTTATGAAGAATTGCAACTCGAATCCGAGGTGGTTGCCCTGTTCAAGGACGGCGCATCCGTCAAGGAATTGCGGCAGGGAGAGTCCGGCTGTGTCATTCTGGCTGAGACGCCGTTTTATGCCGAATCCGGCGGTCAAGTGGGCGATCACGGCGAGATTCGCTCGACCGGCGCGAGATTCGCCGTTACGGATACGCGCAAGCAGAACAAGGCCCACATCCATCTCGGGGAGGTCGCCGAGGGCGGCATCCGCGTGGGCCAGTGCCTGCAAGCCAGCGTCGATACGCAGGCGCGCACCCGGACCATGCGCAACCATTCCGCCACGCACCTGCTCCATGCCGCCTTGCGCCAGGTCCTCGGCGGGCATGTGACCCAGAAGGGATCGCTGGTGGCGCCCGATCGCCTGCGTTTCGACTTTTCCCATAATCAGCCGGTCACGGCCGCGCAACTGCGGGAGATCGAGGCCCTGGTCAACCTGAAGATCCTCGACAACCGGGATACGCGCAGCGAGGTCATGCAGCTCGACGAGGCCCGCAAGACCGGCGCGATGATGCTGTTCGGGGAAAAATACGAGGAGCAGGTCCGCGTGCTCAATATCGCCGACGGATATTCCATCGAGCTGTGCGGCGGGACCCATGTGCGGCGCGCCGGGGACATCGGCCTGTTCAAGATCCTGGCCGAGACCGGGACCGCCGCGGGCGTCCGGCGCATCGAGGCCGTAGCCGGTGAAGGCGCGCTCGCCCGGATGGTCGAGAACGAAGGGCGTCTCGCGGAGGTCGCGGAATATCTGAAAACGGATCCGGATCAGGCGCCGCAGCGCCTGGCCCAGGTGCTGGAGCGCACCCGCAGGCTGGAGAAGGAACTCGATCAGTTGAAATCGAAAGTCGCGACAAGCGCCGGGGCGGATCTGCATAACGAGGCGGTCGAGATAGGCGGCTTGAAGGTACTCGCCCGGAAACTGGACGGGGCCGACCCGAAGACCCTGCGCGAGACGGTGGATCGCCTCAAGGACAAACTGGGGAGCGCGGTGTTGGTGCTTGCCGCTGTCGAAGGACAAAAGGTCAGCCTGGTCGCCGGCGTGACCCCGGATGCCGTGGATCGGGTGCAGGCCGGAAAACTGGTGAATTTCGTGGCCGGAAAGGTCGGCGGCAAGGGCGGCGGCCGCGCCGATCTCGCCCAGGCCGGGGGCACGGATCCCGCGGGGCTGGCCCAGGCCCTGGCGGACGTGTCAGACTGGGTCCGGGCCCAGCTTCAAGGCCATTGATGCAACCGCCCCGCTGCCCCGGAATCCGCTTGCAGTCGAAACATAATCGGCTAGAATTGCCCCCTTTTTTACGAACCTAGGGAAAATATGGCGCTGATTGTCATGAAGTTCGGCGGTACTTCCGTCGGCAATGTAGAGCGTATCCGCAACGTCGCCGCGCGGGTAATCCGGACTCAGCAGGCGGGTCACCGGTTGGTCGTTGTCGTCTCAGCGATGAGCGGCGAAACCGATCGTTTGTTGACACTGGCCAAGGATCTTTCCTCCACCCCGAACAGCCGTGAGCTCGATGTCCTCCTCGCCACAGGCGAACAGGCCAGCATGGCCCTGCTCAGCATCGCCCTGGAGGAGAAGGGGCATCCGGGCCGCTCTTACACCGGCGGGCAGGTCCGAATCCTGACGGACAGCGCCTTCAACAAGGCCCGCATCCTCGAGATCGACAAGGAGAACATCCTCAATACCCTCGACGAGGGCAGGATCGCCATCGTCGCCGGCTTCCAGGGCGTGGATCAGGCGGGCAACATCACCACGCTCGGCCGCGGCGGTTCGGACACCACGGCGGTCGCCATCGCCGCGGCGCTCAAGGCCGACGAATGCCGCATCTATACGGATGTCGATGGCGTGTATACCGCGGACCCGCGCATCGTGCCGGACGCGCGACGGTTGGACCGCATCACCTACGAGGAGATGCTGGAGATGGCCAGTCTCGGATCGAAGGTCCTGCAGATCCGCTCCGTTGAATTCGCCCAAAAATATCATGTGCCGCTCCGGGTCCTGTCTTCGCTCGAAGAAGGCACTGGCACCATTATCTGTGACGAGGATGAAAATATGGAACAGGTTGTAATCTCGGGCATCGCCCACAATCGCGACGAGGCCAAGCTGACGATGAAAGGGGTCCCGGACAAACCGGGCGTGGCCTACAAGATTCTCGGACCGATTGCCGAGGCCAATGTCGAGGTGGACATGATCGTCCAGAACGTGGCCGCGGACAAAACCACCGATTTCACCTTTACCGTCCATCGGAACGACTTCAAGAAGGCCCGGAAGATTCTGGAAGAGATCGCGAAACAATTGGGTGCCACCGAGATCAGCGGCGACGAGCGGATCGCCAAACTCTCACTCGTAGGCGTCGGGATGCGCTCCCATGCGGGCATCGCCAGCAAGATGTTCGGAGCGCTGGCCGAGGAAGGCATCAATATCCAGATGATCTCCACCTCGGAGATCAAGATCTCCGTGGTGATTGACGAGAAATACATCGAACTCGGCGTACGCACCCTGCATTCCGCCTTCGGTCTGGAAAGCACCGCCGGAAAGTAAGGGAAATCGCCTGTCGAAACCCCGAAAATATCCAAGAAATGGAAACCAAATGGAAACAATTCGACTCTACTTTTCAGTGTAAAATGTAAGCAGAGATAGTAATTGTTGTTCAAGGAAATCACTGGGAGAAGTGCAATGTTGATTTTGACGCGAAGAGTAGGAGAGTCATTAATGATTGGTGACGATGTCAACGTCACCGTATTGGGAATCCGCGGCAACCAGGTGCGTGTCGGCGTGAATGCCCCGAAGGATATCGCCGTACACAGGGAGGAAATCTATGATAGGATTCAGCGCGAGAAGGCGGGTAATGCTGGCAATCAAGGCGATTACGAATCCTATGACGACGAACAGGATGCCCAGGGGAATGCCGAGCACTGATCCAGCCAGCAGTTAAGATTCGCCCCGACAGTCGTTAAACAATTCGCCCGCAGTCACGCTACAGCCATGCTGTGCTCCGTGTCTGCGGGTTTCGTTTTTCTAGAACCCATCTCAAAATGGCTGTGCTGGGTGATACGTCGTTGAACCTGGTCTCGAAATGCTCATGTACTGGCGTGTACACTCCGCTTTCTCGCCCGGTTTCGCCTCGTCTGACCTGCGCTCGCCTGATTTTAAGATAGGTTCTACGGGCAATTTTTTTCAATTTCAGTAAAATACCCCTCCCTGGAGAGATGGCCGAGAGGCCGAAGGCGCTCCCCTGCTAAGGGAGTATGGGCCAAAAGCCCATCGAGGGTTCGAATCCCTCTCTCTCCGCCAATCCCTCCTGCCACGGATCCGCGTCACAGTTGACGAACCTTACTTCATCCCCCTACCGAAAGTTGCTGATTTGCCGCCCCGGCTTCGAGGCCGCCTTGCTGGAGGAACTTGGGGATCGCAATGTGCCGGATACCGAGCGTGCTCCAGGATCGCCGGGTCTGGTCGGCATTGGGCGACGGCAGAACGTACCGGTCCCGATTTGTATCTTCGAGCGGCAGCGGTTGTCCGTGAACGGTTTCATCCCTGTGGAAGGACTCAAGCCGATCGCCGAGTCGTCGGTCCGGGATGTTTTCGGGTCACTCCTCAAGGACGAACCAGCTCCGTGGACACTCCATGCGTACGCGATGGCGGAGGGTCTGGGGCGCCGGATCAGCGGGATCGCGAATGTCCTGCTCCGCCTGGCCTCACGCATCCAACCAGCCCTGGAGGCGAAACAACTCGAACCCACACACATTCAACCCGATACCCGTGTGATCCAGCTTTGCCTCACGGAAATGGGGCTGTGGCACGGGGCCGATGCGGCGCGGGATCTCAGTCACCCCGCCCCCGGCGGCGTGGGGCGCTATCGCCTTGATCCGCGCTCGCCCTCCCGTTCCTATCTCAAGATAGAGGAGGCCTTCGACCTTCTCGGGGTGGAACCGCGGGCGGGTGACCGGGTAGTGGACCTCGGCGCCGCGCCGGGCGGTTGGACGCTGGCCTTCCTTAGAAGAGGCTGTCGGGTAACGGCGGTCGATCACGGGGCCATGCGGATACCCGCGGAGTACGCGGATCGGTTGACGCATCGGCGGGAGAACGGATTAACCTTCGGCTTGACCGACGGCCAGCCGGTGGATTGGCTGGCCTGCGACATGCTGATCCCGCCGGGACCGGCCCTGGGTCTGCTGCGACGCTGGGTCGGCGGGAAACTGGCGCACCGCTTCATCTGCAATATCAAGATCCCCCAGCAGCATCCCTGGGTGGCCATCAAGCCCGTCGATGACTGGCTGCGAAGTCAGAAAGGTCTCCGTTACCGGATCCGGCAGACCTATCACGACCGGCGGGAAGTCACGGTGATGGGGGAGTGGTGAGTCCCGTTCGTCGCATGTAAAAGCCTGTTTATGTAACCGGATGTCGCAGGTATAATTCGCCCGCGTTTAAGGATCCTTTAAACGTCATGCCGGCGCAGGCCGGCATCCAGTCAGAAATCACGCGCCCGTAGCTCAGTTGGATAGAGTACTTGGCTACGAACCAAGGGGTCGGGAGTTCGAATCTCTCCGGGCGCGCCAATAATCGGGACTTACCTAATAGCGAAGACTTACCTTGTCTAATAGCGGATGGATTTCTAACCCCAGGACTTGAATTTAATAAGTTGTCCTGTAAGAAATTGCCATATAGGATGATTCGATGGTGAAGAAAGAAATAGTTATCTCACTCTCCGCTTTATTCCTATCAGTATTGAGCTTTTGTTTTTCCCTATACTTGTTCAGCACTAATCAAAATATTTTAATAGCTGAGAAACGAAACCAAGTTTTATCCTTACTTCTAGAGCAACGGATTAGCTATAGTTCTTCTCAGAGAGATATAGAACTCGTTCTTGATGAATTAGAGCAAATTGAAAATGAACGTAAATCCTTCAAGGAAAAGGTACTTAACATAAAAGGTCATGATGTTATCAAACAAGAAATTATTTCTGACGTCGAGCAAGGTTCGGCCCTAATTCAGTCTAATACGGAAATTATTAACTTAATAAAGCAGAAACTTTCTGAAGGCTTGCGAGATATTAACAAGAGTATAGAAATTATTTCGGATTTCGATAATCGCCTAAATGCTATCGATTTAGAAAAGGCTCGTTCTCTTACAATGGAAAGTGAGAATTACCATCAAATGGCGTTGGAAAGCTACAAAGAAAGTAAGCGATCTATATCTGAAGGTAATAAGTTTCATGCTGAAGCAGAGAAGTTTCTAAACGAAGTACTTCAAAATCAAAGTAGGATTGCGAAATAATTTTTAGTTAGAGTTTTTGGATTGTTCCATTAATATTTTTAGTCGGCCCCAACTTTCTTCAGGAAGGATTTTTAGCAATTTAATTAATTTCTGATCACCACTTTTTAATATTTTATTCCTCAACCTTGGTGCTAATTCCTCGGCGAGCCTTACTTCTTCTTCATCTATATCCATGCCTCTAACGATGGCGCCAATTCTCAATGCTTCATCTAATGTTAATTTAAAATTATGTCCAAAATCATAGCCACACGTGTGGCAAGAAGTTGCTCCAGTCATATTAATCGCACCACATTCAAGGCAAGATTTTTTGCTTGGCGATGCAACGGGAAAACTATGTTCACAGTTTGGGCAAATGTCAGACTTGAGTGGGCTTTCTGTATTGCAAATGGGACAACGTTTATGCCGTAGCTGAACGTTTTCCATCCGAGTAGAAGGAGACATTTCCTCTTCAACTCTGCGTGCATATTGTTCAAATGTTTCAAATGAAGGCATGATGACATAAGCACGAGTATCATCGTCGTAACCTTGAGTTCTTACTACCCTGCCGATAGCTTGCCGAAACGCTAATTCTGTTAATGCATTTGGAAGGTAAATAAGAACTCGTAAACGCTGGATGTCCACTCCTTCCGAAACCATAGCAACAGATACGAGCCAACGTTTATCTGTGTTTTTGAAAGCTTTAATTTTTAATTCTGGATTTGGCATCTGACTGTGAACAATTAACGGCTTCTCGCTTTCAATTAATTCAATTAGGGCAGCCATATACTTAGCAACGTCGATTGAAGGTGCTATTACCAAACCACCTGCATTGGGCATCCTATATCTGAGTTCGGATAATTTATTTTTCGCATATTCAATCATTGTCGCCTGATATCCATCACGCAATGGAGTTACATTATCATGTTCGTATTGCGGAGTTCTTGCCAGACGATAGAAACTTAAAGCTGTTTGTAATCCAGGTATTCTTTTCAATTCCTTCGGAAGTTCTACAGGTGAATTACCTGATACAGTTACCGAGTCGCCATCTTCAAGATCGACTGTAAATTTACCCTCATGCCTATGAAATGTAACAGGTCGACAATAGCCAAGATCAACTGCCTCTCCATACGTTAAAGTATATGTGCCTGCTGCTGGATGTTCGATGGAACCGGCATCGTCGTAAGCTAGCCATATTGTCTTTTCACTATCAGATCTAATTGGAGTACCTGTCAGCACAAGGACGAACTTAGCTGAGGAGAATGCGCTATCAGCACTCGTGCCCCATGCAGCTTCCACCGCAGCATGATGATGTTCATCGCATATCACTAGAGTCTTGTTCACCCTACATACAGCTTGTAATTCAGGTAAAAGCCCCTGAATTGCGGCCCATGTTGCGCAAATATCCAAATTTAATGCCGCAATTTCTCCATCGGAGGCGGTGACTTTCGTCATATGTCTAGTAGTAACGCTCCGATACTCATCGGACCATTGATTAACCACTTCAGCACGAGGGGCTATAACAATTACCCTTTCGATTTCATGTGACTGTATTAATTGATTTGCTATGGCACATGACACTAAAGTTTTCCCAGAGCCAGGCGCCGCATTAATCAAGAAATGGCGGTCAACCCTGTCTTGAATCAACCACTTTAAAGCCTGTTCCAAAGCTGCTGACTGCCATGGCCTTAAATTCATACCTTTGCCCCTTTTGCTAAATTGCATTCAGGACACAACGCTTGTCCATTGTTGGTGACAGTCCTCCCTCCTTTTGAAAAAGGGATGACATGATCCGCATGGAAACCGCTTTGAAGGAATTTTCCGCAAGCAACGCACTTACCGCCAGAAACAAACGCAAGAATGCGCTTTTGCCTTTTGGTAAATATTCGCTTCATTTAGACATCCAGTATTCTGTCAACTGAATTTCTCTGATAGGAAGATTATTTGGTGGTTTGAAGATAGCAAAATCATTTACACGAACAACGGCAGTTGCGTATGGAACCTGTCTCGACTTGATTATCCAACCTTGGCTTCTCATCTCTGATATGACATCGGTAAGATTAGATACTCCAAATAATGTTATTGCTTCAAGGCGCGTGATTGGTTTGCCTGAAAATAAATGCTCCCTTACAGCAGTACCCACACCATACTTTATACTTTTCATTCTGATATTACCGATATCCACCTGCTAATTCGGTTACTTAACCAAAGCTCATAATATTCACGTGTTTTTATATCCATGTACTCTTGGCACTCAATTTCGAGAACCCTCCAACCGCCATCGGCAAAGATCTTATCAATACCTTGTGCCTCAAAAGGGGAACGGCCTTCACGTAGAGAAAATCGAAGATTCCTATCCTCTCTTGCCTCAATACCTATTAATCTGTTCGCTAAATCATATACCTCGATAGCGGTAAATTCACAGCCAAGTGAGGTACGTAGCTCCCTATAAATGGTTCGAAGTAATTTTGGCCTGTTTGAAGACATATTTATCGCGATTACGAATAATATTTGAATGCATTATCGATGCATGATATTTCCTTCTGGTGGTTCAAAGCTACGTTCTACTGTTGGTATTATAGTTTGATCGCACATCTATAATTTATCTCACGTATTCCGCCACCTATTATTCACCTATTTGTATCTCGATGACGGCGGTAGAAACTATCACCTACAATCTAAGCATGCCAAACGAATCACCATTCTGGATCTGATAATTTCTGCTTACATTTAAGAGTTGCAACCAAGCTGCCGCGGACGGTAAAAAGAGTAATACGGTCGCAGCCACAGCCTGCCATGAATGTGGCAGATGCACCGAACGGGCTCTATAAAAAACCCCGCGATCCTGCTGGTCAGGAACAAGGCTAAATCTGCTTACAGGCGTCAGTGTGTGCGCATTTCCTACCAATGGCGAAAGGAGAACCGTACCGTTGTAGGTACCAATCTTATTCTTATTATAAAATACTTAACATTAACCGCCAGTTATTCTAAGATTCTTAACGTTTTCCGGATCTGGCCGCCAGTTAATGCGAAAAATTCTACAGCCGCCCGCGCAAGAGATTGTCTACGGTAGCGCCAAACCGAAAGAGTCCGTCGCCATCTCGCGCGAGGTAAGGGCCGGTCGGTTGCGCCGCATCGCCCCCAAGCTTTACACCGCCAATCTCAAAGATCCGCCTGAGAACATCATCCAGCGGCACCTGTACCAAATCCTCGCGCACTACTACCCCGGCGCGGTGGTGAGCCACCGCTCGGCGCTCGAAGGCGGGGTGGCGCGCGATAACACCATTTTTCTCACCTACAAGTACACCCGGCGCGTCACGTTGCCAGGGATCACGATCCGACTGCTTAAGGGCAAGGGCCCGGTGGACGGGGATAACCCTTTCATGGAAGGTCTGTATCTTTCCTCGCGGCAGCGCGCCCTGCTCGAAAACATGCAGCCGGCGCGCGTCCGCGGCGGCGTGCCCAAAAGCTGGTCACGGGGGGAGATCGAGGCGTACCTGGATGAGATCGCGCGCGTTCATGGCGAGGCCGAACTCAACCGCCTGCGCGATGCCGCCCGGCGTATTGCCACACGGATCAAGCTGCGTGCTGAATTCAAGGCCCTGGACGCGATGATCGGCGCGATCCTCGGAACGCGCAAGACAAAACTGAACTCGGAACCGGCGCGCGCACGCGCGGCCGGCGTGCCCTACGATGCGCATCGCCTGGAGCGTTTCATGACGCTCTTCGCGGCGCTGCGACGCGCGGTGTTGCCCGTGCGCCAGGCGCCGATGCTCATCCCGGAGGGTATGCGCAATCTCGCGTTCTTCGAGGCCTACTTCTCGAACTATATAGAAGGCACCGAGTTCATGGTGGAAGAGGCGGCCGATATTGTTTTTCGCGGCAAGCGCGTGCCCCTGCGCCCGGCCGATGCCCACGATATCCTCGGAACCTATCAAATCGTCGCCAACAGCGCGGAGATGAGCCGCGTTCCTGACACGGCTGACGAACTCATCGAGCTGCTCAAATCGCGCCACGCCACGCTGCTCGCCGGCCGACTCGAAAAACAGCCGGGGTGCTTCAAGGAAGAAGTGAACCGCGCAGGGGAGACGGTGTTCGTTGCGCCCGAGCTGGTTACGGGGACCTTGATCAAAGGTTTCGAACCCTACCGCGCCCTCGATGACCCGCTGACCCGCGCGCTGTATATGATGTTCCTCATCGCCGAGGTTCACCCTTTTGCCGATGGCAACGGCCGCATTGCCCGCGTCATGCTGAACTCCGAACTCGTGCGCGGGGACAGGGTGCGGATTATCATCCCGACGGTTTATCGGGAGGATTACCTGCTGGCCCTGCGGGCGCTCACGCGCCAGGGTAACGCCGATCCTTACATCAGAATGCTCGATCGGGCGCAGGATTTCACCGCGCGGATCGACTTCAACGACTACGGGCGGGCACTGGCCCAATTGCGCGCGGCCAACGCCTTTCTCGATCCGCACGAAGGGCGGCTGCGCATGCCGGAATAAGCGGATGGATTCTAAGTTTGATTCCAGACCCGATCATCGCTCTTGCCTCCAACAACGTGCCTGTCTAAAGTATGTTTCAAGATCGCGTCTCCACAAAAGACGCAGACGCCCGCAGAAGGGACTCGGCTGGTGCGGATCACTTGTGGCGCTTCCTAAGGGCCGTTTCGGAACATAAACACCATACCTGGAGTCGATTCAATGTCCACCCGTCTTGATTTGTCAAAACTCAGCCTGATTGACGCCCTCGACCTCGCGAAGCTGATCGAGATAGAGGCGCACCACCGCTACCTCATGTTCGCCACCCAACTCGGTGTCGGCAGCGGTTATGGCTACGATGCCGGCGCCTTTTTTGCCACCATGGCCGAGAACGAGGCCAAGCACGGCCGTGAACTTGAGACCCGGCGCAAGGCCCTGTTCGGCGATGAACCCGCACGGCTGACACTGAGCGACCTGTTTGACGTCGAGGCCCCGGAAATGGGTGCGCCGCGCCGCGGCATGTCTACGCTTCAGGCGTTCGAGATCGGGCTCGCGGCTGAGAAGAAGGCCTACGACTTTTACGATATGACCTTGCCCAGCATCACCGATCCCGAGGTTCGGGAACTGTTCACCGAGCTTCGCGAGGAGGAAAACGAACACATCAAGATGCTGCGAGAGGCAATGGCCCAACTACCTCCGAGCGCTAACATTGAGATCGAGTACGACCCCGACGAGGCCCCCTATCTATAGGGTATGGTTCGCGATCTAAAGGGTCCGTCCAAACGCCGAAGAATACGGCGCAGCACAGACATGAATGTTATTTTCCAGAACCCAGCGCCGGATTTGTCTGCGTGGTTGGTTACAAATCTGATTCTCTCTGCTCACAGTGAATGACTGACAAGCTGCCGCGGATGATAAAAGAGCGATCCAATCGCAGCCACCGCCGCAAAGACAGCGCCAGCCACGAATGTGGCGGCGGCCCCATACAGACTCCATAACATCCCCGCGATCACGCTGGCCAGCAACATCGCCCCGCCGTTTGCCAGATTAAAAACCCCGAAGGCCGTGCCGCGCAGATCGGCAGGCGCGGCATCGGCCACCAGTTTCGCGAGCAATCCCTGCGTCAAGGCCATGTGCAATCCCCAGCATGCGGCGCCGAGCAGTGCGATCCATGGGGCGCGGGCCAGCGCCAGGATCAGGTCGGCGGCGACGAGCACCAGCAGGCCGACCGTCAACAAGGCGCGCGCGGAGAGCCGGTCGGCGGCAGCGCCGGCCGGATAGGCGACGAGGGCGTAGACGATATTCATGACGATGAGGACAGCGGGCGCGAAACTGATGGCAAGCCCGAGGCCCTGCGCGCGCAGGATCAGGAATGCCTCGCTGAACCGGGCGAGGGTAAATACCGCGCCTAGCGCGACGATGAGCCAGTAACGCGATGACAGGCGTTTCGCGTTGGCAAGGCGCAACCGAATTCTGGAATCCTTACCATCCCATGAAGGTTCCGGCTCACGTATCGCGACAGTGAGGAGCAGCACCGCAAGGAATGCCGGGAAAACCGCGATCCACAGCACGAATCGGATGTCATCCGCGAACCCGACCATCAGCGCCAGCGCGAGCAGCGGACCGATGAAGGCGCCCACCGAATCGAGGGCCTGGCGCAATCCGTAGGCCGCGCCGCGCAGCCGAGGTGGGACGCTGTCGGCGACCAAGGCATCGCGGGGGGCACCGCGAATACCTTTGCCGATGCGATCGACGAAACGCGCACAGAACACCCATACGATCGTGGTCGCGAGCGGAAATACCGGTTTGGTGATCGCCGCCAATCCATAGCCCAGCACGATGAGGGGTTTCCGCTTCCTCGCGTAATCGCTGAGCAAGCCGGAGAATACCTTGATAATTGCTGTCGTGGCCTCCGCAATCCCTTCGATCACCCCGATGGTTATCATGGACGCGCCGAGCACCGTGGCCATGAACACCGGCAGCAGGCTGTGGATCATTTCGGACGAGATATCCATGAACATCGAGCCGAACCCAAGCACCCAGACATTGCGCGGCGTGGCGCGCTGCGGGGCAGGTTTAACCTGGATCATCTCATCGCATCCCTGATGCAGCGCGCTCCTCAGAGATGTTTTGTGTAATTCTCAATCCACTCCACTGTTTTGGGCAGTCCGCCGAAGGAGTAAAAGTGCAGGCGTACCCGCCCGTGCTCGCTGCCGAATGATCGGGCGAAGACATCGACCATCTTGTCGGGGCCGGCGGTGCCTAGAAGCTTCGTGATAGAGATGCCGTATTTGGCGAGGACAGAGGCTGAGGCGGTCACGCCGCAGCGAGTCGCGAATTTCAACAACGACTGGATATTGGTCGGGCCGGGCACGCCGATGCGCACGGGCGCGTCGATGCCCCGTTTGCGCAGATCCACCAGCCATTGCATGAAGGCATCGGGATCGAAGCCGAATTGTGTGACGATGATCGGCTTCATCCCGCGCGCATGAATCATCGCGCATTTCTTTTCGAGGACTGAGAAACATTCCTCGTCGGTCATATTAGGATGACCTTGAGGATGTCCCGCGATTCCGATGGCCAAGATGCCATTGGCCTCGAAGAGCCCTGTCTCGATCAGCGAAGCGGAATCCTGATAAGGCCCTTCAGGGGTGGGTGGGTCGCCGGCGATGACGAAACAACGCCTCACACGGGCCTCCTTGACCATCGACTCCACCGTCTTTTTGAATTCGGTCTCGGATTGTATCCGGCGGGCTGAAAAATGTGGCATGGGCTCGAAGCCCAGGGCGCGCACCTCCCGCGCCGCGGCCAGCCGCGCCTCGAGGGTGTCGCCGCGCAGGAAGGTGATGGCGACGGGCGTATCGGGCGGGAGTTTCGGCGCGGCCTCGCGCAGGCCGTGGATCTCCTTCGCGGTGATCTCGACGGAAAATCCTTCGGTGATAAACTCAGGATCGCGATCCCAATTCGGATGAATCTGTGCGTAGCTCATATCTGTCCTTCTCTTTGGGTTAATTCAATGGCTGGGGACTCGGCGAGCCCCTCCTGATTGTTAAGGATAGCTCGAATATTAAGTCAACAAGCAGACGAAATTGTAGTAAGTGGAACGCCATGCATCGATTCATGATATGTACGACGCCACCTGATGCGGGATCGGGTGGAAAATGGCATGGGCATGATTTGCAAGGGGTTATTAGCCGGTCATTCTATTCTCCACACGACTGCATGTGGGCGATTATCGCCTCATGATGTCGTGCTCCTGCGGGACAGCGACGAGGGACGCTTGGCCGGTTCGGATTTATTCTTGCAACAAAATAATTGGGCGAATATATTCAACGTCGGGGAGGGAATGTTTGGATATGCCCTCAGATAAGGGGGGATCGGCGGTAACGACGATTCTCCCACATCATTAATATCGGACACGTATCTTATTTGTCGTCCGGGAAGCATGGAGGAAGCAATATGAAGAAATTCGGATTTTTCGTCGCCTGCCTTGTTTGCTCGATCTCGATCAGCCTGGCCAAGGATGGGGAGCTGAAAACCAGTCCGCTTGCAGTCGCCTTCGGTTCTCAACCCGATTTTCGCTCGATGAGTTTGTCCCCCGATGGCAACAAGCTGGCTTTCATCCAGTATCACCCGGATGGCTTCGATTTTGTCAGGACCCTGGATCTGACGACCAAACAGATCAGCGGCATGATCTTCGCCGCCAGGAAGGACGAGCAGGATATTAGTTATTGCGCCTGGGCGAACAATGAACGGTTGTTGTGCAACCTGAGGCTGGTGAGTCCTTTTCGCGGCCATTACCTGGAGGGTTCGCGGCTGGTGGGAGTCAATGCCGACGGCAGCAAGATGCTGATGCTGGTGCCGAAGGATCTGAAAGGAGAGTTCAGTCAGGATCTGGGCACGGTGATCGATTGGTTGCCAGATGATCCGAACCACGTCCAAATCCGGGTATCGGAGATGGGCGGTTCCCGCGTCGGCTCCCTAGATATTTATAGCGGCAAACTGGTGGGAGAGACGCGCGGCCGTCCCAATGTCTATAGCTGGATCTCGGACGGTCGCGGCGTGCCGCGTTTGTATTATTTCGTCAGTCCCGAATACCGGCGCTGGTATGTGCGGACCTCGGACGATGACCGGGACTGGGAGATATTGCATGAATCCAAGGCGGATGATTTGAACGATAAATTCGTTCCCTATGGTTTTGCCGACAATCCGGACGAATTGCTCTATTTCGATATGCACGAAGGACGCCGGGCCTTGTTCTCGATGGATCTGGCGCATGACCGCGCAACCCGCGTGGTGTTCGCGCATGACCGCGTCGATGTCGCGGGCGTGCAGTCCCTGGGCAAATATGGTCGGGTTGTGGCGGCGGTATATGTCGATGACAGATACCGGCATAATTTCTTCGACAAGGATATCCAGAAGATTCACGAACAGATCACCCCGTTGTTCCCCGATCAGAATGTCGGAATCCTGGCCGAGGACTGGGACCGGCGCTATTACCTCGTCGCCGTGAACAGCGATATCGAGCCCGATGTTTACTATCGTTATGACAGCAAGGACCTCAAACTGGCGCGCATCGCCTCGATCTCCTCGAAACTGAAGGACCGCGAACTGGCGCCGATGCGGGAGATCGCCTATCCGGCGCGGGACAAGGTCAACATACCCGCCTTTCTGACCCTGCCGGACGGCGAGAAGAAAACGGGACTGCCGGCCGTGGTCCTTCCTCATGGCGGACCGAGCAGCCGGGATGTCTGGGGTTTCGACATGCTCGCGCAATTCCTGGCCGCGAATGGCTATGCCGTCCTGCAAAGCAACTATCGCGGCTCTCAAGGCTATGGCGAGGCATGGTCTGGCGCCGGGGCTTTTCGCAATTGGCAGACAGCGATCAATGACGTCAACGATGGCGCGCAATACCTGATCGATCAGGGCATCGCCGATCCGGGCAGGATCTGCGCGGCTGGCTGGAGTTATGGCGGCTACGCCGCGTTGATGAGCGCGATCGAAAAGCCTTCCTTGTATAAATGCGTTATCAGTATCGCCGGCGTTACCGATCCGCGCACCCTCGGCTACAGGATGCTCATGTACGTTGGCGGGTCGGCGGCCAATGAGTTCCTCGGCGCTGATGAGATCGGCGAAACCGGGTCGCCGCTCAACCGGGCCGGGGAGATCCAGGCGCCGGTATTCCTGGCGCATGCGAAAGAGGACCTGAACGTGCCGTTCAAACAGAGCAAGATTATGTATGATGCCCTGAAGGACAATAATAAATCGGTAGAATTCATCGAGTATGAGCATGCCAGGCACGATATAAGGCCTGAAAGATACCGTATCGATTTGCTCACGCGGATGGCAGAATTCCTCGACCAGCATACGAAATGATACATACGTGATAACGCCTCCCGGAGTCGATCCAGAAGCATTCGAATCCGCCTTGTCGGAGTGGCGGAGCATCGCCGGCGAACAATGGGTATTTACCGACGCGGAGAACCTGGATCTCTACCGCGACGCCTACACTCCCTTCCGCAACGAGGAGACGGAGATCATCGTCGCGGCGGCCGTGGCGCCCGACACGGCCGGGCAGGTGCAGGCGATCATGCGGGTGGCCAACCGCCACAAGATTCCGATCTATCCCATATCCACGGGGCGGAATCTCGCCTACGGCGGGTCCGCGCCGGTATTGTCCGGGTCCGTTGTGCTCGATCTCAAGCGGTTGAACCGGATCATCGAGGTCAACGAACGCAATGCCTATGTCCTCCTGGAGCCGGGCGTCAGTTATTTCGACCTCTATCGCCACCTGCGGGACAATGGCAGCAAGTTGTGGATCGATTGTCCCGATCCGGGTTGGGGGAGCCTCATCGGAAACTCGCTGGATCACGGCGCCGGCTACACCGTCGCGCCGCACCGCGACCACTTCGATTCCCACTGCGGCATGGAGATCGTCCTCGCGAACGGCGAGATCGTCCGCACCGGTATGGGCGCATTGCCGGGGGCGGAGACCTGGCAACAGTTCAAGTATGGATTCGGGCCGACCGTGGACGGGCTGTTCGCGCAATCCAATTTCGGGGTCGTCACCAAGATGGGGTTCTGGCTGTTCCCGGCGCCGGAGTCCTTTCTGGAGGCCGTGGTCACGGCGGCGCGGCACGATGACATCATCCCTCTGGTGGATATCACCGCGAGACTGACGCACTCCGGGGTGATGAATTCCAATATCCTGCTGGGTTCGCCCATGCGCGATGCCGCGCTGAGGGATCCCGATCTTAGAGAATTATTTTTGCACACAGATCAGGCCGAGGTCCGCCGGAAGCTGGATGATTACGCCGGGAGTCACAAGCTGGCGTTCTGGACCAGCCGCCTGAAATTCTATGGCCCGGAAAAGGTCGTGAAGGCCCAGTGGGAACACGCGCGGGAGAGATATTCCGGCATCCCCGGCGTCGGCTTCCAGGAAGGCGAACTGTTGCGCTTTCCGCTCACCGAGGAACAAATCGCCGGGATGCGGGACCAGGTGGCGATCGGCGTGCCAAATCTCTCGATCTTCTCAGCCATTTCCCGCTCGACCTTCAATCCCACGCCCACCATGGGCCACATCGGATTTTCGCCAGTGATCCCCATGACGGGGGAGGCGGTGATCGAATCGCATCGCGTGATCGGGCAGGAGTTGGCGGACATGGACACAACCCCCGCGTTCATGACCATGCCGATTTCCTATCATTCGCGGACCTTCATCATATTGATTGCATTTTCAATCGTGGAAGATCCGGCAATCAATCGCAAGACCCGCGAGGTGTTCAGACGGCTCATCAAGGTCGCGGCGGAACATGGCTGGGGCGAGTACCGCACGCATACGGCATTCATGGACGATTGCGCGGCGGTCTATTCATATAACGATCATTCGCTGCGCCGACTGCACGAGACCTTGAAGGACGCCATCGATCCGAACGGCATCCTCTCGGCCGGACGGTATGGCATATGGCCCAGGCATCTGAGGAAGAAATAAAGTCCAAGTGATATTTTTGGCGTAAGATTAACAGGCTGTCAGGCATCGTTGTTCTCTACGGGGGGAATCAGCATGTATAAGCGGCTATCCGTTTTTGTGTGGCTGTTGTCAGGTATCTTGTGGTCAGCGCCAGTAATCGTTGCGGCGCAACAGGGATGCGAGGGTCTGACCTCACTCAAGATCCCGAACGTCACCTTCACCCTGGCGACGGCAATTACCGCCCCGCCGGATTACGTGGCGCCAAATCCACGGGTACCCTTCTGGAACCCCGAACCCGCCAAGGTCTCCGTGCCGTTCTGCCGCGTGGCCGGCTACGTGGAGCCCGCGCAGGAATCGCACATCGGGTTCGAGATCTGGCTCCCGTTGGTGAAGAACTGGAACGGGAAATACCTGGGGATAGGCACGCCCGGCATGGTCGGCTACATCTCCTACGGCGCGCTGGCCCGCAACGTGCAGAACGGCTACGCCACGGCCTCGACCGATACCGGCCATGTTGATACGGACACGCCGGGCGAGGCCCCGACGGCCGAATGGGCCGGCAACACGGAAAAGGTGATCGATTGGGGACACCGCGCCCAGCATCTGACCACCGTCATCGCCAAGGAGGTCGCCAATGCCTATTACGGCACGGCGATAAAATACGCCTACTGGAACAGTTGCCACGAAGGCGGCAATCAGGCCCTGACCGAGCTGCAACGCTATCCCGGGGACTTTGACGGCATCGTTGTGGGCGGACCGGCCTACTACATGACCCGCCTGCAGGCCGCCACCTTGAACGCCTCCCTGGCGCTGGTCGGCGACGGACCCGAATCACCGACCTTCCTGCCGACCGCCAAATATCCTGCCATCAACCGGGCCGCGCTGGATGCCTGCGATGACCTCGACGGCGTCCACGACGGCGTGATCGACGATCCCACCCGCTGCCGTTTCGATCCGGCGAGCATGCAATGCCCGCCCTACAAGGACGAAGCGTCCTGCCTGACCGCAAGCCAGGTGGAGGCGGTGAGAAAAATGTACGCCGGCGCCAAGTTTGAGGACGGCACGGAGATCTATCCCGGTTACGAACCCGGTAGCGAATTGCGCTGGGATGTCCTCGGCCGCGGACCGGGGCCGATCCCCGTCAGCACCGGCTTCTTTCAGACCATGGTCTATCCGGGACAGAACTGGGACTATCACACCTTCGACGTGGATCGCGACACGCGCTTCGCCGAGAAGAAGCTCGGCGGCATGATCGATTCCATGGATCCGAACCTGAAGCCCTTCAAGGACCGGGGCGGGAAGACGATCATGTTCACGGCCTGGGAGGAATCGGCGATCCCGCCGCGCGGCATCATGAATTATTACCGGAGCGTGGTCGAGACAATGGGCGGCCTGGAGAAGACGCAGGACTTCGCCCGCCTGTTCATGGTCGCGGGCATGGGCATGTGTCCCGGCTTCCGGGACCCGGGCGGGTTCGACACCCAGAAGGCGATCGAACAATGGGTCGAGAAAGGCGTGGCGCCGGACACGATCATGTCCATCATGAGGACCGGTACGGAGGTGCACCGGACACGTCCCGTGTGCGCTTATCCCGCGGCGGCCATCTACAACGGCAGCGGGGATCCGAACGAGGCCGCGAGTTATGAATGCCGCGTTCGCGAGTGAGACATACCTTATTTATTTGAGGAGGGGTACAAATGAAAAATAAGAAGATTTCTTTCGCGCCTTTCGTATTCATGGCCGGCCTGGCGCTGGCGCCGGTCTTGGCAATCGCGCAGCAGCCCTGCGAGGGCCTGATGGCGGTCAAGCTTCCCAATATCACGATCACCTCGGCCGCGGCCGGCGATGCGGGCTTCGAGTTGCCGCCGCAGGCGGGTTTTCTGAATGCGCCGCCGCGCAAGGTGACGGCGCCGTTTTGCCGGGTACAGGCGTTTTCGACGCCGAGCAGCGACTCACACATCGGCCTCGAGGTATGGCTGCCGGTCGCGCAAAACTGGAACGGGAAATTCCTGGCCGCGGGCAATCCGGGATTCATCGGCTCGTTGTCTTCCAGCGGACTCGCGGGGATCATGGAACGCGGCTACGTCGCGGCGGGCACCGACACCGGCCATGTCGATGAGGCCTTCGAGTGGGCGATCGGTCATCCCGAGAAATGGGCGGACTGGGGTTATCGCGCCGTGCACGAGATGGCGGTCCTGACCAAGGAACTCGCGAACCAGTACTACGGCAAACCGATTCAGCACTCCTATTGGAACAGTTGCCACAACGGTGGCAATCAGGCGCTCAACGAAGCACAGCGTTATCCCGGGGATTTCGACGGGATCGTCGCGGGCGATCCCGCCCTGCATATCTCGCACCTGCAACCAGGCTCGCTGTACATCAGTTGGGTCGCGCTGAAGGATGGGGTCGGCAGCCCGGCGTACATCCCCCCCGCGAAGGTCGCGATCCTGAACCAGGCCGCGCTCGCCGCCTGCGATGCCGACGACGGCCTGGCCGACGGACTCATCACGAATCCGATGCAATGCAAGTTCGATCCCGCCGTAACGCAATGCAAGGCCGCGGACGACGGCACATGTTTGACCGCGGCGCAGGTCGATACCGCGAAAAAGATCTACGCGGGAGCAAAGTTCAACGACGGCACGCCGATCTACGCCGGCTATGTGCCGGGCAGCGAGGTGACCTGGAATTTCATGATCGAGAAGGAACCCTTCTCCGTGAACCTCAACTACTTCAAGGGCATGGTCTTCCAGGATCCGAACTGGGATTTCCGCACCTTCGATCCGGATCGCGACACGCGGCTGGCGATCGAACGCACCGGCAAGTATGTGGACGCGAACAATCCCGATCTGCGGCCGTTCAAGCAGGCGGGCGGCAAACTCATCCTCATCGCCTCATGGAACAGCACCGCGCTCGCGCCACTGCAAGTGGTCGAGTATTACCAGGGCATCGAGAAAATCATGGGCGGGCCGGACAAGACTCGGGATTTCGCGCGCCTCTTCGCCGTGCCCGGTTCGCGCGGCTGCCCCGGCTTCGTCCGCAACACCGAGGATTTCAAGGCGCTCGAAGCGATGATCGACTGGGTCGAAAACGGCAAGGCCCCCGAGAGCATTGTTTATTCGTATCGCGAGGCGACCGAGGGCGCCTCCGGCCTGGCGAGCGCGGGCAAGGTCTACCGCACGCGGCCGGTCTGCGCCTATCCGGAGGTCTCGAAATACAAGGGGAGCGGCGACATCAATGACGCGGCCAATTTCACGTGCGGGACTAAATAGCTGACATATCGCTTCTCCTCTCCCCTCGCGGGAGAGGGGCAAGGGGAGAGGGGGAGGGGGAACCAACGGTTTTACGGAACCCCTACAAACTAGATCTCGAATAACCGCCTGACCTCAGGCTTCGTAACCTTCCCCATCGCGTTGCGTGGGAGTTTCGGCACGACTTGCAGCAGCTTCGGCAGTTTATAGCGCGACATCCGCTCGCCCGCCCATTCGCGCAGGGACTCCAGTTCAAGCGAGTGACCCGCCTTCGGCACCACCGCTACGGCGACTGCCTCGCCCCAGGTGTCGTCCGGGACGCCGACCACGGCGCATTCCGCGATGCCGGGATGCCGCAGCAGCGCATCCTCGATCTCCAGCGCCGACAGCTTGTAACCTCCGGACTTGATGATGTCCACGGAGAGCCGTCCCATGATCCGGAAGTAGCCGTGTTCGATGACCGCCATGTCCCCGGTCCGGAACCAGCCATCGACGAAGGACTTGGCGGTGGCATTCGGATCGTTCCAGTACTCCTTGAACACCGCCGGTCCCCGTACCTGGATCTCCCCCGGCGAGTCCTCGGCCTGAATGACCTCGCCCTGTTCGGTCACCAGTCGGATCTCGACCTCCGGCAACGGCATGCCCACCGCGCCCGGACGCCGCTCCCCTTGCAGGGGATTGGACAGCGCCATGCCGATCTCGGTCATGCCGTAGCGCTCCAGCAGGGTCTGGCCGGTGAGACCTTCCCAGGTCCTGTGGATCTCGACCGGCAGGGCGGCGGATCCCGAGACCATCAGCCGCATGCCGGCGAAACCCTCGCACACCGGCTTGCGGGCGTCCGGATCCAGGGCATTGATCCCCTCAATCAGTTTCACATAGATCGTCGGCACCGCCATGAAGAGGGTGAATTCGCGCGCGGCGACCCCCGGGAGTATGGACTGCATGTCGAAGGCGGGGAAGGTCCGGACCCGCGCCCCGCACCACAAGGCGCAACTCTGGATGTTGACGATCCCGTGGATGTGATGCATGGGCAGAAAGAGGGGAATGCGATCATCCTGCCGCCACCCCCAGGCGTTGACCAGCGAGCGGATCTGGGCGGCGATCCCGCCGTGGGTGCTGACCACGCCCTTGGGTTTGCTGGTGGTGCCGCTGGTAAAGAGGATCATGGCGCGGCGATCCGCGGTGAGCCGCGGCAGCGCCGGCGTTGACGGGGAATTCATTTCCGCGAGATCGAGAACCCGAATGCCGAGTTGAGCGCAGAGCGTTTGCACTTTGTCCCTATAGGGCGCGGCGGTCACGAGGTTGCTGACCTGCGCCGTGGTCAACACATGTTCGATCTCGGGCAGGGTGGCGCCAAGGTTCAGCGGCACGGCGATCCCGCCGGCCCGCCATATCCCCCATTGCGCAGAGGCGTAATCGATCCCCGCCGGAAACAGCATCGCCACGCGTTGTTCATCGAGATCGGCGCGGTTATCGAGCAGGCCCGCCGCGATCCGCGCCGAGCGATCCAGCAATTCCCGATAGCTGATCTGCCGATCGCCTTCGACGATCGCGATCCGATCGCCATGCTCCTGGGCGCGAGAGATCAGATCGGTGGTGTGTTCAGTCGTCTGCATGATTGTCTATCCGTTCGTCTGTTCTTCATCCGAGCGCGGCGGCCAGGGCCTTCACCGTCAGGAACAACACGGAAGGGCCCAGCAGACAACCGAGCCCGGTGTAGAAGGTCGCGGTCATGACCCCGTAGGGCACGAGCTTGGGATCGGTCGCGGCGAGACCCGCGGCCACGCCGCTGTTGGTGCCCATGAGGCCCCCATAGACCATGGCGGATTGCGGATTGTCGAGGCCGATATAGCGGGCGAGCGCGGGCGTGCCGAGCATGACCAGGATCGCCTTGACGAGGCCGGCGGCGACGCTGAGCGCGAGGAGATCGGAACTCGCGCCAAGGGCCGTGCCCGTGACGGGCCCGACGATATAAGTGACCGCCCCTGCCCCGATGGTGGTGATCGCCACGGGATCGGTGTAACCGAAGGCGACCGCCACAATGGCGCCCAGCACGAAGGAGACGACCACCCCAATCAGGATGGAGATCGCGCCGACAAAACCCGCGCTTTTAAGGTCTTCGAGGCTCGCTCCATAGGCCGTGGCGATGATGGCGAAGTCCCGGAACATGTTGCCGCCCATCACGCCGATGCCGGCAAATACGGCGATATCGGCGAGCCCGGCATTTCCGCCGGTATAGGCCCCGCTCACGCCGGCCAGGATCAGGCCGAAGGCGATCGCGATCGCCGAGCCGTGCAACCGACCCTTGGTCAGGGTCCGGGAGAGCCAGTAGGAAAACCAGGTGATGGCGCCGATCAAAACGAAGGCGACGATCAGGCCGTTGGCCTTGGTCATGTTGAGGATAAGGTCGCCGATCATGACTGTTCCCCTTGCGGAGGTATCGCCGGGCGCCGGCAGAAGCGGCTCAATACCGGGACCAGGGCGAAACCGCCGGCCACCGCCAACGTGCCCGCAAGCAGGGCTACAGGCCCGCCCTTCAGCGCGGCATAGACATCCGATTTTGCCGCCATCGCGATCACGATCGGGATGTACATGGCGCTCCAGAAGGTGATGCCATCCGCAGTCATTGGGCCGAGTTTGAACTTCGATTCCGTGCGGCTGGAAAGAAACAGCAACATCAGCATGGCGATGCCGACGCCGCCGACATTGGCCTCGACGTCGAGGATCACTCCCAGGAGATCCCCCAGGAATACCCCCGTCAGCATGGAAAGGGAAAGAATGGCGACGCCATAGATGATCATAAGTTCCTCCCGGATCTTTTTTGGCAGGATACCACAGGATGCGATCGCGCCGCTTTCCCGAACAGCGTTCCCGGATTAATATTATGTCCCTGGTTTACCGACTGTATAGCGGCCATCACGCATCGACCCTACAAGCTTCTGCACCACCCCCGGCGGGAAAGCCGCGGAACTCCGGGCCTTGCCGTACGGTCATTACCTCTGCAACCGCTCAACCTCGCTGTCTCGGATAACAATTAATGAATAACGACGCCACGGTTCTGGAAATGGTTCACACGCCGCCGACCCGGCTGGAAAAGGTCCTCGGGATCTTCGCCAGCGTGCAGGCACGGGAAGGCGTCACGAGTCTCCTGTTGCTCTGCAACATCTTCCTCATCCTCATGGCGTACTATTTCATCAAGCCGGTCCGCGAGGGCTGGCTCTCGATCTCGGTTGTCAGTGACTGGTCCAAGCTGGAGATCAAATCGTATTCGGCCTTCGGGCAGAGCATGTTGTTGCTGATTATCCTGCCGGTGTACGCCTGGCTGGCCGCCAGCGTGTCGCGGCGCAGACTCATCACGGTGACCGCGGGGATATCGGCGATCCTGTTGGTGGCGTTCTGGCTCATGCAACCGGGGTTGTTGACCGAACAGATCCGTTATGTCGGGATTGCCTTCTACATCTTCGTGGGGATATTCAGCGTGACCCTGGTGGCCCAGTTCTGGTCGTTTGCCTCGGACCTGTACGGCCAGGAAAAGGGCCGCCGCCTCTTCCCGCTGGTCGCGATCGGCGCCTCCGCGGGCGGCGTGGTCGGATCCTGGGTCGGGGAGCGGGCCGTCGAGTTGCATTGGTTGAACGCCTTCGATCTGATCCTGTTGGCCCTAATCCCGCTGGGGCTCGCCGTCACCCTGGCGCGGCACATCGATCGCAGGGGCACGCTGGGCCACCCCAACGGCGAGACGGAGATCCGCCGGCTACAACCGGCGGCCCCGGATGGCCACGGCGCCTTCAGGACCATTTACGAAAGCCAGTATCTGACGATCACGGCGGGGATGATGCTGCTCTTCAACTGGGTGGTATCGAGCGGCGACAACATCCTCTTCGGCCTGGTGCAGCAGGCGCTCGAAGGCGATTTGAACGGGACCGGCGACCCGCAGGCGCTGGCCGCGGCCATGAATGTGGCCACCACCGCCTTCTACAGCGAACTGTATTTCTGGGTGAATCTGTCCGGCCTGCTCTTGCAGGCCTTTGTCGTCTCCCGACTCGTGCGGCTCGGCGGATTCGGTCTGCTGCTCATCGCCACGCCGCTGGTGTCGCTGGCCGCCTATCTCTCGATGGTGATCGCCCCGGTGATCGGGATCATCAAGGTGATGAAGGTCGCGGAGAATTCCAGCAATTATTCGATAAACAACACCGCCCGCCACATGCTCTGGCTGCCGACGACCAAGGCCATGATGTATCAGGCGAAGGCCACCATCGATACCCTGTTCGTCCGCATCGGCGATGGCCTGGCGGCGCTCACGGTCCTGCTGGGGACGCGCTTCTGGTCTTACACGCTGAGCGATTTCCTCCTGGTGAATATCGTCCTCAGCACGCTCTGGATAATCCTCGCCATCTGCCTGATCCGGGAATATAACCAGCGCAGCCGGATGCTGGCCCAGCCCGCCTGATTTCATTCACCGCCGGCAGACGAAGTTTTCCTCCCGCTCGGAGTCGCCTGCGCCCCGATAATGGGCATGCGCGGGGAAAGGGCATAACGGACGGCTGCGGCCGGGAAACGCCGTGCCGGTCGCAGTCACCCGATCGGGCGGTGCGCCATCCTCCACCCAGCGGATGATGGCGGTCAGGAGGTCGAAGCGATCCAGGGTTGCCGATCCCCCGCCGCAGTGTCCCATCCCGGGGACCAGAAACAGGTGGCTCCACTGCGCGGTCTGTTCCTCGCCGCCGTTATCCCGCGCTAGACGCAGATAGTAATCGACAGTATCCAGGGCCGAGAACCAGGGATCGCTGACGCCGTGATAGAAGATCAGTTTGCCGCCGCGCCCGGCGAAACTGGAGAGATTGGTCCAGAGATGGCTGTCGCCCAGACCGTTCAGCGACCCCGCGGCGACCGCGGCCTCCCGATCCACATCCTGCTCCATCGCCATGACTGGCGGACCCACCGGGCTTTGCCCCGCATGGAGGAGTCCGGGAGCGCCGCGTCCGCTGTCGCCGATGCCGATGTCATAAAGATAACCGGGGTAGACCTCGAAGCCGCGGGAGTCCTTCGGCCCGCCGAAGGCATCGTGCAGGGCCTCGACCTGCGCCGCGCTAAGACAACTTGCGTTCTTCTCCGCCTTGCATACCAGACTGGCCGGATCGAAATCGCAGCCGAGGGTATCCGCGATCAGTCCGTCGCGCATCCCGTCCCTGGCGTCGCAACTCTTGCGGAGCGAGTCCAAAATCAATTGCTTGTCCGCGTCTGAAAATGCCTGGGAGACGATCGGTTGCCCCTGGTCGTCTTGCGGGGCGACCCGGTTGAAGGCGGTCACCAGATGCCGCATCCCGAGGTTGGAATAATCCGTGCGCATGGCCGGGGCCCCGGCGACAATCCCGTCAAAATAGCCAGGGTAACGCTGCGACATGATCATCGCCTCGCGCCCGCCGGTGGAGCAGCCCATGAAATAAGACCGCACCGGCTTGTTGCCATAATAGGTTGCCACGATCTCCTTCGCCGCCACGGTCACCTTGCCGACGGCCTGGTAAAAGAAGTTCAAGGCCGCCTCCTGATCCGCAAAAAAGGCCGCATCGAACACGGTCTGGCTCTGGTGGCCGCTGTCGGTCGTCACCACCGCGAAGCCGCGGGAAAGCGCCGGGCTGTCGCCGGAGGCGACCTGTCCCAGGGGTCTCGCCACATTGCCGTTCAAACCGCCGCCGCCCTGAAACAGGAAACGGCCGTTCCAGTCATCCGGCATGGCGATGGCGAAACCGATGGCGTAACTCGCGCCGCCAACCCCGGTACGTTTGTCGAGCATGCCCTCGACCAGGCAATGCGCCGGGAGGGGTTGCAGGATCGGCGGGGCGAACGGCGCAGCCGGCGGGATCCCCTCGGGGACTGTTTTTGCACTGGTAATTTCGAGGATCATACCCGGCAAGGTCAGGGATTGAAGCGCGACACAATCCGCAGCCGTTGCTGCACTGGCCACGAACGCCACGGACAACAGGAATAGTGTAATGACACCGGCACTAATACGCATCGCGAGGTTCCCCCTTTTGTTTATTATCTCCACATCGAGTGTGGCTATTTTGCGGCGTGCTTATATTTTTTCTCTTATGAATTTACAATCGTCCTTGAAATCGGATATGCGATATCCTCATCTTCCGTCCAACACAAAGCTTAGCGAATCGATATGACCGGCGCACCTGCCAAATTCGGCTCCATGCTGGGTCTCGCCCCTGGCGAGGTCCCCGCGTTTTCATCCCATTACGCATCCGCGGATACCAGAGAGTATCCTGATCGCGAATCCTACCGCAGTTACCATGAAGGCATCTTCATGGGCTACAAGTGGCAATGCGTGGAGTTCGCGCGGCGCTGGTTGTACCGGAACAAGGGTTACATCTTCGACGAAGTCGGCATGGCCTACGATATTTTCCAGCTTCGCTGCGTCCGGGTGATCCGCGACAATACCCTGTTGCCGGTGCATGCCTTCAGGAACGGCAGTATCCGCCGGCCCGAACCCGGCAGCTTGTTGATCTGGGACGAGGGCGGCGAATTCGAGCATACCGGCCATGTGGCGGTAATCACCGAGGTGTTTCCTGACCGGGTGCGGATCGTCGAACAGAACGTTGATCATCGGCCCTGGCCGCGCGGCCGGAACTACTCACGGGAACTTGGCGCCGTGATCGACGCCGCCGGCGGTTACCATATCACCTGCACCTATGACCGGGGGGCCATCCTCGGTTGGGTCATCCAGACCAGCGATCCTTCCCATGCGGAGCCCAGGATCGAACCGGCACCGGAACTTTTCAATCTGCGCCTCGCGGAGATACCCTCGCAGCGTCCACAAGGCGCCTGGCTCGACGCCGCGCGGCCGGACGAGGCGGCCTTCATCGCCGTGGGGCGTCCCTGGCTGACCAATGCCCCGGATCTGCAACGCAGCTATTTCTGTCTCTCGGAGACCGCGTTCACGGAGATCAAGCACGCCGCCAACGAGCTGCATGCCATGTTCATGCACGCTACGCACAAGGTGTTGAAGGACGATAGACTTCTCGCCCGCTTCAAACTGCCCCGCTCCATCTGGCCGAAGCTCCGCCAGTCCTGGAACAACCGGCGCAACCAGATGATCACGGGCCGGTTCGATTTTTCCGTCTCCAGTCGCGGCATCAAGGTCTATGAATACAATGCCGATTCCGCCTCCTGTTACCTGGAGACCGCGCGCCTGCAAGGCACTTGGTTCGACTCCTTCGGTTTCGAGGACGGGGATTGTCCGGGTAACCGGTTATATCCGGATCTGGCGCGGGCCTGGCGCAAGAGCGGCGTGGATACGGTCCTGCATATCCTCCAGGACAATGAGCCCGAGGAGACCTATCATGCCTTGTTCATGAAGGCCGCCGTCGAGGAGGCCGGGATCCGCTGCAAGCTCGTGGTGGGCATGGAGGGCCTCGACTGGGACGCTGCGGGCTTCGTCGTGGACCGGGACGGGGAACGCATCCTCAGGGTGTGGAAGACCTGGGCCTGGGAAACGGCCCTGGATCAGTTGCGCGCGGAGTTCGATGAGGAGGAAGCCCTGTCCGCCATCAGCGATTCGCATCCCCGGACCAAACGGCCCCGCCTCGCCGATATCCTGCTGCGCAACGAGGTGGTGGTCTACGAACCCTTGTGGACGTTAATCCCGAGCAACAAGGCGATCCTGCCTGTGCTTTGCGAGATGTTCCCCGGGCATCCCAACCTGCTGGAGGCGCGCTACGAACTGGAACCGGAGATGGCGCGTTACGGATACGTCGCCAAACCCATCGCCGGCCGCTGCGGCGCCAACATCAGCATGGTGGACCGTCATCAGGAAGTGATGCAGGAAACGGGAGGGACTTTCGGCGGGCAGGATCACATCTACCAGCAACTCTTTCCCCTGCCCAGGATCAACCGGCTCAATCTTCAGATCGGCGCCTTCACCGTAGACGGGAAATTCTCCGCCGCCTGCGTCCGCGCCGATACCTCGCCGGTGATCACCTCCGACAGCGATCTCCTGCCGCTGCGGGTGTTCGAGGACGAGGATTTATTGCCGATACAAAATTAATAAAAATGCGGAGATATCCGGCTTAACAATTTCATGGCAGTCGCGTGATGCGAGGTGAGCTTGCCGCCATAGATGGTGAAGAGCCTGGGATCGGCGGGATCATCCGGCTGCAGGATGGTTTCACGGGTGCGCGTGAAAGGCGATTCCGGCGCGGCCGGGAGTACGCGCAGACCGGCGAATGAACTCAGGACATCGCCGGGAGCCAGCCCGCGCCGGAAATAATGATTGAAGATCCCGAGCAGGTATTCGATCTCCTCCACGGTCGGGGCGACGGCCTCGGGCGCGCCGCGATACGGCCGCTCCGTGGTCCCCATGAGGATATTCCCCTGCCAGGGTTGCGCGAACACGGCCCGGCGGTCCGAAGGCGATTCCAGATAATAGATCCCTTGCTGCAAGGTCCCGGGGATCACGATATGCGAGCCCGCCACCAATTCCAGTTCCCGCCGGGCGGGCACAGGCAGGACCCGATCCAGGACCTGATTCACCCACGGGCCTGAGGCATTGATGAGCATCCGTGCCCGGCATTCCAGCGTGGAACCGCCCGCGCGGTAACGGAGCAGATAACCGTCCATTTCCCGAATGGCCTCAAGGAATTCCGCCTGAAGCTGTAAAACCGCGCCGGCCCCGGTCGCCTTGCGCAGCACGGCGCGGGTCAACGCGGCGTCATCCGTGCCGGCATCGGTATAGCGGAAGACCGCCTGAAGCCCATCAAGTCGGATCCCGTCCAGTGCCCGCCATTGTTCCCTGGGAACGCGCTGAAAACCCTTGCCCCCCAGGATCTGGTAGAGCGACAGACCGGAGGCGATCTGCCAAGGTCGCCGTTTGCTCGCGTCATAGATGGGGATATAAAACGCCACCTCGCGCACCAGCTCCGGGAATTCGGCGAGCAGGCGCGCCCGTTCCTTGAGGCATTCCCGCACCAGATTGAACTGGGCGGTCTCCAGGTAGCGCAGTCCGCCGTGGATCAACTTGCTGGAGCGGCTCGATGTGCCCTGGGCCGCCGCGGAATACTGTTCGAGGACCAGACAGGAAAAACCGCGCTCGGTGGCGACCCTCGCGCAGGCGGCGCCGTGGATGCCGGCGCCGATGATGACGATGTCAAATCGTTGTATCTCCATGACTCAAAGTTTTGTTATCGAATGACTAATGACATTCTTTTAACTCACTCACCGCCGCGGTCGAGATCCAGTCGACCCCGAGCCGATAATACTGCCCGGCCAATTCCCGGTCATTGATCTCGTAGACCATCCAGTCCCAGGGACCCGGCCAGGGCGGCTCGCCGGTCAGCTTCTCGTGGTTCACGATCAGATAATCCGGCAGCAATCGTTCGGCTGCCGCACGGTGCGCGGCATCGTATTCGCGCAGGACCCAACCGATGGCGAGGGCCGAATTGCGGCGCGCGTACTCCAGGCACTCGTGCTCGAAGGAGATGAGAATGCAATGCTTACCGTTATCGCGCAAGTCCGCCAGCAGCCGGCGCATGACCTTTTCAATTCCGAAATGATCGAGGGTATGCCGCTTGACCTCGGCAAAGAACAGGACGCGGGGGTGCGCCGCCATCACCTCGATCACCTGACCCAGATCGGGTATACGTTCCTTCGCGAGGTCTTCCGCCGCTGACAGAATGGCGAATTGCTTCAATTGCTCCCGGCTGTAATCGAAGATGCGGCCTTGCTCGCCCGTCATGCGGGCGAGGGTCTCATCGTGAAAGATCATCGGTTCTGCATCCCGGCTGAACTGGATATCGAACTCCACCGCGTCCGCGCCGGAGTCAATCGCCGCCGTTATTGAAGTGAGGGTATTCTCAGCGTGACGGCCGCGATAGCCGCGGTGCGCGACGATGCGCGGAATTTTATTCAGTCGGGTGGTGGTGTCCGATTCCCGGCGCCAGTCCGCCTTTGCGCCAAGCGCCGTGAGTAACACATGGCGGTAATGACGATAGCGCCGCTTGAGGGCGGGATTTGTACGGGGCGTGAAGAGTTCAGGCTGTTCCTGTGTCCAGGGCTGATCTGAACCGAGCGCCAGCCAGGCGACGCCACGCGCCGTCGCCTCGTGGTCCGTGGTTCGCGCAACGGGTATCCCCGCGAGATCGGCGAGCCTCTGGCAGAGTCCATCGAGCCGGGACAGGCCGCCGCTGATCCGGATCTTTTGAATCGAATCCCGCGCCATCTCGGCGAGGTTGTCCAGCAGCATGAACAGGATGCTCTCCATGATGGCGATTATTCGTTTGGCGCGATCCGCATTTTCCGGGACAAAGCACATGGGCGCCTGATCGATCCACCAGGGCGAGCCGAGACCGCCGATTGTGTTGATGCAGATCGGCGGATCGACAACATCTGCAAGCCATTGCGTCATGAGTTGCCGGAACTCTTCTTCCGTTTCCTGTTCCCGCATGGCGTCCACCGCCGATCCTGCGCCGTTGACTGTACCCTCAAGCAGATAATCCACATGATTATCCCGGCTGACGGCGATCCCCCCGAGGAGGCGCTCGTGCCGCGGCGGGTTGACGCCGGCCTCGCGCAGGACGAAGGCCCCGCTGCCGATGTTGATAAGCGCAGTGTCCGCCGCCGGGATACCCTCGGCATGAATGGCCGCGTTCTGGTCGCCGCACACACAGCACAGTTCGATGTCATGACCGATCAGCGAACCGTATTCCGCGAGGGTCGTCCGGCACTCCGGCAGGATCGACCGTGGGATCTCGAAGAGCGCCAGCAACTCGGGGCTCCAGTCCAGCCGGCGGAGATCGAAGAGGAGACTGCGCGCGGCGTTGCTGTGATCGACCACATGAGGCTTACCGCATAATAAATTGGCGCAGAGAAAGGATGCCAGAGGACCGACGCAGAGGCGGCCGGATTGAAACACCGCTTGCACCGCGCGGTCGTTTTCGAGCAGCCACTTGATCTTGCCCGCGAGATAATGCGGCGAGAGCGGCAGACCGGTGATGGCATGGATTGCGGCGGCGCGATCCGCGTAGGGTTGCAGCAGATTCGCGGCGCGTCGATCCTGCCAGCTTATGGCAGGGGCAAGCGGTTCTCCCGTCTCGCGATCCCAGGCCACCAAGGTGGAGCGTTGCGTGGCAAGTCCGGCACTCTTCACTTGGACGCTGATTTTCTCCAGTACTGTGTCGATCACGCCGCGCACGGATTGCAGGATCTCCACTGCGTTCTGTTCCACCTGCACCGCGTCAAGCCGGCGCAGGGCGACAGGTTGCATGGCCACGGCCAGGATCCTCCCGGCAGTGTCGAACACGACGGCACGGCTCGCGTGGGTCCCCTGATCGATGGCGAGAATGGCGGACATGGGGGTATTCTAAACAGGCTCACATACCGAGGCCATGTTCATAGCGGATAAATTCAGTGCGTAAGGAATAGGCTTTGCCCGGAGACTTTGCAGGATTATCATCCCTCAACCATAACGGCAGGGGGATTGAATTATGAACATGCTTGCAGAATTCAAGGATTTCGCCATGCGCGGCAACGTCGCGGACATGGCGGTCGGCATCATCATCGGGGGCGCCTTCGGCAAGATCGTCAGTTCACTCGTAAACGATGTCATCATGCCACCCATAGGTTTGTTGATGGGCAATGTGGACTTCTCCAATCTGGTCATCACATTGCAAGACAAGACTGCCGAGACCGAGGCGGTTACGCTGCGTTATGGCGTATTCATCAACACCACACTTGATTTTATAATTGTCGCCTTCGCCATATTCCTGCTCATCAAACAGATGAACCGCTTCAGAAAGAAAGAGGAAACCCCCGTGGCGCCTAATGTGAAAGAATGTCCGAAATGCATAAGCAAGATCGATATCAGGGCAATCCGTTGCCCGCATTGCACTTCCGATATCGCTTAGGCCGGGCGATCATGCCTATAATGATTTCGCGGAGTCAGATTCGCTTACATCCAAAAAGGGGAGATAAGATGAAAACCTGTAACAAAATCATTGCCGGATTATGGCTGCCGATTGCCAGTACGTTGTTACTGCCTCTGGCAGCATCAGCCGCGGGGGAGGGCGCCTGCGACCGCGCCTGTCTGGAAGGCTACGTAGACAAATATTTCGCGGCGGTCATCGACAACGACCCTGCCCGGATACCGCTAGCGCCCGATGTGCGCTTCACGGAAAACGGCCAGAAGCTCACCATTGGCGACGGGCTCTGGAATACGATGAAGGCGACCGGGCCTTACCGGCTGTTCGTCACCGACCCCGAGGCGGGTCAGGTCGCGTTGTTCACCACGATCGAAGAGGATCACCGCGAGCCCGACAAGGGCACGCCGGCCCTGATGGCCCTGCGGCTCAAGATCAAGAACGCCCAGGTCACCCAGATTGAACAATTCATCGTGCGCAACGAGGATGCGGCCAAGCGCGTCGCCGCCATGGGACAGCCGCATGCGGTCTATCTCGAGGCCATACCCGAGGCGGAACGCATGTCGCGCGCGGATCTGGTCAAGACCGCGAATTATTACTTCGCCGGGATCCAGCAGAACGACGGCAAAGGTTTGGACGGCACCGGCACCTATCCGTTCACCGACGATTGCGACCGCTACGAGAACGGCTCGCGCTCGACCAATGCGCCCACGCCCGCGGGCGAGACCAAACCGGATCCGAAAACCGCATCCGTCTACTCGGGTCAGTGGAGCTGCCTGGAACAGTTCCAGTCCGGACTGATCCACTTCGTCAACCGGGTCCGGGATCGCCGCTTCGTCGCCGTCGATCGCGAGCGCGGCATCGTCTTTGCCTTCGGGTTTTTCGATCACTCGGGCGGCGCTTCCCGCACCTTCCAGACGCCGGACGGTCGCACCGTGACGGCCGGCCCGGTGCAGCCCTGGACCTGGCAGCTTGCCGAGCTGTTCAAGATCGAGAAAGGCAAGATCCGGCGCATCGAGGCGATCCTGGAACGCAGCCCGTACGGCATGAACGCCGGGTGGAGCAGTTGGGAAGACGGCATGTCCGACAAGCCACGGGATGTGTCAATGGAATGATGAGGGAGAGCCCTTCATCACGGATCCCCCCTCCACCCTCGCGATCGGTCACCCTCTCCCCATCCCTCTCCCGTCAAGGGAGAGGGGAAATTTGATGTTGGGATTTATTTCATTTCGCCCAATCAACGCGCTCCCCTCCCCCCTCGCGGGGGAGGGGCAGGGGGAGAGGGGGCAGAGCGAGATCAATATCCCTTCTTGATATCTACGACATTCAACATTTTCTCCCCCGCGATGTAGCGGCGGAGGTTCTCCCGGATCACGATCCAGCGCCGTTCCTGGGCGCGATCCGAGGTGGAGCTGTTGTGCGGGGTGATGATGACGTTCGGGATTTGCCATAACGGATGACCCTTCGGCAGCGGTTCGGGGTCGGTGACGTCAAGTCCGGCCCCGGCGAGCTTGCCGTCCTTCAACGCCGCGACGAGATCGTCGGTTACCGTCGATCGACCGCGGCCCACCGAAATGAAATAACTGCCGGGTTTAAGTGCGGCGAAGAATTCGCGGTCGAACAGGCCGGTGGTCTCCCTGGTCAGGGGCAGGGCATTCACGATCACATCCGCCCTGGCCGCGAGCGTCTGCAATTCATCCGCGAGCCCGACATACTCGACGAAATCCGGTCCCTCGCGGCTCGAATTGCGCGTGGCGATCACATGCATGCCAAGACCATGGGCCCGGCGCGCCACTTCCGTGCCGATGCCGCCCAGCCCCGCCACCAGCATGGTCTTGTCTTTGACTTCGATCATGGGCGTCGCGCTCGCAGCGGCCCGGCCCCAATCCTCCTGCAACTGGGCGGCGTGCGACCCCCCGAGTCCGCGGGTCAGCATCATCATCATGGCGATGACATGCTCGGCGATCGGGGGCGCGGAATAGTGCTGATTGTTGGTCAGGATGAAATGCCCGTCCTGACTCTCCGGCAGCATGGCGCAACCTTCCACGCCCACGCCGTAGTGTTGCAGCCAGCGCAGTTTCGGCGCGCCGCGGACGATGGCGGGGGTGCAGTAACCGAGATAGACCTCCATGTCGCGCATGATGGATTCCTCCGGCGCCTGGCCGAATCCGGCGTTGGACGTGACGAGCGGGATCTCCCCGGTGACCTCGCGGATCCAGTCGAGCAGGTCCGGGCGGGCCGCGAGATCGTCGGGGGCGACGGAGATCACGATCCGGGCCGGCGGCTTCCAGCCGGGCCTATCGCGTACGGCGACTGCGTCCTCCTCGATATTCATCTCCAGCAGAAACGCGGCGGTCGCCGCATCAGGCCCGGCGGCACATAGCGGCAGGGAATGGATCAGGAGATAGGCGCAAATGATCCTCAGGCTGCGATTCTTGACGGACATGGGGACGATCCTCGGGATAGGGTGGATTGCCGATGGAGGATTGTAACCCATCCCGCGATTGATCAGGGCGGTGACGGCTGTTACATTGAAAACCAAGCGAACCGCAACGAGGAAACTTCCCCCGTGAATCAGCCAGCCGACCTGCCGACCGAAGCCGATGTCCGCAATGCATTGTACCGGGTGATCGATCCGGAGGTGGGCATCAACGTGGTCGACCTGGGCCTTGTCTATGGAATTACCATCGAGCCCAACGAGGTGCATGTCGCGATGACCATGACCACCCCGGCCTGTCCGATGGGCGGGATGATCATGGAAAATGCCCGTCGGGCGATCGCGGACATCGCGCCGGAAAACTTTGAGGTGACCATACACCTGGTATGGGATCCTCCCTGGAGTTCGGACCTGATGACGGAAGAGGCCAAGGAGCATTTCGGCTGGTCCTGATGGCCGATATCCCGCCCGTCCTGCGCCTTCCCCTGCTGTTGCTGGGATTTCTCAGCCTCATCCTCGGCGTGGGCGCGGGACTCGCCCGTCTCGGTTGGACCGTACCACAGCCGGCCGTGGAGATTGCGGCCTTCCACGGCCCGCTCATGGTCTGCGGTTTTTTCGGCACGGTGATCAGCCTGGAACGCGCGGTGGCCCTGGGGCGGGCGTGGACTTATCTTGGCCCACTGGCCGCCGGGGCCGGGGGGCTCTGCATCATCTTTGGCATGCCGCTCTTCCTTGCGCAGGCATTGCTCATACTGGGTGGCGCGATTCTATTTACCGGGTCAGTGCTGGTCTTCCTGCGCCAACGCGCCCTGTTTACCTTCACCATGGCCGCCGGCGCCGCCTGCTGGCTGCTCGGCAACGGGCTGTGGCTCACTGGCGTCTCGGTGTATGCGGCCTCGGTGTGGTGGCTGGGTTTTCTGGTGCTGACCATCGCCGGCGAGCGCCTGGAATTGTCGCGCTTTCTGCCGCCTTCGCCGGTCGCGCGGCGCGTGTTTATCGGCCTGCTTGCGGGCCTGCTGGTTGGCATGGCGCTCGATGCGCGGCTGCTCGGACTCGCCCTGCTCGCATTGGCGTTGTGGCTGTTGCGCCAGGATATCGCGCGCCGCACGGTCAAGGACAAGGGGCTCACGCGCTTTATTGCCGTATGTCTGCTCACGGGCTACGCCTGGCTTGGCCTGGGCGGCGCGATCATGCTGGGCGCGGGTCTCGCGCCGGGAACTCCCGCGCATGATGCGGCGCTGCACGCCCTGATGCTGGGCTTCGTCTTCTCCATGGTCCTCGGTCATGCGCCGATCATCTTCCCCGCCGTGTTGCGGGTCACGACGCCCTATCACCCCATCTTTTACGGGCCGCTGTTGCTGTTGCATCTCTCGATCATGTTGCGCCTCGCCGGCGATGCGATCGGCGACATGGATTGGCGCAGCGTCGGCGGCATGTTGAACGCCGTGGCCTTGTTGATCTTCATCCTGAACATGATCGCCGCCGTGATCCGCGGGAAATTGCAGCAGCGGACACGCTGACGGGATGCGGACAGACAGCCAGGCGATCCTCTCCGGCCCCATCGGTTCGGTGCTCGTACACATGACCATCCCGATGATCATCGGGATCGCGGTGATGATCCTCTACCAGGTGATCAACACCTTCTTCGTCAGCCGCATGGGCACCGAGGCCCTCGCAGCGATCAGTTTCACCTTCCCGGTGGTGCATACGATGACGAATTTCGGAGTGGGCTTTGGCATAGGGGTCTCCGTCATCCTGGCGAAAAGCATCGGCGGTGGGGATCTGGGCAGGGCCAGGCTGGTCACCACCTATACCATCTGGCTCGTGCTGGCGCTTGGGGTGCTGCTCGCCGCGCTCGGCATCGCCACGGTGAATCCACTGTTCCAGAGGCTGGGCGCGAGCGCGGATACGCTCGTGCTGATCCATGAGTATATGGATGTCTGGTATCTCGGCAGCGCCCTGATGATGTTTCAGATCATCAGCAACGGGATCCTGCGCGCGACCGGCGACACCCGCCTCCCCAGCATTGTGATGGTCATCTCGGCTGTGTTGAACGCCGTGCTGGACCCGCTGCTCATCTTCGGTCCCGGCCCGCTGCCGGCGCTCGGGATCCGCGGCGCAGCCATCGCCACCCTGATTGCATGGACCTTTGCCTCGGCCTCCAGCCTCTGGATCATGTTGAAACGCGAAGGTCTGCTGGATTTCAGCCTGCCGGACCCCCGCAAGATGCTCAAGTACTGGCGGGAGTTAACCCTCATGTCCCTCCCGATCTCGGGGGCGAACATGCTGATCCCGATTGCCAGCATGATCATGACGGGGTTTGTGGCGAGATATGGCGAGCACGCCGTGGCGGGCTTCGGTGTCGGGAGCCGGATCGAGGCGGTC
Source organism: Gammaproteobacteria bacterium (assembly GCA_004297165.1). Classification (GTDB taxonomy): domain Bacteria; phylum Pseudomonadota; class Gammaproteobacteria; order Eutrophobiales; family Eutrophobiaceae; genus 2-02-FULL-56-15. The sequence continues at coordinate 82,993 of SCUJ01000001.1, forward strand.
GCCATGATCGTCTGCATCGCCCTCACCTCGGCGCTCTCGCCTTACATGGCGCAGAATCTCGGGGCTGGGCAATATCCGCGCGCCCGCAACGCGCTGAACCTGTCTTTGCGCTTCGCCCTGCTGTTCGAATTCGGTCTGTATCCCATCCTCGCGCTCGCCGCGCCCTGGCTGACGCTCATCTTCAGCAGGGACCCCCAAGTGCAGCAGGTCGCCATGCAGTTCCTCTGGATCATGCCCATCGGTTTCGCTTTCTATGGCATGGTAATTATCATCAACACCGGCTTCAATGCCGCGCACCAGTCACACAAGACCCTCATTGCGAGTCTGGTGCGGCTCTTTCTCTGCTATGTTCCGGCAGCCTGGCTGGGCGGGATGATGTTCGATATTCCAGGACTCTTCGTGGGCGCGGTCGCGGGCAACGGCCTCGGCGCGTGGATCGCCTGGCAGATGCTGCTGGGCACCTGGCGCGGTCTGGAAGATGGTGAGATTGAGAAGGCTGTGGCTTAACGCACCACGTTTATCAATGTTCGAACGTGTTCGTCCGTGGTCTTGTCGATCCCGGCGCCGTTGGCGAGGATGAAGCCGCCCGTCGGGGCGAACAGTTCCAGCAATTCCATGCAATAGGCCCGCAACTTTTCGATGGTTCCCGCGAACATGAGCGAGGACGGCACGTTGCCCATGACGCAGAGATTCCCGCCGAGCAGGTCCGCGACCCGGCGCATGTCGGATTGATCGAAGAACCACATCGTGCGCCGGGCGGGATAATCGGCGATGATCTCCAGCCGCTGGTTGTAACTGCCTTCGGCAAAGAGCATTGGGATAATGCCCTCCGCGTTCAACCCCTCCATCACCGTGCGCAGCGTCGGCCAGTAAAAGTCGCGGAACTGTTTTACGGACATGAAGGCGTCCGCCCCCTTGTGCAGCGGGAACATGACGGTCGCCCGGCCAAAGAAATCGCAGGCGCGCACGGTGTCGTCGATGATGATCGGGGCGAGAGTGGCACAGGCCGCCTTCACCTGCTCCGGCCGGCGGTAAAGGTCGGTCATGATCCCCTGGGTGCCGCGCAGGGTGTCGCCGAGGATATCGAAGGGGGCCTTCGCGAAAGGCGGGCTCATCAGGGAGGGATATCCCGCCGCTGCGACCCGGCCCGCGATCTGGCGTCCCACTGACAGGCATTTCATGGCCTCGGTCCCGGCGGCCATGAGTTTGTGCAGCATCTCCTGGACATCCGGCATGGCGAAGGGCAGGACATCCGTCGCGACCTGCGGCAGTTCGCTGAAGGTGGGCAGGGTGGGCATCTTGCGCAGCGGCGCCAGCGCGCCGAAGACCCGCGGCAGGTAATGGCGCAGCCAATAGCCGGACGGGTCCCGCAGCAACGCCGGATAGTCCTCGGCGCTCATGTATTCGCCATCCACGGTCTGGAATGTCTGGCTGTCCGGGAGGCCGTGCCCGGACCAGATGTAGACCTTGTAATCGAGCATGTCCCAGACCCGCGCCGGCATGGGGGCTGTCATGATGCCTACATCCGGTTCGAATTCCTTGTGGAAGTCGAGCACCGGTTGCATGACGCAATCGTAGTTGTAGAGGGTATCGCGGCCGGTGATGCCGGCCCGTTTAACCAGATGGGAACCGACGACGGGGAGCGCCGGCACACGCGAGGCCCCGGTGCACTGGATGGCGTTATGGAGGATGCGGAGCCGGCGCCGCCATGCCTTTTCCGCCTCCGGGCTGTCGAAGGCGATCCCCTCCGCTGTTTCCACATGCTTCAGGCGTAACTGAATCCTTTCGTCAACCCCCAGATCCCGCCAGTTTTCCGGTTTTATGAACATGGCTGTTCTCGCTTTATTGTTGTTATATCGGCATCTCAGCCGTTTCAGTAACATGCTCGCACCTAAATAAGGCTTCGGGCATTATAACCAGTCATGGTCGGGCGGCAATCCCCGTAGTTTTTTACGTTTTATGCATCATGCAAATGAGGAGAAACATTATGCGCAGATACCTGATTTCCTTGCTTGCGGCTTTTCTGACAACCATCCCGCAACTGGCGCTTCTTGATGCGGCTAGGGCAGCGGATGAACCTAAAACCGTCCTGATCACCGGGGCGAATCGCGGTCTCGGCCTCGAATTCGCCCGCGAATTCCATACGCGCGGTTACCGGGTCATCGGCACGGCGCGGGATCCTGCCGCGGCAGAGGAACTCAAGGCGTTGGGCGTGCGGGTCGAGCAACTCGATGTGGCCGATACCGGCAGCGCCAAAGCGTTGGCCAGCCGGCTCGGGGATGTGGCGATCGATATCCTGATCAACAACGCCGGGATTTTCGGAGTGAATACCCCCACCATCGCTGAGCTCGACGTCGACAAGCTGCACGAGGCCTTCACGGTCAACAGCATCGGACCGTTGCGCGTCACGCAGGCGCTGCTGAAAAATCTTAGGCAGGGGCACGACAAAAAGATCGTCAACATCAGCACCAGCATGGCGAGCATCAGCGACAATACCGACGGGGGCGGGAACTATGCCTATCGATCGAGCAAGGCCGCGCTTAACATGATTGGCAAGTCACTCGCGGGCGAGTTGGGCAGGGAGGACTTCATCGTGGTGATGATCCACCCCGGCTGGGTGCGGACCGACATGGGCGGGCCGGGGGCGCCGCTCTCTCCCGAGGAGAGTATCGGCGCCATCCTGAAGCTCATCGATGGCCTTAAGGCCGAGGATAACGGCAGGTTTATGGATTACAAGGGACAAACGATGGCCTGGTAGTCCTATTTTCTTATTGAGTATTGACCTGCAACGGCTTGTGGGACTGGGCCTGTCCGGCCGCGGCGTTGATGATCATGTCGGTCACGACCGGGGTGCGGTTGAAGTAGTGACCGCCCAGGGCGTCCGAGATCGCGCATAACAAGGCCGAGGCCGCGGCGCCCATGGGCGGTTCGCCCGCGCCCTTGATCCCCATGGGGTTGTCCGGGTCCGGTTTGTCGAGGGCCGCGACCTCCATCACCGGCGGCACATCCAGGTAGGAAGGCGGTTTGCATTGATGGAGCGCCACATTCGCCGGGAGTCCATTCTGGGGGTCGTACACGGGCCGTTCCTTGCCGGCCATGCCGAACCCCATCACCGCCCCGCCTCGCAACTGAGTGGCCAGGCTCATGGGATGCACGACAGTGCCGCAGTCGGTGGCGCCGACATATTCCAGGATGTCGTACTTCCCCGTCTCGGTATCGAGTTCGATCAAAATGAAACTTGTGGCCATGGCGGCAATATGATTCTCCATCTTGAGATTATCTTTCGCGACGCCCACCAGTCCCTTGCCCGCGACCCCGGCAACCGCGGCCTGGGTGAGAAAGAAGATGTCCTGCGGGGTTTCATGGCCGTCATATTTGCCGCCGAGCTCGATCGCCCGTTGCGCCGCCTGGGCGAAGGTGAGGTGTTTGCTTGCGTCGGTTTTAAGATAGACCTTCTGGCCGCCCACCTCATAATCCTCCGGCGCCCCGCCAAGGTCTTGCGCGGCGATCTCCTGGAGTTTCAGTTTCGCATCCATGGCCGCCGCGTAGTTGGTGCGAGTCATGGTGCCGGAGGTGTTCGATCCGAACTGGCCCAGATTCCAGGGCAGATTGCGGCGGCTGTCGCCGCGCTCGATGATGCATTCCTCCCAGTCGCAGCCCAGGACCTCGGCGGCGACGCGGGAGGTGCTGGCGTAGGAATACGTGCCCAGATTGCCGACGCCGGTGTGGATGTGCAGCTTGCCATCGGTGTCGATGTGCAGCAGGCCGTCGAAGCCCGCGCCGCTCGCCGAATGATAACCCTGGCCGACGCCCACGCCGATGACCTTGCTGCCCTTGCGCTCGCCGCTGCGTCTGGCCTTTTCCTCCCAGCCGAATTTTTGCGCCCCGAGCGCGAGGACCTCGCGCGCGTAGGAAACGGAGACCTTCTGCCGGCCGGAGACCTTGGCGTCATTTCCGGGGGCATTGATCTCGCGGATCTTCAGGCGGTCGATCCCCAATTGCCGCGCGGCCTTGTCGAGCAACGGCTCCATGACGGCGTGGATCTGATTCTGGCCCGGTCCGCGTTGCGGCCCGCAGGGCGGGGTGTTGGTGCAGATCGAGATCGAGCGGAAACGCATGGAAGCAGGCGTGTACATCAGCGAGACCGCATCGCCCGCGGCGCCGTAATCGAAGAAACCGGTATTCGCGCCATTTTGCTGCACGATGTAGAGATCCGCGGCAATGAGCTTCCCATTCTTGCCGAAACCCAGTTTGATGCGGCCCTGAAAGCCGGAGCGGGCCGAGCCCAGGAAATATTCCTCGGCGCGGGTGATCCTGAGTAAACAGGGACGGTTGATCTTTTTCGCCATATGCGCGGGGACCGTCATGACCGGATAGGCGCTGCCTTTCGAGCCGAAACCGCCGCCGCAGAATTCCGAGATATAGACCAGTTGATCCGGCGGCACGCCGACGAGTTGCGCAAGCCCCGGCATGATGAAGCTCTGGCTCTGGGTGGAGCCATGGATGAAGCATTTGCCGTTCTGCCAATAGGCGAAAGAGCTGCGCGGCTCCATGCTGTGATGCGGATTCGCGGCGGTGATGAAGGATTCGTCCAGCACCAGGGCCGCCTCCTTGAGGCCGGCCTCGAAATCGCCGAAGGCCCATTCGTTGACAGGGGCGCCCGCGGGCAGTTTGTCGTCGCCGGCCGCGGCGAAGTCCTGGGCGGTCCACTTGTGCGATTTTAGCTGGGGTACGCCGCCACCCATGCCTTCGCCGGAAGCGGTGGTGACCAGATTGCCCGTGGCATGGGCATCGGGGCCGCCGGGGTAGAGACTCTGCAAGGGATCGACGGTGAAGGGCAGTTCCTCGAATTCGATCTTGATCTTTTCCAGGGCATCGGCGGCGATTGCCTCGCTGGCCGCGGCGACGGCGAGGATCGGCTCGCCGACATAAGTGGGTTCGTTGTTGAGGATGGGTTGTTGCGGCGCCGGTATGGGCGGGAGATCGTCCGCGGTCAGGATGCCGTAAACCCCCTGCATGGCCTGCGCCGCCGTGGTATCGATGCTTTTTATCCTGCCGTGCGGGATGGGGCTCAGCAGCAGCTTGCAGAACGCCATGCCGTCGGCGCGGAAATCCTCGGCGTATTTCGCCTTGCCGGTCACCTTGGCGACGACATCAGGGGGGGTAAAATTCTTGCCGATGAGTGTGTATGCCATGATCGATCTCCTGCGGAATTGCGCCAGTGTAGCATAAGACCCGTACAGGTTAGGATCGCCGCTCTATCTGTTTATTCGCCGAGTGGATCTGGAGTAATATCCCCCGACAATACGAGGTTAAGAACCGATGAGATACGTTGTTGCAATGACCCATGACATGAGCGAGTTCTGAGGAGTTAGTCACAACCCATGAGACTCGTGTTTGTCGAAAAGGATCGCGCGGAGGATATCGCCCGCCTGGCCTTGAACCTCCTGGAAGAGGTCCAGGCCCGCACCGGCCGCAAGATCGACGCGCCGAATCTCGCGCAGACGACCCGCCTGTGCAAGAACTTCCTGGCCAAGGGGCAGTACAACGTCGTCGCGGCCTGCGCCGGGGATGTCATCGTCGGTTTCGGATCGCTCTGCGAGAGCCACGCGCTTTACGCCGAGGGGACCTTCGGCATCTTGCAGGAGTTGTATGTCCTGCCGGAATACCGCTCGCAGGGGGTTGGCGCAAAACTGCTGGAAAAGATTGTGGAATTCGCCCGCAAGAAGGGTTGGCGGCGGCTGGAACTCGCCACCCCGCCGCTGCCCGAGTTCGATGGGTCGGTCCGCTTTTACGAGAAAAACGGATTCGAGCTCACCAGCGGCCGGAAGCTCCGGCGGTTGATCGACGGCTGATGGTCAGCCCAGCAGTCCGAGCTCTGCGTCGGTCGCCGCATGACCCCATTTATCGGCGGGCGGCATCGGCCGCGTCGACCAGTGGGGCGTCAAGGTGAAGCTGGAGATGGAACGGCCTTCGGGGATCCGTCCATTGCCGCCGCCCTGGGTGTAATCGTAATAAAGCTTCACAATCTCTTCATGACTGCGGCCCACCGCGGCCGCGGGATGATTGATGCAGGCCTCGCGCCAGCGCTGCACGCGTTTGAGATGGCCTGGGACCTTGTAATTCTCGTAATATTCCAGAAACAGCAGACGCTTCATCAACGGCGTAAAACAGACCTCCGCCCAGCCAAAGCGCTCGAACAGAAAATCGCGATCCGGGGCGTAATAACTTAGAAAATCGTCGATGGACTTGAACTCCTCATCCACCTCCGCTTGCAATTCCGCGCGTTTGTCCGGGTCCCGGTTCAGGATCATCCGGTAGCCGGGGCCGGAAAAATCCATGTCCATGGCGCACAACATCTCTTCAACGGCATGTTTATAGGGATCACGCTGGGCGATGGGCGGGTCCGGGAAGCGCATGTCCAGATAACGCAGGATCACCATGCTTTCTTTAAGGGTCTCGCCGTTTTCCAGGGTCATGGCCGGCAGGGAGGTGGTGCCGCGGGTCTTTGCGAGCAGCCAGTCAGGGCGCGGTTTGGAGATGTCGACCTCCTGATCGGCAAAGGCGTCGTGGAGCCCCTTCAGGCGCGCCATGATCTCCACGCGCTCGGAAAAAGGACAACCGGGAAAGTGGTAAATGATAATTTTATCTGCGCTCATGATGAGGGTATGGGTAATGAGTTTCCGGAACGGCATGGTAAAGGATCCTCTTCTTATAATGAAATCGATTTGCCGGGTTATCATAGCAAGACAATGAATCAGGTCCCGCAAATCCAGACCGATCGCCTCCTGCTGCGCGCCTTCGCTACCGCGGATGCCGAGGTTGTGCAACGCCTGGCGGGCGCCTGGGCGATTGCCGATACCACCCGCTCCATCCCGCATCCTTATCCGGATGGCGCGGCTGAGGCGTGGATCCGATCGCATCCGAGAAGTTTCGCCACCGGCGCCTTGCACAGCTTTGCCATCACGATTCAGGCCAGCGGCGAACTGACAGGCGCTATCAGCCTGATGAATCCTGTAACGGACGTGGGGCTGATGGAGATCGGTTACTGGATCGGCGTCGAATACTGGCGCCGCGGTTATTGCACCGAGGCGGCCCGGGCGGTGGTCAATTACGGATTCACCGTCCTGGGGCTGAAACGCATCCATGGCCATTGTCTGAAGCGCAACCCCGCCTCGGGCCGGGTCATGGAAAAACTGGGCATGACCAGGGAAGGCTGTCTGCGCCAGCACATGAGTAAATGGGATAAGCTGGAGGATGTGCTCATCTATGGCATCCTCCGTTCGGAGTGGAACCCGGTTACTAACGTATGAAACAGGTTGTCCTTAAGGAAGGGCGGGATCGCTCGCTGTTGCGCCGTCACCCCTGGGTCTTCTCCGGGGGCATTGCGAGGGTCACTGGCAAACCTGCGCCGGGCGAGACGGTCGAGGTATGCGATGCAGCCGGATACGTCCTCGGCTTCGGCGCCTGGTCGCCGGATTCGCAGATCCGTGTGCGAATGTGGACCTTCGATCCGGCGGAGGCAATCGATGAGGATTTTTTTTCTCGCAGGATCGCCACGGCGATTACTTTGCGGGAGTCGCTCGGGATCCCCACGCGGACCAACGCCCTGCGTTTGATCAGTTCCGAAGGGGATGATTTGCCGGGGGTCATCGTCGATCGTTACGGCGAGTATCTGGTCGGACAATTTCTAAGTTGCGGCGCGGAAGTCTGGAAGGACGCGATCGCGAAATCACTGTTGCGCCTGACCGGGGCGCGGGGGTTTTATGAACGTTCCGATGTCCCGGTGCGCCGCAAGGAAGGACTGGAACCGCGCCAGGGACTGCTCCTCGGCGAGGACCCGCCCGCGCTGATCGAGATGGAAGAGGATGGCGTGCGTTACAACTTGGATATCCGCGAGGGCCACAAGACCGGGTTTTATCTGGATCAAAGGGACAACCGCGCCCTCGTGCGCGCGCACAGCGACGGGGCAGAGGTGTTGAACTGTTTCTCCTACACCGGTGGTTTCGGTCTTGCCGCCCTGCACGGCGGGGCCACGCAGGCAACCAACGTGGAGGATGTCGCGGGCCTGCGCGAACTCTCCGAGCAGAACCGGATCGCGAATGGCTTCGACGAGACGCGCTGCGTCAATCTCAAGGGGGATGTCTTTCGTTTATTGCGCGAGTATGTGGAGCAGGGCAGGCGCTTCGATCTGGTCGTGCTCGATCCGCCGAAGTTCGCCGAGTCCCAGGGCCAGTTGCAGCGCGCGTGCCGGGGCTACAAGGACATCAACCGCCTGGCCTTGAAACTGCTCCGTCCCGGCGGGTTGCTGTTTACCTTCTCCTGCTCGGGGTTGATGAAGCTGGATCTGTTTCAAAAGGTCGTCGCCGATGCCGCGCTCGATGCTGGGGTCGACGCCCAGATCCTGCAGGTACTCTCGCAGGCCCCGGATCATCCGGTGAAGATCCAGATCCCGGAGACGGCGTATCTTAAGGGCCTGCTGCTGCGCGTGGTGAATTTAATTGACACAAAAACCTAGGGATAGTACAACACAATAACCTAATAAACGTATGGCAGATAAACCTAGAGTCAACCCTGAACATGGCCGCGCCTTCCGGGAAACTGGCCGAATCCCTCTCTGTCCTGAAAGTCCTTCAGGATCAGGGGCGCGTGGCCGTGCGGACGGCCGAACTGACCCGCACACACCGCGAGCGCTTGCTCAGGAACGGTTTCATCCGCGAGGTCATGAAGGGCTGGTATATCCCTGCGCGTCCTGACGAACCGGCAGGCGAGAGCACATCATGGTATGCGTCCTTCTGGGGATTTTGCGCGGCCTATCTGAGTGAGCGTTTTGAGAGCGCGTGGTGTCTGAGCCCTGAGCAGTCCCTGTCCCTCCACACGGGGAACTGGAGCGTGCCCCGGCAACTGTTGGTGCGTGTGCCCAGGGGCGGAAACAAGCCCACGGGTTTGCTGTTCGATACATCCATCTTCGATCTGCGGCTTGAACTTCCGGCCAAGCAGGACATGGAGGTAAGGGACGGCCTGAGAATCTTCAACCTGCCCGCAGCCTTGGTCGCCTGCGCACCGTCGTATTTCAAGACGCGGCCGGTTGAGATGCGCGCGGCCCTGGCGATGGTTCAGGACGCATCGGACCTGCTGCGCCGGCTCCTTGCAGGCGGACACAGCACGATAGCCGGGCGGCTGGCAGGCGCGATGCGCAATATCGGGCGCGACCAGGCCGCAGATAACATCGCGAAGACGATGCAGGCTGCGGGCTATACCGTTAATGAGAGCGATCCCTTTGAGGACGCGCCACTGATTGTTCTGAGCGCACGCGAGATGTCGCCGCACGTCAACCGGATGCGGATGAACTGGGCGCAAATGCGGGAGGACGTTCTCCGCCTGTTTCCGGATTCGCCCGGCCTTCCCAGGAACTTCGCCGCCTACTTGAAGCAGGTCGATGAGGTCTATGTAAGCGACGCATACAACTCACTGTCGATTGAGGGCTACAAGGTCAGCGCGGAATTGATCGAACGCGTTCGCTCCGGCCAATGGAATCCCGACAGCATCAAGGGGGATCAGGATCACCGCGACGCCCTGGCGGCCCGCGGCTATTGGCAGTCCTTTCAGAGCGTCAGGAAAAGCATTGAACGAGTCCTGCGCAAGAACAACGCCGGTCTTGTCGCCGGACAGGACCATACCGTGTGGTACCGGGAATTGTTCGCGCCGAGCGTGATGGCTGGGATTCTCAAGCCCGCCGATCTGGCCGGGTATCGCAACGGTCCGGTCTATATCCGCCGCTCCAAGCACACGCCGCCAAGTCTGGAGGCCGTGCGCGATTTGATGCCGGAGTTTTTCGAACTGCTTCAACAGGAGGACGATGCCGCCGTGCGCGTCGTTCTGGGTCATTTCATGTTCGTCTATATCCATCCCTATTTCGATGGCAACGGACGCATGGGGCGCTTCCTGATGAATGTGATGATGGCTGCGGGCGGTTATCCGTGGACTGTGGTTCCGCTGAAACGCCGCAACGATTACATGACGGCGCTGGAATCTGCGAGTGTGGGCGGGGATATCAAACCGTTTGCGAAGTTTCTTGCCGGCCTCATAAAAGCAGTGTAGGAAAATCGCGATGACTTCATCGACTATCTCGACGGGTTCTCGCCCAACGTTCAGGAGATTCTGACCAAGTTCAAATTCCGCGACCAGATTCAAACGCTGGTCGATGCCCACGTCCTCGGCTACCTGATCGAGAATTTCCTGGTCCTTGAGATCAATCTCTCACCGAGTCCGGTTCTCGGATTACGTTCTATGCGTTATTACAGCGCGGGCCGGTCAGATATTGTGAATGCGCCGGATACGATCACCTAACGCCTCGGGTTCTTCGTCTTCATCTGCGGCGAAGGAGCAGGCGCCGCTGCTGGGCGGCAGTTGGATGAGGGAGATTGTGAAATCGTAGTTCTCCGAGACGATGCACATTTCCTGGCACGGTTCAGGAAACCAAACGCCGGGCGGATGTTCGATACCCTTTCGCGCATCTGCGAATGTGTCAGGGTATGCCGCGGCTGACGCATCGGGGACCGGAACGGCGAGGCCGGATGTGCGGATGAACACTCCCGATTTGAGTGCGGCTTTGCTGGAGCGCGCCCATAAAATATACCCCTCCCGTGAGAGGACAAGCACGGCCCGCCGTTCGGTAAAGAGAAGCCAGCGCAGTGTGGCAGCCACCAGCGAGACCTCATAGCGGTCTGCGCAGTGTCCGAGCAGTTCGAAGGTCGCCGCAGTCCGTGTGTCGATCTGGCGGCGGTAGTCGTCCAGCGGCATAAGAAGGTAGGCCGCAAACGTGTTGGCTTCCTGTTCAATCTGTCTGTAAGCCGAATCCCAGCGGACGACATCGTCCTGGCTGCATCGCAAGCCGTTGGGGAAAGAGAGCCGGTGTATCAGGTAGTGGCCGAATTCGTGTGCCAGCGTGAAGTTGATGCGGCCTTTAGACGTGATTGCGTTGTTGTAGAGGATGCCCCAGCCTTTGCGGCCCGACGGAGCAGGCAGTAGTGCGCCATCGAATCCGGGAAGATTCTCTCCCTGGATCAGGGACAATGGATCGTCGGGAAACCAGTCTTTGGAGAGGTCCAGAGCGACATCAGAAACAGAAACTGGAAAATGATTCAGGCCGAAAACTTTATTGAGGACCGAAGAGATGTCAGTGGCCCATCGAGTCGGAGAACGCGGCTTGGTCACTCTTTCTTGTCCCAGACTTTCACTAGGTCGCGCAGCTTTTCTTTTGTAGCTTCATCCAGCCCCTGATACGTGCGGAAAAACGCCTGATCGAGGACATCCTCTCCCGGTGCTGCTTTTGTCGTGCTGACCAGATAATCCGTTGTGACGCCAAGGGCGCTCGCAATCTTCGCAACCTTTTCAGCGGAGGGGCGCGGCGGGTTCTTGTTTTCCAACTCCCAAATATAGCTCTTGCTCGATTCGGACAGTTCCGCCAGTTTCTCCAGCGTAAACCCCTTCTGTTTGCGTAAGTCTCTGATTTTCTTTCCAAGCGAGGTCGTCACATTAGCCTCCATAAGGTTCAGAGTAACGATACAACATATACTTGACTAGAGGAAGTCTTATTGCTAGGCTAAAGTTCGGAGTAGCGATATATTTTGTGCGGAAAGACCAAGAAGCGATTCTCGGCAGACTCTTGAGCCTTTAGGGTGGCTGGGTCTTCAGAAGAGGTCGCCCGAGGGACCACATTCATAAACCGGAAGATGAAAGGCAACCGATTGATGAGCAATGACGAAGAACTGCAACTGCGTAAACGCCGCATCCTGTCCATTGACGGGGGCGGAATCCTCGGCACGTTTCCCGCGGCTTTTCTTGCCGGGCTTGAACAGCACCTGCAAGGCCGGCCCATCGGATCGTATTTCGACCTGATCGCGGGCACATCTACGGGCGGCATCATCGCCATTGGATTGGCGATGGGGTTGCGCGCTTCCGACCTTCTCGATCTCTACGAGTATCGCGGACCAGAAATATTTGGGCAGGGACACGGGGTGGTCGCAGACTTTATCTTCGACAAGCTGCGTCGCGCTCGCCGGCTTGTCATGAACAAGCACGATTCTGGTCCCTTGCGCACCGTTCTGGAGGATGTGCTCGGCGATAAACGGATCGGCGATGCCAGGACGCGGCTGCTCATCCCTGCATGGAATCCTGTTGCCCGGTCGGTTTATATCTATAAGACCGCGCATCATCCGCGCCTTCGCAACGACTACAAGTCCCTGGCGGTCGATGCGGCGATGGCGACTGCCGCCGCGCCGACCTACTTCCGCCAGCACATCACGCAGCACGCTGTCGGCCTGACCGATGGCGGCACATGGGCCAATAATCCGACGGCACTGGCCGTTGTCGAGGCAATCACTATGCTGGGCTGGCCGGGCCGATCCTTGGATGTTCTCAGCCTTGGTTGCCTGGAGGAGATCTACACCATCCGCAAATGGTCCGGCATCGGGACGCTCGGCGCCAAAATCATCAAACTCTTCATGGACGGGCAATCGCACAGCGCGATGGGCATTGCCAAGCTGCTCACGGGCCATGAGCACGAACGGACGGCGATTCACCGGATCAATCACACAGTTCCCTACAACGCCTACAGGATGGATGACACACGGGTCATTCAAGACCTCAAGGGTCTGGGCTATTCCTTCGCACGCGATCGGCAACCGGTTCTCGATCCCGTGTTTTTCGGCCAGCCGGCAGAGGCGTTCGCGCCTGTCTATGGGCTGGATCAAGAGCCGGGGACAGTAAAGACAGAGAGGTTGTCGGCATGACGATTGATATCAGGAAGTATTCGGCGTTTCTCGAACAGGTCGCTGGCGAGATCGACATCCAGCCCGGCAAGTATCAGGACGCGGTGAACCGCTATCGGGCGGTTGGGCGATGGCTTGAGGAGGGCTCGTATCCCGGCTGCACGGGTAAACTGAGCATCTATCCGCAGGGATCGTTCCGGCTCGGCACGGTTGTCCGGCCCATCCGCGACGGGATCGAGGCGTGCTACGACATCGACCTTGTCTGCGAGATGCCGCTTCGCAAGGATCGGACTACGGCGCAGTCCGTAAAGTCCATGGTCGGCGACCGACTCCGCGAGAACGCCACTTACAAGAGGTTGCTCGATCCCGAAGGACGGCGCTGCTGGACGCTCGAATACGCCGAGCAGGATGGGGTTGGGTTTCATCTCGACGTGCTGCCCGCAGTGCTGGACGGAAGCGGTCTGCTGAGCACCGCTATTGCGATCACCAATAAGGTTGGCTCTGCCTATTCCTGGTCGGCCAGCGACCCACGAGGCTACGGTGCGTGGTTCGATAGCAGGAATAAATTCGCCTTCGACCGTGTTCAGTTGGAGCAGAAGCAGAAACTCCAGCGCGGTGCGCCTCTGGTCTTCGCCAGCATCGACACCGTGCCGGACCAGTTGGTCCGCACGCCGCTCCAGCGTGCGATTCAGCTTATGAAGCGCCACCGCGATCTGCGCTTCGATTACCAAGAGCGCATCGAATATGCGCCGATCTCGATCATCATCACGACGCTCGCGGCGCATCTTTACGGCAACGAGCTGGATGAGTATTCCGCCCTGTCGGGAATTGTCCGGAAACTTCAGGGGCACGCGGCGCTTGTCGAAAACCGGGCGATTGAGGGCTGCCTGGCGACCTTGGGGCTGATCCAGCGCCGTCCGGACGGCAAGTGGTACATCGGCAATCCGGTCAATCCTGCAGAGAATTTCGCGGACCGCTGGCATGAGGATAACCATGCCCGCGCTCGGGCCTTCTTTGCCTGGGTGGTTGCGCTCCAGAAAGACCTTCTCAATATTCTGGAGGAGACCAATCCGCGCTTGGTCGAGGAGCATTTGGGCCGTGTGCTAGGTACGGCGGCCGTGACAAGGCATCTCGATATTCTCGTTCTGCCTGCGCCGATGATCGACACACCGCCACGCATTCACATCACCGGCGCCGCGAAACCGTGGAGGGAAGGGTGACGGAGGATCTGCAGCGGCAAATCGCGGTACTCACCGCTTTTCACAAGGGACTTGCCAATATCGCCCGACACGATGCAGACACCGTCGTCTCCGGGACGCTGCCGTTTGAGGCATCTGCCGATGGGCTCGAGACGATTACCGAGTCCTTCGAGATCGAGCTGACGGTCCCGGATGCTTTTCCCGAAAGCCTGCCGCGGGTCCGGGAAACGGGAGGCCGGATCGGAAATGATTACGAGCACCACAACGCTAGCGGAACACTCTGTCTGGCGGTGCCCGTCGAACAGCGGCGTATCTTCCTTGAGAATCCAACTCTGCTTGGATTCGTGAATCGGCTGGTGATTCCTTATCTATATGGTTATTGCTTCTGGAAGAAGCACGGTCGTCACCCGTTTGATGAGGCGGCGCACGGATACGAAGGCATTCTACGCCACTATCTCGATACGCTCGGTCTGGCTGATGAAGCAAAGGCGCTTGCCGTCATCTGCTATCTCTTCGAGCATGGCTATCGCGGCCATCATGACTGTCCGTGCGGGAGCGGTTTGAGAGTTAGAGCCTGTCACGGTCCTGCGTTGATGATTCTCCATCGGACACACAACCAGCAGACCGTCCGTAGTGATTTCGTGGCAATCTTCGAACACTGCTTTGCGAAGTTTCAGGATGGCCAGTTGTCCTTCCCGACACCGCTGAGACTTCAAATCCTGCGTCTGTTCAATCGGCTCTAGGATTTATGGGTTTTTGGAGCGGCAGGAAGATTATTCTTGGTCGAATTATTGGCAAAAAGCTTGAGATGGAAAACTCGTGGGTTGATTAAGATGCCTGTTTCCTGGGTTTGAGAAATAAACTTGTCTCTTTTTCGGTCGCAGGCCCCGGATCATCCGGTAAAGATCCAGATCCCGGAGACGGCGTATTTGAAGGGCCTGCTGCTGCGCGTGGTGGGTTAACCCTGGAATTATCAGATAGGTAATTTGCCCCGGAAGATGAAGAACACCGCGCCCATCATGCACAGACCCGCCCAGAGATAATCGAGCTTCAACGGTTCCTTGAGATACAGGAAGGAGAAGGGCACGAAGACGCTGAGGGTGATCACCTCCTGCAGGATCTTGAGTTGCCCGACATTCATGGCCGTGTAACCGACCCGGTTCGCGGGTACTTGCAGCATGTATTCGAAGAGGGCTATCAACCAGCTCACGATGGCGGCGACCAGCCAGGGTTTGTGATTGAGTTCCTTGAGGTGGGCGTACCAGGCGAAGGTCATGAACACGTTGCTGCAGATGAGAAGCAGGATGGAGATGGCGATTGGATGCATGGTCGTTCCAGCGGTTGATGGTTACCGCTAAGAGTAGCCTGAGCCGCGAATAGTTTCAGCAGGGTTCAGGCGCGGACAAGGTTCTGGCCGGCCTCAACGGCCTTGAGCATGGATTTCACCAGCTTGGCGGGGGCGCCGGCGCAGATGGCCGCGACGAGCGTATCGGCGCGGCAGACGCCGGAGAGTTCCACAAGCGCTCCCAGCGCCACTATGTTGGCCGAACGGATGTCGTTGCAGGCGCGCGCGGTATCGAGCAGCGGCAGCGCCCTGGTTTTACCGTTCTCCGCGTCCTTGCCTTCTGCCGCGCTCATATCGATCACGACCAGAGTATTTGTCTTCAGGATATCGTCCGAGGCATGGAGTGCGATCCGATCCAGGATAACGAGATAATCCAGGGCGCTGGCGAGCGGATAATCCGTGGCCTTTGTCCCAGCCACCAGGTCACAGCGGCTCAGGCCGCCGCGGGAGGTGGGTTCGTAGCTTTGGGATTGGGCGATGCGTTTCCTCTCGAGGGTAAGGGCATCGCCCAGGATCTGGCCGGCGAGCAGGATCCCCTGGCCGCCGCTGCCGGAGAGACGGATCTCGATTTGCGTTTGGCTCATTCGACGTTGCCCAGGGATTGCAGATGCCGTTGCCGCGCCGCGGCGTATTCCGGGCGATCCTTGCGCGCAAGCACGCCGGTCCGCAACTGGTTGGGCCGGAACGGACGATCCACGCTGTTCGTGTAGACATCGGGACGCGCCGCCGCCTTCTGGCTCAGCACCATCTCGGCGGAGTTGCCGAGGTCGTTTTTGCGGCCGTAGATCTCGGTGCAGTCGGAGATGACCTCGATGAACGCGAAGCCCGGATAGGCGAGCCCTTCGCGCAGGAGATTTTTCAGCGCGGGCGTTTGCAGGGTGATCTCCCGGCCCACGAAACCGGCCCCGGCCCCTTCGGCCAGGGCGCAGGCGTCGAAGGTGGGTTCGAAATTGCCCAGCGGCGTGGTCGTGGTATAGCGCGAATTGCTGGTCGTGGGCGAGACCTGCCCGCCGGTCATGCCATAGACCTCGTTGTTCAGCATCATGCAGGTGATGTTCAGATTGCGGCGGCAGGCGTGGATCAGATGATTGCCGCCAATGGCGAGACAATCGCCGTCGCCGGTGATCACGACGACCTCCAGATCCGGGCGGGCGAGTTTCAGGCCCGTGGCGAAGGCCAGCGGCCGGCCATGGGTGACATGAAAGGTGTTGGCATCGACATAGGCCCCGATCCTCCCCGAGCAACCGATCCCGGAGACGATGGCCAGCCGGTCCTTTGTTATCCCGAGTTCATGCACGGCCCAGAGCAGGGCGCGCAAGGCGATGCCGTGACCGCAGCCGGGGCAGAGGAAGTGCGGCATGAGGTGTTCCCGCAGGTATTCCCGGATGACGAACTCCGGCGCCGGGGCTTCAGTCATTGGCCAGTTCCTCGATCTGTTGCAGGATTTGCGAGGGCGTGATCGCCTCGCCGTCGATGCGATTGAGACCCACGACCCGGCAGTGATCGCCGGCGTGACGCTCCACCTCGGCGATGAGTTGGCCCGCGTTCATCTCCGCCACTATAACGGCCCCCGCCGGCTGCAAGAGGGCCTGCAAGGGGAGCGTGGGGAAGGGCCAGAGGGTGATGGGCCGGAACAGCCCGGCCCGTATGCCCTTGGCGCGGGCCTTGGCGACCGCGCGTTTGGCGGCCCGCGCCACCAGTCCGCAGGCCACCACGATCACCTCCGCGTCCTCGCCGGCGACGATCTCGAATTGCTCGATGCGATCGAGATGCGGTTCCAGCTTGTGGCTGAGATGCCGGTTGGCGGCGGCGATCGCTTCCGGTTTCTGGGTTGGAAACCCGTCCTCGCCGTGGGTCAGTCCCGTCATGTGCGTACGGTGACCGTCGCCTGGCCGCGGCATGGCCGGGATCCCGTCGGTCCCCGGCCTGTAGGGGAGGAAATTGCGGTCATCCGGCGCGGCCCATTGACGGTCGATAATTTCTATAGTCTCGGGAGCAGGCAGATCCACGGTCTCCCGCAGATGGCCGATGGTCTCTTCGTACAAGATCACCACCGGCGTGCGGAAGGCCTCGGCCAGATTGAAGGCGCGAATGGTCTGCGCGTAGATCTCGGCGACTGAGGCGGGCGTCAACACAATGATGGCGTGATCGCCATGCGTGCCCCAGCGGGCCTGCATGTAATCGCCCTGGGCTGGGCGCGTCGGCAGGCCGGTGCTGGGTCCGCCGCGCATGACATCGATAATGACACAGGGGATCTCCGTCGCCACGGCGAGTCCCAGGTTCTCCTGTTTCAGCGAAAAACCCGGTCCGCTGGTTGCCGTCATCACCTTGAGTCCGCCCATCGAGGCGCCGAGGATCGCGGCCATGGAGGCGATCTCGTCCTCCATCTGGATGAAGACCCCGCCGACGCCCGGCAACTCGCTGGCCATGCGTTCGGCGATCTCGGAAGAAGGTGTGATCGGGTACCCGGCGTAAAAACGGCAGCCGCCGGCGATGGCCCCGAGGGCGCAGGCCTCGTTGCCTTCCAGGTTCTGTGTGGTTGTGGCTGGTTCAGTGCTCATGCGTCAAGACGATGGAGGGTGATGGCGAAATCCGGACACAGGCGCTCGCAGACGCGGCAGCGGGTGCAGAGGTCCGGGTCCTTGAGTTCGGCCACTTGCCGGTCATTCATGAACAGGCAGCGTTCGGGGCAGAACTTGACACAGATCTCGCAGCCCTTGCACCAGGCCGCATTGATCTCCGGGGCCGAGCGCGCCACGTAATCGCCGAGGTCCGCTGCGGCGGGAAAAACCGCCGGGGCCTCAGCATGCATGGCGGCGGGATCATGTTGTTCGACCCAGGTCCGTCCCGCCGCGAAGGCCCGCAGATTGGCGCCGATGGTTTTTTTTGGCACCAGTTGTTCGATGACGGTGAGCCACTCCTGCTCCGGAAAATCCAGCGCCGTGGAGAGCATGCCGAGCAGGATGGTATTCGCGGCCCGGGCATTGCCCAGTTCCGCCGCCATGCGGCTCGCGTCGGTCGCGAAACAGTTGGGGACCTTACCGGCGACCTCGGCGACGGTATGCCGCGCGTAATTCGTCACCGCGCCCGGTTTGCGGCTGCGGCAGGAAAACGGCGGGATAAGTTGCTGCGTATCCGCGAGGAATGTCCCGGTCTCGGGATTGAGAAAAGGCAGCCAGCGCAGACCTTCGGCCCATTCGAGCGCGACCAGCACGTCCGCCTCGCCGATCGGGATGGTCGGCGAGTAGACCCGCTGGCCGAAACGCAGATGACTGAAGACCGAGCCCCCGCGCTTGGACATGCCATGCACCTCGCTCTGCTTGACGTCGAGGTCCTGGCGTTCGCAGAGGAGGGCGATGACCTTGGAGATCATGATCACCCCCTGGCCGCCGACCCCGACAATGAGGACATTCGTCGGCCGCTCCTGCGCGCGTGCGGACGGCGCGGTCAGGGCCGCGGCGGTGATGACCTCCTTGGGCGTACCCGTGGTCATGCCGTGGCCGGCGCCTCGGCGACGATGCCGATCGCATCCGTGGTGCACACCTGCATGCAGAGGGTGCAGCCGATGCAGGCGGCCTCATCGATCTTCACCTTGTTATAACCCTCGTGACGTTCCTCGCTCCAGGACAGGGCCGGGCAGCCCAGGTTCATGCAGGCCTGGCAGGCATTGCAGGCCTCGGCCCTGACCCGCAGCGGCGGACCCTTGATCTTCACGGGGTCCAGCACGCAGGGCCGGTCCATGATCAAGACGGAGACGCCTTTGTGACGGATGGCCTCGCGCAAGGCCTGATGCACCGAGGCAATATTATAAGAATCGATCTTCCTCACCCATTGCACCCCGGCCGCGCGGATCATGGTCTCCATGTCCACGCGATGGGTGGCCTCACCCCGCAGGGTGCGGCCGGTGCCGGGGTGATCCTGACCGCCGGTCATGGCGGTGATACGATTGTCGAGCAGGACCACCGTGATGTCCGCCTGGTTGTAGACCGCGTCGATGAGCGGCGGGATCCCCGAATGCAGGAAGGTGGAATCGCCGATGGTCGCCACGATGGGTCGCTCCTGGGTCCCGGCCTTGGCCATGCCGAGCGCAATCGCGATGCTGGAGCCCATGCATACCGTGGTGTCGATCGCCTTGAGCGGCTCCACCGCGGCCAGTGTGTAACAGCCGATGTCGCCGGCGACCCGGGCATCGAGACTGCGCAGCGCGAGATAGGCCGTGGTGTGGGGACAGCCCGCGCAGAGCAGCGGTGGCCGGGGCATGCTCTTGATGGCAAGCTCGGGCAGGGCCGGGCCTGGTTTCAGGATCCCCGCCTGTTCCAGTCCCTGCCGGATCGTCTCGACGGAGAATTCTCCGGTCCGCGGGAAGAAGCGCTTGCCGTCCACCGCGATCCCCAGCGTCCGCACTGCGTTTTCTATCACCGGCTCCAGTTCCTCGATGACCAGGACCCTTTGCACCGAGTTGCAGAATTCCCGGATCTGTTCCAGCGGCAGAGGCCATGACACGCCCAGTTTCAGGATGCTCGCATCAGGTGCGACTTCTTTGACATAGGTGTAGGCGGTGGCCTGGGTGATGATGCCGTACTCCGCGCTGCCTTTTTCCCAACGGATCAACGGCGAGTCCGCGAGCCAGGCGGTGAGCTTGCGCTCCCGTTCCAGCAGGGCGTGATGACGCACCCGCGCATGACCGGGGATCATGACATTCTTGGCCGGGTTCTCGATGAACTCGCGGGGCGCGGGCGCATCGCGTTCGCCGGTGCGCACGAGGCTGCGGGTGTGCGAGAGCCGGGTGGTGCTGCGAACGATGACCGGCGTGTCGAACTCCTCGCTGATCGAAAAGGCCAGCCGGGTAAAGTCGAGGGCCTCCTGGGCGTCCGAAGGTTCCAGGATCGGGACCATTGCGAGCGCGCCGAAAAGACGGGTGTCCTGCTCGTTCTGAGAGCTGTGGATGCCGGGGTCGTCGCAGACGGCGATCACCAGCCCGCCGTTGACGCCGATATAGGTCTGCGACATCAGGGAATCGGCGGCCACATTGAGGCCGACATGTTTCATCGAGGCAAAGGCGCGCACCCCGGCGAAGGCGGCGCCGATGGCGACATCCAGGGCGACCTTCTCGTTGGTGGACCACTGCGCATGCACATCGGCGGCGGGATAAGTCGCCAGGCTCTCCATGATCTCGGTACTCGGTGTGCCGGGATAGGCCGCGGCCACGCGCACCCCGGCTTCCCATGCCCCGCGGGCGATGGCCTCGTTGCCCATCATCGATTCGCGGGCAGGACGCCGCACGGCGCCGGCGTTACTTTCGCCTGCCCCGCCCGTAACGGGCCTGATGTTGGCTGCTTTACTCATCAAGTTGTAAGTTCCAGTACTGTTCAATCGGGGGCGAATCGCCCCCCATGCGCCGGCAGCGAGGCCCTTGTGAATCTTGGCGGGCATCCGAGCCGGGGCGCTTTCGCAGTCCGGAGTTTCGGCGGGGTTTAGGGGTCGCGCGCATCGCATGACGCCCCCGGCTTTTCAAATCGTTTAATTACCTGATTCCCGCCAGAAGGCCCGCATAATACAGAAGGGAGGTTCTGGAAGTTTTTGATCTGAGTCATGAATCGGCGATCGGCGAGGGTGAGTAGGACATGGAAAGTAAGTGTCGCCCGGATGCAGCGCAGCGTAATCCGGGGAATCATTTTCATCCCGGATTCCGTTGCATTCCATCCGGGCTACTCCGCTGCTCACGTCCAGTCATGCCATTCGAGCGGCGGTTCGTCGATTAGGGCCAGTTGTTCGCGCAGGGCGAGGATGTGATCCTGCCAGTAGCGTTGCGTGTTGAAGGCGGGAAAGGCCCTGGGGAAGGCGGGATCGTCCCAGCGGCGCGCCAGCCAACCGCTGAAATAAATGATGCGCAGTGTCCGCAGTGGTTCGAGCAGTTGCAGTTCAAGGGGATCGAAGTTGCGAAACTCCGTATAACCTTCCAGTAATTCGGTAAGGCGGGCGGTCATGTACGGGCGATCGCCGGAGAGCAGCATCCAGAAGTCCTGTATGGCGGGACCGGTGCGGGCATCGTCGAAATCGACGATGAACGGATGCGTTTCCTGCCAGAGGATATTGCCAATGTGAAAATCGCCATGGAGCCGGAACCGGCGGCACTCCACAAGCAGCCGCAGTCGATCGCTCAAGCGGTGGATCAGTTGTTCCGTCGCCGCGGCATAGGCGGGCCGGATATCGGCGGGCACGAAGTCGCCGGCGAGCAGGAACTCGCGGCAACCGATCACATATTCTTCGAGACCGATGGCAGGGCGTTCCCGGAATTCCCTGACCGCGCCCACGTTGTGCATCCGTCCGAGGCAACGCCCCAATTGCCGCAGAGTCTCCGGGTTATCGAGTTCCGGGGCCCTGCCGCCCACGCGGGGATACAGGGCGAAGCGATAGGGTCCGCTCCGGAGCAGGGTTTCTCCCTGGCTGTCCTTGAGCGGCGTGGCTACCGGGATCTCCATTTCGTTCAACTCATGGGTGAACCGGTGCTCCTCCAGGATCGCCGCGTCCGACCAGCGCGCAGGCCGGTAGAACTTGGCGATGATCGGAGCGGTCTCTTCCAGACCGATCTGGTACACGCGATTCTCGTAGCTGTTCAGCGCGAGCACCCGTCCGTCGCAGCAATAACCGGCCTGCTCCACGGCGTCGAGGATGGCGTCTGGCGACAGGTTATGAAAAGGACGCAAGGCATCGGTTTCGGTCATTGACGTATGGTAACAGTTATATAGGCTGCGATGGCTGGCTTGAATAATCCTGTGCGTGGATGGGTGGATCCTTTAGAATGAATTTCATAATTACAAGCTAATCGCAGTCAGAAAAATCCTTAATAACACTCATGGACAAACTGACCAGCATCCGGGTATTTCTGCAAGTCGCGCGATCGGGAAGCTTCTCCGCCGCGGCCCAGCAATTGCGCATCTCCAAGGCCATGGCCTCGAAACATGTCAGCAGCCTGGAACGGCAGCTCGGCGTCCGCCTGTTCAACCGCACCACCCGGCATCTCAGCCTGACCGATACCGGTCTCAACTACCGGGACCGCGTGCAGGGCATCATGGAAGAACTGGAAGAGACCGAACTCAGCACCGCAAAGTTATCCGCCGAACCCACGGGGACCCTGAGGATCATGGCGCCCACGTCCTTCGGGTCCTTTCACCTCACCCGCGCCGTAGCCGAATACCGGCGGATCTATCCCAGGGTCAGCATCGACTTGATCTTCGCCTCGCGCACGCCCGATTTCATCAACGAAGGACTCGATCTCGCCATACAAACGGGAGAACTGAAGGATTCCAACCTGGTGGCCCGGAAACTTGCCCAGTCGCGGCAGGTGGTCTGTGGCGCGCCGGACTATCTGGCGCGACATGGCATACCGGAACGCCCTGCTGATCTCGAACGCCATAATTGCCTTTTATTTACGCCGCGTTCGCCGGCCGGCGTCTGGACCTTCAGCGGACCGGACGGGGTATACACCCAACGGGTGCAAGGCGATGTCAGCGCCAATACCGGCGATGCACTTCGCATCGCGGCCATTGAAGGTTGCGGCCTGATTCAACTGCCGACCTACATCCTGGGTCTCGACATCAAGGCTGGCAAGCTCAAGGTCCTTCTGGAACAATTCGAACCGCCGGCCCGTCCCATTTATGCGATCTATCTGCACCGCGCCTATCTCTCGGCCAAGGTGAGCACCTTCGTGGAATTTCTCTACCAGCTCTATCAACCCATACCTTACTGGGAACGCTGGACCGGCGAATGAAAATACCGGAGGCAGGCCGGTAATAGGTTTAATATAATCAGACACATAAAACATCACATCACGGTCTAATGCCAGGTCAAGACATCACGGTTGATATAGAGCACGTCACGGCCGAGGCCATGGCAGGTGAGCTTGCCATGCAACTGCAACTGGCCGAGATGTATGAGAATGGCAACGGCATCCCCCTGGATTACGGGCAGGCGGCGTACTGGTACCAGAAGGCGGCGCAACAGGGCGAGGCGCGGGCGCAATCCCGCCTGGGTCAGATGTACCTGCGGGGATATGGGGTCGTCGAGGACCACCGTCAGGCCGTGAAATGGCTGCGAATCGCTGTGGAGCAGGAGGATGCGTCCGCCCTGGCAAATCTTGCCTGGTGCTATCAGGAAGGGCTTGGCGCACAAAGGGATCTGCATCAGGCGCTCACGCTCTATGAACGCGCGGCGGAGCAGGGGCATGCGGGCGCCTGTTACAACCTCGGTTTCATGTATGCGGGCGGACTCGGCGCGGCGAAGGATCCGCACCGGGCGGTACAATGGTATCTACGGGCGGCGGAGCGCGGTCATACCCGCGCCCAGTTGAATGTCGGCATGATGTTCGCGCGTGGCGAGGGCATCGGGAAAGACGAGCGGGAAGCTGTGAAGTGGTATACCGAGGCGGCGGTCCGCGGGTACGCCAAGGCCCAATACAACCTCGGCCTCATGTACATGGGTGGGCATGGCGTCGCGCCGGATGATAATCAAGCCTTTGAGTGGATTAAGAAGGCCGCCGATCAGGGCTACTACAAGGCGCAATTCAACCTGGGACTCCTGTATCAGCACGGTCTGGGGACGCCAACCGATTATGAGGAGGCCTTTACCCAGTTCGCCCGCGCCTCGGAACAGGGATATGCCAAGGCGGCCTATCAGATGGCCAAGATGTATGAGGTCGGCCAGGGCGTTGAGATCAACGAGATCAAGGCCTTCAAATGTTACCAATGGGCTGCGGAGCGGGGTTACGCCAAGGCGCAATACCGCCTGGGCCGCCTGTATCTGGATGGCAAGGGCGTGCGTCAGGACCGCGAGCTGGCGTGCAAATGGATCGAGAAGGCCGCGTTGCAGGGGTATGTCAAGGCGCAATACCTACTGGGCGTCTGCTACACGAAGGGCTATGGCGTAGTGCGCGATTACCAGCACGCCTGGGCCTGGTTATCGCTGGCCTGCGAGTCCGGCGATGCCGCAGTCGTGGAGATGCGGGACAAGGTTGCCGGGAGCCTTGCCGGACCCGCGCTGGAGGAGGCGAGGCAACTCGCCATCCATTGGCGCAATCACTATGAGTGATCTATAAAACCTTCGAGTCGCTGTAAAGATTCTCAACCGACCGCTCGTATGGCGCCATCTCCGGCTGCGTCAACTGCACCAGGGTGTTGTGATACTTCCGGATGTTCTCCACGAATTCCACAGCCTGATAGCCGCGGGCATAACCGTGGCGGGTGGTCCTGAACCATTTCTTGCGGCTCAAGAGCGGCAGGCTCTCCCGGACATCCTCCCACAGGTCCGGATTCTTGCCCATCCGGTCGGTGAGGACCCTGGCATCCTCCAGATGCCCGTATCCGATGTTATAGGCGGCGAGAGCGAACCAGCGGCGATCAGGCTCCTGTATCCGTTCCGGGATCTTCTCGAGCATATGCGTGAAATACTCCGCACCGCCCCGGATGCTTTGTACGGGGTCGGCGCGATTGGTCACGCCGAGACTCTCCGCAGTACTTTTCGTCAGCATCATCAATCCCCGCACGCCCGTCTCTGAACGCGCGGTGCGGTCCCAATGGGATTCCTGGTAACTGATGGCTGCTAGCAAAGACCAATCCAACCGGTATTGATCCGCGGTTTTCTCGAACAGATCCCGATAATTCGGCAGGCGCATGGCGTAACGGTCGATGAAGTTCCGCGAATCCAGGTAATCGAATTCCTCGGTATGCCCGAAACAGGCGTCGAAAAGGTCCGCAAGATCGCCGCTCAGATAGATCTCATCCTGAAATTCCCGCGCCGCCTGGATGAGTCCGGCGTCAACCTTTTCGCCCCGAAAGGCCCAGGCGAGGGGCAAAGGTGTTCCCACGGTCAGTGCCGGGCGGATCTCGGGATAGGAATGCATGGCCAGGACCAGTTCGTTGGAGTCGGCGATCGTGTACCCGATCTCCCCCTTTTCGATCATCGCCAGCAGGTCCTGGGTATTGAGTTCTGGATGGATGACCAGCAGCAGCTTAGGGTGGTTCGCCCGCAGGGACTCCACCAGCGGGGGCGGCAGGTAATCCCCGGCGATGTGAATGGCGTGTGGTGGAATGTCGTCCAGGCTGGTCGGCAGTTCCCCGCCGTTACGGTAGATGAGATGGAATGTCAGCCATTGGTGCGTCGGGACGAGCGTCATTCGGCTGTCCGGCAGACTCTGATTGATGAGCGAGGCAGCGGCGAAATCAGCTTTTCCCTCCCGCAGGATTTCGATCATTTCGGCATCGCTTTTCGCCACGATGACATTGAGAGAGACCTCCAGATGATCCGCGAAACGGTCTGCGAGTTCGAAACTGAAACCGCGTTCTTCCGCATTTTCCAGATAATAAGTGGCCGGACCCGCCCGAGTGACGACGGTGATCGCGCCGGTTTGCCGGATCTTGTCGAGCGACGATTGGGCCGGCCGGATGGGGGCGGGCGGAGGCGGCTGTCTGGAACAGGCTGCGCTACATAATAATGCCAGTCCCAGGAGGCTCATCAACGGGGCGACGGCAGGCGAACGGGCGGCCTTCATCGGGGGTAAGGCTTGTTTGACATGACATTAGGATAAGGGGGTTGCCCCCTGCGGGGAAAGCCATTCCACGAGATTCGACCAAATTTCCATATTTAAAGGGCTGTCACTTCGTCGCGGAAACAGTACAATACTCGCCCCGGTCAGGCGCCAGAATGCCGGGAAATCAAGCACATCCACCGGAGAGGTGCCAGAGCGGCCGAATGGGCTCGACTCGAAATCGAGTGACCGCTAATAACGGTCCGTGGGTTCAAATCCCACCCTCTCCGCCAATTTCCGCCTTGTTTATCGTCCTGCCTCGTGGCGATTTGTCGTTGCATAATTGTTAATTGACCACTCTCGTGACCATGGTCATACTGATGGTCATCTATCGTCCTGGAGTGTGTCATGCAAACCATCAAGGCCTCCGAATTCAAGGCAAAATGCCTGGCACTTATGGATGAGGTCGCGCGCACGGGCGAACCCATCCGCATCACCAAGGCGGGCAAACCGGTAGCGGAGCTGTGCCCGGTGAGAACGGCGAAACCGGCTACACCCTTCGGAATATGGAAGGGACGGACACGGATCCTTGGCGACATTATGGAGCCCATTGATGTGGATGAGTGGGAGGCATTGAAGTGATCCTGCTCGATACCCATACACTGTACTGGCTGGCGACTGCGGACGAGAAACTGGGGCGGATGTCCCGTGCGAAAATCGAGCATGCATTCGGTGAGGATGGGGTTGCCGTCAGCGCCATCAGCTTTTGGGAACTGGCCATGCTGGCGTTAAAAAAACGCATCGAGGCCGACGATGTTCCGGAACTGCGGAGGATCGCGCTTGAGTCGGGTATCACTGAGCTGGTGTTGGATGGTCCGACCGCAATTCTCGCCGCGCAACTGGAGGTATTGCACAAGGACCCGGCGGATCGATTCATCGCGGCCTCCGCGCTCCGCCATCATGCCACCCTGGTGACGGCGGATGATCGCCTGCTTACTGGCGGCAACGGTCTCGCCGTGCAGGATGCGCGGGAGTGACGTCCCCTTCGATGCTTCTACTTGGCTTGAGCCATTGTTTTGAAACCCTCGCCTAAAGGCGAGGGTAATTCACTTGGAATTATAATGAGATTTCACGTTTACATGGTTTTTGTAAGCGTTTTCAATCGTCGTTTAGTGACGAGTTCCAACAAAGCAAGACCTGCCAACAGCATGGAAGTTGTACCCGGCTCCGGGACATTAGTTGGTATCGGTGTCGGAATGGAAGAAAAGGGGATGGCAGAAAACGCCAAACGGAGTTTCAAGTCGCCCCATGATGTTCCAGCGGGTCTGCCCGCAGCAATGCATGACGGAGCGTTAGGGTCGCACGAAAAAATACCGGCAGCTCCGATGTTGAGGTCAATGCGGAATTCAAAATCACGACCGGTACCGATATAGAAAGAACCAGCCGACCCACCAGTCATCGTATGGAGTCCATTAATACCAGGTGCGTATTGAGGGTCAGGGCCGTTCCAATCGAATCCACTCAGGTTACCATCCCACCCTGTTTGAGAAGCATTTGCGGTATACGCGCTGCCAGAATTCCACCAGTGATAATCGCCGTACGTGGTGAACACATAGTCGTAGACCCAGTAGATGGTAGCCGCAGTGTCGGAAGTGAACCTGTATTTCGCCGAGCCTATTGCCCAACTCGACAGGCCGCAACATATATCCGAGTTACTTGTCTCGTCATACAAGTGATAAGTGAAAACATTGGAAGGGTCGAGCAGACCTGCCGCGCCTGGAACGAAACCTGCGGTTGCGGCAGTATGTCCTGAATAGACGTTCAACCGATCTGTAACATCCACGTTGTGTCCTGACGGGGTCTCATCCCACCCAGTCCAGGGAGTTCCTGTCAGCGCGGCATAACTTGGCGAACCAGCAACACTGCCAGTGGCCCATTGCGCCGATTCGCAACAACTAAAATTGCTAGACGGTACAACAGCCCTTGTGTTTCCAGCATCAACACCCCAAAGGATGACATCAGCCGTCGCCGGAACCGAAAGAACAGACAGTAGAAGAATTACAAGTAACGAGGTAAGTTTGCGAACGATTAAGGCACAGGACATGCGGTTTATAGGGTAATTAATATACATTGCGCCCCCAAAGAAGTATTTATAGCCGTGATTTGTATTTTCACATGAACAATGAATTCTTGAATGCTGGATAATACCCGTGCATATACTGTGCCTTATGAAATTATTCTTATAATAAACAGTGAGATATGAGCTTACGCAAATTTTTTACATACTGAATTATGTAAATAAACTCGACACTAAATTGACTTGAAAATCTACAAAAATCTGGGGTGTCACCAAGATAATCAATGTAAATTCAATCGGTTATTAACCATTTTGATTCTTATGTTTTTTATGTAAACAAAAGCGACAACCGCAAGATTATTTCGTTTTTTGAGTCCCCGATAGGAGAACCTTATTACCCTTGATATCATCACCGGGACATTCCGCAGCCCGCGGTTTCCTCTCCACGAACCTTAACCCATTTTCCGGCGATCATCCGAAGTCATGAGTTCCCGCGCGTTTTACAGATTGTCGCTGCTGTCGCTGTTGTATTTGGCGCCGCTGTCCCCCGGTTGGCCGCAAGGCGTGATCTCCGAAGATTTCGATACGATCGCGGAAAGTCTGTTCTGGGACGAGCTGCATCCCTACGGCGGCTGGACGCTGTTCTGCGGGGATCGTTTCGATCACGATCGCAAGACCGCCGATCGGCGGACCGTCATCCTGATGCACATCTATCCGCTGGAAAAGATGTTGATGCGGGCCGGATGCGACAGCCGGATGCAATGCCGGGAGTCCGGCAACGCATTATTCCGGCGCATGGAGGCGGACATGCACAATCTGTATCCCGACTGGTCCGATCTGGTGACCCGTCTGAACGGGATGGAGTTCGGCGAGGTGGCGGGCGAGGAATGGCGCTACCAGGATTGTGACTTCGAATGGCGTAAAAACCTCGTCGAACCGCGGCCGGTATCCCGCGGCAATGTCGCGAGGGCGCTCTATTACATGCACTGGCGTTACGATCTTCCCCTATGGCCGCCGCTCATCCAGACGCTGCAGCGCTGGAACCGCGAAGACGGCACGAGCGAGCAGGAGCGTTTCCGCAACGACCGGATCGAGGCGTTGCAGGGCGAACGCAATCCCTTCATCGACGATCCTTTGCTGTTGGACAATCCGCCGCCGGCCAGGATGCGCAAGTCCGGATTACCCTGACAGCCTGTTGGATCACTATTAGGATGATCACGGCGCCCGCACCGCATAGCCCTTCGCTTTGAGCTGCGCCAGCAGGCCGCGTTCGCTGACCAGTTCGCCGATATCGAGTACGGCAAAAGTGGAGCGATTGGCGGTCAGCGCCTTTTCCGCGGCTGCCAGCCATTGTTGTTGGCTGCGTTTCTGCAAATCCTCCACCGTGGTTCCTTCACTGCTGGCCAGCATCATGAGCGCGCAGGGATTGGCATCGTCGAATACAACGGCGCCGTCGCGCAAATCGTCGACATAGCCCTGGGCCCAACTGTTCGCGCGGCTTTTCATTGACTCGATATCGTTCTCGTAGCGGTTGATCAGGGTTTCCATGCAGGCAATCTCCTGTTCCGGCGGCAAACTGTTGATCAGTTTTTCGGTGCGATCGGCCAATTTTCCGTAACCGCCTTCGAGTTTCAACCGCACTTCGGTGGCAGTACGCTTGATACGGCGGTTGCGTCTGACCAGCCGTTTGATCTTTTTCATGATGCCGCGATCCGCAACGAGATTATTCTGCGCGAGCACCGTTCGACCCAGTTGCCCGATTGCGAACATGGGTCGCATGGTTTCCAACTCATCATGATCGGGCATGTACCGCGTCTTCAGCGCGGCGAAGCGTCGATACAACCCCGGCGGCAATACGTCCTGTAGCGATTTGCCGTCGGGATTCCTGCCAAGACGCTTGGCCAGCCGGTAACCCCGCACATAGTTGATCGGATTCAGCATCACCAGCGGGGAGACGTCGATATCGGCGCCTGGCGGCTCAATGAATTCATCGATCCCCTTGATTACCTTTTCCACCCGCGCCGATTCCCAAATCATGCCTTTGGGGATCGGGGACAGCAGCGCAAAGATCCACAGGTTGTTCTCGCCATCGCTGACCTTCCATAGCGCGGGCCCCGGCAGTTTGCCGGTCACGACGATTTCCTCCAGCGCTTCCTGTTGAGCAAAAGCCGTCAACGATGACAACATCAGCAGCGCCCCAATCAATACATCCCTACGAATTCGCATTCGATTTCTCCAGTGAGTTAACTGTGGAGCGCGTTTATTTTAATGAATAAGACCACTCGCGCCAGCCGGCCAGCAACGGAAAATAGAGCCCCAGCCGAATGGGGCGGGCATCCATGACAGAATAGATCCGGGCGTAGCGTTCGAGTTGGGCGCGATAACGCTGCTGTTCTCGATCGAGAAAACCTTCCCTGTCGCTGCCGCCATGCGACCCCAGCTTGTAATCAATGATCCAGCGGACGCCATCGTTATCGATAAAACTGCGGTCGACGACGATGTGATCGAGCCTGCCCTCCACCACGCCGCTCAGCGCGAATTCGGCCACGGCCTCCTGATGCTCGTGGTCCAGGATCCAGCGACCCCGCGCATCCGCAAGGATGGTCTGAAGAGCTGCCTGCACCGAGGCCAGGGCGCCACGCAGCCGATCCCCGATCATCCCCCTCGCCTCCAGCATCCCGCTGGCAGTGAGTTCCAGCCTCTCGCGCAGCGCGTCATCGATTGCTCTGGCCTGCCGTTGTGCGAGGGCGTGCAACAGCCGGTGCAGTACCGTCCCGACAATGCGCGCATCCTCGCCGGCCCAATCGAATTCCACGGACGCCTCGATCCGCTCAGGAATTACGCTCTCCATCTTGGAAATCCCCAAGGGCGGTTCCGGCGCCGTCCACTCGGCGATCAAACGTTTACGTGCAGAGGATGGCGTCCGATCCGGGGCTTGTTCCGTACCAGGCTGCGGCCGTGGCTTGGCGAGGAGGGCCGCAAATTCCGGTTCAGCCACCGGCCACAGGCGCGCCAACAGGGTATCCTCGCGCGGTGTGCTCAAGCTCGGGCCGTCGGCGCTGTCTTTCACGGGCACATGACCCAGGAGATACAGCCGTCGCCTGGCGCGGGTCGCGCCCACGTAAACCAGGCGGCTGTTTTCATGCCGGGTGTGCGTCTGTTCCAAGCGTCTCAGGTAGGCCGCGATGCGGTTCGTATCCTCGCCTGCCGCGCTCACGGGGGCGAGCAGGAGATCGCTCTGTCCGCCTTCCCGGTTGTGCTCCAGCCATGACAGCAGCCTTTCTTCAGCGTGTCTCGGACTGCGCCCAAGACCGGGCATGATGACATGGTCGAACTCCAGACCCTTCGCCTTGTGCAGGGTCATCAATTGCAATGTCCCGTCCGCCGCGGCATCGGGCAGGGCGTATAACTCATTGAGTTCGTGTTCGAGGCGATGCAGGTCGCCTTGGCCGAGGTCCTCCAGCAGGCGCAGAAACACCTCCGCGTCCTCGCCGCTGTTTCGATCCGGCAGACAGGCTGGTCCGCCCAGGGCGATCCAGACTCCTTCCGTCCATTGGCGCAGAGTGCAGCGATCTCGGCCTGCCATGGCCGCGTCCAATATCGGCAGGACCCGGCGCAACCGGTTCTGGCCATCCGGGCTGAGTCCGGCGGTCACCGCCGTATCGTGCAGCAGATCATGTATAGCTCGCTCATCACGGCCGCCGGCCAGGGCATGCAGGTCCATGAGCGTGAGGCCGCAGAAGGGGGCCCGCAACAGGGCGAGCCAGGCGATCCGATCGGCCGGATGCAGCAGGGCGCGGGTGATGGCGAGCAGATCCAAAACGACTGTCTGGCCGCCGAGTTTTTCGATCTCCACAGCCTGATAGCGCAGGCCCGCCACCTGCAAGACCGGGGCGATCAGCGCGAGATGGGCGCGGCTGCGCACCAGGACGGCGGTCGTACCGGCGGGTTCTTCCGCGCGGAGGCGCTGGATGATCCCGACGACCTGATCGGCCTCCGCACGATCGCTGCGTTCGAGTTGCGGAATGATCGTCACCGCCGGACCGTCCAGGGCCGGATGAAAGGCCTCCGCCGGGGCCGCGGCCACCGCGCCGCTCCCGATGTCATCCACCCGGCCGAGCACCTCGGGAAAGCTGGCGTTGATCCAGTCGACCAGCCCCTGTTGGGCGCGAAAGTTCACCGAGAGACGGAGGAATTCGAGCCGGATCTGGCCGATGCCGTTTAGGCATGCGTCCAGAAACAGGCCAACCTCGGCCTCACGGAAACGATAGATGGATTGCATGGGGTCGCCGACCGCGAACAGACTGTGATCCTCGCCCGGTTGCCAACCCGCGGTCAGGCGCCGGATCAGTTCGAATTGGTTCCACGAAGTGTCCTGGAATTCGTCAACGAGAAGGTGCCGGACGCGATAATCCATCGCGAGCGCCAGATCCGTGGGCGACTCGGGTTCGCCGAGGGCGGCGAGCGCCGCCTGCGTCACGGCGGCGTAGTCCACCTGCCCGCGCGTCTGGAAGACGACCTCGAGATGCGCCGCGGCGATCCGCAACAGCCCAATCAGCGCCTGAAGGGTCCGCCATTCCGCTTCGGTGTAGCGCGCAGGCGGCAAGGTATCCAGGTCGGCGAGGGCGTTCCTGAGCGATTCATTTCCGCTTAGCGCATCCAGCAGGGCGGACATGCGCTCTTTCATCTCCTTGCTCCGTGCCTTGCGCGTTGGATCCTTGAAATCGCCGGCTGCGGGGAATCCTTCATTTTTTGTAATGCGCGCTCGCCAGGCGCCATCTTTAGTCAGGAGGAATTGTCGCAGTCCCTCCCAGACCGGGCGGTCCGCAAGCGTCGCGTCCGGCAGGGTGTCGAGCCCGGCGCAGTTTCGGATCGGCGAGTCGCTTCCGGCGAGATTTTCCGCGGCATAACGCAACAGTTCAAGCAGCTCCGCGCCGATCTCCCGGGGGCAGCAGCGGGCAATCGCCGCGAGGCCCGCGGCCACCAAATCCGCAAGCCCTGCCTCCAGCCTCTCGCGCGTCAGCGCCGGATGGGCGGGATCGGCAAGGTGCCGCAGCCACTGATCCCGCCGGGCCAGCATCCCCGCGATGAGCGATTGCAGTTGATCGAGGCGGTTGTCCAGATGGGAGACGAGATGTGCGATATCCTCCGACCAGGTCGCGCCGCTTTCGAGGTCCGCGATGACATTCGCCGCCGCGTCGAGGTAAAGCTCCGCAGGGTCTTCGGCGATCGCGGGCGGGGCGCCGAACCGCGAGAGGATGGGCATCTGCCGGACCAGCGTGAGACACAGGGAATCGATGGTCTGGATCCGCAACCGGACAGGATTCTCGAGCAGGCGCCAGTTCATCTCCCGATCCCGCCGCACGGCACGGCGCGCGAGGTCCAGCGTCAGTTCCTGATGCGCATGCAGGGGCGCGCGATTGGCGCAGGCGTCGGCCAGGGCTTCCAGGATCCGCTGGCGCATCTCGCCTGCCGCCTTGCGCGTGAAGGTGATGGCGACGATCTCTTCCGGGGCCTGCACCCCGGCGAGCAGGGTCAGGTAACGCTGGATGAGCAGACCGGTCTTGCCCGATCCGGCCGGGGCCTGGACGATGAAGGACCGAGTCGGGTCGAGCGCCCGGACCCTGACTTCCTGATCGACAATCGTCAGCGCGTCATTCATCCCCGCCTCCAAACTCACCCTCCGGTGGCCGACGTCCCGCCGGCGACTCGTGGACGCGGCACAAGGGGGTTAATGCACAATGGCGACAGGTGCCCGGAAATCTTTTGGGATCGACCTCCGCCCTGCCGGACCGGAAGGACTCTCCCAGACGCGTGATGGCGTTCCGCCACGCGCCGAGTACGTTCTCCCAATTGCCGGCGTGTCGGGTGGGTATGGCCTCTTCCCAAGAGGGGACGGTTGGTATCAAACCGGATTCCGCGGCGATCCCGCGAAAGGCCATTGCCCTGGTCCGCACCTGCCCGAACAACACGGCGCCAAGTTCACCCGATATCGCCATGCTGTAGACCGGCAGTTGCGGTTCCTCGGGACGCTCGCCGAACCACTGGGCGGGCGCGAGCTTGCCGGTCTTGTAGTCGAACAGGACCTTGCGGCCGTCCGGGAGTTCGTCGATGCGGTCGATGGTCAACTGCACCTCGATGCCGCCGGCCGCGACCGTCCGTCGCGCTTCGCGCTCCGCCACCCGGAAGGGTTGTCGCTGGCGCTCGAGCGCGAGCCAGTCCTGCATGTTACGGCAGAGCCGCTCGGACTCCAGGGCGAGAAAATGGGGCTTCAGCGTGTGCGGGTAGCGGCGGGCCAATTCATCCAGCGCCTGATTCACACAATCCGCAATCAAAGCCTCCAGGGCCGGGGGATCGAGTTCGAGCAATCGCGCGTGAGACTCCAGGCGCCGCCAGATCTGCTCCAGGATCCGGTGCACGGTCTGGCCGCGGGCGCGCGGGTCGAGCCCGATCGCGGCCTCTTCGAGCGGACGGGCGGCAAGCCGCAGTTCCGCAAAGGCCCGGAAAGGGCAGGCCGCTTGCAGTTTGAAGACGCTGCTCCCGCCCGCAACGGATGTCTGCGCGAGAGGCGGGGCCGGGTCCGTCGTGAGATCCTCCAATTCCGCCCGCTCCAGCACCGCCGCCCGCCAGGTTTTAAGACCGGACAGAGGCAGTGCTTGCGGCTGGATCTCCGGGAGGTCGGCGATCAGCGGGCTCGGGTTTAACGGGGCATCGTCAGACCGCAGCGGGTAGCTCACGGTTACCTCCGGGGCCGCCCCGAGCAGGCGCCGGGTGATCGCCCGTGCCCGTTCGATCTCTTGTGCCTCGCTGGCATGCGGGAGTCCGGCCCGCCGCTGCATGGGCAGAGGTAGAAAGGGATTCGGGTGCGGCGCCGGCGGCCATTGGCCGTCGTGCAGACCCATTATCCATAGATGATCGAAGGCAAGGCCGGCAGCCTCGAGCAGGCCGAGCACCTGCACCGGGGCGGTCGGACCTTGCGGCTGAAAGATGCGGTTCGTTGCGAGTTGCTCCAGCAGGGCGATGGCCGCTGACTGT
Source organism: Gammaproteobacteria bacterium (assembly GCA_004297165.1). GTDB lineage: Bacteria > Pseudomonadota > Gammaproteobacteria > Eutrophobiales > Eutrophobiaceae > 2-02-FULL-56-15. The sequence continues at coordinate 117,944 of SCUJ01000001.1, forward strand.
GACAGCGGTCCGCTGACCCGGCGCATGGCGCTGAATTCGATCAGGAGTTCCCGCCAGGCATCGATGGTTTGATATTCCTCGCTCGACAGGGTGCGGCCGGCCGCCCAGCCAAGGGCGCGCAAGAGGCGGGTGAAGTGCGCGGCCCAATCCTCGCTTCCCGCCCGGCGTGGGAGGCCCCTTGCCAGATCTCGCCATTGCCCAACGTGGTGTACGAGGATCGGACAGGCGTACGGATGTCCCGATTGGCGGGCGAGACGGAGCAATTCGCCAAGGTGGATCCTGCCTTCTCCGGCCGTGCGTAGACAGGCATCCAGCAATGCCCGTGCCCCGGTCTCCTCCCGCCAGCCGGCGAGGAACGGCGAGAGCAGCAACCGGCCGGCGTCTTCCAGGGCGATCGTCTCCCCGCGGGGCAGGCGCAGGATCAGCAGGGCTGCCGCGATCAGCGGTTCGTGGCTGAGCGGCAGGCCCAGGGAAATATTGTAAGGACGCGGCGTGGACCATTGTCCGGGGACCTGCGTTCCGGGGGCGAGCACCTCGTCGAGTTGAGCGCCGAGACTCGCGCGTCTTGCCGCCAGGTCCGGCACGATCACGCCAATCGTCGTATCGGGCCTTCGTTCCAGGAGACCGCGCAACCAGCGCGCGAGGGTTTCATGTTCGACGCGGGAATCGGCGCAGCCGATCCGTCTGGCCTCTGCCTCGACAGCGCTCCTTTGCAGTACGCGCACCCGGCAGCCGGCCCCTTGCAAGGTATCCAATAGTCGCGATTGTTGCGGCGGGAGTTCATCGAAACCCAGGATGAGCAGGGATCGCGGGAGTGGAATCGATTTGTCGCTTATCGCGGCGGCGAGATGCCAGGCGAGGCGGGCCGGCGATAACCAGCCGTGTTTCCGGCAGCGGGCGTCATAGGCCGAGGCCCAGGTAAAAAAACTGGCGCTGTCCTTGTTAAAGGCGAAGTCACTCCGTTTGAGCGGCAGTTCCCAGGCATGCAACAGCCGCCAGGCATCGAGTCCCTGATCGATTGCCCCCTGCGGCTGCAACAACGGTTGATCGGAAAGATCGGCAAGGACGATCTCCTCCCAGAGGTAACGTTCCTGGGTCGGGGCGAGGAGCTGTAAATCGGGGTCGAGGCTGCCCTGTAACCGGGCATTCTCCAGCATGCGCTCCAGCCAGGCATTCCAGGGGAGGATGTCGGGCGTTGGCCAGGCATCCCGTCCCTGGGACGCCATCCAGCGGTCGTATTCCCGATGGAGCGAGAGCGCGAGACGCTTGTTGGCGGTAACGGCCGTCACCCCCTGTTGCATGGCCTCCAGGATTTCCGTGGTGGGAGCTGTTTCCGGCGCGATCACAGCGGGCATTATAACGATGTGATGCGGAAATTCCGCTTGAAATAGGAACCATCAGTCATATAATGACCGCCGGTCATTCCGGGACGGTCAGTCATGGGGCTTCAGGAACGCAAATTGCGCGAATTCAGCCGCCGCGAGCACGAGATCCTCGCGGCGTCCATTCGCCTGTTCGACGCCGACGACTGGCAGAGCGTGACGGTGGAGGAGATCGCCGACCTCGCCGAGGTCGGCAAAGGCACGGTCTACAAGCATTTCAGCAGCAAGGAGGACATCTACGCCCGGTTGACCCTGGATTTCTACGAGGCCCTGCTGGAAGAACTCGCGCGGGTGGACCTGAATCGGCCCGCCGATGCGGTGTTCAAACAAAGCATCGAGGTCGCCCTGTGGTATCACTATAAAAACCCGGCCTATCGACGCGTGACGCAATATTGCAAACGCGGCGACTTCAAGAAACGCATCTCCGCCGAACTGCTGCAACAATTTCGCGACTGCGACGAGGAGTTCAAGGGCAAGGCGCTGGAGATGCTGAAGGTCTGTGTCGAGACAGGCGTCATCCCGAACGGCCCCTATCAGCAGATGCTCTACGGCATAACGACCACCTTCGAGGGCGCAGTCAACATCCTCTGGAACGGCGAATGTCTGGGCGATGGTCTGGTCGTCGAAGATTATATCCATGCCATATCGGCATTCATCATGTCCGGGCTCAAGGGCTCGGGGTTTGAACAGGGAAATCCGTAATGAACAAGGCAACATTGACTCATCCCGTATCTCTCGCGCTGTTTGCCACCCTGGCGTTTGCGGCGTGGATGCTGAGCGGGCTGTTCGACACCGGGGCGCGCGAGGCGAATGACGGGAACGCGCCGATCGTCGCGGAGCGGGACCTCATGCGGGTCGAGGTGCTGGAATCCCAAGCCGCCGACGTCACCCGCGAGATCATGATTCAGGGACAGATGGATCCCCTGCGCGAGGCGCAGCTCAAGGCGGAAACGGCGGGCCGGGTCGAGGCAATCCTGGCGAAGAAAGGTCTGCGGGTAAAACGCGGCGAGGCGATCCTCACGCTGGCAATGAACGATCGCGAGGCGCGGCTCCTGGAGGCGCGGGCCAGATTGCGGCACGCCACGGCGCGCGCCGATGCGGCCGCGCGGCTGCGAGACAAGTCTTATCTGGATCAAGTCAGCCTGATGGAGATCGAGACGGCGCAGGCCAGCGCCCGCGCGGAGGTGGAAAAAATCGAACTCGAGATCCGCAACACCCGGATTGTTGCGCCCTTCGACGGCATCGTGAACGACCGGATAGTCGAGGTCGGCGACTACGTCGGCATCGGCGATCCGGTCGCGACCATGGTGGATGACAACACCATGCTGGCGAGCGGTTATCTGCCGCAGCAGAGCGTGGGGAAGATCAGCCTCGGGCAGACGGCCACGGCCCGGCTGTTTTCCGGCGAGGAGATGCAGGGCAAGGTCACCTACATCTCCGCCCAGTCGGCCAACGAATCGCGGACCTTCCGCGTGGAAGTGGAGATCCCGAATCCCGAACACGAGTTGAACTCGGGGATCAGCACCATGCTGAGTCTCGCCGCGGGCAGCACGGAGGCGCATTTCATCTCGCCATCGATACTCTCGCTCGGCGAGCAGGAACAGCTCGGCGTCAAGTTGGTCGCTGACGATAACCGCGTGGTCTTTCATCCGGTCGAGGTCGTGCGCACCGAACGCAATGGCGTCTGGGTGGCCGGTCTGCCGCAACGGGTGACATTGATTACCATGGGGCAAGGTTTCGTCAATCCGGGCGAGAAGGTGGCGCCCGTCGAGCCCGGCCGGCAGGGTTCCGCCCCGCCCACCCTCTCCATGTAAGGCCCGGGCCGGAGAATTCACTGTCATGATGCGCACCATCATCGATGCGGCCTTTGCCCGCGACCGCACAGTACTCCTGTTTCTCGCCTTTTTTCTGGTCGCCGGCGCGTATGCTTATATCGCGATCCCGAAGGAGTCGTTTCCGGATATCACTATCCCCATATTTTATGTCTCCATGAACCACGAAGGGATCTCGCCGGAGGACGCCGAACGCCTGCTGGTCCGGCCCATGGAAAAAGAACTGCAAACCATCGAGGGGCTGAAGGAGATCTCCGCGACCGCGAGCGAGGGCTATGCCAACCTCACCCTCGAATTCGACGCGGGTTTCGATAACAAACAGGCGCTGGATGACGTGCGGGAGAAGGTGGACATCGCGCGCGTGGAGTTGCCCGCCGACACCGACGAGCCGCGGGTGATGGAGGTCAATGTGGCCCTGATGCCGGTGATCTCCGTGAGCCTCTCCGGCCCGGTGCCCGAGCGCACCCTGGTGCAACTGGCCCGCGGCCTCCAGGATGAAATCGAGGCGCTCCCCGGCGTGCTTGAAGTGGAGATCGGCGGTGACCGCGAGGAATTGATGGAGATCGTCATCGATCCCGTCATCCTCGAGACCTACGATATCAATTTCGAGGACATCTTCTCCATCGTCAGGCGCAACAACATGCTGGTCGCGGCGGGCGCCGTGGATACCGGCGTGGGCCGGATGGTGCTGAAGGTGCCCGGGGTCGTGGAAAATCTCGAAGACATGATCCGCATGCCGGTCAAGATAGTGGGCGATACCGTCGTAACGCTCGGCGACATCGCCATCGTCCGCAGCACTTACAAGGACCCGGAAGGCTACGCCCGTCTGGCCGGTCAGCCGGCGCTGATCCTGGAGGTCACCAAGCGCGTGGGCGCGAACATCATCGAGACCAATCAGGCCGTGCGCGATCTGGTCAGCGAGCGCAGCAAGTCCTGGCCGGATAACATCCGCATCGATTTCATGCAGGATGAATCGAAGCAGATCCGCACCATGCTGGATGACCTGCAAAACAACATCGCCTCCGGGATCATCCTGGTGATGATCATCGTCCTCGCCGCGCTCGGATTGCGGTCCTCGCTGCTGGTCGGGCTCGCGATCCCCGGTTCCTTCCTCGCCTCCATCGTGATCCTGAAGCTCATGGGCGTGACGCTGAATATTGTCGTGCTGTTCAGCCTGATCCTGGTCGTGGGGATGCTGGTGGACGGGGCGGTCATCGTCGCGGAGCTGGCCGAGCGCAAGATCGCCGAAGGCATGGAACCGAAGGCGGCCTTCAAGCACGGCGCGGACCGCATGTCCTGGCCGGTGATCAGCTCCACGGCAACCACGCTCGCGGTCTTCGTCCCGCTCCTGTTCTGGCCGGGCCTGATCGGCGAGTTCATGAAATACCTGCCGATCACGGTGTTGGTATGTCTTACGGCCGCGACCATCATGTCGCTCTTCTGCATACCTGTGCTGGGCGGGATGCTCGTGCGTCGAAAGAAGATAATTCAAGGCGACGCTAACGACGAGGTTGCCGTTCACGCGGATCCAAACGGCCCCATGACGCGCGCCTATACGCGGGTACTTGCGTTTCTGTTGCACCGGCCACAGATGACTTTGGTTGCGGCAATGCTGATGATGGCCGCGAGCTTCATCTGTTTCGATCTCTTCGGCCGCGGCGTCGAGTTTTTCCCCGAGATGGAGCCCGATTTCGCCCAGATCCAGATCCACGCGCGCGGGGACCTGTCCGTTGCGGAAAAAGATGCGCTTCTGCGCGGCGTCGAAACCCGGATCCTCGGCATGCGGGAGATCCGCTCGATGTATTCGCGCACCACCGCGGGCGGCGGACAGAATCAGGCGGAGGATGTCATCGGCGTCATCCAGGTGGAATTCATCGACTGGCAGGAGCGCCGGAAGGCGGCGGAAATACTTGACGAGATCCGGCGCTCGACCGCCGGCATTCCCGGCATCATCGTCGAGATCCGGGAGCAGGAAAACGGCCCGACGGAAGGTAAACCCATCGAGATTCAGGTGAGCAGCGCGGATCCCACGAAGATCGCGCCGGCTGTCGAACAACTGCGCGCCCTCATGACGCGCCTGGGAGGCTTCGTCGATGTCGAGGACGATCGACCCCTGCCGGGCATCGAGTGGCGGGTGACGGTGAACCGGGAAGAGGCGGCGCGTTACGGGGCGGACATTACTTTGCTCGGCAGCGCGGTGCGCATGATTACCTACGGCGTCAAGCTGGCCGAGTACCGGCCGGAGACCACCGATGAAGAGGTGGATATCGTGGCCCGCTTCCCCTTTGGTGACCGCAATCTGGATCAACTCGGGCAATTGCAGATCCGCACCAATCGCGGCATGGTGCCGATCAGCAATTTCGTCAAACTGGAGCCCGCGCATAAAACCGGCACCATCCGGCGCGTCGACGCCCGCCGGGTGCACACCATCCGCGGCGATGTCGCCGAGGGCCTTCTGGTCGACGACAAGCTGAACGAACTGCGGGAGGCCCTGCCCGTCGCCGGACTGGATCCCTCAGTCGCGGTATATTTCGGCGGCGAGGCGGCGGATCAAAAAGAGGCCGAGGATTTCCTGAGCGGGGCGTTCATGATCGCGCTGTTTCTGATGGTGGTCATCCTGGTGACGCAGTTCAACAGCATCTACCAGACGTTGCTGGTCCTCTCCGCCGTCATTTTCTCCACCGGCGGCCTGATCATCGGCCTGCTGATCACCAACGAACCCTTCGGCATCGTGATGTGCGGCATCGGGGTCATCGCGCTGGCGGGGATCGTGGTGAACAACAATATAGTCCTGATCGACGCCTATAACGAGATGATCAGAAATGGCCACGGCGCCGTCGAGGCCGCCTTGCGCACCGGCGCCTTGCGAATGCGGCCCGTGTTGCTCACCGCCATGACCACGGTCCTGGGGCTGGTGCCCATGGCCTGCGCCCTTACCATTGATATCCTCAAGCGGGAGATCTCCCTTGGCGCACCATCCACCCAGATGTGGGTCCAGCTCTCCACCTCCATCGCCGGCGGTCTGACCTTCGCCACCATGATGACGCTGCTGGTGACGCCCGTCATGCTCGTGGTCGGCGACAAATACGGCGCGCGCATCCGCGCATACTGGCGACAGCGGAGCAAACCCCGCGCGGTGGCCGAATCCGCCGCGCCCGCCGGTTGAATCATGCGCCGCACCATCAACACGACGTCTTTTCCCGATCAAAAACCCGGCACCTCCGGCCTGCGCAAGAAGACCCGGGTCTTTCTGCAACCGCATTATCTGCAAAATTTTATCCAGGCGGTCCTGAACGTCGCGGCGATCGGCGATCGGCCGCTCGTCATCGGCGGCGATGGCCGGTATTACAACCGTGAGGCGATCCAGATCATTCTGAAGATGGCGGCCGCCAATGGCGTAAGACACGTCATCGCGGGACAGGCGGGCCTCTTGTCAACGCCCGCGGTTTCGCATCTGATCCGGATGCGGCGGGCCGGCGGCGGCTTTGTCCTCTCCGCGAGCCACAACCCAGGTGGACTGGAGGCGGACTTCGGCATCAAGTTCAATGTCGAAAACGGCGGACCGGCCCCGGCCGGCTTCACCGACCAGGTCTACGCGGAGAGCCGCCGGATCGCGGAATACCATATCCTGGAGGCGGAGGATGTCGATCTGGAAACGCCGGGTACGCGGCGGCTTGGGGATATGCGCATCGAGATCGTCGACCCGGTCGCCGCGTATGCCGATCTGATGGAACGGTTGTTCGATTTCGAGCGGATCCGCGGCCTGTTCGCCGGAGGGAATTTCTCGTTCCGCTTCGATGCGATGCACGCCGTGACCGGCCCCTACGCCCACGAGATCTTCGAGCGGCGGCTCGGGGCCGCGCCGGGCGCCGTGATGAATGGCGTCCCGCTTCCGGATTTTGGCGGGGAGCATCCCGATCCGAATCTGGTGCATGCCTGGCGGCTCAGGGAACTCATGCTCAGCAATCCCGCCGGGCCGGATTTCGGCGCCGCCTCCGACGGCGACGGCGATCGCAACATGATCCTCGGCCGGGATTTTTTCATCACGCCCAGCGACAGTCTCGCCGTGCTGGCGGCAAACGCGCATCTCATTCCCGCCTATCCTGACGGGATCGTGGGGATCGCGCGCTCCATGCCCACGAGTTGCGCGGCCGATCGGGTCGCGGCGAGTCTCGGAATACCCTGTTTCGAGACACCGACCGGCTGGAAATTCTTCGGCAACCTGCTGGACGCAGGATTGATCAGCCTCTGCGGCGAGGAGAGCTTTGGCGCCGGTTCCGATCACGTGCGGGAAAAGGACGGCATCTGGGCGGTGTTGTTCTGGCTGAATCTGATCGCGGCCACCGGGAGGAGTCCGGCGGAGATCGTAGGCGCACATTGGCGGCGATTCGGGCGCAACTATTACACTCGCCATGATTATGAAGCCATCGAGACGCAGGTTGCCGGGACGTTGATGGCGCGCCTCCGCGAAATGACCGGTGGATTGGGCGGCCGCCGGTTCGACAATTATATCTGCGCGAGCGGAGACGATTTCAGTTATACGGACCCCGTGGATGGCAGCCGGTCAGAGCAACAAGGGATCCGGATCCTTTTCAGTGACGGGTCCCGCATTGTCTACCGGTTGTCCGGGACAGGCACCGAAGGAGCGACGTTGCGGGTCTATCTGGAACGCTACGAGCCGGCCGCGGGCGATCTGGAATTAACGAGCGCCGCGGCGCTGGCTGAACTCTCGCGGCTTGCCGGCGAACTGGCGAATATCCCGGAGTTGACCGGACGGACAGCGCCGGATGTCATCACCTGATGCCGTGTAGCTTCAGGTATCCCTGGCCTGTTTCTCCCGCAGTCGGCTCAGCTTGGTTTTCGCGGCCTCCCACTCCGGCGCGAGTTCCAGCGCGGCGAGGTAGTCGGACTCGGCCTTGCCGAACTCGCCCAGCTTTTCGTAGGCCAATGCGCGGTTGAAGTGGGCGACATGTTTCTTCGCGATGTCCAGTTCGAGGGCGTGTGTGTATTCCCGCACCGCCTTGTCGTAGACCTGTCCCAGGAAAAAGATGTTCCCTCGGTTGACGTAGATCTCGCCGTGCTCCGGCGCGAGCCGCCGCGCCCTTTCATAATCCTTCTTGGCGGCATCGAATTCACCGATGGCGGCGTTGACGATCCCGCGGTTCAGATATGTCGCGGCCCGATCATGGATTCGGAGATGGGCGTGATCCAGGGCAAAGGTGCAACTTTCAAGATCGCCGCGTGAGGCGATATTGAGCTGCACCGCCAGCGTCGCGGCACGGTAGCATTCCTGCGCGGTCGCCTCGCCGCCGATCACGGTCATGGACTGGGCGGACGCTGCGAGCGGGACGAGGCAGAGCGCCCCCGCCAGTGAATTAACCAGAAACCTCATGGGCATGACGCACACCTCTGTATGCCGGTAACTGTATTTAACTAAAGTATAGTCGACCAAGTGTTAAGGCAGCTCTGAACAAGTACCGAATTCCATTGGTCGTCTTTCCGGCGAAAGCCGGAATCCAGTCTAAAACAGTTGTTCACCGGATGCCGGGCCAAGTCCGGCAAGACGGGTTAGACACTATTGCAGAGCTTCCTTAACCCTGGTTTGATCCTCCGCCGCTTTACGGGTAAGGTGAGTCAGGCATTTTCCGGTTTGAAACATGATTATTCAGGGGGGATAAAAATCCATGATTTCCAGATTCGATGTCCGTGGGTTACTTCTCGGCGCCGCGATTCTGTGCTCGGGATCGCCGCAGGCGCAAAACACCATCGATTTCGCGGCGGTCAAGATCGAGGCACAGCAGGTGAGGGACAATATCTACATGCTCACCGGCTCGGGCGGAAACCTGGGCGTGCTCACGGGTTCCGAGGGGGCCATTCTCATCGACGATCAATACGCGGAACTTTCCGAAAAAATTGTCGCTGCGATAGCAAAGCTCACGGATAAACCCGTGCGTTTCCTGATCAATACACATTGGCACGGGGACCACACGGGCGGGAATGAAAACCTGGCAAAACAGGGAATCGTGATCGTCGCGCATGATAACGTCCGCGAGCGGATGAGCCACGAGAATTTCATGGCCGCTTTCAATCGCAACTTCCCGGCGTCGCCAGCGGTTGCGCTGCCGATTGTCACCTTCAGCGACAATCTGACGCTGCATGTGAACGGCGAGGATCTCGTGGTCACTCACCTCAAGAACGGTCACACCGACGGGGACAGCATCATTTATTTCCGGAAGGCGAACGTCATTCATACTGGCGACCTGGTCTTTAACGGCGCCTATCCCCTGATCGATGTCGATAGCGGGGGGTCCATCGACGGGATCATCGCCGCGCAGGAATATATCCTCTCCATCGTGAACGATCAGACGCAGATCATCCCAGGTCATGGTGCGCTCGCGGACAAGGCGGACGTGCAGGCGCTGCACGATGTGCTGGCCACCGTGCGCGATCGGGTGCGCGACCTCAAGGCCGAGGGCAAGACGCTCGAACAGATCCAGCAGGCCAAACCCAACGCCGATTTCGATCCGGCCTATGGCGCGGGCTTCATCGATGGCGACCGGATCATCGAGTTCGCCTATAAAAGCCTCGGGCAATAACCGGTCACAAGTATCCTGTCTGACAAGCCGTAACGGTTGAAGCCGTCGCTGGAATTCAAACCCGGACAGCGCTGGATCTGCGATGCGGATCTGGCGCTGGGATTGGGTTGCGTGAAGAGCGTGGATGACCGCACGGTCACCGTGGTTTTTGGCGCCCCCGGAGTGACCCGTTCGTTCGCGATCAGGGATGCACCGCTGACCCGTGTGACCTTCGGCGTAGGAGATGTGGCGCCCGATCATTCCGGAGCGCTGTTCGCCATCGAAGCGGTCCGGGAAGTGGATGGTTTGCTGACTTATGACGCGCGCGATGCCGATGGCAAACTCTGCGCCATCCCGGAATCTCAACTGGCGGATTCCATCCGCCTCAATCGCCCTCTCGATCGCCTGCTGAGCGGCAGCATCGACGCCGACAAATGGTTTCGCCTGCGCTATCTGACGCGCAGGCAGCTTGCACGGCTCGCCCGCCAGGATCTCCATGGCCTGGTGGGCACGCGAACCAGCCTGATCCCGCATCAACTTTACATCGCCCATGAGGTCGGCCGCCGGCATGCGCCGCGGGTGATGCTGGCGGATGAAGTGGGCCTCGGCAAGACCATCGAGGCCGGCCTGATCCTGCATTACCAGATCATCGCCGAACGCGCCGGTCGCGCCCTGATCGTGGCCCCCGAAAACCTATTGCATCAGTGGCTTCTCGAGATGCTGCGCCGCTTCAATCTGCATTTCACCCTCCTCGACGAGGCCCGCTGCGCGGAAGAATCGCAGACAGATGATGGGGTAAATCCATTCCTGGGCGCGCAATTGATCCTCTGCGCGCAGGAATTTCTCCGGGACAATCCGGAGCGGCTCGCGCAGGCCGTCATGGCGCGTTTCGATCTGCTTATCGTCGATGAGGCGCATCACCTGCACTGGTCTCCGGAAGGTGCGAGCCCGGACTATGCGACGATTGAGCGGCTGGCCGGGCATTGCCAAGGGCTGTTGCTGTTGACGGCGACGCCGGAACAGTTCGGCCGGGAGAGCCACTTCGCCCGCTTGCGCCTGCTGGACCCACAGCGTTTTGCCGATTATGCCGCCTTCGATCGTGAGCAACGCAACTACGCACGGGTTGCGACGGCGATCGATGATCTCCTGGAAGGTCGCCCGATGGATGAGACGGGTCAAGGGTTGCTGGCAGGCTTCATGGGCGAATCCTCCAGTACCGCTCCGCCATCCACCGTCGATCGCGAGCGGCTTATCAGGCAACTCGTGGACCGGCATGGTACGGGCAGGATTCTGTTCCGGAACACGCGGTCCGCGGTCGGCGGGTTTCCGGACCGCAGCGTCCATGTCCATGAACTGGCTGCGCCAGCGCAGTATCTTGCGGCATTGGCGTCGGCAGCGGAGACCATCGATGATTGTGAGGCGCTCCTGGCCCCGGAATGCGCCCATCGCAAGCTGGCCGGAAATTCCCCGGAGTGGACGCGCATCGATCCGCGCGTCGAATGGTTGGCGAAATTCCTCAAGGGGCAGCGCCGCGAAAAGACCCTGGTGATCACGGCTGCAGCGACGACCGCCCGGGAACTCTCGCAGTGTCTCGCGCAGCGTCATGGGATTACCGCCGCCGATTTTCACGAGGGCATGAGTCTGCTGGAACGGGACCGCGCGGCCGCGTATTTCGCCGAACGCGAGGGCGGGGCGCAGGCCCTCGTCTGCTCCGAGATCGGCAGCGAGGGCAGGAATTTCCAGTTTGCCCGGAATCTGGTCCTCATCGATCTGCCGCTCAATCCGGATCTGCTGGAACAACGTATCGGCCGGCTGGATCGCATCGGTCAGCAAGGGACGATACAGATCCATCTGCCCCTGCTCATGAACACGCCCCAGACATTAATCTACCGCTGGTATCAGGATGGGCTGGATGCCATCGCGCACACCTGTCCGGCGGGCTATGCCGTTTTCGAGGTCTTCGAAGCGGAGTTGAAACGCATGTTGAGGAACGCGGCGACGGGGGCTGTCGATCCGGACGACCTCATCGCGCGCACGGCCAGTCTGCGCGAAGAATTGAATGCCGCGCTGCGGCAGGGCCGCGACCGGTTGCTGGAATATAATTCGTGCCGCCCGGAGTTGGCGGCGGATCTGCGCCGGCGGGCGCTGGAACTCGATGCTGACGTCACTCTGCGTGATTATCTGGAACTCGCCTTCGATTGTCATGGCGTCGATTCGGAAGACCTGGGCGGGGAGGGTCTGCTGCTTGCGCCCACCTATCGGATGACGCAGCCCTTTCCCGGCCTGCCGGAGGAAGGCATGACCGTGACCCTGAACCGCGCCGCCGCGCTGGCGCACGAGGACTGGAGGTTTCTGACCTGGGAGCATCCCATGACGATCAACGCGATGGATATGGCGATTGGCGGCGAATCCGGCAATGCGGCCGTTTCGGCCATCAAGGACCGGCGGCTCAAGCCCGGCGCCCTGTATCTGGAGTTGCTGTACGTCCTGCACTTCGGCCAGCGCGGCGCACATAGTCCGCGTGAATACCTGCAAGCGGAATGCCTCGATCTGATCCTGGATGAGCAGGGCGAGCCGGTGACGAGCCTCGATCATGATCACATCAACCGGACAATCATTCCCATCCCGGCCAAGGTCGCGAAACAGGTCGTCGATCTCAAGGAGGACTCGATCCGCGAATTGCTGGCGATTGGAGAACGCCTGGCGGCGCAACGTTTTGCGCCTATCCTCTCAGAGATACGCCAACGCGCCGATGATTCCATGCGGCATGAAGAGGAACGTCTGCGCGCCTTGCGGAGGGTGAATCCCAATGTCCGGGAGGAAGAGATCCATTACTTCGCCCAGTGCCGCAAGGACCTCGCCGCGGATCTTGTCTCGGCCGGTCCCCGCCTGGATGCTGTGCGGATCATCATCGCCACATGAACGAACCATTCCCTGAGCGCTTTTACGAGGAGGTCGATCGCCATGCAGGAAAAGAACGGTAGTAATGTTGCGCAACCCTTGAACGGCGACTACTGGCGCGGCGTCGGCGGCGATCGCTGGGTGCTGAACCTGGACCCGCTCGAACTGGGGATCGAGGCATTCAGTCCGCCGCTGATCGAGGCGGCGGCCCCGCGGACCGGAGAGCGGGTCCTCGATATCGGTTGCGGCGGGGCGAAGACCACCATAAGTCTCGCGCAAGCGATCGCTCCGATCGGTCGCGTGACAGGCATCGATATCTCGCCCCAGATCCTCGCCGTCGCGAGACAGCGGATCGAAGGGATTCACAACATCGATTTGATTCTGGGCGACGTGATGGAGACAGATCTAGGCGATCCTTTCGATCTGTTGTTCTCGCGGTTCGGGGTGATGTTTTTCGAGCGACCCGCACAGGCCTTCCAGCGACTCCACGGCTTGCTTAAACCTGGCGGGCGGCTGGCTTTCATTTGCTGGCGCAATCCGCAGGAGAATCCCTGGATGTCGGGACCGGCCTCGGTCTTTGCCACGCACATCCCTAACCTGCCCAAACCGGATCCGGAGGCGCCCGGTCCTTTTTCGTTGGCTGATGAGAGGAAGCTTACGGAAATTCTACGTGTAGCAGGTTTCCGCGATATCGATCTAACGCGACTGGATTCCGTCATGCCCTTGGGGCCGCTTCATGAGGCCGTTGCCTTTCTGATGAATCAAGGCTCGGCAGCCGCGGCGCTCGCTGAAGTCGACGAGCGGCAACGTGTCACAATCGCCGCGACGCTCTCGGATCACATGCGGCAATACGAGACCGCGGAAGGAGTGGCGCCGCCGGCATCTGTCTGGATAGTGAGGGCGATTCGATAGGGCAAAAAAAGCCCGGTAATGTTCGCTTCTAGGGGGAGGAGGGTATGAACATTACCGGGTCTACTTACAAACCAAGCCTCAGGGAGGTTCGATGGCTTGATGGTGAAAGTCTAATGTATACGGCAGCAATTTTCCTGTTAAAACATCGAGCCTGTGAGAGCGATCACGCAAATCGTTTCGATTGATGTTTTGCGGGTACGTTGTTGGAAATTATAAACGGGGTTGTTGCCAAAATTCGCATGGCGTGTGGCCGACAATACGGCCGGGTATTGCAAATCCAGTCTCAGATCTTGCGTATCACCAGCGTGCCGTTGGTGCCGCCGAAACCGAAGCTGTTGGACATCACCGTCCGCAATCCCGCATTGTCGATGCATTCCCGCACTATCGGCATGTCTTTCCCTTCTTCATCGACGTTAACGATGTTCGCGGAGGGGCAAATGAAATCCCGCTCCAGCATCAGCAGAGAGAAGATGGTCTCGTTGACGCCTGCCGCCCCGAGGCCATGACCGCTGAGCGCCTTGGTGGCGCTGATTCGCGGAATGGCGTTGCCGAACACCTCGCGTATGGCCCGCAGTTCGCTGCCGTCGCCCGCGGGCGTGCTGGTGGCATGGGCATTGATATAGTCCACGGGCGCATCCACGGAAGCGAGCGCGAGCCGCATGCACCGCATCGCGCCTTCGCCCGAGGGCTTGACCATGTCGGAACCGTCGCAGGTCGCGCCATAGCCGATCAATTCGCCGTAGATCTTCGCGCCGCGCTTTTGCGCGTGCTCCAGCTCCTCCACCACCACGATGCCGCCGCCGCCGGAGATCACGAAGCCGTCACGGCTGGCGTCAAACGGACGGGAGGCCGTCTTCGGGGTGTCGTTGTACGACGAGGACAAGGCCCCCATGCTGTCGAAGAGCATGGCCATGGTCCAGTGCACCTCATCCCCGCCGCCGGCGAAGACGATGTCCTGTTTGCCGGCCTGAATCAGTTCCATCGCATTGCCGATGCAATGCAGGCTGGTCGTGCAGGCGGAACTGATGGAATAACTGACGCCCTTGATGCCGTAGGCGACGCTCAGGCAGGCGCTCACGGTGCTGGACATGATCCTCGGCACCATCATGGGGCCGACCTTCTTCGCCCCGCGTTCGCGCAGGGTATCCACCGCGACGACGGTGTTGGCGGTCGATGCCCCTCCGGAGCCGGCGATCAGGCCGGTCCGCGGATGCGAAACCATGGCGGGATCGAGCCCCGAATCGGCCACGGCGTCCTGCATGGCGAGATAGGCGTAGGCCGAGGCATCGCCCATGAAGCGTTTCTGTTTACGGTCGATCAGTTCATTGAGGTTCAAGTGGACGGGACCGTGAACGTGCGAACGCAGGCCCAGTTGCGCGTACTCCTCGCTGTATTCGATGCCGGAACGCGCGTGACGCAGGGAATCGATGACTTCCGCCTTGGTGTTGCCGATACTGGATTTGATCCCTAAGCCGGTAATCACCGCTCGTCTCTGGTTGCTCATGATCCTTCTAGCCCTAAAAATCGCTGGTTGAGGTAAACAATCCGACCCGCAGGTCTTTGACAGTATAGATTTCCCTGCCATCAACCTCCATATGACCATTGGCCACACCCATGACGAGTTTTCTGAGCATTACGCGCTTGATGTCGATGTAGTAGGTAACCAGCTTGTTTTTCGGCGTAACCTGCCCGGTGAAGCGGACCTCGCCGGCGCCCAGCGCCCGGCCCCGGCCCGGCGCCCCCGTCCAGCCCAGAAAGAAACCCACGAGTTGCCACATGGCGTCCAGACCGAGACAGCCCGGCATCACAGGGTCGCCCCGGAAATGGCAGTCGAAGAACCACAGGCTTTCGTTGATATCCAGCTCCGCGATCATCTCGCCTTTGCCGGCGCTGCCTCCGTCTTGATTGATCCGGACGATGCGATCGAACATCAGCATGTTCGGTAGCGGCAACTGGGCATTGCCGGGGCCGAAGAGCCGGCCGTGGGCGCATTCGAGCAATTCTTCCCGGGTGTAATTGTTTTTCTTGTTATTCATAGGGCGCGCATTATCTCATGGCAGGTCCATTATTTCCCGCGTTTTATCGAGGGGCGTTGGCCTCGTCAGACGGACGGATCGCGCGGGTTGTCTTGGCACGTCCGAACGATCTGGGGGATAATACTTTGCAATAAGTCGAAATCCAAACCGGAGCCCCGGATGAAAATTGAAACCCTCGCGATTCATGGCGGATATTCGCCCGAGCCGACCACCAAGGCCGTGGCGGTGCCCATTTATCAGACCACTTCTTACGCCTTCGACAACACCCAACACGGCGCCGATCTGTTCGATCTCAAGGTGGAAGGGAACATCTACACCCGGATCATGAATCCCACCACCGCCGTACTGGAGCAACGGGTGGCCGCCATGGAAGGAGGCGTCGGCGGGCTAGGTCTCGCCTCCGGAATGGCCGCGATCAATTACTCCGTGCTTACTATCGCCGAGTCCGGTGACAACATCATCTCCACTTCAAGTTTGTATGGCGGCACTTACAACCTGTTTGCCCATACCTTTCCGCAGTACGGTATCGAGACGCGCTTCGCGAACGCAAAGGACATCGCGGGAATGGCGCGCCTCATCGACGGCCGGACCAAGGCCGTCTTCTGCGAATCCATCGGCAACCCGGCTGGCAATGTGATCGATCTCGAAGCGATCGCGGACATGGCCCATGCCCACGGCGTGCCGGTGATCGTGGATAACACTGTGCCCACGCCTTACCTGTGCCGCCCTTTCGAACACCATTGCGATATCGTCGTCCATTCGCTCACGAAATATATGGGTGGGCACGGCACGACCATCGGCGGGGTGCTGGTGGATTCCGGCGCGTTTCCGTGGACCGAGCACAAGACCCGCTTCAGGAGACTCAACGAACCGGATGTCTCCTATCACGGCGTCGTCTATACGGAGGCCCTGGGCGCCGCGGCCTATATCGGCCGGGCCCGCGTGGTTCCGTTGCGCAATACCGGCTCGGCGATCTCGCCGTTCAACAGTTTCCTGGTGCTGCAAGGCATAGAAACCCTGCCGCTGCGCATGGACCGTCATTGCGCAAACGCGCTCGCGGTCGCCGAATATCTCCGCAACCACAAGAAGGTCGTGTGGGTGAATTACGCCGGCCTGCCGGATCACCCCGACCATGCCCTGCTGCAGAAATATTGCGGCGGCAAGGCGGCCGGTATCCTGAGCTTCGGCGTCAAGGGCGGTGGCGAGGCCGGGGCGCGTTTCATCGACGCGCTGCAATTGATTACCCGGCTGGTGAACATCGGCGACGCCAAGTCACTGGCCTGCCATCCGGCCACAACCACCCACCGCCAGCTCTCTGCAGAGGAGATGAAACTAGCGGGCGTCTCCGAGGATCTGGTACGCCTGTCCATCGGCATCGAACACATCGACGATATCATCGCCGATATCGATCGGGCCCTGGCGCAGGTATAACCCATGTTGACGCAGTACGATTCCAGTCCACGCCGCAAAAGCACGGCTGTCGACGTTGCCGGCGTCACCATCGGCGGCGCTACCCCGGTGGTCGTGCAATCGATGACCAACACCGACACGGCGGACGCCCAGGCTACCGCCGATCAGGTCCAGAGGCTCGCCGAAGCCGGCTCGGAACTGGTGCGGGTGACGGTCAACACCGAGGCCGCGGCCGCGCAGGTCGGCCGGATACGGGAATTGCTCGATGCCGCCGGTTGTCAGGTCCCGCTCATCGGGGACTTTCACTATAACGGTCATGCCCTTCTCGAAAAATATCCCGCTTGCGCCAGCGCGCTCGCCAAGTACCGTATAAATCCCGGCAACGTGGGTTTCGGCCGCAACAAGGATGCGCAGTTCTCGGTCATGATCGAAAAGGCGATCGAGTACGACAAACCGGTCCGCATCGGCGTGAACTGGGGCAGCCTGGATCAGGAGCTCCTGCAACGCCTGATGGACGAGAATGCCGCCCTGGCGCAACCGCGCGAGATCGACGAGGTGATGCGCGAGGCCCTGATCGTATCCGCCTTGAGCAGCGCGGCCCGCGCCGAGGAACTTGGATTGGCGCACAACAAGATCGTGCTCTCCTGCAAGGTCAGCGGCGTGCAGCAGTTGATCGCGGTCTATCGCGGCCTCTCAGCGCGTTGCGATTATTCCCTGCACCTCGGGCTCACCGAGGCGGGCATGGGCTCGAAGGGGATTGTCGCCTCCACCGCCGCCCTCAGCGTGCTCCTGCAGGAAGGCATCGGCGACACCATCCGCATCTCGCTCACGCCGGAACCCGGCGGGGACCGTTGCCGCGAGGTGGTGGTGGCGCAGGAGATCCTGCAAACCATGGGGTTCCGCGCCTTCACGCCGCAGGTCACGGCCTGCCCCGGCTGCGGCCGCACCACCAGCACGGTGTTTCAACATCTCGCCGATCGCATTCAGACGTATGTCCGCCGGCAGATGCCGGTCTGGCGCGAGCAATATGTGGGGGTCGAGGCGATGCAACTCGCCGTCATGGGCTGCGTCGTCAACGGCCCCGGCGAGAGCAAACATGCGAACATTGGGATCAGCCTGCCGGGAACGGGGGAGGCGCCTTCAGCCCCGGTCTTCATTGACGGCAAAAAGGTCACCACCCTGCGCGGCGAGCATATCGCCGATGAATTCCAGGGGATCGTGGATCGCTACGTGGCGGAGCACTACGCACGTAAGCCGTGATTGTTCAGGCTGGAAATACGATCGCCGCGACCTCGGTATAGCGTTTCACGAAATGCGTCTTGAGCCCCTTGCGCAGGTACGCGGGTAGTTCCTCATAATCCCGCCGGTTGTCTTCCGGCAGGATCAGTTCGACAATCCCCTCACGCCGCGCCGCGACGAGCTTCTCCCGGATCCCGCCCACGGGATAAACCCGCCCGGTGAGGGTCAGTTCCCCCGTCATGGCCAGCGGCCGGTTCAGCCGGCGTCCGCGCGCGAGCGAGAGCAGGGCGGTCGCCATGGTGATCCCGGCGCTTGGACCATCCTTGGGGGTCGCGCCTTCCGGGACATGCAGATGGATCATCTTGCCGTCGAAAAACTTCACATCCGCCCCGTAGTGGCCGAGGTTGGCCGCGATGTAGCTGTAGGCGATCTCGGCGGATTCCTGCATCACCTGGCCAAGTTTGCCGGTGAAGCGGAAGCCGCGGCTGTTGTTGTGCACCGTGCTGGCCTCGACCGGCAGCGTCACGCCGCCGAGGCTCGTCCAGGCGAGCCCGGTGACGACGCCGACGCCCATCATCGGCTTCTGACGGCGAAAGGCTGGCAGACCGAGGTAATCGTTGAGGTCCCGTACGCCGATGGCGATCCGGCGCTTGCCTCCCAGCAGCCTGACGATGGCCTTGCGGATGATCCGGTTGAACTGCTTCTCCAGGTTGCGCACGCCCGCCTCGCGGGCATAGCCATCGATGATCTGGCGGATCGCGGAATCCGTGATGCGCAACTGCTCGGGTTTGACGCCCGCGCGCTCCAGTTGCCGCGGCCACAGGTGACGGCGGGCGATCAGTTCTTTTTCTTCCGTGATATAGCCCGGCAGGCGGATGTTCTCCATGCGATCGAGCAAGGGCGCGGGGATGGTGTCGAGCTGGTTTGCGGTGCAGACGAAGAGCACCCGTGAGAGATCGAAGCGCACGTCCAGATAGTGATCCTGAAAATTGGAATTCTGCTCGGGGTCGAGGACCTCCAGCAGGGCCGACGCCGGATCGCCGTGATAGGAGGCCCCGATCTTGTCGATCTCATCCAGCATGATCACCGGATTGGAAGTGCCGGCGTCACGGATCGCCTGGATGAACTTCCCAGGAAGGGCACCGATGTAGGTGCGGCGGTGGCCCTTGATCTCGGCCTCGTCGCGCATTCCCCCCAGGCTGAAACGGTAGAACTGCCGGCCCAGGGCGTCGGCGATGGAGCGGCCGATCGAAGTCTTGCCGACCCCGGGCGGACCGACCAGAAGCAGGATGGCGCCCGAGATCTCCTTTTTCTGCACGCCGATGGCGAGGAACTCGATGATGCGGGTCTTGATGTCGTCGAGCCCGGCATGATCGCGATCCAGGATCTCGCGCGCCCGCTTCAGATCGAGGATGTCTTGCGAATACTTGCCCCAGGGCAGGGCGGTGATCGCGTCCAGATAATTGCGCGTGACCGAATATTCCGGCGAGCCCAGTTCGAGGAAGGAGAATTTCTGCATCTCCTCGTCGATGCGTTTCTTCACCGGTTCGGGCAGCACCAGCGTCTTCATGCGTTCCTGGAACTGCTCCACCTCGACTGTCTTGTCATCCTTGGAGATCCCCAGTTCCTTCTGGATGGCCTTCAACTGTTCGCGCAGGAAGAATTCCTTCTGGCGGTCGCTCATCTGCTCCTCGACCTTCTGCCGGATCTGCGCCTGCATGCCCGCGAGCTCGATCTCCTTGCGCAGGAGGAGCAGGGTTTTTTCCATGCGCGTGAGAAGCGGGAGGGTTTCCAGGATCTCCTGCAACTGGAAGCCGTTGGCGCTGGTCAGCAGCGCAGCGAAATCGGTGAGCGGCGAGGCGTCCTCCGGATTGAAGCGATCCAGAAAGTAGCGCAGTTGTTCCTTGTATATGGGATTGAGCGGCAGGAGTTCCTTGATGGTGTTGATGATGGCGTGGCCATAGGCCTTGACCTTGTCCGCGGGCTCTTCCGGCGGCGCCGGGTATTCCACCTGCGCCAGGAATGGCGGCTGTTCCGAGATCCAGCGGACGATGCGAAAGCGGCGGATGCCTTCGGCGATGAATTGCACGCGTCCTTCCGTGCGCTGGGGATGATGCACCCGAACCACGGTGCCGACCATGGTGATGTCCTTCGGAGCGGGCGTGGTCTCGGTTCCGGCGCTTGACCAGCATAACCCCAGAACGTGTTGCGGCGAGCGCCCGACCCGTTCGATCGTCTCGAGCCAGTGTGCCTCGCTGACCATCAGCGGCAGGGTCTGGGCCGGAAAGAACGGACGCTCGCCCAAAGGCAGCAGATTCAGCTTGTCCGGGAGGATGTCATCCTGGCGCGCCGGGACCTGGATTTCCGCCGTTGCTCCGGAACCCCCCTGTGCTTCTTGCTTTTCGGTTCCCTGGTGTTCCTCGTTCATGTGAGCGCCTCTGCGATGACGGTGGCTTATATGTATGGCAATTGCGGCAAACTTTCAAGCCGCCAATGAAATTACACGCCGTTCTTATAATTAAGCCCTCGCCGCTTTTCGGGTACAATCGGGCGAAAAATCCGGAAAGGAGCGACCATGAACGACGCCAAGATCTACCCCGTATCTGCCGCGGTCCGCGCCCGCGCCTGGATCGATAACGAGCGCTATCAAGAGATGTACCGCCGGTCCCTCGAAGACCCGGACGGCTTCTGGGCGGAGCAGGCGGAACGGTTTATCTCCTGGTTCGGCAAATGGCGATCGGTGCAGGAATGGGAGTTCACGGGCGCCCGCATCAAGTGGTTCGATGGTGCGCGGCTCAACGCCGCCTGGAATTGTCTCGATCGCCACCTCGCCGGCCGCGCCGACCAGACGGCCATCATCTGGGAAGGCGACGAACCGGGCATGGTGCGCCGGCTGACGTATCTCGAATTGCACGATCAGGTCTGCCGGCTCGCGAATGTGTTGAAGGATCACGGCATCGGCAAGGGGGATTGCGTCTCCATCTATCTGCCGATGATCCCCGAAGCCGCGATCGCCATCCTGGCCTGCGCCCGCATCGGCGCGATCCACTCCGTGGTCTTTGGCGGGTTTTCGGCCGAGGCGCTGAAGGATCGCATTCAGGACTCCGACTGCCGGCTCGTGATCACGGCCGATGAATCCCTGCGCGGCGGACGCCGGACGCCGCTCAAGGCCAACACCGATGCCGCCCTGGAGCATTGCCCGCACGTAAACACAGTAATTGTGGTGAAGCGCACCGGCGGCGACGTGGCCTGGAGGGAAGGCCGCGATGTCTGGTACGAAAAGGCTGTGGAGGACGCCTCGCCCGTGTGTCCCGCCGAGCCGATGGACGCCGAGGACCCGCTCTTCATCCTCTACACCTCGGGCTCCACGGGCAAGCCCAAAGGAGTGCTGCATACCACCGCGGGCTATCTCCTGCACGTGGCCATGACCCACCGCTACGTCTTCGATTATCACGACGGGGACATCTTCTGGTGCGCTGCGGATGTGGGTTGGGTCACCGGACACAGTTATATCGTCTATGGGCCGCTCTGCAATGGCGCGACTACATTCATGTATGAGGGTGTGCCCAATCATCCCGATCCGGGTCGCTGGTGGCGAATCGTGGACAAGCATCAGGTGAATATTCTATACACCGCGCCGACGGCGCTCCGCGCGCTCATGGCGCACGGCGACGATCACGTCAAGCGGTCGAGCCGCGCGAGCCTGCGGTTGCTCGGCACCGTGGGCGAGCCCATCAACCCGGAGGCCTGGGAGTGGTATCACCGCGTTGTCGGCGACAGTCGCTGCCCCATCGTGGATACCTGGTGGCAGACCGAGACCGGCGGCATCCTGGTGACGCCATTGCCGGGGGCCACTGACCTCAAACCCGGTTCTGCCACGCGGCCGTTTTTCGGCATCGAGCCCTGCATCGTCGACGAGCAGGGCCGGGAACTCGAGGGCGAGGCGTCCGGGGCGTTCTGCATCAAACGCTCCTGGCCGGGGCAGATGCGCACGGTGTACGGCGATCACGAGCGTTTCGTGAATACCTATTTCCGCACCTACCCGGGGAAATATTTCACAGGTGACGGCGCGCGCCGGGACAAGGACGGTTACTACTGGATCACCGGCCGCATGGACGATGTCATCAACGTCGCCGGCCACCGGCTCGGCACGGCCGAGATCGAGAGCGCCCTGGTGCTGCATCCGGCGGTCGCCGAGGCCGCGGTTGTCGGTTACCCGCATTCCATCAAGGGGACCGGGATCTACGCCTACGTCACGTTGATGGTGGGGACCGAACCGACCGAGGAACTGCGGCAGGAACTGACCCGGCATGTGCGCAAGGAGATCGGCCCCATTGCCTCGCCGGATCTGATCCAGTGGGCGCCTGGTCTGCCAAAGACCCGCTCCGGCAAGATCATGCGCCGCATCCTGCGCAAGGTCGCCGCGAACGAGGTGGATCAGTTGGGCGACACCAGCACGCTCGCCGATCCCGGCGTGGTGGACGACCTGGTCCACAACCGGGCGAACAAGTAAGGATTAAATAAAGCAAAAAAAAACGGGCGATGCGTTGCGCATCGCCCGTTTGCCACTCGCTGAATTACGGATTTCCTTGCGGCGCCGGGGCGTTCGGCGGGCGGATCATCGAACCGTCATCCGCCGCCTGCGGCGAGGGTTGCGCCGGATTCAGGTTCACGCTGAGCGTATGGATATGACGGTACTTGCCGTCGATCAGCCGGAAGGTGTGCGAATCCGGCATGCCGGTGTTGTTGCCGAAGCGGCAAAACACATTGACCACGCCCTGTTCCTCATCGACGACGAAACTGCGGTTGACGATGTGGAGCACGCCCGCCGGGACGCCGATGTTGCAGGAGGCATCCGGCTTGTTGTCGCGGTTGGTGTAGGCGCCGCCTTCGAGACGGGCGCAGGGGATGCCCCAGGGCGCATCGATCAGTTTGTCGGCGAAGAGGTCCAGATAACGGTTCGCCGCATCGATCAGAAACTGGGCGGAAGCACGCGCCTCAGGCGCGGGCGCGGTCCAGTCCTCTGCCTTGGAGTATTTCAGATAGGCGTTGGCGTTGAACAACCAGTCCCCCTTGTCCGTGACAAGGCTGTCGATCGCGGTGATCTTGCCGTCCTTCACCGAGAGCCGCGTCCCCAACACATAAGGATGATCGCCTTCGGTCACGATCACCTCGGAGAAGGTCTTGCAGCGGGCGGCATCCAGGATGCTGCGGGAAAAGGCGATCGGCAGCGCCGTGTTCCACAGCCCTTTGTCCTTCGCGACATCCGCCATGTTCTCGAGGAATTTGGCGTCATCGGCCAGCGCCATCTTGCCGATGTCGCCCGATCCCTGCGCCGCGAGATAGCTGTCCACGGCGGCCTGCAAATCGGCGCGCTCGCAGGTAGTCTGGGCCTGAATGCCGCTGGCGGTAAAAACGAGCAGGCAGACGATGGTTGTTTTTCTGATCATGGTTCCCCCCTTCCGGTGAATATGAGGTTCGTACTATAGCCGAAATCGAAAGCGGCGGTTACGCCGGCATGTTCCGGACCAGCCAGTCCCGCAGGTGACGGGCATAGGCCTCAGCCGCCCCGCCCGGCGTCAGGTAATGACTGGCGCCTTTCACCCAGACCAGATCGCGGCGCGGCGCGGCGGTGAGACTGTCGTAAATCGTTTGCGCATTCGGCGGCAGCGAGAGTTCGTCCTGATCGCCGTGCAACACCAGCGCCGGCACGCGGATCCGCGACCCGTAACGGATCGAGCTTGGGGCCCCGTCTTTCGGTGCGCCGAAAAATCCCAGCATCGCCTTCGCCGTTACCATGAAATGTCTCCCGTCAGGAAACCAGTTCTCGAAGGCCAGCGGTTCGAGGCCCTGGCCCTCTACGACGAGCTGCCGGGCGCGTTGCAGGGTGTCATCGAGGCGCTGCCTGTCCGCCGCGGTGCTGCGGATCTGGAACTCCTGATAAGGGGAGGGGATCGAGGCGACGAAGGCCACCGCCTGGATTGCCGGGTCTTCTCTTTCCCCCACATATTGCGCCATGCGCGGGCCGCCGAGGCTGACGCCAACGAGGGCGATTCGCGAAAATCCTGCGGATTCGGCATACGCCACGAAACCGGCGATGTCCTTCACCGCGTCCGTGTATTCGGCATAGGGATAATTGTAGGCGGCGCGCATGTTGGCCACGAGAAACGCATAACCCGCCGCGGTCAGCGCCTGCGCCATCGGGTAATAATCATGCGATGCCACCATGGCGGCGCCGGTGGTCCCACCGGGCACGAGGATGACGATGGAACTGCCGGCGGACGCCGGTATCCAGAGCATCCCGTTCAGGGCGATTTTGTCTTCTGTGTCTACGCGGATCAGATCCATAATGTTTCGACCTTATTGAGTATTTGAAAATGTATTGATGACCGCAGCGCCCAGCGCTTTATGGATGTGACGATGTGGGTAACTTGCGCTCCAGGTGTTCATAATCTCCCAAATGTGCTCGCATAAGGCTTTTCCAGAGCTTGCCGTGATTCGGCACGAAAAAATGGAGCAGTTCATGGACGATTACATAGTCGCCGACTTCGCGGTCCAGGGATAACAGCTCGGAATTGAAATTAAGATTACCAGTCGATGAGCAGGAAGCCCATTTGTTCCGCATCGGCCGTACGGCCAGCGAACAAACTTCGACGTCGAGTTTCTCCGCCCACTTCAGAACCCGGTGTTTGAACTCCTTTTTATCTCGCCATTTCTTCATGGCGACGATTCGTTTTTCCGGAGAACCATAAAAATACTATCGACGATTTCTGCCACCCTGTTCAGATCGTCGACCCCGGCATAGACTGCATACGTCACTTTTCTGCGTAGCTCCCGCAACTCTTTCTCGCTATTGCGCCAGTTCGGAAATTCCGCGAATGCCGCCCGTGCCTTTTTACTGATCTCAGCCGGTTTGGCGATTCCCTCATCCTGCAGTTTACACAGCAGAAAATAGGTCAGGTCATCCAGACCCAGAGCCGCTTGTTCTTTCTTTCGTTGTTCGTTTTTCTCGACCGCCTTTAAAAGTTCGGCCAGCGCATCCGCCGTGGTGGTCTGGCGATCTTCAAAGTTCTCCTGGACGGCCTTGGCGCGCACCGCCATGTCGATAAGGAAGGGGTCGTCGCTGTTGTCCTCAGCGGATTGTTGAATCGCCTTGACCAGATTGATGATCTTGGTTGCCTTTCCTTCGGCCCGTTGCTTGATCGTTTCGATGCTGGCTTCATTCAGTTCCATGTAGTCAGTCGGCGGTTGCTCAATCCTGGAGCCGATGTATTGTTGAACCAATTCATTGGTTTTTTTCTGGAAGGCCCTGTCCACATATACTCTCCTGGTGTAAGCATTGCGTACAACGGTATAGATCGAAGAGAGCGTCGTGTAAGAGTCGATAAACGGCCGCAGGAAGGCATCCGGCGAGATGATCTCGTAGAGAATCTCGATTTCCTTGTATTCCTTGAAAAATTCCTTGCGCCGTTCTTTATCGCGAAAGTGTTCGATCAGGTTATCCACGTCCTTGTCATCGAACTTGCGTGTCACTAGCGCCAGATAAGCGGGCGCCTTCGACTCCATCTTGGCCTTGAACAACTGCTTGAGCAGGCCTAGGTCTTTGACAATGGCGTTGATCTCGTCGCTGTCAAAGGCCAGGGCTTTTTCCAGCTTGTCGAATATACCGACAAAATCAAGTATGAAACCATGCGGTTTTACCATTTCCGCCGCTTCATTCTCATAGGGTCGGTTTACCCGCGCGATCGCCTGCAGTAGGGTATGATCGCGCATCGGTTTATCGAGGTACATCGCGTAGAGGATCGGCGCATCGAAACCGGTGAGCAGCTTTTCCGTAACGATCAGAATCTTCGGCCACTCCCCGACCCTGGTGAAGTTCTTGCGGATTTGCTTCTCTTGCTTGCCGTCGAGATGCCACTTTTTCAGGTGCTTTGGGTCGTTGTTGTTGCCGGTGAAGACAATCTCGGAGTATTCCGGTGGCAGAATCTTGTCGAGCGCCTCCTTGTAGAAGGCGCAGGCCTCGCGATCCACGGCCACCAGAAACGCCTTGTAACCGAGCGGCTCGATGTTCTGGCGGAAATGGTCAGCCACGAACTGCGCCACTTTCGGGATACGGTCCTTGCCCTTGAGGAAGTTCTTCAGGTTCACCGCCCGTTCGAGAATCTTGTTCAGTTCCTCGATATCGGCGATACCCTCGGTCTCGGACAGTGCCAGGAATTCCTTTTCCATGATCTCGTGCGGCACCAGCATCTCGTTCGGAGCGAGGTTGTAATAGAGCGGCAGGGTGGTGCCGTCCTCAATGCTCTCGCTGATGGAATACTTGTGCAGGTAGCCCCGGTCGTCTTCACAACCGAAGGTCTTGAATGTACCCCGGCCGTAGGCAGTCTTGTCCACCGGTGTGCCGGTAAAACCGACATAGCTCGCGTTCGGCAAGCCAGCCATCAGATAGTTGCCGAGGTCGCCGCCGGTGGTGCGGTGCGCCTCGTCGATAAACACGAAAATGTTCTTGCGCGTATTGAGATTTGCCGGCATGTCGCGAAACTTGTGGATCATAGTCACGACGATGCCGCGGTAGTCCTGGCCCTTCCCGTCCAGCAGCTTGTTGAGCGCGTCAATGCTGCCGGCATGCGCCACGTTGCCCAGTCCCACCGCTGCAAGATTCTTCAACATCTGGTCTTCCAGTTCGTTGCGATCGATCATCAGCAGAATGGTCGGCTTCTGTGCCTCGCTGGCCTTGAACAGCAACTCGGCGGCTTTGATCATGGTGTACGTCTTGCCGCTGCCCTGGGTATGCCAGACGAGACCGCGCGAGCGTTTCGGGTCAAGGGCGCGCGCCACCACCCTATCCACCGCCTCGGTCTGGTGCTGGCGCAGGATGATCTTCTGGAGTTCCTCCTCCTTTTCGGCGAACAGGATGAAGTCTTTCAGCATGCGTAGCACTTGCGGCACGGCGCAGAAGCTTTTTACTTTTGCCTCAAGATTGCCGATTTCGCTGCTTTTCCATTGGAAGATATTCCGCCTTACCGTATTCCAGGTCACGCCGTAGGCGAAACCGATGGCTTCAGTGGCGGTGAAAAGCATCTCCGGCACCATCACCTCCGGCGTTTCGTCGTGGTAACGGCGAATCTGGTCCACTCCGAGCGCTATGGCTTCGTCCCTGGTGGCGTTCTTGCACTCGATCGCCAGCATCGGGATGCCGTTGATGAGAAACACCACATCCTCACGCGTGCCGTAGTGACCGTTGTGGACATAGAACTCCTCCGTCACCTCGTAGACATTTCGCCATTGAGCGGGAGGTCGGGCCAGGTCGCCGTAATCAATAAGCTGAAGGTCCAGCTCGCGATTTTCCTCAGTGCAGAAGAATTTTCCCAGGTTGCGGAGGTAGCTGAGAAATTCACGATTGCTGGTAATGTCGGCATTCAACCGCTGGAACTCGCCCACCATGGCGCCCTCGGCCTCTTTGTATTTCGGATTGAAGGCGCACACCTGGGCATGCAGCAAATCACCAAAATAGAGCGATGCCCTACGCGCCTCATCCGCGTTTTCCCTTTCCAAATTCTTCAATCCCTCTCCCTCTGGGAGAGGGATAGGGTGAGGGGGAAATCCCCGCCGCTTCTCGGCTTCTGCCCGTGACACTAACCGCCAGCCAATCTCCTGCACATACTTCAGGATGCGGGACTGGACAGTTTTGTGTTCGCCGGGTCTTGGCATCAGCGCCATACCTCCCGCCAGGTCTGATATTCAGATTGTCGCAACCGATACCGGGCGATATTACCCTCATGCAAACTCATAATCTCCGTTTCCACTACTTCGATTAAACGCACCTGATCTTCATGCGGGATGTTCTCCGAAGCCTGTTTCTTGATGAAAGCAGTAGCGGCCTTCCTGTCCATGCTGCCACGAACAACCTCCGCGATAGTCTCGGCCACTATAGTACGGTAACGCAAACGGAACGGGTCCGGTTCTCCCAAAGACTGGCGTACTGCCGAATAACGTGCACATGAACGTTCATAAGCCCAGACAAAAACATCGCGCAGCAATTCAATACGATTCAATTCATATACCCCGAGCATCCCATCAACATAAGCCCGTTCCGGGACATCCACAAATGACAACGGACACAGGTTATTACAAATGAGCGGAATATTTGCTGCAAGCCGTGAAACACGTTTGTTCACATCCTCGAAGGGTTGCAGATAAGGCAGATGTACCGTGACAAAGAAAGCCTGCTCAAATGGATCCCTAATCACCGTCGCGGTATCAAGAATCTGTTGAAAACATTCTTCTACAAGTTGTGGTACTTCCAGAGGATGATAGATCGTTCCGTCAATTCCTACTGGCCGAATACGCAAACGCCCACAGGCCTGCGGATCAGCAAGCAGGTTATCCGACAACAAAGCATGCAAGTTGAGAATGGTGTAACGATTAAACCCAATTTCGGTAGCTTGCTCGACCAACAATTCAATCGCCGCCTTATGATTCAGGATCATTTGCGCTTCCTTTACATCCTTGCCTTCGGCATTTTCCCCCAGTTCAAGTAGACGTTCTGTTTCCAGCAACGAATAAGTGTTGCCTTCCAGTCGGCTGGAGTTCCAGGACAGATCGATCAGTAAACGATTATAAATCTGCCGGATGTAGGTTCCCGCTGGACGTTCAACCTCAGAGGAACGCCCCATCTCCAGTAATCGCTGCCGTGTTTCCTCCGGAAGATAGAACGTTTCGTTTGGCCGGTAGGCATCCAGAAACTCGCGCCGGTAACCAGCCGGCTGGCGATCCTGCACAGGCAAACGAATCGCTGTCTTGATTGTATTTCCTTCCGAAGAAACAGGAATATAAACTTCAAGTTTAACATTACTAATACGATGGTTATGATGTGCGGAATCAACTTGTAGTGTAACTCCCGGCGATCGGTAGCGGGTTCCTTTCCCTGTACCACTGATTACGATTCTGCCTTGTTTCGCGAGCATGCTCAGACGGCGCTGAAGCATCCGGGGAGGAAGATCGAACTTGAGCCCATCACGAATAGCACCGACTTGTACGCCGTCTGGGTTATCCGCAATGATCGCAGCAATGGCCTCAAGCTCTTGTATGGGGATTTTTTTAGGCATGCGTTAAATTATATGTCGCGAAAATGATTTATGCGACATATAAATGCTTTATTTGTCGCTTATTCACGGTATTTGTCGTGAAAAAGTGTTTTAACGTCGCAAATCTAGCAATTTATCACGTAAACCTAATACACACCTGAACCTATAGTTTTCACTTTCCTACCAATTAATCTTGGAAGATAAATACACAATCTGGTTATATTCAAGTTGATAGCTACTCAAACCGGTTTATTACGCCAGAAAAACACCGGTTGGAACTCATTAACTCAAGGGAATATAGTAGACACCGATCGATAGATTCTTGCGAAGTATCTCAAGGGAGGAACACCACATGCCAGGAGCATTTGCTCATATGATCGCAGCGAACAAGGCTAAATTCGCCTTGGAGAAACAGGGTCTGCAATTCCCCATAAAGGCTCTCAACCTCTTTCCCGAATGGCTTCAGTCCGGCGCTGTCGGTCCCGATTACCCGTATTTGCACCATGCACTGACCAGCCATGATCCCTCTGACAATTGGGCTGACCGCATGCATTACGAACGGACTGGCGATGTGGTCCGCGTGGGAATCCGGCATCTGCGTGAACGGTACTCCGCCGAGCAAACGGATGATCTCTATCTTCGCGTCTTTGCCTGGTTCTTTGGCTATGCGTCCCATGTCATGCTTGACGCAACCATTCATCCCGTGGTTCGTGCCATTGTGGGTGAGTATGCGGAACACAAGACAGAACACCGGACATGCGAAATGTACATGGACTCCTACATCTACCGTGAGACATACGGGACCGACCTCGTCAACAGCGAGTGGGCCGATTACCTGAGGCATCTCAACTACCCCGAGGGGAAGTTCGACGAGGCCGTAGTAACCCTCTGGGACGCAATACTCCGAGAGGTTTACCCGCAGGAATATGCACGAAATCCCCCACAGATTTCAGCCTGGCATGACGCGTATGTGAACAAACTGGACAAAGCCGATGTCAATGCATTGTTCTTCCGCCATGCGGCGGCTGGCAAGGGCGTACTTTATATTGCCAGCGAGGACATACCAATAGACACTTTCGGTAAATATATCGAGAACGCCGCTCTGCCACCCAACAATCGTTTCAATGCAGCTACAATGCACTACTCCAAGGTGTTTGAGCTTGGAGTCGACAATATTGCCCGGGTCTGGACCGTCATGGCAGCGGCCATCGAAGGCAATGGCGATCTTGAAATCCCATTAATTGCAAACTGGAACCTGGATACGGGGACCATTGATCTGGAGGGAAAAGGCGATGCGACGCTCTGGGTGTAACCTGCATTTCGTTTTATTGACAGTATTTGTATTAACCAAAAGTACATTGTGCGCCGCGCTTGATTCCAATAATTGCCGCGAATATAGCGAAAAAGACATGGGGCAATTGGCCACCTTTGTTCGTGTCACCATGGATATCGTGAACAGCAGTTACGATAGAGGGAATACGCCTGCTCTCGTAACCGAGGAAAACATCAAAGAGATAATCAGACAACGTGGAACACCGTTTAAGGAACTGGAACTGCTCGATCAGTACGAATTGAACATGGTGACACACGAGGGCCAGTGGGCCACAGTGGCGTGGGATCCCACAAACAACCAAAAACTACTCCAGGACTTGAGATGCACCACGCGACTCGACGAATCGAGCTGGAAGACCTGCAGCCACGGGCATAAACTCACCCTGGATTGGCGCGCTTGTAATTAACAAATCCTGTCATCGGGATAAAAACCTGCAGCTTCTCTGATTTCGATCGAGCTATAAAGCTTCACAGAAAACTTGCGCATATTACAGAATGCAGGATTGGGTGGTTTTGTGTTCCCTAGGAATAGGCATTTCTCGATCAAGTCCGTACTTCACCTACTGATCTTCAGTTTCAACACTTCATAGCCAAGCTTCCGAAGTGCCTTAACGGCAAACTTGAGGCTCACTTTGCTGAAAAATGGCAGTTCCAGCGCTCCCGGTTTGTCGCTCATGATTGCCAAACAAATCTTGTGGTCCTTGGGCGATGGTGGAGTGCCTACGTCCCGAAGTTTGAAACCCCGTGGCAGTTTTCCGTTCAACTCCTTGCGAAATCCTTCCTCGTGCAGGAAGTAATCGCCCGAAACGAGCGCCTGTGAAAACAAGTGGCTCAACACACTAGAACCCGCGTATTTCTTCACATGAATAATATCGCCGCCCTTGGAATACAAATCGCAAAACTCAACTGGACCCTTGCTCCCGGCATATCGAATCAGTTGTCTGTCCATTAAAGCATAGGAACCATCAAGTGCAGCAACGGACTTCAAGTACTCCGGCTCCTTCTTCGCCCCATAAGATGGCAAAGCGATCTGTGAATTAGGTACAGAGTTATAAAAGTCACTGACCTCGGCAACGTAGTTCTTAGCAATGTGATACCAAGCGCCATCATTGAGAATGTATTTCTTGCCGTTGATATCGATTTCCGCATTCAGGCAGCGATACACCTTCCATGGGGTCGGCGGTCTATCATCGGTCCAATACATAAATACATTCTTGTGTTTCAGCGATTCGACCGTGAGTTGCTCGTCTATCTCGCATTCCTTGGCCCACTCCTCGATGTCCAAATCGAGCCGGGTAACTGGCGCATTCCGCCTTATATTTGCAAATCCTTTTATATCCTGCCATTCGACAACTTCTGGAATTGCCAACCATGCATCATGAAATTTCTTGTCAATGACTTTCCTGACAAGCGCAGAGTCCAGGGCTTCAACAATCAGCTTGTCTCGCTCTTCCTGGATGAACTCGAACCAAGGATAGAGTTTCTTGTATCGATCCTTCGCATAGGCCGTGTATAAGTTCGCAGCAAGCTCTTTGAACGACGGGAGATCTACCCTTGTGTGTATCGATATTGAGTCTCTGCCAGAAACGGTTTCCGTATCGTCTCCCTCGTCTGCTTTTTCCACATGAGCGGTGATCGATTTGAGAATATCGATGTCATAATCAAATTCGAACTCTCCGATTTCCAGATTCTTCGTAGCCTGCTCCCTCGAATGTAGTGCGACATGACTAATGTTTGTCTTATCTATAGAACGAATGCTTGCGGGATCGCTCATGTTCAGGGTAACGATCAACCCGAAATTGCGCTCGTAGGCCAACTGGTTGATCAAATGCCTAGCGTGCCCAAACGTAAAGCAAAAGTACCTGCTCTTGTGCTTCATCACGTACAGGCCGCGAGAAGATTGGTTGAATATCTCAGCCTTCTTGAACCCAGGCACATCTTGAAAGAGTGCCGCCCAATCCGGAACGCTTCGAAAACCGCCTTTGTAAATCAGCTCACCGTCCGCACCATCGACGTTAATTTGTAATCTCTTGAAATCGCCATCCAACTCAATAAAGTCGTCAACCTTAGTGTATCCTTCCTTGATCAAAAACACCGTCACCTTTAGTTTCTTCCCTTCTTCCTTAGCTTTCTTCTGCATTGCCGGTTCCCCTTCTTTTATTGAGATGAGAGCGGCAAATTCCCATATAGGGAAGTTTCATTTCGCCATTCCCATAGCAGCTCAAGGTCGTTCACTCGAATCTGCGCTGTCATCAACTGATGCAGCAGTGTACGGAAGAGGTTGGTGAGGAGATCTTTGCGGCGCATATGCATTTCAATTTTTGCATCTAGTGCTGTGATGCATTGTGCAATCTCCACCTCTTCATCCTTCGTCGCTGGAATAGCGATGTTAATAACTTCAAAGGCACCTTTGTTCAGAATCGGCACCGGTCCAAATGTTGCAAAACTGCGCCAGTATTCTGAGAAGTAGCTCAGCAAATAGTAAATGAAAGCTGGGTCGTGTCTTTCGTTACAGATAATTGTATTGATTTGCTGGTTGGTTGCGGAATCAGCTTTCGAAGTCATGCCGACTTTGCCGATGCTGGAGCCTATACAGACGCACATAACTGCCTCCTTTGGCAGAGCACGAATAACGTCCAAGCCGCGCCGAGAAATCTTCTTCCCCGAGTTGTAGATTTGACGTGTTTGTCCCAAGTCTGCTGGTGCAATGAAATCCACTTCTGGCGGTGAGTAATACTCTGGCACCTTGGTTTTAGGTGTAGTTCCGGTAATAACTTTGCCAAGAGAACCGATTTTCACTATTTCCCAACTCTCCGGCACGGGGCCGATTTCCGTTTGTTTTTCGTGTTCGCCGCGCAGGCCTTGGGTGAAAAGTTGGTGGAGGAGTGTCTTTTTCAGTTCGGTTATGAGTTGAAGCAGTTGTTCCTGCTGCTCGATTGCCCGCTGTACCACCCCCAACACCCCGGCAATCTTGTGCTGCTCGGGGAGGGATGGAAGTGGAATCTCAAGAGCTTTCAGCTTTGCTTGATTGATTGATGACTGGTTAACCGAGCGGCTACAAATCTTTACAAATACACCTTTCATGCGGTAGTAACAACATACGAAGTGAAGGAACTGCGGTTCGAGTACCTTTTTATTTACTCGCAAGAGTAACAGGTTCATACCGTGCAGTAGATCTGCGTAATTCCGTGATGCGATAGCAGTTTTGCCAAGATGTGGATCGCTGTTGATGTGACTGAAAAGGATATCGCCCTTGCGAATACGATACTTTTCGACTTGTTCTGTGCTGAGACCGGAAACTGAGCGAACTTTAGTCTCGTCGATGATCCCATCCGAAATGGTTTCAATTCGTGTGACTCGCAGCACTCCTCGTTCTTTGCTTTGCTCTACGGTCAATCCATTCCGCATTAGCAACAAAAGAGGTTCTTTCTCTCTCCCGAGAGGAGCGGAATCCCAGTCTGCAGCAATCTGCGTGAACTCGATGTCCCGGACTGCATCCATATTCATATCATCAATTTTCTGAGAATTGCTCTCAGTGATAGAGACGTCTTTTGTGCTTCGTCTTCAAGTGCGTCAAGTTCCTCGACGATTTCAGTGACGGATCGATACTCGTCGCCCTCTCCCGTGTGGATGTAGCGGCTGGGGGAAATGTTGTAGTCGTTCTTCGCGATCTCCTCGCGGGTAACGATACGTGAATATTTCTCCGCTTCTTTCCAAGCGGCGAAGGTATCAGCGATGCGGGCGATGGCGTCATCGGGGATGTAGTTCTTGGGGTCGCCCTTCACGAGCTCGCGGCTGGCGTTGAGCAAGAACAGCTTGCCCTGGCGCTCTTTAGGCTTCGTTTTGTTCAGCACGATGACAATGCCCGGCGCGGTGGTGTTGTAGAAAAGGTTCTCTGGCAGGTAGATGACGCCATCGATATAGTCCTGCTCCACGAACCAGCGGCGCACTTCTTTTTCCTTGTTGGTGTTGGCGTTGCCGGAACCGCGCGAAGCGGCGCCGGTGTCGAGTACCACGGCGGCGCGGCCCCGGTCGTTGAGGCTCGCGAGAATATGCTGCATCCAGCCCCAGTCGGCCTTGCCGCCGGGGTAACCCGCCCCCTTGGGGAAACGGTCGAGTTCGTCGGCGTCGTAGTCCTTCTCCTTGAACTCGGTCTGGTTCCACATGGGGTTGGCCACCACGCGGTCGAAGATCTGAAGGCGATTGCCCTTGCGGAATTTCGGTTTGCGGAAGGTATCGCCGATCTGTATCTCGCCTTCCATGTCGTGAATGATCATGTTCATGTTGGCCATGGCCCAGGTGCCGGGTTCGTTTTCCTGGCCATAGAGTCTGGCCGGCGCGTACTTCTTCTTCGAGCGCATGTTCATCTTTTCCTGCAATACCAGCTCACACTTGATCAGCAGACCGGCGGAGCCGCAACAGGGGTCGTAGATATCCATGCCCGGTTCGGTGTCCATGATGCGTGCCAAGACGAAGCCGACCTCGGTGGGCGTGTAGAACTCCCCCGCGCTCTGGCCGGAGCCTTCCGCGAATTTGCGGATGAGGTATTCGTAGCTGCGGCCGATGATATCCGGCTCCACGTCATTCAAGCCAAGATGCTTGGCGCTGATGGCCTCGATGAGGTTGGAAAGCCGGTCGTCGTCGATATCGCGTTGGCCGTGTGTGGTAGCGTTGAAGTCCACGCGGTCGATGATGCCCTTGAGCAGCGGGTTGGCATCGGCAATAGCGCGCAGATGGGTGGTAAGTTGCAGACCAATCTTGTCCGATAGGGTGCGGATCACCGACCAGATGGTATCGTTCGGGTTTTTGGGTTCCAGCGGCAGGTAGAAGCGCACCAGTTTCTTGTCGCGCTTGACCAGCTTGAAGGCCTTCTCGCGCGAGCCGACCTCTTGAGCGATGCGGTTCAGTTCATCGTCGAAGACGTCACACAGGCGCTTGGCGAAGATCAAGGGGAGGATGAACTCCTTGTACTTCGGGGCATCCTTCGCGCCACGGATGGAACAAGCGGCGTCCCAGATCCAGGATTCCAGGGATTTGCCGTTGGCATTGGTATCGCGAGCGCGGTTACGACCAACAGGTCTCGCGTCGGGATCGGTTTTATAGACAGCGGCTGTTTCTTTTACTTTCTTCCTTTTGACCATGGTTACCTGTCAAACCCTATTCCTTGTGTAACATGTTGGTTTGATGATACTCCCATTTCTAATGGGATAAAATTTTGAATCCGAAGCGATGAAGCAGTCACCTCGCGTTATTCATTCAGCGCAGTTATTTCGGATCGATGGGTTGCGCTGCTCCCGGCCATCCATGGCCTGCGTAGCATTTGGGCATCCATGCATGACACGCTCTTAGGGTTAACCCACGCTACTTGAAGTCAGAAATTGTGATCTCAAAATGTGGTCGCAAATTGCGACCACCTTTCTCTCCTGCTTTAAGGTCACAGATTGTGACCTTAAACTTGAGGTGCTAATTCGTCGACTTATCAGACTCTGCGGTCTTTGAGGTTAAAGTGCCGTACAGAATAGGTTTTTCCGTCTTCCGCAACATGTGCAAAATTTGCACATACTGATTCCTGGGCCAGTTCACCCACCTTGAATCGGTGGGTTACACCCTTCGGGCTAACCCACCCTACCTTTTTCTGCCAGGGGTCAGACCCAGACGGCAGGTCTGACCCCTTGCGTTCTGACTCCTCACCCCGGTTATATTTGCCGACTAACCGATGATCGCGTTCAGCGTCTTGCTCGGGCGCATGGCCTGGGTTGCCTTCGCCGGGTCGGGATGGTAGTAGCCGCCGATATCGACCGGTTTGCCTT
The DNA here is from genome assembly GCA_004297165.1 of Gammaproteobacteria bacterium. Taxonomy (GTDB): domain Bacteria; phylum Pseudomonadota; class Gammaproteobacteria; order Eutrophobiales; family Eutrophobiaceae; genus 2-02-FULL-56-15. Next base: position 154,460 of record SCUJ01000001.1, read on the forward strand.
CGGCCGCGCCGATCTCGGCGAGGATGACCGATTCTTTTTCCCGGAGCTGTTTCGCGATCGGGGTGAAGACCGCCTTGAGTTCCTTGTCCTCGACTTGCGCGGCGAGCGCCTCGGCCCAGTAGAGCGCGAGATAGAAATGGCTGCCGCGGTTGTCGAGCTCGCCGGCCTTGCGCGAAGGGGATTTGTCCTGCTCCAGGATCTGGCCTATGGCCTGATCGAGGGTCCGGGAGTACGTCCGCGCCTTGGCGTGGCCATAAACCGCGCCGATGTGTTCGAAGGAGGCGCCGAGGGCGCAGAACTCGCCGAGCGAGTCCCAGCGCAGGTGCCCTTCCTTGAGGAACTGTTGCACGTGTTTGGGCGCGGAGCCGCCAGCCCCGGTCTCGAACATGCCGCCGCCGTTCATGAGCGGGACGATGGAGAGCATCTTGGCGCTGGTGCCGAGTTCGAGGATGGGGAAGAGGTCGGTCAGATAATCGCGCAGCACGTTGCCGGTGACGGAGATGGTGTCCAATCCGGCGCGAACCCGCTGCAGGGTGTATTGCATGGCCGCCACGGGCGCGAGGATCTTGATCTCGAGGCCGCTGACATCATGATCCTTGAGGTACTCCCTGATCTTTTCGCTGATGCGGGCGTCGTGGGCGCGCTGCTCGTCGAGCCAGAAGATGGCCGGGGTCTGCGTGGCCCGGGCGCGATTGACGGCAAGCTTCACCCAGTCCCGGATCGGGGCGTCCTTGGTCTGGCACATGCGGAAGATGTCGCCCCGTTGGACCTTCTGTTCCAGTAGCGTTTTGCCTTGGCCGTTCACCGCGCGGATGACGCCGGGGGCCGCGGCCTCGAAGGTCTTGTCGTGCGAGCCATATTCCTCGGCCTGCTGCGCCATGAGCCCGACGTTCGCGACGCTGCCCATCGCGGCCGGATCCAAAGCCCCACGCCGCTGGCAGTCCTCGATGATCTCCTGGTAGATGGTGGCGTAGCAGCGGTCCGGGATCATGGCGAGGGTGTCATGCAATTCGTTGTCCGCCCCCCACATGCGGCCGCCGTCGCGCACCACGACGGGCATGGAGGCGTCGACAATCACATCGCTCGGCACGTGCAGATTGGTGATGCCCTTGGCGGAATCGACCATGGCGAGGCCCGGTCGGTTTTTGTAGAGGGCCTGGATGTCGGCCTCGATGGCGATCCGTTGCGCCTCCGGCAACTGGCGGATCTTCGCGTAGAGATCGCCGATGCCGTTGTTGGGATTCACGCCCAGTTCCGCGAGCGCTCCGGCATGCTTGTCGAGGACCTCGCGGTAATAGACCGAGACGCAATGGCCGAACATGATGGGGTCGGAGACCTTCATCATGGTGGCCTTGAGATGCAGCGAAAGCAGCACGCCGGCATTTTTCGCGGCGTCGATCTGGGCCGTATAAAATTCACGCAGCGCCGCTGCGTTCATGACCGCTGCGTCGATCGTCTCGCCCGCCAGCAAGGGGGCATAGTCCTTCAATACGGTGACCTTGCCGTCGTCGCCCACATGTTCGATGCGGAAACGCTCCGCCTGCTTGAGCGTCAGGGATTGCTCGGTCCCGTAGAAATCCTTGCCGGCCATGTGCGCGACCCGCGTGCGCGAGTCCTTGGGCCAGGGTTGCATCATGCGGTGCGGATGCTTGCGGCCGTGACTTTTCACCGCCTCGGCGGACCGGCGATCCGAATTGCCCTCGCGCAGCACCGGATTCACCGCGCTGCCGAGAACCTTGCCGTAGCGTTTCTTGATCTCGCGTTCGGCATCCGTCTGAGGATTCTCCGGATAATCGGGCACGGCGTAGCCCTTGCCTTGCAGTTCCTTGATCGCGGCTTGCAATTGCGGGGCCGAGGCGCTGATGTTCGGCAGCTTGATGATGTTGGCGTCGGGCGATTGGGTCAGTTCGCCCAGATCCTGGAGGTCGTCCGGGATGCGCTGGGACTCTTGCAGATATTCCGGGAAATTGGCGAGGATCCGTCCGGCCAGCGAGATGTCGCGGGTCGCCACCTTGATGCCGGAATGTCCGGCAAAGGACCGGATGATGGGCAGCAGCGAATAGGTGGCGAGCGCGGGCGCTTCGTCGGTGATGGTGTAGATGATCTGCGGGTCTTGTGTGTTCATGTATTTTCCTGCGTAAAGGGGGAGATCTCCTGCGCCGGACGGCGGATTGACATGTTCCCCTGATTTGATTAACGTGCCCCCCGGTACAGGGCGCCGATTTGATTATCAGCTTGCGGGCGCATAAGAAATACAGCTAAAGAGGTCAACCTGCTTTAGCCCAAGCTGATGCGGGTTTTTTTATGCCTGGCGCTGGTTCACCATGGCGGTCCGCAAGGACGGCGCATTATAGCAACAGTCGGGTGGTTGCTGTAGTGCGCGGCAGCGCCGGAACTCATCCGGGAGGCAATCATGTCGGGTTTCGATCCAAGCCAGTACGGCCCGAACACGCGGGCGGTGCGCGCGGGCAAGGTGCAGAGTCAGGAAGGCGAAAACAGCGAACTCTTGTACCTGACCTCGAGTTTCGTCTTTGAGAGCGCGGCCGAGGCCGCCGCGCGGTTTTCCGGCGAGCGTCCGGGCAACATCTATTCGCGCTTCACCAATCCCACCGTGCGCATGTTCGAGGAACGTCTCGCGGCGCTGGAGGGCGGCGAACGCTGCGTCGCAACCTCCTCGGGGATGAGCGCCATCCTCTCCACCTGCATGGCGCTGTTGCAAGGCGGGGACCATATCGTCTGCTCGCTCAGCGTCTTCGGGACCACCGTGAATCTGCTCGGCAAGGTCCTGCCGAAGTTCGGGGTGCAGACCACCTTCGTCCCGCTCACGGATCATGCCGCCTGGGAGAAGGCCATCACCCCGCGAACGCGCATGCTGTTTCTGGAAACGCCCTCGAATCCGCTCGGCGAGGTGGCCGACATCCGGAAACTCGCGGATCTCGCCCACGCCCACAACGCCCTCCTGGTGGTGGACAATTGCCTCTGCACGCCGGCGTTGCAATTGCCGTTCAAGTACGGCGCCGATCTCATCATCCATTCCGCCACGAAATATCTGGACGGCCAGGGCCGCTGCGTCGGTGGGGCGGTGGTCGGCGCCAAGGATCTCCTGGATGAGCCGGTGCACGGTTTTCTGCGCACCGCCGGAACCAGCATGAGTCCCTTCAACGCCTGGATCTTCCTCAAGGGGCTGGAGACCCTGAGATTGCGCATGGAGGCGCATTGCCGCAACGCCCAGGCGATCGCCGAGTGGCTGGAGGGCCAGCCGCAGGTGGAGCAGGTGTATTACCCCGGTCTGAAATCGCATCCACAGCACGACCTCGCCGCCCGCCAGCAGAGCGGTTTCGGCGGGATTGTGAGTTTCCGGATGCGCGGCGGAAGGGAGGCGGCCTGGCGGCTCATCGATGCGACCCGCCTGTTTTCAATCACCGCGAACCTCGGCGACACCAAGAGCACCATTACGCATCCGGCAACGACCACGCATAACAAACTGAGCGACGCACAACGCGAGGCCTCGGGGATCGCAGAGGGGCTGGTGCGGTTGTGCGTGGGCCACGAGGATGTGGCGGACTTGATGGGCGATCTGGAGCGGGGGATAAAAAGAACCACAGGGTAAGGCGGGTGTCCTTGGGGGAGGTGGGGGGATAACACCTCGCCGACCCTGTGGCGGTTAAACAGACATCAGGAGTAGAGGTCGAGTTCGTCGCTCACCTTTTTCTCGACCTGTTCCAGCAATTGCTCGCGATTGTCATCGAGCAGCCGTTGCAGGCGCAGGTCCAGGCTGCGAGAGCGCATGTAGTTCGCAATCTGGGTCATCCGCGCCTCCCACTGTTGCTGCCGGGCCTGTGGCGCTTGTACCGCGACTGCCGCAAGGCTGACGGGACCATCGGCCTGCGCCGCAGCGGCGGCCAGCAGACTCAAAACCAGGACTAATCTCTTCATGTTCATCTCCTCATCACGGTTGGGATTGCTTGCTTCTTGGGAGAGAAATTTAGTCCCCGACCGTGCAGGAATTGAGCAGCCTTTGTGGAGGATCGGGGGAAAAAACATGCAGCAATAGTGCAGGCGGGGATGGCCGCCGGTTATTGTGCAAATACTGGGGAAATATGCATTCCCACACCGCTCCGCTGGTATAAATAACGGCTGAAATGCTAGATTGAATTCACCTTCATTAATTAAAGACCGCAAAAATGCGTTTCGGCATCACCTATAAATTGCTCCTTAGTTTCTTCATCGCGACCGTGGTCGCCGTTGGCGCCATGCTGGTGTTGATGAAATGGAGCTTCGAGCGCGGTTTCCTGCAATACATCAACACGGTCGAGCAGGAGGCGCAGGACATCCTCATCGACACCCTGGCGGAGGAATATCGGGCGCAGGGGAATTGGGAGTTCCTGCGCGACAATCCGAAACGCTGGTCGGAGATGGTGTTCGCGAGCTTCATGACCACGCCGACCGTAAAGGGACGGATGGAGCGGGAGGGCATGGACACCGAGTTGCGGCCCACGCCGGATATGAGTCCGGAGGGCGCGGAAAAGCAGATGCGCCGCTACCGTTTCCGTTATGAGCCGCGGCAAATCCTCCTGGATGAAGAACACCAACCGGTAGTCGGGTATGCCCGCAACCTGAGCAGCTTCATCCAGATTCCCATCAAGGACGACGGGCAAATCCTCGGTTATCTGGGGATCTTCCCCGTGACCGGCCTCTACGACATGCACGATCTCCGTTTCACCCGCGAGCAGGGCCATGCCTTTTCCATCATCGCCCTGATGGTGATCGTCATCCTGACCCTGGTCAGCCTGCCGCTGGCGCGGAACCTGGTGAAGCCCATCCAGTCCATCACGGGCGCCACGCGCGAGTTGGCCTCGGGAAAATACAATGTCCGCATCCCGGAGCAATCCAACGACGAACTGGGTCAGTTGGCCATGGACTTCAACACTTTGGCCAAGACCCTCGAGAACAACGAGAGCGCGCGGCGGCAGTGGATAGCGGACATCTCCCATGAACTGCGCACCCCGCTCGCCATCCTGCGCGGGGAGATTGAGGCCATCCAGGACGGGATCCGGGAACCCACGCCGGAGCGGATCAACTCGCTGCACAATCAGGTGATGAATCTCGGCCGGCTGGTCAACGATCTCTACGAATTGTCGCTCTCCGACATCGGCGCCCTGAGTTACCACAAGACGCGCGTCAATCTGGCGGACCTGCTGCACGAGTCGGTCCTGAGCATGCAACAGGAATTCGCCGATGCCGGCATCCGTCTGGAGACGGACGTCGAACCCGGCGGGCGGATCTGGATGTTCGCGGACGGCGAGCGATTGCGGCAGTTGTTCACCAACCTGCTGACCAATTCCCTGCGTTACACCGATCCGGGCGGCGTCCTGAAGGTCAGCATGAAGGGCAAGGCCGGCCGGGCCGCCATCGATTTCATGGATTCCGCGCCCGGCGTCGCCCCGGCGGATCTGCCGCGGTTGTTCGAGCGGCTGTACCGGATCGACACCTCGCGCAACCGGCAGTTCGGCGGGGCTGGCCTCGGGCTGTCGATCTGCCGTAATATCGTCGATGCCCACGACGGTAAGATCACGGCCCAGGACTCGCCGCTCGGCGGGCTCTGGATTAACATCGACATGCCTGTGGAGTGACGCCGACCGTGGACAGCAGCAACCAGACGATCATGATCGTCGAAGACGAACCGCAGCTCGCCAATCTGTTGCGCGACTATCTGGAAAAATCGGAATTCCGCACCCGCATCATCCATAACGGCCTGCAGGCGGTAGCCGCCATCCGCGACTTTGCGCCGGATCTCGTAATCCTCGACCTCATGCTGCCCGGCAAGGATGGGATTAGTATCTGCAAGGAGGTGCGCGAGTTCTCCAAGGTGCCGATCATCATGGCCACCGCGCGCGTGGAGGAGATAGATCGTCTGCTCGGGCTCGAGATCGGGGCGGACGATTACATCTGCAAACCCTACAGTCCGCGTGAGGTGGTGGCGCGGGTCAAGGCAGTGCTGCGCCGCAGCGCCAACGATTATGTGGACACGCCCGCCGGTCTGGTGCTGGACGAGTCGCGTTTCCTCGCCGAATGGAAGGGCAGGAACCTGGATCTCACCGCCGTCGAATTCAAGCTCCTCAAGATCCTCGCGCACGATCCGGGGCGCATCTATTCGCGCAGCCAGCTTATGGATCGCATCTATGACGATCACCGCATCGTCAGCGACCGCACCATCGACAGCCATATCAAGAAACTGCGCAAGAAGATCACCGCCGTGGTGGAGGACGAGGAACTGATCCACTCGGTCTACGGCGTCGGCTACAAGTTCGAACTGAAGTCCGCTGACAGTAATTGATGCGGCAAGTCAGTCCTCGTCCGGCAGGGCAGGGAGGGCGTAGCGCGAGGCGAGCGCAAGGGCGCTCATGTAGATGAACCCGCCGTGCGGACGGTCGATGTCCGCGGCGTAAAAGAGATACTCGAAGATCTCCTCCGCCCGATCAATCCCTACCACAACGCAGAGGATATCCTTCTCCATCTGTTCGCCGGTGTCGCGACGGGCGCCTGGCATGAGCTTGCCCAGGCCGCGGGCGGAATTGATACAGACGGTGATGATCCGCTTCTCTGACTTCAACCGCTCGACCACATGGCTGGCGATCCCCTTCGGCAGGATGCAGGTGATCAGTTTATGATCGTGCTCCGTCATGACCGCATTCAGGGTTTTTTTGGACGCATCGCATGCCTGCCGAGGCGTTCGGCGATCTCCCGTGGGATGTGCGTCGCGGCCTTTTCCAGCGGCGTGACATAAATAAGTCCCATCCCGGGCGTATCCAGATCCCCGGCGAGATAGATGCGTTCGAAGATCCGATCGACCTGGTCGGTTGCGACCAGGATGTTGATGACCTCCTTCTCCACCTCCGCCGCGAGCCCGAGGATGCCGAGGCGTTCGCGCGTCCCCTCGCCGCGGGCGTGAAAGATGGTGGCGCCATGGGCGCCGGCCTCCTGGGCCGCAGCCACGATCGCATCCGCCTTGCCTCTGGGCACGATGCAAGTGATCAGGGCGACATCGGTTAGGACGATGATTTCATTTTTGTTCATGCGAGATCCAGGGTGGTTTGTTCGCCTTCAAGGAATTCCGCGTCGGCCGCGTGGCGTTTGCGGATCTTCCACCGGGTCCGGAGTCCGGCGCCAAGCACGGCGAGGATCGGACAGAGGGAGGCCAGGGCCAGGATGCCGAAACCTTCCAGCGCACCGACCCCATCGCCGAGACCGAGACCCATGGTCAGCGCCAGCGGCATGGTGACCGGGCCGGTCGTGACCCCGGCGCTATCCCAGGCGACAGCGACGTATTCCTCGCTGGAGACGATGGTCAACAACAGGGCCAGGAGATAGCCGGGCAGGAGCAGCCAGCCGAGCGGTATCGCGAAGATGATCTTGATGACGCCGATGGCAATCCCGGCAGCCACGCCGAAGGCGATGGTTTTCATGAGCGTGGTTTTGCGAAGGGCGCCGTTGGTGAGATTTTCCACGGTTTGGCCCAGCGCGTTCAACGCGGGTTCCGCCATGGTGGCGCCGAAACCGAGGAACCATGCGAAGAGCGCGGCGATGCCGATGCCGATGGTAAAGGTATAGAGCGGGGAAGCGGGGATCTCCGCCATATGGGTAAAGGTGGCAGGGGCCAGCCCGGCAGACTGACCGCCCAGCCGGTTGAGACCGTAGCTCAGACCGACATTGAAGACGATCAACCCCAGGACGGCGAGGCCGATGCCGAAACCCGTGGTCCGGCGGTGTGGGATCTTTTCGCGCAGCAAATAACGCTGGATGCAATACAGAAACAGCACCAGGGGCAGGATGGCCCGGATTCCCAGCAGGATCCCGTGGCTTGGAACGGTCGCGTACCAGGCGTCGCTGCCGTCCTGTGTCCGGGCCGCTGCGGCAGCGATTATTTCTTCCGGGCTTGCCGTTTCCGCCAATATCATCGCGAGGACCAGCACGCCAAGTACCGGAAGGATGGAGGCCAGGGAAATGATGCCGAATCCGGAGAGCGAGGATCGCCCCTTGCCGGCAGCGCCCGCCATGCCGATCCCGAGCGCAAGCGCCAAAGGCGCGGCAACCGGCCCGATGGCGGTCGCGCCACAGTCCCAGGCGAGGCCGACGATCGGTCGCAAGGCCGGATCGCGCATGCAGTAAACAGTGATCGCCAGCGTCGGGATAACCGTGAGGTAGATCAGCGGGCGCAGACTCCAACCCTGAAGGATCCGCAGGGCGCCAAGCACTGCCGCAAGTCCCACGCCGAGACCAATCACGAGGACCAGGGCCAGGGCCCAGTCATTCAACAGGGCATGGTGGTAGGGCGCCTTGCGGACATCGACGCTGGCCCCCGCCGCCTGCAAGGCGCCAATAGCCGGTTCGGCAAAGGCAGCGCCGACGCCGAGCAGGAAGATGACATACAACACGGTCGAAAGGCGCCCCCTGGACGACAGGGTATTGCCGATGGTTTCGCTGAAGGGCATGAGACCCACCTTGAGTCCTTCCATGAACAGCATGAGGCCGACGATGACGGACAGGAGGCCGCCGCCGATGACCCACGCATCCGCGACATTCTGTTTCAGGATCAATAATTGAAACAGGACCAGGTAACCGGCGAGCGGCACGACCGCCTTGAGCTGGTCCCGCAGGCGGATGCCGAGACAGGACCTCAGCAGTCTGTAGGTATCGATGCCGCGCAACTGCATATTGAACGAACCATCCGGGGCGATCCGCTGACTCAGCAGGGCATAGCTGATCGGCCGCTGCTTGATGTCGACCTCACGCAGATAGGCGCCGAAACGAATCGTCTTGTTCATGTGTGCGAACCGAATCAGGCCGCTTGCCGTTGCATGGTATCACCTCCAGGCGATTGCCTGGATCTTACCGAAGAGGAGGGCGCGTGGGGTAGGTGTTTCGTCCGCGCTGGCGCGCGCGGGAAAGGATGCCGGGGCGGCAGGCAGCCACCCCGGCCTTGGCTGGTCAGAACAAACCGGTGATGTTGCCCTTTTCGTCGATGTCGATCTTGACGGCGGAGGGGACCTTGGGTAGACCCGGCATGGTCATCATGTTGCCGGCGATGGCGACGATGAAGCCCGCCCCGTTGGAGACCCGCACCTCGCTGATCTCCACGGTGTGATCCGTGGGGGCGCCGCGCACGGCAGGGTCTGTGGTGAAGGACATCTGGGTCTTCGCGATGCATACCGGAAACTCGGGGTATTCCTTGCCCAGGGTGTCGATCTGCTTGCGCATGGCGCCGCTCGCGGTAATGCCCACCGCCCCGTAGATCTTGGTCGCGATCGCCTCGATCTTCTCCCAGAGCGGGGCCTTGGCGTCATAGACGTATTTATGCTTGCCCGGCTTCTTGTCCACGACCGCTGCAACCGCGCGGGCGAGTTCCTCCGCGCCGGCGCCGCCGTGCGCCCAGTGCCTGGCGACCACGGCCTGGCTGCCCATGGCCGTCACGCTGTCCTGCAGCAGCTTGATCTCGGCATCGGTGTCCGCCGTGAAGTGATTGATGGAGACCACGCAGGGCAGGCCGTAATGGTTCTGGATGTTGCCGAGATGCCGCTTCAGGTTCTCCATCCCTTTCTCAAGCGCCTTGAGGTTTTCCTTGCTCAGGTCTTCCTTCGCGACGCCGCCGTGGTATTTCAGGGCCCTGACCGTCGCGACCAGGACGATGGCCGCCGGGTTGAGTCCTGCCTTGCGGCATTTGATGTCGATGAATTTTTCCGCGCCCAGATCCGCGCCGAATCCGGCCTCGGTGACCACATAATCCGCCAGTTTGAGCGCGGTGCGCGTCGCGGTCACGCTGTTGCAGCCGTGGGCGATGTTGGCGAAGGGTCCGCCATGGATGATGGCGAGGTTGTTCTCCAGCGTCTGCACCAGGTTGGGTTTGATGGCATCCTTGAGGAGCACGGCCATGGACCCATGGGCGTTGAGTTCCCGCGCATGCACCGGCCGGCGATCGCCTTTGGTGTAACCGATGACGATGTCGCCCAGACGTTTTTTGAGGTCCATGAGCGAGGTGGCGAGACAGAATATGGCCATGACCTCGGAGGCCACGGTGATGTCGTAACCGTCCTCGCGGGGGTAGCCGTTGGCCGTGCCGCCCAGCGAGTTGACGATCTTGCGCAAGGCCCGGTCGTTCATGTCCACCACGCGCTTCCACGTGATGAGGCGCGGGTCGAGGTTCAACTCGTTGCCGTGATGGATGTGATTGTCGATCATCGCGGATAACAGGTTGTGGGCGGTGCTGATGGCGTGGAAGTCGCCCGTGAAATGCAGGTTGATGTCCTCCATCGGCACGACCTGCGCGTAACCGCCGCCGGCCGCTCCGCCCTTGACGCCGAAACAGGGTCCAAGCGATGGCTCGCGCAGACAGACCAGGGTGTTCTTGCCGATGCGGTTCAGGGCGTCCGCGAGGCCGACCGAGGTGGTGGTCTTGCCTTCCCCGGCGGGGGTCGGGCTGATGGCCGTGGTCAGGATCAGTTTGCCGTCCTTGCGGTCCTTGAGGGTCTCGATGAAGTCCAGCGAGATCTTCGCCTTGTAATGGCCATAGGGCTCCAGGTGTTCCGGCGCGATCCCGCACTGCTTCATCGCCAGTTCCATGATGGGTTTCTTGTTCGCCTGCTGGGCGATTTCAATATCGGACATCAGTCATACTCCTGCGCTAAATATAACGTGTTGGATTACCTTGCTTAATGGGAGATGTGGGCGCTCTGGGAGGTCCTGGCGGGACCTAAATTACGATGCAGAGCGGAACGCCGTTTCACGGTCGGGACGCGAATTATAACTGATATCGGGAGTTACGCTAGCTTTTCAAGGGCGGCTCATGGGCAAACTTCCCGTGGAGAAAAACGGCGCGATCTGCTAGCATCAAACCCCGATTATGAAGCGCGCGCCGGCCCTCTTTTGCCTCATTAACGGTTTCGCAGAACCGGCAGGCAAGTACCCCCCGGAATATTCATGACCGCCGCCAGGAATACGCGTTTTATCTTCATCACCGGCGGCGTGGTTTCCTCGCTCGGCAAGGGCATCGCCTCCGCCTCGCTCGGGGCCCTGCTGGAGTCCCGGGGGATCAAGGTCACCCTCCTCAAGCTCGATCCGTATATAAATGTCGATCCCGGCACCATGAGTCCGTTCCAGCATGGCGAGGTCTATGTCACGGAAGACGGGGCCGAGACCGATCTGGATCTGGGGCATTACGAACGCTTCGTGCGGACGCGCATGAGCAAGCGCAACAACTTCACTACGGGCCGGATCTACCTGAACGTGATCCAGAAGGAACGGCACGGGGCCTTTCTCGGCGCCACGGTCCAGGTGATCCCGCATATCACCGACGAGATCAAGCATTGCATCCACGAGGGCGCCGGCGACGCCGAGATCGCCATGGTCGAGATCGGCGGCACGGTGGGCGACATCGAGTCCCAACCCTTCCTTGAGGCCATCCGCCAGATGCGGATCGAGGTCGGCGCCGAACGTTCCCTGTTCATGCACCTCACCCTGGTGCCTTATCTCCAAATGGTGGGCGAGATCAAGACCAAGCCAACCCAGCATTCCGTGAAAGAGCTACGCTCGATCGGCATCCAGCCGGACATACTCCTGTGCCGCACGGATTACCGGCCACTGCCAGACAATGAACGCAAGAAGATGGCCCTGTTCACCAACGTCAGCGAATCCGCCATCATCTCCGCCGTCGATGTGGACAATATCTACCGGATCCCCCGGCTCTATCATGAACAGGGGCTCGACGAAATCGTGGTGCGCAAATTCGGGATGAATGTCCCGAAGGCGGAGCTCGGCGAATGGGATCGGGTGGTCGAGGCCATGGCGAAGCCGGAGCGGGAGGTGCGCGTCGCCATGGTGGGCAAGTACATGCATCTGACCGATTCCTATAAATCCCTGATCGAGGCACTGAAGCATGCGGGCGCCCGGACCCGCTCCCGGGTCGTGATCGATTACGTGGATTCGGAGGAGATCTCCCAGCGCGGGACCGAGCGCCTGCGCGATGTCGACGCCATCCTGGTGCCGGGCGGTTTTGGCAACCGGGGCATAGAGGGCAAGATCAGCGCCATCCGCTTCGCCCGGCTGAACGGCATCCCCTATCTCGGGATCTGTCTCGGTATGCAGCTTGCCGTGATTGAATTCGCGCGGGATGTCGCCAACCTGGAACAGGCCAACAGCACGGAATTCGATCCCGTGACACCGCACCCGGTCATCGCCCTCATCACCGAATGGATGGACGAGACCGGCGCCATCGAGACCCGTGGCGCGAATTCCGATCTGGGCGGGACCATGCGCCTTGGCGGCCAGACCTGCCACCTGAAGCAGGACAGCCTCGTGTGCCGCCTCTACGGCAACGAGCGGATCGTAGAGCGTCATCGTCACCGCTATGAATTCAATAACCGCTATCGGGAGGCGCTGGAGTCGGCGGGTCTCGCCGTGGTGGGGACTTCCGCGGACGATCGCCTGGTCGAGATCGTGACGCTCGAGGATCACCCGTGGTTTGTAGGGTGTCAGTTTCATCCCGAATTCACCTCAACCCCCAGGGACGGACATCCCCTCTTCACCGATTACATTCTCGCCGCGGCGAATTACCGCCGCTCGACCACGCAGCAGTCCCGGCAAAATGCGGTTGTTTGATTACGAGGTCGGCGGATCGGAGCCCTTCTTCCTGATCGCCGGCCCCTGCGTCATCGAGAGCGAGCAACTGGCCCTCGATACAGCCGGCGCGCTCAAGGAAATCACCGGGGATCTCGGCATCCCCTTCATCTACAAATCCTCCTTCGACAAGGCCAACCGCAGCAGCCATCTGACTTATCGGGGCCCGGGGCTGGAAAAAGGCCTGGATATCCTCGCCGCGGTGAAACGCGACATCCAGGTGCCGGTGCTCACCGATGTCCACGAATACACCCCGCTGGAAGAGGTCGCGACGGTCGTCGATGTCTTGCAGACCCCGGCATTTCTCTGCCGCCAGACGGACTTCATCCAGCGGGTTGCGCGCCAGGGCCTGCCCGTCAATATCAAGAAGGGGCAATTCATGGCCCCGTGGGACATGCAGACCGTCCTCGATAAGGCGCGCGCGACGGGCAATGAGCGGATCATGCTTTGTGAAAGAGGCGCGAGTTTTGGCTACAATTATCTCGTCTCCGACATGCGCTCGCTGGTGATCATGGCTGGATTCGGCTGTCCGGTGGTCTTCGACGCGACCCATTCAGTGCAATTGCCGGGCGGGAGCGGCCAAAGCTCGGGCGGTGAACGCCAATTCGTTCCCGCGCTGGCGCGCGCTGCGGTCGCCGTGGGCGTGGCCGGGCTATTCATGGAGACCCATCCGGAACCGGATCGCGCCTTAAGCGACGGGCCGAACTCGGTGCCGCTCGCGGCGATGAAAGGCTTGCTGGAATGCCTCAAGGAGATCGATATCCGGGTCAAGGCCGGCGCAACCATCAGTTATTAATCAACTCAACGTAGGCGAAAAGGAAAAATGTCAGAAATAATCGATATCAAGGCGCTGGAAATACTGGATTCCCGGGGCAACCCGACCATCGAGGCGGAGGTCTTCACCGCCGCCGGCGCGCGGGGCGCGGCCATGGTCCCCTCGGGGGCCTCAACAGGGATCCGCGAGGCGCTGGAACTGCGCGACAATGACAAGACCCGCTATCGGGGCAAGGGCGTGCTGAAGGCGATCGCCAACATCAGGGAAAAGATCCTGCCGGCGGTCAAAGGCATGGAGGTCAAGGATCAACTGGCGCTGGACAACAAGCTGCTGCAACTTGACGGCACCGAGAACAAGAACAAACTCGGGGCGAATGCCATCCTCGCGGTGTCGCTGGCCGCCGCGCGCGCCGCCGCGAATGAGGATGGGGTCCCGCTCTATCACTATCTGGGTGGCGAAGGCCCCTTCGACATGCCGGTGCCCATGATGAACATCATCAACGGCGGCGCGCATGCGGACAACAATGTGGACATCCAGGAATTCATGATCCTGCCGGTCGGCGCCGGGAGTCTTCGCGAGGCGGTGCGCTACGGCGCGGAGGTGTTCCATGCGCTGAAATCCGTATTATCGGGGAAGGGCTTGAATACCGCGGTCGGCGACGAGGGCGGATTCGCCCCGGATCTGCGCTCGAACGAGGAGGCAATCAACGTCATATTGCAGGCCGTGGAAGAAGCCGGATTCAAGGCCGGCAAGGAGATACTCCTCGGTCTCGATATCGCCAGCTCCGAGTTTTACAAGGACGGCAGATATGTCCTCGAATCGGAGCGGCGCAAGATGACCGCGGAGGAATTCCTGGAATACCTCGCGCCCTGGATCGACAAGTACCCGATCATCACCATCGAGGACGGCATGGCGGAGGAGGACTGGCGCGGCTGGAAACTCCTGACGGAGCGCCTGGGCAAGCGCGTGCAGATCGTCGGCGACGATCTCTTCGTCACCAACACGGCGATCCTCAAGCGCGGCATCGCGGAGGGCATCGCCAATTCGATCCTGATCAAGGTCAACCAGATCGGCACGCTCTCGGAGACGCTCGCGGCGGTCGATATGGCGAAGAAGGCGGGTTATACCGCGGTCATCTCGCATCGCTCGGGCGAGACGGAGGATACCACCATCGCCGATCTCGCCGTCGCCACTTCCGCCGGACAGATCAAGACCGGCTCACTCTCCCGATCCGATCGCGTCGCCAAATACAACCGGCTGATAAAGATCGAGAGCGAATTGGGCAAGCGGGCGCGATTCCCGGGACGGTCGGCGTTTTACAATCTGCCCAAGGCTTAACCTGGGGCAGGGCCGATCCAGAATGGGGTTGCCAATAACCGGAGCGTGGGCATGAAGCTGCTTGCAGCGGCCCTGCTCATTCTCCTCGCGGCCCTGCAATACCGGCTTTGGACCGGAAATGGCGGCATCCCCCATGTCCGCCGGATGGAGCAGGCGAAAGCGGCACAACTGGAGGAGAACCGGAAACTGGAGGAGCGCAATCGCTCGCTCTCCGCGGAAGTGATCGATCTGAAGCAGGGCCTCGATGCGATTGAGGAGCGGGCCCGGACCGAAATGGGCATGATCAAACAGGATGAGGTCTTCATCCAGGTGATCGACCGCAAGAGCCTTACCCCCCCGGTTACCCGATGACGGAAGCGCCGAAATGCTGGGCCGTCATTCCCGCCGCCGGCGCCGGTCTGCGAATGGGGAGCGCGGTTCCAAAACAGTATCTCAAGCTGCACGGCAAGTGCGTCCTGGAGCATACCTTGAAGGTCTTTTGCTCCCATCCCGAGATCGCGGGCGTCATGGTCGCGCTGGCGGATGGCGATCCTTACTGGCATACGCTGCGGATCGCCACGCATGCGAAGATCCGCTGCACGACCGGCGGCGCGGAACGCTGTCATTCGGTGTACAACGCGTTGCGGCAGCTCGCCGAAACCGCCGCCCCATGGGACTGGGTGCTCGTGCATGACGCGGCGCGGCCCTGTCTGCGCGGCGCGGATATCAGCCTGCTGATCGCCAGCGTGAAGGATCATCCCGTCGGCGGCATACTCGCCCTGCCGGTCCGGGATACCATGAAACGCGCCGGCGCTGGAGACGAGATCCTCGAAACCATCGAGCGTAGCGGTCTCTGGCATGCCCTGACGCCGCAGATGTTCCGGCTGGGCGACCTGCAAATAGCGCTGGAACAGGCCATGGCCAGGGGTTTCACCGTAACCGACGAGGCGCAGGCAATGGAACTCGCCGGCCAGATGCCGCGACTGGTCCGGGGCCAGCCGGAGAATATAAAAATCACCCATAACAACGATCTGCCGCTGGCGGAGTTGTATCTGTTGCAACAGGATCGAAAATGATGCGCATAGGTCACGGTTATGACGCCCATGTCTTCGCCGCGGGCAGACCGCTCGTGCTCGGCGGAGTCATCATCCCGCACGATCAGGGACTCAAGGCCCATTCCGACGGCGACGCCGTCATCCACGCCCTCTGCGACGCCTTGTTGGGGGCGGCGGGTCTGGGGGACATCGGCCGGCATTTCCCGGATACGGATAACAGCTACAGCAACATCGACAGCCGGATCCTCCTCCGGCGGGTGCGGTCGATGCTGGCCGCGCAATCCCTGGCGATCGTCAATGCCGACGTCACCATCCTGGCGCAGGCGCCGAAGATGGCGCCGCATATCGAAGCCATGCGGGCGACGCTGGCTGCCGATATGGGAATCGAACCGCACGCCATCAACGTCAAGGCCAGCACCACCGAAGGCATGGGCTTCGTCGGCCGCAAGGAGGGCATCGCCGTCCACGCCGTCGCCCTGCTGACTGACGCATAGCGCGTAACCGGCGCTGGAGGGCGATCGATGAGCGAGATCAACGCGGTGCAGGATCGGGTGATCCTGCTGCTCCGGGAGAAATTCTCGGAATTGAATCTGACGGTGCAGATACCGCCGCCCGTATTCACCGCAATGCAGGGCAGCGTCATCGCCTTCGATGAAGTCAATAACGTCATGCAGGCGAGGTTCCCGGTCGCCGAATCCACTTTGAACCCTTTCGGCAACATGCAGGGCGGCATGATCGCCGCGGTCATAGACAACACCCTGGGACCGCTGAGCATGCTGGCCGCTCCTCCCAATTACACCCGTCATCTCGAGATCAAATATCGCAAGCCCGTTGCCGGCGCCACGCCGTTCCTCGATGTGCATTGCCGTTTGGAGGAACGCAATGACCGGCAATTGATCTTCACCGCGAGCGTGATCGACGCCAGCGGCGCCGAATGCGCCAGCGCCCGCGCGGTGCACTGGATCCTCGCCTCGCGCAACTGATCGTGCGATCAATCTCTGCGGATCATTTCTTTCCGCGTTACGGCTTCACGCCGTAAATACCCCGAAAAGGGTAGCTGAGAACGAAAATAACCGAATAAAAAGGCGATTTTGTTTCGGCTTTGTATCAGTTGCGTCCCCTGCGCTTACATTCATGCTTCTTTGGTTTATGCTGGATTCCAGACCGGCGCACCAGAGGTTAAAAATAAAATACAACAGCCGGCTGCGACATCATTACTAGAATAAAAAACTCGATACGCAAGTTAAGCGCACTATTGAATAGCGAAGAGGAGATACGTCATGAATGCTTATAACCTTGCCAATGAAGTCCAGATTCGGAATTTTAATCAGATCGCAATCGATATCGACGCGGAACACGGCGCTGTCTGGGTCAACCTCGTCCCTGCGCCGCGGCCATGTTTCAATCCCGCGATCGTGCAGGAGTTGCGCAGCCTGCAGATCATGCTGGAGGTGAACTCGGGCAAATTGCCGCATCAGGGCGAGATGGTCCAGATCAATTATCTCGTCCTCAATTCCGAAATGCCGGGAATCTTCAGCATGGGCGGCGACCTCGATCTGTTCCGCCGCTGCATCGCGAGCCGGAACAAGAAAGGTCTGTCGGTCTACGCAAAATCCTGCATCGATACAATTCACGGCTTTGTCACGGGCTGCCGCCAGCCAATCACGACGATCGCCCTGGTGCGCGGCGACGCGCTCGGCGGGGGATTCGAAGTCGCGCTGAGCTGCCAGGTCCTGATCGCGGAACAAGGGGCGGAACTGGGCTTTCCGGAAGTCCTGTTCAACCTGTTCCCCGGCATGGGAGGCTATCATCTGCTGGCGCAGCGGATACCGCCGAAGCAAGTGGACAACATCATGTTGAGCGGCATCAAGTATCCGGCGCAGCGGTTGCACGAGATGGGCGTCATCGACAAGCTGGCGGAGAAGGACAAGGGCCGGGAGGCGGTTTACGCCTACATCGCGGAAAGCTCGAAATACCGCAACGGTTACTCGGCGTTGAAGAATGTCCGCGAGCGGGTGCATCCGGTGACGCACGAGGCGCTGATGGATGTCTGCAACTATTGGGTGGACATCTCGATGAACATCAGCGAACGCGACCTCAAGCTGATGGATCGTCTGGTCCGGGCGCAGGATAGGCTGATGCAATCCTGGCAGTCCCGCATCGCGGAGACCGACGCGGTCTATTATCGGGAGAACATCGCCTGACCGAACGCTGGCTTCAACTTCGCTTATAGTGCCGCCGACTCAAGCTGCTCCAGGTAGGCAACCAGGGCAGTTTGAGTCCGGTCATAAGCCTCATCCATTTGATTCAGATAATCCCCCATCTGGGTCTTGTTCTCGCTGGTGCACATTTGATGTATCGAAGTCGCATATTGCGCGAGCGAGACCGCGCCGATGCTTCGCGTGCTGCCCTTCATTGCGTGCGCGCTGTCCTGGATGGCCGCGAAACGGCCGGCTGTGTAGGAATTTTTCATCGTCTCGATGAGCGTCTTGCTGTCCTTTAGAAAACCCTGGATGAGATCGCTCATGAAATCCATATCCTGGCTCAGCTTCGCCAGGTTGTTCAGGGTGTCATAATCGAGCACCGGCTGCTGCTCGTTCTTGTTCGAGGCAACCAGCTTGAGCCGGGCCTTCTTGCCCGGGTTCGTCGCGATTCCGGGTTTCTCGACGCCTTCCTGACGCGCCGCTTCGCGATCGCCGCTCTCCATCAGGCTGTTGATCGTGTTCAGCAGGCGTTTGATCTCGATGGGCTTGGTGAGATAGGCATCGACGCCGGCATTGCGGCATTCGGCGGCCGCTTCCGTCGTGGCATTCGCGGTCAGGACGACGATGGGTATCCGGTTCCTTCCGGTCATCATGAAGCGCAACACCTTGGTCGCTTCGATGCCGTTCATCACCGGCATATGCATGTCGAGTATGATCAGGTCATAGTTGCTCAACTCGAATTTGTCGAGCACCTCTTCGCCGTTGTTTACGACATCGACCTTGTGCCCCGCGTATTCCAGCGTCTTTCTGATGACTTTCTGGTTGGTGAGATTGTCTTCGCCCACGAGGATGTTAAGTTTCTTATCGATGGCCTTCTTGCCGTCGATCTCCACCAGCCGTGTGACTTTCTCGGGATCCAGGATCCCGACCGTGGTCGCGTGCAGCACATTGAACAACAACCGTTTCTCGATCGGCGCTTGCAGGATGCACAAATAACCTGAATCGAGCAGCAGGTTACGATCCGGCGCGCCGGCCTCGCGCACCAGCACCAGTTCCATGTTCCTGAGTGCGCCGCTTGTCTGAATCTGCCGGGAGAATTCCAGGGGATCCATTTCCAGTCCCTTCTCGTCGATCAGGGCGGTGTTGTACTCCTTCCCCGCGGTTTTCGCTCGCGCAAGCAATTTGAGGGCGTCGGCGCTGGTGATGGCGTGATCCCAGCCGATCTTCCAGTCCTCCAGATATTGCACGATCGTGGTGTGACGCAAACCGTGTGTGGCGACCAGCAGCACCCGCGGTTCCTCGACGATATCCCGCGGGAGTTCCGCCGCGGCTTCGGCGCCTTCTTGCAAATTCGCGCCCAATTCGAACCAGAAGGTGCTGCCGACGCCGACCTTGCTGACCAGGCCCATGCGGCCTCCCATCAACTCCACAAGACTCCGCGCGATCGCGGTCCCGAGCCCGGTGCCGCCCATCGTGTTGGTCGCTGATTGGTTCGCCTGAATGAATTTTTCGAAGATCTTTTCCTGCATGTCTTCCGGTATGCCGATGCCGGTGTCGATGACTTCGAATCTCAGATCGACGCGCTTGCTGGTCATGTTCCGGGTGGTGACATTGACGATCACCCGGCCTTTCTCGGTGAACTTGATGGCATTGCTGACGAGGTTGATCAGCACCTGGCGGATCAACTGTTCGTCGCCAATCAGCTTATAAGGCGTGTCCGGAGAGATGTGATGAATAAAAGTAAGACCTTTCTTTTCGGCCAGCGGCGACAGCATCCGGACCACGGATTTGAGCAGGACGTAGAGATCGAGCGGTTGATTTTCGATGTTCGTCTTGCCTGCCTCGATCTTGGAGATATCGAGGATATCCTGGATGAGGTTCAGGAGAGATTTCGCGGACGCAAGGATGGTGGAGACGAAATCCTTCTGATCCGGATCAAGGTTGGTCGAGGCCAGCATCTCGCTCATCCCGATTACGCCATTCAACGGCGTGCGGATCTCATGACTCATGTTGGCCAGAAACTGGCTTTTTGCCTGATTGGCGGATTCGGCCTCCTTGATGGCGTTTTGCAGGCGGCTGAGCAGGACATTGATATACAGCGGCAGGATCACCATGGTCGCAAGCACGCCCGCCGAGATGAAGAAGTGTTCGGACCAGTAGGGACTAAAAATCGTCACGATGACGAATCCAACGATGGTCAGCGAGGTAAACAGGAAGAGGTATTTGCTGCCGTGACGCAGGCCATTGCCGAAGATGAGCCAGAAAGATATGACAATCAGCGGGGCCGCGGCTTCCCCGGAGGAGGCCATCGCGAACGTGGTCGTCGCCACCTCGACCACCATCGCGAGCAACAGGCGTTTTTCGTTCCGATCCGGGGAGTAGGCGGTCCAGATTATAAACAGCGCCGAAAAGGGCAGGGTGGCGAGAAACATATACAGGATGTTGTCGCCCATCAGGTTGTGCGACCAGGCGATTGCGGTGTAGATGGTGAGAATGAGGCAAGCGATCAGGCGGATGACCGCCTGCTCAAATTCATCGCCGCGTTGGCGTAACTGCGCGAGGCGTTCGTTAATTGTGGAAGTAGGGTTGTGCATGGGCTTACCTGTCTGGTCAGTTTCCAATCCCGAGAATAATGGCTGGCATAGGGTAACTATGAGCCGGTTAGTTGATCACCGCCTGCTGGCGGCAATTAATGATCTCGTCCAGCCGTTTCAACAACGCATTGACGCAGCCTGGATCGAGGTGCTGGTGTTTCTGGCGGTTGATCTCCTTCAGTGTTGCGTGCATCGCCCAGGCCTGTTTATAGGGGCGTTCGCTGAGGAGCGCATCGAAGACATCCGCCGTGGCGACGATCCGGGCCGCGATTGGGATATCATCCCCTGACTTCCCTTCAGGGTAACCGCTGCCGTCGAAACGTTCGTGATGGTTCAGCGCGATGATCGCGCCCATCTGCAAATAGTTGGACGGACTGTCCTTGAGAATTTCGTGGCCGATAATGGTATGGGTTTTCATGATCTCCCGCTCCTCCGGGCCCAAGGCATCCTGCTTGAGCAGGATGCGGTCCGGGATGCCGATCTTGCCGATGTCATGCAGCGGGGCCGCCATATTGATAGTTCCACAGAATTCCCGATCCATGCCCAACTCATGCGCGATGATCTGGCTGATGCTGCCGATCCTGAGTTGATGCGGCCGGGCCTCGGTCTCCTTGAATTCCCCGGCGCGCGCCAGCCGGGACAGGGTTTCCTTTTCCCGGATCAGGATCTGGCTGACGGCATCGTTGACTTGCATCTCCAGGCTCTTCGCCCGGCTGCGGATGATCATCTGTTGCCGGCGCATCGTCAGGAGGTTCCGGCAGCGGACCTTGCATTCGTAGTGATCGATCGGTTTGGTGAGAAAATCCGTCGCCCCGGCTTCCAGCGCGAGATACATCACCTCCTTCTCGTCGATGATGGTGATGATGACGACCGGGACATCGTGGCAGGAGGGGATTCGACGCAGGCGCTTGATGAATTCGACGCCGTCGAGTTCGGGCATCTTGTAATCCGCGAGGATCAGATCCGGCGGATTCGCTTCGGCCGCTTGCAGCGCGGTTTTTGCGTTATCGTAAGTGGCGACGCGGACATGATTGCCGATGCTGTTGATGACTTTTTCGAGAATGATCCGGCTGGTCAGCTGATCGTCGATGATCATCACGCTGACCATGAGCTGGTGGACATTCGAATTGTCGAAATACACGCGTCTATCCTCTCCCGGTTCGCGCTCTCCAATACCGACTTTGCCCGGCTTGCATCAGGCGCGCCTGTCTGGAGAACGATCGGCAGTTATAAATGCTTATATCAGTTCGCCTTGCGGAGCAAGACGTATACGGCGCCCGTGCCGCCATCCACCGGACGCGCGCTGCAAAAGGCCAGCACATCCTTGCGCTGTTGCAACCAGTGTCCCAGGTGTCTTTTCAATACGGGTTCACGGTTCGGCGAACCGAGGCCCTTGCCATGAATGATCCTGACGCAGTATTTCCCTTCCGTCCGGCAGTGGCCGAGAAAGTCCGCAACGCGTTGTTTCGCGGCGGAAACGTTCAGGCCATGCAGGTCCAGTTCCATCTGGATGCTCAGTTGTCCCGTTTTTAATTTGCGAAACTGGCGATCCTGCAAGCCGTTCCGGCGGTACAGCAATTCCTCGCCTGTCTCCAGACCGTCCGCATCCGCGGTCCCGGCCGCCATTTCGTCGATGACATGACTCTCGTCGGCAAGTCTTTGCAACGGGACCGGCGCCGGACGCCGCCGCGGGATGCGCACCTGGTTCTGCTTTACCGGCGTCACCGTTCCCGCCGCATTCCGGAACAGGCGAACATCCTCTTCAGTCGGGGTCGTTACTGTAGCCATGGCTGCACGCTGACGGGCCGAGATCTATTAGTGTATATCACAAGCATCATAATGCCAGTTTTACAGCGGGTTGAAATGAAATGTTAACAATCGTGCCGAGAACAGGCCCCTGACGTCAAGTATTTGACGCGGAAGCCTTTAATCCAGCCACTCCCGCGCGTTGCGGAACAGTTGCAGCCATGGACTGTCCGGGCTGGTCCAGGTGGATGGGAGCCAGGAGAACTGTTTGGCGAGAAAGACCCGTTCGGGGTGGGGCATCAGGATCGTGAAGCGCCCGTCGGCGTTGGTGAAGCCGGTCCAGCCCCCGGCGGAACCGTTCGGATTTGCGGGATAGCGCGTGGCCGGTCTGCCGTGGTTATCGATGAAACGCAGGACGGGATTCGCCATGTTCGGATCGGAGTCTGCCCTGAAAGATGTCAGGCCCTCGCCGTGGGCCACGACCAGGGGCAGGCGAGAACCCTGCATGTTGCGGGTGAGGATCGATGGTGATTCCATCACCTCGACCATCACGAGGCGCGATTCGAAACGGGCGGACGCATTCTGGATGAATTCGGGCCAGTGCGCCGCGCCGGGGATCAGGGACCGCAGACCGGCCAGCATCTGGCAGCCATTGCAGACGCCAAGACCGAAACTGTCCGCGCGTTCGAAGAAGGCCTGAAATTCCTCCAGCAGGCGGCTGTTGAACAGAATGGTTTTGGCCCACCCGCCGCCCGCGCCCAGCACATCCCCATAGGAGAATCCGCCGCAGGCCGCGAGTCCCGCGTAATGGCGAAGACTGTCCCGGCCTTCCAGCAGATCGCTCATATGCACGTCAACCGGCGCGAAGCCGGCGCGTTCGAAGGCGGCGGCCATTTCCACATGGCCATTGACGCCCTGTTCCCGCAGGATGGCGATCAGGGGCGGCTTCCCGACATTAATACCGGGGGCGGCTGGCGCCGGGAATTGCGGTCCGAGCGTGAGTGAAAGCCCGGGGTCATGCTCATCCTGCACACCCGCATATTCCTCGCGCGCCGTTTCGGGGTTGTCGCGCAGGGATTGCATGTGAAAGGTGGTGAGCGACCAGAGCGCATGCAGGCGGGAGAGCCTGGCCTCGAACAGGAGATTGCCGGAATTCGTTATCCGGAGGCGCTGATCCCGATCCGGCTGTCCGACGATTTGCAGATGTGCCGCGTCCAGACCGCTCCAGAGGAAGGTCTGACGCGCGGATTCCAGATGTTGCGCCTCGATCTGGATGACCGCCCCGGGTTCTTCGTTGAAGAGCAACGGCAGGATTGCTTTATCCGGGATGGAGAGATCGATCGCGATCCCCCTGCGCGAGGCGAAGGCCATCTCGCACAGGCACGCGATCAGCCCGCCATCGGAGCGATCGTGATAGGCGAGCAGCAGGCCCTGTTCGTTCAACAACTGGATGGACTGGAAGAAGGCGCGCAGGAGTTCCGGTCGATCGAGGTCGGCGGACGGACCGCCGGACTGCGAAAATACCTGGGCGAGCGCCGATCCGCCCAGGCGATTCCGTCCGCCCGAGAGATCGATGAGCAGCAGAAAAGTTTCGTTGCCTGTATCGCGCAACTGCGGGGTCAGGGTCAGGCGGATGTCGGACACCGCCGCGAAGCTGGTGATATTGACCGACAACGGGGCGATGACCTGTTTGTCCCTGCCGTCCTCCCGCCAGCGGGTGCTCATGGAGAGCGAATCCTTGCCGACCGGAATGGCGATCCCGAGCGCGATGGCGAGTTCGGCGACGGCCCGGACCGTGTCATAGAGGGCGGTATCCTCGTTGCCCTGCCCGCAGGCCGCCATCCAGTTGGCGGAGAGGGCGATGTCCTCCAGGCGGTTGATGCGCGCCGCGCAGATGTTGGTGATGGCCTCCGCGAGCGCGAGCCGTCCCGAGGCGGGCGGGTCGATGACGGCCGCCGGACTGCGCTCGCCCGTGGCCATCGCCTCGCCCGTCCAGGCATCGAAGGAGGCCGCCGTCACGGCGCAATCCGCGACCGGCGTCTGCCACGGGCCGACCATCTGATCCCGGCAGACCAATCCCGATACGGTGCGATCGCCGATGGTGATCAGAAAGCGTTTGTCGGCGACCGCGGGGAGTTGCAACACCCGCTCCACCGCTGCTCCGAGTTCGATATCTTTCAGGTCCGGATTGTCAAAGCGGATGGGGCGATGCTCCGCGCTGCGCGTCAGGCGGGGCGGTTGGCCCAGCAGGATCTGCAAGGGGAGATCGATCGGTTGTTCGGCATGCCGCCGATCCGACAAGACCAGCCGCCCGGTGGCGTCGGTCTCGCCGACGACCGCAAACGGCGCGCGCTCGCGCCGGCAGAGCGCGGCGAATCGATCCACGGCGGTCGCGCCTATGGCCAGCACGTAGCGTTCCTGCGCCTCGTTGCACCAGATCTCCATCGGCGACATTCCCTCGTCGTCGCAGGGTATGGCGCGCAGCTCGAAGGCCGCGCCGCAACCGCCGTCGTGCACGAGTTCCGGCAGGGCGTTGGACAGCCCGCCCGCGCCGACGTCGTGGATGGAGATGATCGGGTTCTCCCGGCCCATGGCCCAGCATTGATTGATCACCTCCTGACAGCGGCGCTGCATCTCGGCGTTGTCCCGCTGGACCGAGGCATAATCGAGTTCCGCCGCGCTGTCGCCCGCGGTCATGGAGGAGGCCGCGCCCCCGCCGAGGCCAATCAGCATGGCCGGCCCGCCGAGGACGATGATCTTCACGCCGGGCGCCAGGCCGCGCTTGGCGACATGGCCGTCGCGGATCACGCCATATCCGCCAGCCAGCATGATGGGTTTGTGATAACCGCGGATCGTCCCGGTCGCGGGATCCGCATGTTCATAAGTGCGGAAATAACCGCACAGCGCCGGACGGCCGAATTCGTTATTGAACGCGGCGGCGCCCAGCGGGCCGTCGAGCATGATCTCGAGCGCGCTGACGATCCGGTCGGGTTTGCCGTGGCGCTCCTCCCAGGGTTGGGGCAGGTCCGGGAGCTGAAGTGCGGAAACGGAAAATCCCGTCAGTCCCGCCCTTGGCCGCCCCCCGATGCCGGTCGCGGCCTCATCGCGGATCTCGCCGCCCGCGCCGGTGGCGGCGCCGGCCCAGGGGGAGATCGCGGTCGGGTGATTGTGGGTCTCCACCTTCATCAGGATATTGACCGCCTCGGGATGATAGCGGTAGCGGCGATCCCCTGGATCGGGGTGGAACCAGCTCGCGGGATATCCGGCCATGACCGCGGCGTTGTCCCGATATGCCGAGAGGACCCGCCCGGGGTTTTGCGCATGGGTGTCGCGGATCATCCCGAACAGCGAGAGATCGGCGCGTTCGCCGTCCACGATCCAGCCGGCGTTGAAGATCTTGTGCCGGCAATGCTCGGAATTGGCCTGGGCGAACATCATCAATTCCACGTCCGTGGGGTTGCGTCCCAGACCCGCGAAGGACACTTCCAGATACTCGATCTCATCGGGCGAGAGGGCGAGGCCGAGGTCCCGGTTGGCCTGTTCCAGCGCCGCGCGCCCATGTTGCCGGAGATCGATATGGCGGAGCGGTTTCGCCGTTTGTTGTTGAAAGAGCCGTTCCGCCGCGCCAGTATCGGGCAGGATGATCTGCGTCATGCGGTCATGGAGCAGATCGCCTAAATGATGGCGCAGGGTGTTGAAATCCGGTGCTTCCCCGGTGAAGGCAAAGCGCCAGTGGATGCCGCGTTCGATACGGTGCAGGTCGGCGAGGCCGCTGTTATGCAGGATATCGGCGGCCTTGCTGCCCCAGGGGGAGATCGTGCCGGGGCGGGGAACGACGAGCAGGCACGCCATCGGTTCGCTGTCCCGATTGGCACTGCCGCAAGACCCATAGTCCAGCAGTCCGTTTATGCGTTCCCGCGAGGCCGGGTTGAGCTCGCCCCGCCAGTCGACGAAATGAATGAAATCGGCGTGGAGATCGAGCAGTCCGGGCAGTCTCTGCCGGGCGATATTGAGGATCCTGTCTTTCCTGAAATCCGAAAGCGCGTTACCACCGGGAAAGAGATGCATCCTCAGGGCACTTCCTCGACCAGGATGGCCATGGTCCGCTGTTCCTGATGCTGGTTCCGGGTGCTGTAGATCAGACCACTGTCCCGCCGGCTGGTCGCCTGATCGATGCCGCCCAGCATGATCCATTCTCCGAGGCGTCCCCGCACCGTGGTCTCGGCCTGCTGGATATCGAAGACGGGCTGGCCGCGATCAGTCACGCGCAGACGTTCCATCCGCGGCGATATATAAAGAGTGACTTCCGCGCCGCTCAAGATCGGCAGGACATAGAATCCCGAACCGAGTTGATGGTATTCGACGGTGTCCTGCACGACGACGCCGTTGCCCGTGACCCACGCGTTCCGGTTCTCGATGGGAACCGCCTGTCCGGTCTCGATGAAGGCGGGCTGGCCTTCCACGGTTTGCAGGCGGAAGTCGTTGTTGTCGGTATTCCCGGTGCTTGCGATCCCGGCGTCGAGCCGCAGATCGCCCTCTCGCCCGCGTGTCCCGGTCCGCCATTGCCCGGCGGCCCCCGCGGCGGCGTCTAGGCCGGTCGTAGCAATGTCCTGGCTGACCGTGATCATCAACCGGCGCAACGGCCGGTCCAGCGTCTCCAGGATCCGCTTGATGTCCTCGAGATTGGCGTCATCCGTCTTGACGATGAGTTGATCGTTCATGCCCGTGACGCTGCCACCTTCAGTCAGCAAGGGGCGGATGATCGGGACCAGTTCCTCCACCGTGCGGTGGTTCAAGGGGATGACTTCGACCCGCATCCCGGCCGCCGTCGCCGCCATTGCGCCAAGGCACACGATCAGCAGCGCCGCCAGGCGTCTCACAGCACCAGCCTCCGGAAGTTGGGATTGGGCGCGGCCCGATCCCACATCTCGTCGAAGTCGCCAAGGAGATGACGGACCGCGCGGCGATCATTGAAGCTGAGCTTGCCGTCATAACGCTCGCAGTTTAACCGCTGGAGATAGCCGGTATGGTCGGCGATGAACAACTCCTGATTGAAGTGGTTGTATTCGCTGGCGGGTATCCGGCACTCTATAAAACTGCTGAGATCCATGGCGAGAGTGACAAGTCGATGTCCGCGGCTGACGATGCTGTTGGTGTCAAAGCTCATGATCCGTATCCGGCTTCGGTGATTGCGCAGGATGAGATCCTTCACGGCCTCGGTGAATTCGGGGGTGTCATAGACCTCCGGGTTCAGGTCGCGGCTGACGATATTCAATGCGCGCCGGGCCTGCCGGGCCATTTGCACCGTGGCCAGGCGGTTCTCCTCCCGGGTTTCGATCGGGATGGTGTCCTCGGTGCGGCCTAATACAAAATCGTCGAAACTGGTCATGTCTCAGGGGGATCCGGTTCGTTTTGCGTATGCACAAGTTTAGCGAAGCGCGCGCAGATTTGTCTTGCCTGCGATTCGGCATTGCCGGTGTAGCCGCGCGGCGTCAATTCCAGCAGGCGTTGTCTGTCGCTGTCCGGCATTTCCAGCGAGGCAATGAACTCGTGCATGGCCTCGCGCGACAGCGCGCGGCCCCGGGTCAGATTTTTCAGGGTCTCGTAGGCATCGCCCGCGCCGCGCCGGCGCATGATCGTCTGCACGGCCTCCGCCAGCACCTCCCAGGCGTCGGCGAGATCCGCCTCCAGCCGCTCCGGCATCGCCTCCAGTTTGGCGAGTCCCTTGCGACAGGATTGGATGGCCAGCAGGCTGTGCGCGATGGCCGTGCCGATGCTCCGGATCGCCGTGGAATCGGAAAGGTCGCGCTGCCAGCGCGATATGGGCAGTTTTTCCGCGAGATGCCCGAGGATGCTGTTGGCGAGCCCCAGATTGCCTTCGGCGTTTTCGAAGTCGATGGGGTTGATCTTGTGCGGCATGGTGGAGGAGCCGATCTCCCCGGCCACCGGCCGCTGCCGGAAATAGCCGAGCGAGATGTAGGCCCACAGGTCGCGGCAGAGGTCCAGCAGGACGGTGTTGATCCGGCAGAGCGCATGAAAGTACTCCGCGAGGTAATCGTGGGACTCGATCTGCGTGGTGTGCGGGTTCCAGTCGAGCCCCAGCGATTCGACAAAGGTGCGCGACAACTTCGGCCAGTCAAGATCGGGGCACGCGATGAGATGGGCGTTGTAATTGCCTACTGCACCGTTCAGTTTCCCCAGCAGCGGCTGTGCGATAAGTTGTTCGATCTGGCGTTGCAGGCGGTGTACGAAGACCCCGATCTCCTTGCCGAGCGTGGTCGGCGTGGCCGCCTGCCCGTGGGTGCGCGAGAGCATCGGTTGTCCGGCCTGGGACTCCGCCAGCGTCGTGAGATCCCGGCCCAGATCGAGACAGGCGGGCAACAGGTGCAACCGGCGCGCATCCCGCAGCATCAGGGCGTGACAGAGGTTGTTGATATCCTCGGAGGTGCAGGCGAAATGGAGGAACTGCGTTGCACCGGCGAGTTCGGCATGTTCGCTGCAACGCTCCCGCAGGTAATATTCGACCGCCTTGACGTCATGATTCGTACGTCGCTCAATCGCCTTGATGCGATCAGCATCGGCCGCGGAGAAGCCGGCGGCTATCCCTTCGAGGTATGCCTGCGCGTCGTGGGAGAGTTCGGGACATTCGGGCAGACCGGGGTGCGCCGCGAGCGCCTCCAGCCAGCGGACCTCCACCAGGGTCCGGTATCTCATCAACCCGTATTCGCTGAATATCTCGCGCAGTGGCGCCGTCTTGCCGCCATAGCGGCCGTCGATGGGCGAGATGGCCGATAATTCATTCAATTCCATCAATCTGATTCCATGGGCTCGAGGCGCGGATTGGGGTTATGTTCATGGCGGCGATATGATAACGTAAACCAACGCCAACCACACCGCCCAGCCTCAGCCCCGATGAACCAGCTCCGCATGATCCAGCCCGACGATTTTCACGTGCATCTGCGGGATGGCGACTGCCTCGCGCGCACCGTGCCCGACACGGCCGCCCGTTTCGGCCGGGCCGTGGTCATGCCCAATCTCTCCCCGCCGGTGACCACGGTCGCCCAGGCCGCGGACTACCGGGAGCGCATCCTGAAGCATGTGCCCGATGGCGCCGCGTTCGAACCCCTGATGACGCTCTATCTGACCGAGACGACCCCGCCGGCAGAGATCCGGAGACTCAAGGAGAGCGGCTTCGTGCGCGCGGTGAAATACTATCCGGCCGGGGCCACCACTCATTCCGCGGCTGGAGTTAAGACCATCGAGAAGGTTTACGGGGTAATCGAGGCCATGGCCGAGCTTCAGGTCCCTCTGCTGATCCATGGCGAGGTCACGGATACGGAGGTCGATCATTTCGATCGCGAGGCGGTGTTCATCGACCGGATCCTCGCGCCCTTGCTGGTCCGGTTTCCGCAACTGCGGGTCGTGTTCGAACACATCACCACCCGCGAGGCGGTTGACTTCGTCGACCAGGGGCCGGCATCGCTGGGCGCGACCATCACGGCTCATCATCTGCTGTATAACCGGAATGCCCTGTTCGAGGACGGGATCCGGCCTCATTATTACTGTCGCCCGCTGCTCAAGGCGGAAGGCCACCGCAAGGCCCTGGTCGCGGCGGCGACCGGGGACTGCGCACGATTTTTCCTTGGCACCGACAGCGCCCCGCACGCGCGCCGTGACAAGGAATCCGCCTGCGGCTGCGCCGGGATCTATTCCGCGCCGTATGCCCTGGAATTCTATGCCGAGGTCTTTGCGAACGCGGGCCGCCTCGATCGTATGGAGTCCTTCGCCAGCCGCAACGGGGCGGCCTTTTACGGATTGCCGCTCAACCAAAGGCGCTGCGTGCTAATCCGGGAAAACCAGCGAATTCCCGACGCCCTCCCCTTCGGCGGAGAGACCGTCATCCCGTTGCGCGCGGGCGGGACGTGCGCCTGGAGGGCGAGCGCGGATGAGTGAGGTTCAGATTGAACCGGGCGCCGTCGCCGGTCGGTTCCGGGGCTACATGCCGGTGGTCATCGATGTCGAGACCGCCGGTTTCAACGCCGCGACCGACGCCCTGCTCGAAGTGGCGGCCGTGCTGCTGCATGTGGATGAGGCCGGGAAATGGCAGCCTGGCTTTACAATCACCCGGCATATCCATCCCTTCCCCGGCGCCAATCTGGACAAGGCCTCGCTCGATTTCACCGGCATCGATCCGCATCATCCCTTCCGCAAAGAGATCGCGGTGGATGAGAAGGACGCACTGCACGATATCTTCAAGGTGGTGCGGCAGAATATCCGGGACAACGGCTGCAAGCGCGCCATCCTGGTGGGGCACAACGCCTTCTTCGACCTGGGATTTATCAACGCCGCGGTCGCCCGCACCGGCATCAAACGTAATCCTTTTCATCCCTTCAGCACCTTCGATACGGTCTCGCTCGCGGGGCTTGCCTATGGCCAGACCGTGCTCTCGCGGTCGGTCGAAGCGGCGGGTCTCGTCTGGGACAGCGGCAGCGCGCACGCGGCCTACTACGATGCGGAAAAGACCGCCGAACTCTTCTGCGCGATCGTGAATCTCTGGCGCGATCGTCTCGGCGCTTGATCCGGAGGTCACTGCCCGCGCTGTCATGTGTCTGATCCTCATCGCCCTGAATCGACATCCGGATCTGCCCCTGATCGTCGCGGCCAACCGCGACGAATTTCACTCACGCCCAACCCAACCCCTGGGGTTCTGGCAGGATCGACCCGCGCTGCTCGCGGGCCGCGACCTGGAGGCAGGCGGGACCTGGCTCGGCGTGGCTCGCGGCGGACGGCTCGCGGCGGTCACCAACATCCGTGGCGAAACGCCAGGTAAAAGGGGGGAACGGTCGCGGGGGGCGCTGGCCGTGGAATATCTCACCGGCAACCTCGACGCGGCGGAATACATGCAGAGTGTTGCAGCCGAACGCGGCTTATACGGACCCTTCAATCTGGTCTTGTATGAACAGGGCTGCCTGCATGCCTGCGGCAGCGTGACGCCGCCTGCATGCCACACGTCCGGGTTGCACGCCATCAGCAACGGGGCGCTGGATGAACCCTGGCCGCGATCGGAACGCGGTCTCGCGGGGCTTACGCGGATCCTGGATTCGGATGATTTCGCACGGGAGGAGGCCTATCTCGATCTGCTGGCTGATCGAACCACCGGAATGCCAGAACCGCCCCTCTTCATCCTGGGCGATCGCTACGGCACACGCTGTTCCAGCGTGATTCTGCGGACAGCCGCCGGGAGTCTGAGTTTCGTCGAACGCAGTTTCCGCGCGGACGGGACGGAAGGAGAGACTAGGAGATTTGAGATTGTTTGTTAAGAAACCTCTGAACGAGTGCCAAACTCAATTGGTCGTCTTTCCGGCGAAAGCGACCCGCAGGAAGTGGGAAATGTCGCGAGAGGACAGGAAGTCCGGAGCGACCGGAATCCAGTCTAAAACAATTGTTTACTGGATGCCGGGTCAAGCCCGGCAAGACGGGAGAGATACTTTTGCAGAGGTTCCTTATAGTGTACTGCTGTGATACTCTTTTTTTTATGATCAGCGTAATCGACATCAATCCGGAAATTTTAGGGGGAACGCCTGTATTTAAAGGCACGCGGGTTCCTATTCAGAACCTGTTTGATTACATTGAAGGCGACGAATCCCTGGACGGATTCCTCGATGATTTTCCTTCTGTTTCAAGACAACAGGTAATCCAACTCCTCGAAGACCTCAAAGCCCAAGCTATTAATCCGCCGAAAGCCGCGTGAAAGTCCTGCTGGATGAATGTGTCCCCAGAAAGTTCGCTGCACTACTGCCTGGACATTCGGTAACTACTGTTGTTCAAGCCGGGTGGAAAGGCATCGCCAACGGCGAACTCCTCAAAACCGCATCCGAAAACTTCGATGTTTTCATAAGCGTCGACAGAAACATCTCTTTTCAACTGAACGTTTATGCCGTTCCTGTGGCCATTATCGTTATTCACTCGCTTTCAACCAGGTTGAAAGACATCCAGAAATTTGCCCCTGCCGTACTAAAAATCCTCGAACAGCCACTAACAAAGAATTTTTATCATGTGGGCGACTGATGATCGCTACGGAAGTGTGGCGAGGCAAGGTATTTGGAGTGTTTTGTCGGGGGGCACTTGGTGTACTCTTGTACGGCATCCCCGTACGCCTGAGATCGAGTTTTATGAGCACTGTAAGCGTCAACCAGTTTAGAGATAACCTGGAACGCCTGGTGGAGAAGGCCATTAACAACCACGAGCCGCTCAGGGTTACGCGCCGCACTGGCGAAGACTTTGTCGTGCTCAGCGCCGAGGATTGGGAAAGAGAGCAGGAAACTCTTTATGTTCTGCAGAATAGCGACCTCATGAAACAGATTGCCGCTTCCCAGACAACGCACCGCAGAAGTAAAAAGGCGGTAGATTTATTTTATTGAAAATAAATCTACCGCCTTTAGACCTTTTCACATCTGTGTACACCTTTGTAAGCGATCGATTAGAGCGATTGCCTCGGCTCTTGGCGGACCAAGCTCATGGTGCGCAATGTCCCCAGCCCCAGATTCAATTCGACCGATCAAGCGCTCAAACATTTCGCGGAACGCTCCTTCAGCTCGTTCGGTGAAGGCGTGTATCGTTTTCAACTGATCCATCTTGAACAGGCCAAGCTCGACGTGCCCAACGTCAATTTCATTGCGCAATGCCATCGCAGGTAAGAAATCGCATTCTATGCGGTCGTCCGGAAAACCGAGAGTAGAGAGCCCAGTCCGGGCCGCGTCACGGGTGCGGCCATCTCCGGCCGGCGGAAATATCACTTCAAGGGACTTTGCCAAGTTCAGCACAACTTCGGCCACGAACTCACCCGCTATGGAACTCGCCCGGGCCAGTCTACACGCCACATGAAAATAATGGAGTCCAGCAACAAGACGACGCCGGTGCAACTCGGAAATAATTCCCATCCGCTCCCAAGCTTTTGCGAATCTCTCTTCCTGATGCTGCTGAGTTGTCGTTCGAAACTCCATATGCCATCTATCCAACTCCCATCGAAAGCTCGCCGATCCAACCTTTCCATCGACCCTCTCTATGTATGGGGGGTCCGCGAATGGAATATTGATGAGAGAAGGAAGCGCGAAATAGATGCTCTCGATCATCTCTTGCATTTCCGTTACCGAGGCAAACTGCTGTGACACCGTAAGAGTAGTTCCCGAAAGACGCAGAATCCTGGTTGGAGCTTCAATCGTGACATCAAGGGGCGAAAGCGGTTCCTTCGACTCGATCATATGCTGGCCAGAGTTGGCATTGAACAGAGCCGATGCGGCCACTGCCTTAACAGCCGTTCGCCCCCCGCCTGCTTGCGCGCCAAAAGGCTGGGGAGGCTGAAAATGGAAGCAAATCTTGCACAATGCTGGAAAGATCAATTGCTCGCCTGCTGCGTGTTTAAAAATGCGAGGACGTATCTGGTACGTGAGCACAGTTACCTCCTGGTGCTAACTAGGGTTTATCGGACACCTTGTCCGATAAGATTCTATTGGGGCGTAAGCGGACATCTGTGCAACCTCCTTATTATTTCTTTCCGCTACCTTGAGGTCAGAGTATAGGCAGCGTTTATTCAGAGTGTCCAGGTAGGTTTATCGGGCATTTTCCTGTCTTGGCGTGCTGTGCGTCTTGGCGAGAGTTCTTCATGTTGGGGTTCGTTTCACTCACCACCAACCTACCGCTAAAGCATTTCCCTCATCCCCGGCCCTTGGGCCGCCTGCTCCCGGCGCGGCCAACCGACTACATCCATGTAGTCGTCTCCCGGAGGGCGAAGGGAGATTGTTCAGGCGGCTCGCAGCCGACAAATGACAATCCTTGTGTGATGCAAACTGGCGTGGTTCAGCCCGGATTCTTCTTATCCGCCGTCAGGCGGTCTTCCCACAGGGCAGTCTTTTGCATCAGGCGGTCGAGATCGATGGTCAGCAGTTCGCGTTGTTTCAGGAGCTGCCGGCCCGCGACCCAGACATCTGTGACCTGATTGCGGGAGGCTGAGTAGACGATCTGGGAAACCGGGTCGTAGACCGGCCGGGTCTCCGGCGCGTCCAGATTGATCGCGACGATATCCGCGGCCTTGCCGGGCTTGAGCGAGCCGGTGATGTCATCGATGGCCAGCGCCTTCGCCCCGTTGATGGTCGCCATCCGCAGGACCTGCCGGGCGGAGAGCGCCTGCGGGTCCCCGGCGAGCCCTTTGCCCAGCAGCGCGGCGGTGCGCATCTCGCCCAGCATGTCGAGATCGTTGTTGCTCGCGGCGCCGTCGGTGCCGAGCGCCACGTTGACGCCCTGGTCGAGCAATTCCTGCACCGGGCAGAGCCCACTCGCGAGTTTCAGATTCGATTCGGGGCAGTGGACCACATGCACGCCCTGGGCCTTCAGCGGCGCGAATTCACTGCGGTCGATCTGCGTCATGTGCACGGCGTTGAGGCGGGGACTCAGGAGCCCCAGCCGTTCCAGCCGCTGCAAGGGACGCACGCCGTGCTGTTCCAGATGCTGTTCGATCTCGTTCCGGGTCTCATGCAGATGCATGTGGATCGGGATGTCCAGCTCCTCCGCGAGCGTGGCGATCCGGGACAGACCCGCGTCCCCGACGGTATACGGCGCGTGCGGCGCGAAGGCGGTACGGATGAGCGGGTGATGCTTGAAACGATCGTGCACCGCGGCGCCTTTCTCGAAATACTCGTTCGCAGTTGCGGCCCAGGGCGTGGGAAAATCGATGACGATGAGGCCGAGCAGGACGCGGACGCCGCTTTCGCTGGCGACCTCGGCGGTAATGTCCGGGTGAAAATACATGTCGCTGAAACAGGTGGTCCCGCCGCGGATCATCTCCGCGATGGCGAGCCGCGTTCCGTCCGCCGTGAATTCGGGATTCACCCAGCGTTGCTCCGCGGGCCAGATGTGTTCATTCAACCAGACCATGAGCGGCAGGTCGTCCGCGATCCCGCGGAAGAGGGTCATCGCGCTGTGCGTGTGGGCATTGATGAGTCCCGGTATCAGGACATGATCGTCGAGATACTGGATGTCCGGGCAGGAGGAGAATCGCGCGAGCGCCTCCTCGGTGGGCAGCAGGGCCAGGATGTTGCCTTCGCGAATGACGATCGTATGGTGTTCGAGGACGGCGTCGGCCGGTTCCACCGGCACGACCCAGCGCGCGCACAGCAATGTGTCAGCGATCAAGTTTGCGCTCCTTGGGGGATATGGATGACAATTCTACTGGAATACCACCCATCTCAAAATCAATCAGGAATTTGTTCAGGATGTTCGAATCGGAAATCAACGCCGTCGCCTGGGAGAATGACAGGCTGGTCCTGCTCGATCAGCGGCGCCTGCCCGGCGAGGAAACGCATGTCCATTGTGAAACGAGCGAAGCGGCGGCGGAGGCAATCCGGCTGATGGTGGTGCGGGGCGCGCCCGCCATCGGGATTGCGGCGGCCTATGGGGCCGTCCTCGCCGCGCGCGAGGCCTGGCGGGAAGATCCTGACCACTGGCAGTTGGCGATCCAGTCACGGTTGGCAAATCTGGCGGCGGCCCGGCCCACGGCCGTGAATCTGGCCTGGGCCATCCGGCGCATGGAAGCCTGTTGCGCGGGCATCACGTCAGGGGATCCAGCGCCGGTCATGTTGCGCGAGGCCCGCGCCATCCATGAGGAAGACAGGCTTGCCAATCGCAAAATGGGAGAGTTCGGCGCGGAACTCATCAGCCCCGGATCCGCCGTACTCACGCATTGCAATGCGGGCGCACTGGCCACGGGCGGCTACGGCACGGCGCTCGGCGTCATCCGCGCCGCGTGGGGACAGAACCGACTGATCCGAGTTTACGCGGCCGAGACCCGCCCCTGGCTGCAAGGGACGCGCCTGACCGCCTGGGAGCTGCTGCGGGATCGGATCCCGGTAACGCTCATTACCGATGGCAGCGCCGCGTATCTCATGCAGCAGGGCAGGGTGCAATGGGTCATCGTCGGGGCCGATCGGATCACGGCCAACGGGGATGTGGCGAACAAGATCGGGACGTTGAGCCATGCCATCGCCGCGCGCCACTGCGGCGTGCGCTTCATGGTTGCCGCCCCGGTTTCCACCATCGACCTCGCGACCCTGGACGGCGCGCGCATCGAAATAGAACAACGCGCGGGGAGCGAGGTGACGGAATTCGCCGGACTCCCGCTTGCGCCAAAGGGTTGTGACGCCTTCAATCCGGTCTTCGATGTCACCCCCGCGGGGCTCGTCGATGCGCTCGTCACGGAGCGCGGCGTCATCCTGCGGCCCGACGCGGAAAAGATCGCAAAACACTGCCAATAACAAGCCGGATTGCCATTCTGTTTTTGCCTCAAAGTCAAGGATGCATTTCCCGGAGAAACTGGGAATTACTGTGTTTTTGCGGGGGTCTTTATGTTAAAATTTGGCCAACAATTGGAAGTCGCCGGTTTAATATAACAACAGGCTTAAACTCCTCCTTCACATCATCCCGGTCAGTGAATGTCTGAATCAGATTTTGCCCGTTCCGTAGCGCCCGTCAACATCGAAGACGAGATGCGCAAGTCCTATCTCGATTACGCGATGAGCGTGATCGTGGGGCGTGCCCTGCCGGACGTACGGGATGGCCTCAAGCCGGTGCATCGCCGCGTGCTCTACGCCATGAGCGAGATGAGCAACGACTGGAACAAACCCTACAAGAAATCCGCGCGCATCGTCGGCGACGTCATCGGTAAATATCATCCCCACGGCGACGCCGCCGTGTACGAAACCATTGTCCGCATGGCGCAACCCTTCTCCCTGCGCTATGTCCTGGTCGATGGCCAGGGGAATTTCGGCTCGGTCGATGGCGACGCCCCGGCGGCGATGCGCTACACCGAGATTCGCATGGCCCGGATCACGGACCAGTTGCTCTCCGATCTCGACATGGAAACCGTCGATTTCATCCCGAATTACGATGGCGCCGAACACGAACCTACAGTCCTGCCCACGCGGCTCCCGAATCTGCTGGTCAACGGCTCCAGCGGGATCGCCGTCGGCATGGCGACGAACATCCCCCCGCACAATCTCAAGGAGGTCATCGCGGCCTGTCTCGCCGTGATCGAAAATCCCGATCTCGCCGCTGCCGACCTGCTGAAGTATGTGCCGGGCCCGGATTTCCCGACCGCCGGGATCATCAACGGTTCCCGCGGGATCCGCGAGGCCTATCTCACGGGGCGGGGACGGATCTACGTCCGCGCGCAGACCCATATCGAGACCGACAAGGACGGCAATCCGGATGCCATCATCGTCACCGCCCTGCCGTATCAGGTCAACAAGGCCCGCCTGCTGGAGAAGATCGCCGAACTGGTAAAGGAAAAGCAGCTCACCGGCATCCGGGAATTGCGCGACGAATCCGACAAGGACGGGATGCGCATGGTGATTGAGCTGCGGCGCGGCGAGGTCCCCGAGGTGCTCCTGAACAACCTCTACAAACAGACGCAGATGCAGAGCGTCTTCGGCATCAACATGGTGGCGCTGGACAACGGCCGCCCGCGGTTGATGAATCTCAAGGACATCATCTCCTCCTTCATCGGCCACCGCCGCAATGTGGTGACGCGCCGCACCTTGTTCGAGCTGCGCAAGACGCGCGCCCGCACCCATATCCTCGAAGGGCTCGCGGTCGCCATGGCGAATCTCGATGCCATTATCGCCCTCATCCGCAAGGCGTCCTCGCCGGCCGAGGCCAAAACGCGCCTGCTCGAACCGCTCTGGCAGGCGGGCGTGGTCAGCGCGCTGCTTGCGCGCAGCGACAGCCGGATCTCCCGGCCGGACGATTTGGCCGAGGAATTCGGCCTGTCGGAGGGCGGATATCGCCTGTCCGAGACCCAGGCCCAGGCCATCCTCGACCTGCGCCTGCAGAAACTCACCGCGCTGGAGCAGGACAAGATTGTGCAGGAGTACGAGGAATTGCTCGCGCTGATCCGGGATCTCCTGGACATCCTGGCGCGCCCGGAGCGCCTGATGCAGGTGATCCGCGACGAGCTCATCGCCATAGGCGACGAATTCGGTGACGCGCGCCGGACCGAGATCGTCCAGGATCATGAAGACCTCAGCATGGAAGACCTCATCACCGCGGAGGATGTCGTGGTGACCCTCTCCCACGCGGGCTACGCCAAATCGCAGCCGGTGACCGCCTATCGCACACAGCGCCGCGGCGGCAAGGGCAAGACCGCCACCACCGTGAAGGACGAGGATTTCATCGACAAGCTGTTCATCGCGAATACCCACGATACGCTGCTGTGTTTTTCCAGCCGCGGGCAGGTCTACTGGCTCAAGGTTTATGAATTGCCGCAGGCCAGCCGGATCGCGCGCGGCAAGCCGATAATCAACCTGCTGCCGCTCTCCGAAGGCGAACGCATCAACGCCCTCCTGCCGGTCCGCGAATACGAGGAGGGCAAGTTCCTCTTCATGGCGACCACGGACGGCACGGTCAAAAAGACGCCGCTCGCGGAGTTTTCCCGGCAGCGATCGAGCGGGAAATTCGCCATCGAACTGGTCGAAGGCAACCAGTTGATCGGCGTGGAGCTCACGGATGGGACCCGCGAGATCATGATGTTCACTGACGCGGGCAAGGCGATCCGCTTTCACGAATCCGATGTCCGGCCGATGGGCCGGACCGCCCGTGGCGTCAGGGGCATCCGGCTGGGCGCGGATCAGCACGTCATCTCGCTCAATATCGTCGAACCGGGAACCACGGTGCTCACGGTCGCGGAGAACGGCTTCGGCAAACGCACGACGATCGACGATTATCCGGTGCAGGCCCGCGGCGGCCAGGGCGTGATCTCCATCCAGACCAATCAGCGCAATGGCGCGTTGATCGGCGCGACCATGGTCAACGAGCAGGACGAGATCATGCTGATCAGCAACCACGGGACGCTGATCCGGACGCCGGTGCAGGGGATCTCGGTGGTCGGCAGGAATACCCAGGGCGTAAGAATCGTTAAATTAAATGAGGGCGAGAAACTCGCCGGTTTGGAACGTATGGTGGAGTACTACAATGACGAAGAAGCAGGTTTATAATTTTGCACCCGGCCCGGCGATGCTGCCGCGGCCGGTCATGAAAAAGGCGCAGGAGGAATTCCTGGACTGGAACGGCACCGGCATGTCGGTGATGGAAGTCAGCCACCGCTCCAAGGAATTCATCGCGCTCGCGCAGGAATCCGAGGCCGATCTGCGGGAGATCCTTGGCATCCCAGCCAACTATAAAGTGTTGTTCCTGCAGGGCGGCGCCTCCAGTCAGTTCGCCATGGTCCCGATGAACCTGCTGCAAGGCGGCAAGTCGGCGGATTACATCGTCACCGGAAGCTGGTCGTCCAAGGCCTACAAGGAGGCGCAGCGTCACGGCAAGGTGCGGGTCGCGGCCACGTCCAAGGAACAGAATTACATGACCATCCCCGATCGCGGCGCCTGGCAACTGGACAAGGACGCGGCCTACGTCTACATCTGCTCGAACGAGACCATCGGCGGCGTCGAGTTTCAGGAGGTCCCGGACGTCGGTCCGGCGCCGCTGGTCGCCGACCTGACCTCGCACGCCCTGTCGCGGCCGGTGGATGTCTCCAAATTCGGCCTCATCATCGCCGGCTCGCAGAAGAACATCGGTCCCGCGGGCCTCGCGATTGTCATCATTCGCGACGATTTGATCGGCAAGGAGTCGGAGCGTCTGCCGTCGCTGCTGGACTATGCCCACATGGTGGCGAACGAGTCCATGTCCAATACCCCGCCGACCTTCAGTTGGTACATCGCCGCCCTGGTGTTCAAATGGATCAAGGCGGAGGGCGGCCTCAAGGTCATGGAGCAGCGGGCCATTCAGCGTTCCGGCAAACTCTACGCCGCCATCGACGCCAGCGGCTTCTACAAGAATCCGGTGGACAAGCCCTACCGTTCGCGCATGAACGTGCCGTTCACGCTGCCGGACGAGAAGCTGGACGCGAAATTCCTGAGCGAGGCGAAGGCGGCCGGACTGGAGGCATTGAAGGGGCATCGCAGCGTCGGCGGCATGCGCGCCAGCATCTACAACGCCATGCCCATGGAGGGCGTGGACGCCCTCATCGACTTCATGCGCGACTTCGAGAAACGCCACGGCTGATTCACAGGATTGGCGCGGCGTACGCCCCCGCGCGGACGGCGCAGGACTGTAATCGGCTGACGCAGTCCTGTATGCTGTCGGCGGGGGAAATCGCTTGCCCGATTCACGCTTATGAACGACGAATCCAAACTGGCCGGGATCCGCGCCAGCATCGATGAAATCGACGACCAGTTGTTGGCGCTGATCAGCCAGCGGGCCGCTCTGGCGGAACGTGTCGCCGCAATCAAGAGAAGCAACGGCGAGACCAACTCCTTCTATCGGCCGGAGCGTGAGGCCCAGGTGCTGCGCCGGCTGGTCGAGCGCAATCCGGGGCCCCTGCACCGGGAAACCGTCACCCGGTTGTTCCGGGAGATCATCTCCGCCTGTCTGGCCCTCGAACAACCGCTGAATATCGCCTATCTCGGGCCGGAAGGCACCTTCACCCAGGCCGCGGCGCTCAAACATTTCGGCAGCGCGGTGCGCACCACCGCGCTGCCGGCGCTCGATCAGGTCTTCCGTGAGGTGGAGGCTGGCGTCTGTCAGTACGGCGTCGTGCCGATCGAAAATTCCATCGAAGGGGTGATCAGCCACACCCATGACCTGCTGATCAATTCGAACCTCCGGATCTGCGGCGAGATCGAGCTGCGGATCCGCCAGCACCTGATGAGCCGCGCCGGAAGCCTGGCCGGGATCCGGCGCATCTATTCGCACCAGCAATCCCTGGCCCAATGCCGGATCTGGCTGGACAACAACCTGGCGGGGGTCGAGCGCCTGCCCACGACCAGCAACGCCGAGGCCGCGCGTCGCGCCGCCGCCGAGAACGATGCCGCCGCCATCGCCGGCGAGTCCGCGGCCGCCGTTTACGACCTGCCGATCCTTCGTCGCAATATCGAGGACGAGGGCGACAACACCACCCGCTTCATG
This sequence comes from Gammaproteobacteria bacterium, assembly GCA_004297165.1. Taxonomy (GTDB): domain Bacteria; phylum Pseudomonadota; class Gammaproteobacteria; order Eutrophobiales; family Eutrophobiaceae; genus 2-02-FULL-56-15. Next base: position 195,831 of record SCUJ01000001.1, read on the forward strand.
GTCATCGGGCGGCACGACACACAGCCCAGCGGACGGGACAAGACCACGCTGATCTTCTCCACGCCGAACAAACCGGGCGCGCTCTACAAGATGCTGGTGTGCTTCGCCGATCATGACGTGAGCCTGACGCGCATCGAATCGCGGCCCTCACGGCGCGGCAACTGGGACTACGTCTTCTTTGTCGATGTGGAAGGCCACTTGCAGGATCCCTCGGTGGTCGCTGCCATCCGGCAACTGGAGCAGACCGCGGCAATGGTCAAGGTCCTGGGGTCCTATCCGCGGGCGGTGTTATGAATTTGAACTATTTTCACCAAGGGGATCGACATGAGTTGTGATCTATTGTCCCTCGCGACCCCCGGCGTCGCGGGCATCATGCCATATCAACCGGGCAAACCCATCGAGGAGCTGGAGCGGGAACTCGGCCTCCGCGATATCATCAAGCTCGCCTCCAACGAAAACCCTCTCGGGCCGAGCCCCGCGGTCTGGCAGGCGCTCGCGGAATACAAGGATCTCCTGCGATATCCGGACGGCAACGGCTTCCTGCTGAAACAGGCGCTCGCGAAATTCCATGGTATCGACGCCAGCCAGATCACGCTTGGCAACGGCTCCAACGACATCCTGGATCTCGTGCCGCGGGCCTTCGCCACCGAAGGGGACGAGACCCTGTTCGCCCGGCATGCCTTCGCCATCTATCCGATCGTGACCCAGGCGGTGGGCGCGCGCCCAGTCGAAGTCCCGGCCCGGAATTTCGGGCATGACCTCGAGGCGATGGCCGAGGCGATCAATGCCAGGACCAAGGTCATCTTCATCGCCAATCCCAATAATCCCACCGGGACGTGGCTCCGCGCGGCGGAACTCGAGGCCTTCATGCAGCGGGTGCCGGAGAATGTCATTGTCCTGATGGACCAGGCCTATTACGAGTATGTCCAGGAACCCGAGTATCCAAATTGCATCCCCTGGGTTGAGCGTTATCCGAACCTCGTCGTGACCCGGACCTTTTCCAAGGTCTATGGCCTCGCGGCCGTGCGGGTCGGTTATTCCGTCTCGCATCCGGATGTGGCGGACCTGCTGAACCGGGTGCGCCAACCCTTCAACGTCAACAGCGTCGCCTTGCGTCTCGCGGAGGTCGCGCTCGGGGATCAGGCGCATATCGAACGCTGCCGAGAATTCAACGCCGACGGGTTGCGGCGGCTGGCCGAGGGCCTCGACAGCATGGGGATACATTTCATACCCTCGGTCGCCAATTTCGTCTGTGTCGATTTGCAGCAACCCACCGGGGAGATCTACCAGAAACTGCTGCGCGAGGGCGTGATCGTCCGCCCGATCGCCGGCTATGGGATGCCGAATCACCTGCGCGTCACGGTGGGGCTGCCGGAAGAGAACCGACACTTTCTCAAGTCGCTCGCCAAAGTCCTGTCAAGGTGAAGACGGCGGAGGATAAACCCGCGGGCGCGCTGGCCATCTTCGGCGTGGGCATGATCGGCGGCTCGCTCGCCCTCGCCCTGCGTAAGGCGAACGCCTGCGATCGCATCATCGGCTATGGGCGCAGTCCCGCCAGCCTGCAACGCGCCCTGGAGCTTGGCGTCATCGACGAGTTTCGCACCGATGCGGCCAGCGCCGCGGCGGACGCGGACGTGGTCGTGCTCGCGAGCCCGCTGGCGACCACCGAGCCGTTGCTCCGGCAGATCCGCGATGCGCTCGGCGAGCAGGCCATCATCACCGATGTCGGCAGCGCCAAGGGGTGTATCGTCGCGGCCGCCCACCGGGCCCTCAACCCCGGACAACTGCGCAATCTCGTCCCAGGGCATCCCATCGCCGGCAAGGAAAAAAGCGGCGTGGATCATGCCAACCCGGATCTCTTTGTCGATCACCTGACGATCCTCACGCCCGTGCCGGAGACGGATCCCGGACAGTTGCGGCGCGTCCGGCAGCTGTGGGAAGTCGTCGGGGCCAGGGTGGTGGAGATGGACGTCGACACCCATGACGCGGTGCTCGCCGCGACCAGTCATCTCCCGCACATGCTGGCCTATGCGCTGGTGGATTGCCTCGCGCGGATGCAGGAATCCGCGGAGATCTTCAAATACGCCGCCGGCGGCTTTGCGGATTTCACCCGCATCGCCTCCAGCAATCCCGAGATGTGGCATGACATCTGTCTCGCCAACCGCGACAATCTGATCGTCATGCTGGATCGCTTCCGGGGGCGCCTGGAAGAGATCCGGGCCGCGATCCTCCACAACGACGGCCCGTTACTGCTGGAGATCTTTACCCGCGCCAAGCAGGCGCGGGACGATTTCATCGATCGCTTTCCCGGCCGGAATTATGGTCCGGAATAGGCGCATCGCGATGCCAGATCTTCGATGCCGGCCGAGATCCCGATAATCACGGTCGATGGCCCGAGCGGCACCGGCAAAGGCACCGTGTGCAGCTATCTCGCCGAACGTCTGGACTGGCGTCTGCTCGACAGCGGGGCGATCTACCGGGTATTGGGTCATGCGGCGCTGCAAGAAGGGATTTCGCTCGCGGATGGGGAGCGCCTGGCAGGTCTTGCCGGGCGGCTCGATCTCGATTTCCGTCAGAGTAATGGAGGCATCCGCGCGATCCTTGCCGGCGTCGATGTGACGGATGCCATACGCACCGAAGCGGCGGGGGCGGCCGCGTCCCAGGTCGCCGCCCTGCCCGAGGTGCGCGCCGCGTTGCTTGCCATCCAGCGGGCCTTTTGCCGCCCGCCCGGTCTCATTGCCGACGGCCGGGATATGGGGACGGTGGTCTTTCCCGCCGCGCGCCTGAAACTCTATTTGACGGCCAGCCCCGAAGAGCGCGCCAGAAGGCGATATAACCAGTTGAAGCAAAAAGGAATTGGTGTTAATCTCCCCGACCTTTCGACGGATATAAGGCAGCGGGATGCTAGGGATGAAGGCCGCGCGATCTCGCCATCCAGGCCGGCGCCCGACGCCATCGTCATCGATACGACCAATCTCGATGCCGGTGAAGTCTGCAACCGGGTTGTATCGCTGGTTCAAAGCACCTTCCACAAGCTACCGTTGAAGAACTGACAATACATCTTTCATTAACTAACCATGTCCGGCCGCCGGCAGGCGACTCGGGCTTTTCGAGTACCTTTTAACATGAGTGAGAGTTTCGCCGAGTTGTTCGAACAGAGCTACCTGGAATCCAAGATGCGTCCAGGGTCCATCGTCACCGCCATCGTCGTCGACGTGAATAACGATGCGGTGATCGTCAACGCCGGACTGAAGTCGGAAGGGGTCATCCCGATCGAGCAGTTCTACAACGAAAAAGGCGAACTCGAAGTGGCCGTCGGGGATGAGGTGGATGTCGCCCTCGATGCCGTCGAAGACGGTTTCGGCGAGACCAGGCTCTCGCGGGAAAAGGCAAAACGGCTCATGGCCTGGACCAAACTGGAGAAGGCCCATACCGAGAATGCCACGGTGATTGGCGTCATCACCGAACGGGTCAAGGGCGGCTTCACGGTGGACGTGGACAACATCCGCGCCTTCCTGCCCGGCTCGCTCGTGGATGTGCGGCCGGTGAAGGACACCACCTATCTCGAAGGCAAGCCGATCGAATTCAAGGTCATCAAGATCGATCAACGCCGCAGTAATGTCGTGGTCTCGCGCCGCGCGGTGGTCGAGAGCGAAAACTCGGCGGAGCGCGTCGCCCTGCTGGAGAATCTCAAGGAAGGCATGGTCGTCAAGGGGATCGTCAAGAACCTCACCGATTACGGCGCGTTCCTGGATCTGGGCGGCATCGACGGCCTGCTGCACATCACCGACATGGCCTGGAAACGGGTCAAGGATCCGGCCGAGATCGTCGCCATCGGCGACGAGATTGACGTCAAGATCCTTAAGTTCGACCGCGAGCGTAACCGCGTCTCGCTGGGACTGAAGCAGATGGGCGACGACCCGTGGGCCAATCTGCCCGTGCGTTTCCCCGAAGGCGCCAGGCTCCGTGGCAAGATCACCAATATCGCCGATTACGGTTGTTTCGTGGAACTGGAGGAAGGCGTCGAGGGACTGGTGCATGTCTCCGAGATGGACTGGACGAACAAGAACGTGCATCCCTCGAAACTGGTGCACGTGGGCCAGGAAGTGGATGTCGTCATCCTCGACATCGATCAGGAGCGACGCCGGATCTCGCTCGGCATGAAGCAGTGTCAGCCGAACCCCTGGGATCAGTTCGCCGCGACTCAAAACAAGGGCGATCGGGTCACGGGCGTCATCAAATCCATCACCGACTTCGGCATCTTCATCGGCCTCGATGGCGGTATCGACGGCCTGGTGCATCTCTCGGATGTCACCTGGTCCGACGAGACCGAAGAGGCGATCCGCAAATTCAAGAAGGGCGAGGAAGTCGAAGCGGTGGTCCTCGCGGTGGACGCCGAACGCGAACGGATCTCGCTCGGCATCAAGCAACTGGAAAGGGACCCGTTCTCGAATTATGTCGCCGAGTATCCCAAGGGCAGCATCGTCAAGGCGAAAGTGACCGGGGTCGAGGCCAAGTCCGTGACGGTGCAGTTGGCGGATGGCATCGAGGGCCAGTTAAAGGCCTCCGAACTCTCGAATGACCGGAAGGTTGAGGACGCCCGCATGGCGGTAAAAGAGGGCGATGAACTCGAAGTCAAGATCACCGCCATCGATCGCAAGAAACGCACGATCAATGTCTCGGTCAAGGCCAAGGAGTCCGATGAGGAATCTGCCGCGGTCAGGGAGTACGCCCCCAATACCTCAAGCGGGGCGAAGCTCGGCGATATCCTGAAAGGGCACTTGGACAATAATCAGGGATAAATTGCCATAGTTTTGTTATAGTTAGGCGTGGGGGGGTACCAGATTGCCATGACTAAATCCGAACTGATAGACATTCTGTCCCGGCGTCAGGCGCAACTTGCCTATAACGATGTTGAACTGGCCGTCAAGGCGATGCTGGAACACATGGCGCAGACCCTCTCCAATGGCGAACGCATCGAGATCCGGGGATTCGGCAGCTTTTCCCTGCATTACCGCCCGCCCCGGGTTGGTCGCAATCCCAAGTCCGGCGAGCCGGTGTCGCTGCCCGCAAAGTATGTCCCTCATTTCAAACCAGGCAAGCAACTGCGCGAGCGCGTGGATTCCGCCGGCGCCTCCCAGCTCCCAACGGGCAGGTGGACCGGCGTGGATTCCCCGGCCTGACCCGCGCGGGATTTACGGCCCGGCCCTGACCTGCGGCAGGGATGGCCGACAGATCGTCTCGAGGTAGTCTATGTCCCAGTGGATCAAGCTGATCATCGTACTGGCCTGCATGGCCGTGGGCCTCGCCTTTCATCTCCGCAACAATCACCTTGTCACACTGGATTATTTCCTGGGCACACGGGAGTTCTATCTTTCCGTATGGCTGCTGGCCGCGCTCGCGGCGGGCGTATGCCTCGGATTTCTCGCCGGTCTGCCCTGGATTCTCAGGCTCAAACGCCATAATCATCGGTTGGCGCGGCAACTCCGGCTGACCGAAACCACGCCAGGCGAACCCCCGCCGATCCCCGTGAAAGACTCCTGAACATGGATTTGTTTTGGGGCACGGTGCTGATCCTGCTGCTGCCGGTGGCGGCATTATCCGGCTGGTGGGCCGCGCGGCGCAGCGGGCGCGACCAGCGACATGCGGCGGAAGTCCGCATTCCTCCCGAATACCTGGCCGGCCTCAATTATGTGTTGAACGAGGAACAGGACAAGGCCATCGATCTGTTCATCAAACTGCTGGAAGTGGACAATCAGACGGTGGAAACCCATCTGGCGCTCGGCAACCTGTTTCGCCGGCGCGGCGAGGTGGACCGGGCCATCCGGATCCATCAGAACCTGATCGCCAGACCCAAACTGGGCGCCGAACACCGCGCCCTGGCCCTGCTCGAACTCGGCACGGATTATATGCGGTCCGGTCTGCTGGATCGGGCGGAAGGCCTGTTCAACGAACTCGTGGACAAGGATGCCCATGCCGAGGCGGCCTTGCGCGCCTTGCTGGATATCTATCAGCAGGAGAAAGACTGGCAGAAGGCCATCGCCATCGCCCGCCGACTGGAGTCCGCCACGGGCGAGCGGTTCGGCCCGGAGATAGCGCAATTTCATTGCGAGCTGGCGGATGAGGCCTGCAAACGCGGGGATTATTCCGCCGCGCGACAACGCCTTCAAGACGCCTTGGAGAATGATCGCAATTGTGCCCGCGCCAGCCTGACGGAGGCCGGGATCTGCCGGATGGAGCGGCAACCGGCCGCGGCCATCGCGGCCTACAAACGGGTCGGCAGGCAGGATCCGAATTACCTGCCGGAGGTGACGGGTCCGCTGCTCGAATGCTACCGCGAGATTGGACGCCTGCCCGAATATCGGGATTACCTCCGCGAGGTCGTGGGAACCATCGGCGGCATCACGCCGCTCCTGTGTCTGACCAGTCTCACGGAAGAACTGGAGGGCCGGAACGCGGCGGCGGCCTTGCTGACCGCCGAACTCGATCGGCGGCCGGCGGTGCGCGGCGTGCAGCGGCTGGTGGAATATGCCATGGCCGTCGCGGACGGCGAATTGCAGCGCAGCCTTAATGCCATCCGGCAGATGACCGAGCGCCTGATCCAGGGTAAATCGGTCTATCAATGCCAGCATTGCGGGTTCGCGGCCAAGAGCCTGCATTGGAAATGTCCGGGGTGCAAATCCTGGAACTCCATCAAACCTGTTTTCGGAGTGGAAGGTGAGTAAATCGCGCATCATTGTTTCGCTGGACTATTCCGATCCGGACCTGGCGTACCGGCAGTTGCGGCGCCTGCCCCCGGATCATTGCCGCGTCAAGGTGGGGAAGGAACTCTTCACCAGCGCCGGCCCGGCCCTGGTCCGGAAGATCATCGGCGCGGGTTACGATGTGTTCCTCGATCTGAAATTTCACGATATCCCCAACACGGTCGCCAGGGCTTGCGAGGCCGCGGCCGCGCTCGGGGTGTGGATGTTGAATGTGCATGTCGCCGGTGGCCGGGAGATGCTTCGTTATGCCCGCAAAGCGATCGACGAGGCGCCGCACAAGCCGCTCCTCATCGGCGTCACCGTGCTGACCAGCATCACCGCGGAGGACCTGAAGGAGACCGGCGTCCGCGCGGGGACGGATACGCAGGTGTTGCGATTGACGAGGCTGTGCCGGGAAGCGGGTCTTGACGGCGTCGTCTGCTCGGCGCATGAAGTCAGCGTCATCCGCCGCGCCGTCGGCGCGGATTTCTGCCTGGTGACGCCAGGCATCCGGCCGGCCGGGACCGCGGCCAACGACCAGAAACGCACCATGACGCCGGGGGCGGCCATCGCCGCGGGCAGCGATTATCTCGTGATCGGCAGACCCATACTCCAGGCCCCGGATCCCCTTGAGGCGCTGCTCGCCATCGAGCAGGAGATTGCCATGGTCAGGCGCAGGGCGGCGCCCTCCCGACCCGCGGGCGGCAGACGCTGACGCAAGGCCATCCGGTGTCGGACTCGAAGCGCAGTCCGTTGCGCCCGGTATTCCCCGGGCGGGCGGGGGAACAATGCCGTTGGGAAGGGCTGTCTGGCAGCGCCGGCGCGTTGGCCCTGCTGCGCACGGCCGAATTGATCGACCGGCCGTTGTTGCTGATCGCCAGGGACACTCAAGCCGCCAGCCGTCTCCTCGATGCCTTGAATTTCTACAGCGCCGGGCCGGACCCGCTTGCCTGTCTGTCGTTCCCGGACTGGGAGACATTACCCTACGATCAATTCTCGCCCTATCAGGACATCGTCTCCGATCGTCTCGAAACCCTGATAAATCTTGGTGACCTGCGCCGGGGCATCCTGATCGTGCCTGTGGCGACGCTTATGCACCGGCTGTTGCCGGCAAGTTACCTGCATTCTCATTCGCTCGCGCTCAATACCGGCCAGCAGCTCGATCAGGCCACCTTCCGGGCCCGCCTCCAGGACAGCGGCTACCGCCACGTCCCGCAGGTCATGGAGCATGGCGATGTCGCGGTCCGGGGATCCCTGCTCGATATCTTTCCGATGGGCGCGGCCACGCCTTACCGGCTCGATCTCTTCGGCGATGTCATCGATTCCATCCGCGGCTTCGATGTCGAGACCCAGCGTTCGAAGGAACAGGTCGAGGCGGTGCGCATCCTTCCGGCCAGGGAGATCCCGCTCACGCCGGAAGGCATCAATCAGTTTCGCGCCAACTGGCGCGCCCGGTTCGAGGGCAACCCCAACGACTCCCCCTTGTACCGGGATGTCAGTGCGGGGCTCGCCCCAGCCGGCATCGAGTATTATCTGCCGCTGTTTTACGGGGTTGCGAACAGCCTGCTGGATTACCTCAAGCACACCCCTCTCGCCGTTTTGGATGGCAATATCCGTGCAGCCGCGGAGACCTTCTTCGCCGACGTGGAAGAACGCCATGAACAGGGTCGCTACGATCGCGAGCGGCCGCTGCTCGCCCCGGCCGAACTTTACCTCCCTCCCGCAGAACTCCTCGGCAAGATCGAAGCCCTCTCGACGATTCAACTGGGCGGCCATGGCGATGAAGGTGAATCCACACCGGCCGTGGTCTATGCCACACGCCCGCCGCCGGCCCTGCCGGTGGATGCCCGCGCGGCGGATCCTTTAGCCCCACTTAAAAACTTTTTGCGGGAATTCCCCGGCCGGGCGCTCCTCGTCGCCGAATCCCCCGGCCGGCGCGAGACCTTGCTCGAACTCCTGCGCCGCCACAGCCTGCAAGCCGTGGTGTTGGAAGGCTGGCGTGAGTTTCTGGCGGGCGATTGCGCGCTTGGATTGTGCGTCGCGCCGCTCGAACTCGGGGCCCTGATCGAAGACCCCGGCCTCGCCGTGATCAGCGAGACCCAGTTGTTCGGCGAGCGCGCACAGCAACAGCGTCTGCGCCGACGGCGGCAGGTGGACACCGAGGCGATCATCCGCGACCTTACCGAGTTGCGCGCCGGATCTCCGGTGGTGCATGAAGAACATGGCGTCGGACGGTATCTGGGGCTGGTCACGCTCAAGGTTGGGGAGATTACGGGCGAATATATCCAGCTCGAATACGATCAGGGCGACAAGCTGTATGTCCCGGTCGCCTCTCTCGATTTAATAAGCCGCTACACCGGGGTCGATCCGGAGCACGCCCCACTGCACCGCCTTGGCAGCGGCCAATGGCAGAAGGCCCGGAGCAAGGCGGCGGAGAAGGTCCGCGATGTGGCGGCGGAATTGCTGGAATTGCATGCGCGCCGGGCGGCGCTGCCGGGGTTCAATTTTCACTTCGATGCCGATGCCTATCAGGCCTTTGTCCAGGGATTCCCCTTCGAGGAGACCCCGGGCCAGGAGGATGCCATCCGGGATGTCATCCGGGACATGTGCAGCGACAAGGCGATGGACAGGCTAATCTGCGGAGACTCCGGTTTCGGCAAGACGGAGGTGGCCATGCGCTCCGCCTTCCTCGCGGTGCAGAACAACCGGCAGGTCGCGCTTCTCGTGCCCACCACCCTGCTCGCGCAACAGCATTTTCAGAACTTTCAGGATCGGTTCGCCGACTGGCCGGTGCGCATCGAACTCCTGTCCCGGTTCCGCGGGAAGAAGGAGCAGGATCAGGTCATGGATCAGCTCGCGCAGGGCCGGGTCGATATTGTCATCGGTACCCACAAGCTCTTGCAGGCCGGCATCCGCTTCGCGCGTCTGGGGCTGGCGATTATCGACGAAGAACACCGGTTCGGCGTGCGACAGAAGGAACGCTTCAAGGCCCTGCGCAGCGAGGTCGATGTGCTGACCCTGACCGCGACGCCCATACCGCGAACCCTCAATCTCGCCCTGACGGAGCTGCGCGACATCTCCATCATCGCCACGCCGCCGTCCCGCCGCCTCCCGGTCCGGACCTTCATCCGCGAATGGAATGAGACCCTCGTCCACGAGGCCCTGGCGCGGGAGCTGGCTCGCGGCGGGCAGGTGTATTACCTGCATAACAAGGTGGAGGATATCGAAAAACGCGCCGCGGAGATCCAGGCCCTGATGCCGCAGGCCCACATCCGCCATGCCCACGGCCAGATGCCAGAGAAGATCCTCGAACAGGTGATGCTGGATTTCTACCATCAGCGCTTCAACATTCTCGTGTGCACCACCATCGTCGAGACCGGCATCGATGTCCCGAACGCCAATACCATCATTATCGATCGCGCGGACAAATTCGGGCTCGCGCAGTTGTATCAGTTGCGTGGGCGGGTCGGCCGCTCCCACCACCGGGCCTACGCCTATCTCCTGATACCCGGACAGAAGGCTATGACGCGCGACGCCGTAAAAAGACTCGAGGCGATCGAATCGCTCGAGGAACTGGGGATAGGTTTCACCCTTGCGACGCATGACCTCGAGATCCGCGGGGCGGGCGAGATCCTGGGAGAGGATCAGAGCGGCCAGATCCACGAGATCGGTTACGGGATGTATATGGATCTCCTCCAGCGCACCGTCCGGGATCTGCGCGCCGGAAGGCAGCCGCAACTGGATCGGCCGCTGGATCACGGGGTCGAGGTCGAACTCGGCGTCCCCGCGCTCATCCCCGGCGATTACCTGCCGGACGCTCACATGCGGCTTATACTCTACAAGCGGATAGCAAGCGCGGAGAGCGAGGCCGGCTTGCAGGATATCCAGGAAGAGATGATCGATCGTTTCGGGCTGTTGCCCGCGCCGGCAAAGAACCTGTTCCGGATCGGGGCGTTGAAGCAGAAGGCGCGGGGGCTCGGGATCCGCAAGATTGAGCTCGGCGCGGCGGGCGGACGGCTGCATTTCAGCGAGGCGACCACGGTCGATCCCGTGAGGCTGATCAAACTCGTGCAGACCTCGCCCAGGCATTATCGTTTCGACGGTCAGGACCGCCTGCGCCTCACGCGGGAATTGCCGGATGCCGAGATGCGCTTTAAAGTGCTGGAAGAATTGCTGGCGGAGCTGGGATGAGAGCGAGAACTGTGAGATCGATAGACGCTGCCAGGATAACGCGCGCGCATTGCAGCGTGCTCCTGCTGGGGCTATGTCTCGCCTCGATCCTGCCGGCCCAGGCGGCCTGGTATCAGGTCGAGGTCATCGTCTTCGAATATCTGGATCCGGATCCGGGCGACGAGACCTGGTATGAAAATCCCGGCCTGCCGGCCATCGGGGAGGCCATGGACCTATTGGTGGATCCTCCAGACCCGCTCCCGCCCATCCCCATCGAACTCGAACCGGAGATTGTGACGCCCGCACCTGTGATGCCGAAGCCGGTCGCGCCACCACCTGAACCAAAGGTCAAGACCGCTGACGATCCCGTCACCCTGGCGGACCGGTTCGGCGCCCCGGATGCCGGGGAGAGCGAGCCGGCGAGCCTGCTGGAGACGATCCGTATTCCTTATTATTCGCTGGCCCCGGAAGACTTACGTCTTACCGATGTCCACCGGAGTCTGCGTACGTCGCGGGACTATCGCCCCCTGTTGCACGTCGCCTGGCAGCAGGAGGAGAACGAACGCGGCCCCGGCCGGACCGTACATCTGGAAAAACCCTGGGGACCGGAGATCGCGCCACTGGTGACCATGGCTGCACCAGACGCCCCGCCCGTCATGACCAGGATGCTGGACGGCACGGTCCGCGTCAGCATCGGCCGCTTCATGTATGTGGATGTCGATCTCGCCTACCAGCCCGAGAACCTGCCGGGCCTGTTGGCCTCCCGGGCCGGTTCGCAAGTGCCCTCAGGCGACCCGCTGGTCAATCCCGAGACGGAATTTGTGCGTCTCACCGAAACCCGGCAGATCAAGCTGGAGGAATTGCATTACTTCGATCACCCCTTATTCGGCGTGCTGGTGCAGGTGAGTCGCCTGCCGGTGCTGGTCAATCCGGAAGTTCCGGAGAAGACGCCCTAGCCCAAAGATGGGATCGCCGCTCCGAGCAGTGTATGAACCTTACCCAGGGCCTTGGTGAGCATGGCGTTGATCGCCTCCATGGTCAGGGCCTCCTCGGTAATGCCCGCGCCCCAGTTGGCGACGATGGAGATGGAGGCGTAGCGGATCTCCAGTTCCTTCGCCAGTGATGCCTCCGGCATGCCGGTCATGCCGACGATATCGCAGCCGTCGTTCTTGAGCCGCCGGATCTCCGCGGCGGACTCCAGACGCGGACCTTGCGTGGCGCCATAAGTGGCGCTGGAGAGGACGTCAAGCCCCGCGGAATCCGCGGCCACCAGCAATGCCTGCCTTAACTCCTCGTTGTAGGGATGCGTGAAGTCGATATGCGTGACCTCGGAGAGGCCGTCGTCGAAGAAGGTATGGTCGCGGGACCAGGTGTAATCGATGATCTGGTTGGGGATCACGAGACTGCCTGGCAGCATCTGTTCGGTAATCCCACCAACGGCGTTGACGCCGATGATGTTGGTGATGCCGTTTTCCTTGAGCGCCCAGATGTTCGCCCGGTAATTGATCTTGTGTGGCGGCAGGACATGCGGGTTCCCGTGCCGCGGCATGAAGATGATCTCCTTGTCGGCATAAACGCCGTAGGTCAGCACGCCGGAAGGTTCGCCGTAAGGCGTGTGCTGCACCTGTTGTCGGGTGATCTTGAGCGCCGCGAGGCTCGCGAGCCCCGAGCCGCCGATGATCGCCAGTTTCGCCATCAGTTGTCCTTCACCGCGTAGATCCCGGCGCAGTTGCGCAGGTAGCCCTTGTAATCCATGCCATAGCCAAAGACATAGCGATTGGGGACGGCAAGCCCGGTGAAATCCGCGCGCGGAAACTCCTTGGGACGATCGATCTGCTTGTCCGCGAGGACGGCCGTGTAAATCCCGGCCGCGCCGGCCCGCCGGCACTCTTCCACGATCGCGCGCATGGTATTGCCCTCATCCAGGATGTCATCCACCACGAGGAGTGTGCGGCCGGTGACAGTGGCTGGTTTGTGGATCCAGTGGAGTTCGCCGCCCGTGGTTTCTCCACGATAGCGCGTGGCGTGGATGTAGGCCACTTCAAGCAGGAAATCGAGCCGGGGCAGAAGGCGTCCCGCGAACACCATGGCGCCTATCATCGGACACAACACCAGGGGATTCTTGTCGCGCAGGACAGCGGTGATCTCGCCGGCCATGCGTTCGATGGCCTGTTCCACCTCCGCGGCGGGATACAACAGGTCCGCGGCAGCCAGCACCTGCCCGGCGTCTTTGCGCAGGGCTTGCCGGTCATCCAAGGCCCGCTCTAGTTCTTGTTGTGGCTGTGTCATCGCCGCCATTATCACGTAATCCGGGAAAGCTTCCAAACCCGAAATGCTCAAGTCAAATCTGCGAGGGCACACACAGCGTGTCGATTTGCAATACGTATACTTTCTCTCGCGAAGCCGCGAAGCGCGCCAAGAAAAACTTTTAATCGGTATAGCCTTGGCGACCTTGGCGTCTTGGCGAGAGAACCCGTTCAGTCCTGCACCACAAAAAACCGTCTGGCCTTCATGTCGAAGCGGGGCAGGGACCCGGCCTCGGCGATAGTTATCACGGGACGCAGGCCGAGGGTCCCGCGGATATCCTCCAGGAGTTCCTCCCTGACCGTTTCCGGAAAACCGCCCGGAGTGAGTTCGATCTCGATCCTCAGCTCATCCATCGATCCCTGCTTGTCAACAGTCGTCCTGTATTCGACGATCGCCGTGAATTTCCGCACAAAATTATCGATGGCCCCAGGGTAGATGTTCACCCCGCGCACCGTGGTCATGTCGTCCACGCGCCCGATGATGCCGCCATCGAGGAAGAGAAAACTGCGATCGCCTTGCGTACCGGCGGCTGGCCTGACCAGATCGCCGGTGCGGTAGCGGATGACGGGATAACCCGTCCGGCCCAGGTTGGTGAGGACGAGTTCGCCGCACTCGCCTGGAGCGATCGGCCTCAAGGTCACGGGATCGATCACCTCGGCGATGTATTCGCTCTCGATGATGTACATGCCGTTCGGGCGTTCGGCTGATTCGAAACCGTAGGCCCCGGTCTCGGAACTCCCGGCGTGGTCATGGCAGCGGGCGCGCCAGCCGGCCTCGATGCGTTGCTTTACCGCCGGTATGTTGGCGCCGGGCTCGCCCGCGTGGATGGTGGTGTGGATCTTCATCTCCCGCATGTCGATGTCGTGCTGATCGGCGACCTCCAGCAGGTGCAGGGCATAACTCGGCGTGCAGCAGAGGACCGTGCATTCGGTCTCCCGCATCAATTGCAATCGTTCGAGGGAGGAGCGGCCGCCGCCGGGGACCAGCAGGGCCCCGATCTTAGCCGCGCCGTCGACCGAGGACCAGAAGCCGATGAAGGGACCGAAGGAGAAGGCGCAGAAGATCCGATCCTCTGGGGTGACATTCGCGGCGGAGTAGACATGCGCCCAGCAGTGCGCCCACCAGTCCCAGCTCTGGCGGGTGTCGAATACCCGCAGGGGTTTGCCGGTGGTGCCCGAGGTCTGGTGAAACCGCGTGTATCGCTTGAGCGGATAGGTCAGATTGCAGGCGAATCCGGCTTGATCCTGCGCCGTGGCGAGTTCGGTCTTGCGGGTGAAGGGGAGCCGTTCGAGGTCGTCCCTGGAGCGGATATCGCCGGGTCTCACCCCGGTCTGCCTGAATTTCCCGGTATAGAATTCGTTCCGGCCATCGATCTCCTCCAGCATTGCGTGGAGTTTGTCGAATTGCAGGGCCTCCAGATCGGCCCGTGGCATGGTCTCGGTTTCACGCTGGTAGTACATGGCCGCTCCCCCTCGTTCGCAGGCAAGCCTGCTGTCGCGGCAGTAATACCTGAATAACGCCGTTGCGGCAAGCCGGCGGACAGGCTCGTCCAGGGCAATGTTCTGTTTGCTATACTTCAAAAACTATTCTGATAACGAGTCTGTAAGTCAGGGGGGGCCATGTCGAGCAGAACTGTTTTATTTCGGGGTCTGAGGCAGCGATCATATAACCGTAACCCTGGATGTACAGCCAGCAATATTGCTGGACTATTAATCCTAGTCGGCTTCCTGCACGGTTGCGCCACCACCACGCAGCAGGCCTCCATCACCCATCTGGACTCCGCAGGGGAACAAGCCCGGATTGTCCTGATGCCGCTGGATGTGCAACTCTTTCTACTTACCGCGGGCGGCGTCAATGAGCCGCAGGCAGAATGGACCGAGTCGGCAAAGCAAAACATGCAGTTGGCATTGAAGACGTTTGAAGGTGGCAGGAGCCTGCAATTTGTCAACTATGTCAGGCCGGAGGAATCCAGTCCTGATGCAAACCTGCTGTACGAACTCGAGAAACTCCACGGTGCTGTGGGTCAGGCGATCCTGTTTCATAAATACCAGGTGGCCCTGCCGACCAAGAAAAACGTCTTTGACTGGACTCTGGGTCCCGAGGTCCGCTTGATCAAGGAAAGGGCGAACGCCGATTATGCGCTCTTTCTGTACATCCGGGACAGCTACAGCAGCGCCGGCCGGGTGTTCGTACAACTTGCTGCGGCGATGCTCGGTGTTGGGGTAACGGGGGGGCAACAACTGGGATTTGCATCCCTGGTCGATCTCAATTCCGGGAATGTAGTCTGGTTCAATTACCTGCTCAGTGGCACGGGGGATCTGCGGACACCGGCCCCTGCCTTGCAGACGGTCAATAATCTACTCAAGAACCTGCCTGAGTAGACTACGGCAACAGCAACAGGCCATGCGCTGGTTTCTCATCCGTGCCGTTTTATTCCTGGTTGCCGCTTCCGCTTGTGCGGAAGATGGTTTCATCCGCATGGAGCCCGAACTTCATTCCAGCTTCACTCCCGAACCAAGCGCGACGGAGGCCGGCCTGTGGCAGGTCATGAATGAAGCAGAGCAATCTGTGAAACATTCACCCAGCAGGATAGTTGATCCGCAACTCGACCAATATATGCAGGGTATCCTGTGCAGATTGGCTGCTGACTATTGTCGGGATATTCGCGTGTATGTGATCCGCAGACCATATTTCAATGCCTCGATGGCGCCAAACGGCATGTTGCAGGTCTGGAGCGGGTTGTTGCTGAGGGTTGGCAACGAGGCGCAATTAGCCAGCGTCCTGAGTCACGAACTGGGCCATTACTTGAAAAGACACAGCCTGAAGGGTTTCGAAGACCAGAAAATGAAATCCAACATCCTGACTTTCGTCACTCTGGGTCTCGGTTTTGCGGTCGCCACGGGTAACTTGAATACAAACGTCGGGCAAACTGCATCAGACCTCTCTCAACTGGCGATAATTGCCAGCCTGTTTTCCTATAGTCGCTCACAGGAAAGCGAGGCGGATAAGTTCGGCATGCAGTTGATAGCCGATGCGAAGTACCGCGTGGATGAACCGGCGGTGATCTGGAAACACCTGATCGCAGAGGAAGACCTTGGAAAACAGGGGAAACACAGCGATTCGCTCTTTTTCAGCACCCACCCATCCCCGAAAAGCAGGATCCAGGATCTGAATGCCTATGCGGCGCAATTACAACCAGGAGATAACGACACGTCCACCGGGAGCGAGGCGTTTTACCGTGTCCTGTTGCCCCATCTGGATATGCTCATACGGGATGAGATTAATCTGAATCAGCCGGCCAGAACGGAGTTTGTATTGTTGCAGTTTAAGCAGGACGGCGTTGCGCTCGGACTAGTGCATTATTATCTCGGTGAGTTATACCGGATCCGGGATAATCCGGGGGACCGGTTGCTGGCTCTGGATCATTATGAACGATCACTCGGTCATGAGGATGCCAAACCCGAAGTTCACCGCCAGATGGGCATCCTGTATCTGAAAGAAAAGAATCGTGAATCGGCGCAGCGAAGTTTCGCCAGGTACCTGGAACTCGTGCCGGATGCCAACGATATCGAAATGATTAAGTACTACATGACCTTGTAATGACGGGAGGACCTATGAGATTCATGCTTTGCATTATTCTGCTCATGCTTGGTGGTTGTGACCAGTACTCCACCATCAAGGAAGCCCCAACGAACATCAAAAACATCACAGTGACGCCTGGCCAGCAATGGAACAAGGTCCCTGCCATCGCTTCCTTCGGTGGAGTGGAAACCTGGACCATCGACGGCACCAGCCTGGATTCTGTCGCCTTTTTCGCGGGGATTCAGGATGGCAAACCGATCGTAAAATCCACGAAAAAGGAGGAATACCCCGTCTTCAAGGCAGATATGTTACCCAATGATCTGGTTGAGCTGGTGGAATCATCCCTGGCAAAGTATTACGAAGCCAGGGTAACCAAATCAGGCACCCTTCAACCGGTAGCGATGGGTACAGAGCAGGGCTTCCAGTATGAATTTGAATTCATCACACCGGATGATCTGACCCGGAGAGGGTTTATCGCGGGCATCGTCAAAAACGGATTGCTCAACCTGATCTTCTTCCAGGGGGCCAGGCTGTATTATTACGAACATCATCTTGATAACATCAGAGGCATGCTCGCCACCATCCGGATAGAGTAGGGAAACTCCTCAAGTCAACCCATTCGAACGTTGAGCGCTTGAGGTCCTCGAAGGGAAAATCCCAACTCAAAGGACACTAGGGCTCCATGTCCAATGCCCATCCAGTCCTGCTCTTTAAACTGGCTCATGTGAGCAAACATATCGGTCCGAAGGTCGGGACAACGAATGAAGCAATAGCTACTCTCCACGTTTTTAACCGACCCAGACAACCGCCGTCTTGACCCATCCTTATTATGTACGACATCCTTAATTCCCTTTCTATATTCTGGTGGTGTCCATGAGTCGGCAAGCTGGCGAAAACAGGCCATCGCTGCATTGCGATCTCCGTAAAGAAAGTGATGTCTTGCATACCAAAATTGTGCGTCAAAGTTGCTGTCACCCGAAGTAAAACTCCGCTTCAGGTGATGTGCAACATCTTCTCTTAAGCTCTCTTCATCCTGTGACATTAGAATTCTCGCCATCGCAAGATGCGCCTCCTTACTAGCCGAGTTTGCGCCAATTGACCGCTTAAGAATCTCGACCGCACGGGCAATGTCCCCCTTTCTCTGTTCGTGGTAAGCCAACCTAACGGCGATAAAACTTCTTCCCGGGCTAGCCTCAAATGCCTGCGCCAACGCATCGATCGCGCGCTTTTCATCTTCTAATAGCCTCGCCAGTTCGGCCTCAAGCGTAAGCAGGTACTCATCACCAGGAAATCGCTGCATCCCCTCAGAAATAACCTCCTCGGCATTCCTTATTAACTCCGCTATAGCTCGTTGTTCGAGTACACTGACAGTCGGGGTCTTGCGTTCTGCTATTTCGTTCAACTTATCTTTTAGCTCGTCTATTAAGAGTTGGCCCGTCAAGTGAAAGGGATGAGATACACGACTACCCCGAATCTGTTTTTGCAGGATTACTTTTGCCTTTACCCGTAAATTCTCTCTTGCAAGCTTCTGCGGTGCCTCTAACGCTAAGCTCCGCAAAATAGTCGCCTTCGTGTGTAATATCGCACGGTCTGTATGCTCTAGAGCCGCCTCCGCCCGTTCAATTGCTTCCATCGCCGCATGCAGATTACGACTTGGATGATGCATCTCGAACACCGCACGTTGGTGCTCAATAAACGACAAAGGGGCACCACTTTCCTTAGCCGCATCAAATATCTGGAACGCTATTACCTTATTCGCGAAAAGATCAGCGAGGACTCGGCCCCGCACAATCTCTGTAAACGCTGACTTGTCGCTTGCGTAATCAACATCTATATTTCGGATAATTCGAATGATCTGGTTTGCACGCTCCACAGGGTTCGGCATCGCTTGCTTGAATACCATCTCTGCGATCAACTGGTGTCGGCTTCTGTACATATTGTCCCGACTGCTGTGATCAAAGTACGTACGAACGACATGTTCCAGCGGTCGGAAAAAATCTCGGCTAAAATATTCGAATGTAATTCCCGAGATCCGTGATATGAGCCCGGCTCGCACGCCAACTCCAAGTCTATGAAGTGTGCACACATCTAAATAAAGGAGGCGTGCCTCCGCTGGCCGAACGTTCCGATATTCATCAAAAACGATTTCCTCAAACGGCTTCTCGCCGCTAATGTCGTGGAGCGCTACCAATAGCTGGCGCTCTGCTGTTAACTGGAAATGCTCAAAGCGCTCCTCCGCTGACGCAGTAGCTAGCCGACCCAGCGCCTTATGGAGACTCAGCTTCTCGATCAGCTGAGTTATCTCACGCTCTGTTAAGTCGCGCAGCTCATAATCGTCCTCTGTCTGACCTTCGAGTTCTCCAGCATACACATTCCATTCGTTTGTTCTTGCACCAAAGACCAGCGTAATTGGGATTTTATTTTTCTCAGCCCACGCAATTACGTCGAGGATGTCTTTAATGTGTGGGATGGCATCCTCAATCACTACATTTATTCTCTCTCCCGTGAGCGTGTGAAGCTCGAAAAGGCGATCTCGCCTAAGGATCGCCCCTTCCTTCAGAACAAAAACAAGTCCGTCAAAAAGATGAGCTAAGTCCCATGCGATTCGACACAGAGTTACCGATTTACCACTCCCTGCATGCCCCTTTAATACATACGCTTGACCATACTTGGCCTTTTTATTCTCAAGGAAGGCGGCAAGAATAATATCGTCTGAGACTCTGCGGTAGACGTCGAGTTCTTGTTGAAATGCACCCCAATCGACTGAGAGACCTCTGTAGAACTCAACCGGCGCTACACCGGTAACTGCCATGCCCTTATGGACGTGAACCAGCTCGTCCTGCAGGTACGCGAGCAGGAAAGAGGATGGCGCAACGTGTGTCTTTATCCAGGGTTGAACCGAGGTGTCCTCAGCCTTCAATAGGCCGGAGAGGCGGCGAGACGATCTCGGTATTTCTGTATTCAGCGCCCACATGAAATCTTCGAACGTCTTCGCACATACAGAAAACCGCTTTGCCGCCCAGTACCGTGCCACTATTTCATTTAAATCTGGACTTACCATTCCGAATTGAGGACGTAGTATCCCAAGGTCACTCAAATCGAAGAGTATTTGCTGAATATGTGGGTCACCAACGTCATAGCCACAGAAGACAATTGGCCGTTCACGTCCCCAATCTTGGAAATGTCTGAAAAGTCGTTCTCTATTTTTTCGATGCCTTGCATATTCCTCAGACGCGACAATTAGCGGGAGGCTTTCGTCGTTTATGTGAGTAATACATCCATGCAGCTTCAAGTAAAGGACTTGCGATAGGTCCCGCAGCCGATCTATGAAGTTATCGCCGTCCCGCAACACCGGCGCAAGACTCTGTTCCCGATCACGACACTTGTCATAGGCTCGCTCAAGAACGAGATCAAAGTTTGTAGTAACGATCGCATGCCATCGAAATGATGGAATTAGTAGGTGGAAGTCGGCAGGTTCCAGCGGGCGAAAGAGTTCGGCAATTGTATCTTGTACTTTTAGCAGTCCGGCTTCGTTTTTCGCCAGTTCGGCTACTTGGGATAGCGATTTCGAGTTAAGCGTTCCACCAAGAAATCGATCACACAAAATATCGCGTAACTGCTCGCCTGACGGAGCAACTTGGCCTTTAGGCCCCTTAGCACCAAAGGAGGCACCCGCCCCAAGGAAAAGTATCGCGTCTCCTCGCTGTATTGCTTCCAAAAGGGACGGTGTAAGCAGTGCGCGTGTGCTCATATGGCTCTCTCACCCTCTCTTTTATTCAAGTGCGGCAAACAACCACCTATCGTACGCCGAATCATAGCCTCCATTTCAGAACGTAGCAAAAATATAGCGCGCTAAGCGAGTGTCAATGTTAAATGGGTATCAAAATCTAGGGATAGGAATTTACTTTCAGCCGAGGGACAGGGAAATGAGGAAAAGGAGGAAAAGGAGGAAAAGGTGACGGATTTATTTTGCTAGCTCATATAAAATAAATATGTCACCTTTTTTCCTACGTTCAGCAATTCCCGGAGTTTGTCGAGTTGCAGGGCCTCAAGATCGGCCCTCGGCATGGTTTCGGTTTCACGATGGTAGTACACGTGTATATCCCCCATTCTGGTGCGAGTGACCTGCGACTTGGATTATTCCATCGGAGGTTCTGGATCATTCAGTAATATCTGAATATCGTCACTGAGGCAAGCCGGCGGGCAGCTGCACAGGTGCACCACCACAACGCAACAGGCCTCCATCACCCAACTCTACTCCACCGGGTAACAGGCTCGGATTGTCCTGGAGTGATTGGATGTACAACTCTTTCTTCTGACTGCAGGTGGCCCGATCATCACCGCATGGGTACAGTCAGTCGTGCCTTGAATAGTATACGCCAGCGGCGTATATTGCCCAGATGTTTACGTTCATCGAATCCTCGACATTCGAACGGATTCTTCCTGTATACCTGGATGACGATGAGTATTCCGAACTGCAGCAGTTCTTGCTGCAGAACCCGGAAGCTGGGGATGTTGTTGCGGGCTCGGGCGGGGTGCGGAAGATGCGCTGGGCACGACCAGGGATGGGCAAGCGAGGCGGACTCCGGATTATCTACTTCGTTCGGTACGAACCGAATGAATTCTGGATGCTGACTCTCTATGCCAAAGCCAAGCGTGACAATGTCCCTGCATACATTCTGAAGCAGTTATTGGAGGCATTCCGAAATGAGTAAGAAACTGACTGGTACGGCGCTAGCCAAGTTCGAGGCCGAGCGCGACGTGTGGCAAGAAGTCCTGGACGGTGTCCGGGAGATTAAGGCAGGCGGAGGCAAACGAACGAAAGTTGAAACCAAGTCACAAGTGATTCGCGTTCGTCTGCAGAGCGGGCTATCGCAGGCGCAGTTTGCAGCCGCGCTGGGTGTTTCCAAGCGCACCCTGGAACAGTGGGAGCAAGGGCGGCGCGAACCGACCGGTGCTGCGAAGCAACTCTTGAAGATCGCAGAGCGACATCCCGAAGTGTTAATCGAGGTTGCGGCGTAAGTGACAAGGCAGTCCTGGATACGCCGATATACCCTTATAGAACAAAGTGACCATTAAAACCTAGTTAATTTCATCGGAGAGAGATGAGTATCCGGAGAGCACAAGTAAGTGACGCGACTGAGATCAGGACTTTGATATTTGACTCAGTGACGCCTCACCGCTATGAAGATTTTGATGATGAAGGTTGGGAGGCTTTTAGCAAACCTAATGGACTTACGGGTTCTACCCCGTTTTCACGGACGGTTGAGTTAAGAGTAAATCCTTGTTGTTGAGCATTTCAAGTCGCCGTCGTTTCACGGGGTTGTAGAAACGCTCGATGTAGTCAAAGATATCGGCCCTGGCCTCGGCCCGGGTGCGGTACTGGCGACGGTTTACACGCTCCCGTTTCAGCATCCCAAAGAAGCTCTCAGCCGCCGCATTGTCGGCACAGCTGCCTACCGCACTCATGCTGCAGATCAGGTTGTGACCGCGCAGGAAGCGCTGGTAC
>SCUJ01000005.1 GCA_004297165.1 Gammaproteobacteria bacterium
CCCTAACCCCTAACCCCTAACCCCTAACCCCTATCCCCTATCCCCATCAATTCCCCATGCGCGCCCCCCTCCGCGATCCTCCCTTTCTCGATGACGATGATCTTTCCGGCCGTGCGCAGGGCGCTGAGGCGGTGGGCAATGATGAACACCGTTCTGCCTTTGCAGATGGCCTGCATGTTCTGCTGGATGATGTGTTCGGATTCGTAATCCAGGGCGCTGGTGGCCTCGTCGAGGATCAGGATCCGCGGTCTGGCGATGAGCGCGCGGGCGATGGCGAGGCGCTGCCGTTGTCCGCCCGAAAGATTACAGCCGTGTTCGCCCACCACGGTATCGTAGCCTTCCGGCAATTCGAGGATGAACTCATGCGCGCCGGCCAGTTTCGCGGACTCCACCACGCGCTCCATGGGCAACGCGGGATCGCAGAGGGCGATGTTCTCGCGCACCGTGCGGTTGAACAGGACGTTCTCCTGCAAGACGACGCCGATGTTGCGCCGCAGCCAGACCGTATCCACCAGGGCGAGATCCACGCCGTCCACCAGCACGCGTCCGCTTTGCGGCACATACAGGCGCTGGATGAGTTTGGTCAGGGTGCTCTTGCCCGATCCGGAACGGCCGACGATGCCGATCACCTCGCCGGGCGAAACGACGAATGAGACATCATGCAGCACCTCCGGCGTATCGGGCCGGTAACGAAAACTCACATTCTCGAAACTCACCTGCCCTGCCAGCTCCGGCAACGAGGCGCGCCCAGGGCGGTAGGCGGGTTCCGGCCGGGTATTGAGAATATCGCCGAGACGCTGCACCGAGACCCCGGCCTGCTGGAAATCCTGCCAGAGCTGCACCAGCCGCAGGATCGGGCCGCTGACCCTTCCCGAGAGCATGTTGAAGGCGATCAACTGGCCCACCGTCAACTCGCCTGCGATGACCAGTCTCGCCCCGATCCACAGGATGAGGACCACCGTCGCCTTGTTGATGAAGGCGGCGCACTGGCCCGCGATGTTTCCCAGGTTGGTCGCGCGGAAGCCCGCCTTCACGTAACCCGCAAGCTGCTCATCCCACCGTCTCTGGCATTGGGGTTCCACGGCGCCGGCCTTGATCGTCTCGATGCCGCTGATGGTCTCGACCAGGAAGGCTTGATTCTCCGCGCCCCGGTTGAATTTCTCATGCAGCCGGGCCCTGAGCGTCGGCGTCACCAGCGCGGCCAGCAAGGCATAACACGGCATGGCGCCAAGGACAACGCAGGTCAGCGTCCCACTGTAGACGGCCATTACCGCAACGAAGATCACCGTGAAGAAGAGATCGATCACGAGCGTCAGGCTGGATCCGGTGATGAAATTCCGGATGCTCTCCAGCTCCCGCACCCTGGCGACGGTATCGCCGACGCGGCGGATCTCGAAGTAACTCAGGGGCAGCCGCAACAGCCGCTGGAACAGTCCGGAACCCAGGGTCACGTCGATCCGGTTGCAGGTATGCGCAAAGACATACGCCCGCAGGCCATTCAGGATGACCTCGAAGACAGAGACCGCCAGCAGTCCGGCGGCGAGGACGTCCAGCGTGGTGAGGCCGCGGTGGACCAGAACCTTGTCGATGACCACCTGAAAGAAGAGCGGCGTGATCAGCGCGAAGATCTGCATGAAGAAAGACGCCAGCAGGACCTCGCCCAGTAGCTGTTTGTACTTCCATATCGCCGGGATAAACCAGGCGAAATTGAAGCGCTCGATCTCGCCCGCAAGACCGGATCGGCGGGTGACCAGGATCAGATCGCCTGTCCAGGCGGTTTCGAACTCCGCGCGGGATAAACTTGCCGGCTGCCTTTGCGCCGGGTCATGCGCCAGTACCTTTTCTTCTTTCTCGGCGACCTTCAGCACCAGGTGATAATCCCCTCCACGACGCCTGGCGATGGCGGGCAGCGGGGTTTTGCGCAGACGGGACCACTGGCTCGATAATCTTTTCGCCTTCAATCCGAGCGAGCGCGCGGCGCGGATGATCTCCATGTCCGAGAAGGACCGGCCGGATTGGCCGAATTGATGCTGCAATTGGGAGGGATCGGCCGGCAGGCCGTGCAGCCGCGCGAGGAGGATCAGGCAGGCGAGACCGCTGTCGAGTTCCATTTCGGTGATGCGTCCCTGCACTGAAGCCTCCCTATGTTATCGCCATAATCCGTTTATGCGACAGTCATCTCCAACCTGTCGTGGCTCAATCATAACCCCGGAGTTTTTTTCTGTATATGTATCACCGTGGCTTGTCCGGCTCGCCGTTCGGCGAAAGCCGGATGCCAAGCGTCGCCGCCCGATCCTTGACCCGCTCGGCCATCGCCCGCCGGACCTGCGCCATCTCGCGATAGGCCCGCGCATTCTCCCGGATCTGCGCGTAGCGCTCGAAGGCCTCGCGGATGGTCTTGCGCAGATCCGCGCCCCGGACCGGCTGGCCAATCACCTTGTAGACCTCGCCTTCGTTGACGGCCTCGGCGAGGCCCTCCACATCGGCGTTCGCGGTCACCGCGATCCGGATCGGCTCGGCATCGATCGTCCGGACCCGGCGCAGGAACTCCACGCCACTCATCCCCGGCAGGGTCTCACCGACGACGATGACCCCCGCCTTTTCCACGCCGACAAGGTCCAGGGCCTCCTGGGGATTGGCGGCGCGGATGATCCGGTAACCGTCGCGGCCCAGGGCTCGCTTGCAGGCCTCCCACAGATCCGTCCCGGCGCCCGCCAGCAACAGGGTATGCGGGGTTGCGCCGGCGAGGATCTCGGGCCGGATGGAGCGTCCCTCCCGGAGCAGGACCCCGAAATCCGCCGCCGGCAACGGCCGGCTGAAATAAAAACCCTGCATGATGTCGCAAAAATGCGCGTGCAGGTAGGTCATCTGCTCCTCGGTCTCCACCCCCTCGGCGATGACCTTCAATCCGAGTTCGTGGGCCAGCGTCACCACCGCCTTGACGATGGCGGCGGTGTGCGGGTCACGGGTGACATGCTGGATGAAGCCGCGATCGATCTTCACGTAATCGAACGGGAAATGCCGGAGATAGATGAGCGAGGAATAGCCGGTGCCAAAATCGTCCAGGGACAACTCCACGCCGGAAGGGCGCAGCTCGGCGAGTATCGCCCGGGTGCGTTCCGGGTGGCGCATCAGCATGGACTCGGTCAGTTCGAGATTGAGGCTGTGGTTCTGCAGGCCGCTGCCCCGCAGCGCCTCATCGATCGTTCGCTTCAGGTCGTGCCGATCGAACTGCCGCGCCGACACATTCACGGCCACCGACAGTTCCGGCAGTCCGGCTTGCCGCCACGCGGCGGCCTGGGCGCAGGCCGTGGCCAGCACCCAATCGCCGATCGGCACAATGAGCCCGGTCTCCTCCGCGAGCGGGATGAAGTCGAGCGGCGGCACCAGCCCCTTCACTGGATGTTGCCAGCGCAACAATGCCTCCGCGCCGACAATCGTCCCGCTGAAGAGATCCACCGTCGGCTGGTAATGCAGCGTCAGCTCTTCGCGCTCCAGGGCCCGGCGCAACTCCGTCTCCAGCTCCAGCCAGCGGCGGCTCTTCGCGCTCATCTCGGCGGAATAAAATTGATACTGGTTGCGTCCGCTCTCCTTGACGCGGTACATCGCCGCGTCGGCGTGTTTGAGCAGGGTCGCGCCCTCCGCGCCGTCGTCCGGGAAGATTGCGAACCCGATGCTGCAAGTGCCATAGATCTCCTGTCCGCCCAGGGTCACAGGCTCGGTCACCGCCTGCCGGATCCGCTCGGCGATGGTGCTAATCGCCTCCGGCGTGCCGGGGTTCGGCAGGAGCAGGGCGAACTCGTCCCCGCCCACGCGCGCCAGCGTGTCGCCCTGACGCAGACACTTGCCGAGCCGTACGCTCACCGTGATCAGCAGTTCGTCACCCGCGCTGTGGCCCAGACTGTCATTGACGAACTTGAAATGATCCAGATCGATGAAGGCGACGGCCACCTGCTCCTCGCGCCGGCGCGCCTCGCTCAGGGCATGATCCAGACGGTCCAGGTAGAGGTTGCGGTTGGGTAGTTCGGTCAGGGCGTCATGGGTGGCCTGGAAGGCCAGCCGCTCCTCGTAGTGTATGCGATCGGAGATATCCTCCTGGATGGTGACGTAATTCGTGATTGCCCCATCCTTGTCGCGGATCGAGAAGATGGTGTTGCTTATCCAGAAGTTCGTCCCGTCCTTGCGGCGGTTCAGCAGCGTGCCATGCCACTCGCCGCCGCCAGCGATGGTGTTCCACATCTCGCGGTAGATCCCCTCGGGATTGCCCTCGGCCCTGAGCAAGCGCAGATTGCGGCCGTGCATCTCCTCCTGGCTGTAGCCGCTGATGCTGGCGAACTTCTGGTTGACATACTCGACGTCGCCTTCTTTATCGGTGATCGCCACCGCCACCGCGCTTTGTTCGATGATGCGTTGAAAATTCTCCGCGCGCTGCAAGGCGGTCATCCGCGCCTCGCGCAACCGCTGCTGCGTCGCCGTCTTCTCCAGCACCGATCGCAAACGCACCGCCAGGCTGTTATATCCGCGCCGACCCTTCAGTACATAATCGTCGAAACCCGCCTGCATGGCCGTCACCGCCACCTCTTCGTTGCCGGAGCCGGTCAGCATCATCACCGGACAGTCGGGGTAACGGGCGCGGAGCCGCCGGAACAGGTCGATGCCGTCGGTCCATTCCAGCCAGTAATCGACGATCGCGATGTCGAAACCGCCGGCCTCCATATGGCGCGCGAATTCCGCCTCGGTCCCGGCTATCTGGCACTGGGCCCCGGGGAATCCCTCCCGGATCTGCTGCAAGGCCAGTTCGACATCCTCGGGGATATCGTCTACCAACAGTATGCGCGGTGGTGCAACCATTACCTCTCCCCTTGTAAAAACCTATATAAAGGAACCTCTGATTAAGCATCCACCGTTCGGGCTGAGCTTGTCGAAGCCCTTGATTTTACGAGTGCGCATTTCGACAGGCTCAATGCGAACGGACTTATTCAGAATTTCCACAACTCACGGCAACGTGAAATAAAAGGCCGCGCCCCGGCCCGTTTCGCCCTCCGCCCACACCCGGCCGCGATGCCGCGCAATGGCGCGCCGCACCGTCGCCAGCCCGATTCCCTCGCCCGGGAACTGCTCCGCCGGATGCAGGCGGCGGAAGGCCCCGAACAAGACCCCGACCCGCTGCATGTCGAAGCCCGCGCCGTTGTCGCGCACGCAATAGACCGTCTCGCCGCCCTCCTCGCGGCAACCGAATTCGACCTCGGCCGCGGCCTTCCCGCGGGTGAATTTCCAGGCGTTGTCGAGCAGATTGGTCAGGGCCACGCGCAACAGCCCCGGGTCGCCCTGCGCCGCCATATCCGCCTGGGCCGTGAAGCGCACCGCGCGGCCGGGCTCCGCGCGTTGCAGGTTCGCGGCGATCCTGCGCGCGAGGGCGGAGAGATCGACCGCCCGTTCCTGCATCTCCTTCGCGGTAACATGGGCCAGGATGAGGAGCGCGTCGATCAGCCGGTTCATCTCTTCGGCGGCGGTCTCGATCCGCCGCAGATTTTCCAATCCTGCCGCATCCAGCGCGGCGGCCGCGGTTTTCATCAGATGCCCGGAAAAGCCCTCGATCGCGCGCACCGGCCGGCGGAGATCATGGGACACCGAATGACTGAATGACCGCAGTTCCTCGTTGGTCTCCGCCAGTTGCGCATTGGCCTTGAGCAGTTCCTTCTCGATCTGCCGCCGGCGCTCGATCTCCACCTCCAGCAGCCGGTTGGTCTCGGCCAGATCGGCGGCCCGCCGCTCCGCCAGCGTGCGATATTCCACGAGCCGCAGCAGGTTCCGCACCCGCGCCAGCAAGTCGGCGCGATCCGCCGGTTTGGCGATAAACTCCTCCGCGCCATCTTCCAGCGCGCGCAGCATGGATTCGCGGTCGCCCAACGCCGTCAGCATGATGACCGGTATGGCCCGTGCCCCTGGGTCCGCCTTCAGGCGCCGCACGACCTCGAAGCCGTCCATCCCCGGCATCATGACATCGAGCAGGATGAGATCGGGTGGCGCGCGGGAGATCTCCGCGAGCGCCTCGGCGCCGCTGCCGGCGGTTCTCACGGCATGACCCTCTGCGGTCAGCGCCGTGGCAATGCTCCGGCTGCCGCGCAGATCGTCATCGACGATCAAGATGGCGGCCGGCCGGCGTTCCTGCGCTGGATCCGCGGACGTCAATCCTGTATCTCCGCGTAGATCCGGGACATCTCGCCCGCGCGGTCCGCGAAGGCCCCGTGCACGGCGGGGTCGAAATGCCCCGGCTGCGTGCGGTCGTCGCCCTCGGTAATAATCGCCAGCGCCCGCTCGTGGCTGAAGGCGGGTTTGTAGGGCCGCCGGGAGCGCAGCGCGTCATAGACATCGCAGACCGCCATGATGCGCGCCGGCAGCGGGATCGACTCGCCCTTGAGTCCGCCGGGATAACCGCTGCCGTCCCAGCGCTCATGATGGCCGAGGGCGATCGCGCGCGCCATCTCCAGGTACGGCGAGTCGCCGCTCTCGAGGATCCGCGCCCCGAAGTCGCTGTGGGATTTCATGATCGCCCATTCGTCCGGCGTCAGGGTCCCGGGCTTCAGCAGCACATGATCGGGAATTGCGATCTTACCCACGTCGTGCATGGGACTCGCGTAGAAGATGTGATCGCAGAACGCGGCGTCCTGCCCCAGGGTCCGCGCCAGATCGCGGGTGTAATGCGAGACCCGCTGCACATGCGCCCCGGTGTCCTCGTCCTTGTACTCGGCCGCGCTGGTCATGATGTAGATGGTCTCGCGATAGCTCTTCCAGAGGTCCGCGGTGCGCTCCGCCACCTGGGCCTCGAGCCGGCGGTTGTATTCGGCGAGAAAGTTCTGATACTCCTTCAGCCGCAGCAGATTACGCACGCGGATCTGGAGTTCGGCGCGATCCACCGGCTTGTTGAGGAACTCCTCCGCGCCAAGATACAGGGCCTTGATCTTGGAATCGCGGTCTTCCAGCGCCGTGATCATGATGATCGGGATGTTCTTCGTGCGCGAGTCCGCCTTCAGCCGTCCGGCGACCTCGAAGCCGGAGAGCCCCGGCATCATGATGTCGAGCAGGATGAGGTCCGGCAGCCGCTCCCGCAACTGGGAAAGGCATTCCTGCCCCGAAAGGGCCGCCATGGTCCCATAGCCCTCGGCCTCGAGTTGCGCCTTCAGCAGCCGCGTGTTGCGCTCGTCGTCGTCGACGATCATGATGATTGGCTCGGTTGTATTCATGTTGACTCCCCAGGTTGATTTCCGGCGTCGCGCCTTGCGAGCAGCGCGCCGATGATGTCCAGAAACTCTTTGTAGTGATAGGGCTTGGCGATGACGGCGGCGCAACCCACGGCAAGGATCTCCGTCTGCGGATGCTCCGGCATGTAGGAGGTGACCGCGATCACCGGGATGCCCCGCGTGGCCGGGTCCTCCTTGAGCCGCCCGGTCGCCTTCAGGCCGTCCATGCCGGGCAGTTGCAGGTCCATGAGGATGAGGTCCGGGATGCGCAGGCGCGCGAGCGGCAGACCGGCCTCCGCGTCGGTCGCCTCCAGCACGGCGTAACCGGATTTTCCCAGCAGGGTCGCGGCGAGCCGCAGGTGCTTCGGGTTGTCTTCGATGATCAGTATCGTCTTCATGTTTCAGGTACGTCTCCGCTGCTCTTCAACGTTCAAGATCGTAGGGTGGGCACGCCGTTCGTGCCCACGCGGTAAATCATGTTGGGCATCATTTCATTCAGCCCAACCTACGCTTGTAAATCCTTTGGCGACGCGGTGACCGATTCCTCCCCCGCCTCGACCAGCCGATCGCGCCCGGCGTGTTTCGCCTCGTACAACGCCAGATCCGCCGCCTGCAATAACGTCTCGCGGTCCTCGCCGTGCTCCGGATAGACCGCGAGGCCAAGCGAGATGGTGATCCCCGGCAGGACCTGGCCGCCGGATTTGACCTCAAGGCCGCGCACGCGCTGCATCAGCCGCCCGGCCCATTCCCGCGCCGCCTGGAGCGAGGCGCCGGGCAATACCGCGGTGAATTCCTCCCCGCCGAAACGGCAAGGCAGATCCCCGCCGCGCGCGCTGTCGCGCAAGGCGCGCCCGAGCGCCCGCAACACCGCGTCGCCCGCCTCGTGGCCGTGGCTGTCGTTGAAGCGCTTGAAATGGTCCACGTCGATCATGAACACCGCGAGCGCCCGGCCCTCACGTTGCGCCCTGGCGAGTTCCCGGTCCAGCGATTCCTCCAGATAGCGGCGGTTGTAGAGGCCGCTCAGGGCGTCGCGGATGGACTGCTCCTTGAGCGCGTCGCGGAGCTTCAGGTTGGCCAGACCCATCGCAATGTGTTCGGCGAGGCGCTGGATGCGCTCCGCCAGCGCGTCCGTAACCGTCGCGTCCGCGCCGATATAACGCACATGCAGCAGGCCGACCGGGGCGCCGCGCGCCTGTAGCGGGACGCAGATATAGCCCGTTGGGGCGGAGACGGGCGAGACGTGCGCGCAGTAGATATCGTGTGCCGGGTCCGTCGCGGCGTAGGGGCGCCCGCGGCGCAACGCCCAGCACTCCTCCGGCGCGACCGTTTGCGCAGAGCCGCAGGCCGCGCCGAAGCTTCCCAGGCAATCGAGGTAGTTGAGCGAGGACTTGATGAGATAGACCGACCCGCAGTGTTCGGGGAGGACCTTCCCCAGCAGCGGCGGCAGGATCGCCGCGGCGTCGTCGATGCTGTCGGCGGCCTGCAGCAGGCTGCTCAACTCGGCCCGCCCCGCGGAATCGCGCTGATTCGCCTCCAGCAGGGCGGCGTGCGCGTGCAACTGTTCCAGATGCGTTTGCAGTTCATCGTTGAGGTCGTCCAGCCGCGTGCGTTCCAGCAGGAGATCGTCCACCATATGATTGAAGGCCGCGCCGAGCGCCCCGATCTCGGCCATGCCGGACGTCTCGGCGCGCACCATCAGGTCCCCGCCGCCGAAGCTGCGCGCTATCGCCGCGAGCCGCTCGATGGGCCGGCTGATCGCGCGGGACAACCAGATCGCGAGCAGCCACGCCGCGAAGATGGCCGTGGACAACAAGGTTGCCGCCGCGGGCAGGCCGCGCCACAACTCCTCCCGATCGGCCTTTTCGTCCCGCATCGCGACCACCAGCCAGGAGGCCTCGCGCAGCGGCCCTATCCCCGCCGTGCGCGCCACCGCGATATCGACAGCCCCGCCGGCCGTGCTCATTTCAATCTGCGCCGAGCCGGTGGCCGAGGCGCCGATCCTGTCCAGGATGTGCGCCGCGAGCGGGTGGGATTTAAGCAGGTCCGCCTCCGGCTCGCTGCTCAAGAGCACCCTGCCCGAGGCGTTCAGCAGCGCCACGGAGCGCGCGCCACTCAGCCGGTGCCGGAGGTCCCTCAGCGTCACCGCAATCGCCTCGGTCGCCACCACCGCCACCACCACGCCCGCCGGACCGCCGTGTTCATTATCGACGCGAGTCATCAATTTCAGCGCGTGCGCCGCGGACGCATCCCCGCCGGCATCGCGTTGCGACCCCGGCGCAGCCTGATCGAAGTCCGAGATGTGGATGTGGTCCGTCGGCTCGCTCAAAATGTACGGCAGCTCGCCGGTGAGTTCGGCATGTGTGGCCGCCGAGGGGTTGGCCCACTAGTTTCGGGTCGGTGGCCGCGACCACCTCGCCCTGCGGACTCACCCACAGGAGGTCGCGGAAATACGGGTAGGTGTAGGACCAGACCGAGATCAGGCGCGCGATATCCTCAGGCCGCGCCTCGTTCGGCAACGGGGTCGCACCGAGGCTGTGCAGGTCGCTCGTCGCGTTCTGGATCAGGGAATCGATCGCGTGCGCGGCCTCTCCGGTGGTCTGCAGGGCGTGCGCGTCGAGGGTTTCGTTGAGCGACAGCATGTAGCTGACCATGTTCACCGCGCCGACGAGCAGCGTCGGCACAAAGGCCGCGAGGAGAATCACCGTAATGAGCCGGCGGCGCAGCGTCATTTTTCAGCAGTTCCGTCCGCAAGTTCCTGCACGAAATGCGAATCGAACAGCGCCGGGATATCCGGCCGTTGCGTCACGATGCCGCGCTGCTGCATGAAATCGAGCATGCGCCGGCTCGATCCGTGCAGCGAATCGAAACCCGCGGCGAAGGAGAAGGCGACGATGTTGTCGCGGAGATCGAGGATCCGGTCGATCGCCATGAAACCGCGCGCCTCGTCCGGCGAGGTATGGTTCACCTCGGCGACGATGGCCACGGCCTCCTCGGGCCGCTCCTTCATGAATTGCGTCGTCCGCTGCCACACCGCCGTGAATTTGTGCAGATCCGCCTCGCGCCGCGCCCGGAGATCCGGCCGGGTCGCGAAGACTCCCCAACTGATGCCTGGGACCTCGGAGGTGTCGAATAATTTCACGCCGCCGCTCCCGGCCAGGGCCTTGGTCACGATGGGTTCCCAGGTGAGGAAGGCATCCGCCGCGCCGCTCGCCAGGGCATCGGGCGCCGTCTCCGCCGGGGTATCGACGATCTCGACCGTCGCGGGGTCGAGGTCGTGGCGCTCCGCGATGATCGTCCAGATGTATTCGAGATAGGTGCCCTTCGCCAAGGCCAGCCGCTTGCCGGCAAGGTCCCGCACACTGTCGATCCCCGGCCGGGCGACCAGGGCCTCCGCGCCATTCGAGTAATCCGCGGCCAGGAAGCCGACCAACGGCTTGCCGCGCGCGTTGAAGAGCAGAAAGTCGAACTGGGACATGTTCACGATGTCGAGCGAGCCGTCGGCGAGCTGGTCGAAGGAGCCGAAGTAATCGGCGTTGGTATCCACCCATTCGATGGCGAGACCGGCCTCCGCGAACCAACCCTTGCGGTGGGCGATATCGACCCAGTATTGCCCTGGCCAGTAATACGCACCGACGCGCAAGGGCGGCCCGGCCGGGGCCGCGGGTTCTTCCCCGCGCCCGCACGCGGCGAGGACGAGGCACGCGGAAAGGAACATTATATTTCCGCGTGGGCACAAACGACGTGCCCACCCTACGAGGTTGCTATTTATATTCCACATAAACTTCACCTCTCCGACATCTTCAATAACTCAATCCCGCCGCGAACACGAGATCCACGGAGGTCTCTCCGCCCATCGTCACGGCCCCGGCGTTCAGATAACCGAACGGGTTCGTCAGGCCGGATCGCACCAGCGCCCCGCCGGGGTCCGAATAACCGAGCAGTGCGCTGCACCACACCCGTTCGCTCGGGTACCAATCGGCGATCAGGCTCCACTCGTTCGCGAGCGGCCCGCCCGGCCCGGACACGAGGCGCGTTTGGAAATATTGCAACCGCAACTTCACTTGCGCATGCGGCCAGAACCCGGCCTCGGCGCGCGCGATGCGTGAATTCGTGCCGAAGAGGATCCAGTCGATCTGATTGCCGAGGTACCACTTGCCCCAGTCGGAGAAACCCTGCGCGAAGGGCGTGAAATCCTCCGAGTAATACACGTAACCGATCTCCGCGAAGGGCTGGAAACGCGCGTTTTCCGGTCGCCAGGCAAGCTCCGCATGCCAGCCCTGTTCGCTCAGGCGCTGCCCCGGCGTCGTCACGTAATAGGGATTGCGGCCCGTGCCGAACTCGCCCGCCCACTCGCCGCTCACGGACCAGCCCGACCCGAAGGGCAGCGGCGCCGCGCAGGGAGACGATCCACATATCGTTGTCGAGGGCGCTGTGCGATTCCCGGCGAAACAGCCCGGCAGTGAGATCGATCCCGCCCGCGGTTTTGCGCGACAGCTCCGCGCCGCCCAACCAGCCGTTCCATTCGCCGCCGCCGTCCCAGGTCGGGTGCATGCGATAGGCGAAGGCGTCGAGATGCCCGAGCGCCGTGTCGGTCTCCAGGCGCACCGCATCGAAGCTCTTGCGCGGGTTGTGATACACGGCCTGCGGGTGGTGTGCGTGGTAACCGTCGTAGACGCCGTCGCCGAACAGGAACTGCGAGCCGATCGCAATCGGTTGACGGCCGAGGGTGACCTTGAACGCGGGATCGGCGCTGTTCGCGTATTGCAGATACAGGGTATCGAAGGCGAACTCCGGGTCGTTGCCGGGGCGTGGCGTCCCCGGCGGAGAGAATGCTGGTGCGGATCCGCTGCCGTAGGGGTCGCGCCCGCTGGTCCGGAGCGCGAGTCCGACCGCTTCCAGCGCGAATCCACCCCGTTCGACACGCCCGCCGAGGCGCGCGCTGGTCTCCATCCAGGCACGATCCTCCGTGGAATAAAACGGGTTCGATTGCCGGATCAGATAATGCGTAACGCTCGCGATCGGCTGGAACGGGGGCGCCGCGGCCTCCTCCGCAACGGCAGTAATCCAGGGCAGGCCGAGCGCGGCGGCAATGAAGATCTCGCGCGCTAAATATATTCCCCCTCTCCCCCTACCCCTCGGCAACTGCTCCCGGCGTTGCACTACCTCCTGCATCCATGCAGTCGTCCCCCGCGTGGGGGGAGGGGAGATTCTGTACCCGCGTGGGCACAAACGACGCGCCCATAAGAGTATCTTTCCCGCCGCAAGAACGAATGGACACCCGGACACGCCTTCATTAACATCGTGCGGGACGCCATACGAGAAATCCCCATGAGCCACTTGACCCTCTCGATCAGCCCGGAAGAACAGGCTCTGCTCCATCGCCTTGCGGAAACCAACCAGAGCAGCGATGCGGAACTGGCCGCCATCGCGCTGCGTGAATACCTGAAATTCGAGGCCGCGCAGATCAGGAAGATCCAGCGCGGACTTGCCGCCGCCAACGCCGGCGATTTCGCCGGAGACGCCGAAGTCGAGGCCTTTTTCGCCAGGTACGGCGGGGAAGATTGATGCAGGTTCGCTGGACGCGCCCGGCGCTCTCCGATCTTGCTGAAATCCACGACTACATTGCCGCCGACAATCCCGTCGCGGCAAGGGCGGCAATCCGCCGCATTCGGCAGGCCGCGAATACCCTGGGTAAGCATCCGACGCTGGGCCGCACAGGCCGGGTTCCCGATACGCGGGAACTTGTAAGCGGGCGGCTGCCTTATGTGATTGCTTATCGCATTGCCGAACATGAAGTCGATATCCTTGCGGTAATTCATGGCGCGAGGCGTTGGCCGGATTTCCTGCCAGGTTGAGATTGATATTATTTCCGCGTGGGCACAAACGGCGTGCCCACCCTACGAAATTTATTCTCCCTCTCCCTTGAGGGGAGAGGGCCGGGGAGAGGGTGATCATTCCCACGTCCCCCTCTCCCCCTACTCCTCCCCCGCGCGGGGGGGAGGGGATCAAACGTAGGTTGGGCTGAATGAAATGATGCCCAACATTTATTCCGCGTGGGCACAAACGACGTGCCCACCCTACGAAATTTCCATTTTCTCGGCTCATTCCTGCTTTTCCTCCGCCGCCAGCAACCGTTCCACCGTTTGCAGGAACTCGCGGTAACGGATCGGCTTGACGACATAGCCATTGCAGCCGGCGGCGCGCATCCTCTCGTCGTCGCCCTTCATGGCAAAGGCGGTGAGGGCGATCACCGGGATCGCCGCTGTGTCCGGGTCGGCCTTGAGGACGCGGGTGGCCGAGAGTCCGTCCATGCCGGGGAGCTGGATGTCCATGAGCACAAGGTCCGGCCGCTCCTTCCGGACGATTCGCAGGCCCTCATCGGCGTTGTCGGCGATCATGGATTTGTGGCCGCCCTTCTTCAGCATCGCCTGGGTCAGGCGCCGGTTGGTTGCGTTGTCTTCGATAATGAGTATCCTCGCCATTTTCACAACTCCTTTACATCGCCGAGCGCCCGTCGCACCTCGGTCATAAAACTCTCGCGGTCGAAGCCGGATTTTTCGAGGATCCGCTCGACAAAACCGTTGAGGCGATTTCTGTCTTGCCGCGTAATCTGCTTCGCCGTCAGGATGATGATCGGCACGCCGCTGGTCTCCGGCCGTCGCTTGATCGCCTCCACCACAGCGAAGCCGTCGATGCTCGGCATCATGAGGTCCAGGATGATGAGGTCCGGCGTCATCTGGCCGACGCTGGCCAGGGCCTCGCGTCCGCCATAGGCGCGCACGACCTTGCAATTGCGGCCCTTGAGTTGTTGCGCCACCAGTTCCACCGCCTTCGGGTCATCGTCCACCACCAGCACGGTAAACCTGGCCCGGCCCTTGGCCCGCTTTATCCCCAACCCTTCGATCGCCTCCAGCAGGGCCGCGCGCTCGACGGGTTTTTGCAGGACCTGCTTCGCGCCGAGGGCGAAACCGCGGTCCCGGTCCGCCAGCACCGAGGCGATCACCACGGGGATGCCCGCGAGGGCCGGGTCGGACTTCAGTCGTTCCAGGATCTCCCAGCCGCCGAGCTTCGGCAGCAGGAGGTCGAGGGTGATGAGGTCCGGGCGTTCGCGCCTGATCAGCGCCAGGCCCTCTTCTCCATCTGCGGCGCGCAGCACGCGGAAACCATCGGCGTCGAGGGCGAGGCGCAGGAGTTCCGCCGCCTGGTCGTTGTCTTCGATGATCAGGGCGAGGGGTGGTTCTACTTCAGAGGTCTCTTCCCGCGTGGGCACGGACGACGTGTCCACCCTGCTTGTCTCTCCCTGCGTGGGCACGGAAGACGTGCCCACCCTACGCGGATCTTCCGCAGTCTCGTCCCGCGTGGGCACAGACGACGTGCCCACCCTACTGGTTTCTTCCTGGGGGGAGGTTGCGGGTTCAGCGATGGCCGGCGCCGTGCGCCAGGGGATCCAGCAGATGAAGGTCGAACCGCGGCCCGGCGCGCTCATCACGCCGATCGCGCCGCCGTGCAGTTCGGCGAGGCGGCGGGTGAGCGCCAGCCCGAGTCCGGTGCCCTCGTAGCGGCGCGCCAGAGAGGCATCGAGCTGGGTGAAGCTCTGGAACAGGCGGCCCAGATCGGTCTCGGAGATGCCGATGCCGGCGTCGCTGACGGCGACCTCGAGAAATTCCGCGTAATTATTGTCGGGCAGGGGCAGCATGCGCGAGGCCATGCCCTCCGGCGGATCGAGTCGCACCGCGTCCCTCCCGACGCGCCGCGCGACGACCCGCACCTCACCGTCCGCGGGCGAAAACTTCACCGCGTTGGAGAGGAGGTTGTAGAAGATCTGTTTGAACTTGCGGGTGTCGGCCTGGATCTCGCAAGGCTCCGGCGGCGGCGCCAGCGTGAGGCGCACGCGATGCGCCATCGCCTTCTCCCGCAGCATGGTCAGGCCCGACTGGAGGACGCTGGCGATGTCCATCGGCTCGGTCTCCAGGGTCATGCGTCCGGCCTCGATCTTGGAGAGGTCGAGGATGTCGTTGATGAGCGCAAGCAGATGCGTGCCGGAGTCGAAGATATCCACGACGCAGGTCTGCTGCTCCGGGGGGATCTCGCCCATGACGCCGTCCTTCAGCAGCTCGGAGAAGCCGATGATCGCGTTCAGCGGCGTGAGCAGCTCGTGGCTCATGTTGGCGAGGAACTCGGATTTGAGCCGGGTGGCCGTTTCCAGTTGGGCGTTCTTGGCGCTGATCTCGTTGTTGCTCTCGCGCAATTGGCGCTCGGTGCGCTTCAAATCGGTGACATCCATGTTGACGGCGATGCCGCCGATGATCCGCCGTTCGGCATCGCGCAGCGGCATCGCGGTGTTGCGGATGAACTTGCGGCTGCCGTCGAAGCACTGGATCTCCGCCTCCTGGTTGCGGATCGTTTCGCCGGTCTTCAAGGCGACCGCGAGCGCCCATTCGTCGGCGGCGATCGCCCGGCCGTCATCCAGCCGCCAGCCGAGATATTCGCCATAGCCGTCCAGGCCGACGTAGCGGCTCCCGCCCCAGATCTCGTGGCCGGCGGGATTGATCCGGGTGATGCTGCCTTGCGCGTCGCAGACGAATACGCCGACCGGCAACAGGTTGAGGATCTGCTGGAGCAATTCCTCGCGCGCCTTCAACGCCTCCTCCGCCTCCCGGCGCTGTTTCACCTCCTGGCGCACGAAGTAGTTCAGATAATACAGATTGACGAAGACCCCGACCTTGGCCTTCAGGATCTCCGGCGCGATGGGGGAGACGATCCAGTCCACGGCCCCGGCCCCGTAGCCGCGCGCACGGTCGTCCTCTGCGGCGGATTCGGCGGTGACGAAGATGATCGGCGTATAGGCCGTGCGCGGGCGGCTATGGATGAGCTGCGCGGTCTCGTAGCCGTCCATGGTCGGCATGCGCACATCGAGCAGGATAAGGGCGTAATCGCGCGCGAGCAGGAGACGCAGGGCCTCGCGCCCGGAATGCGCGGTGGTCACTTTGATCCCCAGCTCGGCGATGACCGCCGCCAGCGCCGTCGCCTTGTCCGGCATATCGTCCACCACCAGTACGCCGGCCCGCTCGGCCTCGGGCACCTCGAAGCGCAACGGGACGCCGACGCCGCTGAGGGCGGGGATTTCAACCTTGGGTAATTTCATGTTATGTCTCCACCAGGTTGCATGGTCATGCCTGCCGGCTGAGCGCCACGAGCTGCGGTCCGATCGCCGCAAGCGGCAAGGTCATTTCGTTCCGCATTGCCTGCCCCGCCGCGCGCGGCATGCCGTTGGCGTAGGCGGTCTCCGGTTCCTGCACCAGCGCCATGCCGCCATGGCGCTCGACCGCCGCGAGTCCTGCCGCGCCGTCCTCGCCCGTGCCGGACAACACGACGGCAATGAGCCGCCGGCCATAAGATTCAGCGGCGGTCTCGAACAGCACGTTCACGGAGGGCCGCGCCCATTCCACCGGTTCCTCCGTGGACAGCGCGAAATGGTCGCCCTCCACCAGCAGGTGGTAACCGGGCGGGGCGATGAAGACGACGCCCGCCTCTATGGGAGCCTTGTCCTCGGCCTCGCGCACCGGCAGGGCGCAGGACTCGCGCAGCACGAAGGCCAGCTCGCCGCCGGCATCCGTCATACGGTGCTGCACCAGGGCCACCGGCATGGGAAAAAAGGACGGCAGGGCCGAGAGCACGGTCCGGACGGCGTTCAGGCCGCCGAGCGAGGCGCCCATGGCGACGAAGGCGTATCTCACGGCCGCACCTTCCGGTACCACTTCTCCTCCCGGCTCACCGCTTCGTAGCGGTCCTCCAGCGGCGTGAATTGCAGCGACTCACTGCGGCCGAGACCGAGGCAGCCGCCCATCGCCAGGCTCTCGTGGAGGATGCGCTGGACGCGCTCCTGCAGCGCGCGGCTGAAGTAGATCATCACGTTGCGGCAGAAGATGACGTTGAACTCGTTGAAGGAGCTGTCGGTGACGAGATTGTGCTCCGCCCAGACGATGTTGTGGCGCAGGCAGTCGCGCAGGATGATGCTGTCGCCGCGCGCCGTGTAGTAATCGGAAAAGGTCGCCGCGCCGCCGGCCTTCTGGTAATTCGCGGTGTGCGCCTGCATGTTGCGGATCGGGAAGATCGCCTCGCGGGCGCATATCAGCGCGGCCGGGTTGAGGTCGGTGGCGTAGATCCTGGCCCGGTCGAGCAGCCCTTCCTCGCGCAAGACAATGGCGGTCGAATAGACCTCCTCGCCGGTCGAGCAGCCGGCGTGCCAGAGGCGCACGATCGGCAGGCCGCGCAATTCCGGCGCGATCCGCTCGCGGAAGAGCCGATGGAAACCGGGGTCGCGGAACATGGCGGTGACGTCCACCGAGACGCAATCGAGAAAGCGCGCCATCGCCTCCGGGTCGTGCAGGAGGCGATCCTGCAGGGCGGAGAAACTGGCCAGACCCTCGTTGGCGGCGGCGTGGCGCAGACGCCGCTTCAGCGAGGCGGGGGCGTAGCCGCGGAAGTCGTAGCCGTAGCGCTGATAGATGGCCTCCAGCAGCAGCGGCATCTCGATGGCCTCAAGGCGCTCGGCTTCGTTCGGGTTGTTGTTGTGGGTGTGGGAAGAGGGAGTAATACCATTCCTCCCCCCTAGCGGGGGAGGGGCAGGGGGAGAGGGGGCGAGTGCGATTTTCCGCTTCATCTCTACTTATCCTGATCCAGCACCGCATTCAGCGCGGTGGCGGTGTCCTTGATGCGCTGGTCCATGGCCTTCAGGCGGGAGGAGAGCGAGGCGTAGCTCTCCAGGGCCAGTTGCAGGTCCAGGTTCATCACCTTGTTGAGGGCCACCGCCGTCTCCGGCGTGCGCGCGGGCCCCGGCAGGGCGGCGACAAGGCGCGCGAAGAACCAGCCCATGCTGCCGATGTACCACTTCAGCGGCACGCCGATGCGCTCGTGGATCTCGCCGATCTTCAGGCGTTGTTCGATGTAGGCGTCGTCGGGCTCTCCGGCGAAAAGCGAGAGCAGGTAGTCGCGCTGCGCCGCCTGCACGTGTTCCAGTTTCTTTTTATCCGCGAACTGGCGGCGCGGCTCGGAGAATTTGAACAATTCGTCGTAAAACTCGGCGACGATGGCGGGGATTTGCTTCCCGATGTCCTGACGCAGGCCGGCGAGCAGCCTGAAGTCGTCCCGCCCGAGGCGCAGGAAGCCGAGGCGCTGATCGCGCTCGGAGTCGGTGAGTTTGAATTTATCGGTGAGTTTCATGGTTAGGCTGGGGGTTCATCGTCTCCGAATGAGAGCGCCGGGAGCCGTTCCAGCCCCTCGACATAGCGCTGTTCATCGAGGCCGGTCCCCGTGCCGAGGGCCTCGTACATCTCGCGCGCGAGGGCGCAGCCGACCAGGATCAGCGCCTCGGGATGCGAGTAGCCGCCCGCCACCAGACGTTCGATCGTCTGGCGGGCTTCGGGCGGCGTGTCCGTGCGCAACTGCGTCTCCAGCAGTTCGTCGATGGTCTCGCGCACGAAGTCCGAGGTTTCAGTCATACGTCATATCCCTCTCGCCAAGTCGCGAAGCGCGCGTAGGTTGGGCGGAATGAAATGCAGCCCAACATTTGTTCCGCGTGGGCATAAACAACATGCCCACCCTACGTTCTGCGCCGGAAAAACGACCAATGATGATTGGCGCTTGTTCAGAACTTTCTTAAACATAAGGTTCCTTGGCGCTCTTGGCGTCTTGGCGAGATCTGGTTTCTGTCGAATAAAAAACCCTCTCCCACGCAGGTGAGTTGGTCCTGAGGGGAGAGGGAAAAAGCCCCCTGGCTCCCGTGGGAGAGACATTGGGGACACAGGGGACGAAGCAAAGCCTTCTCACCGGTACAACCACACCCGCATCAGCGACAGGAGCTGGTCCACGTCCACGGGTTTGGTGACGTAATCCGAGGCCCCGGCCTCGATGCACTTCTCGCGATCGCCCTTCATCGCCTTGGCGGTGAGGGCGAGGATGGGCAGCGACTCGAATTTCTTGATGGCGCGGATGCGGCGCATGGTCTCGTAGCCGTCCATCTCCGGCATCATGATGTCCATCAGCACGATATCCGTGTCGGCATTTTTCTTCAGCACAGCGATCGCGCTCTTGCCGTCCTCGGCGGAGATCACCTCCATCTGCGCGCGCTCGAGGGCCGAGGTCAGGGCGAAGATGTTGCGCACGTCGTCGTCGACCACCAGCACCTTCTTGCCGGTCAGGGCGTCGGCACCGGCGTAGAGTTTCTCCAGCATCCGGCGGCGGTCCTCGGGCAGCTTGGCGATGACGCGGTGCAGATGCAGGGCGGATTCGTCGAGCAGGCGCTCCGGCGTGGCCGCCTCCTTGACGACGCCCTTGGCGGCGAGGGCCTTGAAGCGCTCCTGCTCGGCCTTGGGGAGTTCCTCGACGCCGTAGACGATCGCCGGGATGTCGCGGGTCAGTTCCGAGTCCTGCAACGCGGCGATGAGGTCGCCGCCCCGCATGTCCGCGAGCCCGGCGTCCAGCACCACGCAATCGTAGCGCTTCTTCCGCAGCGCGGAGAGGGCCTCCTTGCCGCTGCCGACGGCCTTGACGCGCACATCGCCGTTGCCGATCAGATCCACTATCTTCCGGCGGTGCGCCTCGTCGCCGTCGACCACCAGCAGGTCCTTCACCGCCTGCTCGGCGAACTTGCGCACGTCGACGAGGGCCTTCTGGATCGCCTCGGCGGTGACCGGCTTGACGAGATACTCGAAGGCCCCGAAGCGCAGGCCCCGCGCCCGGTTGTCCTCGACCGAGATGATCTCGACCGGGATGTGGCGGGTGTCGGGATTGCGCTTGAGCTTTTCCAGCAGCACCCAGCCGTCCATGTCGGGGAGCTTGAGATCGAGGGTGATGGCGGTCGGTCGGTAGTCCGTGGCGAGCCTGAGGCCCTCGCCGCCGCGTTGCGCGACCAGCCCCTTGAAGCCGCGCTCGCGCGCCGCCTGCAGGAGGATCGCGGCAAACTTGGCGTCGTCCTCGATGATCAGGAGCGTCCGATCGCCGGGGCCGATCGCGTTCCGGTCATCGGCGATCGCCGCGGACTCCGTTGACGGCGCCGTGGCGGCCGGCGCGGGGGTAGCCGGGACGCGGGGCGCCAGGCGCGGCGCCGGCGCATCGCTCTCGGGGTCATCGCCCCCGCCGTCATGGCCGCCGCCGGTCTTCTCCGGCGCGCGATCCGGCAGGAACAGCGCGAAGGTCGAGCCCTTGCCCGGCTCGCTGGCAACGAGTCGCAGTTCGCCGCCCAATAGACGGGCGATCTCGCGCGAGATGGAGAGCCCGAGGCCCGTGCCGCCGTATTTGCGCGCAGTGCCGGCGTCGGCCTGCTGGAAGGCCTCGAAGATGATCTTCTGCTTGTCGGCGGAGACACCGATGCCGGTATCGCTGACATAGAAACCGACCACCGACCCGGCGCGGTCCAGCACCGGGTGGTCGATGCTCCAGCCGGACAGGGCCTGCTCTATGCGCACGCCGACGCGGCCCTTCTCGGTGAACTTGATGGCGTTGGAGAGCAGGTTCTTCAACACCTGCATGAGGCGTTTCTCGTCGGTGCGGATCGTCGCCGGCAGGTTCAGCGCCAGATCGACGCCAAAACCAATACTCCGGTTTTCGGCGACGTGGCGGAAGGTGCGGTCGAGCTGGTCGCGCACGCCGGCAAAGGACACGTTCGCGATCTCCAAAGTGACGGTGCCGGACTCGATCTTCGAGAGGTCCAGGATCTCGTTGATGAGGGCGAGCAGGTCCTTGCCCGAGCCTTGGATGGTGCGGGCGTATTCGATCTGCTTGTCGTCGAGATTGCCGCGCGGATTCTCGGCCAGTTGCTGGGCGAGGATGAGCAGGCTGTTGAGTGGCGTGCGGAGTTCGTGGCTCATGTTGGAGAGGAATTGCGATTTGTACTTCGAGGTGACGGCGAGTTGCTCGGCCTTGTCCTCCAGGGCGCTCTTCGCGCTCTCCACCTCGCGGTTCTTGCGCTCGACCTCGACCTTCTGCTCCTCCAGCAGGCGCGCCTTCTCTTCCAGCTCCTCGTTGGTCTGGCGCAGTTCCTCCTGCTGGCTGCCCAGCTCCTGCGCGAGGGACTGCGATTGTTTCAGCAGCTCCTCGGTGCGCATGTTGGCCTCGATGGTGTTGAGCACGATGCCGATGGATTCGGCGAGCTGGTCGAGGAAGGTCTGGTGGATCGGGCTGAACAGCGTGAAGGAGGCGATCTCGATGACGGCCTTGACCTTGTTCTCGAAGACGATGGGCAGGACGATGATGTTCAGCGGCCGGGCCTCGCCTAAGCCCGAGGTGATCTCGATGTAATCGCCGGGGACATTGGTGAGCATCAGGCGCTGCTTCTCGAAGGCGCACTGGCCCACGATGCCCTCGCCGATCCGCCATTCGTTGGAGAGGTTCTTGCGCTCCTTGTAGGCGTAGGCCGAGAGCAGCTTGAGGCGCGGGTTGTCGGCCTGGGCCTCGTCCATCATGTAGAACACGCCGTGCTGGCCGTTGATGAGCGGGGCGAGCTCCGAGAGCACCATCTTCGAGACGGCGACGAGGTCGCGCTGCCCTTGGAGGAGTCGCGTGAACTTGGCGAGGTTGGTCTTCAGCCAGTCCTGCTCGGAGTTCTGGCGGGTGGTTTCGCGCAGATTGCGGATCATCTCGTTGACGTTGTCCTTGAGGTCCGCCACCTCGCCCTTGGCCTCGACCTGGACGCTGCGGGTGAGGTCGCCCTTGGTCACCGAGGTGGCGACATCGGCGATGGCGCGCACCTGGTTGGTGAGGTTGGCGGCCAGGCCGTTGACGTTGTCGGTGAGATCCTTCCACGTCCCTGCGGCCCCCGGTACGTTGGCCTGGCCGCCGAGCTTGCCCTCGACGCCCACTTCGCGGGCGACCGAGGTGACCTGATCGGCAAACAGCGCCAGTGTGTCCGTCATGCTGTTGATGGTGTCCGCGAGTTCGGCGATCTCGCCCTTGGCCTCGACGGTGAGCTTCTTCTTCAGGTCGCCCATGGCCACCGCCGTCACCACCTTGGCGATGCCGCGCACCTGGTTCGTCAGGTTGGCGGCCATGAAGTTGACGTTGTCGGTCAGGTCCTTCCAGGTCCCCGAGACCCCGCGCACCACGGCCTGCCCGCCGAGCTTGCCCTCGGTGCCGACCTCGCGCGCGACCCGCGTGACCTCGGCCGCGAAGCTGTTCAACTGATCCACCATGACATTGACGGTGTTCTTCAATTCCAGGATCTCGCCGCGCACGTCCACCGTGATCTTCTTCGAGAGGTCGCCGTTGGCGACCGCGGTGGTGACTTGCGCGATGTTGCGCACCTGGCTGGTGAGGTTCGAGGCCATCATGTTCACGGAATCCGTCAGGTCCTTCCAGGTCCCGGCCACGCCGGTGACATAGGCCTGGCCGCCGAGCTTGCCCTCGACTCCCACCTCGCGCGCGACGCGCGTCACCTCGGAGGCGA
The DNA here is from genome assembly GCA_004297165.1 of Gammaproteobacteria bacterium. GTDB lineage: Bacteria > Pseudomonadota > Gammaproteobacteria > Eutrophobiales > Eutrophobiaceae > 2-02-FULL-56-15. The sequence continues at coordinate 22,684 of SCUJ01000005.1, forward strand.
AGGATCGCAACTGATCCACCATGGTGTTGATGGTCTCCTTGAGTTGCAGGAACTCGCCGCGCACATCGACCGTGATCTTGCGGCCGAGGTCGCCGTTCGCGACCGCGATGGTCACCTCCGCGATGTTGCGCACCTGGCTGGTCAGGTTCGAGGCCATGCCGTTCACGGAATCGGTCAGGTCCTTCCAGGTGCCGGAGACGCCCGCCACCGTGGCCTGGCCGCCGAGCTTGCCTTCCGTGCCGACCTCGCGCGCCACGCGCGTCACCTCGGCCCCGAAGGTCTGCAACTGATCGACCATGATGTTGATGGTGTTCTTGAGTTCCAGGATCTCGCCGCGGGCGTCCACCGTGATCTTCTTGGTCAGGTCGCCGTTCGCGACCGCCGTCGTCACCTGGGCGATGTTGCGCACCTGGCTGGTGAGGTTCGAGGCCATGCTGTTCACGGAATCGGTCAGGTCCTTCCAGGTGCCGGCGACGCCGGGGACCTGGCCCTGGCCGCCGAGCTTGCCCTCGGTGCCGACCTCGCGCGCCACGCGTGTCACCTCGTCGGCGAAGGTGGAGAGCTGGTCCACCATGATGTTGATGGTGTTCTTGAGTTCCAGGATCTCGCCCTTGGCCTCGGCGGTGATCTTGCGGGTGAGGTCGCCTCTGGCTACCGCGGTGGTGACATCAGCGATGTTGCGCACCTGGCCGGTGAGGTTGGCCGCCATGCCGTTCACGCTGTCAGTCAAATCCTTCCAGGTGCCGCCGACGCCGGCCACTTCGGCCTGACCGCCGAGCTTGCCGTCGGTGCCCACCTCGCGCGCCACGCGCGTCACCTCGTCGGCGAAGGTGGAGAGCTGATCCACCATGGTGTTGATGGTGTCCTTGAGCTGGAGGATCTCGCCCTTCGCCTCCGCCGTGATCTTGCGGGAGAGGTCGCCGTTCGCAACCGCCGTCGTGACATCGGCGATATTGCGCACCTGGGCCGTGAGGTTCGCCGCCATGCCATTCACGGAATCGGTGAGGTCCTTCCAGGTGCCGGAGACGCCTTCCACCGCCGCCTGGCCGCCGAGCTTGCCGTCGGTGCCGACCTCGCGCGCCACGCGCGTGACCTCGGCGGCGAAGGTGGAGAGCTGATCCACCATGATGTTGACGGTGTTCTTGAGTGCCAGGATCTCGCCCTTGGCCTCGACCGTGATCTGCTTGCCGAGGTCGCCGCGCGCGACCGCGGTCGTCACCTGGGCGATGTTGCGCACCTGTTGGGTGAGGTTCGCCGCCATGCCGTTCACCGATTCGGTGAGGTCCTTCCAGGTGCCGGAGACGCCCGCCACCTCGGCCTGGCCACCGAGCTTGCCCTCGGTGCCGACCTCGCGCGCCACGCGCGTGACCTCCGCCGCGAAGCTCGAAAGCTGATCCACCATGATGTTGATGGTGTCCTTGAGCTGGAGGATCTCGCCCTTCGCTTCCGCCGTGATCTTGCTCGTGAGGTCGCCCTTGGCCACCGCCGTGGTGACATAGGCGATGTTGCGCACCTGGGTGGTGAGGTTGGCCGCCATGCCGTTCACGGAATCCGTCAGGTCCTTCCAGGTGCCGGAGACGCCCTCGACCTGACCCTGACCGCCGAGGATGCCCTCGGTGCCGACCTCGCGCGCCACCCGCGTGACCTCGGAGGCGAAACTGGAAAGCTGATCCACCATGGTGTTGATGGTGGCCTTGAGTTCCAGGATCTCGCCCTTGGCCTCGACGGTGATCTTCTTGCCGAGATCGCCGCGCGCCACCGCCGTCGTGACCAGGGCGATGTTGCGCACCTGGGCGGTGAGGTTGGAGGCCATGCCGTTCACCGATTCAGTGAGGTCCTTCCAGGTGCCGGAGACACCGCGCACCTCGGCCTGGCCGCCGAGCTTGCCCTCGGTGCCGACCTCGCGCGCCACGCGCGTCACCTCGGAGGCGAAACTGGAAAGCTGATCCACCATGATGTTGATGGTCTCCTTGAGCTGGAGGATCTCGCCCTTGGCCTCCGCCGTGATCTTGCGGGAGAGGTCACCATTCGCGACCGCGGTCGTGACATCGGCGATGTTCCTGACCTGGGCGGTGAGATTGGAGGCCATGCCGTTCACCGATTCGGTGAGGTCGCGCCAGGTGCCGGAGACGCCCGCCACCTCGGCCTGGCCGCCGAGCTTGCCCTCGGTGCCGACCTCGCGGGCGACGCGCGTGACCTCGGAGGCGAAGCTCCCGAGCTGATCCACCATGATGTTGATGGTGTTCTTGAGTTCCAGGATCTCGCCCTTGGCCTCGACGGTGATCTTCTTGCCGAGATCGCCCTTGGCCACCGCGGTGGTGACGTCGGCGATGTTGCGCACCTGGGTGGTGAGGTTGGCCGCCATGCCGTTCACGGAATCGGTCAGGTCCTTCCAGGTGCCGGAGACGCCGCGCACCTCGGCCTGGCCGCCGAGGATGCCCTCGGTGCCGACCTCGCGCGCCACGCGGGTGACCTCCGAGGAGAAGGTGCCGAGCCGGCTCACCATGGTGTTCACGATCTGCGCGGACTTCAGGAACTGCCCTTGCAGTTTCAGGCCCTCGATCTCCATCGGCACGATCTGCGACAGGTCGCCCTCGGAGACCGCGCCGATGACGCGGATCATCTCGTTCAGCGGGCTGGCCAGATCGTTGATGATGGAGTTGAGGGAGGTGATTTTCCTGCTCCATGAGCCTTTCATCACGGGCATGTTGACGCGCTCGCCGACCCGGCCCTCCTTGCCGACCTGCTGCGCCACGCGCTCGAATTCGACGGTGAGATCCGCCGAGGATTCTATAATCTCGTTCAGGGTGTCGGCGACCTTGCCGGAAAGTCCGGTCCAGTCGTTCGGCATGCGGGTGGAGAATTCGCCCTTCCGGTAGGCATCGAGAACCGTGAGTATGACGCGCGCGTCGATATGTTCCGGCGGCGTTTGCTGGGTTGCGGCCATGGGAGTCCCCCCGAGGGAATACGTGTGTCCGCGTACCTTAAACACCGGAGGCGGATGCGGGAATCCGCACGAATACGGAGTGGAATGAGGGTTTCTACGTAGGAAAAAGCCTTACCCTAAAAAGGGCATGTAACCGGGTGAATTACCCGGTTATCTAAGGGCATCTTAACAAATTTGATCCGTACGCCCTGAGCTTGCCTTATTTCTCCATCAGCATCGCCGCCAGTTCGGCGGCGGAGCGCGCGCCGAGCTTGTGCATGGCCTGGGCGCGGTGGTTCTCCACGGTGCGCGACGAAACGCCGAGCGCGCGGGCGATATCCTTGTTGTGACCACCCTCGACGACGAGCCTGACGATCTCCAGTTCGCGGTCCGTCAGCACCGAGAGGCGCTCTTCCCTGGCCTTCCCGGCCAGGATGCGGCGGCTTTTCGCGACGGCCTCATGCACCCGGTCCAGCAGGAGTTGCTCGTTGACGGGCTTCTCCACGAAGTCCACCGCGCCGGCGCGCAGCGCCCGAGACGCCATCGGAACGGTGCCATGGCCGGAGAGCATGATAACCGGGAGATCGATCTTGAAGGTCGCGAGGTGATCGAGGAATTCCATGCCGCTCATGCCGGGCATGCGCACGTCGAGCACGATGCAACCCGGTCCGTCGGGCCGTGGAGACTCCAGGAATTCTCTGACGCGGCCGAATTCACGGACGTCGATCTGTACCGACTCGATCAGCCAGCGCAGGGCGTGGCGCACGTCGGCGTCATCGTCGATGAGATAGGCGATGGCCGGGGCCACGGCAGTATATTTGCCGGGTTTCATCGCCTCAGGCCCCCCGTCAGCGTGAAGCGCACGCACAGGCCGCCGCCGGTCGCGGGTTCGGCCCGGATGGCGCCGCCGTGCTCCTCGATGATCGTCTGGCAGATCGAGAGCCCGAGTCCCATGCCGTTTTGCTTCGTGGTGTAGAAAGGCTCGAACATGCGGGAGCGCATCTCCGGCGTCGCCCCGCCGCCGGTATCCTCGATACACACCTCGATAACTCCGTCCTTGATGAGGTCCGCGCTGACCAGAACGGCGCGCCGCCGCGGTCTGGCGGAATTCACGGACTCGAAGGCGTTCATGAGCAGATTGAGCAACACCTGTTCGATCTGCACCTTGTCGGCGCTGACCGGCGGCAGGCCGGGGCGGATCTCGATGTCCACGATCGTGCCGCCGGCCTCGGCCGCGTGGCGCGTCAGTTCGATCATGTCCTCGATCACCGTGTCGATGGACAACGGCTGGTGCTGCGGTGTGTGACGCACCGTGAAATCGCGCACCCGGGCGATGATCGCAGCGGCGCGGTGGGCGTGGGTAATGGCGGAATGCAGGGCCTCGGCGGTGTGGACATGATCGAGTTCGCCCCGGGCGGCGCGATTGGCGGCGCCAGTGAGGGTGTAGATGATGGCGGCAAGCGGCTGATTGAGTTCGTGGGCGAGCCCGGCCGACATCTCGCCGAGCTGGCTGATGCGCAACGCGCGCTCGAGTTCCAGGCGGCGACGCGAGGCAAGTTCCGCGAGGCGATGCCGCTCCCCGTCCGCCTGATGCAGCGCCTCATTGGCCGCGATGAGTTCCGTGGCGCCTTCGCGCACGCGTTGTTCGAGGGAACGATTGAGTTCGCGCAGGATGTCCTCCGCCTGCCGGCGACCGTCGACGTCGGTCCAGAATCCGATCAACTCGGTCGGGCGGTTCTCCTTGTCATAGAGGACGCTGGCCTGATCGCGCGTCCAGCGCCAGGCGCCGTCAGCGTGGCGGAAACGGTATTCGCAGTCGGCCTGCCCGGTGGCGAGCGCCGCCTCATACGCGGCTTCGATCCGCTGCCGGTCATCGGGGTGAATGCGATTGAACCAGAAGCCTTCCTGGTAGAAGTCCTCCGGGGCATAACCAAGCAACCGCCGTACGGCGCCGCTCATGAAGGTCACGGGGAAGGTCGGCGTAAGCAAGCAGCGATAGACCACGGCCGGGGAATGCTCGATCAACCGTTCGAGCAGGGCGCGTGACGCGGACGACGCCACACTGCCGGCTAATGCGGCGTCGCCAGGCGCCTGTACTTGCTTTCGGGCCATAATCCTCCCCCTCGGGTGTGATTATTTGGTGAATCCTAGGCGATTTCAACGGTGCCGAGATGACCTGTGACAATTCAAACCCATGTTACGGCATGGGTTTTGTCCGATGATCGCTCGACGGAATTTTGACGCCTCACCCGTGTTAGCCCCCACTGCTTCTGTTATTATCTGCCGGCGGATTGACGCGCAGCGCTCGTAGAGGACCTTGCCATGAATCTATCTGGTTGTTCCCATTAGTATTCTTAAATACACACATAGACTGGCACGGTATTCGCACTAGCTTGCTGATAAAGTCACCGAGGACGGACTACCCATGCCCAGTACATCATCGAGCACGAGTCGGCAAAAAGAATCCAGCCTGATGGCTGTGGACGGCAAGAAATTACTGAACCCGGATCCCGCCGTGGCAAAGGATGCCAGCCTGGATCGAACGGTCATCCTGGTGATCACCAATCTGTTGCAATCCTCCCTGGACCCGGAGCAGGTGTTGAAACTGTTCAAGCAGGAGCTTCTGCCGCTGGTGCGCATCGACAGTCTGCATTTCAAGTACCCGCCGCTCAATCTCGACATCAACCTGGAAAAGCCGGAGCGTCACAGCACCAATTATCATCTCTATATGGAAAACCATGACCTCGGCCAGATCCTGCTGACCAGGGCTCAGCGGTTTTCCCGCGCCGAGCTGGAGCGGCTGGAGCGTCTGCTGTGCGCCCTGTTTTATCCCCTGCGCAATGCCCTGACGCATCAGCACGCCCTCAAGGCCGCCATTCATGACGAACTGACCGGGGCGCAAAACCGCGCCGCCTTCGAACTGGGACTGCCCAGGGAGATCAGTCTGGCGCAACGCCACGGGCAGCCCTTCGCCCTGATGGTCATCGATCTGGATCACTTCAAACAGGTCAACGACAGCCTGGGTCACGCCGCCGGGGACCTGATCCTGCGGCAGGTCGCCGAATGCATCCGCGAGTGCATCCGCGGCAGCGATCTGTTTTATCGCTATGGCGGCGAGGAATTCATCCTGTTGTTGAGCAACACGAATCAGGCCGGCGCGCAGCTCCTGGCGGAGCGGATCCGCGAGGCGGTCTCCCGGATGGAGGTCGCGCTCGCCGAGACGCAGTGCAAGGCGACGATCAGCATTGGCCTCGCCGCGTTGATGCTGGGCGAATCCGCGCAGACCCTGTTCGAGCGCGCGGACGCCGCGTTGTATCAGGCCAAACGCGCGGGACGCAACCGCGTCGAACTGGCCTGCGCCTGAGGCTTACTTCCCGCTTAAGCCGCCTTCCCAGGGCGGATTGGTGTGATACGGCGCGGAGGAGCCGATCATCTCGATGCGCCGGATCAACCCCTTCTCGATCCTGAAGGCCTCGGTGGCCTGAATGCTGGACGGCCGGGAAAACATCTTCATGTTCACCTTGGTGCCGTCGGTCAGGGTGTATTCGTGCAACGTGCCGCCGTGGTCGAAGATGGCGTACGCATAGACCACCCCGCGCTCCACATCCACCAGCGGGAAACGGCGGTGATGGATCTTGCTGACGATCGCGAAATAACCGCTCTTGAATTGTTCGAGACAGGTCTTGCCGAAGGAATCGTAACCCGTGGTGTTGTTGGGATTCGGGTTGTTGGTCGTGGCATAGCCATTCTCGAGGCGGTGGCAGTCTTCAGTGAAGGGGTAATAACCCTTGCCGTCATTCTTTTGCAGCCCCTCGAAATAGGCATTGGCGACCGCGATCAATTGATGCCGCGACATGCGTTCGCTGGCCGGGATCGGTTCCAGCCAGAGCGCCGGAGGGGCGCCGCTCGCATCCGTTTCGGCGATGCCCGCCGGACCGCCGCCGCCCTGGCGGTAATAGGAGGTCTCGACCTCGGTGATCCGGCCCAGTTGCACCCGCAGGCGCAGGGCCATGAGCACGAGATTGCCGTTCTCCAGCATGCTGCCCATGAAGCCGGCCTGTCCGGCCTCGGGATCGGCATAATAATGTTTATATTTGCCGAGGCCGCTCGCCGTGCCCCAGAAGCCGTCGCCGATCTCCAGCATCTGTTCGTTCTCGCTGTAGCGCACATCGGCGGATAGCGGGAGGCGGGATGGATCGTGCGCGACGAGCGCCGCGAGGTAGTCGTCGATCAAGCCCTCCAGACAGGGCCGATCGCAGTCGAGCGGGATGGGTCCGGCCGGCAAGGTTTGCGCGTTGAGATAAGCCGGGATTAACAACGCCGCAAGCAGTGTAAGACGAATGAATCCGGTTGAAGTCCGCATGATCTCCCCCTTGGCATGTCAGACGAATGTGGAGTTTGCATTATAGCCTCAGGTTATGGCTTACTGACAATCCGATCTCCGCATAGAACAATCATGTCCGAAACCAGCCTCAATACCCCCGCGCCCGCGGCATCCGTCTCGCCCTGGAGTCCCTTTCAGGTAAAGATATTCCGCAATCTCTGGCTGGCCAATCTGGTTTCGATGATCGGCACCTGGATGAACGAGGTGGGCGCCGGCTGGTTGATGGCGACCCTGACCGATTCGCCGCTGATGGTGGCGATGATCCAGACCGCCAGTTTCCTGCCCACGGTCTTCCTCGCCATGCCGGCGGGGGCGCTGGCGGACATCTTCGACCGCCGTCGTTATCTGATCCTGGTCAACATCTGGATGGTGCTGATGGCGGGCATACTGGGTCTGCTGACCGTCTATGAGCTGACCACGGCCTGGAGCCTGCTGGCCTGCCTGTTCGCGCTCGGCATCGGCAGCGCCATGGGCATGCCGGCCTTCGCGGCGGTGGCGCCCGAGGTGGTCCCGCGCCAGGAACTGCATCATGCCATCTCCCTCAATACCATGGGCATCAACGTCTCCCGCGCCATCGGTCCCGCGCTCGCCGGGGTCATCGTCGCCCAGGCCGGGAGCGGCGCGGTCTTTCTTCTGAACGCCGTGAGCTACATCGGGGTCCTCTATGTCTATTGCCGCTGGCGGCGTGTTACCACGCCGAGCAATCTGCCGACGGAACGCTTCATCCCGGCGCTCAAGGTCGGCATCCGCTTCTGTCTCAATGCCCCGCCGCTGCATTCGGCGCTGATCCGCAGCATCGGCTTTTTTCTCTTTGCCAGCGCCCTCTGGGCCCTGCTGCCCTTGATCGCCAAACAGTTGTTGCGGGGCGGGCCGGACGCCTTTGGCATCCTGCTGGGGGCGATCGGCATCGGGGCCGTCGGCGGGGCGCTCATCCTGCCAAAACTGCGCGCTAAATATTCCAGCGATGCGCTGATCGCGTGGTACTCGATCCAGTACGCCGCGGGCATGGCGCTGATCGCGCTGGTGCATAACTTTTATGTCGCCCTGTTTGCCGGGGCGGTGTGCGGGATGGCATGGATCACCGTGATCTCCTGCACCCAGGTCGCCGCGCAAATGGCGCTGCCCGACTGGGTCCGCTCCCGCGGACTCGCGGTCATGGTGATGGCCATGATGGGTTCCATGTCGGTCGGCAGTCTGCTGTGGGGCAAGGTGGCGGAAGACGCCGGCATCCCGTCGGCCTTGCTGATCGCGGCGCTCTGCACCGCGCTCGCGCTGCTCGTAACCCGGCGCCGGCCGATCGGCGAAATCGATCGGATGGATCTGCGGCCCTCCCGGCATTGGCGCATGCCCGATGTGAGGGAGGCCATCACCCACGAGCGCAGTCCGGTGATGGTGATGATCCGTTATCAGGTCAAACCGGGCTGCGAACGGGAGTTCCTCGAAACCATCGAAGAACTGGGCCGCGTGCGAAGACGCGACGGCGCCTTTGCCTGGGATGTGCTCGAGGATGCCGTGGAACCCGGTCACTATCTGGAATATTACCTGGTGGAGACCTGGATCGAACATCTGCGCCAGCGCGAACGCATCACCAATACCGACAAGCTCATACAGGAACGTCTGCTCACGCTGCTGGTGGAAGGGACACAGCCGGAGGTGAGGCATTTTGTCGGGCCGGAAAATCGGGAATGAATTCCCCTTGCCCCTCGCGGGAGAGGGGCAAGGGGAGAGGGGGAACACAATTTACTTCGGAGGACATGACGATGAGACGACTTTACACAACACTCAATGCCAGGTTTTTATGCGCCTGCCTTTCGCTCGCCTGTCTCCTGCCGCAAAGCGCTTACGCCGCAGATACGGACCCGGCGGTGCGCGTCCTGAACGCCTCGCCCGAGGCCATCGCCGCCGATCCGGCGCTGGCCGGGTTCGTCAAGCAGACCGCGGAATCCGCTATCTCTGAACATTGCAGCCGTTGTCACGGCCCGGAACTGCGCGGCGCGCCGGGCGCGCCGGACCTCCTGGATTACGACTGGCTCTGGGGTTCCGCCACGGATTCTTCCGCGGTCGGCGCCGTCATGCAGATCCAGCGCACGCTGCTCTACGGGATCCGCAACAAGGATTGTCCGCCGGAGCAGCAGAGTTACGGGGCCTGCGCCGCCACGCGGTTTTCCCAGATGCCGGGTTATCTCAAGATGCAGACCTTGAACGAAGCGCAGATCGCGGACCTGGTGGAATATGTGCTTAAACTACAGGGCGGCGAGGCCGATGCCGGGGCGGCGGGCCGCGCGGAGGCCGACTTCGCGGTCTGCACGGAATGCCACGGGGAATTCGGCGAAGGCGATCCCGCATTCGGCGGCCCCAACCTCACCGATGCCATCACCCTCTTCGGCAACGATCGCGAGACAATCCGCGATGTGATCGCAAATGGCCGCGAAGGCGCCTGCCCGCCCTGGGGCGATACCCTGGATGCGGCTGCCATCAAGGCGCTCGCCGTGCATATCTACAACCTTGCGGAGAAGTAGCTGACGGACATGACGATCCTCGACCATCTGATCGAACAGAACCGCAAGTGGGCGGCCAGGGTCAAGCAGGCCGATCCGGAATTTTTCGCGCGGCTGGCGCAACAACAGAATCCGGAATACCTCTGGATCGGCTGCTCCGACAGCCGGGTGCCGGCAAACCAGATCGTGGACATGCTGCCCGGCCAGATCTTCGTTCACCGCAACATCGCCAACGTGGTGGTGCACACGGATCTGAACTGCCTCTCGGTGATTCAGTACGCCGTGGAGGTCCTGCGGGTGAAACACATCATCGTCTGCGGCCATTACGGCTGCGGCGGCGTTCAGACTGCGCTGGACAATCGCGATCACGGCCTGATCGACAACTGGCTGTGCAACATCCGCGATGTGTGCCGGTACCACCAGGCCGAGATCGACGCCCTCCGGGACGAACGGGAGAAATTGAACCGGCTGTGCGAGTTGAACGTGATCGAACAGGTGTCCAATGTCTGTCACACGACGATCGTCCAGGCAGTCTGGCGAACCGGCCGCCCATTGTCCGTGCATGGTTGGGTCTACAGCATCGAGGACGGCATCCTCAAAGACCTGGAGGTGAGCGTCTCCGGTCTGGAACAGATCCCCGGTATATTCAGGATCGGTTAATCATAGTTCTTGACATCTCGCTGTATTGATCTATATTTGATATCACTATGATATCAACTGAGGTGTCGCCATGATTAAGGAACGGAAGCTGCGGACGTTTAACGGTTATAGCGCAATCGTCGTCCTGTTCATCCTCCAGATACTGGGCTTTTACCTGAATAATCTGGCCATCGAGGCCCACGCCGGCTGGTGGATACCTGTCTCCTTGCTCTTCGATATCCTGGTATTTGTCTGCTGGTTTGGTCTCTTCATGGTCCATCCGAACCAGGGCCGCGTGGCTCAATTGTTCGGCACCTACATGGGCACCGAGAAAACCACCGGTCTGCGCTGGGCCAACCCCCTCTATATCAAGCAGAAATTATCCCTCAGGATCCGCAACTTTGAGAGCGAGAAACTCAAGGTCAACGACAACCGCGGCAACCCCATCGAGATCGCGGCGGTGGTGGTTTGGTATGTGACGGATACCGCCGAGGCCAGTTTCGAAGTGGACGATTACGAGAGCTTTGTCAGCATCCAGAGCGAGGCGGCGTTGCGGAACATGGCCACCAGCTACCCTTACGATCAACATGAGGACGGCGAAACCGCGCTGCGGAGTCATGCCGTGATCGTCGCCCAGAAATTGAAGGAGGAGATCCAGGAGCGTCTGGACAAGGCCGGCGTGAGCGTCATCGAGGCGCGGATCAGCCATCTGGCGTACGCCCCCGAGATCGCCAACGCCATGCTGCAACGCCAGCAGGCCAGCGCCATCATCGCCGCGCGCACATTGATCGTCGAAGGCGCGGTCAGCATGGTGCATATGGCGCTGGAAAAACTCAAACGCGACAACATTGTCGAGCTGGACGCCGAACGCAAGGCCGCGATGGTCAGCAATCTGCTGGTCGTCCTCTGCGGCGATCGCAACACGCAGCCGGTCATCAACACCGGTACGCTGTATTCCTGATCCCGTTAACGTAAACAGGTTAATCACTTATGCGTTGGGAATATAAAACCCTGCAACACAAGGTGAAGAGCAGCTTCTTCGGCGGCAGTTTGCACATGGAAGAATTCGACGATGTCCTCAATCAGCAGGGGCACGCCGGCTGGGAACTGGTCAGTTGCTGCAGCTCGCCAACGTGGGATCGCAGTTCAGTCTGGGTCATCGCCGTCCTGAAAAAGCCGCTGGGATAAGTCTGTCCGGCATGGCCGAAAAAAAGTCATACCCCTTACGCATCAGCGGCGACGTTCTCGCCGCCTTGCAGCGCTGGGCCGATGACGATCTGCGCAGCCTGAACGCGCAGATCGAATATGTCCTGCGGGATGCCCTGGTGCGCGCCGGCCGGGTGAAACTGGTGCAGAAGGCGGTGACAGAGGTGGTGGCTAAAGACGCGGATTGAACCGGCGGAGGCGACCCTACTTCTTCGCCTTCTCGACCATCTCCGCCAGGCGTTCGCCGAGGATGTAGCAGATGTTGAAATTCAGTTTGGCGACGATGTTCGGGAAGAACTTCAGGTCCTTGTGCATGCGATCGTAGTCGAACCGCAAGGCGGAGATCTTGCTTAACGCCCGCACATCGGCGGTGCGCTCCATGGCGCGGATGAACCCGATCTCGCCGAAGACCTGGCCTGGATGCAGGGTCGCCAGCGTGGCGGCCTTGCCGCCGTCCCGGCGGATCACCTCGGCCTCGCCCGCGAGGATAAGATACATGCTGCGGCCGACGGTGTTCTGCTCCACCAGCAGATCGCCGGCCTCGAATTCATGCAGCTCCGAGATCAGGATCGCCTTGCGGCGCTGATAATCGGTCATGTCCCTGAAGAGCGGACTCTGCTCCAGCACGGCGCGATCGATGGTCATGGAAAGGATCTGATAGAGCCCCACCAGCCTCACCCTGGCCATGATGATGGGCGTCACCAGGAGGTTGGCGAATATTGAAAACAGCATGGTGGCGGCAGCCAGCGCTCCGAACTGGGCGATGACCGTGAAGTTGGAAAAGAGCAGCACGCCGAAACCGAGCGCCAGCGCGAAACTGGAGGTGATGAGCGGCGTCGCCTCTTCCTTGACGGCGGTGTTGACCGCCCCGACGTAATCCGAGGTGCGCCGGCAGAGTTCGCTGTAGCGGGCCAGCAGGTGGATGGTGCCGTCCACCGCTATGCCGATGGCGATCACGGCCACCATCGCGGTGCCCGGATTCAGCGGGATATCCAGCAGCCCCATGATGCCGAACATCATGGCGATAGGGATCACGGCCGGGACCAGGGCGATCGCCCCGCCCTTGAAGGATGTGAACATGGCCGACATGATCAGGAAGATCAGCGCCATGAGCGAGACCAGCGCCTTCACCTGACCCACCATCAGGCTCTCGGCGGCGTTGTTCACCATGAGATTCTCGCCGACGATGTGAGCAGTGAGTCCCGGACCGGCGGCATGATCGGCCACATCCTGCAACTCGTTGATGTAGCGATTGAGGGTGTGCGAATCGCTGATGTTGTGCCGCACCACGATATTGGCCCGGCTGTAGTCGTGACTTACGTAATTCCCGAGATCGCCGCGGTGGAAGAACAGCAGATACTGCGCCACCAGTTCCTTCGTTTCCGGCAGCCGCGCCTCTTCGTATTCGCCGCGGAATTCACGGTTCACGAAGGCCAGGTGATCGGCGATGGAAATGCTGCGATCGTAGACGGCTTGTTTCTTGAGAAAATCCTGGATCTCGACCAGTTTCGCGATGTTGCGCGGATCGAGGAAGGCATTCTCCGTGCCGGACTCCAGGCTGATGTAAAAGAGCCGCACTCCGGCGAGGTCCTCGTGGATCATCCGGGTGTCCCTAATCAGCGGCCGGTCCTCGCGAAAATAGGACAAGGGGTCGTTGGTCACATAGAGGTTGGCGGCGTGATAGAGGAAAAAGGCGCAGAGCGCCGCAGTGACGCCGAGCGTCGAGAGGGGATAATTCTCCTGCGAATAACGAAAGACGCGCATCACCCGCCCAGGCAGGCCGGTGACCGCATCGTCATCGACGGCGCTGATGTTCCTGTCGGAGCCGTAGACGGTGACGAGGATGGGCATGACCAGCGCCGTGATGAGGCCGTTCGCGAGCATGGCGAAGGTCGAGGCGATGGAGAAATCCTGGATCAGACCGATGTTGCTGAAGATGTTGCTGCCGAAACCCATGGCCGTGGTGACCACCGTCAGCACCAGGGGCAGACCCATGTGCCGGGCCATGTATCTGACGCCATCGCCGCGGGATTTCGAATCCGGATCCGACAGGCCGCGATAAAAGGCGGACATCATGTGCGTGTCCTCGGTCGAGCCGATCACGATGATGAGCGAGGGCAGCATGGCGCTGAGGATGTTCACGGGGATGCCGGTCCAGCCCAGCATGCCGAAGGTCCAGATGATGGTGATGGTCGCCGTGGCCACCGGCACCACCGCCGATAATGCGGTGCGCATGATGAACAGGATGGTCACCACCAGCACCACCGCGGAGATGGGGCCGAGAATGATGAAGTCCTGGTAGAGGCTCGAGATCAACTCGTCGTTGACGCGCGGCGGTCCGACCTGGGTCAGGTGCTCGAATTGTCCCCGGCTCTCCTCCAGCACCGCCTCCAGGTCCTCGTAGAATGCCTGGCTGTGGTCCTGGTCATCCTCCGCCTCCTTCATGGCGACGATCATGGCCGTAACATCGCCGTTGTCGGAGAAGTAATTGCCCAGATAGAGGGGATTCGCGAGCGCGGCTGCCCTGGCCGCGGCCGCCTCTTCCGCGGTCTGCGGCGCGGACGACAGCACCGGGCGCGACTCGATGCGGCCGCCTTCATTCGCCACGGTGTGGAGACTGTAGAGGCCGTCCACCCTGGCGACATGCTCGAGTTGCTCGACGGCCCGATGGATCTTTTCCAGCACGGCGAGTTTCGCGGGCGTCCACAGGGCCTTGTCGCGGACGTAAACGATCGTCCGGTTATCCGTGCCGAACTCGCCCATGATCCGCTGATAAACAATGCGCGCCGGATCCCGTTCGGGGATCAGGCTTTCGAGCCCGGTATCGACCGTAAGGCGCGGCAGGCCAAGCGCCGCCACCAGGGTGGTCAGGAACAGGAAGATGGTCACCCCTGTGCGATGGCGCAGCCCCAGCGTCAGAAACCGGAAGATCATATCGTGCCCCCTGCAGCGGCAGGCGCGGGCTCCGCGCCGGGAGTTTCAGTCTCCGGATCCGCCGCATCCGGTCCGCCGGTTTCGGCCGGGCCTTCCGCCGCGCGCGGCAGGTCCGGGTAATTGGCGAACAACCAGGCGGCGCTGAACATCTCCGCGGGGACATAATCCCGCGAGAATACCCGGCGATCCACCTTCAACAGGGTCTGATGGAGGGTGCGTTGATCGACCATGATTGTCATGCCGGGGCGCCACATCTCGCCGTCGATCTGTTTGAAGTCGTGCATGCTCTGCCGTTTCAAGACATCGCCGTTGCGATCGAAGTGATCCGTGCGCGCGATGACGAAATTGTCCTTGCGCACATAGTGCCGTCGTTGAATGGTCTCCTTGCCGGGAGCGACGCCGGCCGGGAAGACATCCACGATGAAATGCGCGGCGCCGTCGAGGCCCTGGTCCGGGCGGCGCAGATACTGCTGCTCGCCGGGGATCTCGCCGGTGAGGTCCTCGATGGTGAAATCCGAACCCATCAGCGTGCCGCTGCTGCCGGTGGCGCTGCTTTCGTAAAGCTTCGGCCCCAGGGCCGGGAGATAGACCGCCTTGAACACGGACCCGTCCGGGTTGCGGTTGGCCAGCATGGCCACGCCCTGCACCTCGCGCGGATACTGGAAGATCACCATGAAGCGGACAGTGCCATCCTCCTCCGTCCGGCTGTAGCGGTTCAGCTTGCGGGTATCGCGGTTGCCGAGTTTGTCCTCCATGACGATGGACTGTTCCTCGTAGATATACGGATATTGTCCGTGGCGGCGTTGGACTTCATCCATGATCTGACGGCCATCCTTGTCCGCCCACGGGTCCTCGTCGGCGGCCAGCGCCCCGGCCTGGATAGCCAGACCCACCGCGATCATGGCCGCATGGATCAGGATTGACGATTTGATCGACATCCGCTTCAGCCTCTCACTCGCCGCTCTCGTGCGCGCGGATGGATTCGGCGATCCGCCGGCAGAGTTCGCCATAAAGCGACTGCATCTCGGCGACCAGGGCATCGTAATCCGCGGCGTCGATCTCCAGCTCGCTCATCAGGTTCGCGTTATGCATCTCGGGGACTTCGGCGCCGCTGCTCCGGCTCAATTGCCAGCGCGCGATGAGCCGCACGCGCGCATCCCGATCGCGCTCGAACTGCTCGATATGCACATGCAGGCGGTAATCCGGCGCCGACATGGAACGATTTTGCGGCGTGCCCACATCCTGGGTTCCGAGCATGGCCTCGAGGTTGCGCGCCAGCGTCCGGGTAAGATTCTTGCGCAGGTTTTCGCCCCACTGTTTGTATTCGGCGTATTTCAGCCGGTTGTTCTCGTCGCGGGTCGCGATCTGAAATTTTTCCAGGTATTGCGGGATGTGCAGGTCCTGGATCTCGATCGCGAGCGGCCGTTCAGCCGGTTGGTTCGGCGCAGCATCGGCGACCGGGTCGATGAGGTAATAGACGTGAGTATTGCCGACGCCGCCGATGCAGCCCGCAAGGAGCCCGCAGAGCAGGATCGCAAATAGTGTTGGTGTTCCAGCGCAATCGGTCCGCATGTTATTCCCCTTCGCCATCCTTCCCGAAGATCACCGCTTCCGGTTTGCGCTGCAAGGTCTCGACCAGAGCGCGGATGGCGCGCGCGGTCTCCTCGAGTTCGCCGGTCAGTTGGATGGCGTTGTAATGCAGCGGCGAATCCGGTCTCAGGACCTGGTTGGTAAGCGTCAGTGTCACGTTCAATTTCTCCAGCGCGCCGTGGCCCGCGTCGATGGCCTCCTGCAGGTTGCTGTTATCCACTTTCTTCAGGATGCTGCGCAATGACTTGAGCGAGGCCTCGAGGTCCCGCACCGAGGACCGCACGTCCTTGGAATTGATGATGGTGTTCGCGCCTTGCAGCGCACCCAGCAATTCCTCGCCGATCTTGTCGATCTCCACCTTCTCCAGCTTGGCCATGAACTCCTCGGCCGCCTTCGTGATATTGGCGAAGCTCGCGGCCTCCACCGTCGGCAGTTCCGGATAACGCGACTCCTGTCCGGACAGGACCACCGGGGTATCCGGCAGCATGTTCAGTTCGATGAACAGTTGTCCGGTCAGCAGGCTGCCCGATTGCAGGCGGGCGCGCAGACCGCGCTCCACCAGGGAATCGAGCGTCTCGTAGGGGGAATCCTGGCCGGTCACCGCATTGCGTTCGATAATCCGCTCCGGCTCGATCTCGATCAGCACCGGGATCCAGAAGGTGGTGTCCCGGTTGTCGAACTCCAGGCGGATATCCAGGACCGAGCCCACCTTGATCCCCTGGAATTCCACCGGGGCCCCCACCTGCAAGCCGCGCACCGAGTCGTCGAAGAAGAGGACATAATTGATCTTCTTGGTGTAGGAAGTCTCCTTGATGATGTCATGATCCTGATACAGCGTGAACAGCATGTTCTCGACCTCTTCGCCGTCGGGTTCCAGCGACGGCGGGGTCTCGAAGGCGATGCCGCCGAACAACAGGGATTGCAGGGAGGCAGTCTTGACCTGGATGCCGTCCGCGTCGACCGTGACGTTCATGCCGCTGACATTCCAGAAACGGGTATTGCCCCGCAGCAACTGGCCGAACGGGTCCTTGATGAATCCGTGGATATAGACGCTGCGGTTGTCGTTGCCGAGTTCATAACCCAGGACCTCGCCCGCCTTGATCCCCTGGTAATAGATGGGCGAGCCGCTGTCCACCGAACCGAGTTCATCGGCGATCAGCACAATCCGCTTGCCGACCTCCTCCGCGGTCACCACGGGCTTTTCCTCCAGACCCTCGAAATGCGTCTGGGAGGCCCCGCGTCCCGGTTCGATCTCGATGTAGGACCCCGAGACCAGGGTGCTTAGACCGGACACGCCGCGCAGGCTCAATTGTGGCCGCACCACCCAGAAGCGGGTGTTGCGGCGGAAGAAATTCTCGGTGCCCTGGTTGAACTGCACGGTCAGGATCACATCGGCCAGATCCTCGCTGAAATGCACCTGCTCCACGGTCCCGATATCGACATTCTTGTATTTCACCAGGGTGCGGCCGGCCTCGATGCCCTCCGCGGTCTTGAAACTGATGGTGATCACCGGCCCCTTCTCGGAGAGGGTCTTGTAGACCAGCCAGCCGCCGACCAGCAGGGTGATCAGCGGGATCAGCCAGACGATCGAGGGACCGGATCGGGTGCTGACATGCGCGTTGGATACTTCCATCGATCAGTCCTTGTTTGCCGACGCCGAGCCCGCCTCGTCCCACAACAGCCGCGGATCGAAACTGCTCGCGGCGAACATCGTCAACACCACGACCGCGCCGAAGAAGCTGGCGCCGATGCCGGGGCGGATGGTGGTCAGCGTGCCCATGGTGACGAGGCCGGTCAACAGGGCGACCAGGAAGACATCGACCATCGACCAGGCCCCGATCACCTCGGTGATGCGATAAAGGACCGTGCGGTCGCGCAGCCGCCATTGTGATTTCTTCCGCAGTGAGAGTTGCAGATAAACCAGCACAATGAGCTTCAGCACCGGCACCACGATGCTGGCGACAAACACGATCAATCCGAGTCCCCACATCCCGTCTTCAATGAGATGCTCGACGCCCTCCAGGATGGTGTTCGGCGCGCCCCGGCCGAAACGGATCACGGTCAGGACGGGATAGAGATTGGCGGGGATGAACATGATGGCGGCCGCGCACAACAAGGCCCACGTCTTCATGACACTGTTATGCTTGCGCCGGTGCAGGGAGGCCTTGCAGCGGCGGCATTCGGCGTCGCCTTTCCTGCCGTCATGCAACAGGCCGCAGGCATGGCAGGTCAGGACCTCCGCAAGGTTTGCCGGGTCAACCGGCGTCCGCGCCGGAGACAAGGCCCAGAGCGCCCTGGGGTCGAAGCTTGCTCTTGCTGCGCTATATATAATGAGTAACCCGACCAGGGCATATAGGGATATGCCAGTGATGACATTGGCGAGATCCTGCAATTTTACGATGGCGATCAACACCGCCAGCATGAAGACGCTGACCAGGCTCCAGGGATCGACGGCATGGATGACGCGGTAAATCAATCCGGCCGCGGGCGGCAGCCGTTCCATGAACAAGGCGCCGGACAGGAGATAGATCATCCCGGCAATAACCGCCAGCGGGAATAGAATACTGGTGAAAAAGACCAGCAGCCCGAGTTCGCCCATACCCATGCGGTAAAGCGCCAACCCGCCTTCCAACAGGTTATTAACCACCACACGCCCGCTGAACTCCAGGGAGAGGAAGGGGTAACTGTTGGCGAGGATGAAGAGGATGAACGCGCTGGTATAAAGGGCCAGGCTGCGTTCCAGCGAATTCGGGATGCTCCGGTACAACAAGCCGCCGCAATGGCTGCACGAGGCCTTCGCGCCGGGCGGCAAGGGCTCGATCCGATACAGGTGATCACATTCGTGGCAGGCAATCAGTTCCCCTGTGAGATTGTCAACCATAGGCTATCCGGGACATGTTGTAGTTTCAGGCCATCATGCCCAATCCGCCCTTGGAAATAAAGGGGCCGGGTGGGTTTATTTTCATCAAGCCATGCCGGCATTAATGCACGGCCAGGCAGTCACGTTATGCCGCGTTTTTCTTCTTGACCACAAGATCGACATCACGGTTGAGTATGTGCAACAAAGTAACAAGTTGATTCATCGACTTGCTGGTGTTTGCCGGATCGAGGAGTCGATAAAGTTGGGGCAAGGAAGTCTGTAACCTTTTTGCAATCTGGCGCCTGCTCAAGCCGCTGTTTTCGATTCCGCGTTGGGCTTCCACGGTAAGTTTATAGGTGAGGAGCTCCGCGAGATAATTTGGATCCTCGTTGTATTCGAGAACCTGCTCGATATGTACGGAGCCTTCTTTACCGGATTCCAGGACATAGGTGAAGGCCTCGTTCCCAAGCTCTCTATCCACGAACGCTTCCTTTATTCGATCCTCAGGGCCCGGCCGTGGATCGGCTTTCGCGTATGGAAAGTTATGGGTTACGCCTGAACGCGTCACCACCTCGAATTCATTACGCCGGTTGTTTAATGTGATGCAGCGAATCTTCATAATTTGTCTTCGTCGTTCAATTCTCTGAGGAGTTGCAAGAGTCTTCGATTGGCCTTCCCTTCCATCGGTTGCCAATTCTCCAGGTCCCACTTCACTACAAGTCTCGATTTCTCGTATACATGGACATGGCGAGGGGAGTGGTCACCCTTCCATGTTAAAAAGATGTAGTTCCCTCTACGCGTCTTCCCCATGCGTTGATGTTACCATATAAGGTAACATCTGCAAGGGTGATAGAAAAATAACCTGGTCGCAGGGGGGCAAAATCCGGACCGCCCTCGCTGAATTATTTATTCAACCGTCGCGCTTTATTGGTGGAAGACCGCTGGACCTTATTGACGCCGGCCACTCGCGTTTTTTCGGTGGCCGGCTGCCAGGCCGGCACGAGGTGGCGCTTGCCGCTGCCGATGAGATCCGCCCTCCCCATCCGCTGCAAGGCCTTGCGTAGCAGCGGCCAGTTCTCCGGGTCGTGATAACGCAGGAAGGCCTTGTGCAGGCGGCGCTGCGTCCCGCTCCTTGGTACTGGCATCGCGGGGTCCGCGCCGGAGATGCGGTGCAGCGGGTCGAGACGCGTGTGATACATCGCGGTCGCCGTCGCCATGGGCGTGGGCGTGAAGGTCTGCACCTGATCGAGGCGGAAGTTATGGCGCTTCAGCCAGAGGGCGAGGTTCAGCATGTCCTCGTCCGTGGTCCCCGGATGGGCGGCGATGAAATACGGGATCAGATATTGTTCCTTACCGGCCTCTTTGGAATATTTTTCGAAGAGTTCCCGGAAGCGTTCATAGCTTTCCATGCCGGGTTTCATCATCCGCTTGAGGACATTCTCCTCGCTATGCTCGGGCGCGATCTTGAGATACCCGCCAACGTGATGCTGGACCAGTTCCTTCACGTAGGCGGGCGAGCGTACGGCGAGGTCGTAGCGTACGCCGGATCCGATCAACACCTTCTTCACCCCCGGCAGGGCGCGGGCCTCGCGGTAGAGTTCGATCAGGGCGCTGTGATCGGTGTTGAGATTGCTGCAAATAGTGGGATAGACGCAGGAGGGACGGCGGCAGGAGGCCTCGATCTCGCGGCTCTTGCAGGCGATGCGGTACATGTTCGCGGTCGGGCCGCCGAGATCCGAGATCACGCCGGTGAATCCCTCCACCTTGTCGCGGATCTCTTCAATCTCCCGCAACACGGACTCTTTCGAGCGGCTCTGGATGATGCGGCCCTCGTGTTCGGTGATGGAGCAGAAGGTGCAACCGCCGAAGCAGCCGCGCATGATGTTGACGGAGTGGCGGATCATCTCCCAGGCCGGGATGCGTTGCCCGCGATAGACGGGATGCGGGGCGCGGGCATAAGGTAGGTCGTACACATAATCCATCTCCGCGGTGCTCAACGGGATCGGCGGCGGGTTCAGCCAGAGTTCCCGATCGCCGTGCCGCTGCACCAGCGGTCGCGCGTTGCCGGGGTTGGTCTCCTGATGCAGGATGCGGGAGGCACGGGCGTAGGCCACGGGATTTTGGCTGACCTCTGCGTAAGCCGGCAGACGGACAGCGGTCCTGCCGGGCTGAACATCTGCACTTTCGCGCTCCGCTCCAGTCCCGGACGGATCGAGGATCCGCCAATCGTGTGGCAGTTCCTTGCGCATCAACGCCGTGCCCCGCAGGTCCGTGATCTCCGCGATGGAGGCGCCGCGCGCGAGTCGATGCGTGAGTTCGACGATGGCGCGCTCGGCGTTTCCGAACATCAGCAGGTCCGCCTTGGCATCCACCAGAAAGGAGCGCCGGACCTTGTCCGACCAGTAATCGTAATGGGCGATGCGCCTGAGGCTCGCCTCGATCCCGCCGATGACCAGCGGGACCTCGGGGAAGGCCTCGCGGCAACGGGCGGAATACACCAGCACGGCGCGGTCCGGACGCTTACCCGCCGCGCCGCCGGGGGTATAGGCATCTTCCGAACGGATCTTGCGATCGGCCGTGTAGCGGTTGACCATGGAATCCATGTTCCCGGCGGTGACCCCGAAATAGAGATTGGGCCGGCCGAGCGCGGCGAAGGCCTCCGCTGTATGCCAGTCCGGCTGGGCGATGATCCCGACCCGGAAGCCTTGCGCCTCCAAAAGCCGGCCGACGAGCGCCATTCCAAAGCTCGGGTGATCGACATAGGCATCCCCGGTCACCAGGATCACATCACAGGAATCCCAGCCGAGGTCCTCCATCTCGGCCCGGCTCATGGGCAGGAATGGCGCCACGCCGAAGCGTTTCGCCCAGAAGGGCTTGTAGGTATGGATTGGCGTTAGCGACGACTGCATGATGGCTATTGTCACACAGGAAGATTGATTCGGCACTTCAAGGTTGGAGATGACTTCGATTAATGGCAACTATAATGTAAGCATATTCACTCACCTGCCTTAGATGACATTTTGAGAATACAAGTGATGGCCAGACAGTTCCTCCTATCTGTTTCCCTGATCCTGGCTCTCCTGCCCTTCTGGGTCCACGGCGCCACCCGTATAGAGGACTGGCGCTGGTCCGGGGTGGAGCGTGTGGTTGCGGTGGCCGACATCCATGGCGCCTGGGATGCCTTTTCCCGCCTCCTCCGTCAGTTGCAGTTGGTCGATGACGACCTCGACTGGCAAGGCGGGGCGACACACCTGGTAATTGTGGGCGACGTTCTGGACCGGGGCGACGAGTCGCGCCGGGTGCTGGACCTGATCATGAAACTGGAATCGGAGGCGCCGGCGGCCGGCGGCAGGGTGCACATGGTGCTGGGTAATCATGAGGTGATGAACCTGCTGGGCGACCTCGCCTATGTGTCAGAGGGTGAATACGCAAGTTATGCCGCCGATGAAGATCCCACCGACCGGGACGCGGCCTGGCGTCGCTTCAAGAACTTGAACAGCGGCAAGGATCCGGAGGCGGCGTTAAAGGCAGAATTCAACCGCAGGTATCCGCAAGGCTTCTTCGGACACCGCCGATACTTTTCCGTTGCCGGTCCTTACGGGAAGTGGTTGTTGCAGCGTCCCGTGTTGCTGCAGGTCGACGACAGCCTGTTCCTCCACGGCGGATATTCCCAAATGCTGCTCTCGACCGGTGTCGCCGCCATCAATCGCGATTATGGAGAAACGCTCAGCGCCTACCTGGAATATCTCTCGCTGCTGGCTTCCGCCGGTATCCTCCCCCTGGAATCCGGATTCCATGATCACTCCAGAATCCTGGAAGCCTACCTCGCGGGTCAGGCCAAGGCAGGGACGGTAGTCCCCGCGGACATGCAAACCGCTGCAAGGGAAATCATCCGTATGTACAACTCACCGCTGTTCCAGCCGGATTCACCCATCTGGTACAGGGGCAATGTGGGCTGCGGCAGCGCAATCGCCGAATCCATCCTGGATGCGGCCCTGGCGCGTCACGCCGCCGGCAGGCTGGTCATCGGCCATACCCCTACGCACAACCACCAAATACTGACCCGGTTTGGCGGTAAACTTGTTCGCGCCGACACCGGCATGCTGAGCGCCCATTACGGCGGCCAGGCATCGGCAGTGATCGTCGAAGCGGGCAAGGTGTCGGCAGTCTATGCCGGCCAGTCCGGAAAAATGGAACCGGGAGTCCAGCCACGGCAGGTGGGCGCGAGGCCGGATAGCCTTTCCGATGATGAACTGGAAACCCTGCTGTCCACCGCCCCGGTGGCGGACGCCAGGCGTCAGGAAAATGGATCGAGCCTGTTGCAACTCGCCATCGAGGGGTCCCGTTTCGATGCCCTGTATACCCCTTCGCGAGGGTCGCGTTACCTGCCCCAGGTCGCCGCCTATCGTCTCGACCGCCTTCTGGGGATCGACCTGGCGCCGGTGACCGTCAAACGCGAGGTGGGCGGAACGACGGGGTCGCTGCAGGTAACGCCGGAAGCCCTGGTCAGTGAGCCGCAGCGCGCACAACAACGCGAGGGCGGGAGTGCCTGGTGTCCGCTGGGCGAGCAATTCAACCTGATGTATGTCTTCGATATCCTGATGTACAACGAGGGCCGCCGGCCCGAGGAGATACGTTATACCCCCGGCGACTGGCATCTTGTGCTGACCGGCAACCAGCGGACATTCGCGGCGCGCAACGGCCGGCCGCGCCATCTCCGCGAAATCGCGGTCGATATCCCCGAAAGTCTCAAGGACCGGCTGGCGGCGCTCGACATGAAACAACTCGATACCGCCTTGGGGGATGTTCTGGACAGAAAAAGCCTGGAGGCGATCCTCAAGCGTCGCGATCTTCTGCTGAAGTCCGCGAGGCCCTGAAGTCAATTCCGGATCAGCGTGTTCCGATGACAAAAAAGACGGTGACGAATACCGAGGCGGCCAGGGCCAGCGTCACCATAAATACGTTATACGCATAGTTGAGAAAATGGTATTTGCGCGTCAGCACCCATCCCATCGAATAGATATCGCGGGACATGCTGTCATAAAGCAGCCTGCGGTGTTGCATCAGGTGATCCATGCCGGTGAGAAATTCCGATTCGGGCAGACGGGTGAAATTTCCAAAAAAGAGGATGTTCGCTTCGTTCTTGAACACCTGCTCCAGATTGATGTCGCTGGTCATGAGTCGCGGCCGGGACGCCAGAATGGCCATGGTGAGTGACGCGACGCACCCGAGCAGCAGGATTACGGAGGGCGCCATCAGCCAGGTGTTTTCCTCAATCCGGGGCGATACCAGGGCGATAATCACGGAGATGATCATGCCGTTTATGCCCACCAGCGTATTGGCCTTGTTATCGGCCAACTGCACTAACTGGACGTTTTTGTCGTAGAAGACCCGGAACAGCGTTTCGATGCCGCGGTTGCTGCCGGGCTCGCCATCCTTGTCCTTTTTTTTCTTCTTCGGCTCCTCTTCCGCAGCGAAACTGTCATCGGGTTCAGCAGCCACATCGAGTCTGGCTGCCGACGGGCCTTCAGGCTGTTCTATAGCCGCATCCGGTGAGGTATTTTCTTGCATCGCCAGAACCTTACATTTTACTCGGGCAATGGTACACTAAAATTCCGTCTGCAGGACGAATCTCATGCATATCCAACGCGACCCGAGAGCTTACATCGGCCATATTCTCAGCCTTTGGACCGTCTGCGCCTGCTTGTCTGCGGGCGCCGTCAGCGCCGCAGGAGATGGCGGCAAGGTCTCCCCCCTGTTTCAGTCACACGAACCGCTGAACCTGCGCATCTCGGCGCCATTTTCCCAGTTCATCCGGGGCCGCGGCAGCGAACGCCCCTATGTCCCCGCCATGCTGACATTCACGGATGAAAACGGCGCGGAACGCCAACTCGAATTGAAGATCCGCGTTCGCGGCAAATCCCGGGCCAACCCGGAGACCTGCGCGTTCCCGCCGCTCATGCTCAACTTCAGCCGCAAGAAGCTGGATGGCACGCCCTTCGCGGACGAGAACAAGTTGAAGCTGGTTACCCACTGCCAGAACAAAAGCGCTTATGAAAACTATGTACGGCTCGAATACCTGAACTATCGCGTGTTCCAGCTCTTTACCGATCATTCCGTGCGCGTGCGGCTCGCGCAAATCAACTATCGCGATTCTGAAAACGATAAGGACCTAGGCGTCCACACAGCCTTTTTCCTCGAGGATTCCGGGCGCATGGCCCGTCGTCTGGGCATGAAACAGATCCGGGAGACACGGCTTGCCCCGCAAATCTACGATCCGGCCAGCCTGAACCTCGTGGAGGTATTCGCCTACTTCCTGGGCAATGTGGACTGGTCGGCGGTCCGTGGCCCGGAGGGCGAGGATTGCTGCCACAACATCATCCCGTTGCGGGACGCCAGCGGTAAAACATTCCCCGTGCCCTATGACTTCGACTCCACCGGCGTCGTGGATGCGCCTTATGCGCCGGTGCCGAAGAGTCTGTCGATTGACTCCGTACGCCAGCGGTTGTACCGGGGATTCTGTCATGGCGATGGCATTCTCCAGGGGACACTGCAACTTTTCGAGGAAAAGCGCGGCGCGATCACGGACCTGTATCAAAGCCAGGCCGATCTGTCTCCGCGGTCCGCCAGTAGCGCCCTGAACTACTATGGGATCTTCTATAAGACGATCGGCACGCCAGGCTCGCTGGAGCGGGAAATCGTCAATAAATGCCGCGACATGTCCGGTTGATGCCGTCAATCCCTACACTGACCGGAAATTGATCGACGAACCGCGGCATTTTTACCCGCGGTGAAACCGGCGATGAGCAGGGAGACAACATAATCTATAATGCGCTTCCGGCGACAGACCGATAAGCAACACCCCCTTTGGCAGGCAACACATCCATGTATAAAATTTTGACAGGACTGATCCTGTCGTTGCAGGTATTCACCGCGTTTGCGGCGGACAGGTTCGGTTTTCAGACGGTTGTCGAGCGGGCCAGACTGCTCGCGGAGCAACCGTACCAGGCCCCGCTGCCCGCGCCCCGGTTCATGCTGGATTTGAATTACGATCAGTACCGGGATATCCGCTTCGATCCGGACAAGAGCCTGTGGCGCCGGCAGGCCACGCCATTCAAGGCGTTGCTCAACATCCCCGGCACCTTCTACCGGCACCCCGTCAAGATCAACGTCATCGACATCGGCGGCGTTCATCCCGTGCCGTTCGACAAAAACAACTTCATCTTCGAAGACCAGGATCTGAAGCGCCGGGTCCCCCTGGATCTGGGCTACGCCGGGTTCGTTCTCACTTACCCGATCAACGATCCAAAAATCCAGGATCAGTTCATCGTGTTCGCGGGCGCCAGCTATTTCCGCGCCGTCGGCCGGGGCAATGTCTGGGGCCTCACCGCCCGCGGCCTCGCCATCGACACCGGTCTGCCATCCGGCGAGGAATTCCCCGATTTCGTCGAATACTGGCTGGAACAACCCGCCGCCGGGGCCCGGGAGATGCGGGTCTACGCCCTGCTGGATGGACCGAGCGTTACCGGGGCGTTCGATATGGTGATCCGCCCTGGACTGCCGACCGAAATGAAGGTCTCGGCGGTGATCTTCCCGCGCACCCAGATACGGCTGTTGGGCATCGCCCCTCTCACCAGCATGTTTTATTACGGGGAAAACTCGCATCGGCCCCAAGGCGAGTGGCGGGGCGAGGTGCATGACTCCGACGGGCTCTTGTTCCAGAATGGCAGCGGCGAGTGGTTGTGGCGCCCGTTGCAAAATCCCGGCGGACTGGAAGTGGATTATTTCAATACCGGGGATATCAAGGGATTCGGCCTGCTGCAACGCGATGCGCAATTTTCCGATTATCAGGACCTGTCTGCCCGCTACGATCTGCGGCCCAGCGCGTGGGTGCGGCCGGATGCCAAATGGGGGGTGGGTCAGATCGTGCTGTTACAGATCCCCACCACCGGCGAGTGGAACGACAATATCGTCGCATTCTGGACGCCGGAGCAACCTCTCCCGCCGAATCAACCTTACAAGTACGGCTATACGCTTGGTTTCGGCGGCCCCGAACCGGTCAAGCAACCCGTGGGACGCGCCATCAATTCCTTCATCGGCGACGGCAACGTCACCGGCGGCGGCAGCGCGCCCGGGGCCTACCGCATCCTGGTGGATTTCACCGGCGGCGACCTGGACAAGCTGGCGCCTGATGCCATGATCGAGCCCATCGTGTCCGGCATGAATCAGACGGAAGTGCTGGAATCGTTCGTCGAGTACAATCAGGCCCTGGCGAGTTGGCGGCTTTCCATCCTCGCCCGGCCCGCGGAAGACAAGGCGCTGGACCTGCGGGCCTATCTTCTGGCCGGGGGACGGGCGCTCACCGAGACCTGGAGCTACCGCCTGCCGCCGGGCAATGGCATCCTCAACCTGGAGGAATAGTCGTGAATGGGGTCAAGTGTGAACAGGCCCTGGCCCGGGTCCTGGCTTATCTGCGCGGAATGGATATCCCGCTGACGGTGGATACTTCAATCGCCGCGCTCAAGCTGGTGGAGGAGGCCCTGGCTGCGAGTGAAGCGGACCTGTACGGCTATATCATGGATCGGCTGCCGGAGCGCTTTGCACTGCCCGAGTTGCAACTGCCGCCGCTCACGCCGCCGATCCGCCGGGGCAGCATCGGTTATGCGAATCGCCCAGATGCACCCCACGTCAGTCAACGGTAACAGGGTTCCATAACGCCACCCTATGGACCCGAATTGGAAATTGCATGCCTGGCTCAGACGGCTCGCATTCGCCGTCCTGGTTATAGGCCAGGTAATTCTAGGTACGCGCTACCTGATCGATGTGTTGCCCTATCACGGCAGGAATCTGCTGGAACTGTCGCTGACGATGATCTTCGCCCTGATGTTCGCCTGGATCTCGATCGGTTTCTGGATGGGGGTGTATGGTTTTGCGCTGCGGCTGATGGGCGGCGATCGGCTATCCCTGTTGCGGCGTCATCAAGCCGATCTGGATTCCGCCGAACTGGCCCGCACCGCCATCGTCATGCCGATATACAACGAGTCCATCCAACGCAGCCTGGGCGGGCTGCGGGCGGTTTATCTGTCGCTGCAGGCTGCCGGCAAACTGGACCACTTCGATTTTTTTATTCTGTCCGACAGCCGCCACCCGGATGTCTGGCTGCTGGAACAAACCGCCTGGTATCGGCTCTGCCGGGAACTCAAGGCCGAGGGTCGGCTGTTTTACCGGCGCCGGTCCATCAACATGCATTACAAGACTGGCAACATCGCCGATTTTCTGCGGCGCTGGGGCCGGAACTACGAATACACCATCGTCCTGGACGCGGACAGCCTGATGGACGGCGCGACGCTGGTCCGCATGGTGCAGCTCATGCAGCTCGAACCCCGGGCCGGCATCGTGCAGACGAACCCGCTGCTGGTCAACGGCAAGTCCCTGTTCGCGCGGGTGCAGCAGTTTTCCAGCCAGGCATACGGACCGTTGTTCGGCGCCGGCCTCGCGGCCCTGCAACTTGGCGAGGCCGTCTACTGGGGTCATAACGCGATCCTGCGCACCGCGCCGTTCATGCGCCATTGCGGCTTGCGGGATCTGGGCGGCAAGGGTTTGTTCGGCGGACCGATACTCAGCCATGACTTTGTGGAGGCCGCGTTCATGGGGCGCGCCGGCTACGAGGTGTGGCTGGAACCCGGCATGACCGGCTCGTACGAGGAATCCCCGCCGACCCTGGTGGATGAACTCTCCAGGGACAAACGCTGGGCGAAAGGCAACTTGCAGCATCTGTGGTTGCTGTTGTTCGAACCGCGCTTGAAACTGGCGCACCGCCTCGCCTTCGTCAACGGTATCATGTCTTATGCCTCATCGCTGTTATGGCTGGCATTCCTCGCCTTGACCACCATCGAAATAGCGCGCCTCAAGATCTGGCCGATCAATTATTTTCCCGTGCCCTATGACCCGTTTCCCTCCTGGCCCGAGTGGCATCCGTTGCAGGCCGTCACCCTCGGGTCCATAACCTTGTTTCTGCTGTTCACGCCAAAATTTCTGGCGTTGGCGGCGATCCTGGCAAAGCGCCGGCAGGCGGCCTTCGCCGGATCGATGTCCCTCGCATGGGGCATCCTGCTGGAAATAATGTTGACAGTGTTGTTCACCCCCATTCGCATGCTGTCGCACAGCCGGTATCTGCTGGAGGCGATGTTCAATGTAAACCTCGCCTGGGCCGGGCAGAACCGCACCCTGGAGGCCACCTGGCGCAGCGCCTTCATCCACCACCTGCCGGGCGCCCTGCTGGCGCTCGCCTGGACGGGCTTCTCGCTGTGGCTGGGAAAGATTATTTGCTACTGGACCCTGCCGGTATCCATCCCGCTGATGCTGGCAGCCCCCATCTCGGTGTTGACCGGCCGCAGCGGTCCCGGCGCGCGCGCCCGCCGCCGGGGCTTGCTGCGAATACCGGAAGAGACCACAGAGCATCCCCTGCTGACAGACTTGCAGGGCATGCCGATGACCGATGCCCTGCTGCCGCGTTCCGCCTTCATCCACGCGGTGCTGGATCCTGTACTGAACAAACTGCATTGCGCGGTGGCCCGCCGGCATGAGCGCGGCGTGACGCGAAACCGGCTGCATGCCCTGCGCACCCGCTGCCTGGAGAACGGACCGGACAGCCTGTCGGAAAAAGAGATCAGCCTGCTGGTCAAGGACAAGGAATCGCTGGCGTGGTTGCATAGTGAGGCCTGGCGCGCCAATGACGACAGCGTGTGGGGACGTTTGATCCACACAATATAACTTCCACTGCGTTAACAAATTTCCCGTGAATAACCCTCGCTGATTTCGCCGCTCAAATCCGTTACCATGACGCCCGTTTGCCAAACCAGAGGACTCCCAAGTGAGAGCAGAAACCGAAGCCGCCATCCATGCCGTCTCCCTGGCCATCGACATCGCGGATCGTCGCGTCGGCGCCGATGAAGTCACCTCGAAGGGCGGCATCGATCTGGTCACCGCGACCGATGTGGCCGGCGAGGATATCATTCGCAAGACTCTCTCAGAATCCTTCCCTGATCATATCATCGTCGGCGAGGAGCGCGGCGGCGAGCCCGAGGCGGGGAAACCCTACTGGCTGGTCGATCCCATCTGCGGGACCCGGCCCTTTGCCTCGGATGTCCCGCTCTATTGCACCAACGTCGCCCTGGTGGAGGACAATCGTGTGACCGCCGCGGCGGTGGCCCTCGGCAGATGCGGCGAGATCCTCCACGCCGAACGCGGCAAGGGCGCCTGGGTGCGCAAGAACGGCGCGGATGTCCGCGTCTCCCCCGCCGCTCACAGCAATACCCTGTGGGTCGGCGGCCGGGGCAACCTCATCGCGGATATTGCGCGCGCCACCATGCTGGACCGGCGCTGGTTCGTCTGGCAGTTCTCCTCATCGATTGCCTATCCCTACCTCGCAGCAGGGCGCATTGCGGGACTCATCCATATCGCCCCGCACCTCTCCTCCGTGCATACCGCCGCCGGATGTTTTCTCGCAGAGGAGGCCGGGGCGCGCGTCTACGATTTCGAAAAGGACCGGGACTGGGACCTCGACACGCGCTCCTATCTGCTCAGCGCCACGCCGGAGCTGCATGAGACGTTGTTGGGGATAGTGCGGGGATGTCGGGGGGATGGGTGAGTGTTTAGCGAGAGTAGGTTGGGCGAAATGAAATGTAGCCCAACATTTTATTCCTGTGCAGGCACTTAAAACTTACCCACGCATGTCACTCAGACGAGTTATGCATAATGCAGCCTGCCCTTGGGTTCCGGTATAGGACGATTGATGTCATTGGCGGTATCGGTCCATTCCTGGATCGCCTCTTCCGCATGCACGAGGGCTTCCTGGAAGGTGCGGCCATCCGCCATGCAGCCGGGCAATTCAGGAACTTCCGCGACAAAACTACCGTCTTCGTCGCTCCAATAGACAATGATCTCGTACCGGCTATTCATCGGCTACTCCAAGCTTGTATCGCAACGGAATACCTCGTACTTGCCGCACTTGGTATGGTTTTGCTTTTGCGCCTTTCGGTTGCAGGTTGATTATCTCGACTACCCCGTTCTTCCAGAAGATGTGATTGTCTCCCCGGATTCGTATCGAAAAACCCAAATGATGTAGGAGCCCCGTTAGATCTGAGAATCCAATGTTTGCATCGGAACGTCCGCTCAGAATTCGCTCCAAAACGGCCTTATACCTCCGGTTCGCCATTCAGTTTGCCACTCGCTCACAAATTCCGCATTCTGATGGTTCAAGACCATCCTGTCTGATTGCCATGCGAAAACCTCCTTGTTTATTCATGGGATAGTGGTTTGACCAAGCATAGGCAGCGTTTCTTCTAGGTGTCCAGTTCGGGAAGGCCGATGGTAACAACTGTGTGGATCAGGGCAAGAACGTGTGGTTGTACATTTGCTGTGGGGTTCGTAACGCTTACCCCAACCTACGAAGTCTGATTTTGTGAATATGTGTCGGGTGTCACTCGTCGCCTTACTACCCTACTTACCCTCAACTGGCCAACCCGGTGGCTGCCGGTATGGCGCTGAGATCATCTGCGCGGTGATGTTAGCAATCCTGCCGCCGCGCACCTTGAACGCCTCGAACACGGCGATGGTGTTCGGATAGACGATCACGCTGTTCGGATCCTTGTATTGTTCCTTGAACGCCTCCGCATAGATGTTGCCGGGGTGCTGGAACATGAATTGACCCAGGACGACTCCACGTTCCTCGTCGATCAGGAGGATGCGGCGCGGCTGGATTTCTCCGATGTAATTGAACATCCCGCTGCTGAAACTCTCGCGTATGCTCATCGCGGGCCGATTGCCGCTCGCCGGCATCGGCGCGGTCGAGAAGGCGTTCTCGACACGGGTGCATTCGTCCCATAGCGGCACGAGGTCGCCGTCGTCCTGTTCTATCGCGTCGAAGTACAGGTTCGCAATGCGCGCAAGTTCAGTGCGCGTAGATCGTTGCTCCGGCGGCATGGGCGTCATCCACGCGGCATCGAATGCCGGCGGATCGTCGAATACGCCGATCATGCCGGGGCCTCGGCGGGCGACGAATTGCTCGATCTCCGTAAGGCGGCGATCGTTGTGCTTGAGCCGGACGCCGAACAGCACGCCATGCCCGTTCTCCTTCGCCGCGCCGAAGTGGACGACCTGCCCGGACTGTGGGTCCGCGAGGGTCAGCCGGTAGTTGCCGGATTGGCTGCCCTTATCGATCGTCTGCCAGAAGCCGTCACCAACAATCAGTGGCACGGTGTTCTCGGTGAAGCGCGCGGTCGGGGCCAACGGCAGTTGGCTGGGGTCGTGCGCGTCGAGCGCCGCGAGATATTGCGTCACCAATCCTTCAAGGCAGGCCCGGTCGCAGTCACTCGCAGCAAGCGAGAGTCGAAACATTGTCATCGACAGCAAAGCAACGTAAAAAAGAGTAAGGATTACTTGCATATTTCTTTGCCCCTATTCAAAGAAGATTAAATTGACAAATATCCAATCACATCGACCTTACAGAAAGATGCTCTTGTCAATCCGTTTTGGGTAACTTTGCGAATCCAAATTGATCGAAATGTTTGTCGAAACTCAGAGCGGTGTCTATCTTCAGGTTCGTCATCACCACGAGTTGTTGTGGGTGTTGTTGAAATTCCAGCCAATAGCTCGAAGCGTGGGTGTGATATTGATCACTGCTGGATTCGAGCGCAATCCAAAAGCTCGTATCGACGAAGAGCATGCGCGCGATTAATAAAGATACTGATCGTGTCGCGTACTACCGTCGTTTTTGCCGGTATCCACCGGTTTTTTCCCCAGCTTGAAAGCGGGGTCGGTTTGCTGTTTTATCGGCGTCAAGACGATACGACCGCGTTCCCTGCGTATATCGACTTCTTTGGCTCCCTCCAATATTTCTTTTGGAATGAGGACTCCTTCCTTTCCGACTATCGCTTTCATGGCGGCTCACCAGGATAATGGTATTACCCGGCTATCATAACCCTGTTACATTGAATTTCAATGTCGGCCGATTCGCTTGTCTGTTGCAATCAATTCCCGGAAATGATGTTCTTGACGATACTCCCGCCGATCCCGCCGATGCCGCGCGACTGGTCGCCGCCATGGGTGAAGGTGATGCCCGCCTTGATCCGATCGACCAGGCGGGAGAAAGGCAGGCTTTGCAGATAGACCGTGCCCGGTCCGGTCATTTTCGCGAGGAATAATCCTTCTCCGCCGAAGAGCGCGTTCTTGAAGCCGCCGATGAATTGAATGTCGTAATCCACGGTCATCGCGAAGGCGACCAGGCAGCCGGTATCCACGCGCAGTTCCTCCCCCGCCGCGAGGTCCTTGCGAATCACGGTGCCGCCCGCATGCACGAACACCATGCCGTTGCCGGAAAGCTTTTGCAGGATGAACCCTTCGCCGCCGAACAGGCCCGCGCCGATCTTTTTGGTGAAGGCGATCTCGATCTCGGTGCCGCGGGCCGCGCACAGGAAGGAATCTTTCTGGCACAGCACCTGACCGCCGAAGCTGTCGAGATCGAATGGCACAATCTTGCCGGGATAGGGCGCGGCAAAGGCGACGCGGCGCTTGGCCTTGCCGCTGTTCATGAAGGTGGTGATGAAAAAACTTTCCCCGGTGAGCATCCGCTTGAAGCCCTGGAAGACCCCGCCCCCGGTGTCAGTCTGCATCTCGATGCCCTGCTCCATGTAGGTCATGGTCCCGGCCTCGGCGCGCACGCCCTCGCCCGGATCGAGTTCCACTTCAACGAGTTGCAGGTCGTCGCCATGAATCTGGTAGTCGATTACGTCAGCCATTGCATTCCCCTCCGGTATTTCCAATCTGGCGGCCTGGGCCGTCATTAAAGTATCATGTCTCCCCGAAACTCCTGAATTTTTTCCGGCCATCCCTCGCCGTTCCGCGGAGGCCGGGGAATTATATAGCATTCGCCGCGGTCACAGGTCGAGACAATCACGCAAGACAGGTACAACAGTAATGAGTCCATTCTCCAGATCCATGTTTTCCATGGCCATCGCCTGCCTCCTGTTCCTGCTGTCCGCCTGCGCCACGACGCCGGAAACCGGGGCGCGGGTCACGCCGCTGCCGGTAACGCCGCAGGCGGTTTCGATCTTCTATGCCACCAACCGCGCCCCTGACCCGGAACCTGGCGAATATTTCGGACCGGAACGGGGGAATCTGGCCTTCGGCATCGCCCGGGTCGGCATCCCGCTGGAGCACGAGATCGGCCGCTACGAAAGCCCATCGGTGTTCCGTTTCGAGTGGGACCCCGACGAGCGCAAGCACATCATCCTGCGGGACATCGAGGCGCTGGAGCAGAGCGTCTTCCTGACCCGCATGCAGGAGGCAATCAACGCCTCCCGGAGCCGGAAGATCCTCTTGTTCGTGCACGGCTACAATGTCGACTTCGCGCTGGCCGCCGAGCGCCTGGCCCAGTTCGCCACGGATCTGAAATTCGACGGCCCGGTCGTGCTGTTCACCTGGCCATCGCAGGGCGCGATCACCGGCTATACCAAGGATGAAACCAATGTCGAGTGGTCGCAGGTCGCGCTGACCCAGGTCATGACCATGCTGCTCGACCACATCCCCAGCGAACAGATCGTCCTGGCCGCGCACAGCATGGGCGCCCGCGCCATCACCCGCGCCTACAAGAACGTGACCAACGAATTGCCGGAAGACATCCACGCCGTCATGAACGAGATGATCCTGGTGGCGCCGGATGTCGATGCGGATCTGTTCCGTCAGGAATCCGCGCCGGCCCTGGCCCGTTCCGGGATGCACGTGACGCTGTACGCCTCTTCGGCGGACCGCGCCATCATGGCCTCCAAGGCCTTTCACGGCTACCCGCGCGCGGGGGATTCGGGCGAGGGACTCGTGCTCGTGCCGGGGGTCGAAACCATCGACGCGAGCGAAAGCGCCGGCGGCCTGCTGGGCCACTCCTACTTCGCCGAGGATCGGCGGATCATGGAGGACATCTACGCCATCCTTCAGACCGGGATGCGGGCGGACCAACGGTTCGGACTGCGCCCCGTGGACACCACAACCGGCCGCTATTGGACCTTCCGCAAGTAAGGGGAAGCGCCATGAATAAGGCGACCCCTTGAGTTCGGGTCGCTGTTGGCGCAGAGTATTTATCGGCATCACCATCCCATAAGGAGCACTCCATGTTTCGACGGTCGTTATTCGCGGCGCTTGCCTGCCTCATCACCATTACCTTGAATCCGGCCCTGGCCCAATCCTCCGGCAAACCGGAGGGCGTGATCCCGATACCTTATGAAAAATTCGTACTGGCTAACGGTCTGCGCCTGGTCGTTCATGAGGACCACAAGGCTCCGATCGTCGCGGTGAACATTTGGTATGACGTGGGTTCGGCTGACGAGCGGCAGGGGAAAACGGGATTTGCCCACCTCTTCGAACACCTGATGTTCAACGGCAGCGAGAATTACAACGACGACTACTTCAAGCCGTTCGACCGCGTGGGCGCAACCGGCATGAACGGCACCACGAGCGAGGACCGCACCAATTATTTCCAGGTGGTGCCGACCACGGCGCTCGACATGGCGTTATGGATGGAATCCGATCGCATGGGCCACCTGCTCGGCGCGATCGATCAACCCCGGCTCGACGAGCAGCGCGGCGTGGTCCAGAACGAGAAGCGCCAGGGCGAGAACGAACCCTACGGTAAGGACTACAACATCATCTCCGAGAACATCTATCCGCACGGGCATCCCTACGATCATCTGGTCATCGGTTCGATGGAAGACCTCAATGCCGCGAGCCTCGCCGACGTGCAGGAGTGGTTCAAGACCTATTACGGGCCGACCAACGCCGTCCTCGTGGTGGCGGGCGATGTGAATCCGAAGGACGTGAAGGCCCGGGTGGAGCGTTACTTCGGCGATATCCCGGCCGGTCCGCCGCTCACCAAACCGGTGGCCAGTGTCAACAAACGCACGGAATCGAGCCGCTTCATCACCTACGATCGCGTCCCGCAGGACCGCATATATAAGGTATGGAACGTGCCCCCAATCGGCGACCCGGAGGTCGAGGACCTCGACATCCTGAGCGACATCCTCACCCTCGGCAAGAACTCCCGGCTCTACAAGCGGCTGGTCTATCAGGATCAGATCGCAACCGATGTCACCTCGTTCAATTACTCCCTGCAACTCGGCGGCGCGTTCATCATCATCGCCAACGCCCAACCCAACGGGGATCTGGCCGCCGTCGAACGGGCCATCGATGAGGAACTCGACCGGTTGCTGCGCGAGGGGATAAACAAGGAGGAACTGGAACGTTCCCGCACCAGCAAGCGGGCCGGTTTCATCCGCGGCATCGAGCGGATCGGCGGCTTCGGCGGCAAATCCGACATCCTTGCGGCGAGCGAGGTCTATCTCGGCAGCCCGGACGCCCATGAAGCAGGCCAGGCGCGCATCCTCACGACGAGC
This sequence comes from Gammaproteobacteria bacterium, assembly GCA_004297165.1. GTDB lineage: Bacteria > Pseudomonadota > Gammaproteobacteria > Eutrophobiales > Eutrophobiaceae > 2-02-FULL-56-15. The sequence goes on from SCUJ01000005.1 coordinate 59,162, forward strand.
GCGAAACAGGTCATCGCCACCGGGCGCAAGTGGCTGTCATCCGGCGATTTCAATCTGGAGGTGCATGCCTTCCCCGAATTTTCGGCGGCGGAGTCGCAGGTGGACCGGAAGCAGGGCGTGCCCGAGGTGAAGGAATTTCCCACGACGCGTTTCCCGGACCGCGAGGAATTCAAACTCGCCAACGGCCTGAAGGTCCTGCTGACGCGGCGCACCGCCATCCCGGTGCTCGAACTCGACATGTTGTTCAATGCCGGCTATGCGGCAGACAAGACCGGCCTGCCGGGGACGGCCAGCCTCGCCCTCGGCATGCTGGATGAAGGCACCACGAGCCGCACCTCGCTCGAGATCTCCGCTGATCTCGATCGCCTGGGCGCATCGCTTGGCGCCGGGTCCGATCTCGATCTGTCCTCCGTCTCCATGTCGGCCCTGAAGGAAAACCTGGACGCCTCGCTCGACCTCTATGCCGATGTGATCCTCAACCCGGCCTTTCCGGCGGAGGACTTCGAGCGCCTGCGCCGGCAACAACTCGCCGCCATCCTGAACGAAAAGTCCTCGCCACAGGCCATGGCCCTGCGGGTCTTTCCGCGACTGCTATACGGCGAGGGACATGCCTACGACCTGCCCCTCACCGGCTCGGGTACGGAGGAATCCGTGAAGGCGATCGACATCCCCGCGCTGCGCGGCTTCCACTCCGCCTGGGTGCGGCCGAACAACGCGACGCTGATCGTCGTCGGCGATGTCACGCGGGAGGAACTCGAACCCCGCCTGAACAAACTCTTCGCAAAATGGCAGCCGGGTGAGATCCCGACGAAGAACCTGGCCGCCGTCGATCATCAAGCCGGGAGCGGCGTATATATCATCGACCGGCCGGGGGCCGAACAATCCCTGATCTTCGCCGGACACATCATGCCGCCGCGCAGCGACCCGGCGGATCTGCCCCTCGACGCCCTCAACCAGATCCTCGGCGGGGCCTTCTCATCCCGGCTCAACATGAATCTGCGCGAGGATAAGCACTGGTCCTACGGGGCGCGCAGCGGGATCGTGGACACCGCGGCGCAACGGCCGTTCATCGTCATGGCCCCGGTGCAGACGGACAAGACGAAGGAATCGCTCGCCGAGGTCCTGAAGGAATTGCAGGGCGTGCTGAAGGGCGGCGCGCGACCCGCCACGGCGGAGGAACTGGCCAAGGTCAAGGACCAGAAGACCCTGACCCTCCCCGGCCGCTGGGAGACCAATGCCGCCGTTCTTGGCGACATCGTCGAGATCGAGCGTTTCTCCCTGCCCAAGGACTACTGGAATGCGTTCGCGAGCGAAGTGCGCGGACTTGACCTCGAAGATATTGCGGCCGTAACGGACAAATACCTGCGTCCGGACCGGATGATCTGGGTGGTGGTCGGCGATCGCGCGAAGATCGAGGCAGGGATCAAGGAATTGAACCTGGGCGCGATCCATTACATCGACGCGGACGGCAACCCGGCGGGGCAATAGTCGTTCCATTCAGCGGTCGGCCGCTGGCAGAACCAGCGCCGACCGCTTGAATACCTCCGGCGGGAGGTCATAGGCCCGTTTCAACGCCACGTCCCGATCCCATCGATTGGCGATGCCGCCGATCCGCAAGGCATTGCGGAGACCGATGTGCCGCAGGTGATACCAGGGGGACACCACCGGGAAGAACTGCAAGGGCCAGTCGGTGCCGTAGACCATGCGCTCCTTTAATCCGATCACTTCCCTGGCCCGCGCGAGATAGCCCAGCTTGTTAATCTGGGTCAGACTGGAGATGTCCGTATAGAGATTGTCGTAGCGTGCGAACATCGGCAGGATGCGATCGAAGTTTTCCTCGCCGTCGGTCTCTCCGGTGGTGGCGATATGGGCCGCGATCACGGTAACGCCCTGCTCCAGCGGTAACGCCAGCCGTCGTGGATCGGCCAGTTCATCCCTCGCGCTGGCGAAAGACTTTTCCATGCCGGTGTGGGAGAGCAGCGGCAGACCGAGTCGCGACATCTCCTGGTAGAAAGGAATATGCCTGGGGTCGGCCGGATCGATATTCATGATGGATGGGATCCACTTGATCAACACGGCGCCATCCGCGTATGCCTGGCGTAAACGCAGGATGGCGTCCTTGCGGTTCGGGTTGACGCTCGCGCCGAACAACAGGTTGTCGTAGTCCTTCAACTCCCGCGCGAGATACTCGTTCGGCACATAGATCTGGGTCCGCTCCCGATCCAGATTCCCGTCGCTGTCGACATAGCCATCCATCGCCAGCAATACCGCCTTGCTTATGGACTTCGATTCGGCGATGGCGCGGCTGAGTTTTGCGATGAGCAGCCGGTCGCCATGTTCCTGCAATTCCTTTTCGGAAACGCCCATGGCCCAGAGGTAGAAGGGGAAACGGAAATTGTCGCGCATCCCGGCGCCGATGAAACAGCCGCTGTCCCCATAGCCGAGGCCCGCGACATGCACATGGATGTCGATGATGGATTTCTCGAATTCGGCGACCTGATTGTCAGCGCCATGTACAGGAATGGCGAGGCCGGCTGTCGCCGCTATTAAAACGACCAAGCCGAAAATGTTCAATCCCCGGTCACCCTTCCTGCTGCAATCCCCGCCTCTGCCGGAAAACCGAATAGGCCATCGCGGCGGCGAGGCAGACCACGATGACCAGGAGCGAAACGATGACCTGCGTACCCTTGTCCAGCCACTGGTTGATCCAGTGCTCGCCCAGCATCTTCACGCCGATGAAGACGAGCACCACGGCGATGCCCTGTTGCAGGTATTCGAATTTGTTCACCGAACCGCGGAGCAGGAAGAAGAGCGAGCGCAACCCAAGCACCGCGAAGATGTTCGACGTGTAGATCACGAGTTGCGCCTCGGCCCGGTGCGCGGGTGAGTTGTCCACCAGGCCCATCACCGCGGGGATGGAATCCACCGCGAAGGCGAGGTCAACCGCCGCGAGCATCATGACCACCACGAACAGGACCGTATAGCGGCGCTTGCCGTGTTCATCGCGTACGGTATACCTGCCGTCATGATCCCCCGGGATCATCGGCAGCACTTTCGCCATGAAACGGTAGACTTTCGTTTCATGGGGATCGAATTCCTCATCGACATCGGCGGGAAAGATCTTGCAGCCGGTATACACGAGAAACGCGCCGAAGAGATACAACACCTGATGGAACTGGTTCACCAGGGCCACGCCGCCGGTGATGAAGACGATCCGCAACACGATTGCCATCAGGATCCCGAGCAGCAGGACCTGACCGTAATTCCGCTCCTTCACGGCAAAGGCGTTGAAGACCAGGATGAAGACGAAGATGTTGTCGATGCTGAGGCTCCACTCCATGAGGTAGGCGCTGACATATTCAAGCCCGGTGACCCGGCCCTTCTCCACCCAGACGTAGACGCCAAAGGAAAGTCCCAATGCCACCCAGAACAGGGTCTGATACAGGGCCTGGCGGATCGTGACGACGTGATTTTTTTTGCTGAGCAGACCGAGGTCGAAGATCAGGGCAACTGACACCACCACGGCGAAGATCAAATAAGGAATATGTTGAGCGGTCATTTGACTAAAGACTAATTTGAGTCCCCAACTCCATCACCTGATTGGTCGGCAGTTTGTAGGACCGCGCGGAGCTGGTGGCGACGCGGGACAGGACCGTGAACAAGCGACGACGCCAGCGGCGGATGCCGCCGCCGCTCGGCACGATCAGGGTCTCGCGGCTCAGGAAATAAGACGCCATGGCCGGATCGAAGTCGAGCCCGAAGCGCTTGCAATCGGCGAGATCGACCGGCAGGTTGGGATTGTCCATGTAGCCGTAGCGGACGGTGACCCGATAAAACTCGTGGCGGATGGGCGTTACGGCGATGCGTTCCTCCTGCGACACATACGGCACATCGGCGGTCTGGATGGTCAGCAGGATCACCTGTTCGTGCAGGACCTTGTTGTGCTTGAGGTTGTGCATGAAGGAACGCGGCATCTTGTCCTGGCTCGTCGTGAAGAAGATCGCCGTGCCGGGCACCCGCATCGGGATGTCGTGGACGATGAAATCCAGCAGGGGATCCAGTCCGAGGGTCTCGGCCTCGCGCTTCTCGCGCAACAAAACACGTCCACGCTGCCAGGTCGAAAGCAGCAGATAAAGCACGGTCCCGATCAACAAAGGGAACCAGCCGCCGTCGCCGATGCGGGTGCTGGTCGAGGCTAGGAACGCGCCATCGAGTGTGAGCTGATATGCGCCGAAGGCCACGACCGCCGCCGGGGCCCAGCGCCACATGCGGCGCAGGACGATCAGGAATAACAAAGTATCCACCATCACCGTGGCGGTCACGGCCAGCCCATAGGCCGAGGCCAGGTTGCTCGAACGGTGAAAGATCAGGACGAGGCAGACCACGGCGGCGAACAGCATCCAGTTGATGACCGGCACGTAGATCTGGCCCATCGTGTGCTCCGAGGTGTATATCACGTCCATGCGCGGACACAGATCGATCTGCATGGCCTGACGGGTCAGTGAAAACGCCCCGGAGATGACCGCCTGCGAGGCGATGATCGATGCGACGGTCGCGAGCAGGATCACCGGGGCCAGCAGCCAGTTGGGAAACATCAGGAAGAAGGGGTTGCGCAGGGCGGCGGGATCCTCGAGCAACAGCGCGCCCTGCCCGAAATAATTCAGCACGAGGGCCGGCAGCACGGCGTACAACCAGGCCATGCGAATCGCCTTGCGGCCAAAGTGACCCATGTCGGCATACAGCGCCTCGGCCCCGGTAATGACCAGCACCACCATCCCCAACGCCAGCAGCGCGGCCAGGCGATACCGCAGAAAAAATCCAATCGCGTGATGGGGCGAGGCGGCCGCCAGCACCTCCGGACGTTCAACGATAGCGGCAATGCCCGAGATGGCGAGCACCGCGAACCACAGGCACATGACGGGACCGAACCAGCGGGCGAGGCCCCCGGTGCCGCCGCGCTGGAGCATGAACAGGGCAATCAGAACCGCCAGGGCGATGGGAGTGACATACGGGCTGAATGCCGTGGTTGCAACCTCCAAACCCTCCACCGCCGACAGGACGGTAACCGCCGGGGTGATCATGCTGTCGCCGTAGAACATGGCTGCCCCAAGCAGGCCCAGGGTAAGGATTACAGTCTGCTTGCGGGGATCCCGCACGAGCCTCCGGGACAATGACAAGAGGGCCATGATGCCGCCTTCGCCCTTGTTGTCCGCGGCCATCATCAGGAAAACGTATTTGACGGTGACCATCAGGACCAGCGACCAGAGGATCAGCGACAACACGCCGATGACATTCTCGCTCGTCAAGGGAATATGGAAGCCGGACTCGAAGACGGCGCGCATGGCATACAAGGGGCTGGTGCCGATATCCCCGAAGACAACGCCCAAGGCGCCTACCGACAACATCAACAGTGGGGACTTCCCCGCGGCGGCGTCCGTGGGTTCTGCTCCGGTATCAGGCATGAGTGCAATCTAAACTGGCGAAAGTGGGGCCGGATTATCGCCCGCGCCTGCGAGCGGCGCAAGCTGGAACCCGCGTTGCATCTGTTAATGCGTCAGTGCATACATCACGACATTGACGCCCAACCGCAACGACAGATTCGCCTCATCGGCCGGATAACGCGGGTCGTCGGCCCACTGCCAGCCGTCGGCGACATCGTTGTTGAATGCGATCAGGACCATGAGCAGGCCGGAGTCGTCGTGAATGCCACGCCAGCGCGGGATGGCCCCGTTGCCAAGATAGCCCGGCCCGCCCCCCCACAGTGAATTCCAGTTCGGGATCTGCACCTCGGTCATATGCGGGAGATCAAACACAGTGTGGAACACCGGATGATCGTCGGCAAGATCGACGATCGGACGATCGGGAAAGACCCGCCGCATGCCCTCCTCGAAGACGAGCCAGTCGCGCGTGTCGAAGAAGCTGTCGCAGAACAGGAAGCCGCCGCGCAATAAATAATCTCGCAGTCTCGCGGCTTGGTCATCGGTCAATTCCCAGGCCGAGGCGAGGCCGACGATCATGAACGGCCAGTGATAGACGTCGTCGCCGTCATCCAGATTCACGGGTTGTTCGACCGCGCGTACATGGGTCTGTGTAAACCGCCGCAACATCTGCACGAGCGTGCGGTCGCCGCGCGGGTAATCGTCGGTCCAGCTCGTGCCGCCCTGAGTCCAGTCTCCGCCGAACCAACCGAAGCCCCGGCTGGGGTACATCAGACGCCCGATCACGAGTTCACCCGGAACGGCGTAATCCTCGGGCAGCGGGGAATCGGCCTCCGCCCCTTCGAAGCTCGGATAAACGCGGAACTCGCGCTGCGCCTGCGCGGGTCCCTGCGCGAGCAGCAACGCCGCGGCAAACGCGAGCGCGTGGATGCATGGCTTACTGATCCATGGATCCATCAGGCAGGCCCGCGGTTGCCGGTAAAGTATGGATTTGAATCCCGTTGCGACATGGTTATTGCAGAAGCGTATTCAGCGGCTCAATCCGCACATCGTCGATCCACGCCTCGCCGGCATCCTCGGAAAGGATGCGGATATCGGCATAATCCGCCGGCAATGAAAACGTGCCTGACAGTTTCGTCCAGGCGAAGGATCCCCCCGGCAGTGCTATCGGCCGCACCTTCCAGGCCTCGTCAACGATGAGCGTCACCGCGCCCGCCGAGGCAAGATCCAGGCCCCGCGCCCAGAGCGTGATCCGGTACGGCCGATTCGGCTCGATGCGGACGCGCTGCGCCACTGTGCCGTAGACATGCGCGGTTCTCGGCGTGAGATTGACGATGTGCAGCGCGGCAATGCCTTCAATCGGCCCGCGCTCGTCGAGTTCGACCGTCGAGTCGCAGTCCCCGCTGTTCCACCAGAGCGGGCGGTCCTCGCTGTACATACCCGTACCCCACGGCTTCACGAGGCCCTGTTCGAAGCCGCCATTCACAAACAGCGGTTCCGCCGGCCACGCGTGACCGCCGGTCAGCGTGAGCGCGACCAGCAAACCCAGACTAACGAGTGCGCTGCGCTTGCACACGGATGGTCATCCTGATGTCGTTCACGGCGGATACAGCGTCGCCTCTCAAATCGTTGCCGATCAAGGTCAGCCGCCACGAGGCGGCCATGGGCATGTCCGGATGCTCGTAGCCCTGCGTATCCACCATGGGCCCCTGATAGTAGAACACCACACTATCGCCCTCGATCCTGGAATCCAGCGGCGCGGTCGGGGTGTCCGGATCGAGCAGGTCATACACCCGGTAGGCCCCGGCCTCATAAGTAATGCGGAACCTGACCGGGACCCGCTCGCCCGGATTCAGACCCTCGATCCCGCTGCTGCTTAAAACCATCCCCTCGCCTTCCCAATCGCCGATAAAGTCCCGCGCCTGCGTGGTGGGCCGCAGTCCTGGCGCTGGCATTGGCGCCAACACCGGCGCCGGCGCCCTGCGCACGGCGACATCCGGCTGGCGTATGACAAAACTTCCGTCGGCGAAATCCACGGCCGGCGGCATCAGCACCGAGACGTGGACCTCGTAGCGGCCGGGGCTCCAGCGCGGCGTCGCGAATCCATAACGGCCGGTGTACTCGCCGTTGACGACCATGCCTTGTGAGGTCTCGTCGAACGTCTCGGCATTTTCCGGTCCGCTGCGCCGCCCGGCATAGCGGATGCTTATCGGGGCTTGTTTGCCCTCGGGCACGCCGGAAACGTCGTAATGCACCTCGAACTCGACGACATCGCCGGGCTTGAGCGAGGCGGGATTGATATCGAGTCTCGCAATCCTGACTTGTACAGGTCCGGAACTCGCGGCAGCAGGCGCCGCTTTCGGCGGCGGCGCTATAACCTGTATCACCGTGTTCAGCGTGCCCAGATTGCGGAATTCCTGCTTGTCGATAAAGGACACCGAGAGCGGATGCGGACCCACCTCCGTCGATTGAAAGGTGGCCTCCAGCGATGATTCCTTCAGGAGCAGTTCGCCGCTGTACGCCCAACCGAATATGAACTCGTCCTCCGTCCGGCCGGGCGGGAGTATCGCGCGGATCTCGGCGATCTCACCGGCGATGACTTGTTGCGGGGCTGACAATCCGAATTGCAACGTCGGCGTCTTGCGGCAATTCTGGTTGGCCAGGGCATAAACCCGGTGTTTTTCGAGCTGTTCCGATTCCGCCTCCTTCGCGGCGGCCTCCCGCGCCTGCGCCTCGAGCGCCTCGATGCGCGCCTGGCGCTCAGTGTTCAGGCGGTAGCTCTCGGCAATGGCCTGTTGCAACCGTTGTTGGTCGAGGTACTGCGTACGCAGGATCGCGATTTCCTCCGGCGTGATGTCCGGCTTCATCGCCTTGGCATCGAGCACTTCCTTGACGCCGGTGTCCAGCACCTTGGTGACCACGCTGGCCACCAGTTCCAGGCGGCTCTTCTCGCTGTTCTTGAGCCCCTCCAGCAAGGCATCCACGCCGACATTGACGACCCTGCCCTCGTTGCCGGGCAGTTTGGAATATTGCTTGGGCACGAGTTTCTTGACGACCCCGAGCATCTTGGCGGTGGAGGCGACCGAGATTTTTTCGCTGAACAGTTCGGCGTAGGATCTCCCCGCCTTGATCATCTCCGTTTTCCCGGTTGGACCGCCGATGGTGTTGAAGGTGATCCAGGCGAGTCGCCAGAAGGCCCGCAACAGGTTCGCCTTCAACCCCTGAGTGAGGGATTTCTCCAGATCCCGCGCCGCGAGGCGGGCCTCGCGGTCCAGTTCCATGTGCGCCAGAATCCCGGCAATCTCCATCTCGATATTGCGGATCTCCTTTTGCGCGGCCTCGTATTGCTGCACAGGCAAGCTCCGGGATTCGAGGGGACCGCCGGGCGTTTCGAAGTCCGACAGCTTGCGCCATTGGCTCTCGAAGGCCGCATCGACCACGCAACCCTTCGCGTCCAATACATCCGTCTGCGCGAGCACCGGTTGGATGACCGCGGCAACCAGGGCACAGATCGCTATGCGTATGCAGACGCCCACTGCCTCTGTCTCCACGGACTCATACAAGTAAAGATAGACAACCGGCATCCGCCGGACAAGCTGCGTCCGTAAACCGGACAATCAAGCCGGTAGATAATCGGGATATTCGTACGACCACCTGGTCTCGCGCACGACACGTTCGACATCGGCAGGCTTGAGGTCCGTGACGCCATCACGGATCGCCTGGCGCGCAACGGCGACCGCAATCTCGAACGACACAGCGCGCAGGCGCGACACGGAGGGAAAGAGCAGGCCCGCGGCGCGCTCCCCAGCCGTAACCTGCGCCGCCAGCGTTTCGGAGGCGACCTTCGTCATGCCGGCTGTCACCTTGCGGGCGTTGGCGGCGATCGCCGCAAGCCCGAGGCCGGGGAAGATGAAGACATTATTGCCCTGGCCCACGCGGTAATTCCGGCCGCCGCATTCGACGTCGGGGAATGGGCTGCCGGTCGCGACGAGACAGCGGCAGTCGGTCCAGGCGTAGAGATCCGCGGGAAAAGCCTCGGAACTTGCGCTCGGATTCGACGACGGGAAGATGACCGGTCGATCGGCATGTGCCGCCATCGCGCGCACGATCTGTTCATTGAAGGCCCTGGCCATGCCAGAGACGCCGATCAGGACGGTGGGCCGGAATTTACTCACCACCTCCAGGAGACCGCGCCCGTTGGGCGCTGCGAGACCGAGGGTGGCGGCGCGCGCGGCGGGCCAGGCGAGCGCGCGTTTATAGGCATCCATCGCCTGACCGTCGTCCACCAGCAAGCCGCTGCGATCGAGCACGCCGATAACTGCGGATTGATCGGCAACACCCTCATCCTTGAGTTGGGCGCTTATCTGCCGATAGATGCCGAGCCCGGCCGCGCCCGCGCCGAAGATCACGATGCGCTGTTGCGCGAGTCGCTCGCCCTTGATCTGCAGGGCGCTGTTGAGTCCGGCCATCACGACCGCGCCCGTGCCCTGGATGTCGTCGTTGAACGATGGCAAGACATCCACGTAGCGATCGAGGATCGCCAGCGCATTGTCCTTGCGGAAATCCTCCCATTGCACGACCGCCCGCGGCATGGTGGCGCGCACGGCCGCGACGAACTCGTCGACGAGCGCCAGGTATTCGACGCCGCGCATACGGCGCGTCGGCCAGCCGAGATACTGATCGTCTTCGAGCAGCGCCGCGTTATCCGTGCCGAAATCGAGGCTCACGGGGAGGGTCTTTACCGGGTCGATGCCGGCGGCGGCGGTGTAAAGCGCGAGCTTGCCCTGCGAGATGGCCATGCCGCCCGCCCCCTGATCGCCGATGCCGAGGATGGATTCGTTGTCCGTGACGACGAGCAGCCGGATCTCGCGCTTGCCGACAATCCCCCGCAACACATCGGTCATCCGGCCTTTCATGTCGGGCGTGATCCAGACACCGTTGCTGCCGCCCTGGAAGACATGGCTGAAGTGCTGTACCGCCGCGCCTACGGTCGGCGTGTAGACGATCGGCATCAGCTCCTCGAGGTGATCGGCGAGCACGCGAAAATAGAGGTGCATGTTGCGGTTGTATAACGCGCTCAGCATGATGTACTTCTGCAGATCGTCGGGCTGCCGGCACAATTGCTCGTAGGTGCGCTCCGCCTGCTGGGTCTGATCCTTGGCGCGCACCGGCATGAGCCCTTCGAGGCCGAAGGTCCGCCGTTCGCCCAGCGGGAATCCGGTGCCCTTGTTGAGCGTGGGATTGCGGATGAGTTCCGTGCCGCGCGCCGAGACCTTCATGGTGTTGCGGGTTTGGTCATGCCCTTCTGTCTGTGTATTTTTCATGATTGTGCCACCGCCTTCTGTTCCAACAATGAGTCGATATCGGTTTCCGTAAATCCCCAATCGCGCAGGACCTCGCTGGTGTGCCGGCCGGGTTCGGCCGGCGGGCGCTGGACCTCGGCCTGAGTACGGGAGAAACGCGGGGCCGGGGCGGGCTGGCGCACGCCGTCGATCTCGATGAAGGCATGGCGCTCCGCGTTGTGCCGGTGTTCGTGCGCCTCCGTCATGGTCAGCACCGGCGAGAAGCACGCATCGGTGCCTTCGAGCAGCTCGCACCATTCGGCGCGGGTGCGGGTCAGAAAGATCGCTTGGAGTTTCTCCTTCAATTCCGGCCAGCGCGCCTCGTTGAACTGATCCTTGAACTCCGGATCCGTGATGTTGAGCTTCTCCAGCAGCAGGCGGTAGAAGCGATTCTCCACCGGGCCGATGACGATGTGCTTGTCATCCTTCGTCCGATAGACGCCGAAGAAGTGCGAGCCGCCGCCGAGGATGTTGGTGCCGCGCCCGGCATGCCACATGCCGGCCGCCTGCAGGCCGTAGAACAACGTCATAAGCGAGAGGGCGCCGTCCACCATGGCGCAATCGATGACTTGGCCCTTGCCCGAGCGCACGCTCTCCAGCAAGCCGGCCAGCATGCCCAGCGCGAGAAATGTCCCGCCGCCGCCGAAATCGCCGACGATGTTCAACGGCAGGATCGGCGGGCCGCCCCGTTCGCCGATCGCATCCAGCGCCCCGGTCAGGGCGATGTAGTTGGGGTCGTGTCCGGCGGCCTTCGCGAGCGGACCGGTCTGCCCGAAGCCGGTCATGCGGCCGTAGACGAGGCGCGGATTCCTTTTCATACAGACCTCGGGTCCGAGCCCCAGTTGCTCCATGACGCCGGGGCGGAATCCCTCGAAAATACCGTCGGCCTTTTCGCAGAGGCGCAACACCGTCTCGACGCCGGACGGGTCCTTGAGATTTACGGCCACCGAACGCCGGCCGCGATTCAGCAATTCGAATTTCGCGGGCACGGCGATCCCCAGATCCGCCGCCTGCACCCGGTCGATGCGGATGATCTCGGCCCCGAGGTCCGCGAGCAGCATCGCCCCATACTGACTCGGGCCGATGCCGGCGATCTCGATTAATTTATATCCTGCTAATGGACCCATCGATTTACCTCTTTGTCGTTTACCAATCGGCCGCGCCGCAGGTGAAGTTTTCCGTCGCGTCCGTGCTGCCGCTGCCCTTGTAGATGGCGACCTCGGGATAGGCGCAGACAGGCCGAGTGCGGTAGGTCCGGCCCTGGTTGATGTAGGCGGATTCGATCCGATCCGGGGCCTTGCCCTCCTCCACCCACGCCCGCAGCGCCGAGAGCGCATCGAAGGCCGCGGGGTTGCTGAAGCCCGGACACATGCCCATGCCGGGGACCATGAAGAGCCGCAGGAAATCCCTGGTCTGCTCCACGCCGCCCAGCGCGTCATTGACCTTCTGGTAGTACCCGGTGATGGTCCGGGGCGGCACCGCCGTCTCGCCCCAGGATTGATAGATGATCAACTTGCCGCCTTGCCCCTTGAATTCGCTCAGATCGGGATCCTTTCCATCCAATGCGGCCCCCAGTTTACGTTCCGCCTGCCGGGTGTGGATCTCCACGTCGAAGGTGCGGAAATCCCATTCCGGGTCCTCGAAGACCATGCCCTGAAAAAAACCATTGCTGATCCCGAGAGGCTCGGGTCCGGCCGCCATCATCCCCCAACCCAATTCGCTGCCCGGCTCGAAACCCGAATAGATCGGCGAGCCGTCCGCGAACTTCGCCCCGGCATAGATGCGCCGGGCGGTATCCACCTGCGGCGCGGTGAGACAGGAGGCCGCGTCGCCCGCCGGGCACTGGATCGAGGCCGGATCGAAATCGCAGCGGGTGGGGTCGGCGATCATGTCGTCCCTGACGCCATCGCGCGCGTCGCAGGCATCCAGGGCCGCGCGATGCAGCACGGGATATTTCGCGGGCGGGATATAACCCGGCGCCTCGACGCCGTCCTTCAACGCGATCCAGCTCAGGTATTCGGAACCGGACTGCAACCGCGTCACGTAATAGGCCGGGTCGCCGGCGACCACGCCGTCGTAGTCATCGGGATAGCGTTGCACCTCGTTCAGTCCCTGATTGCCGCCGTTGTGGCAGGAATTCCAATAGGCATAATCCTGCGCCTTGCCGTAATAGGCCCGGATCAGCTTTTTGGCGGCGACCGTGGTCTCGTGCACCGCCCGGTGTCCCCAGTCCGCCACGCGTTCCGGTTTGCCGATCGACCAGTCATAACCTGGATCGAGATGTCCGGTGTCGGTCGAGGCGGTGGCATAACCCTCCTCCATGATACGGGCGAGTCCGCCAAAGCTGATCGAGCCGATGAAGCCGGGATTGCCGACCGCGAGAAAACGTTGATTCCACGCGGCGGGCTCGGGCAGCCAGATCTCGAAGCCGATATGCGAGCCGGGCGCCGGTTCGATGTAGCCCACCACGCGGCAGAAGGGATTGCTCACCTTGAGCCCGGCGGGCGTGCCGAAGACGCCACCCGTGCGCGGAGGGTAAAAATCCGGCGGGGTCTTGATCGCGTTTGCCGCGACGATCGAGAGACCGGGAGACTTCACTGCCGAGAGACTCTCGCAGGTCTGCTGGGCCCGCGCGTCAGGCAGGAAAGTTAAGACGAACAACAGCGAACAGCAGGAACACATTATTGTTTTACGCTTGTGCATATTCCCCCCTCAGGCTGTGGCATGCCGGCGAACAGGGCTGTCGCCGTATAGCGTTTTCATTATATATTGAAACCCGCAACCCACGATTCGAATAATAAACCGTGGGCCAGATACTTCGATCAGGGGGAGGCGCCATGTACCGATCATCATACCTGCTGCTGTTGCTGGCGCTGTTCTGCGGCGCCTGTCAGATGTCCGTCAATCGCACCGCCGTCACCTCCGAGGGGGAAACGGAGGCCGCGGAGGAAACGCCGATCCCCGGGATGGTCGGCACGGAACTCGGCATCGGCCTCTTCCAGACTCATTGCGCCGCCTGCCATGGCAACCCCAACGGGCCCGAGAACGCCACGGATCCGGCCATCATCCGCCAGATGCCGCCGGAGCGGATCTATGCGGCGCTAACCGGTGGCGTCATGCAGATCCAGGCCCAGCAACTGAATGACCGCCAGAAGCAAACCCTGGCCGAATTCATGAGCGGCCGGCCCCTGGGGAGCGAGGCTTCCGGCGATGCCAATGCGATGCAGAATCATTGCCAGGACAATCCCCCGCTGGCGCCAGCAACAATAGGCCAATGGAACGGCTGGGGCGCGGGGATCGACAATGCCAGATACCAGCCGGCGGCAGCGGCGGGGCTCGCGGCCGCCGATATCCCGAGGCTCAAACTGCGCTGGGCCTTCGGCTTTCCGGGCGGCATCTCCACCTACAGTCAACCGGGCGTGTACGCGGGACGGCTCTACACCGGATCGGATCTCGGTTACGTCTATTCCCTCGACGCCGCCACCGGATGCATCTATTGGTCCTTCCGCGCCGATGGCCAGGTGCGTAACGCGCCGTTGGTCGGCCCGGTGCAGGGACATGCCGGGGCCACGCACGCGGTATTCTTCGGCGACGCCGAGGCGAACGTATACGCCCTCGACGCGCGGACCGGGGCGCTCTTGTGGCGTGAAAGGATCGACAATCACTTCACCGCGCGCATCACCGGCAGCCTGACCCTGCACGAAGGCCGGCTCTATATCCCGGTTTCCTCCTCGGAGGCCTTCGCGGGCGGCACACCCGATTATCCGTGCTGCACCTTCCGCGGCAGCGTCGTGGCGCTCGACGTCGATGACGGCCAGCGGATCTGGAAGACCTACACCATCGCCGAAACGCCGAAGCCCTATAAGAAAAACGAGAAAGGCGTGCAGCTTTATGCACCCGCGGGTGTATCGGTGTGGGGCACGCCGGCCGTTGATCCGGTGCGGCGCGCCATTTACGTCGGCACGGGTGACAGTTGGACAGCGCCGGCCGTGGACACCTCTGATGCGGTCATGGCCCTCGACATGGACACCGGCGTGGTCCGCTGGGTCTTTCAGGGCACTCGCGAGGATGTCTGGCTGGGCGGCTGTTTCGGCGAGAAAAAATCCGCCGCCTGCCCGCCGGAGATGGGGCCGGACAATGACTTCGGCGCCGCGCCGATCCTGCAAACCTTATCCGACGGCCGGCGTCTGCTCATCGTTGCGCAGAAATTCCGCAACGTCTTCGCCCTGGATCCCGATAAGGATGGCGCAGTGGTCTGGCAAGGCCAGGTCAGTCCGAGTGAGCGCGGCGGGGTCTTCTGGGGCGGCGCTGCGGTGAACGGCCGGGTCTATTACGGGGTCTCCGACGGCGGCGTGGCGGCCATCGAGTTGAAGGACGGCGCTCGGTCCTGGTTCAACCCGATCACTCAAGGCGAGACCCGCGTCTCCTTCACCGCGGCAACGAGCGCCGTCCCCGGCGCGATCTTTGCAGGCGGCAGCGACGGCAAACTGCGCTCGCTGTCGATGGAGAACGGCGATCTGATCTGGGAATACGACACGGCCCGCGACTTCGAGACCGTGAACGGCGTGGCGGCCCACGGCGGCTCGCTGCGCTCGCCGGGCGCGGTCATCGCGAACGGGATGCTCTTCGTCGGATCTGGTTATGGGGTGCTGGGGGCCTCGGACAAACCGGGGAATGTGTTGCTGGCGTTTGGGGTGGAGTGAAGGAAGCGGATATCCGGGGTGTCTAATTCTGCTCTGTCCACGTGTGCACAAACGGCGTGCACACCCTACGATTACTGCTTCTTCGCTGCCCAGCGATCACAGTAATTCCCTCAGGTTGAAGCGAAAAGGTACACACTACAACGTTTCACAGCGCCAGCCTTGACAGTGTTATGCCGCCGACTGATGGTCAGTATCCCACCCCGGAAAAACCAGCACTGCCGGGTGGCAGCGCAGCGCTCGCGCAAGAACCTTGGCGCGCTCCACGCCGAGATTGACGCGATCGTTTTCAATGGCGGAGATTGTCGCCTGCGGAATGCCCGTGAGTTCAGCCAACTGATTCTGGCTGAGTTCCTGAAGGTCGCGAATAATCCGGACGGATTCCCCGACGCTTACCGCGGTGCGGCGCTTGGCTGTTCGAAACTGGCTCATCTACAACCTCCGATAGTCGTGTGCGGTAATCGATATCACCTGAAAGATCTGGTCCGCGGCTATGACGCGATAAATAACCCGATATTGAATGGACAAGCGGGATGAACGATGCCCATTCCATTCTCCAGACAGGGCCTCGTCATGAAACCCCTTGATCGCGCGCAAGCCCGGCGGTCCTGATATGGCTGCGATGTCCAGCCATTTCTCGTAACGTTTGAGGATGTCCTTTGGCGCCGCATCCAGCTGTTTGTCCACTCTCCTGTGTTCCTCGATGCGCCACATAGCCTATTCTGGTCATACCATATATGGCATGTCAAGCCAATCAGCTACGTTCGATAGCGGTTTGGCCAAGTATAGGCAGTGGTTGTCCGGGATGCCCAGTTGACTTTTCTGTTATCCAGTAGAGCCCTGCCCGCGTGTGCACAAACGACATGCACACCCTGCGATGAAGGTCCGCTATACTTTTCGAAGGCGAGCAGTTGCAGAGGTGAGTATGCGGCGGATCATAACCTTACATGTGTTGATGTTTTATCTGGCGGGCGCGGGCGCCGCTGATGTCCCGGTACTGAGCGGCAGGGAAATTCTGAGTCATTGCGTGATCGCGGGGCAGCTTGCGCCCATGCCCTGGGGCGTCAAGGTGACAACCGGCGATGCCTCCGCGATCGCCTGCCGCGCCTTCCTCGGCGCCGTCAACGATGCCCACGAATTCCATGTATCCAGCACTCGCATCACCCCGCGCTATTGTCTTCCACCCAAAATCTCCATGGACAGCGTCGCAATCATGCTGGAACAGCGATCCCTCACAATCCCACCTGGCGATGAATCCGCGGGTAAATATATTCTCGATGCCTATGCGGCTGAGTATCCCTGCACTGAAGGAACAATGACCGGGATGAATGCCTTCTCCATGACTGGCGAGGCGTTGCTGGCAGCATGCCTGCCACTGGTGGATATGCCTGTCGACATCCATGACATCACGGCTCATGGGGAACGCAATCTCTGCCTGGGCTATATCGCCGGGGCCGTCGACAGCCTTGCAGATTTGCAGTCTGAACCGGCCTGGTGTCTGGCCGATGATCATGCCGATATGGGAAGACTGGTGAACACGGTGACGCGCTATCTGCAAACGCATGCAGAAACGCTCGCCGGCAATGCCGCGGCGGTTATCGATGCGGCGTTGAAAGAAACCCTTCCTTGTAAATAATCATGGGAGAGATTCGACTGCCTGTTAAAATGCCGGCATGAAACGACTCATCATCGGCATCTCAGGTTCCAGCGGCGTAATCTACGGCATCCGCCTGTTGGAGATCCTGCGGCAACAGAAACTCTTCGAAACACATCTGGTGCTCACGTCCAGCGCGCGCCTTAGCATCCCCATCGAGACCGATTACAGCGTCGCGGATGTGGAGCGCCTGGCGAACGTGACGCATGCCCCGGAGGACCACGCCGCCTCCATCGCCAGCGGTTCATATCTCACCGAGGGCATGGTTGTCGCGCCCTGCTCCATGAAGAGTCTCTCCGGGATCGTGCATTCCTACGCCGACAATCTGCTGCTGCGCGCGGCGGATGTGTGCCTCAAGGAGCAGCGCCGCCTTGTGGTGCTGCCGCGCGAGACGCCGCTGCACGTCGGGCATTGCAAACTGTTGTACGATGCGGCGCAGATGGGCGTGACGATCATGCCGCCGATGCCGGCTTTCTATGGCAAACCCAAGACCATCGACGATCTCGTCAACAATACCCTCGGCCGGGTGTTGGATCTGTTCGGCATCGAGGCCGGCATCGTGCAACGCTGGACTGGGCCAGACCGTTGAAACAAGGATAGTTATATCAATCCCAGCCGGAAGGCGTCCCCGCCGGAATAATTTCCATGAAGGCTTCCACCGCCTGGATGCGGCTGTCGTAAATCTTGAACATCTCCCACACCGAGAGTTCGCCTTCGCCCTGCATGATCGACCCCGGTCCGAAATTCATGCGCAGCCAGACGATGCCTTGCTCCTCATCCACGGCCGCCACTCGCGCCGTGATGCCGGGCAATGTCGGGATGCGCTGTTCGCGGATATTGTCGCAGCCGGGAAAAAAAGTGCAGCCGGGTCCGGCCATGAGTTGTCCGTTTTCGAAGCGATAGGCCTCCGGTGAAAACCGCGCATCGACGGTCACGAAACTGCCGCTGCGCAATCCTTCCGGATAGAGCAGCGCCAGTTTGATCATCTCCTCCCGCGTATTCCGCTGTTCGGGCGCCGGCGTTATATTCATCGCCTTGCTGGCCTCGACGATTGCCTCCGGGCGATAGATCATGCCTTCCTCCCGGCTGCGCACCACGGTGGATTCGATTTCGCTGATCTTGCCTTCCGCCACCTTCAGGCGGATTGCAACGAGTACGCGCTTGCCGCCTTCGATGGCGGTGACATGCACGCCTGCCGTGCTGTTGCGCACATCGATGATGTCCTGGCGAAAAGTATCCAATCCCTCGATGCCTTTCCACAAACCTTCTCCGGGTTGCAGTTCCCGCGTATCCTCGGTGAAACGCACGTCCGGCGAGAGCGGCGCCAGGCCGGGATCGTGCCGGAGCATGGCATCCAGATAACGGGTGGTCATGTTGGCGAGGCACTCGCGGTCGCAGGATTGCGCGGAAACGGAGGAGAGCCATAGTAAGGTCGTCGTGAAAAGTATCAGGGTTCGCATCGGATTACGCCTTTTTTGGTAGTTGCATGGTTATTGCGTATGCAGTAAACAGTACCCTTGCCGAAACAGTTCTTCAATAGCATGAAAGCGACCACCCATGGAATTCGAGTTTAATCGACTAAGACAGCCGGTCGGCAAAGCAGTGGAGGGCTGGACGCCACCTCCGTGGCCGCATAGCGGCTGGGTTTCTCTTTTGCTGAACTGACCGATGCAAATCTCCCTGGAAACCGCAAATCAACCCGAGGTCATCCGGCTCATCGAGGAACTGGATGACTATCAGAAACCCTTGTATCCGCCGGAATCGCACCACGGGATCGATATAGAGGCCCTGTCACAGGACAACGTCATCTTCGCGGTAATCCGTGCGGACGATGGGGAGGCCATCGGTTGCGGGGCCGTCGTGGTCAACGGGGATGAAGGAGAAATCAAACGGATGTACATCCGGCCGGCCCGGCGCGGCAACGGGCACGGCGGAGAACTCCTGGAATTCCTTGAGACAAAGGCAGCGCGCGCGGGCTGCGTTGTCCTGCGGCTCGAAACCGGGATACTGCAGCCCGAGGCCCTCCGTCTCTACGAACGCTCGGGTTATCGGCAATGCCCGCCCTTCGGTGATTATAAAGAGGATCCAATGAGTCTGTTCTTCGAAAAATACATCCGGTAAGCTGAGAACGTAAGCCGGGGAGGATCAAGTATGTCGCAAACCACAGCCGAATACTTCAACGCCACCATCCGCAACTCGCAGACACTGCGGCTCCTGTCGATTGGTTTCCTGGTCATTCTGCTCATCATCCCGATTGCCATGATCAACGAGCTGGTCAGGGAACGTCAGGAGCGGCGCGATACCGCCGTCACCGAGGTATCGTCCAAATGGGGCAACATGCAGATCATCACCGGCCCCGCGCTCGTGGTCCCGTATACCTATCAATGGACGGAAACCAATCCGGAAGGCCAGACAATTGCCCGCACCGCGCCGCGCAGCGCCGTGTTCCTGCCGGAACGTCTCCGAATCAACGGGACGATAACCACGGAAACCCGGCAACGGGGCATCTTCTCGATCCCGGTATACAAACTCGCCATCGAGATCGCCGGTGAGTTCGCGCGTCCCGACTTTTCGACGCTCGGCCTGGAGCCCGCCGCCGTAGCCTGGGAGCGTGCCTATCTTGCCATCGGCATCGCGGACGCCCGGGCAATCCAGGAGGAAACGACAGTGACGTGGAACGATCGCAGGGTCCCGTTTCTTCCGGGGACCGGGGAATTCACGAACACCGCGAACGGGATCCAGGCCATGGTCGGCGTGGCAACGGATGCGCAGCGCTTCGAGTTCTCGTTGCCGCTCGCGCTGAACGGCAGCGTCGGGGTCTATTTCACGCCCTTCGGCAAGAGTACCGAGGCAACGCTGGAATCGAATTACCCACACCCCAGCTATCAGGGCAACTGGCTGCCGACAGATCATTCCACCACGGATACGGGCTTCCGCGCGACGTGGTCGATTCCCTTCCTGGGGCGCAACTATCCGCAGTCATGGAGCACGGAGAATTCGTTCGCCGAGGTTGTGCAAAGCTCGCGTTTCGGGGTTGAGTTGACGACCCTGGTCGATCACTATCGAATGGCGGAGCGCAGCGTGAAATACGCCATGCTCTTCATCCTGCTCACCTTCGCCACGATCTGGCTCATCGAGGTGCTGGCCAGGGTCAAGGTCCATCCGATCCAGTATCTGTTGCTCGGCGGTGCGCTCTGTCTGTTCTATTTACTGGAGTTATCGCTCGCCGAGCATCTGGGTTTTCCCGCAGCCTATGCCATCGCCAGCGTCGCGGTCATCGGGATGGTGACCGCCTATGCCCGCGCGATCCTGCACCGCCCGGCGCGCGCGCTCATTGTCGGCGGCGGCGTCACACTGCTCTATGTTTATCTCTACATCCTGCTCATCAACGAAGACTATTCCCTGCTCATCGGTTCGATAGGGCTCTTCATCATCCTTGGCGCGATCATGTACTCGACCAGGCGCGTGGATTGGTACGAGGTAGGCAAGGATCAGGAGATCGGGAAACAAACGTAGGGTAACTCTGAACCAACTCGAATCCATTCACCCTGAGACTGGCGAAGGGCAACGAATTCTGGTTTTCCGTTAGTGCTTCGACAGGCACCGTACGAACGGGTGCTGTGTATTAGTTCCTTGGGACACACCCTTCAGGTTGGTCCGGAATCCGGAACGTGCGTATTAAATTTCTGTTGCTAATGAGAATGTTTCTCGTTTACTATATCCATATGGACAGTGCACGTAAGGAACAAAACTCATCACAACGCTCGGTGCCGGTCATCGATAATACCGTGGCCAGTATCGTGTTACTGGGAGAGAAGAAATCCCTCGTGATTGAGCATAAGGGCGAGCGTTATCAACTCCGCGAGACCCGACAAGGAAAGTTGATACTGACCAAATAACACCACGGGGCGCAAGCCAGCCAGCCGCCAGCCATTTCCCGCCGGTTTCGTATTTCAATTCGAACTTGAGGAATGGCTTATGACTAATAGTGAATTTGTGTCTATTGCCTGTCTGCTGGCGGGCCTCGCCGGTACGCAACCGGCGCTCGCGGCAACGACCGGACAGCCTGACGAAGAAATCGTCATCTGGGGAACCCGGGTAAAGAGTTCCTCGATCTTCCTGGACGAGGAGCAGATCGGCGTCAAGCAGGCGGATCACTTAAGCGATCTCCTGCGTGATATCCCGGGAGTGGATGTCGGCGGCACTCATTCCCTCAACCAGCGCATCAACATCCGGGGGCTGGATGACACCGACCTCCAGGTAACCATCGACGGCGCGAATCAGAACAACTACATGTACCACCACATGGGTAACCTCCTGATCAACGCCGATATCCTGCGTGCCGTGGATGTTCAGGTCGGCGCCAACTCGGTGATCAACGGCGGGATGGGCGGTGCGGTCCACTTTGAGACCAAGGTTGCCGATGACCTCCTGAGCGCAGGGGAAAACTACGGCGCGCGCATGCAGACCGCCTACCACGATAACGCCCTCTGGTCCTATGGACTGACCGGTTACGCCCGGATAGGCGAAAGGCTGGATGCGGTTATGTATTACTCCCAGGTAGATCGGGACAACTTCGAGGACGGCGATGGCGTCGAGGTCTTTGGCAGCGACGGGGATCTCGAAAATCTCCTACTTAAAACCGGTTTCGCGATCGACGATCGGCAACGCCTGGCGCTGAGCTATGATCGTTACCGCGATTCAGGCAGTTACGCGGAACGTCCGGACATGGGCGTGCGCACCAATCAGGCTCTCTCCGCGGGCTTGTTATTCCCGACCGAATACGGGCGCGACACGCTAACAGCCGCCTATACTCTGGATCTCGGATCGGGCTTGAATCTGCGTCTCAGCGGCTTCCGGAACGAAACGGATCTCGAGCGGCTTGCAACGCTCACCAACAACAGGACTGAGGGCAACGCCGCCAACCAGGGCGTTAGCTTGCTGGCCGAGTCGCGGATCGATTTCGCCGGTTTTGCGCATCGTCTGCTCTACGGTTTCGACTATCTGCATCAGGAAACCGACTATCGCTTGAAGTACGGTAACGGATCGCCAGACCGGACGGACCTCCAGCAGGCCGAAAATCTGGCCTTCTATGCCGAAGACCGCATCGGGATTGGCGAACGGTTTTCGCTCAAACCCGGCATCCGCGTCGATCGCTATGCCATGGACACGGACATCAATGATTCAGACTACACACGCTGGTCCTTCGGACTCGCGGGGGAATTCGTCATGACCGACCAATTACGGCTCCAAGGCGGGCGCACGGAATTTTTCAAGGGACCGGAACTCTCGGAGGTGTTCACTGGGGCGGGCATCGGCAACATCCCCAATCCTGACCTGGAGCCGGAGTCAGGCCATAACGACGAGTTGGGACTGCGTTTTCGCACCACGAACATGCTCGGCATCGACTCCATCAACGCGAATTTCACCGTATTCCGGACCCGTCTGGAAGACAAGATCGAGGAGGTCGATTACCCGCTTGACGCCTGCACAGGCCGCGGCTGCGCCGGCTGGTACGACAATACCGGGGCAGTCGAGATCCAGGGTCTCGAAGCCGGCTTGAGCGTATTCAAAAACAACCTGAGCGCCACCGCGAGTTACTCCAAATCCGATTCCGAAGTCAAATCGACGGGTTTCCCGCTGGAACGGGAGGTTGGAGACAGCATCGGGCTCAGCCTCGATTACACATTCCCTTCGTTGCATCTCGATTTGAACTGGACCTCACGCTTCGCGCTCGATGAGACGGCCTCCGCCGCGGCCAAACAGGGATATGACCTTCACAACATTTCCGGCCGCTGGCAACCGGATTCTATTCGCGGCCTGAGTGTTACGCTCGGGGTGGAGAACCTGTTCGATGAACTCTATGTCTCGCATGCCTCGCGGGTCGGCGTCACGATACATCCGGTCTTCGGTCCGCTGGTGCTGGACGATTACGAACCGGGACGCAACATCAAGGCGACATTGAGTTACAAGTTCAATTGATCGGAAACAACTCCCCGCGCTGTGTTCTCAGCGCGGGGAGTCTTTGCCAGTGGATATCAGACGTAATCCAGACCAAATCCATAAGTGAACAGCGGGTCATAGTCCGCGTCGCCGGCATTGATCGGGATCTGCGCCATGCCGCGCGGCCAGGTGCACGATAGCTTCCCCGTGGGTTTGGCATGTCCGAACAGGATATCGGCAACGCCCTGCCCCTCCGTGCCCGGCAGCCAGGCGGCGATCAAGGCGTCGGCCTCATCCAGGAGATCGCCCAGGATCAGGGGCCGCCCGGAGAGCAGGATCACGACCACCGGCAAGCCCGCCGCCTTTAACCGTGCGACAACCTCATGGTCCGCCGGGTCAATCGCGAGATCGGCGCGATCGCCGACCCCCTCGGCATAGGGAATCTCGCCAATGACGGCGATGCCGACCGAAGCCCCTTGGGCGCCGCTGCCGTCTGCGGAGTAACTCACATTCGCGGCGTCCCCGACCGCGGCTCGCAGCGCGGCCAGGATCGTCGTGCCGCCGGTGGTGACCTCGCCCATCTTGCCCTGCCATTCGACGGTCCAGCCGCCGCACTGCATGCCGATGTCGTCCGCACCGCGTCCGGCCACATGGATTTTCACCCGTGCCGGATTCAGCGGAAGGATGTTTCCCGCGTTCTTTAACAGCACCAGGGATTCGCGCACCGCCTGCCGCGCGACCTCACGGTGTGCGGCGGAACCGAAGGTCTGATGCAAGTTGCGATCCGGGAGCTGATTGCGCTCCGGATCCAGCAGTCCCATGGCGGCCTTGACCCGCAGGATGCGCAGTACGGCATCGTCAATCCGTGCCTGTGGCACCTTGCCCGCTTCGACCAGGGCCGTGAGCCGATCGATGAAATCCTCGAAGCGATCGGGTTCCATGGCCATGTCGATGCCGGCGTTGATCGATTGCATGATGGCGGTATCGCGATCGGGATCGACCTGCGATATCGCGTTGTAATCCGAGATCAGAAGACCCTCGAAGCCGAGTTCCTCTTTCAGGATCTCCGTGAGAAGCCGCCGGATCCCCGTGACCTTCGCGCCATTCCAACTGTTGTAGGAGACCATGATGGTGCCAACGCCCGCCGCAATGGCATCCAGATAAGGCGCGAGATGCACGCGCCGCAATTCGTCTTCATCCAGCCGCGTATCGCCCTGATCGATCCCGAACCGGCCGCGAAAGGCGCGCGATCCATACGTGGTGCCGCCATCGCCGAGATAGTGTTTCGCGCAGGCGAGCAGCGACAAGGGGTCGCTCAGGTCTTCGCCTTGCAGGCCGCGGATGGCGGCGGCGCCAAGGCTCGCGGAGAGTTGCGGGTCCTCGCCGAAGCCTTCATAGGTCCGGCCCCAACGCTCATCGCGCGGCACGGTGACGCAGGGCGCGAAGGTCCAGTGGATGCCCGTCGCCCGCACCTCTTCAGCGGTGATGCGGGCGATCCGTTCGACGAGGGCCGGATTGCGCGTGCAACCGAGCCCGATGTTGTGCGGGAAGATCACCGCGCCCAGAACGTTGCTGTGACCATGCACGGCATCGACGCCGTATAGGATGGGGATGCCAAGCCGGCTCTCCTGGCTTTTATCGATTAACCCGGCCACGGTGTCGGTCCAGGCCGCAAGACCGTTGCCTGCCTCGGGGTCGGCCCCGCCGCCGCTCAAGACCGAACCGAGCGCCAGACGCGCAACCGCGCTGCCGTCGCCCAACTGACCCAACTCCGCCTGAGTCATCTGACCGACCTTCTCCCGCAGGGTCATCCGCGCGAGCAACGGCCGCACTTGATCGTCGTATTTGGAGAATCGTCCCGGCGGCGTGCGTTTGCGCCAATCCTGAGAGCAGCTGGTGAAAAGCGGCAGACCCGCGCTGAGGATCAGCGTTGTCTGAAGAAATTTCCGACGTTGCATGTTGTATCCCTCCCTGCCGCCATCCTATAAAAACCATTAGTGAGTGTCGATGGCGATGATTTACCTTGCGCGATCATGGCCCGCGCAGATTAATAGGCATAAGATTTCAGCCATTCACATAACCGATTATAAGGAGACTCTCATGGCCTCAGACAATGGCAGCGTCCTCATGGGCATGATCTGGATGATCGTCTTTTCGATACTCCTCTTCTGGCTGCCGGGGCTCGGTGCGCTACTCGCCGGCATCGTGGGCGGCAAGGTAGCCGGGAACGTATTTAATGCACTGCTGGCGGCGATCCTGCCGGGGATCCTGCTGGCCGGCTTCATCTTCTTCTTCGCCTCGGCCTTCACCGGCCTGCCACTGGTGGGCGCCATCTTCGCGGGCGGTAGCATGCTCCTGTATCTGATCACCGTGCCGGTATTGCTGATCGGCGCGTTGATCGGCGGATTGCTGGCGTGATGGGTTCGTTGCCGGCCGGCGCCCTCTACCAGTTTCAGCCTGAAACCCCCTGGCGTTGGCTGACGATAGCCAACCAGGATTGCTGCTCTCGTGGTAAGCCACGAGGGCGATAGTAGTGGTCGATTATTTTAAAACCCGCTTGCTGGAGATAGGCGGCACTGGTTTCGAGTTCCATGTAATGGCCATAGCGTTGCCCTTGCCACCCCTCGGAATTGCCTCTGGGGTTGGAGGAAAATAAAATGCCGCCGGTACGCAGGGCGCGGTGTAATTCCCGTAAAATCCGGGGCAGTTCCTGACTGGGTATGTGAAACAATGAAGCGTTGGCAAACACACCGTCGAAACTGCTCTCCTCCAGCGCCAGTTTCAGAAACTGCTGCTGTAGCACAGGACAACCGCTGAGTTTCCGCGCCATCTCACAAAACGTCTGACTGCCATCCAGCCCCACCGGTCTGTGGCCCAACGATTTAAACGTGCAAATATCCCGTCCAGGACCGCAACCGAAGTCCAGGATATCCAGGAGTTTATCCTTGGGTAGCGCTTGCAGGAAGGCCTCGATATTCTGGCTGACATCGTGATCGCGCGTCCCGGCCCAAAAGGACTCGGCATTTTGCTCGTAATGGTCGAGGGTGCAGCCTTCTATTTCATCGAGGATGTTGTGGGAGTTATCTATCGGCATGGAGAAGCTTCAATCAAAGATACGCAGCTCGGTATACGTGGTCCGTTTCATGAAGCAAACCACCAACGCGAAGGTGACGATCATCAATGTACGTTATCATGTACATAATATACACCCGCTCCAGAGAAGCGAATGAGTGATGTCAGGGTAAATTTTTTACAGAGTACAGGCCGGCAAAGATAGGAAAACCACCGAAGCGAGGAGCGGTCCCGAACTCTGGCTCAATCTTCAGCGTGATTGGGACCTCTGGAATTCCATGCGCAGTCATCAGAAGATTCAGCCGTTGAGTAAAGGCGGGTTAATACACGACTTTCATTTGGTGAATTCGGTACACATCCAGGCGTAGGTTGGGCTGAGCGCAGCGATGCCCAACATAAATACACTGGGCTTAACCCGATCTCCCGCGACCCCCATCCGGTAACCTGTCGATTATCTCCATCAACCGCCGCTTCGCCTTGTGCCGCTCCCGCAGATCGTCGAGGAGTTGCCGCCATTCGGACAAGCGGCGCTGCCTGGCGTAAAGGTCGCGCATCATTCGCAAATAGCGGGCCGCCGCCTGGTAGGCCTTGGGTTTGACTTGTCCGATCTGGTTTTCGACAAGGGTGCGCCAGATATCAAGCGTGGCGTCCGGATGCGTTTTGGAGACCGCGGCGGCAACCGCTTCCGCAAGATCCGGGCCTATCCTGCGTTTGCTCTTGCGCAGGGCCTGATAGATATCCACGACGTCGTCGAGCCGCTGTTCCAGGACGGCTATCCGTATCAGGGTATCGTAATCGGGAAACGCAAGGCGGTACATACGCCTTCCGGCGGTAGGCTCAACCTCGATCGCGGGCAATGGCCAGTCTTCCGGCCGGCCAGGATCGCCTGATTCGAGATAACGCAGGATCACGGTACGCACCGTGGGCCAGCACTTTACCTTTTCTGATGCCTTCTGTATTTCGCGAAAGGAATCTGGGCCGGGAAGATTGAAGAATTCCTCAGCCCGGTAAGCCGCCACGAGGTCATGACGGCGCTCCCGCCGCGCCAGTTCCCGTAAGCGGTTCAGTAACTCACTGGCTATCCCCGGCGCCTCCTTCTCCGTGCTCCGGTAACCCTGGATACACCACTGCCGCGCCCGCTCCAGATCCCTCGCGGCGATCAATTCATCAGCCAGCCGCGCATAGCACATGCAATAATCGGCCTCCGCTTCGAGCAACGGAATAACGCGCTCCTTCCAGCCGGCCCGGGCATAGGCATCGAGCAGCGCACTGAGTAGCCGTTCACGCGGCCAGCGGCGCATGAAATCCTTACCACGCGGTTTTGCCATGGCCCGCAACCTTTGTTCGAGTACACTCGCCACGTCCCGCCATTGGGCTTGCGTGTAGGCGCGCTTGTTCAACAGATTGCCGGCGCCGGATTCGAGCAAACTGTACTCGTCCTCCAGCAGCCGGTCGATAACCCACAGCAGTTGCTGCGGCGGCGGCTGTGATGAGCGCGGCAGGGCGTCGAGGACGATCTCCAGGCACGCGGCGATGGCCTGCGCCGTCTCGCCCTCGTCGTTCGATTGTTCGACCTGTGCGTTGCCCCGCCGCCAGAGGTCCTCGCCCAGGCTGACCACCGCGTCGGCATGGCCCCCGGCGAGTAACGTCCGCAACCGCTCCGCAATCGGGGAGTAATCAGGCAGGTTACCGATGCCTTTCCATGGGTTATACCAGACCGGCTCGGCGGTAATGCGCGCAATATCTTTACGCACTGCCGCGACAATCTTGTCCACCTTGCCGGTGGCCAGATGTTCCTGTTCATGGATGCGCCGATGGGCTTTCGGATCGCGATCGGCGATGTCGATCAGCAGATCGCGCAGCGTTTCGGCGTCTTTGTCCGCAAGCAGCTTTGCGATAGCGGCACGCGTGCCGGGGTTTCGCGCAGGGATCTTCCGTATCGGCGCCGCGCCGACTTCGTATTCCACGTCCTCATTATCATCGTCTTTCCGATAATCAGCTTCTTCGCCAAGCAATGCGCTATGCAAATAATCGTCCTCTCCGAGCGCCGGGATCTTCTTCTTGCGCCGGATCAAGTCCGCGCCCGCCAGCAGGAGCGCCACGGCGTGCTTGCACGGACCATCGTCATACGGGCAGGTGCAATATTCGTCGAACTCCCCGCTTTCGTCGATCCGCACGGAGGTGGCGTAACGGCTCGTGCCCATGACCCACGCGGCCAGCGCCCCATCCGGCGTGAGATGGACTTTCTCGACTTGACCGACATAGCTCTCGCCGCGTTTCAGGATCGTGTCGCCCGCCCAGTCGCGGAGATCGTCGGAGGTGAGGGTGGCAAGGGTTTTCTGTAAGGTTCGGTTCAGGGTTGGCATTTCAAAATGTTATTACATCCTTCAGCGACCATCAAAGTGTCGTGATAGGTGATAGCGAAATTTCCGTGTGTTATGAAATATCTGAAAAGAGTCTATCTCGTCTTGCCGGTGCAGGCCGGCATCCAGTAAACATATGTTATTAACTGGCTTCCGACTCATCGTACCCTTCTGGTCTCCACCGGAATGACGATAAATGATATTAGACAAATGTTCGGGTCTTCCTCAAGTAAGTACTCCTGCTCCTTCGGGCTCTTGAAGAAGAGCGGTAGGTAGTTGCCTATTTCAACGGCATCTTCCTTGGCTATTCCTCAGAAGCGGAACCCGAACAATCCACCGCTTTCCTCGGCATCAGTCAACACTGTTGGGAGCACGTGGTCGTGCAGGTTAAAACCCGCGACAGTCTCCTTGAAAGCATCGTCTTCATTCATCGTCACGAGGTACTGAAAGCCCAGCTCCTTCGCTGTTTCGGCACCGACCTTCAGTGCGCTGATCAGCTGCCGGCCATCGACCCCGTCAAAGAGATGGCTATCGTGAATCAGGAAGCCCGGCCCGACGCCTCGACTGGCGCATAGACTCATGAGCATCATGTCGAAGCAGAAGATCTGCATATTCTTGATGCCCTTGCTGCGGGAGCCCTGCATCGGAAATTGGAACACCGGACCATTGGAGGTTTCCTCCACGGTCATGCTGCCGGCGGACTCGTACAGTCGCTTCGATGTCTCCTCGAACGCGAGAATAGCCTCGGACAAGCGCGTCCTCTGCTCGGCAAAGTCGCGCCGCAGGCGCAGCGTCAATCGGTTTCGCTCGATCTCAAGCTCGTTCTTCGTGCCCTCCAGTTGTTCGGCGGCTTCGAAACGTTGCCGCAGGGACTCAACCGTCGCTTCTATGCGCCCAGCTTCCCCTTGTAGCTGGGAGAACTGGTCCAGCGCGCCGTGACTCCGAAGCACGCCCATCACGGTTGCGCGCCGCGCGTCAAGCCGGGCCTTCTCCTGCTCGCGCGTCGCAACGCGTTGTTTCGCAGCGTCCAATTCTCCGGCGAGGTAGTCCTGCCGATTCCGGATGACAGACTCGTGGAAACTCCGCACTTCGTCATAGCGCCTGACGGCGACGCTCGGAAGTGCAATACCAGCTTCCGCATAGACACGCTGTAGATCCGTGAGTGACGGCGGTGACTCAGCCTTCATCGCCCGTTCCATATCGCCGATCGATGCCGTGTCGATGACATTGGCGTTTGACAGATCACTGATTGCGCGAGTCAGTTGATCGGCCTCGGCCTCGAGTTCTGTGTACTGTGGTAGCACACGAAACGCGTCGACCTGGGACTTCAGATGTGCGAGTCGGGCCTCCTCGACGGTCAATTGAGTACGCAGATCAGATGCCTTTCCGATGTACCCGCCGAACGCACCGTCGCCCGCCGCCTTCTTCAGCTCCTTGAGGGTCTTCTCCCGATCCCGGACTTTCTGCCAGTCGCTTGCGATTCTCCAATCCAGGCTGAGCAAGAACAGCAGGGCGACCTGCCAGTCGCCCGCTTGTTGCATGGTTGCTTGCTTCTCCGGGGACGTGAATGCACCGCTCAACTGCCGGCGTACAAAGTAGGCGAACAGGGATCGGAAGGTCGGGGCGCGGCCAGCATTGTCAGGCTCCTCGTGCAATCCGAACATCGTTTCACCGAGGACTGTAATCCACTCGGTATTCGAGAGACTGGTCTTGCCACGCAGAAAACTAGCACCCTTGCAACGAATCTTCGATTTCTGATGTCCGGAGCGTTCAACGACAAGCCTCTCCCCGCCGAAGTCTAACTCAATCCCGAACGATTCGTCGGCAAGCGCTTCCGATCGGAAAATGGAATCCTTCCCAACGTCGGAGCCCGTCAGAAAATGCACAATCTCGATCAGGCTGGTCTTGCCTGCGCGGTTGCGGGTTTGTCTGTCAGTGGCGCCGGCTTCCTTCTGCGCGATCAGCACATTCAGGCCAGGATTGAGCTCCAGGGTCTTAAACGTTGCGAGACTGCTGTAGATGCGGTGGATCATGGTGCCCCTCGAACAAGCAACCCCTCACGAAATTCGATCGCGCCGATGAGAAACAGCAGATCAAGCGCAAGCACGAATCCGTCATAGCGCAGGGGCGACGAGGCCTTATGGTCGGCGGTAGCGCGCGGCAACTGCTCCCACAAGGCCGACACGGTGAGTGGATGTGACAGGTGCCGCAGGATCGCGGCCCCGACAGTCAGCAGGGCACGGTCCTGGGGTAGGTGTTTGGAAGGGAGAATCATCGTGCGGTGCTCCGTGGTTCTTCAAAGATGTCGCAGCGCTCGAAGTAGTACGCGATGATGGTCACCACCGCCAACTCGTGTTCCGGTGACCCGCGATCCTTGCCGCCAGCCCACGACTGGAGTTCGGCAAAGATCTGGTTCGGGCTATGGCCTCCGCGCAACCGCTGATACTCGGTCTTGAAGGCCTCCGCCAATCGTTCCCCGAGCGTTTCGTCATGCCATCGGTTCAGAAAGTCGGCGACCAACGGCGACTTGACCATGCCTTCCTTGAGCAACTGCGCCACTGCCTCGGACAAGGCATTTGCCTCGATCTTTCCAGCTGGCACGTCCTTCACATCGGTCATTGGAGGCGCGGGGAGCCCAGCGATCCTCTTCAGTACGACCTTCAAGTCACCGAAACCTAAATTGATCTTGGTTGCATCCGTTAGGGCAGGTCCGAACCATGACGCTTTGTCGTCTGCGGTGAGCTTTCGGAAGATCAGCCGAAGTTCCTCCAGACACCATGGCTGCAACCGAATTCCAGAGTTTGCCTCCTCAAAATCGAGTAACAGCTTCTGAACATGTGGCGGCAGCCCATCCGTCGCGTTATGAACGAACGTCCAAATGTCGAAATGCTTGCTCCAATACTCCCGGGCACCCGCGAAGTCCTCGGTGATCTTCTTCGTCGCCTTGGCAGCGTCCATCTCGTTGGGCGCATAGACCTGGAACAGCCGGCGCTCCGACTTGAGAAATCCGTCATTCTTGCGGTCGCCCTGATTGCCCCACGGACGGCACGCCATGAAGTCGGCCTTGTAGGCGAATCCCATCAGCCGCTCGAAGAAGGTTTGGAAGGCATCGCCCTTGGCGCGAAGGAATTCAATTTCGAACTGCTGTTCGTAGTAGGCATCCTGCAGATTCATATGTCGGTCTCCTTCGACAAGGCTCCATTCTCGCCCCAAACGCGGGCCAGTGTAGCTTCGATCTTCCTTTCGAAGCGGGCGATAACGGCGCGGGCACCGTCGATGACTTTCTGGTAGCCCTCGATCTCGGTCACGAGTTCCTTTTGTACGTCCAGCGGAGGGAGGGGGATTTCGACATCTCCAACTTGCTGTAGCGAGATGTTGTACTGCGCGACGCCCGCCTTTACGGATTCAATGTGCGCGCGTACTCGTGGAGATCGAAGCAGTTGCGATAAATATATCGGAGAGATCAACTCCTGTTTTAATCGGATGACTGCTAAGGCTTGATTTGTGTTTGCAGGCAGCAAGGAAGAATCTACAACCGCAGATCGACCCATTGCACCAGCGATTGAGAACAAGACATCGCCCGCCGCTAGCTGCGAACGTGCAAGAGCGGCGTGCGCTTCATTTGATATGTGAGCGACTTTCGACGCGATTATCGTTCCGTCCCCTGCTACCGACTCGATTTTGATGAAGTTAACCCCGGAATCCTCAAAGTTAAAACCTGCTGTCGTAGGTGTAGTTCCCTTGGTAATCACGTTGCTGACGTCACGGATCAAGGTGTGCGGAAACTCCGAGTTTGATACGACGCTTTTCTGATACCGCTCCCCGCTCAAGTTGTAATCACCATTGCCGGCGATGCGGCTCTTTTCGACGATGAGGACGTTGCGGATTTGTGATTGTTGATTTTGGATTTCGGATTTAGGGTCGGGTAGCCAGTGTTTCAGGAATGCGGCGGCGGCGGGGAGATCGTTCTTGTCGATTGCGCGGCGCTGGGCGCCGAGGCCGAAGCCGTCGTTTTCGATCTTGATGAAGGCGATGCTGTTGGTGCGTTTCGCGAGCGACTTGTCGAGGATGAGTATCGAGGTCTTCACGCCGGAATAGGGATTGAACATGCCGGCCGGCAGAGAGACGACGGCAACGAGATATTCCTCGACCAGCATCTTGCGCAGTTGTTTGTAGGCGGTCTGACTCTGGAAGATGACACCTTCGGGCACAATGATTCCGGCGCGGCCGTTCGGCGTCAGGTGCTCGGCCATATAATCGACGAACAGCACTTCACTGCGTTTGCTCTGCACCGAAAACCGGTTGTGCGGTTTGATGCCGCCTTTCGGCGACATGAACGGCGGATTGGCGAGGATAACGTCCGCGTATTCGTTCCAGTGATCCTGGCTGGTGAGGCAATCATATTCGTGGATATGCGGGTCGGCGAAACCGTGCAGGTACAGGTTCACCAGAGACAGGCGCACCATGTCGGGGGAGATGTCGTAGCCCTTGAAATTCTGCGCGAGTCGGCCGCGTTCATCGGGAGTCAAAAGATCTCCCGGCATGATTCCCTCACCCCCGGCCCCTCTCCCGGTGGTAGAGGGGAGTGAAGAATTGGCCTTGAGGATGTGCTTGTAAGATGAGATCAGGAACCCCGCAGTGCCGCACGCCGGATCGAGCACGGTCTCGTGCTTCTTCGGGTCGATCACGGCAACGATGAAATCGATGATGTGGCGCGGCGTGCGGAATTGACCGGCGTCGCCCTGGCTGCCGAGCACCGAGAGCAGGTATTCGAAGGCGTCGCCGAGTCGCTCGGAGTGGTCGTATTCGAATTCGTCGATGATCTTCAGGAAGGCGCGCAGGGTTTCAGGGTCGCGATACGGTAGATAGGCGTTCTTGAAGATGTCGCGAAAGAGCGGCGGGATGCCGGGGTTCTCCGGCATCCGGGTGATGGCTTCGGCGTAGAGGTTCAGCGTCTCGTGACCGCCGAGGCCGGAGCGCATCAGTTTCGCCCAACCGTAGCCCGCGAAATCTTCGGCGAAGAACCGGCGCTTGCCGCCCAGTTCCTCACTCTCCGCGTCCATGTCATCCATGAACTTGTAGATCAGCGCGATGGTGATCTGCTCGACCTGGCTTTTCGGGTCCGGCACCTTGCCAACGAGGATGTCGCGGGCGGTGTCGATGCGGCGTTTGGTTGCGGTATCGAGCACGGACTATCCCTTGAGTTGCTTCATTGATGACGCGGAGACGAGCACTCGCATCTGGCGGATGGCCATCTCGTTCAGGCGTTTGAGGCGGTCTCCCTGCGACAGCCCCATGTGGATGAGTTCGGCATTCATGCCCTCGATATTAGCAAGCACCAGGAGTTGTTCAACAGTGGCATAGTCACGCTCATTACCTTTTTTATCTGGATTCGCATCCCGCCATTCCCGCGCTGTATGCCCGAACAGAGCGACATTCAGGAGATCCGCTTCTGTGGCGTAGGTCATGGCTGCCTGGGTGGGAGTGACCTGCGGGGGAATGAGGTGTGACTGAATGGCATCAGTATGAATGCGATAGTTGAGCTTCGAAATGGCTCGGTTCAGGTTCCATGAAAGCGATAGTCGGCTGTTTTCATCCTCCTTGAGCCGCTGGAATTCCTTGATTAGAAAGAGCTTGAATTCGACCGATATCCAGGTTGCGAATTCAAAGGCGATGTCCTTGTGAGCGAAAGTGCCGCCGTAACGTCCCGGCTTGGACAGGATTCCGGTAGCGCCGGTTTTCTCGATCCATTGCCGGGGGGTTAAGGCAAAACTGTTCAGGCCGGCGCCCTTTCTAAACCCGTCGAATTCGACGGGATTAAAATCGGGATTGTTGAGGCTCTCCCAGATGCCGAGGAATTCAATCGTGTTACGGTTGCGGAGCCAGTTGCGGATCAGGTCATCCGTAAGCTTCGGGTTTTTGTGGCGGGCGATATCCGTTAATGAAATATAATCCTGCTTTCCGAATTCGAGGACTGTAATGTCGGTTCCTTTAACGCTGACTTTGGTTTTACGGGTCTTGTCCATGGGTCCCTCCTAGGCGGCGAACTGGTTGAGTGAAACATAATCCTTGACGTATTCCGGTATCGACTTGCGGTATTCCTCAGGCACGTCCTTGAAGTCGCGCAAGGTCAACTCCGGGGTAGTCGCCAGACCCGTAAACTGGCGGCTATCGATGATGTCCCGCACCCGTCTGCTGTTGAGATAAGCCTTGAAGTAATGCTTGATGGCAGGAATTGCCCGGGCCTGATCCGGCTTGCGGTCGGCGACGAACTTGGCAAACTCCTCTTCCAGCAGTTCATCCTTCGATTTGAAGCGCGGAATGAGGCCGAAGACCTTCTCCAGGATCTCACGCAATGTGATACGCCGGTCCACGGCGGCGGCACTGCGCAGCTTCTCGAGGTTGTAGTATTCCTCCGGTTTATCGAACACCTCGCGGTTCACGTAATCGATGACCCGATCCCACTGGCCGGCCTCGACGGCTTGGACGATGACCGGATCCTCCCGGACGGTCTCTTCGAAGCGCCCGAAGAACATCCGGTCAATCTTCATCCCTTCGGCGCCAATGGCTTCTTCCTTGATACCCGCAAGAATGTCCGCCCCAAGGTGCTCGTAGATACCGCCCACTAGCACCGGACCAGCGCCCTCGCCTCCATTGCCATCTTTTCCCCGACGCAAGGGGAGTTTCAGCATCTCGTCGTAGTTGAAATGCTCCTCGAAATATTCACAGGTGGCGAAAAAGTCAAACAGCTTGAATGTGGTCTTGCCTGGCCGGGTCACCCCACCCTTGATCGCCTCATCGAAGAGCTGCTCCAGAAAGTCATGCTTGCGCGTTCCGCGGCCCTTGATCTGAATGAAATCCGTGGGCGAAAAAATCGGCCTGAAGAGGCCGAGGTTGAGGATATCCGTGCAGTCATAACCAGTGGTCATCATGCCGACGGTTACGCAGACCCGCGTCTTGCTGGTCTTGTAGGCTGGGATGAAGTTACCCGAGCCGTGCAGCTTGTTATTGGCGAAGTTGATCGTGAACTGCTGTGCGTCCGGCACCAATGAGGTGACCTGTATGGCGAAATCGGATTGGTACTTGCCGGGAAACATGCGGTCGGCTATCTGGTTGAAAATCTGCGCGAGCTTCGCAGCGTGATTCTGGCTGACCGCGAAGACGATCGATTTACCGATTTCGCCGCTCACGGGATCGCGCAGCGCGTTCTCAAGGAACGTCTTGCAGAAGAGCAGATTGGTGCTCTCGGAGAAAAACTTTTTCTCAAACTCCCGTTGCTTGTACGTCTCCTCTTGATTTTCCCCGGTATCATCCGCGAAGGAGACGATGAAACCATCTTCAGAAAGCAACTCAGTAGTAACTTCGGTCCGGGCATCAACTACCGTCGGGTTAACGAGGTGTCCGTCCTTTACGCCATCCAGAAGGGAGTAGCGGGAGGTAGGTTCGCCGCTTTCGCAGCCGAAGGTGCGGTAGGTGTCGAGCAGCAGGCGACGCTCGGCTTCGCGGGGGTCGCGCTTCGTGGGTTTATCCTTGTCGAATCGGCGCAGGTAGTCGCGCGGCGTGGCCGTCAGGCCGAGTTTGTAACCGACAAAATAGTCGAAGACCGCCCGTGCATTACCGCCAATCGAGCGGTGCGCCTCGTCGGAGATTACGAGATCGAAGTCAGTCGGCGAAAACAACCGCTGGTACTTGTTGTTGAAGAGGAGTGACTGCACGGTGGTCACGATGATCTCGGCCCGCCGCCAGTCGTCCCGGTTTTCCTTGTAGACGACGGTTTTGTAGTCGGCGGCAAGCGAAAGTAGCGGCGAGTCCGCCTTACGACCCGCCTGCTCCTCCAGTTCCAGACGATCCACGAGAAACAGCACGCGTTGGGCATTGCCTGTGCGCAGAAAAAGCTTGATGACGGCCGCAGCGGTAAGCGTCTTGCCGGTGCCGGTGGCCATCTCGAATAAGAAGCGATCCTTGCCTGCGGCGACGGCGGCTTGCAGGCTGCGTATGGCCTGCAGTTGGTAATCCCGGAGAAAACGCAGCTTGTTGGTCTGGATGTAAACCGGGCGCTCCGTCTCGTTCCGCCAACCGGCCTCGGATTGGTAGCCTGGCCGCTGGCTGAGCACGATGTAATCTCTGTCGACTGGCTCTGCGATCAGTCGCTGCGGGTCCGGCGTGACTTTCCGATAGGCGCTGACAGAGTCCGGTGCCGGGAAGGCTGTAATGATATATGGGTTACCGCGTTCCAGATCCCAGAAATAATGCAGGTTGCCATTGGAAAGGATGACGAAGCGGCAATTCTGGGAGCGGGCGTACTTGCGAGCCTGTTCTTTCGCAGTGAGCGGGTTTTTGTCTTCGGCCTTGGCCTCGAGGACGATGAACGGAAATCCCTTGGCGTCGAGCAACAGGAAATCGATGAAACCCTTGCCCACTTTCTCAAAGTTTGCGCCGAATGCGTCCAGGTCGGCGGACTTTATGGTGACTCCGGGTTCGAGACAGATGTTCGCGGGCTTGTTGTCTTCCGGAAAGAATCGCCAACCCGCCGTTTCCAGCAGTCTGTTGATCTTGATGCGGGCCGTGGCTTCCTTCGCGGGCACTCGGATCTCCTCGTTCGGGTCGTGGCCTTGGGGTTGCGCGGGGGCAATAGCCATTTGTATTTTGAGGCGATTCTACCCCGCAGGATCACGCTTTGCTATACGCGAGGGAATTATTTCAGGGTATTATCAGCCCCGAATAACCCCACGTGCAGGCACATAATAAATCGCTTTGTATTATTCAGATACGATACGTTCATGGATAGCAATACCGCCCCCTGGTCCCCGCCCTACACTCTTGAGGAACGGCTCAAATACGCCTTGATCCCGGCGGGGCTTTACATCCACCACCGGGTACGCAAGGAGTTGCGGCGGGGAGAGCCGGAGCTTCATCTGCTTCCCTTCCTCGCCGATCGCCGGAAGATTAGTCTCGATATCGGGGCGAACAAGGGCGTTTACGCCTGGATGCTTGCGCGCTGCTCGCATGAGGTCCATGCCTTCGAACCCAATCCGAAGCTGTTCCGGATCCTGCAACGTATCAATGGTCCGAAGCTGCATGTCTCGCCTGTCGCCTTGTCCAACATTTCCGATAAGGCCATGCTGCGGATCCCCGGCAATGCGCAACGCGGCTATTCGAACCAGGGGAGCAGCCTGAGCGCGGTCAAGGTCTCCGGGGAGCACGGGGAGGTTGAGGTGGAAACAAAGCGTCTGGATGATCTCGACCTTGGCGACATTGGATTTATAAAGATTGACGTGGAGGGTTTCGAGCAGGCGGTCCTCGAGGGCGCAGTGGAGACCCTGCGGCGCTGCCGGCCCAACCTGCTCATCGAGATGGAGGAGCGGCATACCCACAAGCCGATCGAGGAATCCCTCGACTACATTAAACGGCTGGGTTACGAAGGCTTATTTCTGCGCAATGGGGAACTCGTCTCAATCTCGCGCTTCGATCCGGCGGGGATGCATCGGGAGTGTGTCGATCGGCCGGGGTACGTCTTCAACTTCATCTTTCTGCCTGACTAAAGCAAGATTGTTAAGTTCTCAATTTCCCAAATAAGAGAGCAAATACAAAACACGATTATTTTTTCTGCCCCCTCTCCCCTTGCCCCTCCCCCGCGAGAGGGGGAGGGGGATCCACCTCTACCATCAGTGAAAGTAATTCCACGGGAGTTGCAGGGGCCGGGACATCCCAATAGAATTTCCCGGTCAAATCCAGGCGCAATTCCCGGGACTCCGGGATCCCTATCACTCAACACACCGTCATCCGACAGGAACACAACAAGATGTCAAATACGAGATTCACCGGCACCGCCACCTACGTCGCCACCGAGGACCTGATGACCGCGGTCAATGCCGCCGTCACCGTGGGCCGTCCGCTCCTGATCAAGGGCGAGCCCGGCACCGGCAAGACCCTGCTCGCCGCCGAGGTCGCCGCCGCCCTGAACAAGCCCCTGATCGAATGGCATATCAAGTCCACCACCAAGGCGAGGCAAGGTCTGTATGAGTACGATGCCGTCTCCCGTCTGCGCGATTCCCAGCTCGGCGATGGCCGGGTGAAGGACATCGCGAATTACATCATCCACGGCAAACTCTGGGAGGCCTTCGAGAACGAGCAACAGGCCGTGCTGCTCATCGACGAGATCGACAAGGCTGATATCGAATTCCCCAACGACCTCCTGCAGGAACTGGACCGGATGGAGTTCTATGTCTATGAAACGCGGGAACTGATCCGCGCCAGACACCGTCCCGTGGTGATCATCACCAGCAACAACGAGAAAGAGCTGCCTGATGCCTTTCTCCGGCGCTGTTTCTTCCATTACATCCAGTTCCCTGATCACGAGACGATGACCCGGATCGTCAATGTGCATCATCCCGAGATCAAAAAGCGCCTCCTGGCCGAGGCCCTGGAGACCTTCTTTAACGTTCGCGAGGTGCCGGGCTTGAAGAAGAAACCCTCCACCTCGGAACTGCTGGACTGGATCAAGCTCCTGCTGGCCGAGGACATCTCGCCCGAAGATTTGCGCGAGGAGAATCAAAAGAAGGTGTTGCCCAAACTCTACGGCGCGCTGCTGAAGAACGAGCAGGATGTGCATCTCTTCGAGAAACTGCTGTTCATGAACCGCGGCGGACGGCACTGAATATATGACCCGGATTCCAGAGCCCGGCATGCCGGTACCTAACGTAGGGTGGGCAGGTTTCTCATGCCCACGCGGGCATGTGGATCCGACAGCGTGGGCACCAACGGCGTGCCCACCCTACATCTGCGGTATCCAGTTCCTATGTTCCTGAACCTCTTTTACAAACTGCGCGAGGTCGGGATTCCGGTCTCCATCACCGAGTATCTAACGCTGATGGAGGCCCTCGATCAGGGCGCCGCCGGCAAAGACATCGACGCCTTCTACTATCTGGTCCGCGCCTCGCTCGTCAAGGATGAACGCTACTTCGATCGTTTCGATCGGGTCTTCGGCGCGCACTTCGAAGGCATGGAAAACCTGATGGAGGGACTGCTGGCGGAGATCCCAGCCGAGTGGCTGCAAAAGCAGGCCATGCTCAATCTGAGCGATGAGGAGAAACGCCAGATCGAGGCCATGGGCGGCTGGGAAAAACTGATGGAGGAGTTGCGCAAGCGCCTGGAAGAACAGAAGGAGGCGCACCATGGCGGCAACAAATGGATCGGCACCGGCGGGCGCTCCCCCTTCGGCGCCTACGGCTACAACCCGGAGGGGATCCGCATCGGCCAGGACCAGTCACGCAACCGCCGCGCTGTGAAGGTCTGGGACAAACGCGAATACCGCAACCTCGATGACGATGTCGAGATCGGCACGCGCAATCTCAAGCTCGCATTGCGCAAGCTGCGGCGCTTCGCGCGCGAGGGCGCGAGCGACGAACTGGATCTGGACGAGACCATCCACTCCACCGCCCGTAATGCCGGCATGCTGGATATTCACATGGCGCCGGAGCGGCACAACGCGGTCAAGGTGCTGCTGTTTCTGGATGCGGGCGGATCGATGGACGATCACGTGCAGGTCTGCGAGGAGCTGTTCTCCGCCACGCGCTCGGAATTCAAGCACCTCGAGCATTTCTATTTTCACAACTGCGTCTACGAGGCGGTGTGGAAGGACAACACCCGCCGCCGTCACGATCTCATCCCGACCCTGGATGTAATGCACAAGTACGGCCACGACCACAAACTGATCTTCGTCGGCGACGCCAGCATGAGCCCGTATGAACTCATGATCGAAGGCGGCAGCGTGGAGCACTGGAACCAGGAATCCGGCGCGGTCTGGATGAGCCGTCTCCTGAGCACCTACCCCAACGCCATCTGGATCAATCCCATCCCCGAGGACTACTGGAACCACACCCACTCCATCAACATGGTGCGGGAACTCATGAGTAAACGGATGTTCCCGCTGACCCTCGACGGACTTACTCGTGGGATTGAATCGCTGAAGCGCAGTCAGGTCGGCTGACTGCTTATTCCAGCAACGTCGAAATCTCCGTGGACCACTTGATGGCGTCCAGATAAGCGCTGGACAGTTCCCCGGGATCCATCCCCTCAAAGCGGATCCGCTTCCAGTCGCATTGCTCGCAGGCGATGGCGCAATCCAGGGCCGCACCCTCCGCGCCTTCCCGGTGCAAGAGACCCGCGGTCACATGCGCCGGCAGGGGTAATTTCGCCAGGATCTGATCGAGCGGATGCTGCATGAGTGCCTCGAGTATGGAAAACAGACCGACGATAAAATACCCCTCGGGATTCGGCCTGCGGGCATGCATGCAGAGCAGTTCGCACAACTTGGCCCGAACCAGTCCCGCGCGCACCAGTTCCGAAGGTTTGTCGTCAACCCCCATCAGGGTAATCAGGCTGGCAAGCTGGCGGATATGATTCAGGCCCAGATATACGATCGCCTGATGAATGGACTGGATCGTTCTGGATTTGCCGAGAAACGCCGAATTAAGGTACTTGAACAGCTTGTAATTGAGGGTTACGGTCTGGGTGATCAGTTTCTCCACCTCCTTGATGGCGACATCCGGGTCCTGCAAGACTGCCAGCAACTGCAACAGGGCCACGTGATTGTCCGGCAAACGGTCCTGGCTGACGATGGCTGGCTTGCTGAAAAAATAGCCCTGGAAGTAATCGAAGCCCAGATCGCGATAACGCTGGAATTCCGCCTCGGTCTCCACTTTTTCGGCCAGCAGTTTATAGTTATGCCCGCGCATCAGATCCAACTGCCGGACGATCTCTTCCGCATTGCTGCTGCGCACGTCGAATTTTATGATTGAGGCGTGTCGCAGCAACGCCTCCCATTGCGGCGAATAGACGAAATCGTCCAGCGCCACGGCAAAACCGCGCGCGACGTGCTCCGCCACCGCCTTGACCAGCGCCTCATCCACTGCCTCGTTTTCCAGGACCTCGATGACGATCCGCCCAGGGGGAAGCAACGTGGTCATGCCGCTCAGGAGAATGTCGCGCGGCATGTTGATGAAGGCGTAATGACCGCCGACGAGATCATCGATCCCGATCTCGAGCAAGGCGTTATGAATCACCTGGGCAGTGGCGTTGTTGCCATCCATGCGGGCGGAGTTGGTCAGGGCATCCGAGCGAAACAGCAGCTCATATCCATAAATGGAGTGATCCCTCCTGAATATGGGCTGCCTGCCGACAAACACCCTGGGAGTGACATCAGGTTTCCTGGGAGTGATAGTCATGCGATCAGTAATTCATCCGCATCCTGAGGCCGCGATCGCGCAGGTATTGCTTGATCCCCGCGATGGTGTGCGTGCCATAGTGCAACATGGAGGCGACCAGCGCGGCATCCGCGCCGCCCTCGGTCAGGACCTGATGGAGATGCTCCGGCTCGCCGCCGCCGCCCGAGGCGATCACGGGGATGCCGACCTTGTCCACGATCATGCGCGTCAGTTGTAATTCATAACCGGTCTTGGTCCCGTCGGCGTCGATCGAATTGACGACCAGCTCCCCGGCGCCAAGCTCCTCGCCGAGTTGCGCCCATTGGATGGCGTCGATGCCCATGGGCGTGCGTCCGCCGTCGATGACGATCTCGTAACCGGAGGGAATTTTATTTCCCGGCGCCACGGATTTCACATCCATGGACAGGACGACGCATTGCGCGCCGAAGGCCTGTGACGCCTCGCTGATCAGGGCGGGATTGCGCACCGCCGCGGAATTGACATTGATCTTTTCCGCCCCCGCGAGCAGCACCCGCCGGCAATCCTCCACGCTGCGCAGGCCGCCGCCCACCGAAAAGGGGATGAACACCTGCGCGGCCACGGCCGCGACCACCTCGATCATGATGTCGCGCCTGTCGCTGGAGGCGGTGATGTCGTACATCACGAGCTCGTCGAGTCCTTCTTCGTAATATTTCCGGGCCTGCGCGATCGGGTCGCCGATGTCTTTGGTGTCGACGAACTTCACGCTCTTCGCGAGCTTGCCGTCACGCACATCCAGACAGGAGATCAGGCGCTTGGTCAGCATGGGTTGCCGTCCCAGGTCACGAAATTGGCCAGCAGGCGCAGGCCGATCCGGCCGCTCTTTTCTGGGTGAAACTGCGTCGCGAAGAGATTTCGCCGGCCAATCGCCGAGGCGAAGACGGTCCCGTATTCCGTCTCCGCATAGACACAATCGGGATCGGCGGGCTTGGGATAATAAGAGTGGACGAAATAAAACTCGGCGCCCTCCTCCACGTCCTTGAGCAACGGATGGGGTTTCCTGACGCGCACCTCGTTCCAACCCATGTGCGGGATCTTGAGCCTCGGATCGTCGATTGTGAAGCGCGGGCAGTTGCCGGGGATGATGTCGAGACACTTCGTATCGCCTTCATCGGAATGCCCGAGACTGACCTGGCATCCGACGCAGATCCCGAGGATGGGCGTGCCCGCCGCGTAGGCCTCGACCAGTGCCTGATCCAGGTCCCGCTCCTTCAATACCCGCATGGAGGCGCCCGCATGACCCACGCCGGGAAAGATTATCCGTTCCGCGCGCCGTATCAGGTCAGGGTCCGGGCTGATGGTGGAAGCCACGCCGAGGGAATCCAGCGCGCGCTTCACCGAGGTGAGGTTGCCGGCGGCGTAATCTACAATGAAAATCATGCGGTCGTTCTTTATATATAAAGGTATCGCCGCTTGAGGCGATTTCATGCCGGCCAGGATTGAATGAATCCCGATGACGGGGCGCAAGTTTAATAGTAATGATCCAGTGTTTCAAATCGACCTGGCTTGGAGGCCAGATTTTGATCGTAGCGAATGGGCGCATCGCGTTCAGGCGCCACCTTCCACCACTAATGGTGTTATTATCCTGAAATTACACTACAATTTGCGCTATTAGTTCGACAATTATCCAAACTGACCACGGGGGCGTGATCAGCTTGTCGCGGCCAACAACCAGTGGGGGTGATGTAGCCATGATGCGATCTCTTACATGTTTCTTATCCGTTCTCGTTTTTTCATCCTGGGCATTCGCAGATATCGAGAGCGCGACACGGGCCCTGGATAGCGGGGATTACGCAACCGCGGCGCGCGAGTTCCAGATTCTTGCCGATCAGGGCGATGCCAGGGCGCAGGCCAACCTGGGGTACATGTACTACGTGGGCGAAGGCGTCCCGCAGAGTTACACGGAGGCGGTGAATTGGTATCGCAAGGCCGCGATCCAGGGCGACCGCGACGCCCAATACAACCTCGCCGTGGCTTATGCCTTCGGCGAGGGCGTCACCCAGAATTTCGCGGAGGCCGCCACATGGTATCGCCGCGCCGCGGATCAGGGCCATGTCCTCGCCCAGTACAGCATGGGTATCTCCCATGCCTATGGCGAAGGCGTGAACCAGGATGCGCGCGAGGCGGTGCGCTGGTTCACCGCCGCCGCCGAACAGGGTTATGACCGCGCCCAGGTGCAACTGGGCAGCAAATACCACACGGGCGACGGCGTCGCGCAGAATTATCAGGAGGCCGCCAAGTGGTACCGCATGGCGGCTGACCGCGGCAATGCCGCGGCCCAGTTCAATCTGGGCACGCTGTACCGTTCCGGCACTGGCGTGGAAAAGGATTACAACCAGGCGCTGCGCTGGTTCCGGCTGGCGGCCGACCAGGGCTATGCCTCCGCGCAGAATGAGCTGGCGAGTCTCGAACGGGCGATGGCCGGGGCCTCGCGCACACGTTCCACCGGCAGCTTGCAATCGCCGCCTCCTGTGAGCCGGCCTGCGCCTCCTGTACGTGAGGAACCAGCGCCGGCGCCCGCTGTCGCGCAACCTGAGCCAACGCCTGAACCAACACCCGAACCGACCCCGGCTGAGCCGGAAACGCCGGTTGCCGTTGAGGAGCCGCCTGCGCCGGTTGAAGAGAACGCCACGACAGAGGAGGAACGTCCTTCCCGTTTCG
The DNA here is from genome assembly GCA_004297165.1 of Gammaproteobacteria bacterium. Classification (GTDB taxonomy): domain Bacteria; phylum Pseudomonadota; class Gammaproteobacteria; order Eutrophobiales; family Eutrophobiaceae; genus 2-02-FULL-56-15. Next base: position 103,579 of record SCUJ01000005.1, read on the forward strand.
GTTTCATCCGTAATATCTTCCGGCGCGACCGGGAGGAAGTCCCGGCTGAAGCAGAAACCGCCACGGCAGAGGTTGAAGACCGCTCCGCTCAAGCCGCTGCCGAAGCACCAGAAGCGATCGAACCGGAACAACCCGAGGAAGAACTCCCCGCACCTGAGGCAGCACCCGTAGAAACGGAAGCAGAAGAAGTAGCGGAGGCGAAACGTCCCTCACGCTTCGGTTTTATCCGCAATATCTTCAATCGCGGAGACTCGGGCGAGGAACCTGCCGCCGTCGAGGAACCTGAATCGCCGCCCGAGGAGGTCGCGGTTGCCGAACCCGAACCGGAACCCGTTGCCGAAACGGAGACGGGAACGGTTACGGAAGAATCTCCCGAACCGGCAATTGAATCCGCGGAAGAAGGTCAACAGCGTCCGGGCCTGCTCGCACGTCTGTTCAAACGCGACAACACGGAAGAACCTGCGGCGGAAACCGGGGTTGAGGCGACAGCAACGGAAGTAGTTGTTGAAGAACCCCCGACGCCGCCTGCCGAACCATTGGCAGAGACTGAACCCGCCGCGGAGGAAGAACAAGAGCGGCCGGGTCTGATCGCCAGAATCTTCAACCGTGACGAACAGGAAGCGGCGGCGGGAATCCCGGAAGAGACCGAAGAGGGCGACGTTTCCTCCATCGGCTATGCCGACCAGGACGCTGAATTCACCGCGTCGGCGGATCAGGTTGATGCCGCGCGGATGGCGCTGCTGGAACGGGATTATCCCAAGGCCTACGAGGAATTCAGCACTCTCGCCAATCAGGGCGATCGCGCTTCACAATACGAACTGGCCTCGTTGTATTACCAGGGATTGGGCGCCCAGCAGAGTTACACGGAGGCGGCTTACTGGTATCAACGCGCCGCCGAACAGGGCGACAAGAATGCCCAATACAGCCTCGGCAACATGTATCTGATGGGCGAAGGGATAGAGCAAAGCGACGTCAAGGCCGCTTACTGGTACGAACAGGCCGCCGAACAAGGTCACGAAGAGGCGCGTCACAACCTGGACAACATCGCCAAGGTCAAGGAGATCGCCGCCGCGCCGCCGGAGGAGGTGGAAGGCGAGGCGTCGCTGGAAGAGGCAGCCGGCGAGACCGCTGCCGCGGCTGGCGAGAAGCCCGCCAATTCCGGTTTCTTCCGGAACCTCTTCAAGCGCGACAAGGAAGAGAACCCTGAACCGGCGAAGAAAGTGACCGCGCCACCGGAAGAGGAGGAGATCGCGCCACCCAAGATCGTCTCTGCGGCGGAGACCGAGGCAGAGCCGGAGAAAAAAGGATTCTTGAAACGCTGGTTCGGCAAGGATGAAGAAGAGGAGACCGAGACTGCCGCCGAAACCCAGGTTGCAACCGCCGATACCGCAAAGGCGATGACCATCCTTGAAGGCAACGCCACGCCCGAACAGGAAGCCAGGGTAATCGCTATTGCGGATTACGAGAAAGGCATGTCCTACTCCTTCGGCGAAGGCGTCGAGAAAGACAGCGCCGAGGCCTTCCGCTGGTTCCTGAAGTCAGCCGAGCAGGGGCATGCACCGGCGCAATATAAAGTGGGTGTCGCCTATGCCTACGGCGACGGCGTCGCACAGGATCCGGTTGAAGCGGCCGGCTGGTATCGCAAGGCCGCGCTCCAGGGATACGCCCTGGCCCAGCGCAATCTGGGCACCATGTATGCCCAGGGCGAAGGTCTCGATGCAGATAAACCGCTGGCGTTTGCCTGGTACAGTGTTCTGGCCGATAGCGGTAACGTGATGGATATCCGCCGCCGGGATCAACTTCAAAGCGAACTGAGCCAGGAGGAATACCGGCGCGCCCTGGAGATCAAGGAAACTCTCTTGGGTTCCATCAGAGCTGGCGGCAGGGAATAGGGCGTCGTCTCGACTGATGCAGGGCAGGCACAAGGCCTGCCCCTACAGATCATGGTTATCCTGCTCAACGTAGGGGCGAAAAATATTTCGCCCCTACATCTAACATGGATGTGAAATCCGCTATAAACTTTCTATTCGAAATCATCTGAAAATGGGTGATCACCCTGTAAATTTATAACATTCCGGAGGGGTAAGATGAATAGATTCCGTTTGTTCAACCCGTTATTTGCAATGCTGGCATTGGTATTTGCCACATGCACTCCTGCTGTGATCTCCGCCGGTGAAAAAATCACTGTCATGAACCCGGCCATCACCACGAAGATCGCCCAGCGGTTACCCATGACGGCCCCCCGCCTGGACACGCTGGAAGGCAAGACCATTTACCTGATCGACAACCAGTGGGGCGGCCCGGAAGGCGCCTATCAATTACTTGAGGAAATGCAAAACTGGTTCGCCGAGAATAGTCCAGGCATCAAGACCGTGTTGCGCCGCACCAAGGGCAACATGTTCACCGATGACCCGGAGCTCTGGCAGGAGATCAGCGAGAGAGGAGACGCCGCCATAGTCGGCGTCGGCCAGTGAAACGGTTGTGTGTCGGCCGTGAGCCGGCATGCCAGAACCCTGGAGCAGATGGGCGTTCCCACCATCGGCGTCTCGGCCGTCACCATGGTCCGCTACGCCACCGAATACGACTTCAAATACGCGAACGGCATGCCCATCCGCTACGTGGCAGTTCCGTTCCCGGTCACCGGACCGACCCGGGCGATGCATCGGGCATACGTTAACGGCAAGGATCAGTTAAGCGGCAAGCCCTTGATGACGGCGATCAGCGACGCCCTGACTGCGCCGCTGACCGACAGTGAGAAGATGACGAATACAACGGAAGTCCAGGCGCAGGCGGAGCCGCGTTTTCTGCCGCCGGATACCGAGGATAATTTGCGGCAACTCTTCAAGGACAAGGAATGGACGGACTACAACCCGATCATCCTGCCGACGGAGGAGCGGGTGAAGAAGATGCTCGCCGGCACCAGCCACAAGCCGGATGAAGTCGTCAATGCCGACACCTTCAACGCCGGCAGGCGGGAATTGACGGTGGAGAAGGTCGCCATCGCCGCGGTGATGGCCGGCGCGAAACCGGAATACATGCCGCTGCTGCTTGCCATCATGGCCTCCGGCGTACCGTACGGCAACTCCACTTCCTCCATGGCGAATGCCATCATCGTCAACGGCCCGATCCGCAACGAGATCGGCATGAATCCGGGCACCAACGCCATGGGTCCCTACAACGACGCCAACTCCGTCGTCGGCCGGTTCTTCAGTTTGTGCGGAAAACTCGCCGCCGATTTGCGCAACAATGTCACGGCCGTGGAATCGCTCGGCAACAACCTGCAATACAACAATCTGACCGTCGCTGAAAACGAGGAGATGTTGCCGGAAGGCTGGCAACCGCTGCACGTACAGATGGGCTTCAAGCCCACCGACAGCGTGGTTACCATCGGCACCGGCTGGACGTACATCTCGAGTCTGGGCGAGGTACAGCCCGCCTACCCCGCCAACATGCTGATCGCCGATTACATGCGATCGCTGTCGGCACTCGGATCAGCCGCCACCCTCTTCGTCGACCCGACCGTAGCCGGCTTGCTGAATAACGTGAACGGTTATGCGACCAAGCAGGATTTCAGCAAGTGGTTGGCGGGGAAGGTCGAGAAGACCGTCGCCTCCTACTGGGGCAACGGTGTGGTCATGACCTCGAATAATGCAATGGCGATCCAGGGGCTGGCGCCGTACGCGGACTGGAGCAAACTGCGCAAGGAATCCCCCGATGCCCTGATCAAGCCGTTCAACAATCCGGAGGCGATCAACATCGTGGTGGTGGGCGGCGCCATCCAGACCACCTGGTTCGTGACAGACTTCCGGCTGCGCCGGGGGACATTGGTGGATGACTGGCGGTGATAAACGAGGCGGATTAATCCATTCAATGTAGGGGCGAAAGATTTTTCGCCCCTACATCTTTAATCAATACACCAACCTGAGTCTCGCGGTTACCGCCCGACCGGGCAGGGGCGCTCGATCTTTGAGAAAGGAGGTGTGCCGGCGGGCGTCCTCATCCAGCAGGTTGCTGCCGCGCAGGGACACCGTCGCGCCCCATTTGTTTTTCCGCCATTTGTAACTGATCCCGGTATCCAACAGCAGGTACGCGGGGGTTACGGTTTCGAGTCCCGCGGTCTGATCCTGGGCGAAGGTATTCACCAGATCCAGATCGGCGTGCCAGGGACCGCGGTTGAATTCCAGCTCCAGGCCGAGCCGGCCTGGCGGGATGCGCGGCAGGTCCCCGCCCCGATGCAGCCGCGCCCTGACCCAATCGCCCCAGAGCCGGAGATCCAGCGTCCATGCCTCGCGCTCGATCAGGGTCCGCGTGTACTCCGCTTCCAGACCGTAAAAAAATGCATCGCCCTGCATCTGCCGGACCAACAACAGATCGCCGCCGGGGGTTCCATCCGCAGCCACGCGATCTGCGTTTCCATCCCCGTCGCCATCCTGCTCCCGCTGATGGACATAGTCCTCGATGTAATTGAAGAACAGGTTCAGCATCCACTGGTTCGCGTCGTGTTCCCGGCGCAGGCTTAGATCGAGGTTGTTCGCCGTCTCCACTGCAAGCGCGGGATCACCGATCTCGTAGGTCCCGCTGGATAGATGCGGACCGTTGGATAGCAATTCTTCGATGTCCGGCGCGCGCTGCGAGCGGGTGAGCGACAATCCCACCGAGCGCAGGTCATCGAAATGCCAGACGGTCCCCGCGGAGATCGACCAGGCCGCGTGATCTATTTCCGGTAACCCGGAGAGCGATACAGGCGTAACCGTCTGGCGTTCGTACCGCAGGCCGCCTTCGAAATGCCAGTCGCCGCGATCGGTATTCTCCAGCATGAAGATCCCCGCGGATTCCAATCCCGCCGGAGGGACAAAGGCCTCATCGCCAACGGCGGAGAAGTCCCGCTTGCGGTACTGGAAGCCCCCGGTGCCGTCCCAGCCGGCCAGGGGTTCGTGTTGTATTTCCGTCCGCAGTTCCCACTCATCGTTGCTGAATACCGTGCCCGGTTCGCCCGGGGCTTCAAACTCAGTGTGGCCATAATCCACGTGTCCGACGCGCAGGCGGATCCCGCGCACGCCGGGCAGCGGTTTCAGGATCCTCCCGGAAATATCGATGCGGTCCTGGGCCTGATCGATATAGACCGCCTCGGGCGCCGATGGATCGACGGGAATCTCGTAGCGGTTTTCATAATGCCCCAGGGAGAGACCGAAAAAACCTTTATCTTCGACGATCCAGCTCAGGCCCCCGTTCAGGTCGCGGCTTTGCACCCCACTGTTCGGCACTGCCCCGGAGGGTCCTGAATAATCCCCCGCCTGCCGGAACATGCCATCGACGTGCAGGCCCAGTCCACCCTGCTGCGCATCCGCATTGAAACCCGCGTAGCCCGGTTCCGCCGCGGAGAGGAACCCGGCGTTGATGCTGGCGCTGAAAGGCTCCGTCGCGTTCTCATGGATACGGTTATTGCTGATATTCACGATGCCGCCGGAGGCGCCGCTGCCGAATAACAGTGTCGCGGGCCCGCGCAGGACCTCAATCTGTTCTGCGCTCATGGGCTCGAGGGTAACGGCGTGATCGACGCTGATGGTCGAGACATCCATGGAACCCAGGCCATTCTGCAGGATGCGCACGCGCGGGCCCGCCATGCCGCGGATGACCGGACGGCTCGCGCCCTGACCGAAATCGCTGGCGGAGACGCCCGGTTCGCGGGCCAGGGTCTCGCCCAGAGTACCAGCCATTTTTTCGAAGAGACGATCCCCTTGCAGGACACTCACGGGTTGCGCAATGTGATCGATGCCCTGGGCGCTGTCCGGCCGCGCCGTGATGATGACTTCCTCCAGGCGATCATCGTGTTGTGCCGATAACCGCGTGCTGAAGGAACCGGCAGCGGCAATACATAGAATCGAATAACTGACTATGCTTATGGTACGCATTAAATTTGCACCCCAATACTGAACAGGAAACGACGCCACCGGATCTTCTCTTCACCGGGGGCCAGTTGTGTCAAGAAATGTTCAGGAAATACCGGGAGGTGCGCGGCTGTGATAGTCCGCTGTTCGTAAAGTTTTCGGTAAGACTGTCGCCTGATAGGATATCGCGGCGCAGGTGTTATGAATGAGTGGGAATTCCGAAGCGGCGCCAGATATTGCGGCATGCCCGCCGGTGTGCAGACAACCCAGGCAGACATCTTCAGTCACTGGGCCATGGTGTGTGGCGGCGTGCAGGTACTGGTTTAACTGCCCCGCAAGACACAAGGCCAAAACCAACGCCAATCGGAGGACTGCTTTACGCACGATATAAAGTTTATCTCACCACCCGACCTGTCTCAACAATCAAGCCATAATTTCGTACTTATGCGTGTCCTCGATAACTGGCGCGATATTCTGAAATGGCAACGGCTCAAACACAGATGATAAAGTTCAGAGCAAAAAAAAGGGCGCGCACTGCGCGCCCTCCTTACATCAGGTGAATACTATCTCTGTCTCGTATTACGTCGGCTGAAACCCATGTTAGCAATCCCAATACCAAGCAAGATAATGGTGGTGGGTTCAGGAACCGAGGCGTGATCGCTTGGATCTTCATCAGGCGCGATGAAATTACCGAAACTCGCTGAAATATAAGGTATGGCGCCATATGTTCCTGAGGAATGGCCAAAATGGAAGCGCATGTCCACGCCATTGGGTTGAATGCCGAGAGATACGTGGCCAACGCTCGCGCCCGAGCCCCATAGGTCGGTTGGCGTCACGCCACTCAACAGGACCGAAGCTGGATCCCAACTGTTCACGGCTTGACTGTGGCTGCCAGCGACTGTATCAAACCCCATCAGGGACAGGATTGGATTTACATTCTTTGTCCAGTCTGGGTCATGATCGGTGCCAAACCAAACACCTCCATTACGGCTGTCAAATTCAGCGGCGATGTTTTGCAGCAATTTCACCTCCGATGCGTTGTTGCCCTGGAAATAATAACCATATGACCGGGAATCGATTACGATGCTGTCGTGGACTCCATAAAAACCCGCCACAGCAGTTCGATCAGCTAAATTCAGATAGCTATTAGAAGTGAGATCATACAGGAACAGACTATCGTAGATGCCCGATCCTAACGCAGTGGCAAGATTTCCTGCAATTTTGGCGTTAACGATGTTTACAGTATGTCCAGCAGCTTCCAGATTGCTCTTCATGGTGGTGTAGGCGTAAGGACCATAATCAAATTCTGTAATCAGGATTGTCCCTGCATTCGCGTAAATGCCTGTTAGCGATGCAATGATGATGTTTGCTACGAGGATGAGTCTGAGTTTTATCTTCATAATTGTTTAAATTCTCCTTGGTGATTTAAAAAGATCGTGTCTAAATGACATTAATAACAACATGCGAGCTGCGACCCTAGCAAGTATCATGCCTTTTATATAATTACAGATTAAACAAAGGGTTATATTGAATATGATTTGATCATTTGTATATTTGTAAGGAATTACGACACTATTCCCCCAAGTTGCTCCTAAATATCTTCATCGATACCCCATTTTTTCAGTAATAGTTCTACTTATTCAACAAGTTAGAATTAGACATTGGTAACGATATACACTGTAAAGAAATTCGACTCTATCTTCATGGGACAGATCCGGGCATTCATCAAATAATATTAGTCATCGCTTATGCGGGCGCGAAATCTGGTGTCAGATTTCGCGTTATCCGGCACCCTTTGAATTCACGCGATCATGATTTAGATCGGATGCAACGAAGGATTTCGTCGAGCGCGAGGATGGCGTGTCTAGATCCGATGCAGAGGTTCGAGACCGCTGGCGCGGGCGGAGCGCGGCTGGCCAGGTCTGGTCTGGTCGGACAATTCGTGATGCAGTCGCGCGCCGTCCCAGCGTCGGCCCTCGCGGGCATAGAGCGCGACATCGAGTTCCCGGATCGCCGCCGCCAGTTCCGCATCACAGCGCGCGGCGATCGCCGTGGTTCCGGCGGGAGGATCCTCCGGCCACAGGCAACGCCCCCACTGGACCAGCAACAGGCGGGCGCGGGCGGCGTCATTGGCTCGGCAGGCCGCGTGCAATTCCCTGGTGACCTGCCGCAACGATTCGGACGCAGCCGGTGTCGAACGCGGCGCGCGCCCGCGAGCGGATTTGTACCAAAGTAAAAGGGTCGCGAGCCACAGTATGAACAGGGCCAATGTCAGCCACTGCCAGATATTGGGTGCGGGGTTCGGGCTGCTGCTCGCAGGCGGCATGGCTGGCTCGGATAACGATGGATCCGTGGCGATCGCAGTGTCGCTGCCGGCGGCGGAGGCGGCGGCTGAATTCGATGCAATCGGCAGCACTTCGATCTCGTGTTCCGGGAGGCGCGCCACTTCCTGTTTTTCAGTCTGAAGATTCCACCAGGGGACCTCGATGGCCGGGAGGGTGTACTTGCCTGGCTGGTTGGGGATGATGGCGATCTTTTCGATGCGCTGACCGGTCACTCCCTTGGCAGTTACCTGATCATTGAGCGACGGCTGATCCGGATACTGCCGCAGCGCGGATTGATCCCAGCGCGGCAGTTCGGGCAACTGGCTCGCGGTCTGCCCGGCGGCGCTGAGCGTCAGGGTCCGGGTAATTGGTTGACCCACCGTGAACTGCGCCGGGTCCTCCGACCAGCTCTCGCTCAACTTCACATCGGCGGCGGGTAACCAGTTGGCGCCCTTGAAGCCGGCCGGGATGGGCTGCACCTCCAGGGTGATCCGATCCGACTGGATGTAGATCGTCCGCCCGCCCGCATCGAACGGATTGAAAAAAAATCCATTGCGGGAGGCCGGCTGGGCCTGGAAGGCCACGGGTTCCACATTGAGCATGCCACTCGTCTGCGGGAATAGCGCATAGCTGCGCTCGATTACATCGTAACGCCTGCCGTTGCGGGTGGTCTGATACCGCGTGTCATCGCCGATCTTCTGAATCACGGCGGCCCCGCTTGGGACGGCAGGTTCAGTGAGCGAGGCGTTCGCGACGTTGATGGCGAGAAACAACCGGACGGTGTAGATCGCCTGGGCCTGGACGTAAGGACGCGTCTCATCCACCTCCACCTCCAGAAAGACACCCTGATCGGAAGCGCTTTGAGGATTCGATCCGGATGCCCCGGATTCCACCCGGATCGTCACGGGAGGACTGGCATCGGAACCGAAACTTACGGCAGGGATCGTCAGGCGGCCCGCACGTTGGGGCATGACCGTCAACTGCCAGGTGTGGGAATTGCTGACCCGGCCGTTCATGATGCTCATGTTGGTGCTCTGCTGTTGGGAAAGGATCCGGAAATCCTGCTCCAGGACTGAAAAGTCCGGATCGTCATCCACGCGGCCGTCACTCTCAAAGGTGATGGTGAAGGATTCATTCAGGGAGACAGGGTCACGATCCGTGGTGACGCTGATATTGGCCGCCTGAACCAGAGTTCCGCAAAGCAAAAGTAGCGTGGCGAACAACCAGAGTCCCGCCGCCAAGGTGGATTTATGCATCAGCTTTACCATGCCTTATCTCCGGAATCCCGCCCCGTATCGCGTCGTTGATATTGATAGAGAAATTTTCTGCGCAGCAGACCGCCAGGGTCATCCGGGATGCGCCGCAACCACTGTTCCGTCGCCTGCTTTTGTTCATCAGGACTGAGGTCGTCCCGGCTAGCCTGAATCTGTTCCGATCGATCCCCCGGCGTTTCCTCGCCCACGGATTCGGACTCATGCTCCTGCGTCTTTCCCTGTTGTTCCTGCTCGCCAGCCTGCTTGGGATTGGACTCCTCCTGCTCTCCTGGTTCGCCTTCCGGTTGCTGTTCGGAGTTTTGCGGCGCCTGTTCACCCTGTTGTTTGTCATTTTTATCAGCGGACTCTTGGTCTCCCTCTCGTGAATCCTGCTGCTCCGATTGATCCTGCTCCTTGTCCTGATCGCCGCCGGTTTGCTGTTGCTGTTGTTGCTCCTGCAACTCCTTCTCCACAAGTTCCTTGTTATGCATCGCATCGGCGTGATCCGGCGCCGCATCGAGCGCCTTTTCGTATTCCGCGATCGCCTCCTGATAGCGGCCGAGCCGCGCCAGGGCATTGCCCCGGTTGTAACGGCTCTCGGCATCCGGGAGGGCGTCCAGGGTTTTTTCGGCCTCGGCGAATTCGCCGCTGCGATACTGCGCGCTCCCTTTCCAGGCGGGGTCGCGAAAGAGGTTTGCCGCATCCGCGTGTTCGCCCGCATCGAAACGACGCGCCGCTTGCTGATCCTCCCGCAGCCAGAGGTCCCGCCACTCGAAGGCCTGCGCCGGCCGCGACAGCGGCAACAACGTAAGCACAAGGATCGCGAGATATCCCCGCCGGTAGATCAGGGACACGAGGGCGGCCAAAGGCAACAGCAGCCACGGTCCCTCCTCGCGCCATTGGTCCGTCTTGAGTTCTGTGTTCGCAAGTTCTTCGCTCATCGAATCTTCGACAAAATATTCCTGTAACAGGGTGACATCCTTGTCGTCCTCGGTCATCCGCATGTAGATGCCATCGCCCCCGGCGCCGATCTCTCGCATATCGGCCTCATTCAGGGCCGGGATCACGATCGAGCCGGAGTCATCCTTCAGAAAGCCGCCCTCCTCCAGCGGGATGGGCGCGCCGGCCTCCGTGCCGATCCCCAGTACGGATACTCGATAGCCCTGATCCCGCGCCGCGGATACGGCAGCGAGCGTCTGATCCGGGTCGATCTCGTCGCCGACCACCAGGATATCGCCGGCGGCAACCCCGCCCTGGCGCAGCAAATCGATCGCCATCCGTATCGCCAGATCCGCGCGGCCGCCTTGCGCCGGCATTATATCGGGATGCAGCGCATCCAGTTGCGAGATGATGGTGGCGACATCGTCGGTAAGCGGCGTGACCACAAAGCTGTCGCCAGCGAACGCCAGCAGCGCGGTCTGTCCTTCTGCGCGTAAACGCAACATATCGGCCACCTTGTAGCGGGCCCGCGAGAGCCGATCGGGTTTGATATCGCTCGCGATCATGGAGCGCGAGAGGTCCAGCGCGATCACCAGGGCGCGCTGGCTGCTGAATACCGGCTGCGGGAGTTTTTGCCAGGCCGGTCCGGCGAGCGCCAGTACCGCCAGAAGACACGCCAGCGCCGTCAGCGAAGGGGCGACGTAGTGACGGCGCGCCGGCCGCTCGATCAGGACATATGGCAGTAATTCACGATCGCACACCGCCTCCCACCCGCGATAGGCGAAGCGCCTGCGCAACGCGATCCAGAACAGGATGAATGCCGGCAGAGCGAGCAACCACCAGGGCCTGAGGAATTGAAAATGCTCCAGCTCGTTCATCCGCCGATCCTCCCGCTGCGGCGCAGACCCGCCAGCGCAACGCCAATGAGGAACGCGAACGCCAACGGCCAGTAATATAAGGATTGTCGCGGCCTGAACTTTCTCGCCTCTTCCTCGATGGGCTCCAGTTGATCCAGCAAGGCATAGATCTTTTCCAATTCCTCCGTGTCGCGGGCGCGGAAATATTTTCCGCCGGTAAGTTCGGCGATGCTCCCAAGCGTCTTCTCGTCCAGGTCCGTGGAAGGATTGACGCGCCGGGTGCCGAACAGACTGCGCACCAGCATCTCGTCGGCGCCGATGCCGATGGTGTAGATCTTCAACCCTTCGCGCGCCGCAAGTTTCGCCGCCTCCACGGGTTCCACCGCCCCGGCGGTGTTGGCCCCATCGGTGAGGAGTATCACCACCCGGTTGCTCTCCTTACGCTCCCGCAGACGCTTTACGGCGAGACCGATGGCATCGCCTATTGCGGTGGCCTGCCCCGCGAGTCCGATCACTGACTCATTCAGCAGCGTGTGCACCGTGCGCCGGTCGAAGGTCATCGGGACCTGCAGATAGGCCGCCTCGCCGAACAGGATCAGACCGATGCGATCCCCCACCCGCCGCTCGATGAACTCGCCCGCGACCTGCTTGGTCGCGGTGAGGCGATCCACGGCCTCGTTCCCGAGGAAAAAATCCTCCTCCTGCATGCTGGCGGAGAGATCGACGGCCAGGATCAACTCCCTTCCGCTCACCGGGATCTCCACCAGTTCGCCGATCCATTGCGGCCGCATGCCGGCCAGCACGAGCAGCAGCCAGGCGAGCGTGGCGAGCCAGAGCGGCCAGCGCAGCCGCACCGTTCGATCCAGCCCGGTTCGATAACGAAATTCCTCCAGGAAGGGCACGCGCAGGGCGCTTTCCTGGCCGGGTTCCTGGGCGCTGAGCAGACGCCGGGTAAACAACGGCAACGGCAGGGCCAGCAGAAACCAGGGCCACTCGAATCCCAGCATCAGCGCCTCCCGGTCTGTGCGCGCAGCCACTGCTCACAGATCTCCAGTAGCGGCGCCAATTCCTGACGGTCGATGGCCTGCCGGTAGGGCGCCTCAATCAGGACCCTGCCACACCCTCTGGTAAAAGGTTTTTCCGGCAGGCGCGAATCCAGATATTGCAGCCAGGCCTCGCCGGTCAGGCCGGCGGATTCTTCACGGCCGGAGGCGGAGATGCTCATGCGCCGCAACAAGATGGACAGTTCCCGCACCAGTTGCAGCGGATCATCGTGTCGTTGATACGCCGCGCGGAGATCATGCAACCTTTGCATCGCCACATAGGCCGCCGAGGCCCTGACGCGCGCACGCTGTCTGCGCCAGCGCCAGACTCCAAAACCCGCGAGCAACAACACGCCGGCGAGGATCCACCAGCCTGGCGCGGGCGGCCACCAGGAGACCTCTTCCGGCAGATGGATATCCCGCAAGGGTAATTGCGCCGGGTCCGTCATATCCTGATCATGGCCGGCAGCGCGGTGGTGAAGAGGGTCACCGGATCGTCTTCCGTCGAGCAATGCACCAGCCGGATGCGATCCCGGCTGGCTGTTTGCTGGAGTTTTTGCAGGTGTTGCCGGAAACGCCGCGCATGATTCTCGCTGAGTCCGCGATCGCCGGCGTCGATCACCAGTTCCTCGGCGCCGTTGCTGATCCGGTAACGGCCTCCGGTGGGCAACTCCGCCTCGAAGCGATCATAGATGTGCGCGAGCAGCAGCTCATTATGCCGGCTGAGACGGCTGATCCGGCTCCAGGCCGCATCGTCCAGTCCGCGGAAATCGCTGATGAGACAAACCAGACTGCCAGGGCGGACCACGTGCTCCAGACGCACCAGGGCCGCGTTGCCGGTAATCCCGTCCGCGCCCGCGCCGCGGCCTTGCCAGGCGGGATGCCCCACGATCTTTTCGATCAACCGCAGCACCCCGCTCTTGCCGCGGCGTGGTTTTATTTCGTGGTGGGCCGTCTCCGAAAAAACCAGTCCGCCGATCCTGTCGCCGTGCTGCACGCCGCCCCAGGCCACGAGGCCGGCGCAACGCGCGGCCACCACGGCCTTGTAGGCCCCGTGGGTGGCGAAGAACATCGGCCGGCGGAGATCGAGCCAGACCAGGATCGGTCGCTCACGTTCTTCCCGGAAGACCTTGGTGTGGGTCTTGCCGGTGCGGGCCGTCACCCGCCAATCGATGTTCCGGGTATCGTCGCCAGGTTGATAGAGCCTGGATTCATCAAACTCCATGCCCCGACCCTTGAATGGCGACTGATAATCGCCGCCGTGCCGGGCCAGGACCCGGCCTGGCCGCAACTGCATGGCGCGACCGAAGCGGCTGAGGCGCACGAGATCGGCGCTGCTGATCCGGACCCGCGCCTCGGGCGATTGCGCTACAACCTTCGGGTGCATGGAAGGCACGGTCAGGGTACGGCGATCCGGTGGATCAGTTCCGCGATCACCCGATCGGTGGTGATGCCCTCGGCCTCGGCCTCGTAATTCAGGATGAGTCGATGCCGCAGGATATCGAAGGCAATCGCCTGGATGTCCTCGGGCGTGACGAAATCCCGGCCATCCAGCCAGGCCATCGCCCTGGCGCAACGATCCAGGGCGATGGTCGCCCTCGGACTTGCGCCATATTGAATCCAGCCGGCGAGGTCTGCGCCATAGGCGGATGGCTCGCGCGTCGCAAGTACGATCTGGATGAGATATTTCTGAAGGTTTTCCGCCAGGTAAAGTTGCAGGATCTCGTCCCGCGCGGCGAAGATCGTCGACTGTTTTATCCGCTGCCAGTCCGCTCCGGCCGGCGCGGGATCCGAACGGGATTCCTCGCGGACCAGCGCCAGGATGGCGGCCTCCTCGCGGGCGGCCGGCCAACCGATCCGGACGTGCATCAGGAACCGATCGAGCTGCGCCTCCGGCAGGGGATAGGTGCCTTCATGTTCGATCGGGTTTTGCGTGGCCATGACCAGAAACAATTTCGGCAGGGAATAGGTTTCTCCGCCGACGGTGATCTGTCGCTCCCCCATCGCTTCGAGCAGGGCCGATTGCACCTTCGCGGGCGCCCGGTTGACCTCGTCGGCAAGTATCAGGTTGTGGAATAAAGGCCCCCGGTGAAAATGAAACGTGGCGTCCTGCGGGCGATAGATCTCGGTCCCGGTCAGATCGGCGGGCAACAGATCGGGGGTGAACTGAATCCGATGAAAATCCCCTTCTATCCCTTCCCCCAGCACCTTGATGGCGCGGGTCTTGGCCAGACCCGGCGCGCCTTCCACGAGCAGATGACCGTCGGCCAGCAGGGCGATCAGCAGGCGGTTCACGAGGGTCTCCTGGCCGATGATCCGGTCATGGATGTAGTTTTTCAGTCTTTGTATTTCCGCATAAACGGTCATGAGATCGCAGTCCTGCTGTTAGGTAGTTTGTCTGTTGAACGCGTACGATTCGATGCAAACGGCGCGGATTGAGTTCACGCGCGGTTGATTTTAAGGAATTCATCGATGCCGCGCCATTCCAGGCGCGGATCTTTGAGGTGTCATCATCCGGGGTGACAAGATATGTTAACCATGCCGCTTGCAAGCAGGCGTTTTGCGCGTATAATTTAGTCAACCAACTAACTAAGATACTTGGTGGATGGCCAGGACCAGCGAAAAACGGGACAAGTTGCTCGATGCCGCTAAAACCCTGATACACAGGCAGGGGTTTTACCGCACCACGCTTGCCGATATCGCGAAGGAGTCTGAAGTACCTTTAGGCAATGTCTATTACTACTTCAAGACCAAGGAAGAAATCCTGGCCGCGGTGCTGGATCAGCGCTGGCAACGCCTGCAGAAGACCCTGGACGGTTGCTGTGTCGGGGATCCGGTGAACAACCTGATCCATCTGGTCAAGACGGTCAGCAAGAGCAGCGGCAAGATAGCGGAGTTCGGCTGCGTCATCGGCAGCCTCTGTCAGGAACTGGACAAGACGCAATCGGAGATGCGACTGTCCGCGGACCGGATTATGCACGCCCATGTGGACTGGGCGAGCCGGCAGTTCAAGGCGATGGGCCTGAAACGGCCGGGCGAGAAGGGCTTCGAGCTGATCGCCAGATTGGAAGGAATCCTGTTGTTGGGACACGTGATGCGTGAGCCGGACTTGATTAAAAAGCAGCTAAGGACGACCTGCGAATGGATCAAGTCGTTGCCAGGGGATGTGAAGTAAAATTTTTTAAGATTATGTGAACTTTTCGGGAAACAGGCGTACTAAGAGAGTCTTGAATGAAACAACGAACACAAAGAGACCATAAAGACACAACCACCACGAGGGTTTTATAAAATTTTATTATTATATTAGTCAGTTAACTCACTCAACACGATCTAAAAGGAAACAGCATATGAAAAACCTCAACAGAAATAAGCTATCGGTGTTCGCAGCCATGGTGTTTCTGGTCGGGCACTGCTACACGGCGCCGGTTATGGCCGAGCAAAAGGATTTCGAGGTGAGTAAGTCCTTCCGCAAGGAACTTAAGAAGGAATTGCGGTCGAATATAGAAAACCTGTACCGAAAAGCGCAGGTATTCGAAATGGATTCGGCGGTCGAGACGCCGGCAGTCGAGGATACGCTGCCCGAATTCATCACCAGAATTGCAGATGTGTTTTCCGGCGATTCCCGCGGGAAAAACGCAGACGATGTTGCTAGAGAAGCAGGTAAGATTAACTAATCCTTAATCTACCTCCCCCCAAAGACCTGCTTCGATAGCCGGCCGCCGCGGACCTCCTCCCCTTACCGCGGCGGCTTTTTTTATTTCAGTAAACCTCGATTCGATCGAATCGAGGTCCACTTTCCTGATTGCCGCCTACCGTGCTATTTCTTGCTCATGGCAATGACTTCATCGGCCGTCTTGCGCACCGAGGCCACCGATTTCCTGAACATCTCCTGTTCGGCCGCGGTCAGGTCGATCTCGATAATCTGCTCCACGCCATTTTTACCGACAATGGCTGGAACGCCAACAAACAGGCCATCGACGCCGTATTCACCCTGTAACAGGGCGCTGACCGGCATGATCTTGCGCTTGTCGTAGATGACGGCCTCGGCCATCTCCAGGGCGCTCCAGGCGGGCGAGACGAATGCCGAACCGCTGCCGAGGAGCTTTACCACCTCGCCTCCGGCCTTGCGGGTCCGATCCTCGATCGCATCCAGGCGCGCGGGGCTGACGAATTTCTCCACCGGCATCCCGGCGATACGGCAGGCGGAGCGGATCGGCAACATGTCGTCGCCATGGCCGCCCAGCACCATCGCCTCGACGTTGCTCACGCTGATCCCCGCTTCCTCGGCAATGAATTGCCGGTAACGGGCGGAGTCGAGCACGCCGGCCATGCCCATGATGGTGGCGCGGTCCCGTTTCAGGTTCATTTGCAGGCGATAGACAATGGCATCCAGCGGATTGGCGATGGAGATGATGATCGCCTTGGGCGCGAATTTGGCAATCCCGGCGCTGACGAAATCCGTAATCTTCAGGTTCGTGGCGAGCAGTTCCTCGCGGGTCGGCAGGGTGCCATCAGGCCGCGCGGCGCGGGGGACGCCCGCGGTATTGATCACCATATCGGCGCCTTCGATGACGTCATACACCTTGGCGCCCTTCGCCCGAACGTCAGAGCCGATCACCGGCGACCCTTCCACGATGTCCAGGCATTTGCCGGCGGCGAAATCGGGTTCCTTGACGTCCACCAGCGCCACGTTGCGGGCCAGTTTACGGGCCACGATTTCGTGCACCAGGACGCCGCCGATGTTCCCGCCGCCAATTACTGCAATCTTGTTCAACATTGAAATTCTCCTATCGAGACGTGCTTGTACTTATGAGGTCGACCGCGTGTCAGATCAGGCGCCGGGCAATTCCATGTGCCGCGGCCGCGGTCGCGGATGGTTGGAAAACCGCGAGGTATTTTAACGGCTCGCCGCGCCAAGCTGTAGCTGTTTTAGAGGATTTTCTTATCCAGCAGGAGATTCAGAGTGAAACGGATCCCGAAGCCGGTGACATCGGTCGGGACATGTGCCAGACCGCCCTTGTGATTGCCGGCCGAGAGATCCACATGGACCCAGGCTATGTCATGCTTGACGAACCGTTGCAGGAAGCGCGCGGCGAGGATGTGATCCGTCCCATCCTTGATGGCGCATTGTTTGATGTCCGCGATCCGGCTCTCCAGATGCCGGTCGTAGTCCGCATCCATGGGAAACGGCCAGACCCGTTCGCCGCTGTCCTTGCCGGCCGCGATCAGCAGCGGCAGATAGGGCTCGCGGTTGGTGAACACGCCGGAATATCCATTCCCCAGGGCGCGCGTACAATCGCCGGTCAGCGTCGCGTAGTCGATGATCAAACCGGGTTTGCGGCCACAGGCCAGCGCCAGTGCATCCGCGAGGACCAGGCGTCCTTCCGCATCGGTATCGACGATCTCGATCGTGGTCCCGTCCATGGCGGTTATCACATCATTGGGTTTGTAGGCGCGGGATCCAATCTCGTTCATGGCGATGGCCAGGTAACAATCGATACTGTAGTTAGCGCGGCATTGCGTTAGGGCGATCAATGTCCCCAGGGCCACGGCGCTGCCCTGCATGTCCTCGTGCATGCCGAACATGTGCCGGGCGGATTTCAGATTGACGCCGCCGGTGTCATAACAGATCCCCTTGCCGACCAGGGCGAGCGAGCGCCGGGGATTCCCCGATTTCGGGCGATAACGCAGATGGACGATCCCCGCATCCCGGGCCGCGCTCCCCTGCGCCACCGCCAAAAAGGCCCCTGCCTTGCGCCGGCGCAAGGTGGACAAGTCCAGGAACTCGAACCGCCAGCCATGCTCCCTGGCGAGTTGCCTGGCTTCTTTTACATAGCGGCCGGGATTGAGCAGGTTGGAAGGCAACATGCTGAACGAACGGGCCACAGCGTTGCCCTCGGCCTCCGCCCGCGTGCGCCGGAAACCATCCCGGGGCTTGATTCCATACAGCGAGACCTGCCGCCAACCCGGCCCCGGAGGCGCATCCTGCTTGAAACTTGGCATGGGCGCGGCTGCGGCCCAGACCGCCGCCACCAGCCCCTCGGCCATGCGTTCCGCCGCTTTCGGGGCGAAACCATAAACCAGAAGGCCCAGTCGCGTTGAAGGCGTCTGCGCATGAACGGCCGTCAGTTTGCGGGCCAGTTCCAGCAGGTTGAAGGCGCTGATGCCGGGGACCGGGCTGGCAAAGGCCACCCGGCTTGACTGTTTGTTCGGGAGATCGAGGGTCACGGGATCCGTTTCCTTGACCCGTTTAGCCATCTCCCGATGCCGTTGCATGAGTTCCCGGCCAAAGGGCAAGGCCATGATCTCCGCGACTGTCAACGTCCCCGCAAGTAAAAAAATCCAATGCTGGCAAGCCTCGAGCTGCGCCCTGGTTGGCGACTTCTCCGTAACAGCGAGTTTCAGGTTCAGGATCGGCATCTCGCGATTTATCCGTATGATTCCCAATGTTTAATTTGGTCGAATCCAATTATAATGAACTCGGGGCGAAGCAGTAACGGTAATTGCAGAGACTTACCTGCCCTCCCCCTGATACCGCTTCGCGATCAAGGCGATACGGACCCGACACATTGGCATTTAATGACAGGCTGTACGGCTCAGGACATCAGCTATCCATGGCAGAGCAAGGCAACGATATCGATCCACTGGAAACCGGGGAATGGCTCGAGGCCATCGATTCCATCCTGCGACAGGAAGGCGTGGAGCGGGCGCATTTCATCCTGGAGCAGTTGATCGCCCGGGCGCGCAAATCCGGCGCTTATTTACCTTATTCCGCCAATACGGCCTATCTCAACACCATTCCGGCGGCCAAGCAGGAACCCTCGCCCGGCAATCACGAACTCGAGGACCGGTTGCGGGCCCTGGTGCGCTGGAACGCGCTGGCAATGGTCGTGCAGGCCAACCGGGAAAGCAGCGAACTGGGCGGACATATCGCGAGTTTCGCATCCTCCGCCACCTTGTACGATGTCGGTTTCAATCATTTTTTCCGGGCCCCGACCGAGGACTTCGACGGGGACCTGGTGCTCTTTCAGGGCCATTCCTCGCCCGGCATCTACGCCCGGGCCTACCTCAGCGGCGACCTGACGGAAGACCAGTTGCGGCGCTTCCGCCAGGAGGTGGATGGCGGCGGTCTTTCCTCCTATCCCCATCCCTGGCTGATGCCGGACTTCTGGCAGTTCCCCACGGTATCCATGGGGCTCGGCCCGTTGCAGGCGATCCACCAGGCCAGATTCCTGCGTTATCTGGAAAACCGGGGTCTGGTCAAGGCGACCGATCGCAAGATCTGGGCCTTCCTCGGCGACGGCGAGATGGACGAGCCCGAGGCGAAGGGGGCGATCGGGCTCGCGGCGCGGGAACGGCTGGATAATCTCATCTTCGTCATCAACTGCAACCTGCAACGGCTCGACGGCCCCGTGAGGGGCAACGGCAAGATCATCCAGGAACTGGAGGCGGAATTCCGCGGCGCCGGCTGGAACGTGATCAAGGTCATCTGGGGTTCCTACTGGGACAAACTGCTCGCGCGCGACACCCAGGGCCTGCTCTACAAACGCATGGAAGAGGCCGTGGATGGCGAGTACCAGGCCTACAAGGCGAATGACGGGGCCTATGTCAGGGAGCATTTCTTCGGCAAGTATCCGGAACTCAAGGCCATGGTGGCCAACATGACCAATGAGGATATCTGGCGCCTCAATCGCGGCGGCCACGATCCGCACAAGATCTACGCCGCTTATTCCGAGGCGATGAAACACAAGGATCGCCCCACCCTGATCCTGGCCAAGACCGTCAAGGGCTACGGCATGGGCGTCGCCGGCGAGGGACAGAACATCACCCATCAACAGAAGAAAATGGGGGAAGACGCCCTGCGCGCCTTCCGGAACCGCTTCAACGTCCCGATCGCGGATGCCGCGGTTGGCGACGCGCCCTTTTACAAACCGGCGGACGACAGCCCGGAGATCCGTTATCTCCATGAGCGCCGCGCGGCCCTGGGCGGCGATCTGTTGAAGCCGCGGCCACCCGCGCCGAAGTTGACGATCCCGCCGCTCGAGATCCATGACAAACTGCTGGCGGGGACAGAGGATCGCGCCATCTCCACCACCATGGCCTATGTGCGCATCCTCAACAATCTCCTGCGGGACAAGAATATCGGCAAGTACATCGTCCCCATCGTTCCCGACGAGGCCCGGACCTTCGGCATGGAGGGCATGTTCCGGCAGCTCGGGATCTATTCCTCCGTGGGCCAGCTCTACGAGCCCGTCGACAGCGATCAGGTCATGTATTACCGCGAGGACAAGAGCGGGCAGATCCTCGAGGAAGGCATCAACGAGGCCGGGGCCTTTTCCTCGTGGATGGCGGCGGGGACTGCCTATAAATTTCACCGGGTCACGATGATCCCGTTCTACATCTATTACTCCATGTTCGGTTTCCAGCGGGTCGGCGACCTGGCCTGGGCCGCGGGCGACATCCGCACGCGCGGCTTCCTCATCGGCGGCACCGCCGGACGCACCACCCTGGCGGGCGAGGGACTGCAACACCAGGATGGGCACAGCCATATCCTGGCCTCCACCATCCCGAATTGCGTGAGTTATGACCCGACCTACGCCCATGAACTCGCCGTGATCATCCACGCCGGCCTGAAACGGATGTTCGAGCAGCAAGAGGATGTCTATTACTACATCACCGTGATGAACGAGAATTACGTCCACCCGGCCATGCCGAAAGGTTGCGAGGAAGGCATCCTCAAGGGGATGTACCTGCTGCACAAGGGCGCGGCCGGCGGCAATACCGTGCAACTGCTGGGCTCAGGCGCCATCCTGCGCGAGGTGATCGCCGCGGGCGAATTGCTGGCCCGGGACTTCAGCATCCCGGCGAATATCTGGAGCGTCACCAGTTTCAACGAGCTGCGGCGCGAGGGTCTCGCCATGGAGCGCTGGAACATGCTGCACCCGGAAAGCGCCCCGCGCACACCCTGGGTAACGCGCTGTCTGGCGGACTACGCGGGGCCGGTCGTGGCCGCCACCGATTACATGAAGGCCTATGCCGATCAGATCCGGCCCTATGTCCCGCATCGTTACAAGGTCCTGGGCACGGACGGTTTCGGCCGCAGCGACACCAGAGAAAAACTGCGGCGCTTCTTCGAGGTGAACCGCTATTACATCGCGGTCGCCGCGCTCAAGGCGCTGGTGGATGAAGGCCGGATAGAGGACCGCCGGGTGACCGAGGCCATCAGGAAATACGGCATCGATCCGGAGAAACCCGATCCGGTGACGGTCTGAAGGACATCCCAAGGTGACCACATTACATGAAGTCCGGGTGCCGGATATTGGCGACATCAAGAGCGTCGAGGTCATCGACATCCTGGTCAAGCCGGGCGATCAGGTCAGGATAGAAGACCCGTTGCTCACCCTGGAGAGCGACAAGGCGACCATGGACATCCCCTCGCCGGCCGCGGGCGTGATCCGGGAGATCAAGGTGGGCGTCGGCGACAAGGTCGCGGAAGGAACCTTCATTTTGGTGCTGGAGGAAACAGCCGGCGTTGCCCCGCCGAAGACCATCGCGCCCGCAGCGCCGCCTGCGCCACAGCAGGCGCCGGTGAAACCTGAACCCGAGCCGGTACGCGAGTTGTTCACCCCGCGGCCGCCGCCCGCTGCGCCAGGCGGCGCGATCACGGTGGGCGGGAGCCGGACAGCGCAGGCCCATGCCAGTCCTTCGGTGCGGAAATTCGCCCGCGAACTGGGCGTCGATCTCGGTCTCGTTACCGGCAGCGGTCGCAAGGGTCGCATTCTGAAAGAGGATGTCATGGCCTTCACCAAGGCCGTGATGTCCGGCCAGCATGTCTTCGCCAGCGCGCGTAGCGGCGTCATGCCGGAGATCCCGGCCATCGACTTCTCCCGTTTCGGACCGATCCACACCCAACCGCTTACCCGTATCAGGATCCTCGGCGGCCAGAACCTGGTGCGCAGTTGGAGCAGCGCGCCCCAGGTCACTCATTTCGAGGAAGGGGATATCACGGACCTCGAGGCTTTGCGGAAGGAACGCACCAACGAGATGAAACCGGGCGTCAAACTCACCCTGCTCGCCTTCCTGATCAAGGCCGCCGTGGCGGCGCTCGGCAAGTTTCCGGAATTCAATGCCTCCCTCGACCCCGGCGGTGAAACGCTGATCTACAAGGATTACTTTCATATCGGCTTCGCGGTGAACACCGATACCGGGTTGATGGTACCGGTCATCCGGGATGTGGATCAAAAGGGCATCCCCGCCATCGCGGAGGAACTGATGGATCTCTCGGCGAAGGCGCGCAGCCGCCGGATCAGGCCCGATGAGATGCAGGGCGGCTGTTTCACCATCTCCAGCCTCGGCCATATCGGGGGGACTGGCTTCACGCCCATCGTCAACACTCCGGAGGTCGCCATCCTCGGGATCTCGCGGGCCGCCATGAAACCTGTCTACAACGACGGCGGTTTTCAGCCCCGGCTGATCCTGCCGCTTTCGCTTTCCTATGACCATCGGGTCATCGACGGCGTCGCGGCGGCGGAATTCGCCCGTTTCCTCGGAAATTCGCTCAAGGACCCCGGGCGCTTCCTGATATAGTTATCGCAGTAATGTCGTAGTAATTCTTAAATCTCTGGGAGAGAACCATGACCAACAAAAATGATGTATTCGTCCTCAGCGCGGTGCGCACCGCCGTCGGCACTTATGGCGGCAGCCTGAAAAGCACGGGCCCCGCGGAATTGTCCGCGCGCGTGACCGCGGAGGCCCTGAAGCGTTCGGGCCTCGACGCCGAGGACATCCAGCACTCGGTCTTCGGCAACGTGGTGCAGACCGAGCCGCAGGACCTTTACCTCGGGCGGGTCGCGGCCATCAAGGCCGGCCTGCCTGTCGCGACGCCGGCCTTCACCCTCAACCGGCTCTGCGGCAGCGGCCTGCAGGCGATCGTTTCGGCGGCCCAACTGATCATGCTGGGGGATGCGGAGACGGCGGTGGCTGGCGGCGCGGAAAACATGAGCATGTCGCCCTACTGGAGCACCGGCATGCGCTGGGGTCAGCGCATGGGCGACGGCAAGATGATCGATATCATGAACGCCGCCCTGCATGACCCATTCCATAACATCCACATGGGCGTCACGGCGGAGAATGTCGCGGAGAAGTTCAAGATCACCCGCGAGGAACAGGATGCCTACGCCGTCCTGAGCCACCAGCGCGCGGCCAATGCCGTCAAAGAGGGTTATTTCAAAGGCCAGATTCACCCGATCGAGGTGAAGGCCGGCAAAAAGGTCAGCATCTTCGATACCGACGAGCACTTCCGTCCCGATGCCAAGGTCGAGGACCTCGCGCGTCTGGCAACCGTTTTCAAGCCGGGCGGAACGGTGACCGCGGGCAACGCCTCGGGATTGAACGACGGTGCGGCGGCGGTCATCCTGGCCGACGAGAAATACGCCGCGAAGAAAAACCTGAAACCGGTTGCGCGTCTCGTCGCCTACGCCCATGCCGGCGTGGCGCCGGAGCTCATGGGGATCGGACCCGTACCCGCGGTGCAGAAGGTGATGGCGAAGGCCGGACTCAAGATTGCGGACATGGCCGTGATCGAGGCCAACGAGGCCTTCGCCGCTCAGGCCCTTGCCGTCATGAAGGAACTCGACCTGCCGAAGGACCGCACCAATCCCAACGGCAGCGGGATCTCGCTCGGTCACCCCATCGGCGCGACCGGTTGCATCATCACCGTGAAGGCCATCCACGAGTTGCACCGGATCGGCGGCAAATATGCGTTGGTCACGATGTGCATCGGTGGCGGCCAGGGCATCGCGGCGATCTTCGAACGCCTCTGATCGGCGGGAATACACTCATGACCGGGAGTGCGGGCGCGCGGTTCCGCCAGTCGGTGCGGGAACACCGGCCGCTGCAAGTGGTAGGAACGATCAACGCCATGGCCGCACGGATCGCCGAGCGCGCCGGGCACAAGGCGATCTACCTCTCCGGCGGCGGCCTCGCGGCCAACTCCCTCGGTCTCCCCGATCTCGGTATCAGTCAACTGGAGGATGTGCTCGTCGAGGTCCGCCGCATCACGGACGCCTGCGCCCTGCCGCTGCTCGTAGACGCGGACACCGGTTTTGGCGGGGCCTTCAATATCGCCCGCACCGTGCGCAGTCTGATCAAGGCAGGCGCGGCGGGTATGCACATCGAGGACCAGGTCGCCGCCAAACGCTGCGGCCACCGGCCCAACAAGGCCATCGTCACGCGGGCGGAGATGGTGGACCGCATCAAGGCCACCGTGGATGCCCGTACGGACGACCAATTCGTCATCATGGCGCGCAGCGATGCCCTGGCGCAGGAAGGCATGCCGTCACTGCTGGATCGGTGCCAGGCCTGTATCGAGGCGGGCGCGGACATGATCTTCCCCGAGGCCGTGGGCACACTGGAGCAATACCGGGAGATCCGCGCGTCCCTCGAAGTCCCGATCCTCGCCAACATCACCGAGTTCGGCATGACCCCGCTGTTCTCGACACCGGAGCTTGGCGCGGCGGGTGTGGATATCGTGCTCTATTGCTGCGGCGCCTACCGCGCCATGAACAAAGCGGCGCAAATCTTTTACGAGACATTGCTGCGGGACGGCCATCAACGCAATGTCCTTCCGGCGATGCAGACCCGCGAGGAGCTGTACGCCATCCTCGATTACCATGCCTATGAACAGAAACTGGATGAACTATTTTCTAAAGGGTAAGCACGAATGAATACGACCACCCAGGCGCCCAAGGCCAAGAAATCCGTCGCCCTCTCCGGCGTCCCGGCGGGCAATACCGCCCTCTGCACGGTCGGACGGAGCGGCAATGACCTCCACTACCGCGGCTACGATATCCTCGATCTCGCCGAGGCCTGCGAGTTCGAGGAGATCGCCCACCTGTTGATCCACGGCAATCTGCCCACTCGCCCCGAATTGGCCGCCTACCGGAATAAACTTCAGGGACTGCGTGATCTGCCGCCGGCAATGCGCGGCGTGTTGGAGCTGATCCCAGCCTCCGCCCATCCGATGGATGTGTTGCGCACCGGCTGTTCGGCGCTGGGCACTGTTTTACCCGAGGGCACAGCGCAAGCGCCGGGCGAGGCCCGCGAGATCGCGGATCGCCTGCTGGCCTGCTTCGGTTCCATGCTGTGTTACTGGCACCAGTACAGCCACACCGGCAAACGCATCGAGACCGCCACCGCGGACGGCAGCATCGGCGCGCACTTTCTCCACATGCTGCATGGCAAGCCGCCCTCCAACCTCTGGGTCAAGGCCATGCACATCTCGTTGATCCTCTACGCCGAGCACGAGTTCAACGCCTCGACCTTCACGGCCAGGGTCATCGCCGGAACGGGATCCGACATCTACTCCGCCGTCACCGGGGCGATCGGGGCGCTCCGCGGGCCGAAGCACGGCGGGGCGAACGAGGTCGCACTCGAGATCCAGGAGCGTTACACAGACCCGGATCAAGCAGAGGCCGACATCAAGCAACGCATCGCCCGCAAGGAGATCGTGATCGGCTTCGGCCATCCGGTCTATACCATCGCCGACCCGCGCAACACCGTGATCAAACGGCTGGCGAAACGACTCTCGGACGATCAGAACGACCACAAACTCTACGACATCGCCGCGCGCCTCGAAGCGGTGATGTGGCAGGAAAAGAAGATGTTCCCGAACCTCGACTGGTTCTCCGCGGTGGCCTATCACCTCATGGGGATACCGACCGCGATGTTCACGCCGATCTTCGTGATGGCGCGCATCACCGGATGGGCCGCCCATATTCTGGAACAACGCGAGGACGGCAAGATCATCCGCCCGAGCGCCAATTACATCGGCCCGGAAAATCGCGCGTTTGTCCCCATCGAGCAGCGCTAATGAAATACACCTAACCCATGGAGTGAAGATGTGATGAAAAAATTACTGCCCCTTCTCACCCTTGCCGCATGTCTGGCGTTCCAAATGACTCAATCCGCATTCGCCGATAATGTTCAAACCACGGAGGCGACCCTGCTCGATCGGATCCAGATAGAGGATCTGATCAGCAATTATTACTGGGACATGACCTCCACCGGCAGGCATGAACTGTCCGAATATTATGTCGAGGAGGCGGTACTCGATGTGAACGGCATCATATACAAGGGTCATGAAGCCATCCAGAGCGCCTACGCCCAGTCGGAAGGTGAGGCCGCGAGAGGCAAGATCCACATGTTGTTGAACAACCCCAAAATCCGGGTCAATGGCGATACCGCAACCGCTGAAACCGTCTGGACCGGCGTCATCTCCGACTCGGTAAGAGTGGCGCCCCGGTTGTTCGAACAGGGTCGCGAATTTGACGAGCTCGTGAAAAAGGATGGCCGCTGGTATTTCGTCAAACGCGTCATCACCAGCGATGCCGGTTTGCCGGAGAGCTACGACGAGACATACAAGCAGCGGTAATCGCCTATGAGCCACATGGGCATCCGCGACGCCAGCCGTCCGGCGCCAGATCAATTATTGCAGGACATCGCCGATTACGTGCTGAACTTCCGGGCGGATGGGCGGGAAGCGCGGGAGACGGCGCGTTACTGCCTCATGGACACCCTGGGCTGCGGCATCCTGGCGCTGAACTACCCGGCCTGCGCGCGTCTGTTGGGCCCGGTGGTTCCAGGTGCGGAGATGGCGAACGGCGCGCGGGTCCCCGGAACGTCATATCAACTCGATCCGGTCATGGCGGCCTTCAACATCGGCGCGATGATCCGCTGGCTGGATTTCAATGACACCTGGCTCGCCGCCGAATGGGGCCATCCCTCGGACAATCTCGGCGGGATCCTCGCGGTCGCCGATTATCTGTGCCGCAACGGTCAGCACAGTCTGAACATGGGCGATGTGCTCACGACGATGATCCAGGCCCACGAGATCCAGGGCGTGCTGGCCCTTGAGAACAGTTTCAACAGGGTCGGCCTCGATCATGTGCTGCTGGTGCGGATCGCCAGCACCGCGGTGATCACCCGCCTGCTCGGGGGTTCACGGGATCAGATCATCAACGCCGTCTCCAATGCCTGGATCGACGGCGGCGCCTTGCGTACTTATCGCCATGCCCCGAACGCCGGCTCGCGCAAATCCTGGGCCGCGGGGGACGCCACCAGTCGTGCCGTGCGCCTGGCCTTCATCGCCCTGCGCGGCGAGATGGGCTATCCCTCGGCGCTCAGCGCCAAAAACTGGGGCTTTCAGGATGTGTTGTTCAAGGGACAGTCGCTGGCGGTAAAACAGCCATTCGCTTCGTATGTGATGGAGAATGTCCTCTTCAAGATCTCCTTCCCGGCGGAATTCCATGCGCAGACTGCCGTCGAAGCGGCGCTTATACTTCACCCGCGGGTCAAGAACCGGCTGGATGAGATCGCCTCCATTCACATCGAGACCCAGGAGGCCGGCGCGCGCATCATCGACAAGACCGGCCCGCTGGCGAATCCGGCGGACCGCGATCATTGCCTGCAATACATGATCGCCATCCCGCTCCTCTTCGGACGGCTCACGGCGGACGATTACGAAGATGTCATCGCCGCCGATCCCCGCGTCGATCAACTGCGGGCAAAGATGCAGGTGAACGAGAACAAACAATTCAGCGTGGATTACCTGGACCCGCAGAAGCGCGCCATCGGCAATGCCATCACCATCCGTTTCATCGACGGCAGCAGCACCGAACGGGTTGAGGTCGGCTACCCCATCGGCCACCGCCGCCGCCGAGTCGAGGGCATCCCGGTCCTGATCGAGAAATTCAAGAACAATCTCGCCACCCGCTTCACTCCCGCGCAGGCGGATCGCATCCTGCAAGCCTGCGGGAATCAGAAGCAACTGGAGACGTTGCCGGTCAGCGATTTCATGGATCTGTGGATTGCCGAGTAGGGACTGGGTATAGAATGTCCGAAATAACAACATCAGGAAATCCGCCATGAGCATCCCCTACACCCCACCCCTTCGGGACATGCAATTCGCCCTGTTCGAACTCGCCGGATTGGAAGAGATAGCCAAACTGCCGGGTCTTGCGGATTCGGATCGGGAGACTCTGATCGCCGTACTGGAAGAGGCCGGCCGCTTCGGGAGCGAGGTGCTCGCGCCCGTCAATGCCATCGGGGATCAGCAGGGCACGCGCGTGGAAGGGAAAAACGTGATCCCCGCCGAGGGCTTCGATGCAGCCTATCGGGCCTTCGTCGCGGCCGGCTGGCAGAGCCTGCCCTTCGATCCGGCCCGCGGCGGCCAGGGACTGCCGGTCTTGCTCTCCACGGCGGTGAACGAGATCTGGCTCTCGTCCAACATGGCCTTTTCGCTCTGCTGCATGCTGACGCTCGGAGCGGTGACCACCATCGAGACCCATGCCAGCGCGGCCTTGAAGGACCGTTTTCTGCGCAAGCTGATCTCCGGGGAATGGACGGCGACCATGGACCTCACGGAGCCCCAGGCCGGTTCCGATCTCGCCGCCGTGAAGACCCGGGCCGAGCGCGCCGGGGACCACTATCTCATCACCGGGCAGAAGATCTTCATCACCTGGGGCGATCAGGATTTCAGCGAGAACATCATTCACCTCGTCCTCGCCCGCCTGCCCGACGGCCCGCCGGGCATCAAGGGGATCTCGCTGTTTCTCGTGCCGAAGTTCCTGGTGAAAGAGGACGGCGGCATCGGCGCGCGCAACGACTTCTATCCGGTCTCCGTCGAGCACAAGCTGGGGATCCGCGGCAGCCCCACCTGCGTCATGAGCTTTGGCGATCAGGGCGGCGCGGTCGGCTACCTGATCGGCAGGGAACACGAAGGCATCGGCTGCATGTTCACCATGATGAACCACGCCCGCATCGACGTCGGCCTGCAAGGGCTCGGCAACAGCGAACGCGCCTTTCGGCTCGCGCTCGCGTATGCGAAGGAACGGGTGCAGGGCACATCGCCCGGACAACCCGGCCGGGTAACGATCATCCGCCATCCCGATGTGCGCCGGATGCTGATGCTGATGAAGGCCGGGACCGAGGCCATGCGCGCCTTCGCCTACTCCACCACCGCCACGCTGGATCGGATCCATCACGATCCGGATCCCGAGGCGCGCGCCTGGCATGAAACCCGCTGCGCCCTGCTGACGCCGGTGCTCAAGGGCTGGTGCACCGAACTCGGCCAGGAACTCTGCTCCCTTGGCGTCCAGGTGCATGGCGGCATGGGCTATATCGAGGAGACTGGCGCGGCGCAGTTCCTGCGCGACGTGCGGATCACCAACATCTTCGAAGGGACCACCGGCATACAGGCCATGGACCTCGTGGGCCGGAAGGTGATCAAGGATAACGCCAGGGCCCTGAACGAACTCATCGCGGAGATGCAGGCCGTGTCCACGCAACTTGCCGGATTGCATATCGAAGGTTACGCCCAGAGTCAGGGACATTTCCTCGCCGGCATCGCCGTGCTGACCAAGGCCCGCGACTGGCTGCTCGCGAATTACACCGCGGACATCAACGCCCCGGGCGCTGTCTGTTTCAATTTCCTCATGCTGCTCGGCACGGTCTGCGGTGCCTGGCAGATGAACCGCGCCGCCATTATCGCCAAATCCAAAGTGGATGTCGGCGAGGACCCCGACGGCTTCTACCGCGCCAAACTCGTAACGGCCCGGTTCTATGGTGAACACTTCACCCCGCGGGTGCATGGCTACTTCCAGACGCTGTGCGCGGGGTCGGAGAGCATCATGGCGCTCGCGGAGGAGGAGTTCTGATAGATGCCAGAATCAAGGCACGTTTCGCCATCAATGTCCTCGAAAACGACAAGCGTGAACTTCTGCTGCTGAAACGCAGCCCTCATCTGGAACTAGCGCCCGCGCTGTGGGGCTTCCCCGCCGGACACATCGAGACAGGCGAAACCCCGGAGCAATGCGCGCTGCGCGAATTGCGAGAGGAGATTGGACCGGATCACGATATCGAATTGGTCGCTACCGCGGGCCCCGTGCCGGATTCGAACTTCGGCGGGATCTACCGCTTCTGGCTTTACCATTACCGCTGGCGCTCCGGCGTCGTCATCCTCAACCGGGAGCACACAGAGTATGCGTGGGTCGATCAGGCAGCGCTGTCCCGCTA
This sequence comes from Gammaproteobacteria bacterium, assembly GCA_004297165.1. Lineage (GTDB taxonomy): Bacteria > Pseudomonadota > Gammaproteobacteria > Eutrophobiales > Eutrophobiaceae > 2-02-FULL-56-15. Next base: position 133,955 of record SCUJ01000005.1, read on the forward strand.
TCCCCTGATGCACGGCATAGAGGAAGACCTCCGGTATCTCGGGATCTGGGCGAATGGTTAAGGCTTGATTTTGTGTGAATGCTGACTATGCTTACTCGCATCTTACATTACTGTTTGCTGTGTTTTTCCAGGCTCACTGCATGATTAGAAAAAGACTGCCATTTTATCAACGCACAAAAGACATAAATAAAAACAGCTTTTGGGCCATCTACTAATAGTTAGGCGGAAAACCGTAAAGATGAATAACGAGAACCTATCGATCATGCGCCAGAGCCGGCTTTTTCAAGGAGTTTTAGCCACCTTTGGCGCGATCATTCTAGGTGCGATAGGTAGTGGACTATGGGACGTGTTTCTTTCACCGATCTTTAATTGGGCAGGCGACAGACTCTTGACCGCTGCATCGTGGGCATTCGGAAGCTTTGCCGACTCAATGTACCGCCAAGTCTCGCGCGATCCCACGAATTTCGCAAAATTTCCCTACATTGTACTGATGATAAGCGGTGTCACCTTACCGTGGCTCCTGTCAGTTTTCCTGCTTATTAATCTTGGTCGCATAAGACGCTCACTGAACGAATCGCCAAGTCGTGATATAGGCGTGGCTCGAGATGATATGCTGGGTAACGTGTTCAGTCGTAGTAAGTTAATCATCAGGCTGATACTCCCCCTCGCCTTGTTTACATCCCTTCTATACGCAAGCACGTTTTATCAGGATCTCCACTCGTGGCGTGCAGCAATTTGGGTTGAGCGATGTCTCGCGATCGTTGCGCCTCACTTGAAATCGTCAGAGTCGCTTCAGCTCCAAGCTAAGTTCCGCGCAATCGAGAAGGCGAGCGACTTCTATGAACTTGAAGACCAACTACGATCTATTGCAGGTGAACATGCTATTAGCCTTCCTGAGTTCGAGTCCATTCGCTAACGTGGAGTGAGCGGCCCAACAAGACACGCCAGCCGTTGGTCATTACGGGGTCAGCCCGTGGCTGAGGGCTGGCGTAAGACCTTCGTAAGGGATATCGCACGCCTTTCGCCATGCCGCACAAAGTAACTATCATCTGCAACCCTCGGGCGGACATGGGCCGCGCGCGAATAACGATCGCGGCCCTGCGCACGAATCCGCCGGCATGCGACGCAGAGATCGTCTGGCGCGAAACGCGCCATCCCCATCACGCGACCGAACTCGCGCAGGCGGCGGGGGATGCCGGCCATGACCTGATCATCGCGTTGGGCGGCGACGGCCTCGTGCATGAAATAGTCAATGGACTGATGACGCTGCCCGATTCCCTCCGGCCCGCGTTCGGTGTCGTGCCGATCGGATCCGGCAACGATTTTGCCCATGCGATTGGGATCTCAGGCCGCCCGGAAGAGATCCTCGCCCGCCTGCTCCAGTCTGAAAATTTTCGGCGCGTGGATATCGGCCAGATGACCGATGATTCGGGCCGCGTGGTCTTCTTCGACAACACCCTCGGCATGGGTTTTGATGCCATCGTCACCATCCGTTCGCACCGGTTGCCGGTCATCAAGGGCTTTCTCATGTATCTGACCGCCGTGATTCAGACCATCCTCCTGAATCACGAGTGCCTGAATGTCGTCCTTGAGACCGATAACGGCCGTTGGGAAGGCGACGTACATATGCTCGCGCTCTGCAACGGCCCTCGCGAAGGCGGCGGCTTCCTGCTCTCCCCTGATTCCAGGAACGATGACGGGACGATGGAATATATCGCCGTCACCCGCTTATCGCGCTTGTTGATGTTCCGGCTCATCAGTGAATTCATGCAGGGCACACACCGGCGTTTCCCCCAGATTCATATGGGCACATTCAAACGTCTGACCCTGACTTCGGACCGCCCACTTCAGATACATGCCGATGGCGAGGTCATCGCCGATTTCTCCAGCGCGACGCGCCGGATCGAGGTAACTATCCTGCCGCAAGCCCTGCAAGTCGTCATTTGAATACTGGCCCGGCACGATTCCGGAATATAATCCCCTTCGGCGATGTTAACGATGGAGATGAGCGATGCAGTTCTACCCACCTGGACAATACGACGACAAGACCCTGGGCTTTACCGGTATCCATGCCGTGCCCCTGGCGAGCGCCATGGGCGCGGAGATCCGGGGCGTGGATCTCGCGCGCCTGAGCGAGCAGCAATTCGACGAGATCAAGCGGGCCCTGTTCCGCTTCAAGATGATCTATTTCCGCAACCAGACGATCTCCCCCGCGGAGCAGGAGACGCTCACCTTGCGCTTCGGCAACTTCGGAGTCGACGCCTATACCCGCGGCATGGAGGGATACCAGAACATCCAGCGCCTGATCAAGGAGGCCACCACCGTGGTGCCCCGGGTCTTCGGCGAGACCTGGCACACCGATTCGCCGTTCCTGCCGCGCCCGCCCTCCATCAGTCTGCTCTACGGGCTGGAGGTCCCGCCCTACGGCGGCGATACCTGGTGGAGCAACACGGAACTCGCCTATGAATTCCTCTCGGAAGGCATGAAGAAATTATTGGCGCCGCTGCGGGTGCATATGTCGGGACGCGAAGTAATCCGCAATACCGTGGTCAGCACCGAGCAGGGCAGGAAGAAGGTCGGGGAGATCGAGATAACCATGGATCAGAAACATATCGTCGAGGGTAATTTTCATCCGCTGGTGCGGACCCATCCGGAGACGGGGAAGAAGAGCCTCTATGTCGATCAGGCCTACAGTCTCGGCATCCATGGGCTCGATGACGAAGAAGCCGCTGCCATCCTGGGTTATCTCAAGCGGCATGTTACCCGTGAGCTATTCACCTGTCGCCTGCATTGGGAGAACCGCACTTTCGTAATGTGGGACAACCGCAGCGTGATCCACTACGCCTTCAACGACTACGACGGCTACCGGCGGGAGATGTTTCGCACGATCGTGGAGGGGGAAGTGCCGGTTTAAAAGAATCTCACGCCAAGATCGCCAAGACTAAAGAGAAATACTTTCTTGGCGGGCTTCTTCGCGCCTTGGCGAGGTCACGATCGATATGGGGCTGGCCGGTATGATGAATTTACCGACCTTAACGACACTGAAGTAGAGTCCCTTCTTCGTCCTCATCATCTTCGTCTTCGTCGGATTCGAGAATGCCCAGCTCGGCCAGCAGTTCCTCATCCTCACCCGCGAAGAGATCCTGCAAGTCATTCGTCACGATCACCTGCTCGTTGCCGGGGACGATCTCCGGGCTTTCCGGAGTGGCGTCCAGAGACAAGTTGCCGAATATGCCCGTCTGCGCACTCGCGTCGATCAGCGGGTCCGCCGTCAACACATCACACCCGGTGCATACCCCTGCAAGGATGGTGGCCGTCCCGGTACCGGCATCCGCCAGGATCACGGCATCGGCATTCGCGCCGGCGCCTACGGTCAGTACCATATCGGCGGGCGTCGTGATCGTCCCGGCATCGATCGTCACATCGCCATCGCTGGCGACGATCGCCGCGTAGGCATCCGCACCCGTGCCGCCCGTGAGTTCCAGGCCCAGACCGAATTCCAGATCGATTAAGGTAAATGCCTTCAGCGTCGCATCGGCCGACGGTCCCGCGCCGCCCAGCAACTCACCGGTTCCTCCGAACACGCCCAGGATCCCGCCGGCATTGGAGAGGATGCGGGCGGCGTTGCCGGTTGTGGCGGCATCCGGACTTCCCTCCAGGTAGAGATTGCCGTCGATGTCGATCACGACATCGTTTCCGGCTGGATTCATCGCGGCCAGCGCGGCAATGCTGTTGGTGGACCCGGCGCCCGCGCCGCCTTTCAGATAGAGATCCACGCCCGCGCCGCTGCCTGTCTGGATGATGAGATCGCCGCCCATATTGCGGATGGCGGCCACATTGAGATCGCCCGCGCCGCCGCCGGTCAGGATCAGATCGCCGCCCGCGTTCAGGGTGATCGTCAAACTGCCCGAGGCCCCTTGCTGTTCGATCACGGCCGGATTCCCGGGCGTTCCCGTGCTCACCCCGCCGATCAATTCGATCCCGGATGCCCCCGCGGCGATTTCCGAACCGGTATCGGCAAAGATCCCGGCCAGGCTGCCCGATCCGTCGCTGCCGCCCTGGAGCAGGATGCCGTCCGCCGCGGTTAGCTTCTGGAGCGCGTTACGGGTGTCGATCCTGGCATCATTGCCCACGCCCATCCCGCCATCGATGCTGATGTAGTCGGCATTGACCTGGGCGCCGAGATCGCCGCGGATAATGACGCCGTTGTCGCTGCCGCCCGATCCGCCCATCAGTTGAATGCCGCCGCCCGCGTCGATATCCTGCAACCCGCCGACGGCATGGATAATGAGGTCATTATTGACGCCGGAGACCGCCCCGAGCAGCAGCAACGCATCCAGCACGGAAATCTTCTGCGCGGCGGCGGACTCGATAAGCGCGTTATTCAGCGATCCGACGCCCATCCCGAACATGCTTACATCTGTCGCCGCGATGTCCTGCGCCCCGAGGCTCTTGATCAGCGCCTTGTTGTTATTTACGCCATCCCCGCCCATCAGGGTCAGCATGCCGCCGTTGACGTCGATGTCCTGATTGAAGCCGGCCCCGAACTGGCCGATGATCGCGCTGTTGCCTGGCCCGCTAATGGTATTGCCCCCGCCCGTCAGCGTGATCCCCGTGGCGCCGGCCGCCACGGTCTGGTTGCCGAAGGCGACGATGCCGGTATTCTGATCCCCGGCAGGCGCGGCGCCGCCGATGACAAAGATGCCATCCCGAACGGCGACGGATTGCGCGGTGTTGCCGCTCTCGAAACCGGCGGCCAGCGTGCTGCTGCTGGCGTCCGTTGATCCACCCAGGATATACAGGGACCCGGCCTCGCCGGAATTGCCCACGATTACGATCTGACTCGCTCCATCCGCGCTGATCGTCGCGATGCCTCCGTTCGAGGAATCGCCGATCTGGAGAATGTTCATCCCGCTCCCGGAAAGACGCATCTCCTGTATCGCGCTGCCGCCGGTAGCCGCGAGATAAATCCCCGCGCCGTACTGGCTGACCGGGTTGGCGGCCCCGATGCGCACGAGATCCGTATTGCCGATATTGACCTTCTGCCCGGTGCAGGCGCCGCCCATGCCGGCGCCGAGACACAGAATGCCGGCGAACGAATCCACGCCTGCGCCGTTGTCGTCTATCGAGAGTCCAATGCCGAGGTCGAAGCTGCCCGCGGTGGCGATGTCCTGTTGCCCCGGGCCGAGTTGTTCGATCGAAGCGCCGGTCCCCGAGGCATTGTCGATCAGGATGTAATCGGCATCGATATCCTGGATCGCGCCGTGACCGACGATCCCCGTGACGGCCCCGGTCGTGCCCGGATTCAGGTTCTGCACGGTTAGGCCGTGAGAAACCGCGATATGTTGATCGTTGCCTTCGATGCGGGCCGCCGAGTCGGTTGCCGCCCCGCTCGCGGACGACTCCAGGGTGAGCGCGAACGCGGTGATGCTCTGCGAGTCGCCGGTGCTGACGATCTCCGCCATGCCATGGTCAGCGACGCTATAAAGTTCGACGATCCCGCCAGGCGCGGAGATGACCTGATCGGCCCCAATGCCGGTTTGCGCGATGCGCGCATGGTTGCCGATGGAGAGGCCGGTCCCGCCATACAGGGTGATGCCGCCCGTGCCTGCCATGATCGTCTGGTCGGAATCGGTCGTGATCTCGCCATGGTGCCCATCCCCGCCATTTCCTCCCGACACCATCAGGCTGTTCACGGCGTTGACGATCTGGGAAGCGCCCACGCTATTGATGAAGGCCCGGCCTCCGTCTCCCCCGGCGACCTCGATAGCGTACGCGGTGATGCTGGAGCTGCCGCCGATGCTGGTAATCGCCGCGTCGTTCAGGTCGCCCAAGGCGCCGCCATCAAGCAGTAGCAGGTTATCGATCGTGATCGTCTGGAGGCCGCCCAGGGCCAGGATCTGCGCCAGGTTGCCGGTGGCCGAATCGCCGCCCAGCAGATACAAATCCTCGGCCGTTATCGTTTGCGCGCCGCCGCTTTGGATCCGGGTCTCCGAGGCGTTGCCGGAATGGTTTTCCAACTGGATGATTCCAGACGGGACATCGATAACCTGATTCCCCATGGACTGCACCATGGCCTTCCCGCCGTCGGTGGTATTGCCTTGCAAGAGGAAAGAAGTGCCTGTGCCGTTCGCCGTCAGATCCTGCAAACCACTGAGGCTCATTAAAATAGCGTCACTCCCGGCGACCCCACCGGCAAGTAAGCTGATGGAATTCGCCACGATGGTCTGCGTCACGCCGCTGACGAGGCCCTGCACCGGCGTGAGCGAGGCCGAACTATCGATGGTCAGTCCGCCATTGCCGATGGTAATGGACTGATCCCCGCCCGCGGTGATGCGCAAGGGAATGGCGTCCGGCGCCATATATATCTGGCCGTCTGAAATGATGATTTGATCGCCGCTCGCCTGGAGTTGCGCGTAACCTGTGCCCGCTGTGGCGGCCATGCCGAGCAGGGTCACACCGGCGCCAGTGCCGTCCGGGCTCTGGATATCCACCAACTGATCGCCGGAGGCGCTGACGCTTACAAAATTGTTGGGTCCGCTGCCGGCGTGCAGCAGCAGACTGCCCTCGCCCGGCGAATTATCCTGATTCAGAAAGATCTCCTGCTGGTTACCGGAGGAGATCGCACCGAACGACTGTATGGAGATGACGCCAAAGTCCGGGTCGCCGGCATCGAGCACCAGATTCGCGCCAATATTAAAGGTCTGGGTGGCGTTAAACGCGGCGATCTGGACATCGATCCGGCTCGCGGTGGGCCCACCGCCGCCGATGACAAGCGATCCATTCGCTGCCGTGAGCGTTTGCGGACCGCCGCTGTCCGGCCCGCTGCTGCCGTTACCGGAGAGGATCTTGAAGATATTGCCGATCCCCAAGCCGCCCGAGTCCGGGAGGATGGCGAAGATATTGTTTGCCGTCAGCGACTGGGCGCCGCCGCCAAAAACAATGATCTCCAGGTCCGAGGAGCTCACGCTTCCCAGCAGGAATATATTCTCCCCTTCGATCTGCATCGAACCGGTATTGGCCGGCGTCGTGCCCACCTGGATGGTCAACATCGGGCTGATTAGCGGGACCTCGACCTCGAAATTCCCCAATGTATCCAGATTGGAATCCGCAACCAGGGTCAGGTTGCCGTGATCGGCGAGACGGATATCGTTGACGACGGACAGACTGCCGGCGGATTTGATGACCACATCGCCGTTGACCAGCGTCTCCACGCCCTTGATCGAGTGCGACAGGCCGAAAAAGGTATCGCCCAGTTGCAGGTCCTGTCCGGGGTCGGGAGAATCGATGAATATGCCCGGCGAGGCCTGATGGGTGTGGGCGGCCAGGGCATTCACCTGCACCCGCAAGGGTTCGCTCGCCGTGCCGATCGATCCGCCGCCCGGTCCGGCCACGGGGTCGTGATCGACGAACAGCGAATTGCCGGTAATGAGCGCATCGGCCGAGGTCCTGCGGATACTGCTGCCGGTGAGGCCATCGCCCTGGCCGTTGACGCGCAGGAGGATTTCCGTGGCCACGAGGTTTTCCAGCATCATGTTGCCGCTCTGCCCGAGACTGTCGATTTCCAGTGTCAGGTTGTTCGCGCCGGTATCCAGGGTGGTGCCGTCGGCCATGAAGATACCCGCGAGACCCGCATCCCGATCGCCGGTGCTGGCGCCCAGGTCGTTGGCGACGATCACGAGTTCGCCGTCGTCCGTGTCGATATCCGCGTTGATGTTGACGCTGCGTCCGGCGTAGATGCCGAGATTGCCGCCGGCCCCCGAAGGATTATTGGATGCCAGGGTTTCATTGATGCTGACGTCGGTGTTGGCATGCAGGTCGACGGCCACGCCGGTATCGGTGATTGCGGTGATGTCATCCGCATCGAAGGTGACGGTCAGGCCGAAGCCCTCGCTGAAATCGTCATTGAGGGACACCGTCGGGCCAGGGCCGCCCAGATTGGAGATAAAGATGAATTTCGGATCGAATAACACACGACCCGGATTGCCCAAGGCCGCGCCCAGATCGAGGCTGCCCCGGTAGTTCAACCGTTCCTTGCCCGAGATCTCGGCAAAGCCGCCGTCGCCGTCCGCGCCCGTCCCGCGCGCGGAGATCGCCCCCGCGAAGACGTTATCCTCATCGGCCCAGACGATGACCTTGCCGCCATCGCCGTTATCTGTCGCATCCGCGTGGATCGTGGCGCCGGACTCGACGGTCGTATCCCGCGCGTTTTGTATTTCGGAATTCGCGCCCTGGTAATCCCCGCCCACGAGGGCCAGGCCGCCGCCCAGTGCGCCGGAGACATCGATGACGGCCCCGCTCATCAGCCGCACCTCTTCGCCCTCAACGATCACCTGGCCACCCGCCGCTTCGCTGCCGCTGGCCTCGATCGCGCCCGCGACCTGCGTCGCGCCATCGCGGCTCGTGATCCGGATCGTCCCTCCCTGAGGACCGTTTGCTGAGAGCGTTGCGGTTGCACCAATCTCTGTTTTATCGCTGGCGTAGAGTTCGATCCTGCCTTGCGCATCCACACGCATGCTATCGGCGTTGATCGCACCCTCATGGCGGATGGTCCCGGCGAAGATGGCCGCGGCCCCGCCTCGCGTCAGCAGTTCGCCCAGATTCAAGACCGCGTTGTCCGGGGCCTCAATCTCGTACACGATATGTTCGGAATCCAGACTCGCGAGCGTCACACGTTCCCCGGCGGCAAGGATGAGTTGTCCTCCCTGGGTCTCGATGATGCCGCTGTTCTCGATGTTCGGGGCGATCAGGAAGATATCGCCATCAGCGCCCGCCTTGATATACCCCTGATTGCGGATGCCCCCTTCCCCGCCCTCCTTGAATTCATGCCGGTCTGCCAGAAAATCTGCGTCACTCAACTCCAGGGTCGAGGCCACGAGGCCCGCAGTGTCAATCACGGCATCCGGACCGAAGACGATCCCGTTGCGGTTGATGAGATAGACCCGGCCGTTCGAGAGCAACTGCCCGAGCAGGCTGGAAGGGTCCTGGCCCACGACGCGGTTCAATACGGCGCTGTCGGCGGACTGCTGGAGGAAGCGCGTGGTCTCGCCGGGCTGGATGGAGAACTGCTGCCAGTTGAGGATCGCCCCTGGCGTATTGGCGATATCGAGGGTGTTGGCATCCGGCTGCGAGAACGCCGCCTCGCCATGCGCGACCTCCACGCCCTCTGGGTTGGCCCAGACGGCGGCCCCCATGACCACGGCGCAGGTCCCCGCGATTAACGCGAGCCCGCGGGGTAGTCCGGCGGGGAGATTATTCCAGGGCGCACTCATATTCGCCTTCCACGGTGATGGTGTCGTTCAGCATGGCAAAGAAGCTGAAATTCTCGTTGTTGATGTTGTTCAGGAACGGGTCGTTCGACTGGAACGGTTCGATGCGCTCAAGGCGCCATAATTGTTGCCCGTCCGGCGAGGCGAACCCGGCCTCCCCGGCCCCGAGGTCGATCTCCCGGCCATCCTGGAGCATCGCGCAATAACCTTCATAGCAAGCGACATACAGGCCAGGCTCCGGATTGGCCTGCCCCCTTCTGCCGAACAGGTTTTCCAGATCCGCCGGCACCGTATCCGGACGCGGCGCATCGCCGAAATCGGGCGGCGTCTCGATAAACTCCGGCAGGCGATCGAGGCCGGGGATCCGCGCGATCTGGTCGAGCAGGATCGGGTTCACGCCGCTGTCATTCTCCGCGAGGATGTCCCCCTGCCACACGAAGGCCACCAGGCCACAGTTGGTCGCCGCGCCGGCGCAGGCCCCCAACCACAGGAGATCGAAACCCGTGCCCCGGACCCCGATGGTGGCGTTGGCTGTGTATACCTTGAAGGCGTCGGGGTTACGGTCGGCGATGGATCCGGTCAGGGCGCGCAACCCGCCCTGCACCAGGCGGAGGGAGGTAGCGTCGCTCCCGGGCTGAGTCGCCTGATAGGCATAGTTCTCAATTTCGAAACGGGTTTCGGCCTTCAAGGTGATCCGCGCGCCATCCCGAAACGCCAGCACCCCGTAGGAATTGGCCGTGGTCTCCAGGCGATCGCCCGAATAAACCGGGGCCCCCACGCTCAAATTGCGCGCCCCGCCTGCGGCCGCCGTGGCGGTGAGCTGGCCGCGCGCGAACAGCACCCGTCCGGCGACCAGGTCCGCGGCGGGCGCCGGTTTGCCTTCCGGGGGCTGTGCGTCCTCTCCCGCGCAATCCTGCTCGCAGAGCCTGGCGTCGAATTCCGTGCCCCGGATGCCAATGGTCGCCGCCGCGGTATACACCTTGAAGGCGTCCGGATCCTGTTTGCTGATCGACCCGGTGATGGAGCGCAGACCGCCCTTGACCAGTTTCAGACTCGCCGCTTCGCTGCCAGGCGTCGCATTGAATTCATCGATGCTGAATACCGAATCGGGGCGCAGCGAGATCCGCGTCCCATCCCCCATCTTCACGACCGCGAAACTCGCCGGACCGGCGGTGAGGATGTCCGCCTTATAGACGGCCTCTCCCTTGCCCAGGACCCGGACCTCGCTCCCGTTCTGGGCTGTCACCGCCCCGCGCGTGAAGACGGTCTCCCCAATCGGGTCGCCCTCCACCGCGAGCGCCGGGCCGGTCAGTATGCCTGAAAGAAGGATCAGAAGGATGAAGGCGCGGTTCGGCAGCATGGCTCAGTAACGTAATAACAGGCTGATATGCAGTTTCTCGCCATCCTCGGCCGGGATGCCGCGCAGATCGTCAATTTCGTGTCCGTAATCCAGGCTGACATTCGCATGTTCCCGCCATTGCCAGCGCAGACCCACGCCCAGACTGACCAGGGTATCCGAGTCCCGTTGCCCCGCCACCGGTTGCTCGAGGTCCGCGTGACCCGCGTCGAGGAAGCCCACCAGACGGATCGATTCGCGCCATTGCGGCGTCCAAATCCCGAGTCGCACGCGGTTGCCGGAATCCCCTGTGAGCACCCGCTCGTCGAAGCCGCGGATGGAATCGGTCCCGCCCAGACCGAACTGCTCACCGGCCACCAGCGGTTCGGCGGCGTATTGCCCGATCCAGTCAACGTTGAGGGACCATTTACGCGGCAGGCTTACGATGAGGCTCGCGCCATAACGCAGCGCCTCCCAGTCGCGCGCAGCCCCCGCCCGCGCCGCGGCGTATACCGTGTCGTTGTTTCGATCGCCCGCAGGAAGATTGTGGAGATAGCCGAGATAAAAGGCCACGCGGGCGCGCTCGAAGGCATAGTCACCGCTGTATTGCACTGTAAAAGGCACGGTGCGGACATCGATCCCGATCGGCGCGCCGGAGAAACTGATGTTGTTTTCGAAATAGCGGCTCTCCAGACCGGCCATGAACCGGTGCCGGTAACCGCCGAGGTTCGGCAAGGTATGGCGGAATTGCGCGCCAAAGAAATCGCCGGCCCCGCTGACCTCGAAGACCTGCGCGACCACGCCGCTGTCGACATCGGAATGGGAATAGAAGAGCGACAGGTCGCCGGCCAGGGCATAGATGGGGAACCGGTAATTGATGCCGTATTGCTGCACCTCTTCCAGATGATCCGGCGAGGTGGTGTAACTGAGCGTGAGCGTGTCGTCCCGGTTCAGCAGATTGCCGTGCTGAAAGCCCGCGGACAACCGGTAGTCGCCGGTCTCGTCCGTGCCGATGTTGTTCAACATCGAGTACGCCTGCCAGGGGCGGCGATCCGTAACGGCGATCTCCGCGTCGATGCCGTCCGGCGCATCGCTCTCCTTTAGCCGCAGCATCAGTTTTTTGGCGGGATGTTCGTTGGCGACCTGGATCGCGCGCGCCAGCGTTCGCGTGTCCGGCGGCGTGCCGGGGGCAAGCCCGGGCAACGAGGCGAGAATGTTATCGCTGGAGAAGTATTTGTTGCCCGTGATTTCGATATTCGCGAGCTTCAGTACGATGACCTGGAGCCGGACCTGGTCCCCGCCCAGGGTCTGGGGCGGGAGGATGACGCGGTGGAAGGAATGTCCCGCGCCGACCATCGCGCTCTCCAGTTCCGCCGCCGCCTCGACCAGACCTTCCAGGCCCTCATGCTCGCCGAGGAAGATATCCAGTACCGCGCGGGTCTGTTCCGGAGAGAGGGGATTCTCTCCCTCAACCAGGAATTCCCTGACCTGGAAGTGAAGCGAAGGTACGGCTTCAGCCGCTTGCGTGGCAGGCAGCGCCGCGAGCAAGACCGCCAAAACAAGCAACGTCGCCAGAGCCTTCAAAGAATTCCCGTTCCGCAAGTTGAATCGAACCCGGCGCCTTGAGCGCCATTATTAGAGTTATCGCAAGAAACCAAGTAAGGGGTGTTCCAAATTCGTTCGTGCCCGCAAAAAATGCACGACCGTCATGGTAACACAGTCCCGCGTCGGCGGGATCACTTGCTCGTGTGCGTATACACGCCGTCCCAGTCCCGTGTCGGAGGATGCCGGCGGAATTCCTCAATCCGATCCAGGTAGATGCGATAGAGCTGCCGACCTGGCGCGAGCTTTTGTAATTCCCCGAACAACCGCCCGGCCGCGTCCCAATCCTGCGCGCGGTAGCGTTGCAGGGCCGCGTGATGCATTTCGAGTTCGCGCGATTCGGCTTCTGATACCTGATCGGCCGGCGCGATCGGTTCGTAGATGGGGATCGGCTGATCCTTGCCCTTGACCTTGACGATATCCAGTTCGCGATAGACGTAATCCGGGACTAGGCGCCGCGTCGCCTCGCCGACCATGATCTCCACGCCATAATTCTTGGTCAGCCCTTCCAGTCTCGAACCGAGATTCACCGCATCGCCCAGCACGGTGTACGCCATGCGGAATTTCGAGCCCATGTCGCCCACGCTCATGAGACCCGAGTTGATGCCGACGCCGATGTGCAGTTCGGGCCAGCCCCGCTGCCGGAATTCCTCCCGCATGCTGTGCAGCCGCTCCAGCATGGCGAGCCCCGTCTCCAGGGCATGCCGGGCGTGATCGGGGTCTCCGACCGGCGCGCCCCAGAAGGCCATCACCGCGTCGCCGATGTATTTGTCGATGGTGCCCCGGTGGTCGTAGATGATCCGCGTCATCGGCGTGAGGTAGGCGTTCAGCATCGCCGCGAGCGCTTCCGGGGTCAGGCCCTCGGAGATCGTCGTGAAATTCCGGATGTCCGTGAACAGCACCGTCATCTCCCGGTTATGCGCAACCTGGGTGTAACGGGTCGGATCATCGCTCATCTCCCGCACCAGCTCCGGCGGGACGTATTGCCCGAACAGGCTCGACAACTGCCGTTTGCCGCGGCGTTCGAAGAAAAACCCGTAGGCCATGCAGAGCAGATAAATGATCAGGATCAACAGCAGACTCGACGCGAGCGAGATGACGAGTTGCTGCGACCAGAAATAATAGTTCAAGCCCGCGACCGCGCCGAGCGCCGCCGTCGTGAACACGCTCGCCGCCACCGGGCTCAGCATGGGCAGGAGGAGGGTCAGCAACGCGCCGATCAGCAAGAGTTGCAGAAACTCGATCCCGCGGGCGTCGACCGGCAGGGTCATGATCCGCTGTTCGAGGATGCCGGAGATCAGGTTGGCGTGGACCTCGACGCCGGGCAGCTCGCGGTTCACCGGAGTGGGGCGCAGATCCACCAGGCCCTTCGCCGAGGTCCCCACCAGTACGATGCTGCCGGCCAGCAATTCGGCGTCCGCCTCGCCTCGGATCACATCGACCGCGGAGACATGCCGGTAATTGCCGCCCCGGCCGCGATAAGGGACCAGGGCCTGGACGTTGGCGTCCACCGGGATGGCGAAGTTGCCGAGGCCCAGGGATTCGATGTACTCGGGTCCGCTCATCCCGGATGCGGAAAATTGCGGAGTCACCTTATCGACGCCCAGGACGAACCGGGCGATCGCGAGCGAGAGGGATTCGTAATAATCCCCCGCGTATTCGATCAACATGGGCACACGCCTGACGACCCCGTCCTCATCGAGCGCGGGCGTGATATGTCCGGCACCGGCGGCAGCGCTTTGAATACGGGGAATATTTGCGCCGTAGCCCGCATACGCTTGCGCGGCGACGAATTTTCCCTGCACCTCCGCCTTCGATACCACCGGAGGAGGCAGCGCGCCATCCCGGATGGTTGCGCTGTGTTCATCCGCCGCGACGAAGGTGTAACCGAGGATCACCGGACCCTTGCCTAGGCTCTCGCTGAACAGCAGGTCATAATCGAGGGAATCCTGCAGCGCCGTGATTCGTTCGCCGAATTCGGGGATTTCGGCGAGGTCTTCCCGCGCCAAGCGTTGCAGGATCCCTATCCCGGAACTCTCGTCCGCCTCGCGGAAGATGACATCGAAGCCCACCACAAACACGCCGTAGGTATCGAACAACTGCGTGACCAGCGCGGACAATTTATCCCGGCCCCAGGGCCAACGGCCGACGGCGGCGAGGCTCGCCTCGTCGATGTCCACGATGACGATGCTGGGATCGACATCCTCCGGCATCGTCAGCAGCAGCCGCGTGTCGTAGAGGAAATTTTCCAGTTTCTCGATCAACCCCAGTTGAAAGAAACCATAGCAGTGCAACAGAAACATCACGGTGATCAGACTGGTGACCCCCATCACGGGCAATTGGTGTTTCAGTTTGATGAGGAATTGCGGCATCCGGCTACTATGGCAGGGATGTCCGCCGTCCGGCAATCCCCGCATGCAAGCAGGAGATCTGTTTATAATGCGCCGGACCTTACTTCAATGATTCACGATCCCACTCATTTATATATGTCATCCGTCACGCTGCATTATATCGATCAGGGCGAAGGCAGCCCCGTGGTCATCCTGCACGGCCTGTTTGGATCGAGCCGCAACTGGAGCCCCATCGCCGCGCGGCTCGCGCCATCGCACCGCGTGGTCTCCGTGGATTTGCGCAATCACGGGGCGAGCGGGCATGCCCCGACCATGGGCTTTCCGGAACTGGCCGGGGACGTCATCGCCCTCCTCGACGATCTGGGGATTCGGGAGACGGCCGTCATCGGCCACAGCCTGGGCGGCAAGACGGCCATGACGCTCGCCTTGTTGCATGGGGATCGGGTATCGAGGCTCGCGGTCGTCGATATCGCCCCCGCGCCTTATCAGAATAATCTGCTGCATCTGGTGGAGGCGCTGGAGAGCGTTCCCGTTGACTCGATCGCCACCCGGAAACAGGCCGACGGGATATTGAGCAGGATGATCCCGGCCTCGGCATTGCGCCGCTTCCTCATGCAGAACCTGGTGCTGGAGAACAACAAATACCGCTGGCGCATCAATCTGCCGGCGATCCGTGCCAACATGCGATACATCTCGGGTTTCCCCGAGGAACTCGGCGGCAGGAGCTTTACCGGTCCGGCGTTATTCCTGCGGGGGGCGGACTCCAACTATATCCGCCCGGAACATCACGACGTCATCCGGAACTATTTTCCGCGCGCGTCAATCGAGGAGATCGGCAACGCCGGCCACTGGGTACATGCGGACCAGCCGGAGATCGTCATCGCGCTGCTGGATGAATTTCTGGACGGGAAATGATATGGACGCGACTGGCGCAATTCGAATTGCTCCCTCCATTCCGAAACAGAAGCCAGCTACTGGCTGCCAGGCTTTTGTATATTCGGGCGGAGACCGGCGCCCGGGGTTTACGCCAAACGATCAGGCCCGGTGGGATGCTGTGGATACACGGTTGCAAACGGCGCCACAGTGATCGGCTCCGCATAGGACCGGCCTTCCCGGTAATCCGCGCGGGCAAGGACCCGGTATTCGAGGCTGCTGATGAGCCAATTGCCGCTGCTGGGGTCCTTCGCATAGGTCAGCGCATAACGACCCCCTTCCCACCACGACCGGATCCCCCCGCCCTGCAGACGCGCCATGCTGACATGACTGGACTCGGATTCGAGCGGCATGCCGACGCGGATGGAAAAGGGATAGCTGGCTTTGGCGGAACGGATATCGGGCGCCACTTCCAGCGCTTGCCCGGCGTCCGGTTCCATGCCAGGCGCAGGCTTCATCCTGCCGCCCGATCGGCCGGCACGGAACCGCTGATTGAACAGGCGCGCCAGACCGCCACTGCTGTTGAGAAACACGCCCCCGTTGAAGACTACCTGCGCGTCCGCGGCAAACAAGGCGATGGCGTCTTCATAACGACCTTCATCCATCAATCGTTCCCAGTCTTCATGCAGCCGGCGCAGTTTCTTCTCCTCTTCGAGTACAGCCAGGCGGTTGGCAAGAGGATTGTCGTCAGAGATTCCGGAACTCGCCAGGCTCGCGGCTGACGCCAGCACCGCCGAGGTTCCGATGCCCATTTTCAGTAAGAATGAACGGCGCGCGGCAATCGCGGCGCCAGTCTTGCTGGAGGCAAATCTTTCCAGGATCTTCCTCATGGCTTAAGCCCTCTTCTTCGGGCCGTAGAACTCGAGGATGTCGAACTTGCCGATATGGCGGCCGATGCCGCCAACCACGCCAAGACTCACACCGCGAGCGCCGCCGTTGTAGCTGAAACCGCAGTCATGGGAGATCTTCGTGTTGATCAGTTCGATCATCTGTGCGCCATTGCAGGCCTCCTCGTTCTGGCAGAACAGGTAGACCCCGTCGCGCACCTTCGTATAAATGCAAGGCGAGCACCACTGCGCCCCCATGGTCTGGTTGCCCGTGAAAATGGTCCAGGACATCGAATGCGGCGCGGTATACAGGTGCATGGAGGTCATCTGGTCGGAGTAGGACCAGGAGAACGCATGGCCGACCAGTTCGTCGGTATGCGTGTGCCGCAGGTACATGGGCGCCTCCAGACCGTCCATCTCCACCACGCCGAAAATCGCGCGATAGGTGGTCTCGTTGCCGTAGTAGGCCGTGCCCATGTGCGATTCGATGCTGGTGGTGAGTCCATTGCTGAAATCCACCGCGACCTGCACGCTGGCGCGGGGCTTGCTGTCAGGGATGAGGTGGGCGAACCAGGCCAGATTGGCGTCGCCTTCATAGGCCCGGTAATCGACCTCGTGCCAGACATTGTCGGCGCGGTCCCGGAACTTCAGTTTGAATTTCTCGGCGATCTGGTAATCCCGCACCGGGCCGCCATGGTCGAAACGCAGGGTGAATTCCTTGCCTACCAGGATGTCGGAAAAGGGCATGTTGTTACCGGTCGCGATCACCTGGGGCGCCGCATCCCCTGCGCCAGCGGTGACGAAGGCCGCGGTTCGGGTCAGGGCGGCCTGGTGCACTTCCTCGTCGGTCATGTGGGTGAAGGTTCTGACTGGACGATAGGTGGATCGCGCTCCCTTCTGCACCGGTGCTGGTGCGGGTGCTGTCGCGCCCGCGGCGACAGGCGCTGGAGCGGCAAACATCGGCACTTTGCCATGTTCGTCGAACGGTTCGAGATAGGCCAGTTGGCCGATATTCCGGCCCGTGCCCCGGAACATGTAGTACTCCAACTCATCCTTCTCGTTGAAGCCCAGCCGCACGCCGACCTGGGCGCTGTCATACAAATCCAGCGCGCAGCAGGTGTGGATGCCGGAGAACTCGCATTCGGTACGGTTGTAGAGGAAGGTGCGGTCATCCACCAACACATAGTCCGACGGCGCCACGTAGCTCAGCTGGTCGATGTGGCGGGTCAGCTCGACGAAGTTGGTGTTGGCCACCGAGGCATAGAACTCCAAGGTCTCGATGCCGGTATCCTGCTTCCAGTACAGCGCCTTGCCCGCCATGCGGTTGGTGTAGTGGTGCAGATTCTCCGGCGCCGGCTTGCCAGGCACTTCGACGTAGCCGAAATATATCTGGCGTTGCACCTCGCGATCATCGAGCGTGAATTCGGTGGGGCGTCCCGCGTTCTGCTTGATGCCGCTGGACAACCACACCTCGAACACCGTCGCCAGGTTTGTGCCCTGATCGATGAAGACGTTGTAGCCCTTCTGTTCGCCGGGGATCATGTGGGAAAAGAATACGATCTGGTTCAGTGTCAATTCGCCGTAGCCGGCGGTTATCTTTCTGCCGCCATTCTCTGCAAGACTCAACTGCCGATTCCTGTCGAAGGTATACTCGAGCACCGGGCCATCCCTGGTCACAATTTTCAGGGATTTGCCGTCCAGAACATGAGTGAACGCGGATGCGCTCGTGGGACCCTTGTCCGTTACCTTGAGCTTGTCACTTATCTGCTGCCTGGTAAGTTTGGTATAGGGAAAACGATGCATCGGTATTCGCATTGTTGTTCTCCGTTTGGCCGCTTGGCCTGACTGAATTATTGGATGACGTCTGCGTCCCGTTAGCCGTCCCGAGCATCACGGCCTGGCTACCACGGAACTCCAGCTTATGCGAACTGTACGAGCGATATCAACCTCTTTCGAACGGGTGTTAGCAGGGACAGATCGCGGTTTTTTTGCTGCCAACACCTCCGCACCGAAGCACAGATTAGCGGCAGGAAAAGCTCTTGTGATCGTCCGTTGCACCGCTTAAGAAAACTCTGCAAAAATGTCTATCTCGTCTTGCCGGGCTTGACCCGGCATCCAGTAATCAATTGTTTTTGACGGGATTCCGGCTGGAGCCTGCACTGGAATGTTGTAGTCCAGCGCCGGAAAGACGACCAATGGGAATTGACACTTATAACGCTCCCGCATCTCGAGTACTGCTTCCCTTCCCGCAGGGCATGGTTATGCTCCGTTAACTCTTGGCTCGAATGTCGCGAACCGCGTGCTCTGGTGAGGACTGCTACCAGCCGGATTCCATCTGATACGGCACGGTGGTCAGTACCGCCTCGATCTGGCGGATGTTGCCGTCCACGACCTTGAACACCTCGGCGATGTAGAAGGAGAACGGCTGGCGGAAGGCGTTGCCAACCGCCGATTGTTCGCCGCCTGCGGTCCGGGACATGGTCTGGACGCTGCCGTTGTGATCGAAGTAGCCCCAGCCGAAGGCGAGCCCGGTCACCGGATCGACCACCGCGAAACGGCGCTCGCGGATATCCGTCACGATCACGGAAAAACCGGTGTCGAATTGCGCCTTGCAATCCATCCACTGCATGGAGCCTTTTTCCGCCTCGGTGTTATTTGAAGTGACAGTGCCGTTTTCGCGCCGCTGGCAGTCGGGCGAGAACGGAACGTTGCGGCCGCTCTCCTCGGTGTCGAGACCGGTAAAGTAGGTGTCGCTGATCTCGGCCAGTGTTGCGCGGGGCAGCCGCTTGTCCTCGGGGATTTGCTGCATCATCAGCGGGTGCGGTTCGGTATTCGGCGCGCCGCCAAAACCGCCGCCCCCGGTAATGCTGCGGTTGATCAGGGTCTCGATCTCGGAGATCTGTTTGCCCATCTCCACCTTCAGGCGCACCGCGTACCAGTTGTTGTTGCCGTTTTCGTCGATCCGGCCGAGCAGCCCGACCTGCCCCGCTGTCTCGTCGATGACGTCGAGGCGATAGGTCGGCAACGCCGCGGCGGTCTGCCACATCCCGTCGCCGAGGTTAAGCCGCACGCCGTTTTCGGTGTATTTCACATTCCTGGTCACGGGCAGACTGGCCGCGTCGTGTTTGACCAGGGCCTCCAGATACTTGTTCATGAATCCGGCCAGGCAGGCGCGGTCGCAATAGATCTCCACGGCGGCCGTGGCGTTCAAGCTGGCTGTCAGGGTAATGGCGGCAACAGCGCCGGCGATCAGGTGTTTCATCGGAATACCTCGCTTGTTGTTCTTGAAATGTTGTTTACAGAGGGTAGATGCCATTTCGCCTTTATTCAACGCTGATCACATCGGCATGGCGCAGGTCGTGCCGCCACTGGCCGTCTTCCTTCCTGAAGACATCGGTGAAACGCCGCTTCACGACCTTGCCGGCATTGCGCATGCTGCCGGCTGGCACGACAGTCTCCGTCCCCATCAGCACCACGAGCCCCGGCCCGTGGGAGGCGGCATATTCGAAGTCGAGGACGATGGATTTGTAGGCCACGTTGCCCTCGGCGAACATCTTGCGCAACTCTTCTCCGAGTACGACGCCATTGTCCGGGGTGTTGGCGACGAAGGTGGAGGAATAATTCGCGCTGTCCGAACTGCCCTTCCCGGCCAGGATGGCGTCTACACTCTGTTGACGGATAGCCAATACCTCCCGCACCTGGGGATCGTTTGCCCAGGGTTTTTCCTGCCCGCTGACCGGATTCATGAACGCACACGCCAATGCCAGTACGAGAGTTGCTGTAAATAGTGCATGTTTCATTGCTCCCCCTTGGTTGGATTTCACAGGCCGGCGGACTCGTCGCAACCGAGCATCAGATTCAGATTCTGCACCGCCGCGCCGGCCGCGCCCTTGCCGAGATTGTCGAGTCGGGCGATTAATAATGTATGTTCCGCCGTGGCATAGCAGAAGAGGTCCACGAAATTCCCCCCGTTATTCAATTCCGGATCGAGATAGCCATCGACCGGTTCGGTGAGATCGTTCTGTGGGTGCAACCGGATCCAGGTCTCATTCTTATAACTCTCCCGCCATGCCGCCACGATCGCGACGCCGGTGTCATTGCTCTTGAGTTGCCGGTTGCACAGCGGGACCTGCACCAGCATGCCTTGATAAAAATCGGCAACCGCAGGCACGAACAAGGGTGGATGTTTGAGGCCGGCCCAGGTCTGCATCTCGGGGATGTGTTTGTGCGCGAGATGCAGGCCATACGGACGCAACGCGGGAGGCCGTTCGCCGCTCCGGTATTTTTCGATCAATTTGTTGCCGCCGCCACTGTAACCGGACACGGCATTCACCGTGATGCAGGCATCGGTCGGCACGAGTCCCGCGCGCACCAGCGGGGCGAGCGCGAGCAAAAATCCCGTGGGATAACAGCCGGGATTGGAGACTCGATTCGAGTTTCGGATCGCGGTGCGCTGATTGGGGGCAAGTTCCGGCAGGCCATACACCCAGCCGGGGCTCACCCGGTGCGCGGTGCTCGCGTCCAGGATTCGCGCGCCCTGTCCCGCCATGGCCACCGTCTCGCGGGCGGCCTCATCCGGCAGACAGAGGATCGTAAGGTCCGCGGCGCGGATCAGCTCGAGTTTGGCGGCGTCATCCTTGCGCCGGGCGGGATCGATCTCCAGTAATTCGATATCACTCCGCGCGCGCAGCAGGGCATGGATCCGCAGACCCGTGGTTCCCGCCTGACCGTCGATGAAGACCTTGTGCATGGTTGCGCCGTCGTTGGAAATGATGTGCTGGTTGCCAGGCTTTCCGGACCTTTCCACAAGGGGTACAATTGCGCCCCTTTTCAATCTTCAGCGGATCGGTGGATCGTGACTACTCAATACAAAAAAGTCGTACTGGCGTACTCGGGCGGACTGGACACCTCCATTATACTGAAATGGCTGCAAGAGCAGTACCGCTGCGAGGTCGTGACCTTTACCGCGGATATCGGCCAGGGCGAGGAAGTGGAACCAGCGAGGGCAAAGGCGCAGGCCATGGGCATAAAAGAGATCTACGTTGAGGATCTCACCGAGGAATTCGTCCGCGACTTCGTCTACCCCATGCTGCGCGCGAACACGATTTATGAAGGCGAATACCTGCTCGGCACCTCTATCGCCCGCCCGCTCATCGCGAAACGGCTTGTCGAGATCGCGCGGGAGACCGGCGCGGACGCCGTCGCCCACGGCGCGACCGGCAAGGGTAACGATCAGGTGCGTTTCGAACTCGGCGCCTACGCGCTGAATCCGGGGATCAAGGTGATCGCCCCGTGGCGGATCTGGGACCTCACCTCCAGGGAAAAGCTCATGCAGTACGCCGAGCAACACGGCATACCCATCGAAGCCAAGCGCAAGGGCGCGGCCTCACCCTACTCCATGGACGCGAATCTCCTGCACATCTCCTATGAGGGCGGGGAGCTCGAAGACCCGTGGTTCGAGCCGGATCCCACCATGTGGCGCTGGACCGTGGCACCCAAACAGGCCCCGGACAAGGCCGAGACCCTGGAGCTCGAATTCAGCAAAGGGGATGTCATCGCCATCAATGGCGAGTCGATGACGCCAGCCAAGGTCCTCCGCGCGTTGAACACGATCGGCGGCCGGCACGGTATTGGTCGAGCCGATATCGTCGAGAACCGTTATGTGGGCATGAAATCGCGCGGCTGCTACGAGACGCCGGGCGGGACCATCCTGCACAAGGCCCATCGCGCCATGGAATCGCTCACGCTCGACCGGGAACTCGCGCATCTCAAGGATGACCTCATGCCACGTTACGCCAGCCTGATCTACAACGGCTACTGGTGGAGCCCGGAGCGCAAGGCCATGCAGACCCTGATCGACGAGACCCAGCATCACGTCAACGGCGTCGTGCGCCTGAAACTCTACAAGGGGAACATCAGCATCACCGGCCGGCGCTCGGAGACGGACAGCCTATTCGACACCAGCATCGCGACCTTCGAGGAGGACGCCGGGGCCTACAACCAGAAGGATGCGGAAGGCTTCATCCGGCTGCTGGCGCTGCGCCTGCGGATCCACGGGAAGAGGAAATAGCCATTGGTCATTGGTCATTGGTCATTAAACGATTGTAGCCTGGATGGAGTGTACGGAATCCGGGGTTAACGATTCCTGTACTCGCATGCTTATCTGAGTGTCCGCTAAACTCGATTTGGGCGCTATAATTACTCCATTACCTATCAGGAGTAACATTCGTAAATGGAGTTTGCATGGGATACTCGCAAAGCAGTTGCCAACTTCAAGAAGCACAAAGTCAGCTTTGAAGAAGCAGCGACTGCTTTGAAGGATACACTATCAATCACAGGTATTGATCCTGACCACTCGATCGGTAAGTTTCGCTGGCTTACGTTCGGAGTTTCGGATCAAGGTCGCCTCCTCGCGGTTGCGCACACAGAGGAAGGCGAACTCATTCGGATCATAAGTGCGCGAACCGCGACGAAAGTTGAGCGGGTTCTATATGAAGAAGTTTAAAACAGTAAAACCTGACGATATGCGGGCGGAATATACACGTAAAGATTTCCCTGGCGGTTTAGTTCGCGGCAAGTATGCGGCTCGGATTGCAAAAGGTTCGAATATCGTCATATTGACACCCGAAGTCGCCGCTGCATTTCCAACCGCCGAATCAGTCAATAAGGCATTGTCCTCGCTCATCCGGGTAAAAAAGAAAGTTACTCACTCACCCGCCCAGCCGTGTGGAAATCGGAGGAATCGCAGTGGCGCTTCTGGGTAGTGTGGTGGATTCGTTTCACTCATCCCAACCTGCCAGAACCTGAAGCAGCAGCGAATTCCGAGAAAGATCAAACGCCCGCTCGGGCCGTTTGCACCGCCGTATGACGCCGAACCCGTTTGTCAGGCTGTACAGTCAACCGCACGCCAAGTGCGCGAGCGACTTTGAGAATTGTATCGAAGCGCGGTTTGGCCCCCGGACTTAACGCCTTATAAAGGCTTTCCCGGCCGGGCCCAGCGCCCATTATGGGCACGACAGAATAATCATGTTGGGATTCGCTTTGCTCATCCCAACCTACCAGTACTCAATCATATTGGAGAGAAAAAACGAAACTTGCAGTAGTTACTAATTGTAACTACAATTATTTATATGGATTTTGAGTGGGACGAAAGGAAGCGAAGGGAGAATCTCCGAAAACATGGACTTGATTTTCGGGATGCCCCAATCCTGTTTACCGGACCCATGCTAATCCGACTTGACAATCGGTACGATTATGAAGAACCACGCTGGATTGGCATCGGTTTTCTCGAATCCATCTGTGCCGTCGCCGTCTTCACGGAACGAAATCAAGGAACAACTGTTCGCATCATCTCTTTAAGAAAAGCACTCGCTCATGAACGCAAAGCCTTCGAAAAAACGATCAAAGACCGATTGGCGTAAAGTTAACGCCAAGGCCGATGCTGAAATAGACACTTCGGATATACCACCACTCGGCCCGGATTTCTTTAAGTCAGCGGTGCTGCGCATGCCAATGGCAAAATCAAGCATCACAGTACGACTCGATTCCGATGTACTGCAATGGTTTCGTCAGCAAGGCAGTGGTTATCAAACCAGGATTAATGCCGTGTTGCGCACTTACATGGATGCGCACTTAAAGTAATAGGAAAGGGTCGCACCCATCATTCCATCGAGGTGACCGAGATGGCGCCCGATACTTTTATTCCGTTCTGCTCCGCCACAAAATCCATGGGACCATTTTCCGAACTGCTCAATCGTCCGTTGAAGGCAGCCTCTAAGATGTTTGTATCCGGGTCTCCCCTTGTGAGGAGAGACATCTTCAACACGTAGGCATCGGCTTCAACGTCGTCGATCACCAATATCAGCCTGTACTTGCCCAGGTCAGACTCGAAGGGCGCGCCGGATGATTGGTTCGAAGAAATGCGTACTGTCTTAAGATCGGTCGCGTCCTGAACCTTGATTTCAGAATGGACGCGTAACCTATCCTCGCATTTCCCCGGCGTTGCGATTGCCAGTGCAAGAACGAGGCATGCAAGCTTTAACGAATACAATTTATTGACGTTCATGGCCGTTGTCATCTTGGTCTATACTTCACTCTACGATCAGCATCACCAACAAACAACCGGGAGGAAATATTCATGAAAATTCGCGCGACAGCCACAATCCTGTCCTTAATTATGCTTTGCATCTCAAGCTCAGTATTTGCCGCGGATATCGCGGGGTCATGGACCGCGGAGTTCGATTCCCAGGTCGGCAAACAGAAATATACCTACGTATTCACGGTCACCGGCACAAGCATTACCGGCGAGGCTTCCGTTAACATCGCCGGCACGGATTCGAAATCGAAGATTGCCGAAGGGACCGTCGATGGCGATAACGTCACCTTCGTCGAGAATCTAAACTACGGCGGCCAGGATCTGCGCATCACCTACACGGGCACCGTGGCCGGCGACGATCTGAACCTGAAGCGGGATGTGGCTGGGCAGGGCGGCGAGACGTTCACCGCGAAGCGCGTTAAATAATAAATATTTAATCCCGCGGCCGCAGGTGCGGGAAGAGGATCACGTCCCGGATGCTGGCGCTGTCCGTCAGGAACATCACCAGCCGGTCGATTCCAATCCCCTCGCCGGCCGCGGGCGGCATCCCGTATTCCAGCGCGGCGATGTAATCCGCATCGAAATGCATGGCCTCCTCGTCACCGGCCTCTTTGTTTTTGACCTGCTGTCGGAAACGTTCGGCCTGATCGTCCGGGTCGTTGAGCTCGGAGAAACCATTCGCGATCTCCCGCCCGCCGACGAAGAACTCGAAACGGTCGGTCACCTCCGGATCGGCGTCGTTCTTGCGGGCGAGCGGCGAGACCTCAGTCGGATAGGCCGTAATAAACAGGGGCCCGCGCAGGCGGTGTTCCACGGTTTTTTCGAACAATTCGAGCTGTAATTTGCCCACGCCGAAGGCGGGTTCAACGGGGATCTCCAGATGCCTCGCGATTGTCCGCAGCCGCTCGAGCGAATGCAGGTCATTGAGTGCGATATCCGGATTGTGTTCGAGGATGGCGTCGGCGAGCGTCAGCCTCGGAAACTGCGGGCCGAAGTCATAGTCCTCGCCCTGGTAGCGGATCACATCGCCGCCGCTCACCGCGCGCACCAGTCCGCGCATCAGGTCTTCGGTGAGTTGCATGAAGTCCGCGTAATCGGCGTAGGCCGCGTAGAACTCCAGCATGGTGAACTCAGGGTTGTGCCGCGGCGAGAGCCCTTCGTTCCGGAAGCTGCGATTGATCTCGAAGACCCGTTCGAAACCGCCCACCAGCAGCCGTTTCAGATACAGCTCGGGGGCGATGCGCAGGAAGAGCTCCATATCCAGCGAGTTGTGAAAGGTGATGAACGGCCGCGCCGCCGCGCCGCCGGGGATGACCTGCATCATGGGTGTCTCCACCTCCAGATATCCGGCGTCCCGAAGAAAACCGCGGATAAAGTCGATCACCCGTGTGCGCGTGACGAACACCTTGCGGGAGTCCTCGTTGGCGATGAGATCGAGATAGCGCTGCCGGTAGCGGGTCTCCTGATCCGTGAGGCCGTGGAATTTCTCCGGCAACGGACGCAGGGATTTGGTCAGGAGATCGATCCGATCCACCTGTACGGAGAGTTCTCCGGTCTTGGTCTTGAAGAGCGTGCCCGTGGCGCCGACGATGTCGCCGATATCCCACTCCCGGAACTCGTCATAGAGATCCTCCGCCAGCCGATCCTGCTTGACGTAAAGCTGGATCCGGCCGGACATATCCTGCACATGCGCGAAGGAGGCCTTGCCCATGATGCGCCGGCTCATCATGCGCCCGGCGATGCTGACCTGCACGGGACTGTGCGCCAGGGCGTCGTGATCGCTCCCGCCGTAGCTCGCGTGCAGGTCGGCGGCGAGATTGCCGCGGCGGAACCGGTTGGGAAAGGCCGTGCCGTATTCGCGCAGGTCCTGGAGTTTCCTCCGGCGCTGGGCGATCAGTTCTAGTTCGGTTTCGGTGACCATTTGTGCCTGGCGCTCTCTTTAGTGATTAATCATATGCCCGATTTCAGGCTGGCCTCGATGAAGCGATCGAGGTCGCCGTCCAGCACGGCCTGGGTGTTGCTCGTCTCGATCCCGGTGCGCAGGTCCTTGATGCGCGACTGATCCAGGACATAGGAGCGGATCTGCATGCCCCAGCCGATGTCCGTCTTGGTGTCCTCGAGCGCTTGCAGGCGCGCCTTCTTTTTCAGCATCTCCAGCTCGTAGAGCTTGGCGCGCAACTGCGCCATGGCCTGATCGCGGTTCTTGTGCTGCGAGCGATCGTTCTGACACTGCACCACAATGCCGGTGGGCAGATGGGTCATGCGCACCGCCGAGTCCGTCTTGTTCACATGCTGCCCGCCCGCGCCGCTGGCCCGGTAGGTGTCCACGCGGATGTCCGCGGGATTGAGATCGATCTCGATGGTCTCGTCGATCTCAGGATACACGAATACCGAGGCGAATGAGGTATGCCGCTTGTTGCCCGGCGCAAAGGGCGACTTGCGCACCAGCCGGTGCACGCCTGTCTCCGTGCGCAGCCAGCCGAAGGCATAGTCACCCTCATAACGGATTGTGGCGCTCTTGATGCCGACCACATCGCCGGGCGAGGCCTCGATCAGCTCGGTCTTGTAGTTGTGCTGCTCGCCCCAGCGGAGATACATGCGCAGGAGCATCTCGGCCCAGTCCTGCGCCTCCGTGCCGCCCGAGCCCGACTGGATGTCGAGGAAGGCATTGTGGGGATCCATCTCGCCCGAGAACATGCGGCGGAATTCGAGGTCCTCCAGTTGCTTTTGCAACCCGCCCAAATCCCGGCCGACCTCACCCGCGAGTTCCGCATCGTCCGCGTCACGGACGAGGTCGATCAATTCGCCCGCATCCCCCAGTCCCTTGTCGAGACTGGTGATGGTGTCCACCACCTTCTCCAGTGCGGCCCGCTCCCGGCCCAGTTCCTGGGCCCGCTCCGGATTGCTCCAGACATCCGGCAGGGCCAGTTCGCGCCGGACCTCGGTCAGCCGTTCAGCCTTGCGATCGAAATCAAAGATACCCCCTAAGGGCAGACACCCGTTCCCGCATGTCCTTGAGTTGATTCAGCATGGGATTTATTTCGATCATGGCGTCGTATATCTTGTGAGTTCTCCTTGCGGCATTTTACCCGATTGGCGTTTCGGGATATATGGTTAATACTAAGCAGACGATCAAACACTGGAGGCGCCCATGAATATCGACAAAGCCGTCTTTCGCTTCGCAGGGTCCGTAATCCTTATCAGCCTGCTGCTCGCCTGGCTGCACAGTCCCTGGTGGTTCGCCCTGACTGCCTTTGTCGGGCTGAACATGCTTCAGGCATCCTTTACGGGGATTTGTCCGGTCGCCATCCTCCTGAAAAAATTCGGGATGAAGCACGGCGCCGCCTTCTGCGGCGACGCATCCACGGAGTAATCCGATGATGGCGATACAACGGATCTGTCTTGCCTTGCTCATGCTGGGCAGCCTGCCCACCCTGGCGCAGATCGCAACCTTCACCGCGGACCGCACCAGGTTGCCGGAGGAGCGCTGGTTCGATGGCGCCGTCGCCGCCGTCAATCAGGCGACGGTCTCGGCGCAGACCAGCGCCACCGTGCAGGAACTGCTCTTCGATGTGGGCGATGAGGTCCCCGCGGGCGCTGTGATCCTGCGCCTCGTCAGCACCGAGCAACGCGAAGGACTTAACCAGGCCGAGGCCGCGCTCGCCGAGGCCCGGGCGGTTCTGGCCGTGGAGACGCCCAACCAAGCGCGCAGCAAGGACCTCCTCGGACGCAAGCTCATCCCGCAATCCGAATACGATGCGGCGAGCGGCCGGTTGAATGCGGCCGAGGCGCGGGTGAAGAACGCCGAGGCCGCGCTCAAGGCGGCCAACCAGCGGCTCTCCTACACCGAGGTGCGCGCGCCCTACGGCGGGGTCGTCTCAGCCCGGCATGTCGAGATCGGCGAGACCGTTCATCCCGGCACGCCGCTGATGAGCGGGTTCGATCCCGGGATCATGCGGGTCGAGGTGGATATCCCGCAGGCTGTTGCGGCACAGGTCCGGGAACTCATGGCGGCGCGGGTGATCGCCGGAGTGGATAAGGCCATCGTTCCGGAGCGGATCATCCTCTTCCCCGTCGCCGATCCCTCGACCAGCACCGTCCGGGTCCGGCTCGAACTGCCGCTGGAAAACTTCGGGCTCTATCCCGGCCAGTTTGTGAAGGCGGCCTTCACCACCGGCAACACCGAACGCCTGCTCGTCCCGGCGGCCAGCATCGTCCACCGCTCCGAGGTGACGGGCGTCTACGTGATCCGGGATGACCGCCCGCAACTGCGGCAGGTGCGGATCGGCGGCCGTTTCGGCGATCAAATCGAGATCCTCGCCGGCCTCGAGGTTGGCGAGCGCATCACCCTGGATCCAATCGCGGCCGGCATCCTGACCGGCGCCAGGGAACCGGACTGATGAATGACGCACAGGGCATCTCGGGCCGGATCGCCGCGAACTTCTATCGATCCCGCCTGACCCCACTGCTCGCCATCGCCGGGCTTCTGCTCGGCATCGTCGCCGCTCTCATCACGCCTCGCGAGGAGGAGCCCCAGATCGACGTCACCATGGCGAATGTCTTCGTCCCCTTCCCCGGCGCTGCTGTCGCCGATGTCGAGAACCTGGCGACCGTGCCCATGGAGCAGGTGCTCGCGGAGATCGACGATGTCGATCACATCTATTCCGTGTCACGACCGGGTATGGCGGTGCTGACCGTGCAATTTGAGGTTGGCATTCCGCGCACGGAGGCCCTCGTGCGTCTGTACAACGCCATCTACTCCAACCTCGACTGGAGGCCGGCGGATCTCGGTCTCGGACCGGTGATCGTGAAGCCGCGCAGCATCGACGACGTCCCGATCGTGAATCTCACCCTCTGGACCGCTGACCCCGCGCGCGGGGCCTTCGATCTGCGCCAGATCGCCCACGCCCTGGAGGCCGAGCTGCAACGGATCCCGGGGACCCGCGACATCGAGACCATCGGCGGTCCGGAGCAGACGGCCCGCATCCTGCTGGACCCGTTGCGGCTTGCGGCCAGGAACATCGCATTGCAGGAACTGCGTCAGGCGCTCTCCGCCAGCAACGCGGCGGAGCATGCCGGGGCCGTGATCGCGGATAATAAATATGTCCCGGTCCAGGCCGGACAGTTCCTGTCCTCCGCGGAGGAACTTGCCCAACTGGTGATCGGGATGCACGAGGGGCGTCCGGTCTATCTCCAGGATGTGGCCGATATCGAGTACGGCCCGGCGGAGAACACGCGCTATGTCTGGCAGGCGCAGCCCGGGGGAATGCCCTGGGCCCCGGCCGTGACGCTCGCGATCAGCAAGAAGCCGGGCGAGAACGCCGTGGCGATCGCCGCCGCGATCCTGGATCGGCTTGAGCGACTGCGCGGGGCGTTCATTCCCGAGGGTGTGGAGGTCAGCGTCACGCGCAATTACGGCGCGACCGCAAACGAAAAGGCAAATCACCTGATCCAGAAGCTGGCATTCGCCACCGTCTCCGTGGTGATGCTGGTCTTATTCACGCTGGGCCGGCGCGAGGCAATCGTCGTCGGGGCCGCGGTGGTGCTGACGCTTGCCGTCACCCTCTTCGCCTCCCGCGCCTGGGGTTTCACCCTGAACCGCGTCTCGCTCTTCGCGTTGATCTTTTCCATCGGGATCCTCGTGGACGATGCCATCGTCGTGGTGGAAAACATCCACCGGCATCGCCGGCGTGACGGCCGGCCATTGCTGGAATCGATCCCGGCGGCGGTTGATGAGGTCGGCGGACCGACCATCCTCGCGACCCTCACCGTGATCGCGGCACTGCTACCCATGGCCTTCGTCACCGGCCTGATGGGGCCGTACATGAGCCCCATCCCGATCAACGCCTCGATGGGCATGCTGATCTCGCTCATCGTCGCCTTCACCTTCACGCCCTGGTTGTCCCTCAAGTTGCTGGGGAAAGGCGCGAACCACACGGAGGCTGGCGGGGATCGTTTGCAACGGGTCTTCGCCGCTATCATGAATCCTTTCCTCGGCCTCGGGAATCGCCGCAACAGGATCCTGCTGGCGATCGCGCTGTGCCTCCTGATCCTCCTGACGTGTCTGCTGCCCGTCTTCAAATTGGTCGTGCTTAAGATGCTGCCCTTCGACAACAAGAGCGAGATCCAGGTGGTCGTCGATCTCCCCGAGGGCAGTCCGGTGGAGGAGACCAACCGCGCGCTCGCGGATCTCGCCGGCTATTTACTCACCGTCCCCGAGGTCAGGGACGTGCAGGGCTACGCGGGCACGGCCGCGCCCATCGGCTTCAACGGGCTGGTGCGCCAGTATTACCTGCGGCAGGAGGCGCATCTCGGGGAGCTTCAGGTCAATTTGCATGATAAAAAAGACCGCGCGCGATCCAGCCATGCCATCGCCCTGGCCCTGCGACCCGCGCTTGCGGAGATCGGCGCGAGATTCGGGGCGGCGATCAAGGTGGTGGAAGTGCCCCCCGGGCCGCCGGTACAGGCCCCGCTCGTGGCCGAGGTCTACGGTCCGGATTATCCGGGTCAGGTCCGCGTCGCGCGCGAATTGAAGGGGCATTTTTCCGCGACGGCCGGCGTGGTCGATATCGACGACAGCGTGGAAGCAGAGGCCGAACGGCTGGTAGTGGCCGTGGATCGCCAGCGCGCCGCGCGGCTTGGCATCGCCCAGGCCGACATCGCCAGCGCCATCGGCGCCGCGCTCGGCGGGATCGATGCCGGTTATCTGCATACCGGGCACGCCAAATATCCGGTGCCGATCCGGCTCGAACTGCCCACCGCCGGCAAAGGAGACATCAACGCCCTCCTCTCCATGAAGCTCCGCTCGCGCGCGGGCGGGCTCGTGCCCATGAGCGAGCTCGTGACGATCCGCTCGGACCGCAGGGAGACCGCCATCCACCACAAGGATCTGCTGCCCGTCGTCTATGTCACCGGCGATGTGGCGGGCGGGACGGACAGCCCGCTATACGGGATGTTCGCGATCCTCGCCGCCACGGGCGGGGAACTGGAGCAGTTCTTCATCCGGCAACCCGATCAGCCGCTCGACTACGGCGTGAAATGGGATGGGGAATGGCAGATCACCTACGAGA
Source organism: Gammaproteobacteria bacterium (assembly GCA_004297165.1). Taxonomy (GTDB): domain Bacteria; phylum Pseudomonadota; class Gammaproteobacteria; order Eutrophobiales; family Eutrophobiaceae; genus 2-02-FULL-56-15. The sequence continues at coordinate 165,438 of SCUJ01000005.1, forward strand.
CCTTCCGGGACATGGGTGCCGCGTACGCGGTGGGACTGGTCCTGATCTATCTCCTTGTGGTCGCGCAGTTCGGCTCGTATCTCGTCCCGCTGGTGATCATGACGCCGATTGCCTTCACCCTCATCGGCATCCTTCCGGGTCATGCCCTGCTCGGGGCGCAGTTCACCGCCACCTCGATGATCGGGATGATCGCACTCGCCGGGATCATTGTACGCAACTCCATCCTGCTGGTGGATTTCATGAACCACGCCCTGGCGGCAGGCATGCCGCTGGAACAGGCCGTGATCGAGGCGGCGAGCGTGCGGGCGAAACCCATCGTGCTCACTGCGGCCGCCGCCATGCTCGGGGCGTTGTTTATCCTGGATGATCCAATCTTCAACGGGCTGGCCGTCAGCCTCATCTTCGGCCTGCTGGTCTCCACCCTGCTGACGCTGGTGATCATCCCGCTGCTGTATTATTCGCTCTTGCGGCGGCGCGGGGATGATGGTGGGTAGGGGAAATGATTTTTCGCACGTACGGTTCATGTATGGTTGAGTTGAAATATTTTTCAACGTGCCGATAGGTGACGATTGTGCTGTTACTTGTAGGGGCGAAAAATTTTTCGCCCCTGCGAAATCTGTAATGAAAGGCAGAAATCATGGGATATTCGCTCCGATCAGCCACACCACATGATTTGCAAACGGTTATCGCCTGGATCGAGTCGCCAGCACAGCTCAAACTCTGGGGTGGACCATTTCTGACATATCCCCCGAACACCGAAAAAACCTGGCATGAGATCGAGGCAACGAATCAAAACTCATTTACTCTGTTGAGCTCATCTGATTGCATCGTAGGATTTGGTCAAACGCTCTCACGCGAATCCAACGCAATACACCTCGGCAGAATTATTGTTTCGCCTGAATTTCGTGGCCATGGGTTGGGCCGTCTGTTATGTAATAAATTGATTCAAATTGGAATTCAGCAATTTCACCCTTCAAGATTTACCCTTAACGTCAACCAAAATAATCTTCCCGCGGTTTCGCTTTACAAGGCTCTCGGCTTCGAAATTTTGTCTGAAAACAAAGAACAAAATTCTTATTTCATGTCCTTATCGGTTTAACACCCCACCTCACGATGTAATGTTCAATGGGTTTTCTCGATCCAAGCCCCAGCGTAGCGGATTGTCCAGGACGTATTCACGAATGTAATTCAGGTATTTTTCATTACGAATGATGTGTTCATGGTAGTTGCGTTGCCACAATCGACCACGAAATGATGGCCATCCAGACGATTTTATACCGCGTATGTAATTAACAGAGGATAGGGATTTGTATGCCCCGATCACGTCACCCAATCTAGGGGCAACCCTCGTGGTTGCCCTGAACCCATCCAGGGCAGGCACAAGGCCTGCCCCTACGAATTCGTCATTGGCGGTAACCACGATACCGTGAATATGGTTCGGCATGACAATGAATTCGTCCAAAATGACTTCCTTCTCCCTGGCCAATGGCCGCCTCCTTCTCCTTCATATGGGCCGAACGGTAGAGGCGAAAGATTTTCTACCCCTACAAATTACGTACCGTCGGGTTACACAGGAACTCCACCATTATCGTGCATCTCGGGTTCGACTGACAGACCGGATATGGTGCTATCATTCCAGAAACACTCTTGCAGAGGAGGATAGATATCATGTCCAGAATATACATCACACTAATCTCACTACTTTCCCTGGTGTTATTACCGGTCTATGCGCAAACACAAAATCCGTCGCCGCAAGGCGCGGAACTGTATTTCATCACACCGGATGACGGCGCCACTGTCACGAGTCCCGTGACAGTCAAGTTCGGTTTAAAGAACATGGGGGTGGCGCCAGCAGGCATCAATGTGGAAAACACCGGTCATCATCATCTGTTGATCGATACCGGTCTGCCGGCTCTGAACCAACCGATCCCGGCGGATGACAAACATGTTCATTTCGGTAAAGGCCAGACGGAAGCAACCCTGGATCTGGCGCCGGGAACGCACACCTTGCAGTTATTGCTGGGGGATCACCTCCACACGCCGCACAACCCGCCCGTGATGTCTAAATCGATTACCATCACCGTAAAATAGCGAAACGGCTCAAACAGACGTGAGACTCACCGTGTTGCCCCTTACACCAGGGCGATGGTGCGACCTTGAGTCCATCTTCAACGCAAAAGGCTGCTCGGTCGCACGGGGCTGCTGGTGCATGTATTACAGGCGCAGCGGCGCCCAGGTAAAACCGTCGGGCTGTAGAACCCTCGCGCAAGCAAACAAGACGCAGCTCAAATCGCTCGTTGATTCCGGCCGACCGCCCGGTCTCATCGGCTACCGCGGCAAACTGCCGGCGGGGTGGGTTTCCCTTGGTCCGCGGGAAGAGTACGCAAAACTGGAGCGCTCACCGGTCATGAAGCCCGTGGACGATCAACCGGTCTGGTCGATCATCTGCTTCGTCGTCCCAGGGGAGTTCCGGGGGCAAGGAGTTGCACACGCACTCCTCGCCGGGGCGATCGCGTATGCCAGGAAGCACGGCGCCAGACTCATCGAGGCCTACCCGGTGGACAAACCGGAGCGTGCAAACAATGATTCAATGTGGTTTGGCGCGAAATCCATGTACGACAAGGCGGGCTTCATGGAAGTGGCTCGCCGCAAACCGCACCGGCCGGTGATGCGTCTTAAGCTGGGATGAGCAGCAGTAGGTTGATGTGACGCAGGAACCCTAACATAGATGTTTCCCCATGTTGGACATCGCTGCGCTCAGTCCAACCTACAAAATGAGAACTTCCCTCGCCAGTAAGGCGAGGTGTTGCCATCATCCCGCGAAGAAGGTGCTAATCAGCGACGAAACAATAAAACAGCCCGTTGCCGCCGGTGCTCTGGAGATTCTCCTGACTGCACCCGCGGGAGCCGTGAGCCGAATTCCACGAGGTGGGATTGGCGCCGCCGCCGGTTCGATCGTGATGCCCGAGGAGCGCGCTGCCATCGGTGTCGCTGGTCCAGTTGCGGCAGGTTGTATCCTCGCCGGCGGGACTCGCCGTGCCGTCCTGCAGGGAACCGGTCAGGATGTCATGTGTGTTGGGCGTGTCGCCGCGGCCGTTTATCTCTTTCCCCTGCTCGCTTACGGAATTCTGCTTATTGAGCTGGTTCGCATCGCTGTGCAGGTCGGCCACATCCTTCGCCACCATCACTCCCTTCGCGTTATGCCAGGGGCCCTTGCCGATCCGGTCCCGCGCATTCACCGCCGGTTGATCGGCGGTAGCCGTAGTGCTGAGGTATGCGCGCCAGGTCCGCTGCCCGGCGCCCGCGGCAGCCGCCAAAGTCTGGCAATGTTGATCGGCGCCGGCGAGGCCGCCCAGATTGGCGCCCTTGCCTGGCCCGGCGCTGGTGATGAAAAAGCTCATCGCACCGGTATCCTGCGCGAGGGCAATCGGGGCATGTAACATGGCCGCCCCGGTGATGATGAGCGATAGGACACGCAGCTTGTTCATGGTCTGGCCTCCTCGGGAAATTGCATAAAAAATGCATCTGGACACCCTGAATATAGGCTGCCTATACTCTGCGCTCAAGTAACAAATATTAAAAACGCTCGCCCTCATAAACGACGGAATATTGCTTGCACTTAACCATGAGAAAATAAGGAGATGACTGCATGAACGTAACTGCACAAACAGTAACGGGCGCAAATCCTGTGTCCATTTGGCCAATTGTCGGCAAGTATTCCCTGATCCTTGGCGCGGTGTACGCCATCTACTCCATCCTCCAGTTCGTCACGGGGCTCGCGGGCCAATCCGGTTTGGGACTTATCGGCATGGTCATCTTCATCATCCTGCTGGTATTCGCAATGCGCAGGTTCCGGGCGGCAAACGGGGGCTACATGACCTTCGGCCAGGGCTTCTCGATCGGCTTTCTGGTCAGCTACGCCGCCACCCTGATCAGTTCCACGCTGACCTCCATCTATCTGGCCTTCGTCGATGGATCCGCGCTGGAGCGGCTTACGCAACAGACGGTCGGCCAACTGTCCGCCAATCCATCGATCAACAGCGAAACCCTCGAGATGTTGACCGGCCTGTTCGAAAAGATTTACACCCCAATCGGGCTATTGATGGTCGGGATTTGCACGGGGTTGTTCGCCAGTGCCTTTTACGCCCTGATTCTGTCCCTGTTTCTGAAAAAGGCGCGGCCGCTCGAATAGTTGCGCGCCCGTTTATCGGACCGCCGGTTCCATGTGCTCTACCACCAGTTGCAGGCTGCTCCGACCCTGATATTCGTTGATATCGAGGCGATAGGCGATCCGCGTCTCTTGCCAACGGTCCGGCCGCAAGCCCTCGTCGATATTAAAAGCAATGGCCTCCAGCGGGCGATCCCGGCCGGGCAGGCCCAGCGTCATGCGCAGATGGCGCTCCCCCACGGTGCGCTGATCCTGCAAGATAAACACCCCGTCGAACACCGGCTCCGGAAACCCCTGCCCCCAGGGGCCGCCAGCGCGAATGGCCAGGGCGAGATCCATCTCCAGTTCCGTTTCCTGTAATTCCCCGTCGCTGTAGATGCAATCCTCGAGATCCTCGGGTTTCAGGAGCCGGCGTAATTCCTCCTGGAAGGCCGCCTGAAAAGGTTCAAGATTATCCGCCTCCAGGGTGAGGCCGGCGGCCATGGCATGCCCGCCGAATTTCCGGATCAGGCCAGGATGCCGCGTGGCGATGGCCTCCAGGAGATCGCGCAGGTGCAAGGCGCGGATGGAACGGCCGGAGCCCTTGATCATTCCGTTGTGGTCACGGGCGAAGGCGATGACGGGGCGATGCCATTTGTCCTTGAGGCGGGAGGCGAGGATCCCCACCACGCCCTGATGCCAGGCGGGATCGTACAGACAGACTCCGTGCGGCGGTTCGCCGGCATGCAGGCGCGCCATCTCCTGGTCCGCCAAAGTCTGCATCTCCGCCTGGATCCCGCGGCGTTCGGTGTTCAGTTCGTCGAGCTGCGTCGCCATGGCCAGCGCCTCGGCAGCGTCGTCGCACAACAGGCACTCGATGCCGAGACTCATGTCCGAGAGCCGGCCCGCGGCGTTCAATCTGGGCCCGATGGCGAAGCCGAGATCGCCCGCGCCAAGGCGCAAGAGATCGCGCCGCGCCACCTTGAGCAGGGCCTTGATGCCGGGCCGGCACTGCCCGGCGCGGATCCGGGCGAGCCCCTGGGCGATCAGGATGCGATTGCAATGATCGAGCGGCACGACATCCGCGACCGTGCCGAGCGCCACGAGGTCAAGCAGACTGGCGAGATTGGGATCCGCGATCGATTTGCTCTTAAACCAGCCGCTCTCGCGCAGCCGTGCGCGCAGGGCGGCGAGCACGTAGAACATCACGCCGACCCCGGCGAGGTTGCGCGAAGGGAATTTGTCCCCCGGCAGGTTCGGATTCACGATGGCGTCGGCCGTGGGCAATAGCGTACCAGGCAGATGGTGATCGGTGATGAGGGTCTGGATGCCTTTGGCGCGCGCCGCCGCGATGCCTTCCAGACTCGATATCCCGTTATCGACGGTGACGAGGAGATCCGGCTTGAGTCCGGCGGCAAGCTCCGCGACCTCCGGGCTCAGGCCATAACCGAAATCGAAACGACTCGGCACGAGGTAACCGGGGGCCACCGCGCCCATCCGCCGGAGGCCGAGGATCGCCAGCGCGCAACCGGTGGCGCCATCCGCATCGTAGTCTCCGACAATCAGAATCCGCTTGCCGCCCTCCACAGCCGCCTGCAACAGATCGACCGCGGCCACGATCCCGCCTAGCCGGGTGAAATCCGGGAGCCGCCCGAGTTCGTAGTCGAGTTCACAGCGCGCGGCGATGTGACGGGCGGCGTAAACGCGCCGCAGGACCGGATGCAGGTCGGCCTGATCCCAGCCGTGATCCGGGACGGGCCGCCGCTTAATGGTCCTTGGCATGCGGAAGTCTGGCGAGATCGGCGGGCCGCCGCCAGAAGCAGAGTCGCGACCAATAGTCGTAGGTGAAGCTGCGTCCTTCGCTGAGCAACCGGAGTCGTGCAATGTCTCCGGTCTCCACCGCTGCGAGCAACGGGGCAATCCAGTCGTTTTCAAGGCGCTGGAGGACTGCCTCTATACCTGCGTTATCCCGGCGCATGGCGGCGGTCGGCAGGTGTTCCAGCGCCACCATTATCTTCCCGTCCGGGACATCCGACGCAAGCAGATCCAGGGCGGATTGCGGCAGCGGACCGCGCGCCGTGGCGGAAAGCATGGCAAGGCCCGCGACCTCGGGCAGGTCCGAGTACACCCTGGACCAGAACCGGGGCAGGATCTCGGGCAGTGTCCCGCACCCCCAGGGCCAGACGCTGTTGAGTGCGGGTTGCCCCTGGGCCTCGCGACGATGATTGAGTTCCGAGGCGTGCAGCAGCATCTGCGCCTCGTTCACGATCCGATCCCAGGTACCGCGTCCAGGTCCGGCCGGCATGAGGTTACGGATATTCTTGCCGAGGACCGCGCAAGGGGCCTGGGTCACAATCGCCGGCGCCCGGTCGAGTTGCAGATACCAGCGGGTCGGGACAGGGATCTTGAGATCCCAACCATGGGTGTTGAAAAGTTCCTTGAGGGGCGCGGCGAGGAGGATGGCGTCATGCTGACTGAGATTGTCCTCCGCGAACGATTGCAGGACGAGACCGTCCATGCCCGCATGCAAATGGATCGGATCGATCCGCATCCAGACGCCCTCGGGGAGATGATTGTCGTCCGCGAGCGCGCTCAAGGCGGCGATGGGGAGGTCCTGGCCTTCCGTACGGAGCAGTCCGAACTCGGCACAGAGCAATTCATGGAAGACGGCAGTGGTGTCCACGCGCCTGCCCTTGCCCAGAAGATAGGCCAGGGCGATACACTCGGTCAGGACTTCCGTTGCAGCTCCGGCGATGGCCTCGGCGAGACCGGGGACGATGAGGGTAAGCTCCTTCATGCGCGGCTGCGGCGGAGCGGTCCCCTTCAGTCCAGATGGTCCAGGATCGCCTTCTGCACGTCCGCGAGCATGGCGCGGGCCTCGATCACGGGGGTGGCGCTCTGTTTGATGGCTGTGTCCGGATCCTTGAGGCCATGCCCGGTGATCGTGCAGACCACGCAACAGCCCGGCTCGATCCGGCCGTTCTTGATGTCCCTGATGGCGCCCGCGACGGAGATCGCCGAGGCCGGCTCGCAGAAGATGCCTTCGCGCTCGGCCAGCAGTTTCTGCGTGGCGAGGATCTCCGCATCATCGAATTCGGCAAACCAACCGCCGGACTCGCGGCTTGCGGCCCAGGCCAGATCCCAAGACTGGGGATTGCCGATGCGGATGGCGGTGGCCACGGTCTCCGGGTCCGCGACGGGACCGCCGCGCAGGAACGGTGCCGCTCCGCTGGCCTGATAACCCAGCATCTTCGGCCGCCGGTTGGTTACCGCATCGCGCTGGTACGCGCAGTCTTGCCGGTGAAAGACGCAGGCGGCGGTGTCCACTCCCGCGTATTCGCTGTAACCGGTCCAGTAGGCGCTGATGTTTCCGGCATTGCCCACTGGCAGGCAGTGATAATCCGGCGCGCGCCCCAGGCTGTCGACGATCTCGAAGGCCGCGGTCTTCTGGCCTTGCAGGCGATAGGGGTTGATCGAGTTGACTATCGCGAGCGGCGCGGTCTCCGCGACCTCGCGGACGAGGCGCATGCCGTCGTCGAAGTTGCCCTTGATCTGGATCACCACCGCGCCCACCATCATCGCCTGCGCGAGTTTCCCGAGCGCGATCTTGCCCTCGGGGATCAGCACGAAGGCGCGGATCCCCGCGCGCGCCGCATAGGCCGCGGCGGAGGCCGAGGTGTTGCCCGTCGAGGCGCAGACTATGGCCTGTGAGCCCTCGGCGACGGCCTGGGTCACGGCGACGGTCATGCCCCGATCCTTGAAGGAGCCGGTGGGATTCAGGCCCTCGAACTTGAGATAGATGGAGACATCGGTCCCCAGCGTCCTGGGGATGTTCACCAGGGGGATCAGCGGCGTGTCGCCTTCCGTCAGCGAAATAATCCTGATGTTATCGGCCAGCGGCAGCCGGTCGCGGTAGCGGTCAATGAGGCCTTTATAGAGGGGCATGGGGATTCCTTCAGGCCAGCGACTCGACCCGGATCCGGGTCACGGCGCCAGCAATGAATGACAGCATCTCGATCCGCGCGATCGCATCAAGCATGTTCTGCTCCTTCGTGCGCTGGGTCAGAAAGATCACCGGCACGAACATGGACTCGTCGAGGTGTTCCTTCTGGATGATCGCCTCGATGCTGATCTGGCGATCGCCCAGGATCTTCGTCACCTCGGCCAGTACGCCCGGCCGGTCGACCACCTGCATGCGCAGATAATACGCGGTCTCGACCTCTGCCATCGGCAGGATGCGGGTGTCGGACAGGGCATCGGGCTGGAAGGCCAGATGCGGCACGCGGTTTTCGGAATCGATGGTGAGCGTGCGCGTCACGTCGATGAGGTCCGCCACAACCGCGGAGGCGGTGGGGAAACGGCCCGCCCCGGCGCCGTAATAGAGCGTGGGTCCCACGGCGTCGCCATGGACGAGCACGGCGTTCATCACCCCTTCGACATTGGCGATCAGGCGACGCTCCGGGATCAGGGTCGGATGGACCCGCATCTCGATGCCCTGTTTCGTCCGGCGGGCGATGCCGAGATGTTTGATGCGATAACCGAGTTCGCCCGCGTATTGCACATCCAGCGGTTCGATCGCGGAGATCCCCTCGCGATAGGTGCGGTCGAACTGCAACGGCGTGCCGAAGGCGATCGCCCCGAGGATGGTCAGCTTGTGCGCCGCGTCGATGCCCTCAATATCGAAGGTGGGATCGGCCTCGGCGTAGCCCAGGGCCTGCGCCTCCTTCAGGACCTCGCCGAATTCACGGCCCTTGTCCCGCATCTCGGTGAGAATGAAATTGCTGGTGCCGTTGATGATCCCGGCCACCCATTCGATCTGGTTCGCGGCCAGCCCCTCGCGCAGGGCCTTGATGATGGGGATGCCGCCGGCCACCGCGGCCTCGAAGGCGACGGTGACCCCGCGTTCCTGCGCCGCGGCGAAGATCTCGTTGCCGTGCAGGGCGATGAGGGCCTTGTTGGCAGTGACGACGTGTTTGCCGTTCTGGATCGCCCGCAGGACAAGTTCGAGCGCCGGCGAATAACCGCCGATAAGTTCGACGACGATGTCCACGGTTGGGTCATTGACCACCGCGAAGGCATCATCCGAGATCCGTTCGATCCGGTCGAGCCCCTCGATCCCGGCGGCGTCGTAGGCCTTGGCCGCGGCATGGCTGATATGAATGGCGCGGCCCGCGCGCCGGGTGATCTCGGCGGCGTTGCGCGTGAGCACGCTGACCGTGCCGCCGCCCACCGTGCCCAGCCCGAGCAATCCTACCCTGACAGGTTCCATCGCGCGCCCCTATGCCCCGGCCAGGCTTGCCGGAGTATCGGCGCGCTCATTCGTCTTGAACATGGCCCGGATCCCGCGCAGGGCCTGGCGCGTGCGGTGCTCGTTTTCGATGAGGGCGAAGCGCACGTGGGTATCGCCTTGTTCGCCGAAGCCGATGCCGGGCGAGACCGCAACCTTGGCCTCGAGCAACAGACGTTTGGCGAATTCGAGCGAGCCCAACGCGCGGAACTGTTCGGGGATCGGGGCCCAGACGAACATGGTCGCCTTGGGTTTCTCCACGCTCCAGCCAAGGGCATTGAGACCGTCGCAGAGGACGTCACGACGCTTGCGGTAGGTCTCGCGAATCTCGCCCAGGCAGGATTGATCGCCCTCCATGGCCGTGATGGCGGCGATCTGGATGGGGGTGTAGAGACCATAATCCAGATAGGATTTCAGCCGGGCCAGCGCCTGCACCAGCACCTTGTTTCCGGACATGAATCCGACCCGCCAGCCGGGCATGTTGTAGCTCTTCGAGAGCGTGAAAAACTCCACGGCGATATCTTTTGCGCCAGGGACTTGCAGGATCGACGGCGCCACGTAGCCGTCATAGACGAGATCCGCGTAGGCAAGGTCCTGCACCACCCACAGATCGTGCTGGCGGGCGAAACGGATGATCTCCTCGAAGAAGGGCAGATCGACGCACATGGCCGAGGGATTGCTCGGAAAATTCAACAACAGCAGCTTCGGCTTCGGCCAGGAGCTGTGCATCGTCTGCTCGAGCCCCGCGAAGAAATCGATGCCCGGACCGATGGGGACGTGACGCACGTCCGCCCCGGCGATGATGAAACCGTAGGGATGAATGGGATAGGCCGGATTCGGGACCAGCACGATGTCGCCGCGATCCATCATGGCGAGCGCCAGGTGCGCCAGTCCCTCTTTCGAGCCCATGGTGACAATGGTCTCGGTCTCGGGGTTCAGGGTGACGTCATAACGCGCGCGGTACCAGTCGCACATGGCCTTGCGCAGGCGCGGGATGCCCCGCGACATGGAATAGCGATGGGTATCGGGACGGGAGGCGGCCTCGATGAGCTTGTCCACGATATGCGGCGGCGTCGGCCGATCGGGATTGCCCATGCCGAAATCGACGATATCCTCGCCCCGGCGGCGCTCCTCCATCTTCAACTCGTTCACGATGTTGAAGACGTAGGGCGGCAGGCGCTTGATTCTGGGAAAGTCTTCGCTTAAAGGCATACAGTTTCTACGGTTCTGAAAAAGTGCGGATTATAAGATATAAGCGGGAGGGTATACAGAGAATCGTCGGCGGCATCGCGTCTGTCGCCCTTCCGGCAAGTCACGTATACTGCCGGCATGGTTGACACGCTTCGAGCCGCCGCGGTGCAGATGGTTTCCGGTCCGGATCTGCAAGCGAATCTGGATGCGGCGGCGGACCTGATTGCGCAGGCCGCAACGCAGGGCGCCCGGCTGGTCCTGCTGCCCGAATACTGGCCGCTGATCAGCGATGACGATCACGCGAAGCTGGACCACGGCGAACCGCCGGGGGGCGGACCCTTGCAGGAATTTCTGGCCGGCGCCGCCAAACGCCACGGGATCTGGCTCGCCGGAGGTGCGATCCCGATAGCATCGGGCATCGCGGGGAAGATCTACAGCCGGTGTCCCGTCTACGATCCCGAGGGCCGCTGCATCGCCCGCTATGACAAGATCCACCTCTTCGATGTCAGCGTGGATACGGGGGACAAGGAGTCCTACAAGGAATCCGCCACCATTTTACCGGGCGAGTCCGTGGTGGTATGCAACGCCCCATTCGCGAATCTGGGGCTTTCGATCTGTTATGACCTGCGTTTTCCGGAACTCTATCGCCGGATGCTCGGCGCGGATGTCGGGATCATCCTCGCCCCCTCCGCATTCACGGCAACCACCGGGAAAAAACATTGGGAACTGTTGCTGCGGGCGCGGGCGGTCGAGAACCTCTGCTTCGTCATCGCGGCGAATCAGGGCGGACGGAACACACCCAAACGCGCGACCTGGGGCCACAGCTTGATCGTCGATCCCTGGGGCGAGATCCTGGCGGAGCTGCCAGAAGGACCGGGCGTGGTCTGCGCGGATCTGGATCTCGCGCAACAACGGCGGATCCGCGCCACCTTTCCGGCCCTGCGCCATCACCGCTTACTCTCACCGACAATTTAATGACAGACCTATGAGCAATTATCTGGATATCGCCCAAAAAGAGATCCTCTCGCCCGCCGGTATGGGGCTTGAGGACTTGCGCAAATACCTGGACCGGGCCGCGACCCGCAATACCGATCTCGCCGATCTCTATTTCGAGGCCAGCCGCGCCGAGACCTGGGCGCTGGAGGACGGGATCGTCAAGGAAGGCACCTGGAGCATCGATCAGGGCGTGGGCGTGCGGGCGGTGTGCGGCGAAAAAACCGGCTTCGCCTATTCCGACGAGATCCTGCCGGGCGCCCTGCTTCAGGCGGCGGAAACCGCGCGCGCCATCACCCGCAGCGGCGAATCGGGACAGGTCCAGGCCTTCCGCAAGGGGACCGCGCCGAGTCTCTACACCGCCGCCGATCCGATCCCGACGCTCAGCACCGCGCAGAAGGTGGCGCTGCTGCAACGGGTCGATGCCCTGGCGCGACAGCGCGATCATCGCGTGAAACAGGTCATGGCCTCGTTGGGCGGACAGCAGACCACCGTTCTGGTGGCCGGCATCGACGGCGCCATCAGCGCCGACATCCGGCCGCTGGTACGTTTCAATATCAATGTCATCGTCGAGGAAAACGGCCGCCGGGAGCGCGGCAATGCCGGCGGCGGCGGACGTTTCGGTTACGATGCGTTCCTCACCGAGGCGGCGATCCAGGATTTCGTCAACGAGGCCGTCGATCAGGCCCTGACCAATCTGGCGGCGGAAGCGGCGCCCGCGGGGACCATGACCGTGGTGCTCGGGCCCGGCTGGCCGGGAATCCTCATCCATGAGGCCATCGGCCACGGCCTGGAGGGCGACTTCAACCGCAAGGGCACCTCGGCCTTCAGCAACCGCATCGGCCAGAAGGTCGCCGCGAACGAGGTCACCATCGTCGATGACGGCACCCTCCCCAACCGCCGCGGCTCGGTCACCATCGACGATGAAGGCACGCCGGGACAGAAGACGATCCTGATCGAAAACGGGATCCTGGTGAATTATCTCCAGGACAAGTTGAACGCGGCCCTGATGGGCATGCAGCCGACCGGGAACGGCCGGCGCGAATCCTACGCCCACCTGCCCATGCCGCGCATGACCAATACCTACATGCTGAACGGCAGGCACGATCCGCGCGAGATCATCGAGTCGGTGACGCGCGGTATCTACGCCTCGCAATTCGGCGGTGGCCAGGTGGACATCACTAACGGCAAGTTCGTCTTCAGCGCGAGCGAGGCCTGGTTGATCGAAAACGGCAAACTCACCCGGCCCATCCGGGGCGCCACCCTGATCGGCAACGGTCCGGACGTGCTGACCCGCGTCTCCATGGTCGGCAACGACATGAAACTGGACCCCGGCGTCGGCACCTGCGGAAAGGAAGGCCAGTCCGTGCCCGTCGGCGTGGGCCAACCCACGATCCGCATCGATGAATTGACCGTGGGCGGCACGAGCCAGGGGGAGTGAAACCCGCCACCTCCAACAACGGAACCGCGATCTCCACACACAGCCCTTGACAAGAGTACCAATATTGGTACTCTTATCCCATGCCAATGGACAGGCCAATTCCAGTAGTTTTCTTTCGACTCAATTCCGGGCGTGAGCCCGTGAGAGATTGGCTAAAAGATTTGAGTCGAGAGAACCGCAAAGCAATCGGTGAGGATATCAAGACGTTGCAATTCGGATGGCCTGTTGGAATGCCGCTAGCCAGAAAAATGGAGGCGGATCTATGGGAGTTACGATCATCGGTATCATCCGGCATCGCAAGAACCTTCTTCACTATTTATCAGAGGCAAATTGTCTTGCTGCATGGCTTTGTTAAGAAATCCCCGAACACACCATCTAATGAACTGGCTACTGCAAGGCGTCGATTGAACGAGCTGAGAACATAACTATGGCTAAACGAAATATCGGGAGCGATTTTGACCGGTTTCTGGAAGAAGAAGGTTTGCTTGAAGAAGCCACTGCCGTTGCCGTGAAACGCTATATCGCTTTCCAGTTGGCCGCGAGGATGACCGAGAGCAATCTCAGTAAGGCAGAAATGGCGAGAAGAATGGAAACCAGCCGATCCGCCCTGGATAGACTGCTCGATCCGGACAATTCATCCGTGACTTTGCAAACACTTCAAAGTGCCGTCCAGGCTCTTGGTGGCCGGCTCAAGATCGAAATAGATTTCCATAAGCGAGCGGCATGAGTCATTTGACAGCAGCCTGCTAAGCGGCGATTCCGCGCCCCGAGTAGGTAGCCCGGATGCAGCGCAGCGTAATCCGGGGAATCCACACCTGACCATGTCCCGGATTCCATTTCATTCCATCCGGGCTACGTGTACTCTCGCCTGAAACTGAAGGGTTTTAAAGTCGGCTGCAAGCCGACTGAAACAACTCCCTTCGCCCTCCGGGAGAAGGGCCGGGGATGAGGGACACCAGACATCAAAATCTTACGATAAGTAAACTGGACACCCCGGATAAACGCTGCCTATACTTGGCTAAACCCCTATCCTGATGCAGCCCAAGGAGGTTTCCCGCGTGTCCTGTTACACCTATATTCTTATCGTACAAGGTGTACGATAAAACCTAATTAGAGATCTACATGGCCTTTTCATTCATTAGGATCGGTAAAGGAGCCAAAGTAAAGGGGCTTAAAGCCCATGATAACCTTATACGCGGTGCAGGCGACTTCATTCATAATGATGGCGAACTGGAGGACGCCGAACTAAAGAGAAACCTTCATATACTTCCACAAAATATTACAAAGGTAGTTACGGCATTAAGACACCCCAGTACTAACGACAATCAAGGTTGGAAAATAATGATAGTTGGAACTCTGCTCATGTTTATCCTCAGCATTGCTTCCATGGCAATTTACGATTTCTATGTAAAACCGAGCATAGGCTCCACCATAGAAGATAAATCGCAGACGGAACGTCAATAATGTTAACTGATACGACATCCAACAAACACATCAAATCCGAGGCGGTGACAGTAAATTCGCTTTTCCACCATCCAGCGGCCCGTGCGGCTCATGCGCATCGTTGTTAGGCTGCAGAATCGTGTCATCTCGACAAGTTGGAGAGTGATAATGCGCTTACTAATCATATTTGCCGCACTCGCGTTCGTTAACGCTCAATTGGGTGCAGAAACTAACTCGACTACGGACGGGAATCACATGTTGTCAATGTGTGAACATGTGTTCGATCGTAACCTTTCGGATCTGGAGGCCGCGAATTCATCCGTTTGCTTGGTTTTCGTTCATGCAAGCTACTACACAGCACTGCTGGTTCGAGACTTCGCACAGACCTCGAAACTGAATTTCTGTGGCAAGCCGGGGCTGACTAATGGGCAGCTTGCTCGAATCTTTGTAAGGTGGCTTAGAGCACACCCAGAACGACTCAACGAGCCCGCCGCTTTCTTGGCATACGAAGCATGGGAATCCGCGTATCCTTGCCGAGCAGCACCGAAGAAGTGAGTATGCCGCCTAGACAAGCAGCAACGCGTCGCTTATCTCTGCGTTAATCATGTAGTAAAACACCGAAGCTTCTCACCAGCGCTCGGATCAGATCCTGGGAATGATGTGTTCGCCGCCTTAGTAGTCAGTTGAAAAAGTCGGGATCGGATTTTCCAGGCCGCCGCGAAGCGGCAGGGGAATGCGATAATTGATATATCGATTTTCCCTCATCCCCGGCCCTTCTCCCGGAGGGCGAAGGGGGTTGTTTTAGTCGGCTTGCAGCCGACAGTAAAAACCCCACGCTTGGCGGCTAGGGTTGTTCAACTCCGCCGTATAAATGGAACGATATTGTCCTTCACGTCGGCGACCAGTTGTTCGACCGACCGCAGTTCGCCCAGCAGATGCCCCTGGGCGAAATCGAAACCCATGTTCCTGACAATCGTCAGGGTCTGTTCGTCCTCGACGGATTCGGCCACCGTCTGCTTGCCGAGCGCCTTGCCGATCTCGTGCATCGATTTCACGATGGTGACGTTGATCGAGCCCTCGTGCAGGTCGCGGATGAAGGACCCGTCGATCTTCAGATAATCGATATCGAGATTCTTCAGGTAGGCGAACGAGGACAGGCCGCTGCCGAAATCGTCCAGCGAAAACCGGCAGCCCCGTTCCCGCAGGATGTTGATAAACCGTTTCGCGCTCGTGAGGTTGGCGATGGCGATGGTCTCGGTGATCTCGAAACACAAATTGGCCGGGCTGAATTTGGTCCGGTCGATACGCTCGTTGATGTATTCGAGCAATTCGCCATCGCCCAGCGAATTACCGGACAGATTCACGGCGAAGCGGGTGCTCTGGAAGTACGCCGGGGCGCTGTCCAGCAGGTTGAAGAGCTTGGTGACCACCAGCAGATCGATCTGATGCGAGAGATTGTAGTATTCGGCCACCGGCAGGAAGATATCCGGGGCCGCGAGCCGCCCCTCTTCCGTCTCCAAGCGGATCAACACCTCATATCCGGCGTGCCGGCTGACGGTCTCCTGCAGACTGACGATCGGCTGGAAAACCAGCCGGAAGCGATCCGCGTCCAGGGCATCCTGGATCCGGGTCAGCCAGCGCCGCTCGCTAGTATCGCGGGAGAATCCGGAGTCGTCCTCGCCGTAGATGTGCAGGCGGTTGCGGCCGGATTTCTTCGCCGTATAACATGCGGCGTCCGCGTTCTTCATGACCTCGATCTGGTTGCCGGCGAACATGTTGATGGGCACCAGGCCCATGCTGGCGGCGATCTTGTGTACCTTGCCCTCCCAGATGAACTGGAATTCCGAGACGGCGCGCATGAGTTTCTTGGCGATATATTCCGCGCGGTGCAGCGGGCAATGTTCCATGAGGATGCCGAACTCGTCGCCGCCCAGGCGGGCGACGGTGTCGCGTTTGCGGATATGTTCCAAGAGCACCATGCCCAGTTGCCGCAGCAACTCATCGCCGGCCATGTGCCCGCAGGTGTCGTTGAGATGCTTGAATTGATCGAGGTCCATGTAGCACAGGGCGTGCTTGCCATCCTCGATCTGCGTGGAGCGCAGCAGTTTGGACAGGCGTTTCTCGAATTCGCCGCGGTTGATGAGTCCGGTCAACGAGTCGTGCGTGGCCTGGTAGGATAGCTGCTCCGAGAGTTTGCGGGTCTCGGTGATGTCCTCACAGACGATGAAGACGTTCATCTCGCCGTCGTTGCCACGCACGACGCGCGCGGTCTCCTTGACCCACATCAGAGTTCCATTGTGGCGGACCTTCTGCTGTTCCAGGCGATGCACTCGACCCGGCTC
The DNA here is from genome assembly GCA_004297165.1 of Gammaproteobacteria bacterium. Lineage (GTDB taxonomy): Bacteria > Pseudomonadota > Gammaproteobacteria > Eutrophobiales > Eutrophobiaceae > 2-02-FULL-56-15. Next base: position 182,282 of record SCUJ01000005.1, read on the forward strand.
GGCCAGCCAGCGTTGCATGGCCTCGCGGGTCTTCTCCCGGCCCTGACTGGTGCTCAAGTTGAAGATCGAGGTCCCGACGAGGTCATCAACCTTGTAGCCGAGTTCCTCGGCCCCGAATTTGTTGACGGAGAGAATGGTGCCCTCCGTGTCGATGGTGAAGAACATCGCCGGATTTTCGTCGTACAGCAGGCGGTACTTGTTTTCATTGACCCGCAGCAGCGCCTCGGTCCGCTCCCGTTCCGAGTTGAGGTACATGGAGTGGATGCCGAAGGCGAGTTCTTCCGCGAGTCCCGCCAGCAGGTCCTTCTCTTCCTCGTCGAAGGCGTCGGTTTCGGAGGCATAGATCATCAACGCCCCGAAGGCCTTGTCCCCGGCCCGCAAGGGCAGGGCGATCTCCGAACGGAAGGCGCGCTCGAGCGCCGTGCCGCGCAGATATTCGTACTCCGTGGAATCCGCGATATCGTTCACGATATAGGGCTGGCCCGAGATGATGGCATCCGTGACGGGATCGAATTTCCGGCTCCCGGCGCTCCAACTGAAGGTATTCTCGAGATAGCCGGAGGCGTGCCCGGCATGGGCCACCGGATAGACGGTCTTGTATTCGTCCTCGGCGGCATAGCCGACCCAGGCAAACCGGTAACCGCCGATCGCGACCAGCAGCCTACAGATCTCGTTCACCATCTCCTGGCCGCTGCTGGCGAACACGATGGCGTGATTACATTCGTTGACCACCTGCAAGGCCCGGTTGGAGCGCGAGACGGCGAGTTCCGATTGCTTGCGGTCGGTGATGTCCTGAATGGTGCCCAGCAACCGCTGCGGCACGCCCTCCGCATCGAGCACGAATTCCGCCTGCACATGGATATGCCGGATGTCATCTCCTTGCAGGATCCGGTATTCCAGACTGAAGGGCCGCGCCTCCTGCATCACGGTCTTGCGGAAGCGTTCCACGCGCTCCCGATCGACGGGATGCACCTTCGCCAGGACGCCGTCCAGAGTGCCGTCGAACGTCTCCCGGTCGAGCCCGTAAATGGCGCACATCTCATCCGAGATATACAGCGAGTTGCGGATGTAATCCACCTCCCAGAATCCCATCCTGGCGATATTCTGGGCCTTGCGCAGCCGGGTCTCGCTGTCGACCAGGCCGACCTCCGCCTGTTTGCGCTCCGTGACGTCCATGATGATGCCAAAACGCCGCATGACCTCGTCGCTGGGGTCCCTGTAGACATCGCTCTGCACGTAAACATGACGGATGCCGCCATCGGGCCGGACGATCCGGTGTTCGATCTGATAGGGGCGGTGCTCCGCGAGCAATGTCTGAATCGTCTGCGTCACCCGTTCCCGATCCTCGGGGTGCACCAGGGCGAGATAGGCATCCCTGTTGCTTGTGAAGGCCCCCGGTTCAATCCCGTAGATCGCATATACATCGTCGGAGAAATACATCTCGTCCCTGTTGAGATCCGATTCCCAGAAGCCGAGCCTGGCGATCTGCTGCGCCCGTTTCAGCCGCTGTTCGTTGCGTTTCAGTTCATCCTCGGCGAGCTTGCGCTGGGTGATGTCCCGCGAGTTGACCACCACGCCGGCCACCCGGCCCGCCTGGTCGCGGTAGGGGCTGTATTTGATGTCCTGGCAGGTCGGGCCGTAGCCGGCGAAGTTTATCCAGTGTTGAAAGGTGATCGTCTCGCCTTGCAGGGCGCGCTCCAGCCTGGGCCGCGCGACATTATCCAGATATTCATGCTTCACCAGTTCGTAGATCGAATGACCGACGACTCGATCGCTGGGCCGCTGCAGACCTTCGAGGATATAGCGGTTCACCGCCTGATAATTGAAATTTTCATCCACAATCGCCATCAGATCGGAGGTGGCGTCCAGGATGCTCCGGAACAGATGCGCCTCGTGCGACCGGATTTTCAACTCCATGATGGGGGTGAGCAGCCGGCATAACCGGGCGCCCTGATCCGCAAGCACGGCAAGATCCGGATCGCGGGCGAGATAAAATTCCAGGACGCCGGCAACCTTGCCGCACACGTGCAGGGGACAGGCGATGGCCGCGGCGATGCCGATCGCCGCGATGTTCCCTGCGCCTGCGTCGGTGGCGGCGAGATCCGCCCGAATCGCCGCTCTGCCCGTGTTCCGCACCTCCTGCGAGAGCCCGGCGTATTCCGGGATGCCGAGGAGCCGGCAGAATTCGCCACAAGCCTCGCCGTTCGCCGCATCGGCGTATACCAGGGCCAATAACGGCGCGATATCGCTCCGCGGGTCGCGATACGTCACCCTGGCGATGGGGATTCCGGTTAATTCGCAGAACAGCGTCAGCGCCCGATAGAGCAGATCGGAGGCGTCGTCTGCCGCGGCCAGGACGCCGGGAAGCCCATGGCAGAGGTTCGTCTCGAAATTTTGTCCTTCGTTGTCAGATTCCATAGTCTGAAATCCTTGCGGATGGGAAAATCATATCACTCCGGCCCCAGGATATCTCATCTAGGTTGTATCCTCGCCAAGGATGTATACTTTATTGCAAGCCCCCAGGAATTAGAATTTGAAAAATTCCGAACAAATCCTCCATGAGCGCCTCGCCGCCATGCACGGCGAATTTCTGTCCGGACTGGATGCCAACATGGTCCTAATCAAGGATTACTGGTCAGGCATCCGCTTTTCGACGCCAGACCAGGAAAGACTCACCGCCATGCTCGACCTGGCGCAACGTCTCGTCAGCGACGGCGGAAAATTCGGGCACCAGCAGATCGCCACGGCGGCGCGCAACCTGGCCAGCTTCATCCAGGCGCTGCTCCAGAATCAGATGCTGCTGGGCGATCAGCATTACCGGCAGGTTGATCTGCTGATTCAGTTGTTGAAATCCTCGCTCAGAAATCCGTATCAACCGGATGCCGATCTGACGCACGATCAGTGGCGGCCCGCGCCCAGGATGCCGCATCTGCGCGGCTTCAAACCGCTGGTGCTGCTGCTGGAAGAGGGGGAGTACGGCAGCCGTCTGCTGGCGGACAAGCTCCGGGAGAAGGGTTACGCCACTGAGGTGTTCAAGTCTTATCCGGATTACCGCCAGGCGGTCGAGAAACGGACGCCGTCGCTGGTTATCACCGACCGGATATTCCCTGATGGGAGGTTGACCGGAAAACTCGCGCCGGAGGCGATCTTCCGACGGAACGATCACCGCGTCCCGATGATATTCGTCGCCTACGACAACGACATACAAGTGCATTTCGACGCCATCCGCAGCGGATGCGTCCATTACTGCCTGACGCCCGTGAACGACGGCAAGCTGGTGGAAATGGCGGAGGTCCTCATCAGCGGCGGCCCGCGGGACCCCTACCGGGTGATGATCATCGACGCCGACCGCATCATGACCGGATTCTACGAATCCATCCTGCGGGACGAAGGCATGCAGGTCTCCGTCATCGCCGATCCCTTGCGGACGATCGACAGCGTTCGGGATTACCGACCGGAGCTTATCCTGATAAATCTCCATCTGCCGTCCTGCACCGGACTTGAACTGACCACGGTCATCCGGCAGCGCGAGCATCTCTCGGGCATATCCATCATCTTCCTGTCGACGGAGGCCGACTTCGATCGCCAACTCGCCGCCATCAACACCGGCGGCGATGATCTGCTCACGGTGCCCGTGGATCCCCAGCTCCTCATCACCACCATCAACTCGCGCGTTGAGCGGGCGCGCACCCTCAACCGGATCAATTATGACCTGCTGAACGCGCTGCGCGAACTGGAAAACCAGCAGAACGCCATGGATCAGCACGCGATTATCAGCATCTGCAACATCAATGGCTCGCTCATTTATGTCAACGAAAAATTTTGCGCCATCAGCGGCTATCCGCGAGCCGAGGTGTTGGGGCGGGATTATCTGTTCCTGCGCTCCGACCTGCATGACGAGGAGTTGTACCGCCGGATCTGGCGCACGCTGCTGGCCGGCGAGGTCTGGCAGGGCGAGGTCTGCAACCGGAAAAAGAACGGCGATCTGTACTGGGTGAATGTGACCATGGTGCCCTTCAGGGATGAAGAAGATCGGCCCTACCAGTTCGTCTCCATCAGCAGCGACATCACGGCCAGGATCGTGGCGGAACAGAACATGCTCAAGGCCCGCGATACCGCCGTCACCGCCAACCAGACCAAATCGGATTTTCTGTCCAAGATGAGCCATGAGCTCCGGACCCCGCTCAACGCCGTGATGGGCTTCTCGCAACTGCTGGAAACCAACACCGGCGATGACCTCACGGACCAGCAGCGTCAGTATGTCCGGGAGATCAGAAACGCCGGCACGCACCTGCTGAATCTGATTAATGAAGTGCTGGACCTCTCGCGCATCGAATCCAATCAGCTTACCGTCGAAAACATCACCATACCGCTGGCGCTGTTTCTCGACGAATGCCATGCCCTGGTCATGCCGATGGCCCGCGACAAGAACATCACCGTGCGGAAAAACTACCGGCACCTGGCGGACGCCGCGGTCCATGCCGATCCGGTCAGGCTGAAACAGGTCATGGTCAATCTGCTGTCGAACGCAATCAAATACAACACCCCTGCGGGTCAGGTGCTCATCCAGGCGAATACCCAGGGCGACGCCAAGATCGTCATCGAAGTTGTCGATACCGGGGAAGGCATGGATGCATCCCAACTGGACAGCCTCTTCAAGCCGTTCACGCGGCTGCCGCAACACAAGCATGAGGAAGGCGTCGGCATCGGGCTCGCGCTGTCCAAACGCTTGTGCGAGCTGATGGGCGGCAGTATCGGCGTGAGCAGCAAGGTCGGCGTCGGTTCCCGTTTCTGGATAGCACTCGACAGGATGACGCTGCAAGACCTCGACGATGATGCAGGCGCGCGTCACGCCGCAGCCAAACCGGGGGGGCGTCTGCTCGATAACCTGCCCCTCAAGCTTATCTATATTGAGGACAATCTCGCCAACTTCAAACTGGTCAGGGAGATACTGCTAAGTCATCCCGGACTGTCGTTGCAACACGCGGAGACGGTCCCCGCCGGCATTGAGTTGGCGGTGGCGCAGCGACCGGATATCATACTGATGGATCTGCAACTGCCAGGCATGGACGGTTATGAAGGACTGCGCCATCTGCGCACGCTGCAGGGCATGGGGAGTCTGCCGGTAATTGCCATCAGCGCCTTCGCCAACGAGGAGAATATCCGGCTCGCCATGAGCGAGGGGTTTGACGATTACATCACCAAGCCGATCGATATCGACTGCCTCCTCAACTCGCTAAACCGGGTAATCGAAAGAAGAAATTTATATCCGCCATGAAGCTGCGCAAGTTATGACAAAAATGGAAATCGCCCTGCTGGAGGATAGTCCGGCGGACGCGCGTTTGATCAAACTGCATCTGGAAGCCTCCGGACACAACTGCGATATTTACAGCACCGGCAATGCCTTCAAAAAGGACTTCGAAGAGAGGCGCCACGATATCGTCATCATCGACTGGGAGCTGCCCGATATTTCCGGCGATCATATCCTGCACTGGATCCGCCAGGATATGAACAATGACCTGCCGGTGATTTTTGTCACGGGGCGCGACTCCACCGAAGATATCGTCGCCATGCTGGACGCCGGGGCTGACGATTACATGACCAAGCCCGTAAATCTCGTGGAGATGCTGGCGCGGATTGCCGCCCTGGTGCGCCGCTCGCTGAGCGGGCGAAAAAACACGGAGGTCATCGAACATCATCCCTATACGCTGGATTTCAGTTGCCATCGCATCCTGATCGACGACAAGGAGGTCATGTTGACGCCGAAGGAATTCGAACTCGCGGGATACCTGTTGAGCAACATCGGCGATCTGATCCCCCGCGAAACCCTGCTGCGCGAGATTTGGGGTTACGGTCCGGAGATCCAGACCCGCACGATCGACATCCATATCAGCCGCATCCGCAAGAAACTGGCCTTGACGGAACAAAATGGCTGGAAGCTGACCTCCATCTACCACCGGGGGTATAGGCTGGAGCGGTTGCCCTCGGAATAATGCCGGCGTTTTTTCGCGCCATAAGAAATTTTCGGAAGTCTCTCAGCAGGCAGTTGAAAAACTACCGAACGCCACTTCAGGATTGAACCTGCGCTCCGATCTGTCCCCTATAACGCAACCAGTGATCCATCAGGACCAGGGCGAGCATCGCCTCGCCGATGGGCGTGCCGCGGATGCCGACACAGGGGTCGTGCCGCCCCTTGGTGACGATCGTGGCGGCCTCGCCTTTGACATTCACCGTTCTGCCGGGTAGACGAATACTGGAGGTCGGTTTCAGGGCGACGCTGACGAGGATATCCTGGCCGGTGGAGATCCCGCCGAGTATCCCTCCGGCATTGTTCGATAGAAAGCCGGCCGGGGCGATCTCGTCCCGATGCTCGCTGCCCTTCTGCGTGACTGCGGCGAACCCGGCCCCGATCTCGACGCCCTTTACCGCGTTGATGCTCATCATGGCGAGGGCAATATCGGCATCCAGACGATCGAAGACCGGCTCGCCCAGCCCCGCCGGCACCGAGGTGGCATAAAGATTTATCCGCGCGCCGATGGAATCTCCGGATTTCCGCAACTCGTCCATGAATTCCTCCAGGTCGCCAAGCCGCGCCGGGTCGGGACAAAAGAAATGGTTGCGATACACGGCATCGAGATCGACAGGGTCCAGCACGATATTGCCGATTTGGGCGAGATAGCCCCCGATCCGGATGCCAAGATTTTCCCGCAGATATTTTCTGGCGATGGCGCCAGCCGCCACGCGCATGCAGGTCTCGCGGGCCGAGGCGCGTCCGCCGCCCCGGTAATCCCGGATGCCATATTTTTTCTGGTACGTGTAATCCGCGTGGCCCGGCCGGAACAGATCCCGGAGCTCGTCATAATCGCGTGAGCGTTGGTCCTCATTCTCGATGATCAGCGCGATCGGCGTGCCGGTCGTGTGACCGGCGAAGACGCCCGAGAGGATCTTCACCCGGTCCGATTCGCGCCGTTGGGTGACGTGCCGCGATTGTCCCGGCTTGCGGCGATCCAGATCGACCTGGATGTCGGCCTCCTGCAATTCCAGGCCGGGCGGACAACCATCGACTATCCCGACATAGGCCGGGCCGTGGGATTCCCCCGCGGTGGTTACCGTGAACAGTTTGCCAAAGGTGTTTCCAGACATGCGGGTATTGTAACCGTTTCAGGACATTTTCAGCGAACGCGCTTCCAGCAGGAAGACACCCTCGCCGCCGTATTCGAAATCCAGCCAGACGAAAGGCAGACTGGGAAAGGTCTTGTCGACGGACTCACGGCCATTCCCCACTTCCACCACCAGGATGCCATCCGGGCGCAGATGCCGCCCCGATTCGGCGAGGAGTCGGCGCACCACGTCGAGGCCGTCGGACCCCGCCGCGAGCGCCAGCGCGGGCTCATGCCGGTGTTCCGGGGGCAACTCGCGCATCTCCCGCGCGGTGACATACGGCGGGTTCGCGACAATCAGATCATATTTCCGATCGCCGAGATTTTCGTAGAGATCGGATTTTATCAAACGGATCCGTTCCGCAAGGCCATGGCGTTCCACGTTGCCGTGGGCGACCACGAGCGCCTCTGCGCTGATATCGACCGCATCCACCCGCGCCTCCGGGAAGGCCAGCGCGCAGGCCACGGCGATGCAGGCGCTGCCGGTTCCGATATCCAGAATACTGGATACCCGGTCCGCGTCGAGCCATGGCGCGAAGCGATTCTCGATCGACTCGGCGAGGGGCGAGCGCGGGATCAGCACCCGCTCATCGACATGAAACGGCAGACCGCAGAACCATGCCTGATTCACCAGATAAGCGATCGGGGTGCGATCCTCAACCCGTTTCCTCGCAAGGTCGAAGACCCTCGCTGCGGCTTCCCGCCCAACCTCCGCATCCAAATCCTGCTCCGGGCAGTCGAAGGCGATCCCGAGCGCGCAAAACACCAGGTAGACCGCTTCATCGCGCGGGTTGTCGGTGCCGTGTCCGTAATGCAGGTCATGCGCGGCGAAGGACCGCTCGACTTCTTCGACCAGGCGGCGGGCAGTGTAGGGTTTGGGGGTAATGACAGAAAACCGTTTAATCAATGATAGGGCGCGTAACCGGGGATAGCCGCGATATCGAATTCGTCGATCTGATCGCGCGACAGGTACTGCTCCGCGTAGTGGAGGTAAATCTTCTCATGGACGAACAGATCGAAGAGATCCGGATCGATATGATTATTCAGTTTCATGTTTCCCAGGATCGTCAGGGCCTTGGAGAGCGGCATGGCCTTTTTGTAGGGGCGATCCCCGGCGGTAAGCGCCTCGAAGATATCCGCAATCGCCATGATGCGGGCCGGTATGGACATCTGCTCCCGCTTGAGGCCGCGCGGATAGCCTGTGCCGTCCATTTTCTCATGATGGCCGCCGGCATATTCCGGGACATTGCGCAGGTGTTTCGGATAGGGCAACGATTCGAGCATCTCTATGGTTACGGTGATATGGTTATTGATGATCTGGCGCTCCCGGACTGTCAGTGTGCCTCTGCCTATCATGAGGTTATGATGTTCGTTTTCCGTCAGCAGGTCTTTGGCAGCCCCTTCCAAGTCAGTCCATTTCCGGGCGCCGATCTCCCGCACCCGGTCCTGGTCGGCGGCGCTGGTCGATTCCGCGCCCATATTGATCGATTTTATAAATTCGACATCCTCTTTGAGGCGCTGGAGTTCCGCCTGGTATTGCGAATCCTCAGGAATATCGTCAATCCCGCGCCCCTGAAGGAAACGCCGCAACATCCGCGCTTCAGCCGCCTGCCGCAGACAGGCGAAGCGGGTAGCGACAACCTCGACCCGATCGAAGATCGTCTCCAGCTTGGTCGCCTTGTCCACGACATATTCGGGCGTCGTTATCTTGCCGCAGTCATGCAACCAGCCCGCGACGTCGAGGGCATATTTATCATCCTCGTCCATGCGAAAGTCCTTCAGGGGACCGTGGTCGATCCGGCATGCGGCATCCGCGATCATGTTGGTCAGCGCCGGGACGCGCCTGCAGTGCCCGCCCGTGTAGGCCGATTTCTCATCGATGGCGTTCGCGATGAGTTGAATCATCGCGTCGAACAGGTTCTTCTGCGCGTCGATCAGGCTGCGGTTGGTGACCGTGACCGCGGCCTGCGATGCCAGGGATTCCACGACCTGCTGATCCAGCCTGGAGAAAGCGCAGATCTCCCCGCTCTCCGGATTTTTTGCGTTCAGCAACTGCAGGACGCCGATATTTTCATTTTCATGATCGGTCATCGGCACGGTTAAAAAGGACCTGGAACGATAACCGGTCTTTTTATCGAACATCCGCGTCCCGGAAAAATCGAATTTTTTGTCGGCGTAGGCATCTTCGATGTTCACCGTTTCGCCTTTAAGCACGGCCCAGGACGCCACCATATGGGTGTTGGGATTGCCGTCCTTGTCGTAGAGGGCGATCGGATAAAACTCGATGGCCTTGCCGCTGGCGCCGCCGGTGTAGATTCCCAGGGATTCGGTGATCATGATCTCGAATTTCAGGTGAATTTCATCCGCGCGGGTGTACAGGGTTCCGCCATCCGCGTTGGTCAACTCCATCGCCTTGCGCAGGATGAGTTCGAGCAGCCGGCTGTGGTCCTTTTCCGCGGAAAGCAGGACGCCAATATCAGTCAGCTCTTTGAGCAGATCCGAAAAATGAACTTTTGCAAGATCCATAATCCGCCGCCAGTGACTCAGTCCGGTTCATTGTAGTGGATATGGACTCGCCACGGGTACAACAGAATTGTCCGAAGCCCAGGATGGACTTTTCAAGGGCTTCCTCCAACTACCGTTTTGGCTTATCCGGCCCCGGACATTTCGATGAACATGGCATTCATTCGTCGCACAAAACCGGACGGGTCTTCCAACTGCCCGCCTTCGCAAAGCAGCGCCGAATCGAACAGGATATTGGCCCAGTCGCCGATCCGGGCTTCGTCCTTTTGTTCATCCAGCATCCGCCTCAGGAGGGGATGCTCGATGTTGATCTCCAGGACCGGTTTTACCTCCGTGATGTTCTGACCGGCCGCCTTTAGGATCTGTTGCAGGTGCCTGCCCATGTCGTGGTCTCCCGCCACCAGACAAGCCGGCGATTCGGTGAGCCGGTCGGTCGTGCGCACCTCCTTGACCTTGTCCTTCAGCGCCCCTTCGATGCTCTTGAGCAAGTCCTTGTATTCCTTTCCGGCCTTCTTCCTGGCCTGCTTGTCGGTTTCCTCATTTTCCGGAGATTTGACTCCATCCAGATCCAGCTCGCCCTTAGCGACAGATTGCAGGGGCTGGCCATCAAACTCGGTAAGATGGGTGGTGAGCCATTCGTCGATGGAGTCCGTCAACAGCAGGACCTCGATGCCCTTCTTGCGGAAGATCTCAAGATGCGGACTGTGGCGTGCGGTCTTGTAATTCTCCGCGGTAACGTAATAGATGGCCTTCTGTCCTTCCTTCATCCTTTCCTTGTAAGCCGTGAGGGAAACCTGTTGTTTCTCGGTTTCCTCATGGGTGGAGGCAAAGCGCAGCAGTCGCGCCAGGTCCTCCTTGCGTTCGCTGTCCTCCACGACGCCTTCCTTCAACACCCGGCCGAACTGCGACCAGAAACCGGCGTATTTCTCCGGGTCCTCATCCGCCATGGATTTCAGCAGGTCCAGTACCTTGCGGGTACAGCCCGAGCGGATGGACTCGATGGTTTTGTTGTGCTGGAGGATCTCGCGCGAGATGTTCAGCGGCAGGTCGTCCGAATCCACGATGCCCCGGACAAAGCGGAGGTAGGCGGGGATCAACTGCTCGGCGTCATCCATGATGAAGACCTTGCGCACGTAAAGTTTAACGCCGTGCCGCCGCTCACGATCCCAGAGGTCGAAGGGCGCCCGGGCAGGGATGAATAACAGGCTGGTGTATTCGGTCTTGCCCTCGACCTTGTTATGCGTCCATGTCAGGGGAGGTTCGAAATCGTGGCCGACATGCTTGTAGAATTCCTGGTACTCTTCGTCCTTGATATCCTTCTTCGGCCGGGTCCAGAGCGCCGTCGCGCTGTTGACGACATCCTCGCCCTTGCTGTCCTTGCCTTCCGCAGGCATCACGATGGGAATGGATATGTGATCTGAATATTTGCGGATGATGGAACGCAGCCGATAGCCATCCAGAAATTCCGCCGCCTCGTCCCGCATGTGCAAAGTCACCCGCGTGCCGCGCTTCGGACGATCGAGGGTCTCCACCGTATACTCATTCTTGCCTTCGGAGATCCAGCGCACGCCCTCGCCGCGCGGCAGGCCGGCGCGCCGGGTGACCACCTCCACGCGATCCGCGACGATGAAGGCCGAATAGAACCCCACGCCGAACTGCCCGATCAGGCGGGAATCCCGCGCCTGATCGCCGGTCAGGGATTTGAAGAATTCGCGCGTGCCGGATTTCGCAATCGTGCCGAGGTGGCTCACCACCTCCTCCCGCGACATGCCGATGCCGTTATCGTAGACGCTGATCGTCTTCTGATCCTTGTTGTATTCCACCTGGATCTTCAGTTCCGGTTCATCCTCGAACAGCTTTTGATCGCCGAGCGCCTCGAACCGCAGCTTGTCGGCGGCATCGGAGGCATTGGAGATCAGTTCCCGGAGAAAGATCTCCCGATTGCTGTAGAGAGAATGAATCATCAGGTCCAGGAGTTGCTGAATCTCAGCCTGGAAGCCCATGGTTTCTTTTTTTGTATCGGCGCTCATGCAGAATATTTCCCGTTAGTGTGAATGTACAAACCGGCCATATATGGGTAAGGTCCAGTGATTTCAAGTACGGCCGGATAGCCAGCAAATGCCCGTTTCATTACAATGATTTCATGTCCTCCGAGCCAGCCCATGTCCCCGCGCACACCCCTGTAATCCAGCAATATCTGAGCTTCAAGGCCAGACATCCGAACGCGCTGCTGTTCTTCCGGATGGGGGATTTTTATGAGCTGTTTTTCGACGACGCCCGCCGGGCCGCCAGCCTGCTCGATATCGCCCTCACCTCGCGCGGTGCGTCTGCCGGCGAACCCGTCCCCATGGCGGGCGTTCCCTATCATGCGGTGGATGGGTACCTCGCCCGGTTGGTGCGGATGGGGGAATCCATCGCCATCTGCGAACAGATCGGCGACCCGGCCCTGGCTAAGGGCCCCGTGGAACGCGCGGTGGTGCGGATTATAACACCAGGCACCATCACGGATGAGCCCTTGCTCGATGAGCGGTCGGAAAATCTCATCGCGGCGATTCACAACGCAGGTAACGAGTTTGGGTTGGCCTGGGCCGAGTTGTCCACCGGACGTTTCGGCGTCATGGAGCTGCACGGCCGCGCGGCGCTCGACCATGAACTAAGCCGTCTGCGTCCGGCCGAGATCCTTATCGGCGAGAGTAATTCACGTGCTGACGAATTGACGGGCTATGGCCGCCGCATCACCTCCCGGCCGGACTGGTGTTTCGATCATGCCCATGCCCTTGCCACATTGAAGGAGCAGTTCAAGGTGAGTACGTTGGCCGGTTTCGGCTGCGAAGCGCTGCCTCTGGCTGTGATCGCGGGAGGTTGTCTGGTCGGCTACCTGCACGAGACCCAGCGGACTCATCTGCGGCACCTCTGCGGCATTCGCGTGGAACAGCAGTCTGACTGGGTGATCCTGGATGCCATCAGCCGCCGCAATCTGGAAATCGAAACAGATTTCTCCGGCAACCGGGAAAACAGCCTGCTCGGGATCATGGATACGACCGCCACGGCGATGGGCGGCAGACTGCTGCGGCGCTGGCTTAATCAGCCGCTGCGGCGGACGGACATCCTTAGATTGCGCCAGGATGCGATCGCGGGTCTGCTGGAGGATCGGCGTTTCGAGGACTTGCGCGAACTGCTGCGTCCAGTCATGGACATGGAACGGATCCTGACCCGGATTGGGTTGCGGAGTGCCCGTCCGCGCGATCTCGCGCAATTGCGCCAATCCCTCACCATGTTGCCGGCGATCAGGGAACAGATCTCAACCTTCGAAAATCCCGGCATCATCCCCCTCCATGCGAGGATTCGCGCCTTCCCGGACCTCCTCCAGTTATTGACAAACGCACTGTGCGATCCACCTGCCCCCCTGCTGCGGGAAGGTGGCGTGATCGCCGACGGTTACGACCGGGACCTGGATGAATTGCGGCGGCTGGATCGGGACGCAGGGACCTTTCTCATCGAACTTGAGGATCAGGAACGCAAACGCATCGGCGTCCCTGGGCTGAAGGTTGGATTCAACCGGGTCCATGGTTACTACATCGAACTCAGCCGCCTGCAGAGCGAGAATGTTCCGCCAGAGTATCACCGGCGACAGACGCTCAAATCCACCGAACGCTTCATCACTGAAGAACTCAAGCGTTTCGAGGATCGAATACTGGGGGCGCGCAGCAAGGCCCTGGCGCGGGAAAAACTGCTCTATGAAGCTTTACTGGAAATCATCGGCGGACAGTTGCAGGGGTTGCAAGAGTGCGCGACGGCGTTGGCTGAACTGGATGTCCTCGCCGCGCTGGCGGAGCGGGCGGACGCCTTGAACCTGTGCCGGCCGGAGTTTTCCGCAAGCAATGGCATCGAGATTATCGGGGGACGGCACCCCGTGGTCGAGGCGCGTTCGCCGCAGACCTTCATACCCAACGACCTCAAGCTGGACGAAGATCGGAGAATGCTGATCATCACCGGGCCCAACATGGGCGGCAAATCGACCTACATGCGGCAAACCGCGCTCATTGTTTTGCTCGCATGCAGTGGTAGTTATGTTCCGGCGGAGGCGGCGAGCATCGGTCCCATCGACAGGATCTTCACCCGTATCGGCGCGGCGGATGACCTGGCGGGCGGACAGTCGACGTTCATGGTGGAAATGACAGAGACCGCGAATATTCTCAACAACGCCACCCCGAACAGTCTGGTGTTGATGGACGAGATAGGACGGGGCACGAGTACCTATGACGGCCTTTCCCTGGCCTGGGCGTGCGCGGTTCATCTTGCCAGACACACTCGTTGTCTATCCTTGTTTGCCACGCATTTCTTCGAACTGACTATATTGCCGGATCGCTATCACAGCATCGGCAATGTGCATCTTGAAGTCATCGAGCACGGCGAACAGATCGTCTTCAGGCACACCGTCAGGGACGGCCCGGCGAATCGAAGTTATGGTCTGCATGTGGCGGCGCTGGCTGGAGTGCCGTCCACGATCATCGAGGAGGCACGAGATCGGTTGCAGGAGTTGATCGGAACGGCGGCTCGGGGAGGCAACGATGGATACGAACCTCAACCGGACCTGTTCGTTCCTGGCGTAGCCTTGCTCGATCGGCTGGCCGCCATCAATCCCGATGAACTCAGCCCGCGGGAAGCGCTGGAACTACTTTACAGGCTGCGCGCGGAATTCACTGCTTTTTCTGACACGTCTAAAAATGTATGATCCGCAACGCAAACTAATAACGTCAGAATCACGGGAAGCCAACAATGCCATTTATCGTTACTGAAGCCTGTATAAAGTGTAAATACACGGATTGCGTCGAGGTATGTCCGGTCGACTGTTTCCACGAGGGACCGAACATGCTGGTTATAGATCCGGATGAGTGCATCGACTGCACCCTCTGCGAACCGGAGTGCCCGGTCGAGGCGATTATGTCTGAAGATGATGTGCCGGATAACTTTAAAGATTTCATAAAGTTGAATGCGGAACTATCCAAGAAGTGGCCAATCATCAATGAAATGAAAGATGCGATGGCAGATGCCGAGCAATGGAAAGCGGTTAAAGGCAAGATCCAGCATCTGGAACGCTGAATCGCTCCCGTTACTCATCCCCTCCACAGTACTTTCATTCAGAGGAACCGGTACCCTGCCAAGGGTACCGATATCCTTGCAATCACTCCAACCTATAACCTGGCTCAGTAAACCTCTTCACGAAATCACGTAGCAACTTCAATGTCCGGTTACAGGGGCGCGTCCATAATCCTTGCCCCGGAATGATCTTTACTATATTTTCAACGCCTGAATTTACAGGATGTTAAGGATTGAATCTGTGCTGGTTGCGGTTACGACCATATTTAATAGGCGCGATTTACTTTCGAATTCTGCGTAACAGTGAACTAATTATTTAAAATATAATAAGTTACCTGCCACAAATGATCCCTACCATAGAAATCGCCAATGTCTCTCATGTAGGCAGACGCCGGCCTCACAATGAAGACAGCACCCTCACGGATGCCGAGTCCGGTCTCGCCATTCTCGCCGATGGTATGGGTGGTTATAAGGCAGGAGAGGTGGCAAGCGCCTTGGCGGCAACCGAGATTTATCACTCGATCACCACCAATCTGGATCAGGTAAAACCCGTACGGGCCTCGCGCCGTAAAAACAAATCCGGCCTGAGTCTCCAGTCCTTGTTGGTGAAGGATGCCGTAATACGCGCAAATTCAGATATTTACAGGACCGCGCAGGAAGTCCCCGATTGCCTGGGCATGGGCACGACGATCGTAGTGGCATGGTTCCACAACAACAAAGCAACCATCGCCCACGTTGGAGACTCCCGTCTGTATCGGAAAAGAAAAGACCATCTTCAGCAGTTGACCAGGGATCACTCCTTGTTACAGGAACTGGTGGATCGAGGTCTCTACACTATGGAGGAGGCAGTCGCCACCACCCCGAAAAATCTGGTGACCCGCGCACTGGGGATCGACAATTCCGTCGATGTCGACATCATGGAGGAAACTCCTGAACCAGGGGATGTTTATCTGCTGTGTTCAGACGGACTGAATGATATGGTAGATGATGAAGAAATTCACTTAACCCTAAGTAAATATAGTGCTAATCTTGTACAGGCGGCTCAGGAATTGGTAAGTTTGGCGAACGCCAAAGGCGGCAAGGACAATATATCGGTTATATTAATAAGGATACTGGAAGGATTTTCCAGTACCGGCGGTTTTCTGAAACAGACCTTACATCAAATCTTCATGAAGTCAGGGGAATAGGACAGAGCTATGGCAAAGTTAGTTCTGAGTTTAAACGGTGTAGTGCAAGGCGAATATGAGTTAAACAAGGAGCGGGTCACTATTGGCCGCAAACCTGATAACGATATTCCGATAGACAATCTCGCCGTCAGCGGCAAACACGCCTTGATAATTTCGATTCTCGATGACTCTTTCCTCGAAGACCTGGGCAGCACCAACGGCAGCTATGTCAACGGGAAACTCGTAAAAAAACATGCACTAAAGAACGGCGATGTCATTTCCATCGGCAAACACGAGCTGAAATACATCAATGAGCACGCCACTGCGGATGATGATGAATTCGAAAAAACGATGATCATCAAACCTGGCTCCGCCAGCGCGGCAGTGGCGGCAGCCAAGGCGGCTGAAAAGGCCGGCGCCGGTCCTGTTACACCCCCGCCGAAACCAGCCGCCGGTCCAGGGCACCCGGCAGGTGCAATGCCCCATTCCGCGGGCATGCCGCTTGGCCGGCTTACCGTACTCAATGGCCCCATCGCCGGTAAGGAACTTGAACTGACCAAGGCGTTGATTACTCTGGGCAAACCCGGGACGCAGGTCGCAGTGATCTCACGCCGTCCGCAGGGTTATTTCCTGACACACATTGAGAGCGACGGTGACGGCAAGCGCTACCCATTGGTAAACGGCGAGGCGATTGGACCAAGGGCCTATCAGCTCAAAAACAGCGATCTGATCGAGTTGGCCGGTATAAAGATGGAGTTTTCCACCACCGGCAATTAGGTCCCGGCGTAAATCTTTTTATCTCTCCACTCACAGTATGTATAAATAACGCAATCCGCGCAGTGCGGTTTGCGCGCGGTGCATGTATATCGTCCATGGAGGATCAGCCAGTGATGGGCATGGAGTTTAAATGCATCGGGGACCTTGCGATCCAGACTAGTTTCAACCTCCCTGACATTCTTGCCAGGGGCAATTCCGGTCCGGTTACACACCCTAAAAATGTGCGTATCCACGGCGATGACGGGCTGACCGAAGGCGATGTTCAAGATTACATTCGCGGTCTTGCGACCTACACCGGGCAATGATTCCAAAGCCACACGGTCGCCCGGCACGACGGAGCCATAACTATCTTTCAGTATCCGGCAGGTGCGCAGAATATTTTCCGCTTTGCTGTTATAGAGTCCAATCTGGCGGATGTGCCGTTTCAGACCTGCGGGCCCCAAAGCGAGCGTGCCTTCAGGCGTATTCGCGACCTTGAATAGGCCGGCACAGGCGCGGTTTACGCTGACATCGGTCGCCTGGGCGGAGAGAATGACTGCAACCAGGAGTTCGAAGGTGCTGGAGTAAACCAGTTCGGTTGTGGGAAAAGGGTTCGCTGTCTGGAGACAGGAAAAAATCGTTCTCAGTTTATTCTTGTTCAACCGGGTCCCGCTCGATGTACACCTGGATTTTCCTGCCGAATGCCAGCGCGCCCGCAAACAGCAGGAACGCGCCAGCCGGGGCGCCTAAAAGATCAGGCCCCTGCCAGTTGGGGGCAGATCCGGTTGCTGTGCCTGCCTCGGTCACAACATTCCACGCCTGCCAGTCAACGCCTCCGCCCGCCAGTAACTCGCGCAGGGTCCCAATCAACCACAACAACAGCAGGGCATATAACCCTGCCCGGATGGCATCGATCGATGTCTCGACCACGCCCTTTCGCAACGCAATTGCATCCAGCTTATTCAACCAGGCGGAGTTTAAGACATTCACCGGGATGGAGATCCCAAGCATTGTGGCCAATGCGAAATAATGGCCCTGGAGATGCCACCAGGCGATGGTAATGATCGTGGCGTTAATCATGAGCAGTACGGGCAGTGCGAATGCGCCCGGGATGAAACGCATCAGCAGCGACACGGCGATCATCGCGGTCGGAAGCAGGATCAGGACGACGATTCCCGCAGCCAGACCGGTAGACATGCTGGAAACCGCCAACACCAGCGGGCATAGCGCCACGAGTTGTGACTCTGCAGACAGATCGCCGTGTATGCCTGTGGTAGCGCGACTCATCGAGTTATCCTAGCAAAAGCGGAGTAGACAAGGCACAATAATTTCCAGTCTTGGAAACGCCGACCATGCCGATTAAATCCAGAATCCGCACCATACCCGACCACCCGAAGAAAGGGATCATGTTCAGGGACATCACTACCTTGATCAAGGACCCGGTAGGCTTCCGGCTGGTCATCGATAATTTCGTCAATCGTTACGCCGCAGGCCAGTTCGAATTCGATTGCATCGTCGGCATCGAGGCGCGGGGGTTCATTATCGGCGGGGCGCTGGCCCACGCCCTGGGCAAGGGCTTCATTCCGGTGCGGAAATCCGGAAAATTGCCGGCGGAAGTCATCCGGCATGAATACGATCTGGAGTACGGCACCGACATTGTCGAGATGCACCGGGATGCATTAGAGCCGGGGACACGCGTGTTGCTCGTGGATGACCTGCTGGCGACGGGCGGGACCGCGCTCGCAGCCACTACCCTGGTCGAGAAACTGGGCGGCGTGGTGGCGGAGATGGCCTTCATTGTGAATCTGCCCGATGTCGGCGGGGAAGCGAAATTACGCAAGCGTGGTTACCCTATTTTCGCCCTGGTGGAATTCGCCGGCGATTAAAGAATTTAAGGAGACGTATTGCATGAAACTGGCAACATTCACCCACGCCGGGGAAACCCGCGTCGGGATCATCAACGGCGAGGAGATCATCGATACCCGGCATTTTCCGGGCGCGCCCGGAAATATGATAGATTTTCTCGCCGGGGATTTGATGAATTCTCCCGGGATCAGGGAACTTGCCCACTCCGGCGGGAAGCGCCTGGCGCTCGCGGAGGTCAAGCTGGAGGCCCCGATTCAGAGACCGCCTAAATTTTTCGGGATCGGCCTCAACTACCTGGATCATATCGAGGAAACCAACCAAAAACGCCCGCTCACCCCGACGGTCTTCAACAAACAATCGACCTGCGTGATCGGGCCCGATGCCTGTATTCACAAACCCCGGGTTTCGGATGAACTGGACTACGAAGGGGAATTGGGAGTAGTTATCGGCCGCCGCTGCCGGCACGTCCCGGAGGCGCGCGCCGCGGAAGTCATCGCGGGCTATCTGGTGGTGAATGACGTATCCGTGCGCGATTGGCAGAATCGTTCCCGCACCTGGACGCTCGGAAAATCCTTCGATACCCATGGCCCGATCGGTCCGTGGCTCGTCACCGCTGACGAACTCCAAAATCCGCATGTACTGGATATCCGCACCTGGGTCAACGGGGAACTGCGCCAGTCGTCCAATACCAAACAACTGTTGTTCAACTGCTATTACCTGGTCAGCTACCTGTCAACGGTCTTCACCCTCGAACCGGGAGACATCATCAGCACCGGCACCAGCAGCGGCGTGGGAATGAAAATGGAACCGCCGGGATATATGAAGGCCGGCGACAAGGTCTGTATAGAGATAGAAAAAATCGGCAGGCTGTGCAATACGGTGATTGAAGAACCCGCGGAGACGGCCTTTATCGGTTAGCCGCCGCCGTTCGCAGTCGCTCCAGGAGGCGGGTATGGATGCCCTCGAACCCGCCATTGCTCATGATCAGGATATGATCGCCGGCTCTTGCCGCGGCGGCCAGGAAATCGATTATCCCGGCGACCTCCGTAAAGACCCGCGCCCGATCCGCCAGAACCCGATTGAAGACGGTGAAATCCATGGGCGCGTTGCGGGCCTGATATACCAAGACCATATCGGCCCCGGCCAAGGATTGCGGCAACGATTCGCCATGTACCCCCGAGCGCATCGTGTTCGAGCGCGGTTCCATGACCGCGATAATCCGCACCCCGCCGACCTTGCGGCGCAACGCCTCAAGCGTCACCTTTATGGCGGTCGGGTGATGGGCGAAATCGTCGTACACAGTGACCCCGGCAATCTCGCCAAGACATTCGAGCCGGCGTTTGACGCTCTTGAATTTACCCAGCGCCGAACACGAGATTTCCGGGGCGACTCCGGCTTGATTTGCCGCTGCGATCGCCGCAAGTGCGTTTTCCATGTTGTGACTGCCGACCAAATCCCATTCGACCGTACCAACCGCATCCGTCTCGCGGGTAACCTCGAAACTGGAATAATCCTGTCGTACAGGCAGCGCCCGCCAATCGCTATCCGGCTGTCCGAAGCTTTCCGTCGCGGTCCAGCAGCCCATCGCGAGGACATCGCTTATAGCGTGATCCCCGGCCTTGACGATGATCCTGCCGTTGGCCGGCGCTATCCTGACCAGATGGTGAAACTCGCGTTTAATGGCCTGCAAATCGCTGAAGATATCCGCGTGGTCGAATTCGATGTTGTTGATGATTAATGTCCGCGGACGGTAATGAATGAACTTGGCGCGTTTGTCGAAGAACGCGGTATCGTACTCGTCGGCCTCGACGACAAACAAATTGCTGTTACCGGAACGGGCGGACTTGCCGAAATTTTCCGCGACGCCGCCGATGAGGAAACCGGGATCCCTGCCCGCGTAATCCAATATCCAGGCCAGCATGCTGGTGGTCGTGGTCTTGCCGTGCGTGCCCGATACCGCCAGGACATGCCGCTTAGGGAGAATGACATCGGCAAGCCACTGGGGGCCTGACATGAACGGTATGGTCTGATTCAGCACACGCTCGACACACGGATTGCCGCGCGACAGTCCATTGCCGATGATGACGAGGTCCGGGGCCGGATCGAGTTGCTCCACTTTATAGCCTTCATCAATTTGAATCCCCGCCCGTTCGAGTTGATCGCTCATGGGGGGATACACACCCGCGTCGGATCCCGTCACTTCCAGACCGGCCTCCCTGGCAAGCAACGCCAAGCCCCCCATGAAGGTCCCGCAGATCCCCAGGATATGCACGTGCACCGTCAAGTCCTTGCGTTAACCGTCAGGTTGATGAGATATACGGACAACCCGACATTGGCAAAGGCGACAACCAGCGCCGCCAAGAAGGGCAGTTCGAGCGCATGCCGGTATATGAAACCGATAACGGCGATATTCCAGATCAAGAGGGTGAGGATCGATAATTCCAGTAATGATTGCCAGAGTGTGATGCCGCCATCCGAAAAACTTCCCATATTAATCAGCAATACCATGGGGATGGCGATCAAATTAAAGACCGTCCCGGCGCCGGCGAGGGCGGTGGCGGTTTGCAACCAACGCTCGGTATGACTGCGAACGGCCAGCAGGAACGCCGTGAATCCCAGCAGAATGGGCGTATCCATAAGGCTGATAAGCACAGCCTCGCCGAACTCGCGACCTGGCCAGGCCACGCACACGCCAGTCGCAAAATATACGCCGATACAGAATCCCAGCAACACGCCGGCCGCGGGCAGATCTTGCGGTCTGTCCCTTAACAGGCAAATCCGGAAAAACTGCCGTAACAGTGCGGTCATTTTGGGTGCGGGGAATGTTCCGGCAAGTTCGAGAACGGAACTGGTGCTTCAGGTTTCAGGAAACAGGATCGGCGCAAACTGATCCAGCGCCTGCCGATAGACATTGCGCTTGAAGGCGACGACTTCCTCGACTGGGTCCCAGAAATCGATCCACCGCCAATGGTCAAACTCCGGCCGGTGGCAACAATCGAGTTTTACCTTGCTCTCATCGGTCAGCAGGCGGAGCAGGAACCAGCGCTGTTTCTGCCCGATGCAGACGGGATTCGATTTATAGCGGATATACCGCTTGGGGATGCGATAGCGCAGCCAGCCGGATGTCTTGGCCATAATCTCCACATGTCCAGGTTGCAAACCGGTCTCCTCTTCCAGTTCCCGAAACATGGCGGATTCCATGGATTCGTTGGGCCGGATGCCGCCTTGAGGGAACTGCCAGGCATTCATGCCGGCGCGCTTGCACCAGAACAGTTTGCGCGCGTCGTTGCAGAGGACGATCCCGACATTTGCCCGGTACCCACGCGCGTCAATCATGTTACGGTCCTTCTCCTGCTCGAGGCGTTCCCCAGTCGCTGACCCGATATCAGGGCCTTTTGTTTAGCGGCACATAATTCCGTATCTGTTTGCCGGTGTACAATTGCCGTGGCCGGCCGATACGGAATTCATCGTCTTCCATCAGTTCCATCCATTGCGCCAACCAGCCCGCGCTGCGCGCCAGGGCGAACATCACCGTAAACATCTCCGCCGGGATATTGAGGGCCTGGTAGATCAGCCCGGAATAAAAATCCACGTTGGGATATAACTTTCTGGAGATGAAATACTCATCCTCGAGGGCGATGCGTTCCAGTTCCATGGCGATTTCGAACATGGGCTGATTCAGATTCATCTCCACAAGCAATTCATGACAGGCCTTGCGGATGATCGTCGCCCGCGGGTCATAGTTCTTGTAGACCCGGTGTCCGAAGCCCATCAGCCGGAAACTGTCGTCCTTATCCTTGGCGCGATTCACATACTTCTGGATGTTCCGCGGGTGCCCGATCTCCTCCAGCATCCGGATCACGGCCTCATTCGCGCCGCCGTGCGCCTTCCCCCAAAGCGTCGCGATCCCCGCCGCTATGCACGCAAAGGGATTGGTTTCCGCGCTTCCGGCGAGCCGCACTGTCGAGGTGCTGGCATTCTGTTCATGATCCGCGTGCAGAATAAACAGCAGGTCGAGGGCGCGGACCGCCACCGGGGAAGGAGTATATTTTTCGCAAGGTCTCGAGAAGGTCATATTCATGAAGTTCTCGACGTAGGACTTGCTGTTATCCGGATAGACGAACGGCAGGCCCACGGCATACCGGTAACATTTCGAGGCGATGTTCGGCATCTTGCCAATCACGCGTTTGGCCGTGATCAGACGCTGATCCCGATCTTGGATATCCGTTGTGTTGTGATAATACGAGGCGATGGCATTGACCACGCCGCCCATAATCGACATCGGGTGGGCGTCATAACGATAACCTGTGTAGAAACGCGAGAGGTGTTCGTGGGTCATGGTATGGGTCTTTATGCCCGCTTCCCACTCATCCATTTCCCGCTTGTTGGGCAACTCGCCGTGGATAAGGAGATAACACACCTCGAGGAAGGTGCTTTGTTCGGCGAGCTGTTCTATCGGATAGCCACGGTGCATGAGTACGCCCTGCTCGCCATCCAGGTAGGTGATGGCGCTTTTGCAACTCGCGGTGGCGCCATATCCTGGATCGTAGGTAAACATCCCCAGTTCCTTGTAGAGATGTTTGATGTCAATTACGGGCGGCCCCATTACGCCTGTTAATACAGGACATTCCATCTGTTTGCCTGTCCGATTGTCGATTATGGTTACTGTGTCCGGCATGAAGTTGACTCTGTGAGAAAAAACGAAAGGGTGTTTCTTAATATTGTTAAATTTACGCGGGATATTTCAATCCCGTTCGGGCGGCGAACACCCGCCAAGGCATCGGCGAATCGTCCGGTTCAGGCGCGCATCAAGTCTCGCGAGAACCTGTTGTAATGCGTCTAAATTTGTATATTCGCCTGGGTAAATCCATTACCATATGCGGGCTTTACTATATAGAATCGTTGCCTATTTACCAAGCATCGGAACACATATTTTCACTCGTATTTTCCGCCTATTGAAACCCATAAAAACGAGCCATGGGAAATTCTGAGTCATCCTGCCTCTATAGCGGGAATGCCGGTTATATCGAGGAATTATATGAACATTTTCTGACCGATCCGGATTCACTTCCGGAGCAGTGGCGGGACTACTTCAACCGGCTGCAAGGTCAGGAAGTAACGAATGAGACGCCACACTCGCCTGTGCGTGAGGCGTTCCGTCAAGCGGCGTTAGCTAAAATTCATCAGGCAGCCGCGCCGGGACCTGCGGCATCCGACCACGGCAAACAAGTGGCGGTTATAAATCTTATCGAAGCCTATCGTGTCCGGGGTCACCGCCAGGCAGAACTCGACCCCTTGAAGCAACATGAACGGCCGCATGTTCCCGAACTTGACCTCGCCTATCATCACCTGCATGCAGCCGACCTTGATTCCAGTTTCAATACCGGCACCCTGCATGCCGAGGCCGAGATCAGCCTGCGCGAGATCGTCGACATCCTCAAGGCAACTTACTGCCGGACGATTGGCGCGGAATTCATGCATATCACGGAGACCGATGAGAAGAGATGGATCCAGGAACGCCTGGAAAGAAGCCTCGGCAACCCGGAATTTTCCGCCGCCCGCAGAACACGCATCCTGCATGCCCTGATCGCCGCCAATCTGTTGGAAGAGCATCTGCATCATAAATATGTAGGACAAAAACGCTTTTCCCTGGAGGGCGGCGACAGCCTGATCCCCTTGCTGGATGAACTCATCAATGCCGCCAGAGAGCATGGCGTACAGGAGGTTGTGATGGGCATGGCTCATCGCGGCCGACTGAATGTCCTGGTCAACATCATGGGAAAACTGCCGCGGGAACTCTTCGATGAATTCGAAGGCCGCGGCAATGAATCGACCTCCCAGGGCGATGTGAAATACCACCTGGGCTATTCTTCGGATATCCAGACCGAACACGGCGCGATCCATCTGACCCTCGCATTCAACCCTTCGCATCTCGAGATCATCGATCCGGTTGTGGAGGGCTCCGTAAGGGCCCGTCAGGATCGCCGGCAGGATCGTCAGCGCGAACAGGTAATCCCCGTCCTCATCCACGGCGATGCCGCCTTCGCCGGGCAGGGCGTGATCATGGAGACATTCAATCTGTCGCAGACCCGGGGTTACACAACCGGCGGCACGGTGCATATCATCATTAACAACCAGATTGGTTTCACCACCAGCGATCCGCTCGACTCGCGTTCTTCGCTCTACTGCACGGATGTCGCCAAGATGGTTCAGGCGCCGATCTTTCATGTCAACGGCGACGACCCTGAAGCGGTGGTGTTCGTCACCCGGCTGGCGCTCGATTTCCGTTTCTGCTTCAAGAAGGATGTCGTCATCGACATGATCTGTTACCGGAAACACGGCCACAGCGAGGCCGATGAGCCTGGGGCGACACAACCGACCATGTACCGCAAGATTCGGATGCACACCGGCGTCAGAGAGGGCTATGCCGACTTGCTGCGGCAACAGCAGATCGTGACCGCCGCGCAGATCGATGCAATGACCGCGGCATATCTTGCCCGTCTTGAGGGCAACCAACCGGTGGTGGAGTTGAGCCGGACCCCGGGGGATGCGCGATTTCAAATCAATTTCGCGCCTTACAAGGGCAAGGTCTGGACGGAGCCTGCGACCACCGCCATCGACGCTGCGACGATCCGGCGACTCACCGAGCGGATCACTGCTTTACCCGCGCATTTCACTTTGCACCCATCGGTACAGAAGATAATCGCCAGTCGCAAACTCATGGGCAAAGGGGATCTGGCGATGGACTGGGGTTTCGCCGAGACGCTGGCCTATGCCTCCCTGCTGGAAGAGGGTCATCCCATACGCCTTTCCGGACAGGACAGCGGCCGGGGTACCTTTTTTCATCGTCATGCGGTCATCCATAATCAGACGGATGGCGACACCTACCTGCCATTGCAACACCTGCACGAGGGTCAAGCCCCCTTTCTCGTGGTCAACTCGACCCTCTCGGAAGAGGCGGTCCTCGCCTTCGAATACGGTTACAGCAGCGCCGAGCCGAAGGCGCTGGTCATCTGGGAGGCGCAATTCGGCGATTTCGCCAACGGTGCGCAGGTCGTGTTCGATCAGTTCATCAGCTCCTGCGAGGCCAAATGGGGCCGCTATTGCGGACTCACGGTGTTCCTCCCCCACGGTTTTGACGGCCAGGGACCGGAGCACTCCTCGGCTCGGCTCGAAAGATTTCTGCAACTCTGTGCTGGGGAGAACATGCAGATCTGTTTCCCCAGCACGCCTGCCCAGATGTTTCACCTGCTGCGCCGCCAGGTGCTGCGGCCTTACCGCAAACCTCTGATCGTGATGAGCCCCAAGAGCCTTCTGCGGCACAAACTTTCGGTTTCGCCGGTGGATTCGTTAAAACATCGCTTCCTCACCGTCATCGACGAAATCGATCCGATCCCGAAACCCGAAGTCACCCGGCTCCTGATCTGCTCGGGCAAGGTCTATTTCGATCTGCTGGAGGCCAGACGCCTGAAGAAACTGGCGAATGTGGCCATCGCCAGGCTTGAGCAGCTTTACCCGTTCCCCAGCGCGGACCTGAAGGCCGTTATCGACAGTTACGCCAATCTGCGGGAGGTCATCTGGGTGCAGGAGGAGCCGAAGAATCAGGGCGGCTGGTATTTCATGCAGTCGCGCGGGACGATGCTCGGCTGTCTGAGCGAGCGCCATGCCTTCGGCTATGCCGGCCGATTCTACTCGGCTTCGCCCGCCACCGGTCATATCAAACTGCATCTCGAGCAACAGAAGACCCTGGTGAATGAGGCGTTGTTGAATCGGATTGAGATTTCCGGAAAAGCGCCAATCACTCGATATGCGATATAGCGACGCTTTCGATCCTGTAGGGAGTACTCCTCTATCTGTAGAGGTTACGCTGTTGCTAGAATAGTTGTCGTGCGCCTGATGTGGCAGGTGTATTTCTCAGATTGTATGACTTGTTAAGGAGGCATCTGTGCTGGTTGAGGTCAAAGTACCCATGCTCGCGGAGTCCGTGGCCGAGGCGACGTTGCTGAATTGGCATGTAAAACCGGGGGATGCCGTCAAGCGCGGCGACCCGCTCATCGAGATCGAAACCGATAAAGTCACGCTGGAAGTCGCCGCCATGAATAGCGGCGTGCTGGAGAAGATAATCCGGCAGGACGGGGATATGGTGGCTAGCAATGAAGTAATCGCCCTCATCAACACCGCCACGGCCGGAAAGGTTCCCGTAATACCCAAACCTGGCGAATCCGCGCCGCTTCAGCAAAGTCTCCCGGTCGGCGACCTGCCGCCAGAGCAACCGAAAATGAGCCCGGCCGTCCGCGGTTTGCTGGCGGAATACAATCTGAACGCCACCGCCATCGCCGCCACCGGCGAGGGCAACCGGCTGACCAGGGAAGACGTTCTCCGTCATCTCGAAACCAGCACGGGGATGCCTCCCCATCCACAGTCCACGAGCGCGCGTACGACCGCGTCAATAAAGCCGCAAGAACCTCCTGCCCCACCGTCACAACCTCAGGCGGCGGCCCCTGCGCAGGTCTCTCAGCCTGAAAACCTGAAAGCGGAAGCCACCGGCATAATCGCAGCGCCAGCCGTGGACTCTGTCGGAATGTCCGCGGCAAAACCCGAAAAAGACATCGCCCCGCCTCCATCAGCGAAGGTGATCGTTCCCCCGTCGGCGCCGGCTGCAGGATCCACCCGCCTGGAGCGGCGCGTGGCCATGACCCGTCTGCGGCAACGCGCCGCCGAACGGTTGCTCCAGGCCCAGCGGGAAAACGCGATCCTGACCACCTTCAACGAGATCAACATGCACGCGGTCGTGGAGTTGCGCAACCGGCACAAGGAGGAATTCGAGCGCCTGCACGGCGTAAAGCTGGGATTCATGTCCTTCTTCACACGGGCGGTCACCGAATCGCTGAAAAAATTCCCCCTAATCAACGCCTCGGTCGATGGCGCGGATATCGTCTATCACGGTTATTTCGACATCGGCGTCGCCGTGAGCACAGAGCGCGGGTTGGTGGTGCCGATCCTTCGGGATGCCGACCTCATGTCCCTCGCGGAGATTGAAAAACAGATCCGGGAGTTCGGGGAGAAGGCCCGATCCGCAAAGCTCACCCTGGAGGAACTCACTGGCGGCACCTTCACGATCACTAATGGCGGCGTGTTCGGCTCGCTGCTGTCCACGCCGATCCTCAATCCGCCGCAAAGCGCGATCCTCGGCATGCACGCGATCCAGGACCGGCCGGTGGCCGAACAGGGCGCGGTCGTAATCCGGCCGGTGATGTTCGTGGCCTTGTCCTACGATCACCGGATCATCGACGGGGCCGACGCCGTCAGTTTCCTGGTCAACGTCAAACGGTTGATCGAGGATCCATCCCGATTGTTATTGCAACTTTAATCATGCGGCATCGCCGGGAGGCGCGGTGAAAAATTACGATGTCGTGGTCATCGGGGCGGGACCGGGTGGATATCCTGCGGCGATCCGCTGCGCCCAGCTTGGTCTGGCTACGGCCTGCATCGACAAGTGGCTGGATCCCGAAGGCGGT
Organism: Gammaproteobacteria bacterium; assembly: GCA_004297165.1. GTDB lineage: Bacteria > Pseudomonadota > Gammaproteobacteria > Eutrophobiales > Eutrophobiaceae > 2-02-FULL-56-15. The sequence continues at coordinate 210,371 of SCUJ01000005.1, forward strand.
CCGGTCCCTGGCGGCACCTGTCTCAATGCGGGCTGCATCCCGTCCAAGGCCCTGCTGGATACCTCCCATCAATACAGTTTCATCAAGCACGAGGCCCAGGAGCACGGGATTCACAGCGCCGGCGTGACGCTGGATGTCCACCGGATGATGACCCGTAAAAACCGGATCGTGAAGACCCTGACCCAGGGCATCGGCGGACTGTTCAGAAAATACAATGTGGAATGGTTGCCGGGCGAGGCGCGAATGTTATCGGATCGGTTGATCGAGGTCTCGCCCGTGGGCAAGGAAGCGGGTGAAACCTACCCGGTCACCACCCGCCATGTGATCATCGCCACGGGTTCAGTGCCCGCCGCAATCTCCGTCGCGCAGGTTGATAATCGTCTGATAGTCGATTCCAGCGGCGCCCTCGCCTTTACGGACATCCCCCCCCGTCTGGGGATCCTGGGCGCCGGGGTGATCGGGCTCGAATTGGGCAGTGTCTGGGGCCGCCTGGGTTCCAAGGTCGTCATATTGGAGGCGCTCGACCGGTTTCTGGAACCGGTGGATCGCAAGGTTGCCGAAAGCGCCTTCAGGCTTTTGGGTGCGCAAGGCCTCGACATCAGGCTGGGTTGCCGGGTAACAGGCACGGGATCCAACAACCGGGAAGTTACCGTCAATTACGAAAACCAGCAGGAAAAACAGCAACTGACCGTCGATAAACTCATCGTGGCGGCCGGCCGCAAGCCCAATACCAAAGGACTTGGCGCGGTCGATATCGGCATCGAGATCTCCGAACACGGCTTCATCCACGTCGACGAGCATTGTCGGACCAACCTCACGAATATCTACGCGGTCGGCGATGTTGTACGCGGCCCGATGCTGGCGCACAAGGCCACGGCCGAGGGTATCATGGCCGCGGAGCGGATCGCCGGACACAAATCAAGCGTCAATTACTCAGCCATTCCCGGCGTTGTCTACACCTGGCCGGAGATCGCCTGGGTGGGCAGGACCAGCCAGCAACTCGAAGCGGAGGCCATCGACTTTCGCAGCGGCGAATTTCCCTTCGCCGCGAGCGGTCGGGCGCGGGCCTCGGGCAGCAGCGACGGACTGGTTAGAATATTTACAGATACGAAAACCGATCGGATCCTGGGCGTGCATATCCTGGGACCCCATGCCTCCGAGTTGATCGCCGAGGCCGTGACCGCCATGGAATTCGACGGTTGCGGAGAAGACCTCGCGAAGATAATCCACGCCCATCCCACGCTTAGCGAGGCCCTGCACGAGGCGGCGCTGGCTGCTGGCGGTCACAGCCTGCATATTTGAAAAAAACGTCGTTCGCGACGATTTTTCAATCGTCCATCAACAATCTTTTTAATAGTTGTTGTTGGTGAGATCCGTAAGGTGCGAATCGCCCTGCTCGCGGTGATTCTTCGCCGCGTCATTCCTCAACCTCGAGATCTGCGCCAGGTAATCGCCGCTGACATTCCCGGTGACATAATTACCCGTGAAACACGAGGTATCGAAGTTGACGATATCCGGATTGCCGGCTCTCGCGGCTTCAATTAAATCATCGAGATCCTGATAGATGATGCGATCCGCGCCCAGGGACTGGCAGATCTCGGTTTCCGTACGGTTGCATGCGATGAGTTCCTCGACGGTCGGCATGTCGATGCCGTAGACGTTGGGATAGCGCACCGGCGGTGCCGCGGAGGCGAAATAGACCTTGCGCGCGCCCGCCTCCCGCGCCATCTGAATGATCTCCTTCGAGGTCGTTCCCCGCACGATCGAATCGTCCACAAGCAGGACATGCTTGTCCTTGAATTCGAGTTCGATCGCGTTGAGCTTCTGCCGCACGGACTTGCGGCGCACATTCTGGCCCGGCATGATGAAGGTCCGGGGGATGTAGCGATTCTTGATGAAACCCTCGCGGTACTTGACGCCGATATCATGGGCCAGAGGAATGGCGGCGGTCCGGCCGGTATCGGGGATGGGGATGACCACATCGATATCATGATCCGGCCATTCCCGCAGGATCTTTCTGGCCAGCGCTTCCCCCATGCGCAACCGCGCCTTGTAAACCGAGATCTTGTCGATTATCGAATCCGGGCGCGCGAGATACACCAATTCGAAAATGCAGGGACAATATTGCGGATTACGCGAGCACTGTTGCGTGAGCAACTCACCATCGGCGGAGATGAATACCGCCTCGCCGGGTTCGATGTCCCGGATCAACTCAAATCCCAGGGTATCGATGACCACGCTTTCCGAGGTGACGATATATTCCCGTCCCTTGTCGGTCACCCTGCCGCCGAAGACCACGGGCCGAATGCCAAACGGATCCCGGAAACCGAGGAGACCCACTCCGGCGATCATGGCCACCACCGCATAACCACCCTGGCAGCGTTGATGCAGCCGGCTCACCGCGGCGAAGATATCCTCGGGTTGCAGCTGATGACTTACCTTACCCGCCTTTTGCAGTTCGTCCGCCAGGATGTTTAAAAGAACCTCCGAATCGGATTGGGTATTGAGGTGCCGCAATCCCCCGGTGACCAACTCATGCCTGAGTTCATCTCCGTTGGTGAGATTGCCGTTATGCGCGAGGCTGATCCCATAGGGATGATTGACATAGAACGGTTGCGCCTCCGCCGAGGATGAACTGCCGGCGGTCGGATAGCGCACATGGCCGATGCCCATGTTGCCCAATTGTCTGAGCATGTGCCGGGTGTGAAAAACGTCGCGTACCAGCCCATTATCCTTCCGCAGGAAGAACTGCGAACCGGCGCAGGTCACCATTCCGGCGGCATCCTGGCCACGATGCTGAAGCACAGTCAATCCGTCAAAAAGCGATTGGCTGACCAGATTCTTCGCCACGATGCCGATGATACCGCACATATTTTTTCTTACATCCTCGGTTAGATGGAACGGGCCATAGCGTAATTATGATACTTGGCCACGTTTTCAGGGAGCATTGCGCTGCCCCAGACGGCTATCCGCACAAACGGCTGCAGCATGATCGATTGCCGCCACCAGTCTTCCCGTGGATAGGCGGTGAATCCAGCCAGGAAAACGACTACCGACACGATGAATCCGCCCAGACTCAAACCCAGCAGGAAACCAAGGATCCGGTCAGGGACCGTCAGACCCGTCTTGCCCAGCAATTTCACGACAAAAAATCCTGCCAGACTCATAATCATCAGGGTGATGATGAACAACCCGATGAAGGCGAGGATATTGCGCAGGAAGGGGCTATCCACATAGCCCGTCAATAACGGCGAAAAGGCCCCGCTAAATTTCGAAGTCACGGCGAAGGCGACTATCCAGGCGGCAATGGAAAAAGCGATGTTCAGAAAGCCGTAAAACAACCCGACTATTCCAGGGATAAAGAGTACGGCCAAGATGATGATGTCTACGGTTTGCATGGTCGATATCGGGGCGTCCGCGATTGGTCATGGGTATTGCATGACGATGCCTTCCACGTGCAACGAATCCTTCAACTTCGCTGCCAGCGTGACGGCATCGGAGCGCGTCAATTCCGGTCCGACCCGCACCCGATAGGCCATGGCGCCTTCCTGCTGGAGAGGTTCCACGAAGGAAGTGAAACCGAGGCCCCTGGCCCGGTCATGCAACGTTTTGGCGTTCGCTTCAGTCGTGAAGCTGCCGATCTGCACGACCCAGGCGTTAAGCCCGCCATTGCCGGTCCGTGGTTTTTCCACGGCGGTCTTCGGCACATCCTTTTCCGGCTGCGACGCCGGGGATACGGGCTGGACCGCCGCTTGTGGCGCGGGCGCTTTCGTTACCGCCTTGGGTTCCGGTTGTACATCGGGCGTGGTTTCCTGGGGCGCTACTGTTATCCCCGATCCCGATGCAGTAACCGGAACAGTCTCCAGAGGGGATGGCGGGGGATCGGTAAGCGGTTTGATCCGCGAGCTGAACTGGGTATCGGGGCGCGGCGGGATATTGGTCTCGGTGATCTCCGTCTCTTTCTGGGCGGAATTATCGAGGAGCATGGGTATGAAAATGACCGCGAGCATCACGAGGACTGCGGCGCCGATTAGACGTTCCTTCAAGCGACGTTGCATGAATATCACATCTCCCGATGCAGTCGGTTGAGCGCGGCAGCCACGGTCAGGAATGAACCGGTAACGACGACCCGGTCGCCCGGCCTGGCTTCATGACCCAGAAATTCAAAGGCTGCTTGCATATCGTCAAAGGTCTTGATGCTTGCGGGATTCACATACCGGCCGAGTCGTTCTGCGAGGATTGCCGCCGGCATCCCCCGCTCGCCTTGTGTGGGCACAACATACCAGAAATCGGCGGAATTTGAGAGGGCGGCAAGCGCCTGATCGTGGTTTTTATCGCCCAACATGCCGATAAGGATCCGGGTGCGTCCAGCGGCTGGGTGCGCCGCCAGATTTACGGCCAGTTCCGCCATGGATTGCCGGTTATGCGCGACATCGAGGATATACTCGACTGGACCGGGTAGCACCTGGTACCTGCCGGGCATCTGGAACTCATTGATAACTTTGGCGATAACCGGCTCGGGCACGGGATATCGCCCTGCGAGCAGACTTATAACCATCAACACGCCGGTGGCATTGCGGATCAGATAGGCGTTATCCGGACGAAAACAGGGGAGGTTTGTAAACGACCCCGCGTCCTGGGATCGCCAGGACCAGCGTCCTCCCTCCTTCCGTGCCTCGAAATCCCGGCCGGCCAGGTGAAGTTTTGCGCCCGCCTGTCGGGCGCCATCCATGATGCTTTGCGGCGGCTGTGGATCGGAGCAGACCGCGGGCCGGCCTCGCCGGAAGATCCCCGCCTTCTCCCGCCCGATCGACTCACGATCCGACCCCAGCCACTGCTCGTGATCGATATCTATGGTACAGACCAGCGCCACGTCCGCATCCACGATATTCACGGCGTCGAGACGCCCGCCGAGTCCAACCTCAAGAATGGCGATCTCCACTTGTTCCCGGTGGAAGATGTCCAAAGCCGCCAGTGTGCCGAATTCGAAATAGGTCAGGGAAATCCCACCCCGCTCGTTCTCGATGCGGGCGAAGGATCTACAGAGTTGCGCGTCGCATGCTTCGCTGCCGTTGATGCGGATGCGTTCGTTATACCGCCGCAGATGGGGCGAGGTGTAACAGCCGGTTTTGTATCCGGCCGCGGTGTAGATTTTTTCGAGCATGGATGCGCTCGTGCCCTTGCCGTTCGTTCCGCTGATGCTGATGACCCCGAACGGGGTTTGTGGCGGCAGCAATCTCGTGGCGACCTGCGTCACCCGTTCGAGACCAAGATCGATGGCCCTGACATGGAGAGATTCCTGCCAGCGCAGCCATTCCTCCAGGGACGAATTTTCCGAGAGCGCTACTGAACTTCTCACACTGTTTGAAACTTTAAGCCCGCGCATCTGCGGGCGGGACCGGCAGATGTAACAGCAGCGCCAGGATGGCCGCAATGCGGTCGCGCATCTCGCGCCGGTCCAGGATCATATCTATCGCGCCATGTTCCAGCAGGAATTCGCTGCGTTGGAATCCCTCCGGCAGCGTTTGCCTGACGGTCTGTTCGATCACCCGCGGTCCGGCAAAGCCTATCAAGGCATCAGGCTCGGCCACATTGATGTCGCCCAATGTGGCCAGGCTTGCCGAGACCCCGCCGGTGGTCGGATCGGTAAGGACCGAGATGTAGGGCAGCCCCCGACGGCGCAGATTCCCGAGCGCGGCGCTGGTCTTGGCCATCTGCATGAGCGAGATAATCCCCTCCTGCATACGCGCGCCGCCGCTCGCGGCGAAGGACACCAGGGGGCAACCGGTCTCGATCGCCGTTTCCACCGCCAGGGTGAAACGCTCACCGACCACGGATCCCATCGAGCCGCCCATGAATTCGAATTCGAAGGCGCAGGCGATCACGGGAATCGACTTGATCTGGCCTCGGATGGCGATGAGGGCATCGTCCTCGCCGGTCTGTTTCTGCGCCTGCGTCAGGCGATCGCGATACTTCTTGGTATCTCTGAACCTCAGCTTGTCCACCGGTTTGATGCCGGCGCCGATCTCGGTCCGGGACTCCCGATCCAGAAAAGCGTCCAGGCGGTCACGCGCGCGAATCCGCATGTGGTGGGCGCACTTGGGGCACACCTCCATGTTGCGCGACAACTCCGCGCGATAGAGGACGGCGCCGCAGCGATTGCATTTCGTCCATAATCCTTCCGGCACGGTCCGTCGGGAGACGCCATTGGTCTTGATGCTGGAGGGCAGTAATTTCTTGAACCAGTTCATCGGTTTTTATATCGAGTCGCGCGGCGACGAATGGGCGCCGCGATTATTGCGCTGCATCCGGACGCGACTGATCCCGGTATTTCAGCTTGAGGCGCAGCAGCTCGATAGCCATGTCGGGCACCTCCTCATGCTGGGTTGCCTCGTTTGACAGCAACCAGCGATCCACGGTCTCGCGCTTCACCTTCAACATCTCCGCCACGTCGCGACGGTCGAGCTGGTTATCGCTGATCATTTCAATCAGATAGTCACGGTTATTCATGGGTTATTCGCGATCCTCGGTTAACCTTCTGATCTGGTCCATGAACCGGCTGATTTTTGCCGGGTCCTTGACGCCTTTCGTGGATTCCACCCCGCCGCTGACATCGACGGCGTAAGGTCTGACCTTGCGTACAGCGGCGGCGATATTATCCGCTGTCAAGCCACCCGCGAGTATCAGCGGTTTTTGCAGGCCGGAGGAGGAAACCAAGTTCCACTCGAAGCTGACGCCCGTCCCTCCCGCCTCACCTGCCACATAACTGTCCACCAGAATTCCGGTGGCATCGCCATAGCGACTTGCCAGCATCGGCAAGTCCACTCCGTCGCGCATGCGAACTGCCTTGATATATGGCAGCCGAAACATCCGGCAGAATTCCGGGGTTTCTTCACCGTGAAATTGCAGCAGATCCAGCGGCGCGTCCGCCGCTACGCGTTCTACGAATTCCCGATCCGCATCCACGAACAGACCTACCTTGCAAACGAATGGCGGCAAGCGCCGCACAATCTCCCGCGCCTGCATGACATCAACCGCGCGCGCGCTCCCGGCGTAGAATACCAGACCGATGGCATCCGCGCCCTCTCTGGCCGCCACAGCAGCGTCCTCGGCGCGGGTGATGCCGCAGATTTTAACACGTACCCTGCTCATTCGAGTTCGCGGTCCTGGAGTCAAGCAAGCAATGCGATCGGCCCGGCATTCTCCGGCGCCGGGATGCGATATTTCTCCGGATATTCGACATCGATCAGATACAGGCCATCCGGCGGCGCGGTCACCCCGCCTTGATTGCGGTCCCGCGCCTCGAGGACCTCTTTAGCCCAACACGGCTTCCGGTCTCCTTTGCCGATAGCCATCAATACCCCCGCGATATTTCTCACCATGTGATGCAGAAAACCGTCAGCCTGGATTTCGATGAGAACAAACTGGCCTGTACGACAAATCTCCAACTTGCGTATCTCCCGCACCGGGTGTTTTGCCTGGCAGGCGATTGCCCTATAGGAAGTGAAATCATGCCTGCCGGTCAGTTCTGAACCTGCGGCCGCCATCGCCTCGGCATCCAGCAGCCGGTGTTCCCAGGTGACGAGGCCACGACTGATTGACGGACGGTATTTCCGGTTAAGGATGACATACCGGTAGGTCCGGCTCAACGCCGAAAAACGGGCATGAAACCCATCCTCAACCTCGATCGCCCACCGTAAGCAGACATCCCCCCGTAAATTGGCATTGGCGCCAAGCACCCAGGAATGTGGCGATCGAATCGCGTCGGTAGTGAAATGGATCACCTGCTGGATGGCATGCACACCCGTGTCGGTGCGTCCGGCACAAACAGTCATCACCCGCCGGTCAGCAACTTTGGAAAGCGCCTGCTCGACATGCTCCTGAACACTCACAGCATGATGCTGGCGCTGCCATCCGGCGTAAGATGTACCACGGTATTCAACCCCGGCGGCAAGCTTCATGAGATAACGGGAAATGGCGATTGGAAACTTTCAGGTAGTCTGGCCACGGAAAGGCGGCGTGCGGATCGCAGTCACCCCAGGCGTTGCGACAGCCGGCTATCAAACTCCGGCGCCGAAAGATAATCAACTACACTGACGCAGCAGATCTTTGGCCTGGCGTTGCTGCTCCGCATTCCCGTCCGAAATAATTTCGTTCAGGATCGTCTTCGCGCTGTCTTTGTCACCCAGTTCCACATAAGCCTTGGCAAGATCCAGCTTGGTGGCGATTTCATCCGCATCGCTCTGTTCCTCCGCGTTACCGGCGCGCGGGACAAAGACCGTGTGGTCTTCGTCTTCATCTTCTTCATCAGCGCCCAGTTCCAGATCGACCAATTGCAGCGAATCGGCAATGGGTTTCTTCTCCTCTTCCAGCTTCAGATCAAAATCGAGGCCGCCAGATAATTTCTTCGTCGAATCAAGGGCCCCCTTGGGCAACTCCATGGTGGTGGAGAAATCGAGATCATCGTCCGAACTGTCATTACCCATCAGATCCAGATCTACACCGCCTTGTGAAATCTCCAGATCGCCCATTCCAAGACTATTCTCGGCGTTGTCCGCCTCACCGATTTCCCCGAGATCGAGGGCGAATTCATCGCCACTGACGTCATCCGTCATGGTCAGTTCTGCGGCTTCATCCTTGACTGCATGTTCAACATTTCCCCCGATGTCGAAATCGATAACATTACTCTCTTTTTCAGGTTCCGCCGCCTGCAAACCGCTCAGGCTCAACTCAAGGTCGATTGGCGCCCCAGCGTCCTTCGATATTTCTACATTCCGGCTTTCATCCCCAGCAGCTTCATCCACATCGAACAAGGTTCCGGCATCCAGACCGGCTGCCGTCGCTGAAGTTACGTCCAGCAGATCTTCCTCTAGATCCTTACGCTCAAAATCTGGGTGTGAATGCGTCACATCCAGCAAATCGTCGCTGGCAGGACTTAGATCGCCAATATTGAAATCAATCCCGCTTTCCTCGAAGGCGCCTGCCCCGGCCTCATCCTCACCGCCTGATGATATGGCAGTGACATCCAACAAATTACCCTCGGTTCCTGCTTCAGACGTGATATCAAGAACTTCCTCGTCCTTGGCACCTACGCCTATATAATTACCCGCCCCGCCTGTGCCCCCGAAGGCTTCCAACGACTGTTCTGGTTCAAGTCGTACAGCGGCGGTCACATCCAGCAAATCTTCCTTTTCTTCACTGGAAACGGCGGCAGTCACATCCAGCATCCCTTCATCTCTTCCTGAGGTGATATCCAACATGCTGCCGGACTCATCCCTACCCTGTACTGTTTCTTCCATGCCCAGGTTGAAATCGAGCCCGGTGCCGGTCTCCGCCTTTACCTCCGCCCCTGAGGTCAGGTCGACAATACCGCCGCCGCCTGGAGTGACAACAGCCTCTTCTTCCGCCGGCGCTGCCGCAAATAATGCCCTACTGGGCGATAATTCCTGCCACATGGCCAAGGCCATATCCCAATGCGGTCCCTGCGCTTTGGTAAGGCCCTGCAGGACCTTGGCCTCGACCTCATAGGCCTTCCGGTTGCCGGCGGCGTAGAAGACTTCCAGCAGTTTCGCGTGATAATCGAGATTATTCGGTTCGCCGGCGATGGCGTCCCGAACGAATTCTTCGGCTTGGTCGAAATGTTCGTAGGCCAGGAACACGTTAACTTCACCGAGTGCATCTTCCTCTTCTTCGAATGCAAACTCGGTCTTTTCAGCGGCGGTTTCGGCACTCGCGGAGACGGCCGGCGCAGTTGCCGGTGGCGGTGGAGCAAATTCCGTTTTATCCCCGGCAACTTTACCGGCGTCTGCCATCGCCTTACGGATATCCGTGATCGCTTCGGACTCGCTCTTTTCTTCGGCGACTTCCTCACCCGGGATGATAGTTTCATCTTCACTGCCGGCATGGTCCGGGATTTCAGTCGGTTCCGCGACTGGCGCAAGGGCTTCGACACGTTTACGTCGCGAGATGAATAACAGTGCGCCAATCGCGGCTAGAACTGCCGCGAGTCCGACGACGATCACCAGAATATTTTCCAGGATCACTGTCTTGACGGTATCCACCAGACCCTCCGGCGCTGGCTCTTGGGCTGTTGGGGCCGGCGTCGCCGGTGGGGATGCGACGGGCGCTTCCTCTGCGACCACTTCGGTCGCGACAGTCTCTTCCGGCGTTTCCGGAGGTTCAGCAGCCACGGGTTCTTCCGCAGTCTCCGCGGGGGTTGCTGTATCCGTCGACGGTTGACCTTCGGTCGCTAGGGCGCCAGCCAGTTGTTGCTGAATCGCGGCCAGCTCGTCATCCTTCAGGGATATTAACCGCTGGAGGTCTTCGATGATGCTCTCCGACTCCGACATCTTCGCCCGCAGTTCCTCGTTCTCCGTCGAAATGGCCTCGATCTGCTCGTTGGCAAGTGTCAGCAGTCTATCGACATCTGACTCATCGGCATCCACGCTGGAGGCCCCGCCTGTGGCCTCAGCCCCATCTTCCTTTGGCGCGACAAGGCGCAGCTCTGCCTCGCTCGATTCCTCTTCCGCCGCTGGCGCAACGCTCTCCTCTTCGGTTTCAACTGCTGGCGCGGTTTCGGGTCTGGTGGATGGGATGGATGCAATTTCCTCACGCGTCGATCCCCAGGCGGAATTTTGCGCACTGATTTCGGCCCTGGCCTCACTGTCCGGGATCGCCGTTATCTCGTTGTCATCCGGGATCCGCAGAATCTGCCCGCTCTTCAGACCATTGATATTGCCGTTGATAAAGGCATCAGGGTTAGTCCGTAGCAAGGCAAGCATCATCTGTTGCACGCTGATCGATGCATCGCCCCGCGCCCGTGAGGCGATGGACCATAGAGTATCGCCAGAAACTGTCGGACCGTATTCATCCCCGGTGATACCGGGGCGAACTGTACGGGCGCCTGTTCCTCCAGCGCCAGATCCTCCAGCCGTTCCTGGTGCAGTCTCGGTTATAGCACCGGAGACAGTGGCCGCGGATAAACCCGGCCCTGCGTCATAAAGCGGCGGATCCAGTAATACCGTGTATTCGCGCAGCAGTCTACCGCGCGACCAGTTCGCCTCTACCAGAAAATCCAGGAAGGGTTCGCGCAGTGGTTCTCGCGTGGTGACCAGAATAAAATCGGGACCGCTCTCTGTCTCCTCCACGGTGAATCTGAGTTCGCCAAGAATATCCAGGCGCTCGACCCGTGCGCGCTGGTACGCCTCGATATCAGCCAAACCCACTCGTAAGGTTGAGAGCTCTTCCGCGGTGACAGACAACAACTCAATGCGCGCTTCAAAAGGTTCATTCAGATTGGAACGAAGTTCGATGTTTCCCAAACCGAGTGCGCTGACAACTCCCGGTAGGATGCCCAGAACCACCAGTAAGATGCATTTCCGTTTCATTATTGTTACCAATTTGATTTTTATCGGGGATCGATAATCAAGGTATATTCACGCAGCAGATGACCACTGGACCAATTCAACTCCAGTTCCAGGTTCAGGATCGGTTCCCGAATAGCATCCGCGCTGGTGATGCTGATGCTGGGGCGCTCGCCATCCTTAATCACAGTAAATTCAAGCGCCACATCTCCCTGCCCGGCCGTCTCAACTTGACGCAGTCTTACTTGCAGGGTACTCAACTCGCCATCGCCTGCCGAGAGCAGATAAATCTTCGCCTTTAATTTCTGGTTCAATGCCGAAGACATCTCGATATCGGAAACCGCCAGGGCTATAGCAGACTGCATCACCGCCAGACCGGCAAGGATTGCGATCACCTTCGCTAGATTAGTTTTCATAGCTGAGTTCCCTGCAATTGCAAGAAGTATATCTTCTTAAATCAAGAAGTTAAAAAACACAATTACATCTTACTTGAGGCATCCAGTAGCAAATCTCAAAGACAGGTATGTGAGATTCTCGAACAGTTTGTGAACTCGAAAAACTCAGGAACCTGCGAATATGCTTTAGCTTTACCCCTTAACTATAGTTTACAGGTAGTCTTTTACCAAAATTTCAGCAATTTGAACACTATTTAATGCGGCGCCCTTGCGAACATTATCGGAGACCACCCACAGGTTGATGCCGCGAGGGTGTGAGATATCCTCCCGGATCCTGCCCACGAAGACAGGATCCTGTCCGTCCGCGTCAGTGAGTGGCGTGGGATAGCCCCCGTCTTCGCGCCGATCGAGTACAACTACCCCCGGTGTTGCACCGAGTAGATCGCGGACCTTTTCGACAGAGATCTTCTTGCGCGTTTCAATGTGCACCGCCTCCGAGTGCCCGTAAAAGACCGGGACTCTCACGGTAGTTGGGTTTACCTGTATGGACTGATCGCCCATTATCTTCCGCGTCTCCCAGACCATCTTCATCTCTTCCTTGGTATAACCGTTCTCCATAAAGACATCAATTTGCGGCAGGACGTTATAGGCGATCTGTTTCGGATACACCGAACGGGGAACAGGCTGTCCTGCCTGGATACAGGCAACCTGCTGTTGCAATTCCTCAATTGCCTCCTTACCTGTACCTGAAACAGCCTGATAGGTACAAACATTGATCCGCTCGACGCCTACAGCGTCATGGATGGGTTTCAAGGCGACAACCATCTGAATGGTCGAGCAGTTGGGATTGGCGATTATTCCCCGGTTCTTGTACAGGGCGATATCCTGCGGGTTGACTTCCGGCACCACCAACGGAATATCGTCATCGTAACGAAATTGCGAGGTGTTATCGATTACAACGCAACCCGCCGCCGCCGCCTTTGGCGCGTAGATTTTAGAAATTGAAGCGCCGGGCGAGAACAGACCGATATCGATCCCTTTGAAATCGAAATCCTGCAGATCTTCGACCACAAGCTCCAGGGCGCCGTAGCGCACCTTGCCGCCGGCCGAACGGCTGCTCGCGACCGCATGGACCTTCGCTGCCGGAAATTTCCTCTGGTCGAGAATCGACAGCATGACTTCACCTACCGCTCCCGTTGCGCCAACCACGGCAACGTTATACTTCTTACTCATCGTCAGACTTTCCTGATTGTTCCAAAATGAATTACTCTGTTTCGCCACTGGGTGCGCCAATCGACTTCGGTGCTGCATACGCGTGGATTCGGCAGCTTCCTTCTCGTCCGGAGACGCCAGCGAGGGGCTGTGCTTCCGGCGCAGATGATAACATATCGACTGGCGTTGTACGCAGACTCACAGCCTGCGGAAACGGTGGGCATCGTCCGACGACGGCGATTTACATACTCTTGCGTTATCCGGATACTTTTCCCGTTTAACAGGACCAAAAACACATGAACACCAATGAAAAAATTATTAACGAGGCATTTGAACAACGGGGCAAGGTAACCGCCGACAGCGCCAGCCCGGAACTCCATGAAGCGATTCGCATCACCCTGGAAGGATTGAATGAAGGCAGGTTGCGCGTTGCGGAAAAAATCGAGGGTAAATGGACCGTCAACCAATGGTTGAAAAAGGCCGTGTTGCTGTCTTTCGCCTTGAACCGCAACCGGGTCATGGAAGGAGGATTTACTTCCTACTACGACAAGGTAAACACCCGTTTCGAAGGGTTGAGTGAAGCGGCCTTCGCCCGCGCCGGGGTGCGCGTTGTGCCCCCGGCGGTGGCGCGTTATGGCAGCTATATCGCACCCAATGTCGTGTTGATGCCGAGTTACGTGAATATCGGCGCGTATGTCGATTCAGGCACGATGGTCGATACCTGGGCCACCGTCGGTTCCTGCGCCCAGATAGGGAAGAACGTGCACCTCTCCGGGGGCGCCGGGATCGGCGGAGTGCTGGAGCCCTTGCAAGCCAACCCCACGATCATTGAAGACAACTGTTTCATCGGCGCCCGTTCCGAGGTCGTAGAGGGCGTAATCGTCGGCGCGGGTTCAGTCATCTCCATGGGCGTTTATCTGGGCCAGAGTACACGGATCTATCACCGGGAGACCGGGACGATAACCTATGGGTACATTCCGCCAGGATCGGTGGTTGTTTCGGGCAACCTGCCCTCGGCGGATGGCTGCTACAGCCTCTACTGCGCGGTCATCGTCAAACAAGTGGATGAGAAGACCCGCGGCAAGATCAGCCTGAATGAATTGCTGCGGGATATCTGATCAAACGAAGAGCTGCAATAGGTCATTCAAGTAGCGTTGACCTTTTACGGTAGGCCTGATGCATTCCTGCTGAATTTCAATCAAGCCGAGGTCTTGACCCTGTTCGATGCGGTCACGAATCGTTGCCAGGGCGTGGCCGGTCCGTTCCTCGAAGAGGGCAGAGGAGAATCCCTCTCGCAGCCGCAGGGCATTCAACATGAATTCCAGATCGATTGCGCAACCTTCGACCAGGTAATTGCTGCTCAACATCGCAGTAGTCCCGGAGTAACGCATGTATTCTGCGGGCGATGCCTGGCGCACCTCTCGCCTGATGCCGCCGTTCAGGGGATTGCTCAGCTTGCTGTGCGCCCCGGCGCCGATGCCGAGATAATCCCCGAAACGCCAGTAATTCAAGTTATGTACGCAGTGTGTATCCTCCGCCTTCGCCCAGGCGGAGATCTCGTAATTCTCATAGCCTGCTGCGGCCAACAACTCACGACCTGCCTCCTGTATTTCCCACCCCGTATCTTCGTCCGGCAGGATCGGAGGGTTTCTTGAAAACACCGTCCCTGGTTCGATCGTCAGTTGATACCAGGAGAGATGCTCGGGCCTGAATTCGATTGCCGTTTGCAGGTCGGCGACGGCATCGGGCACAGTCTGACCCGGTAATGTGTGGATGATGTCCAGATTTAAATTAGTAAACCCCGCATGTCTCGCGTGCACGATCGCAGCGCGGGCCTCGGATGAGTCATGCACGCGTCCCAGCGCGCGCAAGGCGGTATCATTAAAGCTCTGAATACCTATCGAGAGACGGTTCACTCCCGCGGCACGATACTCGGCAAAACGCCTAAGGTCAGCGGCGCCAGGGTTCGCTTCCAGGGTGATCTCGCAATCCGGAGCGAGCGCTACTTTACTCTCGATCAGTTGCAGCATGTGTCCGGCGCCGGCGCCGCTCAGCAGGCTCGGCGTGCCGCCCCCGATGAACACGCTTCGTACCTCGCGCGATTCGATCGCTGGCAAGGACATTTCGAGATCGCTCGCCAGGGCTGCCAGATAACCTGCCTCATCAAAACCCGCATGCCCCACGCCATGGGAATTGAAATCACAGTAAGGGCATTTGCGGATGCACCAGGGGAAGTGAATATATAAGGCTAATGGGGGCAACACGTAAACCTGTCTCTAAGCCCTGTCACGGACTGTGTTTAACGGAGGAGACTGCGGTTAAATAAAAAAGAACCATACTGACCATCGCGTTGACGGTCAGTATGGCTTGCTCTGGGGGGAACAAAAATCATGGAGTCATCATAACAGGAGCATCTCTGCATCGCCCCGCCTCGGTGTACTGGTCTGTACACCTGATAACCCATTCGTAAGCCTGTACTTTCAGTGCCGTACCGAACAGTACGATTCAAAGTATATAAAACCCCTCAGCACACTGTCAAGACTAATTCTAAATTATTATTAACAGGACCTGAACTATCACTCTCCCAAGAACATTGCCGCGGTAAAAATCCCGCGATAACGCAAACCGCAATCGTGCTGTTTGGGATCAAGCTACATCGTGCGCTTCTCTGCCGAATACCGGGTATACTTGCCGGAAAAGTTTATCCATGTCCGTTCCCGCCAATAAATTTCTCGTATTTCTGCTCGGCATGCTCGTTGCGATCGGTCCGTTGTCGATCGACATGTACCTTCCGGGCATGCCTGCGATACAGGCAGGTTTCGAGACAAGCGCCGGCCTTACCCAACTGACTCTAAGCGCTTTCCTGATCGGGTACTCTCTCGGACAACTCATCTACGGGCCGCTCTCGGATCGCTTTGGACGCAAACCGGTACTCCTCGCGGGGATCAGCATCTTTGCAATGAGCAGTCTCTTGTGCGCTGTGACCTCCAACATCGAAATGCTCATCTTTCTACGCTTCATGCAGGCGGCTGGCGGCGGCGCTGGCGTAGTACTGAGCAGGGCCATTGTCAGGGATTATTTCCCCGCGGATCAGACAGCCCGCCTCCTGTCCCTCATCAGCATCGTCACCCTTGGCGCGCCTATCGTCGCCCCCGTACTGGGCGGGTATCTCCTGGTTTGGGCGGGCTGGCGCAGCATCTTCTGGGCCCTGACGTTATGGGGAATCGTGTATATCGTCATGATCGTCTTTTGCATCGGCGAATCGCATCCGCAAGAAAAACGTCAGCAATTGGACCTGTACGGCACGCTGGCTGTCTATCTGGAAATCCTGCGCGAACGAAACTCGCTCGGTTATATCTTGAGCTCCAGTCTGAGCGCTACCGCGATATTCGCCTATGTTTCGAGCGCCCCATTCGTCTTCATCGAGATCTATGGCGTCCAACCCGAGAATTTCGGCTATCTATACGGACTCATCACTTCGGGATTGATATTCTGCGCCATTGCGAACAGCCGGCTGGTCATCAGCCTGGGCCTGGATCGTATGATCCTCTACGCACATCTGATGCGGATAAGCGGCGTGGGAATGCTGATCTACCTTAGCCTGAGTCACTCCGGCAGTCTATTCGGATTGGTCATCGCCCTGTTGCTCTGTGTCAGCCCGACGATCATCATCAACATCAATTCCGCGGCGGGGATCCTGCACATCTTTCCCCGCTATTCCGGCACAGCCTCCGCAGTCTCCGGGGCGGCCATGTTCGCGGGTGGGGCGCTGTCAGCACCCGTGCTCGGCCTGATTGATGACCACACCCTTATGCCGCTGACTGCGACCATGGGGGTGTTTTCGCTATTGAGTGTTGTTTCCTACTACATGCTCGTAGAGCGAGAGTATTGAAAACTGCCGCGCCTGGCATATCGACGTAGCCTGCGTCTCGCAATCCTCATTTACTGCTTCATGTTTGAATTCGTTTTAACAGGTCAATAAGCAGTTGCTTTTCCCGTTCATCCAACCTGGCCGTGATGCTGGCTTCATGTCGCAACATCCCCGGCCGCAGCTTGCGCAAGATGGCTCTGCCCTGGGGCAAGACCTGCAATGCATGTTTGCGACGGTCCACCAGCGATTTGTTGCGGCTGAGCCAATTGCGTTTCTCCAACTTGTCGATCACCGCCATGGTCGAGGCCCGATCCATGGACATGGCCTTGCCGAGGTTAGTCTGGGAGATGCCTGGGTTGACCTCCACCAGCAGCAGCATCGCCAGTTGCGCCGGCGTGGTGCGGGTGGCCCGGCCGATCCGTGCGTTGAAATCCCGGTAGGCGCATAGCTGTGCCATGCGCAGATGATAGCCCACAAGCGCCGGCAGAATGTCCATGTCCAAGCCGTTTTCTTTATTCTTGTGCATGGGCTGATTATCCGGAATTGTTAGTGCGCGATGAGGAGGTGAAATTTTTTTGATTGTAGCACAGGCTGAAAAACCCCCAACACCACCCCCGGTGCGGCAAAGCGATGGCGAAGCTTCGCGGCAAACGGTAGGATGCCATAAGCATGAAACTGAATGATGAAGAGCAAGCGATGTTGGATGGCCGGCGCGGAGAGGCCTGTCGCATGGCGCTGGCGCTGCTGGTCCGCTATGGCGAGGCGCTCGGCGCCGAGCGTTTTGTCGATGTCGTCAACATCGCCGGCGTACCGGCTTCCGCCAACAAGTTCGTCAAAGAGTACTTCCGACCATACTACCAATCCGGCCGGGACGAGTATGACGTAATCTTTTCCCTCTACGACCTCGATGGCGAGGCCGTGGCGGAGGTTCCGCGGATCGCCGGCAACGCCTGTCACCTTCAGGGCGGCATCGATCCGGAGAACTGGGAGACGCTGGGCGCGACGCCGGAATCCTTGCAACTTTCGGAAGCGAGCGAGGCCTATGCCAGGGAACATGGGGTCAGGATCCTCAAGACCTGCACGCCTTATCTTGCGGGGAATATACCGCGGCGCGGCGAACACTGCGCCTGGATGGAATCCTCGGCGGTGGTCTATTGCAACTCCGTGCTGGGCGCGCGCACCAATACCGAGGGCAGGGAAAGCACCAGCGCCGCGATGCTGACCGGCAAGATCCCCGATTTCGGACTGCATCGGGACGAAAACCGGTTCGGCACGCATCTCATCCAGGTCGAGGTCGAGGTCGCCGACATCATGGATTGGGGCATGCTGGGATACTTTGCGGGCGATCGGGTCCAGGAACATGTGCCGGTGTTGACCGGCAGGATCGGAAATGCCGATCTCCTGCGTCACAAACATTTCGGCGCGGCCGCCGCCTCATCCGGGGGCGTGGAGTTATATCACATGGTCGGCATCACGCCCGAAGCGGACACCCTGGAAACCGCATTTGGCCAGCGCCGTACCCAGGAGATTTTTCGCTATGGACCTGGCGAGCGCCGGCAGACCTGGGAGATGCTGAATGCCAATGGCAGATCCACCGAGGTCGATTTTGTCATGTTGGGTTGTCCACACTATACGCTGGAGCAGATCGAGGAGGTGGTCGCCATGCTCGGGGACCGGCGGATCAGCGGCAACTGTCGCCTCTGGATCTTTACCTCGCGTGCCGTGCGGGCAATCGCCGACGGCAAAGGTTACACCGAGGCCATCCGCAGGGCCGGCGGCGTGCTGCTGACCGATACTTGTTCCGCGATCGGTCAGGCCATTCCCCCAGGCGCCCGCGTCGCCGCCCTGGATTCCGCGAAGCAGACCCATTACCTCCCCGCCTTCATGGGGATCGAGGCCTGGTTCGGATCAACCAGGGATTGCATCAACGCGGCCTTGAGCGGCCGCTGGAACGCGTCGCCTCCATGAGCGTTACGCACAACGCGCGAATGATCACGCTCCACGGTCGCAAGGTCGTGGGCGGCAGGGCCGAAGGGGAGGCGCTGGTGACCCGGCAAACCATCTCCGGATGGGGCGGGGTCAATGCCATGGACGGGAGGATAATCGAGACCCGGCATGAACTCCGTGGCCAGAGTTTCAAGGACAAGGTTCTGGTGTTTCGCGGCGCGAAGGGTTCCTCCGGATGGTCCGCCGTCTTTCACAACGCCCGGCTCGCGGGCGCTGCGCCCCGCGCGATGATCTTCAACGAGATGACCACGAAGATTGCGCTTGGCGCGGTGGTGGCGCGTGTGCCCAGCGTCACGGATCTGGATCAGGATCCGCTCGAGGCGATCGAAACCGGCGATTGGGTGAAGGTCGATGGCGACCGTGGGGTGGTCGAAGTCATCAAACGACGCGCTTAACGACAATCCTGAAGGATGAATTCCGCGCCCTTCTCGGCGATCATGACGGTCGGGGCGTTGGTATTGCCGGAGGTGATGCGTGGCATGATCGAGGCATCTATCACCCGCAGATTGGCAACCCCATGCACCGCCAGGCGATCGTCGACGACCGCCTGCGGATCGTCCCCCATCCGGCAGGTGGAGACCGGATGGAAGATCGTGGTGCCGAGATCGCCCGCCGCCTTGATCAGATCCCGATCGCTCTGCACCTCCAATCCCGGTTTCCATTCCTCAGGTGAATATTTTTTCAAGGCCCCGGCCCGCATGATGCGCCGGGTGAAATGCATCCCGGCAACCGCAACCGCCTGATCCTCCGCGGTGGAGAGATAATTCAGCGTGATCGCCGGATACGCCGTTGGATCCGCACTCTTGATGCGGACGTGGCCCCGGCTGGTGGGCCGCAGATTGCACACCGATGGCGTAATGGCGGAAAACTTGTGCGGGGGATCGCCAAATTTATCCAGGGACAGGGGTTGCACATGCCATTCGATGTTGGCGCTCTGCTGATCCGGATCGCTGCGCGCGAAGGCCCCGAGCTGGGACGGCGGCATGGTGAGCGGTCCGGTGCGAAACAAGAGATATTCCAGGCCCATTGCCGCCTTGCCGATGAGGGAATTGGCGCGGTCGTTGAGCGTGATGGTGTTATGCACCTTGTATATCATCCGGATTTGCAGATGATCATGGAGGTTTTCCCCCACGCCCGGAAGCTCGCGCACAACCTCGATGCCATTTTTCTGCAGGAGCGCCCCGGGGCCGATACCCGAGACTTGCAGGAGTTGCGGCGAGCCGATGGATCCCGCCGCCAGGATCACCTGACGCCGGGCGCTGATCTTCCGCAGTCCTTGTTTCAGGAAATGCGCCTCGACTCCGGTTGCAGAGGGAACGCCGTTGCGGGTTTCCAGACAAAGCCGGTGCGCCTGCGCCCCGGTGAGGACCCGCAGATTGGGCCGCTTGAGCGCCGGGCGCAGGTAAGCGCGCGCCGCGCTCCAGCGAACCCCGCGCCGTTGATTCATCTGGAAGTAGGCCGTGCCGAAATTGTCCCCCCGGTTGAACTCGGCGATCTTCGGAATGCCGCACTCCACCGCGGCGTCGCGCCAGGCGTCCAGAATCTCCCAGTTGACGCGCCGCTCCTCGACCCGCAGCTCGCCGCCCGCGCCGTGGAGGTCATCGGCGCCGTGCTGATAATCTTCCATGCGCTTGAATACCGGCAGGACCTCCCGCCAGGACCAGCCTCGGTTACCGAGCGACGCCCAATAGTCAAAATCGCTCTGCTGGCCGCGCATATGGATCATGGCGTTGATGGAGGAGCAGCCGCCCAGCACCTTGCCGCGCGCGTAGCCGATGCTCCGCCCGTTCAGGCCCGGATCGGGTTCGATGGCATAGCACCAGTCGGTGCGCGGATTGTTGATGGTATAGAGATATCCGATCGGGATGTTGATCCAGAAATAATCGTCCTTGCCGCCGGCCTCCAGCAGCACGACATCATTGGCAGGATTGGCGGACAGCCGGTTCGCCAGCACGCATCCGGCGGTCCCCGCTCCGATGATAAGAAAATCGCATTGCAGATCGCTTAGCGTCATTCTCTTGCTCCTTATAACACCGGGAAGTTCAGGTTGTGACCGGCGCGGATGCCGGCGGGCCACCGGCTGGTGACTGTCTTCAGCCGTGTATAGAAGCGGATCCCCTCCATGCCATAGATGTGGTGGTCACCGAACAGGGACGCCTTCCAGCCGCCGAAACTGTGACTGGCCACGGGCACGGGGATGGGAATGTTGATGCCGACCATGCCCGCCTGCACGGCATTGGCGAAGGTCCTGGCAGTATCGCCGTCGCGGGTGAAGATCGCGGCGCCGTTGCCGTATTCATGCCGGTTCACAAGTTCGAGCGCGCTATTGAAATCCTGACACCGGACGAGACACAGGACCGGGCCGAAGATCTCTTCGCGATAGATGCGCATCTCGGACGTCACGCGATCGAACAGAGAAGGTCCGAGGAAGAAACCGTTTTCGTATCCCGGCACGCGCAGCGAGCGGCCATCTATCAGCAGCTCCGCGCCTTCACTCACACCCTGCTCGATATAGCTTTGAACCCGCGCGCGATGGGCGGCCGTAATCAGGGGGCCCATCTCGCTGTAATCGTTATCGCCCGGGCCGACCTTGATTGCCTGGATCCTGGTCCGTAATCTTTTCACCAGGGCGTCAGCCACGGCATCGCCAACCGCCACCGCCACCGAGATGGCCATGCAGCGTTCGCCCGCTGCGCCGAAGGCCGCGCCGATCAGGGCATCCACGACCTGATCGAGATCGGCATCCGGCATGATGACCATGTGATTCTTGGCCCCGCCAAGGGCCTGTACCCGTTTACCCGCAGCCGTTCCGGTCTGGTAGATGCTTTTCGCGACGGCGGTGGATCCCACGAAACTCACAGCTTGCACTTGCTCTTGATGCAGGAGGCTGTTCACGGTTCGCGCATCGCCGTGCAGCACGTTGAATACGCCTTTCGGCAGCCCCGCCTCCAGCAAGAGGTCGGCAAGCAACAGCGCGGCGGAAGGGACCCGCTCCGAGGGTTTGAGCACGAAGGTATTGCCGCAAGCCAGGGCGTTGGCGCACATCCAGAGCGGCACCATCACGGGGAAGTTGAAGGGTGTGATGCCCACGACGACGCCAAGCGGCTGGCGGATGGCGTAACTGTCCACAGCCGGCCCGACATTCTCGCTGTATTCGCCTTTGAGCAACTGCGGCGCGGCGCAGGCGAATTCCACATTCTCGCTCCCGCGCGCGAGTTCACCGCGGGCGTCCTCCAGGACCTTGCCATGTTGCGCGGTAATGACCTTCGCCAGCGGCTCCATATCGCGGCGCAGCAGCTCGAGAAACCTGGAAAGAATGCGCGCGCGCCGCAAGGGCGGCGTCTCACGCCAGCCGGGAAAGGCCGCGGCCGCGGCGGCCACGGCCCGCGCCGCTTCAGGTTCATCCGCGAGCGGGACCAATCCGGTCACCGCCCCGGTGGCCGGGTTGTACACCTCGGATTCGCGCGTGCGGCCGGGTGTTTTTCCACCGTCGATATGATGAGTTATGCGTTCTGTCATGATCGGCTCCAGGATTTCAGGATTTTGATTGCCACGGTACGGTTGGCGAATCGGCTGCGCGGTGGATTGCCGGTGGCCGGCACGCAGCGCCTTCGCACTCGTTGACCTCGATGGTGATATGCGCAAGCCGCGTGAATTCGCCGAGCAGGGACTTATAGTATTCCGGGATCTGCGGCCGGCAGGTAACCAAAGAGATCATCGCTGCGTAATGATTGGCGCCCACCCTCCAGACATGCAGGTCAGAGACCAGATTGTCCGCGTCCTGCTCGAGGGTTGTCCGGATTGCATCGGCGTAACTGCCATCGATGCTCGCATCGAGAAGTATCGGGCCGGTCTCTTGCAGCAATCCCCAGGACCAACGCGTGATGATCAAGGCGCCCACGACCCCCATGCAGGGGTCCATCCAGGTCCAGCCAAAATATTTTCCGGTAACGAGCGCGATGATGGCCAGCATGGAGGTGAGGGCATCGGCCAGCACATGGACATAGGCGGCGCGCAGATTGTGGTCGTGATGATGCTGCGTCTCTGTCTCGTGATGGCGATCATGATCATGGAGCAACCAGGCGCTGCACAGATTGACGCAAAGCCCCAGCATCGCGACGCCGATTGCCTCATCGAACTGAATGGCATGCGGGGCGAATATGCGCTGTACCGACTCCACAAACATGAACAGGGCGACCAGGGCTAGCGCTATCGCGCTGGAGAATCCTCCCAGGATGGTTACCTTGCCCGCGCCGAAGGCATAACGGGGGCTGCTGGCGTGTTTGCGCGCGTAATGGTAGGCGAAGACGGCGATCAGAAAGGCTGTCACGTGGGTGCCCATGTGCCAGCCATCGGCCAGGAGCGCCATGGATCCGAAGAAGGCGCCAGCGATAATCTCGACAATCATGGTCACGAAGGTCAGCCACAAAACCACGCGGGTGCGCGCCTCGCCGCGCCGATTGCTGAGCGCGAAATCGTGATTCTGACGCCAGTTTTCGGCCTGGTGGATATGCCCGATGTTCATCTGTGTCGCGATATGAAAAAGGTTGCCACTCAATGTGTGTGGTTATACGTCAAGCCAGCGGATTGTGTCGTCATTTATGCCTACGATATCCGCCGTTCAGCATTCTGTATAATCATGTCTCGCCCGGGATTTGCGCAGGTTGGTCAGCGGTCAAGGGTCAAATCACGCAGGCAAGCACAACCTGAAGCGCAAGAGTCAATCATACAGGAGAACGCAAACCTCATGAAACACAGAGCCCCGTTTCGAGCGGATCATGTCGGCAGTCTGTTGCGTCCGGCAGCGGTCAAAAAGGCGCGTCAGGATCGGCATGAAGGCAGGATCAGCGCGACGCAATTACGGGCGCTCGAGAACGAATGCATTCGCGATCTGGTGAGAAAACAAGAGGACGTTGGATTACAGGCCGTCACTGACGGCGAAATCCGCCGGGCCTACTGGCATTTCGATTTTCTCGCGGGACTCGACGGGGTGGAACTGATCCCCGGTAAACAGGGCATACAGTTTCATGGCATGCAAACCAAGGCCGACAGCATCGTGGTGACGGGCAAGGTAGGATTTCCGCAGGATCATCCCATGCTGGAGGATTTCCGGTACCTGAGTTCCACCACTCGGGTGATGCCAAAGATGACCATTCCCTCGCCCACCGTGCTGCACTTTCGCGGTGGCCGTAAAAATATCAATCGCGAGGTTTATCCTACTCTCGATACATTTTTTGACGATACGGCCGCGGCCTTTGCCGAGGCGATCCGGGCCTTCTATGCCGCCGGCTGCCGCTATCTGCAACTGGATGATACGGTCTGGGCCTATCTCTGTTCCGAGCAGGAGAAACAGGCTGCCAGGGAGCGTGGCGATGACCCGGAGGGTCTTGCGGAGATTTATGCTCGCATGATTAACACAGCCTTGCAGGCCAGGCCCGCGGACATGGTGGTGACCACGCATGTCTGCCGTGGTAATTTCAGGTCTTCGTGGATCGCCGAAGGCGGCTATGAACCGGTCGCCCGGATTCTTCTGCAAGGCACGGACTACGATGCCTATTTCCTGGAGTACGATTCCGATCGCGCCGGTGGTTTTGAACCATTGCGGTTTCTGCCCAAGGGCGACAAACAAGTGGTGCTCGGTCTGGTTACTTCGAAGACCGGGTTGCTGGAAGATACGGGATTAATCAAACGCCGGGTCGAAGAGGCCTGCCGCTATGCGGATATCGATCAGTTCTGCCTCAGTCCGCAATGCGGATTCGCCTCCACGGAGGAAGGCAATCTGATCAGCGAGGAAGAGCAATGGGAAAAACTGCGGCTGGTGGTAAAGATTGCGGGTGAGGTCTGGAATAAATAACGCCGAAAAATTTCAGCGTTTGTCTCCGCCGCCCAACTGCGCGGCGATCTCGTCCAGCAGGCTGGAGTTCGCGTTTTTCACCGCCTGCTTCGCCGCCTCCGCCTTGCCCTTGATGCGCCGCATGTGCTCCATCTGCGAGGCGATGGTGGCGAATTTCTTCTCCTGCTCATCCTGTTCCACCCGGAACTCCTGCAAGTCTTCGGCAAGCTGTTTGCTCAGTTCCTCCTCGAGCAGGCCCTGTTTCATCAGGTCATTCTCATTCACCTGGGAGGCGGCGGCAGTTTCAACCTCCGCCATTTCCGCCTGCTCGATTTCCCGGTCAGCCTGCTTGAGCTTGACCTCGGCCGCGGCGATTTCCGCCTCTATCTTCATGCGTGACAACCGGTCCTTTTCTGCGTCGAGGGCCGCATGCCTGGCATGCAGTTTCCCGGCCTCGTCCTGGGCCGCCCGGCGCGCCGCCTCCGCTTCCGCGCGCGCCTTCGTGATCGCCAACTGCGCCTCTTGCAGTTTGCGCTGCTCCTGTTCGAGCTTCACCCGTTCCGCGCGCAGGCGCTCTTCCTCGGCCTTGCGGTCGATATCATGCTTCTGCTTGAATTCAGCGATGATCTTTTCTGCCTCTTCCTTGGCTGCCTTGCGAGCGGCGCCGGCGGCGGCCTGCTCCCGTTTCGCCTTCTCCATTTCCTCCTGGGCCCGGCTGAATTCCTCGGCCAGCTTGCGCCGTTCCACTTCCAGTTTCTCCCTAGCCTTGGCCTGAATCTGCAACTCCATCTGCTGTTGCTCCTGGCGTTTTTTCTCCGATTCGGCCTCCAGCCGGCGCCTGGCTTCCTCGACCTCTTCCCTGAGTTTGTGCGCGTCCGCCATCTTCTGCATGACCTCTTCCTGAATCTTTTTCTGCATGGCGTCCTGCTCTTTCTGTTTCACCAGGGCCTCCGCCTTGATGCTTTCGCGCGATTGTTCCAGTTCCCTTCGTTTCTCCAGGGCCTCCGCCTTGATGCTTTCCCGCGACTGTTCCAGTTCCCTTTGTTTCTCGAGGGCCTCCGCTTTGATGCTTTCGCGCGATTGTTCCAGTTCCTTGCGGATGCGTTCCGCCTCTTCCATGTTCCGCCTGGCCTGCTCCGCCTCCAGGTCCAATTGCGCCTTCTGCCGGCGTAGTTGTTCGGTCGCTTCCTGCCTCATCCGTTCCAGTTTCTCCATCTCTTCGGCATTGCGCGAATAAACCTGCTCCAGCTTGACCTTCTCCTCGCGCATCCGTTTCTCGGCCTCCTCGCGCATACGCCGGATCTTTTCTTCCTCAAACTGACGCAGGCGTTTAGCCTCCTCCTCGGCCTCGCGTTTGGCCGCCTCGATCTGCGCCCGCTCCGCCTTCAGCCGCCGTTCGATTTCGGCCTGCATGTCCTGCTCCGACATGGCGGCGACGGTTTCTTTCCTGATCTTCTCGATGCTCTCCAACTGCATGTTGGTGCGCGCGAGATCAGCCTCGAGCACCGAGGCGCGGACATCCGGGTCGTCGTCTTCTTCCTCGGATTCGGGAGGCGCGGGCGTTGGGGCCGGCGCCTTCGCGGGCGCCATGACGGGTGGGGAGGACACCTCGGATTTACGGGCGGCCTGAGTGTTGTGCATCAATCCGCCTTCGAGGTAACTGGCCTCGAACCCCTCTTCCAGCAACAGGAATACCGCCGTCGAACTGCGTCCCCCGGTATCGCAATAAACGATATAGTGCTTACTGCGATCCAGTTTATCCATCTGCGTCCGCAGGATGTTTGAAGGTATGTTGATGCTGCCCGCGATGCCCGATGCATCGTGCTCATTCTTATAGCGGACATCGAGCCAGGCCGTGGATCCGGAGGCAACTTTCTTCGCCGCCTCTTCATACTTGATCGATTGCAGGGCGGGTTTCTTGATTAACTCGATGAAGTTGTCCTTGCTGAGTTTCATGACCGTGCCATCGGTCAGCATGCTGACCGTGGCGTTGCGGACGGTTTCCGTGATTAACGCCTCCTCTCCAAAACTGTCGCCGGCCTTGAGCACGGCCAGATTTATATCCTTGCCGCCGGATGGGGGTTTGCGCGAGACCTGACATGCCCCCGAGGCGATGATGTAATAATCCTCGCCCGGTTCGCCCTGTTTGATGACGACATCCCCGGCTTTTAGTTCGACCGGTTCCAGCAAGGCGAAGAGTCCCTGGATGCTGGTCATCGGCATCCGGGAAAACAACTCCGATTGCAGCATCCGGGTCATCCAGTCGACATCTTCTTCCTCGCCGATATCGCTGACCTCGATATCGGTCGAAACGAGCTCCTCAACCGCGTTGCTTTCCGGCTTCTTCTGATCCTGCATGACCAGCAGCTTGTCGAGACTGTTGCGATTGATCTGCAATACCACGGAATTGACATTGGCGCGGGCGGAAAACTGCCGCGGCTGCAATTGGGCCATCGCATAGCGGGCCCGATCGGCGCCGGCGCTGATCAAGTTATGCTGGGAATCGTTGGCGATAAGGGCGATCTCGCCTTCCAAAAGATAATAAGAAAACTCGTCCCGGTCGCCCTGCTTGAATACGAACTTGCCTTTTTTGACCTTGATGAGGCCCGCCTTGTTGATGAATTCGTTCTGCGTCAGGGGCGGCAGTTCGTTTATCGGTATCAGATTACGGATAAGTTCCGCATAGTTTTGTTTCTCATCACTCATGTTTACAGCATACCGGATTCCGACACTGATCACACCATCTGGCGCGGGTTTTCAGGGTATCCGCGGTGCGCCGGATATTTTTAATATTAGCCAAACCGGTTAACCGTCAGGATGTAGCGATGGCCTACTCATTTCAGGGTAGATACATGATTCTCCCGAAAATTTATAATCCGTCGCCGGTAATAGCCGTAATAAATCCGGCTGATCGAATCAAGATCGTTGCAGGAAAGAAAACGACGAGGGAGCACGCAATGCCGCAGGACATCATCGATACCGATAACATTCTCGAAAGATTAATCGCCCTTTGTGAATCCTATAATTTGAAACTGCCGTGCGAACTGGACAGTTGGCACGGTTTCGACTCGACCAACACCAAATCCCTGATAAAACTCGGCCTCTATCTGGAGACCGTCGGCTGGCGTTTCATTGGAATGTGGCCCAATCCGGCGGGCGCGCGGAATTTCCATTTACGAGTTGCGCGTACCGGAGTCTACGACACCCACGCATTGGCGGCGGAGATAAAGATGATGCGCAAGGTTGCCTCCGATCACTCGTTGTTGCACTACAGCGATTGCACGCAACAGCCGATCGCCTGAGCCCGCTCAGACTGCGGTGGATTGGATGTTGTTTTGCCGCCGGATATTTCCGGCGCGCCTCAAGGCAGCTCCGTAAGTTTCTCCACGAGGGGCCGGCGCAAAGTTGTGGGAACTGCCTGCGGATAGCCATACCAGAAGATTCCGGTAATTTTTTCCTGTTGCCGATCTATCTGCAGCAGTTCGTACAAGCCTGCGTGCCGGCTCAACTCGCCGGTCGTCCATTTGCATCCGATGCCTCGCGACCAGAGGTACAACATGAGATTCTGCGCGGCGCAGCAGCAGGCCGCAAAGTCTTCATCTGCCCTTATTGGGCTGGCCGATACCGCGCACGTCTGTACCAGCCAGCCGGGGATGGCGAGCCAGCGTTGCAATTTCATTTCCGCAGCCTGATCCCCGCGCGCCGCGCGAATAAGATCCGCATTCAACCGGCAGACCTTCTCCTTCATCTCGGGTCCCAGCAGATAATATCGCCAGGGTTCGGTCAGACGATGGTTGGGAGCCCAGGCAGCCAGTTCAAGCGCCTCCAGGATCAATTCCCTGGGCGGCATCCGGTCCGGCAGAAAATCGTGAATGGTGCGCCGGCCACGGATGATTTCGGCGATAGTCTCACTCATAGCGGGATCCTCGGGATGCTTCGATATAAACTCTCACTCGCCTGCCTTTGGGGAACCGCGCAGGCGCTCCTTGCGAATCAGTTCCACCGCCCGTTCGAGTCCGCGATTCTGCGGATCCAGCACGCGGATCTCATTCACCCAGGCCTCGGCCTGTTCCAGTTCCCCGCGCTTGACCGCACCCTGGATCTGCTGGAGATAGCCGCCAAGCCTTTTCTTCAGTTCACCGGAGGCGCGCGCATCCCTCGGGTCCTGTTTGAGTCTGCGCCGGATTGCGGCGAGCGCCTGTTTGTCATCCCCGCTCAATAATGGGACGAGTTTCGGCGTCTTTTCTGTTTCAGGGCTGGGACTCGCCGCCGGCATTGGTTGAGGGGCAGCCGCTGCCGGCTGCCTTTCCGGAACGGAGATGGCAGGTCGATTCGTCACCACCGCGGATACGACCGGTGACTCCTGTTCCTCCGTTTCTGTCGTTTCCGGGGCGGGAACGCCGAAAGAAGAACGGATCCGGTGGCGGATGACGCCAGCCAGCAGGAAAGTGGCAATCAAGGCAACCGCCACGACAGCGACAGGTTTTCTAAACCATGAGCGGGTTTGCGGTTTCGCCGTTGCGGGGCGAGCGGCGGCATCACTATTTTTCGGCATGTCGGCTTTTACTGTCGCCGCGGTAATAACCGACGTCTTTTGGGTGGGCAGATCCGCCACGCGCTCCGTCGCGGCGTCCGCGACAGCGGAAACGGCAACCTCAGCCTCAGCCACCCAACCAAGCTCCCCGCGCCAGGCATGAATGGACTGCGGTCTTTCCTCCGCCCTGAAGGCCAGCCCGTGATCCAATGCGGCGAGCCAGGCCGGTTGATAGCCCCCCGGCAGTAATCCCGCCGCAGGGATGAGGACATCCTTGCCGGTGCTAAGCAACGCCTCGCTCCGATCCACCGCGTTCGGCGGTGAGACGCCGGTAGCCGCCCGGTATAAGGTCGCCGCCAGTCCGTAGATGTCGGTCCAGGGGCCCTGGCGTTCGCCCTTGCCGGTATATTGTTCGAACGGCGCATAGCCCGGCGAAACCATCGTGGTCATGGTCCGGGTTGTCATTCCGAAGGACTGTCTCGCCGAGCCGAAATCCAGGAGGACGGGGCTGCCGTTTCCACGGAGGTAGATGTTTGGCGGTTTGATGTCCCGGTGAATGAATCCGGCGGCATGCACCTGTTCAAGGCCATCGAGCAAGGGCATGGCCAGGTCATGCAGTTCCTTCGCGGGCAATGTCTTGCGCCGGCGCAGGACGTCGGACAGTGGCTCGCCCTGCTCGTATTCCATGATCATGTAGGCGGTGTTGTTGGCCGGGAATACCGCGATGACGCGGACGATATTCGGGTGACTGAAATGCGCCAGCGTCTGCGCCTCGCTGAGAAAGCGGTCCAGACCCCAGCGATATTGCTCTTCGCAGGCGCTGGTGACAGGCGCCACTGTCGCATCCCGCTCCCTGATCGCCACTTCGATGGGAAGATATTCCTTGATGGCCACCTTGCGGTTCAGGTTGGTGTCTTCCGCAAGATAAGTGATGCCAAAGCCCCCCTGACCCAGCACCTGCCGGATGACATACCAGTGAAGGGTATATCCAGGGGTAAGGGCGTTACGGGACTCGGTCATGAATGGTTACCTTAGCAGGTTCAACGTAGCGTTAAAACCGCGCCATTCGCCCGGCGCCCCGGACAAGTTTTTCCTAAAACAACCGCACCTGCCCCACCACCACACCCTGGATCCGGACCCGCTCGGCGGGATAGACCATAGAGGCCAGTTTGCGATTGGCCGGGATCAATTCCACCCGGGCGCCGTGCTTCTTCAACCGCTTGAGGGTAACCTCCTCGCCATCGATCAGCGCCACGACGATATCGCCGTTGGCGGCGGTGTCCGTGTGCCGGATGATGATGAGGTCGCCGTCATAAATGCCGGCGTCGATCATGGAATCCCCCCGGACCTTGAGGGCATAGCGATCCGGCCCCAGCAGCAGATCGGAGAAATTGATCTCCTTCTGATCGGTGATGGCCTCGATGGGTCGCCCCGCCGCGATCCGCCCCAGCAGCGGCAGGATGGTCAGACGCCGGGAGTTCTCGCCGGTCAGGCGTATGCCCCGCCAGTTGCGCCCGGTGCGTTGCAGGTGCCCCTTCCGGACCAGCGCCGCGACATAGCGATGGACGGTGCCTTTCGAACGGATGGACAGCGCCGCGCCGATCTCGGTCAGCGTCGGGGCATGACCCTCGCGGGCAATGTGGTGCGTGATGAATTGCAGGATCTTCTCTTCCAGGGGGGTCAGCATGAATATACTCCAAAGGTTCTCCGGAAAGCATAGAGAACATCAAGAGGACTTTCAAGCGCAAACGCGGGTTTCTTTATTTCGCATTCTGCTTCACAATTTAACAGTCTGTTAACTGCGGACCCGAACCAGATCCGGACAGGGAGTTCCAATACTCCGGAGTCACATACAATGCGGAAATCAAACCCTATGCATACATTGGATCGACAACTACTTGTAATCGCAACCCTGCTGCTCTGCGCTGGCGGGGCGGGCGCGGCCGATGAAGCCGCCACCGCCGTGCTGGAAAGCGCCGTGGAGGCTGGATTCAGCGAGCTGGAAAGACAGATCATCGGCGATTATTACGTCGACCAGGCCGGCGGACAAACCGTAACGGAGGAAACCGCCCCCGTCAGCCAGAAATCGGGAGGCAAGTCCAAACCGGGCAAGGGCAAGAATAAACAAGGCGCTCAAGGCCAACTGCCTCAAGGTCTCGCCAAGCGGGACCGCCTGCCGCCCGGTCTGGAACGGCAATTACAGAAGAACGGAACCCTGCCGCCGGGTCTCGCCAAGCGCAGCCTGCCGGCGGACCTCGAACAGCACCTGCCGCCGGCGCCGGAAGGCTACGAACGGCAGATTATCGAGGATTCGGCCATCGTCCTGGTGGAGCAGGCGACCGGGCAGATAGCGGATATCATCACTGACGCGATCCTTGGGCCAAGCGAATAATCGACGGGGAACCAAAACCATGACGTACCGGCGCCATCCCGAATCCGCTGAGGAAACCAAACGACCCTATGCCATCCGGGTCAAGGTGGAGACGGCATACATCCCCGAGCAATCCCGTCCGGAGGTCGATCGCTATGTCTTCGCCTATACGATCACCATCACGAATACCGGGACGGTGCCGGCGCGTTTGCTCCGGCGCCACTGGGTCATCACGGACGCCAACAGCAAGATCCAGGAGGTGCGCGGCGATGGCGTGATCGGCGAGCAGCCGCATCTCTCGCCCGGACAATCCTACATCTACACGAGCGGCGCAATGCTGGAAACGCCGCTCGGTTGCATGGAAGGCAGTTACGAGATGCTGGCCGATGACGGCATGGAATTCGAGGCGCCCATCGCCGCCTTCCGTTTGTCCATGCCGCATACCCTGCACTGATTCCCCTTTACCGTTTACGACAGGCTGCTGATCCCACCGCATGGCGACCTTCGCGATCGGCGACATCCAGGGCTGTCACCAGGAATTGCTCGACCTGCTCGAAGCGATCCGCTTCGAACCGTCGCGCGATCGTCTGTGGTTTACCGGCGATCTCGTCAATCGCGGTCCGGACTCCCTCAATACCATGCGCACGGTGCGGGACACCGGAGGGATTGTCGTCCTCGGCAATCATGACCTCCACCTGCTGGCGATTGCCTATGGCAAGGCCCTGCCGCGGAAGAAGGACACGCTCGATGCCATCCTGGCGGCCCCGGACCGGGAGGAACTGCTGGAATGGCTGCGGACCCGGCCCCTCCTGCACATCGACCACGAACTTGGCTATACCCTGGTGCATGCCGGGCTGCCGCCGCAATGGGATGCCGCGACGGCCGAGTCCTGCGCCCGCGAGGTCGAACACGTCCTGAGGGGCCCCAAGGCGGGGAAATTCTTTGCCCGCATGTACGGCGACCTCCCAGACCTGTGGGCGGAAGGCCTCGAAAAGTGGGATCGTTACCGGTACATCGTCAATGCCCTGACCCGCCTGCGCTATTGCGATCAGGACGGCCGCGTGGCGCTGCGCTACAAAGGCCCGCCCGGGAGTCAACCCGCCGATTGCAAACCCTGGTATCACCTCAATGGACGCAAGAACCGCGGCACGCATATCATCTTCGGCCATTGGGCCACCGTCACCCTGGGGCAGGAGAAAGACTTCGCGCCCTTCGCCGTGCACCCCCTCGACACGGGCTGCGTCTGGGGCGGCCCCTTGACCGCCATGCGCTTGGAGGATCGCCGGTATTTCTCCGTGCCTTCACGCCAGCAGCCATTCGATGGCCGCTATCACGAGGCGGACTGAAGCAACCGAGAATCAGGACTTACTTAACAACACAAAACTGACGGCATGGATGTTCTGTACATCCGCCGGAAGTTCCTCCCGGCTCGCCTCCCGCCATTCCCTGCGATTGAAGACCGGAAAATGCACATCTCCATCCACTCGCGCATGCACCTCGGTGAGATAGATCCTGTCGGCCAGCGGCAAGGCCGCGCGATAGACCTCCGCCCCGCCGGCGATCATGACCTCAGCGGCGTCCGCGCACGCGGCCAGTGCTGCATCCAGGCTGTCCGCCACCCGGCAACCGGGGCTGCGGTAATCCGGATCCCGGCTGATGACGATGTTCTCACGGCCAGGGAGGGGTTTGCCGATGGATTCATGGGTCTTGCGCCCCAGGATCACGGGTTTGCCGAGCGTCAACGACTTGAACCGGCGCAGGTCCGCCGGCAGGCGCCACGGGAGCTTGCAACCCTGGCCGATGACGCCCTGTTCGTCCATGGCGACGATGAGCGAAACGATCATCTCGTTTACACCGCTATCGGCGCCGGGATCGCCGGATGCGCCCGATAGCCCGTCAGGGTGAAGTCAGCGTAACGGAAATCGTCGATGGATCTTATCGAGCGGTTCAATCCCATCGCCGGCAGCGGATAAGGATCGCGGGAGAGTTGCAGGTCCGCCTGTTCCAGATGGTTCAAATACAGGTGTGCGTCGCCGAGGGTAATAATGAATTCACCCGCCTCTAGCCCCGTGACCTGCGCTGTCATCAAGGTCAAGAGGGCGTACGAGGCGATGTTGAAAGGCACGCCGAGAAAGATATCCGCGCTGCGCTGATACATCTGGCAGGACAAGCGGCCTCCCGCCACATAGAACTGAAACAGCGCATGACAAGGCGCCAGCGCCATTTTATCGATCTCGCCCACGTTCCAGGCGCTGACGATGAGCCGGCGCGAGTCGGGGTCGCGCCGGATTCGCTCGATCACCTCGCCAATCTGATCCACCACGCGGCCATCCGCCGTGCGCCAGGCACGCCACTGCGCGCCGTAGACCGGACCGAGATCGCCATTCGCGTCCGCCCATTCGTCCCAGATGCTGACCCCGTGATCCCTGAGATATTTGATGTTCGAGTCGCCCCGCAGAAACCAGAGCAGTTCGTGGATGATGGACTTGAGGTGCAGCTTCTTGGTCGTGACCACCGGAAATCCTTCGGCCAGATCGAAGCGCATCTGATAGCCGAACACGCTCAGGGTCCCCGTGCCGGTGCGGTCGCCTTTGCGTATCCCCCGCGTCCTTACATGCCGCAATAATTCGAGATATTCTTTCACGCTTTAGTCACTTGTCACTTGTCATTTGTCATTTGTCATTTGTCATTGGTCACTTGTCATAGGGCATAGGGCAGAAGAAAGAATAACAAGTGACAAGTGACTAATGACGAATACTTAATGACCTGTAACTTAATATCAGCATCGCTGCTCCAACCAGCACCATCGGCATGGACAACACCATGCCCATCGTGAGCCAGTCGCCCGCGAGGTAACCGATCTGACGATCCGGTTCGCGAATGAATTCCACCAGGGTGCGAAAGATCCCGTAGAGCACCAGGAACAACCCGGATACCGCCATCACCGGCCGTGGCCGGGCCGAGAACCACCAGAGGATGACGAACAGCAGCAATCCTTCCAGAAAGGCCTCGTAGAGTTGAGAGGGGTGTCTCGGTATGCCGCCCGCCCTGGGATCGGGGAAGATCATCGCCCACGGCAGGTCCGAAGGCGCGCCCCACAACTCCCCGTTGATGAAGTTGCCGATGCGGCCGCTGCCGAGGCCAACCGGCCCCACCGGCACGATAAAGTCGGTCACCGCAAAAAATCCCCGCTGTGTTTTACGGGCATAGAGCCAGACCGCCAGCATCACCCCCAGCATGCCGCCGTGAAAGGACATGCCGCCTTCCCACACGCGGAACACGGCCAGCGGTTCCTCGATATAGTAGGGAAAATTGTAAAACAGAACCGACCCCAATCGGCCGCCCAGGATGATCCCGACCGTGGCGTAGAAGACCAGGTCCGAGACCTGTTCCCTGGTCCAGCCCCCGCCCCGAGTGCCCCGCAAACGCAACAACCACCAGGACAGCAGTATGCCGACCACATAACTGATGCCGTACCAGCGGATCTGCACGGGCCCGAGGGCGATGGCCACGGGATCGATATTCGGATAGTTCAACACTCGGACGGCGCCCTTGTCATACCTGAAGCGGGCCCTCATGATACTGAAATCCGGTCCTGAACTACACCACGGGAGTCAAGCCCATGCCCCGGCGCGAAGCGCCCAACGCCCTGATTTACGAAACCAGCCCCTATCTGCTGCAACACGCGCACAACCCGGTGCGGTGGCATCCCTGGGGGGCGCCGGCGCTGCAACTGGCGCGGACCGCGGATAAACCCATCCTTTTATCCATCGGTTACTCAGCCTGTCATTGGTGTCATGTCATGGCGCATGAATCCTTCGAGGATCCCGCGACCGCGACACTCATGAATGAGTTGTTCATCAATATCAAGGTGGATCGCGAAGAGCGTCCCGACCTCGACCGAATCTACCAACTCGCCCATCAAATGTTGACGCGCCGCCCTGGCGGCTGGCCGCTCACCCTGTTTCTTCATCCCGAGAATCACGCGCCGTTCTTCGCCGGCACCTATTTTCCGCCGGAAGACCGCTACGGCATGCCGGGATTCGGCGAGGTCCTGCGGCGCGTCGCGGCCTGGTACCGGGAGCAGCCGGCGGCGGTCCGGGAGCACAACCAGTCCCTGCTGGAGACCTTCCAGCGTCTCGATGCGACCTCTCCTTCGGCAACCCGCGCTGAACTCGATGCAACCCTGATTGCACAAGGCATCGCCGAATTACAGCAAAGTTTCGATAACGAACATGGCGGCTTCGGCCAGGCCCCGAAATTTCCCGTCCCCTCAAATCTTGCATTACTGCTCAAGGCGGGAGGCGCCAATACAGAGGCCCGCGGCATGGCCCTTTTTACCTTAAGGAAGATGGCCCGCGGCGGCATCCATGACCTCATCGGCGGCGGTTTCTGCCGGTATTCCGTGGATGCGCATTGGGGGATTCCGCATTTCGAGAAGATGCTCTACGACAATGGTCAATTGCTCGAGCTGTATGCCGATGCCTGGCGCTTTAGCCGCGACGAATTCCTGCTCGGGATCTGCCGGGAGACCGCCGACTGGCTGATCCGGGAGATGCAGTCCCCGACCGGCGGATTCTATTCCTCGCTGGATGCCGATTCCGATGGCGAGGAGGGCCGTTTCTATATCTGGACCCCCGAACAGGTAATGAAACTGCTGAACCCCGAGGAATACCTCGTCTTCTCCCGGCACAGCGGCCTCGACCTCCCGCCGAACTTCGAGGGCGAATGGCACCTGTTCAATTACCGCGACGCCGGGGAACTGGCCGCGCTCCTGCGCCTGCCGGAGGATCGCGTCCACCAGTCGCTGCGCAGCGCCAGGGAAAAACTCTACACCGCGCGCCGCTACCGCATCTGGCCGGGGCGCGATGAAAAGATCCTCACCGCCTGGAATGCCCTTGCGATCCGCGGGCTGGTCTCCGCGGGACTCGCCTGCGCGGAATCCGGCTATATCGATGCGGCCCGGCGCGCGCTGGATTTCATTCGCACCACCCTGTGGCGCGATGGGCGCCTGTTGGCCACCTGCAAGGAAGATCGGGCGCATCTCAACGCCTACCTGGACGATTACGCCTTCCTCCTGGACGCCGTCCTGCATCTCCTCGAAGCCGCATGGTCGCTCGATCTCCTCGATTTCGCGCGCAGTCTCGCCGATTGTCTCCTGGAACATTTCCAGGATCGGGAACGCGGCGGCTTTTACTTCACCGCGCATGACCACGAGAAATTGCTGCGCCGCAGCCGGGAATTCACCGACGACGCCCTGCCCTCGGGCAATGCGATCGCCGCCAGGGCGCTGGCGCGTCTCGGACATCTGCTCGTCCGCGAGGATTATCTCGCTGCCGCGCGGGGCTGTCTAAGGGCCGCCCAATCCGGTCTCGAACAGTATCCATCGGCGCATTGCGGCATGCTGCTCGCGTTGCAGGATCATTGCGAGCCGCCCCGCCAGATCATCCTGCGCGGTCCTTCGGCAATACTTCCTGACTGGCGGCGGCGCTGTCACGAATCGATCGATCCGGTTGATTCGATCTACGCCATCCCGGGCGAAGCCGCCGACCTTCCCGAGGCGCTGGTGCAATATCGACCGTTGGCGGAAATAACCGCGTACATCTGCGCGGGCAACCGCTGTCTCCCG
Organism: Gammaproteobacteria bacterium; assembly: GCA_004297165.1. Classification (GTDB taxonomy): domain Bacteria; phylum Pseudomonadota; class Gammaproteobacteria; order Eutrophobiales; family Eutrophobiaceae; genus 2-02-FULL-56-15. The sequence continues at coordinate 247,586 of SCUJ01000005.1, forward strand.
CCCATTGTCGGGGCGACTGCCCTGGCGGATTATTTGAAAAGCCGGGACGGGCTGGCATAATAACGGCCCATTCTCGTACCATGACTCGCCTTCCCGCCCCTGTGGTTCCGCGATGTTGAGGTTGCCGGGCGCGCATTGCCGCGGATTACGCGGTTAGAATTCATACAATTACAAGAGTTTATCTTTGAGGTTTTCGCATGGCGTTGACGCATAAAAAATTAAACCAATGGGTCGCCGATCAGCAGGCGCTCTGCCAGCCCGATCGGGTGGTCTGGTGCAACGGCTCCAGGGAAGAGTACGACGGCATGTGGGATCTCATGGTCCGCGCCGGCGCGGCAAAACGGCTGAACGAGGCCAAGCGGCCGAACAGCTACTACGTGCGGTCTGTGCCGGAAGATGTGGCCCGCGTCGAGGATCGCACCTTCATCTGCTCGAAATCCAAAGAAGAGGCCGGTCCCACCAACAACTGGATCGACCCGGGCGAGATGCGCAAGACCCTGCACGGGCTGTTCGCCGGCTGCATGCGCGGCCGGACCATGTATGTGATCCCATTCAGCATGGGGCCGGTGGGCTCCCATATCGCGCATATCGGCGTGCAGGTGACCGACTCCCCCTACGTCGTGGCCAGCATGCATGTCATGACCAGGGTCGGGGACAAGGTCCTGCAGGTGCTGGGTGAGGACGGCTATTTCGTGCCGTGCGCGCATTCCGTGGGGGCCCCGCTGGCAGCCGGCCAGAAAGATGTTCCCTGGCCCTGCAATCCCGAGAATCGTTATATCGTGCATTTCCCCGATACCCGCGAGATCTGGTCCTATGGCTCAGGCTACGGCGGCAACGCCCTGCTCGGGAAGAAATGCTTTGCCTTGCGCATCGCCTCCGTCATGGCGCGCGATCAGGGCTGGCTCGCCGAGCACATGCTGATCATGAAACTCACCAACGCCAAGGGCGTGGTGAAATATGTCGCCGGGGCCTTCCCGAGCGCCTGCGGCAAGACCAATCTGTCCATGCTGACGCCCACCATCCCCGGCCTGAAGGTGGAGACCATCGGCGATGACATCTGCTGGATGAAATTTCATGAGGACGGCCGCCTCTACGCCATCAACCCGGAGGCCGGGTTCTTCGGCGTGGCGCCGGGCACCGGGATGGACTCCAATCCCAATGCCGTGCGCACACTGACGCACAATACGGTCTTCACCAATGTCGCCGAGACGGATGACGGCGATATCTGGTGGGAAGGCTTGACCCACGAACCTCCCGCGCATCTGACCGACTGGCTGGGGAAGGATTGGACCCCGGCGGCCGGCGCCCCGGCGGCGCATCCGAACTCGAGATTCACCGTGTCCGCGAGCCAGTGTCCGGTGATCGCCCCGGAATGGGACGATCCGGCCGGCGTGCCCATCAGCGCCATCCTCTTCGGCGGGCGGCGGGCCTCGGTGGTTCCGCTGGTGAACGAATCCCGGAATTGGGAACACGGCACCTTCCTCGGCACGATCATCGCGAGCGAGATGACCGCCGCCGCCTTCGGCGCCATCGGCAAATTGCGCCGCGACCCCATGGCGATGCTGCCCTTCTGCGGTTACAACATGGCCGATTACTGGAACCACTGGCTCCAAATCGGCAAGACACGGGGCGCGAAATTGCCGAAGATCTTCTACGTGAACTGGTTCCGCAAGAACGGCAACGGGAAATTCATGTGGCCGGGCTTCGGCGAGAACAGCCGCGTGCTCAAATGGATCTTCGAACGTTGCGAAGGCACGGCGGCGGCGGTGGATACCCCCATCGGCTATCTGCCGCCCCGGGAGGCGCTGGATCTATCCGGTCTGCATGTGGACGGGGCCGACCTCGAAGGACTGCTCCGGGTCGAGGTGGATGGCTGGCTGAACGAGATCCCGCTTATCGGCGAATACTACGACAGTTTCGGGAAGCACCTGCCGGCGGAATTGCGCACGGAGTTGCGGGAACTCAAGGAGCGGCTGGAAGCGGCGAAATAAATCGTCACCCCGCCTTCGCGGCGCGCTTGCGTTGATGCTCCAGCAGGAGCTTCTTCCGCAGGCGGATGGATTGCGGCGTCACCTCCACCAATTCATCGTCATCGATGAACTCCAGGGCTTGCTCCAGCGAGTACCGGATCGGCGGGGTGAGCAGGATGTTCTCGTCGCTGCCGGCCGCGCGGATATTGGTCAGTTGCTTGCCCTTCAGGGGATTCACCACAAGATCGTTGCTGCGTGAGTGGATGCCGATGATGGCGCCTTCGTACACCTCGTCTCCCGGTTGGACGAACATCCGGCCCCGTTCCTGAAGATTGAAGAGCGCATAGGCCAGCGCCTTGCCGGCGCCGTTGGCGATCAGGACGCCATTTATGCGGTTGCCGAATATCCCCGGCTTCACCGGCGCATAGCGGTCGAAGACATGGTACATCAGGCCCGTGCCCTGGGTGGCGGTGAGGAATTCCGTCCGGAAACCGATGATCCCGCGCGCCGGGATCACAAAATCCAGACGCACGCGGCCCTTGCCGTCGGGCGCCATGTTCCGCAGATCGGCGCCGCGGGCGCCCAGTTTTTCAATCACCGTGCCCTGATGCCGATCCTCGACATCCACGGTCAGTTGCTCATAAGGCTCGGAGAGGACCCCGTCGATCGTCCGGGTGATGACCTCGGGCCGGGAAACGCCGAGTTCATAACCCTCCCGGCGCATGTTTTCGATAAGGATGGACAGGTGCAGCTCGCCGCGACCCGAGACCTTGAATTTGTCCGGGTCCGCCGTCTCCTCCACCCGCAGGGCAACATTATGCACCGTCTCTTTCAGGAGCCGATCGCGGATCTGCCGTGAGGTGACGAAGCGTCCCTCCCGCCCTGCGAGAGGCGAGTTGTTGACCTGGAAGGTCATGCTGACCGTGGGTTCATCCACCTGCAAGGGCGCCATGGCTTCGGCGCGCGCGGGATCGCAGATGGTGTCGGAAATGGCGAGGCCGTCGATGCCGGTAAAGGCGATGATGTCCCCGGCCCCGGCCTCCGGCTGATCGATCCGCTCCAGCCCGAGAAACCCGAATACTTGCAGGATCCGCGCATTGCGCTGACCGCCATTGCGATCGACAACCACCACCGGGCTGTTGGCCTTGATGCGGCCGCGCCGGATCCGGCCGATGCCGATCACCCCGGTGTAGTTGCTGTAATCCAGCAGACTCACCTGCACCTGGAAGGGTCCTTCGCTGTCCACGTCCGGAGGCGGCACATGATCGACGATCATCTGGAACAAGGGCTCCATGTCGCCGCTGCTGACCGACGCATCGGTTGCGGCATAGCCCTGCAGGGCGCTGGCATAGATCACGGGGAAATCGAGCTGGGCATCGCTCGCGCCCAGGTTGTCGAAGAGGTCGAAGGTCTGTTCGACCACCCACTCGGCGCGCGCCCCGGGCCGGTCGATCTTGTTGACCACAACGATGGGGCGGAAGCCCTGCGCGAGCGCCTTCTGGGTCACGAAACGGGTCTGGGGCATCGGACCATCCACGGCGTCGACCAGCAGCAACACGGAATCCACCATGGACAGGACCCGCTCCACCTCGCCGCCGAAATCGGCGTGCCCGGGAGTGTCAACGATATTGATGCGGTAATCGCGCCATTTGATCGCGGTCGTCTTGGCCAGGATAGTGATCCCCCGCTCCCGCTCCAGGTCGTTGGAATCCATGATCCTATGTGGCGTGGCGGCGCGCGGCCCCAGCGTGCCGGATTGCACCAGCAACTGGTCGAGCAGGGTGGTCTTGCCGTGATCGACATGGGCGATGACGGCGATATTGCGGAGACGGTCGGTCAAGGGGGTCATTCCAGAGGTAACAACGGGCGGCGGATTATACGTCAATAAGCCCGGAAACACATCACCGGGCCGTGACGACGGGTTCTCCGAACCAGGCCGGAATCCCCTGGATGACTGTAAGCCATCCATTTGCTATATTGTTAGCAGGGCTAATTGTTAGCCCTGATTATATGTGGAGGCATCCATGAAAAAAGCACTGCTCACATCTCTCAGCCTGTTATCGTCCTTATTACTCAGCGCTCCTGGCAGCATGCCGGCTTATGCCGCAGCGGACGCGGCCAATCCGCCATTGCTCACCGTCCTGAATCCCGCCGTCACCGCCGAATTGGCGGACCGCGTGCCGCTCGCGCCCCGGCTCGACACCCTGGAAGGCAAGACCATCTACCTGGTGGACACCAATTGGGGCGGCTTCGGCAACAACGATATCCTGTTGCGGGAAATGCAGGCGTGGTTCGCCGAACACTTGCCCGGCGTGAAGACGATCCTGAAATCCAAGCAGGGCAACTTCGTCACTGACGACCCCGCCTTATGGAAGGAGATCGCCGATGCCAGGGCGGACGGGGTGATCATCGGCGTCGCCGGTTGACACGGCTGTGTCGCGGCCGTGAGCCGCGAAGCAGGCGCAATCGAAAGTCAGTATGGCATTCCAACCGTCGCGGCGGCGGGCGAGAACGTCGTGCGCTTCGGGGTCGAGGCGAATGTCGCCTATGGCACCGGCATGCCGATCCGCTACGTCGCCTTCCCGTTTCCGTTTTCCGGCCAGAAGCGCGAGGTATTGAAGCATTATGTCGAAGGCGCCGACAAGGTGAGCGGCAAGCCCATGATGCAGGCCATCGTCGACGGACTCACCAATCCCCTGACCGCGGCAGAACAGCTCTCCGGCCGGCCGCCGCAGGCGGCGGTGGCGCCGCGACTGCTGCCGCCGGATACGGAGGACAATCTGCAACGCCTCTTCAAGGAGAATCAATGGACCGACTTCAACCCCGTCATCCTGCCGACGGAGGAACGGGTCGCCGCGATGCTGAAGGGCACCCGACACAAGCCCGATGAAATCGTGAAGACCGCCTCCGGCACCCTGGGGGCAAACCGGCCGTTCACGGTGGAGAAAGTAGCCATCCTCGCCGTCATGGCGGGCGCGAGGCCCGAATACCTCCCCGTAATCCTCGCCTTGTCCACCCTGGCGCCGTACCAGGATTCCACGACCTCCATCGCCAACATGGTGGTCGTGAGCGGGCCGATTCGCACCGAGATCGGCATGAACGCGGGACTCGGCGCCCTGGGTCCGAACAATGAAGCCAACGCCGTCATCGGCCGGACCATGACCCTCATCCATAAAGTGATTCAGGGTTATCAGGAGGGCGTGACCGGCTTCGCCTCGCTCAGCAACCCGCTGCGCTACAACAATCTGACCCTGGCCGAAAACGAGGAGGCGCTTCCGGAAGGCTGGCTACCGTTCCATGTCCAAATGGGCTTCAAACCACAGGACAGCGTGGTCACGGTGTTTACCGGCTGGAATTTCGTCAACAGCGCGGGCTGGGTGGAGGAGCATTACCCGCCGCAGATGTTGATGCGCGATTACATGCGGTCCCTGCCTGGCCTCGGCGCGGCCACCATCCTGATGGACCCGTCCGTCGCCACTCTGCTCAAGGACAGCCAGGGCTTCGCCACGAATGCGGCGCTCGGCGAGTGGTTCGCCAGGAATGTTGAGGAAACCGCGGCCACCTATTGGGGCAACTCCATCGTATCGAGCATGATCGGCCCATTGGCCGACCAGGGTCTGGAGCCCTACGCCACCTGGAAGAAGGCCCCCGCCGAGACGTTAATCAAGCCCTTTCCGAACGCCGGCAATATCCGGACGGTCGTGGCCGGCGGCAATTCCGCGAGCGTATGGTTCGTGAGCGACTTCCGGCCGGGCCGGGGCGCTCTGGTCGATGACTGGCGCTGAGCGATTCGCCGATGACTCCCCAGACGAATGATACCGCGCAGAAATTGTTGCAAGTGACCATGATGCTGATGCGGAGTCTCGCCTCCAGCATGCGCGCGGGGGAAGACGGTCTCTCTCCCGCGCACGTCGGCATCATGGCCCGGCTGGACGGGGCGCCTTGCAGTCTGACCGAACTGGCCCGGACGCAATGGGTGCGTCTGCCGACCATGTCGCGGTCGGTCAGCCTGCTCGTCGACAAGGGCCTGGCCGAGCGCCAGATACCCGAAGGCAACCGTCGCCAGACCATGGTCAGCCTCACGCCCGAGGGGAAACGGGTGTTGGAGCGGATCAAGCGCCGTAACGAACGTCATGTCGCGGAGGTGCTTGAACCGCTCGATGCCGCCGAGCGGACCAAGGTCCACGCCGGCCTCACCATCCTCGGGCGCATGCTCTCGCCGACCGACGCGGTTAAAAAAACACGCTGATAAAAATCAGCGATCTCAACCATAACTCATCAACAAGGAAACCACTCATGAAGATTCTGTTCCGTCCGAGTCGACTGGTACTGCTCCCCTTGTATCTTATCTGCCTGTGCATCAGCCAGGCGCTTTCCGCCCAAGAGACCCTGGAGGCAATCTTGCAACGGGTGCCCAAGGCCCCGCCGGGCGTACCCGTGCCGCCGCTGCCCGATGCGCCGCGGCGCTATGACACGGCCGAAGGTCAGGCGATCGAGGTCAGTGTCATCGCACGCGGTCTGAATCACCCCTACTCGCTGGCGCAGCTCCCGGATGGAACCATGCTGGTCAGCGAACGTGACAAAGGGCAGTTGCGGGCGATTCGCGAAGGCGTGCTCGATCCCGAACCGATCGCAGGTCTCCCCACGATCAAGGGCGGGTTATGGATGGGTCTTCTCGACATCGTGCCGCATCCGCGCTTCGTGGAAAACCATCTTCTCTATATAACTTACGATAAGCCGCTCGAGAATAATGCGACCGGCCTCGCGGTGTTGCGCGGCGTGTGGGACGGCAAGTCACTGAAGGATGCGCAAGATATTTTCAACACCGGACCCGGCGTCGGCGGCTCGTCGCGCCTGTTGTTCGACAACGCGGGCCTGTTGTACGTCTCGATCTACGGCGGCGGCGAGGAGGCGCAAAAACTCTCCGAGCTGCGCGGGAAGGTGCTGCGTCTGACCGAGGACGGCAAGGTCCCCAAGGACAACCCGTTCGTCAACACGACCGGCGCGCGGCCGGAGGTCTTCACGTACGGTCATCGCACGATCCAGGGGCTGGCGCCACATCCGGAAACCGGGGCGATCTGGGGCCTCGAAATGGGTCCGAACGGCGGCGACGAGATCAATATCCTCAAGGCCGGCGTGAACTACGGCTGGCCATTCGTGAGTCTGGGCCGTGACTACGCCGGTCCCTGGCAGGCGAAGGATTTCAAGAAAGCGGGATTGGAGGATCCCATCGTGTACTGGATGCCCTCCATCTCGGTCTCCGGCATGACCTTCTATACCGGCGACAAGCTGCCGCTGTGGAAGGGCGACCTCTTTGTCGGCGGATTGCGCATGGGTGAGATTCCCGCGACCGGGCATTTGCAGCGCATCCGTTTCAATGCCAACGGCGAGGAGATTAGGCGCGAGCAATTGTTGACTGACCTGAGACAACGCATACGCGGGGTGTATCAGGGCAGCGACGGATTCCTCTATGCGCTCGCCGACGAAGAAGACGGCGCGGTGTTGCGGATTGGACCGGCGGGAAAATAAAGGAAATAATAGGCCCTCTCATCAATTCTCCAAGGAGAAGACCGCATGCGATTCCTGTCCACCTTGTCAGCCAGCGTGATACTCGCATTCACCGCCTGTTCGGTGATGGCGCAGATGCAGATCCCCGCCCCCGTGTCCCTGGGTCCTTACGTCATGCCGGAAGGTACGCCGGATCACATCCGCCAGGCCATCGAATCGCCGGAGCGGACGGATGCGGAAAAGGCGCGCGATTCCTCGCGCAAACCGGCCGAGATCCTGATGAAGTCCGGCATCAAGCCTGGCGATCACATCATCGAGATCGCCGGCGTCGGCCAATACTATACCAAGATCCTCTCGGCCGTGGTCGGGCCGAACGGCAAGGTCGATGTCTATGACCTGCCCTATACCGAACGCTTTGCCGGAGAGGCATCGCGGGCCTTCGCCGCCGCGCATCCGAACACGGCTTACCACCAGGAGGATTACAACAATTCGGACTTTCCCCAAGAAGTCGATGCGGTGTTCAACATGCTGTATTACCACGACCTCATCCTGCAGAAGATCGACACGGCGAAGATGAACGCGAAACTACTCGCGGCCCTCAAGCCCGGCAGCGCCTATGTCGTAGAGGAACACAAGGCGGAGGACGGCTCCGGCGCCCGCGACGTGGAAAAACTCCATCGCATCGATGTGCAGATCGTCAAGGACGAACTACTGGCCGCCGGTTTCGAACTCGCCGAGGACAGCGCCATCCTCGCGCACCCGGAGGACGATCGGACCAAGATGGTGTTCACCCCCGGCACCCGCGGCGCGACCGATCGCGCCTTGTTTGTCTTCCGCAAACCGAAGTAACGCATCACCCGCCGGCCCCATTCACGTCATCCCGGACAGGGCGATCACAAGGATCGCCCCTACATCTATCGATAACGCCGCGGGCTGGTGGTGAGGATCCTCATGTCGCAGGCAGTCGGACCCGGGCGACACAACCCCGCGCACCGACGCGATTTTCAAGGGATATCCTGCCGCCATGGTTCTCGACGATCTCCCGCGAGAGGACCAGACCGATGCCGGCGCCGCCCGGTTTCGTCGTGAAGAACGGCACCCAGAGGTTGTCCGTATGCGCAAGACCCGGTCCGTCATCCTCGACCTCGGCCACGAGTTCCCCATCCGTGACCTGCCAGCGGACGCATACGGCGCCATCTGTGCCGGTCGCTTCAACCGCGTTCTTCACCAGATTGATCAATGCCTGCTCGATCTGATCGACATCGATCGCGAGTGACGCCGCCGGACCGTTTTCGACCCGCACGCGATCGCCGTGCAACGACGCCACGCCCCGCACGATCGCCGCGAAATCCGCCGTTTTGCGCGTGGGCGGCGGCAACCGCGCCAGCCGCGCGTACGCCCCCATGAACCGCTCCAGGGCCTCGGCCCGATCATGGATGATCGCCAGTCCCGTGCGCGCATCGTCGCGCCAATCGTCCGGCATCCGTTCGAGATCGAAGATCTTGCGCAGGGTCCCGGCCATGGATTTTATCGGCGTGAGCGAATTGTTGAGTTCATGGCCGATGACCCGCACCAGGCGCCGCCAAGCCTGCCGCTCCTCGTCGCGCAGGGCGCGGCTGAGATCGGAGATGACAAGGAGTTCGTGCGGCCGGCCTCGTTCGCGAAACCGGCGGCGGCGCACCTCCCAGCGGCCCGCCCCGCCTGGAAATGCCTGGTTGACTATGGACGCCGGGACGCCATCCAGCATGGCGGCAACCCCGAGTTCGGCGGCGCTCTTGCCGATGAGATCCGCCGCGCGTCCGCCGAGGAGCGATTCGCCGGCACGGTTGAGGAGCCGGAGCCGGCGTTCGGCATCGAAGGCGAACACGGCAATATCGACCTCGGCGATGACCTTCGCCAGCAAGACATCCGCCTCCAGCGCCGCGAGCCGCTGATCCTGCAACATCCGGCTGAGCGCATTCACCTCAATCATCACCTCGCCCAGCGCGTCTTCGGGATCGACGTTGCGGGCGCGCAGCGAATAGTCGCCCTCCCGCAGGGCCTCCAGCATGTTCGAGAGCGCCTGCATGGGGTGAACGAGGCGCTGTCGCATGGCAATCACTCCGCCGGCAACGAACGCGCTGATGAAGATCAATAGTGTCCAGCGCAGGGCCGGGCTTGCCTCCCATCTCCAGAGCAGCCAGGCTGAGGTCAGCCAGGCCGGGGCGACCGCGATCAGCGCCATCCAGGCAAGCTGGTCCTGGAACAGCGGGCGGAGGCGGTTCACTGGACAGTTTTTTCCATCCGCCGGTACAGGGCGGATCGGCTGATCCCGAGTTCTTCGGCGGCGGCGACGACATTACCCGCGTGGCGATCGACCGCCCTGCGGATCGCCTCACGCTCGATCTCGTCCAGCGTCGCAGGCCGGGATTCGGCGGTGGGCGAGGAATCCAGGCGCAGGTCGACAGGGTCGATGACCGGACCGCGGGCCAGCAGCACGGCGCGTTCGATGACATGACTGAGCTCACGCACATTGCCCGGCCAGGGATAACGCCGCAGCGCCGCCAGCGCGGGATCGCTGAATGTCTCCAACGTCCTGCGATTGCGCCGCGCATGGCGTTGCAGGAAATACTGCGCGAGGCGCACGATGTCATCGCCGCGTTCCCGCAACGGCGGGAGGTGCAGATGGATCGTGTTCAAACGATACAGCAGATCGCTACGAAAACGGCCGGCTGCGATTTCGGCGTCGATGTCGGCATTGGTAGCCGCCAGCATCCGGACATCGGTTCGCTGCGTGCGCGAGGAACCCAGCCGCTCGAACTGGCCATCCTCGAGGACCCGCAGGAGTCGGGCCTGCTGTGTGACCGGAATGCTCGCGATCTCGTCCAGAAACAACGTGCCGCCATCCGCCAGCTCGAAGCGGCCGATGCGATCATTCCTGGCGTCCGTGAAGGCCCCCTTTACATGGCCGAACATCTCGCTTTCGAACACGGTCTCCGCCAGACTGCCGATATTGACCACCACGAAACTGCGCTCGCGACGCGCGGATCGTTCGTGGATCAACCGCGCGACCAATCCCTTGCCGCAGCCGCTCTCGCCGGTGATCAGGACATTCGCCTCCGACGGCGCGATACGCTCAATCATCTCAATCGCCGGCCGCATCGCCGGCGACTCGCCGATGAAATCCCCCTCGATGGCCGTCAGTTGCCGGTTCTCGGTTTCCAGCGCCCGCGCCCGGTGGATGGCCTGCCCCAGCGCGATCTGAGTGCGCAACACCGAGAGCATGCGTTCGTTGTCCCAGGGTTTTTCCACGAAATCCTGCGCCCCGCGCCGCATCGCCTCGACCGCCAGCCCGATGCTGCCCCACGCCGTCATAACAATGATCGGCGTACCGGCGTCGAAGGCGCGGATGCGCGCGACTGCATCCAGTCCTTCCGCGCCCGAGGTGGTATCGCGTGTGTAATTTAGATCCATCAGGATGGCGTCGGCCTCGGCGCGGCGCAACGAGTCAATCAGCGCGCCAGGGCTGGAGAAGCCTTCGACTATGAAACCCTCGCCCTTGAGCAGCAGCCGCAACGCCTCGACAACGTCATGCTGATCGTCCGCGATGAGGATGCGAGGTTTGCGGGTTGACATGGGGTTTTTCATACTTACCGACAGGGACTGGCTGGTGCGGTAATGCGGTTCAGAAAGCGATCCCGGAGATCAGTACTGCTCTTTCTTGTTCGGAAAATCCCGGCTCTTCACATCCTTGATGTAGCTGCCCACCGCATTTTTAATCTCGTCGTAGAGATTCAGGTACCGGCGCAGGAATCTCGGGGAAAACTCCTCGTTGAGTCCGAGCATGTCGTGCAGCACCAGCACCTGTCCGTCCACCTCCGCGCCCGCGCCTATGCCGATGATTGGCACGCTCACATTCCTCGTTACCTGCGCGGCAAGTTTGGCGGGGATCTTTTCCAGCACAATGGCAAAACAGCCCGTTTTTTCCAGCAGATCGGAATCCTGGAGGACCCGCTCCGCTTCCTTTTTTTCGCGCGCGCGCACCTGATAGGTCCCGAATTTATAAATCGATTGCGGCGTCAGGCCCAGATGGCCCATCACGGGAATGCCGGCGGATAATATCCTTTCGACGGATTCCTGCACCTCCCTGCCGCCCTCCAGCTTCACGGCATGCGCGCCCGATTCCTTCATGATGCGGATGGCGGAGTTGAGAGCTTCCTTCGAGTTCCCCTGGTACGACCCGAACGGCAGGTCCACGACAACCAGGGCGCGATCCACGGCGCGCACCACGGAAGTGGCATGATAGATCATCTGGTCGAGTGTGATGGGCAGCGTCGTTTCATTGCCCGCCATCACATTGGAAGCGGAATCGCCCACGAGCATCACGTCGATCCCGGCGGCATCCAGGATCTTCGCCATGGTGTAGTCATACGCGGTGAGCATGGAGATCTTTTCTCCCGCCTTCTTCATCTCCTGCAGGACATGCGTCGTGACTTTCTTAATCTCTTTTTTTACTTTATTCGGCATCGACCATCACTCATTCAAACAAAGACCGGCAAGACCCTAACTTCCATTCAGGGCATTCTACCTTCCTTTACTTTCAAGCGCAGCTTCGCAGACGTAAACGCAGACCTTGGGCGCGCAGCCAACCCGATCATAGGCGTAACCGACCCTGACCATCCGGCCGCCGTAATCCTTCATGAGATCGCCGCCTTCTACTTCGTATGTTTCACCGCCGAACTTCACGCGCTTCACCGCCTGGAAGTGACACCACTTTTCTCCGGCATTACAGAACATCCGGCCGCGGACCACACTGTCGGAAGGCGAAAGGACATATGTTGAGATGCCCTCCGGCTGGTGTTCCAACACCTCGGCCAACATGCCGAAAAGATTTTTCCCATCCTCGGACAGGATTTTCGCATCCCGCAGACTCCTGACGAAATCCGGCGCCTCTGATGTCAGGCCGGGATTCTGGTCGGAATGTGCGAACATGGAATTGCTGCGTCGACCCTGTGGTCCAAAGGCGTTAAATACCTCATTGTCGCGAATAATTATCTCTAGCGGACTGGCCGGCGTCGGCTCGCCACCATCAAGAACAGAGCATTGCTCGGTTCCTTGCCACTCGCCCTGCAACGGCAGCCGGTCAACACTAACCGGATTTTCATCGCCGTATACGACAACCATGCCTCCGACCGTCAACCACGCCATTGCCACCAATAGTCTTTGTCTCATCTCATAGCCCTCATTAATTGGGTTAAGGTCACAGATCCGGGAATTGCCATACACGATCGATTTTATGCCCTTGCTAGCGAAACAGAACAGGTTTATTTCGTGGCGTCACTCCTCCCGCAATGCCCGCATCGGATCGATGCGCGCGGCGCGGCTCGCGGGGAGCCAGCAGGCAAGTAACGAGGCGCCGGCTATGCCGCCAAGAGCCAGCGCATAGACCGCGGGATCGGCGGCGGTTACCGCCGGTATCTTAGCGGCCAATAATCGCCCGAGGGCCATCGCGCCGATACAGCCGAGCAACATACCGGCTGCGAGCAGACGTCCACCCTGCGCGAGCACCAGGCGCACCACATCCGCGCCGTGGGCGCCCAGCGACATACGCACGCCCATCTCTCCGGAACGCTGCGTCACAGTCCAGGTCAGCACGCCATAGATGCCTATCACGGCGAGCGTGAAGGCGATCGCTGCGAATGCCAGCGTCAACGTCATGGGCGTTCGCTGTGGGCCAAGCGAACGCTTTAAGCGCGCGTCCATCGACATCACATCGAATAGCGCCAGGTCCGGGTCGATGCCGGCGATGACGTTGGCGGCGGCGCGGGTCAGATCGGCCGGGTTGAGGGTGGTGCGCAACGTGAACGCGCCAACGCCGAACTCGCTTTCTTTCCGATAATGCCAGTAAACCGTTTCCTTGCGCGGGTCCTCGGTCAACGTCTCGTGTTTTATTGCGGGCACGATGCCGACGATCGTGTACCAGATGATGTCTCCCGCGGCGTTCGCGTCCCCGATGCGCTTACCGAGCGCATCGCCGCCCGGCCAATATTTACCGGCGAGATTCTCGTCGACAATCGCGACCTGCTCCGGTTCATTGACCGTGAAGTTGCGGCCGCGGATCACCGGGATGTCGAGCGCCGGCAGAAAGCCTTCATTGATGCTGCGTTTTTGCGCATGTGGCGGCGCCGCTCCGGCAGGCGGCGTATATCCGTCAATAGAATAACTACCTTGGGAGTTGTTGCCGGAGAATGGCAGCGCCGAGGTGAATCCGGCGTGCATGACGCCGGGCAGCGCGCGCAGTTCAGTGAGCGCCCGGTCGTAAAACCGTGTCCTTGATTCCGGGTCGGGATAGCGGCTGTCCGGCAACGCGATGCGCGCGGTCCATACCTGTTCGGCGTTGAAACCCGCGCCTTCCCGTTGCAACTGCTGGAAACCCCGCGTCAACAGACCCGCTCCGACCAGCAAGGCCACGCTGACCGCGATCTGCACGATCACGAGCGCGCCGCGAAACGCCCGCGCCCGCGTTCCACCGTCGCCGAGGCGCCCGGCTTCGTGCACGGTCTGTGCGAGATCCGATCGCAGCAGCACAAACAACGGCAGCAGGCTCGACGCGAGGGCCGCGAACATGGCGGCGCAGACCGTGTAAATGTATACATTACCATCCTGTACGAACTCGATACCCTGACTGGAATTATCGAACCCGAGAAAGCGGACCAGATCGAGCCCGCCAACGGCAAGCGCAAGTCCCGCGCCGGCGCCAGTAACCGCAAGCAGCAGACTCTCGACCAGCACCAGTCGAATCAGGCGCCGCGGGTCCGCGCCAAGCGCGAAGCGCGTCGCCAGTTCCTTGCGCCGCGCCAGCATCCGCGCGAGTTGCAGATTGGCGACGTTGGCGCAGGCGATGACGAGCACCGCGATCACGATGCCTTGCAGGATGACCATCATCTGCCGGTAGTCCCCGACCATGCGCTCGCGCAGCGGCTGGGCGCGTCCGGTAAAACCCGTCGTTGCGATGAAGGACTCACCCTGCGGCAACCGTCCGGCCTCGAGGTTCTGCAGTACGATGGAATCGAGCTCCGCCTGCAGCGCGGCAACCGACGCGCCCGGCCGCAAACGCCCGATGCTGCCCGAATACTCCCGCCCGCGTTCCCTGTCGCTCATCTGCTCCGGGGTGAACGCAAACGGCGTCCAGACATCCATGGAGCGATCCGGAAACATGAAGCCCTCCGGCATCACGCCGATGATGCGGTAGGGTATGCCATCGAGATCGAGGTCGGCGCCGATCGCATCGTTGCGCGCACCGAAGCGTTCCCGCCACAGACGCTGGCTCACGACCGCCACTCGATCCTGGCCCGGCTGCATTTCCGCTTCGTTGAATATCCTGCCGAGCAGCGGCGCGCCGCCGAGTACGCTGAACAGCGATGACGACGCGTTCACGACCTGGATCCTTTCCGGCGCGCCGTTGCCGCCCAGAGTGCGCGGTCTGGCCGTGAAGATTGCTAGATCCTCCAGCGAGGGTGCGCGTTCGCGCCGATCGAGATAATCCGGGATCGAGGTCCCGGCGAACATGAGGTTCATCTTGGGATAGACATTGAATACCGCCACCAACCGATCGTCATCCGGGTACGGCAGTGGCCGCAGGAACAGGCCATTGAAAACGCTGAATACGGTCGTATTGGCGCCGAGCGCGAACGCGAACACTGCAATCGTCACCAGCGCGTAACCGGGCCGCTGCGCCAGCGCGCGCATGGAGTAACGGATATCCTGAACCAGATTGCTCAGCATGGCGTGTGTTTTAGTGTCATTCATCCCGCAAGATCTCCCTCTTAATGTATCTTCCAGATGGCAACTCTCGTGCCAATAGCCTAATCACTGGCAACGCCTTGATTTAACTCCGGTCAGGGGTGGGGAATGGCGATTGCTTCAACCCTGATTTTCCCGGAATCGCGATACAGGATTCCAGTATTGGGACGAGGTGTATACTGGCAAATCCATGAACGCAACGATTACAGGTCCCGATGGCAAGCTGCGTTGCCGCTGGTGCGGCGCCGCGCCGGAATTTCTGGCGTATCACGATGCCGAATGGGGATTCCCGGTCGGCGATGACCGGCGTCTGTTCGAGAAATTGTGTCTGGAGGGTTTTCAATCCGGGCTCAGTTGGCGCACCATCCTCGCCAAGCGCGAGAACTTCCGCGCCGCCTTCCATGATTTCGACTTTGACCGGATCGCGCGCTATGCCCAACGCGATATCGACCGTCTGCTGAAAGACGCGGGCATCGTCCGCCATCGCGGCAAGATCGAGGCGGCGATCAACAACGCGCGACAGGCTCGGGAACTCGTCAAACGGGAAGGATCGCTGGCGGCCTTCCTCTGGCGTTATGAACCTCACCCGAAGAGTTTCGCCAAACCGCAGACCGTTTCGACCTCCGCGGAGTCGCTTGCCTTGTCGAAGGCCCTGAAAAAACTCGGCTGGAAATTCGTCGGCCCGACCACGGTGCATGCCTTCATGCAGGCGATGGGGCTAGTCAACGATCATGTCGAGGGTTGTGTGATTCGGGCCAAAGTCGAACGCGCGCGCAAGAGTTTCAGGCGGCCTGACGGCTGATATTGGCGTTGTCCGGCCCCTGGACACGCCCCTGTTCTGCAGATCGGGCGTCCAAGGAAACCGGGTTTATCTTGCCGTTTGAAATCCTACTTCAGCGCCTGCAGGATTTCCTCTTCCTGAACCTCCCAAACTTTCTCGTAGGCCGTCCATTCGTTTTCCGCGACTTCGACTTCGGGCACAAGCCGGCGTCCCCTCGATAAAATGAACCACGCCAGAGGCAACACGCCGCCGAAGATGAACACAACCCCTCCGATAGTACGGAGATAAGTCAGAGTCGCAAATACGGGCCCCGTTACGAACTCCTGTGTGCGGGCGTACCAGAACCCGTGCGTGAAAACGGCTGCGATTTGATACACTCCTGCCGGGAACAGATCCAGCGTCATCATC
Source organism: Gammaproteobacteria bacterium (assembly GCA_004297165.1). Lineage (GTDB taxonomy): Bacteria > Pseudomonadota > Gammaproteobacteria > Eutrophobiales > Eutrophobiaceae > 2-02-FULL-56-15. Next base: position 264,035 of record SCUJ01000005.1, read on the forward strand.
AGCACCAATCCACCATTCAGCGACCAAAAGGCGGTTTTGATCAGTTTCTCGTTCCAGTAGGCTCTTTGGAACAGATGCTGGCAGCAAAACAGCATTCCAGCCAGGGCAACGTTGCCTTTTACCCCAAACATGGCGGCGTGAGCATGATTGCCTGTAAGGTAGGTTCCATGCTCGTAGTAATTGATGATGGGAAGATTGATTAACGAGCCAAATACTCCCGCTCCCACAATGTTCCAGAAATTGACGGCGAGAATGAACATCCAGACCCCGTCCATCACGAATTTCTGCTTCCCTTCGTGCAGGTATTCGCTGGCCCGGACCATTTCCGTTCGCATCCGCCATGCATCCAGGGTGAGCAGGAGCAGAGGCAACACCTGAAGCGTGGAGAAGACGCTTCCAAGCGCAATGATGCCCGACGGTTTGGCGATCCAGTAGAAATTATGGGAAATTCCGATCAACGCCGTGATCAGAAACATCATCACCGCAAGAAAAATAACCCGTTCCGCCATCGAGCGGGTGAGAAGGCCCATCTGCACGAGCATGTACCCGATCACACAGGTCGTGAACACCTCAAATGTGACCTCAACCCACATATGGATGTTCATCCAGCGCCAGTAGTCCGATATGGCAAAATTCTGCGTCGGAGTCATGAACATGCCGAAGAACAGGAACAGGACCATGATGCCGCTGCCGTAAAACAGCCATGCGGGAACGGACCATAGGTTCTGCTTTGTGATCCACTGCCTCACGGAGCGGAAGATGATAACGATCCAGAGGACGAATCCGCACAACATGAGGATATGCCAGAATCGCCCGAGCTCCAGGAACTCCCAGCCTTGACTGCCGAACCAGTACGCAACCTCGTCGCTCAGGCGTCCCGTCTGCCCGAGATAAATGCCAAACAGCGCTCCGGCGCCCACGATGAAACACACCCAAAATAGCAGGTTGATCAGGAACCGCTGACCGCCCGGGACGTTGGAAAGTCTGGGCAGAAAAAATATGGTGTAACCGACCCAGCACATGAAGAACCAGTAGATCTGCAGGATAAGATGCCAGCCTCGAACCACCGTGAAGGGGATGGTAATACCAAACAGATTGACGATGGCGGTGGTGGGTCCGCCTTTGACGAAATCTTCCGCGCTTAAGACGCCGGCCAGAACCTGCAACAGGAATAGAACGATTGCGAAGGCAAAAAACTTGTAGGTGGAGCTTTGGGTTGGCCGAACGTGGGCGTCTCCCGAATTCTCAAGGTCCACCGTTGTAAGCGACCAGCCCTTTCCCTTGAACGGATCTGCGGGCAGTGCTTTCATTTGACCGTACACATACAGGACCAGCATGGTCCCCGCGAGCAGCGCGAGAATTGAAGCAAGACTCCAGAAAATGGTTGCGAAGGTGGGAGTGTTGCCGGCCTCCGGATCATAGGGCCAGTTGTGAGTATAACTATATGTCTCACCCGGACGATCCGCCGCGGCGACCCAACCTCCCCAGAAGAAATAGGCTGTTAATGCCTCGATGTCTTCCGGGTCGGAGATGTGTCCCATCATTCTTCCCGACTGAAAGGCTTCGGGATATTCGGGGTCCGTAAACATCCGGGTGTAATGATTAATCAACTCCCGGTAAGCGGCAACCTGGGCGTCGTTGATGCGAATGACGGCAGCCTTCTCGTCCCATCCGTTCGTATGGACTTCTCTTGTAACCCTCGCCGCGATCGCGTCCTTGTCGTATTGAGCCAGATCAGTCTGACGACTCGTCACCTCTTTTCCATAGAAGGACCGCATGGATACAATCGTTCGGTGCAGGGCATCGGCCGTGAAATCCGGCCCCCGTTCGGCGCCATCGCCCCAAAACGAACCATAAGACATCAAACCCTTGAGATGGAACACCTCCTTGCCCCGCTGGATGCGCCATTCTGGAATCACTACCTCCCCGGTAGTGGACGACACGAATCCGGTCAGCGGTGGAGATCCGGAATAGGTCCACAGGCCGAGAGCAACTAACCCGATGGTGCTTATCCCGGCGACTATCAGGAAGTGTGCCCACCAGTATTTTTTGGCGAGCAGAATGTGCGCAAAGTTTTGATGCTTGCTTTTTGGGAAATCGATTTGCATTTTCGCCCTCTGGGTCGCCGCTTGCATGTCTGATTGAATATTTGAGAAAGGGGCGGACAATAACCCATGGGTTTACTGCCATCAAATTGGAATTTTCTATTAAACTGGAATTATCTATCGTCCTTTCTATTGGAATTATGGACGGGATGCCGGCGTTAATCTGTACAAAGAACCCGTGACACGGTTTCCATGTCACTCCGCCTTGGTGGTGACCACCGCCAGGATCTCCTGCTCCCGTCGATGCAACCATTCGGCCTGACGGTCCAGGATGATCAGATACAGCCATATCATCAGCGCGGTCTGAATGAGGACAAGCACGAGGAACGTGGGGAAGCCCTCGCCCCATGCCATGAGGTGCATCAGATATTCGATGCCCAGGGGCAGGGCCAGCAGGACGAGGGGCACGAGCGACGCCAGGGTGGCCAGAAAGCGCAGCAGTAATTTAAGACTCTGGCCGGTGGCCGGCATGGCCGTACCCGGTTTAACCACCAATGGCAGGTATATCGACATCGCGTTCCCCGCCACGCAAAACCACAGAAAGATCGGGATTATCTGTAACGACACGGCAGCGAGGTGATCCGGCCGCAGCGGCGCCAGCCATTGGCATAGACCAATCGCCAGAACCATCAGGCCGGCGCCGAACGGGAAGAAGGCCAGATTCTTGCCCAGCAACACGTCCCGGCGTGAGGCGGGACTCAGCACAAAGGCACGAAAACCGGAGCGGTCGTAGGCGAATTGATTGGTCTGCAGATAGAGAATGCTCATCAGCAGCATTAAAGCGGCGAAGCCCAGGGCCCGCAGCGCGCCCGGATACTCCGCAATCTCCGCCTTCCCCGAACCTGACATCCCGCCGAACACCAACAGCATGATCAGCGGCGACAACAGCGTCAGTTTCATTTCCGGTATCCGCAACAGATAGCGGAAACTTGCAACGCTCACGGCATATGCGCGCTCCGGGACCCAGGGGAGGCGCAGACCGGCATGGGCCCGCCTTCCGTTGACGGGACGCGTCCGGGGGCGCGCCTGGACCTGGGACGCGGCGCGTTGCTTCGATCCATGCCCGGCACTGAACTCGCCCCGGTAAAGCCGCAGCGTCGTCTGATACGATCGCCGCAAACTCCAGGCGCCGATCAATCCCATTCCGAAAAAACACGCCAGGGCGGGAATAATCCTCCCCTCCAGGGTGTTCACGACCCCATACGCCAACCACCCTGGCGGCAGGATCGCACTGGCAAAACGCGCGCGCGATTGCAGCTTGAAAACTTCCTCAGGCGTCATGGGTTGCCGGCGTTGATTCCGTCTCGCCTGCAGGTCCACGCTTTTATCCCCGGCATTCACGGTCACGGCTGGGGCGTTTGTATCGGCGTCTGCCTTATGGCGATACATCGAAACGATGCCCGGCAGGGATGGCGACATCATCACCAATAGAAATGCCATGGTGATAATCACTATCATGGTCTGCCGGCGCCGCGGATTGGCCAACATGCTGGCCAGCCAACCGCGGAACTGATATATCAGCGCCGTCATCATCAGAAAAAACACGACAACAAATAACGGCAGGATAAATGCCGCGGCCCCGTCCGACTCGATCGACAGTCCCAGTGACAAGCCCAGCATCCCGGAGAAGAACACCAGCGCGCTCAGGTTCATGCTGGAGCCGAGATAATTAATCAGAAACGCCCCGCTCAGCGTCATTGGCAGATGCATAAACTTGTCAAGCGACAACATTTCAGCGCGCTGCAATTCGACCATGATTCCGATGACGGTAAAAAACAGATAGGCAACGATCACGCCGGCGAATGTGAGCATCGCCACCTCCGGCGGGCGGTTGGGGAGTGATGTGGCGCCGAGCAGGAATCCAATAATCAAGGCGGCCAGGGCGCTAAGCGCAAAGACGATCTTGAAGATAAAGAAGAGCGCAAGGCTGACCGCCCCGTGCCGCCGGCTGTGATTCAGGACCAACCGCCAGCGCAGCCAGAGGAATGTCTTGAGATGATGCCAGGTCACGTCCCGGACTCGTCCAGCCAGGAGAGCTTCTGCACCGCCTCCGCGTCGGCGCCGACCTTTTCCAGAAACCGTGCCTCAAGCGAACTGCCCCGCCGGATATCGTCGAGCGCGGCCTGCTCCACCAGCCGCCCCTTGGCAATGATGCCGACGTGGGTGCAGAGTTTTTCGACCACTTCGAGGACATGCGAGGTCAGAAACACCGTCGAGCCGCGTCGTACATAATCGGCGAGCAGATCGCGGATGACGCGAGAAGTGACGGCATCGACGCCCTCGAACGGTTCATCCAGAAACAGCAGGTCGGGATTCGGCAGCAGCGCCGCGGCCAGCGCGAGTTTCTTTTTCATCCCGTGTGAATATTCGAGCGTCAGCTTCTTTTCATCGCCGTCCAGCCCGAGCAGGGATAACAATTCGTCGATCCGTTGCTGGATCGTCCCGCCGGGCAGCAGGTACATGCGGCCGATGAAGGTCAGGTGTTCGCGCGCGGTCAGGTGATCGAACAAGGCCAAATCTTCCGGCACCACGCCGATTCGCTGTTTCGCCTCCAGCGCCTCGTCCATCTCGAAGATGTTTTTTTCGAGGACGCGCGCGTGTCCGCCGGACGCGGCCAGCAGGCCGGTGAGCATTTTGATGGTGGTCGATTTTCCAGCCCCGTTGGGGCCGAGAAATCCGTAAAACGTGCCGCGCTCCACTTGCAGATCCAGACGATCCACCGCGCAGACGCCATCGAAATAGCGGGTGAGTTGATTGGTTCTAATAGCCAGGTCCATTGGAATCTCCCGCGATGCAAAATACTTCAAACTGCAAATCGGCGATGTTAAGGGTGCGTTGTTCGTGATGGAATTTATTACTGGCGTCCAAGGCCTTGATGAAATCGGCGGTAGCCAGGACCTCGCCGCTGTTGGCGACATCCTCGCCGAGCTTGAAGGCCAGATTGGTCGCGTCGCCATGCGAATCCCAACCCGGAACGAGGAGGATCCTGCCGTACGAAAGCCCGATGCCCACGCATTGGCTTGGCGTTCCCTCTAGCAGCCGCTGGCGCATGGACAATGCCGCGCCCAGCGCCTGAGCGGGATCCGGGAACACCGCCAGCAGATTGTCGGCCTGGTACTTCACCACCTCCCCGGAATACGCCGCCACAATCGGCCCGGTGATCGCGTGCATCCGCCGGATGCGGGACAGATACGGCAGCACGCCATCGCGATGGACCGACGCCGTGAATAAACACATATCGAGCACCAGCACGGCCCGCACGACCCCGTAACGTTGCCATATCTCGGCTTCGATGGCCTCCCGCTGCCAGGACGCGGCGGCGGCATACCGATCGATCAGGGCATAGAAGGTCTGCATGGCTTTGCGCTCGTGAACTCCCTTGCCGATTCGCCCGGCTGCGAATCGTCATCTGAGGACACATTAAGGTAACCAACTGCGTCAAGCAAGAGCGGGAGAGACCCGGTAAGTTTTTATATCTTCCTCTACTTATTCATACCTCAGCGCCTCCATCGGTGCGATGCGCGATGCGCGCCGCGCCGGGCGCCAGGCCGCGCCGAATATCACTATGGACAACAGCGCGGCGGCCGCGGTAAAGATGAACGGAGTTTGGCCGGCAATGCCAAACAGCAGGGACTCGGCGACGCGGCCGAGGCCGATGGCGACGGCGAGTCCAAGCCCGATGCCGATCGCGGTCATCGCCGCGACCTGTCGCAACACCAGTTTCTGTAGAGTTTCCGGTCGGGCGCCAAGGGCGAGCCGCAGGCCCAACTCGCGCGTGCGCTGCGCAACGTTGCAAGTCAGGACACCGTAGAGTCCGATCGCCGTCAACAACGCCGCGAGCCCGGCAAAACCCACCGAGAGCGTCGTGACCAGGCGATCGATGAAGATGTTCTCCTGCGCCTGGCGCCGCAGGGTGATGACATTGCTGACCGGGAGTTCTGGATCGACGCCCGCGACGATGCGCGGGATGACCGGCGGCAAGGCATCCGGGTCCACTCCCGTGCGAATGTAAAACGTCATGGTTCCACTGAACATCGGCAGCGCGCCGCGCGGCAAGAAGATCTGCGGAGGAGCCGATTCCTTGACGGAGCTGTAGGCCGCATCCGCGACAACCCCGACAATTTCCCAACCATCGCCGCCCGCCGGACCGAATCGGAGTCGGCGTCCGATCGCCTTATCGCCCAGACCGTACTCCCGCACGAACCGCTCATTGACGATCAGTTTGCCGGAGGGCTGGGCCATGTCTGCGGCATTAAATTCGCGTCCGGCGCGCAGCGGTATCGCCAGCGTTGAGAAAAACCCAGGCCCAATCGTATTGAAATTCGCGGTGATGGGTTGGTCCGCATTCTCGTAGCCGTCGATCCCCAGACCAACTTCCATTGCATTACCGGTGATCACCGGCAGCATGGCGGAGGTCACGGCCGTAACGCCGGGGTAGGCGATAAACGCCTGCGCGATCCTGTCGTAGAGCGCCTCGGTTTCTCCGGTCTCGTATCCGCTCAGGCGCGGCGCAATGCTGAAACTCGCCATCCCGTCGATGCCGATACCGAGATCGAGGCGGGCAATATTCGTCAGGCTGCGCGAGAACAATCCCGCCAGCGCGAGCAGGATCATCGCGAAGGCGATTTGCGCCGTGGCTAGCGCGACGCGCAGCCGCATCGCGCCATGTCCGCCCTGGCTGTGCGCGGCTTGCCCTTTCATCGCCAGCGCCGGACTCATGCGCGCCATGCGCCAGGCCGGCAACAGCCCGAACAGCAACGTGGTCGCCAGCGTCAAGCCGGCGGCAAACGCCATTGCAGTGGTTCCGATTTGCAACGCGAGCCCGCCGGCAAGCCGCGCCGGCAGCATCGGCGCGATGGCGCCGAGCGTCAGTATCGCCACCGGCAGGCTCAAAAGGCCTCCCAGCAGGGCCGGCAAGACGGTCTCGGTCAGGAGTTGCGCCAGCAGTCGGCCACGGCTCGCGCCCATGGACTCACGCACCGCCAGCTCCACCCCGCGCGCCAACAGCAGGTTGGCGATGTTTACACAAACAATGAGCAATACGAGCAGCGTTACGCCGAGCAGAATTCGCAGCGATTGGGATGCGCCTACGATATTCCCCTGGCCATGCGCGCCGTTAACGAGTTCGACCGCCTGTCGTTCGAACTGCTGCTGTTGATCGGCGGGCGCCGTTGGCTGCGGCAACTCGAACTCGTTCAGGATGCGGCGGAACTGGGTATTGATGCCCACGGTCGCCTCCGCCGCCGAGATCCCCGGGGCGAGACGCGCGAACATCCTTACCCAGATCATATTTCTGTTTTCAGCCATGCCCCGGGGCTGGTTTGGGTTTAACCGCCAGATCATCGTAAACGGCACGAAGATTTCCGAGCGAACGCCGAGCTGCGTTCCGGCGAACCCCGGCGGCGCGACGCCGATAATCGTAAAGACCTCGCCGTTGATCGTCAGTGTCTCCCCGACGATCTCGGGATCGCCGCCAAGGCGGTTTTGCCAGAAGGCGTGGCTCAACACGATAACCGGTGACTCATCGATGCGCGGTTCATCCCGCGGGTCGATCAGACGGCCAAGTACAGGTGTCAGTCCAAGCGCTTTGAAATAGTGCCCGCTTGCAAATATGCCGGAAACCGTGATCGCCCTGCCCCGATGCACCAGGTTCATCTGCAACTCGCTGAACGCCGCGATGCCGTCAAAGACCGTCTGCCCTTTTTCCAGATCGCGAAACATCGGGTAACTGAACGCCTCGCGTCCGCGCGCGTCCGCCGGTCCCGCGCGCACGATGTTGACTAGGCGATCCGGCTCGGGCGTGGGCAGCGGCTGCACCAGCACCTGGTAAAACACCGCGAAGATCGCCGTCGTCGCGCCGATGCCCAGCGCGAGCATCAGGACGATGCACAAGGACAACCCCGGATGCTGGGTAAACTGGCGCATGGCATGGCGCAGGTTATTCATGAGGCTTCGCTCCTCGCCTGGGTCTCATTTACATGGATCTTCTCCCGATCGGCCGACAACCACCCGTCCGCCAATTCGATGACCCGCCGGCTGAAGCCGGCGACGCGCTCGTCGTGTGTGACCTGGATGATGGTGGTGCCCTGCTCGTTCAGTCCGCGCATCAACTCCATGATCTGTCTGCCCTGGCCCCAGTGCAGACTGCCGGTCGGCTCGTCGGCGAGCACCACGCGCGGCTCCGCGATCACCGCCCGGGCGACCGCCACCTGCTGTTGTTGCCCGCCGGAGAGTTGCGCGGGGAAGAGGTCCTTCTTGCCGACGATCTGAAACCGGTCGAGGATCTCCGCCACGCGCGCCTGCCGTTCCTTGCGCGGCACGTCGCGATACGACAAGGGGATATCCAGATTTTCGTAGACCGTCAGGTCATCGAGCAGATGAAATTGTTGGAAAACGAAACCTACGTTGTGCTTGTGCAGCCGGTTGCGTTGCCCTGGTTTTAAATCATGCACCGGCTCGCCGTCGAACCAGTATTGTCCGTCGAATTCGCCATCCAGCATGCCGAGGATACCAAGCAGCGTGGATTTGCCGGAACCGGAAGGACCCATGATCGTCACGAACTCGCCTTCCTGGACCTCGAACCCGATCTGCCGCAGCACCCAGGTGCGCCCTCCTTTGTACGGATACGCTTTACCCACATCTTGCACGCGGACCATGGCCATCGATCGAACCCCTCTCTTTTTGAAACCCGATTGTTACGACATGGCAACACTCATGCCAGGTCAGTCGGGTTGTCAGTCGGTTGATTTACATGGATTTTATCCCGCCTCATTCAACCGGCGCGCATCGACGTAATCCCGTATTTGTACTGGCAATCCCGAAAGCGGGATTTCACAGACGTAGAGATGGATTGAGTGGTATTTCCGAAAAGTAAAATATTATGTACGTTATTATTGATATTATGTCCAATGTTATTTACATTATGTCTATATATTAATACTTGCATCGTTCTATTATCCGTTTCCGGAGACAACCGATGTCATTTCACGAGAAAAGCGCCTGGGTCACCCTGATATCCATTTTATCGGTATCGGTCCTTTACTTTCTGCATATGCCAATACCTTACGGCGATCCCCCCGAACCCGGGTTTTTCCATGCCACTGTTGCATGCATCGTCGTTCTCATCGTCATCGAGATCATCGCGCACATCATCATCGCTCTGCACAATCCCAAGGATGCCCAGACGCCAAAGGACGAGCGCGAACGCCTGATCGAACTCAAGGCCACTGCCATCGCCGCCTATGTTTATGTCGTCGGCACCTTCGCGGCGGTCGTAACTGTCCATATCGGCGCCGATGGCTTCACGGTCGGCTACGGCATTCTGCTGGCATTCGTCATCGCCGAAGTCGTCAATTACGCCATGCGCATCTACTACTACCGGCGTGGTGTTTGATGATGGGCAGCGCAACAGCCATCACCAACAAGATTCGGCGCCTGCGTTTCGATCACGACGAGATGACCCAACAGGAACTGGCAGAGCGAGTCGGCGTTACGCGCCAGACCGTCAACGCTATCGAACTCGGCAAATATTCGCCGTCGCTTGAGGTCGCCTTCCGCATCGCGCGGGTCTTTGGCGTGCCGCTCGAAGAGGTGTTCCAGTACGATGACGCAAGGACTTCAAATCGGGAAGAGCCGCGATGAACACACAAGAACGCCCTGTCCCTGTCGTCGGTAATCGACACGAAATCTGCGTGCTGTGGTTCGTGGCCTCACTCTGCGCCGGGTTGACGGGTTGCTGGAGCCCGGAACCGATGACCGGCGAAGGCGAGTTCCGTTTCGCGGTATTCGGCGATGGTCCGTATTACCTCCATGAAAACGGCCGCGCGCGGCGCGTCATCGAAGCGCTGAATGCGCGCCCACTCGAGTTTGTCATTCACGTCGGAGATATCATGTGGCAGCGGTGCACCGACGCTGCGTATCGCGAGCGGCGCGAGCTCATCGAGCGCATTCGTCATCCGGTGATCTACACGCCCGGCGACAACGAGTGGTCCGATTGCGTCGATATCGAGCGTGGCGTCGATCCGCTCGATCGATTGACAAGCCTGCGCGCTGTGTTCTTCGCGATTCCGCAACGCAGCTTGGGAGCGCAGCCGCTCGCGCTCGAATCACAGTCAGCCGATCCCGAATACGCCGAGTTCGTCGAGCATGCGCGCTGGTCGCAGGGCCGTGTCTGGTTCGTCACGATCCATGCTGTCGGTGGCGCTAACGGCCGCAGGCCCTTCGCCGGCCGCGAACAACGCCACGACGACGAAGCCGCGCGGCGCATGGCGGCCGCGGTCGCCTGGCTGCACGAGAGTTTCGAAGTTGCGGTTGCTGCCGACGCTGCCGCCATCGTGGTGACCATGCACGCGAACCCGCTCTACGACGCAAGCGGTATCGAGCCCGCCGCACTCACGCCGATCCACGACGCCCTCGTCGTGCTTGCCACGCATTTCGGCAAGCCGGTACTCGTCATTCACGGAGACGAGCACCGCTATACCGTAGATCGCCCGTTCCGCGACGCCACGGGCGCCGGGATTCGGAACCTCTATCGCCTCGAGACCTTCGGCTCGCCCGACATCGGCTGGGTCGACGTCGTCGTGGATACGCGGATCGAGGAGCCGTTCCGCTTCGAACCGAACGTCACGCCCCCCTGGCTGTGGTGGTGATCGGTGCTGCGTTCATCGCTAATCCACCCCCAGCTTGGCGAAATGGGTCTCCTCGACCTCGACGAGACAAGGCAACCGCCATGGAAGGTCACAAGTCGCGCTTACAGAAGCGCAGCCCAGGGGCATCACCGCTGGCGCTTCCATCGCCGCCTGCCTCGGGAGCGGCTTCGCCAGTACTGAGATCAGCAATTCATTAACGACCTTCTGCTGGCGCCGTTCAATTGTCGCCTGCAGCCGCTCTCTCGCCGCCATCCGAAACCGCGCAATTTGTCCTGCATGTGCGCGAGTCAAAGTTTCGTCATCAGGATCGGCGGCAACGTCGATTGCCATGAAAGTCAGGACCGTCATCATCAATAGCATTTTCATACTATGCTCCTTCCTCTTCGTACTGCATTTGCTGAGTGCCGGTTGCGCTGGCACGCATCTCGAGCCGACCTTCAGTCCGGGCTGCCTGTCCATGCGTTGCGAGAAACGTGCCAAACAGGTCTTGCAGCATGTTGTCGAAGAGTTGAGCGTGAGGAACGATCCGTTCCTGAAACTTATATTCGCTTCACATCAGACACTTACGCATGTGGCGCGGGAATACGCGATCTCCCGCGAGTAGAAATGATCCGCCTTGACTGAGCCTCCTCAGCCAGTGTGACTGCCCTCCCATGGTGAATCCATGGGAGCAACCGCTCCATTTCGGACACCTGCTTTCTAACTTTTGAAATGCACCTCGGGAAATTCGTCGTCCGGACCATCGAGCAACGGGTCGGGCAATCCTTTCAAATGTGTGTCGAAGAAGGCCCGGACGTAGCGGCGTGCCACGACGAGCGCGCGTATCGGATTGATCGATCCGAGCGCACCGAACAGCCGCCAGATGGTCGGCTCGGTCAGCAGGGCCTGATCGAAGAAATTGAAATGTGCCGCGCCTTGCAACAAGAGCAGGCTTGGTCGGGAAGGTATCCGTTGCCGCATGCGCTCCAGCGCTGTCAGAAAATCGCGCTCTGGGATGCTTAATTCAGCCATCGGCGCATCGAACATCGGCCGGTTGGCGCTGACAAACAGGAACGGCTTCGCGATGCCGTGGAGCACCACCTCGCCATACGGCATGCCGTCAAGATTGACGCCAGCCTTGCACCGCGCATCCTCATGGCAGAACTGTAACGCGGCAGCGCCGCCGAGGGAGTGACCCAGCGCCCCCACGGCGTTCAGATCCAGCCGGCCGGTGAATCGCCCTGACGGGTCCGCATCATTGAGCGTCTGGAGCCGATCAAGGATGAAGCGGTTGTCCTTGACCCAGACATCGACGACCGGAAGGTGCAGATCATTCGGCTGCCCGGGCGCCAATTCGCTGACGCGACCCGGCGCCGATTCTGGGGGATGGCCCGCCAAAGTCCGCAACGCGATGCGTCCATCCTGATAGGCCACGCCGGGCGTGGTGTAGGGGGAATCCGAACCGACGACGACAAATCCGTGGCTTGCGAGGTCCTCGGCGAGCGCCGAGTTCTGGACCACGGCGGCGCCCACGGCGGGCTTCAGCAGCAGCACGGGAAATCCATCCGCACCCGGCGCGAGCGCCGGGGCATCGAGCGCGTGCGCGGTCACGCTGGCGCGATCGATGGTCAGTCGCTCCATCACGAAGCGAACCAGGAACGGCGGGTGCGGCTGCATTGCCTCGATCACCCGCGACGGCATATACGCGGCGCGTGGCTGCGGCGCGTCGCGGGCGGCGGGATACCAGATCCACACCGGCAGTTCCCGCTTCGTATCCCCGGCCGGCGCAAACGGATCGATGCGCGCATCGTCGCGCCAGTCGACGACGATGCGGCCCACGGCGTACGGCCCGGTCGGCGTCGGTAATGTGAGGCTGCCCGGGTGGCGCCAGCCAAGTACCACGATGAACGCGACGACAGAGACGCTACCGAGCAGCAGAAGGGCCGACAGCCAGCCGAAGACCCGGACAATTCTCATGATGTGTGCGCCCTTTACTCGGATGCGGGCTTTACGAACTTGAGAGTCAGGCGATCCGACTCGCCGATATCAAGGTATTTCTGCCGGTCGCCCCCCGCGGGAACAGCGAGATCCGGCGGCAAGGTCCAGACGCCATTCGGATGATCGTGTGTGTCCAGAGGATTTCTGTTGACGTCCGAGCCTCCCGCGAATTCGAAGCCGGCGGCCTTGGCAAGCGCGATCACCCGTTCCTCGGAAATGTAACCTTTGGCCGCCGCGGGGTCTTCAGTCGCGGGATCGGGCCACCGGTGATCGACAACTCCGAGAATTCCACCCGGTTTCAAAGCCGTGAAAAACGCGCTGAACATTCGCGCCGGGTCCTGACCATAACCGGAGTCGAACCAGTTGTGCACGTTGCGGAACGTCACGACCAGGTCGGCCGTCCCGGGCGGGGCGATCTCAATCTCATCCGGGGACCACAACGAGGTGAAAACAACTTCGCCGAAGACCTCCGGATAACGCGCCGCCTTCTCCGCCAGCGTCGCCATCTCGTTGCGCTGGTAGTCGAACGCCGCTTTCGATCCGTATTGCGCGGCATACAACTTGCCTTTACCGCGCAGTACGGGCGCCAGAACTTCCGTATACCATCCGCCGCCCGGCCAGATCTCGACAACCGTCATGTCGCGGCGCAGTCCGAAAAACGCGAGCGTTTCCTTTGGATGCCGATAGCGGTCGCGCGCCTTGTTGCGTTCGCTGCGGTGGTCTCCGGCGAGTGCGGTGTCCAGCGCGGCGTCAGTCGCGGGATCGAGCGCCTGCGCTGACACGGCCGTCGCCTGGAGCAATGCGGCAGACAGAAACAGCGCGGCAAGAACGCCTTGGGACAGGAATTTACTTTCCTGCATCGGGGTATGACCGACTTCTCGTGTATTCATCATTTTGTCCTCCCTTCTGGTTTGCTTAAAAATGAAACGATGCGGGTTCATTCCGCCGCCAGCGCTTCTGCCGGATCCACGCTCGACGCGCGGCGCGCCGGCAAATAACTCGCAAGCGCCGCCACGACCGTGAGCAGCACGGCGACTGTCGCGTAGGTGATCGCGTCGAGCGGCTGCACGCCGTGCAGCAGCGATGCCATCAGTCGCGTCACCGCCGCGGCGGCGCCGAGTCCGAGCGCGACGCCGGCGATCGCGAGCGTGACGCCGTACTGGACGAAGCTGCGCGCGATGTCGCGCTGCCGCGCCCCCAGCGCGAGGCGGATCGCGATGTCCCGACGGCGCTGCGCGACGATGTAGGACAACACGCCGTACAGGCCGATCACGCCGAGCGCCAGCGCGACGCCGCCGGCGATGGCCAGCATCGCCAGCGTGAACGAGGTGTGCACGAGCGAGCGGTCGTAGATGTCCGCCATGGTGCGCGGCGATGCTACCGGCAAGTCCGGGTGCACCGACCACACGGCCTGTTCGATCTGCCGGAGCAGCGTTGCGGTCCCGGCCAGCGGGCTGCGGATGATAACGGTGACCCCGCGGGTGACCCACGGAACGTTGGGCGCAAAGAAATTTGCATTCATCGCGGGCCAGTACACGATGGCGGGCGCCGGTTCGCTCACGCCATTCTCGCGCACATCCTGCACGACGCCGATCACCTCGCTCCACGGCGCATTGGCGGGCCACCGTATTCGTTTGCCCACTGCAGCCGCCGGTTCGCGCCACAGTTCCCGGGCAAGATTCTCCGGAAGGAGGACGACATGCCTGCCGTCGTAGATATCGGACCAGGTGAAGTCGCGCCCCGCGATCAACTGCGTGCCGGCGGTGTGGAAGAATCCCGGCGACACGAACTTGAAGGTGCGCATCACGCCGGTATCACCGGGCTGGCGGGGCTGCCCTTCAACGTCGATGCTGTCCCACATGGAGAGCGCCCCTTCCAGCGGCATCGCGCTGCCGAACGCGGCGGAACTTACGCCGGGCAGCGCGGCGAGCGCATCCACGATGTCGTTCTGCATGCGTGCGACGCGCTCCGCGTCCCGTTCCAGAGACTCGGGTATGGCAATGCGAAGCGTTTGCAGCGTGGCGCCGTCCGTGAAACCCGGCGCGACGGCATGCAATGCCTGGAAGGTGCGGATCATCAGTCCCGAGCTCACCAGCAGCACCAGCGCCAACGCCACCTGCGCCACCACCAGGATGTTCTGCGTGCGGTGCTGTTCGCGCCCCTGGCTGGCGCTGCGCCCGCCGCTGTACAGCGCCGCGCGTATCCGCGGGCTCGAAAACCTGAGCGCGGGGATCAGTCCCAGCAGCAGGCCGGCGAGCAACGACACGAGGAACGTCACGCCCAGTGCGCGCGCATCGATGCCGATTTCAACCAGACGCGGCAGGCCGGCCGGCGCCATCGCGATGAGAAGTTTCAACATGGCAAAGGCAAAGGCAAGACCCAGCACACCGCCGATGAGGCCGAGCAGCGTGCTTTCGATGAGCAGCGTGCGCGCGATGCGCCCCGATCCGGCGCCGAGAGCGGCGCGCACCGCCAGCTCGCGCTGCCTGCCATCGGCCCGCACCAGCAGCAGGTTGATCACATTCGCGCAGGCGATCAACAGCACGATGCCGATGGTGCCCATGACCACCCACAGCACATTGCCGACGTCGCCGATCACATCCTGCTTCAGCGAGCGTAGCGCCGGCGTGATCTTCCAGCCGTCCAGATAGTTCGCTTTCCCATCGCCGCGATACGGCCACGACGCAACCCAGATCGGCAGCATGCGCGCCACGTCGGCGTTGGCCTGCGCGAGCGTCACCCCCGGCTTCAGCCGCGCAATGCCCTGGCAGCAGAAGGGCGGCAGCGTCAGACGTGTGCGGTCGATCTGGTTCGGCAGGATCAGATCGCCGCGGGAATCGGCGATCCGGAATCCCCTGGGCATGACGCCGACGATCTGGGCCGGCATCGAATTGACGTTGATGCTCCGGCCCACGACCGATAGATCGCCGCTGAAACGGCTCTGCCAGTACTCGTGGCTGAGGATTACGGTCAGCGCCCCTCCCGGCCGGTACTCCTCGGCCGAGAACCCGCGCCCCAGCGCGGGTTGAATGCCCAGCGTTTGCAGGACGCCGTTGCTGATACCCAGCGTGCGCACCTCTTCGGGTTCCGCGAGGCCCGTAACGCTGGCGACGCCTAGCTCCCATAAACCGACGCTCTGAAACACGCGGTTCTGTTCAGCGTAAGTGAAGAACATCGATGGCGACGGGCGCAGTCCCCCGGATTCCGCGATGGCGCCCGGCGCGCCCGGCGCCGTATGCCAGATGGACACCAACTGTTCGGCCTGTGGATAGGGCAATGGCTTCAGCAACACGCTGTTGACCACGCTGAAAATCGCAGTGTTCGCGCCCAACCCAACGGCCAGCGTCAGCAATACAGTCAGCGTGAAGCTGGGAGTCCGGACTAACGCGCGAATGGCATAGCCGAGGTCGCGGAGAAGATTATCGATCATGGCGTTTCTCCTATTCCTCCCGCAGCGCCTGCATCGGATCGATGCGCGCGGCGCGGCGCGCGGGAAGGTAGCTCGCGAGAGCCGCAGCCGCGAGGATGATCCCGATCGCGGCCATATAGGCTGCGGGGTCCATGGGCTCGATACCGAACAACAGCGAGGACATCGAGCGTCCCAACGCCGCAGCCACGACCAGCCCGACCACAACCCCCACGCCGCTGAGCGTGAGCCCGTGCAGCAGGAACATCTTCTCGAGCTGCCGAGGCTCGGCGCCAAGCGCCGAGCGAATACCGATCTCCCGAGCTCTCCGTGAGACGACGTAGGCAATGACGCCGTAGATGCCGATGACACCGAGGAACAGTGCCATGCCGCCGGCAATCGCAAGCATCACGAGCGTGAACGACGTGCGCGCCAGCGAGCCGGCGTAGTAGTCCTGCATCGTGCGCTCTTCTCCGATCGGGATCGTCGCGCTCAACGACCGGATGGCGTCGCGGATCTCGTTCATGAGGGTGGCCGCGCCCGCACGCTCCGTGCGGATCGCGAAGACGGGCCATGGCCACGCAGCCGCGGGCCTGGCGAACATGTTCCGCGAGAGCACGGGCCAGTACACGGAGCTCGGCGTGGCCTGGTACAACCCGTCCTGATGGACGTTTTGCACCACGCCGATGACCTCCTTCCAGTCATCCTGAGGAAACGGACCGATCTTGATGCGACGCCCGAGCGCGCCGGCGGGGTCGACCGCGAGCTCGCGAGCGAAGTCCTCCGAAATCACGGCCACGCGGCCACCCGTCTCGATGTCGGTCCACGTCACGTCGCGACCCGCGATCATTCGCGTGCCCATGGCCGCGAAATAGCCCGGTGAAACGTAGATCCATCTGCGCTGCGGCGGCATAGCTCCCGCCACCAGCGTATCGCCTTCGATCGTCACTGGTCCGTTGCTCTGCTGCGTATCCATCGGAACGTTGCTCGAGAAGCCGACCGCAACCACGCCCGGAAGTGCCGCGATCTTGTCGAGGATCTCGTGCTCGATAAGCGTGGTCTGCTGCTCGTCACGGCCTGGCGGAATCCAAATCCTCGCGGTTTGAATCGTCGCCGGGTTCGAGAAGCCTGGGTCTACGTCGCGCAGCGCTTGGAACGTGCGAATCATGAGCACGGCACTCACGACCAACACCAGCGCGAGCGCGACCTGCACGACGACGAGCATGTTGCGCGTCGCGCTGCGTTCGCGGTTCGCGCTCGATCCGCGCGTAGCGCCCGTCGCAGGCGTCTCGATGTGCAAGGCATGCTTGAGCGCCGTGATCGAGCCGAACACGAGCGTCGATGCCAGCGAGATCACGACAGTGAACACGAGCACGGGTGGATGGAGGGTGATCTCTTGCAGACGCGGCAAGTCGCTCGGGCCAATGGCAACGAGGCCCCGTAGTCCAACGTAGGCGAACACCAAGCCGAGCGCGCTGCCGGCGGCGCCTAGAACCAGGCTCTCGCTGAGCAACTCCCGCGCGATTCGCGCCGGCAGCGCACCGAGCGCGGCGCGCACCGCGAACTCCGGCCGCCGCGCGTCCGCACGCACGAGCATGAGATTCGCGATGTTGGCGCAGGCGATCATCAGCACGGCGCCGATGGCACCCATGAGCACCCACAACATGCTCGCCACGCCGCCGACCAAGTCGTCGAGCAACGGATGCGCGACCGGCGTGATTTGCATGTTCACGAACTGCTCTTTCGTCGTGCCCGGAAACGGCGGCCAGGCGTCGAACCAGATCGGTCGAATTCGATCGAGATCGGCTTGCGCCTCGGCGAGCGAAACACCCGGCTTCAGTCGGGCGAGCATCTGGTAGGAGTAGATACCGTGGGCCTGCCGGGCGGGGTCGAGGCGCATCGGGATGACGATGTCGGGCTGCAGCGCCGCATCAAGGAAGCGAAAATCGGGCGGCAGGATGCCGACGACCTGCGACGACGGCGGCAAGCGCAAAGTACCGCCGCCGCCCGACGAATCGAGCGAGAGCGCCCGCCCGAGCGCCGCTTCGTCGCCGCCGAAGCGGCGCTGCCAAAACGCGTACGAGAGAATCACGGGCGCAGGGCCCTCTGCCGCGGCTCCGTGCTCCTGCTCCGTGAACCAACGGCCGAGCATCGGCTGTATGCCGAGTGCCTGGAGTGTGCCGTCTGTGACACGCAGGGCGCGCACGCGGTCCGCCTTGCCGCGGTCGGTCAACGTCGCGGAGTCCTCTTGCCACAGGCCGATACTGGCAAACGTCCGGTTCTCGTCGCGGTACGTCAGGTACATGTTCGTGCTGGCGAAGATGTCGTTGACGCCGAGACCGACCGCGCTGTGCCTGATCCGCATGAGCTCGCCGGAGTTCGGATACGGCAACGGCTTGATCAGCACCGAGTACACGACGCTAAAGATCGCCGTGGTCGCACCGATGCCGAGCGCGAGTGTTAGCACTGTGGCAAACGTGAATGCGGGCCGCCGCGGCAAACCGCGCAGAGCGTAGCGAAGGTCGCGTAACATACTATCGATCATGGCGTTCCTCCTACTCCTCTCGTAATGCCTGCATCGGATCGATGCGGGAGGCGCGCAGCGCTGGAAACAGCGCGGCCAAAACCGCGACAGCCATCACGATGGCGATGACGCTGGAAAGCGTGATCGGGTCGGAAGGGGATACGCCGAAGAGCATCCCGGATAGGGCCCGCGTGAACGCGAGGGACAGCGCGAGACCGGCAATGCATGCCATGCCGACGACCCGCAGGGTTTTCCACAGAAACTGCGAGACGATGCGGCTGCGCAGCGCGCCCAAGGCCACGCGCAAACCCACCTCGCGGCGGCGCAGGCTGACGATGTAGCTCAAGGTTCCGTAGAGGCCGACGCAGGTCAGTGACAGCGCCGTGCTGGCGAACAACATCAGCAGGATCGTGCGCAGGCGATTCTGCGCGTATTGATCGTCGATGCGTTCGGCGAGCGGCGCGATGTCATACATGGCCTTGGTCGGCTCGATCTCCTTGAGTTTCGCGCGCACTGCCTCGGCGATTGCCGCAGGCTCGCCGCGCGTGCGCACCAGAAAGGACAGCGGCGGGTAGGCGACGGCGGTGGTGCATTGGTAAACGGTCGGCACGGGTTCGCGCTCAAGGCCGTATTCGCGCGCGTCCCCCACGATGCCCGCGACGGTAAGAACGTTGTCGCCGGCTTTGAGACGGCGCCCGACCGAGGACAGGCCCGACAGATACCGACTGGCGAACGCTTCGTTTACGACAACATCGCGATTCACGCCTTGCGCTTGGGTGGTCTGAGCAACTTGATCGGGCGGCTGCCGGCGGCACGGTTCGCCGGTGAGCAGCGGGATCTGCATGGTGTTGAAGTAGCTCGGGGACACGATACGGATCTCCCCAATCGCGCGCACGTTGGAGTCGGCTCGCCCTTCTACCTCGTACTCATTCGCGAAGAACTGGAAACCGCTGCCGTCGCTGAGTACGCCGGGCACGGGCGATGACGTGGCGGTCGCGACGACGCCGGGCAGCGCGCTCAGCTCATCGAGCATGCGTTCGATGCGCCGAATCATCTCCTCGTATGGTTCCCCGTAAGACCCGCTCACGCGAAAACTCAAAACACGGTTCGGTTCGAACCCCGGATCGACGCGCCAAAGTTCTTGCATGCTGCGGATGAGCAGCCCGGCGCCCGCGAGCAACATGATCGACAAAGCGACTTGCGCGCCGACGAACGACCAGTGCAGGGAATGGCGCGCCGATACCTGGGTGCGGCGCGCTTCTGCCAGGTTGCCGCGCGAAGCATCGCGGGTACTGTGAACGGCCGGCAGCAAACCGCAGGCAACGGTGACGACCACGACGGAGAGCAGTGTGTAGAGCAGGATGCGACCGTCGAGCGCGATTTCATCGACACGCGGAAAATCCGGAACGAGCGCCTGAAACGCGAGCGGAATTCCGGCAGCGACGGCCAAACCCAGCAAGGCGCCGGCGCCGGCCAGCACGGCGGTTTCGGTCAATGCTTGCGCGGTGATGGACGACCGCGGCGCGCCGAGCGCGAGTCGCACGGCGATCTCCCGTTGCCGCTCCGCCGCGCGCGACAACAACAGCGCGGCGATGTTGGTGCAGGCGATCAGCAGCAATACGGAGACCGCGCCGAACAGCAGCCACAGTGAACCGCGGACATGCCCCACGGTTGCATCCTTGAACGGTACGATGGTGACTCCGACGTCGAGATCGCTATCGGGATACTGCTCGGCAAGCCGGGCCTGCACCAGCGCCAGGTCGGCGCGCGCCTGCTCCAGAGTGACGCCTGGCTTGAGACGGCCGACGCCCTGGAACCACAACATGCCCCTGCCGAACCACGGCATGTAGATTTGTGGCGCCCACAAGTCCACATCCCGATCCGGAAAACGGAACGAGGCAGGCAGCACGCCGACAATCGGATAGGATTGATCTCCGATCCGGATCTGCCTTTGCAGCACGTTTGGATCGCCCTCTAGGCGCGTTTGCCAGAAGCGATGGCTGATGATCACAAGCGGGGGAGCGCCTTCCTGGTGCTCAGCGGCGGTGAAGCCGCGCCCAAGCTCGGGAGAGACCCCCCAAACCTCGAGAAACCTCGGGGAGACGCTCGCCATCCGCGCCCGTTCCGGTAGATCCCCGGACGTCTCGGCAACGTCCTGAGTCGTGTAACCGTTCATCGCCTCGAAGGAGGAATTGAGCCGGTTCCAGTCTTCCAGGCGCAGCGGCGCGATGTTGGAAAACGGCGCGCCCTCGCGCGCTTCGTCCAAGGTTACGAGGCGATCGGCGTCCGGAAACGGCAGCGGTCGCAACAACACGGCATCCAGCATAGAGAACACCGCGCCGTTGGCGCCGATGCCGAGCGCAAGCGTCAGCACGGCCATGAGCGTGAAGCCTGGCGTGCGAGTCAAGGTGCGGATGGCGTAGCGCAGATTGCGTAGAAAGTTATCAATCATGGCGTTCCTCCTATTCCTCCCGCAGCGCCCGCATCGGATCAATACTCGCGGCGCGGCGCGCAGGAAGGTAACTTGCGAGAAGCGCCGCCAGCGCCAAAAACGCGGCCGCCATTGCAAAGGATGCGGCATCGACTGGGGTGACGCCGAACAGCAGCGACGACAGGAGACGCGTCACGCCGGCGGCGACCCCCGCGCCTAGGATAATCCCGAGGCCCGAGAGCAGCATCCCGCGAAAGACGAACATCCTTTTGACCTTGCGGGGCGCGGCGCCCAGCGCGATCCGGATGCCGACCTCGCGCCGGCGCTGCATCACGGCATAGGCGAGCACGCCGTAAATGCCGACGATGCTGAGCGAGAGCGCCATCGCCCCGGCGATCCCGAGCAGGACCAGCGCGAAGTTCGTTCGCCCCAGCGAGATCTCGTACATCGCCGCCACGGTGTTTACCGAGACGAGCGGCAGGTTCGGATCCACGGCGGCGATCGCCTGGCGCAGTTCGGCGACAAATGTCTCCGTGCCGGTGCGATCGCTGCGCAACACGAAGGCGACCGAGGTCGGCGTGGCGGGCCCGATCATCTCGTGCTGGCGCGCCGGCGAGTAGACGATCGCGGGCGCCGGCTGATCCGCGCCGTTGTCATG
Source organism: Gammaproteobacteria bacterium (assembly GCA_004297165.1). Lineage (GTDB taxonomy): Bacteria > Pseudomonadota > Gammaproteobacteria > Eutrophobiales > Eutrophobiaceae > 2-02-FULL-56-15. The sequence goes on from SCUJ01000005.1 coordinate 285,784, forward strand.
GACATCCGCGACCACGCCGATCACCTCCTGCCAGTCGCCGGTTGTTCCGAGCTTGATGCGCTTGCCAACCGCGCCCGCGACCGTGTTCCAGGTCTCCCGGGCGAAGGTCTCCGACACCAGCGCGACATTCCGTTCGTCGTAGAGCTCCGGCCAATCGACGTCGCGCCCCGCGATGAGCGGCGTTTCCAGCGTGCGGAAGTACCCGGGTGAAATCATCTTGACCGTGCGGGATGGAGGCAGCTCGCCAGTCGCGTAGGTCTTGTCCTCAGCAGCCACGATCACGTTCGCCCCGCGGTCCATCGGCAGCGAATCGACATAGGCCGCCGCCGCGACGCCAGGGACTGCCTTGAGCCGCTCAAGAATTTGCTCCTGCATCCGCACCAGCCTGTCCGGCGCCGCGGTCACTGCCGCAGGCAGGAGGGGTCGCACCGTCTGGAGCGTCTCCGGGTGGGCGAATCCGGGATCGACCGCGCGCAGATTCTGAAAGGTGCGGATCAACAGACCCGAGCAGACGAGCAACACCAGCGCAAGCGCCATCTGGGCCACGACCAACGCATCCTGCGATCGGTTCCGGCTCTTGCCGGCGCTCGCCCAGCGCGTGCCTTCGCGGATGAACGCGGCCAGACGCGATCCCGATTTCGATCCGGCGACTTTCAGGATCGGGAAGAGTCCGAACAGCAACCCGGAGGCGATCGATATCATCAGAGTAAACAGCAGAACCGCGGGGTCGATGGCGATCTCGCCAAGCCGCGGCAGGTACGTCGGCCCATACGCCGTCAACAACCGCAGGCCGCCGTACGCGAGACCGAGTCCCACGAGTCCGCCGAGCCCGCTGAGCGTCAGGCTCTCCGCCAGCAGGGCGCGCGCGATGTGTCCGCGTCCGGCGCCGAGCGCCACGCGGATCGCGAGCTCCTGGCCACGGCCCTCGGCCCGCACCAGCAATAGATTCGCGACGTTCGCGCAGGCGGTCAACAACACGATGCCGATGCCGCCGAGCAGCACCCACAGCATGCGGCCGATGTCGCCCACCACGTCCTGCTTGAGCGGCCGTACGGCGGGCTCGAGGTGGAGGGCATCCATGCGATGCCCCGCATAGCGCTCCAGAAACACCGGCAGCATGCGGCCGATGTCGGCATTGGCCTCGGCCACAGCGATGCCCGGCTTGAGCCGGCCGATCGCGCTGTAGCGCCAATCCGCGGCCGGCTGCGCGAGATCGAGTCGCGCCGGCACGATCACGTCGATGGGGGCGCCGAAGTGCGTGAATCCCGCGGGCATCACGGCTATGACCGTACGCGGCCTGCCATCGAGTATCACCGTGCGCCCGATCACGCCCGGATCGGAACCGAAACGGCGTTGCCAGTAACGGTCGCTCAGTATTGCGGTCTCCGCCGCGCCGGGTTGATCGTCGGCGGGCGAGAACCACCGGCCCAGCGCCGGTTGCACGCCCAATGCCTGCAACGCGCCGTGCGTGACCTCCAGCGCCGTCGCCACCTCCGGCGTTTCGATCCCGGTGACGGTCAGGCTGGCGAAGCGCCACAACCCGAGTTCTTCGAATGTACGATTGTCCGCACCATATACCGCGAACATCTGCGGCGAGAACACGAAATTGTCGCCGCGCACATTGCCCATCACGGCCGAGTGCGTCACCGTCATCACCCGATCCGCATCCGGATACGGCAGCGGTTTGATCACGATGCCATTGACCACGCTGAACATGGCCGTCGTCGCGCCGATGCCGAGCGCAAGCGTCAGCACGACCGTGAGCGTAAAGCCGGGCGAGCGGATGAACATCCGGAACGCGAGGCGCAGGTAATCCACCAAGGCTGACATGCATCATTCCTCTCTGGGTTGTTTACTCGTAACGCAACGCTTCCATCGGCATGACCGCCGCTGCCTTGCGCGCCGGCAGCCAGCTCCCGCCCAGCATGAACACCACGAGCGCAAGCACGGCCATGGTCAACACGATGGGGTCATAAGCGGTCAGGCCGAACAACAGCGACTGGGCGACCCGGCCGAGCGCGAGCGCGGCGACGAGGCCGATGGCGCCGCCGATTGCCGTCAGACGCGCGACCTGGATGAGCACGAGCTTGCGCAGCGCCGCGGGTTTCGCGCCGAGCGCGAGACGCAGCCCGAACTCGCGCTTGCGGCTCACGACGTTGAACGCGAGCACGGCGTAGAGGCCGATCGCCGCCAGCACGGTCGCGAGCCCCGCGAACGTTGCGGACAACAGCGACAGGAAACCGTCCTGCGCCGTATAGGTGTCGATGTGGCGGCGCAAAGTCGTCACGGCGCTCACCGGGACGTTCGGATCGATGCGCTCAATCGCCTCCGGGATCATGGCGGCGAGCGAGTCGGCGTCGATCGAGCCGCGTACATAGAAGAATAAGCCTGGAAACTGTGCGTCGAACGGCGGTCGCGGCGTGAAGACCTGCGGTCGCGCCGCATCCTTGATGTCCGCGTACTTCGCGTCGGCGACCACGCCGATGATCTCGACGGGACCTTGCGGCATGAACGGGCCGTCGAGCCGAAGCACGGCGCCAACGGCGCCGGCGCCGAGATCGAACTTGCGCACGAAGCTCTCGTTGACGATCACGACCGCCGGTTCCGGGATGCTGTCGGCATCAGTAAAGTCGCGACCCGCGCGCAGCGGAATGGACACCGTCCTGAAGAAACCTGGGCTGGCCATCGGATTGGTTTGCGTGATGTTGTCCCCGGCCGTACCCTCCTTGCCGGCCACCGTGACATCGGCGCCTGATGCCATGCCGTACAGCATCGGGAACGCCACGTACGCGACCGAGGCGATGCCGGGTTGGGCGGCCAGCTCTTCGCGCGTCCGCTTGAGAAATGTATCGAGGCGCTCGCCCGAGTAACCCGCCAGCAGCGGCGCCACATTGAACGCGACCAGCGAGTCCACATCCATCCCGTAATCGATGTGCGCGACGTTGACCATGCTTTTCGTAAACAGTCCCGAGAGGGCGAGCAGCACGAGCGACAGCGCGATCTGCACAACCACCAGGCCATCGCGCAGGCGCGTCAGACCGCGTCCGCCGGGCGACTGCGCGGATTGTTCCTTGATCACGCCGCCGGGATTGGCGCGACCGGCCGAGAGGGCGGGCGCGAGGCCGAACAGCAGCACCGTGGCGAGCGTAATCGCCGCCGCAAACAGCAGCACCGGCGGGCTCAACTCGACGGCGAATTGCCGGGCGATGTCATCGGGCACCAGCGCGGCGATCGAGCGCAGCGTGGCGCTGGCGACCGGCAGGCTCGACAGACCGCCGGCGGCGGCAAGCACAACCGATTCGGTGAGCAGTTGCGTCAGCAGCCGCCAGCGGCTTGCCCCGATCGAAGCGCGAATCGCCATCTCCCCGGAACGCGCCGCGCCGCGCGCAAGCAACAGGTTCGCGACGTTGACGCACGCGATGAGCAGCACGAGCCCGGTCGCGCCGAGCGCGAGTGTCAGCGGATCCGTCAGGCGGACCTCCACGTACTCCTGCCCGCGCGCGCCGGGGTCAAGCACGACGCTGCCCTCCAGAAACTGCGCGCGCTGCTGCGCGGAAAGGCCCAGGAGGTTCGGCGCCTCCACGTCCCGCAGGACCCCGCGATAGAAGGCATTGATCTCGGACTCCGCCGCCGCCATCGATACGCCGGGTTTGAGCCGTGCGAACAGCGTGACCCAATAGGCCTGGCGATCCTCGTCGTTGCGCGGCTCCTCGGGCTGCATCAGCCAGCGCAGCGTGAGCGGCACGAATACCTGCGGTCCCCAGCCGCGCATCGTGCCGGAGAAGCCCTCCGGCGCAACGCCAATGATCGTCAACGGCTGGTTGTTGACCGTGAGCGTCTGGCCGATCACGCCCGGATCGCCGCCGTACTGGTTCTGCCAGTAGCGGTAACCCAGAACGACCACCCGCGATTCGCCGACGCCCGGCGCATCCTCGGGATCGATCAGACGACCGAGCACCGGCCGCAGTCGCAACGTGCTGAAATAGTTGCCGGATACGAGCACGGCGTCGTGCAGCGTGGTCTGTTCGCCGGATTTGAGATTCGCGGGAAAGGCGTAATGCGCCGCGATCCCGGTGAACACGTTCTGCGCAACCTCGAGATCGCGATACATCGGAAAGCTGAACTGCAGATCGCCGCTGCCGACGGCGAGATCGCCCCGGGTGCTGCCCGGCTTCAAGCCCGGAGACCGCAGACTCACCAGCTCATCGGGCGCCGGCACGGCGACCTCCGCGAGGATCGTCTGATGGATGAGCGAATACATGGCCGTCACCCCGCCGATGCCGAGCGCGAGCGTCACGATCACGGTGAGGCTGAACGCGGGGTGCATACGCAGCGTGCGCAGGGCGTAGCTGAAATTACGCAATAATTCGTCTATCACGGCAGTCGTCCTCCACTTCCAGAAAACTTCACCGGGTCGCCCTCACTCGCATCAGGCAATCTTGACCCGTCAGTCCCGCCGCAGCGCGGTGACCGGATCGACCTGCCCGGCGCGCAGCGCGGGCACGAGCGATGCCCCCGCGCACGCCGCGATGACCAGGAGCAGGCTGGCGCCGTAGGCAAGCGGATCGAACAGGCGCACCGTCTGTCCGATCAGCTCCGCCGCCGGCGTCGCGAGCAGCAGTGCGCCGAGCGCCGCCGCCAGGCCGCCGCCGAGCAGCAGGCCAATGCCGACGGGGCGAATCGACTGCGCCAGCGCGAGCGCGCTGATGCGATAGCGCGTCGCGCCGAGCGCGATCCGCACGCCGATCTCGCGGGTGCGTTGCGCGACGAGATACGTGAGCACGCTGAACAATCCGGACAACGTCAGCACGAGCGCCAGAGCCCCGAGCGCCAGCGTCAGCCAGAACGGTATCTCGAGCAGCGTCGCTTCCATGCGCGCGAGCTCCTGCAGCGGAACGATTTCGCCGATGGCCGGATCGATCGTCGCCAGCCGCTCGCGAAGTCCGCGGACCACGATCGCGGGATCGCCGCGCACCCGCAGCGCCAGCGACGTGCCGGCGGTCTCGGTGGTGGCCTGCAGATAAACGTCCGGTCCCGCCAGCAAGGTTGCGCCGCCAACCCGAAAACCCGCCACGTCCCGCGCGACGCCAATGACGACGGCGGCGCCGGTAAACCGCGGCATCTGCGCAGGCGCAACGGGCGCTCCTTCCGCCTCGTTCGGGTCTGGTTCGAGCCGCAGTTCCTGCCCGAGCGGATCGCGCCCCGGCCACAGTGCCTGGGCCATGCGTTCCGACACAACCGCGACCGGCGCGCCTCGCTCATCCGGCGTGAACAGGCGCCCGCGCATGACCGCGACGCCGAGGATGTCGAAGTACTCCGGCGACACCCACCGGTAGGTGGCGGCGCTCTTGCCCGCCGCCGTTCCGGCGAGCGCGCGCAGCGCGGCTGGCGACATCGCCGCCAGCGCGGCGACCTCCGGATCAGCGCGGACGGCATCGAGTATCGAGTCGCGCGCCTGCTCGTTGCCGATCCCGAGAAAGACGGTGTCGGCGATGCGTACTCCGGGGTCGTTTGACGCCGCCCGCCAACTGCTGCGCAGAAAAATCGCGGCGCAGATGAGGAGCAGCACCGAACCCGTCACCTGCAGCGCGATCAGCATGTTGCGGGCGCGGCCGGGCCGGACGTCGTGCGTCACCGCGCCGTGCATCGCCTGCGCCAGCTCCACGCGCGTCGCCCGCAACGCCGGTACGAGGGCGAAGCACAGCGTCGAGGCGATCGCGGCGGCGACCAGAAACAGCACGACGCGCCAATCCGCCGGCATCAGCGCGAGGCGGATGTCGCCCAAGCCGGTCATCGCCGACGTGACATAGTTAACGACCGAGGCGAGGACCAGCCGCGATACGCCAAAGCCGAACGCGGCGGCTGCAAGCGCCAACACCAGGCTCTCGGTGAGCAACTGCCGCACGATGCGCCGCCGCGACGCGCCGATCGCGAACCGGATGCCGATCTCGCGCTGGCGGGCGACTCCGCGCGCGAACAACAGGTTGGCGACGTTCGCGCAACCGATCAACAAAATGAGTCCGAAGGCGAAGAACAGCGGCAGAAACGTCAGCATAGTGTCGACCGACAGCGGGACCTTCCCCTGCCGCGGCTCAATCACGAGGCTCGCGGCGGGGCGTGCGCCTGTAGTCTCGGCCGATCGCCGCAGGTCCCATGCGTCGAGTCGCGCCAGCGCTTCGCCATGCGACATGCCGGGGCGCAGTCGCCCGACGATATCGACCGGCAGGGCGCCGTCGGCGCCGCGACCAAGGTCACCGGCGAGCGCGAGCGGCATCCAGAAGTCCGGCGGGTCGATGCCGAGGCCGCGAAAACCTGCCGGCATCACGCCGAGCACATCGAAGGTCATCTCGTTGACCCGGACCGTCCGCCCGATGATGCCCGGATCGCCCGCGAAATAGCGCTGCCACGCCCGCTGACCGAGCACGAGGACGCGGTTGCCGGCGAGATCGTCCGCCGCGGTGAACGTGCGTCCGAGCGCCGCGCTCACCCCGAGCACCTGGAAGAAGTTGCCGGTCACGAGCGGGCCTTCCATGCGCTGGCCGTCGATCCAGCGATCGATCTGGGGTCCCAGCGCAATGGCATCGGTAAATATTTCGGTCTCGCGGAGCAAGGCGTCGTATGCGTCCTGCGTGAACGGCTCGGCCTCTGCGGTCGCCGTGGGCTGGCGGCGCACCGCGAACAGCTCGTGGGGATCCCTTACCTCATCCGCGCGGAAGATGTAGGCATTGAAGATCGTGAACACCGCGGCCACGAGTCCAAGACCAAGTCCCAGGGTCAGAATCACCGTGCAGGCAACGCCCGGGGTCTGTGCCAGGGTGCGGACCGCATAGCGAAGGTCGTATAGCAGCTTATCCATGACCCGCGCCTAGGCAGTCCGCCCGCCCCGGGCATGATCGGCGATGCGGCGATCCTCTTCCTCGCGCAGCCGGTTGAGCGTCTCCTCATCCACGATGCGGCCGTCGAACATGTGGATCGAGCAGTCCGCGTATGCCGAATAGCGCGGGTCATGGGTGACCATGCAGATGGTCGCGCCGCCTGAGTGCAACTCGGACAACAGCCCCATCACCGCTTCGCCATTCTTGGAATCGAGATTGCCGGTCGGCTCATCGGCCAGCAGGATCGACGGTTTGCCGACCAGCGCGCGGGCCACGGCGACGCGCTGCTGCTGGCCGCCGGAGAGCTGCGCCGGATAGTGCCGGATCCGGTGCGCCATGCGCACGCGCTCCAGCGCCTCATGCACGCGCTCCTTGCGCTCCTGCTTCGAGATCCCCGAGCGGTAGGTCAGCGGCAGCTCGACGTTTTCGAACACCGTGAGATCGCCGATCAGATTGAACGCCTGGAAGATGAAACCGATCTCGCGGTTGCGGATGTGCGCGCGCTGGGCGTTATCCAGACTCTCGACCGGCTCGCCGTTCAGCAGGTAGCGTCCACCGCTCGGCGTATCGAGCATGCCAAGGATCGACAGGAGGGTCGATTTGCCGCTGCCGGATGGACCTTCGATGGCGACATAGTCGCCCTGGGCAATATCGAAGTGGACGCCGGAGAGGGCGTGCGTCTCGACTTCGTCGGTGAAGAACACCTTCTTCAGGTCTACGAGGTGGATCAGCGAGCGGTTGGTTTCATTCATGACTGTCGGTCCTGTATGAGATTTCAAAGAGATTGGTCGTAGCATGGCCTCGGCGTCCGTTAATCCAGGCGCAATTTATCGTAGTCGCCCCAGGCCGTGGTGTCGGAGAGGATTACCTCGTCGCCTGGCGCAAGGCCCTGTTTGATCTCGACCGCGTTCACCGAGGTGCGGCCGATCTGTACCGGCACGCGCAGCGCATAACGGCCGCCGTCGACGAGTTTGAACAGGCCGATGGTCGAGTCAGGCTGGCCGTAGACCGGACGGCCGGTATAGACCACGTCATCCAGGCGCTCAATCTCGATCGTGCCATCGACGGAGAGATCCGGCCGGGCGCCGCGCGGCAGCTCGCCGGTGATCTCGACATCGACCTGCACAGTCCCCTCCTGCACGGCCGGATCGATGCGCGCAACGCGGCCCGCGACGACCCCGTTGCGGGTATCGACGGCGACCTGCTGCCCGACCTGCACATCGCGGGCCTGCGTCTCCGGGACGCGCAATTCCGCCTGCAACTCATCCGGCCGGGCGACCCGTGCGATGTTCGCGCCGATCGCGACGCGCTGGCCGACCTCGATCAGCAGCTCCTGGAGCACGCCGCCGAGACCAGCGCGCACCTCCAGAGTGCGGACCTGTTCCTCGCGCCGCGCCAGGGCGTTTTGCGAGAGTTCCAGACGCGATCGCTGCGAACTTATCTGGGCCTCCATCAGTCCCGCGAACTGATCGAGACGCTCGTTTTCTATATCCAGCCGCAACTTTAGTTGTTCCTCCAGCAACAGCGACCGTTTGTACTGGATCTCCGGAACCACGCCCTGCTTCGCGAGGTCCCGCTCCGCTTCCGCTTGCAGACGCGCGCTCTCGTACTCGGCGCGCGCCACGCCCACGGCGGCGCGCTTGTCGAGCTGCTGGCTCTTGAGCTGCAATTTCGCATCCGCGAATTCCGCCTCCGCCGCCTCGAGCGCGAAGCGGGCCTCGTCCCGCTGTTGCAGGAGGTCGTTGTTGGACATCTCCACCAGGATCGTTTGTTCATCCACGATCGCGCCCGGCCGCACCAGGATGCGTTCGACGCGGCCGTCCGTCTGCGCCACGATCCAGCGGATCTCACGCGGCACGAGCGTGCCTGTCCCCCGCACCTGGCGCAGCAGTTCCCCCTGGCGCACCGTATCCACCCACACGGAGGAACGGGGGACGGAAGGCACCGCCTTCTCCAGGGTGGCGATCCAGGCGGACAGGATGACCGCGAGCACCAGAATGCCGCCGCCGATCAGCGATTGGCGGATGATTTTTTTGCGTCTGAGTTCGGGGCGCGGGATATCCATGGACTGGATAGTTGCAAGGCGTGTGCCAGCCGGGTACAACGCCTAACCGATTGAATCGATTGGCTTGATGCGGTTAAGGCACAGTCTTCATGCGGGCCTCCTTTCCCACAATCAGGAATCCTGGTCCCGCGAGCGGGAAAAAGTGAAGGTGCGATTAAAACCGGTAGCCGAAGTTTTCCGCGAAGCGATCGGCGAATTCCGCCGGACTGAATTTATGATTCTGGGTGCCATGCGTTTCGATCTTGAAGGCGCCCATCAGGGAGGCGATGCGGCCGGTGGTGGCGAGATCCAGATCGTTCATCAACCCGTACAACAAACCGGCCCGGTAGGCGTCCCCGCACCCGGTCGGGTCCTGCACCCTGGCCGCCTTTGCCGGCGGGATCTCGATCTCCGATTCGCGCGTGACGATGAGCGAACCCTTGGCGCCGCGCGTGACGATCAGCGCCCTGACCTTGGCGGCGATCTCGGCGGCGGTGAGTCCGGTGCGTTCCTGCAGCAGTTCCCATTCGTAATCGTTCAGGCAGACCCAGGCGGCCTGCTTGACGAACTGGAGCAGGTCCGACCCGTCGAACATCGGCATGCCCTGGCCTGGATCGAAGATGAAGGGGATGCCGGCCTCGGCGAATTGTTGCGCGTGCTGGATCATGCCATCGCGTCCGTCCGGCGAGACGATGCCGAGCGTGATGCCGGCGGCGTCCGTCACCTTGTTGTGATGCGAACACGCCATGGCCCCGGGGTGAAAGGCCGTGATCTGGTTGTCGTCGAGATCGGTGGTGATATAGGCCTGCGCCGTGAAATGCCCGGCCACCTGGGTCACGTGCTGCCGGCTGATCTCGTGGGCGTCCATCCAGCGGGCATAGGGCGTGAAATCCTGGCCAACAGCACCCATGGGCAGCCCCGCCCCGCCCAGTAATTTGAGGCTGTAGGAGATGTTGCCCGCGCAGCCGCCGAATTCGCGGCGCAATTCCGGGACCATGAAGGAGACGTTAAGGATATGAACCTTCTCTGGCAGGATGTGGTTCTTGAAGTGATCGGGGAAGACCATGATGTTGTCGAAGGCAAAGGAACCACAAATCAGTGCGGACATGAAATTAATTACTCCGGGATCTTATTAATTAGTTTGCTGCGAGAAAGTATATATGACTTTTGATTGATGATTGAGGATCGCTGATTGCTGATTATTCGAAATGTAACAATTTCAACCTCTAACCCCCTAACCCCTATCCCCTATCCCCTATTCCCTATTCCCTATTCCCTATTCCCTATTCCCTATTCCCCATTATTTATGTTTACGCAGCACCGGGGCGAGAAACTTTCCCGTATAGGAATGTTTCTTCCGGGCGATCTGCTCCGGCGTCCCCGTGGCGATAATCTCCCCGCCGCCGTCGCCCCCCTCCGGTCCCAGATCGATAATCCAGTCGGCGGTCTTGATCACGTCCAGGTTATGTTCGATGACGATGATGGTATTGCCGTGATCGCGGAGCTTGTGCAATACATGCAGCAACTGCCGGATATCGTGAAAATGCAGGCCGGTGGTGGGTTCGTCGAGGATGTAGAGCGTCTGCCCGGTATCCCGCTTGGAAAGCTCGCGCGAGAGCTTCACGCGCTGGGCCTCGCCGCCCGACAGGGTGGTCGCGTTCTGGCCGAGCTTGATGTAGGAAAGCCCCACATCAACCAGGGTCTGGAGTTTGCGGGCGATTACGGGCACGGCGTCGAAAAACACCCTGGCGTCTTCCACCGTCATCTCCAGGGTCTCGTGGATATTCTTCCCCTTGTACTGGATATCCAGCGTCTCGCGGTTATAGCGCTTGCCCCGGCAGACGTCGCAGGAGACATAAATGTCCGGGAGAAAATGCATCTCCACCTTGATCACGCCATCGCCCTGACATGCCTCGCAGCGTCCGCCGCGTACATTGAAGCTGAAGCGGCCGGGATTGTAACCCCGCGAGCGCGCCTCCTGCGTGGCCGCATAGAGTTCCCGGATCGGCGTGAACAGGCCGGTGTAAGTCGCCGGGTTGGAACGCGGCGTGCGCCCGATGGGACTCTGATCGATATCCACGACCTTGTCGAAAAGTTCCAGGCCGTCGATGGCCGTATATTCCGCGGGATTCAGGTTGCTCTGGTTGATCGCGCGGGCCGCGATCCGGTAGAGGGTATCGTTCACCAGGGTGGACTTGCCCGAACCGGACACCCCGGTCACGCACACCATCAGCCCGACCGGGACCTCCAGTTTGACCGATTTGAGATTGTTGCCGCATGCCCCGCTCAGGATCAACATCCGCTCCGGGTCCGGCGCCTGACGCTGTCGCGGCATCTCAATGGCGAGCTGCCCGGAGAGATACTGGCCGGTCAGCGATCGCGGATTGGCGGCCACCTCCGCGGGCTTGCCGGCGGCGACAATCTCCCCGCCGTGCACGCCGGCCCCCGGACCGATGTCGACCACATGATCGGCCGCCATGATGGCCTCTTCGTCATGCTCGACCACGATCACCGTGTTCCCCAGATCGCGCAGGTCCTTCAGGGTCGCCAGCAGCCGGGCGTTGTCGCGCTGGTGCAGACCTATGGATGGCTCATCCAGGATATACATGACGCCGACGAGTCCGGCCCCGATCTGGCTCGCGAGCCGGATCCGTTGCGCCTCGCCCCCCGAGAGGGTCTCCGCGCTGCGATCCAGCGTCAGGTAATCCAGACCCACATTGACCAGAAATTGCAGGCGCTCGCAGACCTCCTTCAGGATCTTGGCCGCGATCTCGCCCCGCTGCCCCGGAATGCGCAGCTTGCTGAAAAACTCGCGGGCCGCGCCGACCGGCCGGGCGGTGATCTGCGGGAGGGTATGACCGTCGATGAAGACATGCCGCGCCGTCCGGTTGAGACGGGTCCCGGCGCAACCCGGACAGGGTTTGTGGCTGAGATATTTGGCCAGCTCCTCGCGGACCATGATCGAATCCGTTTCCTTGTAGCGCCGCTCCATATTGGGGATCACGCCTTCGAACGCGTGGCGCTTGCGATGGGTGCCCTTGTCGGGATTGAGGTATGAAAATTGAATCTCTTCCTCGCCGCTGCCGTAGAGAACGACCTGCCGGATCTCGGGCGGGAGTTCCGCGAAGGGCCGATCCACCGGAAACCGGTAATGCCGGGCCAGTGATTTGATCATCTGGAAATAATAGGCATTGCGCCGATCCCAGCCCCGCACCGCGCCGCCCGGCAGGCTCAATTCGGGATGCTGCACGACCAGGTCCGGATTGAAAAACTGGATCGCGCCCAGACCGTCGCACTGCTGACAGGCCCCGGCCGGATTATTGAAGGAGAACAGCTTCGGTTCGAGCTCGCTCAGGCTGTAACCGCACTGGCTGCACGCATAACGGGCGGAGAAGATCTCCTCCTCGCCGTCGCCGGCATCCAGCGGGGCCACGATGGCCAACCCTTCCGAGAGGCGGACCGCGGTCTCCAGGGATTCGGCGAGCCGCAGGCGCATGTCATCCCTGACCTTGAAACGATCCACCACCGCCTCGATGGTGTGATTGCGATAACGGTCCAGCGCCGGCGCCTGATCCAGCTCGCACACCGCGCCGTCGATCCGGGCGCGGATGAAGCCCTCGCCCCTCAGTTTTTCGATGACCTGCACATGCTCGCCCTTCCGGCCCTGGATGATGGGGGCCAGGATCATGAGCCGCTGGTCCGCCGGGCGCTGCATGATCTGGTCGACCATCTCGCTGATGGTGCGCGCCCTGAGGATCGTGTCGTGATCCGGGCAGCGCGGCTCGCCCACCCGCGCGTACAGCAGCCGGAGATAGTCGTAGATCTCGGTGATGGTGCCGACCGTGGAACGCGGATTGTGGGAGGTGGACTTCTGTTCGATCGAGATGGCCGGGGACAACCCCTCGATATGATCGACATCGGGTTTTTCCATCATCGACAGGAACTGCCGGGCGTAGGCCGAGAGGGATTCCACATAGCGGCGCTGGCCCTCGGCGTAGATGGTGTCGAAGGCGAGCGAGGATTTGCCCGATCCGGACAGGCCGGTAATCACGATCAACCGGTCCCGGGGCAGGTCCAGATCGATGCTTTTCAGATTGTGCGTCCGCGCCCCGCGGATGCTGATGGTATCCATAGTACGAACCGTCTCATCTTCTGTTTCGCCGAACCCGGCGGAACCTGTTAATATAAAATCTCCCGGCAGCGCAAAGCAAAGAATATTCACTTTTTGGAGGAGCAATCATGGCTCGTGGAATAAACAAGGTCATACTGGTAGGCAACCTCGGCAATGACCCGGACGTTCGTTATACCGCCAGCGGAGCGGCGGTCGCCAATGTTTCAATCGCCACCACCGATTCCTGGAAGGACAAGGAGAGCGGGGAAATGCAGGATCGGACCGAATGGCACAAGGTGGTGTTTTTCGGCCGGCTCGCCGAGATCGTCGCGGAATACCTGAAAAAAGGTTCGCAGGTCTACGTCGAAGGCCGTTTGCAGACCCGCAAATGGCAGGACAAGGAAGGCCATGACCGCTATACCACCGAGATCGTGGCCGGCGAGATGCAGATGCTGGGCGGCCGCGGCGGCAGCGGCGGTGGCGGTGGCGGCAATCAGACGCAGGATTCGTCGTCAGAAGATGGTCAGACCCGCGGCGGCGGCAACAACAAGCGGCAAAGCAAACCGCCCGCCGAGGATTTCGTGGATGACGATATCCCGTTCTAGGAATCTCTGACTAAAAACCCCTCGCCTTCAAGGCGAGGGGTTTATATTTTATCGGCTGCAAGCCGACTAAATAATCTCCCTTCGCCCTCCGGGAGAAGGGTTGGGGATGAGGGAACTACGATCTCTGATATACCGCTTTCCCTCACCCGCCGCTCCGCGGCGGCCTCTCACGGCGGGAGAGGCGAAAACAACTCACGTTCGCTTTACTCACACATCGCCAATCATTCTTCGCCTGAAGGCGAGGCGTTTCCACCATCCCCAGTGCCGCGATATCGATACACCGTATTCATCCGCGTCCTGAACTCGATCCGATATCCACGACGTTCCAGGATTGACGCCAGATCGGCTCGCCACAAACGTTCGGAGTTCTCGATGATCATGTAGCGGGGTAACAGCCTGGCATTGGCGTCGTGCAGGAACGGCGCCAGGGCGATGTCCTCGGCCCCTTCTATATCGATTTTCAGGATATCGATCTTCACCACGCCGCATTCGGCGAGAACCGGCAACAACGGGCGGCACTGCACCCGGATCTTCCCGCCGACGTCCGCATGACCTACCAGGCTGCCCCCGCCGAGATTGGTCCGATCGATGTGCAGATCGATCTCGCCCTCCCGGTCGCTTACCGCGATGGGCAGCACCCGAATATCCGGCCAGTCCTGGCGCAATTCCCGGTTGGCTTGCAGGTTGAACAGCAACCGCGCCTGGGCGCGCGGCTGCGGCTCGAAGGCGATTATCCGGCCCTGCCCGGAAAGCGATCGGGCGGCCCACAGCGTGTAGATCCCCACATTCGCGCCGATATCCACGAATACCCCGTCTTTCGGCAACTCACGCGTAATCAGATCGCGTTCCTCCGGATCGTACAGCCAGGGCAGGAATAAAAACTTACGCTCGGATACGTTGTCATGCAGATGGCAGCGCAGCCTGATGTCTTCCACGGTCACATCCACCGGCTGCTTGCGAAGGAGCAGCGCGAGTTTTCTGAGCGACAACGCCAGCAATCTCCCGAGCCGGTTTCGGGGGCAACGCTGGGCGGCGGCAATAAGCGCGGCAATGAACGGCGGAGGCGCGTAAAACCCGTAATCTAAAGTTTTGTCGCCAGTCATGAATGGCTCATTGGCCGCGCCAGATCGCGACGGCTGATCGGTGTGTTGCGCAACCCCGGCTCGTGTGACCGGGGTTATGTTTACCTGTGTTCCCCCGCCCGGTTAGCGGTGTGTTTCCGGCGGCGGGGCGGCTGCTCCCTGTCCGGCAGGCGCCGGCGCCACAGGTGGCGCGGTCCCCGCAGGGGGTGCGGGCGGTGGCCCGCCAAAGGGAGATTGCGGTTGCGGATTGTTCTTCGCCTCGTTCGCCAGTGTGACGACATAGGCGCGGATCGCCTCCGCGTCTTCCGGCGTCAGTGACTCGCGAAACGACACCATACCGTTGTCGGTTAGCGCTCCGTCGATCACGATGACCTTGAACAACTCGGGTTCGCCCAGGGCCGTGGCGTAGCGCAGGTCCGGGAACAGACTGCTCACGCGTCCGCTGTTGCCGTGGCAACTGGCGCAATGCGCGTTGTAATGCGTCTCGCCGCGGGCCAACAACGCGGCGTCGCCGAAGTTCGCCGGCGGATTGAGCGCCGGCGGGGTATAACTCACGCGCTCGGGCAGGGTGGCTTTCCCCCCCAGTTTGTACACCAGCAGGCGCGCGTAGTTCGGGGCCCAGTAACTGGCCGGTCCGAAGCCGCCGCCCTGCCCGGCCACCACGGCGATATATTGCGCGCCATCGATCGAGTAACTCGCCGCGCTGCCGACAATGCCGGCCTGCGTTGGCGTGGACCATACCTGCTCGCCCGTATCGGCCCGGAAGGCGGCGAAGGTTTGTTGTTGCGCGCCCTGGAACACGAGGTTGCCGGCCGTCGTCAGGACACCGGCGCGGGCGCTGCCCTGCGGTTGCTGCCAGACTGCCTTTTTATTCACCGGATCCCATGCCAGCAGATAGGAACCCGAGCCCTCAAGTTTGGGCGCCGGGTCCTGGGGACGTTTGCCGACATTTATCGAGAGCAACTGGTTGCCCATCTTCGCGCCGGCCTCGGCCACCAGCGGGAAACTGCTGTAGTTGGTCGGGATGTACATCAGGCCCGTGTCCGGACTGAACGCCATCGGATGCCAACTGTGCGCGCCGCCCGCCGATGGCACGACATGAAAGCCTTTGTCGCCGAACGCGCCATAATTCGCCGCCGGATCCAGGATCGGTCGGAAGTTTTCATCGAAGCCGGTCATCCAGTTTGCCGTCGGCACGAACAGATCGGCGGACAGCACCTTGCCAGTGGCGGCCTCGAGCACGTAGAACACGCCGTTCTTGGGCGCCTGCATTAATACGTGTTTCTTCTCGCCGTTGATGACGAGATCGGCGGTAATGATCGACTGCGTATTATCGAAATCGAAGCTGTCGGCTGGCGTCGCCTGATAGTGCCAGCGGTACTTGCCGGTCTTCGCATCCAGGGCGACGATCGATGCCGTAAACAGATTGTCGCCGCCGCCCGGCGAGCGGATCTCCGCCGGCCAGGGCGCGCCATTGCCGGTGCCGACATAGACCAGGTTAGTGACCGGGTCATAGGTGATCGCATCCCAAGGCGCGCCGCCGCCGCCGGTCTTCCACCATTCGCCGTTCCAGGTCTTTGCCGCCGATTCGAGCTCCGGCTGTTCGAAACCCAGGGCGGGATTACCGGGCACGACCCACCAGCGCCACAGTTCCTTGCCGTTGTCGGCGTCATAGGCGGCCATGTAACCGCGTTGATGAAACTCGGAACCCGCCTCGCCGATGAAGATGCGGCCATCGGCGATGCGCGGCGCGCCGGTGATGGAAAGCCAAAGCTCGCGATCGGTGACCTGGACCTCCCAGACCTTCTCGCCGGTCTTCGCCTTGACGGCGATCAGGCGCCCGTCGAGCGTGCCCCAGATCACCATGTCCTTCCACGCCGCAACCCCGCGGTTCACGATCCCGCAGCAGAGTTTCACGGCCCATTCGCCGGGCACCTTGGGGTCATATTTCCAGAGTTGTTGGCCGGTCTTCGCGTCGAAGGCGTAGACCTTGCTCCAAGGGGAGGTGACGAAGATGCGGCCATCGACGACGACCGGGGTTGTCTCGTAAGAGCCGCCGCGTTCGGCGAGATCGCCGTACCACGCCAGGCCAAGCTGGCCGATATTGTCTGCGGTGATCTCTTTGAGCGGGCTGTAGCGTTGCTCGCTGTAGTCGCGGCCGTATGCCATCCACTGACCGGCGTTCTCTTCGGAATCAGCCGCCTTGATTCGGGCCGTATCGACCTCGGCAAACCCGGGGGTTATACCGGCAACCACCAGCGTGATAATGGATAAAATGGAAGGTTTCAGGCTGTGCATGTTCGGCTCCCCAGAGTCTTTTATATTATTACCCGATAGTACAGGAGGCTTTAGCGATATAACAAGTGGCGCTAAAAAACCCTACACATAGAACTCTCGCCAAGACGCAAAGCATGCCAAGACAAGATAATGCCGGATAAACCCACCTGGACACCCCGGATATGCGCTGCCTATACTCTGCCCTCAAGAGATCACAATGAAAAATTTAGAGGATTCACGGATGTCCAGTTGTGCTTCTATATATTGTTATTGGACAAGGTGACCGATAAACGCCTGGATATGCGCTAAACACGGCTGTCCCAGATTTTCAATGAGGAGAACGAAATGGCGATAAATCTTCCCTACCTAACCTCGCAATCGGGGCTTAAGAAGGTTCTCGATAAGGTCAAGGAAGCCAGCACGCCGGACAAGTTTAACGAGAAATATCTCAATGAAAAGCTGAACATGCACGGTGGTTCGGCAAAGGCGATACCTCCATTCATGAAGCGCATAGGATTCATTTCATCAGACGGAAGCCCTACCGAATGGTATAGGGAGTTCAGGAACCCATCACTATCTGGAGTAGTGGCATACAAGGCGCTGAAACACGCTTACAAAGAGATCTATGAAATTAGTGAGATCGCGCATAAGAAAAGTGACGCGGAGATAAAAGGAATCGTGGCTCAAATTACTGGGCTTGATCATGACAATCCAGTCATCACATATATTGTCGCAACTTTTAAGACTGTGAAGTCCTATGCGTTATTTAATGAGGCCCAGGAGATTGCTGTTTTGAAGAAGATCGACGATCAGGGCAGCAAAGAAACCAGCACGTCGCCACATAATAACGAGCAGCAAGGCCAAGTCGGTTTGAATATCGGCTACAACATTAACCTAAATCTTCCTGCGACTTCTGATATTGCTGTGTTCGACGCAATATTTAAGAGCCTCAAGGAACACCTTCTAAAGGGTCAGTGAGTATGCCGGAGAATTTATTAAAGTTGTTTGGCATGTCCAATCAACTTCTGATCCATGACCTTGATAAAGTCGAATCGACTTTTGATGTCGTCTTGGGCCATAAGCAAGTTTCACCAAAAGAACGGAACGAAGCGTATTATCCTCAATTTGACGCTCGCATCAGGGTCCGAGCTAAAGAAATGGCTGAGCACTATGAAGCCTTTTACTGCCTAGAGGTTTCAATACGCACCTTCATAACCGAAGTTCTTCGTGAGAGTTCCGGTGCTTCCTGGTGGGAAAAGGAAGAAGTTGTCCCTAAGGTTGTTCAGGATGGCGTCAAAGCTAGAGTTCAGAAAGAGCTTGATAGCGGCATATCAAGAAGATCAGACGATCCAATTGATTACACAAATTTTGGTGAGCTAGGAGAGATTATTAAGAAAAACTGGGCAGTTTTCGGTTCCATATTTAACAGCCAAAAAGGGGTAGAGCGTGTTTTAGCAAGTCTCAATACTCTTCGAGGCCCTATCGCTCACTGTAGTTTATTAGCAGAAGATGAAGTTTTGCGACTCAAACTGAGCGTCAGGGATTGGTTTCGCTTAATGGAGTAACGCGTATAACCACTAACGGAAGCGCGACAGTCCTGACGGGCTGCGGCCGAAGATCAAACGTCAAGCGACCATAAGAGTGAATTCGTGACGTCACCTCCAAAAACAGCCCTGGCTCAGCCTTTCCTTCCCGCGAAAGACTTCACCGTCTCGAAGCAGTTCTACGAAGCGCTGGGCTTTGAACGGCTGGTTGACGGGGAAGTTGCGATCTATCGGATCGGCGCCAGTCAGTTCATTCTGCAGAACTACTACCAGAAGGACTGGGCAGAGAACTTCATGATGCAGCTCGTAGTCGACGACCTGGATGCCTGGTGGTCTTTCATCCTTTCCCTCGACCTGCCCGGCAGGTTTGGCGTGCAGCCCCCGAAACCTCCGACCATGCAGCCGTGGGGGCTCAAAGTCGCCTATGTCTTCGACCCCTCCGGAGTGCTCTGGCACATCGTGCAGCGCTGACTCATCTACACAAATCTTCAAAATTACGACTCACGTAGCCTGGATGGAATGCAATGGAATCCAGGAAAGGATTCCCCGGATATGATGGACAGGAGTCCGAATGTCGCGGGTGCAGGGAAGCACAGTAGCGACCGCTGCGCTTCATCCGGGCTAC
>SCUJ01000006.1 GCA_004297165.1 Gammaproteobacteria bacterium
AGATGGAAATCCTGGGGCAGATCCGAACCGGGAAGGAAGGGCGGAATAAAAGGGTTGCGATTCAGGATTTGGATGCGGCTATATTACGGTTATCGCGCCCGATGAACCGTTTTAAACGTATGATTAAACGGCGTTTAAATTTAAATACAGAAACTTGCAGTAATGTACATGATGTAATTACGGACTTGATTGCCCTCAAGGCAGGGCAAAACACAATTAATACATCAGAAGAAATCCCTGTCGAAGTTGCAAACCGCAATTACTCAAACATCATCCCGTTAACTGGCGAACAAATACTCCTCGCCACTGCGAAGAATGTCCCAACAGATGCCGCCAAGCCAGAAGATAATTTGTATTCTCCTCTGATTTCAATAGTTTTACCGACCTACAATTCGTCTGAAGTATATCTGAAAGGCGCTATCGAATCGGTTCTGAGTCAAAGTTATGGAAAATTGCAATTATGCATTATTGACGATGGCTCTCCAGATAAATCATGCCGGGTACATATACAGAACTTTGCCGATAAGGATCACAGAATAAAGGTTAAGTATCTGTCTAAGAATGTCGGGATTGGGGCGGCCTCTCAAGTCGGGGCAGAAATGGCTGATGGAGAATTCATTGGTTTCGTGGACCATGACGATATTCTTGCCCCGTCAGCGTTGTCGCATTTCGTGAACAAACTACGCGAAGATCCCGGCATAGACATGCTGTATTCCGATCATGCCATGATTAACGAAGAGGGCCGCCTGACATCGGCTGCATTGAAACCAGGGTTTGCCCCTGAATTTCTTCTGTCAACCAACTATATCGTCCATTTCAAACTGGTTCGAAAAAGTATCTTTAACACTGTAGGCGGGTTTGAAGGCACCTTTTATGCATCACAGGATTATGGTCTAACCTTGAAACTGCTTGATGCTGGCGCTCGCATCGTACATGTGCCGGGTCTGTTATATTTCTGGCGATTGCATCCTGGGTCAGTCGCAAGTGGATCATCTGCCAAGCCGGGTGTTTTGCATGCCTGTATTAAAACTGTAGATAGTTATCTGCAGAAAAATAACATTCCTGCAAAAACGATATGCCCTGATGAATTTAAAAATATGGATGTAGGCATATACAAGCTGGAATTTCAGCAACCATTACCAAGCGTATCAATCGTAATTCCGGTAAAGCAGGAATCGCCAGAATTAATAGCCTTGCTCGTTGATATTGAAAATGATCAAGGGATATCTCTGACAAACGTACATGTTGTAGGACTTGGTGTTAATTTAAAGATTAAGCAAAGGGGGCTCAATACATTACGATCTGATAGCCAGGAAGAATTTGATCGATTGATGTTGAGCATACATTCAGATGTGATTGTGTTTATAAGTCCTGAATCAAAACTCATTGACAGTGACTGGCTTCGAGAAATAGTAGGATATTTTAATGTTTCCAACGAAATAGGAGCGGTAGGCGGAAAGATCGTCGATCCGAATGATAAGGTTATTGGTGGCGGTGTGTTATTTCTATCGGGACTACCGACGATAGGAGCGGGATTATATGCATCGGACACATGTTACTGGTCATATGGAAAATTAGTCACGAATGTCGAGGCGGTCTCCAGTGACTTTATGGCGGTACGGAAGAAACATTACAAAGTAGCCGGAGGCTTTAAGGTTTATGGTAATGAATTGCCGATTGGAGTTTGTATTGGTATATGTCTTCGTAAGGCAGGACTCAGGGTTGTATATAATCCTTGGGCAAAGATAGCGTCAACCAAGATAATTCGCCATCGCAAGTTGCGAGCGCTGGATGAACTGGAACTTACACGCTATCCGGACAGATATTACAATAAATATTTCGATGCGAAATATCCATACAGGATCAAACATACACAACCGCTCCGTATCAATTTCGCGCTTCCACCATCCCCCAAGATATCGGGTGGGCCACTTGCTATTCTCGAATATGCCAACCGACTTGCCGCGCGCGGTCACACAGTAACTATCACTACCTATCCAGATTCGCACTGGGAGGGCGAAAATCCTTTTCCATGGTTTAAGTTTTCTGGAAAAATTCTCTTCAAACAAGATCGCAATTCTGACTCCACCTTTCAGAGAGGGCAATTGCTCGCTAATTTCAGTAGCATGCCTCACAAGACCCCATTTGAATTTATGTTCATCGAAGGTTCCATCTGGTCTGGATTGATTGAGGCAATGCCAGATTGTGATATCAACATTGCAACCTATTGGTCGACTGCGTTTCCCGTATATTTCAGTCATAAGGGGAAACCAGTTTATTTTATGCAGCATTACGAAGAAATATTTTACACAATGCAGCATGATTACATGATGCATAAACAGATGGCGCGTACATCATATGCGCTCCCGATTTACAAGATCGCAAATTCATCTTGGTTACAAAAGTTGATTAAAGAGAAATATGAACAACTAATTCCATTTTCTAATAATGGTATTGAGTTATCGGATTTCACGCCGATGCCAAAGCTTAGTTCATCCGACCATGTAATACGGGTGGTCACTTATTCAAGACCTGAAGATTGGAAAGGATTCTCTGACGCCGTTGGTGCGATGCAGAAAGTTTTTGATAAATTCGGTGACAAGGTGCAATGGCATGTCTTTGGTTACAAGCATGAAACCATCTCGGAATCAAATAAATATGCCACGTATCATTATCACCCTCGTTTATCTTTTATCCAATTAGCAGAATTGTACGCAACCTCGGACATCTCATTATGCCCCTCATGGTATGAGAGTTTCCCCTTGCCTCCGCTTGAGTCAATGGCAAGCGGCACAGCTGTTGTTACGACGAAATATGGCACGGAGGATTATGCCTTCGATGACTATAATGCGCTTGTGGTTGAATCAAGAGATATAGATAAAATGGCGGACGCCATAGTCAGATTAATACAAGACAAAAATCTTCGAAATCGTCTTGCGGTTGAAGGAAGGAGAACTGCTGAATTATTTAATTGGGATCGTGCGGTGGAAGAACGCGAGAGGTTAATCTATCAGATTCATTATGGTGAGATTGATTACGATGTATTACATTCCGCCCGATCAGGATTGTACGATGCTAATGGAGTCTGTTTTGAGAGTGCAAATTTCAAGAACCTTCCAGACAGGGGCCTGTTTACGCAAGACGGCATGGTATTTCTCCTGTATCAAGGGTCAAAACATCACATTACTGAAGGGTACTTAACTAGAAAGATTGAAAACATAGGTACAAGCTGGATCACTCTTACACCGCTGGATGCCATGAGAATTCCCTGGGGCGCCGCGTTAACGAACGAATCTGACATCCCCGCCTTTCCACTCCCGGAAAAGGGGTTGTTTGTCGACGATGGGAAGGTATATCTTTTATATCAAGGTGCAAAACACCACGTCACTGAAGAATATATAACCAAAATGATAGACGACGCGGGGGTAAAGTGGATTACGCTTAGCCCACAGGAGATGGCCAGGGTTCCGAGAGAGGCAGCTCTCATGTCAGAATCAGATATTCCTTGGGATTATTCATGAATTACATAGATACACTCATTCTGGGGGGTGGTATCGCCGGCCTGTCCTTAGCGTCATTTCTCGATAAACCCTGTGTTGTGCTGGAGAAGGAGCCTACATTCGGTGGATTATCACGTAGCTTTAACATGAATGGCGTTTGTTACGATATCGGACCTCATATAATCTTCTCCAAGAATAAGGAGGTATTGGATCTCCACACTTCTCTGGTACAAACAAACCGAATCAAGAGATCGAATCAGATCTTTTACAAAGGACGTTACGTAAAATACCCTTTTGAAAACGATCTCTACGCGCTAGACAAGGAAGATCGTGAATACTGCTTAAAAGAATTTCTCCACAATCCTTATGAAACGTACGATGCTCAGAATATGTTGCAGTTTTTTCTGAAAACCTTCGGTGAGGGAATCACTCGAACGTACCTTCAGCCATACAATGAGAAAATATGGAAATATGATCCATCGTGTATGGATACACAAATGGTGGAACGAATTCCGAAACCGCCGCGAGAGGATGTCATAAAGTCAGCAGAGGGTATATCCACCGAAGGGTATACTCATCAACTATATTTCCATTATCCGAAACAGGCAGGTTTCCAAGCCCTAGTTGATGCGTATGCTGCAAAAGCTATTTCTCGATCGCATCGATTGAAGGCTAATGCGGGTGTAAGCAAAATTACAAGCAAAGATGGAAAGTGGTTAGTTGAATCCAATGTTGGAACTTATACAGTACGGCGCCTGATCAACACAATGCCGATCCACGAGTTAAGTCAACTCATGGTTATGCCTGATCATGTAACCACAAGCCTTCTTCAATTGAAGTATAACTCCATCTATATCGTCAACGTACAAGTCAAGCGTGACTCGATCGGGGATCATTTCGCTATCTATCTTCCGGAAAAGGACATCATCTTCCACCGTTTATCAAAATTAAATTTCCTTGGGGATGCCTATTGTCAAACTAATGGTGGCAGTACCCTCATGGCAGAAGTAACTTTCAGGCCAGGCAGCTACCTGGCTGGAATCGGCGAGAAGGAGATCTCGCGTCGTGTTCTGGAAGACTTGGAGACAATCGGTTTCATATCCGGAGTCGACGTAACTGATGTGCAGGTGCGTCATGAGAAGTATGCTTATGTGATCTACGATCTAAAGCATCGTATGAACACAGACACGATATTAAGCTTTCTTCGCGCGCAAGGAATCTATTCGGTAGGCCGCTTCGCAGAATTTGAATACCTTAACACCGATGGTGTAGTCGAGAGGACGCTACGGCTTGCGGCGCAACTAAATCAAGAATGATGTGAGAATATAATGGCAATTCTGATAACAGGCGTGGCCGGATTTGTCGGCTGTAATCTCGCCGTTGAATTTATACGTAGCGGAAATACGGTATTTGGGGTAGACAATCTATGCCGTGGGCGACAAGAGAATTTAGTCTCATTGGAAACCCATGTGCGATTTGGTTTTGCGAAGGTTGACATGTCTGATCTTGCTTCATATCGATCCGCACTTTCTGCTTTGCAGACCCGTGAACAGATAACGGAAATATGGCACTTGGCCGCAAACTCAGATATCCCGGCCGGAATCGACGATCCATATATAGATTTGCGGGACACTTTCATGACCACATTTAATACCTTGGTTCTGATGAAAGAGTTTGGGATCGACGTGATTTCTTTCGCGTCGAGCTCAGCAATATATGGGGACCTTGGCGATCGACTTTTAACGGAGGATATTGGTCCACTATTGCCCATCTCGAATTATGGAGCGATGAAATTGGCGTCGGAGGCCGCAATCAGCGCTGCCGCAGAATGCTTTCTTAAAAGGGCATATATCTTTCGGTTTCCAAATGTAATCGGAGCGCCTGCTACACATGGAGTTGTGCTGGATTTCGTGCGCAAACTTAAAGGAACGCCCGTGAAATTGATCGTGCTTGGTGACGGAACGCAGCAGAAGAGTTATCTTCATGTTGAAGAACTGATTGAGGCTATGTTCTTCATCCATGAGCGCGTACAGGAAAGGGTTGCTATATATAACATAGGCGCCGGCGATGAGGGAGTGACAGTGAGATTCATCGCCGAAGAGACAGTGCGAGTGGCATCCCCGGGGGCAACAATCGAGTACGGTAATGGAAACAAGGGATGGGTTGGCGATGTGCCACGCTTTAACTATTCGATTGATAAACTCAGGGCGCTTGGCTTCAAGCCAAGAATGGGATCTGCTGAAGCCATAAAAAAAGCGATTAACCAGATAGTAGCCCAAGAGCTTAGCCAGTGAGACAGGCTGTTATTCTGGCGGGCGGGAAAGGGACCCGGCTGCAAAACCGACTCGGGGATCTTCCAAAGCCATTGATTGATGTATGTGGCAAGCCGCTACTTGAGCGGCAGATATTGCTACTCAAGAGCTACGGGTTCGACCAGGTTCTTATCCTTGTTAGTTACCGCGCCGATTACATAAAGGATTATTGTCGCAGTAGAAGCAATTGGGATATTGATGTGCAATGTCTCGACGATGGCGAGCCACGGGGCACTGCTGGCGCCATACTGAGTGTCTTCAACCAGTTGGCAGTTGAGTTCCTTGTCATGTACGGGGATACGATGCTGCAGGTGGACCTTGCGCGTTTTGTGCGTTTTCACACACAGGGAATGGATGCGGCAGCCACCTTGCTCCTGCATCCGAATGACCATCCGCAGGATTCGGACCTGGTCGAAGTCGACGAAAGTGGGAAAATTATTGCCTTTCATCCTTATCCACACCCTGACGGTTATTATCTGCCTAACCTTGTCAATGCTGCGCTTTACTGTATGCGACGCGATGCGCTGGAACCGTGGCGTTCAAGGACAGGCATGTTGGATTTTGGCAAGAATATATTTCCTGAGATGCTTGAACTAGGGTTGCTATTACGCGGATACAACAGCCCGGAATACATCAAGGATGTCGGTACTCCGGAGCGGATCGATAAAGTATGTGTTGATCTCGTATCGGGACGGGTAGACATGGCCAGACTTGACCATGAGCAGATGGCGGTATTCCTCGATCGGGATGGAACCATTAATAAGGAAGTGAGGCATCTCAATTCGCCTGAACAATTTGAAATACTGCCAGGGGTGGGTGATGCCATCCGCAGACTGAATCATGCCAATTACAGGGTTTGTATTGTAACGAATCAGCCAGTGATTGCGCGCGGTGAATGTTCAGTCGAAACATTACGTCAAATACATAACAAAATGGAAACCTTACTGGGACATGAGGGAGCCTATGTGGACCGGATTATTTATTGCCCACATCACCCGGATCGTGGGTTTGAAGGCGAAATATCGGATCTGAAGTGTGAATGTTGTTGCCGCAAACCGGGAACAGGCATGATTGATTCAGTGGTGGCAGAATTTAATATAGCTCGTTCAAGTTCATGGTTGGTTGGAGACTCCAGTTCCGATATTCTCGCCGCAAAGAGAGCCGGTTTGCATTCCATTCTGGTCGAAACAGGATATGCGGGACTCGATGAAAAATATTTGGTGACGCCGGATTACAACTTTGCAGATCTTCCTCGGGCGGTAAACTTCATCATCGAGGGCCATCCCCGTCTGATGGAATCGCTGGAACCACTGGCCGCCAACCTCAAGGCTGGTGAGATGGTATTTATAGGTGGGCAGTCACGCAGTGGGAAAAGCATGATAGCCAGCGCGTTACGCGATTTATTACGCAGCCAGGGCATAAACAGCGTAGTGCTATCTACTGATCGTTGGTTGCGCGGCGAATCAAAGAGAAGTGATGGAGTGCTCGGTCGTCACGATGATGATCATTTACGTGACGCCATCGCAAAGATAGATACGCGAAACGGAACATTATCGTTAAATATAAATGCGTATCGTAAACTTAAGCGAGAACAGATAGTGGATGCGGAGCATCTCCGGATTGAATCTGATGATGTTGTGATTGTGGAAGGCGTAATCGCGTTATATGTTTCTGGAGCGGCATCCAGACCGCACAGGTTTTATGTGTCTATAGATGAGGAGGAAAGGCGCCAACGGGTCTTGCGAGAATACCTGCTTAGAGGATGGAGCGAGACGGAAGCAACCGCAATCTATGAGAATCGCTTAATCGATGAAGTGCCATGGGTAAACGCGAGCGCTTCTTCAGCGGTGAATTTAAGCGTTGTTGATCATAAAGTAATTATTGAGCGCAATCATGATTATAAGTAGAACACCACTAAGAATGAGTTTGGTCGGCGGTGGTAGCGATCTGCCGGCATATTACAGGCGCCAGGTAGGCGCCGTAGTTAGCACAGCAATTGATAAGTATATTTACGTAAACGTCAACAAGAAATTCGATGATGGCATTCGCATAGGTTATTCAAAGAATGAAGAGGTGGCTTCTGTCGATATGATAGAACACAAACTGGTGCGCGCAACGATAAATTATCTGGGTCTTCATGGAGGCATAGAAATTACTACGATTGCAGATATTCCATCAAAAGGCACGGGTTTGGGATCTTCAAGTTCTTTTACGGTGGGGTTGCTAAATGCGCTCAGCGCATTCCAGGGCAGGCACATGTCAAGCGAGCGCTTGGGAGCGGATGCCTGTACGATTGAGATCGAGTTATGTCACGAACCAATCGGCAAGCAGGATCAGTATGCGGCTGCCTATGGCGGTTTCAACTTGATTGAGTTTGAGCCAGACGAGAGGGTTATAGTTTCACCGATAATCTGTTCCCCCCATACCAGACGCACACTGCAAGAAAACACACTCATTCTTTATACGGGCATCACACGCAGCGCATCCGCATTGTTAAAAGAACAGACAGAAACTGTCGCTGGTAATGGCGACAAACATCGTACTTTAACCAGCATGGTCAGACTGGCTTATAACCTGCGAGACGAGCTTCAGTTGAACAATGCCGATTCGGTAGGGGAGATCCTCCATGAGAATTGGATACTAAAGAAAAGCATTACTTCCGGCATAAGTACGCCGGAGATCGACGACTGGTATGAAGCAGCGCGCAAGGCTGGCGCGGTGGGGGGGAAAATCCTGGGCGCCGGAGCGGGAGGATTCCTTATGTTGTATGCACCGGTTAATCGGCATGATGCCATCAAAGCTGCCTTGCCACATCTGCGACACGTACCCATATCATTTGAACCACTTGGCAGCCGTATAATCTTTTTTAATTGAACCCACGGAATAATATATGGAGTCACCAATGAATTCAGAGAGAGGAACCGCCAACGCCTATCTGAAAAAGCTCATTGCGCAGTTATCTCTAGTTAATAAAGATGAGATAGATCAAGCAGTCAAGGTTGTTGCAGATGCCTGGCAGGCGGGAAAGCAAATCATAACATTGGGTAACGGTGGTAGTTCCATGACAGCGCTTCATTTTATTACCGACTGGAACAAAAGCGTCTTTATGCACGGCGGCAAGCCATTCCGAGGGCGGACACTGGTGGATAATATGGGATTGTTGATGGCTTATGGAAATGACATTTCCTTCCAGGATATTTTCATCGAGCAATTGAAAAATATCATGCAATCAGGCGACCTGGTGATCGCCATTTCCGGCAGCGGTAATTCTGAAAATGTAGTACGTGCGGTACAGTACGCTAATGACAATGGTGGAGTTACATTGGGTTTGTGCGGATACCGTGGCGGTAAATTAAAGGCATTAGCACAACACGTATTGTGGGTGGATATCGACGATATGCAAATAGCCGAGGATGTTCATTCAATTTTCGGACATATGGTGATGCAGCGACTATGCGGGATGTTATAAAATAAACCATAATCGAAGAAAACCAAATATCAGGAGATCGGCGATATGGGGATTGCTCTTAACATGATGTTATTAAATGGAGGATAGTTAGATGAATGATACACAACTAATCGAGGCTATCCGACTAATTGTCCGGGAAGAGCTGACCACTGCGATATGCACAGGCGTTATTGATGCGTGGAATAGTCATATTCAGGTCGACACTGTTGGAATTATGAGGGCGGCATCAACCCTGCGAAGCGCGGAATTCGTACGCCATAATATTCCCCTACATCTTGGCAAGACGCATCTGGCACTGCGACGCGACGCAGTACTGGCGGCGGCCCCAGAGGGACTTTTCCTGGAGTTCGGAGTATGGAAAGGTTATTGGATTAACGAAATGGCGCGGGTGAGGCCAGACGTAAAATTTTTCGGATTCGACAGCTTCGAAGGATTGCCTGAACCTTGGGAGTTCCGTGACCGAGGCGCATTTGGTCTCGACGGAATAATGCCGGTAGTGGAAGCTAACGTTACCCTAATAAAGGGGTGGTTCGATCAAACTCTGTGCAAGTTTCTCGATAATACACCTGACATGGTCTCATTCGCACATATCGATTGTGATCTTTATACCTCAACCATCACAGTGTTGGAAACACTGCGACCTCGCATGCGCATAGGCACACAGATAGTATTCGATGATTTTATGGTGGCGCCGAATTGGGAGTTTGAGGAACATAAGGCATTTTTTGATTTTGTAAAACGTTGGGGTATTAAGTATGAATATACTGGTTGGTCCAATCAAGCGCCTGCATGCAGCGCCGGAATTGTGATTACATGCATATGAAGTATTACGATGAATGTCTGTTAATGCTTGATTAAACGCTTTCCAAAAAATATTTCAGAGAATCCTGCCACGTCGTTAAAGCTGGTCCTTTCGTATTTTTCAAAGCTGAATTCAGCGGCCGGCAAATCTTCGACGGATATGCAGTGTGCGGAACCGGTATGACCTCGCAGGATTCGCCGCTGAGTTCAACAATCTTCCTGGCGAATTCGAACCATGTGCAAGCACCTGCGTTCGTCAGATGGTAATTACCGAAAGAATAATCGCCCTCCAGGAGTTTCCAGATACCTTTGGCGGCATCGAGCGTGCAGGTAGGCGACATCCGGATATCGTCGATGACTTTTAAGGGCTCGCCCAGTTTCGCTTTGTTGAGGATGATATTCACGAAATTCCCGCCGGACTTGCCGCTCGCGCCGGTCTGCCCGTAGAGACTCGCTACTCGTACGATATAATGTTGCGGGAGGATATTGCGCAGGTAGGTCTCTCCGGCTGCCTTGGATACTCCATACGTGTTTAGTGGATTGGTTTTAGCGTCCTCAGAGTAGGATGAATCCCAGGGTTGCTTGCCGTCGAAGACATAATCCGTACTGATATGAACTATGGTCGCTCCAATCTCTTTAGCGGCATTGGCTAGATCCCTGACCGCTATGGCATTCACCTTGAAGTACAGTTCGGCGTTGTCTTCTTCGGGCTTGTGTTGTGCGGCAGTATTGATTATGACATCGGGTTTGAGACAATTCAGCACTTCGTGAATCTGTGCAGCCAGAGT
The DNA here is from genome assembly GCA_004297165.1 of Gammaproteobacteria bacterium. Classification (GTDB taxonomy): domain Bacteria; phylum Pseudomonadota; class Gammaproteobacteria; order Eutrophobiales; family Eutrophobiaceae; genus 2-02-FULL-56-15. The sequence goes on from SCUJ01000006.1 coordinate 10,871, forward strand.
GATATCGAGTTCGTTGCGGGTTAATCCGATGAGATCAACGCCTGACGGGCAGGCGCATATCAGGTCCGACCCGAGTTGACCCTTACTGCCGATGATCGCAACCTTCACAGCATCACGCCCTCGTTCAGGAGTTTCTTGTACCACTGCACTGTTATAGTCGTCGGATCATCCGGATTCAGTATTCCATTGCGCATTCCTTCGGCAACTTCCTGCGCGCCTTTTTCGGCATTGAATTCCGGTGTATAACCCAATAACTTTTTAACCTTCTCGAAACTGACGCGGTAGGATCGGTGATCGGGGTCGCCATACCATTCATACTGAAACTCCATGTTCAGAGACTTGGCGACACGTCTCGCCAAGTCGAATATTTGGTAGTTTTGCTCATCGCTGCCGATATTGAACATCTGTTTCTGGATCAATTTCCGGTCAGCCTTGAGCAACAGGCACATGGCGCGGGAGGTGTCACGCACATGGACGAATGGCCGCCATTGGTTGCCGTCTTTCAGGATCGGGATCTTGCCGTTTATAAGAAACCCTTTCACCATGCCGTTGATTGCCAAATCGAAACGCATGCGCGGTGAGGCGCCATAGACGGTGGCCTGGCGGATGACGGTCACAGTAAAGGTATCGTCCGCCATGGCGAGGACGTCGTTTTCCACGTTGTAATTTGCCTTGGCGTAGGTGGTGAGCGGATTGACAGCCGAGGTCTCATCGACCATGCCGTCCTGGAACCCGTAAATACTGCAGGAAGAGGGCAGGATGTAGCGGGAGACGCCAGCTGCCTTGGCCAGGGCGGCAACGCGCGTCCTGCCGAGATGATTGATGGAATAGGTCTTGATGGGGTCTAGTTCACCGGCCGGGTCATTGGATAACGCAGCGAGGTCGATGACCGCGGCCACGTTCTTGAAAAGGCCAGGTTCGACAAAACGGATATCGCCTTCCACCACTTTCAGGTTATCACAGTCTGCCGGCAGTTTATCACGCCCGAAAAATAGTCGATCGAGCGCGATGACCTTGTAACCTTCGTCGCGCACCAGGTTGGTCAATACCGACCCGATATAGCCAGCGGCCCCGGTTATCAACACGGTTTTCATTTTATTATTCCTTGAAATCAAAGTTGGTTTCGATGTGCTTGAGAGTCGGCCAGTTCTTGTCCTTATCAGATAAAACAGGGTTGGTTACCGGCCAATCTATGTTTAAATCGCTGTCGTTCCACAGGATCCCCCGCTCATGTTCCGGTGAATAGGTGTTGTCAACCTTGTAGAACACGATTGTGTGAGGTGCGATGGTGCATACGGCATGGGCAAATCCACGGGGTACGACGATCTGCCGTTGATTCTCGGCACTGATGATGAAGCCTTCCCACTTACCAAAGGTCGGCGAATTGCGCCGTATGTCAACCACCACATCGTAAAATGCGCCGCGCAAACAGCGGACGATTTTCGTCTGGGCCATGGGGTTGATCTGATAATGGAGTCCGCGCAGAGTGCCGGCCTCCGCCGACATCGATTGGTTGTCTTGCACCAGATCGTAATTTACCCCGTTTTTTTCGAACGCCTGGCGGTTATAACATTCCATAAAATAGCCGCGATGATCGCCGAATACCTTCGGTTCAAGGATTAGTATCCCTGGCAGCCGGGATTTAATGACATTCAACGGTGTTTCTCCTCCGGGTTAGGTGCATGATTCTAGCAACGACATATTCAGCCATGGAAAAAGAGCAGGTGAAAGCAGGCGAGACGGCATTCAGCACGTGGAAGGAATGCGCGTCACCCTGGGTTACGAAATCCTGCATCAATTTGTCATTTTTGAGATCCAGGAGTTGCGCCCTTATCCCCGGCCTGCTCCACTGGGTGAAGCCCGCGCTGTCAAATTGCTTGACCAGTCGCGCAGCCAATTCGCGAAAATGACGCATGTCATATTTCCTAAGTTCCTCGCAGGCCAGCTTACGAAAATTGAAGGCATTGGTGAGGAAGAGGCGGCCCTCCAGAAATCCAATCCGGATTAATTCCGTAAAACTGAAGCGCGATAATCCAGCATAATTTTCCCGCCAGAATGCCGGCACGGCCGTCGGTCCTATCTTGACCGTATTATCGACGGTGACGGTAAAATGTACCCCGAGAAATGGATTTTCCAAGTTCGGCACCGGGTATATGTTCGTGCGAACCGGTGGACGAGATCCTGAGTATTTTAGATACAAACCCTTGAATGGGAGGATCGTGAGGTCCTGAGAGAAACCGAAGTCCTGCGCGATCTTGTCGGCATGCAATCCCGCGCAATTTATGAGATACCCGAATTCCATGCTGCCATTCGGTGTCTTCAGGCAGTTCCGTGCTTCCAGACCCTGGTAACTGGTGTCGTAAAAAATTTTCACGCCGCCATCTTGCAGAAGTTCTCCCATTTTGTTACAAATTTTTCCTGGGTCCACGGTAGCGGTCGTTGGCGAATACAGCGCCCGCTCTATTGTTCTGGCATTGGGCTCGATTTTTTCCATCTCCGGGATGGTCACCCAGTGCAATTCGACCCCATTGCGATCGCCCCTGCGCTTCAACTCTTCCAGTCCGGCAACTTCGCCTGGTTCGGACGCCACCACCAGCTTGCCGCAGCGGTTGATGGGCAATTTGTATTCATCGCAGAACCTCTGCATGAGCCGGTTGCCCTGAGACGTGAACCTTGCCTTCAGGCTGTCGGCGCTGTAATAGAAACCCGCATGTAAAACACCGCTGTTGCGTCCGCTCGCATGCTCCGCGAGATGAGGTTCCTTTTCAAGAATGGCGACAGAGGCGTTAGGTGCCAATGCCTTCAGCCTATGGGCAAGCGTCAGGCCGACAATACCTCCTCCGATGATGACATAATCGAATCCTGATTGACTGGTGAGCGACATAATCGGGTTACAGGTTGGTAATTCATGTCAGCCTTGCGTACAAGATCAGGCCGCGTGGTTTATGTATTTTGTGTTCTATGCCAACTTGCGTTGGTTGTCGAGGGGGGTTGGAAATTGCCGTAAGTTCCACACGCAAACCAGCTACCCTTTATTGCTTGGCGAATATAGCCGAATGGCCTCCTTAGAACAAGTCTGGGTGTAGCGGTCTTAATGTACCGTGCTGGCGTGAAGGGACTGGTTTAACCCCTGCTGATTGTTCGAACAGGTGGGTTACTTGCCCCCGGAGGAGTATGAAATGTTGTACTATACACAGTTGATCGAGTCATGGCGGCCTGACTCAAAATAAACTGACTCCGGGATACCTGGAGCAATTCAACCACAGTACGATTCGCACTATAACGACTCAGGAAAAGCAAGGTATGACAAAAGCGGTGATACTAGCAGGTGGTCTCGGTACTAGACTTGCTGAAGAAACTGAAACCAAACCAAAGCCAATGATAGAGATAGGCGGCAAGCCGATTTTATGGCATATCATGAAGATATATTCACATCACGGGATAAACGATTTTGTGATTTGTCTTGGGTACAAGGGGTATATCATTAAAGAATATTTCGCGAACTATTTTCTCCATACTTCCGATGTAACCATAGATATTGCTAACCCCAACCGAATGAAAGTGCATAGAAACTATGCTGAACCTTGGACAGTCACTTTGGTGGACACTGGCGAAAATTCGATGGTTGGCGGTCGTATCAAGCATATTCTTCCACATGTCCACGAGGATCCATATTTCTGTCTGACTTATGGGGATGGAGTAGGTGATATTGACATAACCCAATGCATAGAATTGCATAAAACCGAGGAACGTTTGGCAACAGTAACAGCCGCACAACAACCTGGAAGATTTGGCGTTATCAGGCATGACGGAAAACGACTGATAGCATTCGAGGAAAAACCGCATGGAGATGGCGGCTGGATCAACGCGGGATTCTTCGTTCTTTCGCCAAAAGTGGGAGACTACATAGAGGGGGAAATGACTGTCTGGGAACGCGAACCGCTTGAAGACCTCGCCAAGGACGAACAGTTAAGCGTTTACTTACATAAGGGATTCTGGCAACCGATGGACACCCTTCGCGACAAGAAATACCTCGAAGAATTATGGGTTTCGAACAACGCCCCCTGGAAGATCTGGTAATCAGCACGTCAAATCGTTTTGAAGAGGAAAAATAAGAGTAATGAAAATATTAGTTACCGGCAACATGGGTTATATAGGGCCAGTCCTGATTCCTATCTTGCGTAAATATATCGATGATGCGTATATCATCGGCTATGACAGTGGTTTTTTTGCTCATTGTTTGACTGCTGCACGGATGTTTCCTGAGGCGCTGGTCGATTGCCAGTATTTTGGCGACGTTCGCAGTATTCCGGATCATATTTTAAAGGGCGTGGATGCCGTTGTGCATCTCGCGGCTGTTTCGAATGATCCCATGGGCAACAAATTTGAAAATGTCACCTCGGCAATTAACTATGAGTCGAGTGTAAATTTGGCAATAAAAGCTCTTGCTCATAAGGTCGATCGCTTCGTGTTTGCCTCAAGTTGTAGCATGTACGGTTTTGCCGAAGGTGGTCCTCCGCGTAAAGAAACGGATGCGCTCAACCCGCTTTCAGTTTATGCGAGATCCAAGGTTGCCACTGAACAAGCGCTGGCTTCTATGGACACCGGCGGAACGACCATTACTTCGCTTCGTTTCTCAACCGCTTGTGGCATGTCTACGCGGCTACGCCTTGATTTGGTGCTGAATGATTTCGTTGCTTGCGCCATCGCAGCAAAAGAAATAACCGTTTTGAGCGATGGAAAACCATGGCGCCCCTTGATTGATGTGAAAGACATGGCGCGCGCCATTATATGGGCCTTGACGCGTGACCCTAATGAAACCAGTCATTATCTGGCTGTTAATGTTGGTGCGGACGAATGGAACTACCAGGTGTGTGATTTAGCGAATGCAGTAGCGGCCGCCGTCCCCGGCACCACCGTAGGAATAAATGCCAACGCGCCACCCGACAAGCGTTCGTACCGGGTGGATTTTTCATTGTACAAACAAGTTGCGCCAAATCACCAACCACAAGTAAAACTGGATCAGACCATCGATGAACTCAGAATAGGGATGGAGCATATGGGGTTCAATGATTCCAATTTTCGTTCGTCGCAGTACATGCGTCTCAAGGCGCTTGAAAGACATATCGTTGAACATCGACTGAACGATCATTTGTATTGGATCTGAAATACTTGGGGAATAGATAATAATCGAGATTGAAAACATGCAATTCGAAGATACGAGGTTTGCCGGATTGACAATCGTACGTCATTTCCGTGCGGCTGATACACGCGGGATTTTTGTCAAACCCTGGCTTGTGGATGGATTGGCACAACGCTTCGGCGGTATGGCCGAGGCTTATTTCAGCCAGTCGCAGAAGGGGGTTTTTCGTGGCCTGCATTATCAACATGGCAATAAAGCGCAGAAGAAATATGTCGTTTGTCTATCAGGTTCGATCGAAGATGTAGCGCTCGATTTGCGGCCGGAATCACCCACCAACGGTGAGATATTCCGCATGCGCCTGGATGGAATGAGTGGTACAGGCGTGATAATACCGGAAGGATTCGCTCATGGAATATTCGCTCATGAAAATTCACTAATCGTAAATTTCTGCGATAAACCTTACGCGCCGGGGGATGAGGGAGGGATTAACTGGCGTTCCTTGCGCGCACTATCCGATCTTAATGTAACTATTGTCAGCGACAAGGATATTGCTTTGCCCCACTGGCCAGATTTGCCGCAATGACAGTGTTTGTAATGGGCGCTCATGGTTTTCTGGGCTCGGCGCTTACGAATTATTTTACCAGGGCAGGGGAGCGACCTTTGAGCATTAGTTTCCGCCCAGACAGGAGAAATACCTTTCATTTAGAATTTGCTTCCATCCTTTGCAGCGAAAAGCCAAGGTGTGTTATTAATGCAGGGGCTGCACAGACGGGAAAGGATGATCCGGCCGCACTGGCAGATTTGATCGATTCTAATGTTTATCTGCCCGCTGCTGTTAGTTCGCTAATTCTGAAGCATTCTCCAGAGACTGTATTTATAAATTTTGGTTCGTCCTGGCAGATAGGCGAAGATGGAGAATTTTCGCCTTTTAATGCTTATGCCTCCTCGAAGGCTGCCGCAGAGCGATTTCTGGATCATTTCGCACTGGCCGGACTTAGAGTCGCTTCCTTGAGGCTTTATGATACCTATGGTCCTGGCGATAGTCGGAACAAGATCGTAAACCTGATTGCAGATGCACTAATAACAAAACGTGAGTTACCTATGTCGCCTGGTGGTCAGATGATCGACCTTGTTCATATTGACGATGTGGTATCAGCGGTATTGACTACCTGGACGATTCTTGAAAAAGAGGCAACTGGCGTACACCACATTTTCGCCATCCGATCGGGAAAACCGGTGACCATTACGGATGTGCTGGCGTTGTTAAAAATGGCCGCCGGGTTCGAAAATGCAGACTTTATCAAACCGGGTGTGTACCCGTATCGCGATAGAGAGCGATTCGTCTTATTTGAAAATACTCCAACGCCGCCAGGATGGACGCCAAATGTTGGTCTGTTTGAAGGCTTAAAGACCGTGTTGGAAATGCGCCGGATAAAATGAGGGGAATAAATGACTGGAATTTATCAAAAAATAAAAAATGCGTATGCTTTTATAGGTGTTACAGGAATATGGCATTTTCTCTTATCGGAAATCTATCGAATATTGACCACGCCATCTTTTTGGGAGCGCTTCCTGTTAAGAAAGATTCGTGGAAGACGCCTGGCCAAGTCAATACAAGGGCTGGGGGATTATACATGTGATGAAATAGTCAGCGTAGTTTTGCCAGTTAACAATGGGCGCTCGAAAGGCGTGGAGCGTCTGGTCTCGTCATTGAAGCATCAGTCGCATAAGAACATGGAATTCATTGCCGTCGATTCAGGCTCAACCGACGACACTGTCTCCTGGCTTAAGAGTGAAGGATTCAATGTAATAGAGATTGAACCGAAATCTTTTACTCACGCCTATTCCCGCAATACCGGCGCGGCCGCAGCGAAGGGAAAATACCTGCTTTTTGTGGTCGATGATGTGGTTTTCAGCGATCAGAACTGGCTGCGCTCCGCAATCTACCTTCTCGAACGCTTTGAAGCTGACAGCATGAGCAGCCATCAGTCCATAGATGACAACGCCAGTGTTTATGCGCGTTGTCTCGACGGTTATCTATCGACAGGACAGGCGGATCGTCTAACGGTGAATGTCTCGCGCAGCAGCATCGTGACAAGGTTGCTTCATGCAATATTACCGCTTCATTCCAAGTTTCGGTCAGTTGCGATCGACGACACAAACCATCTGGTGCGTCGCGAGGTCTTCGAAGGCATACGTTTCCATGCGCCCACCGTCGAGGATATTGACTTTGCGATGCGACTTGCCAAAGTAGGAGGCAGGATACTGTATACGAATTTGTTGACGGTTTTGCATTATCACGAATACACAATGGATACGCTTCACAAATACGCACGGCGTGTCTATGTAGATTCACGCGTAATGGCGAAATGGCAACGATATTCGATACGCATATCTTCAAGGGAGACATTTCTTGTTGCCGCATTTCATGCATTAGGGGTGTTTATTCAAGCGTTTAAAGATCTTGACAAGGAAATGTTGGCGCTGAGCGGGTTTCGCAAGAAATTCAATGAAGAAGACACAGTCAGCATCGAATATATCGATGCCATCCTTACATTGACCGAGCTCCTCGACAGCTCAACATTTAGAGCGATGAAGTATAGAAATTTCGCATGTTTCGAAGAGGCGCGCGGTATTTTTTTGCGAGTCATGGGAGGAGAGCCTCCATCGGATCTCTATCGCATCGAAGCGGTGGCGGCTTATTTTATTCGCCGACTTCGCCGAGATGTATCGGCTACGAAGGGTATGGCGTTTCAAAATAACTGGCGACTGAATGATCGTAACGAAATTAAAACGATGATTATATTTTTATGGGTGAATCGAGTAATGAGCATTATGGCGCGGCCGGAACTTTTCAAGAGCACTGAGGTTTATTACCCTTGCGATAATTGGGATATTGGCGCCTGGGCTTAACCCTCCACGACATCTGATTTAAATGGATTAACCGGCGTATGGCAACTACAAGAAGCTGAAGGATTAGGGGGAAGAGTTGGGAAAGTCATCAATGTCGAATGGCGCGATGGTAGGAAAAGAAAATTACTACCTGGGTAGGATGGAAGGCATAACCGATAGCGCACGCTGTTTTTCGGTCAGTACCGGAGTGACTGATCTATTGATCGTTGCACTCATGCCAAGCCAGGTTCAATCATATACGGGTCTCCAGTTTGTACATTTAGATAGTGAGAATTTTACGTATATTAACTTTGATCATGCCAGCAACATAAATATCTGCGTGATTGACAGAGGGATCTTTCCGGATGGGGCGATTGAGGTGCGGCTTGCTGGCAGCTTGCAGGGAAGCGAAGAGATAAAAAGTGTTGGCGTTGTACGCGAAAATGCTCGCGACGGAGCAAGCATGACCGCTGCGCTTTTTATGTTAAAAACAATAATCGACCTTGAACAATCGAAAACAAGAGACCTTATTGCCGCGCTGAAAAAGGAGATTGGCCGCGATTCAGCATATCAAGCGCCGAATCGTGCAGGCATTTTATTGGATGGTCACGTGCCCGTGCCTGCGCTCACGAATATCGCTCGCATAGCCGGTGGATTTGTATCAGATTTCAGGCACAATCAATCGTCATTAATAGAGACATTTCGGAATGAAGGCGCGGACCACGTACGGTGCATAAATAAGATAACGCAAACTTACACGGGCAAGGGTCTGGACTCAATCGGCAGTATTCTGGATTGGGGGTGCGGGTGCGGTAGGATGGCGAGACATCTTCCAATCGAAGCCAGGGACAAATTCGTCGGCGTTTATATTGATCCCATCAACATTCGGTGGTGCCGCGAAAATCTACCATTTGGCAGTTATATTTTGATCGATATTAACCCGCCCACACCGTTCGATGCAGGTACATTTGACCTGATATATTCGCACAGTGTGCTCACGCATTTGAATGAGAATAATCAGGACAAGTGGCTGCGTGAAATTGCGCGTATTTGCCGTGGCATAGCGATTCTCAGCGTGCATTCGCATTATTCCGAGAGCATGAATTCCTGGTTTGAAGATATTGACATGTTGACTCGATTCCTCGATCGGGGATTTGTTTGCACAGAAAAAGCCAATAAGGATCTGGAGGAGGAATTCGGCGACTACTATACCGATTCCGCATATACTCATGGGCACATACGCACTCACTGGAGCAAGTATCTCGAAGTGATGGATATCATCCCGGCAGGGTTTGGGGGTCTGCACGATGCGGTGGTGTGCAGACCGGTGCATTGATAGATCGAACAAAACAGCCGAATCCATGGACGGGTCAATAATAGAGTCGGACCAGCATTTCTTATTCAAGGTGCTTGCAAAGTAAAAATACCCGTCAGGAGCGTGTAAATGGCATTTATTCCGTTACGTATACTTAAGACAAGATTGTTAACTAATCAGGTAATCGCGGCTGGTGATTTTAAACTGGACTTGCGCCTCATGCAGCCGGCGTTCGAGCCTTTCCTGTTCATGAGTGCGGTCTTGCCGAATTCTTCAAATCTGATCTGCAGTCTACAGTTCAGGTCGGACGATTTGGCTGACTATCATTACTGTAACTTTGTTTTTATTCAATCGTTGCCGGAGAGTGCATGCGTACAAATAGTCGCCGTGGCAGATTTGCCGCTTTCGGCGCATGCAGGTTGGAATTTGATAATGATCACACAGACTGGGAAGGAGAAGAACCTCGGCCGCCTCTACAGAGATGCGTACGGGGTGTGGAACCTGGAATCCATACGGGTCAAATTACCGGACCAAAAGCAAGGACCGATACAACTGGTTTTCATCGGCGGCGCGCCAAAATCCGGGACGACATGGGTCGAGAAAATTGCCAATCAACATCCGGATATGCTGGCGACCGGGGAAAATAATTTATTTGCCTGGCCAAGTCCGGACGGACTTGCCGCATTGATGGAATCAGCGCCCCCACCGTATTATTCGTTTGCCGTGCAGCAAAATACACCATTTCGAACTCAAGCCGCGATGTGCTACGCGGGCAGGGCGGAGAGAGTCCTGCGGCAGATCGCCATGATTGCGGATGTGTGCGTGATTGCCGACAAATCTCCAGCGTATTGCTCTTCACTGCCCGAAATATTTCTCACACTTCCAGACAGTAAATATATCCATTGTGTTCGTCACCCACTGGACGTGGCGGTCTCCCGGTTTTTTCACGAACGCAATTTGCTCATTGATAGGCCAGAGTTGTCGCTCCTTCCGCAAGATAGGCGCCTGCGCGATTACGTCCGTCAATTCGAGAATTCGAAGGCGAAGCCCGGCGATATGTTTAAAAATATTGAAATACTCGACTTGATGATTGATTCTGCGCTGGAGGGGTGCGGCGCATTTTCCATGGCCCAGAAATGCCATAATATTTATATCATCAAGTACGAGGACCTGCTCAATAATTATGGCGCGACCGTTCGATCGTTGTTCCAGTTTTGCGGGCTGGAAGTGGACGATAATCTTTTGGAAATAATTAACCAGCACACACATTTTGCGGCGCTCAGCGGGGGGCGTGATGCGGGCGATGATGACCCGACGCATTTTTTCCGGAAAGGCATAGCGGGCGATCACAAGAATTACATGACGAAGTCACAAATCGAATACGCGAGGCGCCGCACCCTGCTTCGCTGTGAATGGTATCGTACCTACTTCGAGGCAAAAAGAAGAAAGACGCCTCGAAAAGCAGCCGCGCAAGAATGATTGGGAGTGTACGGTACACAAGCATAGACGAAATTCGCGTGAACAACGATATCGTGCATTTCGGCGCAAGGCCGTGATGAAATACCTTGACGATGTGACTCTTTGTGCCGTGGACAGCCGGGCGCCACATTTGGCTGTTCGTGCCATGCGGAACTGCATGGCCGGCATGGAGTTCGGCGACAGGTTACTTATCACATCAAATTGTTCGCCGGGGAAGTTCACCGAAGACTACCGTGTTATTAAAATACCGGTATTCGATTCTTCGCAGCAGTATTCCCACTTCATTCTGTCCGAGCTCGGATCATATTTTCATACTTCGCACGTACTAATTGTGCAATGGGATGGGTTTGTGCTTCACCCCGATGCGTGGGACGACGAATTTCTGGAATACGACTATATCGGCGCGCCATGGCCTCACCATCCAATAGAGCAGGCTGTAGGCAACGGCGGCTTTTCGCTGCGTTCTCGAAGATTGTTCGAGGCAATGCAGGATATCAATTTCGTACCATCGCATCCTGAGGATCTATGTATATGCCACCATAACCGAACCATGCTGGAGAACCGGTTTGGAATACGGTTTGCGCCACTGGATCTTGCTGAAAGATTTTCGTATGAGCGAGCCCGACCAAGAGAAAGAACATTCGGGTTTCACGGGTTTTTCAACTTCCCGGATTTCATGCCGACCGAGGACTTGAACGATTACTTATCTGAAATGACTGATGACATGCTTTGCAACCGGGATACCAGGGATCTGATCGCCAGGTTGGCGCGGACGAAGGCGAGGGAGTGCAAACTCCTGGCAAGAAGGATGCTGATCAGGCATTTGGAATCCTGCCGGTGGAATCTAAAATCCGTGGGGCTTACTATTAAAACCATCGCCAGATCGTTTGTAAAATAAGTTTTTGATAATCAGACATCGGACGTCTATTCCCGGTCGGCGCCACTTCAAATCTTCCAGGAAGGCGCTCATACTATCGCGTCGATTCAAAGTTACCCTATAACATTGCCGAAACCATCAATAACTGGGAAACAGGCTAAATCCAGGCATTTCACGATGATGAACAGAAAAGGCATTATCCTTGCCGGAGGGGCAGGGACCCGTTTATATCCGGCCACGCTGGCCGTGTCCAAACAGTTGCTGCCCATCTTTGACAAGCCGATGATCTATTATCCCCTTTCTACACTGATGCTGGCGGGGATCCGGGAGATCATGGTCATCTCCACGCCCCAGGCAACGCCCGGTTATCGACAATTGTTGGGCGATGGCAGTCAATGGGGTCTGCACCTGAGTTATGTCATTCAACCCAGTCCGGATGGCCTAGCGCAGGCATTCTTACTCGGCGAGCGGTTCATAGATGGGGCGCCTTGCACGCTGATATTGGGCGACAATATATTTTATGGGCATGATTTCCTCCGTTTGCTGCAAAGCGCCGGGCGGCAGGAGCGGGGCGCCACAGTGTTCGCCTATCATGTGAAGGACCCGGAACGTTACGGCGTGGTGGCCTTCGATGCCGCTGGCAGGGCAACCAGCCTGGAGGAAAAACCGCCATCGCCGAAATCGAGTTACGCCGTGACCGGGCTTTATTTTTATGATGAACGGGTGGTGGAGTTCGCCAAAAGCATCAGACCTTCGGCCCGAGGTGAACTGGAGATCACCGACGTCAACCGGTGTTATCTGGATCAGGGGGATCTCAAGGTTGAAATCATGGGCCGCGGTTACGCCTGGCTGGATACGGGAACCCATGAATCGATGCTTGAAGCCAGTCACTTCATTGAAACCATGGAACGGCGGCAGGGGTTGAAAATTTCGGTGCCGGAGGAAATCGCCTGGCGCAACGGCTGGATCGATTCAGCCCAACTGGAACATCTCGGTCAGGAACTATCGAAAAACGATTATGGGCAGTATTTACTCAGCTTGTTTAGGGAAAAGGTTTTTTAACCAACATTCCACGTGCGAGTTAAATTAGCGATTCCACACAGTACGATGTTTGCGCTTTCTTTACGTCAGCTCACCACAAAATCACTGGCAGTGATGGCGGGGTGATCCGTCAGGGTGGCGAACTGCACGGGGCTGGAACCGGCATTCGAGCCATCGGCGTCATAGTAGAGGCTGCCCGCGGAGGTGTTGTAGATCAGAAAATCGTTGGCATCGAGGGCTGAGGCCACCCCCGGCCCGCTCAGGAGCGAACCGGGATCCGGCACGCCGGCGGTCAGCGAGGTGAAGATCGCATCATCCAGCACCAGCTTGTCCGTGCCTGCCGCAAAGTCGGCGAGGGTATCGAGGTTGGTCGCCGCATGGGGCGCCGTGTCGAAGACAAAGCGGTCCGCCCCGCCGCTGCCGGTCAGGGTGTCGTTGCCCAGCCCGCCCGTGAGGGTGTAGTTGCGCAGGGTGCCGTGGAGGACGTTGTTGCCCGCGCCGCCCACCAGCAGGTCGCCGCTCTCCAGGCCATCCAGGCTCTGCCAGTTCTGGTCGCCCACCGCGGCCACCCCCTGGGTGGTGGCGCCGTTGGCGCCCTTCCAGATGAGGTTGTCGCCCGTGGCGCCATTGCGCCAGAGGATGTCGCTCCGGCCGTCGCCGTCGTAGTCGCCCGTGCCCACCACCTGCCAGTTGAGATCGCCCACCGTGGCCACCGCCTGAGTGGTGGTGCTATTGCCGCTCTTCCAGAGGGTGTTCTCGCCCGTGGTGATATTGCGCCAGAGGATGTCGCTGTTGCCGTCGCCGTTAAAATCGCCGGTCCCGGCCACGGTCCAGTTGAGATTACTCACCCCGGTCACCGCCTGGGGGGTGGCGCCGTTGGCGCCCTTCCAGATCACGTTGTCGCCCGTCAAACCGTTGCGCCAGAGGATGTCGCCCTTGCCATCGCCATCGAAATCGCCGACCCCGGCCACCTGCCAGTTGAGATCGGCCACCGTGGTCACGCCCTGCGGCGTGACGTTGTTGGCGCTCTTCCAGATCACGTTATCGCCCGAGGCCCGGTTGCGCCAGAGGATATCGCCCCTGCCATCGCCGTCGAAATCGCCGATCCCGACGATCTGCCAATTCTGCTCGCCCACCCCGAAGACGGACTGCGGCATGGCGCTGTTGGCATTCTTCCAGATCACGCTCTCGCCCGTTGCCAGGTTACGCCAGAGGAGGTCGCTGCGGCCGTCGCCGTCGAAGTCGCCGACCCCGGCCACCGTCCAGCTCTGATCTCCCGTCGAGGATACCGACTGTGTCGTGGCGCCGTTGGCGCTCTTCCAGAGGACGTTCTCGCCCGTCGCGCTGTTGCGCCAGAGGATGTCGCTCTTGCCGTCGCCATTGAAGTCGCCGGCCGTGACCTGCTGAGGCCTGATGTTCGTTTGGACAGGCTTCAACCAGCCCAAGCCTTCAACTCCGATGGTCGTATTCGGGGGCCTGCCTACGGTAACGTTGTTAGAAGAACTGGCGCCCAGCCAGAGGATTGCGTCCCCGCCGCTGTCCCACATTAGGTCGCTCTTGCCATCCCCATCGTAGTCACTGGCGCCTGCAAGCCACCAATCTCTGCCGAATTCGTTGATTACCGAAGACACCGCCTGGGTGGTGGCGTCATTACCGCTCCGCCAAATGATGTTCGCCCCCGTGGCGCCGTTGCGCCAGAAGATGTCGCTCTTGCCATCCCGGTCGAAATCGCCTATCCCGGCGACGTTCCAGTTGAGATCGCCGACGCCTGACGTCGCCTGGGTGGTGGCGCTGTTGCCGCTCTTCCAGATAACATTTTCGCCCGTGGTCCCGTTACGCCACAGGATATCGCTCTTGTAGTCGCCATCGAAATCGCCTATCCCGGCGACGTTCCAGTTCAGGTCGCCCGCAGTGGCCACCGCCTGGGTCGTGGCGCCGTTGCCGCTCTTCCAGATTGTATTCGCGCCGGTAGCCCGGTTGCGCCAGAGGATGTCGGCCCGGCCGTCGCCGTCGAAGTCGCCCGCGCCCGCCACCTGCCAATCGAGGTCGCTCACCGCGCCTACTGCCTGGGTGGTGGCGCCGTTGGCGCTCTTCCAGATGACGTTATCCCCCGTCACCCGGTTGCGCCAGAAGAGGTCGCTCCGACCATCCCCGTCAAAGTCCCCTGTCGCCGCTATCCGCCAGAGGGGGTGATCCCCCACCGAGGACACCGCCATTGGCGTGGCGAAGCTGGCGCCCTTCCAGATGGTGTTCTCACCCGTCGAGATGTTGCTCATCAGGATGTCACCCCGGCCGTCGCCGTCGAAATCGTTGGCCCGCAGTAGCTGGGGATTGGCGTTGGTCTGGGCCGGGATCCGCCAGTCCAGGTCGCTGACCGTGGCCACTCCCGCCGGCGTGCCGGCGTTGGCGCTCTTCCAGATGATATCGGCGCCCGAGGCCCGGTTGCGCCAGAGGATGTCGCCCTTGCCGTCGCCGTCGTAATCGCCCGTGCCCGCCGCCTGCCAGTTGAGGTCGCCCACCGTGGTCACGCCCTGCGGGGTGGCGTTGTTGGCGCTCTTCCAGACGGTATTTTCGCCCGTGGCAAGGTTGCGCCAGAGGATGTCGCCCTTGCCGTCGCCATCGAAATCGCCAATGCCGGCCACGGTCCAGTTGATATCGCCCGCCGTGGCCACCGTCTGATTGGTCGCGCTGTTGGCGCTCTTCCAGATGGTGTTCTCGCCCGTCACCCGGTTGCGCCACAGGATATCGCCCTTGCCGTCGCCGTCGAAGTCGCCGACGCCGGCGACTCTCCAGTTGATATCGCCCGCCGTGGCCACCGCCTGCGGGGTCGCGCTGTTGGCGCTCCTCCAGATTGTATTTTCGCCCGACACCCGGTTGCGCCAGAGGAGGTCGCTCTTGCCGTCGCCGTCGAAGTCGCCGATCCCGGCCACGGTCCAGTTGAAGTCGCCCACCGTCGCCACCACCTGCGACACGGCGCCGTTGCCGCCCGGCCAGATGAGATTCGCGCCCGTCGCGCCGTTGCGCCACAGGATGTCGCACTTGCCATCGCCGTCGAAATCGCCAGAGCCCGCCACCTGCCAGTTGTGGTCGGTCACCGTGGTCATGGCCTGCGTCGTGGCGCTGTTGGCGCTCTTCCAGATGACATCGTCGCCCGTCGCGCGGTTGCGCCAGAGGATATCGCTCTTGCCGTCGCCGTCGAAGTCGTAGGGCGTGAACGCAAGGAGTTTCAGCCCATCACTGAATTGCAGCTGTTCGATAATGCTGAGGGTGTCGGCGCCGTCGTCGTTACCGTCGTTCACGTTGATGTCGGTGACGGTGTAGCCGCCCGCTGTGCGGGTGATGTTGTAGCCGGATCTGGCGCCGGAGTACACCGCCGTGTCCTCACCCGCGCCACCATTCAGGGTGTCATTACCGGCGCCTCCCTTTATCACGTCGTTGCCTGCCAGACCCGATAACCTGTCATTACCTCCGCCACCCTGAAGATCATCGTTCCCCATATCGCCGCTAAAAGTATCATCACCATTGCTGCCTATGAATCGGCCACCTTCAAAGATGATCTGGCTCTCAATCTGCGCCAGCACCGCATCCTCATTGGTTATCAACTGGGAAACTGGGATATTCGGCAAACCGGTGACCAGGAATATAAGCGCGTTATTCAGGTCAAATGCGCCAAACCCGGTGATGAGGCTGGCTTCCAAGGTCGTCAAATTGGTTAAGTTGAAACTTCCAAAAAGCCGGAGTATCGCGTTGGTCGTCGTGGATAAGCTTATTTGCGTCGGGCTGCTGGCGATGATATCGAGCGGTTCGCCGATGGAAGCCAGCAATTCCGAAATATCGTCGTCACTGTCATCAACCGGCATGCCAACCTGTAAAGTGATCATCTGTAAATGACTCCTAAGTCATGCTCGACATGGCTTCTGCCATGCAAAGTTTTTACACAATGCCATCCAGGGGGTGATGCGTTCTCGAACACTGTCATCGCGCGATGTCTCAACATTCGTGATGGCGCCGGTGTCCGTACTTCAATTTAGATGTATCACATCAACTCACCGCGAAATCGCTGGTGGTGATGGCAGGGTGGTCCGTAAGCGTGGCGAACTGCACGGCGCTGCTTGCGCCCGTACCATCGGCGTCATAGTAAAGCGCGCCCGTGGAGGAGTTGTAAATCAGATGGTCGGCGCCGTCGAGGGCTGCCGTGGCGCCCGCCCCGCTCACGAAGTCATCGGCGCCCGGCCCGGACGTCAACGCCGTGAAGATCTCGTCATCGAGCACCAGTTTGTCGGCGCCCGCCGCAAAGTCGGTGATGGTGTCCAGGTTTGTCAGAGCGTCCGGCGCCGTATCGAAGACAAATTGGTCCGCCCCCGCATTCCCCGTCAGGGTGTCGTTGCCCAGCCCGCCCTTGAGAATATCGCCCTGAGCCGTGCCGCGCAGGGTGTTGTCGCCCGCATCTCCCACCAGTGGAACACGCTCCGGATCGTCGATTATCTGCCAGCTCTGGCTGGCAACGCTGGAGACTGCCTGAGTCGTGGCGCTGTTGCCGCTCTTCCAGATGACATTCTCTCCCGTCGAGAACTTGCGCCAGAGGATGTCGCTCCGGCCATCCCCGTCAAAGTCGCCGACCCCGGCCACCTGCCAGTTCAGATCGCTCACGCCGGTCACCGCCAGGGTCGTGGCGCTGTTGCCGCTTTTCCAGATGACATCACCGCCCGTTGAGTTGTTGCGCCAGAGGATGTCGCTCCGGCCGTCCCCGTCGAAATCCCCGGCCCCGACGACCTTCCAGTTCAGATCGCCCACGCCCTCCACCGCCTGGGTCGTGGCGCTGTTGGCGCTCTTCCAGATGACATTTCCGCCCGTCGCACTGTTGCGCCAGAGGATGTCGCTCCGGCCGTCCCCGTCAAAGTCACCGACCCCGTCGATCTTCCAGTTCAGATCGTTAACGCCTTCGACCGCCTGGGTCGTGGCGCCGTTGCCGCTCTTCCAGATGACATCACCGCCGGTCACGCTGTTGCGCCACAGGATGTCGCTCCGGCCGTCCCCGTCAAAATCGCCGACCCCGGCGACCTGCCAGTTCAGATCGCCCACACTGCCCACCGCCTGGGTCGTGGCGCTGTTGGCGCTCTTCCAGATCGTATTTCCGCCCGTCGCACTGTTGCGCCAGAGGAGGTCGCTCCGGCCATCCCCATCGAAGTCGCCGAGCCCGGCGATCTTCCAATTCAGATCGCTGACGCCCTCGACCGCCTGGGTCGTGGCGCCGTCGCCGTTCTTCCAGATAACCGCAGCGCCCGTGGCGCTGTTGCGCCACAGGATGTCACTCTTGCTGTCCCCTTCAAAGTCACTGGGTACGGTGACTGACTGCGACCGGGCGCTCGTCTGAGCGGGGATCTGCCAGTCCCGATCGGACACGCCGCCGACCGCCTGGGTCGTGGCGCTGTCACCGCCCTTCCAGAGGACATTTTCGCCTGTCGCGCGATTGCGCCACAGGAGGTCGCTCTTGCCGTCCCCATCGTAATCGCCCGTGCCCGCCACCTGCCAGTTCAGATCGCCAACCCCGGTCACCGCCTGGGTCGTGGCGCTGTTGGCGCTCTTCCAGAGGACATCGGCACCCGTTGCCCGGTTGCGCCACAGGAGATCGCTCTTGCCGTCCCCGTCAAAATCGCCGACCCCGGCCACCTGCCAGTTCAGGTCGCCCACGCCTTCCACCGCCTGGGTCGTGGCGCTGTTGGCGCTCTTCCAGAGGACATCGCCACCCGTCGCCCGGTTGCGCCACAGGAGGTCGCTCTTGCCGTCCCCGTCAAAATCGCCAACCCCGGCCGCCTGCCAGTTCAGATCGCCCACGCCTTCCACCGCCTGGGTCGTGGCGCTGTCGGCGCTCTTCCAGATGACATTACCGCCCGTCACCCGGTTGCGCCAGAGGAGGTCGCTCTTGCCGTCCCCGTCAAAATCGCCGACCCCGGCCGCCTGCCAGTTCAGATCGCCCACGCCTTCCACCGCCTGGGTCGTGGCGCTGTTGCCGCTCTTCCAGATGACGTTACCGCCCGTCACCCGGTTGCGCCAGAGGAAGTCGCTCTTGCCGTCGCCGTCGAAGTCGCCGATCCCGGCGATCTTCCAGTTCAGATCGCCCACCCCTTCCACCGCCTGGGTCGTGGCGCCGTTGGCGCTCTTCCAGAGGACATCGCCACCCGTCGCGCGGTTGCGCCATAGCAGGTCGTGCTTGCCGTCGGCATCGAAGTCGAAGGTTATCGAACCTCTGAATTGCAGGTTTTCGATGCTGGTGAGGGTGTCGGACCCGTCGTTGCCGTATGCCGCGTTGATGTCAGTGACGGTGTAATTGCCCGCCGATCCCGTGATGCTGTAGCCGGCCTTCAGGCCGGAGAACGCCGCCGTGTCCGTGCCCGCGCCACCGGTCAGTACGTTGTTGGCGCTGTTGCTGTAAAACTTGTCATTGCCAGTGCCGCCGGTGGCATTCTCGATGATGCAGTTGAAGGCGATGCCGAGATTGTCGGTGCCGTCGTAGATAACGCTACCCGGTGGGTCAGTAAACACTCCGGGAGGGTCTGACGGGATCATGATTGAGCTTAACTGGCCGGGGCGCAGATCGACCTCGCAGCCCAGCGAGAAATTCGAGACTGATATGGTATCGGTACCGCCGGCGTCCCAGATGGTCTGGAAAAACGGCACGGCGGTATCGAAGCTGTAGGTGTTGTCGCCGTTGTTATAAGTCGTGTTCGCCCCGTACAGGTACTGGATGGCGGCGATGTCATGAATCATCGGCGTCGAGGCCTCCACCTGCTTCCAGGTCACGGAGGATCCGCCCGGACCAGGGGTCACATCGCGGAAGACGAGGGAGTTGTATGACATGATTGTCGTGCGGTTGTCGTACCCCGGGGCGGCGCCATCCCCGCCGCCCGGATGCGACAGGCCCAGGGCGTGGCCGACCTCATGCAAGAAGGTCCCGAACCCGGCGCCGCCCGGACTCAACGCCGTGCCGCTCCACAGCGGAGTTGGATCGCCAGGGTCATCGGGATTCAACCATATATCGCCGCCAACTGCGCTACGCGTCGGCAGATAGGCCCAGCCGGCGGCCCCCTCGCTCATGGCGTTGTAGTAGGCCACCCGGAAGACGCCGACCTCACCGCCATTGACATCGGTGATCTTGGTGAAGGTCAGGTTGGCGACATGGGCCCAGGCCTGCAACGAGGCCTCGAACGAGGCCGCGACCGCGGCATTGACCAGGGACATATTGGCCGGCTCGTTTGTAGAGGGGAAAAAGGTCGCGTAATCGCCTGTCCAGGATGAAGCGTTCCCGACAAGGTTGCCGGGGATGCTGTAGGAAATGGTCGCGCTAGTGCCCAGACCGGCGCCCCATTTGGTGAACTGATAACCGAGAGTAAAGGAATCTTGATCAGATAAGATCGGATTTCCCGGATCCGGCAATCCATCGGAGTAACGAATGGTGCCTTCAGCATTGAGATCGTTCGTGGCCATGAATGCGCTCCGTGTCAGGTGTGCATTATCGAATAGGCTGAGTATAAAAACATAATGTCATGCCGGCAATCGCTTGTATTCCGGGATGATGACAACCGTCTGGCCAGCGTCGTTGGCGCTTCAGTTTATTTCTTTGATGAGTAGACACTGATTGCTGCAAGTTGTGACGCTCATCACTAAACCACCATAAAATCGGATGCTGCAAGCCCTTCCGGGCTGTCCGTCAGGACCGCGAACTGAATCGCCGCGCCGGCGCCGTTCCCGTCCGCGTCGTAGTACAGCGCGCCGGTGCCGGTGTCGTAGAGAATATGATCGTTTCCGTCCGCCGCCACGGGGCCCACGCCGGACACGAAACTGCCCGCCGCCAATACCCCGGCTGTTAGCCCGGTGAAAATGGCATTGTCCAGTTGAATCACGTCCATCACCGTTGCCCCCGCTCCGCCAAAGTCCTGGATGGCATCGACATTCGTCCCCACATTCAGCGCGGTATTGAAGATGAAGCCATCATTCCCGGCGCCGCCGGTCAGTGCATCGTTGCCGGGGCCGCCGCGCAGGCTGTCCGCCCCCGTGCCGCCCGCGAGGGTGTCGTTGCCGGCGCCCCCGTCCAGGATCGCCGGGTCGGCGCTGTTCCAGTGGAGCGCGTTGTCGTTTGCATCGCCTCTCAGCGTGGCGTCAACGCGGTTGTCGTAGGAATCGAAATACTGGGAGTAGATGCCGTTGTAGCTGCCGTCCTGGCCCGCGGATGTCCACGTCACCACATAACCGCCATCCGCCGTGGCCGCGATAGCGGGGATGAACTGGGTATCCACGGTTGTGGCATTGACCAGGACCTCACCACCCACCTTCGATCCGTCCGCCGCATAACGCTGGGCGTAGATGCCGTTGTTACTGCCATCCTGACCATAAGACTGCCATGCCACTGCGTAACCGCCATCGGCCAGCGCCGCTACGGCGGGATACGATTGATCGTTGGCCGTGGTGGTATTGACTAGCGTTTCGCCGCCCACTGTCGAGCCGTCCGCCGCATAGCGCTGGGCATAAATGCCGGCGCCGCCGCCATCCTGATAATAAGACTGCCATGTCACCACCCAACCGCCATCCGCCAGCGTCGTGACGCAAGGAGTGGTTTGATCATACTGGGTGGTGGCGTTGACCCGCGCTTCTCCGCCCACCTTTGAGCCGACCGCGGCAAAGCGCTGCACATAGATGCCGTAACCACTGCCGTCCTGACCCCACGACTCCCATGCCACCACCCAACCGCTGTCGGGCAGGGCCGCGATGGAAGGATAATATTGACTGCTTGCCGTGGTGGTATTGACCTGCGTCTCGCCGCCGGCCGTCGCGCCATCCGCCGCAAAGCGCTGGAGGTAGATGCCTTCGGCACTGCCATCTTGATTATACGATTGCCACGACACCACCCAACCGCCATTCGGGAGCGCCGTGACGGCCGGTTCCGTTTGATCGTTAACCGAGGTGGTGTTGACATGTACTTCACTGCCCACCGTGGCGCCATCCGCCGCATAACGTTGGGCATAGATGCCATAACTGTAACCATCGCTTTCCTGACCATAGGACCGCCACGTGACCACCCAGCCACCGCCTGCGAGCGCCCTAATGACGGGTGTGGACTGGTTATTCTCCGTTGTGGTGTTGACCAGGGTTTCGCCACCCACCGGCGCAGCATTCGCCGCGTAGCGCTGTGTATAGATGCCATTACCGCTGCCATCCTGACCGTAGGACTGCCACGTCACCACCCAGCCACCGCCCGGTAGCGCCGTGACGGCAGGCGAAGACTGGTCGCTTGTAATGGTGGTGTTGACGCGTGTCTCGCCGCCCGACGTGAGTTGCACGCCCGCGGCTAAAGTCAGGGTATGGATCCCGGTCAGCGTGTCGGACCCGTCATCGCCATCTCCCGGATTCGTATCGGTCACCACAAGGTTATCGCCAGCACTGTTGAAACCATATCCGGTGGTATTGCCGGCATAGATCGCCGTGTCGTTGCCGCCGCCGCCGTCGAGACTATCATCGCCGGCGCCGCCGCTTAGGGTATCGTCGCCCAAACCCGCGGTCATATCGTCATCTCCAGCGCCGCCAGTCAGGATATCGTTGTCTGCACCTCCCGCCAGTTGGTCATCGCCAGTACCGCCGGTGAGAGTATCGTGGCCATCGCTCCCACTGAGGTTGTCATTTCCGGCGCCGCCGGTGAGTGTGTCGTTGCCGTCGCTCCCGCTGAGGCTGTCATTTCCCGGGCCGCCGGTGAGCGTATCGTTACCGGCGCCGCCGTCGAAGATAACGGGTTCACTGCCGGTCCAGGCAAGGGTGTTATCGTCCTCGTTGCCTTGTAATGAAGTAATGCCCACGACGTTTCCAGTCGCGTCATAGCGTTGTGAATAGATGCCGTTGCTGCTGCCATCCTGACCGATGGACTGCCACACCACCACCCAGCCGCCATCTGACAGCGCCGTGACGGCGGAAGTAGATTGGTCATATTGCATGGTGGCGTTGACCTGCACTTCGCTGCCCACTTTCGTACCGTTCGCGGCATAGCGCTGGATATAGATATCATCACTGTAGTCGACTGAATTGTAAGATTCCCATGTCACCACCCAGCCACCATCGGTCAGCGCCGTGACGGAGGGATTAGATTGGTCAAATTGCATGGTGGTGTTGACCTGCGTTTCCCCGCCCACTGACGCGCCGTCCACTGCATAACGCCGCATGTATACGCCGAAGCCACTGCCATCTTGAGAAGACTGCCAGACGACCACCCAGCCACCGTCCGAGAGGGCCGTGACTGCAGGAAAAGACTGGTTACCGGGTGTGGTGATGTTGACATGTGTTTCACCACCCAGTTTCGCGCCATTCGTCGCATAGCGCTGAAGGTAGATGCCATATCCGCTGCCATCCTGCTGGTAGGATTGCCAGGTCACCACCCAACCGCCGTCTGACAGTGCCGTGACAGCGGGGGTAGACTGTTCGTTCGTAGTCGTAGTATTGACTTGCTGTTCGCCGCTGAATGTCGATCCATCTGCCTTGTAACGCTGTATTTGAATACTAAAATCACTTCCATCCTGACCGTAGGACTGCCAAGTGACCACCCAGCCGCCGTCTGACAGTGTCGTGACAGCGGGTGAATACTGCGAATTCGCCGTGGTGGTATTAACCAGGGTTTCGCCACCTGATATTGCACCGTCCGCCGCGTAGCGTTGGAGATAGATGCCTGAGCCACTGCCATCCTGAAAATAGGACTGCCAGATTGTTACCCAGCCGCCGTCCGCGAGGGCTGTGATAGCAGGAGCAGACTGGTCATTCGCCGTGGTGGTATTTACCAGAGTTTCGCCACCTGATATTGCACCGTCCGCCGCGTAGCGTTGGAGATAGATGCCTGAGCCACTGCCATCCTGAGAATAGGACTGCCAGATTGTTACCCAGCCGCCGTCCGCGAGGGCTGTGATAGCAGGAGCAGACTGGTCATTCGCCGTGGTTGCATTGATCACCGCTTCTCTTATGACCGAATACTGAATCGTTCCGTCCGCGAAGACAATGTTCGGGATGTCGCTCACCGTATCGACGCCATCGTTGCCATCTACCGTGTTGACATCCGTAATAACGAGCCTGCCCGCGGACTGGCTGTAGGCGTATCCCGTGGAATTCCCCGCATAGATCGCCGTGTCGTTACCGCCGCCGCCGTCGAGGCTGTCATCGCCCGCGCCGCCGGTCAGGGTGTCGTCACCCAGGCCGCCCGCGAGTTCGTCATTGCCCGAGCCGCCGGTGAGCGTATCGTCGCCGTCTTTGCCTTCCAGGGTAATGGCTTGGGCGCCAGTCCAGGTCAAGGTGTTCGCGTTCGCGTCGCCTTGTAATTCGGCAACCCCCACGGCATCGATCTGTTCGCCAGCGGCGAAGGTCAGGGTGGAGATGTCGGTCAAGGTATCCACACCGTCATTGCCGTCCGCGGGAGCGATATCGGTAACGACGAGGCTGTCGCCGGATCGGCTGAAACTGTAGCCCGCGGAAGCGCCGGTATAAATCGCTGTATCGGCGCCGACGCCCCCGTCGAGGCTGTCATCGCCCGCGCCGCCGGTCAGGGTATCGTCGCCCAGGCCACCCACGAGTTCGTCATTGCCCGCGCCGCTGGTCAGCGTGTCGTCACCGTCATTGCCTTCCAGGGTAATGGCTTGGGCGCCTGTCCAGGTCAAGGTGTTAGCGTTCGCATCGCCTTGCAGTTCAGTTACTCCCACGGCATCGATCTGTTCGCCAGCGGCGAAGGTCAGGGTGGAGATGTCGGTCAAGGTATCCACACCATCATCGCCGTCCGCGGGGTCGATATCGGTGACGACGAGGCTGCCGCCGGACCGCCTGAATTCGTAGCCCGAGGTGTTTCCGGTAAAGACCACTGTGTCATCGCCGCCATTCCCTGAAATCAGGTCATGGGCGGGTGTGCTGAAAAAGGTGTTGTCCCCGGCCGTGCCGTCGATGACGTTTGCCATATAAAACGCCTGGGCAGCGGCGGTGCTGCCGCCCTGGCCATCGACAACGAAATAATTCAGCGTAACCAGGCCGTTGTAATCGGTATCCGGCGTGAACGTCCACGCGCCTGCGCCAGCTTCAGCGAGTGCGCCGTGGTCCGCTATGAGGCCAGATATCGAAATAGCATCTTCGTCCGCGTCACTGTAGCCTTGCAGCAGATCGCTGGCGAGGAGGGCATAAGGGGAATTTTCCGGTCCGTCCGCGAGGTTGGCCGTCGCCGCGCCCGTGGGCGATATATTCACATCGATCCGCACGTAGAGATTCGCGGCGCCATTAACGAGGCGGTTGTAATCGATCTCGTCGAAGGTGGTCACGCCCGCGAAGGTCCAGACGCCAAGGGCTGAGACCAGATCCCCCTCGTTGCCGTCCACGATCAATGCATTGCCGGAATCCGACAGATTGCGCAGCGCCAAGGGATCCAGTTTCAGGGTGTTGTCCCCGGCGCCGGTCAATTCGATGCGTTCGATGTCGCGCAGAACCTGGGGACCGGTCAGGTCCAGCGTCTTGCCACTGCCTTCGATCCACAGTTCGTCAGCGCCGCTGCCGCCGTCAAGCTGCCGGTCCGCCGCGTCGAAGATAAAGATATCGTCGCCGGCCCCACCCCGGAGCACGTCGTTGCCGGCCCCGCCGTTCAGGGTGTCGCCTCCCAATCCGCCGCTGAGGATATTGTCCCCGGCATTCCCGGTCAGGACATCGGCGCCGGACGTACCCAGGAAATCCACCCGGCCGTCGGTGTCGCGGCCGAAGATGATATAACTGCTTCCTGACGACGTGGCGCCGTTCGGGTCGGCCTGGTAGGCCCCGATAACCAGATCGTCGAAGCCGTCGCCATTCATATCCCCAGCAAAGTTTGCGATAAAGGCCGAATCCCCTGGCGCCTCGCCGTTGATCTGAAAGCCATTGCCGCCATCGAGTGTCGCGAGGTTGAAGTCGGCGACGAATCCGCCGCCCTTGCCAAACACCACGTAAGTCGTTGAGGCTTCGCTATTGCCGTTCGGATCCGCTCCTATCGCGCCGATAACCAGATCGTCATAACCATCTCCATTGAAATCTCCGCTGAGGGACACGGTTTGTCCGGAACGGTGACCCGGCGCCGCGCCGGACACCCTGAAACCGTCGCTGCCAGCCAGCGTGGCCAGATCGAGGCTGGCGTCGAATGCGGCGGCCTTGCCGAAGACCACATAGGTCGATCCGGAATCGATACCGTTCGCATCGGAAAGCATGGCGCTGACGATCACATCCGCGTAGCCGTCGCCATTCAGATCGCCGCTGCCGAATATCACTCCCCCGGCTGAGTCACCCGGCGCGCCGTCGAGCCGGAAGCCATTGCCGCCATCCAGGGTCGACAGATCCAGTGCGCCCTCGCCATCGCCAAAACCGCCGCCCCGGCCGAACACCACATATGCCGCGCCTTCCCCGAGATTGCCGACGCCCCGCGCCCCGATAAGGAGATCGTCATAACCATCGCCATTCACGTCCCCGGCGCTGGCGGCCCCAGTTCCCGCATTATCAAAAGCCGCTTCGCCAAAGATCCGGAAACCATTGCCGCCGTCCAAGGTCAAGAGGTCCAGATTACCCAGGCCGTCACCGAACGCGCCATCCTTACCGAGTACGACGTAAGCGGTCCCGGCGTAAGTATTGCCATTCGGGCTGGCGATATAGTCGCTGACGATTAAATCGGCATAACCGTCGCCGTTCACGTCTCCCGCCGTGCCGACGGGCCATCCCAGGTTGCTGCCTGGCGCCTCGCTGCCGATGCTGAATCCGTTACTCCCGTTCAAGGCATCAAGATCGAATTCGGATCCGAAGGCCCCCGCATGCCCGAAGATCACATAACCCGCGTTCTCGGCACCGATGATGAGATCAGCCAGTCCATCGCCGTTCACATCCCCGGCTGTGGCTGCGGAGCGACCGGCCTGTTCAAGCGCCGAGAAGCCCTTGATGCTGAAGCCGTTACTTCCGTCCAGGGTTGTGAGGTTCAGATTGCCCTCACCATCGCCGAATTCGCCGTCCGTCCCGAAGATGACGAAACTCACGCCGGTTGAACCGCCTGAATATGAAGTGCCGATAACCACATCTCCGAAGCCGTCGCCGTTCACGTCCCCGGCGGCGGATACAAAATAGCCCAGCCCGCTGTACGCAGCCGCACCGTTGATCTCAAAACCGTTCGTTCCGTCAAGAGAGGAGAGGTTGAGGGAGGCCGGCTCGGCAATACCGGTTCGATCAATGTCCAAGTCTACTTCGATCCGTACCATGCCGTGGCTGTAGGCGGCGTAGGTATTCGCCCCGTCAGTGATATTCACGCCTCGCACCCAAAACCCCGTGTCTGTACTGGCCACGACTACTACCGCATCGCCGGCATCACCGTCCACCCGCAGAACATCGGTGTCCGAGAGAGCCGCCAATGCCTCGAGGTCCAATATCAGGGTGTTATCGCCGCTGCCGGTGAGGTCGATGCGCTCGATACCGGATAGCGCGTGTACCGACGTTAAATCAAGCGACTGGCCCCCACCCGTGACCAGCAACTTATCCGCGCCGCCCCCGCCGTCGATAAGCACATCCGCGTCATCATATAACAACGTGTCGTCGCCAAGGCCGCCGTGCAGGGTATCGCTGCCTGGTCCTCCAAGCAGCATGTTGTTGCCGGCGCCGCCGGTGAGGACATCATTGCCGGCGCCGCCGTCGAGGGTGATCGGATCAGCGCCAGTCCAGGTCAAGGTGTTGTCGCCAGCATCGCCGCTGAAGGTCAAATTGACGGGATTTCCTTCCGCGTCATAGCGCTGGGCATAGACGCCAGCGCCAGAACCGTCCTGACTCGTGGATGTCCATGTCACTACATAACCCCCATCCGCCAATGCGGCGATGTCCGGATAGGACTGGTCATTCGACGTGTAAATGTTGACCCGTATCTCGCCGCCCACTGTCGAGCCATCCGCAGCGAAGCGCTGCAGGTAGATGCCATCGCCACTGCCATCCTGATTGTAAGACTGCCATGTCACAATCCAACCGCCGTCCGCGAGAGACGTGATGTTGGGAACTGTCTGGTTATACGACGTGGTGGTATTTACCTTGGTTTCGCCTCCCACCATCGAGCCATTCGCTGCAAAGCGCTGAAGGTAGATACCATAACTACTTCCATCCTGATCGTAGGACTGCCATGTCACCACCCAGCCGCCGTCCGTAAGCGCCTTGACTGCGGGATGAATTTGGGTATTTGCGGTAGTGATGTTGACCCTGACTTCGCCGCCTACAACTGCGCCATTCGCGACAAAGCGTTGGGCGTAGATTTCATCGGAGAAGCTTCCCGAATTATATGACTGCCATGTCACGACCCAGCCACCGTCCGCGAGCGCCGTGACAGATGCATAATATTGGTCACCTGCCGTGGTGGCGTTGACCCTGGTCTCGCTGCCCACCGGTGCGCCATTCGCCGTATAACACTGGGCGTAGATGTCATCTGTGTAGCTCCCCGAGTTATAAGACTTCCATGTCACCACCCAGCCGCCGTCCGTGAGCGCCGCGACATCGGGTTCGGACTGATCGTATTGCATTATGGTGTTTACCCGGAACTCGTTACCAACCACCGTACCATCCGCCGCATAGCGCTGGGCGTAGATTCCCCAAGTACTGCTGTTATCCTGGCTGTAGGATTCCCATGCGATGACCCAACCGCCGTCCGCCAGCGGAGTAATATTGGAATTTATCTGAGTGTTCGCGGTGGTGGTATTGACCCGTAGTTCATCCCCCACTATCGCGCCGTCCTCTGCGTAGCGCTGCATATAGATGCCGGAGCTACTCCCATCCTGATAATAGGATGACCATGTCACCACCCAGCCGCCATCCGCGAGCGCCGTGATGGCGGAATTATTTTGATCATTCGCAGTGGTGGTATTGACCCGGATCTCACCGCCTAATTGATGGGTGAGTGTCCCATCGGCGAAATCGAGGGTATGGAGACCAAGCAGCGTGTCTACGCCATCATTTCCATCATCTGGTTCAATGTCAGTGACGATGAGACTGTTGCCATTACTGCTGAAGCTGTATCCCGCGCTATTACTTGCGAAGACCGCCCTGTCGTCGTCGCTTCCGAGAAGGCTGTCATCCCCGGCGCCGCCACTCAGGCTATCGTCGCCAGCACCGCCTGCAAGGACGTCATTCCCGTCGCCGCCAATCAGCGTGTCATTCCTGAGCGTGCCATAAAGGACGTTGTTGCCCGCGCCGCCGAACAGAAGGTCGCCGCTCTCCAGGCCGTCCATCCCCTGCCAGTCCTGATCGGCGACGCCGGTGAGCGTCACCGCCGCGGCGCCTATGGCCCCATTCCAGAGGATATTCCCGCCCGTCGCGCCGTTGCGCCAGAGCAGGTCGGCCCGCCCGTCGCCGTCGTAGTCGCCCGTGCCCGCGACTCGCCAGTTCAGATCACCCACCGCGTCCACCCCCTGGGGCGTGGCGCCGTTGGCGCTCTTCCAGATGACATTGCCGCCTGTTGCGCCGTTGCGCCAGAAGATGTCGCTCCGGCCGTCGCCGTCAAAGTCCCCGACCCCGGCGACCTGCCAGTTCAAATCGCCTACTGCGTCCACCGTTTGGGGCGTGGCGCCGTTGGCGCTCTTCCAGATGACATTGCCGCCTGTTGCGCCGTTGCGCCAGAAGATGTCGCTCCGGCCGTCGCCGTCAAAGTCGCCGACCCCGACCACCTGCCAGTCCTGATCGGCCACCGTAGATACTCCCTGGGGCGTGGCGCCGTTGGCGCTCTTCCAAATCACATTCCCGCCCGTCGCGCTGTTGCGCCAGAAAATATCGCTCCGGCCGTCCCCGTTGAAGTCGCCGACCCCGGCGACCTGCCAGTCCAGGTCGGCCACCGTAGATACTCCCTGGGGCGTGGCGCCGTTGGCGCTCTTCCAAATCACATTGCCGCCCGTCGCGCCGTTGCGCCAGAGCAGATCGGCCCGACCGTCCCCGTCGAAGTCCCCAACCGCGGCGACCTGCCAATCCAGATCGCCCACCGCGTCCACCCCTTGGGGTGTCGCGTCGTTGGCGTTCTTCCAGATGATATTCCCGCCCGTCGCGCTGTTGCGCCAGAGCAGATCGCTCCGACCGTCGCCGTTGAAGTCGCCGGGGATGGCGGGTTGCGAGAGGGTATTGGTCTGAACGGGGATCTTCCAATTGAGGTCGCCGACTGTGGTTACCGCCGCCGATGCCGTGCTGTCGCCACGCTTCCAGAGGACATTCTCCCCCGTCACACTGTTGTGCCACAGGAGATCGGCCTTGTTGTCCCCGTCGAAGTCCCCGACCCCGGCGATCTTCCAGTTGATGTCGCCGACCGTGGTTACCGCCGCCGGCATCGTGCTGTCGCCGCGCTTCCAGAGGACATTCTCGCCCGTCACACTGTTGCGCCACAGGAGATCGGCCTCGCCGTCGCCGTCGAAGTCCCCGACCCCGGCGATCTTCCAGTTGAGGTCGCCGACTGTGGTTACCGCTGCGGACGCCGTGCTGTCGCCGCGCTTCCAGAGGGCATTCTCGCCCGTCACACTGTTGTGCCACAGGAGATCGGCCTTGTTGTCCCCGTCGAAGTCCCCGACCCCGGCGATCTTCCAGTTGAGGTCGCCGACCGTCGTTACCGCCGCCGGCATCGTGCTGTCGCCACGCTTCCAGAGGGCATTCTCGCCCGTCACACTGTTGTGCCACAGGAGATCGGCCTTGCCGTCCCCGTCGAAGTCCCCGACCCCGGCGATCTTCCAGTTGAGGTCGCCGACCGTGGTCACCGCCGCCGATGCCGTGCTGTCGCCGCGCTTCCAGAGGGCATTCTCCCCCGTCACCGTATTGTGCCACAGGAGGTCAGCCCGTCGATCCCCGTCAAAGTCCCCGACCCCGGCGATCTTCCAGTTGCGGTCGCCGACTGTGGTTACCGCAGCGGACGCCGTGCTGTCGCCGCGCTTCCAAAGGACATTCTCCCCTGACACCGTGTTGCGCCACAGCAGGTCGGCCTTGCCGTCCCCGTCAAAATCCTTGGACATCGTCACTCCCCCCAGGAATGTAACCGAATTGTTTCCAAGCCTAGCGGATTCCCGCTAAAAGACAATAGTCGTATATTTAATGTGTGAACGGGATGACCAGGTCCGGAGTAACCCCGGATGCAGTTGACTTGAGTAGACCGGGGCGCCCTAGATGAATTGCGATGATAACTGCTGGGCCTTAGTTAACGGGGGAGGGGGACAGCTGGTGTGGAGGGATATTGTCCGGCTATACCACCATGAAGTCCGAGGCGGCGAGGGCGTCCGGGCTGGTTGCCAGCACCGCGAACTGCACCGCTGATCCAGCGCCATTCCCGTCCGCGTCGTAATACAATGCGCCGGTGCCGGTGTCGTAGAGAATATGATCGTCGCCATCCGCCGCCACCGGCCCTACACCCGACACGAAGCTGCCCGCCGCCAGCGCCCCCCCGGCCGTTATACTGGTGAAGATGGTGTTGTACAGTTTAATCACGTCCATCACCGTTGCCCCCGCTCCGCCAAAGTCCTGAATGGTCTTGACGTTGCTCGCTGCATTCAACGCAGTATCGAATTCGAAAATGTCATTCCCGTCGCCGCCAATCAGCGTGTCGTTGCCGGCGCCGCCTCGCAAAATATCCACCCCCGTGCCGCCTGCAAGAACATCATCGCCTGCAAGATCAGTCACCATGTCGTCGCCGGCGCCGCCATCCAGCGTATCGTTGCCCGCCCCGCCACTTAACCCGTCATTGCCGGCCCCCCCATCCAGAGTGTCATTGCCAGCACCGCCAAATAATGAGTCCATACCCGCGTCACCGAAAATGAAGTTGTCTCCTGCGTTGCCGTCGATGTAGTTATTCAGATCATTCCCCGTCCCGTTGATGCCGCCACTCCCCGTCAGGATCAGATCCTCCAGATTCACACCCAATACCCACGTCACGCTGCTACGCACTGTATCGGTTCCCTCATTCACGTTCTCCGTCACCACATCACCGGCATTGTCCACGTAATAGATGTCATCTCCGGCGCCGCCTGTCAGTGTGTCGTTACCAGCACCGCCATCAAGGGTATCTTTATCAGCGCCGCCGATAAGTGTGTCGTTGCCCGCATCGCCGGCCAGGTTGTTGGCCTCATCGTTACCAGTAAGGGTGTCGTTGAACTTGCTGCCGCTCAAATTCTCGATGCCCATCAGGGTGTCGATACCGCCTCCGCCGGTGTCCTGGGATGTTGAGATATTCAGATCCACCGTCACGCCTGCGGCGGCCTCGAAATAAAATGCCTCGTCCATCCCGGCTCCGCCGTTCAGCGTATCGTTGCCCGTATCCGCGTACAGCGCGTCATCGCCATCCTCGCCGAAGAGGACGTCGTTGCCTGCGTCGCCGTTCAGATAATCGCCGCCTGCGCCACCATGCAGGATGTCATTACCCTCGTTTCCGTACAGCCCGTCAAAGTCATTTCCACCATTGAGTGTGTCATTACCCAGTGAGCCATATAGGTAATCTCCGCCCGCGCCGCCATCCAAAGTGTCATTGCCTGTCCCGCCCGCCAGCGTGTCCGCACCCGCGCCTCCCGTTATGAGGTCATCTTTCATGGTTCCGAAAAGGGCATTATTGCCCGCGCCGCCGATCCGCAGATCGCCGCTCTCCAGGCCGTCTATGCCCTGCCAGTCCTGATCTGCGACTCCGGTTACCGCCTGGATGGTAGCGCCATTGGCGCCCTTCCAGATGACATTGTCCCCTGTTGCGTTGTTGCGCCAGTGGATGTCGCTCCGGCCGTCTCCGTCGTAATCGCCCGTGCCTACTATCTGCCAGTCGAGGTTGCCCACGGTTTCCACCGCCTGCGTCGTGGCGCTGCTGCCGTTCTTCCAGATTGCATTTTCGCCCGTCGCACGGTTGCGCCACAGGATGTCGCTCTTGCCGTCGCCGTCAAAGTCGCCAACGCCCGCCACCAGCCAGTTGAGGTCGCCTACGGTTACCATCGTCTGCGTGGAGGAACTGTTGCCGTTCTTCCAGATGACATTCTCGCCCGTCGAGCTTTGCCGCCAGAATATGTCGGCCTTGGCGTTGCCATCAAAGTCGCCAACGCCTGCCGCCTGCCAGTTGAGGTCGCTTGCTGTTACGACTGTCTGTACGGTGTCCCGATTGCCTCCTTTCCAGATGATATTCTCGCCTGTCAACTGTTGCCGCCAGAGGATGTCACTCTTGCCATCGCCGTTAAAATCACCAACGCCCGCCACCCGCCAGTTAAAGTCGTATGCCGTTGCCACCGCCTGTATGGTGGCCCCGTTGCCGCTCTTCCAAACGACATTCTCACCCATCGTGTTGTTGCACCACAGGATGTCGCTCTTACCGTCGCCGTCGAAGTCGCCAACGCCCGCCACCTGCCAGTTGAAGTCGTTCACTGTGGATACGACCTGCGTCGTGGCGCCGATGCCGCTCTTCCAGATGATATTTCCGCCAGTCGCGCTGTTGCGCCAGAGGATGTCGCCCTTGCCGTCCCCGTCAAAGTCGCCAGCCGTGATCCGAGGTGGCCTGATGTTGGTTTGAACCGGGATCTGCCAGTTGAGGTCGCCCACGGTTTCCACCGCCTGCGTCGTAGCGCTGTTGCCGCTTCTCCAAATGATATTCCCGCCAGTCGCGCTGTTGCGCCAGAGGATGTCGCTCCGGTTGTCCCCGTCGTAATCGCCCGTGCCTGCAATCTGCCAATCGAGGTCGCCCACAGTTTCCACTGTCTGTGTGGTAGCGCCGTTGCCACTCTTCCAGATGACATTACCGCCCGTTGTGCTGTTGCGCCAGAGGATGTCGGCCTTGCCGTCTCCGTCGAAGTCGCCCGTGCCCGCCACCTGCCAGTTGAGGTCGTCTACGGTTTCCACTGACTGCATTGTGGCGCCGTTGCCGCCATTCCAGATGACATTCTCCCCTGTCACCCGGTTACGCCACAAAATGTCGGATTTACTGTCGCCGTCAAAGTCGCCTGTGCCCGCCACCTGCCAGTTG
Source organism: Gammaproteobacteria bacterium (assembly GCA_004297165.1). Classification (GTDB taxonomy): domain Bacteria; phylum Pseudomonadota; class Gammaproteobacteria; order Eutrophobiales; family Eutrophobiaceae; genus 2-02-FULL-56-15. Next base: position 44,610 of record SCUJ01000006.1, read on the forward strand.
AGATCGTCGACGGTCACGATCGCCTGCGTCGTCGCGCTGTTGGCGCTCTTCCAGATGAGATTCTCGCCTGTCGACCTTTGCCGCCAGACCAGGTCGGCCTTGCCGTCGCCGTCGAAGTCGCCCGTGCCCGCCACCTGCCAGTTAAGGTCGCCTGCCGTTGCCACCGCTTGTATAGCGGTCCCGTCGCCGTGCTTCCAGATGACATTCACGCCCGTCAGCCGGTTGCGCCACAGGATGTCGCTCCTTCTGTCGCCGTCGTAATCGCCTGTGCCCACTACCGTCCAGTTGAGGTCGCCAGCCGTGGCCACGAACTGTGTCGTGGCGCCGGTGCCGCTTCTCCAGATGACATTTCCGCCCGTCGCGCTGTTGCGCCAGAGGATGTCGCTCTTGTCATCGCCGTCGAAGTCGATCGCCTTGGAATTGTTTGCCATGTGTCTAGACTCGGGGTTTGATCTTGCGGGAGTTCAGAAGCGGCAGGAGCAAGCGTTACTTCCAGGATATCGAACTTGAATAGTCTCTGCTGTATGGAAATTTTTCGACACAGTCCTTTCCTCCCGATCCAGTAATGAATTATTTCCAGGATAAATGTAGCAAATTATTTGTAATTAAACAGGCTTAGCATATAAATTAGCAATCGGCGCCAGTGCTCCCCTGGCCACCCGGATTCTTCATTATTCTTTGTATAGGATAATTCACTATGGTCACCGGAGGATCACATTGAAACCGGCCTTCATGTATTCCTTGTTTAAGGCGCGCTCACGCACCTCGGGATTGCCATGACCGGAATGCGCGAATATCTGCGCCGTTGCCGCATCTATTTCCTGTATGCGGGGCTGTTCAGCCTGTTCATCAACCTCGCACTGCTGACGCTGCCACTGTACATGCTGTCGGTTTTCGACAAGGTGTTGACCAGTCGTTCCGGGCCGACCCTGTTGATGCTGACGCTGGTGGCCGTATTTGTACTTCTGATCATGATGTTGCTGGACATGCTGCGGGCGCGTGTCCTGCTGGGCGCGGGCGTCGCCCTGGACAGTCTGCTGGGTCCGCCGGTGCTGGCCGGACTGCTGGGCAGGGCCGTACAGCCGGGACAGAACCAGTACCTGGCCGGACTGCGCGATGTGGCTGTTCTGCGCTCGTTCTTGACTGGCAGCAATATCATTGCCCTGTTCGATTCACCCTGGGTCCCAATCTACCTCGTCCTCATCTTCCTGTTCCACTTCTGGCTGGGCGTGGTTGCCCTGGTCGGCGCCGCTCTCCTGTTCATTTTGGGCTGGCTGAATGAAAAGACCACGCGCGGTGCGCTCGATGAAATGAACCGCGCCTCGCGGCGCGCCGGACATTACATAGACGCCAGCCTGCGCAATGCCGAGATCATCCATGCCCTGGGCATGCTGGGAGACCTGACCCGGCGCTGGCAGGGCATGAACGACGAGGTGATCGCGGCCCAGGCTGATGCCAGCAGGCGCGGCAGTATGGTCAGCTCTGCGTCCCGTTTCGTGCGCATCAGCATTCAGATTGCGGCCCTGTGCGTCGGCGCGCTGCTGGTCATCAATCAGCACCTCACCGCCGGTGTCATGATGGCGGGCACGCTGATCCTGGCGCGGGCGCTGGCCCCGGTGGAGACAGCCATCGTCACCTGGAAGGGTCTGGTGGATGCGCGGGCTTCGTACCGCAACCTGCATGACCTGCTGGAGAAACTGCCGGACAGCAGCGAGGCGCTGCCCCTCCCGGCGCCGGCTGGCGCGCTGAAAGTGGAACGTGTCGTGTTCGGCCTTTCCGGCGCCGACCGCGCCATCTTGAAAGGGATCAGCTTTAACCTCGATCCAGGCGAGTCGTTGGGCCTTATCGGTCCCAGCGCCGCCGGCAAATCCACGCTCGCCAGGATCATCACCGGAATCTGGCGGCCGGTGACGGGCGCCGTGCGGTTGGACGGCGCCGACATTGCCAACTGGCCGCGCGCGCAACTGGGTCCGCATATCGGTTACGTGCCGCAGGACGTGGAATTGTTTGCCGGCACGGTGGCGCAAAACATCGCCCGCCTGGCCGAACCGGAGGCGGATGCCGTGCTGGCCGCCGCGGCCCACGCCCAGGTGCATGAAATGATCCTGCGCCTGCCGAAAGGTTACGACGCCGAGATCGGCGTCGGCGGCACTGTGCTCTCGGCCGGACAGCGCCAGCGCATCGCGCTGGCGCGAGCCCTGTACGGCGGTCCGCGGCTGGTGGTGCTGGATGAACCCAACGCCAATCTCGATACCGAGGGGGAAGAGGCCCTGGTACGGGCCTTGCAATGGTTGCGCGAACAGCAGATCACCACCATCGTCATCAGCCACCGGCCCTCGCTCCTGGCGGGCGTGGACAAGCTGCTGATATTGCGCGAGGGCCAGATCGACGCCTTCGGACCACGCGCCGAGATCATGGCACGGGTCACGCCGCGCGTGGCGACTGCGCTGGAACCGCCGCATCTCATCAAGGGCGGTTGAGGCCATGGCAACGACAAGCTACCTGAAACCCTGGCAAGGCCTGCACGCGGCGGCGGACGTACGCCGTCCGATTCGGCAGGGCCTCATCATCATTCTGCTCAGCTTCGGCGGGTTTGGCGCCTGGGCCGCGTTAGCCCCGCTCAGCGGCGCGGTGGTCGCGCCGGGTTACGTAAAGGTCGATGCCAATCGCAAGACCGTGCAGCATCTTGAGGGCGGCATCATCAAGGAGATCCTGGTCCGTGACGGCGACAGGGTGGCGGCGGGACAACCGTTGGTGGTGATCGAGGATACGCAAGTCGATGCATCGCTCGATCTCATAGCCGGTCAACTTAACTCGGTACTGGCGCGAATTGCGCGATTGGCGGCGGAATACGATGGGCTCGAAGCCCTGGAATTTCCGCGCCGCCTTCTGGCCCTCGAAGTAGATCCGGAAATAAGTGAAATATTGCGGCGGGAGACCGTGCTGTTCAATAGTCGGCGCGCCTCTTTGCAAGATCGAATCAGGCTGTATGAGCAGGAGATAAGCCAGGCCCGCGAACAGATTCAGGCCCTGTTGCAGCAGATCCGCGCCGAGGAGACAGCCATCAGTCTGCTGCAACAGGAAATTGCCGCCAACCAAGATCTGGAGAAGAAACAATACGTGCAAAAAACCCATATCCTCACCTTGCAGCGTACTGTTGAGGAATATCAGGCCCGCCGCGGCGAGCACCTCGCGGACAGCGCCCTGGCGCGGCAGAAGATCACCGAACTGGAACTGCGGATCATCGAAGTAAAAAACAGCTATATTCAGGATGCTGCCGATCTGCTGACCCAGGAGCAGTCCAAGGCGAATGAACTTGAGGAGCGTCTGCGGCCGGCGCAGGACGCCAACCGGCGCAAACAAATCACGGCGCCGATCATGGGCGACATCGTCAACTTGCGGGTGTTTACCGTGGGTGGCGTCATCGGACCGCGCGAACCAATCCTGGATATCGTACCGGCCGACAATCCGCTGATCGTCGAGGCGCAGGTAGATGTCAACGATATCGATGATATTTACATGGAACAGGCGGCGGATGTGCAGCTTACCGCGTACAAGACGCGCACCGCGCCACTGCTGACCGGCAAGGTGGTTTACATCTCCGCGGATCGCCTGATCAATGAACAAAGCGGCATCCCGTTTTATATCTGCCGCATTGAGATCGACTCCGAGTCACAGCGTGATACGCCGGAGTTGGAACTCTATCCAGGCATGCCGGCCGAAGTATTCATCAAGACCAAAAATCGCACCCTGCTGGATTACATCCTGTCGCCCATCGAATCGACCTTGCGCCGCTCGTTACGCGAGTCTTAATCCAGGGTGGCGCTGCGTATCAACACCTTCACATAACTCAGATGGTGTTTGATTTTCATGATGGGTATAATTTGTTCATTCGCCCCATCCCCCAACGATTAAAACAATAGCCTGATTCGTGATGTCCCCAGAATTGATTGCCAACGGACTGGTGCAACATGCCAGACCGATCCTTCTGAATGTGTCGTTGCTGCTGGCAGCCGCGTTGTCCGGTTGCGCCTCGTTACCCGGCTGGCTTCCGGCCTCCGGCCCCGGCGCGATGGCGGTTCTAAAACAGGAGGCGGCGGAGCCGCCGATACCGGTCATGGAATTGAGCGATGAGGTGACACGCCGGTTGCAGGTGGCGCAGCAGCGCAGCACATTCGCGGAAGTCCTGTCGGATGAGTCCTTGCCGGCATTCGTGGTTGGCCCCGGCGACCGGCTGGAAGTCTCGATCTGGGAAGCGCCGCCAGCCGCCTTGTTCGGCACGACGATGCTGGATTCCAGGCTCGGAGCGGCGACTTCCCACATGACCTCCTTTCCCGATCAGATGGTGGAGGAAGACGGGACGATCAACGTGCCGTTTGCCGGCGCCGTACCGGCGGCCGGGTCGACGCCGCAACAAATCGAGGAGGAAATTTCCCGCCGTCTCACCGGCAAGGCCAATCAACCCCAGGTGCTGGTGCGGGTGACGCAGAACGTCACCGCGAACGCGACGGTGGTAGGAGAGGTTGCGCAAAGCCGGCCCATCCCGCTCACCGCGAAGGGCGAGCGTCTGCTGGATGCGCTGGCGGCCTCAGGCGGTACGCGACAGCCGGTGGACAAGATCACGATCCAGATCAGTCGCGCGGGCGAGGTGATCGGCATGCCGCTCGACTCGATCATCCGGGACCCGGAACAGAATATCCGGTTACGGCCGGGTGACGTGATCACGGCCCTGCATCAGCCGTTGAGCTTCACGGTGCTCGGGGCCGCCGGCCGCAACGAGGAGATCAATTTCGAGGCGAAGGGCATTACTCTGGCGCAGGCTCTGGGGCGAATCGGCGGTGTGCAGGATTTCCGCGCCAACGCCCAGGGCGTGTTTATCTTCCGCTTCGAGGATCCGGCCGCGGTGCCGGCGGGCGAAAAGATCCTGCCCACCACGGAAGCGGGTCAGGTTCCGGTGATCTACCGGGCCGATCTGAAGGATCCCCGCACCTTTCTCCTGGCGCAAAACTTCCCGATGCGCGACAAGGATGTGGTGTACGTCGCCAACGCCACGGCGGCCGAGCTGCAGAAGTTCCTCAATCTTTTGACCTCGTCAATCTTTTCGATTGTCAACATACTCAATCTTTGACCTTCCGTAGCGACGCCAGGGTATGCGGGGGATACTGCTAGACATAACCCGGCTGCTGGACAGGGGCTTGCAGGAACGTCTGCCCACGGGTGTAGACAGGGTCATTCTGGAGTATGTGCGGCATTTCCGCGATCAGGCGCGGGCGCTCGTGCGATTCGGCGGTCGCAAAATCGTGGTCGGGCGTGAGGATTCAAGGAGGTTGTTCGACGCCTTGTTGAATACCGATACGCGTTTCAATAGTACAGTGCGGTGGCTGGTCGGCAGGAGCTATGTCTTTCGCTGGGCCGAGGCCATTCATGAATATCGGCTGTTCAATATCGGTCACAGTGGGCTGGATCGTCCTGATTACCGGACTTTTTTGCAAAGGAATCGGTTACAGCCGATCTTTTTTCTGCACGATTTGATCCCCATTACACATCCTGAATATTGCCGGGACGGCGAAGCGGGCAAGCACACTCGACGACTCGAGACGATGCTCGATCTCGGGCGTGGTCTGATTGTGAATTCGGAATACACGAGAAACTCCCTGGAGGAATTTACTGCGCGAACTGGCCGGCGTTTGCCGTCCGTCGTCGTCGCACCATTGGCGCCAGGCCGGTTGCCACTACCGGGCAGGGATCGTCCCCTGGCCGCGTCGTATTTTGTGGTGTTGGGCACCGTAGAACCGCGCAAGAATCATCTGTTGCTCCTGCATCTCTGGCGGCAATTGGCGCTGGAATACGGCGAGGCGGCGCCACGACTGGTAATCATTGGACAACGCGGCTGGGAGTGTGAGCAGGTGGTGGACATGCTGGAACGCTGCGCGCCGTTGTCGGGGCATGTCATGGAGCTCTCCAGTTGTGGCGATCAGGAACTCTCAACGTGGTTGCGTCATGCCTGCGCCTTGCTCTTCCCCTCCTTTGCGGAGGGTTTCGGCATGCCTCTGGTCGAGGCGATGGCGCTGAAGCTCCCGGTAATCGCCAGCGATCTGCCGGTGTTGCACGAGTCCGGTGGCAACATTCCGGAGTACCTCGATCCCCTGGATGGGCGCGCCTGGCGGGATACTATTCTCGAATATGCAAGACCGGACAGCGCGAAGCGTCAGGCTCAATGTCTGCGCCTGGAGGGATTTACGGCGCCAACCTGGGAGGGGCACTTTTCCAAGGTGGAAGAGCAGCTGGGGAAAATTACTTGCGTAGGGAAACTCTGAACAAGCACCCACCGTTCGGACTGAGCTTGTCGAAGCCCTGGATTTTCGAGCGCGCATTTCGACAGGCTCAATGCGAACGGACTTGTTCAAAGTTTCCTTGGAGATGAGGTAAGCTTGTGCCTATTATTGTAACGAGTTACGATAATAAGCATGAAACAGATTACGCGAAAACCAGGGAGACCGCGGAAAGAGAACGCTTTAACCGCGGCTGAGAGGATGCGCGCCTATCGTGAGCGCAAAAAGGCTGGCGGATACAAACAAGTCAGCGGTTGGGCTGCGGTCCAACCCTTCGATGTCATGGTGTATTCCGACCATCGCCTGCTCGACGCCAGAAGCCTGGCTTTACACTGCCGGATAGCGAGCAAAATATCCCGCAACCCCGACCTGCTCGCAATACCCCGGCGTAACCTGCAACGCTGGAAACAACGCGCGGCAGGCAAAACGCCGAAATATCTCCTGGAATGGGGGACTGTTCTCGATCAACCCTGGCCCGCCATCGCGATTTTCATCACCAGCGGATCGGAAAAGGCCGAACGTCTGCGGCAGTCTTCGCCTTTTGCCGGGGTTCTGGATCCCGAGGAACGCAAGCGGATTTATGACGCGTTCAGAGCTTGAGCATCTCATCCGCACCAGCGGGGCGATTGCGAACGACGATGAAATCATCATCATTGGTAGTCAGGCTATCCTCGGACAATTCCCGGACGCCCCGGATATCTTGTGTATGTCCATGGAAGCGGATTTGTATCCCCGGCATCATACGGAGATGGCCATACTGGTGGATGGCGCGATTGGCGAAGGTTCATCGTTTCATGAGTTATACGGTTACTATGCCCAGGGGGTTGGCCCCGAAACGGCGGTTCTGCCCCGCGGATGGGAAAAGCGTCTTGTGCGCGTCTTCAATGAGAATACCGGCGGCGTGGCGGGTTTGTGTATTGAGGCGCACGATTTGGCCATTTCAAAATATGTCGCCGGGCGGCCCAAGGACCTGGAGTTTACCAGGGAACTCGCGAGGCACGGCCTCACGCAACTTGCGACTCTCAGGCAACGCCTGACCGCGACAAAATTGTCCCGCCCGCTGAAAGATCTTATCAAGGCCAGGATCGAGTCGGATTTCAAACCTGCCGCAATCCGGAAGCGTTAAAAACGCGATACCTCTTCCAGCAATTGTCTGGCCTGATTATTATCCGGCGCCACGACGAGGAGTTCCCGTGCGTAGCGCGTGGCAGCGGCTGGGTCTCCAGCGTCTCGATACAGTGTGGCGAGGGTGTAGAGCAGATCGGGGTGTTGAGGTTGTCTCCGGTAAGCGGATTGCAAAACTGTCATCGCCTCCTGTGTCTTGCCGGTCGAATTCAGGGCGATCGCATGCACCATCTGTATCCCGATATCTTCCGGGGCGAGCTTCGCGGCCTGGGCGAAATGGTCGAGGGCCTCGGTATAGTTCTTCTCCCTGACCAGCGCCATGCCCAGGGCCTGCAATACCACGATGTTATCCGGATGTCCCGCCGCCGTCTCGCGCAATAACGGCAGGACCAGATCATCCTTTTCTTGCGACCGGTACAGATCGGCCAGATTGATCGCGGCCGGGATGTAGTCCGGTTCGAGCGCCAGCGCCTGGTTATACGCGTGCTCGGCGGCCGCGAGATCGCCCAGATCGCGACGCAAATTGCCGATATTCACATGCGACCACGGATACTCGGCATTGGCGGCCTGCGCGGCGAGATATTCGGAGATGGCTGTTTCGAGGCGTCGTTGTTCTTCCGCGATCAGGTTCCCCGAGGCCGCGGCGCAGACGGCCGCCGCCTGATAGCGCACCGCCTTGATTGGATCATCGAGTAGCCTGGCCGCGGGCTGGCAGCGGTCCACGGGCGGTAGATTGGTGAGCGCAAGAAGCGCGCCCAGGCGCAGCAAGGATTGTTCAGTATCGAGCGCGGCCTGAATGACAGGCTCATTCTTGCTATCTGGATAGGACGCGAGTTGGCTGAGTAGCGTAGCCCTCACGATATCGGGCAGTCCGGCATCTCCGGCGTCGATCCGCAAACCTTCCGCGGCTGTGATTTGCGCTTGGCGCGCCGCCTTCAACGTCTCGGCGAAATGCGCTTCGCCGGCCTTCCCGCCGTCATGCGCCCGTATGGCCTCTGTTGCCCAGGCAGACGATTTATCGGGATGACAGGCATTACAAGTATTGGGCAAACCGAGGCGCTCGCTGAGGTCAGGGCGCGGGATGCGGAAGGAGTGGTCATGCCGCGCATCCACCTGCATATAAGTGCGTTCCGGCATGTGACAGGCGACGCAGCTTGCCCCGGCGGAATCCGCATCATGGAAGTGATGGGTGGGCTTGTCGTAGTGACTCGCCTGATGGCAACGGTTGCAGAGCGCATTCCCTTCCGCGCGCAACTTCAGGCTGTGCGGGTCATGACAATCGAGGCATTGAACCCCCGCCTGGTACATCCGGCTCTGGAGAAACGATCCGTATTCGAAGACCTCGCCGTCGATTTGGCCGTCGGCGAAGTACAGACCCTCTTCGAGCAGACTGGGCAGGTAATTGGCATAAAACGACTGGCCGGGCTGTGGCTCCTCCACGAGGCGGTTGCGCCGGGAATGACAAGGCATACAAATCGGGAGTAACGCATCGCGATCGAGGGGATGAGTGTTATTGGCGATGGGGTCACCTTCCAAAAACTGCCAACCCCCGTCGAGGGCATTCCGGTAATCGATGATCAAACCTTTGTCCCGGATTTTGGACAAGTCAGCGGCGGTCAGGGACGCCGCCAGTTGCGCATGGACGGAGGCGGGACCATGGCAGGCCTCGCAGGCGACATTCAACGCCGCCCAGCGCGTGTCCCAGGTCTGTTGTTGCGGATCGTAATTTCTCTTTATAGCTGTGGAGTGACATTCCGCGCAGCGGCTGTTCCAGTTCTGGTTGGGACCGGTCCAGTGCAAGGGATCCTTGTGATCGATCCGCTCATCCGGGTACAGATGAAACCAGCGTTGCCCTCCGGCCTCGCGGGGCCGCGTATCCCAGGCGATGGACAGGGCTTGCAGGCGGCCGCCAGGAAGTTCGATCAGGTATTGTTGCAGCGGGTCAACGCCGAAGGTGTAGAGCACGGGAAAATCCTGAAGCGATCCGTCCGGTCCATCCGTGCGTACGTAAAAAGCCTCATTCTGGCGATGGAAAGTTGTCGTGATCTGATTGTATTCGAAACTGGCATTGTTGAAATCACCGAGCACCGTGCCGGCGTTCGCGGGTTGCATCGCCAGATCGTGATGCGATCCGGCATAGGCGGCGCTTGCTTCCGCGTGGCACGAGACACACGCGGCGTTGCCGATGTACTCGGCGGTTGGTTGCGGCTGTTCCGCCGTTTTTTGCACATCAGGTTGTGCGGGCGCTGGTGAAGGATTGCGCTCGCAGCCGGCAATAATAACCAGGAAAAGGATCAGCGGTGCGCTGAGCAACGCGTATGGTGGGCACGTTTCTCGTGTCCACGCGGTTCTGCGGGTCCAGCTCAGAGTAATCCCCGCACGGCCTCAAGGAACCGTTCCATATCGGTCATTGTGATTGAACCCATGACCGAGATCCGGAACAGCGTCTTTGCGAACTCTCCCTGGCCGGCATAGATGACGAATCCCCGTTGTTTGAGGCCGTCGTGCAGAGAGGCATAGTCGAGATTGTTGGGCAGTCGAAAGGCGTTCAGCACGCAAGAGGAGTCCTCCCGGGGCAACAATGCCTCGATCTTCAGGTCGGCCAGCCCGTGTCTGACGCTATCCATCTTGCGCCAATAATCCGTGCGCCGAGTCTGCCATCCGCCGTCCTCGGCATGTTCCCGCAACGCCTCGTCCAGGGCATAAAAACTCTGGACCGATTGGGTGAAAGGCGTACCGTTTTGATCCTGTTGCCGCAAATAGGTGTTGAGATCGAGATAGAGGGTGCGCTGGATGTCTTCAGTCCGGCGCAGCGCTGCGCGTTTCACGATCACGAAGGATGTCCCCGGGATCCCGTGCAGACATTTATTCGCGGTCGCCGCACAGGCATGCATCCCCCAATCCTCGAAGCGTAACTCCTCGGCGCCGAAACTGCTGACGCCGTCCACCAGCATGTTGACACGGAATCTGGCGCAAACCTCGGCAATCGTTTCGAGCCGATTCAATCGGCCGCTGGTCGTCTCATGGTGAACGACAGCGACATGCGTAAAGCCAGGGTCTTCGGACAGGCATCGCTCCAGACGACCGACATCGATTACGCCGCCCCACTCGTGCCGCAGGCAGGCGTGGTCCATGCCATGGATCGCCGCGATCCGGGAGAGACGCTCGCCGTATACCCCGTTCTCGATGACCAGGACCTTGCCGCGGGCGGGAATGCAACTGGTCAGCATGGCCTCCATGGCCGAGGTCCCTGACCCCGTGATCAAGATCGCCGCCCAATCCTGTTCGGGCAGGCCATAGATCCGCAGGAGTTGTCGGCGGATCGATTGCTGCATTGCGGCGAACTCGGGTTCGCGGTGGCAGAGGTCGGGCTTCAGCAGTGCCTGGCGCACCCGCTCGCTCAGGTTCACCGGACCGGGGTTGAGCAGGATCTCGCGCATCTTAAAATGCAGTTCCGAGATGTTGCATCAGGCGATCGAGCGCCTGCACCGGGGTTACGGAAGGCCGTGGCAGGTTAGCGATCGTGCCGGGGGCGTTCCGGAGATGGGCAAAACGCGGGCCCGCGCTTCCCGGCCCGGAAAACAAGTCCTCGATGACCTCCAACTGGTTGCCCGCAAGGGTCATTCCATAGCTGCACGCGGCTGCGATCGCGGCGAAATCAATATTCGACGAGACGGTCGCCTGCGCGCCTGTAGAGTCGTGTACGCCGTTGTCGAGCAGGACATGATAAAGATTCCCTCCCCCGTAAGTGCCAATCGTGGCGAGATTGCCGAGGCGCATCAGGGCCGCACCGTCGCCATCCAGGATGACGATCCGGCGATCCGGACGGGCGAGGGCGAGACCCAGTCCGAGCGAGGAGGCGCAACCCATGGAGCCCACCATATAGAAATGATTGCGCCGGTCCGCCGCGGCGTACAGTTCGCGGCCGGTGAATCCCGTGCTCGCGATGATGACGCTGTCTGCCTCCGGACAGTGGCGCATGACCCTCTCCAGCGCCTCGCCGCGGGAAGGGAGTGGGGCAGCGGCGCTGAAATGGTCTTGCCGGATGGTCGCCTGATTGTTCTTCGCCGGCACGGGATCCCGGCGAAGGGCATGCGGGGCCACGGTCCCTTTTTTCATCACCAGGGCATAAGGTCGCTGTTCGCGTTGCATATATGCGATGGCGCGGCTCAATACCGTGTCGATCTCAGACTCCCGATCGGGAAAATATTCCCAGGGCGTCTGGATGGTGTCCAGCATCTGCGTGGTGATGCGGCCCATGAGCTCGTGCTGGGGTTCGTCGTGGATATCGGGTGCGCCGCGATGGGTGACGATCAGCAGCACCGGGATGCGGAACACCCAGGTCAGCGAGGTGAGCGGGCTTACGGCGTTGCCGAGTCCCGAGTTCTGCATCATGACCACGGCGCGCTGGCCGCCGATGGCGCAGCCCGCTGCGGTAGCGAGGGCGTCGCCTTCGTTGGCGGATGAGATATAGCTCAGGGTCGGGTCATTGATAACATAGTTGATGAAGGGGGTGAGGAAGGAGCAGGGTACGCCCGTGTAACGGGTGAATCCGTGTTTCCTGGCCGCCTCGACGAAACTCGCGGCTTCAATCATTGGATCCGGTTCCTTGCATCACTGGTCAATGCCGCGCGTAAAGTCGTGCGCGCGGCCGATGTCAGCTAGGGCATTCACATCCAGCCAGTGCCCGTGAACATAATGCACGCGGACAGGATGGCCCCGTTCGATGAGGTGATTGAGCAATTCCGGCATGCCCAGGCTGACGAAGTCTTCGCGTCGGCGCAGCTCCGCGAGGGCCTCATCCAGCCAGAGCCTGCCCTGATTGCGGAATCTGACCATGCCAATCCAGCGGCCGGAGGGGTTGCGATCGCCAGGCAGGGGTTGATCGCGGACACTCTGCAACAACACGGGCGGCTGGAAGATGGAGCGGTTGTCCGCTTCGGTGCAATAGGCCAGATCCTGCGTATGGCCGGTGTGGGGGTTATTAAGACTGGAGTCCACCACCGCGACGATCTCGCTGTCCTGTTCCAGGAGGTCGTGCAGGATATAACTACGGAAGAGGAGATCGCCGTACATGATAATCATGTCGTCATGAAAGGCGTCCGCCGCGCAGAGGAGGGAGGCCAGTTCGCCGGTCTGGTCGTAGTCCGCATTGATCCGTAACTGGATGTTGGCCACATTGATGGCCTCGGCCTTGTAACCGGCCACCACGGTGATGTGATTGATGGACTGTTTCTTGAATTCATCCACCAGACGGCGTAGCAGGGGTTTGCCGCCGATGGAAAGCATCACCTTTGGCCGGTCCTCGGTCAGCTCCCGCAGCGCGCGACCGCGGCTCGCGGCGAGGACGATGGCGTGCGGGGCGCGTTTGTGCTTGAGGTAGCGCTCCTGGGCGCGGCTCAGTTCGTCGGCGCCTTGCAATTCGAAGATCCGGTTCACCGAGGCGATCTGATCCTCGATCTGGATGAGCGATTCCCGTTCCTTGATATGCCGGCTGACCTGTTCCATGGCGTCCACCGAGGCGCGGATCATGTGATTGGCCCAGATGACCAGACTGACGCCCGCCGCGCGGAAGACCTCGACCGGGGTGCTGTAATACTTCGTCGGTACGATGACCAGCGGCAGGCGGTTGTCCCATTCCTTCGCGAAGGCGACGACCTCGTCCGGCCGCGAGAGCTTGCTGTGGATCAGGATCGCGTCGGCGCCGGCCGCATGATAGGCCTCCGCCCGACGCAGGGCCTCATGGATATCCCATCCGGCGATCAGGGCCTCGACCCGCGCCACGATGCAGAAGTCCGGGTCCGTCTGACTGTCCTTGCCGGCCTTGATCTTGCCGCAGAATTCATCGATGTCGGCCAGCGGCTGACGTTCGCCGTCGATGAAGCTGTTGGTCTTGGGAAATATTTTATCCTCGATACAGACGCCGGCGACGTTGCGTTGTTCCAGTTTCTTCACCAGCCGCCGCATGTTGTTGAAATTGCCGTAGCCGGTGTCGCCGTCCAGCAGGATGGGGATGGTCGTCACGTCCGACATGAATTCCAGCATGTCGACGACCTGCGTCCAGCTCGCCTCGTTGCTGTCACGCACGCCGAACTGTGCCGAGATCGCCAGGCCGCTGGCCCAGATGCCCCTGAATCCGGCCTGTTCGACGATCCGCGCGGAGATCCCGTTGTGCGCCTCGAGGATGAATTCAAGTTCGGGCGACTCCAGGAGGGCGCGGAGTTGCCTCGCTTTGCTGGGTGAAGCGGGTTGTGTCACGTGGTTCGGGTTCATCGTCACTGCAGATGGGTCGCGTGGTTGTGCATCAGACGCCGCGCCCGATCGACATCTTCCGGAAAGTCTATCTCGATCCACGGCAGGCCGGTGATATCGAGGTAACTGAATTCCGCGGGCGTCTCGAGCAGCAGTTCGCGGATGACTTCTTCATAGGGTTCATCCCGGCGGCCGTTATCCAGCCAGGCTTGCAGGCGTTCCGCCAGTCTGGCCGCAAGACCCGGTGAAAAGCGGAAGAAGCCCACGGACTCGCCCTGGAGATCGAAACGGAGGTCCGGGGCGATCTGTTTACGGAAATCCACAATAACGCTGTCGCGTACACAAAGTTTAACGGGCTCCTCGCCGGGTTCGAAATCGCGATCGAGCAGGAAGGCGTTGGTGGCCTCACCCTCGATTAGCCTGGCGAGGATGCGCGGGTCGTAGAGTACATCCGCGTCCATCAGTATGATTTCCCCACCTTCCTTGAGGATCTGCCGCGTGTGCCACAGACTGACAATGCTGCCCTCCGTATAATCGGGATTAAAATGCAACTGCAATGGTGTGACATTAGCAATATCGTTAAGATGAGACTCGATATCCTGCTGTCGGTACCCCGTCACGAGATGGATCCCGTCGACCCCGATGGATTGCAGGATCTCGAGGTGCCGCGCCAACAGAGACTTGCCATCGAAGTTGAGTAGACATTTAGGTTTGTCGTCCGCGGCATTCCCCAGACGTTTGCCGACTCCGGCGGCCAGAATGATGACTTTCATGCGATAGTTTCTTTATTCGAGGGCTTTACTATAGAATATAAGCGGTTGATTTATTTTATAATTTGGCGGATTTAATTTTAAGTGTCAAAGATACCTGAAAAACTTGGGAAATACGAGATCCAGGATCAGATAGGCCGCGGCAGCATGGGCATAGTCTATCAGGGCTTCGATCCTTTCTCGAACCGCAAGGTCGCGGTCAAGGTGGCGCTCGCCGCTTCACTGAAGGACAAGGAATCGGGGGATCGCTATCGCACCATGTTCTTCAACGAGGCCCACACCGCGGGCATGCTGAAACATTCGAACATCCTCGAGATCCTGGATGCCGGCGCGGATGGCGAAGATTGTTATATCGTGATGGAACTGGTCGAGGGCGCGAATACCCTGAAGTCCTATTGTCAGCCGGATACTCTGTTGCCCATGGAAAGGGTGATCGAGATAGTTTTCAAATGCGCCAAGGCCCTCGATTATGCCCATCGCAAAGGCGTGGTGCACCGTGACATCAAACCCACGAATATCCTGGTTACGCCGGATATGGACATCAAGATCGGGGATTTCAGCATTGCGCATGTCATCTCCAGCGAAACCACCAATACCATGCCGATGGGCTTTGTCGGGTCGCCGCGTTACATGTCTCCCGAGCAGGTGCAGGAAGATGTGATCACCAATCAGACCGACCTGTTCTCTCTCGGCATTGTCATGTATGAGCTGCTTACGGGCCATCATCCCTTCTCGACCGATAGTTTTTCCCGCCTGATCCACAAGATCATCCACGAGAAACAGTTGCCATTGCGAACGTATCGCGCGGACATCCCCGAGGTATTGGAGCGGATCGTCTACCATGCCCTGCAGAAGAACACCGACAAGCGTTACAAGATGGGGCTCAACATGGCCGCCGATCTGAGTCTGGCCTTCGATTACCTCGAAAAACCCAAGGAAGATATCGAGGTCCACGAGAAATTCAACGCCATCCGCCAACTCGAGTTCTTCAAGGAATTCAACGAAACCGAGATCTGGGAGATCATCCGCGCCTGTTCCTGGCAGGAGCACCCCGACGGTTCCGAGATCATCACCGAGGGAGATATCGACGATTCCTTTTTCATCATTACCTCCGGCCGGGTCGAGATCCGGAAGGGTAATTTCAGCGTCGGCCGCTTGCATGAAGGGGATTGCTTCGGCGAGATGGGGTATCTGTCCAAGACCAAGCGCTCGGCCACTATCCTCGCGGACGGCAGGGTGCAATTGATGAAGATCAACGCGACCCTGATCCAGCAGGTCTCCGTGGAGTGTCAGTTGCAGTTTTCCAAGGTGTTTCTGCAGACCCTGGTGCGCCGCCTGTCCGAAACCACCTCCGCGATGGCCGTGTCGGCGTCTGGCTGAGGGGCGGCTATCGCTGCCGGAGATAATGTCGCATCAGCATCGCGGTGGAACTGTCATGCCGATCTCCCGGCATCCCATCCTCCATCTCGCGGATGATCGTCCCTGCCAGTTGCTTGCCGAGTTCCACCCCCCACTGATCGAAGGCATCTATCCCCCACACCTGGGCCTGGACGAAGGTGCGATGTTCGTAGAGGGCGAGCAGCATGCCGAGGACGGTCGGGGTCAGATCCGGATAAGCGATCGTGGTGCTCGGACGATTGCCTGGAAAATGCCGATAGGGCTCCGCGGGATTGTCACGACCCAGCATCAGCGCCTCGCCTTGCGCGAGACAATTGGCGACAACTTTATGATGCGAGCCGCTGCCGGACGCGCCCTGCCAGGGGACAAGGAAATCCACGGGTATCAGGCGGTTGCCCTGATGCAGTAACTGGAAAAAGGCGTGTTGCGCGTTGGTGCCCACTGAACCCCAGACTATGGGCGACGATTTGCAGTCAAGCGGATGATTTTCCAGGTCGATGCCCTTGCCGTTACTCTCCATCACCAATTGGCTGAGATAGGTGGGCAACAGTCGCAGGCGTTCGTCATAAGGCACGACGGCGAGGGTCTCGGCGCCAAAAAAATTGTTGTACCAGACATCCAGCATGCCCAGGATGAGCGGGAGATTACGCTCTGGGGGCGTTTCCAGAAAATGCCGGTCCATGTGATGCGCCCCGTCCAGGAATTGCCTGAAGCCATCCATGCCCGCATGTATGGCGACCGGCAGCCCCACCACGGACCAGACTGAATATCTGCCGCCGACCCAGTCCCAGATCCGGAACACCCGTTCCGGGGCAATGCCAAAATCACCTGTGGCCTTGAGGTTGGTGGAGACCGCCGCGAAGTGTTTTCCTGTGTCAGCGCAGCCATTCGCGCGCAACCATTCCCTGGCGGCCAGGGCGTTGGCGTGGGTCTCCAGCGTGGTGAAGGATTTCGATGTGACGATGAAGAGGACAGATCCGGGGTCGGCGTTTTTTAATACATGCCGCAGGTCCTGTTCATCGAGATTGGCGACGAAATCCACCTGAATATTGTCAGTCTGGAAGTTGCGCAAGGCATCCACGACGAGGCGCGGCCCCAGGTCGGAGCCGCCGATCCCGATATTGACTACATGCGTGAATGGTTCCCCGGTCGATCCCAGTAATTCCCCTTTGTGCAACTGCTGCACGAATTGCCCCATCCGGGCAAGTTCCACATGCACCTCCGCGACCTGTGTTTCGATGCCGGAAACCAGCGGGGAATTTACAGGCGATCTCAGCGCGGTGTGCAGGACGGCCCGGTTTTCGGTGGCGTTGATGGCGGTGCCGGAAAACATCGCGTGAATCCGCTGCTGCACGCCGACCGCATCGGCGAGCGCGAGCAGCAGGGTGAATGTCTCCGCTGTTATCCGGTGTTTGGAATAATCGACGAACAGGTCATCCACCTGGAGGGAGAACCGGCTGGCCCGCTCGGGGTCAGCGGCGAACAAATCACGCAGATGCAGACCGGAGGTTTTGGCGAAATGTCTCTCCAGCGCGGTCCAGGCTGTGGCCCTGGCGGAGTTTGGCGGCATGGTTTTCATGCCCGGATTTTCGCATACCGGCGCCTCAGCCGGCGATATAATTTTCCAGTTGCTCGATGATGAATTCCTTGTCCGTGATGATGCTGCGGATCACGTTCATGATGGAGATCACCCCCACGACCCGACCCTCGGACATCACCGGCAGGTGACGAATGTTATTGACGGACATCAGATTCAGACATTCGTTGATATCCGCGTCCGGCGTCACATGAATGACGTTCCGCGACATAATCTCGCTGACCTTGGTGGTCTTTGAGGAACGGTCCATCAGGATTACCTTCCGCGTGTAGTCGCGCTCGGAAAGGATCCCCACAAGTTGCCCGCCCGACATCACCAGCAGGGCGCCGATTTCGTGTGTGGCCATGAGGGAGATGGCCTCATAAACGGTGTTATCCGGTGCGATGGAATGAATGATGTGCGGTTCGGGGCCAAGCAAGTGACGTACATAAGTACTCATGAAATGTCTCCTCCGTCGGCGCCACACAGGATTTATCGTGTGTATGGAGAAGTTTGGCACGCGCAACGCCGGATCTCAAATCCGGTCCGCAGGCGGCGGTGGAATCCTGTGCAAACTATGCCAATTCCAGTACCATAACCTGGAAATATCCGGAATCCATGTCTGCGGGTCACCTGCCCGATGGCAGTTGGACTCACACACTGAGCGGCAATTGATGACAGAAGAAATCCCTCAACACCTGGGAAAATACGAGGTCAAGGACGAAATCAGCCGCGGCAGCATGGGCACTGTCTATCTCGGTCATGACCCTTACATCGATCGTCCGGTTGCCATCAAGGTGGCGCATGCGGAATCCCTGAACAACGAAGAAACCGGTGACCGCTACCGGAAGATGTTCTTCAACGAGGCGCATACCGCCGGCAAGCTGACCCATCCCAACATCATCAGTATTTATGACGCGGGCGTGGACAATGACATCTGCTACATCATCATGGAGTACATATCGGGTGGCGATACCCTCAAAACCTACACCCGGCCGGATAATCTCCTGCCGATCAACAAGGTGGTGGAAATCATCTTCAAATGCGCCAAGGCCCTGGATTACGCCCATCGCGAAGGGGTGGTGCACCGGGACATCAAACCCTCGAATATCCTGGTGGCAGAGGACAAGAACGTAAAGATCGGCGACTTCAGCATTGCCCATCTCCACAAGCAGGATCATACCGAGACCCGCCCTTCCGGGATCATGGGATCGCCCAAATACATGTCCCCGGAGCAATTGACCGAGGATTATGTCACCAACCGTTCCGACCTCTTTTCGTTGGGCGTGTTGATGTACGAGTTGCTGACCGGCAAGCATCCGTTTCCAGCGGAAAATTTTTCCAGGCTGGTGAACATGATCCTTAACGAGGAGCCGGTCCCCATGCACGAGATCCGCGCGGATGTGCCGGAAGTACTGGAGGAAATCGTGCGCAAGGCCATAAGGAAGATACCGGATGAGCGCTATCAGATGGGACTGGATCTCGCCACCGATTTGAGCCGCGCCTTCGAAATGCTGGAGGGACCCCAGGAAGATATCTCCGTGCAGGAGAAGTTCAACGCAGTAAAACGGCTGGAATTTTTCAAGGGCTTCCCGGATGCTGAGATCTGGGAGATCATCCGCGCAAGCACCTGGCAGGAATATGCAACAGGCGAAAACATCATCGTGGAAGGGGATCTCGACGATTGTTTCTACATCCTCGCCACAGGCAAGGTCGGCGTATCGAAGAACGGCAAGACCATCAGGGAACTCGAGAGTGGCGACTGTTTCGGCGAGATGGGGTATCTGGCCAAGACCAAGCGGACCGCCAGCATCGTCGCCGAGGCCAAGACCTCCCTGCTCAAGGTGAATTCGACGGTAATCTCGCAGGTTTCCCTGAACTGTCAGGTCCGTTTTCTCAAGGTATTTCTGCGGACCTTGATTTACCGTCTATCGGCGACGACTGAAATACTGTCGCAGGATGTGTGATTAGGGTTTAGGGATTAGGGTATAGATCAAATATACCTACACCCTACACCCTATTCCCTATCACCAATACCTAGAACGAATATCCTACCTCCACGCCCCAGGTCCTCGGCGTCCCCAGCACGCAACGCTGCATACCACCCAAAGTGACTGGATCCACGAGGCCCAGCGTGGTGCCGATCGGCTGATTGAATATAGTCTGGCAGTAGCCTTCATCCGTGGCATTCTTCAAGGAAAACGCGATCTCCCATTTCTCGTCCTGACTGCGGACCCCCGCGTGGAAGCCGAGCAGACTGTATCCCTCCTGCAGCGATTGGGCGTTCTGGTTGGTCTCCGCCCCGATGTTCTGTTCGCTGATATGACTGAATTCGCCGCGGGTGAACCATGACCAGGTAAAGTTGGGTATGGCGTCGCTCCATTCCGCCATCAGGGAGACATGCCATTCCGGCGAGAAATGATTGCGTCGGCCGCCAAGATCCTGCCCTGGAGGAATTGACCCGGCCGCGGTCGTGGCAATTATGTAGGGCAGGGCCGTGGCATTGGGGAAGGAGAGGAATTCCGAATCCAGCCAACTCAGCCCGAACACGGAATAGAGTTGGGGCAGGGGACGGGCCTGAATATCCAGTTCGAAACCCTGCTGGCGCAGTTCGCCTGCGTTCTGAACGATGAAGCTGACGCCGTCGAACTGGCGATCCTGGAAATCGTCGATGTCGGTGCGGAACAGGGTCAGGTTGGCGACCATGCGATCGTCGAACAAGGTGCTTTTGACGCCGAGTTCGTAGTTGTCGACGGTTTCCGAAAGGAAGGTCCGGGGGATTGCCCGGTTGGCGCCGTCGGAGTTGAAACCGCCGGACTTGTAGCCGGTGGAATACGTGCCGAAGGCCATGATTTCGTCCGTAAGGTAATAACTGATGTTCCCCATCCACGTCAGTTCGTTATCCTCGAATAGTAGGCTCGGGAATGACTCGTTGATCCGGAGATTGACCGAGTAGGCCTTGCCGATCGTGCTGAAAGTAGAACCCGCCGGGGCATCCAGGATGAGATTATTCAAGGTCTGGGTGAAGCTGCCGTCTTTTTCATCATCGGTCCAACGCAGGCCGCCGGTCAGGCGCAGACGGTCATTGACATGGTAGGTCACCTGTCCGAACAGCGCGAAACTCTGCATGCCCTGACTGAAATCGCCGTCGATGGCCTTCGGCTGGGCGCCTGTTTTGCAGTCGGTGACGGCGGCGTTGGCGATGCCGTTGGCCGCTGCAGCCTTTTGGGCGGTCGTCAGGGCCGCCGCCGCTGCGGGGATGGTTGCTAGCAGAGTCGGCGCCGCGGCGGAGGGAATGCCGAGCGACACCAGTTGTGCTGGGGATGTGATCAAGCCGCGGAGAATGCCGCCGACGATAGTCTGGGCGAGGGTGCCGGCGCTGGCGGCAGGCATGCCAGTCAGTGACACGATGGTAGGCGTGATCCCGGCTGCAACCGCGACAACAGACGCGGAACCGGTGCGGATGGCCCCGGCGCCAACCATATTACCGATAGCCGGGCTGCAGAAATCCGCGCCTAGATTAAAATTCTGATCGATGCTGTAGTCTTCGTCATAGTAGTAAGCCCCGGCGACATATTCGAAGCGGCCGCCGGTGGGGGAAAGGATCTGGAACTCCTGGGATATCGTCTGGGTATCGTACCCGGTTCGCCGGTTCAACAGGTCCGCCGGGAGGCGCAGGGCGGATTCGAAGGTGTCATTTTCCCAGTCCCTGATCGAAGTGATGGAACGCACTGTGTGTTCCCCGACATTCAGGTTGATCTCGGCGGAGAAACCCATCTGCCTATCATCTGCCAGGTCTCTATGGTCCTGATTGATCGTGTAATCAAAGGTATCGGCGCCGTCCGGAGTCGGTCCACCGGGTGAGAAGGTGTAGGTGGGCGATGGTGTTGTCGGCAGCGGCGGATTCAGAATGGTTGATAGGGTGGGCAGGTACGTCGGCAACAAGGAATCGGTCTTCACCTCGATGGTGCCGCCGCCGTTGTCCACCGAGGAATAATCCGCCGTCAGGGTGATGTCGAGATTCTCGGTGGGGGTGATGAAAAGCTTGCCGCGCAGGCTTAAATCACGCCATTCACCGACATCATCTGCGCTTTGACCCGTGGTGAAGGTATTTTCCCCGTAGCCATCGCGGTCGGAATAGCTGAAGGAGAGACGGCCGGAGGTGTTCTCTAAAAGACCGCCGCTAATGGCCCCGGACACCCGCATCTGATCGAAATCGCCGTAGCTCACGCGCAGATTGCCTTCCATCTCCTCGGTGGGCATGGCGGTGCGGATGTTGAGCATGCCCATGGAGGCGTTCCGGCCGAACAGTGTGCCTTGCGGTCCGCGCAACACCTCGACCATCTCCAGATCAGTTAGGCTGCCAACCACCGAGCCGGCGCGAGGGTAATACACTCCGTCAATGAAGACTGCGACGCTGGGTTCGATGGCGGCGTCGCCTACAGAGCCCACGCCGCGCATGATGATGCGGTTATTCGCCACCTGGCTGGAATGGCTCAGCGTCAGATTGGGTGTAAAAAGGCTGAGGTCCTGCAGGGTGTGAAGGTTGGAATCCTCCATGAATTCGCCGTTGAAGGTGGTGATGGAGATGGGTACGTCCTGGATATCCTCGGGCCGCTTTTGCGCAGTCACCAGGATCTCCTCGATCTTGCCTTCGTCAGTCTGAGCGAATAACGGCGGCGCCAGCCAGGCGGGTAATGACATCGCGATCAGGATCTTGAGACAACTACCTGAATGATATGACTTGGACATTTACTCTCCCCCGTCCGGCGTGCATTTGGCACATGGACATTAATTATAAATTCTACCCATTTACAATTGGGTGTTTTGCTGCTCGCCCCCCAATTCAAGCATATTTACGTCCTGCAAGAAAGACCCCGGCAGGTATTATTATGGCTGGAATGAGTTCCGGTCCGATAATGCAACGGATGAGATATCCTGAAACTGGCAACGGGGTATGGCATCCACTATGCTTTCAACAGTAACCGGATACCCCATAATAATAGAGGAGATTTTCCATGGCGAACTATAAAAACATACTGGTGGCGGTGGACTATACCGAAGAGGCGCACAAGGTGCTGGCAAAGGCCAAGGCCATGGCGGCCGGTACCGGGGCTAAGATTACGCTGCTGCA
Source organism: Gammaproteobacteria bacterium (assembly GCA_004297165.1). GTDB lineage: Bacteria > Pseudomonadota > Gammaproteobacteria > Eutrophobiales > Eutrophobiaceae > 2-02-FULL-56-15. The sequence continues at coordinate 67,197 of SCUJ01000006.1, forward strand.
TGTCGTGGAGACCGTGCCGGTGGTTGGCGGTCCGGAGTCCTTTTCTTACGTGGATCTATACGTGGATCAACCGGACGTCATCGATCGCGCACTGTCTGATATGAAGACCCTGGCGGCGGCAATAGGGGTCAATATTGACAATTTCCTGGTGCTGACCGGCGTACCCAAGCATGAAATCACCTCCTGCGCAGATGAACAGGGCGTCGATCTCATTGTCCTCGGGTCACATGGCCGTCACGGCATCCGGTTGATACTCGGTTCCACCGCAGCAGGCGTGTTGCACCACGCCAAGTGCGATGTCCTCGCCGTGCGTGTGTAAAGGGGAAGGGTGGGGATGAGGGTGTGATCCCTCATCCCCGCAGGGTACTAATAAACGAACTGCACCCAGGCCCAGAACTTGTCGACATCCAGGGCCGTGGCGCCGACATTCGGCAGATCCGGATCGGCGTCATAAGTGGCGTACTTCAGTCCAACGGTGAAATTCTTGTTCAATGCCTTCGTGGCCTGCGCATCGAATTCCGTTCCATAGTCATAATCCAGGCGGTCGGACGAGAAATCGTGGTAGCTTAGGCTTAGATTGACGCCTTTGAACACGGCGCCGCCGGTCACGTAGATATCTTGCAAGCCGTTCACCGGCGTGGTCAGGAAGCGGTCGGCCCAACCCTGATAGACATGGAGAGTGGCTAACGGGGTATTAAAACTCGCGGCGCCATTACCGGTGAGCAATTCATAATCGAATTTGATGGTAAAGGAATCCACACCATGCCCGGGGACGAAGGCAGCCCCGATTTCTCCCAGAAAATAATATTCATCGAAGTTCAGGGGATTATCGGCGTAGTCATCCTGCCGGGCATATTCCAGGGCATAGATGATCTTCGCATTGGGCGCGGCCGACATGGCGGTGTTGCCGCTAAACCGGACGCCGAAGGTTGAACTGGACGTCGCAGGGCTGTTGTCGAAATCCAGGAGATAGGTGTAACCCTCCAGCACGCCATACGGCAGACCCTTGTACTCGATATTCAGGAAGTGCGAGTTGCTGTCGAAATTCGCCCGCACCCGGTTGACGGCCTCGTCGGTGAAGATCCGGTTGACGTTCCATGAGTAGGCATAACTGAATGTGGTATTCGCCAGCGAGGTGTTGACCAGCGTGAAGGCATCGTGGTTCTGCCAGTTCTGGCGCCAGAGGACGGTGCCGATGAAGCGGTGATTGGGCGCCTCGCGATAGGTGACGATCTGACGGCCGACCTTCATGGTGGTGTTGGCGAACCCGGTGAAGCCCAGATAAGCCTCCAGGAGATCGGTCTCTTCCGGATCGGCGACAAGGGGGTATTGCGCGCGCACCGGATTGCGGCCGGTCCCGTCGTCGAAGTCGTCGAGGCCGACCTCCCGCACATCCTGCACCTGCAAGCGGGTGAAGAAGTCGTGGAACTTGCCGGTGGTGAGGCCTGCCGTGGTGCGCAAGGTCGATGCATTGGCATCTTTTGCGAAACCGTCATCGTCCACCGACTCGAAGCGATAACGCAGGTTCAGGTCGAATTTGGTCTCGTTGAGGGACTTGATCAGATCGGATGTGGGCGCCTCGGCATTCTGTGCGCTTGCGCGATAGAGAGGCAACAATGCCAGGGTCGTGAGCAAGAGGAGCAAGGCGGCAATCCTGACGCCGGTTTTATCGAGTATCACACCGATTCGGCTCGCGGGAAAAGACAGAACGGAATGAGGCGTTCTTATGCTCATGTTTTGGCTCCTTGGGTAATAAATGTTAAGTTGTTGTTCAAGTTCGTATTCACGAGTATAAGAGCGGGCATTCGCCAAGGCTTGATCCGGGTCAATCCCGGCTGGATTACGAATGAACAGTCAGTTTTTTTACACGAAACAATTACCGTGACACTGGCGATACATAAACCGGATTTCAGAATGTTGCGACACCCCGCTCATTGTCTCTCGCTTGGCTTCGGCAGCGGCCTTTCGCCCGTGGCGCCCGGCACCTGCGGCACGCTCGTCGGCATACCGCTGTATCTGATGCTGAGGGATCTGCATCTCCCTTATTACCTGGCGGTGATCGGAGGCTTTTTCCTGCTCGGCGTCTATATTTGCGGAAAAACATCCATAACACTTGGCAGAGCGGATCCTGGTGCAATCGTCTGGGACGAGATCGTCGGCTATCTGTGCGCCATGGTCCAGGCCCCGCGCGGGTGGGTCTGGATAGTTGTCGGTTTTGTGCTGTTTCGGCTCTTCGATATCCTGAAGCCCTGGCCGATAGGCTGGCTGGATCAGCGTATCAAAGGAGGTTTGGGGATCATGCTGGATGACGTGATGGCCGCCGTTTTCAGTCTGATTTGTTTGCAACTAATTTCCTATATATTATGAAGTTATATACAATCGTTATAAGTCACGTTAAGAAAATGCCCCCATGCTGAAGGTGATAATCACGCGAATGGCGCCGATCCTGATCTGTTGGCTGGGTGTGTGTATTGTCGCGCACGCGGACATATACAAATATGTGGACAAGCATGGCCGGGTCCTGCTCACGGACAAGCCGACCAACGACAAATACAAACGTCTGGTGCGGACCTGGAAGGGATGGGTGGAACAGACCAGCCGGATCGCCACCGAGGATTTTTACCGGAATCGCACGCGTTACGCGCCCGCCATCAATCGGTATGCCGATATGCACCAACTTCCGCAGGCCCTGCTGCATGCCGTGATTACGGCGGAATCCGCCTACGACCCCGAGGCGATCTCGCGCACCGGCGCAATCGGGTTGATGCAACTGATGCCTGGCACGGCGCGGCGTTATGGCGTGGCCAACCGCCGCAATCCCGAAGACAATATCTCGGGGGGGGCGCGCTATCTGGTCGATTTACTGAAGATGTTCAACAACAACCTGCAACTCGCGCTTGCGGCCTATAACGCCGGGGAAAACGCGGTGAAGGAATACGGCAACAAGATCCCGCCGTACAAGGAGACCCAGAACTACGTGCGCAAGGTGCTGGAGTATTATAACCAGTACAAGAAGCAAATCCCTTCCTAAGGAACCTCTGAATAAGTCCGTTCGCATTGAGCCTGTCGAAATGCGCACTCGTAAAATCAAGGGCTTCGACAAGCTCAGCCCGAACGGTGGGTAGTTATTCAGTAGTTTCCCTAATTATTCGTCCGTCACGCATCCCTCCGAGGCCGATTTTACTGTCTTGATGTATTTGTAAAGGGCGCCCCGGTTTGCCTTGTAGGGCGGCATGATCCAGACGCCGCTCCTGGCAGTGAGTTCCGCATCGGACAGCGCCACGTCGATGGTGTTGGCCACGGCATCGATGGTGATGCGATCCCCGTCCCTGACCAGGGCGATGGGCCCGCCTTCCTGGGCCTCGGGCACGACATGCCCGATGATGAAGCCGTGCGAACCGCCGGAGAAGCGGCCGTCGGTGATCATTGCAACATCCTCGCCGAGACCGGCCCCCATGATGGCCGAGGTCGGCGTCAACATCTCCGGCATACCGGGTCCGCCCTTGGGCCCCTCGTAGCGGATCACCACCACATCGCCTTTTTGGATCCGTTTCTGTTCCAGCGCGGCCAGCATCAACTCTTCGGAATCGAAGACCCGGGCCGGACCTGAGAACTTGAGACCCTCCTTGCCGGTGATCTTGGCCACTGCCCCGCCGGGGGCGAAGTTGCCCTTGAGGATGCGGATATGCCCGTTCGCCTTGATCGGGTCCTCCAGCGAATGAATCACCTCCTGATCGGAACCGATGGGTTTTATATCAGCCAGGTTTTCCCTGATGGTCCGGCCGGTGACAGTAATGCAATCGCCATCGAGCAGCCCATGATTGAGGAGATATTTCATGACCGCCGGGATCCCGCCGATGTTGTGCAGGTCCTCCATCACGTATTTGCCGCTTGGTTTCAGATCCGCAAGCACGGGCGTCCGATCGCTGACGACCTGAAAATCCTCGATGCCGAGCGCGACGCCGGCGGCGCGCGCCATGGCGATGAGATGCAGGACGGCGTTGGTCGAGCCGCCGAGGATGGTGACCAGCACCATGGCGTTCTCGAATGCGGCCCTGGTCATGATGTCCCTGGGTTTGAGGTCCAGCTCCAGTAGACGCTTGATGGCGGCGCCGGCGCCGAAACATTCCTCCATTTTCTTCGGGTCCACGGCCGGCGTGGAGGAACTGGCGGGGAGGGACATCCCCAGCGCCTCGATGGCGGAGGCCATGGTGTTCGCCGTGTACATCCCGCCGCAGGCCCCGGGGCCGGGGATGGACTTGCGGACGATCTCCTCGCGCTCCGCGTCCGAGATGCGGCCGGCGATGAATTCGCCGTAACTCTGGAAGGCGGAGATGATGTCGATCTTGACCCCGTTGCGATAACCCGGCTTGATGGTGCCGCCATAGATCATCAGCCCCGGCCGGTTCAACCGGGCCATGGCGATGATGCAGCCAGGCATGTTCTTGTCACAACCGGGCAGCGAGATGTTGGCGTCGTACCATTGCGCGCCCATCATGGTCTCGATGGAATCGGCGATGAGGTCGCGGGATTGCAGCGAGTAACTCATGCCATCCGTGCCCATGGAGATCCCGTCGCTGACTCCGATGGTGTTAAACCGCATGCCGATCAACCCGGCGGCCTCCACCCCTTCCTTGACCTTGGCGCCGAGGCTCAGCAGATGCATGTTGCAGGTATTGCCCTCATACCAGATGCTGGAAATGCCGACCTGCGGCTTGTCCATATCCTTGCGGGTGAGCCCCGTGCCGTAAAGCATGGCCTGGGAAGCGCCCTGGGATTTGGGTTGCGTGATCCGCGCGCTGTAACGGTTGATTGATTCGCTCATAATGTGGCTGGTCCGATGGCAGTGAACATGAAAAGGGTCGATAGGATACAATAGCGGCCGGCAAGTTCACAGGTTGCACAGGCGAAGGAGGAAGGTTGTCGGTGAGCGCGATACCGGTCGGCATGCCCGGATTCATGGAGTGTTTTCGTGAGCTGATCGCCCTGCCGACGATCAGCAGCGTCGATCCGCGTCTGGATATGGGCAATGGGCGATTGGTCGAGCGTCTCGGCGAGTGGTTCGAAGCCCTGGGTTTCACCGTCGCCATCAGCCCGGTGGAGAGCGATCCGGACAAGTTCAATCTGGTGGCCCGGCGCGGCCCGGGCGATCAGGGACTCGCCCTGTCCGGACATACTGACACCGTGCCGGTGACGGCATCCGAATGGAAATCGGACCCATTTCGGCTGACCGAGCGGGACAACCGCTTGTACGGGCTTGGCGCCACGGACATGAAGTGTTTTTTTCCGCTGGTCATCGAGGCCGTGCGGGGGATGGATCTGAACCGGCTGCAACAACCGCTCAGCATCGTCGCCACCTGCGCTGAGGAGAGCACGATGTCGGGCGCTCGGGCGCTCGCGAGCGCGGGCGGGATTCCAGCGCGTTATGCCGTAATCGGGGAACCGACGGGCATGAGGCCTGTGCGCATGCACAAGGGCGTGATGATGGAGACCATCCGCCTGGTGGGCCGCTCCGGGCATGCCTCGGATCCGGGGTTGGGGTTGAGCGCCCTCGATGGCATGCGGCTGGTGTTGAACCGGCTGACGCGCTGGCGCGAAGAGCTCAAGAAGCGGTGGAACGATATCGCGTTTCATGTGCCAGCGCCGACCCTGAACTTCGGGTGCATCCATGGCGGCGACAACCCCAACCGGATCTGCGGCGACTGCGATCTCAGCATCGATCTCCGGCTCCTGCCGGGGATGGGGATCGAAGAATTGCGCGCCGAGATCCGCCGGGAAGCCATGGAGGCGGTGGATGAAACAGGATTGACGGTGGAATTTCACCCGGTCTTCCCCGGTCTGCCGGCCTTGCATACCGATCCCGATTCCAGGATTGTCAGGTTGGGAGAGGAGCTGTCCGGACGGGCAGCAGGATCCGCCGATTTCGGGACCGAGGCCCCGTTCTTCGACAGCTTGGGCATGGAGACGTTGATCCTCGGACCGGGGGATATCGCCGAGGCGCACCGGGCGAATGAATTTCTGGCCATGGACAGGATCGATCCGATGATCGGGATATTGCGAAAGATGATTGACAGACTTTGCATGAGGTAAGCAACCGATGAATGCTGAGGCAACTCCATTCGCTGATTGGTTCCGGTCCACGACGCCTTATATCCGGGGGCATCGGGGCAGGACCTTCGTTATTCATTTCGACGATGCGGCGGTGCTGGGCGAAAACTTCACCGCCCTGGTGCACGATCTGGCCCTGCTCAACAGCATAGGCATCCGTCTGGTGCTGGCCTACGGATCGCGGCATTGCATTGAGGATCGCCTGCGGGAGAGCCGGGTGAATCAGAGTTACCACAAGGGTCTGCGGGTGACGTCCCCCGAGGCCATGGAATGCGTCAAGGAGGCAGTGGGATTGCTCGGGATCGAGATCGCCGCGCGCCTGTCGATGGGGCTCGGCAACACGCCCATGTCCAATTCGCGCTTGCGGGTGGCGACCGGTAATTTCATCACCGCCAAACCGCTGGGCGTGATCGATGGCATCGACTACCAATATACCGGCGAGATCCGGCGCATCGATGTCGAAGCCATCAAGGACAGACTGAATCATCACGAGATCGTCCTCGTGCCGCCGCTGGGCTATTCCATCACCGGGGAGATCTTCAATCTGGGGGCCAGCGAACTCGCGGCGCGACTGGCCATCAGTCTCCAGGCCGACAAGCTGATTTACCTCCTGGAAGCGGAGGGGATGAACGACGGTCAGGGCCGGCTGATCCGCGAACTGACCTGGCAGGATGCCGAGTCGGCGCTCTGGTCCGCGGGCGCCGGTCCCGACAACGAAACATATCGTTATTTCCGCGCCGCCATCGAGGCCGCGCGCCAGGGCGTCGAACGGGTGCATCTGGTCGATTGGCGGCTGGATGGGGCATTGTTGGGCGAATTGTTCACCCGTGACGGCGCGGGGACCATGATTAGCAGCATGCCCTACGACAGCGTCCGCAAGGCGACGGTGGATGATATCGCCGGTCTGCTCGAATTGATCAAGCCCCTGGAGCGGGAAGGCATCCTGGTGGAGCGGTCCAGGGAAAAACTGGAATTGGAGATCGATCACTTCACGGTGCTGGAGCGGGACGGAACGGCGATTGGTTGCGTCGCCCTCTATCCATTTCCGGGCAGACCGGACGCCGAAGTGGCCTGTCTCGCCGTACGCCCCGATTACCGTCGCGGCGGTCGGGGCGATCAGTTGCTGAAGCAGGCGGAGGGCGAGGCCGCGGCGGCGGGCATCAACCGCCTTTTCATTCTCACCACGCATGCCGAGCACTGGTTTCTGGAGCGCGGTTTTACTCCCGCCAGTCTCGACGACCTGCCGGTCGAACGCAAGGCGCTATACAACTATCAGCGTAATTCGAAGGTTCTGGTCAAACGCATCTAAGGAAAGTCTGAACAAGTGCCAAACTTAATTGGTCGTCTTTCCGGCGAAGGCCGGAATCCAGTCAAAAAAATGGTCTACTGGATGCCGGGTCAAACCCTGCAAGACGGGATAGACACTTATACAGAGTGTTCATTTATTTGATCTGTAAGGAGTTCCGGAATGCTCGCCGTACTTGTCGTTATTTTCCTGGTCACCTATGTGGCGATCGTTCTGGAACATCCGATCGGGATCAATAAATCCGCGTCCGCGCTGGTGGGCGGCGGGCTGCTCTGGACCATCTATGCGGTAGCCACGGCCGACTCGCCAATAGTGAGCGGGCAGCTCAATGAATCACTGCTGACAACAGCCCAGATTGTATTTTTTCTGATAGGCGCCATGACTGTTGTTGAGGTGGTTGACGCCCACAATGGTTTCGAGGTCATCACCAAGCGCGTCCGGACGGCAAAGCTCTCCTCGCTCATCTGGCTGGTGGGTTTTGTCACATTCTTCCTGAGCGCCATACTCGACAATCTGACGACTACCATCGTCATGCTATCCCTGATGCGAAAACTACTTGCCAGGCATGAGGATCGACTTTACTTCGCCGGCGTCATCGTGATTGCGGCCAATTCGGGTGGGGCTTGGTCGCCGATAGGCGATGTGACAACCACCATGCTGTGGATTGGCGGTCAGATCACGGCCCTGGCCATTATCCAGTCAGTGATCCTGCCTTCCCTGGTCAGCATGCTCGTGCCGTTGGGCATCACCGCCTATGTTTTACGCGGTCGCGATGTCGTAGCCGCTCCGCGGGTCGAGAGCGATCACGGTTTGCACACCACGGAATTTGAGCGCAACCTGATGTTCTTCCTGGGTCTTGGCATTCTGGCGGCGGTACCGGTATTCAAGACGGTCACCGATCTGCCGCCATTTATGGGCATCCTGTTCGGGTTGGGTATCCTGTGGCTGGCGGGAGACCTGGTGCATCGCAACAAGGAAGCCGAAGACAAGCAGCACCTCACGCTAGCCCACGCCCTCAGCCGGATCGACATGAGTTCCATAGTATTTTTTATCGGCATCCTGCTCGCGGTGGCGACGCTGGAACATACGCATATCCTCTCGGGTCTGGCCGATGGGTTAAATCAGATCGTTGGCAGGGAGGATGTCATGGTGCTCGCCATCGGCATCATCAGCGCCGTGGTGGACAACGTACCGTTGGTGGCGGCGGCGATGGGGATGTATGACCTTACCCAATTCCCGCCAGGGCACTTCTTCTGGGAGTTCCTGGCTTACTGCGCAGGCACGGGGGGATCCATTCTCGTCATGGGGTCGGCTGCAGGCGTGGCCGCGATGGGGTTGGAAAAAATAGATTTCTTCTGGTATCTCAGGAAAATCTCGGGACTTGCGTTAATCGGCTATTTCGCCGGCGCCGGCGTTTTTCTTCTCCAACACCAGTTGTTTCGATGAGCGGAATTCGAGAGGGGCGTGTCTATAATGTATAAACCACCCCAATAAGTAAGTTCACCATGAGACTCGCCCTTCGCTTTGTTCTTCCTCTGGTATTAGCCCTGACAGGGGTTGCCTATGCCCTGGTGCCGCTGGTGGATCAGCTCACCTTGCGCTGGTTCGTACGCGACCTCGACATGCGTTCAACCCTTATCGCCGATACCCTTTATGAGCCTTTGCAGGAGCGATTGGAGACCGGCAAGGAAACCAAGATCGAAAGCTTCTTCAACCGCATCACCCGGGATGAGCGGCTGTTCGCGATCGGCTACTGTTCAGCGCCGGATGCCGCTGTCCTGGCGAGCCGGTTGATGCCGAAGGATTTACTCTGTTCCTCTCTCTCCCGGTGGGAACAACCCGGCGATCACCTCCTGTTGAGTTCACAAGGCCCGTTGCATGTGGCAGTGATTACGCTCTCAGGCGAGACCGGCGCTTTGGGGAAACTCGCAATTTTACATGACATGAGTTTCATCTCACGGCGAAGCGAAGAGACCAAGCGTTATGTTTTGTATCTGTTCATGGGATTGGCGGCAGTCATTTCACTCATTACGGTCATCATCGCCCAGTTGTCCTGGCGGGGCTGGATGACCGGCATGCGCAACGTACTGCGGGGAGAAGTACTCTCGCGTCGGCCGGGCATCGATTCGCGGCCTGAACTGCGCGAGTTCAAACCTATTGCCAGGGATCTGCAAATTCTGATCCGCGAGCTGGAAGCCGATACCCGAGCACGTGATGAAAGCCAGATGACCTGGACGCCGGAAACGCTGCGCGCGATTCTGCATGGTGAATTGCGAGGCGGCGATATAATCGTGGTCTCCAATCGGGAACCCTATATACACCAGCGACGCGGCGATCGTATCGAAGTGCAACGACCGGCGAGCGGTCTGGTGACGGCGATGGAACCGATCATGCGCGCATGTTCCGGAACCTGGATCGCCCACGGCAGCGGGTCGGCCGATCGGGAGGTTGTGGACATGAACGACCGGGTGGCGGTTCCTCCGGAGAAACCATCCTATCAGATACGCAGGTTGTGGCTCAGCAGGGAAGAGGAGATAGGTTACTACTATGGATTCGCCAACGAGGGGATCTGGCCGCTCTGTCATATAGCACACGTGCGCCCTACCTTTCGTTCGCGCGACTGGGCGCAGTACGTCGCGGTGAATAAAAAATTCGCCAGAGCCGTGGTGTCTGAGGCTAAAACACCGAACCCTGTCGTACTCGTACAGGATTATCACTTTGCCCTGCTGCCGAAGATGATTCGTGAGGAGCTCCCGGACGCCACGATCATCACTTTCTGGCACATACCCTGGCCCAACCCCGAGTCATTCTCCATCTGTCCATGGGCTCAGGATGTTATCACCGGCTTGCTGGGCAGCAGCATTCTCGGATTTCACACGCAATTCCATTGTAACAACTTCGTCGATACCATCGACCGTCTCATGGAGGCGCGCGTCGACCGCGAAACCTTTGACGTTTCATTCGGCGGTAAACTGACCGCCGTCCGCCGGTATCCAATCTCGATTGCCTGGCCGCCCGAACCAGACTTATTGCTCAAGGACCTGACAATGTGCAGGGCGGACGTGCGCCGCATCAATGATCTCCCGGCTGGGCACAAACTCGGCGTCGGCGTCGACCGTCTCGACTATACCAAGGGCATTATTGAACGGTTTCAGGCAATCGAGCGGTTGCTGGAGCTTAATCCCCAATGGATCGGGCATTTCTCCTTCGTCCAGATCGCCGCGCCGACCCGCGCAGAGATCGATGAGTACCAGCATCACGAGGCGCACGTAAGGACCGTGGCGATGCGGATTAACAGCCGTTTCGAACGCCAGGGGCCACCGCCGATACTGCTGAAGGTCGAACACCACGAACCAACGGATGTCTACGAGTATTTCCGGGCCGCGGATCTTTGCTTTGTCAGCAGTCTGCACGACGGCATGAACCTGGTGGCCAAGGAGTTCGTTGCGGCCCGTGATGATGAGCGCGGCGTGCTGATCCTCTCGCAGTTCACGGGCGCTTCCCGGGAACTGCCGGAGGCGTTGATCGTAAATCCCTACGACGCCGACCAGTGCGCGGCCGCGCTACTTCTGGCGCTGACCATGCCGGACAGCGAGCAGCGCGATCGCATGCGCTTGATGCGCGGGCTGGTGGCGGAATTCAATGTCTTTCGCTGGGCCGGCCGCATGCTGCTTGATGCCGCTGTCATGCGCAGACATAATCGCCTGATCGGCGCCGGCCCAACCGGTGCGGCGTGATCATGAGGCGTAAGCGCCCGCCGCCGGAACCGTCGACCGAGTGGGGTTTTTTTCTCGATGTCGACGGTACCCTCGTGGAGATAGCTGATTCGCCCGCAACCGTATACGTCGATCGCCGCTTGCTTGAATTGATTGGACAATTGTTCCGCGCCAGTTCCGGTGCGGTTGCCCTGATCAGCGGCCGTTCCCTGAGTAATCTTGACAAACTGCTCAGCCTGTCCCTACCCATGGCCGGTCAGCACGGGCTGGAACGACGCGATGCTGCCGGCCGCCTGTGGCTTCACGCCGCTCCACCGGTGTCCAAGTATTCCATAAGGGATGCGCTCGGTCCGGTGCTGGCCCGCCATCCCGGCTTGGTGCTGGAAGACAAGGGTTTGACGCTGGCGTTGCATTACCGGCAGTCGCCGCATCTTGCGGGCTATGCGCATCGCTTGATGCGCCGGCTCGTCATGTCTGACGAGCGGGGCCTCGAATTGCAGCAGGGGAAGCGGGTTGTGGAGATTAAACCGGCGGGAATCGACAAGGGCACTGCGATTGCGGAATATATGGATGAACCGCCCTTTCTGGACCGCTGCCCTGTCTTCATCGGGGATGATCGCAATGACGAGCATGGATTTGCACTTGTCAACAAGCGTGCCGGAGTCTCGATCAAAGTTGGTAAAGGCAGGACTTGCGCCCGCTACCGTCTGGCGAATGTGACGGCCGTCCGCGATTGGCTGGCGGCCGCCTTGAAAGGATGAAAATGCAGAACCTGGATCTGGCATTGATCGGCAATTGTTCCGTGGGCGCTCTCATCGACGCACAGGCGCGCCTCGTGTGGGGTTGTTTCCCCCGCTTTGACGGCGACCCGGTATTCTGCTCGCTTCTCAATCCCGTGGCCGATCAAGGTTATTTCGCCATCGAGCTTGCGGATTGCGAGCGGACAGAGCAGCAATATATGGAGAACACGGCCATCCTTGTAACCCGATTATATGACTCCAGCGGAGGAGCTGTGGAAATCACCGATTTCACGCCCCGCTTCGATCAATTCGGACGGACGTTCAGACCGATGATGATTGTACGCCGCCTCCGGCGGCTGACAGGCAGTCCGCGCCTGACCTTGCGCCTGCGTCCCGCCTTCGATTACGGCGCCGGGACGCCCGAAGTAACCTGGGGTAGCAATCATATCCGCTATGTAACGTCCGGCCTCGTGTTGCGACTGACGACCGACGTCTCCTTGGCTGCAATCCTCAGGGAAGCGACCTTCTTCCTGGAAGACACGGCAACCCTGCTGCTGGGTGCCGACGAAACGATCCATGAAGCCGCGGGCGAGGTGGGTCGGCATTTTCTCGAAGCGACCACGCGTTACTGGCAGGAGTGGGCGCGCAATCTGGCCATCCCGTTCGAGTGGCAGGAGGCGGTAATCCGCGCGGCCATAACGCTGAAACTGAACGCCTACGAAGACACCGGCGCCATCATCGCCGCCATGACCACGTCGATTCCGGAAGCCGCGGGCAGCGGCCGCAACTGGGACTACCGCTATTGCTGGCTGCGTGACGGGTATTTCGTGGTAAACGCCCTTAACCGTCTGGGTGCGACGCACATGATGGAGCGTCACCTGGCCTACATCATCAACATCGCTGCAAATTCCGGCGGAGGTCCGTTACAGCCCGTATATGGCATCGATGGTCGGGCAGATCTTGGCGAAGGCGAAAAACACTCGCTCGCCGGTTACCGGGGGATGGGGCCGGTGCGGGTAGGCAATCTGGCCCACCGTCAGGTCCAGCATGATGTTTACGGTTCCGCCATTCTCGCCGCCACCCATGTTTTTTTCGATCAGCGCTTGACGCGGCGCGGTGACGAGGCTTTGTTCAAAAAACTCGAACCAATAGGCCAGCAGGCCAGACTCTGCTATGACCAGCCGGATGCCGGACTTTGGGAACTGCGTGGGAGCGCCCGGATACATACGTTTTCCGCCGTTATGTGCTGGGCAGCCTGTGACCGCCTTGCGCGAATCGCCCGGCAGTTGGGTTTGCTGGAACGTGCCACGTATTGGAATGATCAGGCCGCTCTCATGCGTCATACGATCGGCAGTCGCGCGTGGAATGACCGCCGCGGTTGTTTTGTCGCGACCTTCGAGGGAGAGACGGTGGATGCAAGTCTCCTGCTGTTGGTGGAAATTGGTTTTCTTGATGCCGCCGATCCACGTTTTGCAGCGACGGTCGGAGTAATTGAGAAGGACTTGCGGAAAGGCGATTTCATTTTTCGTTACCTGGAGAAGGACGATTTTGGCGAGCCGGAGAATGCGTTCCTCGTTTGCACTTTCTGGTATGTTAATGCCCTGGTGGCGCTGGATCGGCGTCAGGAGGCGCGGGATTTATTTGATCGATTGCTGGCCTGCCGCAACCGCCACGGGCTGCTGGCGGAACACATCGACCCGCGTAGCGGCGAACAGTGGGGGAACTTCGTGCAGACCTACAGCATGGTGGGTCTGATTAACGCGGCGATGCGTTTATCGATACGATGGGACCAGGCGTTTTGATCAAGGCTCCGTCGCGGTCTCCCGCTCCAGGATCTCGATGTCGATGTCATCGCCGGCCAGGCCGACGATGAAATGCCCGCCATGCACCAGCTTGCCGAAGAGCAACTCCTCGGCCAGGGGCTTTTTGATCTTTTCCTGAATCAGGCGGGCCATGGGCCGCGCGCCCATGATCTTGTCGTAACCGTGCTCCGCGAGCCAGCGCCGGGCGTCTTCGTCCACGTCCATCGTAACCTTCTTGTCGTCGAGCTGGGTCTGCAATTCCACCAGGAACTTGTCGACCACGTTCAGGATGGTGTCGCGTTCCAGGGGCTCGAACTCGATGATGGCGTCGAGTCGGTTCCTAAATTCCGGGCTGAAGGCGCGCTTGATCTCCTCCATCGCGTCATGGCTGTGATCCTGCGCGGTGAAGCCCATCGAACTGCGGCTGATCCGTTCCGCGCCGGCGTTGGTCGTCATGATGATGATCACATTCCGGAAATCGCTCTTGCGGCCGTTGGTGTCGGTGAGGGTCCCGTGATCCATCACCTGGAGCAGGAGGTTGAAGACATCGGGATGCGCCTTCTCCATCTCATCGAGGAGCAGGACCGCGTGCGGATGCTTGTTGACGGCGTCGGTGAGCAGCCCGCCCTGATCGAAGCCCACATAACCCGGAGGCGCGCCGATGAGGCGCGAGACCGTATGCCGCTCCATGTATTCGGACATGTCGAAGCGGACGAGTTCGATGCCCATGATGTTCGCCAGTTGCCGGCTGACCTCGGTCTTGCCGACGCCGGTCGGGCCGGCGAAGAGGAAGGAACCGATCGGAGTCTGGGGATTGCCGAGACCGGATCGGGAGGTCTTGATGGCGGTGGTCAACGTCGAAATGGCCTTGTCCTGACCGAACACCACCATCTTCAGGTTCCGCTCCAGATTCTTCATCACATCCTTGTCGGTGGAGGTGACGGTCTTCGGCGGGATGCGGGCGATCTTGGCGACGATGTTCTCGATATCCGTCACGCCGATGGTTTTTTTCCGCTTGGACGGCGGCAAAAGCATCTGGGAGGCCCCGGCCTCGTCGATGATGTCGATCGCCTTGTCCGGCAGGTGGCGGTCGGTGAGGTAGCGATCGGTCAACTCGACCGCAGAGCGCAGCGCCTGATTCGTGTATTTGACGTGATGATGATCCTCGAAGCGGGATTTCAGCCCGTGCAGGATCTTGACGGCCTCTTCGATGGAGGGTTCGGCGATGTCGATCTTCTGGAAGCGCCGGGCGAGGGCGCGATCCTTCTCGAAGATGCCGCGGAATTCCTGATAGGTGGTGGATCCGATGCATTTGATATCGCCGGAGGCCAGCACCGGTTTGATGATGTTGGAGGCATCCATGACGCCGCCGGATGCGGCCCCGGCGCCGATGATGGTATGGATCTCGTCGATGAAAAGGATCGAACCAGGCGCTTTTTTCAACTGGGCGATCACCGCCTTGAGGCGTTTCTCGAAATCGCCGCGGTATTTCGTGCCCGCCAGCAAGGCGCCCATGTCCAACGCGTAGATGACGCTGTCCAATAACACCTCGGGCACTTCCTCATCGACGATCATCTTGGCGAGCCCTTCGGCGATGGCGGTTTTTCCGACCCCAGCCTCGCCGACGTAGAGCGGGTTGTTCTTCCGGCGCCGGCAGAGGATCTGAATCGTCCGTTGCACCTCATCCTCGCGCCCGATCAGCGGGTCAATCTTGCCCAGGCGGGCCATCTCGTTGAGGTTGCTGGCATATGCCTCGAGGGGATTCTGGCCACCGCCCTCGAGGTGGGTTTCGTCCTCGGTCGCGGCGCCGGGGGCGCTGTTGCCCTGGTTGGCCTCGGGGACCTTGGAGATGCCGTGCGAGATGTAGTTGACCACGTCCAGCCGGGCGATGTTCTGGCGGGTGAGAAAATAGGCGGCGTGCGACTCCCGTTCCCCGAATATCGCCACGAGCACGTTGGCCCCGGTAACCTCCTTCTTACCGGAGGATTGCACCTGAAACACCGCCCGCTGCAGGACGCGTTGGAAGCCCAGGGTGGGTTGTGTGTCACGTTCATCGTCGTCCCCGAGCAGGGGCGAATGCTCGTCGATGAAGCGGGTGAGTTCGTCGTGGAGGAGGTTGAGGTCCGCGCCACAGGCCCGCAAGACCCTGGCGGCGGAGGAGTTGTCCAGCAAGGCCAGCAAGAGATGCTCCACCGTCATGAACTCGTGACGTTTCTCACGGGTCTTGCGCAAGGCATCGTTGAGCGTCTGTTCGAGTTCTTTATCCAGCATCGTCTGAACCTCTCAGGCTTTTTCCATGGTGCATAACAGGGGGTGATTGTTTTCCCTCGAATAGTCGTTCACCTGGGTTACTTTGGTCTCCGCTATATCGTAGGTATAGATTCCGCATACCCCTTTGCCCTTGGTATGAACCTCCAGCATGATCCGGGTGGCCGTTTCGCGGGTCATCGTGAAGAACGCCTCAAGAATGTGCACTACAAACTCCATGGGAGTGTAGTCGTCATTCAGGAGTATAACCTTGAACAACGGCGGCCGTTTCAGCTTGGGCTGGGCCTCTTTCAGGGCCAGGCCGTAATCGCTTTGTTTTTCCGTCTCCTTGCTCATGCATCACATCGACAAGTATGGTCGTATTACTGATTAATATTACATCATATAGCGGCATTCAGCGATGTAAAGTACACGCACGACCGCATCGGGACAGCGCTTTTCACGGCGCATGTCATTATCGCGAATGACGACTATAATCGAAATAATTTATCCGCCCGGATTATCCGGTTATTCGACAACCCCAGTGACGTAATCCTCCATGGAAAAACAGGATCAAGAGGCCGGCTTCCGGAAGTTATTTTTCAACCGTATCGCGGGTTTGACCAGTCGTGTTCCTTATGAATTCCCTCCCGAGTTGATTCCCCGCGGTCACCGGACCGCGGCGGTCCTGTTGATGTTCTGGCCGGAGGGGTCGGACGCGGTGGAAATGCTGTTCACCCGCCGAACCGAAACGGTCTCCAGTCATCGAGGTCAGGTCTCCTTCCCCGGCGGCGGCGTGCACGAGAACGAAGACCCCGCTGCGGCCGCCCTGCGGGAAACCCATGAAGAACTCGGTATTATTCCCGATCATATAGCGATCATGGGCCGTCTGGATGACGCCTGGAGCCGGCACGGCCATCATGTGATTCCCTATGTGGGGTGGCTGGAGCGCCGACCGGCGGTGATCCCCGATCCCAGGGAAGTGGCGGAGGTCATCTATGCGGATGTGGAGACGCTGCTGCGACCCGAATGCGACCGCAAACACCGCGTGGAGGTGAACGGCGAATGGCATACCACCCAGGCCTTCGCCTGGGAAGGCGGTTATGTCTGGGGTTTGACCGCCGATCTGTTGCTCGAGTTGTTCCTTTGGGTGAGGGGTAATCCATCCAACCGCGGGCCGCTGCGACAAACGCGCATGGAACATTCGGGCGTGTAAGGGAAGGCTTACGCCTCCCGGGTCAATAGATCCGTGATTATGCCTGTGTAGATCCGGGAGAGCGCATCGAGATCCGCGCAATCGACGCATTCATTGACTTTATGGATCGTGGCGTTCAAGGGGCCGAGTTCAATGACCTCGGCGCCAGTCGGGGCGACAAAGCGGCCGTCGGAGGTGCCGCCATCGGTCGAGAGATCGGCCTTGATACCGGTCGCCAGCAACACCTGCTTTTGCACGGCTTCCAGCAAGTCGCCCGATTGGGTCAGGAACGGCAGGCCCGATGATCGCCATTCGAGGTGGTACTCGAGTTTGTGATGGTCGAGTATGGCCGTTGTCTCGCGTTTGAGGACGTCTTCCGTGACCTCGGTTGAATAGCGGTAATTGAACAACACCGTCAGACTTCCCGGGATGACATTATCCGCCCCAGTCCCGCCATGAATATTGGAGATCTGGAAACTGGTCGGGGGGTAGTATTGGTTCCCACGATCCCAAACCCTGGCGCGCAATTCCATGAGCGCCGGCAAGGCTTCGTGGATGGGATTACGGGCCTTGGTCGGATGGGCCACGTGCCCTTGTATGCCGCGTACATGCAGGGTGGCGTTCAGGGATCCGCGCCGACCGACCTTGATGACATCTCCCAGGCGTTCCCGGCTGGAGGGTTCGCCGACCAGACACCATTTGATCCGGACGCCATCCCGATCCAGTCTTTCCATCACCTTGCGGGTCCCGTGGATGGCTTCGCCTTCCTCGTCGCTGGTCAACAAGATGGCCAGCGTCCCAAGATGCCGGGGATATTGCTCCACGAATCTTTCCATGGCGGTGACCATCGCAGCGACGCTGCCCTTCATGTCCGCCGCGCCGCGGCCGAAGAGATGACCGTCACGAATCACCGGTACAAATGGATCGCTTGCCCAGGCGGTTCGCTCTCCAGCGGGCACGACATCGGTGTGGCCGAGCATGGCCAGCACGGGTTGAACCCGGCCGTGGACGGCCCAAAGGTTACTGACATTTCCGGAATCAGGACGGGTCACGGTGAATCCGCAGCCTTCGAGGCGACGGGCGATGATGTCCTGACAACCGCCATCTTCCGGAGTCACGGAGGGGCAGGCGACGAGTTGCTGGGCGAGCGCGATGGTCATGGGGGAGGT
Organism: Gammaproteobacteria bacterium; assembly: GCA_004297165.1. Lineage (GTDB taxonomy): Bacteria > Pseudomonadota > Gammaproteobacteria > Eutrophobiales > Eutrophobiaceae > 2-02-FULL-56-15. Next base: position 85,480 of record SCUJ01000006.1, read on the forward strand.
ATTATACAGAAGAATGAGAGATCGACCTGACCAGGACAATCGCCGTGAACAACGCGCCATGCTCGGCTGGCGTGAATGGGTGGCGTTGCCTGAACTCGGGATCGCCGCCATCAAGGCCAAGGTGGATACCGGCGCGCGCACCTCGGCGCTGCATTGTTTCGACGTGGCCGAATTCATGGAAGACCGCCGCAGGATGGTCCGCTTCAGTCTGCATCCGCTGCAGAACCGGAAGGACATCGCCATCCATTGCCGGATGCCGTTGCTCGATCGGCGGTTGGTCAAGGACTCCGGCGGTCACAGCGAGGAGCGCTATGTCATCACCACGCCGATCATGGTGGGCGAACTTCGCTACCAGACGGAGATCACCCTGACCAATCGCGAGGACATGCAGTTTCGGATGTTGCTGGGGAGAACGGCGCTCAACGCCGCGGGTTTTCACGTCAACCCCGGGGCGTCCTATCTGACCGGGCGCGAACTAATCCGGGCCTATCTGAAAAGCGGGCGGGTACGGCAGGCCCTGGCGCGCAAGTAAGCTGAATCCTACCCGGATCCGTCCGGCATCAAAAATCCGGATCGGTATCCAGATCGTAGATCTCGTCCTGAAGTATCTTGTTCAACTCGCGCATTTCCCGCAGTTGCTCTATCTTGCGCCAGGCCGAGCGGTTCTGCACAGCCGCTGCCTTGGCTGCTTCTTCCGCCAGTGTTTCATCATCCACGAACTCCAACTCTTTTTCCTCTTCTTCTACGAAATCCTCTTCCAGATCTTCATCGACAGAGATGTTTTCCCGTGCTTTCATTGGACCTCTACTCGTGTACCCGTTAATTCTTAATCAAGCTCACCCCGTTAAAGTCTACTAATCCCAACTCATGGATTCAAGGTGCTCCCGAAAATGGCGATGACTTCCTCGACCTTGCCCCGCGAGGCATGGTCGGGTCCGATCGAACGCCGCACGCGCAGGGTCTCGATCCGGGCGCCCAGGCTCTTGTAGAGTTTCCGGATCGCCGGGGTGTTGTGATTGGAGATGATTACCTGAATGCCGCGGCCGGCGATCGTGCGCGCCCGTTCCGCCAGGCGCTCCTGGTCCGGCCAGGCAAAACCGCCGGCATGATATGCGGTGAAATTCGCGGTCGCGCTGAGCGGGTCATAGGGCGGGTCGCAGTAAACCACGTCCCCTTCCACCACGAGATCCAGACATTGCTGATAATCGGCCCGCAGAAACTCGGCGCGGACGGATTTCTGCTGGAAGTGGCGCAACTCCCGTTCCGGGAAGTAGGGTTTGGCATACCGGCCGAACGGCGTGTTGAAGAGACGTTTGCTGTTGTATCGGATCAGGCCGTTGTAGCAATGGCGATTGAGATAGAGAAAGATCGCCGCCCGGCGGCGTGGATTGCGCGAGGCGTTGAATTCATCGCGCAACCGGTAATAGACATCGGCGGCGTTGTTTTCCGGCTGGAAGAATCTACGGCAGTAACGAATGAAGGATTCGCCTTCAGCGGTCAGCAGAGAGAAGAGACTTATCAGGTCCGGGTTGCTGTCCGCCAGCAGATAACGATCGAACGCCGCGTTGGTGAATATGGCCCCGGAACCGGTGAAGGGTTCGACCAGGCGCTTTCCCGGTTCCATCTTCGAGCAGATCAAGGCGCTGAGCCGGTGTTTGCCCCCGGGCCATTTCAGGAATGGTTTCAAGAAAATCGATCAGGGGAGGGTCTGCCGGAACGGCCTGACCGTCACCTGGCGATAGACGCCCGCCTTCAGGAACGGCTCTTCGGCGGCCCAGGCTTCGGCCTCCGCGAGACTCGAAAACTCGGCGATGATGAGACTGCCGCTGAAGCCGGCGGGACCCGGATCGGGATTGTCGATGGCCGGGAACGGTCCGGCGAGGAGGAGACGTCCTTCCTCCTGCAGGGACTTCAAACGGGCAAGATGCGCCGGCCGGTGCGCGGTCCTGCCGTCCAGACTATTTTCGACATCCTCGCAGATAAAGGCATAGTACATATTTATTTCCCGTTGTTTTCCGGCTGGATCATGTAACGCGACAGATACAGGACCAGTCCCAGTATGTAGACAAAATTGATCGCCAGGATCCCGAACACCTTGAACATCGCCCAGGTCTCGGTTGGAAAGTTATAGGCCACATACAGATTCACGAGGCCGAGCAGCGAAAAGAACCCGACCAGGCTGAGGTTGGCGCGCCTCCAGACAGCGGGTGGCGCGGCAAAGAGGTGGCCCATGATCCGCGCGCAGATATTCTTCACGCCGATGAATTCGCTGCCGAGGCAAATGGCGGCGAAGACCCAGAAGACCAGGGTCGGTTTCCATTTGATGAAACGCTCGTCATGCAGCAGCAGGGTGGCTGAGCCAAGCGCGAGCACAATGATGAAGATGATCAGATATTGTTTTTCCAGACGCCGGCTGACCAGAGAGGCGATAACGACTTGTAGAAAAGAGGTGATTATGAGAACTTTGGTCGCCAGATAGATCCCTTCCTGGCGCGTTTCCGGTAGATAAAGGGCCACGAGAAAGGCCAGCGCCGGAAAAAAGTCGAAGAGAAATTTCATCGCTCGAATAATAACCCGGTTCCTGAACCAGCCGAAATGATTTGTATAATTCCATGGCCAGATTGTTAGCCCTCCATCCGGTAACGCCACAAGAGCGCCTGCTCGGACAGATTGTCGCGACACTGCGCGAGGGCGGTATTATCGTGTTGCCGACGGATTCGAGTTATGCCCTGGCCTGTCTTACGGGCCAGCGTGACGCGGTCGAGCGGATCATCCGGATCCGTCATCTGGATCCACGCCACAATCTGACCATCCTGTGCCGGGATCTGTCCGACATCAGCACCTATGCCCGGATGGACAACGCCGCCTACCGGCTCATCAAACGCCTGACGCCCGGACCCTATACCTTTCTCCTCAAGGCGACGAAGGATGTCCCGCGTCGATTGCAGCACCCGCAGAAAAAGACCATCGGTTTGCGGGTGCCGGCCGATAAACGCGCCCTGGCCGTGCTGGAGATGTTGCGCGAACCCTTGCTCAGCACCAGCCTGATCCTTCCCGGCGAGACGCTGCCCGAAACCGACCCCGGCGAGATAGATCACAAAATCGGCAAACTGGTGGATCTGATCGTCGATGGCGAGGCCGGCGGGCTGGAGCCGACGACCGTGCTCGATCTCACCACGGGCGTTCCCCTGATAGTCAGGCAGGGGCGGGGCGATACCTCGATGATTTAAGGGGTTCGAGCCCGGCAGAAAAAAGTCCCTTTAACGATGGACTGTCATTGTATAATCCCCGCCCTGTCACGACCTCTCACAGGAGTAAAACTTGGCCGCAATGACATCGCAACGCGTGCTTTCGGGCATGCGGCCGACGGGACAACTGCATCTGGGGCATTACCATGGGGTGCTGAAAAACTGGCTGAAGCTGCAGAACGAATACGAGTGTTATTTCTTCGTGGCGGACTGGCATGCCCTGACCACGGAATACGAAGACCCGCAGGCCATCGCCGGTTATGTCTGGGATAACGTCATCGACTGGCTGGCGGTGGGCATCAATCCGGGTTCGGCCCGTCTGTTCATCCAGTCCCGCATCCCGGAACACGCCGAACTGCATCTCCTGTTGTCCATGTGCACGCCGCTGAGCTGGCTCGAGCGCGTGCCGACCTACAAGGATCAGCAGGAGAAACTCAAAAACCGGGACCTTACCACCTACGGGTTTCTGGGATACCCCCTGCTCCAGTCCGCGGACATCATGATCTACAAGGCTGGATTCGTGCCGGTCGGCGAGGACCAGGTCGCCCATGTCGAACTGACGCGGGAGGTCGCCCGGCGTTTCAATCATCTCTACGGTAAAGAACCCGGCTTCGAGGACAAGGTGCTCGCGGCCGCCATAAAGATGGGCAAGAAGAACAACCGTCTCTACCATGATCTGCGCCGCGACTATCAGGAACAGGGGGACGCCGGGGCGCTGGAGAAGGCCCGCGCCATGGTGGAGAATCAGCAGAACATCAGCATCGGCGATCGGGAGCGTTTGATCGGTTATCTGGAAGGGGGAGGCAAGATGATCTTTCCCGAGCCGCAGGCCCTGCTCACCGCGGCGGCGAAGATGCCGGGGTTGGACGGACAGAAGATGTCCAAATCCTACGGCAATACGATCTCGTTGCGGGAGACCCCGGCCGCGGTGTCCGAGAAGATCCGCACCATGCCGACGGACCCGGCCAGGGTCCGGCGCAATGACCCCGGCCATCCGGACAAATGCCCGGTCTGGAGCCTGCACGCGGTGTACGCAGACGAGGATCAGAAGAAATGGGTCCGGGAGGGCTGCACCAGCGCCGGGATCGGGTGTCTGGACTGCAAGCAGCCGGTGATCGACGCCATCCTCAAGGAGCTTGCGCCGATCCGCAAACGGGCGAAGGAATACATGGCCGATCCGGAAACCGTCCGGGGCATTATCGCCGAGGGGTGCGAATCCGCGCGGGATGTGGCCCGCGAGACCCTCGAGGAAGTGCGCGCGGCTATTGGTCTCGGCTATCGATGACCGCCGACGCCCCGGCCCGCGTCCAGGAGGAGATGCCCTTCGCCATCGTGCAGGGCGCCCCCTTGACGGAGATCCCCAAGGATCTCTACATCCCCCCCGATGCCCTCGAGGTCATCCTCGAGGCCTTCGAAGGTCCGCTCGATCTTCTGTTGTATCTCATCAAGCGACAGAACATCGACATCCTGGATATACCGATCGCCCGGATCACGGAACAGTACATGAGGTATATCGAGCTCATGGATGTCTTGCAACTGGAGCTGGCAGGGGATTATCTGTTGATGGCCGCGGTGCTCGCGGAGATCAAGTCCCGCATGCTGTTGCCGCGTCCGGAAAATCCCGACGAAGAAGAGGACCCGCGGGCCGAATTGATCCGCCGGCTCCAGGAATACGAGCGCTACAAACAGGCCGCCGAGGACCTGGATGCCTTGCCCCGTTATGGCCGGGATGTCTTTGCCGCGATCATCGAATTCCCCTTCAAGACATCCACCCAGAAACCGCCGGATGTCCCCCTGGAGGCCCTGCTGCGCGTCTTTGCCGAGGTCATGGAGCGGGCCGAGAAGTACGGACACCATCATGTGCGGAGGGAGGCCCTGTCGGTGCGCGAGCGCATGACCCTCATCCTCGGCCGGATCTCCGCGGAGGAATTCACCGATTTCAAGGATCTGTTCACCCCGGAAGAAGGCCGCGCCGGAGTCATCGTGGCGCTGCTCGCGGTCCTTGAACTCATCAAGGAGGCGCTGATTCAACTGGTGCAGAACGAGATCAACGGACCCATCTATGTAAAGGCGGCGGCATGAACCCGGAACAACTCAAATTAATCATCGAGGCCGTGTTGATGGCCTCGGACAGCCCGCTCAATCTCGATTACCTGGAATCGCTGTTCGGCAAGGATGCGGAAAGACCCGATCGCGCCCTCATTCGCGAGTGCCTCGCCGCGCTCCAGGAAGACTACGCGGGACGGGCCGTGGAGCTGCGGGAGCTGGCCAGCGGTTACCGGTTCCAGGTGCGTGAGGATTACGCCGCATGGGTCAACCGGCTCTTCGAAGAACGCCCGCAACGCTATTCCCGCGCCCTTCTCGAGACGCTCGCGATCGTCGCCTACCGGCAGCCCATCACCCGCAACGAGATCGAGGATATTCGCGGGGTCAGCGTTAGTTCCAATATCGTCAAGACCCTCCAGGAACGCGGCTGGGTAAGGGTCGTGGGTCATCGGGATGTGCCGGGCAAGCCGGAGTTGCTGGCCACCACCCGCGAATTTCTCGATTATTTCAATCTCAGAAAATTGTCCGATCTCCCGAGTCTCGAGGCGATCAAGGATTACGATCAGATCAATCCTGACCTGTTCGAAGTCCTGCCGGCGGGCGAGGCTGCCACCGGCCAGACGCCGAATAATAGCGTCGTGGAAGAGGGCCGGGGCGTGCACGTGGACAAGGTCATACCCTTTACGCCTCCCGATGCGTGATCGCGCGGCGGCGAAGCGGGCACGGCCGCAAATACCCGCAAGTCCCGCCGGAGAACGCCTGCATAAGGTCCTGGCGCGCGCGGGTCTCGCCTCCCGGCGCGAGATCGAGTCCTGGATCGAGGCGGGGCGGGTCAGGCTGAACGGCAAACCCGCCGGACTCGGTGACCGCGCAAGCGCCTCAGACCGCATCGAGGTCGATGGCGAACTCGTGGATCTGCGCGCCGTCACGCCCCTTAAAACACGGGTGCTGGTCTATTACAAGGAGGCCGGCGAGGTCTGCACCCGCAAGGACCCGGAAGGGCGGCCAACCATCTTCGCGAAACTTCCCAGGATCCGACGGGGACAATGGGTCGCGATCGGACGTCTCGATCTGAATACGACCGGTCTGATCCTGTTCACGACCAACGGCGAACTCGCCCACCGTCTTATGCACCCCTCCCGGGAGATCGAGCGCGAATACTCGGTGCGGGTCATCGGTCAGGCGACTCCGGCCCAGATCCAGAACCTGCTTCGGGGCGTGGAGCTGGCGGACGGTCCGGCGGCCTTCAATGCCGTCCGCGAGATCGGGGGCACGGGGATCAACCGGTGGTATTCCGTGGTCCTCAAGGAAGGCCGCAATCGCGAGGTGCGGCGACTCTGGGAATCCCAGGGGCTTACCGTCAGCCGCCTGATCCGGACCCGTTACGGTCCTTGCAGCCTGTTGCGCTGGCGGCACCCTGGTCAGTTCTGGGATCTGGAGCTGAAGGAATTTGCCGAACTGATGGTCGCGGCGGGGCTGCACGCCGAAGCATCAAAACCCAGGGGACGGATCTCGCGACCCAAATCCGCGACCGGAGGACGGACCCACCGATCCAAGCCCGCAACCAGAGAACGGACCGGGCGCGGGAAGACTGACCGCGCCAGGCGGAGGCCCGGATCCGATCGGGATGAGTGACAGCAGTCTGCTGGTCTTGTACCGGCGCCTCCATGCGGCCTATGGCCCGCAGGAGTGGTGGCCCGCAGAGACCCCGTTCGAGGTCATGGTCGGCGCGGTGCTGACCCAGAACACGGCCTGGCCGAATGTCGCCAAGGCCATCCAGGCTCTGCGCGAGGCCAGGATGCTCGACCCGGATCGGATCATGGAGGTGGAAGAGACCGAACTCGCCCTGATAATCAAGCCCTCCGGCTATTTCAACGTCAAGAGCCGCAGACTCAAAGCTCTTTGTCACTGGCTGCAATCCGGCGGCGGCATTTCCGGGCACTCGGACAAGACCACGCCGGAACTGCGGACCTCCCTGCTCGCGGTGCATGGCATCGGACCCGAGACGGCGGACGACATCCTGCTCTACGCCTTCGAACGCCCGGTATTCGTGATCGATGCTTATACCCGCCGTCTCCTGCTCACGCTGATGCTGATAAACGGCAACGAAACCTATGCTGATTTGCAGCAATTGTTCATGGCCGCCCTGCCGGAGGATGTCGCCTTATATAATGAATACCATGCCCTGATCGTCAGGCACGCGAAGGAACGCTGCGCGGCAACCCACGAATGCCGGCACTGCCGCGTGGAGGCGCCGCTCGAATCGGGTTAAATGCCAGGATCCAGAATGTGATCTCGCCAAGCCGCTAAGACGCCAAGAACTATAAATTGGTTTTCTTGGCGGGCTTCGCGTCTTGGCAAGATCCCCGCGAACGCCTGCCAGGAATCGCATTGTTCGGTTCCAGCTTGATGCGGATACGCTGAACCTGCCTTTATCGTTTTTACTTTTCCGGCATTTGTTGTAAGCTTTGCGCCCTTTCCGGCAAGCTTGATACGGGAGCAGCATGACAAGACGACAGCCGCTGGTGGCCGCCAACTGGAAGATGAACGGCGCCCTGCAAACCGTACGGCCGCTCATCGCGGGTGTGCTCGCGGGAGTGGCGGACGGCATCCCGGCGGAAGTCGCAATCTGTCCGCCCTTTGTCTATCTGCCTGAGGTGGGTCGCGCGTTGCAGGGCTCGCGTGTGGCGCTCGGCGCGCAGAACGTCTCGGAACACGCCGCGGGCGCCCATACCGGCGAGATTGCGGCGGCGATGCTCATGGATCTTGGCTGCAAGTATGTCATCGTCGGTCACTCGGAGCGGCGTCATATCTATGGCGAGACCAATGTCATAGTGGCCGGGAAATTCGTCAGCGCCAGCCGGGCCGGGCTGATCCCGATCTTGTGTGTGGGCGAGGAATTGTCCGATCGGGAGGCGGGACAGACGGAGGAAGTCGTCGCGAACCAGCTCGATGCCGTGATTCAGGCGGCTGGAATCGGAAGTTTCGCCGCCGCCGTGGTCGCCTACGAGCCGGTTTGGGCGATAGGCACGGGCAAGGTCGCCACGCCCGATCAGGCCCAGCAGGTGCATGCCTTCATCCGCCTGCGACTGGCCCGGCACGATACGGGGATAGCGGATCGCCTGCGCATCCTTTACGGCGGCAGCGTCAAGGCGGGAAATGCGAAAGAACTGTTTGCTATGGCAGACATCGATGGTGGCCTGATCGGCGGGGCCTCGCTTCAGGCCGAGGAATTTATAGGTATCTGCCGCGCGGCGGAGTAATAAACACAATGCAAGCATTACAGACAATATTATTCGTACTGCAAATCCTGGTATCGATCTCGCTGATCGGATTTATCCTGATACAGCATGGCAAGGGCGCCGACGCCGGCGCGGCCTTCGGGAGCGGCGCTTCCTCGACCGTATTCGGTGCGCGGGGATCGGGCAATTTCCTGACCAAGGCAACCACAGTCCTGGCGGCGTTATTCCTGACCAACAGCCTGGCTTTGGGCTATCTGGCGACGCAGCGGGTGAAAGCGGAGACCGGCGCGCTGCAGCAACAGACGGATTCGGTGATTCTTCAGGGGCAGGGTGAAACGCCCGCGACCCCGGTCGGGAACGAGGCAGCGCCGGAAACCACCGAAACCGCCACGCAGGAAGAAACCGTAATGCCGCCGGAGACGCAGGATACACTGACCGCACCGGCAACCCCGACCGAGTCGGATGTGCCGGCGGTCCCGCAAGAGTAAGCTATTCAGTAATCGCGCCGGCGCAATACCGGCCCACGCCGATGTGGTGAAATTGGTAGACACGCCATCTTGAGGGGGTGGTGGGGTAACCCGTGACGGTTCGAGTCCGTCCATCGGCACCAATTCAATTTCTACAGACCTTTAAGCCTTTTTCTCTAGCTTTGACAATGCCTCCGGCGCTAGGCAATAATGCCATCGGGTGATGTTTTTTGCAGAGACCTTGCCGCCAATCGCGCGGCGCCCGACAGGCGCCGGTGTGTGGTCTGTTAAAATCTATCTTTCGGGGAGATGGCGATGATAAGTAGTAAAAAGGCATTGCAGTGGGTGGCAATCCTTGGTCTGGCATCCATGACTGCGATCGCGCAAGCCGCGGATCCGGCCAGCATGAGCGTGGCGGACATCAGCACTTGCATGCGCGCCAATGTGGTCGATCGCGGTTCGCTGCGGGATTTTCAGATTGCATCCACGGACCGCGAGGGCAAGACCAACACCATCAAGGTGAAGGTATTTTGGAAACCCGCCAAGGACAGCCCCGACGAGCGCATCACCTTGCAGGTTGTCGAACCCGAAACGCTCGCCGGCACCTCCTATCTGCTGGTCACCGATGGCCAGGCGGACACATTGTATCTTTATCTTCCGGCTCTGCAGCGGGTTCAGCCGGTGGCCAGCAACGAATTGTCCCAGAAACTCTGGGGCAGCGATTTCACCCTCGCCGATGTCAAGCAGGTGCAGGGTCTGCTGCTCGATGGCGAAGCCAAGCGGCTGGCCGATGTTGTAGTCGCCAATCGCCCCGCCTACCTGATCGAGACGACCACCAATCTTGAACAAACCGGTTACCGAAAGGTGCTGACTTATGTGGATCAGGAGAGCTGTACCCTGACCAAGACTGAACTGTTCTCGGACGGGGAGACGCCGCACAAGATCCTGGAGGCCGATATATCGACGTTGCTTAAGGTCGATCCTTACTGGCTCATGCTCGGTTACCGGATGACAGACCATCGTACCGGAACGCACACGGACCTGAAATTGAGCGATATCTACATCCTCGAACGGCTGCCGGAAACGCTGTTTACGCCGGACGGGTTCTACACCAAGCAGGAATAGGCCGCCCCCAGGGCATTCACAATGCCTAATCGCGTGCAGTTGTGGGTCACCCGGCACGCATCCTGGTTGTTGCTGCTCACGGCAGCCCTCACCCTGTTGGCTCTGGCGCAATTGATTGATTTCCGCACCGGCGACCTGCGGCTTGCAATCGATCCGTCTCTGGATGCCGTCTCCACTCAATCGCCCGCCGAGCGTGAATACTCCGATCTGATCCGGCGCCGCTTCGGCAACCGCGAACCCATCATGGTGGTCATGCGCGCGGACGCTGTGTTCACTACTACAATCCTCACACGCCTCGACCGTCTCTCGCGCGCGCTGGCCGAGCAGGACGGCGTGGAATCGGTGAGTTCTCTGACCGCAACCGCCCTCCCGTATGTGGATCAGGGGACGCTCAAGCATCTTCGTGTGACGCCTGAGGCATTGATGGAGGATCAGGCTCTACCTGATCTTTTACGCGAGGTGGCGAGCGCTAACCCGCTGGTGAGCGGGCAACTGGTCTCGGCGGACGGCCGCGCCGCGGTGATCCTGGTATACCCTGCTACCCGGAGCGATCTCGAGATGCTGCGCACCGATCTCGCGGGGCGCATCCTGCGCGTCGCGGATGCCGAGCGCGCCGCGGGGGTCGATATACTCGTGACCGGATCGCCGGTGATCCGCAGCGCGATCAGCGATACCGTGACCCGGCAGTTGCGCCGGGTTGTACTGGTGATTATCGGGGTGATCACCGTGCTGCTCGCGCTGGCGTTCCGGTCCTTGCGCGGCGTGTTGCTGCCGCTGGCGACAATCACGATAGCCCTCATCTGGATCCTGGCAACGCTCAGTTTTCTGGGCCGGCCCATCAATCTCATCACCGCGCTCGTCCCGCCGTTTCTGGTGACCATGGGACTCGCCTACTGCGCCCATGTCCTGGCGGAGTATGAACATCTGCTGCGCAGCAAAACCCATCCGGATCAGCGCGCGCGCATCGCCGAGTTGCTGCGGGAGGTATCCGTGCCGGTGACGATAACCGGACTGACGACGATAGCCGGGTTGCTGGCCTTGCTGCTGAACGAGCAGCGTTCCATGATCGAGTTCGCCTGGTCATCCGCGCTGGGCACGGGCTACCTGATGTTACTCACGCTTGCCTTCGTGCCCGCCTTGCTGTGTTACATGCAGCCTGGCAAAACGCAACGGCCGTTGCCGGGAAGCGCGTTGTTCGAGAATGGCGGAATGCGGCTCAGCCGCTTCGATCGACAGCGCCGGCCCATCATCCTGTGGTGTGCGGCGGGGGCATTCGGTCTGTCCTTGCTGCTGGCGGCGCAGATCGAGATTGGCGAGGTCTATGTCGGGATTTTCGCCCCGGATACGCGGGTGCGGGCGGATTACGAGGCGGCAAACCTTGCGATAGGCGGGGTCAATCCGCTCGATATCTCCATCGAGGGCGGATCCGCCGATGCGTTCACGGATCCCAGGATCCTGAGGGCCCTGGAACGCTTGCAGTACTGGCTCAAGGTTCAGCCCGAGGTTGGCGCCGTCACCAGCATTGTCGATCATGTCGATCTGCTGAATCGCGATATCGCTGGCAACCCGGCTGGCGGGATTCCGGATTCCCGTGACGTCATCAGGCAGCTTTTATTCGTGGGCAGGACCGATTTATTGCAGGGCGTGGTGAATTCGGATTGGTCGGCCACGCTGATCCACACCCGCCTCACGGTCGATGATACAACCCGGATCGGACTCCTGCTGGATCGCCTGCGCACGGAGCTTGCCCAACTGCCGCCCGGGCTGGAGGCGCGATTGACCGGGGGTTCGGTGGTCATGACCGAATCGGTGCGCACGGCGACCTCCGGTCAGTTGCAGAGCGTGGCCCTCGCTCTATTGCTCATATATCTCTGTCTGTCCATACAATTCATGTCGCCCCGGATTGGGCTCCTGGCGACGCTGCCCACCGCCTTGCAGACGGCGATCTATTTCGGAATGCTGGGGTTGTTGGGCGTCTCGCTCAACCCAACCTCGGTGTTGGTGGAATGCCTGGTTCTGGGCCTTGCCATCGATGACACGATTCATTATCTCGCTCGCTTCGCCGGCGCCGCCCGACGCTCGGGATCGGAAACCGCGGCGGCCGAGATCGCCCTGCTCGCGGTGCTGCGTCCGGTAACGCTCACCAAGACGATACTGGCGCTCGGTTTTCTCACCATGGTGACGGGCGAATTGCAGAACCAGGCGCAGTTCGGCTGGCTGGCGGCCTTGACGCTCTTCTCCGCCTGGCTCGTGGATATCTTCGTTACGCCGGCCTTCATGAGCGGTCTGCGGATCGTCACCCTGTGGGATACGCTGCGGCTCAACCTTGGCGACCGGGTGCAGGAGACCATTCCGTTGTTCTCCGGCCTGACCAACCGCCAGGCCCGAGTCTTCGCGCTCATGGCCAACCTGCATACTTTGCCCGCCGACAAGCGCCTGATAACCGAGGGTGATGAAGCGGGCAGCATCTATGTGGTGGTGGATGGGGAGTTGTCGGTCTTTACGGGATTGGGAGAGGACAAAGTCGTTCTGAAGAAAATGCAGCGTGGCGATGTCGTGGGTGAACTTGGCTATTTCGGACAGCGCCGGACGGCCAATGTCGACACCCTCTCCCAAACCCGCCTGCTACGTTTCGATGATGCCGATCGGGAGCGGATCTGCGTGGCCTATCCGGCGATTGCCGCGCGGGTGTTTCTGAACTTGAACAAGCTGCAAGCGCAACGTCAGTCAGAATTGAGCCAGACAAATCCCGGCCGGCGAGGTCGAAGGCTTGCGGATCTCATCGCCGAGGGCGGTCCGGCGTCATTCGATTCGACGTTGCATTAATCGTATGCCCGAATCCTGGGAAGCTCTGAATAAGTGCCAGACTCCATTGGTCGTCTTTCCGGCGCAGGCCGGAATCCAGTCAAAACAATGGTCTAGTGAATGCCGGGTCAAGCCCGGCAAGACGGGATGGATACTTTTGCAGAGGTTCCCTAAATCCGATCCAGAGACATCGACACATGCAAAAAAAATTTCTGGTCGTCATGGCTGGTGTGGCGCTGGCCGCTACCGCCTGGATTGAGGTCCTGGCTGCCGATCGACCCTGGCTGGACAAGAACCTGCCCGTTGCGGAGCGGGCCCGTCTGCTGGAGGAGGCGATGACGGACGCCGAGCGCTTTCAGTTGTTGCACGGCATCATGCCGCTCAACCTGCCGCGGCCCGGCCGGGAACCCATCAAGTTGCCGGAAGACGCCGTGGCCGGCGCGGGCTATATTCCCGGCATCCCGCGGCTGGGCATCCCGTCGCTGCGCGAGACCGATGCGAGCCTCGGCGTCACCAATCCATTTGGGGCTAGGCCGGGGGATGAGGCAACGGCCCTGCCGGCCGGACTTGCGCTCGGTTCCACCTACAATCCGGATCTCGCCTACGAGGCCGGGGCCCTCATTGGCCGCGAGGCCCGGGTCCGGGGCTTCAATGTCCTGCTTGGCGGCGGCATAAACCTCGCACGCGACCCGCGTAACGGCCGGAATTTCGAATATCTCTCCGAAGACCCCTGGCTCGCCGGAACCCTGGCCGCGGCGGCGGTGCGCGGCGCCCAGGATCAGCATGTCATCTCCACCCTCAAGCATTATTCCCTGAACGATCAGGAAACCAACCGCATGACGCTCGACGCCGTGATCGACGATGCCGAACACCGCGAGTCGGATCTGCTCGCCTTCCAGATCGCCATCGAAGGCGCGCAGCCCGGTTCGATCATGTGCGCGTACAACAAGGTCAACGGCGAGCCTGCCTGCGGCAACCGGCATCTGCTGACCGAAGTCCTGAAAGGCGACTGGGACTATGACGGCTGGGTGATGTCCGACTGGGGCGCGGTCGATCACTGGAACTTCGCGCTTGTGGGGCTCGATCAGCAGTCCGGGGCGCAACTCGACCCCGAGGTCTGGTTCGCCGGACCCTTGCAACGCGCGGTCGCGGAAGGACAGGTTCCTCTGGAAAGGATCTCCGACATGGTGCAGCGCATCCTGCGCGGGATGATCCGGGTCGGACTGCTCGATGCCGGCGACGCCAGACCTGCCGTCGATTACGAGGCCCATGCCGCGACGGCCCTGCAGGTGGCGCGTGAGGGGATCGTCCTGCTCAAGAACGAGAGCAATTTGCTGCCGCTGGGATCGAAGCTGCGGCGTATCGCGCTCATCGGCGGACATGCCGATATCGGGGTCCTCTCGGGAGGCGGTTCCTCCCAGGTTGTGCCGCGTGGCGGGGCGGCGACGACCCTCCCCATCGGCGGCGATGGCGGTTTCGCCATGTTTCGCCGGGCGCTGTATCACCCCTCGTCGCCACAAGCCGCCATACGGGCGCTGGCGCCGAATGCCGAAGTGATCTTCGAACCCGGCGATCACCCAGCGAACGCCGCCGCACTGGCGAGGACGGCGGATGTGGCGATCGTCTTCGCCACCCGTCACGAACTCGAGGGCTACGATATCCCGGACCTCAACCTCCCCAACGGTCAGGATCAGTTGATCGAGGCCGTGGCGGCGGCCAACCCGATGACGATCGTGGTGCTCGAAACCGGCAATCCGGTGGCGATGCCCTGGCTCCCGAAGGTGAAAGCTGTGCTCGCCGCCTGGTATCCCGGACAAAAGGGCGGCGAGGCCATTGCCGGCATACTCTTCGGCCAGACCAACCCCTCGGGCCGGCTGACCATGACCTTTCCGATGGACGCGGCGCAGGGCTTGCGTCCGGAACTCCCAGGGTTTGGCCAGACCGGGGATGCGCCGGTCACCATCAACTATACGGAAGGATCGGAGGTGGGCTATCGCTGGTTTCTCCGCGAGGAGATAAAACCCTTGTTTCCGTTCGGTCATGGACTCAGCTATACCACCTTCGATTACTCGGGTTTGAGCGGCGCGGGTGGAGATACGGCCACGATCAGCGTTACGGTAAGGAACACGGGCGACCGCGCGGGGGCCGAGGTCGTGCAGTTTTATTTGACCGGGACGGCGGGGATTCCCCGGAATCGCCTGCTGGCTTACCGGAAGGTCATGCTGCAACCGGGAGAGAGGCGCAAGATTGAACTCTCCGCCGATCCGCGCCTGTTGGCGGAATTCGAACAAGCCTGCCGCTGCTGGAGGATCGCTGGCGGCGATTACGCACTCGCCATCTCCCGGTCGGCGGGCGATCCCATTCTTGCCACGCAGGTCCGGATCGATCCGCGACAATTGCCGCCCTGATCGCGCGACATCACTTTTTCGAACGGTGAATCAGTGTGTTCGGCGGATAGAAATGATCTTTTCCACCGCACACCCCTCCCACCCGGGAGAGGGGTAGGGGGTGAGGGAAAAGCGGTATCTCAGAGATCTCATTTTCCTCATCCCCGGCCCTTCTCCCGGAGGGCGAAGGGAGTTGTCCAGTCGGCTTTCAGCCGACATAAAGATGAACACAGAGCCTTACAGGGGGGAGTGTAGTTCAGGTTTTTTCCCGGAAAGAAATCTTGTGGCGGCATCACGCATAGTCGGTATAATTCGCACATCCTGAAACCTGAACGAACCTTTCATCCGCCGGATCAGATTCAACCCGCATGCTCGAGAATTATCTGCCAATCCTGCTGTTTCTGATCGTGGGCTTCGGTCTCGGCATCGTCCTCTTCGTTCTGGGTTATTTCATCGGTCCCAACCGGCCGAACCCAATCAAGGGTTCCCCCTACGAATGCGGTTTCGAGGCGTTCGAGGACGCCCGCATGAAGTTCGACGTGCGCTATTACCTGGTCGCCATACTATTCATCCTCTTCGACCTGGAGATCGCCTTTCTCTTTCCCTGGGCGGTCGCGTTGGACGGGATCGGGCTGGCGGGTTTCTGGGCGATGATGTTCTTCCTCGCCGTCCTGGTGGCCGGGTTCATCTACGAATGGCGCAAGGGCGCGCTGGATTGGGAGTGAGCCGATGACCGCAATGACCGCGAATCCCCCCGAAATTATCACGGATCACCGGAATTTCATGGTGACCTCCGTGGACAATCTGGTGAACTGGGCGCGCACCGGTTCGCTCTGGCCGGTGACCTTCGGTCTTGCCTGCTGCGCGATCGAGATGATGCATACCGGCGCCGCTCGCTACGATTTGGATCGCTTCGGCATCATGTTCCGGCCAAGCCCCAGGCAGGCCGATGTCATGATCGTGGCCGGCACGCTCACCAACAAGATGGCCCCGGCGCTGCGCAAGGTCTATGACCAGATGGCGGAGCCGAAGTGGGTGATCTCCATGGGGTCCTGCGCCAACGGCGGCGGTTATTATCATTACTCCTATTCGGTCGTGCGCGGCTGCGATCGCATCATCCCCGTGGATATTTATGTCCCCGGCTGCCCGCCGACGCCCGAGGCGCTGTTGTACGGGATCATCCAGTTGCAGAACAAGATCAAGAGGACCGGCAAGAACTGTTTTGCCCGCTGATCGATCCCCTCATGAATCAAACCAACGAACACCTGCTGGAACGGCTGCGCGAGCGCTTCAACGGCCTGTTGATCGAGGCGCGACTGAACACCGGCCAGATCACCCTCGAATTATTGCCCGAGAACCTGATCGAGGTGTGCCGTGCCCTCCGTGACGAGCCTGAATTCAACTTTGCGCAACTCTCGGATGTCTGCGGCGTCGATTATATGCACTACGGTCAGGCCGACTGGGAGACGAGGGACACGACCAGCACCGGCTTCAGCCGCGGGGTCGACCAGGGCGTCTACGCGAAAACAGTGCGTTCTTTCCCCGCCCGTTTCGCCTCCGTTTATCATTTGCTTTCGCTCGCCCACAATTGCCGGTTGCGGGTGCGCTGCTTCCTGCCGTCGGACCCGCCGCAGGTCAGCTCCGTGACGGATCTCTGGCCATCCGCGAACTGGTTCGAGCGGGAGGCCTTCGATCTCTTCGGCATCCTGTTCGAAGGGCATCCCGATCTGCGGCGGATCCTCACGGATTACGGTTTCATCGGCCATCCGTTCCGCAAGGATTTCCCGTTGGAAGGCAATGTGGAGGTCCGTTACGACCCCGATCAGAAGCGGGTGATTTA
Organism: Gammaproteobacteria bacterium; assembly: GCA_004297165.1. Classification (GTDB taxonomy): domain Bacteria; phylum Pseudomonadota; class Gammaproteobacteria; order Eutrophobiales; family Eutrophobiaceae; genus 2-02-FULL-56-15. The sequence continues at coordinate 102,640 of SCUJ01000006.1, forward strand.
TCAACCCGTGACCATCGAGAACCGCGTCCTGGGCCCGAGGGTGATCCGCGATGCCTGAAATTCGGAACATGACCGTAAATTTCGGGCCCCAACACCCGGCGGCCCATGGGGTGCTGCGGCTCGTGCTCGAAATGGACGGCGAGGTCATCGTGCGCGCCGACCCGCACATCGGCCTGCTGCATCGCGGCACGGAGAAACTGGCCGAGAGCAAACCTTTCAACCAGAGCATCGGTTATCTGGATCGTACGGATTACATCTCGATGATGTGCAACGAGCATGCCTATGTGCTCGCGATCGAGAAACTGCTAGGCATCGCCCCGCCAAAGCGGGCGCAATATATAAGAGTGATGTTCGCGGAGATCACCCGTATCCTGAATCATGCCTTCTGGCTCGCGGCGCATGCGCTGGACTGCGGGGCGATGACCGTATTTCTTTATGCCTTCCGCGAGCGCGAGGACCTGCTGGATTGTTACGAGGCTGTCTCGGGCACGCGCATGCATGCCACCTATTTCCGGCCCGGCGGGGTTTACCGGGATCTGCCCGAGCGCATGCCCCAGTACCAGGCCTCGCGCTGGCTGAGCGAGAAGGACGCCGCCGCCCGCAATGCGGATCGCCAGGGCTCGCTGCTCGATTTCATCGAGGCCTTCACCCAAAGATTCCCGGCCTACATCGACGAGTACGAAACCCTCCTCACCGACAACCGCATCTGGAAGCAACGCACGGTCGGCATCGGCGTGGTCTCCCCGGAACGCGCCATCGCGCTCGGCTTCACCGGCTGCATGTTGCGCGGTTCCGGTGTGGAATGGGACCTGCGCAAGAAGCAGCCCTATGAGGTCTATCCCGAACTTGATTTCGACATCCCCGTCGGCAAGGAAGGGGACTGCTACGACCGCTACCTCGTGCATATCGAGGAGTTGCGGCAGTCCAACCGGATCATCAAGCAGTGCGTGGACTGGCTCCGCGCCAATCCTGGGCCGGTGATGATCGACGATCACAAATTCAGCCCGCCGCAACGGGAAAAGATGAAGGGCGACATGGAATCCCTCATCCACCACTTCAAGCTGTTCACCGAGGGTTATTGCGTGCCGGAGGGCGAGGTCTATGTCCCGATCGAGCACCCCAAGGGTGAGTTCGGCGTCTATCTGATCTCCGACGGGGCCAACAAGCCCTATCGCATCAAGATCCGTTCGTCCGCCTTCACGCATCTGTCCGGGATCAACGACCTCGTGGAGGGGCACATGCTGGCGGATGTGGTCGCGGTGCTCAGCACGCTGGATATCGTCTTCGGCGAGGTGGACCGCTGATGTCCGGGAACAACGGTCAGATCCTGGACGCGCACACTGTCGCGGAGATCGAGCACTGGCTCGGCAAATATCCGCCGGAGCAGCGGCAATCCGCCGTGCTCGCGGCCCTGCGCGCCGCCCAGCACCAGAATCACGGGTATCTGACGGTCGAGGTCATGGATGCCGTGGCGGAATATCTGGGCATGCCCAGGATCGCCGTCTACGAGGTGGCGACCTTTTATTCCATGTTCGAGACCAAACCGGCGGGGCGGCACAGCATCTCGGTCTGCACGAACATCTCCTGCATGCTGAACGGGGCCGATGACCTCGTCGCCTACATCGAAGGCAAACTCGGGATCAAGACCGGCGAGAGCACGTCCGACGGACGCATCCATCTCAAGCGCGAGGAGGAATGCCTCGCGGCCTGCTGCGGCGGACCGATGCTGATGGTGGACCACGTCTATCACGAAAACCTGACCAAGGCCAAGATTGATCGGATCCTGGAGCAACTGGACTGATGAGCGGGATAAAACAAAATCAGGTCTGCTTCACCACGCTCCAGTTTGATGAACCCTGGACCCTGGAGAATTACCGCAAGATCGGCGGCTACGAGGCCTGGAAGAAGATCCTCACGGAGCGGATCCCGCCCGAGAAGATCATCGAGGAGGTCAAGGCCTCCGGTCTGCGCGGCCGCGGCGGCGCGGGATTCCCGGCGGGCCTGAAATGGAGTTTCATGTCCTCGCCCAACATCAAGGGACAGAAGTACGTGGTCTGCAATTCCGACGAGAGCGAACCGGGGACCTGCAAGGATCGCGACATCCTGCGCTTCAACCCGCACGCGACCGTAGAGGGCATGGCCATCGCCTGCTACGCCATGGGCGCCACCGTCGGTTACAACTACCTGCGCGGTGAATTCATGGATGAACCCTTCCTGCGGTTCGACAACGCCCTGCGCGAGGCCTATGCCGCCGGGTGTCTCGGCCGGAACGTGCTGGGTTCGGATTTCTCCGTCGATATCCATGCCTCGCTCGGCGCGGGGGCCTACATCTGTGGCGAGGAGACCGCGCTGCTGGAGTCGCTGGAAGGCAAGAAGGGGCAGCCCCGTTACAAGCCACCCTTTCCGGCGGCCTACGGGCTCTACGGCCGGCCGACCACGATCAACAACACCGAGACCTACAGCTCGGTGCCGGCCATCCTGCGCAACGGGGCCAAATGGTTCATGGATCTCGGCGTGGAGAACAGCGGCGGCATGAAAATATTCTCCATGAGCGGCCACCTGAACCGTCCCGGCAATTTCGAGATCCCCATGGGCACCCCGTTCCGGGAACTGCTCAAGCTGGCCGGCGGCGTGCGGGACGGGCACAGGCTGAAGGCGGTGATCCCCGGCGGTTCCTCGGTGCCCGTGGTCCCCGGCGAGGCCATGCTGGAGGCCAACATGGATTACGATTCCATCAAGAAGGCCGGCTCCATGCTGGGCTCGGGCGCCGTGGTGGTGATGGACGAGACCACCTGCATGGTGAAGATGCTGCACCGGATCACCCGGTTTTATTTTTCGGAGTCCTGCGGCCAGTGCACCCCGTGCCGCGAAGGCACCGGCTGGATGCACCGGATCGTCAACCGGATCATGACCGGACAGGGCAGACACGAAGATCTCGACAAGCTGGTGGATATCTCCAAACGGATTGAGGGGCGGACCATCTGCGCGCTCGGCGATGCCGCCGCCTGGCCGGTGCAGGGCATGCTGCGGCATTACCGGCATGAATTCGAATACATGATCGATCATGGCGGTAAAAGTTTGATCGAAGGTGAAGGAAGTAAAGCGGCGTGATTAGACATTTGTCATTGGTCATTAGTCATTTGTTAAAAACACAACTGACAACGGACAACGGACAACTGACAACGGACAACGGACAACTGACAACGGACAACGGACAACTGACAAGTGACAAGTGACAAGTGACCAATGACAGATGACGGCATAACAATCGAGGTGAACGGCAAGTCTCTGCCCGCGCGCAAGGGTCAGATGCTGATCGAGGTCACCGATGCCAACGGCATTTATGTGCCGCGCTTCTGTTATCACAAGAAACTGACCGTGGCCGCCAACTGCCGGATGTGCCTGGTCGAGGTGGAGAAGGCGCCGAAACCCGTGCCGGCCTGCGCCACCCCGGTCATGAACGGCATGAAGGTCTTCACCCGCAGCCCGCTCGCCGTGGAGGCGCAGAAGTCCGTCATGGAGTTTCTGCTCATCAATCATCCCCTCGATTGCCCCATCTGCGATCAGGGTGGGGAATGCGAATTGCAGGATCTGGCCATGGGTTACGGTCGCGATGTCTCCCGTTACCAGGAACGCAAGCGCGTCGTGGGGGATCGGGACATCGGGCCGCTGGTCCAGACCGAGATGACCCGCTGCATCCATTGCACCCGCTGCGTGCGCTTCGGCGAGGAGATCGCCGGCCTGCGCGAGCTCGGGGCCACGGGCCGGGGCGAACACACCCTGATCGGCACCTATGTCGAAAAGGCGATGGAATCGGAACTCTCCGGCAATGTCATCGACCTCTGTCCGGTGGGCGCGCTCACCTCGAAGCCCTTCCGCTTTTCAGCCCGGACTTGGGAGATGCGTCAGATGTCAGGGATTGCCCCGCATGACGGCATCGGCTCGAATCTGCATTTTCATGTGAAGGGGCAGACTGTGAAACGCGTGGTCCCGGCCGAGAACGAGAGCATCAACGAGGTCTGGCTCTCCGATCGGGATCGGTTCAGTTATGAAGGGCTCTACAGCGACGACCGTCTTTCGACCCCCATGGTCAAGCAGGGCGAAGAGTGGCGGGAGGTGGACTGGATGACGGCCTTCGAGGTGATCAAGGACCGCCTCGGGCTCATCCTGAACGCGGGTGGCCCCGAACGCATCGGCGCGCTGGCCGCGCCCACCTCGACCACGGAAGAATTGTACCTCTTGCAGAAACTCATGCGCGGCCTGGGTTCGAACAACATCGACCATCGTCTGCGGCAGACGGATTTCGGCGACGATACGGAGGCCCCGATATTTCCCTGGCTCGGTCAATCCATCGTCGAACTGGAACAGCTTGATGCCGCTTTGCTGATAGGGGGCAATGTACGCAAGCAGCAACCCCTGTTGAACCATCGACTGCGCAAGGCGGCCGGCAAGGGCGCGGCGATCATGGCGGTGAATCCCGTCGATTACGAATTCAATTACCCGCTCGCCGCACGGATCGTCGCCGGTCCGGGACAGATCCCCGCCGCATTGGCCGGGATCGTCCAGGCCCTGCTGGAGGCGGGCAGGACCCTGCCCGATCCCTCCGCTGCCGCATTGTTGAACGGGATACAGGCCGACGCGAACCACCGGGCCATCGCTGACCGGTTGCTCAAAGCCGGCAAAGCCGCGGTCCTGCTGGGCGATCTGGCCATGAACCTGCCGGGACTTCCGGCGGTGCGTTATCTGTCGGGGATTATTGCCGCGATGACCGGGGCCAGGTTCGGATATGCGGGAACGGCCGCGAACGGCAGCGGGGCCTGGCTTGCCGGGGCCGTGCCGCACCGGCTGCCGGGAGGCCAACCTTCGCCGCATGCGGGACTGAACGCCCGCGCGATGCTGGAGCGGCGGCTCTCCGCCTACGTACTGCTGAATGTCGAACCGGAATTTGATTGTCATGACCCGGTCGGCGCCCGTAACGCCCTCGGTGGCGCACAATGCGTCATCGCCATTACGGCATACCGGACGTCGGCGATGAATTTTTATGCCGATGTCCTCCTGCCGGCCGCCATCTACGCCGAGAATGAAGGCAGTTTCATCAACGTGGAGGGCAGGGAACAACGCTTCGGCGCCGCAGTGCGGCCTCAGGGCGAGGCCCGTCCGGCCTGGAAGATCCTGCGTGTGCTCGGCGAGAGTTTTTGTCCCGGCGCATTCAACCTGGACGATATCGAAGCGGTGCATGCCGCGATCCATGCGGATATGCAAGGGATCGAACCGCGGAATCTCGACGCCTGGCTGCGGCCGGACAGTCTGCCGTGGGTGAACGGCGCGCTGCAACGCCTGACGGAGGTGCCAATCTATTCAGGCGACCCCCTGGTGCGCCGCGCCCGGTCGCTGCAACGTACGCATGACGCGGGCGACGGTATGGCACATATCGCGCCGGGTGATGCCGGCCGGCAGGGCATCACGAATGGCGATCGGATTTTGCTGAAGCAGGGCGGAGAGACCGCGGAGTTGCCCGCAGTGATTGACGCTCGGCTGCCCGAGGGCACGCTCCTGTTGCAGGCCGGCAATCCGGCGTGTTTCGGGCTCGGACCGGAAACGGGAGAGATCGAGATCGGGCGCGCCTGACGGAAACGAGACCATGTTCGAATTCATCAGACAACAATTATGGACACCCCTGATTAACTTCATGGTGCCGGAGGCCTACCAGGGCTATGCCCTGCTTACCCTGGATGCCCTTACCAAGGTGATTGTGGTACTGGTGTGCGTGCTGACGGCGTTCGCCTATACCACATACGCCGAGCGCCGCATCATCGGTCTGATCCAGTTGCGCCTCGGTCCGAACCGGGTGGGTTTCTTCGGCTTCCACACTTTCGGTCTCGCGCAACCTCTTGCCGATGGCGTGAAGGCGATCTTCAAGGAAATCATCATCCCGACCGGCGCCAACAAAACCTTGTTCATCATCGCGCCCGTCCTTTCGCTCGGTCCCGCGCTCGCGGCCTGGGCGGTGATCCCCTTCAGCGAGGGCATGGTGCTGGCCGACATCAACGCCGGCCTGCTGTACGTGATCGCGCTGACCTCGCTTGCGGTCTACGGCATCATCATCGCGGGCTGGGCCTCGAATTCCAAATACGCCTTCCTGGGGGCAATGCGATCCGCGGCGCAGATCGTCGCCTACGAGATCGCCATGGGCTTCGCCCTGGTGGGGGTTCTGGTGGCGTCTGGCAGTCTCAACCTGGGGGATATCGTACGGGCCCAGTCCGGCAGCGTGCTTAACTGGTTCTGGCTGCCGCTCCTGCCGCTGTTCCTGGTGTATTACATCTCCGGTGTCGCCGAGACTAATCGCGCGCCGTTCGATGTGGTGGAAGGGGAGACCGAGATCGTGGCGGGTTATCAGGTGGAATACAGCGGCATGCACTTCGCCATATTCTTCATGGCCGAGTACGCCAACATGATCCTGGTCTCGACGCTGACCGCCATCATGTTCTGGGGCGGCTGGCTGTCGCCGTTTCAGGGCGTGCCGGTGCTGGGCGAGCCGCACATCCTCTGGCTCCTGGCGAAGGCAGCCTTCTTTCTTTATCTGTTTCTTTGGATCCGGGCGACCTTTCCGCGGTATCGTTACGATCAGATCATGCGGCTCGGCTGGAAGGTGTTCATACCGATCACCATCGTCTGGATCGTGGTCGTCGCCGGGCTGGTTGTGAGCCATATACCACCGTGGTTCAATTGATCAATGCACTACACCCTATTACCTATTACCTATAACCTATGGTGATGCAAGCGATCCGAAATTATCTCAAGAGCCTCTTTCTCCTGGAGATGCTCAAGGGTCTGCTGCTGACCAACCGTTACCTGTTCAAGCGCAAGATCACCGTTCAGTATCCGGAGGAGAAGACCCCTCAGTCGAACCGCTTCCGGGGACTGCACGCCCTGCGCCGCTACCCCAACGGCGAGGAACGCTGCATCGCCTGCAAACTGTGCGAGGCGGTGTGTCCCGCGGTCGCGATCACCATTGAATCGGAAATGCGGGCGGATGGTTCCCGCCGCACGACCCGTTACGACATCGATCTGGCGAAGTGTATCTATTGCGGCTTTTGCGAGGAATCCTGCCCGGTGGACTCCATCGTCATGACCCGGATCTTCGAGTACCACGGGGAAAAGAAAGAGGACCTGATCATGACCAAGCAACGACTGCTGGAGGTTGGCGATCGCAATGAGGCGCAGATCGCCGCCGATAGGGCGCAGGACGCCAGGTACAGGTAAAGGACGCCATGATCGAGCAGACACTTTTTTATATTGCCGCGGCCGTGCTGGTCTTCGCCGCCAGCGCGGTGATCACCGTGCGCAATCCCGTGGTCGCCGCGCTGACCCTGGTGTTGTGCTTCTTCTGCAACGCAGCCATCTGGCTGTTGCTGGAGGCCGAATTCCTCGCCATCGTGCTGGTGCTTGTCTACGTCGGCGCGGTGATGGTGCTGTTCCTGTTCGTGGTGATGATGCTGGACATCAATATCGCCGAACTGCGCAAGGGTTTTTCCGGATTTCTCCCCATCGGCGTGACGGTCGCACTGATAATGGTCATCAGCATGGTGCTCGTGCTGGCCTCCGGGTATTTCGCGGGACCGGAGTACGTGCCGCTCAAGCACGCGGCGGAATACAGCAACACACGTGAACTCGGCCTGCTGTTGTACTCGGAATATCTCTATCCCTTCGAGATCGCCGGGGCGATCCTGCTGGTGGCGATCGTCGCCGCCATTGCCCTCACCCACAGGCGTGCCAAAAACAACAAATCCCCGGCCCCCGGGACCCAGGTGGCCGTCAAGCGGGAGGACCGCATCCGGCTGGTCAAGATGAAGACGGAGCAACAATCATGATCGCCCTCCAGCAAGTCCTGGTCCTCGGCGCCATCCTGTTCTGCATCAGCGTGGCGGGGATCTTCATCAACCGCAAGAATGTTCTGATCCTGCTGATGTGCATCGAACTGATGCTGCTGTCGGTGAACCTGAATTTCATCGCCTTCTCGCATTTCCTGGGCAACATCCACGGCCAGGTCTTCGTGTTCTTCATCCTGACGGTCGCGGCCGCCGAGTCTGCCATTGGGCTCGCGATCCTGGTGGTGCTGTTCCGCAACCGCGGGACCATCAATGTCACCGAACTGGATTCGATGAAGGGCTGACCATGAGCGATACCATCTATCTTGCCATCGTGCTCGCGCCGCTCATCGGCGCGGTAATCGCCGGGCTATTTGGCCGGGTCATCGGCAGGAGCGGGGCGCACTGGGTCACCATTGCCGGGGTCGGGATCGCCGCCATACTCTCGCTCGTCGTCTACAAGCACGTGGTCTTTGACGGCGCTGCTGTCCATAACGCGGCGCTTTACACCTGGCTCAAGACCGGCGGTTTGTCCATCGAGGTGGGCTTCCTGATCGATCGCCTGTCCGCCACGATGATGGTCGTGGTGACCTTCGTCTCCTGGATGATCCATATCTACACCATCGGTTACATGCACGATGACCCCGGCTACCAGCGGTTCTTCAGCTACATGTCGCTGTTCACCTTCGCCATGCTGATGCTGGTGATGTCGAACAACTTCATGCAACTGTTCTTCGGCTGGGAGGGCGTCGGCCTCGTCTCCTACCTGCTCATCGGTTTCTGGTTCAAACGGGAGACCGCGATCTTCGCGAACCTCAAGGCCTTCCTCGTGAACCGGGTGGGTGATTTCGGCTTCCTGCTCGGCATTGCCGCGATCCTGATGTACTTCCACTCGCTTGACTACGCGACAGTCTTCGCGATGGCGCCGGGACTCGCCGCCACGACGATCGAGATTTTCGAGGGCAGGGAATGGCTGCTCATGAGCTTCATCTGCATCTGTCTCTTCATCGGGGCGATGGGCAAGTCCGCGCAGGTCCCGTTGCACGTCTGGCTGCCGGATTCGATGGAAGGCCCGACGCCCATCTCGGCCCTGATCCACGCGGCCACGATGGTCACCGCCGGGATCTTCATGGTCGCACGCATGTCGCCGCTCTATGAGTTATCGGAGACGGCCTTGAGCATGGTCCTGATCGTCGGGGCCATCACCGCCTTCTTCATGGGCCTGGTCGGCCTGGTGCAGAACGACATCAAGCGCGTGGTCGCCTATTCCACGCTCTCGCAACTCGGTTACATGACGGTGGCCCTCGGGGCCTCGGCCTACGCGGCCGCGATCTTCCATCTCGTCACGCACGCCTTTTTCAAGGCGTTGCTCTTCCTCGGCGCCGGTTCGGTGATCATCGCCATGCACCATGAGCAGGACATGCGCAGGATGGGCGGACTGTCCCGTTACCTGCCGGTGACCTGGATCACCTGCCTCGTTGGCTCGCTTGCCCTGATCGGTTTTCCGGGCACGGCCGGATTCTTCTCCAAGGACGCCATCATCGAGGCGGTGCACGAGTCGCAGCGCTTCGGCTCGGGGTTTGCCTACGTCGCGGTCCTGGCGGGCGTGTTCGTCACCGCGCTCTATTCCTTCCGGCTGTTCTTCCTGACCTTCCATGGCGCGCCGCGAATGGATCATCACACCCGCGAACACCTGCACGAGTCGCCGAAGGTGGTCACTGTTCCGCTGACGGTACTGGCGATCCCCTCCGCCGTGCTCGGCTGGTTCCTGGCCGGTCCCATGCTCTATCAGGGTTATTTCCAGGACGCCATCCACGTCGCGCATGAGAACGATGTCCTGGGCGAGATGGCGGAAGGCTATCACGGGACCTGGCAATTCCTGCTGCATGCCTTCGGCGCGCCGGTGATCTACATCGCCTTTGCCGGTGTCCTGACGGCCTGGCTGTTGTATCTCAAATATCCCCACGTGCCGGCGCAACTCGCCGAACGTTTCGATTTTCTCTACCGCATCCTGGTGAACAAATACGGCTTCGACAGCGCCTATCAGAAACTCTTTGCGGAGGGCGCCCGCCGGATCGGGGAGGGCCTGTGGCGGGCCGGCGATATCACGATCATCGACGACATCTGCGTCAACGGCAGCGGCCACGTAGTGCGCTGGTGCGCGGGTCTGCTGCGGCGGCTGCAATCGGGTTTTCTCTATGACTATGCCTTTGCCATGATCATCGGCCTGCTCCTGTTGCTGGGTTATTTCCTGCCCTGGGCCAGTCTGCTGGGATAGAGACGCGGATCGCCGCCAATCACGCTACGAATGACAAATAACAAGTGACAACATGCTAGAGAATCTGCCCCTACTCAGCCTGATCATCTGGGCCCCCATACTCGGCGGCGTCTGGGTGTTGTACGCCGGGGATCGGCAGGAACTGTCGGTGAAGTATTTCTCGCTGGCCGTCGCCATCCTGACGTTCCTGCTCTCCGTATTGCTCATGGCGGGATTCGACAACAGCCTCTGGAACATGCAGTTCAGCGAGAAGTTCGCCTGGATCGAGGCCTTCGACATCAATTATCACCTTGGCATCGACGGTATCTCGCTGCCGCTGATCGTGTTGACCACCTTCACCACCATCCTCGTTATCATCGCGGGCTGGGAGGTGATCGAGCATCGCATCTCGCAGTATCTTGCGGCCTTCCTCATCCTTGAGGGCTGCATGATCGGGGCCTTCGCCGCGCTGGACGCCATCCTCTTCTATGTCTTCTGGGAGGCGATGCTGATCCCGATGTTCCTCATCATCGGGGTATGGGGCGGACCGCGGCGCGTTTACGCCACGATCAAGTTCTTCCTCTACACCTTTCTTGGCTCGGTGTTCATGCTGGTCGCCCTGCTGTACCTCTACAGCGAGGGCGGCAGCTTCGCGATCCTGGACATGCATCAGCTCCCGCTCAACCTGACCGAGCAGAAGCTGATCTTCCTCGCCTTTCTCGCGGCCTTTGCGGTCAAGGTGCCGATGTGGCCGGTGCATACCTGGCTGCCGGACGCGCACGTCGAGGCACCGACCGGCGGCTCCGTGATCCTCGCGGCCATCCTGCTGAAGATGGGCGGCTACGGACTGCTCCGCTTCAGCCTGCCGATCGCACCGGACGCGAGCCAGGCCTTCGACGGACTTATGATCACACTCTCCCTGATCGCGATTGTCTACATCGGTTTCGTCGCGCTCGTGCAGCAGGACATGAAAAAGCTGATCGCCTATTCCTCCATCTCCCACATGGGTTTCGTCACCCTGGGCCTGTTCATCGGCTTTCGCATCCTCGCGGCGACCGGTTCCAGCGAGGGGGCGATCATGGGGCTTGAAGGCGGTATGATGCAGATGATCTCCCACGGCTTCATCTCGGGCGCGCTGTTCCTGTGCGTCGGGGTGATGTACGACCGCATGCACAGCCGCATGATCAAGGACTACGGCGGCGTGGCGAACACCATGCCGGCCTTCGCCGCCTTCATGATGCTCTTCGCCATGGCCAACTCCGGCCTGCCGGGGACCTCGGGCTTCGTCGGCGAGTTCATGGTGATCCTGAGCAGCTTCCAGGCCTCGTTCTGGATCGCGTTGCTGGCCGCGACCATCCTGATCCTCGGCGCCGCCTACACCTTGTGGATGTACAAGCGGGTCATCTTCGGCGATATTGCGAACGAGCACGTGGCCGAGTTGCAGGACATCTCCTCGCGGGAAGGTTTGATCCTCGGGGCCCTCGCCATCGCGGTGCTCCTGTTCGGCATCTGGCCCGCGCCCATCTTCGAGATGATGCAGCCGACCCTGCAACACCTCTTCGAGCACGTCATACAGACCAAGGCGGGATAGCGATGGCACTGAGCGCGGAACTTTATTACCTGATCCCGGAAATCATCCTGCTTTCCGGCGCCTGTCTTGTCCTCGTGCTGGATGCCGTTCTCGGCAAGGAGCAGTGGTCGTTCACCTATACCCTGACGCAACTCCTCCTGCTCGCGACCGCGGGGGCCATACTCTTTGTCGATCCGGGGCAGGCGGTTACCGTGCTCGGCGGGAATTTCATCCTGGATCCTCTGGGCGTGCTGCTCAAGGTCAGCATCTGTCTGGTCGCCCTGCCGGTGTTCTTCTACGGGCACGATTACAATCTGGAACATGGCCTGCACAAGGGCGAGTATTACATCCTCGGCCTGTTCGCGATCCTCGGGATGCTGGTGATGGCCTCCGCCGGCACGTTGCTGACCGTATATCTCGGCCTGGAACTGCTTTCGTTGTCCCTCTATGCCATGGTGGCCATGAACCGCGATTCCCGGATGGCCTCCGAGGCGGCCATGAAATATTTCGTCCTGGGCGCGCTCGCCTCGGGCATGCTGCTCTACGGGATCTCCATGCTCTATGGCGCGACCGGCACGCTGCAACTGGCAGGGCTGGCGAATGCCATCGCGGGTCAGACGGACAACACCCTCATCCTGACCTTCGGCCTGATCTTCGTCATCGTGGGCATCGCCTTCAAGCTCGGCGCCGTGCCGTTTCACATGTGGGTCCCCGATGTGTACGAGGGTGCGCCGACCTCGGTCACGCTCTTCATCAGCAGTGTGCCGAAGATAGCCGCCTTCGCCATGGCGATGCGCGTGCTGGTGGACGGCATGCAGCCGCTGGCCGGGGACTGGCAGGGGATGCTGATCATCCTCTCCGTGCTTTCCATGATCGCCGGCAACGTCATCGCTATCGCCCAGACCAACATCAAGCGGATGTTCGCCTATTCGACCATCTCGCACGTCGGTTTCCTGCTGCTCGGGATCATTGCCGCCAGGCCCGCGGGTTACGCGGCGGCGATGTTCTACGTGCTGGTGTATTCCCTGATGAGCATGGGCGGCTTCGCCATGGTCATCCTGCTCGGGCGCAAGGGCAAGGAGGCGGATCTGCTGGAGGACTTCAAGGGTCTCTCCGAGCGGAGCCCCTGGTTCGCCTTCGTCATGCTGATCCTGATGTTTTCCATGGCGGGCGTGCCGCCCTTCCTCGGCTTCTGGGCCAAATGGTTCGTGATCATGGAGGTCATCCGGGCCGGGTTCCCGATGCTCGCGGGCATCGCCGTGTTCTTCTCCGTCATCGGCGCCTATTACTACATCCGCATCATCAAGCTCATGTATTTCGACAAGCCACTCGAGATGAAGGCGATCAAATCCTCCAGACAGATGCGGACGGTGCTGAGCCTCAATGCCCTGAGTCTCCTCATCCTTGGCCTCTGGCCACCGCTCCTGATGGCGCTGTGCCTTAAGGCCATCGGTCTCTAAGCCTTAAGCAACTTCTTTTAATATCTTCCCCGTCATTCCGGCGGGGCTCGTGTAGGTTGGTGGTGAGTGAAACGAACCCCAACATATTCATCCTGTCCCCGTATCGTTAACCGGGAACGAGTCAACTTCAATCAGGGCATATAAAAACCATACCCACAGGAGTAGGATCCCCCAGCATCACGAATGTATGGTGTCCTGCAGATATTGGATGGAGGGGATGTCCATGTATAACTACTTGTCGAATGATGGAAGGAAAAGCAGATGCGATACCCAATCCCATATCCGCTTTTACGACAAATGGCTCTTTAGCATCTAGTTAGGCACCATAAAGGAGATTTCAATTGCTTGTGGAAGAACTAAAGAATCTTAAAAAAACAATAATTGAATCATTTCGCGAAGCTATGGAATTCAAGGCTTTTACTGATCTTTCTTACTTGTTTGCCACTAACTTTGTACAAATTCCAGGAAGCAAAATAAGAATTGTATTGGGCCACTCTCAATATGGTGGAGCAGTTGGGTTATCTGACCAAGAAGTAACATCTGCAGATTTGCCAAATCATTTTTCCACCGCGAAAAATAATTATTTTTTCTCTCTTATCCACCAGCAGCAAGTTTCTTTGTTTGAAAGTCTATTTTTTGACGTAATTAGAATTTTGTTATCAGATAGACCAGAGAGGCTTTCCAAGAAAAAACAGATCGACTATGAGTCAATCTTTTCATCTGACACCAAAGAAGAAATCATATGGAAGCTCATAGATCGTGAGCTTAATGAAATAAAATACAAAAATGTCGTTGAATGGTTTGATTATTTGAACAAGATGGTTACTCTTCCAGAAATCGATTCTCAGGATATAGAAAAAATATCTGAAGCTAAAGCTGCAAGAGACATACTTGTGCACAACTCTGGAATCATTAACCAGATATACATAAATAAATCTGGTGGTTCAGCTCGATTTACGATTGGTCAAAAAATTGATGTGTCCGGTGATTATACGAGGGATATTTGGCAACTTTTCGTCGAGTTATTGGTGACAATAGTCGATTCAATTATTCGTAAATGTGAGCAAGAATCTACTTAAGTAGAAAATTGGACAGATTTATTTTTCGGCATATAAATTCCGCCCCCTTTTTTCATACATCATTATGCGGGAGAGTTAGGTCTTCCTAAATCACCACAAGCCGGAGTCGACAGCGCGGCTACCACCACCGGCCGATCGGCGGGTAACCGGGGACTGACCATGGTATTTTTTTATGTGTAATATATTTTGCGTAAAAGGAAATCCAGTCTATCCCTGAGGTAAGGTATCGCTGAGCCCCCGCATGCGCGAGGGCGACGATGGTTTTCCTTCGTCATCCCCACGAATGTGAGAATCCAGTGTTGTTTGTCTAGCCTGCTGTGAGATTGGCCTTGGCTGCCTGATGCATCCAGGCTGCGAGACCGGGGCAGTTTTTATCGATGTTGCGCACATAGCGCTCGTCTCTGGCTACCCATTCCGTTCCCTTCACGTGGAGTTCCTTCGGACAGTCGTAGAACCACTTGTCGGACAACAGGCGCTGGGCTTCAATGGCGGCAATTGCGGCTGGCGCATCCGGCCTGGTACCGGCCGCGAACACTTTCTCCAGTTGCCCGAACACCTGTGCCATTTCCTGTTTCATGCGCTCCATGTCGGCCCTGGTGTACTTACTCCAGCGCGCGGCGGACTGCTTCCAGGCATCGGTGTTGCCCCAGCGTTCCTGCGCTTCATCCTGGTATTCCTGTTTCATGTCGGGGAAGACTTCGAACATTTCTTTCGTACTCATCGTATTTTTCTCCTGACCACTCGGGTCGATGCCGGCTATGGTATGCTCAAGCAGATCCAGCACGGCGCCGAGTTCCTGCGCCTTGCGACGGATCAGTTCGCGTTGCTGCAACAGCGCAGCGTGCCGATCAAAACCGGGAGCGGTCATCAGTCGCTTGATTTCCTCGAGCGGAAATTCCAGCGTACGGTAGAACAGGATCTGCTGCAGGCGCTGTAGATCGCCGTGCGCATACAAGCGATACCCGGCCTCGCTGCGACCCGAAGGCGCCAACAGGCCGATCTCGTCGTAATGCCGCAACAGGCGGATGCTGACCTTGGCCAGGGTGGCCACTTCACCAATCTGGTACATGAATCTTGCTCCGGTTTGTTCTGGCGTTACGCATGTTAGGGCCTCACGCAACGGGAGAGTCAATCATTATAAAGCCGATAGCGGCAAACAACCGGGGACAGACCACGGTATTTTTACGATGTAATATGGTCTGCGCAAAAGGAATTGTATTGAAGGTCGCGAAGACGCTTCGGCTAAAGCTGCACACGGAGGCTGAATAGGTTAAAGGAACTTCACCAACGGCGACAGTTTCCACGGCATACCGAAAACATCTAAGGAAACTCTGAATAAGTCCGTTCGCATTGAGCCTGTCGAAATGCGCACTCGTAAAATCAAGGGCTTCGACAAGCTCAGCCCGAACGGTGAGTACTTATTCAGAGTTTCCCTAAATACAGGCGGTAAATAATGCTTGCCACATCGTATCCGTACGGATACGATAACGCTATATGTACACAGTGCTTCGTTCAAAGGAATTTGACGAATGGCTATCTGATCTCAAGGACAGAATTGGCAAGGCCCGTATTCTTGCCCGATTGATCTCGGTAGAGCACGGAAACTTTGGAGATACTCATTCTGTTGGTGATGGCGTCGAAAGAACTTCGAATTCATTCTGGTGAGGTGTGAGCAATGGCCAAGTTTGCAAAATTTGATGCGGCGGATTATCTCGATAACGAAGAGACTATCGCCGAATTTCTTACAGCCGCGCTTGAAGATGAAAATCCTGAAGTATTTCTTGCCGCGATTGCCGCGGCCGCAAAAGCCAGAGGCATGACCGCCATCGCCAATAGCACAGGACTTGGGCGAGAGAGCCTGTATAAAGCGTTGGCGCCAGGAGCGAAACCCCGTTACGACACAATCCTTAAAGTCCTGCATGGTTTGGGAATTAAGCTGACAGTCAATGTACGAGAGCACACTGAAGCGTAGGTATTCCATCATGATGATGGGTTTTGCTATGCAGGAGAGTTGGGTCTGCCTAAATCATCGCGGACCGGCGCCGGCGCGGCTGCCTCCACCGGCCGATCGGCGGGCGCTGTCCAGAAGCGCGGCCGTACCGGCAGGAGCAGGAGAGCGGCGACCAAGGACAAAACGCAGGCGGCGATAAATCCGGCGGTGTAACTGCCGAAGAGATCGTGGGCCGCACCCAACATGGGCGGACCGAAGGCCATCCCCAGTTGCAGGAAGGCCGCCATGATGCCCATGTTGAGCCCCAGGTTCTCCCGGCCATAATAATGCTTGGTCAACACGGGAACCTCCACGATCAGCCCGCCATGCACGATCCCGCGCACCACCATGAAGAGAAACATGCTGGTGACGCCGGCCACCGGGAAGGCCAGCAGGACCGAGATCGCCAGCAGCAGATAAGTCAACATGATGCCGCGGATGGAATAGCGATCATAAAACCAGCCGAAGATCACCTTGGCCGCCACGCCGATCCCGGCCAGCATGCTGGTAGCCCAGGCGACGGTGGTGATATCGAGGCCCTTGTCCACCTGCAGAAACAGCACCTGGTTCTGCAGCATCCCCATATCGACGGCGCCGATCAGAAATACACCGCTGGCCATCATCCAGAAAGCCCGATCCGTGCACAACCCGTGGAAGTGCCGCCACAGGCCGGAGGTCCGGCCGCCGGCGGACGCCATCGCGCTACCGGATGAAGCGGCCATCCGACCCCGGAATAACAACAACCAGCCGGGGATGGCGACCAGCCAGATGCCCGCGCTCAACAAGGCCATTGTGGCCCGCCAGCCCCACTGTTCGATCATGGGCACCACCAGGATCGGAGTAACTACTCCCGCGAGGCTCGTGCCCGCCAGCACGATGCCCACGGCGGTACCCTGCCCCCGTTCGAACAGCGTGGAGACGATGACCTTCATGCAGACCGTGATCCCGGATGCCGAAACCCCCAGGACGATTCCGGCGAAGTAATAGACGCCCAGATTGGTGGCGAACAGGAAACCCAGCATGGCGAGTCCACCCAGCACGGCAGCCCAGGTCACCATGGCGCGGGGGTTGAAGACATCGATCAGGCGGCCCATGACCAGGCCGGTGATGGCGCCAGTCAGATATTTGAAGGAAGCCAGCAAGGTTACCTGGGCACGGCTCCAGCCATATTCCTCGGAGGCGCCGGAGTAGATGAAGGGCATGGAGTAGGTGGGTATGCCAAAGGTAAAAAAGATCAGGATCAGGGCGATGACCAGCATCATCCAGTTGGCACGGAATTCACGGGCGAACTCAGAGGACATGGGGATGGTTCCTCAATGATCAGGAAGCGATCAGGTTTATCTTGGCATACTACCAGCAAGCATGGCTCAGGTCTTGCGATGCCGTACTAACGCTATTGACATCTGTAGCTCAAGGGCTACACTGCTGCCATGCGAGTCATAGAGACGGAAATCTATCGCGAATGGATCAATGGGCTGAAGGATCGGGCCGGCAGGGCACGGATTCAGGTTCGTGTCCCAGGAGTTTTGAGGAGTAGAAAAAGATGCCAAAGACCATTCCCAAGAAAAAAACAAAGACCAAGACCATGCCGTATGACGTTGCCGCACAACTGCGTAGTCCGGAGGAAATGGCTGCCTATTTGGATGCCTGGCTCGAAGAAGCCCCGGATGACGCGGCTGGGATCGCCAGGGCACTTGGTGACATTGCCCGCGCAAAGGGCATGACAATCGTTGCCAAGGAAGCTGGACTCAGTCGCGAAAGCCTGTATCGCGCCCTGAGCGCCGATGGGAATCCCAGTTTCGCCACAGTGTTGAAGGTTGCGAAGGCGCTTGGGGTCAAGCTGCACGCGGAGGCCGCGTAGTTATTCCAACATGACGATGGTTTTCGCTACGCTTCACCCCTACGGTCACTTCAGCCACAGTAATACTGGTACATAGGATAAGACGACCATGCCCCGTATTCCTCCCATCACGCTCCGTTATTTCGACTGCCGCGGCCGTGCGCAGCATCTGCGCTACTTCCTGCGATACAGAAACATTCCGTTCACCGATGAACGTGTGCCCCTCAGCGCGGATTTCAGCGCCTGGATAAATCTCAAGCCGGATCGCTCAAAAACCGGATATTTTCAGAAGTTGCCGGTGCTGCATTGGGGTGAGGAGACGGTGGTCGAGACCAGCGTCATTCATCGGTGGCTGCACCAGCAGCTCGGTGACGAACAGCGGTTATCAGCGCGGGATAATTTACGGCACGAGATGCTGGCCTCGAGTTGTTTCGGCGATCTGATGTCACCGGTTGGAACGTTAATCTGGTCCGAACTGGCTACCCCTGGCGCGGATCTCGCCAAAATCGCGCCTAAAACACTGGAACGCTTGCGCGGCCATCTGGCAATCCTGGAGCAGACCTTGACTGAATGGGGTTGGTGGGAACAATTTCAAATGCGCGATCTGATGTTGACGGACTGTCTGTTGTGGGAGGAACTCAGTATCGCCTTACACACCTTCGGCGCGGGCCTGCAACTGGAGTCCTGCCCACGTCTATATGAATTTCACCGTCGTTGCCCGGGGCAGCCGTTGTTCGCATCCATGCTGGCTGAACGCCCACGGCAGATCACCGGCCGGCCCGGCGAGGCCGAAGTCATTCAACGCATCCAGGCGGCGATCTGACTATAAGCCCCAACCCCTGACCCATCCGCAGCGGCGATTCCTCGCGCATATCTCCATCCCACTCCATCCGGCCCGCGGGAAACAGCAGGATCACGGTGGAGCCCATGTTGAAACGCCCCATCTCCTGGCCTTTCTCCAGGGTGATCCCGGATCCAATATTTCCCCAGACGGTTTCCATGAATCCCACGAACAGGGCGCCGACCATGATCAGGGCCATCTCCCCGGCGGGTGTATCGAAGATGGCGATGAGGCGCTCGTTGCGCGTGAAGACGCCATCCAGCGCGCGGACGGCATGCGCATTCACCGGATAGAGGCGGCCTGGAATGTAGACAGCCCGCTTGAGTGTACCCGCAAGCGGCATGTGGATGCGGTGATAATTCCGGGGTGAAAGATAAAGCGTCGCAAAGTTGCCGTTCAGGTAGCGGTCCGCGAGCATGCGGTCGCCGCCCAGCAGGGCGGTTAAGGAATAGTCATGCCCCTTCGCCTGAATGATCGATTCGCCATGGATGCGGCCAATCTGGCTGATCCGGCCGTCCACAGGGGAGCAAATAGATTGGGGACTACTCGCGATGGGACGCGCGTCAGTACGCAGGGCGCGGGTGAAGAAGGCATTGAAGCTCTCGTAGCGCCGCGGGTCCGGTTGTTCCGCCTCGGTCAGGTCGATGTCATAGAGACGCAGAAATCCGTCGATGAGCAGGTCTTTAAGTAACGTGGCGCGGCACTGAGTCAGGACGCGCACCAGGCGCGATAACAGGTGCTGGGGGAGACAGGCGAGCAAAGCCAGTCTCAGGCGATCCACGGCGTTACACATCAGTGGTGAGTGTGATGCGGGTCTGACGCAGGTTGATCGCCGATGGCCTCGACCTTTGCCGGTGCGGTGACCTCCATGCCATCGGCGAAGTGAAACACGAACTCGATCGTATCGCCGGTCCGGAACTCCCTCGCGGGGCTGAACAACATGAGGTGGAGGTCACCCGGCTTGAACTCCACGCCGCCGCCGGCCGGGACCTTAATGGAGTCCTGTCGCTGCATGCTCGCCACGCCGTCCTTGATTACGGTGCGATGGAGTTCGATTCCGCCAAAACTTGTCGAGGTGACCGAAGTGAGTTCGATCTCAGCGCTGCCGTGATTGTGCAGAGAGAAATAACCCGCCGTCGCTGTCGCGGCTGGCGGGGCCTCCTTGACCCGGAGGTTGCTGATCATGACAGTCTCCGCGGCGGCGCTCGCCTGGAACTGGCAGAGCAACAGGAAAATCGCCAGGACGGACGTGGTAAATATTCTAGCGTTCATTTTCACTTATGAAACTCCTGATGTTGGCGAGGCGCGAGAGCATGGCAGCGCTCGTGTGTGGCGGAGAGTAGATACTCAAGAGGCGGCCCTTCGGGTCGATGAGAAACACGGCAGCGGTATGGTCGACAAGATAACCGCCGGCCTTGTCCGTCTCGCCGCGCATGGATATTGCCCCAAGCCGCTGCGTCAGGTTCTGGATCTGCTCAACCGTGCCGCCGAGCCCGATGAAATCCGGATTGAAGTAGGCGAGATAGCCGGATAATTTTCCCAACGTGTCGCGTTCCGGGTCCACGGTCGCGAAGAGCACCTGGACATCCTCCGCCATGCCGGCTTGCGCCAACTGTTCATAGACCTGCTTGATAACGGAAAGGGTCAAAGGACAGATATCCGGACAATGGGTGTAGCCGAAGAAGAGCAGGGACCATTTGCCTTGTAAGCTGCTCTCGGTAAAGGATGCGCCGTGTTGATCGAGGACGGCGAAGGGTTCGATCGTTATCGGATCCGGCCAGAGCAGACCCTCGATCCGAGTGCCTGGTTGGTTGCCGGCACGACCGCCGAGGTAAACACCCAGGCCCGTGGCAAGGGTGAGCAGGCAGACGATGATGATAAGCTTTGTATTCACTAATCCCGGAAATTGACGTATTGCAGCGGCAGGCTGAGTTTCTGGCCTTTCAACAGGGCGATGACCGCCTGCAAGTCATCCCGTTTCTTGCCGCTGACCCGCACCTGATCCCCCTGGATGCTGGTCTGAACCTTCTGTTTGCTGTCCTTGATAAGTTTAACGATCTTGCGCGCGAGCTCGGCGTCGATTCCCTGTCGCGCCGTGATCGTCTGCCGCGCCTCGCGGCCGCTTTCCTGAAGTTCGCCGTATTCCAGGCAGCCGGTATCCACGCCGCGTTTCGATAATTTGGTGAGGAGGATATCCGTCATCTGCTTGATCTGAAATTCCGCCGGGGCGATCAGGGTGAGCACATTGTCGGCAGTCTCGACCCGCGAATCGGTGCCCTTGAAATCGAAGCGGTTATTGACCTCCCGGTTGGTCTGGTCCACGGCATTGGCCAGCTCGTGCATGTTGATCTCGGAAACGACATCGAAGGATGGCATTGGGCGCGCTCCTTAACAGCGTATATTTATGGAAGCAAAGGATAAGGGAAACAGCCGGTGATGAGAAGTGGATTTCCCTGCATCCCTTTAGGGTTCCACAGTGGCAGGGCTAATGCAGAATTTCCGTGTGTTGCCGCCCTTGCAGGAACAGGTTGGTGATATGGCTGCCGGTGAGGATGACGTAACCCGGATAACGATCGGCGCCATTCTCGCTGATCTCGAAGCGGTATCGGCGGCAGAGGAGCGGCAGGCCATGCGACCCTTTACGGATGGACATGGATTCCAGCACCACAGTCTCATCCAGGAACTGATAACCGGCATCCTGGCAGGCCGCGCGGCAGAATTGCAGCAATTTTTCCCGTGCGCGCAGGGCTTCTGCCCACCATCCGATGATCGCAACCAGTAATACAAGGTAAATCAGATAACTCATGACGGCGGGTCACTCGCCATTCCCGTCGGCGAGATGGGACGCAAACTCCGGGGTATATTTCTCGCTCAGGCCATTATCTGTTTCGATTACGAAATAGGCGGCGATCCCTGTCTGCGCAGCGACAGTCATGGCTTGGTCCGGACCCAGGACCAGCAGGCCGGTGGCTAGGGCATCAGCCATGGCGCAGGTTTCATGCAGTATGGATACGGAATTGAGCGCATGCTCCGCCGGGCGTCCGGTGCGGGGATCAATGATGTGGGCATAACGCTTCCCGTCGCGGATATAGAAATTGCGATAATCGCCGGAGGTCGCCATCCCGGAACGGTTGAGGCGGATGATCCTTTGCACCTTCCGGTCTCCGCTCTCCGGTTTTTCTATGCCGATGCGCCAGTCCGCGCCGCTGCTATTGTGCCCCGAGGCGCGGATCTCTCCGCCCACCTCGACCAGGTAATTCTGGATATATATTGAGTCGAGATAATCCGCAACCTGGTCCACGGCATAGCCCTTGGCGATACCGGAGAGATCGAGATACAGGTCCGCGCGGTCTTTGCGGATGCTGTGCGTGACAGGATCCAGCGCCAGTTTTTCGATC
The DNA here is from genome assembly GCA_004297165.1 of Gammaproteobacteria bacterium. Taxonomy (GTDB): domain Bacteria; phylum Pseudomonadota; class Gammaproteobacteria; order Eutrophobiales; family Eutrophobiaceae; genus 2-02-FULL-56-15. The sequence goes on from SCUJ01000006.1 coordinate 124,943, forward strand.
CCCGTCCGCTCCAGCGCAAGCCTGATCTGGGTTTCATCCGGGACATCTTGCGGTACGGGGTCAGGCCCGAAACCCCAGAGATTCACCAGCGGTCCGACCGTAATATCGAAGGCCCCCTGCGTGATGCGGTTGGCCTCCACGGCGAGTTGTAAAACGGTAAACAATTCCGGGGATACCTCAATCCACTCCGTGGACGGATTGCGGTTCAGACGGGAAAGCTCGGACCCCGCCTGATAGGTGGACATGCGCCTGTCGACCTCGGTCAGGATTTGCGGGAGTCGTCGACCAAGCGTCGCGGCATCAATGCCTGTCTCTGGGGTGATTACTTTGATGTTGTAGGTCGTGCCCATGGTGATGCCGCCGAATTCGAGCGTGGGATCGGCGGGTGGATGGGTTCCGCAGGCGCAAAGCAACAGGCAGGCCAGCCTCAATACTAATGATTTACAAGTCAGCAACTTGAATATTCTCGTCAGTTAAATCGCAGGGTGAAGATGCAGCCCTTGCCAGGCGCCGTCTTGACCGAGAGCAATCCCTTGTTCACGTGCAGGATCTGTCTGGAGATGCTCAGCCCGATGCCGGAGCCGTTGCGTTTGGTGGTGAAAAAGGGGACAAAAATATTTTCTAGGTTGACGGGGTCGATGCCGGGACCATTGTCGACCACTTGCAGCAGGACCTTGCCCTGCCGGTTTTGAAACGCGCGCAGTTGAATGTTTGGCTCCGCCGTTTCCGTCAACGCTTCCATGGCGTTCTTGATAAGATTAATCAAGACCTGCTCGATCATTTGCTGGTCCGCCCTGATGGCCAGATTATCGACAGGACAGCTCATCTTGAAGCGAATCCGGTTTCGTTCCAGCTCCGGGAGCATGATCGTTTGCACTTGATCGAACAGATTCAATACATAGACCGTGGTGAATGCCGGGGCCGGCACGTTGATCAGATTGGTATAGGCCCGGACAAAATTGACCAGTCCTTTGCTGCGGGACTCAATCGATTTGATACTGCGCATCAGGTCTTCGTATTGTTCGTTCGTGAGTTCGTTGATCGCCAGACGATTTTCATCGTGCGACATCAACATATCCTTGATGACTCCGGTCAATGAGATGATGGGCGTGACTGAATTCATGATCTCGTGGGTTAATACACGGATGAGTTTCTGCCAGGAATCTATCTCCCGCTGTTCCAGTTCGTCGCGAATATTCTGGAAGGATACCAGTTTGTAGCGTTGGTCGAGCAATTGAAACTCGGTGGCGTACAGCACCAGTTGCAGGGTCTCATCCTCGATCTTGAGGCTGACCAGATGCCGTTCGCCGTCGGCCAGCCGCTGCAAAATCTCCGGAAGGTTTTTGTCCACCCGCGCGAACGCCTTGCCGCTTGGCAGATAGGGCGACTTGAACAGTTTCTTCGCCGAACGGTTCATCAGCGCCACCGCGCCCTCGGCATCAAGGCAGATGAGAGCGATGCTTACATGCTCGATGACTTCCTCCAGATAGAGATAATGGGCTTCTTTCTCGAGGTTCAGACGTTGATATTCGCCGGTGATCAGTTTGTAGGCGCCGCCCAGATCGCTGAAGACCCGGCCCTTGCCTGGATTGGTGATGTTGACGGAAAAGTCATGGTGGCGGATGAACTCCAGAAAAGTGGCGAGTTCGCGGTTGGTCTTTTCAACGTAACGAATCAGATCGAAGGTGCAAATCGCGGCGAGGAGGCCGCTGATCAGTGGAGTGATCTGCCACTCGGTTCGCAGCAGTCCCCAGAACATAACGAACGACAGCGAAACCAGCGCAAACACCCTGAGAATGACTTGCAGGCGAAAGTTCTTAAATCCCATAACTGGCCATCTTACGGTACAACGTCGCCCGCCCCATCCCCAGTTCCTGCGCCGCCTTGCTCAGGTTGCCCTGATGTTTGGATATCGCCTTGCGAATGGCATGTTTTTCCAGGTCCCTGATATTGAGGTTGAGCGGTTCGGGGATTTGCGATTCAAGTTTGGCCAGCAAGAAGTCGTCAGGCCGCAAGGCCGTGTTTTCAGTCATGATTACGGCGCGCTCGATGGTGTGTCTGAATTCCCTGATATTGCCGGGCCAATGATAATGCTGGAGTTTCTCAACCGCGGCAGGCTGGATGCTCAGGCCGGTTTTGTTGTATTTCCTAGAGTAGGATGCGACGAAATGCTCGGCGAGGATCGGTATGTCGGACAAACGCTCCCGCAAAGGCGGCACATGAATCTCGACGGTATTGATCCGGTAGAGCAAATCCTGGCGAAACTGGTGCTGATCGAGCATGTCGTAGACCGGTTTATTGGTGGCGCTGACCAGGCGGATATCGACCTTGATGGGCGCGTCCGAGCCAACGCGTGTAATCGTCCGGCTCTCCAGGGCGCCGAGCAGCTTGGCCTGCATCTGCAGGTTCATATTCCCGATCTCATCCAGAAACAGGGTCCCGCCGGAGGCAATCTCGAACCGTCCGGCACGGTCTTCCTTGGCGTCCGTAAATGCCCCTTTCTTGTGGCCGAATAATTCGGACTCGAACAGCGAGTCGGTGATGGCGCCGAGATCCACGTTGATGAAGGCCTGATCGCAACGCAACGATTGCCGATGGATCTCGCGGGCAATCAGCTCCTTGCCGGTTCCGTTCTCGCCCAGGATCAGGACGTTGGCATCCGTCCGTGCGACTTTTTCAATGTTGGCGAAGACCGCATTCAACGCCTCCGATGTCCCGACGATCCGGCCCGGCTCGCCGCCGATCAACCGGTTCAACAATTGTTGTTTGGTCTTGAGCTGCTTGTTCTCGCGTTCTGTCCTGCTGAACTGGCTCGCGGCGGCGACCGTGGCCAGCAGCTTGGAGTTGTCCCAAGGCTTGATTACGAAATCCGCCGCCCCTTCCTTGATGGCCTGTACGGCGAGTTCGATGTCGCCATAGGCGGTCATCATGATCACCTTGGCGTCAGGCGCAAGTTCATGGATCTTTTTCAGCCACTCCAGACCCTCCCGGCCAGAAGTCGCGCCCGCCGCAAAATTCATGTCGAGGAGAATGACGTCGAAATGATTTTGCGCAAGTTGCACGGGGAGCCGCCTGGGCTCGGATAGCGTGACAACGCTCTGAAATTGCTTCTTCAAGACAATCTGGGCCGCGAGCAAGACATCGGCATCATCATCGACAATCAATATGTTTGCTGTTTCAGGCTTCATGACTTGCTCGCAACCGGGTCAGCGTTATGGAAAACAGTCGCTAAAATACAGAGCGTCCTGATAGATGTCTCATATTGAAACAGAGATTGTTTCAATTTAAAACAGAATATCCATGCCATCGATTCGAACCTCCAAGATATTAATCCGTAACGTATTGAAATCATGAACATATAAATTCCCGTCTCGCCTGGCACATATCTTGAGAATACGAGACGGTAAATACGCACAGCAAAAACCGTCCCAGGTCAAAAAAGCCGCTACAACTGAAATTTAAGAATGGATCGAAAACTTGAAAAAAAAGGTTGGTCACCGGCCCGGCTGGCGCTGATTATCGGCGGCATTTCGCTCGTCCTGGTACTGGCCTCGCTGATCTTGAAACAGTCGGGGAAATCCAGTCTGCGCATCGACTCAAGCCGGATCACCGTATCGCGGGTGGAACAAGGACAATTCCTCGAATATTACCCATCGAGTGGATGGGTGGAGCCGGAGATTTCCTATTTTCTGGATGTGGAACAAGGCGGGCGGGCGGAAGAGATCCTGGTCGAGGGAGGCCAATACGTAAACAAGGGCGATCTCATCCTCAGATTATCCAATGTTGCGTTACAACGCCAAAACATCGAAACGGAAATGCGCCTCATGGAAAACCTGGATCGGCAGCAGAACACACAGTTCGCGCGCACATCCAACAAACTCATGATGCGGGAATCGTTACAGGACCTTGAATACCAGATACTGGATCTTGAGAAACGCCACCGACGTTACAAGGCATTAACAGAGCAGAAGACCAACGATCTCTCACGCGAACAATTCGAGGCGGTCAGGGATGAGTTGGCATACAGAAAAAACCGGCGGGACCTGCTGAAAGAGCGGATACGAATTGAAGATCAGCTCAGCGAACAACAGTTGGAGCTCGCGAATAAATCCATCGAGCGCATCAATGTGTCTCTGGACCTGTTAAATCAGATTGCCGCGAGCATGGACGTGCGCGCGCCCATCTCCGGCCACTTGTCCAGCATCAGCGCCGAGATCGGTCAGAATATTCTGCCCGGCCAGCGCATCGGCCAGATCGATCTCTTGGACAAGTTCAAGCTGCGGGTGGAGATCGACCAGTATTATTTGAATCGGGTGGAGATCGGCACCAAGGGCAAATTCGAACTCGATGGCAGGACCTTCGGTGTTGCGGTAAAAAAGATCTATCCGGAGGTGCTGAACAATATCTTCAACGTGGACATGACCTTCATCGAAGAGCCGCCGCCCGGACTCAAGCGCGGCCAGGAACTCACTGTCGAATTGAGTTTCGGCGAACCCAGCCAAAGCCTGATGGTCTCCAAGGGCGGCTTCTACCAGCAGACCAGCGGTCGTTGGGTCTACCTGATTACCGCGGAGGGAAAGTCCGCCGTACGCACCGATATACGGTTGGGACGCCAGAATCCGCGGCATGTGGAAGTTCTCGAAGGACTGCACGAAGGCGACTGGGTCATAACCTCGGGATACGATTCTTTCAACGCCGTGGATGAATTAATCTTTAATGAAGGGCTTGATCTGGAACGCTGAACACCGATACATGGCCAACCGCGAATGGGAGCAGAGCATGATGATCATAGAGACAGAAAACCTGAAAAAGCTGTACCGCACCGAAGAGGTGGAAACCACGGCCCTGGACGGCGTAAATATAAAAATTAATGAAGGGGAATTCGTTTCCATCATGGGACCGTCCGGTTGCGGCAAATCCACCCTGATGCACCTGCTGGGCTTAATCGATAATCCATCCGGCGGCGTCTATAAATTTCAGGGCGAGGATGTCGCAGGTTACTCGGAGCGGCAGCGCGCCCCATTGCGCAAGGCCAATATCGGCTTCGTTTTCCAGAGTTTCAATCTGATTGACGAACTGACCGTGTTCGAGAATGTCGAGTTGCCGATGATATACAACAAAACCCCGGCCAGCGAGCGCAAGCCCAGGGTCGAGGCGGTGCTGGAGAAGATGAATATGGCGCACCGGATGAATCATTTCCCCCTGCAACTCTCCGGCGGCCAGCAGCAGCGCGTGGCCGTGGCGCGCGCCATCGTTAACAATCCCAATCTGATCCTGGCCGATGAGCCTACGGGCAATCTGGACTCGGAACATGGCGAGGAGGTGATGAAGATCCTGGTACACCTGAATGAGGAGGGCACCACCATCATCATGGTGACGCACTCGGAGGAAAACGCCGCCTATGGCGCCCGTGTGATCCGGCTCCTGGATGGGAGGATTGTCGCGGAAAATTCTCCCGAGAAGGAATACGCTTAACTCTCATTCGTAGCGCGAACAGGCAATCACCAGAGGAGAATAATCTTGGGTAGCTCTATAACCATCACTTTGCGAAAACTCTATCGCGAGAAGTTGTACGCGCTGATCAACGTCGCCGGGCTCTCGCTGGGGATAGCGTGCTGCCTCATTCTGGCGCTGTACCTGCGCAGTGAGCTGACCTACGACCAGTATCACGTCAACCATAAAAAGATTTTCCGGGTGGTTAACGAGTTTAATGTCAACGGCAAGGTCGACAGCTTTGGCATCACCTCATCGGTGCTCGGACAGATGTTGAAAGAGGAATATCCCGAGGTCCAGGATTATGTCAGGTTGCGGCCCATACAACAGAAGATCCTGTACCACTATGAGGACAAGGCATTTTACTGGGACAACGTGTATTTTGCCGATGAAAACCTGTTTAAGGTATTCACCCACGACATCATCTACGGCGATCCGGAAACAGCGCTGAAGGAACCGAATACCGCGGCGGTGAACCAATCGTTTGCGCGGACCTTCTTCGGCGATGAAAACCCGATCGGCAAGGTGATCACGGGAGATAACGGCGTCCCCAACACGATAACGCTGGTCTTCGCCGATCTGCCGGAAAACTCCCATATCCGTTATGAAGTGATAGGTTCTTATAACAATCCGCAACTCAAGATCCCCGAGAATGTCACGGCGCGCAAGCAACAATTAATGGGAGTTAATGACTACACATTCCTGGTCATGGATGAAAACTATAACGTCGATGATTTCAAGCGTATCTCCACGGAATTCTTCGACCGGAATATGGCAGCGCAGGGCAAGCAACTGAACGCGACCTGGCGCGCCTGGTTGCAACCATTGAAGGACATGCATCTGTATTCGGACGTCGCTTATGACGAACCAACGGGAAACCTGTACGCGCTGTATGGTTTCGCCGCCGTGGCCGTGTTTATACTGGCGGTGGCATGCATCAATTATATCAATCTGGCCACGGCGCGTTACGCCAGGCGCGCGAGGGAAGTGGGCATGCGCAAGATCCTGGGCGCTGGACGCGGTCAACTGATCGCGCAATTCATGGGCGAAGCATTGTGTTTCTCCTTGATCTCCCTGGTCGCGGGGATACTGATTGTCGAACTGGCTTTAACCCTGACCCCCATCAATCATCTGCTGGACACGAATCTGGCGCTAAATCTGACCGGGGAACCCGCCTTGCTGGGGTGGTTGATAGCGCTCGGCGTCGGCATCGGCGTTATCGCGGGCATCTATCCCGCATTTTATCTCTCTTCGGTCTCGCCCCTGTCGGCGTTGCTCTCCAATCGCAAGGCGGGCATAGCCGGGATACGCTTGCGAGAAGTACTGGTGTTGGCGCAATTCACGATATCGGTCGGCGTGATTGCCTGCACTTTACTGATGGCCGCGCAGATGCGCTATGTCTCCAACAAGGCGCTGGGTTTCAATAAGGATAACCGCATAATCGTCACGGTGAGAGGCGTGGACCTGATCGAGAAATTGGGCGTGCTCAAAACCGAGCTGGAAAAATACAAAGGTATTCTCGGCGTTACGGCCAGTGACAAACTTATCGGCGAAGACATGCCGATTAACGGCATTCCCATCGAGACTGCAAACGGTCAAATGGAGACGACCACGATACAGCATATGTCGGTCGCGGACGATTATCTTGAGGTCATGGGCCTGGAACTGGTCGAGGGCCGGGACTTCTCGAAAAAATTGCTGACCGATGTGGGCACCAGTTTTGTCGTGAACGAGACTTTAGTCAGGAAAATGGGTTGGGACAAGGCAATCGGCAAGCGCCTGCAGACCGGCCGTGTGATCGGCGTGATTAAGGATTTTCATTATGCCTCGCTGCACACAGAAATCGCCCCCTATGCGCTGCATCCGTTCAACGATAATTTCGATAATATCCCGCAAAATATTCGTCCCTACATTTTACGGCATATGATTGTCAATATTTCGGGAGAGGATATTCGCGGCGCCCTGGGGTTTCTTGAAGATACCTTCACCGCGTTCGACCCGAAGCATCCATTCGAATTCAAGTTCCTGGACGACTCGTTGAATGAACTGTACCTCTCCGAGCAGCGGCTCATGGAATTAACGGGGATCTTCGCCGGCATCTGTATCTTTATCGCCTGCCTGGGCCTGTTCGGACTGGCGGCTTTCACCACCGAACAGCGCACCAAGGAGATCGGCATTCGCAAGGTGCTTGGCGCTTCGGCGGCGCAGATCATCCTTTTGTTGTCGAAAAATATTCTGGCTCTGGTGGTGATCGGCGCGGTTATTGCCTCGCTGGCATCCTGGTATGTCATGATGCAGTGGCTGACCGGGTTCGCTTACCACACGGAGATCAATCCCCTGGTATTTTTACTGGCGGCGGCGCTGGCGGCAGCAGTGGCCTATATCACTCTGGCGTTGCAATCTTTCAAGACGGCCAGCGCCAACCCGGTGCTGGCCTTGCGTTACGAGTAAATGTGAGAGGAGATGAGCATGAAAACGTTTATCAAAATACAGCTGTTAGCAACCGTTCTGATTTTCAATCACGTCATGGCGCAACAGGACATCAGCGGCATATGGCAGGGGAAACTCGACTTGGGCGGCGATCAGTCCCTGACGGTGCAATTCATTCTGGAAAAACAGGACGACGGCGCCTGGTCCGCGATCGTGAATTCGCCGGATACCGGCGGCATCAAGAATGTAAAGGCCGGCGCGGTGGCCTTCGACGGGACCAGTCTTAACATCGACGTTGCCGAATTGAGCGGCGGATTTAAAGGTCAATTCAAGGACGGCAAGTTCGAGGGCACGTGGTCCCAGGCCGGCAGCGACATGCCCCTCATCTTGGCGCCGTATACCAAACCGGTGTTGTCCCAGGCGGATATGGATCTGCTGGCGGGTGAGTGGGTCGGCAAGCTTGAAGTTCCGGCCGGGGCCTTGACCCTGGTGTTCCGGTTCGAAATAAACGCAGCGGGCGAACTGGCGGGATTCATCCGCAGTCCAGATCAGGGAGGCAATGAAGCGCCGGCCGCCGATATCGAGCTGGTGGATGGTGTGCTAAGTCTCAAAGTCCCGGCGGCGCAAGTCGATATCAAGGGCAAGCTGTCCGGCACGCAATTCGCGGGCGAATTCAAACAGGGTCAGGGAACCATGCCCCTGACAATGAATAAAGGCGAGTACGTACCGCCCAAATACGTGTTGGCGTTGTCCAATGAGGTCATGGCGCAACTGTTGGGTGAATGGCATGGCGAATTTGAGATGCCCATGGGTACACTGACCGTGATCTATCGCTTCGAGTACAACGCCACGGGTGAATTTATCGCCAACCGGAGCAGTCCGGATCAGGGCGGCAGCGGCGTTCCGATCATGGAGGCGACCCTGACCGACGGCAGCCTGACCCTGAAGACGGCCGACGGCGGTTTTACCGGAAAACTCGACGGTGAAACCATTGCCGGCACGGTCACCAACCCGATGGGCGCCATTCCCCTCACGGTCAAGAAAGGCCAGTTTGTTCCACCGGCTTACAATCTAAAGCTGGCTAAAGAGGCCATGGACCTATTGCTGGGGAAATGGACGGGCAAACTGGCCACGCCGCAACGCACCCTGACACTGGTATTCCGGTTTGAAGCCGATGCGGCAGGTGAATACTTCGGCTTCGTCGACAGCCCGGACCAGGGCAACACCAGCCTGAAGATAGTCGAGGCCGGTTTCGCTGATGGCGAATTGTCCCTGAAAACCAAGTTCCCCAAGGCAGAGTTCAAAGGCAAACTGAACGGCGGTGAGCTTAACGGCAACTGGTCGCAGATGGGCGGAACCATGCCACTGGTCTTGAACAAGGAGTGATACTGAGCATGAGACAGTCCGCATCGCCAGCCTGTGGACCGGTCAGCCGCCGAAGCTTCTTGAGGTTATCAAATGGCTACGGAAGCCGGAAGATTGGGGAGATGAGTTAACCAACCGATAGGAGTTGAATAACCATGTTCAGCAATTATCTCAAAATTATCCTGCACAAACTCTATCGCGAGAAACTGTACGCACTTATCAATATTTCCGGACTGGCGATTGCCATTGCCTGTTGCGTGATCCTGGGATTGTATCTGCGCAGCGAACTGACTTATGACCGTTATCAGGTCAACCATGAGCGCATATTCCGGCTGGAGCGGGAGTTCAATATCAACGGCAAGATAAACCGCTATGCCATTAACTCAACCGTGATCGGCCCGATGTTAAAAGAGGATTTTCCCGAGATCGTGGACTATGTCCGGTTACGGCCCAATCTGCAGTCGATCCTGATCCGCCATGGCAACAACGCCTATTACTGGGACAGAACTTTCATCGCTGACGATAACATTTTCAGTTTTTTCACTCATGACATTATCCATGGCAATCCCGAGACCGCCCTGGTGGATCCAGGCAGTGTCGCGGTAAGCGAGACTTTTGCCAGGACCTATTTCGGCGACGAGAATCCCATGGGGCAGACCATCAGCACCGACACAGGCGGGCCGCGGACCATTACCCTGGTCTTCGCCGATCAGCCAGAGAATACTCATTTGAAATACGACGTGCTGTATTCCTATAATCACGACAGCGTCGCAATACCGGATAATATGACCGCGCGCCGTGAAAACCTGTGGGGTGGTTATGATTTTACCTACCTTTTGATGCCCGAGGGTTTCCAGGCGGGTGACTTTAAGCGTATTAACGATGCGTTTTACTCCCGTCATGCCGCGGAACAAGGCAGGGCAGCCGGAACGTCTTTCCGCACCTGGTTGACACCGCTCGCGGACATTCATTTGGACTCATCCGATCTGGAATATGATGTGCCCGGCGGTAACAAATTATATCTGTACGGATTCGCGGCTGTGGCGGTCTTTATTCTGTTGGTGGCCTGTATTAATTACATGAATCTGGCCACGGCCCGCGCTGCCAAACGAGCCAAGGAAGTCGGCATGCATAAAATCCTAGGGGCGGGGAGGGGGCAGTTGATCATGCAGTTCCTGGGGGAGTCGTTGTGCTTCACGTTCATTGCTTTGCTGTTCGGCATTGTTTTGGTCGAAATCGCTTTGCAGATGACGCTGGTGACTACCCTGCTGGATAAGCCTTTATCCCTGGATCTATTCAGGGAACCGGAATTATTAGCTTGGCTGGCTGGTCTGGGGTTGTTGATCGGGACGCTAGCCGGCGTTTATCCCGCTATTTATCTATCGTCGATGCTGCCGCTATCCGCTTTGGTGGGAAGCAATAAAAACGCGAAGGCCAATATCCGATTCAGGGAAGGACTGGTGTTGGTGCAGTTTGTCATCTCCGTGGGAGTCATAGCCTGTACCTTGTTGATGGCGGCGCAGATGCGCTACGTCTCCAGTAAATCCCTGGGGTTCAATAAGGAGAATCTCGCGATGATCCGTTTGCAGGGTTTGGAACTGATCGACAAGATCCCGACGATGCGCAATGAATTGCTGAAGAACAATCGAGTCCTCGACATCACTTCGGCGCCCAGAATCATGGGCCAGGGTTTCCCAACCTTCGGCGGACAGGCTGAAAATAATGAAGGCGAAATGGTGACAATAACGACCCATAACTCATCCGTGGACGATAATTTTATTGATGCGATGGGATTGGAGTTGATTGCCGGGAGGGATTTTTCAAAAAAGTTCCTGTCCGATTCCGGGGCGAACTTCGTCGTCAATGAGGCAGTGGTGCGAATGATGGGTTGGACTGAACCTGTGGGCAAACGCTTTCAGTCCGGCCCGTTTACTGGCCGGGTGATCGGCGTCGTGAAGGACTTTAACTTCAAGTCACTGCACAGCCCGGTGGAACCTTTCGTATTGACCCAGTATGTGGACAAAACCCGGCGTATTCCTGCCGAATTACTGCCAAACCCGACTCGCATGCTGGTGTTGAAAATAGCCGGGGAAAACATCCGCGAGACGCTTAAGTTTATCGAGGAGAAATTTGCCGAGTTCGATCCTACTCATCCGTTTGAATTCGAGTTCCTGGATGATACCTTGAGCCGGCTTTATCTCTCGGAGCAACGGCTCATGAAGCTGATCGGCGTCTTTGCCGGGATCTGTATCTTCATCGCCTGCATGGGCCTGTTTGGCTTGGCTGCCTTTACCACGGAACAGCGCACCAAGGAGATCGGGATCCGCAAGGTGTTGGGCGCGACGACGGCGCAAATCATTTTCATGTTGTCGCGTGGCATCTTGATCCTGGTATTAATCGGTTCAGTGGTGGCTTCCCTCATGGCCTGGTATGCCATGGACGAATGGCTGGCAGGTTTTGCCTATCGCACTGAGATCAATCCACTGGTTTTTCTGTTGTCGGCCACACTCGCCGCAGCCATTGCTTTCATTACCCTGGCCCTGCAATCCTTAAAGACCGCCAGGTCCAACCCGGTGCAGGCATTGCGGTATGAGTAAATCACATTTGGGATCCAACGGCATGGTCACCTCGTCGTCCAGCGCCATCTTTCTGCTGTTTGGCATTTTGACGACTAATGTCGGAGGAGCTCAAAGCTTGGATACACAACGCACCGCCGAGCGATTTACGATTGATGTGTCCGACGCCGTCCTCAGCGATCTCAGCGAACGCTTGGCGCGCACCCGGTGGCCCGACCAGCTACCCGGAACCGGTTGGACGTACGGGACGGATACTGCGTATCTTCGCGGGCTCGTTTCCTATTGGCGAAACGGGTTCGATTGGCGCGCACAGGAGGCGCGGCTCAACGAATTCGAGCACTACCGTGCGTGGGTCGGCGGCATGCGAATCCATTTCGTGCACGCACGCAGCAAAGACCCTGACGCGATTCCGCTACTGCTCTTGCATGGATGGCCAAGCTCGTTCGTTCAAATGCTCGACATCATTCCCCTGCTGGTCGATCCGGCAGCACACGGCCTGCCATCCATACCGAGCTTCCACGTCGTGGCGGCGTCGTTACCGGGGTTCGGCTTCTCGGACATTCCGACGCGGCCAGGAGTCGGGTTTGCGACGAGTGCGGAGATCATGGCTGAGCTCATGCACGACGTGCTGAACTACTCGCAGTATGGTGTAAGGGGCAGCGACCTCGGTGGGAACATCGTGCGACAGATCGCGCTAGGGCATCCCGATCAGGTGATCGGCGTGCATCTGACGGGCATGATCGGCACGGCCGGCGCGGAACCACCATTTACACCGGCAGAGCAGGCGTTCATCGAAGCGGATGCAGCGACACAGACGGAAAGGGCTTATGCGCGCCTGCAGATGTCGAAGCCCCAGACTCTTGCGCATGCGCTCAATGATTCGCCCACGGGTCTCGCTGCGTGGATCATAGAGAAGTTCAGGTCATGGAGTGACTGCAATGGAGACGTAGAGAACCGTTTCACCAAGGACGAACTGCTCACGAACCTAATGATTTACTGGGTCACGGGGACAGCGCCTTCCTCCGTGCGCATGTACTACGATTTCTCGCGTGAACCCCTCACCACCGGACGGATCGAGCGTCCGGTGGGGATGCTCATGTCGACCAAAGACCTGTTTCCCGCAGCCCCGCGCGAGTGGGGTGAGCGGTTTTTCAACGTGGAGCGCTGGGTTGAGACGGATGTTGGGGGCCATTTTCTCGAATGGGAGGAGCCGAAGCTCGTTGCACGAGAGTTACAGACGTTCTTTGGATCCGTCACCTCGTTCGACAACCACATTTTAGAACATCCTTAGTAAGCTTTATCATAAGATACTGGATGTACTGATCGACATTAGATGTACTGATCGATATTAAAGGTAAGAGTAAATAACAATGAACACTGAACATAAACTTTCCAACATCCGGCAGATTGCCATCACAGTCAGCGATGTGGGCGCGGCATTGCCGTTCTATCGCGATGTACTTGGCTTGACGTTTCTATTCAGCCCCGCGCCCAACCTCGCCTTTCTGGAGGCCGGCGGCGTGCGCATCATGTTGAGCACGCCTCAGGGCGCCGGCACGGTTGGTCATAACTCGATACTCTATTTCACCGTTACGGACATTACCGCCACGCACGCCGCGGTAGTCGAGCGCGGGGCGAAGAATGAGCGGGCGCCACAGCTTACTGCCAGGATGCCTGACCACGAGCTATGGGCGAGTTTCGTGCGCGACCCGGATGGCAATTTGATTGGGCTCATGGAGGAGAAACGTTAGGGCTCGGTAGCGCTCCGAAAAGCGAGAATTGCGGTCCGTGCTTAACCTACCGCGCCAGGGTATTCCCGGATACAATATCGCCAGTCATTTTGGAGCGAAATCCCGCATGCCGACCTACGATTACCGCTGCGCCGCCAACGGGCGCGTTTATGAAGTCAATCACCCCATGGCGGTGACCATACGCAACTGGACCGAGCTCTGCGCGGCGGGCCGGCTGGATCCGGAGGATATCCCGGGGGAAACGCCGGTGCGCAAGGTCATCAGTATGACAGGTGGGGTAATCCACAGCAGTACGCTCAGCAACCCGGAAGCGCCGCCGTGCTCAACTGGCGGACCATGTCCTGGCGGCGGCTGCGGATATTGAATGAGCGCTGCCATATTTCGCTGCGCAATCGAGACGCGGACCAGCGAGACCAACGCCACCGGGCATATCGATCACACCGTCATCCCCGTCTGGTTCGAGCTGGCGCGCAGACCGATATACAAGCTCTTCAATCCGAGTGAAGAGTTCAGCACCTGGAATACCATCATCCGCAAGCTGGAGCTGGACTTCCTCCTGCCGATCCATCACCGGCTGCGAACCGAGGTCCGCAGCCAAGTCTCCGCCATCGGTAACACCTCGTTCACGGTGACCCAGGAGCTCTGGCAGGAAGACCGCCTCGTCGCCACTGGCCGCGTCATCATCGTTTATTTTGACTATTCGATGCAGATGAAAGCCCCCATACCCGAGGCAATCAGGGAGCTATTGGAGTTTCCTTAATCATGAAAGGCGCCAGAAGACGACTGGAAGGTCACGAGTTATTTTATTTTTCAACTTGTCCGTATTGCATCCGGGTCCGGCTGGCGCTTAGGCGGTTGAAACTTGAAATTCCACTTAAAAACATCCTGACCCATCCAGAATATAACTCCGAACTGTTGGCGGGTGGAGGAGAGGAGCAGGTACCGTGTTTACGGATTGAAAATGAACAGGGCGAAGTCCGGTGGATGTACGAATCCGGCGATATCGTCCGTTATCTGGAACGGCAATCGGGGAATTCCGCGTAATGAACCTATGATTCCCGGTCGAATTGATGCCGATCATGGAATCCAACTCGCCTGAAATCTAAGGTGTTTATCCGAAATTTATTTATCTAACATTAATCCGGAAATTCAAGGCAGGCACAATGTCGGTTAAAGAATTGCGGTTTCACGGCCGGGGCGGGCAGGGCGCTGTGCTCGCGGCCAAGATGGTCGCCTCGGCGGCGGCCAAGGAAGGTAAATGTGTCGGGAGCTTCCCCATGTACGGCTTCGAGCGTCGGGGGATGCCGGTGGTGGCCTTCACCCGCTTCGACGATGAACCCATCCGTGAAAAGAGCCAGATCTATACCCCTGACTGCGTTGTGGTCGTCGATCCGACCCTGCTCGGTCTGCCCAACCTGTTCGATGGCCTGAAACCCGGCGGGGTGTTGATCCTGAACAGTACGACACCGCTTGCGGAGCGACCCTGCGCGAATCTTGAATTATCCGGCGTGGTCAACGCCACCCGGATTGCCGTCGAAGAGATCGGCCGTGATATCCCCAATACCGCCCTGGTGGGCGCGCTTGCGGCCGCCACCGGCTGGTTCACGCTGGACTCCGTGCTGGAAGGTCTGACCGAATATCTGGAGGGCGACATGCTGGAGAAAAATATCCGCAACGCCCGGCGCGGCTACGCGGAAGTCGAGGTGCAAACATGGCATTAAGCGAAACGAAACCGCAGCGCCAATTCGAGACCGAATCGGCCTGGTGCGACGGCAGCGTCAAGTTGCTCAACCTGCAAACCGGGACGTGGCGCACCTTGCGTCCGGTGTTGAAAATCGAAAAATGCACCTATTGCGGACTCTGCTATCTGTTCTGTCCACCGCAATGCATCGGCGTGGCGGAGGATCACTTCCCCATTGATCTTATCTATTGCAAGGGCTGTGGCATCTGCGCCCATGAATGCCCCACCGATGCCATCGAGATGATCCCCGAAGGAGCCGCCGATGGACGCGCTTAAGCAACCCCGTCCGGAAACCCGGGTCATCACCGGCAATGCCGCGGCTGCCTATGCCGTGCGCCTATGCCGCCCCGATGTCGTCTCCCTATATCCGATCACACCGCAGAGCGAGGTGATCGAGACCCTGGAGCGGTTCCACGCCAATGGCACCCTGGATGCGGAAATGGTCCAGGTCGAGGGCGAAAATTCCGCGCAGAACGTGGTCTGCGGGGCCTCCATGGCGGGAGCAAGGGTCTTCACCGCCACCTCTTCCTACGGTTTGGTCTTCATGTACGACGCCATACTGCAAACGGCCGGTTATCGCGCCCCGGTGGTGATGGTGAACGTCAACCGCGAACCGCCGGGCATCCATGCGGTGTGCTCGGGCCAACAGGACATGATCGCCACCCGCGATTCCGGCTGGATCCAGGTCATTGCGGAGAGCGTGCAGGAGATCCTGGATCTCGTCATCATGGCCTATCGGCTCGCCGAGGATCGCGAGGTCCTGCTGCCGATCATGGTGAATTACGACGGCTTTTATCTCTCCTTCCTCGCGGAATCCGTGGAGATCCCGGAGCAGGAGGCGGTGGATCGTTTCCTCGCCCCGCTCAACGATCAGCCGCCCCGCCCGGTGCTGGAACCCGGTTCCTCCAAGGGTTGCGGTGCGCATGGCCTGGGCGCGGGTTATGTCGAGTTACGCCGTAAACACATGGCGGCGCTGGACCGCGCGCGCGGCAAGTTCGACGAGGTGGATGCCCTGTTTGGCGCGGACTTTGGCCGCAGTTATGGAGGGCAGATCGACTGCTACCGCACCGATGACGCCGAGATCATCCTCGTCACGAGCGGCAGCGCGGTCGGCACCGCCCGCACGGTCATCGACGCGAAGCGGGCCGCGGGCGTAAAGGTCGGGCTGGTCAAGATCCGCATGTTCCGACCCTTCCCGATTGAAGTCTTGACCAAGGCATTGCAAGGGCGGAAGGCCATTGGCGTGCTGGATCGCAGCATTGCTTTCGGCTGGGATTGCGGTCCGATGTATCAGGAGATCCGGGCGCTGACGCCAGAGATTGGGACCGTGCCTCTCCTCAGTTTCATCGACGGCCTGGCCAACATGGACATCACCAAGCCG
The DNA here is from genome assembly GCA_004297165.1 of Gammaproteobacteria bacterium. Lineage (GTDB taxonomy): Bacteria > Pseudomonadota > Gammaproteobacteria > Eutrophobiales > Eutrophobiaceae > 2-02-FULL-56-15. The sequence continues at coordinate 141,680 of SCUJ01000006.1, forward strand.
CACATCGAGCGCGTTGTTGACGACATCCAGCGAGCCGCGCTCGGCCACGATTATCAATCCGTCACCTGGATCGCCAGCGGAGAATAGCCCGTGACCACCACCGAGACCGTCACCCGTTTCAAGAAACTGCCCAAGGTAACGCAGTACTACAAAAACGAGGATCAATTCACCCCCGGCGTCGCCTTCTGCTCGGGCTGCACCCTGGAGCACAACGTGCGTTTCGTCTCCCGGGTCCTGGGCAAGGACGCCATCTTCGTCGGCACGCCATCCTGTTCGGCGCCGGTATTGAATGGCGCCAATGACGGTGCCTGGCACCGGCATGCCCATTACGCCTGCACCATGACCGGGGTGGCCTCGAGCGCCACGGGCCTGCGCCGCGCGTTTCTCAAGGCGGGCAAGGACGCCACAATCGTCTGCTTCACCGGGGATGGCTGCGCCATGGACGTGGGATTCCAACCCTTGAGCGGGGCCGCCGAGCGCAACGAGAAGATCATCTACATCTGTTACGACAACGAAGGCTACATGAACACCGGGATCCAGCGCAGCAGCGGCACGCCGCTCGGCGCCAGCACCAGCACGACCCAGGTGGGCAGCACTGGGCAGGGGAAAAGCACCGGCTCGAAAAACATGCCGATGGTGATGGCCATGCACGACATACCCTTTGTCGCCACCGCCACCTTGAGCCACTTGGACGACTACGCGAAGAAACTCGACAAGGCGCGGGAGTTTTGCAAGGAGGGGTTCGTATATCTGCATGTCTTCACGCCCTGCAACGTTGGGTGGAAGACCCCGACCGACGCCTCCATCGAAGTCTGCCGGGCCGCGGTCAAGACCAATTACTTCCCGTTATGGGAGGCCGACCACGGCCGCTTCCGCATGACTTACAAGACCAAGAAGCCGCATCCTGTCGAGGACCTTACCAGCCTGCTCGGGAAATTCAAGCATCTGGACGGCGCGCAACTAGCCGCCTTGCAGGCCCAGGTCGACAAGCGCTTTCACGTTTTACAGTCCCTCTGCGCGGGTTTTACGGAAGGCGAATAAGCCTGTTATTGGGCGATCATTTCCCTTATTATTGCGCCCCTGATTTTCCGGAGAGATGGCCGAGCGGCTGAAGGCGCACGCCTGGAAAGTGTGTATACGTTAACCCGTATCGAGGGTTCGAATCCCTCTCTCTCCGCCAATCACCCGATTCGTGTTATCCTCAGTCCTCTCTCTTTCATTGGGGAATCTTGCGCGATGAAGCTCATGGGTATAATGCTTGGACCCGCAGCACTGTTATTTCTGCTCTTTATGCCACCGGCCTCCGCTCATACGGCGATCAAGGCCACGCTACCGAGGGATGGCGCCGTGTTGCAGGAATCTCCTCCCGTAGTCGAGATTGAATTCGCCCATGCCGCCCGATTGACCTCGGTGGTGGTGTCGGGGGAGGACAAATCAGAACGTCGGCTCGAATTCACACCCGCCGGTAGCGCCATTACTTTCAAGATTCCGGAGCCCGGTCTCACCCCAGGGCGCAACGAGATCAGGTGGAAGGCCCTCGCCGACGACGGGCATGTCATCAACGGTTCACTGACCATCATCGTAAAACCTGACGCCGCCGGGACCGAATAATGCTGGATGCGCTGGCGGCGGTCCTGGAGGCGTTCCTGTTCGCGGGGCTGCTGTCCTGTACCGGCGCTGTATTCGCCGAAGCGACCTTGGGCGGATCCTCAGACACCGCCCGTTTCGCCGCGCAAGTCATCCGCCGCGGCGCCTTGCTCACCATCGTAGCCGGTCTGGCCGGTTCGGCGGTTCTGGTGGTGCGTCTCGGTGGGCGGTTCGACCAGATAACCTTGTCGGCCGTTTTCCTCTCTATCCACGGCGCTGCATTCGCGCTCCAGACTGGAGGCGCACTGCTGTTGCTTGCCAGCGTTGCCGCGGACCGTTTCACGCGTTCCCTGCGCATTGCCAATGCCGGCATCGCCATCCTCTCGTTCGCGTACCATGGCCATGCCTGGAACGCCGGTACGGGGGCGACCATTCTCGCGGTAGGTCATATCACCGCCGCAGCCTGGTGGATTGGATCGCTATGGTTGCTCGAGCGGGCCTGTTCGAGAGAAAGCCCTCCGGAACTCGCGGCCTTGGTGCGTCGCTTCGGGGCCCTGGCCGGCCGGGCCGTTGGCGGGCTGTTGCTGGCTGGCCTGATTCTCGCGATGTTAATCGTCAGTTCGGCGGCAACGCCGTTGACTTCTCCCTACCTGCGGCTCCTTGTCCTCAAGATTGGGCTGGTGGCTGGTACGTTGGGCCTGGCGGCTTACAATAAGTATCGGCTGACGCCCAGGCTCATGCTGGACGATATCGCCGCGGCCGCGTCCTTGCGATCCATGATCAGGGGCGAGTTGGTCCTCATTGGCGCGGTGCTTGCGGCAACCGCGTTTCTCACCACGGTGACCTCGCCATTCCGGGAATTCGATTTTTAACGATTTTCCTGCGAGTGCGCCGGTTCTAACAACTTGGGTTTTTCGTCGAAGTATGCGGCGCGGGTTGAAGTCGTGTAATCACCCTCGACCGCCATCAACCCGATCAGCACGAGGAGCACCGCGGGAGGCAGGAGGATGGCGCCGATGAGCGCGAGGCGTTCCCAAGCCATGTGCATGAAGATCGCGACAATGAAACCGGCCTTGAGAAACATGAATGTGAGGATCAAGGTCCACCTCAACATGCCTTCCAGACCGAAATAATCGACCGCGTAGGAGAAGGCGCTTAATACGAACAACATACCCCAAATGATCAGGTAGATCTTGATTGGGTGCTGCTGCTGTCCGGCCGTATGTTCCGCCATGTCGTGCTCCTTACCAGAGGTAGAAGAATGCGAAGATGAAGACCCACACCAGATCGACGAAATGCCAGTACAGGCCGGCTATCTCGACGATCTCGTAGCCCCGGCGCTCGTAATGCCCCCGCCATACCTTGAATGCCACGATGGCGAGGTAGAGGACGCCGACCGAGACGTGAAAGCCGTGGAATCCGGTGATCATGAAGAAGCTGGCGCCGAACTGGGCCGCGCCCAAGGGGTTACCCCAGGGGCGGATGCCCTCTTCGAGGATCAGCTTGGACCATTCGAAGGCCTGCATCCCGACGAAACTTGCGCCAAGGAGCGCGGTGATCAGCATGAACAGCGCCGCCTTTCCGCGGTTGCGGCGGTAGCCGTTGTTGACCGCCATGGCCATGGTCCCGCTGCTCGTGATAAGGATGAAGGTCATGATGGCGATGAGGATCAGAGGGATGGAGTGCCCGGCGATGGTCAGGGCGAAGACCTCGCTCGGATTGGGCCAGGGCACGGTCGTGGAATAGCGCACGTGCATGTATCCGGTCAGGAAGCAGGTGAAGATGAACGTGTCGCTGAGCAGGAAGATCCACATCATCGCCTTGCCCCACGACACGAAGAAGGTTTGCTTGTCGGAGGCCCAGTCGCCGACCACTCCCGGCAAGCCTTCAGGCAAAGCGGCGGTATTTTCAGACATGCGTAGTTAGCCTCGGATGGATTAGGTTGATAACAGCAGGCCGAACAAAATCAGCCAGACGAGCAGCAGATAATGCCAGTAGACCGTGCACAACTCGACGGTGAGACTGGCACTGATCACTTTGTCAGCGCGCCAAATTCTCAACGTTGCCCCGGCCCAGACCCACAGACCGCCCAGGATGTGCAGCCCATGCACCGCGGTCAGCAGATAGAAAAATCCAACCGCCGGATTGGTCAGGGCAAAAAATTCCGCTTCGCGCACCTGATTCCAGGCAACGATCTGGCCGACCAGGAAACCGATGATGCAGAAACCGCTGGCTGTCAATCCTGTCTTGAGCGTATTTATCCTGCCTTGACTCTCGCCGGTGCGCGCCCATTGCATGGACAGACTGCCTAGAATCAAAAGCAGCGTATTTACCCAGAGGAAAGCGGGTTTATCGAAGGGAACCCAAGTCACGCCAGCGGCATGGTGCGGGTCCATGCGCATCATGTAAGCGGTGAAGAACAACGCAAACAGGCTCGTGATGACTCCGAGGAAAATCCATAGACCGATCTTGGCGGCTGGTAGTGTCGTGGGGCCGGCATTATGCGCCGCATCGATAGCGCCGGCCTGGATCCAGGGTTTGGCAGAGAGTCTTCTGATCAGCAGCGTCCAGACCAGCACCGCGGTCAGCAATGCGATTACGAGGGTCGAGAGTTGCATGTGGGTCAGTGCCTCCCGTGTTCGGACGCCGTAGCGCTATGGCTGGAAGGGGGTTCGTTTTGCGGGATGAAGTCCTGGGAATGACCCGGCACGCTGTAGTCATACGCCCAGCGATACACCTCCGGCAGTTTCGGCCCCCAGTTGCCGTGTTTGGGCGGCGTATCGGGCGTCTGCCATTCGAGGGTCGTCGCGTTCCAGGGGTTGGAGCCCGCCGGTTTGCCCTTCATGAGGCTCCAGATGACATTAATGAAGAACAGCGACTGGGCCGCCGCTACGGTCAGTGCAGCGATAGTAATGTTGACGTTCACTGTCTGCACCGAGTCCGGGATGAAGCTGGCGCCGAGGGTGGCATAATAGCGGCGTGGAACGCCGAGTATGCCGATGTAATGCATGGGCAGATACACGGCGTAGGTGCCCAGGAGTGTCAGCCAGAAATGCCATCTGGCCAGGTTCTCGTTGAACATCTTGCCGGTAATCTTCGGGAACCAATGGTAGACCGCGCCGAACAGCACCAGGACGGGCGACACGCCCATCACCATGTGGAAGTGTGCGACCACGAAATAAGTGTCGGAGAGCGGTAAATCGACGGTGACATTGCCCAGGAACAGACCGGTCAGACCGCCGTTGGTAAAGGTGAAGATGAAACCTATCGCGAACAACATGGGAACGGTGTAGCGGATGTTGCCGCGCCACAGGGTCAGCACCCAGTTATAGACCTTGATGGCCGTCGGGATGGCGATGATCAGGGTGGTCGTCGCAAAGAAGAAACCGAAGTAGGGATTCATGCCGCTGACGAACATATGATGGGCCCAGACGACGAAGCTGAGGGCGGCAATCGCGACTATCGCCCACACCATCATCCGGTAACCGAAGATGTTCTTTCGGGCGTGGCAGCTCAGCAGATCGGAGACGATGCCGAAGACGGGCAGGGCCACGATGTAGACTTCGGGGTGACCGAAAAACCAGAACAGATGCTGAAAGAGCAGCGGGCTGCCGCCCTGGTAATCTAGATTTTGCCCTGCTGATAATATGGCTGGCATGAAGAAGCTTGTGCCCACCAGACGGTCGAGGCCGACCATCACAGCGCTGACGAACAGGGCCGGGAAGGCCAGCAGGCCGACGATGGTGGCGACGAAGATCCCCCACACGGACAAGGGCATGCGCATGAGGGTCATGCCGCGGCAGCGCGCCTGCAATACTGTAGTGATGTAATTAAGGCCGCCCATGGTGAAGGCGATGATGAACACCGCGAGCGAGGCCAGCATCATGATGATGCCCCAATCGAAGCCGGGCGTGCCGGGCAGGATGGACTGGGGCGGATACAGCGTCCAGCCGGCGCCGGTGGGGCCGCCGGGGACGAAATAACTCGTCATGAGGAGAAATACCGACAGCAGGTACATCCAGTAACTGAGCATGTTCATGAACGGGAACACCATGTCGCGAGCGCCGCACATGAGGGGGATGAGATAATTGCCGAATCCGCCGAGGAACAGCGCCGTCAGCAGGTAAATCACCATGATCATGCCGTGCATGGTCACATGCTGGTAATAGGCGTTGGGCGTGATGAAGGAAAAAGTGTCCGGATACGCTAGTTGCAGGCGCATCAGCATGGACAGGCCCATGCCGAACAGGCCCATGACGATGGCGGTGACGCTGTATTGGATGGCGATTACCTTGTGATCCTGGGACCAGATGTATTTGGTCACGAAACTATGAGGATCGTGCAGTTCATGCTCCTGATCGGCAATTGCTACATAAGCCATCCGTCCAGTCTCCAAGGTGAATTTTCAAAATCGGAATCAGATTTCATCGCCACAGGTTTCGCGTCGCGCAGGTTGGTTACAGGGTATTTATATAGGCGACCACATCGTTCATGTCTTGCTCGGACGGCAACATGACCGACATCAGGACCATCTGTTTGCCATGACCGTCTCCGGCCTGCCCGCCGCGAACGCCCTGCTTGAAATTCTGTAATTGCCGGATGAGGTACCAGTCGTTGACTCCCGCCAGCCGCGGGGCGTTCTGGGACCAGAGACCCTTGCCATCCATGCCATGACAGGCGCCGCAATTCGCATATAAGTTTCTTCCTCTCTCGATGTCGCCGGTTACCGTTTGCTGAACCGGATTGTTCGGCAGGCCTTCTATATACGCTACAAGATTGTTGATGGCGGCGTCATCGGCCAGAGTCGCGGCGAAGGGTGCCATCTGCATGCCATAAATATCCTTTTCGTTGACGCCCCGCAGGCCGTGTTTGAAAGAGTGAAGTTGCCGCTTCAGATACCAGCCTTCTCCGCCAGCAGTCTTGGGGGCATTGAGCGCCTGATTGCCCTCGCCATTGACCCCGTGGCAGGCGGCGCAGACCGCGAAGGTCGCCTGGCCCGTGACCGCATCCGCCTTGGGCGAGGCGGCGACCTGTGCAAAGGTCGGCTGTCCGGCCAACCAGGTTTGAAATTCGTTTTCCTCTTCTACGGTGACGATGCCCCGCATGGCAAAATGGGCCATCCCGCATAATTCCTCGCACAGGATGTCGAAACTGCCGGTCTGAGTCGGGGTCAGCCACAGATAAGTGATCATGCCGGGGACCAGATCCATCTTGGCGCGAAACGGGGCGACCGCGAAATTGTGCAAAACGTCCTTCGACCGCAGCAGGAATTTGACGGGTTTGTTCACCGGCAGATGCACTTCATTGCCTTCCACCAGGATATCATCCTGACCATGCGGGTCGTCCGGGCTCATGCCGAACAGGTTATCGACGCTGAACAGGCTGGGATCGACCCTGCCGAACACGCCATCCTTGCCGGGATAGCGGAACGACCAGCTCCATTGCTGGCCCACCGCCTCCACTTCCGCGGCATCATCCGGGACATCGACGAATTTCGCCCAGACGAACAGACCCGGCGCGAGCATGGCGGCGACCCCGACAGCCGTTATCCCCGTGAGCCAACCTTCGAGTTTCTTGTTCTCGGGTTCGTAGAGCGCCTGATTGTCTTTCCGGTACCGGTATTTGATTACGACATAGGCGAGAAAAAAGTTGACCAGGATGAAGACCGTTCCCGTTACCCAGAACGTGATATTGACGGTGTTATCTACCGTGCCCCAATTGGAGGCGAGTGGGGTGAACCACCATGGACTTGCGAAGTGAAAAATGACGGTCGCGATGACCAGGAGAACGATTACGACTGCTAAAGCCATGCTGCTGATCCTTTTAATTAGATACAACGCAACAATTCAGGCTGACGTATCTTACTCTGCACCACCCTATACCGCGCGGTTAATCTGTGAATCTCTTTAACGCCCCAGGTTTGTGCAACTTGCGTGACTGCCTCGAGACACACATGGGAAGAAAGTTAACCGCAGTCTTACATCAAGTCAATAGATTTAGTCTAAATCGCATGTCGTATCAGTGTATTACAAAGGATCGCTGGATAGAGGTGCGGCCGCGCCCAATAAATGCTGATACACGGCCAGATCCTGCACGGAAAAGCAGCAAAAAATAACTTCGTGAATGCTTTGGTGGGCAGCGAGCGTGACCCGGACCGTCCTCACCGCCACTTCAGTCGCGGTCTCGATTGGATAACCATAGACACCTGTGCTGATGCAGGGGAAGGCCAGTGAGGCGATACCATTCTCAGACGCAATTTCGATAGCGCGCCGGTAACATGACGCCAATAACTCGGCCTCGTGTTCCGCGCCGCCACGCCAGATCGGCCCGACGGCATGAATGACGAATCGGGCGGGCAGGCTAAAGCCCGGGGTGATCTTTGCATCGCCGGTCCGGCAACCCCCAAGCAGCCGGCAGGCCGCGAGCAGCTCCGGACCGGCAGCGCGGTGGATCGCCCCGTCCACGCCGCCACCGCCGAGCAGCGAGGTATTCGCCGCGTTCACGATGGCGTCGACCTTGAGGGTGGTGATATCGGCTTGAAGCGTTTTCAGGATTGCGGTCATGCGGATCAGGAACGCCGTTTTTTCGGTGATTGAACTTCGGCGTCAGCATCCATCCGGTTGATGTTCAACTGCCGACCTGCGACCCAGACCTTTTTCAGGTCCCGGTAGACATCGCGCGGCATGCCTTCCGGCAGGTCCACCGTGCTGAAGGTTTCGTGAATGGTGATGCGGTCGATGAAACGGCTGTCGAGTCCCGCCTCATTGGCAATAGCGCCGACGATGTTTTCCGGGCGCACGCCGTGTTGTTTGCCGACTTCCAGCCGGTAACGCTCCAAGCCGGCCTTGACCGGTGCGGTCGAAGGTTCAGGTTTGCGTTTGCCTTGTCGCGGTTCATCGAGCCGCTGTTGTCGTGGTTTTGAGAACCGGGAATCGGGGTCTCGCGGCTTGCCCGGGTCGCGCTTATCGTGCGCCGATCCCCGTTCGGGGTGGCGTGAGTCCCGGCCTTCACGTCGCGGGGATCTTTCCTGTCGCTCCTTTTTCCCTTCATTGGGGACCTTATCGAGGAGCATGGGGGTTTCTCCCTGGATGAGACTCGCCAATGCAGCGGCAATCTCGATGGCGGGCACATTGTGCTCGTGCTGGTATTGTTCGATGAGTTGGTTGAAAAACTCCAGATTATTCTTTGCCAGCCGATCCGTGATCTGTTGAGTAAAGCGGTTGATGCGCTGATTGTTGATCATCTCCGTGGAGGGCAGTTCCATCAGGGTGATTTTCTGTCGGGTGGCCTTTTCGATGGCGTAGAGCAGGTGTTTCTCCCGAGGCGCGATGAAGAGGATCGCATCGCCGTTGCGGCCGAAGCGGCCGGTACGGCCGATGCGATGCACATAGGCCTCGGTGTCGCAGGGAATGTCGTAATTGATGACATGACTGATGCGGTCGACATCCAGGCCGCGCGCGGCCACATCGGTCGCCACAAGGATCTCGATCTTGCCGGATCTCAGCCTCTCGATGATGAGTTCCCGCTGTTTCTGTTGCAGATCGCCATTCAGCGCCGCGGCGTTGTAGCCGCGGGCCGCCAGTTTCTCCGCAAGTTCCACGGTGGCGATCTTGGTGCGGACGAATACGATCATGGCCTCGAATTCCTCCGCCTCGAGGATCCGGGTGAGGGCATCCAGCTTATGCATGCCGCTGACCATCCAGTAGCGCTGACGGATGCACTCGGCCGTGGTGGTGCGCACCGCCACAGTAATCTCCTCGGGGTTCTTCAGGTGTTTCGCGGCGATGCGGCGAATCTCCCTGGGCAGGGTGGCGGAAAAGAGCGCCACCTGGCGTTCCGGTGGGCTTTGCTCCAGGATCCATTCCACGTCCTCTATGAAACCCATGCGCAGCATCTCGTCGGCCTCGTCCAGCACCAGAGCGCGCAGGTCATCCAGTTTGAGGGTGCCCCGCCGCATGTGGTCCATGACGCGACCCGGCGTGCCGACCACCACATGCACGCCCTGCTTCAACTGGCGCAGTTGTCCCCGGTAGTCCTGGCCGCCATAAATCGGCAGGACATGAAAGCCCGGCAGCCGGCCAGCGTAACGCTGAAATGCCTCGGCGACCTGGATCGCCAGTTCCCTGGTCGGCGTCAGCACCAGCACTTGCGGTGCGCGCCGGTCCAGATCCAGGGTGGACAAGAGCGGCAGGGCAAAGGCCGCGGTTTTGCCCGTACCGGTTTGCGCCTGACCGACGATGTCACGTCCGGCGAGGATATGGGGGATGGTCAGCGCCTGGATCGGCGATGGCGCCTCGTAGCCGACATCCTTGAGGGCGAGCAGTACGGGCGGAATAATCGCCAGATCGCGGAAATCCGGCAGCGTAGTGGTATCTGTAGTTGGTTGATTCATAGTGAGATGTGTAGGGAAGGGCAGTGAAACGGTGAGTGGGGCCGCATTCTATCCCCGCAGCCCCGGAGATGCACCTGAAAATAATGGATCTGGCTGGGGGACGGCCCAGCCTATTCACAGCAGGGAAGGGTTTTTGGGTGGCGGGGCAAAATCACATAAAGGCGAGCAGGGGGGAACCCCCTGCGCCTCTCTAAAGATTTAATTACCGGATGACTCGAATCGCCAAATGACTAACTCCGTACATTTCGCCGCCGAAACGCCGCCAGCCCGGCAAGCCCACTGCCAAGCAGCATCCACATGCCGGGCTCCGGCACAGAGGATACCGGCACGACAACTTCGACAGATACGTTATCCAGCGCAGCGCCGTATGCGTTGTTTTCGAAGCTGGTAAATACAAGCTCGGTAAGGGTACTCGTCGCTATAAACTGCATGGTCCGCGTTTCCCAATGCATATCGGGATACATCAGCGCTGCCGGATTGCTTGTATACCAATCAGGGTAGGGCGTTGAGAAAGAAAAATTCTGGCTTGAACCACTCACGTCTACGCTCATCCCCTTTGTGTGGGAGTTATGTAGCACTTGATTTGCAAAATTGCCGGCCATATCGAAAGTTAATTCATACAGTTGACCGACATCAGTGGAAAAAGAATTGGACTTGATAGTGGCGGCGGAAAGACCGCTCATATCCAGGCTGTAGTTGCCATCGGATGCTTGCCATACGCCGTTATTAATCCAATCGGCGCTCCCGGCGGTGATCGTCCACCCATTGATTGCGGTGCTTGGGCTGTATAAGGTTATATAGCCGCCTGTGTACACGCCGCCAGTATGGGTGCCGCCTTCGAAACTCCCGTTTACGACCAAATTGGCATGAGCTCCGTTCGCAAACAGTAAAGAAGTACACAGGACGGCCAGAATCTTTTGCGCCTCAAACCGGCGATACTCCTTGAAACAGGAAAAGACATTCAATCGCACAATATCCAGCTTCTTCATTGTCGCAACTCCATTTTCTTTTTGGTTATAAATTCGGTTTAAGCTCATTAATCGTTGTAAACGATTGAAATCAGCCACGCGTAGGCGATAGCAATATACATGCCTGGAATGTAAATCATTGTTTATTATGATGAAGCCAAGAACATGAACGTCTCAGTCAACGATGGAATGTCGGATTTCAATATACTCAAGTGGATTACTGTAAATAATTTCGACATATATATGAGGAAAAAACAGGGGCCTTCTACCTAAAACTCGTGATTTTTTATCGCCGCAGTTACCACCAGAAGTGAAAGTTGGTGTCCTCATCTGAGGAGGCTGAATCCCCCTCGCCGTGCTGCATTCGGGCCATGCTTAAGGAAAATTCCTCGTCATCTACTATATTCAGTATGTGAACAACATCAAAATTTAGAGTGATGTTGGAACCGGCATATCGGGACAGGGCGGAGAGATGGGACGAATCTATCAATAAAAGGGTATGTCACCATACTCCGCATCAGCAAACCTGACTCATATATACCCGATTAAAATACCTAAAAACCAATCTAAATAACCGGTATCAGACAGGAGTTTGTGGGATGAATACTACCAGGCATCCAGCGCAGATTTTTGTTAAAGACCTGCAGGAATCGGACACTCGGACACTCCAGGGCACCCGCGCCACTTTGCTGGATCGTCTGGCGCTCAATTTTTTATACGATGCAATCGGCCGGCCGCCGGTCGATTTCAAGTTATGGGACGGGACCCATGCCGCCAACAGCCCTGGCGGCAGTCGGTTACGGATTATTTTTCGCACCCGCAAGGCCCTGTGGCGGACCTGCCTGCGCCCGGACCCCGGTTTCGGCGACGCCTACACAGTAGGCGAGGCGGATATCGAGGGCGATTTGATCGAAACCCTGATCGAAACCTATCGCACGATGGAACAGAGCCCCTGGCAGAATTTCCGGCGGCGCGTTCCCGGTTGGGTGGCGCTACCCTACGGCAATTCCCTGACCGAATCCAAACGTAATATCGCCGCTCATTATGACCTGGGCAACGATTTCTACCGCCTCTGGCTGGATCCCGATATGGTGTATACCTGCGCTTATTATCGCGGCGCGGATCTGGATCTCGCCGCGGCACAACAGGCGAAGCTCGAGCATGTCTGCCGCAAGGTCGGCCTGACCCCGGGGATGCGCGTCGTAGAGGCGGGTTGCGGTTGGGGTTCTCTCGCCCTGTACATGGCGCGCCACTATGGCGTCAAGGTGCGGGCCTTCAATATTTCCCGTGAGCAGATTACTCATGCGCAGCAGCGGGCCAGGGAAGAGGGGCTCGATCACGCCGTCGAGTTTATTGAGGACGATTACCGTAATATCCGGGGCGAATACGACGCCTTCGTTTCCGTCGGTATGCTCGAACATGTGGGGCCGGACCATTACCGGGAACTTGGCGAGCTGATCAAGCGTTGCCTCGCGCCCGCCGGACGCGGTCTGATCCACAGCGTCGGGCGGAACCGCACAACCCCGATGAACGGCTGGATCCATCAACGCATCTTTCCCGGCAGTTATACGCCGAGCCTGAAGGAGATGATGGACATTTTCGAAGCCACCTCTTTTTCCATCCTCGATGTGGAAAACCTCCGCCTGCACTATGCGCGAACCCTCACGGACTGGCTGCGGAATTTTGATGACCGGCTGCCCGTGATCCGGGACAAATATAACGAGGCATTTATTCGCGCGTGGCGATTATATCTGGGTGGTTGCGTCGCCGCCTTTACGGCCGGGACGCTGCAATTATTCCAGGTAGTATTTACCCATTCTGGAAATAATCGCCTGCCCCGTTCGCGGGATCATCTCTACGCCGGGACCGAACCTGAGTTCTGGTCGAACTGAGCGACGATGGACAATTTCGATGTCATCGTCGTCGGGGGCGGACCGGCAGGGTCCGCCAGCGCGGGGGCCCTGGTCCGCGCCGGCCGGCGCGTCGTGGTGCTGGATCGCGAGGAATTCCCGCGGTTGAAACTCTGCGCCGGCTGGGTGACGCCCGGTGTTTTCAAGGCGCTCGGGATCGAGCCCGAGGAGTATCCGCGCGGGCTGCATGCCTTTGACCATCTGGTTGTTCATGTGGGTGGATTGACGTTCCGTCTTCCCACGCGACAGTACTCCGTGCGCCGCCTGGAGTTCGACGACTTTCTCCTCCAGCGTAGCCAGGCCGCAATTATCCGGCACGAGGTGCGCGAGATCGTCCAGCGTGACGAGACATATATCATCGACGACGCATACAGCGCGCGTTACCTGGTCGGGGCCGGCGGGACGCGCTGCCCGGTCTACCGGACCCTGTTCCGGCACAACCTCCAACGCGACAGCCGGACGCAAATCGCGGCCCTGGAGCTGGAGTTTCCCTGCTTGTGGCGGGATCCCCGGTGTCACTTGTGGTTCTTCGAGCGGTGCCTCCCAGGGTATTCCTGGTATGTGCCGAAGTCGAACGGCATGCTCAACATCGGCATCGGTGCGATGGCGGAGCACCTCAAACAGAAGGGGCAACACCTGCATGCACACTGGGAACAGCTCATCGCCCGCCTCTGCCGGGAAGGGTTGCTCGATAGCGAACCGGGGCCGCCGTCCGGCTACTCCTATTATTTACGGGCGAGCGGCAATTCGGCGCGTCTGGGCAATGCCCTACTGGTCGGCGATGCGGTGGGCGTCGCGAGCCGCGATCTTGGCGAGGGCATCGGTCCCGCCATCCGCAGCGGATTGAGCGCGGCCGAAAGTATTCTTACGGCCAGCCCTTATCGACCTCACCAGGGGAGCGGTCTGTCGTTCGATGAAATCCTGCACAATCGCCTCCTGCGTCTGCTCGGACGTGCGGCCTTCCGGATGCTCGGCATTACCGGCAGGGAGATCTCGCTGGAGGGTCGATAAGCGGGGCTATCCGGACTTCCAGAGTTTGTCCCAGATCGCATCGATGCGATCGACCACCGCCTGATCCATGCGGATCGGGCGCCCCCATTCCCGGTTCGTTTCGCCGGGCCATTTGTTGGTGGCGTCGATGCCGACCTTGGCGCCGAGCCCGGCGACCGGGCTTGCGAAATCGAGCGCATCGATCGGCGTATTTTCCACGATGGTGAGATCGCGTCCTGGATCGGCGCGCGTGGATACGGCCCAGATCACATCGCTCCAGTTGCGCACGTCGATATCCTCGTCGGTGACGATCACGAATTTCGTATAGGTGAATTGCCGCAGGAAGGACCAGATCCCGAACATGATGCGTTTTGCGTGTCCGGCGTACTCTTTGCGGATGCTGACTGTGGCGATGCGGTAGGAACAGGCCTCGGGCGGGAGATAGAAGTCGACGATCTCCGGAAATTGTTTTTGCAGGATCGGCACGAACACCTCGTTCAGCGCCAACGCCAGCATGGAAGGTTCGTCGTCCGGAGAGCGGCCGTTGTAGGTGGTGTGGTAGATCGGCGCGTTGCGACGGGTGATGCACTCGATCGTGAAGACCGGAAAACGCTCTGCCGTGTCGTAATAGCCCGTGTGATCCCCGAAGGGGCCTTCGAGCGCATCCTCGCCCGGCTCGATATGGCCTTCCAGGACGATCTCCGCCGTCGCCGGGGCCTGCAAGGGGATGGTCCGGCAGTTGCAGATCTCGCTGCGCGCCCCCCGGAGCAGTCCGGCGAACTGATACTCGGAGAGGGCATCCGGGATCGGCGTTACCGCCGCGAGGATCGTCGCCGGATCGGCGCCGAGCGCCACGGCGACAGGAAATTTACCCCCAGGGTTCGCGTTCAGCCAGTCCCGGTAATCCTGCGCCCCGCCGCGATGCGGCAGCCAGCGCATGATCAGTTTGTTGCGGGCGATGACTTGTTGCCGGTACACGCCGATATTCAGACGTTCCTGCCGCGGCCCTTTGGTGATGGTCAGACCCCAGGTAAGCATCGGTCCTGCATCCCCCGGCCAGCCGGTCTGTATGGGGAATTGGTAAAGATCCACCTCCGGTCCCATGCAAATGGTCTCCTGACAGGGCGGCGTTCCGCGCACGAGACGCGGGTGAAAATGCAGCAGCTTCCTGAAGGTCGGAAACTTGTCGAGCGCATCGCCGAGGCCGGTGGGCCAGGCCGGGTCCTTGAGACTCGCGAGCAACGTTCCCAGTTCGCGCAGGTCGGCGACGGATTCCCGCCCGATCCCCATGGCGATGCGTTGAGTACTGCCGAAGAGATTGCAGAGCGCCGGGATGTTCGAGCCTTTTGGATTCTCGAAAAGCAGGGCGGGACCATTCTCGCGCAGGCTGCGCCGTGAGACCTCGGTCATTTCGAGACAGGGATCGATGGGATGACCGATGCGTTGCAGCAGTTTGCGGCGTTCCAAATCCCGGAGAAATTCGCGCAGGTCGAGGTAAGCGGCGGTGCTCATGTTAGTGTATCATTCGTCCCCATCGATAAATTCAACCCGGTAAATTACGGATCGTGACCGCAAAAGCCCAAGCCCAAGCCACAAATCAGCAGCGTCAGCAGACCTTGCGCCTGTTCCTGCAGCAGGTTCCGGACCGGGTCAAGACCAAGCTGTTCGTGCGGATCTTCAACCATCTGGCGCGAGGCCAGACCCTGGTGGAGCGGCTGCGCGAATTGGATAACCGCATCATCGGCCTGCGCATCACCGATATCCCGTGCCTGTTCCAGTTGCATGTTCTGAACGGACGGCTGCGGGCCGCGGATCAGGACTGTTGCGATGTTACCATAAGCGGCGAATTGCAGGGATTCCTGCAACTCGCCGCGCTTAACGAGGATCCCGATACGCTCTTCTTTCAGCGGGTGCTGCGGATCGATGGCGAGACCGATACAGGCGTGCATATCAAGAATATCCTGGATGCCATGGACTACGATTGGGATGCCCATATCGATGCCGTCCTGGCCGCGACGCCCTGGCTCGCGAAGGGTGCGAAGCGTTGCCTGCATGCGTCGCGCCGCTTAATCCCGCGTGAAATCCGGCAGGGAATGGCGATCCTTAACCTGTAGTCTGATGAAGTCGCCGGATGCCGGCGTCCCCGTTCCAGTAGCCGTCACAACCGCCAAAAGTCTCGTACTGTCGCAGTTGCCGCACGGCATCTTGCGCTTCGATGCAGCCGTCGATCACGGCGCGGACCGTGGCGACAATTTCCGGCAGACCTTCGGCCTGCGGCGACAACCGCAGGACGTCGATGCCGCGGTCGCGCATCTCCGCATAATAGCCAATGAGATTACAGGTGGCTGCGGACTGGATCTGAATGCCATTAATCAAAAGGAAGGGTCGATCCTCCTGGGTGTCGAGCGGCATGCCATCCACGTAGTCGCCGCAGATGAAACCGCATTGATCCTTGCCGCGATTGTTGGCACGCGCGCTGAAACAACGCGCGGAAAACGCCAGCGGCAGGCGGCCGAAGGCGAGCGTCTCCACCTCGAGTCCGGCCGGACGTGCCCGCAGGATCTCGCTCAGGGTCTCCTTGCCGAGCTCCACGGGCGCGATCCAGCGGGTCGCGCCAGCCCCGGCGAGCAGGCGCAAGGTCTGCGGATTGTAAACATTGATATGCGGCCCTATTACGAACGGGCGGCCGGTTCGCGACTGGACCGCCGCCATGTCATTTGCCTCCACCGCAAATTCGTCGTTGGCGGCGATGCGTTGCAGGATGGCCAATTCCCCCTCCGCTTCGATGAGGCTCAGGGTCGCGAGGATGACCTCCTTGCCGGCCGTGCGCAGGTCATGGGCGATTCGCAGCCAGTCGTCGAGATCCAGGGCCCGGCGCTTGGAGCAGACCGTCTCGCCCAGGTACACGATATCGATGGGCGCAGCCCGCAGGGATTCATAGAAGGCGAACACCCGCTCGCGGTTCCAGAAATACTGGAGTGGGCCGAGGCTCAGTTTCATTGCCAGGGTCGGTGATAGGCGCCGAGGGTGTGGCAACTGCCCTCAGCGAGAAGATTTAATTGTTCGATCCAGTCGGGCCTCGCCCGGAAGGTTTCAGGGTCGCGGTTGCAGGCGTCCAGCGCGTCGCGCAGGATCCGGGTTACGGTGGCCACATAGGCGCGACTGCGTTGCCGTCCCTCCACCTTGATGGCGCTAATGCCGGCGCGTTGGATATCGGGCAGGATCTCGATCAGGTTCAGACAAGTCGGCTCCTCGATGGCGTGATAGATATGGTCGTTCACCTTGAACCGGCCCTTGCAGATGGTGGGGTAACTGGCGGCCTCGTCATCCTTGAAGGTGTTGATGAGGATGTCGTTGAGATAGGAATCAGTGCCGGCCGCGGTCTCATGCCAGCGCACGGCATGCGCGGGGGAACAGACGCCGGCGCTGTTGGGCGATTCTGCCGTTACAAATGAAGAAAGGGCGCAACGGCCTTCAGCCATGACACATAGGCCGCCATAACCGAAGACCTCGATCTCCACGCCGGATTTCTCCACGAGCCGGCGCACCTGCTCGAGCGACAATACCCTGGGCAAAACCACCCGCTGGATACCGAAGCGCTCCCGATAGAAGGCGATCGCCTGGCGGTTGGTGGCCGAGCCCTGCACGGAAAGATGCAGGCGCAGCCCAGGGTGCGTAGCTTTGGCGTATTCGAGCAGACCAGGGTCGGCCAGGATCAATGCATCGACGCCGATGGCGGCGGCCATGTCCACCGAAGCGGCGGCCTCATCCCAGAGACGCGGCACTGGGTAGGTATTCAAGGCGAGGAAGACCCGTTTGCCGGCATTACGGGCATAATCTATGCCTTTGGCGGCCTCGTCTCGACTGAAGTTAAGGCCGGGAAAGTTTCTCGCGTTGGTATTATTGCGAAATCCGATATAAACCGCGTCCGCGCCGTTGTCGACGGCGGTCTTCAAGGCGGGGAGATTGCCGGCGGGACAGACCAGTTCAACTCGCTTTCTGTTTATGGAGGCTTGGCCTTCCTGCATCGCTACCTCATCCGCCTCGCCGATCCGGTTGAAACCGGCCGCTGAAGAAGAGCATCCGGTGGCGTATGAACTTCGGCATGTGACTGGCGTAGACGCCGATGATGACGATCAGGCAAAGCAACGGAATCGCCGCCTCGAACCAGAAGCCGATACACACCATCAGCAGCAGCTTGACTAGAATAGCTATGCCCCTCACTTCCAGCAATACTGAAGCGGAGGCGTGCAGGTCCATCCCCAGCAGGGCGACGCCCGAGGCGATGGTGGCGTACAACCAGGGTATGAGTTCGGTCTCCGGCAACCCAAAAATGTGACCGCCGAGAAGCGTGCCGCTGGTCAATATGTGGATGGCGCGCGTGAGGGTCTTCAGGTTGCGGCGCAGGGGAAAATCGCGAGGCACAGCCGGGAAGAGAATATCGATCAGTTTGTCTGCGCGTCGGCCCATCGGGATACCGTCTCGCTGGCAGGGAGACCCTCGCCGGCGCGGGTTTTCAGATCGTCCGGGAGAAGGTTTGCTCGGCCTGTGTCTGCCGGAGGTATTTGTCGAAGACAGCGCAGATGTTGCGCACCAGCAGGCAGCCGGCGGGTGAAACCCGGATGCGTTCCGCGTCGATGCTTAACAACCCGTCGCGCTCCATGCCTTTCAGGATGCTGATCTCGTTATAGAAGTAATCGTTGAAATTGATTCGGTGCCGGGTTTCGATCTGCTCGAATTCAAGATTGAAATGGCAGATGAGCTGGGTGATGACATCCCGGCGCAGCAGATCGTCGCCGTCGAGTTTCAAACCCCGGAAAACCGGGATGCGTCCGGCCGTGACGAGTTTTTCATACTCGCCGATCTCGTACACGTTCTGCGAGTAACAGTCGCCCACCTTGCTGATGGCGGAGATCCCCATGCCGATGATGTCGCAGTTGGCATGGGTCGAATAACCCTGGAAATTGCGGGTCAGGGTGCCCTGTTTCTGCGCCAGGGCCAGTTCGTCGTCAGGTCTGGCGAAATGATCCATGCCGATGTAGGTATAACCTTCCTGCGTCAGATAATTGATGACGTGTTGCAGGATGTTGAGTTTTTCCGTGGGCGCCGGCAGATCGGCCTTGTTGATCTGCTTTTGCGTCTTGAAGCGCCGTGGCATGTGGGCGTAGTTGAAAACAGAAATTCTATCCGGGCCCAACTCGATCACTTTTTGCAGGGTGCGGGCGAAGCTTTCCACGGTTTGTTTCGGCAGGCCGTAGATTAGATCGATATGCACGGACTTGAAGGCGTGTTTCCGGGCGGCCTCAATGACAGCGCGGGTCTCCGCAATGCTCTGGATCCGGTTGACGGCCTTCTGCACCTCGGGATCGAAATCCTGCACCCCAAGGCTGACCCGGTTGAAACCCAGGGAACGGAGCAAGGCGATGGTGTCTGCGTCCGCCTCGCGCGGATCGAGCTCGATGGAGTATTCGCCTCTGTCGTCATTGCGCAGTGAAAAGGCATCCCGCGTGTGCCTCATCAGATCGCTCATCTGGGCGTGGCTGATGAAAGTGGGAGTGCCGCCGCCCCAGTGCAACTGCTCGACTATGCGGTCGCGGTCATAAAGGCTGCTTTGCAGCTTGATCTCCTCATACAGAAGTTGCAGGTAGGGAGCGGCATGGGCGCGGTTCTTGGTGATGATCTTGTTGCAGGCGCAGTAATAGCAAACGGTATCGCAGAAGGGGAGATGAAAATAAAGCGATAATTGTTTCGGTACCGGTTCCTCGTTGGTGGATCGCGCTATTTCGACGTAATTGTCATGACAGAAACTCTCGTCGAACTGCACCGCCGTGGGATATGAGGTGTAGCGCGGCCCGAGGGTGTCATAGCGGGTGATCAGATCCTTGTTGAAAATCAGGCTGTTAATCATGGCTAGACGAGTTTCGATTGGTAGTGGTGGGACGCGGGGTATTTAAGCATCTAAACGACCGCCGGCTGGATGATCCAGATCAAGTTTTGCGTGCTTGACGGCGATCCGTTCAATTTGTGATCGGGATCTGGTAATCATGAGCGAAAGTCTGCTCCCTTACCGCGATCAGGTTCGTGGCCGCGTTGTTCAGTGACCCGTTGCGCTGCGGCTCTTGCTGGAGGATTCCTTGTTGCCCGTGCACATGCAACGTATCCCGTGCTCATTCACGATCTTGATGAGTTTTCTGTCGATGACGATGAGCTTGTCCTTCTGCAGGCGGCTGAAGATTCGGCTAACCGTTTCAACCGTGAGTCCGAGGTAATTGCCGATCTCCTGTCTGGACATGGGCAATCTGAATTCGGTGGAGGAATAACCCAGCACATGCAGGCGCGAGGAGAGATTGACCAGGAAGGTCGCGATCTTTTCCTCGGCGCTCTTCTTGCCAAGTAGTAACAACGATTGGTTCTCGCTGGAAAGCTCACGGCTCATCAGACGATAGATCTGGTGCTGGAGCCCGGGTATCTGTTGGCAGAGTTCTTCCAGTCGGGTGAAAGGGACGGCGCAGAAGCTGCTGGTTTCAAGCGCTACCGTTGTGCAAACGTGTTTCTCAGTATCTATCGCATCCAGGCCGAGCAGTTCACCTGGGAGGTAGAAGCCGAGGATTTGTTCATTGCCTTCCTCGGTGGTCCGATAGGCCTTGATGGCGCCCGAGCGCACGGCATAAAGTTGCTGGAATTTATCGCCGGTGTGGAAGAGGTAATCGCCGCGTTGCAGGGGGCGCACTCGCTTGATGATCTTTTCGAGTTCATTCAAATCGTCAACCTTGAGGCCCCACGGCAGACATAATTCAACCAGGCTGCAGTTGCCGCAGGATACCTTGAATTTTGAGATATCAAAGATCTGGTGTGTAGAACTCACTTGATGCCTCGTACCGGGTTACGAATTTGAGTGGACGAATACCGATAACGGGATGCAATCGTACCAAAAACATGGGCTAATCGCGAAGTTTATTTAGCGAAGTTTGTCGTTGTCAAAACGGGGGTTTTCGTGATTTAACAAAACCTCACACGCTGCCGGGTTAATATATGCAAGTATTATCTGCGCTTTCAAAAACTCATGCCGAACATAATGACGGCGCATTCATCCGCCACCTTTGCCGCCGCGCCCAGCATGGCCTTGGTCACCGCACTCAATGCCGTATCACGCGCTCGCCGCATGGTGAGAGGTAATTTTAAGGAGTTGCTGAGAAGTCTGGTTTCGTCGATATATAAATTCAGGATTTTGAGAATGAATTCGTGAAACTGACCCCTATCAAGAACTGCCTGGATTGCCTTGCGCAACCTGGGCTGTTTTTCCATTTGTTGGAGGATTCGATACACGCCATCCAACAAGAGTCGCATTCTCTCGGCGCGGATAGCCTCGATATCTTCATGTCGAATCTGGATGCCTATGTTAGGCATGTGAGACTTGCGGACAAATTGGCGATCGATCTCACGAGCCTTTTGCAGCAGAATGCGAATTTCCCGGTCGCCGGGGGGCGATTGCTGACGGGAGGACTGAAATGCCACCTCAATCACCGCATGATCCTTCTCTATCTCTTTCCGTACATTGTCGAGGAGAAAGCCGCTGAACGGCGGCAAGAGCAGTTTGAAAAACGGATTGTGTTTCAACGTGGCGAGGGTCTGGCCGTTGAATTCATGCATCATCCAGGCGCTCGCAGCGCAGAGGAGGCGATACTTGTTCACTTACTGCCTGAACGAGTCAACTGACAGGCGAGACTTTTTGGGCCTTGTGAAATCCGAGGAGTCCCCCGAGGAGAGTCTTGTGCGTGACGTTGGCAAAACCCAGGTGGCGCAGCAGTTCGGACAGTTCCTCCGCGGAATAGAAATTACTGAGCACCTCCAGAAAGTAATCCCGACAATCCAATGCCTTTCTGCCGCTGCCAAAGATCTTTGCGGTGAGAGTCAGGCACGCCCCGAGATAGGTATAGTGCAGTTTCCCAACCAGGCGGTTCCTCGGGCGCAACATATCGGCGTGATAAAAGAAGCCGCCGGGTTTTAAAACCCTGAGGATTTCACTGAATACATCGAACAGCCGCAGGTGCCTGGAGGCGTATTGAATAGTTACCAGATCGAAGTGATTGTCGGGAAAAGGTAGCTTGTGGACATCGTCGATGACGCTTTCGATATGAAAACCTTTGCGCTCAGCCCGCTCCCTACCCACCTTCTGCATCTCCTGATTGCGATCGATGGCGATTATCTGGAGATCAGGTTGCCGCTCCAGCAGGGCGATGCCCGTAGCATTGGTGCCCGCGCAGACATCGAGCGCCTTGTAACCAGGACGCAGGTCGATGGTGGAGAGGAAAGTATCCCGAAACCACCCGAAAAGCCCGAGGCTCGCGACATAATTGGCGCTGTCGTAATACGAGGCGATATCGGCGAAGACACTGTCCAGGTCATCGCGCCAGACCTGCTTGAAGGCGCTTTCCCGGTAATGTTCGTGTGCGGAGAATTGAGTTGCCTGTTTCCCGTTCGCCATTAGTTCGTTGCACCTCGGTTATGCGGTAAGTTTTTTGGCTGGATTGCGCCGTTCAATGCGGCAGGCCAAGAGGTATAATACAGTGATATCATAATTGCAGAATGTCGATTTGGAAAGCTGGCGCGTTGGCGGGAAATTTGGGTTTGACTCTGGTTATGAATTGATCTGCATCAAGATGCGGGGCCAGTACCGTGATTATCATGAACATTGGTCTTCAACCAATAAAAATTAAATACAGGCCGATGATCCGTTCGGCAGGTCGGGAGTAATACTGAGCGTGGACACTATCAAGACCGATATCGTTATTGTTGGCGGCGGGGGGGCTGGGCTACGCGCCGCCATAGCCGCAGCGGAAAAAGATCCCGGACAGTGCATCGCCCTGGTCTCCAAGGTTTATCCCATGCGCAGCCATACGGTTGCCGCTGAAGGCGGCGCCGCCGCAGTGACCCAGCCGCATGATAATCTCGAATATCACTTCAACGATACGGTCGCCGGCGGCGATTGGTTATGCGAACAGGACGTGGTCGAATATTTCGTGGCCCATGCCCACGAAGAACTGGTCCAGATGGAGCACTGGGGCTGTCCGTGGAACCGCAAGGAGGACGGACACATCAACGTGCGCGCCTTCGGCGGTATGAAGATCGAGCGTACCTGGTTCGCGGCGGACAAGACTGGGTTTCACATGTTGCATACCCTCTTTCAGACCTCCATCAAATATCCATCGATCAAACGCTTCGATGAATATTTCTGCGCCGATATCGTGGTTGACGAGGGGCGCGCCCAGGGCGTGGTGGTAATCGAGATCGCGACAGGACGGATCTGTTTCATCCAAGCCAAGGCGATCGTCCTCGCAACCGGAGGCGCCGGCCGGGTTTTCCGCGAAAATACCAACGGCGGCATCGTTACTGGCGATGGAATGGCGCTGGCTTATCGTCGAGGAGTGGCATTGCGCGACATGGAATTCATGCAATATCACCCAACCTGCATGCCAGGAACCGGTCTTCTCTTTACCGAGGCCTGCCGTGGCGAGGGTGGTTACCTGTTGAACAAGGATGGGTATCGATTTCTTGAGGATTATGGATTGGGCCCCCCCAGTCCCGAACCGCGCAACAAATTCATGGAATTAGGACCGCGCGATCGGGTAAGCCAGGCGATATGGCATGAAAAGCAGAAAGGGCGGACCATTGACAATCCCCACGGCCAGGTAGTGCATCTGGACATGCGACATCTGGGCGAAAAGAAGCTGCGCGAACGACTCCCGCAGATCTATGAACTGGCCGAGGAATACATGGGGATTGACCCGGCGCATGAACCCATTCCTGTCCTGCCGGGCGTCCATTACACCATGGGCGGCATCGAAACAGACGGCCGCACCGCGACGAATCTTCCGGGACTCTATGCCGTGGGCGAGTGCGCGAGCGTAGGCATCCATGGGGCGAACCGACTCGGCTCCAACTCCTTAGTCGAGCTCTGCGTGTTCGGCAAGGTAGCGGGTGAGGAAGCCACCCAATTTGTCAAAACCACGAGCAATTCCCCCACGGGTACGCTGGAGCGGCAGGCCAGTGAAATCGGCAACCGTTTGCGCGGATTGGTGGACAACCCCTCCGGCAAGGAGCGCATCGCGGTCATCCGCAGCGAGATGGCAAAAAGCATGGAGGACGGTTGCGGTATCTACCGGACCGAAGCCGGCATGCGCGCCACCTGCGACAAACTGGCGGAACTGAAACAGCGTTATCGATCCATAAATATCGAGGACAAATCCAGCGCCTGGAACACCGAATGGCTGCTGGCGATAGAGTTGGGTTATCTACTGGAGGTGGCGGAAACCATCGCTAGTTCGGCCTTGAACCGCAAGGAATCGCGCGGCTCGCATCAACGCCTGGAAGGCTTGGAACAGCGCGACGATCAAAATTACCTCAAACACACGCTGGCCCGTTACGCTGGCGAGGGTCCGCCGAAGATTGAATATTCCCCGGTGAAAATCACCAAGCTGGAGCCTGGCATTCGCGCTTATGGCGAGGCCGGTGAAAAGGCCGAGGCGGAACGAAAAAAGAAGAAGGAAGCGGCGCATGGCAAATAACGAAAAAACTATCGAGATTGAGGTGTTGCGCTATCGTCCTGAAGAGGACGACAAGCCATTCCTGCAAAGTTTCAAGGTCCCGTTCACCGATGATATGTCCGTGTTGCAGGGCGTACAGTACATCAAGGATTACCTGGATGGATCGGTGAGTTTCCGCTGGTCGTGCCGCATGGCGATCTGCGGCAGTTGCGGGATGATGATAAACGGCGTGCCCAAACTCTCGTGCAAGACCTTTCTGCGGGAATATTACCCAGGGAAGATCACGCTGGAGGCATTGAAGCATTTCCCGATAGAAAAGGATTTGGTGATCGATCTCTCTGACTTCATCGGCAAACTCGAGAGCATCAAGCCATACATCGTACCGGATGCCCCCCGCGCGCTGGAGGAAGGAGAGTATCTGCAAACTCCGCGGCAACTCGATCGCATCGCCCAGTTCAGTTCCTGCATCAATTGTATGCTGTGTTATGCGGCGTGCCCTCAGTATGGACTGAAACCGGAGTATCTCGGTCCGGCAGCGATCGCACTGCTGCACCGATACAACGAAGATAATCGGGATTCGGCCAAAGCGGAGCGCATGCAGCTTCTCAATGCCCATGAAGGAGTCTGGGGTTGTACCTTGGTCGGCTACTGTTCTGAGGTATGTCCCAAGGATGTCGATCCTGCCGCCGCCATCAACCGCAACAAAGTGAACAGCACTATTGATTATCTCCTGCGCTTCGTTGCGCCACGGGGAGGGAACTGATGAGCACGCGCAAGCCCTACGTCAGACCCATGACGGGATGGTGGTTGAAAAACCCCGTTTATATCCGTTATATCCTGCGCGAGTCCACTGCGGTGTTCGTCGGAATCTATGCAGTCATTCTGTTAATTGGTCTCATACGTCTCAGTTCCGGCGAGGCGGCCTGGAACGGTTGGATCGATGCAATGCGCAGTCCCGGGGCAATTCTGTTCCATTGCGTGGCGCTCGGCGCGGCTGTCTATCATGCAATTACCTGGTTTGCGGTAGCGCCGAAGGTGATGCCGCCGCTGTATTTCAAGGGCGAAAAGGTGCCGGTCGAAAAACTTGTGACGGCTCAGTATATTCTTGCCGGCGTCATCTACCTGGTCCTGCTGGGCCTGATCCTCTGGAGTTAATATGCACAAACGATCCAATGAACCTATAGTATGGAGCCTGTTCGGTGCCGGTGGCGTAGTGGTTGCCTATAGCATGCCGGTTTTCATACTTATTACGGGAATTGCGGTGCCGATGGGAATAGTCTCAGCCGATGTGCTCGCCTACGACCGTCTAGCTGGTTTTGCCGCAGGCTGGTTCGGAAAACTGTTTCTGCTGGTAATTATCAGCCTGCCGTTGTGGCAGTCCGTCCACAGGATATTCCTCAGTCTGCATGATTTTGGCATCACTGGCGGTGAAGTCTTCTTTCGGGTCGTATTGTATGGCGCTGCGCTCTGGGGCACTCTGCTCCCGCTTTATCTGCTGATCGGAATGTGAATAAGATACGTCGTCAATTAATGTATACAGAAACTGTCAATGAAATGGTAAAAGTTGTCGATTCTGTTTACAGAAACAATTTGATCCAGCTCCTCTCCTAACTTGTTGACCAGAAAAGTAAAAGTGTGATTTTAATCACAATCTGGCAGGATAAAAGCCTTAGTACCGTCGGGAATTTTTACAAAACAAATTAATGTATTATAAAACTATAATAATTATCTTATTGAAAAATAAATAAAATTATTAATTGGTATGTAGTTTGCAGATCTTTCCTGTCACAAACGTATATACATGTTATACGCAGGAAATCCGTGACTTACCAAGACAAAATCTATCGACCAGTAATGAGGGTATTCTGATGATGACTAGGGGGCTCATCGAAGGAGTAGGTGACTGTCAGGCCAGCCGTCATATCAGTAATGTAATGACGCTGAAGACATTGGCGCGTAATGCTTTTTTTCTGCTGGTGGCAATCGTCGCGGCGGCCGCACTGCTGGGGCTTTTCATACCAGTCAATCACTAAAGTCTGGAATCACCTGAATGGAGCGGTCTGCTCCTGTCGGAAAATCCGCCGACAGGATGTCTGACCGTCCCCTCACGAAATAAATTCAAATTAAAGAAACTCTGAGTAAGTACATCCTGCAATTCTCAGAGCACATCCATGTGCCGGACAGAACCTCTGATTAATTCACGGAATTGATGGTGCCCTGGACAGGAGTTGAACCTGTGACCTTCCGCTTAGGAGGCGAACGCTCTATCCTACTGAGCTACCAGGGCGAGTGTGATACCGGCTGCGAGTATACCATAACGGGACTGCGTGGACGGGTCATGAACCGGCCCCATGATTCTAGCGGGCAAACTCATGGCATTAATCTTCCTCATCGCTGCCTTGGCCCTCCTGACGGGGTTTCTGTCCGGATTATTGGGCATAGGCGGTGGGATAATCATGGCGCCTCTCTTGTTGTTTATCCCGCCCGTGATGGGATTCGAAACGCTGCCCATGCAGCTCGTTGCAGGATTGACTGTTGTTCAGGGTCTGCTGGCGGCGGTTGCTGGTGCGTTCGTCCACTTTAGATTGCTGACTGTCTCCATGCGACTCTGCAAGATCATGGGGCCGGTGATCTTTATCGCCGCCCTGCTTGGCGGGGCAGGGGCGAAATGGGTTGCCAACGAGATTCTCTTAATTGTCTTTTCCATGTTGGCCGCGATCGCTGCGTTCCTCTTGTTTACCCGACGCGTGGCGGAAGAGGAATACCCTGATGTCAAACAAGTTGTTATCAATCCCGGCAGGGCCATCCTGACTGCGGTTGCTGTTGGCGGTCTGGGAGGTCTCGTCGGACAGGGCGGATCATTCCTGCTCATTCCGTTAATGATTTATTATGTGCGCATCCCAACAAGGATTGCCATCGGCAGTAACCTGGTCATTGTCATTTTCTCCACGGTCGCCGGAATCATCGGCAAATCTGCGACCGGGCAGATCGATTGGACACTCGCTGCGCCTATTATCCTGACGGTCATCCCAGGGACCCTTCTGGGTAGCGCACTGGGACACAGGGTACAGGTATTGCTGTTGCGACGCATTCTGGCCATTCTGATAGCAGTCGCTGCATGCCGGATGTGGTGGACATTGCTGGTCACGTGACCCACGACGGTTCTCAACAGCCAACCAAAGCTAACCTAACTGTTGTAAATCTGCATTGCCGCCTCGATCGCCACGCCGCTGTATATGGGCGCCTTCATGTCGGTGAGGATCGCATCCAGTGCGCCAAGTAGAAGCAGCACATTCTTTCGATTAGAGGCGTGGCCCATGAGGCCGATGCGCCAGATCTTTCCGGCCATGGCCCCGAGCCCGGCGCCAATCTCGATGCTGTAATCGTTGAGCAGACGTTGCCGTACTACTGCATCCTGAACTCCTGGCGGGATGGTTATGGCATTCAACTGTGGCAAACGATAAGCCTCTTCCACCACGAATGCCAGACCCATGGCCTCAACCCCGGCACGCAGTGCAAGATGGTTTTTGCGGTGCCGTTGCCAGGCATTTTCGAGGACTTCCTCCTGTAGCATTACGAGGGCTTCATGCAGTCCATAGAGCGCATTGATCGGAGCGGTGTGATGGTAGGAACGCTGCGCCCCACCATCCCAGTAACCGAGGACAAGGTTGAAGTCCAGAAACCAGCTCTGCACCTTATGTTTGCGCGATTTCACCTTTTCCACGGCCCTGGGACTGAAGGTGATGGGCGAGAGGCCGGGTGTGCAGGATAGGCATTTCTGGGATCCTGAATATACGGCATCCAGTTGCCACTCGCTGACCTTAAGCGGCGAGCCGCCCAGAGCGGTGACTGAATCGACAATAATCAGGCATTCGTATTTATGCGCGATCCCGGCGATGGTTCTGACATCGGATAAGGCCCCTGTGGATGTCTCCGCCTGAACCACGGCAACGACTTTGGCATCCGGATTGGCCTTCAATGCCGCCTCCACTTTATGCGGATCAGCGGGTTTGCCCCACTCATCCTGCACCATGACTGGCACGGCGCCGCAGCGCTCGGCGTTTTCCTTCATGCGGCCGCCGAAGACCCCGTTCTGGCAGATGATCACCTTCTCCCCAGGCTCCAGAAGATTCACGAACGCCGCTTCCATTCCCGCCGATCCGGGGCCGGAGATGGGCATGGCCAGCGAATAATCCGTTTGAAAGGCATAACGCAATAAACCCTTCAATTCATCCATCATAGTCACAAACGCTGGATCCAGATGCCCCAAGGTCGGCCGGGACATCGCCTCCAGTACCCGAGGGGGAACATCGGAAGGGCCGGGACCCAGCAGTGTGCGTTGCGGGGGGTGAAAGGAACGGACTGTAGTCATGCGTTTTTCCTGTATGTATTGGTTATATATGAAGTGGATGGATTCTATCATCATGTTCTGCGATTATGCAGAGCCTAGAATTCTTTCGCCTTGTGCCCGAGAGAGGAGATTCGCGATGATTTACCGGATTGATATCATTAGCTGGTCGACCAAAAGGACAACCGCCAAGCCCACTGGATTCACACTCATCGAATTGATGATCGTGGTAGCAATCATAGGCATTCTCGCTGCGGTGGCGATTCCTGCCTACAACAATTATATTGCCCGGGCCCAAGTCTCGGAGGCAGTCATGCTTACCTCAGGGCTGAAGACGCCTCTGGCGCAATATCATTCCAACTCAGGGACATTCACGGGACTTACCGGAATCGCTTCCTTTGGTGCGACCGCGACCGGGAAGTTTGTATCGACCATCACCCTAACCGGAGGGAGTGGGGCAACGATTATCGTGCAAGCGGCGTTGAAGACGCAAGCCGTTAACGCTGTCATTAAGGGACAGACATTCGCCATGAGCACCACGGATGGAGGATCGACCTGGGATTGTGGTGACCAGGCTATCGGCTCCTTGAATACCATACCTTCTGAATTTCTACCCCTTGCCTGCAGATAGATATTTATAGTCAGACTCATCAGGTGAGGTGCCAGACCCGATTTACTTGAGGCAGGCGCTGCCTGAATTCACTTTCCCATTGCCCGCTATGGCTGGCTGCAACATCATTAGGATCGCCCCGGGCAATCCTTATCGGAATATCCTTTCCGGTTGCCGATCCGTAATTGTTTTAGCTTCGGGAGGTCGTGAATTGTGGTCAGCTTATTCGAGTGACCTTGCCAAATATTTGGCCATTAGGTTTGTTTATTGAGGTAGTTGCGTCGGGTTCCTTATCAGACCTCAGGCAGATCAGAGCCGCCAACCCAGAAGCCATGTACCTGACCGGGGATTCGATAGGGCATATGTACCGTGGCAATGACACCGTCTTCAGGATGTTGTGCGTCGATAAGGATTAAATCCGAGCGGCTGTTTTCCTTCAGTCGTGTGGCTATGCCGATGAGATAGCCATCCCCCTCTGGCGCATCCTTGCGGCGCGGCACGAAACACATCTCGGCGAGCGTCGTATCGGGACCTGGATTGTAGAATTTCGCTAGCTGTGTCTGGTGATCCACTATCGCCCAACCCTGCCGGCCGGCTTGCAGGAAGCCGAAACGATAGTGAACGGTGTGATAACGGTCATCCTGGCGGGCCAGTACTCCCCGAACCTCCGGATAGAGGATCTCCACTTCGAAATTATCCTGCTTGCGCGACAGATCGACCCGCATTCTTCGGATCTGACCGGACGCGGCGTTCGGATCAAAACTCTCGTGCAGTTGTGGAAAAAACGGAAACTGATTCGTGGGCGCTCCGTCCATGTCGAAATACACCTTCGATCCATCGGACCAGTTGCCCATGGTGTGCGTGGCCATCTCGCCCTTCCCCTTGAACCAGCGGAGGTCCGATCCATCGCCGCCGCGCGCCATCACGCCGAGCCAACTCGGCAGAGTGGAGTCCCAGGCGAAATGCGGCCCGTTCCTGGCAAGGATCTCCCGACTGGAGACCATCGGGATCACGAGAAACATGATGTGTTTTTCGGTCACGCCAAAATCATGCAACATTCCGGCATAAGGCACCTTGATCCAGGCAGACCACGTGACCTTTCCCGTTTTCGGATCGACGCTGATGATCTCGACATCATCAGTAAGCAGACCTTTCGCCTCGTAGCCAAAACCGATCAATTCGCCCGTGTGTGAATCGATTTTCGGATGGGCGGTAAAGGTCTCCCCCTTGAGACCACCGCCGAAGGTATAGTAATCATCGAGCGTCTCCAGAGTCAGCGGGTCCATGGCCACCGGCGGGCTGTCTTCCTTCAAGGCCAGCAGTTTCCCGTGATGATAAAAAACCTGAGTGTTGGCCGTGCCGCGGCTCAAGCCCTTCACGCTGGGGGCGTCCGTCCCTGGATTGCGGTACATGCCGAACAAGGAGCTCCTTGCCGCGTGCTGGGCCTTCCAGCGCTGGGTGCGTACATAACGGCTGCGATAATCGACATGCCCATCCTTGATGCGGAACATGGTGACGTGACCTTCGCCATCGAAGGGAATATCGTTTTCATATTGCGCCGGTTTCGGATATTGCGGGTCCGGCCCGACCCGATAAAAGACGCCGTCGAGGTCCGCCGGGATGTCGCCCTCGACTTCACAATCGTAGAGATCGTTTTCGGAACGTGAGACGGCGCCTCCACCGCCGAACAGACGCCTATCTTCCGGGAACGATAATCCGGCTTCGGCACTCCTCATGGACGCGAGTCCTGTCGAAGTCACGGCGCCGCCTGCCAAGGCCGCCCGGAGAAAGCTCCTCCGATCCAAAGTCAAAGTCGAGTCTGGTTCAAGACCGGCGCGTGTGACGGCGCCCGCCGGCAATCCGGATTGTTTCTGCATTGGCATCGCCCTCTGATTGCGTAAATCGTGTTTCCGGCCGCTGTCCTCGGCAGCGGCCGGGCAAACATAGCACAACGGATCGCTGGACACCATTATCCATCGGGTTATCATTGTTACTCCATCCAGTGATTCACCATTACAACACGAACGAGATAAGGTAGTAGCTTATGGCCAGTTCAGAACAAGATCGATCATCTCCCTTGCGCCTTGGCGGCGGGCCGCCACGGACATTCGCGGATCCGCAGAATGAATTCGAAGAGGCGTTAATCCAACTCAGCCGGAAGGAGTTGCCGGTCCAGAAATTCCTGGAAAAATTCTTCAATTCCAACGTCTATATCCTGCTGCCGGAAGGACAGGTGAAAAATATAGGGGATCAGGCGAAACTGGTTCCGCATCCGCGGGTCTTCGCGCTGGCGCGGCCCGGACACGATTCGGTCTGTGTCTACTCGCATCCGTCGCGGGCGCATCCGACCCGCGAGCTTTATCCCGACTTCAAGTTCGAATACGAGGTCAACGCCGGGAACTTTCTGTTCGGGATTGAGGGCAGCGTGGGGGTGTCGATCAATCCGTATTGGGATATTAATTTTGAGTGGAGCAATCACCAACTCGCCGCGATGAAGGAGCAGATGCGGCGGCAGACGCCGGAACCGGATTGCGGGCAGGAGCCCGTGCACTGAGGATACCTGCCATGGATAAATCAAGGTATTTCTTCAGGACCGTGGTCTATGCCAAGCGCGGCAAACAGGTGACGTTGGTCGATTTGCACAATCCCAGGGAAGATACGCCGGTGCTGGAACCCTGGCTGAGTCTCGTGATCAACCTGGCGGATGGACGGCACACAATCCAGCAACTGATCGATTTCATGAAAAGCAAATACGCCGAGTCTGTTCCGGAAAATCTGGAACAGACCATCGAGTCGGTGCTGACCCGGCTCACCGAGGCGGATGCGATCCGATTATCCGAGCGCGCCGTGGACCTGCCGTATTATCTGGCCATGCCGGCGGAGAAACTGGATATCGAACTCGCGAAAAAAATGATGGCGGAAGACAATTTTCGCCAGGGCAGCGCCTGATAACCTGGGGCATCATCCAAGATCGCGCAGTATCTCCCGCGCTGCATTATAACCAGGTGCGCCGCTGACCCCGCCGCCGGGATGCGTCCCGGACCCGCACATATAAAGATCCCGCAACGGCCCCCGATATTGACCAATGCCGGGAAGCGGACGCGCGCAGTACAACTGATCGAGGGAGAGAGCGCCATGAAAGATATCGCCCCCAATCAGGCCGAACTCCCGTTCCAAATCCAGTGGCGTAAGGATGCTGCGTCCGAGGATGCTGCCCTTGAAGTTCGGCGCGTAGCGATCGACGGTGTTCAGGATTAGGTCGGCCGCCTCTTCTTTCGCCGTGTCCCAGGACCTCCCATCCGGGAGTGCAGGGTTGAAATGCTGACAGAAGAGACTTGCAACATGCGCGCCGGGAGGGGCGAGGGAGTCATCCACCGTGCTCGGGATCAGCATTTCGATTACGGGCGCCTGTGACCACCCCAGTCGGCGAGCATCCCACCAGGCCTGTTCCATATACTGTAATGAGGGGGCAATGAGTATTCCTGATTGCAGATGCCTCAGATCCGGGTCATCACGGGGGGCGCCGCAAAAGCGCGGCAGTTCCGCAAGCGCGACATTCATCCGGAAGCTTCCCGAACCGCTTTTATACCGGTGCATGCGCGCCAGAAACTCCGGTTCGAGATCGGACGGTTCAATCAGGTTGAGGTAAAGCAAGCCGGGATGGACATTCGCTACTACGGCCGTGGCGCGTATCGATTCTCCGGACTCCAGCAATACCCCGCTCACCCGGCCCTTTTCGACCAGGACCTTGGCGACCGGGGATTCGAGACGGATCCGGACGCCTCTGGCCTCCGCTTCCTTCGCCATTGCTTGGGTAACCGCACCCATGCCGCCTATGGCGTGGCCCCATTCCCCGCGTCTTCCATTAACCTCGCCCAGCACATGATGCAACAACACATAGGCCGTACCAGGGCTGTAAGGACTTGCGAAATTTCCGACAATGGCATCGAATCCGAACAGGGCGCGGATTGATTCAGTCTCGAACCAGGATTCGAGCAACTCCCCCGCGCTGTTGGTGAAGAGTGTAATAAGGTCCGCACGAGAACACGCTGGAGTCTTGCGCAAACGATTAAGCAGACGCAATCCGGTGAGCATATCGCGCACGCCATTAAACGGATTAACTGGCGTCTCCAGCAGCAGCGGGCGCAGGAAATCGGCCGCGCCTGAGAGCATTCGCTGATATTCCGGCAAATGTGAGGCGTCCTGGCTGGAAAAGCGCGCGAATTCCGCTTGGGTCTCCGCCAGCGTGGGGCCAGTGCGCAGGTAGTTTCCGTCCAGCGGCAGGAAATTGGAATACGGTCGCGGCAGGATACGCAGGCCGTGTCGGTGCAGGTTCAGATCCTCGATGATCCGGCGTTGGAGCAGGCTGACCGTATAACTCGCCGTGGAATTGCGAAAACCCGGTATGAATTCCTCGGTCACGGCCGCGCCGCCGACAACCCCGCGGCGTTCCAGGATGGTGACGCGCAGACCGGCCGCGGCGAGATAACAGGCACAGACCAGACCGTTGTGACCGCCTCCGATAATCAGGATGTCGTCGTTAGGCACAGGTTTCCTTTGATGACAGGAGATCCGGATCAGAATACAAATCCCAGGTAATGACAAGCTTCCTGGTTTGCGGACATCGAAATAGAAAAATTACATCGGCGCTGGTGGCCATCGTGCAACGCCTGATCCAGATCGGATCGGGCTGATCAAGGGCGAGGTGGAAGGTCCCAGGGTTTGCTATTGCGTAGATGCACGTGCCTGGGAGAGCGCCAGAAAGGCATTAAACGAGGTATTCGGAGGTTTTAAGGGATGTTGTGAATAATTTTTTGGCAAAAGCATCGTAATATTACGATATTTATAGAGGAGCACAAGTCATGAGCGAGAGTGAAGGTTTGAAACGGTTGGTCAGGGATAAATACGGGGCGCTGGCCGCGCGAGATAACGAGAAAGATCAGGGCGACTGTTGCTGCGCCGATGCGGGTTGCGGGACGGATATGGCCCCGCTGGTCAGCGGATATGAGGAACAACAAGGTTATAACCCGGATGCCGACCTCGGGCTCGGCTGCGGCCTGCCGGTGGATCTCGCGGGTTTGCATCCCGGCGATACCTTGATCGATCTCGGCGCCGGGGCCGGTAACGATTGCTTCATCGCCCGCGCCGCAGTCGGCGAAAGTGGTCGTGTGATTGGCATCGACATGACGCCCGAGATGATCGCCAAGGCCAGGCGCAACGCGGAAAAATCCGGTTTCGACAATGTCGAATTCCGGTTGGGCGAACTCGAAAATCTGCCGGTGGAAGATAATCTTGCCGACGTCGTGGTGAGTAACTGCGTCTTTAACCTGGTCCCCGACAAGGCCAGGGCATTCAGGGAAACCTGGCGGGTCTTGAAACCGGGCGGTCATTTCAGCATCGCGGACATCGTGACCCTGGGAGAGTTACCCCACGAGTTGCAACGCGTGGCGGAGTTGTATACCGGCTGTATCGCCGGGGCCATGGATCGGGATGCCTATTTGCAGTTGATCCGCGCCGCGGGTTTCAAAGCGGTCCGGGTGCAAAGAGAGTCGCGGATCGCCATACCGCGGGAGTTGCTCATGCGGCATGGCATCCCAGCCGAAATCGCCGGGAAGCTCGCAGATCAGACCACGGTCATGAGCATCACCGTGACGGGTGAGAAGCGCTGAAACCGCGGCCTGCGTGCCGGGCATTCCATCCAGGCGCACAGGCTGGGAAGCCCTGCGTCGGTGTGTATAATGTCGGTGGGTCAAGCCCACGTCCGGGCGGTGACCACCGCCGGGATAATGTTGTCAAGGTCAACATCAACTAGAACTCCATGAGGGCGTGGATCATGCAATGGCTAAGGCACCCTGGGATTTTTATTGTTCTTGTTTTTATATTTGCGTGTGGAGAGACCGACATGCCAGCCGAAAAGCAACCGCCAACCGGGGCGAGCAGGGATAACGCCAAGGGCGAGGACTGGCGGAAGGCGGCGCCCATACCGGCGCGGACGGTGCAGGATAAAGACGGTTTTCTCTGGCAGACGGAACAGTTCGCGGATGTGCGCATCCTGCGTTACCGGGTCCCCGGATGGGAGAAGCTCACCCTCCAGCAGAAAAAGCTGGCCTATTATCTGACCCAGGCGGGTCTCGCGGGACGCGACATCCTCTGGGATCAGCATTACCGCAATAATCTTGCGCTTCGCGATGTCCTCGAATCCATATACACGAAGTATCCGGGCGACCGGACGACGCTCGGCTGGCAAAGATTCGAGACCTATCTCAAACGGGTCTGGTTCGCCAACGGGATCCACCATCATTATTCCATGACCAAATTCAAACCGGAGTTTTCCCGGGAATACCTGAACGAAGTCGTCGCTGCGAGCGGCATCGATATCGAAGAGATGTTGCTCAAGGCGATCTTCGATCCGGGGCTGGATGTCAAGCGCGTCGAGCTGGATCCGGCGAAAGGGTTGCTGGAAAACTCGGCCGTCAATTTCTACGAACCGGGCCTGAAAACCGAGGATGTGACTGCCTTTTACCAGGCCAAATCGACTGTGGAATCCGCCACCCCCCTCTCCTGGGGCCTGAATGCAACGCTGGTCAGAAATGACGCCGGCGAACTGGAGGAACACCCCTGGCGGCTGGATGGGTTGTACGGCGAGGCGATCGCGGAGATCGTCGCCTGGCTGGAGCGCGCGGTGACGGTCGCGGAAAACGAGCCCCAGGCCGCGGCGCTCCGGAAACTCATCGAGTACTACAGCAGCGGCGATCTGGCCGATTGGGATGAGTACAACGTCCTCTGGGTGCAGGCTACAGAAGGCGATATCGACTACATTAACGGTTTCGTGGAGGTCTACAGCGATCCGCTGGGTTATCACGGATCTTATGAGACGATCGTACAGATTAAGGATGCGGAGAGTTCGGAACGTCTCAAGGTGTTGATGGACGAGGCCGCCTGGTTCGAGACCCATTCCCCGATCCTGCCGGCGCACCGGCGCGAGAATGTCGTCGGCATCACCTACAAGGTTGTCAACGCGGTGGGCGAGGCCGGCGACTCCTCACCGTCGACGCCGGTCGGGGTCAATCTGCCGAACGCCAACTGGATCCGCGACCGCTACGGTTCGAAATCCGTCAGTCTCGGCAACATCGAACACGCCTATCACGAATCCGCGGGGACCGTGCTCACGGAGGAGTTCGCGAACGATCAGGAAGAGATCGATCGGGATCGCCAGTACTCCGCGATCACCGAACCCCTTCACACCGCCCTGCATGAGGTGATCGGACATGCCTCGGGCAAGCTGGAAGAGGGGGTGGGCACTCCCGCGGACACCCTGAAGAATTACGCCTCGGCCCTGGAGGAGGGCCGCGCCGATCTTGTCGCCCTGTATTTCATTGCGGATCCCAAACTGTTGGAGTGGGGGCTGCTGCCCTCCGCGGAGGCGGCCTGGACCGCCTACGACAGCTACATCCGTGGCGGCCTTATGGTGCAGTTGCGCCGGGTCGAACCAGGAGCGGACATCGAGGAGGCCCATATGCGCAACCGGGCCTTCATCGCGCGCTGGGTCATGGAGCGGGGTAAAACTGACAATGTCATCGTGGCCACGCAACAGAATGGCAGGACGAGTTACGATATCCGGGATTACGACCGGCTGCGCGAATTGTTCGGCGAGTTGCTGCGCGAGGTGCAACGCATCAAATCACAGGGCGATTATCCCGCCGCGCAGGCCCTGGTCGAAAACTATGGCGTGAAGATCGATCCCGGGCTGCATAAGGAAGTTCTGGAACGCGCCGCGAAACTGGATATCGCACCTTACGCGGGCTTCATTAATCCGGAGTTGCATCCTGTTGTGGATGCGGCCGGGGAAATCACGGACATCGAGATAGTTTATCCGGATGACTTCGCAGGGCAGATGCTGGCATACAGCAGGGACTACGGACATCTGGCGAAAGAAGATTCACAAAACGAATAACCGGCAGTGCGCGAATTAACTTGCTCACGCTGAGAGATCTGGGGGGGCGATGAAATTCATAAACGTCAAGATCTGGTTTGTGGTGTTGAGCATGGTGACATTCATGCAGATTGATGTATCCGCCCAGGCGAGAATCGAACCGACGGTGCAGGTGGCGATCGACCGGGCGGGGCAGACGCTTACTGCGGATCTATTGCGCGAATATGTCAAGACCGTGGCCGATGATGACATGGAGGGCAGGGCGCCCGCGAGCCGTGGCGATCGACGCACGCGCGAATATCTGGCGGACACTCTGGCGAAAATGGGTTATTCCCCAGGCGCCGCCGATGGCGGCTGGCAGCAACACTTCGATCTCATAAGCATCGATTCAAAGGTGCCTGAACGCTGGCGCTTCTCCTCCTCTAACGGCGATCTGGATCTGCTGCGTCATGACGAATTCGTGGCTACGAGCGATGTCCAGAAGGACACGTCTGTGATTACGGATGCCGAGGTGGTCTTCGTGGGCTATGGAATCCAGGCGCCGGAGTATCAGTGGGACGATTACAAGGGGATGGACCTGCGCGGCAAGGTTTTGCTTATGCTGAACAATGACCCGGACTGGGATGAAGACCTGTTCGCGGGCAAAACCCGGCTTTATTACGGGCGTTGGACTTACAAATACGAAAGCGCGGCGCGCCAGGGCGCGATCGGCGCCATCATCATTCATACCCGCGAGTCGGCGGGCTATCCCTACCAGGTAATCCAGACCTCGAATGAGGGCGTGCAGTTCCAGCTCCCGGCGGGGACTGAACCGCGGCTTCAGATCGCCGCATGGGTGGAGGAGAAGGCAGCGCAACGACTGGCAGCGCTTGCCGGATTCGATCTGGCTGATCTGATCGAGGCGGCGCGCGATCGCGACTTCCAGCCAAGACCGCTCGGCATCCGCACCTCGTTGACGCTGGAAAATACCGTCCGGACGGTGCAGACGGCGAATGTCCTCGGTCTCCTGCCCGGCAGCGATCCCGATCTCGTGCGTGAGGCGGTGATTTACACGGCCCATCACGATCATTTCGGCATCGGTGCGCCCGATGGCGAGGGGGACGCCATTTATAACGGCGCACTCGACAACGCCGCGGGCGTGGCCCAGGTCCTTGCAATTGCGAAGGCGTTCAGCAAATTGCCGGAGCGCCCGCGACGCTCAATCCTCTTCGCCTTCGTGGGCGCCGAGGAACAAGGTCTGCTGGGATCGGAATACTATGCCGCCCATCCGACCTTTCCGCCCGGACGGATCGCCGCGAACATCAATTACGACAGCGGCAATATCTGGGGCAGGACCCGCGACCTGACCCTGCTGGGACTCGGTAAATCGACCCTGGATCAAGTGGCGACAACACTTGCGGCACAACAGGGACGCATGGTCAAACCGGATCAGATGCCGGATCGAGGCTTTTTTTATCGGTCCGATCAATTTAATTTCGCCCGTATCGGCGTGCCGGCCATGTATATTAAAACGGGCAGTGAATTCATCGATCGGCCACCGGGCTGGGGAATGGAACAGATTGAGTATTTCGAAAACCATCATTACCATCAACCCAGCGATGAATATCGCGACGAATGGGATCTTTCCGGTATGGTTGAAGATGCAAGGTTAGGCTTTACAGCGGGCGCGATCGTCGCGAACGCGGATCGGATGCCCGAATGGTATCCGGGCGATGAATTCGAAGCCGTCCGAAAACAAGCCATCGAGGATCTATCTACCGTGTCTGCCGAGCCGCAACGGGAGACCTGGCGCCGGGAGGTGCGGGATGCGGAGGCGGCCTTCGCCGCCATGGTTCGCGAGCGCGGCGTGGGGGAGGCATTCCTGCACTTCGCCGCGGCGGATGCCGTGCTGAATCGCAACGACCGCCTTATCAAGGGCAAACCTGCCATTCGTGAATATTTTGCCGGCCAGACCCTGCGCGATGTGAAACTCGAATGGACGCCGGAGTTTGTCGATGTCTCGGCGAGTGGCGATCTGGCTTATACCTATGGCCCTTATACATTCAGCGCGAAGGACGCCGAGGGCAAACCAGTCGCGGCGGAGGGGATCTTTCACACGGTCTGGAAGCGCCAGCCGGATAGCGGCTGGAAGTTTGTCTGGGATTGAAAGTAAGATACATCAGGCTTGCTTGATTAATCCGTTATGTTTTTCAGCTACACTTAGAAAAACACCGAGTAACTGTCATTGCAAAGAATCGAAGAATAATCGCGAATGGCTGAAGCGGGACAATCCGGCGGGCGTCAGGTTTACATTGTGGACGGCGCGCGCACTCCTTATATAAGGGCCCAGGGCGTGCCGGGACCCTTCAGCGCCTCCGATCTCGCGGTCGCCGCCGGAAGACCGCTGCTCCTGCGGCAACCTTTCTCCCCCGACAGTCTCGATGAGGTAATCCTCGGCAACATCATGTCGGCGCCGGATGAGGTGAACATCGGCCGTGTCGTCTCGCAACGCCTGGGCTGCGGCGTCGCAGTTCCGGCATGGACCGTGCAACGGAATTGCGGCTCCGGCATGCAGGCGATCGATTGCGCCTACCGGAATATCCTCGCGGGCCGTTCCGGTCTTGTTCTGGCGGGCGGAACCGAGGCCATGAGCCGCGCCCCGCTGCTGTTCAACGCGGCGATGGCCGCCTGGCTCGGCCGGCTGAACGGGGCGAAGGGGCTGCCGGCGAAACTGCAACAAATCGCCCGTTTCCGGCCGGGGATGTTGCAGCCGGTGATTGCCTTGTTGCATGGCCTCACGGACCCGGTCGTCGGCATGAACATGGGCCAGACGGCGGAGGAACTCGCGTTTCGCTTCAACATCAGTCGCGCGGACATGGACGGTTACGCGGTGCAGAGTCACCTGCGCATGGTCGCCGCCCGCGCGGAAGGACGTCTGCCCGAGATCGAACCGCTCTACGACCAAAAAGGCCATTGTTATGATCACGACGACGGCGTCCGTCCGGACAGCTCGGTGGAAAAACTGGCGAAATTGAAACCAGTCTTCGATCGCCACTTCGGCGCGGTGACCGCGGGCAACAGTTCGCAGATCACCGACGGCGCCGCCTGGGTCATCCTCGCGGATGCGGAGCACGTGCAACGCCATAACCTCCTGGCGCTTGCCCGGATCGTGGATGTGGAATGGGCGGGACTCGCGCCGCAACAGA
Source organism: Gammaproteobacteria bacterium (assembly GCA_004297165.1). Lineage (GTDB taxonomy): Bacteria > Pseudomonadota > Gammaproteobacteria > Eutrophobiales > Eutrophobiaceae > 2-02-FULL-56-15. The sequence continues at coordinate 182,147 of SCUJ01000006.1, forward strand.
TGGGCCTCGGACCCGTGCATGCCATGACCCCGCTGCTGCAAAGACAAAACCTCCATCTGGCCGATATCGATTATTTTGAGATCAACGAGGCCTTCGCCGCGCAGGTGCTGGCCTGCGCTGCGGCATGTCAGGATCCGGATTTTTGCCGGAAGGATTTGGCCCTCGCCGGGGTGCTCGGCGCGATCGATCCTGCACGCCTCAACGTTGATGGCGGCGCTATCGCCGTGGGACATCCCGTCGGCAGCAGTGGCGCGCGGATCGTCCTGCATCTCTGTCATGTGCTGGCGCAGAAACAGGCCCGGCGCGGACTGGCCGCCATCTGCATCGGCGGCGGGCAGGGCGGCGCGCTGCTGCTGGAGAGGGTCTGATGACGCCGCGGCAATTGCAACATTGGCGGGTGGAGAAGGATTCGGACAATCTCTTCTGGTGTTATCTCGATCAGAAGGACGCCACGGTAAATGTCCTATCCACGGCGGTCCTGCGCGAATTCGCGGAGGCCCTGGATCAAGTAATCGCGGGACGACCCACGGGGCTCGTCATCGCCTCGGGCAAGGAAAACGGTTTCATCTCCGGGGCGGATGTCGGCGAATTCAAATCGATAGAAAACAGCGAGCAGGCGCTGGGGATGGTCGAGGAGGCGCACGCACTCTTTAATCGCCTGGAGCTTCAGACCTTCCCGACGCTCGCCCTGATCAACGGTTTCTGTCTCGGCGGCGGACTGGAACTTGCGCTTGCCTGCCGTTACCGCATCGCCGTGGACGATCCCACCGTCCGCATCGGTCTGCCGGAGGTGCGGCTCGGGATCCATCCCGGATTCGGCGGCACGGCGCGTTTAATCGATCGCACCGGCGCCCTGCAAGCCCTGCCGCTGATGCTAACCGGCCGGTTGCTGGACCCGCGCCGCGCGAAGAAACTTGGCCTGGTGGACCACATCGTGCCCCGCCGGCAACTCGTTCACGCCGCGCGGGCGGTATTACGCGATCCCCCGCTGCGCGACCCATTGCCCTGGCACAAACGCATCATCGGGGCCGAGCCGCTGCGGCCGTTGGTCGCCAATTTCCTGCGCCGCCAGGTTGCGCGTCAGGCCCGGGAGGATCAATATCCCGCGCCCTACGCCCTCATCGAATTGTGGCGGAGATTCGGAGGTGATCGACGGATACTGCTGCGCGAGGAGGCGAAATCGGTTGCGCGGCTGATCGTAACGCCGGTATCCAGAAATCTGGTGCGGGTCTTCGGCCTGCGGGAGCGCCTCCGCGCCAGCGCCGGAAGAGAATACCAGGCCAAGCATGTCCACGTGGTTGGCGCCGGGGTCATGGGCGGGGACATCGCGGCCTGGTGCGCGTTACGGGGGCTCCGGGTCACCTTGCAGGATCGGGAACCGGCCTTGATCGCGCCAGCCATGCAACGCGCGCACGCCTTGTTCAAGAAACGACTCAAGACGGGACATCTTGTCATGGCCGCGTTGGATCGCCTGATCCCCGACCACAAGGGCCTCGGCATCAGCCACGCGGATGTGATCATCGAGGCCATCGTCGAGAAGCTGGAGATCAAACAGGGATTATTTCAGGATCTCGAAACGCGGGCGCGGCCCGAGGCCCTGCTCGCCACCAACACCTCCAGCATCCCGCTGGAGGAGATCGGCACGGCCCTGCGCCGCCCGGAACGCCTGGTGGGGATCCATTTCTTCAATCCCGTGGCGCAGATGGAACTTGTCGAGGTCATCCACGCGACGGCAACGGACCCGGCCGGCATCCAGCAGGCTCGGGCCTTTTGCCGGCAGATCGATCGCCTTCCACTGCCGGTCAGGAGCTCTCCCGGCTTCCTGGTCAACCGCGTCCTGACGCCGTATCTCCTGGAAACCATGACCATGATCGAGGAGGGCATCCCGGGCGCGCTCATCGACAAGGTCGCGAAAAAATTCGGCATGCCGATGGGCCCGGTGGAACTCGCCGATACTGTGGGACTGGATGTCTGTCTCTCCGTGGCGGAGAAGATGTCCACGAAGCTGGAGGTGACGATCCCGGACAAATTGCGTGAGATGGTGGCCGCGGGGCAGTTGGGCCGCAAGTCCGACCGCGGTTTCTATGTCTACCGCAACGGCCGTCCCGTGAAACCGGAGATCAGCACCGCAGGCGTTGACGAGTACGAGGTGAAGGATCGCCTGGTCTTTCGCATCCTCAACGAATGCGCCGCCTGTCTGCGCGAGGGTCTGGTCGCGGATACGGATGCGCTCGATGCCGGCATGATCTACGGCACCGGTTTCGCGCCCTTCCGCAGCGGTCCCATGAATTATGCGAATCTCCTTGGCGCCGGTTTCGTGTGCGATCGGTTGAACGCCATGGCGCAGCGTTATGGCGGGCGCTTCAACCCGGATGCCTGGTGGCAACGGCCGCTGGAGGATTGAGCTTGCCGGACCGGATCATCAGCGCCGCTGAGGCGGGTACGCTGGCAGGACTCTTCCGGGAACGCGTCCGCCGCAGTCCCGAAGAGACTGCCTATCGCTTCTACGACGCACTCAACGAGACCTGGACCGATGTCTCCTGGGGCCAGATGGCGCGGGAGGTGCGCCGGTGGCAGAGCGCGCTGATCGCGGAAAAACTGAAACCGGGCGATCGCGTCGCCATCATGGCGCGCAATTCCCGGTTCTGGGTGATCTTCGATCAGGCGGCATTGGGTCTCGGCCTCGTGGTCATCCCGCTGTATACGGAGGACCGGCCGGATAATGTCGAATTCGTCCTGGACGATGCCGGCGTCAAACTGCTGGTGATCGGCGGGCAGCCGCAATGGGACCGGCTCAAGGACCGGGTCCGCAAGCTGCGCGGGTTGAAGCGCATCGTGAGCGTCGGCGCGATCGCGGAGCCCGACGAGGATCGGACCGCGCACCTGTCCCTGCTTACCGACTGGCTGCCGGAGCGATCGGACGAGGTCCAGACCCCGGCGCTTACAGGCAAGGACCTCGCGACCATCGTCTACACATCCGGCACGACCGGGCGTCCCAAGGGCGTGATGCTGTCCCACTGGAACGTACTCAGCAACGCCTGGGCCGGTTTGCAAACGGTGAAGGTGGAGGCCCATCATCTGTTTCTGTCCTTCCTGCCCTTGTCACATACCTTCGAACGCACGATCGGCTATTATCTGCCCATGATGGCCGGCGTCACCGTGGCCCATACCCGCAGCATCGCCGATCTCCAGCGCGATCTGCAAACCATCCGGCCCACCAGTCTCATCGCGGTCCCGCGCATCTTCGAGCGGGTGCATGCGAAGATCCTGGAGAATCTCGCGACTAAGTCCGTCATCACGCGCCATTTGTTTGACCTTGCCATCGCGACCGGCTGGCGGCGCTTCGAATATCTGCAAGGTCGCGCGCGCTGGCATCCGAGCCTCGCCCTGTGGCCGGCGTTGAAGCGTCTCGTCGCCGACAAGATCACCGCCAATTTCGGCGGCCGTCTTGAGGTCGTCATCAGCGGCGGCGCGGCCCTGCCGCCCGAGGTTTCCAAAGTCTTCATCGCCCTCGGCATCCCCATCCTCCAGGGCTATGGATTGACGGAGGCGAGTCCGGTCGTCAGCGTCAACCGGATCGACAACAACCGGCCGCAGGGGATTGGCCTGCCCTTGCCCGGCGTGGAGGTCCACGCCGGCGAGCATGAGGAACTCCTGGTCCGGGGCGATAACGTCATGACCGGCTACTGGAATAATCCCGAGGCGACCGCCGCGGCGCTCGATGCGGACGGCTGGCTGCATACCGGCGATCGGGTGCGCATCGAGGACGGGCACATTTTCATCATCGGGCGGCTCAAGGACATCATCGTGCTCTCGACCGGCGAGAAGATCCCGCCCGTGGACATGGAGCACGCCATCAGCGCGGATCCGCTATTCGATCAGGCGATGGTCATCGGCGAGGCCCGTCCGGCCCTGACTGCGCTGGTGGTGTTGAACCCCGCCCAATGGGAGAAGCTCGCCGCCGCCAACGGAATCAGCGTGACGGAATACGACACGCATACGGCGGAACGCCTGTTCCTCGATCGCATTGCTAAATCCCTGCATAACTTTCCGGGATATGCCCGCATCCGGAGGGTGGCTGCGACCCGCGAGGAGTGGACCGTGGAGAATGGCCTGCTGACGCCGACGCTGAAGGTCAAACGCCCGCAGGTGCAGGCGCATTACGCGGACGCCATCGAGGCGATGTACCATGAGTATGACGAACCCCGGGGCGCAACCGCGAAGGCGCCTGCCAATGCCGACAAATCAGAATAACCTCCCGTTAATCTTCAAGGCCGTCGCCTTCGCCGCCGCCAAACACCGGGACCAGCGGCGCAAGGACGCGGAGGCCACGCCTTATATCAACCATCCCATCGCGGTCGCCGAGCTACTCGTCAACGCCGGCATTCAGGACCCGGAGGCGATCTGTGCCGCCCTGTTGCACGACACCATTGAAGACACGGAAACCTCGGCGATAGAGCTGGAGGCTTTGTTCGGCGGGCGCATCGCCGCGATAGTGCTGGAAGTGACCGACGATAAAAAGTTGGAGAAGGCGGAGCGCAAACGCCGGCAGGTGGAGAAGGCCGCGGATGCGAGCGGGCCGGCCCGGCTGGTGAAACTCGCAGACAAGATCTGCAACCTGCGGGACATCAACAGCAGCCCGCCGGCCGGCTGGACGCTGGAACGCAAACAGGAATACTTCGATTGGGCCAAACAGGTCGTCGACCGGATCCGGGGTGTCAACGTCAGACTCGAAACATTGTTTGATGAGGAATACGCGCGGCGACCTTGATGAGGCCAATTTGTCGCGCCACAGACACTCGCGCCATTTTAATTGTCGCGCAACGGATATGTGCGACGAATTAATGAATCGCCCTGAGCTTGTCGAAGGGCAACGAATTCGAGCGGAATCAACGAGTATTCTATTCATGCTTCGACAGGCTCAGCACGAACGGGTGCTTGTAAAGAGCTTCCTTAGCATGCATGCGGAAACCAATGACACGCAGCTTTGTGCATACGACATTAACAGAGGGATTGTCGCAGCCGGTTTGCCAGCCACCCGAACCCGACTCTCTCTTGCTCGAGCCGGAGACCTTCGCGGATTCGGTTGTCGCGCAAGTCGGTGTAAAGGGCCTGCTCATCAGGTGTCAGTCTGTTTAGTGCGGTTCGCAACGGAGTGTCTTCGAACCCCCAGAAAGCACGATGGGCTTCCAGCGTCGCGCGGTCCATGAGAAACGAAGCGACATGACTGAAATGCGCCCTCAACTGGTCCAGGATGCCGAAGCCATGAGTATCGATATCGCCCCAGTAATGGATCGCGCAACTTGCGAGCCATTGGGCTTGCGCCAGAGCCTCCCAGCCATAACCTGCGCCGAAGATGACGATGGCGCCGGCCATCTCCGGAAAGGCCAGAAAGTTGGTTTCGTTCTCGGTGATGAACACCCGCTGCACGAGTAGACACAGGGAGGCGAAGCTTTCGGCATCTAGCGTAATGTCCGCGCAGCCAACGACGCCGGATAGCGACGGTAAAGAGGCGTCCAACAGGCGGAAGCGGATGCGCGCCGGTTTGTCCCGGAAGCCGTAGCGGCGGGCGAATTGGCCAACGCCACCGGCGGCGGCATCGATAGTGTCGACGGGCAGTGCCTGATCGAAGAGTTCGATCAGAATGCCCCGGTGGGTCTCGATGAATTTGCTGTCCACTCCCGGCACATCCACTTGTCGCAGATAGATGTCGGGGCGCGGATGCGCCGCCATCCACTGCACCACTGCCAGGAGGCGTTGCCAGCGATCGGCCAGTTCCAGCGCCTTCAGGGGGCGTCGAATGAGCCAGGGTGCAAGCTGTGGCAGCGCATCACCGGTTTGCGACCACAGTTCCCTGAAATGCCGTGTCTCTCCTGACCTGCCGATCAAGGCGAGTGCATCATCCAGGCTATCCACCCATGCTGCAATCGGGAGACTTTGGGCGCCTTGCACCCGATGCCGCCGTTCAGCCCACTCGATGCGCACGTGGACGGCCGCAGCTAACTCGGCCGCCCAGGCGCGTACGGCATCGAATCGGTCGGATAGATCGGCGGCGGTGGGCATCTTCAGGGGTATGCGTAGCGGCCAGGCGATGGCGTTCGTCACACACGCCCTTAACAAATCGCCTCGTTCCCACAGGCGTATCACTTGGACGCGCAGATCGGCTGGCGTGGTCCAGCTCATGAGGTTGGGGATCCGATGAGTTGCTCCGGTTGACTTGCGCCTGCCGCCTTCTGCGACCGGTACTCCTCTATGGTCAAGCATCGCAACCGAGAATCCCGCCCGCCCTCATTGTGGACGAAACCCACGCTCGCCACGAAGGGTTCGATGATGTGGATCTTCTGCAGCGGTGTGACAATCAAAAGTTGAAGGTTGAGTTTCTGGAACAGGCGTAATCCATACTGCGCCGATTCGTCAGAGCCGCGTCCGAAGGCCTCGTCGATGACCACAAAGCGGAAGGAACGCGAACGTACGGCGCCCCATTCCAGGCCGAACTGGTAGGCAAGACTCGCTGCGAGCACAGTGTAGGCGAGTTTTTCCTTTTGTCCGCCCGACTTGCCGCCAGAGTCAGAGTAGTGCTCGTATTCCGCGTCGTCCTCGCGCCAGCGTTCGCTGGCCGAAAACAGGAACCAGTTACGCACATCGGTCACTTTGGCCGTCCACCGCCGGTCTGTCTCGGATAGACCCTCGCGGCCATGGAAGCGATCTATGATGGCCTTGACCTGAAGGTATTTGGCCTCCGAATACTGGTCGTCTTGCGAACCCGTCAAGGTTCCCTCGGTGCAGGCGCGTAAATCCTGGTGGAAATCGCGTATCTCGGCATCGGGACTGGGTTGCGAAACCAATACGATGTAGCGTCCCGTGTTGTAGTCGATGGTTTGCAGGGATAGATTGATGCGCTCGATGCGCTCCTTGATCGTCTCCCGCTCGCGAGCGAGATGGGCGTTAAAGTTGGCGATCTCGTTGATGGTGTTGACGTTGAGCAGTTCCTTGAAACGCGCCTCGAAACGCGGCAGGTCGTCCCGTGTGAGCGCGCCGAGCATTCGCTCGAACTCGGGTGCGGCGGCAAGGCTAGCGTCCGCCTCGGCGGCTTCGATCTTGAATTCCTCCTTGAATCCACGCATGGCGCCCACGATGCGTTCGGCCAGGCGCATGGCGCGCTTGTCCTCGGTATCGATGCGCGCCTGCAGCCATTGCCGCATGTCCTGCTCGCGATTGTCGCAAGATTCCACTGAGAGCTGGTGTTCGCCGAGCGCTTCGCCACGCAGGACATTCAGGCGCTCTATCATGATGTCGGTTAATGGCGCCGACTGCCAGACGGCTTCGGTCTGTTCGTGCAGGGCCTGTGCATCATCGCGCTTCTGTTCGACTTTGGCTCTCTCTTCGCGCGCCGCATTCAGCCGAGCTTCGGTGACCGCCAGCGCGTTCGTGGCTGCCGTCAATTGGCGGGTGAGTTCCTGCAATGTGTCGGAAGCCGCCGTGAGCCGCGCGTGCTCCACCTTGAGCGACTCGATTTCTAATGCGAGGCTCATCCAGTCCAGCTCGGCGAAGCTGGCAAACTCGTCAAGCCTGGCTAACGCATCGAGCCGCCCCTCCAGTTCCTGACGGGCTGCCTGAACCTTGCCGATACGCGTCCCACGGTCAGCCAGTTGTTTTTCGATTCGATCGCGCTTGCTTACCAGCGTGCGCAGCTTGTCGGCATTGCTCCAGCCCAGAACATAACGACTACGATCGTCGATGCGGCTCCGGTCATCCTTTTCGTGGCGGCCGCTAGGGTCTTTGATCTGACCGGCGCGAGTGATGGCGCGGGCCTCACGGCGAAACTGCTCATGCGTTTCGCAACAGGCAAGATTGAAACGGTTGGCGAGATCCTGTTCCAGCCATTCGTAGTGTGCTGAGTCGGGTTTGATCGCCAGTTTCCTCGCCAGCGATTGCGGATGCAAAGCGCCAGTTATGGCTGCTTTGCGCGGTCGAACGTGTAAGTACACCAGTCGTGCCCCCAGGTGCTGACGGTCCACCCACTCGGCTACTGTCTTGTAATGTGCATCGGGCACCAATAGCGACAGGCCGTAACCACGTAGCAGGCGCTCGATCGCGCCCTCCCAATCGCTCTCGTCTTCCCGCACCTGGATTAGTTCACCGGCAAAGAGAAGATCCTCTTCGGGAATGGACAGTGCCGCACACAGGGTATCACGGATGCGGATCTGCGTTGCCTCGATGTTGCTCTTGCGACGCTTGAGGCTATCGATCTCTACGCTAAGCGCCACATGCTCCTCCCGCCCTTTGCGGAATGAAAAGTCTTCTTCGCGCTCGCGATTGTTCAATTCGGCAATGCGGGCGCGTAAACTTTCGCCACGGTCGCCAACGGCCTGACGCTGGGCGAGGAAAGCGGCTTCGTCCTTGGTCGCTGTCTCGCCAATGCGAGCCAGCAATTCGGTGTGACGGTCGGCCTTCTGACGGCGCTGCTGCTGCTCGGCATCATTGCGGCGAATCTCGGCGGCGAGCTGTTCCAGGCGGTCGCCGCCGTTCTCGCGTAAGGCACGCTCCAGATCGCCCACCGTACGACGCCCGCTATCGCGTTCTCCTGTCAATCGCTTGACCTGGGCGTTGAGCCGATCCCAGTCCTGGCCCAACAGCGAGAGGCGGCGATCCAGTAGTTCCCCTTTAAGTCGAGCGAAGCAGGATCGCAACGAATCGCGGCAACTGCGCCACCCCTCTATTTCGGTAGCGAGCTGCGCATGGCGATTGCAGTCATCCACCAAGGGTGTGAGCAATGCCATCTGGCGCTTGGCTTTGAGCACGGATTGGTGGGCGCGATCCAGGTCATCGAAGTGGTGGATCAGCGCCTCTATGCGACCGCCGATATCGAAGGGTTCCAGCATATGGTGACGAACGAAGTCGGTGAGATTACCTACTGATTTCATCGATACAGTCTGGTGGAACAGTTCCAGCGCCTGTTCATGCTCGATGCCGAAGCGGCGGCGGAACCAGGCGCCATAACGCGGAAAACTGTCGAACAGATCGCAGCCGGCCGTACGCAGCTTCTTACGTAAACTCGGGATGTCGTCGCCGAAACCTGAAAAATCTTCAGCGATTGACAATGCCCGCTCGGCGGCCACGAACAGGCGCGCGGGCAGCCCTTGTTGGTCCTTTAGCCAGAACACCTGCGCCAGCGTCACAGTCTGGTCATAGCCCTCGTTGCGGAAAGCGCCCAGGATCACCGAGTAACTGCCCGCAACCCGTAGCGCCACCGGCCGGGCGGCGCCCGTGTCTTCATTGCGTTCACTTTTGTAATGGCCAAGCACGTAGGATCGCAACGTCCGCTCGCGGGTGTCAGCCCCGGCGGCTTTGTTGTAGGCGACGCGGTGTGCGGGCACCAGCAGTGTGGTGATGGCATCGACCAGTGTGGATTTGCCCGAGCCGATCTCGCCAGTCAACAGGCCATTGTGCCCTTCAAGTTCGTAGCGCCAGATCCGCCTGTCGAAGGTGCCCCAATTGAAAACTTCCAGTCGTTGCAGGCGAAAGCCTATGCGGCTATCGTCGCCGACGAAGTCCAGACCAAGTGAGGCGGCATCACTCATCTGCCGCATCATTGCCACGCACGGCGCCCGCAAGCGCAGTGCGGTAAGTCTCCAGATGGGCGTCAAACTCGGCCAGCCACTGAGCATCGACAAAGGATTTCAGAATACGGCGAACCTCATAGTTGTTCATGTTCTGAGTCGCACTACCAACGGTAGGCTTGAGTTGGCGAAGGAAACCGAGATCGACCACCTTGTTGATCGTAGCATCCACCTGGTCGATTAGTTTTGCCTCATTCGGTCCCGCGGATAGGAACACCCGCACCAGATCCACCAGTTCGTCACGCGTTAACACGAGTCGCGTGTCCCCGCTGCCGGCGTCGAATTCGGCCAGCTTTTTGCGCAACAGTGCCAACATCAGGCTCACTGCATAAGTCAACTGCCGGCGCACCACCAAGCGCGGCATTCGCGGCGCACCTACCGCGTCATCGGTATCCGGCCGGCTTTTAAAGAACGCATAACCCTCCGCCTCGTCGAGCACCAGATCCAGCCACAGCACGGTCGCCAACTCACGCACTCGCGCCTGCAAACGCAGCAGGGCGTCCCACTGGCGCTCATCGTCCTCGCGATAGATCACGCCCTTGAGCAGATAGATCATGATCTGAGAGAGCCCGGGGGTGACCTGTCCCGCACTGGGTAGACGACTTGGCTCTACCGTTTCCATATCGTTGTCCAGATCATTCATCGCATACTTTCCCTCGGCAGTCCCGTTAGCGCACGTAGACCACCCGCGGCAGACGAGCCACTCGGGTGATCATACGATCCTGCGCGTCGCGCGCTTGCCAGCGCACCGGTTCCATCACGGCTTCGTCAACTACCGCCCGGAAGCCCTCGGCCACCTCGCTCTCGCCATGGGCCAGTTGCAGATAGGCCACCAACTCAGCGAGGCCATGGGCGAGCGGCATGCGTTCGACGAGATCTCGCAAGGTAACCTGCGCCTGACCACGCAGGGCGCGGCGGATACCGTCGGCGAGGAGCGTTTTGTCCACCACAATCTGGTCAAAGAGACGCGTGATGTCAATGTCGTCTTCGCCAGCTTGCAACGCCAGATTATCCAGCAAGGGCTTGACGCTGGGGTTAAACAGAGGCCGCTCCAGCGGCAACTTGATTTCTGCCCCCATGGCGTCGATGGAAATAATCGTGTCCACAGGCTGAGACTCACGCAAAGCCAGCGCCTTGCTCTCGATGCAGTGCAGCAAATCCATGATGCGGCGGTTCTCCAGAAACGCAGCATCGTCCAGAAAGCGACGTAACTGCTGCGAAAGTTGCGCCACCGTACGCTGGGTGTGTTCCCCCGCTTCTAGCCAGTCGTAGTGCACGCGGCGCGTACGGGCATCGGGTTTCAAGGCTGTCACGACCGGCAGGCTGAGTACCTTGTCCAGCCGCTCGGAAAGCTCTTCCTGCCTGATGCTGGACATCAGGAAATCCCAGAATGCGCGGAAGCTCCGGCCTTGGTCCGAGTCGGCAATGGCATCGCGTTCGCCCATAATCTCGTCGAGCAGCGCGCCCTTGCTGCCTTCCCACAAGGCGATCTTCTCGCGCACCTTGCGGTCGAGCAGGCGGAAGTTATGTTCAACCTCACGAAAATCGGAGAGGAGCTCGCGCGCCAGTTGCTGAAACTGCTGAAAGCGATCCTTCACCGCTGCATCGTCCAGCAATGGCACATCGCCCGAAAGCACACGGGCGATCTCGGCATCGATTTCGTCGCGCTTCTTGCGCAGATCTTCAAGACGCCTGACGGGGTCGGTTTCGGTGCCTACAGTGATCTGTTCGAGGAGGGCGAACAGCGTCATCAGTCGAGACTCAGTGCCCACGAAGGGCCTCTCGGTGAGGGATGCCAACCAAGCGATTGCCTTTTCGGTGGCCGGTGTCAGGTCGAACTGCGCCTCGTCCGTGCCCGCCTTGTAGAATTTGCGCAGCCAGCCCTTTTCCGGCGAAGTCCAATCGTTCAGATATTCGACCGCGGACTTGGGAAAGGCATCCTCGCCCAGATGCTCGCGCAGCGCGAAAAGCTCATTCTCAAGCGCCTCGGTGAAATCCGCCGCCGCCATAACACGGGCGTTGGTCGTCACGAACACCCGGTGCAGAAAGCTCGCCACCAGCGGCGCATGATCCGAGCGCAATAACCTCCACGCGGGGTGGCGGGTGCGCAGGACATCAAGGGTGCCGTAGTCCATGATTCACCCACCGTAAAATAGTATCAGCCAGTCACATTGATATGAGTTGTAGGCGTGGCTTCCATCGATCTGGCTTTTCAGACGAGAGCTCATCGCGGCACTCTCGACACTCCATTCTGCAGCCAGCCGCTCGCGCAAACGCGGGTCGCCGATTTGGCTGATCAGATCGTGAATGGCTGACAATATATCTCCTCCCCGGCAGCCAGATTACCCGATAACCTGTGCCGGAAGAAACAACAACAACGGGTTATCTGGGGCGGCTGTGGATCCGAAACGCAGATAGCAGCTCGTCGCCTGTTCGTCGAGCGCTTCGTGGACGGCGACAAAGGCCGAAAAGGTTTTCGCGGAGGCGATAAAATCGTGGCGTTTCCGTGAGTTGGCAATCGGCTTATTTACGCCTCTTCTTTGTCAGCTTAATTCGCGTCGATTCAAGCTGTTTAATGCTTGTCTCCGGCTTGGGCAGATGTTCAGGCATGGCGCCGCCCAGCTCCCGGATGGTCCGGCGAACCTTGCGCCCGACCTCGAAATGGGTACGGTTCGCCTGGGGCTTGCCGCGCACCTTGTCACGTCGGAGCTTTTCTTCAGTCTGTGTGGCGCGAAACAGATTGGCGGCCAGCTCCGTGCTGCCCATGTGATCCAGTATCTTCTGGTTTTTCGTCAGCCCTTTGCGGGCGTGAATCTCCTTGCTGCTTAGGCCCCCGTACAGGCCCTTGTAGCCGTGATCCTGAAAGATGGCAAAGTCCAACCCGGTTTCCACTCCGGCCTCCTTGGCAGCGGCGGCAAGATGCTTGTTGTGGGTGGCAAGTTCATTGCGAATGGCCAGGCGTTTTTCGTCTTCGCTAAGCTGTGCGAATTGCTTGTCATCGGCCAGCTCCTGACGTCGCGTCTGAATGGCGAAATAGGTTTGGCCATTGGCGATCACCGGTTTCGAAGGATCGCCGTTTTGCACGATCAAGTAGCAGGCATAACGGGAGAGGCGCACGTCCTCAACCTGACGCTTCGCGCCTGAGCCGATATCGACCATTGTGAGGACAACCTCCATATGGTCGGTCACTGCGTGGCCGCTGTTGCGACAGGCCTCGCGCGCCCGTTCGAGCACAGGTAGAAAGTGCCGATACTGGGAATAGTCGAGCACTTTCGAAAGCGCACGGGCGAGCCAGAATTCATTGCCGGCCTTGTCGAACTGACGGATGCCTTCGAAGGTGATGTCGTGGTTCTGGGCGATGTTTTTGCGTTTCATATTCAAATTCCTTTTGAGGGTTGATTGAAGGCTTGGGCGAGCAATTTTACTTCAATTTGTGCATATAATTATGATGACAAATAAAACAGCCTCACACCCCCAACACAGTGGCCGGCAGAAACAGCAACAACGGGTTATCATGGGCGGCAGTGAAGCCGAAACGCCGGTAGTAGCCCGCCGCCTGCTCGTCGAGCGCATCGACAAACAGGCCAATTCCGCCGGCCTCAATTGCGATGCGTCGCGTGCGGGACAGCGCATCGACCAGCAACAACTCACCCAGACCTTTTCTCTGGAATGTTTTGTCCACGGCCAGCCGTCCCAGTCGTACGCCGGGAATGCGGCGCGGCAGTTTTTTGCGCCAGGCATCCGGCAGGTGGCGGTTTTCGATCTCGGCAAGCGTCAGCGCGTAGTAACCGCAGATGCGCGCCGGCTCTTTCTCTCGTACAGCGACGAAGGTCTTGGACAATCCCTTGTCCTGATGCTGGCGGGCAACCCCCCGCAGCCACGCATTCAGTTCCTCGCGGCCGCAGTCGAAGCCTTGCCGGTCATGGTCCCCAGTTAAAGGCAGTACCCGCATCGTCTCGCTTGGCCTTCTGGTAGCGCTTCATGGCTGCCTTCAGTCTGGCTGTGGGTTTGCTTGGGTTTTCCATGAGATCGAGCAGCCAATTCCAGTCGCGGGGTGACAGGCGGATCACGTCCTCCCGCTCGATGATGGCTTGGGCCTCTTTCAACGCGGCCTGCACGAGAAACTGGTTAACCGTGGCGCCAGACAGTTCGGCGGCGCGGCATAGTGTTTCATAGACCTCATGGGGGACGCGGGCGCCGATACGATCTTGCTTGGCGATGGCGCTTTCCATATTTCATCTCCGACAATTGATTGAAGATCCAGTGTATCACTGGCGCCATTTTGACGCCAATATGCCGGGCAGTGTGTAAACTGCGCCAGGACTGGCGTATCGAGAAGGGATTAAAAAAGCCAGCGCGAGGCTGGCTTTGGTGTGATTGGTGGTGCTGACGCGACGCCACGAAACCGACTGCGGCTGCAACGGGCACGAACCAGCTTGAGCCAGCACCAATGGGCGAATTGTAGCCCAACTCATCCCGGAGTCTCAATCGTCGAAGCCGGCCAGTTGTTGTTTCGGTGGTCTGCAGTTCGATCCCCAAACACACAATCGAACCGCTGCCCTCATTAGAGATATCGGCCAGCAGCAAGCGCTTGTTGAGTTACAGTTTGCGGCGCATAATGTCATCAGTTTGATGATATAAAGCGCCTAGCAATGAGCAAACATAAAACCAATTCCGGTCTTACCGTCGCCTGCCGTGGATGAGGAGCTTCTGACCATGCACCCCCAGCGCGTCGAGAACTTGAGCCACGCCCAGCGGGAGCGCCTGGCCTATATCGATTTCCGACTCTACTTCTTCGGCGAGATCGGGCGTCCCGATTTAACCAGCCGGTTCGGCGTAGCACCAGCAGGCGCAACGCGCGATCTGGCTCTGTACCGGGAAATCGCACCGCAGAACATCGAGTTCGACGGCAGCAGCAAGGTTTATCGCATCGGCAAGGACTTCGTGCCGTTGTTTGAGCACGCATCACAGCGCGTGCTGTCAGCGATTGCCTTGGGGTTTGGCGATGGCGTAAACGTTGATTCTCAGCCACTATTACCCTGCGAATCGCCCACAGCTCTGAGCAGTCCTAGGATGGATGTGTTGGCCCCGATCTGCCGGGCCATCTACGCCAAGCGCCCGGTGACCATCCGCTACCACTCGATGAGCAACGGTGAGTCCGAGCGCGTAATCGTGCCCTTTGCTTTGGTCGACACCGGGCTGCGCTGGCACGTTCGGGCCTTTGATCGTAAGAGCGGCGAGTTCCGCGACTTCGTCGTGACGCGCATTGAAGCGCCGACGTTGCTCGATGAGGAACCTAAGGCGAACGAGCGCCCGGACAACGATATCCAGTGGACGCGCATCGTTGAACTGGATTTCGTACCCCATCCGCGTCTGAGTCGTCCTGAAATTATCAGGATGGACTACGGGATGAAGGATGGCCCGATACGGATGCGTGTCCGCGCGGCGGTCGCTGGCTACATGCTGCTGCGCTGGAGCGTCGATGCATCTCCTGACCACAGCCTGAAAGAAGAGCAGTACCGCCTCTGGCTCAGCGATCCGCTGGCCTTGTACGGGGTAGAGAACGCAAAGCTCGCACCTGGGTACCAAGCGCCAGCAGCCAAAACATTACGGAAATAGGACAGGACACGATGGCACAGAACGACACGAACAAAAACGGCGGCAATCTCGGCTTCGAGGCCGAGATGTTCAAGGCGGCGGACAAGCTGCGCGGCAATATGGAGCCGTCCGACTACAAGCACGTCGCGCTCGGGCTGATTTTTCTGAAGTACATCTCGGATGCATTCGAGGCGAGGTACAAAGCGCTGCTGGCTGAAGACCCGCAGGCCGCCGAGGACAAAGACGAGTACCTCGCGGACAACGTGTTCTGGGTGCCCAAGGATGCACGCTGGTCGCACCTGCAGGCGAACGCCAAGCTGCCCACCATCGGCACCTTGATCGACGATGCGATGCGTGCCATTGAAAAGGACAACGAGTCCCTCAAGGGCGTGCTGCCCAAGGACTACGCCCGGCCTGCGCTCAACAAGGTGATGCTCGGTGAGCTGATCGACCTGATCTCTGGCATCGCCCTCAATGAAGAAGGCCACGCATCCCGCGACATCCTTGGCCGTGTCTACGAGTATTTTCTCGGCCAGTTCGCCGGGGCCGAGGGTAAGCGCGGCGGTGAGTTCTACACACCACGTTCCGTTGTGCGGGTGCTGGTGGAAATGCTGGAGCCGTACCAAGGCCGCATCTATGACCCGTGCTGCGGTTCGGGCGGGATGTTTGTCCAGTCCGAAAAGTTCGTGCAAGAGCACGGCGGCCGCATCGGCGACATTGCCATCTACGGGCAGGAATCCAACTACGTGACTTGGCGGCTGGCCAAGATGAACCTCGCGGTGCGCGGCATCGACTCGGACATCCGCTGGAACAACGAGGGCAGCTTTCACAAGGACGAACTGCGCGACCTCAAGGCCGACTACATCCTCGCCAACCCGCCGTTCAACATTTCCGACTGGGGTGGCGACCGTCTGCGGGAGGACGTGCGCTGGAAGTTTGGTGCGCCGCCTGTGGGCAACGCCAACTACGCTTGGCTCCAGCACATCTACCACCACCTCGCGCCGAACGGCACGGCGGGCGTTGTCTTGGCCAACGGCTCGATGAGCTCTAACCAGTCCGGCGAGGGCGATATCCGCAAGGCGATGCTCGAGGCTGACGCGGTGGATTGCATGGTCGCCCTGCCGGGCCAGCTCTTCTACTCGACGCAGATCCCCGCCTGTCTGTGGTTCCTGGCTCGCAATAAGAACCCGGGCAAGAGCCTGCGTGATCGGCGCGGGCAAGTGCTGTTCATCGACGCCCGCAAGCTGGGAGTGCTGGTGGATCGCACCCGACGTGAACTCACAGCCGCTGATGTACAGCGAATTGCCGACACCTACCACGCGTGGCGCGGTGAGCCGAGTTTAGACGAATACACCGATGTGCCGGGATTTTGCAAAGACGCGACGCTGGAAGAAATCCGCAAGCACGGCCATGTGCTCACTCCCGGACGATATGTCGGTGCCGAGGCGATGGAAGACGACGACGAACCCTTCGAGGAAAAGATGCAGCGCCTTAGTGAGCAATGGCGCACGCAGCAGGCTGAGGCATTAAGGCTAAGTGAGGCGATTGAGGCCAATCTGAAGGAGCTTGGCTATGAAAAATGAAACTCGCGCCTTCGGAGCCCTCTTTGCCGAACCTCCCCGTAACGGACTTACCCGCCCCAAAGCTGTCCGGGGGGCTGGAACAAAGATGGTAAATATGGGGGAGCTGTTTGCGTTCCCTCGAATCCGCAATGTATCGATGGACAGGGTGCCGCTCAGCAAAACCGAGACTGATCGTTTCACGCTAAAGAAAGGAGACCTGCTGTTCGCTAGGCAATCGCTCGTGCTTGAGGGTGCAGGTAAGTGCTCAATTTTTCTTGACGATGAAGAATCAGTAACCTTTGAGTCACATGTAACACGCGTAAGACTCAATACAAACGAGGCAGATCCACAGTTCTATTTCTACTATTTGCAGTCTCATCACGGGCGAGCAGCCATCAGTAGCATCGTTGAACAAGGCGCTGGAGCATCTGGCATTCGGGGCAGTGATCTTGGTGGCCTTAACGTCATTTGGTATCCACCTCGTGAACAACGCGCCATCGCTCACATCCTAGGCACGCTCGACGACAAGATCGAACTCAACCGCAAGCAAAACGAAACGCTGGAGGCCATGGCTCGCGCTTTGTTCAAATCGTGGTTTGTAGATTTCGATCCTGTGCGCGCAAAAATCGACGGCCGCTGGCAACGCGGCCAGTCGCTACCTGGATTGCCCGCCCATCTCTATGATCTCTTTCCCGACCGTCTTGTAGATTCGGAACTGGGCGAAATTCCTGATGGATGGGGTATTGGAAAACTTGGTGACGTGGCGGAACACCCACGCCGAGGAGTACAACCAAACCAGTTCAATTCAGCCACGCCGTACATCGCACTTGAACACATGCCAAAACGATGTATTGCACTCTCCGAGTGGGCGAACGCGGACGGGCTGCAAAGCAACAAGTTCAAATTCAAACGCGGTGAAATTCTCTTTGGCAAGCTGCGCCCATATTTCCATAAAGTCGGAGTCGCACCATTGGACGGTGTATGTTCAACTGACATCGTCGTTATCGCACCAAAGGCTGAAAAATGGTTCGGCTTTGTGCTTGGTCATGTGTTCAGCGATCAGTTTGTCGAGTACACAAACGCTGGATCGACCGGAACAAAAATGCCGCGAACAAACTGGGCGGATATGGCGCGCTACACCGTGCTGTGCCCGTCAGAGAGTGTCGCTGAAGCATTTAATTCGAAAGTCCGACCGATGACTGACGAACTAATCTCCTCAATTCACGAATCTAGAACCCTCTCCACCCTGCGCGACACACTGCTACCCAGGTTGGTTTCGGGCGAAATTCGGGTACAGGACATTGAACGTATCGTTGGAGCAGCGGTATGAGTTTGGACTGGTGCCCGGGCATTCGGGAGGCCTGCTCGCACTGGCGCGACGCGCCAATGCTGCAGCAGACCTTCGAGGAATTAGAACGAGCGCTGGCTGAAGACAACGACGCCTGCATCGACTCGGCAAAGGCCATCGTCGAGGTGGTTTGCCAGATCATCCTGCAGGAGTTGGACTCGCCGTCAAACCCAGTGCGCCCAGTCGAGGCACTGCCGACCTTTGGTGCCTGGATGAGCGCAGCTGTCCGGGCGTTGAAACTCGGAGACGTCCGGCACAACGGGTTCCAGAAGCTGGTGTCCCAGCACAGGAAACTCACGGACGCACTTGGCGATCTACGCAACGAGGCTGGAACGGCCAGCCACGGGCGCGAAGGATTTCTGCAGCGCCTGTCGGTTCATCACCGCCGTGCGGCGGTGTTGTCGTCCGACGCCATCGTCACCTTCCTGCATCAGGCCTATCTGGAGGCCGAGTTGGACTTGGTGCGGACACGCGAACCCTACGAACGCTTCGACCATCTGCACCGGATGATCGATGCGCAGGTTTCATTGCAGGCCGATGTCGACGAGGAAGGTTTTCTGGCAGTGGACGTGACGCTGCCTTCCGGCGACGTACTGCCCTTGCGCGTTGAGGCGAGTCGACTGCTCTACCAACTGGATCGAGACGCCTATGTCGAGGCGTTGAACGCTGCACGCGGGGCTCCTGCTCCTGTGGTGGAGCAGGACGGAGAACAAGGAGAAGAATGATGGCGTTTTTGTCGGAGGCCGCCGTTGAGCTGGCACTACTAGAGCAATTGCGGGGGCTGGGATACAGCATCGAGCAAGAGGAAAACATCGGCCCCGATGGCCACCGCCCTGAGCGCGAAAGCCACGATGAGGTGGTACTGAAAAAACGCTTCGAAAGCGCCGTTGCGTTGCTCAACCCCGGATTGCCGCTGGAGGCGCGTCAAGATGCCATTCGCAAGGTGATGCAGCAGGAGCTGCCGTCGCTTCTCGAAGAGAACCGACGCCTCCACAGGCTGATCACTGAGGGTGTCGATGTCGAGTATTACGCCGACGATGGCACGCTGACAGCGGGCAAGGTTTCGCTGATCAACTTCGAGCAGCCCGAGCAGAACGACTGGTTGGCGATCAGCCAGTTCGTCGTGATCGCCGGGCAGTACAACCGTCGTCCCGACGTGGTGGTGTTCGTGAATGGCTTACCGCTCGGCGTAATCGAGTTGAAGGCACCAGGAAGCGGCAATGCGACCTTGGTCGGGGCTTTCAACCAGTTGCAGACCTACAAGAAGCAGATCCCGGCACTATTCAATACCAACGCCCTGCTGGTGACTTCCGACGGAATCACCGCCCGGGTCGGATCGCTATCCGCCGACTTGGAACGCTTCATGCCCTGGCGCACGACCGACGGAACTGATGTTGCCCCAAAGGGTGCGCCGGAACTTTCGACGTTGATTGAGGGCGTTTTTAAGAAGCGCCACCTTCTCGACCTGCTGTGCTATTTCACCGTGTTCGGGGAGACCGGATCGGGCTTGGCGAAGATCATCGCGGGCTACCATCAGTTTCACGCGGTACGGCACGCGGTGAACAGTACAGTGACGGCATCCGCCCCCGGTGGCAATCAACGTGTCGGAGTGATTTGGCACACCCAGGGCTCCGGCAAGAGCCTGCTGATGGCCTTCTACGCCGGGCAACTGGTCAGGCATCCGGCAATGGCCAACCCGACGCTGGTGGTGCTAACTGACCGGAACGACCTCGACGATCAACTGTTCGCCACCTTCACGATGTGCCGCGATCTGATTCGCCAAACGCCACTACAGGCAGACAGCCGTGAAGACTTGCAGAAGCATTTGGCTCGTGCCTCTGGCGGGGTGATTTTCACCACGCTGCAGAAATTCGGCGAGACCGGGCAGGCACTGACTGATCGTCGCAATGTCATCGTGATTGCCGATGAGGCCCACCGTAGCCAGTACGGCTTCAAGGCCAAGGTAGACGCCAAGACCGGCGAAATTTCCTATGGCTTTGCCAAGTACATGCGCGACGCCCTGCCGAACGCATCCTTCATTGGTTTTACCGGCACGCCCATCGAGGCGGACGACGTCAACACCCCGGCGGTGTTCGGCAACTACATCGATGTGTACGACATCAGCCGTGCAGTCGAAGACGGCGCGACCGTGCCGATCTACTACGAGTCGCGGCTCGCACGCATTGAACTCGACGAGGATGAGAAGCCCAAGATCGATGCCGAGGTGAACGAACTGACTGAGGACGACCCGGAAGTTGAGCAGGAGCGCTTCAAGAAGAAGTGGTCAACGGTCGAAGCCTTGGTTGGCAGTGATAAGCGGCTCGCCTTGGTGGCCAAGGACATGGTCAGCCACTTTGAAGATCGCGTGGCAGCACTGGACGGAAAAGCGATGGTGGTGTGCATGAGCCGTCGCATTTGCGTGAAGCTTTACGACGAGATCGTCAATCTACGTCCGGACTGGCACAGCGTCGATGACAACGCGGGCGCGGTCAAAATCGTGATGACGGGCGCGGCGAGCGATCCGCAGGAATGGCAGCAGCACATCGGCAACAAGGCCCGCCGCGATCTGCTGGCCAAGCGCGCCCGCGATCCCAAAGACCCGCTGAAACTCGTGATCGTGCGGGATATGTGGCTGACCGGCTTTGACGCACCGTGCATGCACACGATGTACGTGGACAAGCCGATGCAAGGGCATGGCCTAATGCAGGCGATTGCGCGGGTGAACCGCGTTTTCTGTGACAAGCCTGCCGGGCTGATCGTTGACTACATCGGCATTGCGCAAAACCTCAAATCGGCCCTGCAGCAATATTCGAAGAGCGACCAGGAGAACACCGGCGTCGATGAAGCCCAGGCCATCGCCGTGATGATGGAGAAGTACGAGGTGGTGCGCGATATGTACCACGGCTACGACTACGTCTCCGCGATGAGTGGTACGCCACAGGAGCGTCTTACGATGATGGCGGGGGCCATCGAATGGATTCTCGACCTGCAACAGAAGCTGGCTGCGAAGGAGAAAACCAAGGAAGGCAAGAAGAACGCCCACCGTCGATACCAGGACGCTGTGCTGGCACTGTCCAAGGCGTTCGCTTTGGCATCCGCCTCCGACGAGGCCCGCGAAATCCGGGAGGAAGTCGGATTCTTCCAGGCGATCCGCGCCGCGCTGGTCAAGAGTAGCACCGGCTCCGGGGTGACTCAGCAGGAGCGCGAGCTGGCCATCCAGCAGATTGTCAGCCGTGCGGTAGTCTCGACCGAGATCGTCGACATCCTGGCCGCTGCGGGCATCAAGAGTCCGGACATCTCCATCCTCTCCGATGAGTTCCTTGCCGAAGTCCAGCAGATGGAGAAGAAAAACCTCGCACTGGAAGCCTTGCGCAAGCTTATCAATGACGGCATCCGCTCACGTAGCAAGGCCAACGTGGTGCAGACCAAGGCCTTCTCGGAACGTCTAGAAGACGCCGTAGCACGCTACCACGCCAACGCCATCACCACCGCCGAGGTGCTGCAGGAGCTGATCCAGCTGGCCAAGGACATCCGTGCGGCGCGCCAGCGTGGCGAAGAGTCCGGGCTGTCAGACGAAGAGATCGCTTTCTACGACGCGCTGGCCGAGAACGAAAGCGCTGTGCAGATGATGGGCGACGACAAGCTCAAGCTGATTGCCCACGAATTGCTGATAAGCCTGCGTGAGAACGTGTCGGTTGACTGGGCACACCGAGACTCTGCCCGTGCCCGGATGCGGGTGCTGGTGAAGCGCATCCTGCGCAAGTACGGCTACCCGCCTGATCTCCAAGACACCGCTGTCCAAACGGTACTACAACAGGCCGAGGCGTTGTCGTCGGGTTGGTCGGTTTCGCGTGGAGGGTCTGTCTGAGATGGATGATCGGGAAATTGAGCTGTTCATTAAAGACTTCCTGAAAGAAATTCGGGAAGACAACGCGGCAATTTTTGCGGGGGCCGGTCTATCAGCATCAGCTGGCTTTGTGAATTGGCGCGAACTGCTTCGGCCAATAGCCGACGAACTTCGTCTTGATGTGGATAAGGAAAGCGATCTAGTAGCAGTTGCGCAGTACCACTGCAATGAAAATGCCGGCAACAGGCATCGTCTCAATCAAGCCATCATTGATCAGCTTTCAGTCGGCGTTGCGCCTACAGAAAATCATCGCATTCTGGCTCGCCTTCCCATCAGCACCTACTGGACGACCAATTACGACCAACTAATTGAGTCTGCCTTGAAGGCGGCGGGAAAGATTCCGGACGTCAAGTACACGACAGAGCAGCTCGCCACAACCAGAGCCCGACGTGATGCCATCGTTTACAAGATGCACGGTGATGTAGAGCATCCACACGATGCCGTCCTTATTAAGGACGACTACGAGAAGTATCACGTCAAGCGTGGCGCATTTATTAACGCGCTCGCGGGTGATCTCGTATCAAAGACGTTTCTGTTTATCGGGTTCAGCTTTACTGATCCCAACCTTGAATACGTTCTCAGCCGGGTCCGGGTGACATTTCGTGAGAACCAGCGTCGGCACTACTGCATTTTCAAAAAGAGGATCAAGCAGGATGGCGAAAGCGATGCCGAATTCGAGAACGCGCAGATCAAGCAACGACTCGCAATTGAGGATCTCAAAAGATTCAACATCAAGACTCTGTTGATCGATGATTACGCCCAGATCACGGATGTGCTGGCGCGAATTGAACGGCAGTATCGCCAGAGGACGATCTTTATTTCCGGTAGCGCTGAAGAGTATGGCGCGTGGACAAAATCGGCGACAGAAGAATTTTTGCGTGACCTGAGTCGCGCCTTAGTTCAACAGGGCTATCGAGTTGCAACCGGTGTTGGCCTTGGAGTTGGTGACGCCGTCATTACGGGCGCAATTGAGGAGGTCTATCGCGCTCGGACTGGCCACATAGAGGATTCGCTGGTAATGCGTCCATTTCCACGGGCCAACCCTGACGAGACAGTTCGCCAGCGTCTGTGGGAAGACTATCGCCAAGACTTGATTTCAGCGGCGGGGATCTGTCTTGTGGTTCTTGGCAACAAGCGGGTTGATGGGCAGATCGTTTCCGCTGGCGGTGTTCGACGAGAGTACGAAATTGCCCGCCAGCACGGTTTGAACGTGGTTCCTCTCGGAGCAACTGGGTATATGGCCAACGAGATTTGGTCCGAAATGTCATCAACGTTTGAGACACATTACCCAAATGCAAAGGCAGATCTGCGTGAGCAATTCAGCAGACTTGGCGACGCCGTAGAAAAGCCAGCCGAACTCATTTCTCGAACGCTTGAATTTATCGGACTAATTTCCAAGGAGTAAAAACATGGCACGACGTGTATTTTTTAGTTTTCATTTCGAGCGAGATGTCTGGCGTGCTGGGCAGGTGCGCAACAGCTGGGTGACGAAGGCTGACAGAGAGTCGGCAGGCTTCTGGGACGCCGCCGATTGGGAGGAGGTCAAAAAAAAGGGAGACGACGCGATCAAACGGTGGATCGACAAGCAGCTGGAAGGGACATCAGTTACGGCGGTTCTCATTGGAGCAGAAACCTCTGAGCGCGAGTACGTCGGATACGAAATATCGCAAAGCCATAAACGCGGAAACGGGTTACTCGGGATTTACATCAACAAGGTAAAAGATTCATCCGGCAAAACTGACGTGAAGGGAAAGAATCCCTTCGATAACTGGTACGTCACCGTGAACGGCCAGCGGCGTTACTTCTCAGATATGTACAAGACTTACGACTGGGTCGATGACGATGGCTACAACAACCTCTCCAAGTGGGTAGAGGCGGCCGCGAAAGCAGCTGGCCGTTAGTCGAAAGGAGATATCACGTGGCGTATATCACCAAGGACGAAGCGCGACAGGCAGCGCGTTCACGTCTACAAAAGAGTTACGGTAGTTCGGCGACTCAGATTCTGCGAGAGGAGGTTCGAGCATCCGCCTCGACAGAATCTTTCGATGTTTTTTTATCGCACTCATCCGAGGACGCGGAGATCGTACTTGGCGTCCGGGAAATTCTCGTGGGCCTTGGCCTGAAGGTTTATATCGATTGGATCGATGATCCACAACTCGACCGGGGCAATGTGACAGCGGAGAACGCAGATCTTCTTCGCAGGAGGATGCGTGCATCGAAGAGTCTGGTATTCCTGACTACGAAAAGCAGCTCAACCTCTCGTTGGATGCCGTGGGAGCTGGGTTACTTCGATGGACTGCGGGCAGGTTTTATAGGGATATTGCCTGTCGTTGATTCGGGGGGAACATTTTCTGGACAAGAGTACCTCGACCTGTACCCTCTGGTAGAGAGGCTTCCAATCACAGGTGGCGGTACAAAATTCTGCGTCGTAGAGAAAGCCAGGAAGGGATACCGATTCCTTGATGACTTTGCTCGAGGCCAGTCCACGATCCGTGCATTTGGTAGCTAAGAATTCATAATCTCAAGAGGTTGGCCTCGGCTTCCCTGCGTACAACCAACCCTGGCAGCACTTTCCCGCCGCCATAGACCCATCGGCGCATTTCCTGCCCAGCGACAGCCCAATCACGCTGGTTGATGCGCCGCTTCAGCGTCGACGTCTGCAGCCGTCCCGCCCCAAGATTGAAGGTGAAGTCCACAATGGCGGCCAGCCGCCCCTCCGGCTCTGTGGTCAGCACCGGGCAATAGCGCAGGGTCGCCACCAGCGCCGTTTGCAGATCACGCGCCAGATAGACCTCGGCTTCGGCGTCAGAGATCGGTGGATGCTTCGGATCGCAGAGGTGGCCGTAGCCAATCGTCCAGAACCCTGCGGGGCAGATGTAGGGAACGGCGGTGATCTCAACGCCACGCTTCACCTTGCGCTCGAACCCTTCGAAACGCTTTGCCAGTTCAATGGCGGCTTGCGGCACATCCATCACGGTCGCACCCGGTCAAACACGCGCCCAAGGAACCAGAAATTCAGCACGCCGGCCCACAGCGCCTGATCGGCCTCTGTCCAAGCGTGCAGGATCGCCGTGCCCCAACCTGCGCCAGCCATCACGGCCGCCGCAAACGCCGCTGCCTTGGCGGCACAATACAGAGCCATGAACCAGTAGGTGATCACCGGCCGCACGCTGATCGACAAGGCGTCAGCCCAGCGCACACCAGAGCGCTGCCCCTGCGCCGCGACGGCTTCGCGCAAGGCATCGATGGCCCCGGTGTTCCACGCGACGTCGGCGGCAGCGCCGATCTCGCCCATCCGTTGCGCACCACGCAACTTCTCGAATTCCAGCGCCTTGTCCTGCATCGCCAGTTCGTGACTGCGCTCGCCTTTGCGATCCACCCATTTCAGGATTTCCGGGGCCAGACGGAAGGCTCCTCCGAGGAGGCCACCGAGCAGAGTCTCGATCATTGCCCGCCTCCGAACAGCTTGAGTTTCACGAATGCGCCGGCCAGTAGCGCCATGACCATTCCGGTCACCAGCATCTTGATGATGGTGAGTCCGGCGGTTTTCTTGGCCTCATTGAAGGCGTCGAGCAGATTACGCAACTCGCGAATGTCGTGGGCAGCATCCTCGCCATCGAGTCCAACTTCGTGCAATGCGTGCCGAGCCCCGCGTTCGGCGGCACGTTCCAGAATTGCCTCGAATTCTTCCTGCGGCAGCGTCACCATCTTTCGCCGCTCCACTTGGGTTGCGTCCATGTTTTCATCCTCCAGAAATGCAAAACCCGCCTCGTGGGCGGGTTCGCGGGGTTGGTGAATCAGTGTCAGATGGCGATACCGGCGCTCCAGCCAGTAGTCTTGAAAGCCGAGAGCACCGTCTCATCATCGATGTAGCAGAGCCAGCCCACCTTGGGCGTGTAGTACTCCCAGGTGCTCGCTACCCGGACTGCAATCTGATTGGTCTTGCCGGCCCACACACCCGTAGCGGCAGCCGGGACGATGTAGCGGTCGCCATCGACAGGACTGGCCGGCGGTGTAGTCAGATCCCGGTCCTTGACCGAGAGTCCGACCACCGCGCCGAGTCGCTTCAAATTGCCGTCCATCGTCGTGTGCCACCCGGACTCGCCGAGCGTCCAGCCGTAGGTGAGTCCGAGATTCGGATCAGTGCTTGCCATCAGATGCCTCCGTAGTATTTGCCATAGTTCAGGCCATACCCCGCGCGGTCGACGCTACGGGTCTGCTTCTGCCAACTGGTGTAACCGGCGCGCACCGCTTCGATTTCAACCTTGAACTTGCCGTTGATGCGGCCCAGTCCGCTGTCGGTCGCCTCGTCAGCAGTGAGATACGTCCAGGCGGTCGTGGTGAGTCCGGCCACAGTTTTCTGGAGCGAGTTGTTCTCGTTGTAGAACCGCACGGTGTAGGTGACGCCTGCCTCCGGGCCAATATTGCCCTCCGACTGCGTCACCAGATAGACCGTCTGCTGCATCCGGTCGCGATGGGCCCAGGTGAGCGCCATCTGGCCGACAATCGTCGCCGGCCACATCACGTTATTCACTCTGACGTTCCCCGGCGGATAGGGCCGGATCATGCGTCCAGCAAACGTGTAGCTGTCCGCCGGTGCTGCCGATTCCGCCAGTCGCCCGAGGCCGGTCGCCGGTAGCATCTTGACCTGCAGCGACTCGCCGGAGAGGTATTGCTCCGTGACCAGCGCCTCCAGGGCATCGGCGAACCAGATGCGCGCCGATGCCAGATGCGGTGCCGGTACCGTGTCGAGCACGCCCCGATCCACCGTGACCGTGCCGGCTACCAGATTGATCGCCTTGACCGCCACGATCTCGTTGTCAAGATAGGCATAGGTGTCGAGTTTCACGACGTCCAGATCTTGCCCATTGCCGATGGCAAGCACCGTGGTCTGCTCGTCGATGGCGTTGGTCACCGTCGCATTGGGGGTGAAGCCCATCGTGTCCACTTCGGCATAGGCAGCACTGCCCTGGCGCGTCAGCAGCTTGATGTTGAGCGAATCGCTGGAGGGGCGGCTCGCGCAGGCCACCAGCAACCCGCCCTGCGGGTCCAACTCATCTCGGGCCGTCTGCGATTCGCCGACCACACGCTTGACCACGGTCCACCACGGCGCTTCACTCAACCGCCGATACGGCACCTGAGCCGGCGAAGTCAGCGGTGACACCCACGAGGTCGGAGTCGGGGATACGTAGGAGGCGGACGGCAGGCCGAAGATGTCTTCGACGCATTCGATCCTTACCCGGCCGTCGGTCAGCGTTCCATACGACACGCGCACGACTCGCATCACCAGTTGGGCGATGCCCAGTTCCGACCAGGTGAACTTGAACACGTCGCCGATGTTGAGGTTCGACGCCTGCCGATTGGCGATCAGCGTCCCCTTAGCCAGCGGTACCGAGAGTTGCTTGAGGTCGCCGAGCGCCACCCGCGAGGCCAGGCTGCCGTTGGCGATTCCCGGATAATCGACTGTCGCCGAGGACACCACACCGCCCGCCAGTTCCAGTGCGGCCAGGTCATGCACGGTGATCGCGGCATCCTTGTCGGTGGAACGATCATGGTAACGAACGGTGATCTGATTGACGAGTTCCGATTCCGAGGGCCGGGAGAAGCTCTCCAGTTCCAGAATGTTCGAGGCATCGAGCACCAGAAGGCTGGAGACGTTGTAGTCGGCCCGAGCCAGTTTCAGAACGAACTTCCCGGTACGCGGATGGACATAGAGCGTGCCATCGATGTGCCGAAGTATCTCGGCGATGAATTCCTCCAGCGGCTGTTCGCGCTCCCAGAGCAAGGACAGCCCGTACTGCTCCGAAGCCAGCGTATTCGCGGCGGTCTGGAAACTGGTCGCATCGATCTCGCTTGCCGCGTAGCCCAAGCCCCACGTGGCATTGTTCAGGCACTCGTAAATGATGTGCGCCGGGTTGGCGTCGCCATTTATGTAGCCACTCCCCAGCGCCGCCGGTGCCGGGATACGCCGCGCCTCGATACTCCAGGGTTTGATGTAGGGGTTCATCGCCGACAACTGGCACTGCTGGGCGATGATCGACACCACCCCTCGGAAAGCGGGAATGACACTGCCCAGTTTCTGCTGCAGATAGCCCGACACCGTTTCCGCCGCACCGCCCAGCTTGACCTCGACGTAGCCCTGGACGCCGCCCTCGCGGGAATCCCCGCCGAACAATTCCGGGGCATTGACGTAGAGGGTCTGCGAGGACGTGACGCTGCCGCTCCAGGCCGTGCGTTCGCCGACGATGATGCGCGTCACCGCGTCCACTGGCCCGTGGCAGATCGCCAGGTGCAGGCCGGCGTAATACCGATGGCCAACGACGTAGGATGACGAGCCGCCACCTTTTCCGCCGCCGCCCATTTACGTGCTCTCCTGCGACTGTCGCAGTCGTTCCACCTCGTCGGCCAGCCGGGCCGCCATCGCATCGCCCGTCGCACGCAGCCACTCGGCCGTGACGCCGCGTTGCCGGAAGTCGTCGAAGGTCACGCCATCACGAGGGAACCACTTGCGCAGGCCGGCGTTGCAATACCCGAAGGCCTTGGCATCATCGTGCGTCACGATCATTTCTTGCCTCCACTGCCCGATGACTGTCGAATCTCGGTGGTCTTCACGTCGCCATACCAGACGACGTTGGCCTGCCGGATGACGCGGGTACCGAACAGCACCGGTATGGGTTTGCCGGATTCCGCCACCGGCACGTCGAGGTTGCCCGGCGTTGCGGAAGCCGGCTTGGGCGGCTTCGGCGCAAGCAGCATGCCGATGACCGTGGTGATAACCCAGATCGCGATCTGTACCCACATGGAATTACCCTCAAACGATGGAATCCCCGGCGAAGGGGTTCTTGGCAGGAATCCAGGGAAACCCGCCGAAGTTGAGACTGTTGCCGAACTTGGACTGGCAGGTGGCGAACGTCCGGTCGCAGCCGGCGAAAGCCTCGAACGCCACGCCCACGGCAAGTCCCGGCAACACCGCCGAGAGCGTGATCGTGTCGCCCGAGTGATTGGTGATCATGCGTGGCACCCCTGCCACGCGCAGATAGCCGCCGGTAAGCCAGCCGGATGCCTGCGACAGAAAGGTGCTGGAGGTCACATTCAGCCCAGAGAAGGACGCCACCGTGCCGGCGAGTTTGTAGGCCTGGTTGTTCACGCCGCATCCCGGATCGAACAACGCGTGGCGGCAGCCGGTCTGGTAGTGAGCGCGCAGGCCAGGGCGTTTCAGGGCCGTGAAGATCGACTCGCAGCGAATCTTGGCGGTACTGCCGGCAAACGCTACAGAGGCCACGCGCCCCTTCCACCAGGTAATGTATTCCGAGTCGCCGAGATGGTTACGGAACACGGTCAGCGACACCACGCCGTTGGGGCGCGCGGCCGCGAATAGTTGCGCCACTGCGAAATCCCGCGCGCATTCGAGGTCGATACCGTTCCGAGCAAACTCCGGCGATTGCTCGACCGCCGAGCGGCGGATCACGGCTGGCTGGTAGCTCTCGACCTGATAGGTGATCGCCTCGCGACCGCTCGTCACTGTCCACACCTGCTGGCCGAGAACGAAACGATAGAGTTCCACCGGCTGGCCGGCGGCCGCCGAGATTTCCTGCGTGTTGTAGCTCATCCTTGGATCTCGGTTACGACTTCACGCTGCGCATTGGCAGCGAGACTTCCGCGACGCTGTCGGTCTGCCAGTTGATTTCGATCTGGTCGGCATCGAGCCGGGTTTTTTCCAGAAAGCAGATGGCGACCCAGTCCTCGGGATTGACGTCGAAGCCGAAGGACTGATTGATCGTCATCACTTCTTCGTCGCCGGTGGTGCCGGCACCGAAACCCTGGATGGTGCGGAAGTACCAGCTGCCGTTCTTGTGCAGGAAGGCAGCTTCCGTGCGCCCCGGCATCGGATTGAAGTACAGGGCGTAGCCGCGCGAGGCCACCGTCATGACCGTTTGGTTGGACAGGATTTTCTTGGTCGGGACGATGGAGGCTTCCCATGTGGGATGCCAAAACGCAGTCAGGCGGCCCAGCCGGGCGGCCAGCCAGCCCCGGAAGGCGGCGATCTCGCTGCGGTTCTTGAAAAGGTAGTCGAAGGAGCGCCGCACGAAGGGGCGCGCGGCATGGTCATCCACCGCCGTGATCCCGGTCTCGAAATCCAGCACCTCGGCCAGTCGCTGATAGTCGACACTGACATCACGCACCCGATTCGGTCGTGTGATCCACACCGGAGTTGAATTGAAGGTCGTCGTCGATTCCTGCTTCGCGATGGCCGTGGTGCCGGCGATGTCGAACACGAGACGGGCGCGGGCTATGGCGTCGGTCACCCTTGAGACTGCCTGGGTCACCCGCAGCCTCGCCGTGCGTGCCGGCACGACGAACGATCCGGCCGCCCAGTTCGACAGGAGCGGCTGCTTCAGGGTCACGGCATTGCTGGCTACCGAGAGCACTTCGGCTGCCTCGGTGTTGCGGCTGTCGCTGCCGATCACCAGCAGGCCGTCGGCCTCGTACTCGAGGCTCAAAGTCGTGATCGGAATCACCGTACTGCCAGCAGTGATGGCGGCCGAGAGGAAAGTCTTGTCCGGCCAGATGGGCAAGGCATAGACGCGCGACTGCCAGGCCGACAGCAGCACGTCGAGCAGCGCCGCATCATCGCGGCCGACCAGGATCGAGAATTCCAGCGAGCGGCGCGGCTTGGCGCGCAGGCTGACGCGCTGCTCGGTGCCATCGCGGGCAGTCAGCACGTCGGTGGCCCACATCAGACGTTCCAGCCAGCCGTCCGCCCAGTTGGGTTTCAGGCCAAACACCACGACGCGCCGACCGGAGATCGACAGGGTCGGTGCCTCGTCCGGAAACTGGAAGGTAAAACTCGCCTCGATCACCGGCGGCCCGTCGAGGCTCACCGAGACGTTATGCAGGCGCGACTCCAGCATCCCGTAGGTGGTCGGCGGATTCGCCGGTGCAGCGAGCGTGATGCCGCCATCGTTCTGGCCGACGACTGCCGACAATGTCTTGGAAGCGAAGTGGGCGTTCCACACCTCGACCTGGCGGATCTGCGTTGACAGCAAGTTTCCCAGCGCAATCTTGGCCGGCAGCAGGTGGACGTGGTGATACCAGTCCTGCTCGAACTGACGAACCCTGTTCCCCGCGAAGGTCGATACGATCTCGGCAACCGGCAGATTGTTGGTAAGCAGGCCCGCGTTCGGTGGGTTACTGGCCAGGGCACTCGGGTATGGCAACGTCAGGGGTGCCGGCAGGAACTTGTACGCAGCGCCATAGGCGGGATCGGACGGCAGCCCGGATGGCAGGATGGCTCCAGCGTAGGTGGTCATTTCAGGAATGCGTAACCGCCATAGCTCATGCTAAAAACCATCCAATCGTTCCCGCCCAGCGTGACGATGTCCTTGTTAACGTACTGCCCGTTCATCCTCAGCAGGCGCACGCCAGGTGCGTAGCCCATCATCGAGTAGAAGTAGGTGGGCGTCGGGCGACCGACTTCGACCGTGCAGGGATACAAGGGCGTCACACTGTTGAAGGCGATGGGCGAATAGCCGTCGAGCCCCCGCGTTGTCGCCGTATAGAACGTGCGCACAGCATCGGTGCCGGATGTGCCGACCTTCCACTTGTTGGTATTGCCGTCGATGTCGGCCCGCACGTAGGTCGTGTAGGTGTCCGACAGGAAGGCTCCTCCGGTGAAGGTGCAGGTCTTGGTGATCGCGCCGAAGATGATCGGCGCGTAGGAGGTACTCGCCCACTGCACGACGCAATAGCACCAGCCATCACCGCCGAACAGGAAATATTCGGCACTGCCTGACAACTGGGCCAGCGAGTACGAGCCCGAGGCGACGGTCTGCGAACCGTAGGCCAGACCGCTGTTGAAGCTCGTCGAGCCGTACCAGGCCACATAGGTCGAGTAGGAATGCAGATGAACATACTGGCCGCTGGCGACGTGTTGCAGATGCAGACGGTTGTAGCCGGCATCGGCTTGGTACATCAACTGCGTGTAGCCGCAGACCCCTGTGGCGAAGAGCCGAATCTTGTCGAGCAGGTCGTTCGGCGAGGTGGTGATGCCGGATTGAAATGCCATCGATTACCTCACGCGAGCTTCAAGGCCCAGTAGTCGCTGTAGCCGGTGCGAAACACGTCCTGCACCACCAGATGATCGACGCCGCCGACGCTGACGATGTTCTCGACGGCATTGGCATAGCCGGGCACGCAGTAGCAGCCTTCCATCTCCCCCAGGCCAGCCAGGATGAAGGGCAGCAGCGGGTAGGAGCCGTCCGGGCATTCACGGGTATTGCTGCCCCAACTGGTCGGCCACATCGCCGACACCCCTGTCCAGATGCCGGTCGGCGCGTAGTACGCCCCCGAGTAGCCCTGCGACTTGGGCAGGTGATTGCGGTAGGTGTAGGAATTGCTCCAGCGCGTCGAACTGTTGTACGTGCCGCCGACCAGGAGTGGGTACGGGTACTGGCCCGGCGTCGCATAGGGCAGGAACAGGCCCAGATGCAGCATCTCGTAGTAGGTGCCGGTCTTCGCCACCATTACGATGCGGCGACCATTGGCCACGATCCAGTAGGGCATGGCCGATGCCATGAGAAGCGCGTAGAACGTGCCGCTCGGGTTGTACTGGCCGTCGAAGGTCTGCGCCGCATTCCATCCGACGAAGCCGCGCAGTTTCCAGTTGCCGTAGTCCGCCCCGGCTTCGGACAAGATGCCGACGTTGATCTGGTCGGTGCCGGCGAGCCCCGGCCCCTGCAGCACCAGTTCAGCGGGCGGCCCAGGCACCCAGCGCAAGACCGACCAGCGCTCGTTGGCTGGCAGCATGTCCTGCGTGACGAACTGCTTGAGCCGGTTCAGCAGGTCGAGATAGTCGGTGGCGGTGCCACTGGTGAACGCCATGAGCTTTACCTCAGCAATTCGCGCACAGCCGAGCCGTTACGCGAGAGGACGTTGAGAATGGTTTTTTCACCGGCGGCGGAATTCAGATAGTCGGCCGCCATGCCGGGATCGATGACATTGACGATGCGCACCGCTTGCGAGGGTGCGGCAGCCGGGGCTTGGGCGACATCCGGCACAAGGCCACCCTCGGCGAATGCCAGGCGCGGGCCCGACCAGCGTGGCCCAGACAGTCCGCCGTTCAGGGCATGCAGGAAGTCCACGCCCACCCGGCGCACGACTTCGGCACGCAGCACGAATTCCCCGGCGGACAGGCGTGCCGGAATGGAGTCCGATGTCGAAGTGCCCGGCCCCGACACCAGGCCGCCGGCGGCGAACTTCTTGACCTTGCCCAGGAGCGCCATCACGGCGGCGACCATCGCCACCATCGCGGCTACCGCCAGCGCCGGGCCGACGTAGGGAATGGATGCCTGTGATGCCGCCGCGCCGGCACCCGCCTTGGCGGCATCCATCGAGACCACGGCAGTGGTTTCCGAAGACTTCTGCGCGACCTTGGTGACGCTCGCCGCCGTATCCGCCGCCTGCTCCTGCTGGATGAAACCGAGCTTGAGCGCCAGCATCCGCGCCTGCATGGCAATCCACTGCTGGAAGGGCTGGATGACCAGTTGCTGCAGGAAGGCGTTGGCGACCTGCAGGAACAGCGCGGACATGGCGTTGCGCCAGGTCTGCGTGCCAGTCAGTATGCCGTTCAGGGCACCGCCGAAGGCCTCACCGATGCGGTTCCACAGCGGAGCCATCTCGTCTACGACGAGGCGGGTGCGTTCCAGCTCGTTGCGCCAGGACTGCACGCGAATCACCGCATCCGGCCCGATGGCCTGTGCGGCTTGCTGCATGGTCGGCAGCAGGCGCTCCATCTCGGCGGCCGATTGCTGCTGCAGAGCCACGATCTGCTGGCGGGCCTGCGCCTCGGTCAGCAAGCCCGCCTGCTGCTGGGTCTGGATCGATTCCTGCGCATTGCGCAGGCGCTCGGTCACCTGCCGCCACAGGGATTCCAGGGCTGCCAGATTGGCTTGCGCAGCTTTCACATCGATCAGCCTGTCGACGAGCGAGACACCGCCGGCATCGCTTTCCGCCGCCAGGCGGGCGCGCAGATCGCGGTAGCTGCGGGCAATCGCCGCCTGCCGATCCGCATCGGTCGAGGTGCCGGTGATCTGTGTCAGTTCTTCCCGCGCCTGAGCCAAGGCGTTGGCAAGCTCGCGCTCGGCCTGTGCCGACTTGCGGGCGTTGGCCTGCTCGATGTCGGCACGCCGGTTGTTGAGCGTGATGAGATCGGATTCCGCCTTGGCGACCTCGGCCTTGGCACGCAGGCGGTCGTTCTCGGACTTGCCGGTGCTCGCGATCTGCTGGCTTCGGGCCAGCTCCTGCTGCTTGCGGGCGATCTCGGCATCGACCTCGCGTTGCTCGATGGCGGTTTTCTGGGTGTAGTAATCGCGCACCGAGACCAGACGGTCTTCGAGCGCGGCGTCCAGCGCCGTTTGCTGCCGGGTCAGTCCATCCTTCAGAAGGGCGAATTCGGCGTCCAACTGCGCCTTCATCAGCGCGGTCTGCGCGCCGGTCGTGTCCTTTTCGGCCCCACCGGCGGACTTCTTCTCGCACTTGCCATTGACCCATTGCCCGCCCGAGACCACGCAGGCGATGCGCTGCATGTCCTCCGTGGGCTTGCCGGTCGGGGTCCTTTCCTCGGGACGCCTGGGGCTGGTCAAAGCATCCAGCCGCTGCTTGGCCGCCGTCAGTTCCTGTTCCCATTGGGCGAGGTTCTTGCGCAGCGTCGCCATCGCACCGTCGTTGAACTTGACGTCGAAGGGCATAAACGGCACCGGGGCCTTGCCGGAATCGACCTTCTTGCGCGTCGAATCGACCAGTTCCTGAATCCGCGCGACCTCGTCCCGGGCGCGCTTGATCTCGGTACCGTTGAAGACCAGATTGCCGACCCCACCCAGACCGACCCATAACGCCTTCAGCGTTCCAGCCTCGTTGGCCGCCTCACGCATGGCATTGGTGATGTTGGTCAGTTCCGGCAGGAAGTCGCGGGCCAGGGCAATGCCGAGCGAGGAGCTTGATGCCTTGAGTGCCGTGAGGTTGTCGTTGAACGCCTCGGCGGAACGCGCAGTTTCTGTGGTGAGCTTGAGGCCAAGCCGCTCGGCCTCGGCGGTCAGTTGATTGATGCCGGCCGCCCCCTGATTCAGGAACGGGATCATATCCATGCCGCTCTTGCCGAAGATCTTCACGGCGAGCGCCGTTTTGACCGCGCCATCCTCCAGGTTGGCGAAAACATCGGCCACCTGAAGCAACACGGCTTCGGTGGACTTCAGGCTGCCGTCGGCATTTTTGACGGAAATCCCCAGGGCTTCGAACACCTGCGCCCCGTCGCCGATACCGGTATTGGCCTCGGCGATGTTCTGTGACAGCCCCTTGATGCCCTTTTGCAAAGTCTCCAGGCTCACATCCGACAGTTGCGCGGCGAAGCGCAAGGTCGACAAAGCCTCGACCGAGATGCCGATCTTCTGCGAGAGCTTGTTCAGTTGATCCGCCGCGTCGATTGCGCTCTTGATCATCGTGGCAAAGCCTGCGACCGAAAGAGAGACGCCAAGTCCGGCCAGCAGCCCCTTCACGCGATTCGACTCATCGCCGAGCTTGGCCAGGTTGCCGCGAATCGAGTCGAAGGCCGAGCGGGTCTGATCGACGGCGGTAATCAGCAGTTGGGCACGATCCTGGGTCACGACGTGGTCATCTCTCTCAAATCTTGTTCAGTTGCTTCTCGATGGCGCGTGCCAGGACGGACAACTGGCCGCGTACCACGCCTTCCAGATCGAAGCGGCGTTTCAGGGTGACGTTTGGCACCAGCACGGCGATGGGAATCTCCGTGCCGCGCTTGATGGATTTCGCCCCGGTGCGCTGGCGCTCGGCCCGCTTGAACTGAGCCAGTACCGAGGAGTTTTCTTTGATGTTCTCGGCCATCAGGATGGCCTGGCCGTTCTTTCGGATGAAGTAGGCATTACCGGAACGGATCAGTGCGTCGACAACTCGCTTGAACGCACGACGACCGATGCGCCGCCCCTCCGGGGTCAGAGGAATCAGCATCCGGCCCGAAAGTGTGCCGCCCCGAACGTGGATGCCCAGCCACGGTATCCGCGATCCAATGAGCAGCGCCGGCAGCTTGTCCGGGTTGCGGTCATAGACCTTAGCCCGCAGCGATTTCACGAACGCCGCCTTCCTGACCGTGAAATCGGCATTCATCCTGCTGCGCACGGCGTCGGCCATCGACTTGCCGCCCGATTGCATTCCGGCCGCGACCGCCTTGTGGATGGCCGCCTGCTTCTGCCGGGCCCACGCCTCGAGCTTGGACTTATCCAGCAGGCCGGTCGCGGTCAGGGAAAGCTTCAGCACGACAGCGCCTTCATCATTCGACGCAACGCCTCACTGCCGCCCTGACTGCCGGTCGCGGTTATCGACAGGAGATTCGCCAGTTGCCGAGACTCCTGCCGGTCGATGGCAGCGAGGAATGCGTTGGTTTGCGCCAGCGTGTAGTTGAGAATGTCGGCGTAGGCGTGCCCTGCGCCGATCAGGCGTTGGACGGTATTGCTCCACGCGTCGGTATTTCCAGTGTCTGGCCGATCCGCGCCGCTGCCTGCGTCACGCTCGGCAACAGGCGCCGGATAAAAAAATCGGCATTCACCCCGAGCACTGCTTCGCCCAGATGCACAGCCTCGTCGAGATCGAGCCCCGCCACCCAGTCGACCGGGCGGCGCGTGGCAATGGCAATGGCGGCGATCACGGCTTCGCCGTGTTCGGCCAACAGTGCCAACCAGTCGGGCGATGCCGACAGTCTCGCCGCGATGGGTTGCACCGCACGGGCGAATGCCGGCACCTCGCCGACCTTGAGCGGCGTGAGATCGATGCGCTCGCCCGCGATCTCGACGGACAGCGGAACCGGCGGCAGTGCCGCGAATGTGTCGTTGTCCATCACAGCAGCACGATCCGACCGAATTGACCGAGCGCACCGGCAGCTGGCTTGGTGAGATCGGCCAGTACCTGCCCCGACAACTCGAATTTCATCAGGTCAGTGCCGATCACCGACAAATCCTTGGCCGGATTGATCGCTACTCGATACAGGTCGATCACGACTTCCTTGTTGGCGTCGGCCGTGTTCAGCCCTTCGAAGCGTACCCAGCGCTCCGGCAGGGGCTGCGTGAACATCGCGGTGGCACTGGAGGCACCGTAGCTGTAGCTGGCGGTGATCGCACCCGTCACGCCGGTGATGTCGGTGAACTGGATGGAGCCGTGCTTGGCATTGACGGTGTACTTGGTGTTAGTGACCGTGGTCGCACCAGCCTTGATGACCACGCTGGAGACGTTCTGCTTGCCAAGCAGGTAGAGCTTGCCGAGTTCAGCCGTCGCGATGACAGGCTCGTCGGTCACGGTGCCGCTGGTGACCGCCGTCGTGGATCCGTAGAGAGACAGTTCGAGGTTCGTCTGGATCAGTTCTTCCAGTGTGCAGGCAAACTCGCCCTTCTTGGTTTTGATGAGCTGCAGGTCGGTCAGTCGCTGGCCGGATTGGGATTCCTGGTGTTCCAAGGTTTCCACCGAGAGCGATACCTTGAGGTCGGGCACGTTGCCGACGAAAACCAACCCCTGCGGGTTGCCGTTGGTGTCACGCGCGCCGATGAAAACGCGTCCTTGTCCGGAAAAGTAGGCCATTGCTTACTCCTGAGTGATGTTGGATTGCTTGGAGGGTTTCGCGGAAGACGCGGGGTCAGTCGCTGGTCGTGCGCTGCCGATCTGGCACAGCCATTGGGCGCTGTCTTCGGCCAGGTCGATGACTTCGCCGGGGTTACGCGCGATGCCGGCGTGTTCGTGAGGTTTCAGAAGTTCGACTTGCATGGGTTTCATCCTTGGATTGAGAGATCGGTGGCGAGCGTGCGGTAGGTGATCTGGTAACGAGCCGGAATGGCGGCTGCCGTCGCATCGGCGTCCTCCACGTCCCACTCGCAGTCCAGTTCATGGATGCCGAGACACAGGCCGCCGAGATTGAGATCAGCCATCAGCACCACGTGGGCGGCCACCAGCAACCGGTCGGCGATCACTTCCGGGGCTTCGCTTCCGGTTTCGCGCGCCAACGCCACTACCCGCACGACCAACTGCCGCTCGACGCGGTCGTTGGGCCGTTGAGTGATGGCATCTGACTCCGGGAACACCAGCAGTGCCGGCGACTGCTCGCGCGTGACGCCGGTCGGCGGCGAGCGCCGCAGTTGCGCCCCGGCTGCGGTGGCGACGGGCGCAAGAAGCCCCGTCACCGCTTGCAGAATCTGCTCGCGGATCGAGTTAGGCATGACCAGTCCTACAGTCGGGTGAGCGAGGCGCGGGCCTCGGTGCCATCGCCCATCGCGATCACCTCTCGCACGCGATAGGCCTGGCCCGCGATTTCCAGCGTGTTGCCGGCGGCCAAGAGCGGCAACCGGCTGACCGGATAGCGGATGGTGTGGTTGCGGGAGACACCCAAACCGTCGAGCACGTCCTCATCGTGGGCGCGGAAATCGACCATGACCTCGGTGCCCCCGACGATTGCCCGCATCAGCAGGTTTGAGCGCGCCGCTGCGTCGTAGATGTCCTCGACGAATGCCATCAGGACGCCAGCACCTTCACCAGCACGGCCGGGCGATGGCACATCGGCAGCGGGTTGGACTGGGTGTGGATGTCGGTACCGCGCTCGAACTTGCGCGGCTCCTGCTTCGCGTACAGCGGCTGGCCCAACGTGTTCGCCGTCTCGTTGAAGTCAGCGGGCGCAAAGTAGGTGGCGAAGGTGTCCACCGTGCCCAGCGGGAAGGCGTGCCCTTCGCCGGCAGCGATAAAGCGATGCACGTTGTCGTCGCCGTCGCTGGCTTCGCCCGAGTATTCCTCGAAGGTGATGCCGGCGAAGGTGAAGCCCGAGCGCAGATCGGAACGCAACGCCAAGCCATCCTGCCAACGGTCGTAGGCAACCTTGACGTTGTCGTGACTGGTCAGCGCGTCGAAGAACTCCTCGGATACCAGGCAGTGCACCCCGTTCATCCGCTCGCCCTTGAGGTTCTTCTCCAGGTAACGCTTGAGATCGAGGCACTTCTTCTTCACGTCTGTCGCAGCGTTGCTCAGCTGGAAGTTGACCACCTTGGGCGTGATGTCGAACAGGTTGAACAGGTTGTAGAGCTCCGAACCGTCGGCATCGAGGATGATGCCCTTGAGCGCGCCGATGCGCAGGTGCTCCAGGGTGATGGAGTGCTTGTTGCGCATCGTCTGCAGGTGCTCGGCCATCACAGAGGCCACGGTCGAGAGTTCGGTTTCCGAACCAAAGGCGCGGATGCCTTGGACTTCCTCGGGCAGCACCACGTCGTCGTGCGGGATGTGCGGGATGGCGAACGAGCGCAGCTTGCGCTTGCCGCGCTTGCCGACGGTACCGGGCGAGCCGACAGGCATGGTCGGCAGCAGGGTCAGGATGCCGTTTTTCTCCTCCACCACCACGGAACGGAAGCGCACCGGCTTGGCCGGGAACAGGCCCATGCTTTCCATGAGGCCGTAGTTGTTGGGCAGGATGTTGATGGCGGCGGTCAGCGCCGACATCGAGAACGACGGATTGTCGAAGGGGTTGTTCATGGTCAGACTCCTTTGCGGATGAGGACGCCGAGGCTCTTCAGCTGCAGGACGGCGGCCTGCTTCTCGGCGACGGTGATGGCGGCAGGCCAGGTCAGGGCGTGGTCGGCGACGATGGCGTGACGCGCCACCATCAGCCCGTCCTCGCGGTCGATGAGCGCCGCGTCACAAGGTTGCATCAGGACGCCTGCGGCGTACTGGCTGCCGTCGGTGGCGCTGGGGTCGATCTGCTTCACCTTGCCAGTGGCAGTAACGATGCCGACCACCGCGCCCAAGGGCAGCGTCTGGCCGGAGGCGACCGTCACCTGATCGCGGGAAAACAGGTTCGGCGCTTCGTACTTCAGAAGGTCGCCGAGGTTGAGTCCTTCGGTGATGGCGGGCATTTCAGTTCTCCTTGCCGGCACGGGCCGAATTCGCACGGGAATGCGCGGCCATCACCAGCGGGTTGTCGTTGAGGGATTGGGGATTCGGCTTGGCCGCATCGGGTGCGATGCGGCTCGTGATTTCCGGGCCTTCGGAACGGGCGGTGAGCAGCTGGCTGCGTACCGTGGCCGGCGAGGTGCGCGCCGCGAGATAGCCCGGGATACGTTCGGGGCAGCCGGCCAGCGCGCAGAGTTCGGCGACCTCCTGGGCGTCGTCGATGGTCATTGCCGGGGTGGGCGTTGCAGGAGTAGCGCGATCAGGATCAACGCCAGTCCCATCAGCAGCAGGGGTTGCGGGTTCATTCATGGATGTCTCCAGTCTGAGTTGCGAGGAAATGCCCTGCGCGGCCGCGACCGTGGAAACGGCAGCCGGCAACACAAGACGTTGGGAAAGCGAATCGGTGAGTTCGAGCAGCACGTCGTCGAAGGTGCCGACGGCATCGGCCAGACCGGCGGCGACTGCGTCGCCCCCGAAATAGATGCCGGCCTCGGTGGCGCGCACCGCGTCCGCCGAGAGATTCCGGTTGCGGGCGACGGTGTCGACGAACAGGTCATAGACGCGCCCGACTTCAGCCTTGAGGAAGGCGTGCGCTTCGTCGGAGATCGGCTCGTGCGGGTTGAGATCGTTCTTGCGCGCACCGGCGAATACGGTCGTGTAGCGCACGCCGTCCTTGGCATCCTTCACCGACTGGTCGGCGTGCATCGCGATGACGCCAATGGAGCCGATGCCGCCGGTGCGCGTGACGATGAGGCGACTCGCCGCCGAGCCGATGGCATAGGCCGCCGAGAAGGCCATATCGTTGGCCAGCGCCCAGACCGGCTTGACCTTGGTCGCGGCGTGTACCCGGTCGGCCAGATCGAACACGCCTCCCGACTCGCCCCCGGCACTGTCGATGTCGAGCAGGATCGCGGCGACGTTGGGGTCGGCCACTGCCGCATCCAGCATCGTGGCGACGCCCTGATAACTGGCGAGGCCAGATTCGGCTTCCAGGCCGACCGTGCGGCGCACAAGCGTGCCGTAGACTGGCAGCACGGCGATGCCGGTGGCACCAGTCGGCGTGGCGACTCGATCCGGAATGGCATCGCTCGGTATGGCCGCCTGCGGCAGACCAATGCGCGGGCCCAGCACGGCGAGGATCACCTCTAGCTTGGGACGGTGGATCATCAGCGGCGCACCGAAGAGGCGCGCCGCCATATGGGGCAACAGATTCATGGAGTCAGTCCTGAGGTGGAGGCGGCGGGGTTGCCGTAGTGGCCTTGGCCGCCTTGCGCGGATCGGAATCGAGGATCAGCCCGAGCGCATCGGCGCGGGCGTTGTCAGCGGCGATCTCACGGTCGACGTCCTCGGCATCCATGCCGAAGGCCGAGATTGCCTCCGACCGGGACATCAGGCCGGCGCGAATCGCCAGCAGCATCGCTTTGAATTCCTTCTCGGGATCGACCCACTGCCAGCCCTGAGGAATCCACTTGCAGGCGGCGTATTCGCGACGGCGGCGTGCAAATCCGGGCGCAACCAGGCTACCTGCCAGCACCGCCTGATCGAGCCAGGCATTCCAGACCGGACGGCACATCTGATGAACAATCACGCCGTGCTGGATGGCCTCCATCCGGCGGCGAAATTCCAGCAGCCCGGCGCGGATCGACGAGTAATTCACGCCCGTCAGGTCGCCGGTCAGCTGCTCATAAGTGATGCCGATGGCAGCGGCCACCGCGCGGAACTGGGTGCGCAGGAATTCCGCGTAGCTGCCCCCGACGTCAGCAGGGTCGGAGAATTTCACGTCCTCGCCAGGCTCCAGGATTTGCAAAGTGCCCGGCTCCAGACCCGCGAGCGCCACGCCGTCGGCATCCGACAGGCCTTCGCCCATCAGGTTGTCCTCGGGGGCGAGCCGGGTGATGAAACCGGCGAACATCGCGGCGGTCTTCTTGCGCACCAACTCGGCATCGTCATACTGGTCGAGCTCGTTCAGCTTCACCAGGGCACGGGCGAGCCACGGCTCGCCGCGAATCTGGCCGGGCCGCAAGACACGGTAGAGATGCATGATTTCGGCCGCCGGCACCCGCACCGTGTCCTGCCCGCCCTGACCCGACATCGGCGAGAGCCGACCGTCCTCCGGATGCGAGCGGTAGAGGTGGTAGGCCACGCGCCGCCCCATCGCGTCGAACTCGATGCCAGAGCGCACCACGTTGCCCGAGGCCAGTTCGGTGTTGAGCGTCAGCGGCAGGTGCTCGGCTTCCAGCAGCTGCAGCTGAAGCGGCACGGCCAGCCGATCCTCGGGGCGGCGGGGACGCAGCCGGATGAAGCACTCGCCACCCTCGCACATCGCTCGGGCCGCCAGTGACTGCAGACCGTAGAAATCGGTCTGGCCAGTGGCGTCGGCCTCTTCCGTCCAGTCGCGCCAGAGCGCCTGCACGGCGACGCGGAAGGTTTCGTCCTGCGTCATCGACTGCGGCTTGATGCCGGTGCCGACGGCATTGGCGACGAAGGCCTCGATGCCGGCGTTGGCCCAGGCGTTCCGGCGCACCAGATCCCGGGACTTCACGCGCAGTTCGTTGGAGGTCGCCAGCATTGCTGCCACCGCACCGGGATTGCCGGGCATCCATGCGAGCGCACGACGGCCGCGCCCGGCCACCTCGTGTACCGGAGCACCACCGAACAGGGTGCGGATTCGGGTCATCCAGCTCATCAGAATCCCTTCCCGGTAGTCACTCGGATCTGGCGCGGCGCACGCGGATACAGGCCGGTGGCCACGGCATCTTTGTGCATCGCCGCTTCCACCTCGGCGATGGCCTGTTTCAGTTCCTCGACGGTGCGGTACTCGACCGTCTTGTCGCCGAAAGTCACGCGCTTCTCGCCACGGGCCAAGCTGTCGCGCAGGGCCTGCAGCTGCGCTTCGGTGTAAGTCGGCGTGCTCATCGATAGACCACCAGGCTGATCTCGGGCGTGTCAGCCAGCGATGCCGCCGAGGTGGTGCAGACCAGTTCGAGGTAATCGGTAGTCTTGCCGTCGGTCGTGCTCCGGGCCGCCGCGAAACGGATGGTTCCCGTCGCGGTGTTGCTCCTACCAGTGGCGACCCAGCAGTACTTGGCATCGGGGAACGGCGTCTCGAAATCAATGCGGTAGCGGCCCGTTGCCAAGCGGGTCACCGAGGCAACGTTGTAGGCGGCGCGAAGCTGAATCGCCCCGCCGACGTAACCGAAATTCGCCCAGGCCCGGGCGAGTCCCGGATGGTCGGGGCGAATCAGCCCCTTGATCTCGGTGCCAATGCGGGCGGCGAGCGCCGACAGTTGGGCGACGAGGCTCATCCCTTACACCAGGGCCGCGTTGAAGATCGCGACGAAGTCGGTGCTGGTGTCGCCGATGTCGCTGGCGGCGACCGCGCCGATGTTGCTGCGCGCTTGCGTCTGTTCGGGGACGGTCAGCGTCTGCGCGGCATCAAAGCGCACCCGTTTGTCGATGGCGGCGGTGAGTGCCGCGATGCCGGTCTGGTCGTTTTGCAGCGCCTGCTGGAGTTCCAGCAGGGTGTCGAAGGCCGGGTCGGCACCGCCCAGGATGTCGGCCTTGAGGGCATCGAGCACCGAGACGATCTTCGACGAGGAGTAGGTGCTGGTCGTGGTAACCGTCGCGTCGTCGATGGCCACCGCAGTGAGGATGGCGGTCTTCAGTTCGTTGATCGCCGCGACCAGACTCGACTTGTCGGTGGTGGTCAGCGCGGTCAGTGTGCCGGTGCGGCCCTTGACGGTGTTGAATTCCTCCGCGACGCGCAGGACGAAGCTGTTGAGTTGGGTTTGCAGACTCATGGTGGTTTTCTCCAGTGGTGGTGATCAACTGAACCAGCGACTACGAATGACGCGCCGGCCCGTTCGCGGGGTTCCAGAAACAGCGAGGCCACCGCGTTGGGTGGCCTCAGTGGGTTGCTCGATTTGCGGATCGGGCTCGCCGGGCGGCGAGAGTCCGATTTGTCGTTCCAGTTCGCGCCAGTGCCGCTCTTCGAAACGGTCGAGGCCGGCAGCACTCGCCGCCGCGCGGGCATACACGTAGCAGTCCAGGGCTTCGTTGCGCTCGCGCATCTTCTGCCACTCGCGGATGGCGAAGCCGTTGCGGTCGCGCCGGGTGATCAGCTGCTCGGCGCACAACTGCTGCACGAATTCCGCATCGACCTTGGGCAGATGCACGAAGCCGGTGGGGTAACGCAGCGTGACGCCGTCCTCCAGCACATCCGCCGCCTTGCGCAGGTTGTT
This sequence comes from Gammaproteobacteria bacterium, assembly GCA_004297165.1. Lineage (GTDB taxonomy): Bacteria > Pseudomonadota > Gammaproteobacteria > Eutrophobiales > Eutrophobiaceae > 2-02-FULL-56-15. Next base: position 226,405 of record SCUJ01000006.1, read on the forward strand.
GTAGAACTCCAGCTTGGCGATGCCGACTGCGACCGAGAACACCTTGATGCCCCGGCGCAGCATCTTGCCGCCTTGTGAGAGATCGACCGCTGTCGGCGTGCCGACCAGGGCCGCGCCCTTGGGCACACCCTTGACCGCCATGACGCGAGGATCGCGTACCAGCCGCACGAAGGTGTAGGCTTCCTGCGTGGCGAAGCCGGTATCCAGCGCGAACCGGGCGAGCGGCAACTGCACGCCCGATTCGTGCGACCACGTCTCAGCGATCAGCTCACCGAGGCGTTTCCACACCGCGTCGCGGGCGGTGTCGCCCATCAGCACCCGGTGCTCGACGAGCCAGGACTCTTTGCTACGCCCGAAGGCCCAGATCGAGGTCTCGATGCGATCCTTCTGCACGTCGGCACCACCGACCAGCAGCAGACCGCCAGCCGGGATGCGGCCGATTGGATAGTCCTCGCGCCGCTCGATGAGCCGCTGCCAGTCGGGGGCTTCGCCTTCCTCGACCCAAGTCTCGCCAAGCTCGGTGTTCTTGAAGGTCTTGATGGCGGCCGCCGATCCGGATTCCTTGTTCACTGCACTCTCCCAGGCGGCGGCAATCTCCCGCCAACTGCGCCAGCCGACCGGGCTGTACAGGGACGAGAGGTGGAAGCCGGCGGTCTTGGCCCCGTTCTCCGGCACAAGTGCCCGCCACTCGCCGTGCTCCAGCATCCATGTCTTGTGCTGCTCCGGGATGGGCTCGTCGCAGGCCTCGCAGACGTAGGCTGCCGTCTCGGGCTGCCCTTTCTCCCATCGCAGCTGCTCGAAACGCAACCATTGCCGGTGCGAACAGTGCGGGCACGGCAGGAAGTAGCGGCGCTGGTCGCTGGCCTCGTACTCCCGCTCGATGCTGCTCGCGCCGGCAATCGTCGGCGTCGAGACGATGAAAATCTTGCGCCGGGCGAAGGTGCGGGTGCGCGCCTCGGCGAGCGAGATCGCATCGCCCTCGCCATCGACGTCCGATGGGTAGCCATCGACCTCATCGAGAAACAGGTAACGCACCGGCATTGAGCGCAGGCCGACGGCGCTGTTCGCACCCGTCATCACCAGCACGCCACCGCGAAACTCCTTCGCCAGGATCGTGTTGCCGGCATCGCGGCTTCGGGCCGGCGCGATCAGTTCGGCCAGCACCGGCGATTCCTCGATCAGCGGGTCAATCCGCTGCTTGGAATTGCGCTTCGCCATTTCCACCGTGGGCGACACGGCCATCATCGGCCCGGGCGCGTGATGGATCACGTAGCCGATCCAGTTGTTGCCCATCTCGGTCGCGCCCAGTTGCGCCGCCTTCATGAACACGATCCGCTCGACTGCCGACATCGGCGACAGGCAGTCCATGATCGCCTTCAGGTACGGCGTGCGGCTGGTGCGCCAGCGGCCCGGCTCGGCTGACGCCTTGCTGGACAACATCCGGTGACGATCAGACCACTCGGATACGGTCAGCAGCGGATCGGGTGTCAGGCCCTCCCGCCAAGCACGCTCGATGTCGAGCCCTCCTTCGTAATCAGTATCCAGCATCAGTCCACCCGGGGGCGAACGTCGCCCAGTTCCTGCAAGTGTTCCCGCACGGCAGTCTCCAGCGCGACGTGCAGCGTGTGAGCATCGACGCCGAGCTTCGATGCCATCTGGCCCGAGATGCGTGCTGGCCAGTTGAGCCACGCATCGCGCTCGGAACGTGCCAGTTTGAAAACGTGGGCGATGGCCTGAGGCCGGTCGACCAGTTCACCCTTGAGGCGTGCCAGGCGCACCTTGTTGGTCTGCGCCTTGACGACCTCATTGACGGTGCGGGCCTGCAGCAGCGACGTGCCACCGGCATTCATCGCCGGAGCAACCGGTTCGCCGGTAGGTTCCTTGACCGCGACCGTTTCAGCCCGGCGCTTGGTGCCCTCCTTGGGCGTGTCGGAATTCTTCGCCCAGTCCCGGTCGGCCTTGTCCGGATCGATGCTGCCATCGGCCTCCGGCGTGATCCGCCCGGCACGAATGGCCTTGTGCACGGCGGTGTCCGACACCCCTCGGTGCCGTGCATAGGCGCGAATCGACAGTCCCATGATCTCCATCAAGCATTGGTGCGGCCCCCAATCAGATTCAGCTTGGCTTCACTCGCGAACAGCGCGTTCATGCCATCACCATCAACGACGCCACAAGGTGAAAAACATGAGCAAGCAAGCCGCCAAAACCCTCGACCAGCAACTGCAGCAGATCGCGCTGGATCACCTGTTCATCGAAACCCTGGAAACCCGCCACAGCGACCGGCTGGACTTCCACGAGGTCAGCGTCTCGGGCATCAAGAGCGCCCTGTTGGCGGCCTACGAGGCGGGCCGGCAGGCCGCGAAGCAGGACTGAGAAAGAAGCAGAAGTCGCTTGGCTTCACTCTCGAACAGCGCGTTCATGACCACACCATCAACCACCACGAAGGAGCATCAAATGACCACCATCCAACTGACCCCTGCCCAGCACGCGATCCTCGCCTACGCCATCGAGCACACAGGCGGCAAGATCGAATGGTTCCCCGACAACATCAAGGGCGGTGCCCGCACCAAGGTGATGGAGGGCCTGTTCAACAAGGCTCTGATCACCCGAGACAGCACCGACTGGTTCGTCGCCGCCGAGGGCTACGACGCCCTGGGGCGCGCCCGGCCGACGCCGGCCACCATCCACCCCGACCCCGAGGTCGAGGCCGCCGTGTCGGCCGCAGAGGCCAACTGGGCGCAAGAAAAACAGGACGCGGCCAAGCAACTGCTCAAGGTCGGTGTCGAGGGCAAACCGCGCACCCGCGAGAACAGCAAGCAGGCCGCCGTGATCCAGATGCTGCAGCGCCCGGAGGGAGCCACCATCAACCAGATCTGCGCGGCCACCGGCTGGCAGGCGCACACCGTGCGCGGCACCTTTGCCGGGGCATTCAAGAAGAAACTCGGGCTCACCATCATCTCGGAGAAGCCCGAGGGCGGTGAGCGCATCTACCGCGTCGGTTGAATTCGAGACGGGGTGGCGACATATCCACGCCACCCCAACGCGATCACCGAAATAGCTTGGCTTCCCGATTGAACAGCGCGTTCATACGACTGTCATCAACGCAACCAGGAGCAACTGCCATGACCACCGAAATCAGCAACCACGCCAACCCTATCCGTGTCCGATTCACCCGCAAGCCCGTCGACCTGCAGGAGGTGCTGGCGGCCACGCCCTACGACGAGCGCCCGGAGCCGGTGGTGGTCAGCGAAACCCGCGCATTGACCGTCGCCGAATACGATGTCTTCGCCAGCACGCTGCTGCAGGATCGCGACTGGCTGGCCGGCAAGGGCGGGTACCCCGACCAGACCACTCGGCACGTCGTCGAAGTCAAGGCCGAGAATCGCAAGACCCTGTACGTCGACCCCTCGGGCAGCGCCTACGGGCGTTACGTCGGAATTGCGGTGGAAGCCTGAAAAAAATGATTCAGAATGCGCTTGGCTTCTCAATCGAACAGCGCGTTCATACGGGTGTCGCAACCATCAACCCGAAGGAGAAAACGATGACCACCACCAACACCATCCCCGCCACCCAAAACGATGCCTGGGGTTTTTGGGGAACGATGAACGACGACGCTCAGGCCGCCTGGCCCATCGCGATGACCGCGATCTCGGACGCCACCTGCCAGCCCCTCGAATCGGTCAGGGTTTTCCTCGACAGCCGCCACGGGCGGCACTTTGCCGATGACGTCCTGAACGAGATGCTCCGGGGCCACGCGATCCAACAGGCGGTCGACGCGGCGGTTGCCCGCTGGATGGGCTGGACGATTGGCCGCCAGACCAGCAAGGAGTACGGCATCCCCAAGGGCCTGCCCTACCTGACGGGCTTTGTGATTCACTGCGAAATCTTCGAAGAAGAACTCGCCGCCTGATCGAAGGGGACGCCATCCCCAAGCCGGGTGGCTTCACCGCCGCTGAAATCCTGCCAGCGGCGCACGATCACATCCACGTACTTCGGGTCGAGCTCGATGAGTCGCGCCCGTCGCCCCGACTTCTCGGCGGCGATCAGCGTGCTGCCGGAACCGCCAAACGGATCGAGCACCACGTCACCCGGGCGACTGGAATTCCGAATTGCCCGCTCCATCAGTTCCACCGGCTTCATCGTTGGGTGCAGATCGTTCTTCTGCGGCTTCTTGATCTGCCAGACGTCGCCCTGGTCGCGGTCGCCACACCAGTGGCGCTCACCACCCTCCGGCCAGCCGTAGAGAATGGGCTCGTACTGGCGCTGGTAATCAGCCCGCCCCAGGGTGAAGGTGTTCTTGGCCCAAATGATGAACGTCGACCAGTGACCGCCGGCAGCCCGGAAAGCGGACTGCAGGGTATCCAGTTCGCTGGAGGACATCGCCACGTAGACGCCGCCCCGACAGTGGGCCAGCGTCGGTGTCAGTGCCGCCCGCAGGAAATCGTAGAAGCCATCGCCCAAGTTGTCGTTGAGGATCGCGCGGTTCTTGCCGCGCATCTTGTCCTTGGCGCTGTTGGCGTAGTTCACATTGTAGGGCGGGTCGGTGAACACCATGCCGGCCAACTCGTCGCGCAGCACCGTGGCGTAAGCATCGGCATCGGTGGCATCGCCGCAGAGCACACGATGCTCGCCGCAGACCCAGACATCGCCCGGTCGTGACACCGGCGTCTCCGGTACCTCGGGAGCGGCATCCTCGTCAGTCTGTCCCTCAGTGGTCGTCTCGCCACCGGCGAGCAGATCGACCAAGGCATCGGCATCGAAACCGGTCAGGGTCAGGTCGAAGTCGTCATCCTGCAGAGCGGCCAATTCCACTTGCAGCATCGCCTCGTCCCAGCCGGCATTTTCGGCGATCCGGTTGTCCGCGATCACCAGCGCCCGGCGCTGGGTTGGCGTCAGGTGGTCGAGCACCACGACCGGCACCGTTCCGATGCCGAGCTTATGGGCGGCGGCGAGTCGGCCATGCCCGGCCACGATAACGCCATCGCTGCCCGCGAGGATGGGATTGGTGAAACCGAACTCCGCAATCGAGGCCGCGATCTGCGCCACCTGCGATTCGGAATGAGTACGGGCGTTCCGGGCATAGGGCACGAGCCGGTCGGTCGGCCACTGCTCGATCTTGTCGGCGAGCCAGGAGATGCTCATGCCCGCGCTCCCAATCGTTCGGCGATGACCTCATCGAAGGTCTGCCCGGTGGCCACCAGGGTCACCGGCACGTCGGGAAAGTTCTGCTGGAAGCGCTTGACCGTCACGTCGACGTACTCGGGCGCGATCTCCGTCGCCCGAACTACTCGCCCGGTACGCTGGGCGGCGAGGATGGTGGTGCCCGAACCGCAGAACGGTTCGAACACGATCTCACCCTCGTCGGTGTAGGACTCCAGCACGAACTGGGGCAGCGCCACCGGGAACACGGCCGGGTGGTCAATGTCCTGCCCGATCTTTCCCTTGTGCCGCATGATGCGAACCACTGCGTCGGGAATGCGGAAGTCCTGAGTGACGGTGCCGACGTGGTTCCACGCTGTCTTGCTGCCGTCCTTGTTGCGCATGCCGCCGGCACTGGTGCCGTCGCCACGCAGATGGGTGTCGCGGCCGGCGTAGATGCAGGGCACGATCTTGTTGGGGCGGCGCGCCTCGCTGTCCTTCCGGTTGAAGTGAAAGACGAATTCGAAGGCCGGTGCGAGCCGACCGTTCCAGTCGCCAGGCAACCCCGGTCCCTGATCCCAGACGTACCAGGCGAAGCGCCGCCAGCCCTGGGTACGCATCCAGTCAAGCCAGGCATCCCAGTACGGGATGACTTCCTGCTCGCGGTGGATCAGCCCGAGATTCACCAACACCTGGCCGTTGGCGGCCATCGGCAGCTGGGCGAAGACGCCGCGCATCAGGGCGTCCCAATCGATGATTGTGTTGGTGTAGTCGCGCTGGTTGCCATAGGGCGGCGAGGTGAAGCAGAGCGCCGCTTGCTCGCCGGCCATCAGGGCCGCGACCACCTCGGCATCGGCTGCGTCGCCGCAAATGACGCGATGGGCACCCAGCTGCCAGACGTCACCGGGCCGGGAGACAGGCGTTGCCGGAGTGGCCGGCACGTCGTCGGCCGCATCGGGCTCGTCGTTCTCCTGATCATCGTCCGCTTCGTCGCCGACTGCAACATCGGTGGCGAGCAACTGCTCGATCTCGGCATCGTCGAAGCCGGTGAGCGCGAGGTCGTATCCCGCCTCGGACAGATCAGCCAGTTCCAGCGCCAGCATCGCGTCATCCCATCCGGCATCGAGCGCCAGGCGGTTGTCGGAAATCACGTAGGCGCGCTTCTGGGTGGGCGACAGGTGAGCCAGTTCGATGACTGGCACCTCGGCCAGTTCCAGCTTGCGCGCAGCCGCCAGCCGTCCGTGGCCAGCAATGATGCCGTTCTCGCCGTCCACCAGGATCGGATTCGTCCAGCCGTACTCGACGATGCTGGCAGCGATCTTCGCCACCTGCTCGTCGTTGTGCGTCCTCGGATTCCGGGCGTAGGGGATCAGCGTCTCGACCTTGCGGTACTCGACGTTGAGCATGTTCAGTTCGGGTTTCCAAAAAAGGTGCGGCCCGGACGGGTGAAAGGAGGAAAGCCCCGTCACGGGCCGCGAGGGTCGCTGCTGCGGTAGAAACTAAAAGGCCCGCGCAGTGGCGGGCCGGTAGGACTGGGGTGCAAACCTGCAAACCCTGCAAACCTCGGTTTGCAGTTTGACGCTAGCGAAATGCTGCGCTCGCGCCCCCCGCATGGGATTTTGGGAAGGAAGGACCCCTCTTGATTCGTGAGACCTTCACTGCCCGCACCGCTGTCCAGAAGATAGCTGAAATACTACCCTTGATCGGCCCCCTTTGTTGCAGGGGGAAAAGTCGCGTTCTGCAACCGATGGCAGCGCATGACAGCCCATGCACGACCAATCACGCTGAAAGACTATCCCGCGACCGTGCAACCGTTCAGTTGGTCAGCCACCGTCTGCAATGCCCGTTGCCAGCGCCGCCACGCCGTCGTCCGGTCACAGCCGAAGCGCCGGCAGATGTCCTTCCACTCGCGTTGCTTGGCGCGCATCCAGATCAGGTGGCGTTGCTCCTCCTCCAGCCATTGCACCCAGCGCATCGTCTCCAGCATTCGGTCGATGGCCTCAGGGGTGGCTGGCAGTGGTCGGTACTGGTAGTCCCTGTCAGCGAATCCTTCCCACTCCTTGCGCACGAAAGCGGGCCACACGTTGAAGTAGCCCTGCACTCTGACCGGGGGTAGTCGCCGCCCCGTCTCGGCCGCTTCGGCAAACCGAGCCGCCACGTCGTCCATCGTCCATTCAGCCATGACGTTTTCCTCCGTACAGGCGTTCCCCAATCCGCCGCACAAATTCACGCTCAACGAAATCCAGCCGCGTGTCCTCCTCGGATACCACGAGAATGTGCTGGTCACGCCAGCCGGTTTGCTTGATGGCTTCCAGGTCGGATGTCTGCGGTTGCAGGCGGCCGAGGGGGCAGCGGTATTGCTGTGCCGGGATCTTCACGTCACACCTCCTGCGTCTCGATGGCCCAGTGCAGCAGTGCCAGGGCATCGGCTTCGTTGTCGTCCTTGGGATCGTGACCCCGTGTCTGGGCGGCGACGATCATCTCGTCCTTGCCGGCATTGCCTTTGCCGGTCGCGTGCTTCTTGATCGTGCCGACCGGCACGCCCTGGTACGGAATGTTCTGGTGCTCACACCAGGCAGTGAGGTGGCCCATGAAACCACCGTAGGCGTGTGCCGCATCCACGCCCGCGTGTCGCCGAACCTCTTCGAAGTACACCGCGTTGACGGAATGGCAGGCCGACAGCAGTTCGTTGAGCCAGCGCTTGAATCGCAGGAAGCGCATTCCGCCGCCCTCGAATCTCTGCGGCTTGAAGCATTCCGTGCCGCTGATGATGCTGCCATCCAAGTGGTGCAGCGCCCACCCTGTCTTCGTGCCCAGATCGAGGGCCAATATCGTCGTGTTCATGTGCTCAGTCCTTTTGCGCTCTCGGTCTGACGCAGCTGACACGGAATGTCGAAACCCTCCATGAGGCGTGCGCACGCGCACACGCGTAGGAGTTACGACGAACTGCGTCAGCTGCGTCAGACGGCGTGGTTTTCATAGGGTCAGTTGTCTGCGTAGGGGGTATAGGCTGGAGTGGGCGGGTTCTTGAGGCCGATCCCCTGAAATCCCCGAACACCCACGCTGTTTCGCCATTTCTCGATTCCGCGTGTGATGAGCAGATCGGAAAAGCGCCGTTGCGCACCGATGAATTCGCCCGCCGCTTCGGCCCACTGCTTCCAGTCGTTGAACAGTTCGGCGGTCAGCGACTTGGCGTTGGGCTCACGCACACAACGCTCCTCCAGCCAACGTCCCAGCGCATCCTCGGCCTCGAAATACTCCTCGGTTGCATCCACCACCTGCTGTGGTGGATCGAGCCGCCCAAGGCGCTGCCAGTCCAGGCAACCCTGCACAGCCCAAGCCAGAATGCCGTCACGCTCGGCCAGCAATTTCTGCTGGAGGTGCTTGTCGCGGCGCTCGGGCGGCACGGTGATCGTGAACGGGATCAGGTGCAGCCGCCGCTTCATCGCTTCGTCGATGTTGCGGATGGCAGGCTTGTGGTTGCCTGCCACGAACAACTTGAACTGCGGGAAGAACTCGAAGAAGTCCTGGCGCATGAAGCGCGCGGAGATCTTGTCGCCCCCGGTCAGGTTCTTGACCTTCGATTCGGCCCAGCGTCGCCCCTGCTCGGTTTCGATGGCTGCAACGAAGCGCGCGCCACGTAGCCCGGCCATATCGGTCGGATGCCGGTCGGTGCGCGTCTCCATGAAGGTATCCATCGGCGCGTTGGTGGCGTAGTCGCCGAGGATCGTGGCCAGCGTGTTCACGAATACCGACTTGCCATTCGCGCCCGTCCCGTACAGGAAGAACAAGGCGTGCTCCCGGGTTGAGCCGGTGAGCGCGTAGCCAACCACTCGTTGCAGATAGGCCTGCAGCTCGTTGTCGCCGCCTGTCACCTCGTCGAGGAACTGCCGCCAGGTCGGACAATCGCTCCCGGGTGTGGCAGTGGTGATCTTGGTGATGCGGTCGGCGCGTTCGTGCGGGCGCTGCCTGCCTGTCTTGAGGTCGACCACGCCGCCCGGGGTGTTGAGCAGCCAAGGATCGGCATCCCACTCGTCGCTGGTGGCCGCGTGCCGACGATCCGCCCGCGCCAGCCGTTCCACGCCACCGACCGTGCCGGAACTGGCGAGCTTGGCTGCCACCTTGGGGTTCTCGGCGCGCACGGCGGTATGCCGGCAAACACTGCGGATCAGGTCGGTGGCAGCCAGGGTGTCCTCGGTACGCCAGCGATTGCCATCCCACACAAGCCAACGACCCCAGGTCGCAACATAGCGCCAGTCGCGGTGGTAGCGCCGCGTGAACGCCAGGGCCAATGCGTCCTCCGTACCCCAGACCGATTCGTCGCTACTGACCACGGGCTCGGCTGCTACGGTGACGTCGTGCATCTGCAGGCGCGGGCCATGAGCGAGAAAGGCCGCGACGTCAAAGCTTTCGGCGATGGCATCGGCCGCATCCCATCCATCAGCCGCTTCCTCGGGCGGGTACAGGATGTGGCAGGTCTTTGCGCCTGCCGACAGAATGGCCTGCGCCGCCTGCGTCGCGTACTCCCAGCCCGGCTTGTCGCGGTCAGGCCAGATCAGCACGGACTTGCCGGCCAGGGGCGACCAATCGGTTTTCTCTACCGGGGCATTCGCACCGTGCATCGCCGTCGTGGCCACGATGCTCGCATCGATGAGTGCCTGCGCGCATTTTTCGCCTTCGACCAGCACTACTTGCGCGGCATTTGTCATCCCCGGCTGGTTGTAAAGCGGACGTGGATCGGGCGGTGCCATCTTGCGACGCTTGGCATCCCATGGCCGGAACTGCTTCTTCTGCCCGGGCGGGTCGTAGCGGTAGACGACGGCAATGAGATGGCCCGCCGGATCGAGGTAGTCCCACTTCGACGTGGCTGGGCCGAGCTCGTCGACCGGAGCTTCCTTCTTGCCAGATTTGGGCATCGGCATTACCCGGGCACGACCGAGCAGGTCCGCAGCTGCATCGAGTACACGATTGAAGTCGGTGTGGATGTTTAGCGCTAAATGTCCGGCGATCAGTGAAAAAATGTCGCCGCCATCGCCCGTCGCGCGATCCGTCCAGAGTCCTGTCTTCTCGCCGTCGAGCACCACCTCGAGACTATCGCCGGGACTGCCCAGCACGTCGCCGATCAGGAATTTGCCCCGGCGCTTCTTGCCTGCCGGAAACATCGTGGACAGTACCGATGAAAGGCGCGCGATCAGCCCGGCCCGAAGTTCCTCGCGCTCGCTATCATTGAGGATGCTCGGTGGCTCGACAGATTGCGGTGTGTCGTTGAAATCAAGCATCGGCGGCACCTCCGATTACGTCGGCGATACCGGCCAGATCACGCGGGATGCGCGATTCATGACGCAACTTGCGTAGCGCCTTGACTTCGATTTGGCGGATGCGCTCGCGCGAAACCTCCATCTGTTCGGCGATTTCATCCAGCGACGAACCGACAAAGAAGCGCTCGCGGATCACATTCGCCTCACGAGGCGTCAGCGAATCGAGGGCGCCCTGAAGAATGCGGCCTGCCTGTGCATGGCTGGCCAACCGCAAAGGGTCGGCGGCAGTGCGCGTGCCGCAGACCAGCGCCTGCACGCTATCCGCGTCCAGATCGATGCTGGAATGGTTCTGCTCTAGCGGCTGCAGTTGGGCATCCGACCACAGGTCGGATGGAGATGCGCGCAGGTAGTCACACAAGGCCCACGCGCACTCCCGCAGCAGGCCCTCCCGGTTGAGAGGGGAGCGCGTGAGGTTGAGGTAAGGCAGCAGCGATCCGTAGTAGCTGATCCCGACGGTGGCGGCGAACTGCGCCCCCGGCCTGTGGCCTGCCTGCTCGATGGCGCGCAGCAAGCGTGCATTGCGCACCGTGATTCGGACACGGTAGTCACTCATGAGTGCCTCCCTGCGTCGCCGCCCATGTGGAGAGTTCCGATATCCGAAAGCGAACCATCTGGCCGACCCGATAGTGCGGGATACGCTTAGAAGCGCGGCTGCTGGGCTTGGTGAAAAAATGCAGCGGCAGAGCCAAGGTGCGTGCGGCGTGCTGCGCGCCGACCATCGGCTCCACTGCCTGTGGTTGTGAATAGGAATGCTTCATGGTGTTGTCCTCCAGCAGCGGTCTTGCCACGCGCACATCCGGCATTCGAAATGGGTCTGGTCATTGAAGGCACGCGGCAGGAGCTCTCCTGCCTCGGTTGCCGTGATGACCTTCACCGCCCGATCCGACATGCGCTGGGCCAGGGCTGCGTCAAAGGGCACGGCCTCGGTGTATATCTCCATCGTGTCGGCGTGGAGCGCCGTGAAGATTGCCGGGTGTTCGTGTAGTTCGAGATAGGCTTGGTAGATCGCTACTTGCGCGGCGTAGATGGGCTTAGCGATGGCCAGTCCACTTTTTTCCAGCACACGCCAGGACTTGTTCCCCAGGCACTTGTTCTCCCAGAGCGCGGGATATGCGAAGCCCTCCGGGCCGCCGACGATGACGCCGTCGATGTGACCCTGCAGGCGGTCATCAGCCACCGAGAAACCGAACTGTTCGCCGTCGGCCTTGCGGGTGCGCAGATCGAAGCCCGCATCCCGAAGCCATACGACCATGCAGTCCTCCATGACGTGGCCACGCTCGAAGATGCGCAGCATCCGCCCGGGGATATCACGCCCGTGGTCGACGGGCGCCTTAGCGTACTCGAACTGCAGCGCGCGCTCGCAGGCCACACCCAGACGCGAGGCACCGAGGTACTGGCGCTCGGTCTGGCGGGCACGGGCCTGCTGCATCCCGAGGTCGATTAGCGCCGTGACCTGACCGGAGAGGCTCGATGATGAGTTGAAGTCCATCATGGTTTTTTCCCCTTCGGTTCATCCCACGGCAGGTCGTCCTCGAGATCGGCGAACGGGTTGGCGCTGTCCGGCGACAAGGGATCGGGCATGGGCGGCAAGCCCCGCACAGGCGGGAACTTGCTCTGCTCGTGTTGCGCTACCATCGCGTCCGACCAGCAGGTGACGATTGCGTTGATTACCTGCAGCGCCTCCGCTTCGGAGTAGTCGCCCAGCGGTTTGGCAAAGCCGATCTCGCCCGCCGCCTCGCCGAATGCCTTGAGGCACTGCCTCATCGCGGCAATCTCGATATCAGACGGATCGATCATGGCGACCTCCTTGATATCGATTCGGCCTTCCTTGGCGCGCAGCCAGTTGCCGTAGAGCAGGTGGAAGGTGTCCTGGCAGCGGCGCGAGCAGAACACCCAGTCGATGGGGTAGCGGTGCGGGTCGGCTGTCTTGAATCGACCGTCCGAGTGCCCGTAGCCGCGTGCTTGACGTTTGCAGACCCAGCATTTCACGCCTCATCCTCGAACTCATCGAGCAGCAGGCCCAATTGCAGGGCAGCGCCAGCGAAGGCGGCCTCACAGCGGCGCTTGAAGTCGGGGTAGCTCATCGAACTGCGCGCGATGGCTGTGACCGCGTGAATCTGCGATTCCAGATGCGCGAGGCCTTGGTCGGACAACCACTGGTGGTGCTTCTGCGAGATACCCTTGCGGTTGCGAATCTCGCCCAGCAGATCCTCCGGCAACACCGGGCCGTACACCCAGCGCAGCGTGATCTGGCCGATGACGTGCGGCGGGTTCTGCTCGTGCCCCTGATACCGCCAGTTGAAGAGGCGGTACAAAGCGCGGTAATAGTCTGGATGGAAGCGCCGCTCCCATGACGAGCAGGATTGCCGCAGCAGCTTGGAGATCAGTTCCTGCAGCGCGTCGGGTGCGCGGTGGTACTGGAACCCGGTCGCCTCATCGATCAGCGCGGTTTCTCCGGTGACCGCCAGCGCCGACAGAATCTTGCGGCAGTTGGGGATAAGGTGCTGGCGCTTAGGATGCAGCTGTCCAAGCAATGCGGCATCGATGACGCCGAGCGCCACATCACCAACAATTCCAGCCGGAAAGAATGTACCGGTTTGCCCCGAGGGCAGGCGGACCTTTGCGTACCCTTTTTTCTCAAACGCTGACAATGACTTAGCGGCAAATTCGCGGATCAAAGCGCCAATCTGCGTACTAGGGCTTTTTTCCCGCAGACCCAGAGCACGAGCCAGTTGGCGCTGGACGTAGCCGCGTTCGCCGTTGGTGAGCACAACAGCTTCGCAGTCGAGATCACCGAAATGCACAACGCCGTAGTGGCTGGCGGTGAGGACGGATGTGTTCATGGTCATCTCCTCACTGGGCCCAGGACGGTTTGCCCGTCATGGGTGCGCGTTGTTGGGCCGGTGCCGCGTAAGCAGGAGCCGCCTGCGCCGGAGCGCCGGAAGTGCCACCATCGGTGGTCTTGGGCGGCACCCCCATCACCTTGGCGTAATCGGGGTGGTCAGGTTCGACCGCGACCTTGACCACGTTGCGGTCTTGGCCATTGCTGTCCTTCTCGATGTCCACGCGGGCCAGAAACTCCAGGCCATCCAGTTCGTGGAAGCCCTGGATGCGGCGCGCGGCAGCTGCCTGCGGGCTGTTGTCCTGCGGATGGACATTGCGGGCGCTGTTAAGCGCAGCACGGATGAAGCTGCGTCCCATCTGGCCCCAGGTCGGCCCTTTGCGGGAGTGGAGCCCGATGTTCGACCACAGCTTGCGTTTGGCGTACTCGCCGCCGGTAATGACGAATTCGGCGGCGAGATAGACCGCTCCGGTGTCGAAGGACTCGGTGGCGTAGCCGCCCGTCCAGCCCTTACTCGCGTCGTCATGGCCGCCCGGCTTGAAGGTCATGCGCATCGGCGCGATGACCCCTTTGGGGATCAGATCAAAGCCGGACTGTTGGGGATCAGCATCTTGAAAATCAAAATAGTTGGACGACATGGCAATTACTCCTTGGATTCGGTGGTGTTCGGGGTGGCAGACGTGACCGATGCGCACTTGGCGATCAGCGCGCCGAGATGCGGCGGTTCCAGCAGGTCGAGACGACCGCTGCGGTCTTTGGCCGGGAAGCTGTAGGGATTGACGGTGTGCGTGACGAAGGCGCGGTAGGACGTACCGTCCTCTGCCTTGATCTCGGCCAACGTCACAACCTCATCGACGATGCCGGGCAGCTCCAGGCTGGTCTTGCTGCCTTCGATCTGAGGCACGAAAACCTTGCGGTTGTAGTCATCGAGCCGTTCGTCGAGGATGGCCACGAACACCACGTTCTTGCCCCGTGCGTGCTGTAAGTGGGTCAGTGCGCCGACCATCTCCTGCCCGAGCAAGCCGTAGGCAGCGCGCAGGTCGGGCTTGCCGGAGCGGTCGCTAGTGGCACCCGGCTGCGTCTTGCACCACGCGAAACACTGGCGCGAGAGCTGCGTGATCGAGTCGAGGAAAAAAGTCTGGTAACGCTCGAGTTGTGCCGGGTCACCGAACTTCTCGACGACGTGGTCGTAGTGAGCCTGCGAGAACGCGCTTTCCGGTGGCAGCGACTTGTCCGGGCCTGCGAGGAACACGAAGAAATCTCGGCTGTCTGGCCATGAGGCCGGGCGGATGGTGTCAACCGGATGGTCGGCAATGGCCAGATCACCTGCCTCGACATCGATGAACAGCGTCGTGGCCGGGTCGAGATCTTTGATTCGGGTGGTTTTGCCGATGCCGGATTTGCCGAGCATCAGCAGCTTCACGCCTTTGCGTTCTGCCATCCGCTCGATGGCGGATACGATGGGGAGCCTTTTCATGCCGCCTCCCCCTCGATGGTCAGAGTGATGGTCGGCTTGCCTTCATCCACCGTGCGTGCGGCGGCGAATTGCTGCTGCAGCGCCGTGGGCCAGCTCGTGTAACGGGTTTCGGATACCGACAACTTGATGTCGATGTAGTCCTCGACCTTGTCGCCCGATGCCACGATGCGCTCGGCAATCTCTTTCAGGATCGTCTGGTTCCAGGTGACCTTCTTGGGCAACTCGAACTTGACGTGTAACGGGCCGTCGCTGATGTGGGCGGTACCGAAATCTCGGCCGGCTTCCCGCAATGCGATGCGGGCCTGCTCGCTGAAACGCTGCGCCTTGGCGGCATCCAGCTTGCTACGCAGTTGTTTGAGGTATGCGATGGCCTCGTCGACGTGGCCTTCGGACTCCATAAAGTCACGAATTGGCAAGGACACCAGTTGGGCGACCGTCATGCTGTCGAGGTCTGCTGGATAGTGGGTAAGGTCTTTCATGGTCATCTCCTCAACCCGGTACACGTTCGGAGGTCGAGACGTAGAGGTGGCGTTTCTCGTAATCGAGCACGCCGTTCTCGCCGTCCAAGGGATAGGCCACCTTCTTCGAGAACTTATTGAAGACCGGGCCACGGCCAAGACCGCGCCAGCGCGTGAGCGTCTTGGGGGACATGCCCCAGCGGCCCGCCAGCTCGACTTCGCTCAGGAAGCGGCGCTCGGACAGTGCCGAAGATTGAGGGGAAGGCTTCGAGTTGAACCCGACGCCGGAATTGAGGCCCGGTTTGCCACCGAAGCCAGGGGACATTGCCATTGAATAGGCCATTGCCATGCTCCTTTCCCATTCAGGGATTGGGGCGTGAGCGGTGGCCAGTCCTGTACTGGCCGTTGATGCCGTTTCACGCCTTCATCGGGGAAGGCGCTACATCCGGCGTAGCAACAGCTACATTTGGCGTAGCGGAAAACTTTTTTCTCGGCCCTCCGCTAGCCGAGTGACGCGATCAACCGGCGTTGCTCATCCCAGTCGAAGGGCACCTTGGCCCGCAGAATGGCCTCCAGCGACACAGCCCGTGGAAATGTTCCGTTGTAGGCGGCCTGGACGATATCCGGGGCGAGAAGCGCCAGCCGCAGCATTTCGTTGATCGTGGCGCGGTGGATGCCCTCGCGCTCAGCGATTTCCATCGTTGTGGCCACCGCCCCGGTATCGAGCAGTTGCTGCCAGTAGATGCCGCGCCCCATTGCCTTGAGCAGGGGCTGATCCTGCTCGGGGGTAAGTACGGGCGACGCCGTGACGGCAACCGGCTGGCTGACTCCGTCCGGGGCGACGATTACCTTCTTGATGCCCCGCTTCTTGAAGTGAAAAGGCACAAAGGTGGTGATCCGCACTCCGCCGCTTTCCAGTGGATGGCGGCGCTCGTGGGGCAACCCGTCACCGATCAGCTTTTTGGATGAGCGATTCACGACGCCACCTCGATTTCCAACAGCTCGCCACCGATGGTGTCCGGACTCAGTTCCCCTGCCAGTTCTCGCCATCCGGATTCGCGCCAGACGATGTCAACGCCGTCGGAGAGCAACTGGACACGCTCAATCAGCAGATTGATCAGGCGCACCTGCTCGGCAGGGAATAGTTGCCGCCAGACGTCGCCGAGGCGGCGCATGGCCAACACGGTGGTTGGTTCGTCGATCTCTGGGTATTTGTCGCAGACGATATTCCAGACCCCTTGGATGCTCTCCGGTGACTGGAGCGCGCCCACCAGCAGGTTCACCACCACTTCCTCGATCTGGTCGGCCGGAATCATCCCGGTAGCGCTGCTGCGGTAGCCGTACCGCTTGTCCGCCTTGGGGATGTAGTAGCGGTATTTCTTGCCCGAGGGTTTCTTGCTGTAGGTGATGTGGTACTTGCCACCGTCAGGCCCGTACATCAACCCACGCAGCAAGGCATCGGTTTTGTGGCGGGTCTGGGTCTTGCCCATCCGCTCGTGCGCATCCTCGGCCAGGATGGCCTGCACCCGATCCCACAGTTGCCTGCTGATGATCGGCTCGTGCTGGCCCGCGAAAACTGTACCCTTGTGGCAGATCTCGCCAACGTAGATCGGATTGCGCAGCAGCTTGGAGATGTACTTCTTGTCCATCGGCGTACCGTTACGCACGCCGCCGTTCTTCAAACGGTTGGGCTTGGTGGTGATGCCTTCGAGGGAGATTTCCCGGACGATGTCGGTGATAGATCGCAGCTCGGTGAATCGCGTAAAAATGCGCCTGATGATCTCGGCGTCCTTGTCCTCGATGATGAGCTTGCGGTCTCTGACCTCGTAGCCCAGAGGCGTGTAGCCGCCCATCCACAGGCCCTTGCGCTTGCTGGCCGCGATCTTGTCGCGGATGCGCTCGCCCGTGACCTCGCGCTCAAACTGGGCAAAGGACAGCAGGATGTTGAGCATCAAACGCCCCATCGAGGTGGTGGTGTTGAACTGCTGCGTGACCGAAACGAACGACACCTTGTGCCGCTCGAAAACTTCGATCAGCCTGGAGAAGTCGGTCAGGCTGCGCGTCAGGCGGTCGATCTTGTAGACCACCACGATATCGATCTGGTCGGCGGCGATGTCGGCCATCAGACGCTTCAAGGCCGGGCGCTCCATGTTGCCGCCGGAGTAGCCGCCGTCGTCGTAGTCGTCGCCGACCGGCATCCAGCCCTCAGCGCGCTGGCTCACGATGTAGGCTTGGCCTGCCTCGCGCTGGGCATCGAGGGAGTTGAAGGACTGGTCGAGACGCTCGTCCGTAGAAACGCGGGTGTAGACGGCGCAGCGCTTTTTGGTCACGACGGCGTTCATTTCACACCTCGCTTCGATTTGCCCTTGATGATTCCGAAGAACAGGGGGCCCGACCATTGGGTGCCGGTGATGTGGCGGGCTACGGCAGACAGGCTCTTGTAACGGCGGCCCTCGTACTCGAAGGAGCCATCAGCCTGCGCCGTGACGCGGTGCTCGCGGCTGTCGAACTCCCGTACCAGCACCGTGCCGGGCACGACCTGGACCTCGACGCCACGCTGCGTTTTTATGTTGGATTGGGCTTCGCCGATCCGCGCCATCTGGGTCAGCACGACCAGCTTCGTGCTCAGTGCTTCCTCCTGAATCTTGTAGGCGACGCGGCCTTCGACGTAGGCCCGGTTGTTGTGTGGTGGGCGGCGCGGAAAATACTTGTCCCAAAGCGCCCACAGATCGTTCATGGCCAGTCCGGGCAGATTGGCAATTTGCGCCGCCAGGGACGGGCCGGTTATCGGTATATTCATTTGCAAACTCCTTCTGTAGAGGGGTTTGTATGAACGCGCTCGGGTTGCGAGAAGCCAAGTGGAATATCGCTGTCTCGTGGCCGGGTGGAGTGCAGGCGGGCAATGGCGGCGGCGATAATTTCTGCGGCCTCACGCGCCCGCTGGCGGGGAGACATCAATTCGGGGAGAGTTTGTTCGACGGTCATTTCGGCATCCAATAGAGTAATCAGACCGTCACGAAGAATATGCGCGCAAGGCGGTCGGAGTATCCCGTTTGGGAGCGCATCAGCAGGGGTGAGCGAGATTACGAATAAATTCTTGATGGCATTTCTGGTCGCCCTCGCGGCGAGCTGTGCAGGTGCCGAAACAATCACGGGCAAGGTGGTCGGCGTGTCCGATGGCGACACGATCACCGTGCTGGACGCCGAAAGGAATCAATACAAGATCCGGGTGACTGGGATTGATGCGCCAGAAAAGGCACAGGCCTTCGGTCAGCGTTCTAAAGAGTCAATGTCTGCCCTGGTGTTCGGCAAAGACGTCGATGTGGTGACGAGCAAACGCGACCGCTACGGAAGGCACATCGGCAAGGTGATGGTCACGGAGCCGTCTTGCAGCGCGCGCAACTGCCCCAAGACTCTGGACGCGGGGCTGGCCCAGATCACCGTCGGCATGGCGTGGTGGTACCGCCAGTACGCCCGTGAGCAGTCCGCTGAGGATGCCGGGGCCTACGAATTTGCCGAGCACGAGGCTCGGAGCCGTAGCGTCGGGTTGTGGCGCGATCCAAACCCAATTCCGCCGTGGGACTGGCGACACACATCCCGCCGTTAGTTAGTCAGGCTAGAGAACATTCGTGCGTGGTCGCCTCCATTGACCTGATGTTCATCAGGTCATATATTTACACAATCGGCGAGGAGCAATGCCATGAGCAAGCAAAAGACCGAAGGCATTACGGAGCCGCAGGCAAGAACGCTGAGAGCGATCTGCCAAATCCTCGATAGCACGGGCCTGCCGCCCACCGTCAAGGAACTGGCCGAGGCGCTCGGCATCAGCCATGCCAGCGCCCACGAACAGATCGCGCAGTTGGTACGCAAGGGGTATTTGAGGAAAGAAGAAAAGAAAGCGCGGAGCATCGTCGTCATCAAGCGAAACGAATGACAACAATGTACCGATCTCAATAAGGGGAGTCCTGAATGGGGCATGTTCGGCTTGGGCTGTTGCCAAGAACGAGGGCATGGAAGGAGGTCGTCGAGCTGATCGCCGCCGGTGCCGACGTGTCCCAAATAGCCAATGCCACCATCACGGCGGCTGAAAAGGCTTTCTCCTTCGTGATGAAGGACGTGGGGTACACCGAGGCGGTCTGGCTGATGACACAGATGGCGATAGCCGCCAAGAAGCCCGACATCCACCAGCACCTCGCGGCGGCGGGCATTCATCTCCCCGCTGATCCCTCGCTCATTGACGTGACGACGGCGATTACCGAAGCGCTGGATCGCCGCGTGGAAGGGAACGGCAAACGATCCGATCTCGGGGCGCTGGCCAACCGTGCCATCGTCGGGGCAGTCAACGACGTTCTGTCTCCCAAGCTCCATTCACTGTTTTCGTCAGATCCGGACACGATGCGGGCAGCCCTTGCGGATTTGGGCAAACCGAAGGAGTTCGGCGAGTTTTCGCGGCGCTTCTTTGGCCGTCTGGCCAACGAGAGCCTGCAGTATTTCCTGAGCAAGGTCGTCAACACGCAACTGGGCGACGGGATGCGCTTTGCGACGATGAATCAGTCGGCGCAATTCAATGCTGCGCTGGAAACCCACACCCGTGAGGCGTCGGTCATCGTCGAACAGTTTTCGAGTGAGTGGTTTTCCAAGCACCGTTTTCATGAGGGCGGTGACATTTCCAGAAAATCGTCGGACGGATTCGCAGGCTTCGCGCTGAAAAAGATGAAGGACGAACTGAAAGCGGGAGCGCGCAGCGATGCAAAGTAAGCGATACGTCCTGTGCGGCAACGCGTCCGCAAAAGGCGTCAGTGAAGACCCAGCGCACGATCTGCGGTTGCGGCTGTCGGGCAAGGAAGGAAAGGGCAACATCACGCTGCGCATCGAGGACGTCCACAGGAAGATGTTCCAGCCAGTGCCTACGCGATTCAACGATCTGCTGGAGGTTGCCACCTACGTCTACAGCGCCGACCAGGTCATCCGACGTGGCGCGGATGACGTCGATTCCTTCGGGGACGGCTGGCGGCGCGATTTGCACTTCGTCGTGCCGGTGCGCGACCCCGACTTCTGGAACAGATCACAAGTTCAGGAGGCGCTGTGCTCGACGCTCGGATTCTTGTCCGATGATCAGTACCGGTTCGACTTCGTCAAACTCGACCAGGATCACCCTTTCCAGGACTACCTTGGGTTCGATGACACCCAGCAGATGTACCGCAAGCCCGAACAGGTAGTGATGTTCTCCGGCGGACTGGACTCGCTGGCCGGCACCATCGACGAGGTGCTGAACCAGAAGCGGCGCGTGGTCTTGGTGACGCACAAGGCCACCTCCAAACTCAACAAGCGCTACCAAACTCTTGAGCAACTGCTGGCCGAGAAGGCGGATGGCAACGCGCCGCCTCGCATCAGCGTCCGGGTTCACAAGACCAAGGATCTGAACCACGAATACACGCAACGCAGCCGGTCATTCCTGTACGTCTCCATCGGCGCGACGATTGCCAAGATGCTGGGGCTGAACAGCGTGCGTTTCTATGAGAACGGCGTGATCAGCCTGAACCTGCCGGTGTGTGCCCAAGTGGTCGGTGGCCGCGCCACGCGCACGACTCACCCGAGGGTGATGAAGGGCTTTCAGGATATCGTCTCGCTGGTGGCGGGCGAGTCCTTCACGGTCGAGAACCCGTACATCTGGAAAACCAAGGCCGACGTCGTCAAGGTCATCACGGACGCGGGTTGCCAAGACCTGATTAAGCATTCGATGACCTGCACGCATACCTGGGAGATGACGAACCAGCACACCCATTGCGGTGGTTGCTCGCAGTGCATTGACCGACGCTTCGCCGTCCTCGCGGCCAATGCCGACCAGCACGACCCGGTGGAGCACTACAAATTCGACGTGTTCACGCAGAGCCGTGACGCCCAGGACAAGAAGAAGAACGTGGAGAAGGTCATGGCAGCGGCCTACCTAGAGCGAGCTAACCAGGTGAAGAATCTGGCCGACGTCACCCAGTTCGTCAGCAGCTACCCCGATGTGGGCCGCGTTTTCAGGTTCCTAAGCAGCGACACCGGACAAGCGGCGCAGCGGGTGTTTGACCTCTACAAGCGGCACGCTAACGAGGTGATGGGGGCATTGGATGATCTGCTCAGTCGCCACAGCAAGGGGATTCGTGAGCGCACGCTGCCCGGCGACTGCCTGCTCCGGACGGCCTACGAGTCTGGATCAACGATCTCGATGTCGTCCGTCGTTTCGGTGGAGAAGCATCCGGAGAATTTCTTCCGCCTGCGGGGGGGCGGATGGGAGGCTCGCTTCCAGGGCAGGGACTGGGTTCGGATTCTCGGTGTGGACAAAGGGGCGGAATACATCAATCTGCTCCTTGCTCATCCGGAGCGGGAAACCTCGGTCTACGAGATCGTTTGCGGCCACGCACTTGGCTTTGGAGGATCGGCAAATTCTGGGCTGGAGCACGACGACATCGAGGAAGGTTTTCAGGTGACGACGGGAGCGCCGTTGAGCGACGCTGGGGTCGTGGTAGACCGGAAGGCCCTTGCACAGTACCAAGCACGCTTCCAGCTGCTGACCACCGAGAAGGCGGAAGCCGAGGAGGATGGTGATCACCAGCGTGTGGAAGAGATCGATGTCGAGATGGCTCAAATTTTTGAAGCCATCACCGGCGGGACTGCCAAAGGCGGAAAACTACGCAAAGCAGGAGACAAGCGCAAGAACGTCCGCGATGCCTTCCGTAATGCCGTCAACCGCGCCATCAAGCAGATCGAGAAGTACGACAAGCCACTGGCCGCTCACCTAAAGGCCAGCATCAAGCACGGCAACGAGGTGGTCTACCGGCCTGAGACGTCGATCACCTGGGACGTCCGGCCCATTGTGAACACGTAGTCCCGTTCCCCGGCCGGGTCGCCCGCGTGTAGGCTGTTTCCCAGACGAACAAGGAGCCGGAAACCGGCGCCAATGCTGGAGAAGGTGCGGCGGCGTCCTTCGCAGAAACAGAGAATAGGCTGAGACAGAGACCGAAAAAGCGCCCGAAACCGGGCTATTGGGGACAGCGACGTCCGTCGCAGCGGAGCCCGAACACGCGCCAACACTGGGTGGAACGGGCGAAAAAAAACCAACCGAGAGTGGTTGGTTTTTTAAATAATGGTGGAGCCGGGGGGGATCGAACCCCCGGCCTCCGCATTGCGAACGCGGCGCTCTCCCAGCTGAGCTACGGCCCCGTGTGATGTCTGGGTGAAGACGGCGGCCCGGACGGGCAACCGGGCGCTATTGTAGCCCGGCACATGGGCTGGAGCAAATGCGAACGGCGCGCGTCTTGTGAAGACTTGAGTGCATTCCGCGTCGCTGGCGTTATCCTATCCCCGATGCGGATCTCCATCATTATCCCGGTTCTCAATGAAGCGGCCATCGTGCGCGAGGCCCTGCTGGCCTTGCAGCCCGTGCGCGCGGAGGGACATGAACTTATCGTTGTCGATGGCGGCAGTGAGGACGCGACCTGCATGCTTGCCGGACCGCTCGTGGATCGCCTGCTGACAAGCGCTCCGGGCAGGGCACGGCAGATGAACGCGGGCGCAGCGGCGGCACGGAATCCATTGTTGGTGTTTCTGCATATCGATACCCGCATCCCCTTCAATTTGCAGAGAGTGCTTGGCGAAATTGTCGGTGACGTCTCAGCCTGGGGCCGCTTCGATGTGCGGTTATCCGGGGCGCATCCACTCTTGCGGGTCATCGAGTTCATGATGAATCTGCGTTCGCGTCTGACCGGGATTGCGACCGGCGATCAGGCGATCTTCTGTACGCGGGATCTGTTTCTACGCGCAGGCGGTTTCCCGGAGATCGCGCTAATGGAGGATATCGCGATCTCGACCTTGCTCCGGAGGCTGGCATCTCCTCTGTGTCTGCAACAGAAGGTGATTACCTCCAGCCGGCGTTGGGAGACGCAGGGGACCATCCGCACGGTGTTGCAGATGTGGGGCCTGCGTTTGCTGTATTTCTTTGGGGTAAGTCCGGAGGTGCTGGCAAGGTTATACCGCGGTTGAGTCGCGTCAGGGTACCGTGCGGTCGCGAAACAACTCGTTGAGTTGCTTTATCGGCAAATACAGTCGGGCCGGTTCCCCGGCGACGGGGATGAAACCAAAGTGCAGGTAGAAGGTTCGGGCTGTGGTGCTCGCGGCCTGCACCATGACCAGGCGGGTGCCGGTCTGGGCGCTGGCGTCTTCGATGCGTTGCAGGGCGTCGATCAGGAGGCTCGCGCCCACGCCCTTGCGGGCGCAGGTCTTGTCGACGGCGAGGTGCGAGATGAAGGCGGCGGGTATGGGGTATTCCGTTACCGATGGCGGCAGCGTCTCGGGACGGTTGGCGAATTCGATGTTGATGGCGCTGACGGCATAATATCCCAGGACTTTTTGACGCTCATCGATTGCCACGATGACCCGGCTGGAATGAGAATTCTCCTGATGCTGAAGCAGTCCTGCGTTGACCTGGGGATCGCTGCAATCGAATTCGGAGATGTACTGTCCGGGTGCGAGCGGCGTTATCCTCAGGTTTGAGGGCAATTCACTCACGGCGTGATTCGTTTAACGAATGGCGAATCTGCCGGCCGCGCGGCGCAATGCCTTGCCGGGCGCCGAGCGCGTGGAGATGGCGTTCAGCAGCATGTCGCGCGCCTGGTTGTTCAGGACGATGCGTTCATGCTGATCGATGATGTGCATCGCCCGATCCCGGACGGATTCCAGGATGAAGGTGTTGATGCTGACCCCCGATATTTCCGCTGCTCTGGCGAACAGGTTTTTGAAGTCACCGCTGACCCGTAATTCGATTCGCTCTTCTTTCGCGGCGCTGATGTTTTTCATGACAGTTTAGGAATTATGGTTATGTGCTTGATCCATTAAGCGTAATCATATTGCAAACAGGCTGTAACTATAAATTAATTGCCCCCGCATGAAAAGACTGGAGTTGAAGATTGGCTAGTGAGGTTATCGCTTAGGTGGTCATAATGAGGAGTTCTGTATAAATATTGTGCAGAGGTGATCATGATTATTAGCATGCTTCTATTACATATTAAAAATCATAAAGATACAGTCATATTCTGAATTATATTCTCATGAGCTAAAATCGGAAGGTGTAATTGGCCTTGAAGGTTAGTTCGGAGGCCGTCGAGCGGAAACCTTCCTCGCTGTCGATGGCGTTGTAGTTGATGACGAAATAGACATTCCTGCCCGCCTGCGGGATCCAGTGCAGGCGGCTGTTGATGCCAAGGTTGTCCGAGACATTGTCGAATTGCAGGATGTTGGTCCAGGACAGGGTGTTGGAAAAAACGATATCGGATTTAAGACTGTACTGCCGGGTGATGAAATGCAGACCCTGCACCGTAAAGTCGTTGAAGTCGAATGCCCCACCCAGACTGAAACGCATGTTCGGCCTCCAGGTCAGAGCGCCCTCCACCGAAAATCTCTGCCCGTTGAAGTATTCCCCATTGAAGACCTCCAGCATACCGGAGATCGGGCGTGCGGGGCTCGATTCCATCCATACGCCATAACGATAGAAGGAATATAAACCGGGTTGCAGGGGCAGACTCTTGCCGTTCCTCACATCCTTGGCCGGCAGGGGATGCATGAACACGGCATCCAGTCCCTCCTTGATGTTCAGAATTCTCAATTGCAAACGGTCGCCTTGAAAGTTGGCGAATTCCATCGGTTTGAGCAACATAAACTGGGTTTGCAGTTTTTCATCGCCGAGTCGGGTGACATTACGGAAATCGAAACCGGCGCTAATCTCGCGCAACCACTCGATGTCGCGGGGCCGATAGATATAGCCGACATTGGCGAAGGTATCGCGTACATCATGGCGGGTGATGAAGCCAAGCGCCGGGTTGTAGTTCTTCTGAAATTCCTTGATGCTGAAATTGCCATACCAGCTTTCACTGTTCGGCATGTGAATGCCAGCGCCCCAGGCGGCGTTGTCATTCTCCAACCCTTCCGTGTGGGTCTGCTGGTACCAGAGTTCGCCTGAGATCACCTTGCCGTTCGCAAGCCGGGTATTGAGATAGCGAAAGTCGATGCCCGCGAGCGCGTTGTCCCGATCCGAGACCGGGTCGCCGTAAGTGAAGATGCCGCCGAGCGAGGATTCCTCGAAAACATTGTGCGAGATCCGGGCGACCAGCAGATCATCGTCTTTCAGCGTACCCGTTCCCTCCTGGCGGACGGCCAGCGCGCCAATATTCCAGGCGCCAATGCGGCCGCTGAGTTTGCCGCCAAAGTCGAGATTGATGGGCTCGCCTCTCGGGCTGAGTCCGATCCGCCGCGAGAAGAATGGGCCTTCGTTGCCCGTATTGCCGAACTCGAAGATGTCCGAGTCCTTCAGGAAGAAATCGCGTTTTTCGGGGAAGAACAGGCCGAAACGCGTGAGGTTGACCTGCCGCTCGTCCACCTCGGTGGCGGAGAAATCCGTGTTGTAGGTCAGGAGTCCGTTCAACGACGGGGTGATTCGGTAATAGACATCGAGCGAGGGTTCGAGCTGCCAGTCGGATTTGCCGTTCACGATGTCCCGTTTCCGGCGCATGCTCATGGAGGGCACGATGTCCAGGCCCTTGCCGATGTCCAGGTCCGTCATCCCGGTCATCTCGCCGGAGGCGGCGGGGTTGAAGGCGCGGTTGTGCGAGACCCAGCCCATCATCTCGTCGTTGCGCATGACCTGACGCCAGACATTCAGTCCCCAGGTCTCGTCCGCCTCGTCAAAGGACAGGGTCTTGAAGGGGATCGCGAATTCGACGGTGTAGCCGTCTCCTGTGAGTTCCGCATCCCCTTCCCAGATTCCGTCCCAATTCGGTGCGAATTCGGTGGGGCCGTTGAACAGGCCATCGAGACGCACCCCGTTGGGATTCACCTCGAACATGAATCCGCTGCGCTTGTCGTTGAAGGGACTGAGTACGATGCCAACGCGGTCCTCGTTCATCAGCATGTCGCCCTGTTTCAGCACCCTCGCGGTAATCGCCTGCGGATTGCTGTCCCAGGCGCGCACCCCAACGTACAGGGCGTCCTTGTCGTACATGATATAAAAGATCGTGCGTTCTCCAGGTTGTTCGTACTCGTGCGGGGCGACTTGATGGAGGTCCTCGATGACAGTGGCCTGCTGCCAGGCCGCGTCATCCAGACGGCCGTCGATGATTGGAGGGGTGTCGATACGGGTGGCTACTATCCGCTTTTCCTCGTTTACAGGCGTTTCCGCGGCCCCAACCGCGTTTGCCACAAACGGAACCAGGAGGATGACGGGATACAAAACACTTGAAAAAACTTTCATGATTACCAAGCTATCCGAATGGGTGTGTGCAAACAAGGCGCCCTTTGTAACGATGGCGCGAAGATTAACATGCCGGAATCGAACCGGCGCGTGGCGCAGTTCGATTCACGTTACAGGAAGGTCTTGAGAAGAATCCCGTCCACCATTTTTCAGTGATGGACGGGAGATTAATAGGAAACTATGGAATAAATATGAAACGGAAGGAATATGGTCGTATGACCATCATCTTCATTGAATGAAGTCCTTCAGGTCGACTTCCGGGGCTGTTACGTTTGTGTCTCCGTATCGGCGTGCCTTTTCCTTATAGACTACACCTTTCAACTGGTTATATTTGACGATGGCCTCCAACAACTCCGGGTTCTCATTGATGGAGGCGACCATCTTCTGATGAAAGATCGGAAAGTGATGATAAAGCTGCACTGCGAAATAGGATGCCCCGCTCGGGTCGGTGGCATAGGGGCTGCCTTCCATATAGGCATGGACCGTTCGCGCATTGTCACTCTGCGCATTTAGCACGAAATTTGGCCGGCAGGAGCGTCTTTTGATGTGAGAATTAATAGGCGCCTCCCAGCGGCAGGCCACGTCATACCTTTTGTCGTCGTTCATGCTGTTGAAGATGTCGTAGATACGATCCTCCGCCTTCATGATCAGGTGCGTGAGGGATCCCATCGAGCGGTCCCCGACGATGGTGATCTCCTCCAGGACCTCATCGACCTCCGCCCCGGTCTTGGCGATTCTGTCGGCGGTAGATTCCGCGAATGCAGGTGATAAGTTGAATATCAGGGACAGGAAAACGATGGATCGGATTGAAGTATTTCCAACGGACAATCTAACTGGCTTGATGATTGCCATAATCCACTCCTTGCAAGGCGTCAGGTGTTCCTGAAATTTAGACCATCAATGTACTGGCAGCAAGGTTATCCTATTCATCCTTGCCAAATCGGTGGTTGATTTCCTTTCGAACTTCGCTCTTCAGTTCGGCATATTTGATGACGGCATCGAGAAACTCAGGGTTTTCTTTCATTATGACGGCAATCTTCCTCCGCAGGATGGCGTTATCCTGAGCAATTCTGGCGTGGATATCGACGCCTGGAGTGCCGTCCATGAAGGACCGCGCCTCGTCAGCCGTGGCCAGGTCCACAAATCTGGGTCGACAGGCCCTGCGTTTGATATGCGAATTTATGGGCGCTTCCATGTAACAATAGATGTCGTAGTATTTGTCGTCGTTCAGGGTGTTGAAAAGGTCGTAGATCCTGTCCTCCGCGCGGATGATCATTTGCCTGAGTGAATAGGTGGAGCGTTCGCCGATGACAACGATTTCCTCCAGGATCTCGTCCTTCCCGGACTTGGGCAGGTCCGCTTCATCGGCGGGTTGGGCCGCGACGGAATGCAATATCAAAACTGACAATGCGAATGAAGCGATCAATTTACTTGCGTCCATATTCCTCTCCTTGAGTTGCCTGAAATTGAAGGTGGCGTGGATTATTTATCCAGTATAGATAATGTCATTTCCTTTGCGCTTGGGTTTCCCGATAGGCATCCCAGGATATCGCGATGATGTAGGCATGAATCGCCTCCAGGTCCGCGTCGCTCAGGACATCGTTCCAGCGGGGCATGCCGAGCGGGAGATACACGCCGTCCATGACGATCTCCCTGAAGCGGTCGTGCGTCTCGCGGCTCATGCGGCGCAGATCCGCCACTGGCGCGCCCGTCATGTTGAGATGGCAAATCGCGCACATCCCGGCATAGAGTTGCGCCCCGCGCGCCACAGCCTCCGTGTTGGCGGTTTGTGGCGGCGGCTCGGGGATCGGAGCCACGGGCGGCAGCGGTTCGGGCAGGGGGACCGGCCCGCCGTCGAGTTTGAAGGCCAGGATCCGTCCCGCGTTGCCGTAGCGCAGGAAGGCGGCCCCTTCCTGTGGGATCATCCAGCCGCCGCCGCCCCAGCCGGCCATTACGGCGACATACTGCACGCCATCGATTGCGTAGGTCGTGGGCGCCGCGATGATGGAAGTCCCCACCTCGATACTCGTTAACAGAGTGCCGTTGTCCGCAGCGTACACATTCAACTGTCCGGTGGCCGTGCCCTGGAACACCAGTCCGCCGCCGGTCGCAAGCACGCCGCCGTGGTCCCAGTAGGCCGCGGCCTCATGTTCCCAGACAGCGGTCTTTTTGATTGGATCCCACGCCCGCAGCAGGGCCCGCATTTGCAGTTCGGATTCGTCCCCAAAGAGTTCGCCTGACTCCATCTTCGCCTTGACCTCGGGAGGCAGACCGGCCGCGCTCAGGGTAAGCCCGATGGGTTGGAAGATCGCGACGCCGCCATTCAACAAAGAGGGGATATAGTCATGGCCGGCGGTCGGATCGAAGAGGAAATTCCCGGCTTCGATTACCGGGATGTAGACCAATCCGGTATCCGGACTGTACGCCATCGGGTTCCAGTTGTGACCGCCCATGGTCGAGGGAAAGACGAATTTCACTCCGTTCGAATAATCGCTGGTCGCGGCGTTCACCACCGGCCGGCCGGTTTCCATGTCAACATGGCTCGCCCAGCTTGCCGGGACGTATTTTTCCGCTGAGAGCAATTCGCCGCTTACGCGATCGAGGATATAGAAAAAGCCGTTCTTAGGGGCCTGCATGATGACCTTGCGCGGCGCGCCGTCGATTTGCAGATCGGCGAGGATCAGCGGTTGCGTGGCGGTGTAATCCCAGCGATCGCCCGGGGTCTCCTGGTAATGCCAGATCAGTCTCCCGTCGTTCGGATTGATCGCGAGGATCGAGGCGAGATAGAGATTGTCGCCACCGGCCGGACTGCGTTCCGCCTGGTTGTAGAGGGCTGCATTGCCCGTGCCCACGTAGAGGACGTCAAGTTCCGGGTCGTAGACCATCGCGTCATACACCGTGCCGCCGAGACCGACATCCCAGCGGCTGTTCGGATCCCAGGTCTTCGCCGCCGTTTCCAGTTCAGGGTGTTCGTAACCCAGTTTGGGATCGCCCGGCACGATGAAGAAGCGCCAGACCTGTTTGCCGGATTCGAGGTCGTAGGCCGTGATGTAGCCGCGGGCGTCGTATTCGCTGCCGGCATTGCCGATGACCACGGTTTTGCCGGCGATCTCCGGTGCGCCGGTGCTCGTATAGCCGCGCTTGTGGTCGATGATGGTATCGACCTCCCACAAGACCTTGCCGGTCGCCGCAGCGAGCGCGAACAGACGGCCATCCAGAGAGGCGACATACACCTTGCCCTGCCATACGGCCACGCCGCGATTCACCTGGTCGCAGCAGGCGGCGCGATTCGCCTGCATGTCGGCCTGCGGATCGAAGGTCCACAACTCGCTACCGGTGCGGGCATTGAGGGCATAGACCCGGCCCAGCGGGCCGGAGGTGTACATGAATCCGTCCACCACGATGGGCGTGGCCTCGAGTCCCCGTTTGGTTTGAGTCTGGTATTCCCACGCGAGCCCCAGGCGATCGATATTCGTCTTATTGATCTCAGCGAGCGGGGAGAAATGTGATTTGCCGAAATCCCGACCGGTGCTGAACCAGTTCTCCGGCTCGCTATCCGCGGCGAGCAGACGCTCCCGGTCGATGCGGCCAGGGGATTTGACAGCCGGCGCGACACTGACCGGTGTCTGCTCGGGGGCCTCCGGGGCGCAACCGCACAGCGTCAGCAATAATAACGCATAGGTCAGGAGGGATCGGGTCATCGTCATGGGCCCCAGGGCGAAGGCATGCGATAGGGTACGGTCATGAAATTGGCCTCGATCTGCTGGATCGCGCCATCCCGGATCTTGAACAATTCAAGAAGATAATAACTGTGCGGCCGCCGGATGGGGGAAGACAACGCCGTGCCGTCGGTAAGGGTGTACTCGCCCAGCCGGCCTTCGTGATCGATGAAACCCGCGGCGAGCACGAGCCCGCGTTCCTCGTCCACCAGGTGATAGCGGCGCGCGCGCAGACGGTCGTCATAGCGGTAATTGCCGAGGCGGAACTGGGCCTCGCAGCTCAGGCGCGCCACCGGGACCTGGGGAAAATCCGGATTGTTGGTGCTCTGCACGCCGTTCTCGACGCGATTGCAATCGGGATGAAACACGGTGCGCAGGGTCCCGTCATTCCTCTGCAAGGTATCGAAGTAACCATCCGCCAGCCGGATCATCCCGTCCCTGTCCAGGCGTTCCCCTGGAGGGATGATCTCGTTCAGAACCGGCTTGTGTTCGAATTTCTGCTGTTCGAATTTGAAGCCCTCATCCGCCTGGCGGGCGATCAGGGATTCAATCTCGACGATCCGCCTGTCGACGACCTTGAGGCGCAGGGCGAAGGCGGAGACGTCCCGCGTCTCGGTGACGGTGCCGAAGAAACCCACCGCGCCATTCACGGGATCGGCGAAGCGCAGGTCGTAATCGCCGAGTGCGGTCAGCGTGCCCCACAGGCCATCGCCGATCTCCAGCGCCACATTGTTCTCGGTAAATTTGTAATCCCCGGCGAGCGGCAGGCGCTTGGGGTCCCGCTCCGCGAGCGCCGCCAGGTAGGAATCGAGCACGCCGTATAGACAGGTGCGATCACAGGCTTCAGCGGCTCTTGAGCTTTGTGGCGAGGCAAGCGTCATGATCAGCAGCGCCTTGATAAAGATCTTTGCAGGGAATTTTCGCGACATGGGTGCATCATCCCGGTTTGCCCGCGGCATTCTGCCGGTGCGATCGCAATCTCTCTTCGAGGTCCTCACGGACATCGAGGTACTGGCCATTCAATTCGTCATAACGACCTGACAGAAGACTCAGGCAGAGATCGGCGCACCTGGTGAGCCCGGTTTGGGGATCGGATTCCCGTTGCGATTGTTCAATCAACTGAATGAGTCCTGGCGCCCATTGCCTCACCTCTGGCGAGGCCAGCGCCTCGTCCGCCATGCGGGTGTGGATGGTGCCGGGCTCGACCGCGAAATTCAGCAGACCGTGTTCCGCGGTTTCGGCGGCGGTGTACGCCGTCAGGCGGATCAGGCCGGCCTTGGCCTGGGAATAGGCGGAGGAATAGGGCGGCATGATCATCCCGGCGAGCGAGACGATGTTGATGATGCGCCCCCGGCGGGCCTCGACCATCTCCGGGAGGACCTCGTGCAGGTAGTGAAAGGCGCCCCTGATATGAATCTCCTGGGTGCGCCACCAGAACTCGGGATCGACCTTCCAGAGCGGACCGAAGGGGCCCGAGACCCCGGCGTTGTTTACCAGGATTGAGATCCGGCCGAATTGCATGCGGGTCTCGGCGACGACTCGCAGCACGTCCATGAGATTGGTGACATCGCCCGCCACCGCGAGCGCCCGTCCGCCGGATTCGTTAATGCGCGCGGCGGTCGCGTCGATCTCGGCCTGGGTGCGCGAGGTCAGGGCGACGGCGGCGCCGGCCTGCGCCAGACGCAGGGCGATCGCCTGGCCGATTCCGCGTCCGCTGCCTGTCACGATGGCCACCTGGCCGGTTAGATCCGCGATCATTTATCCCCCAAAAAGTACGTTTAAGGCACGATGACGATTTTCCCCTTCGCCTTTCGCGCCCCCAAATAATCCAGCGCCGCGACACCCTCCGCGAGCGGAAATTCCCGATCGATCTCTGGATGCAGGGGCAGTTCCTGATGAAGCTTGAGCAGACCGCCATACACGGCCTGCCTGACACTCGCATGCGCCGCATACTCGCCGCCGAAACCCACTCCCAGGACGGACAGATTTTTCATCAGGATATAGCCCGCGGAGATCTCCGGTATGCTGCCACCGGCAAAGCCCACGAGCAACAGTCGCGCCCCGCGGCCCGCGGCCCGCAGGGAGGTAGCGAAGATCTCACCGCCCACATTGTCGAGCAGGACCTCGTAACCGCGACCGCCGGTGAGATCCAACAAGCGCCCGCGCAGGTCTTCCCGATTGTAATCGATCCACGCGGTTGCCCCGTGCGCCGCCGCAATCTCAAGTTTGTCGGCGGACCCCGCCGCCGCGATGACCTTGACCCCGATCCGGACGGCGATATCGATGGCGGCGAGTCCGACGCCGCCGCCTGCCCCGGTGATCGCGAGCGTGTCCGAGCTTTGCAACCTGCCGCGATCGTGCAGGGCGTAATAGGCGGTGCCGTAGGCGATGATGAAACCCGCCGCCTCGGACCAGGACATCCCGGTCGGGACCGGCAGCAGATGATCCGCACCGATGGCGATGTATTCCGCGAAACAACCGCCGGCTGGCGGCGCCCCGATAACATGATCGCCCGGTTTCCAGCCGGTGATATTTTTCCCGACAGCTTCAATGACGCCCGCGAACTCCGACCCCGCGATGAACGGCGGTTCGGGCCGCACGTAATATCTCCCGGCCAGCATCAGGGTATCGGCAAAGTTGATGCTGGCCGCGCGGATCCGCACCAGCACTTGATTGTCATCGGGGACGGGGGTGGCGATCTCCGCGACCGCGAGTCGGGGCGGTGTGCCGGTGGCCTGACAGAGGAGGGCGCGCATATTCAGATTATATCCCTGCGATCAGGCCGCTGCCGCCCGCGCGATATCCTGTTTGATGTAACGGGTCGCGATGAACAACAGGATCCCGGCGACCAGGGAGACCACCGGGATCAGCAGCATCGAATAGCGGATCGACTCCGCGCCATACGTTGCCGCCAGCCTGTCGTTCATCAGGCCGACGCTCAATGGCCCGAGTCCGAGGCCGATGAGATTTGTCATCAGTTGCAGGAACGCGGAGGCGGTGGAGCGCATGCGCAGGCGGGTGATGCTCTGCACGATCGCCCAAGTCGGGCCCATGGGCGAACTTGCAAGGAAGGAGACCAGCGCGATCCCGATCACGGCCAAGCCGACGCTATCGGACAACAGGAAGAGCAGACCGGCCGGAAAGATCAGGATCGAGGCGAATGTCGGGTAATACAGTTTGCGTTTTTCTTCCTGCCGGCCGAGATAATCCGAGACAAAACCGCTGGTAAAGGCCCCGAGGAGCCCCGCGATCCCGTAAACCGTGCCCAGATAGAATCCGATCGTCGCCGCGTCCAGTTGATACACCCGGCCCAGGAAGGCCGGTCCCCACACGGTGGTGACGAAGAGCGGCCAGGCGTTGAGGGCGCTGGATAGCATGATGAGCCAGAAGCATTTCTGGCCGAACAAAAAGCCGATCGTCTCCAGGAAATTTGCCTTGTCCGCTGCCACGGGATTCGTCTCCGCCGCGCCGCGCACCGGTTCGGTGGTGGTGAAACGCAGGACCAGGGCGAGCAACAGACCGGGGATGCCGAGAACGAGCAGGGTGGTCCGCCAGCCGTAATGCAGATGCAGCCACCCGGCGCTGGTCATGCCGAAGATGATCCCGATGGGCGGACCCATGCTGAAGACCGCCATGGCCCGGGCGCGCACGCGTTTTTGAAAGAGATCCGCAAGGATGGCGATGGAGGGGGCGAGCTGGGTCGATTCGCCGAGCGCGAGCGCCATGCGGCCCAGCAACAGGTGCCAGATGTTCTGGGCGAAGCCGGTCAGCGAGGTCGCCAGACTGAAGACCACCAGGCCGCCGGAGATGATGTTGCGGCGGTTGGCGTGATCCGCCCACCAGGCCATGGGGATCCCGGAGATCCCGTAGAGCAGGGCGAAGCCGAAGCCGGTGATGAGACCCATGACGGTGTCCGAGACCTGCATGTCGGTCTTGATGGAGTCGAGCAGCAGGCCGATCACGGAACGGTCCAGCAGGCTGAGCGAATACACCAGCATCAGCAGCAATAGTGTCCAGTACCGTTTCATTCAGTCTCTCCCCCAGGTTGAACGGTCGGCAGGCAATCGATTCCCGGATGCGCACGCAACCGCCAGAGGTTTGCCGTTATGGTTATGGGCGGGTGCGCGGGATGCGGGGAATCTGTGGGTTGGGATTATAACGTGTGTTACAAAGTTATGTTAACCCACTATAATGCGGCGCTTTGAAATTCATGGGATTCCCTCGATGAGACTTATCGGCGATCTGTCGCGCATGAACGCCATCCGCTATCCGGACAAGGCCGCGCTGATCATGGAAGATGTGGCGATGACCTACGCCGAACTCGACCGGCGCTCGAACGCTTTGGCTCATGCCCTGATCGCCGCAGGCGTCAAACCGGGCGATCGGGTGGCCCTGTTGTCCATGAACCGCCTGGAATACCCCATCGTCACGCAGGGTGTGGCAAAGACCGGCGCCATCCTGGTGCCGTTGAATTTCCGCTTCGGCGCGCGCGAGATCAAATACGTCCTCAGCAATTCCGAGCCGGTCTGTCTCATCATGGAGTCTTCGTACCAGGCTGTCGTGGACGAGGCCCTGACCGATGGCGGCCTTGCCCTGAAGCGGTTGTTTATTGATGCTCCAGCGGATGCCCCCGAATCCATGGCGGGGATCATGGCCGCCGCCCCGATCACCGATCCAGGCATCGATATCGATCCCGCGGCGCCCTGCGTCATCATGTACACCAGCGGGACCACCGGCTTCCCCAAGGGGGTCCTGGTCTCGCACAACACCTACTACCGGATGTACGCGGCCCACGCCATCGAGGCGCGCCTCAC
Organism: Gammaproteobacteria bacterium; assembly: GCA_004297165.1. Classification (GTDB taxonomy): domain Bacteria; phylum Pseudomonadota; class Gammaproteobacteria; order Eutrophobiales; family Eutrophobiaceae; genus 2-02-FULL-56-15. Next base: position 261,459 of record SCUJ01000006.1, read on the forward strand.
GCATCTGGAGGTTTTCCTGATCGCCGTGCCCATGTTTCACGCCGCGGGGATGAACATGGCCCTGCATCAGACCTTTTATCTCGGCGCGACCGGCATCGTGCATCGCGGCAAGTTCGATGTGGATGTAATCCTCGGGTTGATCCAGCGTCACAGGATTACGCTGGTCATCCTGGTGCCGATGACAGTGAGCCTGCTGGCCCATCATCCGCGTCTCGGCGAGTATGACCTGACGAGCCTCGACAAGATCTTCTACGGCTCGGCCTCGATCACGCCGGACATCCTGAACAAGGCGCGGGAGGTCTTCCCGACGGCGAAATTCACGCAATTCTACGGTTCCACTGAGGGCGGCATGGTCAGCGTCCTGCGCTCCGAGGACCACGCCCGCTTCTCCCAGACCTCGGGATGTCAGACCATCCTTTCCGAGACCCGCATCGTCAAGGACAACGGCGAGCCCGCCAAAGTGGGCGAGACCGGCGAGGTGATCGTCCGGCAGTGTTCGATGGGCATGATCGGTTACTGGCGCAACGAGAAGGCAACGGCCGAGACGATCCGCAACGGCTGGATCTACACCGGCGATCTCGCGCGCGTGGAACCGGAGGGTTTTCTCACCGTAGTCGATCGCCGCAGCGACCTCATCATCACCGGCGGTGAGAATGTCTATCCACGAGAGGTGGAACTCGTGCTGGCTGAACATCCGGCGGTTAGGGAAGTGGCGGTTTTCGGCGTCCCCGATCCGCTCTACGGCCAGTCCGTGCGCGCCGCGGTCGCCCTGTGGCCGGACCAGAAGGTCGACGAGAAGGAATTGATCGAGTTCGTCAGGAAGCGCATCGCCGCCTACAAATGTCCACGCCGCGTGGATTTCCACGACAATCTTCCCCGCAACGCCGCCGACAAGATCCAGAAGAACATCCTGCGCCAGCAGGCTGAATCCCGCTGAATATATTATCTATGGCGCCAATATCCCGGATGCCTGCGCTGATGCATAACAGCGACCACTTCAACAACGGGATTCAAACGGTATATAAGCGTATAAGGATAATGCGAAGGGAACACATAATGCCTGCATTCATCGTTTCGTAGCGGCCATTGCAGCGGAGCGTCCAATACTGCCCTTATGGCTTCGTCGAGGGCCAGAAGAAAACCACGCGCCGCTAAAGGACTGCGTTCGGTATACCAATCACGGGCATCCTCGGCATCCAGAATCGCCTCCGGATGCCATTTCGGTTCACTCGTAGCCACGGAAGAGGCGTTCCCTTACCTCTGACCACGGGATTGTTTTTACAGCATGCGTATCCAGTTCTGAGATTCGTCTCTTTATTTCCTGTTCCCAAGTCGCGTCAATACCAGGTTCGACCTTACCGTGGAGACTTTCAATTAACGCACCAGCAATGGATGCCCGATCGTTTTCGTCCAGTGTCAGGGCCTTGTGCAGGAGTTCTGTAGCAGTTTTGCTCATGCCGTAAGTATACAACTTCCGAAAGATGGGGAAAGCAGGCAGGTGCAAAACACCTTTGATGCGGGCATGATTGGAGGGGCGTCAGGAACCTCAACACTTGGGTTCGTTGGATGTTGGGTCTCTTGAGCCACCAGGCTGAATCTTGATAAATCGGGATGCCGCAGGAAGCGCATACATGGGCAAAGGCGGATAAATAGGATTAAAATGTCGACAAAATCGACAGGATTTGCCAATGGTCAGCGATCCCTTCATCTCGCCAGGAATTGCAATAGATAAATCGGCATTCTCTGTCTCCAGCCTTTCCAGTCGATCCGGCGACCGGGACTATTGGCTGCAGCAATCAGCATCGGATCGTCTTCACCATGTCCAATTTCTGCGACTCATGAATTATGGAAATCGAGCTGCCGCAAGACTTCAAAGAGTTCTTGAGATTACTGAACTCCATAGGGGTTAAATATCTCCCAAAAGGATCTCGACGATCTGGAAAATCTGCCATGACGCCAAGCTCGGTCTTGCCGTAGAGATTTTCAATCAGCACACTCGCGCGATGGATGCCGGATAGTTTTCGTCCAATGTCAGCCATAGGGTGGGCACGTTTTCTGTGCCCACGCAGTTGACTTAGAGCACCACCCCTAGTAACGCATTTCGATGAAAACTCGAATAGGGCCGCGCCACCACGTAATCGCACTACCCATATTTGGCGTGGTTGTAATGCACATGGTTATATCCGCGTGGGCACCAACGACGTGCCCACCCTACCAGACTGCCAGAATCCAGCAAACGTAGCCCGGATGCAGCGCAGCGGAATCCGGGTTATGTCACCTTGGATTACGGTGCACTTCATCGAGGCTACTCTTGCTTTAATCCGGCGACCAGCGTTTCTGGGGCGATATCTTGATCATGGGGCCACGTGACTGCTCCCAACGAGACCGAGACCTGGGTGAAGTAATCTCTGTCTTGAAGCTCTCTGAATACCCCATGATTCAAATAAGGTTTCAGATCGAAGACACCTTCCCGGCCATCCTCCAGTTCGACGAAGATCCGGTAGTCGTCCAAAGGCCGTACCGTTTTTACATCCCAATACATGTTAACCTCACAGGGGTTCGATTTTATATGGCGTCTCGCCGGCAACGGCTAATGCCCAATCTGCCATTAGTTCATCCCTGTGCAATTCAATCCATGCCTGTACCAGACGTAACTGCTTACGCGGCAATTCTCCGGCTAAAACCTCGCCATCGTCAATCCGGACTGATGCTTCAAAATCCGCGTACAGCGCGTGTATGTGCGGTGCATTATGGTGTTGATTGTCTAGAAAATACATCCGGATGATAATCCCGAAGAACATCGAAATCACTGGCATTCTCAGCATCTCCTTATTGAGTGTTTAGTCCACTATGAATATTCCCCTGGATTCCGTTTCACTTCATCCAGTCTACTCTTGTACTCCTTCTTCTGGCATCAATCTTCAGAGAAAAAGTCTCCGTCTATATGCTTCAATTCGTAAACTGCTTCTACTGTGACGCCAACATTATTTTCAATCATAAAATCTGCCAGGGCCTTGCCGTCAATAAGAATGATTTTTGTCTCAATGGTACTGACAAAGTCATGGGCTTCACGCGTAAACGAAGATGTAGTTATGAAAATTCCCTTTCGGGCTCTCTGGCCTTGCAAAGCCCCTGCAAATTTCTGAATCTCTGGCCGTCCGATCACAGCTTCCCAACGCTTCGCTTGTAGATAAATTATGTCGAGACCGAGACGGTCCTCCTTAATAATGCCATCGATACCTTCGTCTCCTGACCTGCCAATCGCTTGTCCAGCTTCACGTCGTGATCCGCCATAGCCCATTTTTACGAGGAGATCGACCACTAATTGCTCAAAGAAAATGGGTGAACATCTTTTTACAGTCTCCAAGATCTCGTTTGCGAGATCGGTTCGTAGACTCAGGTATGCTGATTCGAGGGCTTCTTCAGGTGTCTTTTCGTCGAACTCCACGTGCAACGGGGACGATGAAATTGTAGTTTCATTCCTTTCGCGCCTGAGCGCACGGAACTCCAAGAATTCTGGAAATCGTTCAAGAAATTCAACGTTTATTACGTGAGGTTTATCTTGAAGAACAGATTTTCCACGTTCTGATATCTGGAAAGATCCGCGTTTCGGCGAGATGAGCAGACCAGCCTTTGTCATATAGGTGCGCGCCCAGCCTACTCGGTTATCGAAAGTTGGCTGTTTGCCGCTGGGGAGCAGTTCGCGTCGCTCATCCGGCGTCAAGCGAAAGTGCTCGGACAGAGATTCGACAGCCAGGCGGTACGTGTGGATCTTTCCATCTGCGGCATGTTGCAGCAAAGGAAGCATGATTGACTGATAGTCAGGTATTGCCATAGGTGGTTTTCTTATAAATGCGGGAGTCCTATCACGGCAACGCAAACACCCAGATCGTCGAGCTCTGCGCGTGCGGGAGGTCGATCTCCGGCGTGAGCTTCGCGAAGGTGACCGACTGGCCGGAGCCGTAGCCCACCACCATGGCGATGTATTGTTTGCCGTTCGCGCTGAAGCTGATCGGCGCGGCGCTCGGTACGTCGTTCAGACGGTTCTGCCAGAGGAGCTTGCCGTCCCGGTCGTCGTAGGCGCTGAACCAGCGATCCAGAGCGCCGGCGAAGATCACGCCGCCTGCGGTGGCGACGATGCCGGTGGATTGCGGCGCGCGCTGGCGCGTGGTCCACACGGTCTTGCGGGTCGCGAGATCGACGGCCTGGATGCGGCCGAAGCGGCCGTCGCTGTCCAGCCGCGGGCGGATGGTGAAGCGTATCCCGCTGGAGAGACCCAGATCGCCCGGTTTAGAGGGCACGAGGTCGGCGCAGGACTCCACGATGGGTTCGAACAGGATCCGGGTCTCGGGATTGATCGAGCCTGGGATCCAGTTCTTGGCCCCGCCGCCGTGCGGGCAGATGGTGATGGTCTTGTCGCCGTAGGGGATCTTGCTTTTATCGATGGTCTTTTTGCCGGTCACGGGGTCGATTGCGGTGATGAGATTCTGCACACCGAGATCGAAGGAGGCGATATAGCCGCCGGTCTTAGCATCCAGGATGTCGAAGACCGCCTCCTTGCCGCCGGTCACGACCACTTTCTTATCTTCGCCATCGACAGATAGTGTGAGGATCTGGCGTTCGAAGGCCCAGTCCATGTCCCACTGGTCATTGGCGAAGTGCTGGTAGTGCCACACGAGTTCCCCCGTGGCAGGCCGCAGGGCGATGGTGGAATCCGTGTAGAGGGCATCGTTGGTGATGCCCGGTTTCTGCACCAGGTCGCGCAACGGACCGGTGTCATAGGTGGGCGCGGGACCGAAATAGGCGAGCTTGAGTTCCGGATCGTAACTCCCCGGGGTCCAGACCGAGCCGCCCGAACGCTTGTCCTCCGGGAGATCATTCCAGGAATCGCCGCCCGGCTGGCCCGGACTCGGAATGGTGTTGAAGCGCCAGAGTTCCTTGCCGGTCTCGATATCCAGACCGATGACATAGGCCCCGCCCGGCGCCTGACCTTGAACTCCCTGCATGACCACGCCTTCCGCCACCAGCGGTCCACTGGAGAGGCTCCAGCGGGGATTGGCGTCCGCCACAGGCTGATCCCATATCACGCGTCCGCTGCGGGCATCCAGCGCGAGGACGTGATCGTCTGAGGTGCTCATGAAGACCTTGTCTCCGTGTAGCGCCAGATTGCGCTTTACACCGGGACGTTGCTCATCGGACAACAGCCGACCGTAATGCCAGATCTCCTCGCCTGTGGCGGCATCGAGTGCCTGCAAGTGATCGCCATAGCTAAGGACGAAGATCACGCCATCATGCACCAGCGGCGTGCCCGTGTTGGGACCGGCCGGCAGACTGAGCGACCAGGCGAGACGCAGGTCCTTCACGTTATTGCGGTTGATCTCGGCGAGCGGCGAGAAACCGAGGCCGGCGTAGGACCGCCGCCAGGTCAGCCAGTCGCCAGGGGCAGGATTGGCCAACATGGCCTCGGTGACAGCAGTGTAGTTGTTCATCGGATTGGCGGGTTCGGGCCAAGCGGGAAGGGCGATGCCGCTGGCGAGCGGTCCGCCGGGGCTCCACAGACGCAGCCGGTCCTGATCGGAGAGGCGTTCTCCCGGCATGACCATGGCCGTAAGGCCATCGAGTTGCACCGGTACCGGTTTGGTCCCCGCCGCGATCCCGTTCTTCTCCAGGACATGGGCGATGATGGCGGCATAGGCGCGATTGGCGATCGAACCCGCGAGACCTGGCGGCATGGTGGCGTGCATGTAGGTGAAGAGTTCCGCGAGATCCCGTCCGCTCCAGCGCTGCATGAAGGTTTGTCCGGACAGCGGTGGCCCGAACTGACCGTCGGTCAGGGCGGGTCCGTGACACGAGGCGCAGTTCAGGTTGTATTCGCGCTCACCTTCCCGGGCCTGATCGGCAGTGAAGCCTGGCGCCTCCTGCGCGTTGATGGAGCAGACGGATGACAGCAGTAATGTGACAATAATGCCTTTGGCGCAGACGCGATTCATTGTTGTTATTCCCCCCTTGGTGATTCTCAAAAGCTTAAACCTGCAATTCAGTAATTGCTACTCGGTAGCCGGCGCCAGCTTCAGTATCTTTCCGTTGGCCTCGCCGGTGACCACATAGATCGCGCCGTCAGGACCCTGGCGGATGTCCCGGACCCTGGGTTTGTCCAGTTCCGTCAACAGATGCTCCTCGGCGATGACCCGTTCGCCCTCGATGACGAGACGCATCAGAAAGCGCCCCTGGGTGGGCGACATGGCGCCGATGAACAGGTTGCCGCGCCATCCGGGAAACAACTTGCCGGTATAGAAGAGCATCCCCGAGGTGGCGACCGAGGGATTCCAGTAATAGATCGGTTGTTCCATGCCTTCCTGCGCGGTCTTGCCGGATCCAACAGGCGCCCCGGAATACTGCCGTCCATATGAGATGACCGGCCAGCCATAATCACGCCCCGGACGGATGATGTTGATCTCATCACCGCCTTGCGGCCCGTGTTCGGTCAGCCAGAGTTCTCCGGTTTGGGGATGAATGGCGGCGCCTTCCGGATCGCGATGACCGATGGACCAGGTCTCCGGCGGGACGGTTGGATCGGTGAGAAAGGGATTCTCCGCGGGGATGGATCCGTCGGTGTTGATCCGGGCCACACGCCCTGAATAGATCCGGCGAATCGCTGGATCCAGGATTGGGCCGTCCGGACCGTCCACATCGGATTCGTAGAAGCGGAACCGATCCGCGCCGGTGATGAATAATTTACCGTCAGCCGCCGGGACGATACGGCGGTTCACGCCTTCGAGCAGGACCTCCACATCCTCCAGGCTGCGGTAGTCTTCGCTGAGACGCGCACGCGCCAGGCGTTCGTGGCCGATTTGCATTGTGCGGCGTTCGGCCAGCGGCTTGCTCACCACCCGATCATAAAAATAATCGATCGGCCAGACCCCTGGCGTTTCGCCTTTGGGCGGGGCGAAATAGGTGAAATAGATGATCCGGTTGTTGCTGAAATCCGGATCGATGGCCACATCGTGCAGACCTTCCGCTGCCACCGACTTGACATCAGGCATTCCGGAGATGGGCGCGAAGTAAACGCCATCCGGCCTGACGATATGCAGAGAACCGCGGGCCATCGAGACCAGCATGTTGCCGTCCGGCAGGAAGGCGAGCGACCAGGGATTGTTCAATCCCTGCACGATGGTCTCGACCTTGTAGGTGGATTTTTTCGCGGGCGCCGGGGCTTGTGTCTGTCCGGCAAAGGCCGGTTCCGGCAAGGGGACTGATGGTTGTTCCTGCGCTGTGAGGGAGAGTGAGGTGAGGAGCAGGGCAATAACGAAGAGATCGGTAGACACTGCGGATCGAACAGTCATGACATTCTCCTGGTCCGGGGCTTCGCCTGGCAGGCTACAATCAGCATCGCGCCATGTAAAGGTTAACCCACTCTGCAATCGCGGTATTTCCGGTATACTGAGGGCGTCGTTGTATTCTGAAACAATAATAATGAAAGGCGGCCGGTTCATGCGCCGCCGCTGTCCGGGGGAGCGAACGTGGGGAACAATTCTAGTAAGACCGGCGCGGGCCGATCAGGTCCCGCCGCCGATAGTATCTGGCCGAGCCCGTTCCGTGGCTGGTATGCCGTGGCGGTCTTCAATCTCGCCCTGGTCTTTTCCTTCATCGACCGGCAGATCATGTCGCTGCTGGTGCAGCCCATCAAACATGATCTCCAGATCACCGATACCGGGATGAGCCTGCTGATGGGCACGGCCTTCGCGGTGTTCTATGTGCTGGTCGGCATCCCCATCGGCCGGCTTGCTGATTCCAAGAACCGGCGCCTGATCATCGGCATTGGCATCGCCCTCTGGAGCGCCATGACCGTCGCCTGTGGCACGGCCAAAAACTATGCGCAACTGTTCCTCGCGCGGGTGGGGATCGGCGTGGGGGAATCCTCGCTCTCGCCGGCGGCCATGTCCATGCTCACCGACATGTTCCCCCGCACCAAGCTCCCACTGGCCGCCTCGCTCTTCGCGATGGGCAGCAGCCTGGGCATGGCGCTTGCCCTCTTGATCGGCGGTCTGGTCATCTCCATGGTGGCCGGCACGGAAGAAGTCACCGTGCCGATCATCGGGACCATCCGTTCCTGGCAGTTATGTTTCATCCTGGTCGGCCTGCCCGGCCTCCTGATCGCCCCGCTGCTTTATACGATCCCCGAGCCGCCGCGCCGGGGCCTGATGGCCACGGGGGAGAACAAGAAACCCAAATCCATCCCGGTGCTGGACATCATCCGTTTCATGCTCAGCGACTGGCGCACTTATTTTCCAATCGTCGTGGCGCTCGCATTGAAATCCCTCCAGGGTTTCGGCACTGCCCAGTGGGTGCCGACCTTCTTCATCCGCACCTATGGCCTGGAGGCAAGCGAAGTCGGTTACATGCAGGGCATGGTGACCCTCATCGGCGCGCCGCTTGGGATGATCGCGGGCGGCACGCTGGCCTCGTGGTATTCCCGGCGCAACTATAATGACGCCAATCTGCGAGTGGTGTTGATTGCGGCCGTGCTCGTGATACCTTTCATCGTCCTGTATCCCCTGATGGACAATTACAAGGTTGCCTTGTTGCTGTACGGCGGCAACATGTTCTTCAGCTCCATGAGCGCCGGTCCCGCGGCTGCGGCCCTGCAACTCATCGCCCCCAACCAGATGCGCGCCCAGATCCTGGCCTTCTATTATTTCATACTCAACCTCGTGGGCTACGGTCTTGGCCCCACCGTGGTGGCGCTGTTCACCGATTACTTGTTCGTGGATGAGAATTCTCTCAACCTGTCGATCGCTGTCATATCGATCACACTGGGTCCCATCGCGGCCCTGGTGACGTGGTCCGGTTTGAAGTCTTATGGAAGGAGCGTGGCGCGCGCGGAGCAGTGGCACAAAACGATATCTGCCTGATCGAGGCCACATCACCAGCCTCTGCGCATTGCTTGTAATCCGGTAGACTTTTCTGAAAGTAGCTTTATGAAACCAGTGGAGAACATATGGAATCGATCTTGACGCGATTGGCGACAGGTCAAAGACTGGTGGCCGATGGCGCGATTGGCTCCCTGTTGCTGCAGCGGGCCGGGGAGTTGATCAAGGGGTCCTGCCCGGAGACCATCAACCTGACCCGGTCCGATATCCTCTCGGAGATCGCAGGCTTGTATCTGGAGGCAGGGGCGCAGATCATCCAGACCAATACCTTTGGCGGTTCGCCCCTCAAACTCGCGGATTCCAGGCTCGACGCGGAAACCGAGGCCATCAATGCGACGGCCGTACTCGCCGTGAAGCAGGTCACTGGGGATCGCGCCCTCGTGTTGGGGTCGTGCGGACCCAGCGGTAAACTGCTCAAACCTTTCGGCAAGGTGAGCCCCGGCGAGATGTTCGAGAACTATACCCGGCAAATGGCGGCGCTGATCGGCGCCGGGGTGGACCTCATCTGCGTGGAGACCATGACGGATATCGAGGAAGCCAAGATCGCAGTCCGCGCCGCGAAGGCGATCTCCCCCTCGCTACCGGTCGCAGCGACCATGACCTTCGATGCCAAACCGCGCGGGTTCTATACCATCATGGGCATCGGCATCGAGCGGGCCGCCAGAGAGTTGGAAGAGGCCGGCGCGGAGATCCTGGGCTCGAACTGCGGCAACGGCATCGAAAAGATGATACTCATTGCCAGGGAATTCCGCACACATACCTCGCTGCCCTTGATCATCCAGTCCAATGCCGGCCTGCCGAGCACCGGCCCGGATGGTCTGCATTATCCGGAGACCCCGGAGTTCATGGCGGAGAAAAGCCGGGAGTTGATCGAGGCCGGGGTTGCCATCATCGGGGGGTGCTGCGGGACCACCCCGGAGCACATCCGGCAAATAGCGCGGGTGGTAACTGCCTATAAAGAGTCTTGCTGGGGGAATAAGGGCGGTACTTGCGGCGTGGCCACCGGTGGAGAGTAAAATGCGACACGACTGGGAGACCAGGTTGGCTGGGCGCGATTGTCCTTTCGACAAACCTGCGCCGGTAAATTCCGACTCTCTGTTTTTTGTACGCTCGCTACAAGTTAGTTCGTTGTATCTCGATCGCAATCAGAACTATCGCGGACACTGTCTCCTGATCTTCGATCCCAGGCATGTCGCCCGGATCGATCAACTGACTGGCGGGGAATGGGCTGCGTTGAGCCGCGATTTATATGTCGCCGAGTGCGCCATCTTCCGGGCGCTGCGTCCGGATCACATCAACGTGGAGAGTCTCGGCAATGTAACGCCGCACCTGCATTGGCACATCACACCGCGCAATATAGAGGATGATCGCTGGGGCGGCGCGATCTGGACTACAAGTCCGGAAGAGATGGGCCATAAGACCCTGACGGAAGGGGAATACCGCCAACTCGCCGACATTATCGACCGCGAGGTTGAAATACTTCTACGCTGATCCCCGGCGCGGACGACCTTTCATGTTCTAACGCTCAGGCATGCGCTCGATTCGCAATACCTTCATGTCATCGTTGAGGTCGGCCATGTTTGTCCGTGTGGGCACAGGTTCATGGTCGGCTAATCGTTTTTGACGGCTTGGGAGTCCGGCAGGTAGGTTTCCCGATAGATGGTGATGAAAGCCAGCAGCACGGCGATCAAGATCGGTCCGATGATAACTCCGGTAAAACCATAGACATTGACGCCCCCGATGATGCCGCAAAAGATCAGCAAGATCGGCATCCGCGCCCGATTGCCAATCAAGATGGGTTTTAGCAGGTTATCCGCCAGGCTGACCACAAAAAAACCCCAGACAAAGATGAAAATGCCCCAACCCGGACTTGTAGCAAAGATGAATAACCCGATCGGCGCCCAGATAAGGCCGGCGCCGACCACCGGGATCATGGCCGCGACGCCAGTGACGACGCCAAAAAAGATCGCCAGCGGTACTCCGGCCACAAGATAACCCAGCATGGCGAGCAAACCCTGAGCTCCGGCGGTCAGCAGAGCGCCGCGGATCACCGCGGTAACCGTTTGATATATCCTTAACCCCACCGACTCGACATGATCGGTCGGCATGGGAACGATCTCGAACAACCAGTGCAGGAAACGTTCGCCGTCCCGGAAGCAGAAGAACATCAGGATCAGGATCAACACCAGATTCACGAAGCCCACCAGCACGTTGCGGGCCGCGGCGGCGCCAAAATTCGCAATCATGACGCTGGCGGCATCGACGTTGGAGAGCAGGAACTGCTTGAAATCGAACCGCGACAGCAGTTCGCTGCGATCGATGTAGGCGCTGGCCCGACTCCAATAATCCAGCAGGAACGCGGGTAGATGCTTGGTGAGGGAGCCGCTGCCCTCGACACGGAATTCGGCGACCCATCCGCTTACCGTCGGATACACCTGCGCCGACTGCTGAATCACGACCCAGGAAATGAACAGGATCGGCAGCAACACCAGCAGCAATACTCCCAGCGTGCTTGCCGCCGCCGAGGTGTTAACGCGCTGTGGCAGCTTCCTCTGCACATATTTATGGACGGGCATGAACACCAGCGTCAGCGATGCCGCCCAGATGATCACATCGGCGAACAGGGCGAGGATCTGCAGCAACTGATAGATGAGAAATATGAACACAACGAAGAAAAACCAGCGGAAGATGTTGCGCTGATCCTGTTTCGAGGGAAGCAGAAAAGGATCGATTAGCTCAGGCTTTTCTGGGGGGGTGGTTTCGTCGCTCACGCTTCTATCCTGTCTAAATTGATTCGTTCCGGGCGGTAACTTTACCGGCGACAGTATATGCCTGTGTAAAGCCTCGCATATATTATAGACGGAAGCATATTAGCCAAACTTTGCTAAGTCCAATGATAAACCGGGGAATCCCCATGGCTACAATAAATAGGCACGATGCCAAGACCCAGTTTTCGCGCCTGGCCCGGATCGATCAGCAGACGAATATGGATTGCTGGCAACTGACTGAGGCGAACATCCGCGAGTTCGAGATATTCCTCTACAACTCCAGTCTCGCCTTGAACAAATAACTGACGCCGGTATCGTTATCCGCCGCGAGATGGATCTTCATGCTTTGGTTCCTTTCCGATTGGATGCACACCGATTCAATCTTGTATCTGGCGAATGCCTTGTCTGCTTCTGAGAGATCCAGAAGTTCATCCAATTCCAATCGGGTGTTTTCGGGGACGATCTTCTGGAGGAAATTTTCGACCTTCCCGAGATAGCTCTTGCCGATGGGTCCGTCATCAAGGGCATTCCCGGTATCTTCGGTGGAAAGGGTATAGAGGAGACAATCGTGTCTTGCGGAATAAGCCAAGCCCGAGATCCGGGATGATTCTCCAGTTGACGGTAATTCTGCTCTAACCACTTGCAACGGCGCCGTATCCTGCCGGTTGAAAAAATCGGTAGTGGTAATAATCAAATGATTGACCGGTTGGGACTTGTTCCCACGGTTGGCCAGGACCAGCCGTTCTCCCACCGTCGCCGCCCCCTCGATATTCAAGGCGGGCACGCCCGAATTGCGGAGACGCTCATAAAACAGCGTGATATCAATCGAGGCGACCGAGTGGTCATTCAGCTTTACGAGAATGGCTTGATTGCGTGGCGGGGCGGAACCGGAGCCGAGGATCAACAGGTGCGGCTGTTTTGCAACCTGAATGAGGCTCATGGCCTCCAGATCCAGTTTGGCTTTCTTCGGCAGGCGCTTCTCCGCGGATTGGACTAGAGGTATCAACCTGCGCTTCTTCCATCTCCTGTTCATCACCAGGAGATCGCGGGCGTCATCGCCCGCGAGGTAGATCACTCCCTCGTGGAACTCCAAGGCGGAGCCGGAAGGATAGTCTTTGATTTCAGTAGTATTGAGTAATTTCAATTTCATCTTAATCAATACATCCAGGCATAGCTCACCTTCGTAAACACCGTGCGGTTGGTCTCTTCCAGGCTGTCGAGGGTGTCGTTCTGCATGGTGCTGTCCGAGAAGCCGATAAAGAAACGAGTCTGCGGGTTGATCTTGTAGCTGTAAAGCAGCAGCAGGTTGAGGTTGCGGGTGCGGTCTTCCACCGGGAACCGGTACAGTCCAGCCTCGCGTTCGGTCTGGGAATACTGGATGGTGGCGCGCAGGAAACTCCGGGTGTTGAACTGATAGGTCAGGCGCACGTCGCTCAGGTTGGTGGTGTAGAGGGTCGCCCCGTTGATGAACATGGTCTGGAAGCTGTGTTGCAGGCCCAACTGCAAGTGCTTCCCGATAAACAGGTTGGCGCGCGGCGCGATGGTGAGGATCTGGCCGAGGCGGGCATTGGCAAAGTCGATGTTGTTCCCGCCATTGAGATTCAGGCCGATGAAGACGCCGGCGCGCGGTTTCATCTGGCCGAAGAAGTTGAGGAAATACTCATCGAAATATTGGTTTTCGAAGGAACGCCGGCGCAGACCGCCGCCGAGCAGCATGAAGGATTGCCAGGGTCCTTCGGCATTGACGGTCGCCTCGATCTCGCGTTCCAGTTCGCGCCCGTCCTGATCGAAGGTGATGTCCAGGTCGCCGCCGAGGCCGATCCGGCTGAATCTCGATCCGGGTCCGTAGCGCCAGTTATGGCCGCCGCCGATCAGGCCCTGCCGGTAATTCGCCTGGTTGATGAAACCGAGATCGGCGCGGAATTCCTCGCCGATGTCCGTGTAGCGCATGTTCCAGTTCCAGACGCCATCATCGTGTTCGTAACCCAATTGTGCGGCGTGACCCGCCAGCGCGCGCGGCTGATTGTATGAGGTCTGAATTTGCAAAGGATATTGCGAGTTCGTGTGAATGACCTGCGCCGAGATGCGATCGCTGTCGCGGAGGCGGATGTCGCCATCGACGCCGATCAGCAGGTTGTGATAATCGTCTGCAAGACGGCCGGTCCCGATGAGGCCCACATTGGTTTTGGCGTTGATGTCGTAGCGGTAACGCACGGCGGCGTTATAACTCTCTTCCTCTCCGAGCGAGGCCACGCTGGATCTCTGGCTGCCGGGGATCAGGAAGCTGGTGTTGGCATCGTTGGCGAGAAAGAGGCCGAGGGTGTGATCCGCGTACTTGCCGGTCAGCTTGGCGCCGAAGTCGGGCGCGGCAATGTTGCGGGTATGCACGAGGTTGGTCTGGGTGTTGAAATAATCCGCGCCGTCGAGAAAGAACTCGCGCCGTTCGGGATAGTAGAGCGAAAACGTATTGTTGATGTCCACTTGGGCGACATCCGCCTCCACCTGGGAAAAGTCGGGGTTATAAGTGGCGTTCAGGTAGATATCCTGAGTAATGCCCCAGCGCACATCCATGCCGGCCTCCGCCGTGAAGTTGTCATCCCAACCCGCGGCGAACGGGAAGTCGCGGTCCTGCGCGTAGGTGGAAGTGACCGTCGGCACGAGCTGCAGATTGGTCTTGGATTCCAGGTTGGCGAAACCCTCGACTTTATCGAGCTGGCAGAGGTAACAGGAGACACTGTAATCCGAGGTGTTGTTGGACAGCCGATGCCGCTTGTCCCGCGGATAGAAGCGCAGGAGATCGATGCCCCAGGTCTGCATTGGAAGCCCGCCGGTGAAGCGCAGTTGCTTTAGGGGGATCTTGATCTCCACCACATAACCCGTGGCGGTGATCTGCCCGGCGCTGTCCCAGATGGCGTTCCAGGAGGAATCCTCGCGCCGGGTGATGTCGTCCTGGATCAGATCCATCTGCGCCCCGAGCGGATTGACGAAAAACTCGAAGGCCCGCCGCTCGTCATTGAAGGTGTCGATGACAACGCCCACAAAATCGTCATCCCAGGCGGAATCCCGGTCGCGGAAGAAGGCCCGGATTTTGCCGGGTTCCGGGTCCTCGGCGATGAAGGCGACGTAAAAATTCTCACCGTCCTCCTGCATGAGGACCTCCGTCGCCACCAGGGCGGGGACATTCTGTGAAGGGTGGGTTTCGTTGAGGAGTTGCACACGCAACGCCGTGTCCCATTCGTTGTCAGCGATCACGCCATCGATCTTCGCCCCGGCCGGGACGGAAGGGATGGGATCGTCGAGATGACGACCCGCGGCGACCGAACTCAGCGGCGCAAAAAAAGACAGGGTGAGACAAAGACCGAACAACTGTTTCATTTTTATTTCGCCTTACGGATAAAGATGTCGCCACTGACGCTGCGCAAGGAGACCTCGACGCCGCCGCCGTTCAGCATGGCGTTGACATTGACGGCGCCCGGAAATCCTGAATAAACGCCCTTGCCCTTGCGGCGGGACTCACCGGAAAGGTTTTCGGCATCGAAATCGAGGTCGGTGTAAATCTCGCCGGATGTCGTGCTGATGGAGAAATTACCCTTGCTGTCCGCTGGCAGGGAGATATCAACGTCCCCCGAGATGGAGGCAAGCGCCGTGGGTGAGGCCTGACTCAACTCGGTGAACACCACGTTGATGTTGGCGCTGAGGGTGCTTGCCACCAGGGGGCCGGTGACATCCATGAAGGTGAGATCGCCCACCTGGGATTTGATCTCCACCTCATTGGTCATGCCCCGGATGATGATGTCATCCGACTGGAAACTGCTGTAGTCGATGCGCAGGCGGATATTGGCCGGGAGCATGATCGTATAATCCGTGTCATCCATATGGCGATGGGCCCCGGAGATGATTACGGTATTGCCATCCTGTTCGATATTCAGCCCGATGCCGGAGTTGTCCGGACCCGTCGCAGACATAGGTCTGAGCCCCGCGGCCTTTTCCGGAGGGCCTTCGTAATCCTCGGCGATGATCCTGATCTCGGCGTCCTTGGTGCCGATGATCTCCAGATCGGAATAGAGATTGCGCACGTTCACGATGATCTCCGGGATGGCGCCCTTGGGTTTGTAGGAGTATTCCTGCGCCGCAGCGTTTAACGACGCAAGCAAAAGAACGGCTAAGATGAGTTTATTCATGGGGTCATTCTCCTTGGGGAGGCACAGTTCAAAGCAACGAATTCATCGCGATCTCCGCCGCGCGTCTCACATCGGGCGGGGAGTCGGCATTTTCCACATAGTTCCGCAACGGCGCGATCGCGGCCTTATCGCCGGTATCGGTCAGGGCCTTGATGATGGCGATCTGCGCCAGCGGGTCTTCCTGGGTCTTCAGCGCGCGAACGAGTTGCGCCCTGACCACTTCGTCATCCGTGAAGCTGGACAGCGCGAGGATGGCGGCATACCGGACATTGGGATTCACGTCGTTGTTCATCCTGCCGATCAAGCCATGGACCAGGACCGGGTCCGGCGTCATGGTCGATTCCGCCAACGCATGGATTGCCTGCAAGCGCTCACTGGCCGAATGGTCCTGCAAGGTGTTCAACAGGACCAGTTGCTGGAGCGAGCGGACATCCGCCTGCAATGCCGCCAGCTCGGTGCCGTCGGCGCCATGCCCAGGACTCAGGCGACCGGCGGTGAACCCAGCGATCAAGAGGACCACCGCCGCGGCGATCCGGTACAGGTTGCTTCCTCGGTTGTTGCGCGTCGTCTCGTGATCGAGGCGTTGTCGGAAGGCATCGAGCATGCCGGGCGGCGGTTCGCGGCTCAACTCCGCTGACAACGCCTCATCGAGATGTTGAAATTCCTTCAGCCGCCGTTGAGCCGATGCGGAGGCGCCGATCCAGGCGGCGATCTCCGCGGTGGTCTCAGCGTCCAGATCCCCGGCCAGATAGGCGACGATATCCGCATCGGTGAATTTTTCAGTTTCAGTCATTTTTAACCTCCTCAAAATAGATCTCCCTGATCCGGGCGATCGCCCGGTGTACTTGCACCTTCAAGGCGCCGACAGTCGTGTTTCTGATCCCGGCGATGTCTTCATATTTCATGCCCTGCAACTTGCTCATGACCAACAGCTCGCGCTGGTGTGCGGGCAGCAGCGCCAGGGCCTGCTGCATCCGGGTCTCCCGCGCCTGGAGTTCATCCGTGTGCGCGGCGCGTTCATCTTCCCGGCTGTGCGTCTCCGGATCGAAGGCATCATGGATATCCGGATTCTCCCGAAAATGATCCCTTACCCGATTCCGCGCGATCTGGAACAGCCAGATCCGGAACACCCCATCCTGTTTAAATGAATGCCGGTACTTCATTACCCGTATGAACGCATCCTGGGTCAGATCCCGGCTCGCCTCGCGGTCCAGCGTACAGCTCAGGAAATAGTTATAGAGCGGCTTTTGATATCTGAGGAACAAGGTCTCCAGATGAATCAATTTATCCTGCTGCACCAGGGTCATTAAATGTTCGTCACTAAGTTCCGACAAGGGCGGTTTCCGTCCTGTTACTGATTCAAGATACTGGGGATGAGAAGAAAGGTTACACGCGAACCCGAAAATAACTTGTGCCAGTCCGCGACAATGAGACTTTGAGTAATGGAAAAACACCCAGTTGCAACGGGTCAGGATATTTCGCCAAACGAATTCTGTATGGCCTTGTCTAAACCCACGCGTCCCATATGGATACTTCAACCAGATGTGGTGATTATCCCGCCGGCGCTGTCAACCGGCGACAGACCGGGGCGTTAAGGCAAATACGGAATCCAAACTCTGCGGAGAACAACATGAAAGCGAAGATAACGGGCATATTGGCGGTACTGATACTGGTCACTGGATGCGCGACCGATTCCTATCGTGGCAGCCGGGAGGTCACCGGGGGCATGGCGGGCGCGGCGCTCGGCGGGTTCCTGGGGTCCCAGATGGGACACGGCAGCGGCAACATGGCGGCGACCGCGGCCGGGGTATTTCTGGGCGGACTGCTGGGCAGCGAGGTCGGTCGCTCGATGGATGAGGTGGATCGGATGCGGGCCGGGCAGGCCCTGGGACAGGCGCAGACCGCGCCGCTCGGCGAGAGCATCACCTGGAACAACCCCCGCAATGACCATCACGGCGCCGTGACGGCAGTGCGGGACGGATATTCCGATTCCGGGCGGTATTGCCGGGAATTCCACCATACGGTAACCATCGGCGGAAGGTCGGAAGAGGCCTATGGCACCGCCTGCCGCCAACCGGACGGTTCCTGGGAGATCGTGCCGCAAGGCTGAGATCTAACATTTTAAATGATTTGACCGGAGTGCCGGGCGTGTTCGGCACTCCGGCTGCGTTTGGCGCATCGAATTCACCTGGTGGCAGGACGGAGCCTGTCCACTCCCAGACATTTATAATATGATGCGTCCTCGAATAAGATAACAACGTAAAGGGGCTTTGACCCCAGTCTGGGGAGGAACTTGGGCTTGCGACTACTTAAGCTGATTCCCGCGCTTATCGAAGTATTATCCTTTCTCGTTTTTCCCGCCTGTGCGGTTGCCGCCACGGGTGCCGAACTGATCCAGGCCAACTGTGTAGGCTGCCATATCCCGGACGGGGAGGGCCGGCTCAGCCACATCGCCAACCAGCGCAAGACGCCGGAGGGCTGGCTGATGACCATCACCCGGATGCAGCTCATCCATCAACTCAACATCAATGCCCTGGACAGCGCGGATCCCGTATCCGAGATGGTCAAACACCTCGCGGATGCCCAGGGGCTCGCTCCCGCGGAGAGCCAACCTTTTCGCTATATCCTGGAGCGGCGGCTGAACACCATCGAAAATCTGGATGATGAACATTTCGCCGGTGTCTGCAGCCGTTGCCATACCGGGGCCCGCGCCGCGCTGCAACGCCGCAACGAGGAAGAATGGACGCGCCTGATCCATTTTCATCTCGGACAATACCCCTCCATCGAGTATTCCTCGGGCGGACGCGACCGGGAATGGTTCAAGTTCGCACTGAACGAGGTAGTCCCCTGGTTGACCGAACACTTCCCCCTGGAATCCCCCGCATGGAGCGAATGGCGGGAGGCCGCGAAACCCGTGCAGACCGGGGCCTGGCGGGTCATCGGGACCATGCCTGGCAGGGGAGAATTCGCAGGCTATATCGAGGCGGAGGAAACGGCGAAGGATCGCTACACGGTTAAATTCCGCGGCGAATTCGACAGCGGCGAGGCCCTGCAAGGGGAGGGCGATGCCATCGTCTATACCGGTTACGAGTGGCGGGCAAGCCTCTCGCTTGGCAACGGCGAATATCGCCAGGTCCTGGCTGGCAGCGCCGACGGCGCCACCATGCAGGGCCGCATGTATCTGCTGGACCATGAAGAGACCGGGATGGATCTCACTGCGACCCGCATCGCCGGCAGCCGGCTGCTCGCCGTTACGCCCAACCGGATCCGGGCCGGGACCAGCGCCCAAGTGCGCCTGTCGGGTTTCGGACTGGAAGGTGAGATTACCTCCGATCCCGGACTGAAGGTTATCTCGATAGTAGAACAGGGCACGGATGGCGCGGTAGTGGAGATACAGTCCGACGCCGACGCCGCGCCCGGAGTGCGGACGATCAAGTTCGGAGGGAGCGCCTTGTCGCCGGCCCTCACTGTCTATCCAAAGATCGACTATATCAAGGTGCTGCCGGAGGTCGCCATGGCCCGCGTGGGCGGCAACGGCGGCAGTCAGACGCCCGTGAACGCGGCCTTCGAGGCCTGGGGCTGGAGCAACGGCGCGGACGGCGCGGCGAATACCGAAGATGACCTTCGCATTGGCGTCTTTCCGGCCACCTGGTCGGTGCACGCCTGGGACGAGGTGGCGGAAAAGGGAGATGACGTCCGCTATGCCGGCGTCATCGATCCCGCCACCGGGGTCTTCACCTCGCCCGCGGCCGGTCCGAATCCGGACCGTCCGGGCGGGGTGAATAATTTTGGGAATCTGGCCGTAGTGGCGGAGGTGAAGGATGGCGAGACAACCGTGCGCGGCGAGGCCCATCTGATGGTGACCGTGCAGCGCTGGAACAACCCGCCGCTGCGTTAAACCCATGAACGCCCCGTTGAAGATCCGCTTGGAGAACCTGCACACCCTGAAGGTGGCGGAGCAGGATCTGTTATTTCATGTGCCGACCTGCGGGCTCTTCGAGATGGATGATCTCACCCGGCGGGTCCTGGAGGAATTCGAATCATGTCCGTCGCTCACCGAAGAGCAAGTCACCGGCAATCTCCGAGAGAATTTTGCCGCGGGCCCCGTACACGATGCCGTAATGGAGCTGCGTAGTCTTGAGGTGCTTGCCCCAGAAGGGGAGACAGCACCCGTTCAACTGGGTTTTCAACGCGATAAATCGCCCATCACCGCTATCGTTCTTAATGTAAACAGCGGGTGCAATCTTTCTTGTACATACTGCTACAAGGAGGATGTGACGGCCCCGGCCAACGGGCGGCGTATGGACTTCGAGACCGCGCGCGGTGCGGTGGATCTGCTGCTGCGGGAGTCCGGTAGTGCGACGCGCCTCAATGTGGTTTTCTTTGGCGGCGAACCGCTCTCGAACCTGCCACTGATCCGCGCGGTGGTGGATTATGCGGAGCAGGCCGGACCCTCCTGTGGCAAGGAGGTCGACTTCTCGCTCACCACCAATGCCACGCTCTTGAGCGACACGGTCATCGCTTATCTCGATGCTAAGGGTTTCGGGATCACCATCAGCATCGACGGTCCCCGCGAGATCCATGATCGCAACCGGATCACCCGCGGCGGACAGGGCAGTTATGCAGTCGTCGCCGAACGCAGCCGGCGTCTGTTGGAGCGCTATCGCTCGCGACCGGTCGGGGCGCGGGTGACGCTCACCCATGGCGTGACCGATGTCCGGGGGATCTGGGATCATCTGTACAACGACCTGGGATTTTACGAGGTGGGTTTTGCCCCGGTCACGTCCGGGACGGATGATGCCTTCGCCCTGACGGGCGTCGAGTTGCGAGAGGTCTTCGCGGGTTTCAAATCCCTGGGAGCGCATTTTCTGAATGAAGCCCTGGCGGGGCGCCGCTGCGGTTTTTCCAACCTGCAAAGATTGATCAACGACCTACACGAGGGGACGCGCAAGCTGTTGCCATGCGGGGCGGGGGCGGGGATGCTGGCGGTGGATCAGAACGGCGGGATCAATCTCTGTCACCGGTTTTCCGGGAGCGATCTGCCGCGCTTTGGCGACATCGCGCAGGGCATCGATCACCCGCGCCTGAACCAATTCCTCGGTGAACGCATGGATCGCGCGGGCCTGCCCTGCGCCGAATGCCGGATCCGCAATCTCTGTTCGGGCGGTTGTTACCATGAGAGCTACAGCCGTTTTGACGATCCCGGCCATCCGGTCACGCATTATTGCGATCTGTTGTGCGAGTGGATCGATTTCGGGATTGAAGTCTATGCGCGCATCCGGAGTCATAATCCCGATTATTTCAATCATCATGATCATCTGCGGAGGTCCGCGACATGAAGCACCTCAAGTCACTGAACCGGAAGGCGAAGAAGCTGGATCACGCTGTGCAGGAGGACAACCTGGAGGAGGTCATGGCCATGCAGGCCACGGCCGGTTGCACCTCGGTGACCGACCCAGGCTGGGAGGTGGACGCCTTTGGCGGACTCTCCAATCTCTGTCAGCCCATGGAGGCGGATTTGTACGGCTGCACCGATCCCTGTTGGTGGCCGGCACAGGTCCCGGACACCATGATCAGCCATCCGGACTGGAATGCGGACGCCCCATCCGCGGCGGATGACTGGCGCAAACTGGGCGATGTCTTTCCGAAGAAGGGCAGATAAGAACGGTGAACGGGATACCTATGCTGAGCGTGAAAGATCTCAAGCAACATTTGTGGAGTCTGGCGGCCGTGCTGCTCGTGGGGGCCTGTTCGCAATCGACCTCGGAACAGACCCCACCGGCGAATCCGGCTATAACCGGTTACATGGTCGCGGTGAACCGGCCCGACAACATGCACCTTATCGATCTCGCCACGAACTCCATCGTCCGCACCTGCAAGCTCCCGGCCTATGCCGCTCCGGGCACGGTCTTGATCAGCCCGGACCGCACCGTTGCCTATGTCCTGGCGAACCGATTCCGCGAGGTCTACGGACTGAACATCGACACCTGCGCGCTGGTATTCTCGACCCGGCAGAATCACGATAACCTGCGCGTGATCAGTTACGGCACAATCGCGCTCAGTCCGGATGGCAGGGAATTGTACGTCCATCAGAACCCGACCCTGATCATGAACGACCATTACGAGGTTCAGGACACGCAGATCGCCGTCTTCGACACCGCCGCCGGCCTCGAGGCCGCGCCTGTGCGCAGCCTGCCGGCGCCCCGGCAGATCATGATCATGAACACTGACGCAAAGGGGACGCTGTATCTCATGGGCCCGGATGTGCACGCCATGGACGTGCAGAGCGGGGCGTTGACTACGGTCATTCAGGGCCGCAGCCAGGATGACCCGCGCTATGGATCGCGGGACGCCTTGACCATCTGGCCGATTGGCGCGGTCGCTAACGAATTGATCCGTCTCTATACAGTCGCCAAATACAAGGACGAATCCCGCAACCTCGAAACCGCGGACTGGCTCTGGGGCTATGACAAGATCGATCTGACCACCGGCGCGGCGGAATCCCGGGAATTCGCCCCGCTGGAGGCGGTGTATTTCAGCGGCATGCACCGGCCGGGGCATCCCGATCAGATCTACATGACCTTCAACCAGTTGAAGCGGTTTGATGTCAATGCCATGACGGAGACCGGATCCGCGGACCTCGACCATAGCTACTATCAGGTGAACTTCTCTCCCGACGGCAACCGGGTGTATGTGTCCGGTGCGCTGCACGATATCCTGGCCTTTGACGCCGAGACCCTGGAACAGGTCGGGAAGATAACGCTTCCGGGCGGCGATATGGCCCTGTCCACCACGGCAGTCTTCAAACGGTGATTCTCTGGCCTGGCTTTATTCCTTTCTCAAACCGCATGTCCGGCAGATAATTCTGCTGCTGATCCTCTCGCTTGCGGCCAGCGGGTTGGTGCTGGCGCAACCCTGGTTGACCAAAAGACTGATCGACGATGGACTCCTCGCCGGGTCCTTTCCGATCCTGTGGCGGACGGCGGCGGCGGTATTTGCCGCCGGGGTCTGCGCCAACATACTCGCCGGGATCAACCGCCTGCTCCACACCCATTTGTCGGCGGAGGTCCTCTTCGCCTTGCGGGAGTCCGTCTATGCCCATCTGCAGACCCTGCCACCGACCTTCTATCAGCGGCAACGCACGGGCGACATCCTCTCGCGTCTGGATGGGGACATCGCCGAGGTCCAGCGCTTCGCGGTGGACGGCCTGCTGGCCGGATTCAGCGGCCTGGTGGGGCTCGCTGGCGCGTTGATATTAATGAGTATGCTGAGCTGGCGACTGACCCTGCTGGTGGCCATGCTCGTCCCCCTGCAATGGTTCTATCTCCGTTTCATGCGGCCGCGCGTGGCGAAACAGACCCGGCGGCTGCGGGAGCGCACCGCGGACATCTCCGCCTTCCTCGCCGAGACCCTGCCGGCGATGAAGTACATCCAGACCGCCGTGGCCGAGGAGCGCGAACTCGGACAACTGCAACATCTCAACCGGACCTTTCTCGGCGATCTGCTGCGCCTGCAATGGATCGAGTACGGCACCGCCGCCGTGCCGGCGGCGCTGACCGCGGCGGCGCGGCTCGCGATCTTTACGCTCGGCGGCTACTGGGTCATCCAGGGTGAATTCGCCCTGGGCGCGCTGATCGCCTACTCGGCCTATCTCGGGATGGCCACAGGTCCGGTCCAGACCCTCCTCGGCCTCTATCTCGGCTGGCGGCGCGCGCGTGTCAGTCTGGAGCGGGTCCGGGAGTTGACCGGGGAGCAGGCCATCGCGCGGCCGGGAGTGGGCAGCCCCGTGCCTCCCGGACTCAAGGGCGAGGTCCGTTTCGCCAAGGTGAGTTTCACCTTCCCCGGATCCAGCGACAGGATCCTGGATGCAGCGGATTGTCTGACCGCGGCAGGTTCCAAGGTGGGCGTGCAAGGACCTTCCGGGGCGGGCAAGACCACACTGACAGATCTATTGCTGCGGCATTTCGAACCGGAGGCTGGGGAGATATTCATCGACGGCCGCCCGATTACCCACTTCGAATTACGCGACTGGCGGCGACATATTGCCGTTGTGGCGCAGGATATCGTCCTGTTTGGCGGCAGCATCGCCGATAACATCCGCTATGTCCGACCCGCGGCAACCAGTGAAGAGGTGGAGTCGGCGGCGCGGGCGGCGGGGCTCGATAAATTCATCGCGACACTGCCGGAGGGGATTGATACCGCCATCGGCGAACGCGGGTCGCGTCTCTCCGGCGGCGAACGGCAACGGCTCGCAATCGCCCGGGCCCTGCTGCAAAGACCATTGATCGTTATCCTCGATGAAGCGACCTCCGCCGTCGATCCGGAAACCGAGCAACAGGTGCTCGCGGCCGTCGATCGCCATTTCGTGGGCGTGACCCGGTTTGTAGTCAGTCACCGCGAGGCCCCCATTGGAGATGCCGATTACATACTCACCATCAGGTCGGGGAAACTTTTGCTGGAGCGGGGCAGGGCGGTCCAATCCGATTATGATTAGCGTCGGGATCATCGACAGTGGCGTCCCTGAGCCAGCGCCCGCCTGCCTTATGGAGGCGCGCGGGTTTCGTTACGAGCAGGGGCGGGTGGTGGAACGTGATAACGAGTCAGGCGACAGGCTGGGTCATGGCGGCATGATTACCCGCATCATTATTGCCGGCTCGCCGGAGGTGGCGCTGTATTCGGCGCAGGTCTTCCAGGAAAAGTTGCTGACCCGTCCAGCGCAGGTTGCCGCGGCCATCGACTGGTTGTTGGAACGGCGGGTGCGGATCGTCAACATGAGTTTCGGACTCGGGGCGGATCGCGCGATCCTGCGCGAGGCCTGCGCCCGCGCCGTGAAACAGGGCGTGGTCCTGGTGGCGTCGGTTCCGGCGCGCGGCAGTGCCGTTTACCCCGGGGCCTATCCCGGCGTGATCCGGGTGAGCGGCGATGCCCGTTGTGGCCCGGGGGAGATCAGTTCAATAGACGGCGACCTGTGTTATTTCGGGGCGTATGCGGATGGCGATGCCGGCAGCGGTTCCAGCGCCGCCGCCGCCCGCGTTTCCGCGGCAATTGCCATGATACTGTCGGCTTACCCCACAGCGGGGGATGCAGACGTCTTTAACAGGCTGAAGAATAGCGCCGCTTACGTTGGCAGGGAACGTAGAATTCCCAAAACGCCTGCATGACCGACCTTCACATGATCATCAACGCAAAGACAAGGGCAAACAGGGCAAAGCTTTCTATCATGCCGATCGCGGCAAAGCACTTCCCGAAGATTGCGGGCTGCTTCAGCGAAGCCTCGATGCCTGTTGCGCACACCTGGCCCTGGAGTATGGCGGAAATCATGATCGCCGAGCCGCAAGCTATCCCGATGGCAAGACCCGAAAGTGGCGCCAAGTCGCCGGCGACGATCTTTTGACTCATTAGCAGCATCAGAATAAAACCGTAGATGACCTGGGAAGAGGGGGCAGCCGACATCCCGATAAATTTACCGTGTCCCTCTTCCGTTCTGGCCATCGCTGCATGAGAAGCCATGCCGGAGATGCCGCAGCCGATGCTGCTGCCGATGGCCGAAAGGCCCAGCGCGAAGGCGGGTCCCGCCATATCGAAATTTAAACTCATATTAGCCTCCTCTCAGAGATGTTTGATTTCAAGCGGCTTAAACGTTTTGCCGCCTCCTTCAAAGGAGTAGTGATACCACTCCAGGAAATTCAGACGCAAACCATGTATCACCCCTCCCATGATGCCGAGCAGCATATTCACCAGATGCCCAATTGCGATCAGGGCGATCGCCAAGAGGAAAGGTAACAGGGCGGCGACGTCATTAATGGTCGCGCTCACAATCGATCCGGACAATCCTAACGCGTAAAGACGCAAGTAGGACAAAACGTCGCCAAAAACCTGGATGAGGTTCATCGCCTCGGTCAGCCCGAGCACCCCTTTTTTAATTACCGCAAGCACAATCGCCAAAGGAATGCCCACAGCGATCAATTGCAGGCCAATCGCGCCTCCGCGATCGAGGGGTAAGCCCCACCAGTAATTAATGAATGAAGGCGCCTGGAGGTAGCTTGGGAAATAGAGCAGCGACCCTGCGAGAAAGATTATCCAGCCGATGTATGGAGGATTCCTGGGAAGATAGCGCACGAGACCGAGCAGGATGTGTATCACGCCAATCACAAGCGCAAGCTCCAAAAGAATCTGATCCGTCAGCGTTGCAAGGAGACCATAGTTACGCACCCCGTTATTTTCCGTGTAACCGAGGAAAATGAGGTTCTGACCCTCTTGGGCCTCGTGCAGGGTTGGATATTGCTTAACCCACTTTTGGAAAGTTCCGTCTTTTTCAACCGCATGGTATTCCGCTTTTTTCTCGGCCAGAAAGGTCACCAGAGAGACTTTTCTTATCGGATTATCCGGCGAAACCGCGATCCCGAAAAAGGAAGAGGAGAGCAGTCCCCAGCCTATGCACCCCACGCAAAGGAGCGTAAACAGATTCAGCAAGCGCTTTTTCGCGCCTTTCAAAAGCGGATATTTATGGCGTATGTATAAGGCCAATCCAAGGTAAACAGAACCATATCCGCCATCTCCCACGATGATGGAAAAGAACAGCAGAAAACTGAAAAGCACAAAAATCGAGGGATCCTTGTCGGTATTGGAGGGGGTATCGTAGATCCCGACAAGATCCTCCCCCAGTCTGCCCAAATTTTCATTTTCCAGGCAGGTGGGGGCCATTTCATTCGTCGCGGGCGCCACCTCCTCCATATGGACGGCAAGATCCCGGGCCAGGGTCCGCAGGGAATCGATTCGATTTGCGGGCGCCCAGCCGGTAGCCGCGAAGAGAGAGCCTTCCAGGACAGGCCGTGCTTTTCCTTCGGCGCGCTTGAGTTCGTTATGGTTGAGTTCCGCATAAAATGCCCGGTGCAGATACTGTGAATAGACGGCCATTGCATGCAACGCTTTTTCAAGTCGTTGCTTCTCGTCGTGCGCAGCGATCAAATCCTGCTGTAAAAGATCGAGCGTTCGATCGAGCTTCATTTCAACCAATCCATCGTAGGAAGTCTGCGTTGAATGAATGCCCGCAAAATAGTCCAGGCCATGATCGCTATCGATATAGATCAAATATTGTTGTCCGGAGACGCGTTCCCGCACCCCCTTCTTGCCGCAATAGAACTGGATAATCCGGCGGCCTCTTTCGCGCAGGTCCTGGATCTCATTCAGGTCAAAATGTCCGAAGACGGCAATCCTGCCGATCTCAAGTCGAGTTACGCGAATCTTTTCTTCGATTAGATCGAGTTCCTTTTTATAACCCAGGATGGCGTCAGCAATCTGTGTGGCAGGCGAAAGATCGGCGATCTCCAACTGCTCTTCAGGCGGCATGCCGCGCAATATTTTTATCGCATCGACATGGCGGCTGGGTTCCAGTTTATGGGCAGAGGCGTCAGCGGGGGCATCGATGAAATCGATCAGGCCAAGCCTTTGCGCCTGCTCGAAAAAGGCGCCGCGCTCCTCTTTGATGCCGATAAAGAGAAATTTTTTCACATCAACGCGCATAGGCCGCCCTTGCCGCTTCGATCTTCGACTTCGCCACTTTTGCGCGAGATACGGCAGCCAATAGCTGGTCGCCGAGAAACACCTTGATTTTCCTGATGTTCGCTTCGGCGCGGGGGATCAATACCTTTTCGAAGAGGTTCACGCGGATCGACACCTCGCGCAGTTCCCTCTCCAGGGCCCTTTTCTTCGCTTCTGCAATGGCAAGCGTAATCTTACAGGAGGCTAACTTCTTAAGGTGTATAAGAGCGCCATCAACCCAGGCCGGAGTGTCAATCAGCGCATAGTCGAAGGGGCGGAATTCGATCGCATCGAGACTGGGCACTTCCACGCCGGCTATGTTCTCGTAGCGCGTTTTCACCTCGAGAATGGAAACGGCTGCGGCAATTGGGAATGAAAGGCGGTCAGTCAATACCGCGGCAAAATCGTCGGTAATTTGCATTTGCGCCGCATAATCCCCTTCCGCTCTGGCAATCTCCGTGCGCGCCTCGCCAACCTCCAACTGCAACAGCGCCTTTTTCAACTGCAAGGTCGGCAGGTACTTCAAAAGCAGATTAAGCCGATTCTGCTGAGCCCTCAGCTCATTTTTGGTTAATTTAATTTCCGCCATGGCCCATATTTGTCGATTAACGCCTGATTAATCCCCACCTCGCCGGCATCGAAAACTTCTGCCAGCATTTGCCATCCCAGGTCCAATGCTGCTTCGAGGGCATAATTCACTTCGAGATTCATCATGCGATCTTCGAAGAGTTGTGAGTAATGGAGAAGTTTTTCATCCCACTTCGAGAGTCTGAACCCCATGCTCTGGCGCTCGCGCGCCTTTTTCGATTCCGCGTAAAGACGAATCATCGCATTCGCCAGGTCGCCGTGGTCTTCACGGGTGACTTTGCCGATCACCAGTTGCTTTAACCGGGAAAGAGATCCAAAAGGATCGATTCTGCCGCCGTGAAGGTAGAACTGTCCCTCTGTGATATAGCCCGTGTTATCCGGAATCGGGTGGGTGACATCGTCGCCAGGCATGGTGGTTACGCCCACGATCGTGATCGATCCGCCACCCTCAATCAACACGGCTTTTTCATAACGCGAAGCCAGATCGGAATAGAGCGAGCCGGGATAGCCGCGGTTGGAGGGCACCTGATCCATGGTGATCGCAATCTCCTTGATCGCATCCGCGAAGGCGGTCATGTCGGTAAGTAAAACCAGCACATCCTTGCCCTCCACGGCAAACTTCTCAGCGCACGCAAGCGCCATATCGGGCACCAACAGGCACTCGACGGGAGGATCTATCGCCCGGTGTATAAACATGACCGTTTTATTCATCGAACCGTACGCCTCGGCGTTTTCGATGAACGCCTGGTATTCCTGAAAGGTCAATCCCATGCCGCCAATAATGACCACATCGGCATCGGTTTGGTTGGCGATACGCATCAACAACTGATTGTAGGGCTCGCCGGGGATCGAAAAGATCGGAATCTTCTGCGATTTTACGAGGCAGTTGAAAAGATCGATCATCGGGATGTTGGTGCGCACCATTTCCCTGGGGATAATCCTTTTCACCGGGTTGAATGAGGTTGTGCCGATATTCACTGTTTCTCCGACAACTTTAGGGCCACCGTCGATGGGCTCGCCCACGCCATCCAGTCTCCGCCCCAAAAGGGCATCGCCATAGGTCGCTTGCATTTCACGATTCAGAAACATCACTTTATCGTTGGTGGCGATCCCCCGGGTGCTTTTAAACACCTGTAACGTCACCTCGTCGCCATCGATTTTCAACACCGAGGCAAAGATTTTGGCGCCGTCGTGCAAATGCACCTGAGCCAGTTCTCCCAACCTTGCGCCTGCGGCGGTCACCGTGATCAGATTTCCGCGCATGTTGTTGATGCGGTCGTATACTTTTTTCATCGTAACTCAACCGATTCTTCTATTATCCGATGTGCGTTACGGTACATTTCCGAGTTAAACGGCATGAAGTTCATGTTCTTGATCTGGTTTTGCAGATTGAGGAAGAACCCGCGCGCTTCGTCATGACTCGTGAATTTGAATTTCTTGTCGAAGATTTTGTTGATCAGCTTGAACAGGAGCATTTGTCGCTCCAGGGGGCAGTAAGCATCCTCTTTATCGAATGCGTTTTGTTGCAGATAACTAAAGTCATACAATTCCGCCTTAAGATAGATCTGCATGTCGTCCATCGACGTGCCTTCTTCCCCCACCACTTCCATTCTGCGGCCGATTTCATTGCCCTGAAGCAGAAATTTATTGGCGCGTTTGACCATCGCGCTCCATTCGGGAATCTGATGGTCGAGTTCGTGGCCGATCGTGTCCACATACTTTGACCAGGAAATCAGGGGATCGATTGCCGGATAGCGTCTGGAGTCGGACCGTTCCCTGGATAATCCCAAAAACGCCCCGACAACGGCAAGGGTGGCTTGCGTCACGGGCTCTTCAAAGTTACCGCCGGCGGGAGATACGGCGCCGCCTATCGTGATCGACCCCTGCGCTCCATCTGCGAGGGCGATCACGCCTGATCTTTCATAGAACTCCGCGATGCGGGAGCCTAAATAGGCGGGAAACGCTTCATCGCCAGGAATCTCCTCCAGCCGGCCAGACATTTCCCGCAGCGCCTGCGCCCAGCGGGAAGTGGAGTCCGCCAGCAACAGCACATCCAGACCCATCTGACGGTAATACTCGGCAATGGTAATGCCCAGATAGATCGACGATTCGCGCGCCGCCACCGGCATGGAGGAAGTGTTGCAGACGATCACGGTGCGATTCATCAGGCTTTCGCCGGTGTAGGGATCGGTCAAGTGAGGAAACTCGCGCAGCACTTCCACCACTTCCCCGGCGCGTTCGCCGCAGGCCACCACGACGACGATATCCACTGAAGAGTATTTCGACAGATGGTGCTGCAAAACCGTCTTGCCGGCGCCGAAGGGACCGGGAGTACAAAATGTTCCGCCTTTGATCAGCGGAAACTGCGTATCGACGATCCGAACGCCGGTGCCCATCATTTTTGTCGGTTTGATTTTCTCGCCCTGCGCCAAAGAGTTCTTGATCGGCCATTTTTGCGTCATCGTAAAGGCATGTTCGCGACCAGCCGGGTCTACGGCTTTGGCCACGATCTGATCGACATTGTAGAAGCCGCGCGGGGCAGTCCAGGTAATCCTGTAGACGCCATACAAGGCAAAGGGCACCATGATGCGGTGAGTGAAACGCCCTTCGCTGGTGGTTCCCACGGTATCTCCGCGCTTGAGCGACGCGCCTACGGCAGCGACAGGGATATAGTCCCACTTTCTTTCGCGATCGAGCGGTGCAATATAAACACCCGTGGGCAGAAAATATCCTGACAGTTTGGCCACCTCTTCAAGCGGGTTTTGCAACCCGTCTACTATCGAAGTCAAAAGGCCGGGTCCCAATTCCGCCTCCAGGAGATCGCCGGTCAGTTCAACCTCCGTGTTGAAATCGACGCCGCGCGTATCTTCGAACACCTGGAGTTTGGCCAGGGCGCCTGCGATTTCGATCACCTCCGCCTTCAGTTTTCTGTCGCCCACCTTCACAAATGCCACTTCGCCCTGACGGACGCGCCCAGCGAATCTGACTTGCAGCAGATTACCGAACGCTTTTTCCACTTTGCCGGCAGCAGAGGCTGCTGCCGGCTTTTCCGGTGACAACGATTCACTCATAAGCGATACTCTGAATAATTGTGTTTACGATCTGTCGACCGTCATTGCGATCGAGAAGGATCCATTGTTCCGCCAGAATCCATTGGAAAATATAAGCGAGCACTCGATCGAGTGTAAACACTTCCAGACCGACTAGCTCATCAATTTTACGGAAACGGTATTCTGTGAGGGCCTTTTGCAACTCCAAAGGATCCTCTCGATGCTGTTCGTGGAGTGAACGCAATTCTTGATATTCTTCCGGGGGGTCATACGCTTTGGCATCCTTCTGCGCCAAAATTTGCGCAACCAGCGGATCTCCCGAATCCTCGTATTGAAATTCGTAAAGCGGATCGCGCCCCTGTATTTTTGCGCGCAAAGCGGCTATAACGAGCCTTTGTTCCCGTTCGGTCTTCAGCATCCGGCGCATGAAGCCGTTCGATCGGGCAATCTCCTCGCGAAAGCAGGCGCTGAGAAGCGAAGCAAAGTGTTTGAGGCGATCTTCCTTGTTTTCATAACGATCCATGTAGTCATATACGTAGGCTGGAAGTCCGGTACGCCCTGCCAGGGCTTCTTCCAAAGACGCTGCGTCGAAATTACCTTCGTGATTAAGAGGAAAACCGCTCCAGAAAGAGCGGATGTTCTCAATATCCATAAAATATTTGACCCGATAAACCTGGGCAAGATCCGCCCGCGATAAATTCGTTTCAAGAAGAAATGTTATTTCTTGCAGCGACAGATCGGGAGGCGATCCGATTTGAAGCACGGGAAGAGCAGTTACCAGATAAAAGTAACGCGCCATCGTCAAGTTATCGACCAAAAACCCATTTTCTAAAATCTTTGCGGATAAAAGCCGACAATAACTCCCGCAGCGCATCATCGCTCATGTCCACGGTCATATTCTTGTTCACCAAGCGTACTTTGGCCCCGCCTTTGAACGCGCCTGTCTCCACGCCTTGAGGCATCAATTTTTCAGCGACGCTGCTCACGAGGAGAGCGGAGATTTCTTTCGGGCTGATATTCTTTGGGACATAAGCGACCAGATCGCTCACCAGTCCTTCGCGTTCGACGGCTTTAACGATAGCTTCGATGATCCGGGCAATCAGTTGCGAATCTTTCGCCTGGTCGGAGATCAACCGCTCAAGTTCAGGCGCAAATAGTGTCTCCTGGATCTGTTGTCTCAGCATCTCCACGCCTTGCTTGCCTGACTGGAGCATCGATAATTCGAAGATTTTGCGCTCCTGCTCCATTTCGGCCTGAGCCTTGCGGATGATTATTTCTGCTTCTTTCTCTGCGTCTAAAATAATCCTGGAAGCTTCCGCTTGGGCTGATTCGAGGATCTGGGCGGCGCGTTTTTCGGCAGGCTCCAGGGTATCCTTGCGCAGGAGATCGCAGATTTTCTTGATCTTGTCCTGATCGGTATCCAATGGTTTCACGTTTCGGTCGGGAGGTTCGTTTCGTATCATGTCGCTCTCCTTCACAGATCAAGCAGTCACTCAGAAGCGCCGGCGCCAGTCCGCGCACGCAAGGTTTTCAGATGAGGCCTTTGGCGCGCAGTTCATCCTTGAGATAGGCATAATAGATCGGCGCCGCAACCAGGCCCGCGATCCCGAATGCCGCTTCCATGACCAGCATGGCAATCAGCAATTCCCAGGCGCGCGCCCGTATGGATCCGCCAATGATGCGCGCGTTCAGGAAATATTCCAGCTTGTGGATGACGATCAGATAGGCCAGCGAGGCGAGGGCCACAAGCAGCGATTGACTCAGGCTGACGATGAAGATCGCCGTGTTCGAAATCAGATTCCCCAGGATTGGAATCAGACCCGCGATGAAGGTGACGAGGACCAGGGTCTTCGCGAAGGGCAGTTCGATCCCGAATAACGGCAGGACGATGACCAGATAAAGCGCGGTGAATAAGGTATTGATCGCCGAGATCCAGATCTGGGCGAAGACCACTCTGCGGAATGCCTCGGCCAGCCGTGTTGCGCGTTCGGCGATGGCGCGCGTCAAGGGCCCCCATTCCCGCCCGCTCACCGCGCTCTCCAGGGACAGGAGCGCCCCCACGACCATGCCGATGAGGATATGCGCGAGCGCCCGGCCGAGACCGGCGCCCGCCACCTGGAAGGTCTCGGCATGACTGCGCAGCCAGCGCACCAGATCGTTCTGCAGTTCCGTGGCGTCTTCGGGGAGGTATTGCAATAACCAGCCTGGCAGCCGCTCGCGCGAATTTTCGATGATCTCCGCCATGCGTTGGATCAGGGCTGGGATATCCTCGCCGCTGCCGCGCAGGAGGGCGGAGATGCCGAATCCGGCAGTCGACACCAGCGCGATGACCACAACCGCGATAATCGTGACCGCGGCCAGCCGCGACCATTCGATGTCCGGGATGGGTAGTTTGGTCACGAGGATGTGAACGATGGCATAGACCAGCAAGCCGGCGATCAAGGCCGTGAGCAATTCGAGGCGCAGCGCGATCAGCAACACGAGGGGGAACAGACACATGGCGGCCAGTTCGAGACGGGTGATAGGGACCTGCTTCACATCGGTCACGAGTCGCTGATCGTTTCTGTCGGAAGCGAGGGTTGAATGTTAATTGGGCGCATGATTGAGCTTGAGGAAGCTGAGCAGACTGGCGGCGACCAGCGACCCCAGGGACATCAGCAGGGCCACGGACGAGAGCGGCAACCCGGCCGTGAACAGGATGCCCGCGAGAGGGGGCGCGAGCATGGAGCCGCCGCGGCCGACGCCGATGGCAAAACCGGTGCCGAAGGCCCGCGCGTGGGTCGGGAAGCCCTTGGCGAAGATCGCGTACATCCCGGTGATGGCCCCGTTGGTGAAGAATCCCGTTGCGGCGCAGACCATGGATAATAGCGCGAGGTCGGGCGCCGTTCGCCCGAAGATGAAGACCATGACGGTGGAGCACAGCATGACGCCAATGGTGATCAGTTTCACGTCGAAGCGCTGGGTCAGCAGACCGACCACTGTGCCGCCCAGCGCGCCTCCGGCATTCGCCCAGACCAGGACATTGGCCGCCGAGGAGGCCACGAAACCCATATCGACAACAATCTTGGGGATCCACTTCAACATGAAGTAGAAGGTGATGATATGGAAGAAATAGGCCGCGGTGATGATGACTGTCAGGGCGATGAGGCCGGGACGGAAGATGTCGCTGACGGACCGGCGGCGTTCCTCCGCGGTGATTGTCGGCAACGCTGTAATGATCGAATGGCCCATCCGGCGAAGCGTTCGGTTGATCTTTTCCAGGGCGCCCGCCGGTTGCTTCTGGGACAGCCAGTGGACCGACTCCGGTATCAGGAACCAGATCAGGGGGAGAAAGGAGATCGTGACCCCGCAACCCAGATAGAACACCGACCGCCAATCGTGGCTGGCCAGCAGTCTTGCGGCAATCAGCCCCCCGAGCACGGCGCCGCAGGGATAGCCGATGGACATCAGGGATACGCACATATCGCGGCGGTGGCTGTTGGAATATTCGGCGGCCATCGCGTTGATTGACGCCAGCATCCCGCCGATGCCGATCCCGGTGATGATGCGCCAGATGGAGAGATCGACGAGCCTGCGGTCGAGCTCCGTCCCGAATACCGCGGCGATGACTGGGGAGACCAGGCCGCCCAGGATGGCATTGGTGGTGGTGACCATGAACATGCCGATCGCCATGGTGATGAGGCAGCCCAGCATGGTCGGCCGGCGGCCGATCTTGTCGGCCACGCCGCCCAGGTACATCGAGCCGAAGGCCATGCCGATGAGTTCCATCGACAGCACGAAACCGAGCGCGGTGCGGTCCATGCCCCATTCCGCGGCGATGCCGGGCGAGGCGAAACTGATGGACAGCACGTCGAATCCGTCGAGGGCGTTCAAGCCGATGGTGATGGCGATGATGAGTATCTGCAGCCGGCCCATGGGGGACCGGGAAATCAAAGTACGCGGGTCATTGTTCACTACGAATTTCCCCTTATTTATTGGTGGCGATAATCCTTGCTTTCCGGATGATACATCCCTTATAAATGCAGATTCAATCCAGACCTGAGGGGAGTCGTGTTATGTCAGAAGACCACAGCATCAACCGGGACAAGAAGGAAGCGGTACAGGAGTTATGTGCGCGCGTTTCGCGCAGGGATTTCACCTTGACTTCGTTGGCCATGTTCGCAGCCTCCGCCGGCACTGTCTTCGCCCAGAGCGGCCGGCTCGAACCGCCGAAGACGCCGGAAGTTGTGAAAGGCAAGATGCCGCCCATCCCGGTGTCGCCGGAACAGGCCCAGGCAATGTTCCCGGTCGATCAGGAACCCAGGATCACGACCATGGACAAGCCGTTGCTCATCATGTCTTCCTGCCCCGGCTGGCAGATCGGCGGCAAGCGTTATCCGGCCGTGCCGTTCACCATCGAGGATCAGGCGCAGGAGATCGCCGATTCGTTCAACGCGGGCGCGGTGGGACATCACGTCCATCCCCGTGATCCGAAGACCGGCCTGGCCCAGATCAGCGCCGCGCTGCTGAAGCAGGTGCTGGATGCCTCTTTCGACAAGGTTGGCGATTTCGTCACCATGTCGCACACCTGGTATCCGCGCGAGGGCGGCATCGATTACATCGTGGACACCGAGGAATTGCTGGAATGGGGGGAGGGCAATAAATACTGTCAGGGCGCGGTGGTCCTGCCCTTCTCGAATAACGTCAGGGCCAACGTGGATAAAGGTTTACGGTGGCTGGAGGCGCACGATGTCAAACCACTTTTCGAGTTCTACGACACCTCGGCCCAGCTCCATTTCAAACAATTGATGGATGAAGGCGCGGCCAAACCGCCTTACGCGATCCACGTCAACCTGGGCAAGCACGATTCCACTGCCATCCACCAGGACCCGGGGTCCTATCTGAACGCTATCGCCAATCTTGACATCGTCAAGAGGACCTTCCCTGGAGCGCACATTGGCTGGCGCACAGGCGGGCGCAACTGGCTGCCGATCATGGTGCTCGGGGTTATTATGGGGGTCGATGTGGTGCAGGTCGGCATCGAGGACGCGTTCTGGCGCTGGCCGCACCGGGATGAAATCATCAAGAAGAATTCCGACAGCGTGAAGTGGGCCGTCGATATCGCCAATATTCTCGGCCGCCGGGTCGTCACCGATCCCAACGAAGCGCGCCGCATAATGGATATGAAACTCACCTCCAAGTTTGCCTGATCCCCGCCTCGAAGCGGCGCTGTCCACAAAGTGGGCGGCGCCGTTTTTTTTGAATGTAATGAACTGTAATGTATTGCAAGTTCAATGAACGTCAGTGTGGCGAAGAATTATTGATATTTATCAATTAATCCAAGGCGCTTCTGCTTTACCCTTGCCTCGCCCATCCGGTTCCATCCCGATAACCACCAAATCGGTCAAGAAAAGTATGCGGCATTAATGAGGTTTTCAGGGCATAAGTTTTGTAGGGGCGGCGTCCTGGGGCCGGCTAAATCAAGAGCATATTTCATATCAGCGAGCGTTAGGATCGATTTTAAGGTTGAAAAAGTTATGAATAGAGAATTTCGAAAAAATAAGCGAGTGTCTGTTCTGGGGACTTTGACGATCGTACTCGGTTTGAGTTTTTCCACTCAAACCCTGGCGGCGGAGCCGGGCGAACAGGAATACACCACATTCTGCGGGATCTGCCATACCATCGGCGGGGGAACGCTGATCGGTCCGGATCTGGCCGGGGTCCATGACCGCAGACCGCAGGAATGGCTGGAAAAATTCGTGGCCTCCTCGACGTCCGTGATCGGCAGCGGCGATGCCTATGCCGTCGAACTGTTCGAGAAGTTCAACAAGATCACCATGCCCGACGCCACGGTGCCGCCCGAGAAGATCAAGGAAATCCTGAATTACATCAAGATCAGGGCCGCGCAACCCGCCCCGGCTACCGCTGCTGCGACCGCATCTCCGGCGACAGCGACGCCGGCCGACGCAACTGCCCCAGCGGCGCCAACCGCGGCCCCGGCGGCACCGATCAAGGTAGCCACGGAAGAAGACATCCTGCTCGGGCAAAACCTGTTCGAGGGGACTGCCCGGCTGGAGAAAAGCGGGCCATCCTGTGTCACCTGCCATCATATAAAGAATGATGCCATCATCGGCGGCGGCGTACTTGCGAAGGAATTGACCGATGTATTTACCCGTCTCGGCGGCACCGGCGTCCGCGCAGTCCTGAACAGCACCCCCTTCCCGGTCATGCAGGCGGCCTACAAAGGCAAACCGCTTTCGGAGCAGGAAATATTCGCTCTGCTGGCCTTCCTCGAAGACGCCGGGGCGAAGCACCTCTTCCAGCACCCCAAGGATTATGGCACCGGTCTGCTGCTCAGCGGATTCATCGGCGCCGCCGTATTGCTGGTGCTCTACTCGCTGATCTGGTTGGCCAGAAAGAAGGACTCGGTCAATCAGAAGATCTTCGACCGGCAGGTCAAGTCAACCTGGGAATGACGGCTGGCGGTTTTCGGCAAGGTCACACGACAATTTACATATCGCATAGGTAGAAAGAACATGAGCTGGATACAAGACATCATCTCTCCACAGACACGGCAATGGGAAGAATTCTACAGAAACCGGTTTCAGCATGATCGCATCGTCAGAAGCACCCATGGCGTGAACTGCACCGGCGGTTGTTCCTGGCAGGTCCATGTAAAGGAAGGCATCGTGGTGTGGGAGACCCAGCAACTGGATTATCCGCTGCTGGAGGATTCGCTGCCCCCGTACGAGCCGCGGGGTTGTCAGCGCGGCATTTCCTACTCGTGGTATCTATATAGTCCGTTGCGCATCAAATATCCGCTGATCCGCAGCGCCCTTGTCGACGCCTATCTGGAAGAAAAGAAAAAGACCGGCGATCCACTCAAGGCATGGGAGGCATTGCAGGCCAATCCGCAGAAGCGCAAGGCCTACCAGAATGCCCGCGGCAAGGGCGGTTTCCGGCGCGCCCATTGGGACGATGTTCTGGAGATCATGGCCGCGGCGAATATTTACACCGCCAAGAAGCACGGCCCGGATCGGGTCATCGGTTTCTCGCCGATTCCAGCCATGTCAATGCTGAGCTACGCGGCGGGCGGCCGTTTCCTGCAACTCTTCGGCGGCGTCAATCTGAGCTTCTATGACTGGTATTGCGACCTGCCGACCGCCTTCCCCGAGATTTGGGGCGAACAGACAGACGTGTGCGAGAGCGCGGACTGGTACAACGCCAAGATGATCGCGGACATGGGCGCGTGCCTGAACATGACCCGCACGCCTGACTGCCATTTCTTCGCGGAATCCCGGCACAACGGCACCAAGGCGGTCGTCTTCTCCCCGGACTTCTCCCAGGTCTGCAAGTACGCCGACCAATGGGTACCGCTGCACGCGGGATCCGATGGCGCGTTCTGGATGGCGGTCTCGCATGTGATCCTGAAGGAGTTCCACCACGACAAGAAAACCCCGTACTTCCTGGATTATGCCAAGCAGTACACCGACAGTCCGATGCTGGTAAAGCTGGAGAAGGAGGGCAATCACTACAAGCCCGGCCGTCTGCTGCGTGCGAACGAACTCCAGGCCCACAAGGACATCAGCAACGGCGATTGGAAGTTCGTCAACATCGATGAGGGCACCGGCAACCTCGTGATCCCGAAAGGCGCGATGGGCCATCGTTGGGACAAGGAGCCAGGCAACTGGAACATGAAGTTCGAGAACTCCGTGGACAACAAATCCTACAACCCCACCCTCAGCCTGCTCGCGAAGAACGATGGAGTGTTGCAGACGGAATTCGTCGAATGGGGTCTGGACAAAAAGGCCCTGCGAGGCGTTCCGGTCAAAAACATCGCCACTGTCAACGGCACGGTACCGGTCACCACGGTCTATGATCTCATCATGGCGCAATACGGCGTCGGCCGCGGCCTGGCTGGCGAATATCCCAAGGATTACACCGACAAGGATGCCGCCTACACCCCGGCCTGGCAGGAGATCTTCACCGGCGTGGATTCGAAGACCGTCCTCCAGTTCGCCAGGGAATGGGCGAATACCGCCAATACGACCCAGGGCAAGTGCATGATCATCATTGGGGCGGGCATCAATCACTGGTACCACGCCAACCTGATGTACCGCGCCGGCGCCATGGCCCTCATGCTGTCCGGTTGCGTGGGCCGCAACGGTGGCGGTCTGAACCATTATGTCGGCCAGGAGAAGCTCGCCCCCGTGGATTCCTGGGGCACGATCGCCTTCGGCCGCGACTGGGTGGACGCCGTCCGGCTGCAACAGGCCCCGCTCTGGCACTATATCAATACCTGCCAATACCGGTATGACGGGCAATATTCCCGCTACAACACGGTGCCCGACAACGAGATGACCCGCGCACACACGGCGGACACGATCTTCAAATCGGTGCGCAACGGCTGGATGCCGTTCTATCCGCAGTTCAAACAGAACACCCTGGATATCTCCAAACAGGCGATCAAGGCCGGGGCCAAAACGGACGACGACATCAAGAAATATGTGCTGGACAAGCTGAAGTCCCGGGAGATCGAATACTCCATCGCCGATCCCGAGGCCCCGGAAAACCACCCCAGGGTCTGGTACATCTGGCGCGGCAACGCCATTACCGGCAGCATGAAGGGCCATGAATACTGCCTGAAGCATTACCTCGGCACCCACAACAATGTCATCGCCAAGGATGCGGAAGATCACACCAAGGAAATGAAGTGGCACGATGTCGCCCCGGTCGGCAAGATGGACCTCGTGGTCGACTTGAACTTCCGCATGGACTCCTCGGCGCTGTATTCCGATATCGTCCTGCCCGCCGCCTCCTGGTACGAAAAGGCGGATCTCAACAGCACCGACCTGCATTCCTTCATTCACCCGCTGTCGCAGGCCGTGGCCCCCGTCTGGGAATCCAAGACGGATTGGGACATCTTCCGCAGCATCGCGAAGGCGACCAGCGAACTGGCCAAGACTCATTTTGCCGAACCCCAGAAAGATATCGTCGCCTCGCCGCTGTCCCACGACAGCGCCGACGAAATCACCCAGCCGACGATCAAGGACTGGTACCACGGGGAATGCGAGGCCGTTCCGGGCAAGTCCATGCACAAACTGGCTGTGGTCAATCGCGACTACACCAAGCTCTACGACAAATACATCACGCTCGGCGACAACATCAAGGCCAGGGGCCTCGGCGCGCATGGCAACCACTTCCTCTGCGCCGACGAATACGATCTGATGATCGAGTCCCGGCATTTCCCCACCCGGACCATGGACGGCAAGGTCTATCCCTCCATCGAGGAGGACGAGTGGGCGGCCAATGCGGTGTTGCACCTCTCCTCCCTGACCAACGGCAAACTCAACGTCCGGGCCTACGAGAACATGGAGAAGAAGACGGGCCTCAGCCTGGTCGATCTCGGGAAGGGCAGCGAGGACGTGAGGATTACCTATGCCGACCTGCAAGCCCAGCCGCGGCGCTATAACACCTCGCCGCTGTGGTCCGGATTGATGAATGACGGCCGGGCCTATGCCGCTTACACCTACAACTACGACAAGTTGGTGCCATGGCGGACCCTGACCGGACGGCAGCACTTCTACCTCGATCACGAGATGTACATCGGTTACGGCGAGCATCTGCCTACCTACAAGCCGGCGCCGAAGCCGGAACTGTACGGCGACCTGAAAGAGACGATGAAGCAAGGCGATGCCCTGGTGCTGAATTACCTCACCCCGCATGGCAAGTGGCACATCCACTCGACCTACATGGAAACCCTGCGCATGCTCACCTTGTCGCGCGGTTGCGAACCCTGCTGGCTCAGCGAGGTGGACGCCAAGAAACTGGGTATTGAGGACAACGACTGGGTCGAGGTGCATAACGATCACGGCGTCTACTGCACGCGCGCGGTGGTCAGCACCCGCATCCCCCGCGGCGTCTGCATCGTGTACCACGTCCCGGAGCGCACTGTCGGCATTCCCAAGTCGCAGATCCGCGGCAACAAGCGGGCCGGCGGTCACAACAGCGTGACCCGTATCCATCTGAAACCGAATTACCTCTCGGGCGGATATGGCCAGTTCAGCTATCACTTCAACTACTGGGGGCCGATCGCTCCCCAGCGCGACACACACGTGATAGTCAAGAAGATGAATAAAGTGGTTTTCTAACTTATAGGTAGAACGACGATGGATATACGATCACAAATTTCGATGGTGTTTCACCTGGACAAGTGCATCGGCTGCCATACCTGCTCCATTGCCTGCAAGAACATCTGGACGGATCGCAAGGGCGCCGAGTACATGTGGTGGAACAACGTGGAGACCAAACCCGGCACGGGATACCCGCAAAAATGGGAGAATCAGGATATTTACAAGGGCGGATGGGTAAAGGATGGCGACGACATCGAGCTCAAAGGCGCCGGCAAGCGCAAGGGCCTGATGAACATCTTCCACAACCCGCACATGCCGGTCATCGACGACTACTATGAGCCGTTCACCTATAAATACCTGGATCTGATCGAATCCCCGGCAAGCGACGATCAACCCACGGCCCGTCCGATCTCGTTGATTACCGGCAAGCCCATCGACATCAAGATGGGTCCGAACTGGGATGACGATCTGAGCGGCACACCGGATTATGCCCGCCAGGATCCGAACCTCGCCAACCTGTCCCCCGCGGAGCAGGAGGCGATGTTCCAACTGGAACGCATGGCATTTTTCTATCTGCCCAGGATCTGCAACCATTGCCTCAACCCCGGTTGCGTGGCCTCCTGCCCCTCGGGCGCGCTGTACAAGCGCGGCGAGGACGGCATCGTCCTGCTGAATCAGGATGTCTGCCGGTCCTGGCGCATGTGCGTCACGGCCTGCCCGTACAAGAAGACCTATTACAACTGGCACGCCGGCAAATCGGAAAAGTGCATCCTCTGCTATCCGCGCATGGAGGCGGGTTATGCCCCGGCCTGCATGCATTCCTGTGTGGGCCGCATCCGCTACATGGGCGTCATCCTGTACGATGCCGACAAGATTCACGACGTTGCCTCGGCGGATCAGGGCAAGCTGGTCGACCAACACCTCGACATCCTCATGGATCCCTTCGATCCCGAGGTCATCAAGTCGGCCAAGAAGAACGGGGTCGCCGATTCGACCATCCGCGCGGCGCAATATTCTCCGACTTACAAGTTTGTGAAGGAGTGGGGCATGGCCCTGCCGCTGCACGCCGAATTCCGCACCCTGCCGATGCTGTTCTATGTCCCGCCGATGCTGCCGGTCATGGCCTCCCTCAAGGACGCCAACAACTCGGCCCAGGCGCAAAAACTGAACAAGGTCGCCAAGTACTGGGAGGACGACTGGCTTTACGACACCAGCACCGAGGAGCTTTGGGGCAGCATTGACGAGGCCCGCTTCCCCTTGCAATACATGGCGAATCTCTTCAGCGCCGGCGATACCGAGAAGGTTAAGGATCGGCTGAAGAAACTCATGGCCATCCGCATCCATCGGCGTCACGTGACCGTCGGCGACATTTCCGCGGAGAAGGCCGGGAAGGCCCTGAGCGATGTAGGTTTCACCCCGGAAATGGCCGAGCAGATCTATTACCTGACCTCACTCGCCAAGTTCAGCGATCGCTTTGTCATACCTGCGGCGCATCGCGAACAGGCGATCGAAATGATGGAAAATACCGGCGATCGCAAGGGCAGCGCCGGGTTCGGCTTCAAGGAAGGCACCGCCGGGCGGGGACTGTAGCGATGAAACTGCGCGCGCATTACCAGTCTCTGGCGGACCTCTTCGAGTATCCGGACATCGGCTATCCCGCCAGGGTCATAAAGCTGACCCGGTTGCTCGACGGGAACTATGATCGCGCGGCGGCGGAACTGGAGCAGTTCATCGAGCTGCTCCCGTCCGACGATCTCCGGGCGATGCAGGAATTGTACACCCGTACTTTCGACATACAGGCGATTACCACGCTGGATATCGGCTACGTGCTGTTCGGCGACGATTACAAGCGTGGCGAACTGCTGGCCAACCTGACGCGCGAGCATCGGCAGGTCAACAATGACTGCCGTCAGGAACTGGCTGATCATCTGCCGAACATCCTGCGCCTGATCGGTAAACTCAAGCAGGACGACCTGCTGGATGAACTTATCGACGAGATCGTGGCCCCTGCGGTCGCCATCATGATCCGCGAGTTCAACCCGGATCAGGTCGACCGGAAGAACGAAAACTATCTGAAACACTACAAGACCCTGCTGGAAACGCCATCCGACCGGAAAGACGTCGCCACGTTATATCGGCACGCCCTGAATGCCCTGTACGCCGTCCTGAAGCAGGATTTCAGCTTCACGGAGAAGACACGCAAGATGCATACCAGCGATTTCCTGCGCCTGGTGACGAGGGAAAACGAGATCGAAGCCGAGGCGAATCACGCTTAAATCTTATCGAGTATGAGGTATACCAATGACCGCACTGAATAACTTCCTGTTTATAGCCTTTCCCTACATCGCCATTGGCATCTTCCTGGTGGGGTCGGTCTGGCGCTACCGGACCAACGGTTTCAAGGTCTCAGCCCTGTCCTCGCAGTTCCTGGAGGGCAAGGCGGGTTTCTGGGGCATCGTGCCGTTCCATATCGGCATTCTGGTCCTGTTTCTCGGACATCTATTCGTGTTTCTCTTCCCCGAGACGGTGATTAACGTGAATGCCAACCCCGTCCGACTGGTCACTCACGAGGGCATCGCCTTCACCTTCGGCATCTCGGTGCTCGTGGGCCTCATCTTCCTGATGACCCGGCGCCTGACCCATCCGCGCATACTGGCGGTGACCACCAAAATGGATATCGTCATCGAATTGCTTCTGCTTTCGCAGATCCTGCTCGGCTGTTGGGTGGCGCTCGGTTATCGCTGGGGCTCATCCTGGTTCGCGTCCGATCTCTCGCCCTATCTGTGGTCGATCTTCAAGCTGAACCCGGACATCACCGCCGTCGCTGCCCTGCCGGTCGCCATAAAATTACATATCGTCGGCGCCTTCACCATCCTGCTGTTAATTCCGTTCACCCGGCTGATTCATTTCCTGGTCGCCCCATTCCATTACCTGTTCCGCCCCTACCAGGTGGTCATGTGGAATTGGGACAAGAACGCCATCCGTGAACCCCGCACCGCCTGGCAGATCTTCCGTCCCCGGAACAATTGATATCGAGGGCAGCGCCATTTCCCGCCTATAGATGATCCTGTTATAAGGAGCGTTTTGTCGTGGAACAAGTCGTAACGATGAGGGCCCATAAGGCCCTCTTTTTGAATACCTCGGCCTTCACCATCTGTTTTGCGGCCTGGATGTTGAACGGCGTGCTGGTGACATTCCTCATCGGCAATCGGGTCTATACCT
The DNA here is from genome assembly GCA_004297165.1 of Gammaproteobacteria bacterium. Taxonomy (GTDB): domain Bacteria; phylum Pseudomonadota; class Gammaproteobacteria; order Eutrophobiales; family Eutrophobiaceae; genus 2-02-FULL-56-15. Next base: position 305,851 of record SCUJ01000006.1, read on the forward strand.
GGAGTCCGGTGGCGGTCGGGTGGCTGATCGGCATACCCGTCCTCTCCGGTTCACTCCTGCGCCTGCTGACGGGCATGCTGACCGACAAGTTTGGCGGCAAGCCAATCTTCTGTTCATTGTTGCTAATCTCCGCGATACCGATGTATCTGCTGTCGACCACGGACTCGCTGATGGGGTATGCGCTCTGCAGCGCGGGGTTCGGCATCGCGGGCGCGAGTTTTTCCGTAGGCATAGCCTACACCTCCGTTTGGTATCCGCAGAAATGGCAGGGCACGGCGCTGGGGATCTTCGGTGCCGGCAACGCCGGCTCGGCCCTGACCACGCTGTTTGCCCCCACGCTGCTTAATAAATTCACCGATAATGGCGCAAACCTCGAAGGCTGGCGGCAACTGCCCGTCCTGTATGCCGCGCTGCTGGCTGGCATGGGCATCCTCATCCTACTGCTGGCCGACAATAAGAAACCCGATAAAAAAGGTCTCACCCTGGTCGAGCAACTGGTCCCCTTGAAGGACATCCGGGTCTGGCGTTTCGGGCTCTATTATTTCCTGGTGTTTGGCTGTTTCGTCGCCTTCGCCCAGTGGCTTGTCCCGTATTTCGTCAACGTCTATTACCTGCCGCTGGTAACGGCGGGGCTGCTCGCCTCCATGTTCAGTTTTCCTTCCGGCGTCATCCGCGCCATCGGCGGCTGGCTGTCGGATCATTTCGGCGCCAGGCAGGTGATGTACTGGGTGCTGGGGTTGTCATGTGTGTTCAGCTTCCTGCTGATAGTGCCCAAGATGGATGTCTATTCCCCCGGCGCCGGAGTTATGGCAAACCGGCCGGGCACGGTCGCCGAGGTGACGGATGCTTATATCAAGGTGGACGATCAACGTTATGACTACCAGGGCGAAGACGGCTCCGGCGCCAAGCTCGAAGCGACCAAACTGATATTCCCGGCGAAACTCAATTGGCAGGAGCCCATCGTGGAGGTGGGGCAGAAGGTCAAGCGCAATGAGGTCCTGGCGCGCGGCGTCACCCGGATCCATTTCCAGGCCCATGTCTGGGTCTTTACCGCGTTTGTCATCATCCTGGGCACCGCCTGGGGCATTGGCAAGGCCGCGGTCTACAAGCACATCCCCAACTATTTTCCCCACGGAGTCGGCGTGGTTGGCGGAATCGTGGGCGTGATTGGCGGTCTCGGCGGTTTCGTTTGTCCCATCATCTTCGCCTATCTGTTGCAATGGACCGGGCTGTGGACGAGCTGCTGGATGCTGATGTGGGTTATCTCGGTGGTATGTCTGATCTGGATGCATCAGGTCATCCAGAAGATGATGCGCGACGCGGCCCCGCAGGCCATCCAGCATTTCGATAAGGTGGACCCGGAAGACGAGGCCGAGGCAGAAACGCAATACTGACGTGGCTTTGTATTAAAGCTTCACCGGGAAAGCGCTTAACATGCGCCAAGTTCCGTTCAGATGATTACCTCTCGTATGCCGGGCCAAGCCCGGCATTACGTTTTTTGCAGAACCAGATAGTTATCAGATATCGATATCCGTCCCGTTCGGGTCGCTGTCCATCGCCCCGCTGAGATACATGAACGAACCCACAAGCCAGAGCAGGGTGCCAAATCCGATGACCCCAAGCGCTGGCCCGACCAGCCACCGCGGGTTCTCCAACAGGGCCGCGCTGACATCCGGGTCGATGCTGGCGCCCAGGCAGGCGACACAATAGCCGACGATGCCGGCTATCGCGACAACAAAACCGCCGATTACCAGTTTTTTTCCGCGCACCATCCGGCGCACGGCCGCAACGTAAAGCTCTTTTTTAGTCGGCAGCGTAGCCATAGACGGGGCGCTCTCAAACAAGTGAAGGTGTGATTTCGTAATGCTAGTCATGGTTGTATACCTCGCTTTTAACATTGGTTGTCAACGATTGGGCGCCAGCGTCCCACCCTGCAATGCGCCGGTCATGTTGCCCTTGTGTCCGAGCAGCATTGCATACAGCATCCACCTGGCCAGTCCCAGGAAGGTCAGCAGCCACGCGACCGCCGCGGCTATCACGAACACCCGGGAGATCCAGACCAGCTGCGTCAGTTCGAGCGCCTGTGCCAGCCGGTAGGTGCAAACCGAATACATGCCCAGTGGAAACACCAGTCCCCAGTACAAGGGGTCGTAGACCAGCCGGACTCCACGGATGCGGTGCCGCCAGACGCCGAGCACCAGCAACATGGGTATCCACCAGGTCGCAGTCGCCCAGAACATTAGGGTGAGTCCAAGGATGAACGGATGCAGCGGCGCGAGCGCCGTGCCCGCGACGAAACCGGACAGCAACGCCCCGGCTAGCGTGGAAATGGCGACCGCGCCCATGTTGATCCAGTACGGCGGCATCAGATCGTGCGGGGAGAACGGCAAAAACATGTAGCGATAGAAGATCAGTCCGATGATCCACAGATAGAGCATGCCGCCTCCCAGCCAGAACGACGCCAGCACGAATGCGGTCATGTCCCTGTCTCCCAGAATCGGTTCGTTCAGGCTCGCGCCGAGCACGCAAACAGACTGGGTGGCGACCACCGCCACCAGCCACCCGCCATTGATCCCTTCAGCCAGCGTGGGCTTCTGTTCCCGCACCGTCAGCAGCGTGAAAACAGTGTAGGTGCATAATACCCAGAGGATGATGCAAACCCACCACAGAATCTGCCCCCAGACGACCATTTCCTGCACCACCGTCAATTGCGCGCCCAGGGTGCCGGTGGCGGCGACACAGGTAAAATATCCGGGCGAGCGCTTGTGATCGTTGAGATCCGCTACCACCCGATCGGGAAAAACTTTCCAGCGCGCTAGAAACAGGACCCAGAGCGCCGGATAGATGATCAGATTGAGCCAGGAGAGTGCGGTGGCGAATTCGCGCAGACCGAAGATATGGCACGCGATTGCGACAATCCCGGTGGCCATGGCCAGGGCGAAATAAGCCGGATGCATGACGGCCAGCCGTCCCTGTAGAAATATGGCCAGCGGCGAGGCGCTCTGGTCGCGATAATCCGTGCTGCTTAAATAGGCTTGTTGCGCGATGTTCATGCGCAAACAATAGTTAGATCCTCAGCGATCCGGTATCGGTGTCGCTCCGAAATTTCCGTAAGATGATGCGAAGTTGCTTATAGGGGTTTGTCCTACATGGTCTTACTGGACCAGTCCATGTTGGATGGCATAGCGCATCAGTTGGGCATTGGAGTTCATGCCCAGTTTTTCGAGGATCCGGGTGCGGTAAGTGCTGACGGTCTTTACGCTCAAATGCAATTGGGTGGCGATCTCGGAGACGGATCGCGCGGACGCCAGCAACAGCAGGACCTCGTATTCGCGGGGTGAGAGGTGTTCGTGCGGGGCCTCGGACCCGGAGCCGGCCAGCGCCATGTAATCGGCGAGTTGCCGCGCCACGGTCTCGCAGAGATAACGTTTCCCCAGGAGCACGCTGCGCATCGCCTGCAACAACTCCTCGGGCGCGCGATCCTTTGTCAGATAACCCGATACTCCAGCCTGCAGGGCGCGGACCACGAACTGGCGCTCGCTGTACATGCTCAGGATTATGATTGCCATACGCGGTTGCATGACCCTGAGTTCCGGGACCAGATCGAGGCCGTTTTCGCCGCCCAGCGCGATATCGAGCACCAGCATGTTCCAGGTTGCCTGCCGCATCTTCTCGCGCAACTCTCCGCAGGAACCCGCCTCGCCGATAATGGAATCGGGAAAGGCGTCGGCGACGATCCGGCGCAACCCCGAACGCACGATGGCGTGATCGTCAGTCAGGAGAATTTGCATCGGCAACCTTCGGGATTGGTTGAGCGGGCGCGGTAACGGTGACCGTCGTGCCTTTGCCTGGGGTCGCCTGGATCGACAGGCGGCCGTTGATCAGCATCGCGCGCTCGCGCATGCCGATGATGCCCAACGATTCGATGTTGTCGAGGGCGCGGTCGGCGATACCCACGCCGTTGTCGCTTACCATCAGGATCACCTCTCCCTCCGCGCTCTTGAGTTCAATATCGATCATGCTCGCCTGGGCGTGGCGAATCACATTGGTCAGCGCCTCCTGGGCGATGCGAAACAAGGTCACGGCGACCAGTTCGTCCAGGGCCGGGTTGGCATGTTCCGCTTCGACCTGCACGACCAGGTCGGTATGGGCCTCGATCTCGCGGGCCTGCCATTCGAGGGCCGCGGTCAGACCGAGTTTGTCCAGGACCACGGGGCGCAACTCGGAGGAGATGCGCCGCACCAGGTCAACGGAGGCGCCGATCTGCCGGTTGATTGCCGCCACCTCGTCCTGGAGTTTAGCCGAGCACGATCGCACCTGGGGCCCTGGCGGGCAAAACGCCGGCAGCCGCGACAGGTCTATTTTCAAAGAGGTGAGAACCTGACCGATCTCGTCATGCAGATCGCGGGAGATGCGGGCGGCCTCCGCTTCGCGGGCCATGTGCAGGCGGTGCGCGAGCGCCCTTAACTGCGCTTGCGCCTCGATGGCCTCGTTATGTCTGGCGGCCAGGGAATCGGCCATGGCGTTGAAGGCCGTCGCCAGGGATGACAATTCGCCATACCCGCGCGGCAGAATAGCGCGGGTAGATAGATCGCCGGAGCCAAGGCGTTGCGCCGCATGGGCCAGCGCGCGCAATCCACGCAGGATCCCCAGTTCCGCGGCGATGAACACCGCGGCGATGGTGAATAACGTCAGGATCCCAAGTCCTGACAGGGTCCGGTAAAAAACTGAAGAGGCCTGCTGCATGATTTGCTCGTAGGGCAGGCTGGCGGATACATAGAGCCCCGGGGCCTGTTCCAGCGGGACGGCCACGAAATACCGCCGGATGCCGGCGCCGGCGAGTTCCAGCATTCTGCCATGCTGCGCACGGGAGAGTTCGGATATGCCTGAAATCCGTAATTTCCCGATATCCGTCAGTTCGGGGTCTGCGGAGCCGCCGAACGCCAACACCCGATCCTCCCGATCCGTGATAATCAGGGAGATGCCGTCCGGCAGGTAGCTCTGCCGGGCCATCTTTGAGAGCCATTCGAGGTCAAGGCCGTTGAATAACACCGCGATTACCCGGCGTTCGGAATCCCGGACCGCGTAGGCGTGATTGAGTGTGGGCCGATCGAAGATTGGCGAGATGATGTAAGAGCCGGCCGCAACGGTATCGGAAGTCATCGCCGCGCGGTAGGCCGGGTTATCCTGCCAGCTCCGGTAACTGGATAGCGGATAGGCGCTGGCAAGCACCTGCCCTTCGGGGGAAAGAACGCCAATGTTGGCCAACTGCGGATGACCCACCAGCAGGGCCTGCTGGAAATCGGGATCCGTGAGGATTGGCGATTGCCGCCCTTCGCGGGTCAGCTTTGTGCCAAGCCATAAGAGCAACTCGCGGGCGCCCTGGATCTGATGGGCGTGTTCGCGACTCGCGAGGCTCGCCAAGTGCAGGGCATCGCGCTCCATGCGGGTAAGGGTCGCGGCGCGCTCGTTTTCAGCCGCGAAGAAGGTGAAAAGGATGGCGGGCAGTGTGGCAAGGCAGATCAAGAACAAGAGCCTGCCGCGCAGCGAAAAAAACCATGAACCGTGTGCTGGCAGGTTGGGCAGGTTTGTCATGGCGTCAGATTGTAGTCCGATTTAACCCTTATGGAATATATGGCATTCATTGATATAAATCAGTTTTGCCCGCGTTCAGGATGGCATAATTAATCGAATTTATATATTTCCGACAGTTCTTGCCACCAGAGGTAACCCGAAGCGCCGCGCTTTACACCGCCACTGAATAGCACCGGATTAGCTGACCCAAATGGTCATAAAACTGGTCGGTTACAAATTCATCATCACAACTAATAAGGTACGAAACAATGGCTGATATCACCGAATGGGTAGTGGAGGACCAGAATTTCTGGGACAAAACTGGCAAGGCTGTGGCGCGAAGGAATCTCTGGATCTCTATCCCTTGTCTATTATGCGGCTTCGCGGTCTGGATGATCTGGGGGGTCATTACAGTTCAAATGTTGAACCTCGGCTTTCCCTTCACCCAGGCTGAGTTGTTCACGCTGTCTTCCATCGCCGGCCTGAGTGGCGCCACCTTCCGGATCCCCAGCACCTTCTTTATCCGCATCGCCGGCGGCCGGAATTCGGTTATTTATACCACCGCATTGTTGATGATTCCGGCCATCGGCACCGGCATCGCCTTGCAGGACAAAGATACGTCATTGTGGGTGTTTCAGTTGATGGCGCTGCTGTCCGGATTCGGCGGAGGTAATTTTGCCTCTTCCATGTCGAATATCAGTTTCTTCTACCCCAAACGGCTCCAGGGAACCGCGCTCGGACTCAACGCCGGCCTGGGGAATTTTGGCGTGACCACGATGCAGATCCTGGTGCCTCTGGTGATGACGGCCGGGATCTTCGGCGGCGAGTCGATGACGCTGGTCAACAGCAGCGGCACCTTGATCGGCAAGATCCCCGCCGGTACGGAGACCTTCATACATAACGCCGGCTATGTGTGGCTGGTGATCCTGATCCCGCTGGTCCTGGTCGGCTGGTTCGGGATGAACAACATCGTCAATCCCGCGGTAACGCCAAACCCCGGCAATCCGCTCACTGCGGTGGTCAAGGTGACCGGTCTGCTCTCGGTGGCGTTTGTCACCGCCGCCGTGGGGGTGTATCTCATACTCCCGGCACCTTCAGGCCTCGCGCTGAACAAATGGATCATCCTGCCGCTGATTATCGCCGCGACAATCCTGCTGCTGAAATTCCTCACCCGCGGGCAACTGCGGCAGAACCTGGATCGGCAGTACAAGATATTCAACAACAAACACACCTGGGCCATGACTGTCATCTACACCATGACCTTCGGTTCCTTCATCGGGTTTTCCTCCGCCTTCCCACTGGCCATGCAGATAATCTTCGGCTATACCCATGTCCCCGGTCCGGATGGCGTGCTGGTGCATACCGCAGTCAATCCGAACGGCCCGAGCGCGCTGATGTATTCCTGGATCGGGCCCTTCGTCGGCGCCCTGGTCCGGCCGATCGGCGGCTGGGTCTCGGATAAACTTGGCGGGGCGAAGGTCACCCAGATCATCTCGGTGGTGATGGTCATTTCCGCCCTGGGGGTGGCCTATTACATGGCGGCGGCCTATCGATCCGCGACACCGGAAGAGTTTTTCGTTCCTTACTTCGTGCTGTTCGTGGTCCTCTTCGCGGCCTCCGGAGTAGGCAACGGCTCGACCTTCCGCACCATTGCGGTGGTCTTCGACAGGGAGCAGGCCGGTCCGGCGCTGGGTTGGACCTCGGCGGTGGCGGCCTATGGCTCCTTCATCATCCCGATAGTCTTCGGGGATCAGATCAAAGCCACGACGCCGGAGTATGCCCTCTACGGGTTTGTGGCGTTCTACGTCATCTGCATCGTGCTGAATTGGTGGTTTTATCTACGGCCCAATGCCTACGTCAAAAACCCATGACAGGCTGGTGAAAAACTGCTGCGCTAGGCATAACTACGTTGCAAGCGGTCTCGAAATCCTCATTTACTGCTGTGTAAATTCCGGTTTCTCGTCCGCTTGCGCCTGGTTCTGCCGTCGCTCGCGACGTTTTTCAACAGCCTGTTGACGCGCGAGATCGCCTTACAGCATCTAACCGTGAGAAGGGCTGGCGCCAGTCAGCCCTTTTTTCAGAGCGGGTTCGGTGCGATAGAAGTAATAGCCCATCGCCACCGACGAGATCACATTGCCGATTGCCACGTTAATCCAGGCGAATTTCGCGAGTAACGGCGTGAACAACACTCCGACAACGCAATAAAACCCGACTTCAAGGACTATGAAAAACTCCAGCGCATACCAGAGTACGTTCTGATCCTTTTCCGCCTCCCTGAAGATATAGGCGGCAACGACTGCCGTGAAGTAAAACGCCAGGAAGTGAAGCGCCGTATACCCCAGGACCGGCAACACGCTGATTGATACCTCGGCGGGATCCCGTAGACCGTAAAACACCGCGGATCCCAATGCCGCCGGCGTGAAGAAGGGTTGTCCGGCGATCAAATCGACACAGAAGAACCAGATGATGACGATTACTGCGCCGATATTGCCGGCAATAAAACCGGCGCGTAACGCGGTATGGCTATGCGGCATAATCCCTCCCCGAGGATTATCAGTGGACCTGATTCTGAGTATAGAACATAACTCTAAGGAATTTCTGAAACGTCCGGGGTGAGATTATTCTCCTCTTCCTTTCTTACAGGCAGAGTCATCGGGTAATAACACATTCGGCCACTGGCGCAATGGTCGGGCGTCTGCCGGATGTCGCGGGCGAAGCGGCGGATGTCGCTTGGGTTTTGATCCAGTCTGGCGCGCACGGCGTTTACCATCTCCACGCCTTTTAATTTTCTTGCGAGCGGGGCATCCCGTCCCGCAATCTTGATCGAATGCAGGCCAACAGTCTCCCACTCGGGCAGGGCGCAGAGGGCGCAGGGGCCGTAAGGAAGTCCTGCCGGTGTCATCGTGAAGCCGCAGCCGAAGCGATACCAGAGCCAGTTCTGGTAATCCTGTTCGTTGTTTTGCAGGGCGGCCTGTTCCTCCAAGGACAGGGGTTGACCGTCGAGGCGTCGAAATTCGCCCTGATACTGGTCCAGGCAGATGGGCCCGCCAAGCTTCGCGGGCAGGTGGATCGTGTGACACAGACCTTCCTCGTAAACGCAGCCGTCGTTCAGTACAAAGGACTCGAATTCAAGGTCGCGATGGCGGTCGATCATGACCGCCATTTCTTTCAGGGTGATGTCGCGGGGGAAGATGATGCGGTGCGCGCCCAGGTCACGATAGAAGGCGGCGGTCTCGCTGTTGCGGCAACCGGCGATGGAACTGACATGGATCCGCAAGCGGAACGAGTGACGGGAGAGAATACTTATTAATAGCGGATCGCCTGCGATCACGGCCGCCCCGCCCAGGCTGTCGAAATCCGCCACGATTTGCAACGCGGCCTCCAGTTGTTCCGCTGAATAATGTTGTGCGTTCAGGGCCAGCGAGAGCCGGATTCCATGTTCATCCGCCAGGCGCGCGGCCCGCTCCAAGTCTGCATAGTCCGGCAGATTGGCGAAGGCGCGGCGGCTGATCCCGGAAGTATGGAAACGTTCCAGCCATCGCGGGGAGACGACGCTGCAATAGAGCTCATCAGCCCCGGCTGCGGCGAGCGGCGCGATCTCTTCAATCCGGCTAATGGGGGCGACGATCTTCATGCCAGTCGCCGTGGATGATGAGACGATCGACCCGTCCCGCGTGCGACGCCCCGCGCACGGCATTCCACATGTCATGGTCATGCGCGTAGAACCGGGTATTCCCCCGCTGAAAACTGCGCAGATCCGATACCGTGGGACGCGCGGTGTGTTCCACATATTCCAGGCATTCCCTGCCGCAGCCGTGCCCCGGCTGAAAACGCGCCGCCGGGGGCAGATTCAACGAACCGATCTTGCACATCCTGCCTTTCATGACGTAACCGTAGCCAAGATGAACTGACAGCCGGATCTTGCCATCGAAGAGGTCGGCCGCTTGCGCATACGGCGGAATATCCACCTCCATGCGCGAGACCCCGTAATCCATCAGAAATGCCGCATAGGGATCCGAGAAGATGCCGCTGGGACAGAGTCCCGCCCATTCCGCCGATGGCAGACGCGGGTCCTTGATCTGTTTACAGAGGAGTCGCCCGGCGCTTGGCTTGAGGTCCGGATAGGAATGGCGCACGAGCCGCAGGGCGCCCCAATCGTTGACGATGACCTCTTGTCCATGGGGGAGCGAAGCGAGCAGGGGCAGGACCCGTTTCATGCCCTGATCGGAGAGGGCAGGGAGCGTCAGGGAGACGGCGAAGCGCGAGTCCGCCAACGCTGTTTCGAGAATGCCCATCTCCGGCAATAACCGTTCGCAAAATTCGTTGCCGAGATGGATGCGGGTTATGGTCCGCTCGTTCCAGTCGGGATTATCTGTATCCGCCTCTGGCAACCAGGCACGGACACACACCGCCTCGGGCGTCTTCAGCAGTCTCCTGACCGTAATCGATTCGGTGCAGGCGAGGGAGAATTCGGGCGTATTCACGCCGGTTTCAGAACAGATGCACGAACGCGCCTATGATGCCTCCCAACACCAAAATAATGTTGGGCAGGGCGCTCAGCATGAATCCGGGGCCGCGACTCTCAGGATCGCGGACATAGGATCGACAATAGATGATCCGGCCGATGAAGAATATGAGCCCCAATCCGGCGGCGGTCAGTTCATGCACGAACGTGGCGAAGATCCACAAGGCCGGGAGGAACACCACAAGTTGCTCCATGGTGTTCTGGTGCACCCGGAACCAACGCTCGAACAGCGCGTTGCCGCTGATTGCGGGGGCCCTGACGCCTGTGTCCATTCGCGCCTTGCCAACCAGCATCCCGAAAGCCAGGTACTCGATGAGAACCAGACAGGTGACTGTTGCAGTTAAAGCCATGGTGTGTTCTCCTTTCCGAATGGAACAATAACGACGTGGAAATACCTTAGCATAAACCATCTCAGGCCGCTGCCCCGGCCGTAAGTTCTGTCAATGAGCGCAAGTGAACCAGTCATGCATCCTCCCCCTGCCGCAGGCAGACCGCGCAAGCTGGTCTTCAGTCTGGAGCAGGCCCTGTCGTTGCCGTACGCCACATTGCGCTTCGCGCAGTTAGGCTGGAGGGTCATCAAGATTGAGGCGACGCCGACGGATGCGAACCTCCCGGGAGACCCGAATCGCCATATCGGCGCCCGAATCGCCGAGCCCGACCGCCGCGGTTATTTCATGGCCCCCAACGTGGGCAAGGAATCCATCGTCATGGATCTGAAGCAGCCGGCCGGTCGTGAGGCGCTGCACGAGCTGACCCGGCAACTCAGACCGGATGTATTCTGTTGCAACACCCTGCCGGCGCGATATAAGTCCCTCGGGATCGATTACCCAACACTCTCCGCGATCAGGGCGGATCTCATCTGGGCCGGGATCTCGGCCATGGGGCCCGATTATCCCGGCGTACCTGGATATGATCCTGCCATCCAGGCCATGTCCGGATTCATGGAACTGACCGGGCAGGAAACGGGGCCGCCGACCTTGTCCGGCATCCCGGTCATCGATCTGAAGGCCGGGGATGAGGTTTATGCCGGGGTGATGCAGGCCCTGGTCGAGCGTCATGAGACCGGGCGGGGTAAATGTATCCATGTCTCCATGCTGCAGGCAGCCGCGAGTTGGCTCATCACCACCATGCCGCTGCTGGACCTGGACTGCGACCTCTCGGAGGTGAGCCGCTGCGGCAATGCGCACCGCAAGTTCATTCCCACCAACGCCTATCCGACCCGCGATGGCTACATTTACATCGCCATCGGCAATGATCTGCAATGGCAGCGCCTGATCGCCATCCCGGGTTTCGAGTCTCTGGCGAGCGCAGCGCGCCGGACCAACGAAGGGCGGCTCGAGGAGCGGCACGAACTTTATGCCAGAATCGGCGCGATCACGGCCGGATTCGCCACGGCCGAACTGGAACGAATCTTCAGCGCCGCCACCATCGCCCATGCCGTGATCAACACCGTGGCGCAAGTCGCGGAACTGCCGGCTATCAAGCAGCGACGGACCACGACGGTACTGCCCGATGGTCGCCGGGTCCGGATGCAGCCCATCGCCGTGGATGACCCGGGGGGACGTGTCGAATTGCCTTTCGCGCCGCGCTATGGGGAACATACCCTGCGTGTGTTGCATGAGGCCGGGTTTACGGAGGCGGCCTGCGGGGATCTGCTGCGACAGGGCGCGATCCTCGGCTGCGAGGATTGCGCGGTATGACCCACGTCATCAAGGACCTGCGCATCCGCAACACCCAGCCGCTGATCACGCCGGCGGTGCTCGCGGATGAGCTGCCGGTCCCTGCGAGTCTCACCGATCAGGTATACGCCGCCCGCCAAACCATCAAAAACATCCTGACCGGCGCGGATCCGAGATTGCTCGCGATCGTGGGCCCCTGTTCCATCCACGATGTCGCCGCCGCCCTGGAATATGCGCGAGGTTTGAAGACCCTGGCAGATGAATTCCAGGATGTCCTCTATACGGTGATACGCGTCTATTTCGAGAAACCGCGCACCGTGGTTGGCTGGAAAGGTCTCATCAATGACCCCGACCTGGACGGCAGCTTTCATATCAACCGGGGCCTGCATCTGGCCCGCCAACTGCTCCTGGAGGTCGGGGCGATCGGTCTGCCGGCGGCGACCGAGTTTCTCGACACCACCTTTGGCCAATATTACGCGGAACTGGTGAGCCTCGGCGCGATTGGCGCCCGCACGGTCGAGAGCCAGATCCACCGGGAACTGGTCTCCGGGCTTTCCATGCCGGTCGGGATCAAGAACCGGACCGACGGGAACATTGATGTCGCGATTGAGGCCATGCAGGCGGCCCGCCACGGTCACTGGTTCCCCTCCCTGACCCCGGAAGGTGCGCCGGCGATATTGGAGACCACCGGCAACGCGGATACCTGCCTGATCCTTCGGGGCGGCAAGGAGAGCGGACCCAATTACCAGGCCGGCGATGTGCGGCGGGCGGAACGGAAACTCACGGACGCGGGTATCAATCCGGCGATCGTCATCGATTGCAGCCACGGCAACAGCGGCGGCGACCCGGACCGCCAGGTGGAGGCGCTCAGGGACCTTGCGGGGCAGTTGGCGTCGGGCAATAACAGCATTCGCGGGGTGATGCTGGAGAGCAACCTCAAGGCCGGCAAACAGAAGCCGGACAAGCGGGAAAATCTGATCTATGGCCAGAGCATCACCGATGCCTGTCTGTCCTTGTCCTGCACAGCCACGGCACTCGGGGACTTCGCCACGAGTCTGCGCCAGATGGGCCGGGGACGGTGAACGAGGCCACGAACCAAGGTACAATGCCCCATCCTTAAATACACCTGACACCGGTCGTCACGATGGCCGGAAAGCAAAAGGATCCATCAGGGAGCAATCATAAGAGATGTCCATAAACCTGGACCGCGCCACCCGGGAACCCATCGAATCGGCCGGCCTGGATGAACTCCGGGCCCTGCAACTGGAGCGGTTGCGCCGGTCGCTGCGGCATGCCTACGAAAATGTACCGTATTACCGGAAGAGTTTCGCTGCGGCGGGAGTCTATCCGGACGACCTGCGGGACCTTGCCGATCTCGCCCGTTTTCCCTTCACGACCAAACAGGACCTGCGCGATCACTACCCCTTCGGCATGTTCGCCGTGCCGCGGGAAAAACTGGTGCGGATCCATGCCTCCAGCGGGACGACGGGCAAACCCATCGTGGTGGGTTACACCCGCAAGGATATCGATCTGTGGGCGGACCTGATCGCCCGCACCATGCGCGCAGGCGGGGCGCGTCCGGGCGACCTGTGCCACATCGCCTACGGTTATGGCCTCTTCACCGGTGGACTGGGTTTCCATTATGGGGCGGAGCGTCTCGGCTGCACCGTTATTCCCATGTCCGGCGGTCAGACGGAGAAACAGATTCAGTTGATTCAGGATTTCCGGCCCAGGGTTATCCTGGTGACGCCTTCCTACGGCCTCAATCTCATCGACGAAATGGAAAAACAGGGCATCGATCCCTCCGGATGTTCTCTGGAGATCGGCATCTTCGGCGCCGAACCCTGGACGGACGCCATGCGCGACGAACTGGAATGGCGTCTGGGCATCCAGGCTTTGGACACCTACGGGCTCTCCGAGGTCATCGGTCCCGGCGTCGCGATGGAATATCTCGATACCAAGGACGGCCTGACGGTCTGGGAGGATCATTTCTATCCCGAGATCATCGATCCCGAGACCGGCGCGGCGCTGCCGGACGGCTCGCCGGGTGAACTGGTATTCACCTCGCTGACCAAGGAGGCGATGCCTATCGTCCGTTACCGAACCCGCGACCTGACCCGCTTGCTGCCCGGCACGGGACGGGCGATGCGGCGGATGCAGAGGTTGACGGGCCGGTCCGACGACATGCTGATTGTCCGCGGGGTCAACGTTTTCCCCTCCCAAGTCGAGGAACAAATCCTGTATTTCAAGGAACTCGCGCCGCATTACCAACTGGAGGTCTACCGGGAAGGGCGCCTCGATGAGGTCCGGGTCCTGGTGGAGCGCAATGCCAAGGTCCCTGAATTTTCGAGGGAAGATAAGGAAAACGTGGAGGCGCAACTGCGGCACCGGATCAAGGCCTTCATCGGCATCACGGTCGAGGTGCGCATCGGCGAACCCGGCGCCATCCCCCGTTCCCAGGGCAAGGCCCAACGGGTCGTCGATCGGCGGCGCGCCAACTGAAATTACATTTTCATTAACAAACTTGTAACCGTAGGATGCAGGATATGCAGGAAATCGTGAAGGTCGGACAGGAAAACGCACAACGCATCGTGGTCGAGAAATGGCGGACCATCGCCTTGCTGGGCGAAGACAGCCGCGTCTATTCGACCCCTGCCTTGTTGCACGATGTCGAGGTGACCTGCCACGAATCGATCAAGCGTTTTCAGGGCGAGGGCGATGACTCGGTCGGGATGAGCGCGACGGTGAACCACCTCGCGGCGACCCCGCTGGGGATGTGGGTCGATATCGTCGCGCGCGTCACCGCGGTGGCGGGCCGCAAGGTGGATTTCGAATTCGAATGCCGGGACGCCTCCGGGGTGGTGGCGAACGGCGTCCACAGCCGGTTCATGGTGAACATGGAGAAGACCGCGGCACAGATCAAGGCGAAGGCGGAGAAGTACAGATAGAAACCGTTTCAACGAAGAAAGGAAGGGGGAGGATCGATGTTCAAACAATACGGCGTTACATTTCTGTTCACGACCGGTCTGCTGGCGAACATGGCAGCGGCGCAAGAGACCCAACTCTATTGGGGCGATACGCACCTGCACAGCTCCTACTCCGTGGATGCCTATTCCACGGGCAATTACAAAGGCGACCCGGATATGGCGTATCGCTTTGCCAAGGGGCTGCCGGTCCTGCATCCGGTCACCCGCGAGAAGATCCGGATCGAACAACCGCTGGATTTTCTGGTGGTGGCCGACCATGCCGAGATGTTGCAACTCCAGATCCGCCTGGAAGAGAATGACCCCGATCTGCTCGCCACCGCCACCGGGCGGCGGCTCGCGGAAGTGCTGAAGCAGGACAAGCGCGCCGTGTTCCGCGAGGTAGCCCAGATCAACACGGGCGGCGGGCAGGATCTGCTGCGCGACATCTACACCCCGGCCAACCGGCGCAATGCCTGGAAACGGCAAATGGCAGCCGCCGAGTTGCATAACGATCCGGGCCGGTTCACGACCCTGATCGGTTGGGAATGGACCTCGGCGCCCGAATGGAGCAACCTGCATCGCGTGATCCTGACGTCGGCGGACGCGGCCACGGCGCAAAAGTTTTATCCCTTCAGTTCCTATGACAGCCAGCGTCCGGAGGATCTGTGGGCCTGGCTGGAAAAGACCAGTGCCGAGGCCGGCGTCGAATTCCTCGCCATTCCCCATAATTCCAATATGTCGAACGGCATGATGTTCGACATGGTCGACAGCGATGGCCGCCGGATCACGGCGGAATACGCGCGCCAGCGGATCCGCTGGGAGCCGGTGATGGAGGTCACGCAGACCAAGGGCACCTCGGAGACGCATCCCCAGTTGTCGCCGAGCGATGAATTCGCCGACTTCGAGATACGCAACAAGTTGCTTACCGGCCCCGAGGCCAAGGTCAGTCCGAACTCGTACGCGCGGACTGCGCTCCTGCAAGGGCTGGAACTTGAGGCCGGGACCGGGGCTAATCCTTACAAATTCGGCCTGATCGGCAGCACCGATTCGCATAACGGTCTGGTCGCGACGGAAGAGGGGAATTTTTACGGAAAACTCGCCAATCACATGTTGACGGAGTCGCGCAAGGGCGAGCAGAGCAACTTCCCCGCCTGGGAACTCTCCGCGTCGGGGATCGCGGGGGTGTGGGCCACGGAAAACACCCGCACCGCCATCTTCAACGCCTTCAAGCGCAAGGAGGTCTTCGCGACGAGCGGACCGCGGATCGCCGTGCGGATGTTCGGCGGTTTCAACTTCAAGGGCGGAGACGCCAGGGCCAAAGATATCGCGACGGTGGGTTACCGGAAGGGAGTGCCGATGGGCGGCGATCTCACGGCCGCGCCGCGGGGCAAGGCCCCCGCGTTCCTGCTGCATGCCGTCAAGGATCCGCTCGGCGCCAACCTGGATCGTATTCAGATCATCAAAGGTTGGCTGGACGCGGCGGGCGTAAAGCACGAGCAAATTTACGAGGCGGCCTGGGCCGGGGAACGCCGGCCGGACGGGAACGGCAAGCTGCCGCCGGTCGGCAATACGGTCGATGCCGGGACCGCGACCTACAGCAATGCCATCGGCGCTGCGCAACTCGCGACGGTCTGGACCGACCCCGATTTCGATCCGGCCCTGCGGGCGTTTTATTACACGCGGGTGCTGGAAATCCCGACCCCGCGTCATTCGACCTACGACGCCGTGGCGTTGAAGATCGACGCCAGCGAGACCCGCCAGCCGGTTGCGATCCAGGAACGCGCCTATTCCTCGCCGATCTGGTATACCCCGGCGCAATAAGGACGCGCCGCCGTGAAACGCCTGCTGGCCGAGCCGTTGCTGCATTTCGCCGTGCTCGGCGGCCTCGTCTACGGATCCTGGGCCGCCTTCGGCAAACCGTCGGAACCTGCCGCCGATGTCATCGTCGTCGATGAGCAGACCCTGTTGAATCACATGCAATACCGCGCCAAGGCCTTCGAACCGGAGTATTTCTCCGCGCAGTTGGCGGCCATGGATCCCGCCGGGCGTCAGCAGCTCATCGACGAGTACGTGCGCGAGGAGTCCCTCTACCGTGAGGCGGAGGCGCTCAATCTGGCCGCGGGCGATTACGTGATCAAGTTGCGCATGATCCAGAAAATGGAATATCTGCTGGAGGACCTCAATCCCGTCGCGGCCCCGGATGCCGCGGAACTGGAGCGGTATTTCGCCGCGCATCAGGAACAATATCGGGTCGCCGATTCATGGACCTTCACCCATGTGTTTTTCGATGCCGAGGCGCGCGGTGACGAGGCGGCGCGGGAGCAGGGAAAGGCTGCACTGGTTAGGTTGAACGCGGACCAGGTAAATTTTTCGGCGGCGGTGGAACACGGCGATCGGTTTCCCTTTC
The DNA here is from genome assembly GCA_004297165.1 of Gammaproteobacteria bacterium. Lineage (GTDB taxonomy): Bacteria > Pseudomonadota > Gammaproteobacteria > Eutrophobiales > Eutrophobiaceae > 2-02-FULL-56-15. The sequence goes on from SCUJ01000006.1 coordinate 323,002, forward strand.
TGCAGAATTATGTGGAACGCACCGGCGATTACATCGCCGACCACTTTGGCCAGGACTTCGCCAATCGCTTGCGCGACCTGCCGCTGGCGCAATGGTCCGGTCCCATCAAGTCTCAATACGGACATCATCTGGTCTACATTGCCACGCACGCCCCCGCGCAGGTTCCGGCGCTGGCCGAGGTCCGCGGGCAGGTGGAACAGGACTATCTGCGCGACGCGCACACGCAGGCCCAGGAGCGGGCGATCGCCGAATTGCGCAAGTCTTACCGGGTACAGGTGGCGGAATCGTTGAGCAGTCCGCGGTGATGGCGCAGTGACCTACCGGTCCCGGCAATTTGTCGGCGCGCTGCTCTTGCTCGTGGCGGCCTTATTGGGCATCCGGAACCCTCTGGCGCATGAGGCCAGACCTTTGCACGTCCGCATCGAAACGCTCGCCGCCGGCGCCTATCAGGTCACGATCAGGGCGCCTGAATCCATCGCCATCGACAACCTGCCCTGGGTGCAATGGCCGGATACCTGCGCCAGCCCCGCTGGAGACGCGGCCAACTCTGCGTTGCAACATTACCTGTTGCGTTGTTCAGGGGATCTTGCGGGCGCCGAGATCGCCATCCGTTACCCGCTGTTCAATCCGGTAATCACGACGCTGATCACCTGGGCGGAGCGGCCGAATGCCGACCTGCACGTGGTGCTCCGGCCGACCGAATCGACCTGGCGCGTGCCGAAGACGCCGGGATCGCAACATGTGCCGACGGCTTACCTGCGCCTCGGCATGGAGCATATCCTCACCGGCGCGGATCACCTGCTGTTCATCGGGGCGTTGCTCGCGATTGCCGGGGCCGGCCGGCGCATCGTGCTGGCCGTGACCGGATTCACCCTGGCGCATTCGCTGACCTTGACCCTGGCGGCGTTGGAATTTGTCGCGATCCCGATCCCGCCGACGGAGGTGGCCATCGCCTTATCCATAGCCTTCCTCGCCCGCGAGCTTGTTCTGCCGAATGACCGATCGCTCACCCGCCGACGGCCTTTTCTGGTGGCGACCTGCTTCGGGCTCTTGCACGGACTCGGATTCGCCGCCGCCTTGCGCGAGGTCGGTCTGCCGCAGCGCGACATCCTCATCGCCTTGGTATCGTTCAACCTGGGTGTGGAGGCGGGTCAGATCCTGTTCATCGCCATGGCGCTGATCGCGCTCTGGCTGGTTGAAAAAACAATCGTCAATTTCCAGCGGGGAAAACTCATCGCGCGTTCGCCGATGACGATCCCCGCACTGGGATACGGTATCGGGGCTACCGCCGCATTCTGGTGTATGCAACGAATCCTCGTCTGGCAGGTCGGGTTTTAATGGATGTCTTGATGGAGATCATTTATTAAAGCTGTCCCCGCCGGATAGTAATGCATAAAGCCCTAACCGGAATCGAATCGTGGCCAAGGTCAAACATACCACAGGCGGTGAGCGTGCCGGGGGCAATGTCGAAGATCTAATCTCCGAACTGACGGCGATTCGTGCGGAAATGATCGCGGCGGTGCAGGAGTCCGCTCAAGTCCTGAAGTCCATCCACCCGCAGCATCGCAAAAGCGCCCGGAACCTCCTGCAATATCTGACCCTGCGCCGCCGGGATTTGCGGCCAATTCAGTCCCGGCTGGCGGAATTGGGACTGTCATCCCTGGGCCGCTCCGAGGCCCATGCCCTGGCGACGATCGATGCCGTGTTGTCGACCTTGCATAAGATTGCGCAACGGGAATGGTCGCCGCCCGACGAGGATGTCAGCGAACTCGAATTCAGACATGGACAGGACCTGCTGCGGGAACACACGGTGGCGATGCTGGGCGAATTCCCGCGCAAACGCAATGTCCACATCATGGTCACCATGCCGAGCGAGGCGGCCACGGATTATTCGCTGGTTGCGGACCTCCTGAAGAGCGGGATGAATTGCATGCGCATCAACTGCGCGCACGACGCCGCGGAGGCCTGGTTGGCCATGATCGAACATCTGCGCCGCGCCATGAAGGCGACCGGCAGGGATTGCAAGGTGATGATGGACCTGGCGGGTCCCAAGTTGCGGACCGGACCTGTCCAGCCGGGCCCGGCCGTCATCAAGTACAAACCGCAGCGCGACGATTTCGGACTGGTCGTAAGCCCGGCCAGGGTCTGGATGGCGACGGAGAAGTTCTGCCAGTCATCGCCGTCGCCCGCGCATGCCTGCATCGCCGTTGACCCGGAGTGGCTGGCCGGGATCCGGATCGGAGACAAGGTCAGATTCACCGACGCGCGCGGGGCCAGGCGCTCGCTCAAGGCGGTGGACAAGACGGAGGAGGGCTGCTGGCTTGAGGGGAGAAAATCCGCCTATATTGCCAATGACACCGTGTTTTATCATCGGCTGGAAGAGAACCCGGACAAAATGCGATCGTCCCGCGGGCAGGTATCCGGCAAGGAGGCCCCCATACATTTGTCCGTGGGCGATTTGTTGATCGTACGCTCCGATATGCAGCCTGGCCGACCGGCAACCGTGGACAGCAGCGGGAAGATTCTGACCCCGGCAGCGATCGGTTGCACGCTGGGCGTCACCCTGCGCAATGTCAAGATCGGCGAGATGATCTGGTTCGACGACGGCAGGATCGGCGGCGTCGTCGAGGCGATCAAATCCAAATGTCTGCATGTCAGGATCCGGCATGCGCCGCTGACCGGCGGCAAATTACGGGGCGACAAGGGCATCAACCTGCCGGACAGCGAGTTGAAACTGCCGGCGTTGACCGAAAAAGATAGTCAGGACCTGGACTTCATCGCGAGGCAGGCGGACCTGGTGGGGCTGTCCTTCGCCAACAATGCCGCCGATGTGAGGATGTTGCGGGAGCAACTGAACAAATTCGGCGAGAAGCAGCCCGGTCTCGTGTTGAAGATCGAGACCCGCGCCGGGTTCAGGAATCTCCCGGCCATGTTGCTGGAGGCGATGTCTGGTCGTTGCTGTGGCGTCATGATTGCCCGCGGCGACCTGGCCGTGGAGTCGGGGTTCGAGCGTCTGGCCGAGGTTCAGGAAGAGATCCTGTGGCTGTGCGAGGCGGCCCATGTCCCGGTTATCTGGGCAACCCAGGTGCTGGAGACGCTCGCCAAGCGGGGCGCGCCGACCCGCGCCGAAATTACCGACGCCGCCATGGCGCATCGCGCCGAATGTGTGATGCTGAACAAGGGGCCATACATCATCCATGCGGTGAGGATGCTGGATGACATACTCAAGCGCATGCAGTCACATCAGTTCAAGAAGCAGTCCATGCTGCGGCAGTTGGGATTGGCTTACGCCTCTCCCGTGGGTGATTGATTAAGGTCCATCCCTGGACAACGGTATTCCCTGGTCAATTGTCCGGTTCAGGGAGCGCGTTTGGCGATGATCTCCGTGGCGGGTCCGGCAGCCGCGCCCTCGGCCTGGCGGGTGAATTTGATCTCCTCGCCTGCAACGGTTCCCTTCCAGTTCACCTTGGTCTCGGCATTGTTGATGGTGCGCACCACGTGGAACGAGATGGCGTCGCCCTCGATCTTGCCTTCTTTTATCTCCGCCGGGCCGGCCTGGGGGTTATTGAGCGTGCCGGTCACTTGCGCGCCGTCCATTTTTAATTCCAGGGTTAATTCCGCGCCGGCGGCATTTGCGATCCATTTTCCCGAAACGTCCGCGGCCCAAACCGTGAATGCGGCGAGCAGGAATGCCAGGCCGATTGCCATTGTTTTCGATATTTTGTTCATGTTCTTGATGCCTCCTTAATATGGTTGATAAAAGCGTTGCCTACTTGCGACCCGGACGCGCGCGGTGGGTGGATTTCCTGGTTGTCTTGAGGTTGTCGTAGTTTGCGATCAGCCGGAAGGCGCGCACGAGGTTGTCGACGAACTGCGACTGTCCCATGAATACCGGGCCAGGCCGGTTGATGATGGTATTGTTGATGGTCCCAAAAACGATCTGAAACGCGAAACGGATATTGGTTTCCTCCTCGGCGGTGAGCACGCGTCCAATGCGTTCACTTATTCGCAGCACGAAGGCGGAGGCGAAATCGTTGCCTAGCTGCCGGATTGGCGTCCAGAAGGTGGAATCACGCATGCTGCGCATCAGCGCGGCGCGCCAGAACCGGCGCCGGGACCAGTAATAAGCCACGATATTTTCGACGAGACCGGCCACGAGGCCGTCATCCGTAAGTGTGTCGAGGAGCCCCAGTTGAATCTCCCGACGGCTTTGCAGGTGCTGGTCGATCATCGCATCGAAGTATTCGTCCTTGCTCCGAAAACGCGCATAAAAGGCGCCGACGGAGTAACCGGCGGCGGCGGCAAGCTCCGCGACCGAGATGTCATCGAGTTCCCGGTCTTCCAGTAGGCGGAAGCCCGCGGCGATAAGCGCATCGTAGGTCTTCTGACTGCGCCGTTGTTTGACCTTGTGTCCCAGAGGACGGCGTTGGCGCGTCGTGTTTTGAGTCATTGTGCAAGGACCTTGTTATTGTTTGCCTGACAGGACGATCAGTCTGTTTTTCGCCGAACCCCGACGTGCTTGGCAAGAAACTTCAACTATAGACAAACCGGAGTATGTGAACAAGACAGTCAAATAGAACCAAACCTTATTTTGAGTACCCCCTGGTTACTCAAAAACCGCCGTCCGAGGGGTTCGTAATCGTGGCCGCGCAGGCGCGGTAGTAATCGTTCGCCGGTAATGCATTCGACCCGGTCGGGGCCGAATTCTCCGAGCCTGCGCGCCGCTTCGGCCGGGATCAGTCCCTCGTTCGATGCCTTGAGACTGGCGAGCGCCTGATCGACTGTGAGTCCCTGGATCCGCATGGCCTCACCCGGTCAGGTCCGTTTGCTGGTCAGTGATGCGAATGCCGGTGCAACTGTTCAAGTTGCACCTTGAGCGTGGCGATGTGGGTGGTTGACCAGTGGCCGAAACGATTGATGATTAACAACCCGATCATCAGCAGTAAGGCGTAGAGTTGAGGGGTGTCGGAATAATAAAGCGCAGGGATGCCGCCGCCCAAAACGCTGAGGACGAGGCACCAATCGATAATCCTGACGAGCAGGATACGCAGTTTAATCTGGGATTCGTTCATATCAGTTCCTTCTTGCGTTGTGGCTGGCCTGATGGAATCTTTATTATCGTTGCCACTAAGTATAGTGACTGTATACCATTAACCAAAACCTCTAAGACTGCCGGAGGCTAGGAATGATCATAGGCATACCGAAAGAAATCAAGGATCACGAATACCGGGCCGGAATGACGCCGGCCAGCGTGGTGGAGCTGGCGCATCACGGACACCGGGTGCTGGTCGAATCCGGGCTCGGGGCCGGTATCGGCGTCCCTGACGCGGACTATCTCCGGGCCGGGGCCGAGGTTCTCGCCGGACCCGCCGGGATCTACGGCCAGGCGGACCTGATTGTGAAGGTCAAGGAACCTCAGGTCAGCGAATTGCGAATGCTGCGTCCCGATCAGGTTTTGTTCACTTATCTGCATCTGGCCCCGGATCTCGCGCAGACCAGGGCCTTGCTTGAATCGCGGGTCACGGCCATCGCTTACGAGACAGTCACCACTACCGATGGATCGCTGCCCTTGCTAGCGCCGATGAGCGAGGTCGCCGGACGGCTTTCGGTCCAGGCCGGGGCCCACTGTCTGGAAAAGGCCAATGGCGGCGCCGGGATCCTGCTCGGCGGCGTTCCCGGCGTCGAATCCGCGCATGTCCTGGTGATCGGGGGCGGTGTCGTGGGCGATAACGCGGCCTATATCGCCAAGGGCATGGGGGCTCATGTCACCATCCTCGACAACTCCATTCCCCGGTTGCGCCGGCTGGATATCGAATACGGCGGGCGAGTGAATTGCGTCTTCTCCAACAAGGCGAGTATCGAAAAATATGCCCTGGCGGCGGATCTTGTGATCGGCGCGGTGCTGGTCGCGGGCGCGACGACCCCGAAACTGGTCAGCCGCGATATTATCCGCCGCATGAAACCGGGTTCAGTAGTTGTGGACGTCGCCATCGATCAGGGTGGCTGCATCGAGACCTCCAGGCCCACGACCCATTCCGATCCGACCTTTATCGTCGACGAGGTGGTGCATTATTGCGTGGCGAACATGCCGGGCGCGGTGCCGCGGACTTCATCATTAGGGTTGAATAACGCCACGCTGCCGTATGTTTTGAAACTCGCAGACCAGGGTTGGCGAACCGCACTGGCGGAGGACCCCGGTTTTCTCAACGGTCTTAATGTCCATGATGGGCTGTTGACCTGCGAGGCCGTTGCCAGGGCCCATGGGATCGAGTGGACCCCAGCGAAAAAAATATTGGGGAAATCGTGAAATAAAAGCTACAATTGCAGGCATCTTGTTGAAATAAAACAACAATGTACCTTGAGTACTCAACTCACTCAACCTCTTGGGAAACAAAAGACATGAACGAATATTTAAAACCCGGGTTAGTCGCAGTACTACTCGCCTCGTCCCTGCCGCTTGCGGCACAGGAGACGTCCCAACTCGAAGAACTCGTCATCACGGCGCAAAAGCGGGAACAAAGCCTCGGCGATGTGAGCGTCTCCGTGACCGCATTCTCCGGCGAGGCGATCCGTGAATTGAATCTGAGCAACAGCGTCGATATCGCGGCACAAACTCCGGGGATGAAAATCGGCACCCCGGTGGGCGAGGGCAATAATCCGGCCATCACCTTGCGCGGCGTGGGTCTGAACGATTTCAACGACAACAACGAGGGACCGATCGCGATCTATCGTGATGAGGTCTATCAGGCGGCCATGCCCGGCCTTACCTTCCAGTTGTTCGATCTCGATCGCGTGGAAATCCTGCGCGGACCACAGGGCTCGCTCTATGGCCGCAATGCCACGGGCGGTCTGGTGCATTTCATCTCGGCACGGCCCACCCAGGAATATACCGGTTATGGCGAGATCAACTTCGGCGAATACAGCCAATTGCAGATGGAAGGCGCGTTGAGCGGGCCCATCATGAAAACGCTGACCGGCCGGATCGCGTTCGCGACCAACAGCCATGACGGCTACGTAACCAACCGGATCGGGCCTGACGGAAATGAAGCCGAGACCTATGCCTTCCGTGGGCAGTTTCTGTTCGAACCCAATGACCAGTTGAGCATCCTTTTCAGCGGTCATCATGGGGAAGGCGATACCGTAGCGCCCAAATACCAGCATCAGGTGACGGATCCTTCAGGTGTGGATTTCTGGGGTTACGCGGACACCGATGACGACAACTTTGCCGGCGACTACGACAGGCAAGGCATCCTGAACATCGAAAATTACGGTTATACCATCAACGCGACCTGGGACGGGGAGAACTTCGATCTGGCCTACATCACCGGTTTCGAACAGGTGGACAAGATCCATCAGGAAGACACGGACGTTGGTCCCTACAGCGGCATCGAACCAGAATTCATGGCCGACGTCGAGACCTTCAGCCAGGAGTTCCGGATCTCGGGCGAGAGGGAGAAAATGAACTGGGTCGCAGGCATCTATTACTTCAATTCGGATGCGGATAACAACCTGGAACTGCTGGTCAATTATCCGGATGGCCTGGTCAGTTTCCTGGATACGCTGGCGGTCGCCGATGGCGGTTTTGCCGGCGGACTGGCCGCCTCCGGTTATGTGGCCGGGGCGGATCCCTCCGTAATCGTCCCCTTCGTCTCCTATGACGTGGATTATGCGCAGGATACGGAATCCATCGGCATCTTCGGCCAGGTGGATTATGACCTTACCGAGCTATTCACACTGGTGGGCGGGTTGCGTTACACAACGGAGGATCGGTCATACGATTACGTGAATAACTTTGGTGACCGGAATGGCAACGGCGCGATTGAGGCCAATAATGACGGGGCGTTGACCAACTTCCTCAACTGGCTGAACACCACCCTGCCGCCGACGGATCCCGATTATTTTCCGACGGAGTGGTTCCTCTACAGCGGCGCGATCGACAACGACAATGTCTCCGGCAAGATCACCCTGGAATACCGGCCGAACGACGATCTTCTGCTTTATGCCGGGTATTCGCGCGGTTTCAAGAGCGGCGGTTTCAATGGCGGCTTTCTGGATCTGACAGACGGCGTTCTGCCGACGGACACCCCGTATAACGAGGAGATCCTGAATTCCTACGAGATGGGTATCAAGGCGGAATCGGGGGGTGGCACGCTGCGCTTCAACGGAGCGGCCTTCTACTACGATTACGAGGACTTCCAGGCTCTCACGTTCTCAGGGCTGAGTCAGTTCATAAATAATTCGGATGCCGAGGTCTACGGCGTGGATATGGATCTCGCATGGGTTCCCAATGAAAACTGGGATGTGCTTCTGGGAGCCAGTTTCCTGGACACCAATGTGGATCAGGTCGTGGTGCAAGGCACGCCGGTGACCGATGTGGACATGGTGCTCGCGCCCGATTTCACCTTCAACGGACTGGTGCGGTACACCTATCCCCTCAAGGACGCGAGTTCCCTGTCATTCCAGATCGACTTCAACCATCAGGGCGATCACTACTTCGACATCACCAACAGCCCGACCTCCGAGGAAAACGCGTATACCGTGTTCAATGCCCGGATCGGCTATCGCTATAACGAGCATATCAGCGCGGCAGTCTGGGCCAAGAACCTGGGCGATGAGGAATACCGGGTCTACACCTTCGACTTCACCGCACCGGGCGGTTTCAACCAGCAGTTCTTTGCCCCGCCACAATGGTTCGGGGGCTCGCTCAGCTACGAGTTCTAGGACGAACGTTTGGGGAAGAGGCAAGCGGGGGCTGATACAGCCCCCGTTTTTTTTATCACCGCGTAGGCGGGTGTGTATGCGGCGCTTCCTTGGCCTGTTCATCCAGATGCCGCAACGTCGGGCTGAAGAAGTAGAATCCGGACACGATCAATACCAACACCAGACAGGCCATAAACACGGCGATGGGCGCCCCGATCCGTTCCGCCAGAAATGCGATGGGCAGGACGCCGAGCGGCGTCAGGCCGAAGGTCAGCATGATGAAACTCGACATCCGGCCGCGGATATTGTCGGCGACGAGGAGCTGCAAGATGGTGTTGTTCAGTGTCTGACTCGCGTTGCCGAAGATGTTGGCAATCAACAAGGGGACCAGCGCAAAGGCGAAGGAAGGCGTCAGGCTGAACACCCCCAGAAACACGGCGAAGGCCAGCGTGGTCGTGATCATCAAGTTGCTCCGCCGCGCATTGTGCGGCATCCGCGCCACCCACAGGGCGCCTATCACACCGCCGATCCCCATGATCGTCATCATCAAGCCCAATCCGGATTCGCCCGTGTGCCAGACCTCATCGGTGAAGACCACCAGCAGGTTTTGCACCGGCATGACGATTAGCATCGGGAACATTCCGAAGATCAGACACAGAAAGATGGGACGATGTCCCGTAACGTAACGGAAGCCATAGAGCATATCCGAGAAGAGCGATTTGTCATCGTGCCGGGTCGGATGGCAGGCTGGCAGGCGCATCATGCAGAGCGAGGCCACCACATACAGGGCGATGGACATGATATAAGCGCCCTTCAGGCTGAAGAAGTGAATCATGATGCCCGACACGGCCGGACCCAGTACCCGGGCAAGGTTATTGGCTCCGGCCGAGAGCGCCAGGGCATTGGCAAGGTGTTGCCGCCCGACAACGTCGTAAACGATGGCCATGCGCGCCGGCATAACGAATGGGAAGGCGCAGCCCACCATGAAGGCGGTGACCATCATGTGCCAGAAGGCGATTTGATCCAGGAGTATGAGCGTGAGGATCAGGCTTTCGCAGCCAAGAATCACCGTTTGACCGATAATGACCAGCTTCTTGCGCTCCATCCGATCGGTCACGGCGCCGCCGATCAGCGACCCGATGACCATGGGCACGGCCACCGAGAGATTGATATAAGCCAGCGACATCTCGCTCTTCGTCAGGTCCCAGGCCAGCAGCGAGCGCACCAGCACCAGACCCTGCATGGCAAGGAAGAAACTCAGATGACCGACCAGAAACCAGCGGAAGGGGATGGATTCAAGCGAGACAAAACCGCGCGGCAATTTTGCCGCCATTTCCGAGGACCCGTTGGTTTTATCTTTTTCGATATGCATGTGCAGGTCCAGGAGCGATTCGGATTTCAAGGAGGCCGCTAAAACATGGCCAGCGTGTTGAACACATGAAGTAACTTAAACGGAATCCAGCGGGCGGGCGGCGCGCTGAATGATACGGTCAGGGGAGGGGTGAGTCAAATAATGGGCGGTGATAGAGATTCTTTACGCGGCGTAGCCATCCAGCAGCAGTTTGCCGCCGGTGATTGCTACCAGAAGATAACACGTATGATAGAAGGCCCTGGCTGGAATTCTGTGCAACAACCATATTCCACAGAGAAAACCGGCCACGGCAAAAGGCATCAAGATTGCCGCTGCTTCAAGATTTTCGATTTGCAACAGACCCAGTCCGGCATAGGGGACCAGTTTCAGAAAATTTACTACCGCGAAGAACAAAACTGTGGTTGCCACATACCGGACCTGTGGCATTCGTTGCGGGAGCAGATACAAATTGAGTGGTGGGCCTCCGGCATGGGCGATGAAGCTGGTGAAGCCGGAGCACATTCCGGCGGCGATCCCCAATCCAATCCCAAGCGGGGAAGTTTGGCCAGGGTTTCGCGGATATCTCAAGTAAAAATCCAGGGTGAACAGGATCGCGATCGCCCCGAGCAAAAGGCGCAGAAAATTCGCGCTCAAGTAACCAAAGAGGCAAGTACCTATGACAATCCCGATGACCGCCCCCGGCACTAATCGCTTCAGGTGATCCGCATCCCACTGATTTCGATAGGCGCGCAGGCCGAACATATCGATTACGCACAACACCGGCAGCAGGATTGAAGCGGCCTGCGCCGGAGTGATGACCAGGGCCAGCAATGGCACCGACAGGATGCCCAAACCCCCGCCAAAACCGCCTTTCGAGACGCCGAAAATGAAAGCCGCCGGAATGCCGGCGAGGTAGAACGAGGGATTGAGCAATAATGACTCTTCCATGAGCGCATTATAACCCGAACCGTAAATGCCCTCGTGACTACTCGCCGGCCAGCGCAGCGGAATCCGGCCGCTCAGGCGGCTTTTCGATGCTGCAACCAGGCGGCGAGTTCATCCGCCCCGCCGATATGTTGTGCGTTGATGTATATCTGCGGATAGCTATCCGCACCGGTAACCGCCCGCAAGGTCCGGTCGGTATAATCCCGGTTAAGCACCAATTCCTCGAATTCCATACCCGCATCCGTCAGGAGTTGCTTGGCGCGGCTGCAATGGGGACAGCCTTTGCGGGTAAAGACGGTGACATCGTCGGCTTTGTCCGCGTTGGGCGCGAGATACGCGAGCATCGTGTCGGCGTCGGACACCTCGAAGGGATCGCCGGGAACTTTTGGCTCGACGAACATCTTTTCGACCACGCCATCGCGAACCAGCATTGAATAACGCCAGGACCGTTTGCCGAATCCGAGTTCCTTGCGGTCTTCGAGCATACCCATGCCCTCGGTGAATTCGCCATTGCCATCTGGGAGGAAGGTGATCCGATCGGCCTTCTGGATCTCCTTCCATTCGTTCATGACAAAGGCGTCATTCACCGAGATGCAGACGATCTCGTCGACGCCATGCCGAAAAAATATCGGCGCCAATTGGTTATAGCGTGGGACATGGGCTGACGAACAGGTGGGCGTGAAGGCGCCGGGCAGGGAAAAGACGATTACGGTCTTGTTCTGGAAGAATTCCCGGCTATTGATGGCCACCCATTCGTGGCCCTTCCGGGTATGGAAAACGACCTCGGGTATCCTGCGGCTGGCATTACTTGCTGACATGGCGTTGCTCCTGTGATTGGTTGATTTCAGTACACGGCCGTCATGCTAAGGGATGGAAATATATTTATAAAATATTATTATTAAAACATTATAATAAATTAATTAAATCGAGAATCCGGCATGCTGCGCCTGCCCACCATGAAACAACTGCAATATCTGGTCGCGTTGCGCGAGTATCGGCATTTTGGCCGCGCCGCGGGGGCGTGTCATGTTTCGCAACCCGCCTTCAGTATCGCGATCCAGGAGCTGGAAACATTGCTCGGCGCACAATTGGCCGACCGCACCAACCGGCAGGTAACGTTCACCAACACCGGGCGGGATGTGGCGGATCGCGCCAGCAAGATCCTTCAGGAATTGCATGGCCTGGTGGACGACGCGCGGCAGACCCGCATGCCGCTGTCCGGGCAATTGCGGCTGGGTTCGATTCCCACGATTGCGCCCTTTCTGTTTCCCGGATTGTTGCCGAAATTGCGAAAGAAATTTCCCCAACTCAAATTGTTCCTGGAAGAAGGGCTCACCGCGCAGATACATGCCGCGCTGATGGCCGGAGATCTCGATCTCATTCTGATCGCGCAACCCTATGACCTCCGCAACACAGAATCCATGAAATTGTTCAAGGATGCGTTTCATCTCGCATTCAACAGCGACACTACTCTGCTGGGGAAGGGCGGCACGGCATCGATCGCCAAACTGCCTGCGGAGAGTATCCTCCTGTTGCAGGACGGGCATTGCCTCCGCAATCATGCCTTGAGCGCCTGCCGCATCAGGAATATGGGCAAGGTCAGCCCGGTGAGCGCGAGCAGCCTCCTGACATTAATCCAGATGGTGGATGCGGACCTGGGCGTTACATATATACCGGAGATGGCCTTGGGTTCCTATTTGCTGAAAAACACCCGGATCAGAACCCTGCCGCTCGGCGCCGGCGCCTATCGCGAAATCGCCCTGGCTTGGCGGCGCGGCAGCGACAGGGGCGAGGAATTCAGAACCCTGGGCGAATTCATCGGCGGTCAGGCATGAGCGGGTGGTATGTCTATATCCTGCGCTGCGCCGATCATAGCCTGTACACCGGCACGACGACGGATCCCGAGCGACGTCTGCACGAGCATAATCACGATGACCGGCTGGGCGCGGCTTATACCCGCGTCCGGCGACCGGTCAGCCTGCTATACAAGGAAAGCTGCGCCGACCGATCGGCGGCCCTGCGGCGCGAGCATGAGATCAGACAGTTGCGCAGGAAGGAGAAATTGCACCTGGCGGAGTCCCAATTCGGTTAGAGAAGATGGAGTTACGGGAATGCCCTAGCGGCGTTTGCGATTGGCCTTGGTCGCGTCCTCGAACCGGACGCGAAGTTGCTTGCCCTGATACGGTTTTCCGTCCAACGCCGCAAGCGCGGCGCGCGCTTCATGTCCTTCCATCTCGACGAAACCGAAACCGCGGCATTTATGGGTAAAGATATCCGCCGCAACGCTGACGGAACGAACCTTGCCGAAGGGGGAAAACAGCTCTGTGACCGAACGCTCAGATGCATCCACCGGAAGATTGCCTACGAACATTTTCTTCAATTGCTAGTCCTCGTCTCACCAGAGTTGCTTGCTACCCATTCCATGGAGAGATGTGGACGGGCGAAGAAAAACGGGTCCGGCGATGCGCCGGACCCTCTATTAGTGGAGCTTGTGATGAATCAGGCCGGTGTTACGTTGGTTGCCTGTGGGCCTTTGGCCCCGTTCTGAATCTCGAATTGAACGGTCTGTCCTTCGCTCAGGGTCTTGAATCCCGATCCCTGGATCGCGGAGAAGTGCACAAATACATCGGGGCTGCCATCGGAGGGGGTGATAAATCCATAACCTTTAGCTTCGTTAAACCACTTGACGGTACCTGTTACCATGTAAATTTTCCTCTACTGAATCAAAATAATGAACCTTGTTTTGCATTGCCGATTAGTAAAGTTGATTACAGGAGATACCGAAACGTAACTTCCGATAATGACTTAGCTAATGTGCAAACGTATTAATATTAACCGAGTGTTGAGAGAATTACGAGTTTGCGATGACGTGCCATGCTGTCATCCGACGTTAGTACAGTTTGAAAAGAATCGAATTACTTAGATGGGGTTTGCTGTTCTGCTGTGTTGTCGATCTTGGCGAGGATAAAATATATTATGAATAACAATATGTTATGCTACCATTTCCGCAGTCAGGACAGGGCCCCGTGAGCGCCAAGAAAACATTTTCCATCAACAACTCCAGGAGGGACCTGCAACGACTTGAGCGGCAAGCCCGTAAGGGGGAGATCGCCGCGCAACTCACACTCGCCAATATCTACGAGAGCGATCGCAATATCTTCGACATTGGCCTGGCGGCGATGTGGTATCTCCAGGCCGCGCAACAAGGTTCCGCGGAAGCCCAGGTGCGGATTGGCGAGATGTATCTGGAAGGCGCAGGGATCAGAAAGGATCCGGGCGAGGCCGTGGTCTGGTTCAAAAAGGCGGCCGCCACCGGCAATCCTGATGCCTTGTCCAATCTCGCCTGGTGCCATCTGAAAGGACTGGGCGTACGCAAGGATCTAACACATGCCTTCAAGCTGTATTCCCAATCGGCGGCGCAAAATCACCACTCGAGTTGTTACAACCTCGGTTATATGTATGAACACGGATATGGCGTGCAACATGACGCGCGACTGGCCTTCTCCTGGTATCTGGAGGCGGCGCAACAGGGGAATGCCAAGGCGCAGTTGAAGATTGGCACGCTTTACGGCAGCGGGCGGGGCGTATCTCGCGATCAGATCGAAGCCGTGGAGTGGTATCGCAAGGCGGCGGAACAGGATTATGCCAAGGCCCAATACAACCTCGCCATGATGTACTCGACGGGCAAGGGAGTGCCCGAAGATCAACGCCAAGCCTGTAAATGGTTGCGCAAGGCGGCAGAACAGGGATACGTGCGTGCGCAGTACAATCTGGGCATCTGTTACCTCGATGGTAACGGTTGCGGCAAGGATCATATCGAGGCGTTGGACTGGCTTTTGAAAGCCGCCGGCAGGGATTACACACGCGCTCAATATCAGTTGGGGAAGATTTACGCCACCGGCCAGGGCGTACCGATCGATCTGCAGGAGGCGGCGGGCTGGTTCAAGCTGGCCGCAAAAAAAGGCCATGCCAGGGCGCAATTCAGTCTCGGCAAACTTTTCATTGAGGGGCTCGGCGTCGAGCAGGACCCCGTAGTGGCCTTCAACTGGTTTACGAAAGCGGCGGAATCCGGATATCCGCCGGCGCAATATTCGCTCGGCGTCATGTACGGCAAGGGCAGGGGTGTGACCAGGGATTACATCAAGGCCTATGGCTGGTTGTTCGCGGCGGCGACGGCGGATGAACCGCACGCCATGACCGTTTTGCGAAAGCTCAAAAGCAAGATGAGCCGCGAGGAACTGCTCAAGGGCGGCATCCTGGGAGAAAGGTTGTGTCTGGAGTACAGTTCATGAAGCGAACAGACCTGGTAAGTCGTTTCGCCCCCTTCAAGCAACGCATGCTGGCTGCGAACCTGCCTGAAATAGTCATTGAGAACTTTAAACATTTATTCAGACAGGTGCTGGAAGGCGAAACCGGACTCATACCGGACAGGGATATCCAGCCGGTAAACGACCTGCCCGATATCTCCGAAGTTGGCGCCGCTTACAGGTCGATCGGCGGGGAGTCCCTGCCGCATACGGCCTTGATCAAACTTAACGGCGGCCTGGGCACCTCCATGGGTATGAGCCGTGCGAAATCCCTCATCCGGGTTAAGGATGGCCTCAGTTTTCTGGAAATAGCCGCGCAACAGGCGGCTGTCAGCCGGGTGCCTCTCGTATTGATGAACAGCTTTGCCACGCACGCGGATTCCTGCACGGCGCTGGCTCGCAGCAAAGAAGAAAGCCAGTTTGATCTGGAGTGGAGTTTTCTGCAACACAAGTTTCCCAAGATCCGCCGCGATAATTTGGCGCCGGCATGCTGTCCCGAGTGGCCGGGATTGGAATGGAATCCTCCAGGACACGGGGATATCTATCTTGCCCTCGTGACCAGCGGCATGCTCGAGAAATTGCTCAGCAAAGGATTCCGGTACGCGTTCATATCCAATGTGGATAACCTTGGCGCGGTCCTGGACGAGGCGTTGCTCGGATATCTGGTTAAAAACTGCCTGCCTTTCCTGATGGAGGTGGCGGATCGGACATCGGCCGACCGCAAAGGGGGCCATCTTGCCCGCAGGCGCGATGGCCGATTGATCCTGCGGGAATCGGCGCAATGTCCCGAGGCAGAGATTGAATCCTTCCAGGACATATCCCGTTTTCGATATTTTAATACCAACAGCATCTGGCTGAACCTGCTCTCACTGCAGGAGACGCTCGCAGCGAATGATAATGTCCTTGACCTGGCGTTGATTCGCAACGACAAGACCCTCAATCCCAGAGACCCGGCATCCACCTCAGTGTTTCAACTTGAAACCGCCATGGGCTCGGCGATTTCGGTTTTTGCAGGCGCTGAGGCGATCCGGGTGCCCCGCAGCCGCTTCGCCCCGGTCAAAACCACCGCTGACCTGCTCGTCGTTCAATCGGATCTGTATCGTCTGGATGAAAAATATCGTCTGGCGCCCGCTTCTACCAATGCCGGAATCCCGGAGATCAAACTGGACCAGCGATTCTACAAACTCATCGACGATTACGAGGCGCGGTTCCCGGATGGCGCGCCTTCACTGCGCTCCTGCGCCAGGCTGGAAATACGGGGCGATGTCGGTTTCTCCAGGAATGTGACAGTGCAGGGTAGCGTCGTTCTGGAGAACAGGGGGGGTGACCGGGTTCTTGTCCCGGCAGGCGCTGAACTTACTCGGGATCGGTGCTGGCCGGATCCTGTGCCGGCTTAATCCTGGGCTCTCCCTGGAAAGACTTCCTGGAGCGCCGGTTGCGTGAGGTCTTTTTCTGCGGGAGAGCAAACCAGTCCGCTTCCGTGATTTCATGGTAATAATCGGCCTCGTCGAGGAGCACCCGGGAGGCGGAACTGGCTACCGCAGCTATCTCGACGCGCACGCCTTCGCTCTTCAGGTGTTTGACGAGTTCCACGAAGTCCGAATCGCCGGACATGATGATGATGGTGTCAACCTTTGCGGCCAACTGCATGGCATTGATGGTCAGAGGTATGTCGGCACTTTTGTGACAGGGCCGCACGGACCCGTGATAATTGGCATGGAGCCTCTCGCCGAGTTTCTCCGAGATATTCCTGCCTTCCCGGAAATAGATGAGCCGGTTCAATCCGCGATTAAGCAGCAATCTCGGTATGAGGGTGTCAAAATTCAACATCGTTAGCGGATCGCTGGTTTCGCCGTGAATGCTGCGTTCCATATTATTGCCGTCCACGAGAATGGCTACGGACTGGATGATGGTGACTTCCGGCGGCGTTTGTGGTGACATGGCTCGATATGTCCCGTGGCGTATTGTCAAAGTATAATGTTTGTGAGCCTCAAGTTCCCGACAAATGAACCACACCAGGCAGTATTCACACCTATAAAGCAACCAGTCGCTTGATCGCAGATCCCATAACGACCGCAAACCCCGCCCCGGAAGGCGCCGAAAGATCGCAGCCCGGCGGACGGCGCATACTTTTACATGCCCCGGACATCACGCTGAAAGGCAGGAATCAGCGTGATTTCCAGCAGGCGCTTATCAGGAATGTCCGCCTGCACCTGTCGCGGTCCGGTTATCACTGGAACGCGGGCGCTTCCCGGGGACGGGTCTGCATCCTGGTGCCTGAACGGAGTGCGATTGATATCCCGGATGCGCTTGCCCTGTTACGGAGGATTCCAGGTGTGGCCGCATTGGCGGACGCCTTGTGGATACCGCCACGCGAGGCGTATACCGAAGACAGGCAGGTAAACTGGGATCTGCTCACCCCCAAAGTTATCGATCTCGCAGCTTCCATCTATCGCGAGCATGCGAGTTTTGCGGTGCGTTTCAATCGGGTTGACAAGCAATTGTTGACAATCTCATCCGCGGTCGGCGAGCGGCTGGGAGCGGCAATCGTGCAAGCCACCGCCTGGGACAAGGTCAATCTCAAACGCCCGGATTGCACCTTCCATATCGACGCTTATCCCGATGGCTTGTATTTGTATACCGACAAGCTGAAAGGCGTGGGCGGCCTTCCCGTAGGCACGGGCGGACGAGTGCTCGCGTTGTTATCCGGCGGCATCGATTCCCCGGTGGCGGCCTATCTGCTGGCAAAACGGGGTTGCGAGGTGGATTTGTTTCACCTGTCTGCCAGCCACCTGAGCGTTAGCGAGATCGCCGATTCCGTGATCGGCAGACTGGTGCGGCAACTCAGCCGGCACACTGGGCGCATGCACCTGCATGTCGCGCCCAATACCTATTTCGATATGGCCTTGAAGGGACGGCCTACGGGGTACGAGGTGGTGCTGTTCCGGAGATTTCTGTTGCGAGTCGCGGCGGAACAGGCCAACCGGATCGGGGCCCTGGCCCTGGTCAACGGCGACAGTCTGGGACAGGTGGCGTCGCAGACGCTGGAGAATATGGTCAGCGTCACGCGTTGCATCGAAACGCCGGTCTTCCGGCCATTGGTTGGAACCAACAAGGACGAGATCATCGACCTGGCGCGCTGGATCGGCACCTATGAAATCTCCATCGATCCCTACAAGGATTGTTGTGCCCTCATTGCAGGCAATCCCAAGACCCGCTCCACTCACGAGGCCCTGGTCGAACTGGAGCAAACACTCATCCCCGATTACCCCCAGCTCATGGCGCGCACGTTACAGGATATGACCGTGCTGGAGTTTGCCTACGGGGAGCGTGTCACGCCAAACATAAACACACACAAGCAGGAAGAATTTACATGAAGGTCACCGTTATACCCGTCACTCCGTTCGAACAGAATTGCTCGCTCCTGGTCTGTGAGGAATCCGCCAAGGCCGCGGTGATCGATCCGGGCGGGGACCTCGATCGGATCGAGGCCGCCATTAAACAGTCAGGCGCAAGATTGGAAAAGATTTTCGTTACCCATGCCCACGTCGATCATGCCGGCGGCGTGGCCGAGTTGGCGCGGCGGACCTCAGCGCCGGTGGAGGGTCCACAGCGCGGCGATCAGTACTGGATCGACGTGATGGAGGAGCACGGCCGGGATTTCGGTTTCGAGTTCGCGGAGCCGTTTACGCCGAACCGCTGGCTTGAAGACGGCGAAAACGTGCGTTTCGGCAATATCACGCTGGAGGTCCTGCATTGTCCCGGGCATACGCCGGGACATGTGGCATTCTATTATCGCGCGCAGAGACTCGCCTTCGTGGGCGATGTCCTGTTCCGCGATTCCGTCGGGCGCACTGATTTTCCCGGCGGGGATTGGGATACGCTGGTGCGATCGATCACCCAGAAGCTCTGGCCGCTCGGCGACGATGTGCAGTTCATCTCCGGCCACGGCCCGGTCTCCACCTTCGGGCGGGAGAGGCAGACCAATCCCTGGGTCAGCGACCGCGAACTCGCCAACCCCACGAATCCGGATTAGAGTGGTTGGCGGTGAGTGAAACGAACCCCAACATGGAGAATTGGTTCGTTGAACTCAATTGTGGAGCCAGTTGGAAATTTGGTGTTCCTGAACATTACCTGAATCGAATCTTTGGGCAGATTCAGAAGCTTCAAATCACGGTTTCTTCAAAATCTCCTCCGTCGCTTGCCGTCTTGCCTCGACGATCCGCATGAATTCGTGCGCGACGCGGGGGACGTGTTCGAAATAATGCGTCAGGTCCTTGTAGTGCGCGCAGAGCAGGGTGCTGGTCGTAAGCGCGCGCACTGAGGCGGTGCGCACGCCGCCGGAGAAATAGCCCATCTCACCGATGGGTTCGGGCGGTTCGACGTAGGCGATGTGGGTGCGGGTTCCGTTCATTTCCGTCCGATAGACCTCGACCTTGCCCGAGGCGAGGATGTAGAGCGTCGGTTCCGGCATGTCCTGCGTTATGAATTGCTCGCCGATATCCACGGTCACTTCGCTGAAGCGGCTGCTTAACGCTGAGAGCTCGGTGTCGGAGAGGGAAGCGAAGACCGGGCAGGATCGCAAGCGGTGGATCCGCTGCTTGCGGATGGCGGTTTCCCAGTCATCTTTCGAAATGTCGCCGTTTTCGATCAGGATCTGGCCGATCGTCTTGAAGGGCTTTTTCTGTTTGAGCAGTTGCCCCTGTTTCTTTACGGCATTTTGCAACGTGCCTTTGGAGCATGCGAGAAACTCACCGATGCGTTTTGCCTCGTAGTTCATTTTGTCGATGTTGCTCAAGAGAATCTCCCCAATGTTACGAATGCAATAATGGATTTATAGACCATCCTCAGGTGATTTCAAAGGACTCCAGGTTGCTCGATTCGTCGATTTGCGTGATTTCATCGCCGACAAAGGGACCCATGGCGTAATCCACGCCGCGATGAATCGCCTCGGTCAGCTCGTTCGCGTCCTTGATGCCGTCGGTGACAATCCGGAGCCCCGCCGCTTTCAGACTGGCGAGCAGGTCCTGTTTCTGCGCCTTGACCGGGACGAACGCCTGCATCTCGGGAATTTTAAAGTGATCGACGATCAGATAATCGAACAGGCCCTTGTGCGTCAATTCATGCAGTTCTTCGAGCGGACCGTTCGCTTGCAGCGCGAAGCCGAACCCGAAGGTCTTTTTCAGATAGATCATCAGGGCCTCGGCCTGTTTTTTCCGGTGCAGAAAACCATCCGCCGATATCAACGGGGTGATCGAATGTTCGGTTAATTTGTCGCGGACCGATGCCAGATGCTGGCGCAACCAATTGAAGAGATAGGCGTCGGCGAGCGACGCCTCGCTGAGGCGCAGTAAAAAAATCGTCTTGCGCGCCTCGTTTTTTATGACACGGGCGATGGCCTCGCGCAGCATCCAGCGATCGACGAATTTTTTAAAGGCGTCATTGTCCACGGCCTGCAAAATGTTATCGGCATGCTGGACCGCGCCGCTGGTGGTGACCAGTTGGAGCGAGACGACAAAGAGTTCATCCGTCGCTTCGGCCCCGCTGACCAGACTGATCACCGGTTGGAAGGTCTGCACGATGCGATTTTCGTCGAAGGCCTTCTTTATGGGCAGAGCGGCCGGGCTGAGCTGCCGCTCATCAAGTACGGCTTCATCCTTGGTCACTTCGATCTTTCGGTCGGCGCTTCTGCGATCCGGCGCGGCCGGTTTCTGGCCTCGGGTCGTTGGCTTGTCGCTTGCTTCCACGACCGGGTGGGGATGCGAGGTTTCAGGAACTGTGGGCATACTGACGGATGGAGGGGCCGGAGAAATGTCAGGTTTTGCCGGCGTGTCCGGGACGGTGAGCGCTTCAGGCTGAGGCGGGGGCGAGTCTGTCCGGATTGCGCCGGCGTAGGCCGTAGCGTGTATATGATAGGAATTGCCGGGCGATCCCTTGGCGATGTCGCAGTCGGCGCGGGCCAGTGCGATGATCTGTTCCGCCGTGCCGGTGATTTCGCGTAAAGGCACGATCCCCATGCTGACTGTGTATGGGTAAACCCGGTCCTGGTAAACATAGGGGTTTCCCGCCAACGCTTCGCAAAGTTGCCGGGCGCGGCCGGCCAGGGTCTCCAGCGTCCCGTTCTGGTCCATGATGATGGCAGTCGCGGAGTCGCTGAGGCGGGTGATGGCCGGACCTGTCCCCGCCTTGTCCAGCAGATCGAGACACATGCGTGACAGATGTCTGAGGATATTTGTCAGCAGGACGAGTCCCAGTTCATTTTGCAACTCGTTGGCGCGATCCAGTTGAACGAGCATCAGGACCTTTTCGTCAGCGCTTTCTCCCGCGAGTTCCAGGGAGCGGTAAAAGATCGCCTTGTTAAAGGCCTTGCTCTGGCTGGTTACCTCACGGAGTGTTTCCAAATGCAGGCGGTGTTTTTTATGGGCCAGGCGTATGGCGCTCACCAGTCGATTTTTATCGAGGCGGTCCTTGCGGATGAAATCGTAAACTCCGGCCCGGATTGCCTTGGCGGCGACTTCCTCGGTGCCGGCGCCGGTCAACATGAGGGTCGCGGGAAAGAGGGCGTTTTTGCGGTTGGCCTGGAGGATATCGAGGCCGGTGACGCCATGGATGCAAAGATAATAATCCAGCAGCAGAACGTCATAGGCGGCCCAGTCGAAGGCATCTCCAGGCACGCCGTTCGCCACCGGGTCATACTCGACCAGTTCGGTCCCTGGGAAGAGTTTCTTGAGATGCGTGAGCAGCAACCGCCGGTAATCGCTGTCATCGTCCAGGATGAGGATGCGTCGGATTAGGTGTTCTTCGGTCATGAAGCGGCGTCGTTCCGTGCGATGTTATTCACTATCTTACGGCACATTTTAATCTTCGGGGACGAAAAAATGCGTGGGGTCGATCACTCGGGATCTCCCAACCGGGGCTGAGGCCGTGTGCCGATCTCTTTCAACAATCCGCCCGCGCCCAGTCGCATGATGTCACTGGCGGTCAAGGGCAGGTCCGCGGCAAGTCGTTCCAGCGCCCAATCGAAACCGTTCAGGCTGGGGGAACGGGCGCAACCGGGCATACCCAGCACCGGGCGCCGGCCATGCCTCCCAAGCAACAATAGATTACCGGGGTCCACCGGCATGCCGAAATGCAGGATCTCGCCGCCGGAACGGGCGATGGCGGCCGGAATGATGTCGTTCCTGTCAATAATGGCGGAGGCCCCGACCACGATGATCAGGTCCAGATTGAGATCCAAAAGCTGGCGCAAGGCCAGCACGAGTTCAGTTTCATCGTGCGGGCAACGCAACTCCAGATCGAGGCTTGCCTGAACCGCATCGAGGCGTCTGCGCAGCACCCGCGCGGTCTTGTTCAACACGCTGTCCTGAATCCCTGGCAGGATCGTCTGGATGAAACCCGCGCGCTTGGGCTGAAAGGGCGCCACCTGGAGCGCGGGGGCCACGACGGTTGCCTCCCGTTCGCAGGCGACGAGGACCTCTCCGGGGACCGCGAAGGGGATGATCTTGACGGTGGCCACCAGTTGCCCTGGTTGGACCACGGCGTAGGGATCCAGGGTCGCCAGGGTGATGTCCTCATGGATCAGATTGATCCGATCGATGGTATGTTTTTCCGTGACCAGCAAACCATACGCCGCGCTTTTGAGATTGCAGCGTCCGGTGAATGCCTGATCGGTACGTATGTTCGGACCCTTGAGTATTTCCGCCAGCCGGGCGGCCGCGGCGTTCTCGCCAATATCGCCTGGATCAGTGAAGACAACGGTGAGCATGGCGTAACCGGCCTGTCGCAACCGCTCGATATCCTCCGGCCCCAGCAAGTGGCCTTTCTTCAGGGTAAAGGCGGCATCCTTCACGCTGTGCGCCAGGAGGGCCCCGGCCGCTTCACCAACGGGACACTGAACCAGTTTCATGCGCGTCCTGTATGGCGCATAGTCTTGATGACCTCCGCCAGTATGGAGATTGCGATCTCCGCGGGCGAGGCGGCGCCGATGGGCAGCCCCGCCGGCCCGTGGATAGCGGCGACCCGATCCGGCGTAAAGCCCGCTTCGGCAAGGCGTTGATTTCTGGCGGCCGCGGTCTTGCGGCTGCCCAGTGCGCCAATGTAGAACGCGGGGGAATTCAAGGCTCGGCCGAGTCCGGGATCGTCGAGTTTGGGATCATGCGCGAGGCTGACCAC
Source organism: Gammaproteobacteria bacterium (assembly GCA_004297165.1). Taxonomy (GTDB): domain Bacteria; phylum Pseudomonadota; class Gammaproteobacteria; order Eutrophobiales; family Eutrophobiaceae; genus 2-02-FULL-56-15. Next base: position 346,477 of record SCUJ01000006.1, read on the forward strand.
CGCCGTTCTGGGGTCCGGCGGCAATTCCCGCAGGGCCTCGTCCGGCCAGGCGTTCAGCAAGCGGGCCTCCGGAAAGCGTTCGTTGTTCGCGAAGGCCTGGCGGGGATCGATGATGTAAACCTCGAAGTCGCAGCGATGAGCGAAGTCCGCGAGGTACTGCGCGATATGCACGGCGCCGATAATTACAAGACGCAGCGGCGGATTGAAGGGTTGGATGAAAAGTTCCCGTCCGTCATGACTGACCCTCAGGCACTCGTCGGATATGAGTGCCTGCCGGGCATGCTCATGCAGGGGATTCGCTGTTGCAGCGGTTTGCTGTACGAGATCTTCAGCCAGCAATTCCTGTTCGCCTGAACCGAGGTCGGTTATCAGCACACATGCCTGACGCTGGTTCCGCGCCTGATTCAGCGCGCTCAAGTTCTCACGGCGCATCAGATGCGCTGTCCGCCGGGCGCGTTGCAGGCCGTTTCAATTGGTTCTACATACACCTGGATCCTGCCCCCGCAGGCGAGTCCCACCTCCCAGGCGCGTTCGTTGCTGACTCCGAATTCGAGGACCCGGGGCTTGCCGGTCCTGATGACCTCAAGCGCCGTTTCGATCACGGCGGTTTCCACACACCCGCCGGAGACCGATCCCTCAAAACGGCCTTCGGCATCCACCACGAGGTGACTGCCCTCGGGACGCGGCGCGGAGCCCCAGGTTTCGATGACGGTCGCGAGCGCGAGCTTGCGGTCTTCGCCGGCCCAGCGTTCCGCCACTGCAAGGATGTCCGTGTTGTCCATGCGCGGGATATTACTATGACCCCGCTCCGGATTTCACGTATAAATTCTGCGAGATTGCCTGTGAAGGAGCGGGGCTTTATCAATATGTCATTGGCCGGCGCTATCTTGTATCATTGGATCTGAAAGAGAGGACGCCGCGTAGTTCTCGCCGGATAAATCCGCGATCCTTCGCAGTCTCAATCGAACATGTGCCATCAATTCTGGTGTGGTCTAAATGTCGAATCATGTTGAAATCAAAAATGCGGTAATCCGTTTCGCGGGCGATTCCGGCGACGGGATTCAGATTACCGGCTCCATGTTTACCCACGAGTCCGCCATCCTGGGACATGACATCAGCACCATGCCGGACTTCCCCGCCGAAATTCGCGCCCCCGCGGGCACGCTCGCCGGCGTCAGCAGTTTTCAACTGAACTTCAGTTCCTACGAGATCGACACGCCTGGCGATCAACCGGCGGTGCTGGTGGCCTTGAACCCGGCGGCCCTGCGGGCCAACATCATGGACCTCGCGCCCGGCGGCGCCATCATCCTCAACAGCGATGCCTTCACCAAATCCGAATGGCAGAAGGCGGGCTATGCGAGCGATCCGCTCGCCGATCATTCGCTGTCGGGTTTCAAGATCTATCCGATCCCCGTCAGTTCGCTGACCCTTGCGGCGGTGGAAAACACCGGCATCAGCAGGAAGCAGGCGGTGCAGTGCAAGAACATGTTCACGCTGGGCGTCATCACCTGGCTTTATGACCGATCCATCGAACCGATTAAACGCTATATCGATAAACGCTACTCGGCAATTCGGCCGGAGATGGCTGAGGCGAACAAACTGGCCCTGCAGGCCGGTTACAATTACGCGGACACGGTGGAACTGTTCACCGGCAAATACCAGATCACCGCGGCAAAGCTGCCGCCCGGAGTCTATCGAAGGGTGACCGGCAATGAGGCGACGGCGCTCGGGATGTTGACCGCCTCGGAATTGTGTGGCCGGCCGCTGTTCTATGCCTCTTATCCAATTACGCCCGCCAGCGATATCCTGCACGAGCTTTCCAAACTGCGTCATTTCGGCGTCATCACCATGCAGGCGGAAGACGAGATCGCCGCCATGGGCATGGCCATCGGCGCGGCCTATGGCGGATCGCTGGGTCTGACCGGCACCAGTGGTCCGGGCATGGCCCTGAAGAGCGAGGCGATTGGTCTCGCCGTCATGACCGAATTGCCGGTGGTTATCATCAATGTACAGCGCGGTGGGCCCTCCACGGGTCTGCCGACCAAGACGGAGCAGGCGGATCTTCTGCAAGCCATGTTCGGTCGCAATGGCGAAAGCCCAGTCGCGATCGTGGCCCCGGCCACGCCGGCGGATTGCTTTCACATGGCCATCGAGGCATTCCGGATCGCTGTACGTTACATGATCCCGGTCGTGTATCTGTCGGACGGTTATCTGGCCAATGGTTCGGAACCTTGGCGGATTCCAGGTCCGGAGGAACTGCCGTCGATGCGCGTCAAATTCCACAGGGATCGGGACATGCCACTGCCTTACGTACGCGACCCGCAAACCCTGAGCCGGCCCTGGATTGTCCCAGGTACGCCTGGCCTCGAGCATCGTATAGGCGGACTGGAAAAACAGGATGGCACGGGCGATGTCAGTTACAACTCCCGCAACCATGAGATTATGGTTGGATACAGGGCCGAGAAGGTCCGGCGCATAGCTGAAGTTATCCCGCCATTGACCGTGTCTGGCCCAGAAACAGGCGACCTGCTCATCCTCGGTTGGGGCAGCACCTACGGCGCCATCCGGCACGCCGCGGAAAACGCCAGGAATCAGGGGTTGTCCGTGGCCTCGGCCCACCTTAAGTATCTCAATCCCTGGCCGGCCAACACGGGCGAGGTCCTCGGCCGCTATAAACATGTCCTGCTCCCCGAACTCAACAGCGGGCAGTTGCGCATGTTGCTGCGGGCTGAGTATCTGGTGGACATCATCGGCATGAACAAGATCATGGGTAAACCCTTTCTGATGACCGAGATTGAGGAGAAGATCCAGACGATCCTCGGCGGCGTCAGGCCACTGAAGACTGCGGCGGTGACATGCTAATGAACGAGCAAGCAACCCGGAACGAACACGTCCAGCAATATACCCGCAAGGATTTCATCTCGCCGGAGGCCGTGCGCTGGTGCCCCGGCTGCGGCGATTATTCCATCCTCGCCCAGATGCAGCGGGTGATGCCCACGGTCTGCGCGGAGTTGAATCTCCCGCGGGAGAATATTGTCTTCATCTCGGGCATCGGCTGCTCGAGTCGTTTCCCCTATTACATGAATACCTACGGATTTCATACCATCCATGGGCGGGCGCCCACGATCGCAACCGGGCTGGCCGTCAGTCGTCCGGATTTGCAGGTCTGGGTCATCACCGGCGACGGCGACGGTTTATCCATTGGGGCCAACCACCTGCTGCATTGCCTGCGCCGCAACATCGATATCAAGATCATCCTGTTCAACAACCGCATCTACGGACTGACCAAGGGCCAGTATTCCCCGACCTCTGAGAAGGGCAAGAAGACCAAATCCAGCCCGATGGGGACCATGGAAGCACCGGTCAATCCGCTCTACACCGCGATGGTCGCCGAGGCGACCTTCGTCGCGCGCGCGATCGCCACCGACTCCGACCGGCTGCGGGAGATCCTTCTCCGCGCGGCCCGGCACCGCGGGGCCGCCTTCGTCGAGGTGCTGCAGAATTGCAATGTCTTCAATGATGGGGCGTTCGACTCCTTCGCGGAGAAGGCGGTGATGGAGGAACGCACCTTGATCCTGAAGGACGGCAATCCCCTGATCTTCGGCAAGAACGGCGACAAGGTGCTGAAGATGCGCGGCGGCAGCCATGGCCTGGAATTCGAGGTCGCGCCGACGGCCGAGACCCCGGCGGACAAACTGGTGCTGCACAATGAAAAATCTCCGCGCAATTATCTGGCGCGCCTGCTGACCACGCTGGATGAAGCCACGCTGCCTGTGCCGATCGGCGTGTTTCAGGCCATCGATCGGCCGCATTATGGCGCGCAACTGCAAGATCAGATCGCCATGGCCCGCAAGCGCAACGGTCCCGGCAAATTGTTCGAACACCTGCATAACGCGGATACCTGGTCCGTCACGTGAAACGCGAGCGATCAGCGCGGGAATGGGCTCGCCGTTGCCGCGTTTACTTGATAAAATCCAAATCTTGCGGTCTGTACCGGCCTCCCCGCGGCGCGAAATTGTGAACCCCGTCAGGCCCGGAAGGGAGCAGCGGCAGCAGTGGATGCGGGTGCCGGGATCAGGACGGTGCAGGCCGCTTTCTATCATTGTTTCGATATTTCCAGACTTCCACCCTGACCGCGACAGACTGACGGATACCCGGTTCGCATGAGTTATCAGGTACTGGCGCGCAAATGGCGCCCGCAAAATTTCACTGATCTGGTCGGACAGGCGCATGTCGTAAAAACCCTCAGCAACGCCCTGGATTCCGGCCGGCTGCATCATGCCTATCTGTTTACCGGCACCCGGGGCGTCGGCAAGACCACGCTGGCCCGGATCATGGCGAGATGCCTGAATTGCGAACAGGGCGTGGGTTCCCACCCTTGCGGCGAATGCCATGCCTGCATCGGGATTGCGGAGGGCAGATTCCCGGATCTTATTGAAGTGGACGCCGCGTCCCGCTCGAAGGTGGATGAGACGCGGGACCTCATGGACAACGTCCAGTACCTCCCCGTCTCCGGGCGCTACAAGGTCTATCTCATCGACGAAGTCCACATGTTCTCCGAGAAAAGCTTCAATGCCCTGTTGAAGACCCTCGAAGAACCTCCGCCTCACGTCGTCTTTCTGCTGGCGACCACCGAACCCAAGAAACTGCCGATCACCATCCTGTCCCGCTGTCTGCAATTCAATCTGATGCATCTAACGCCGGAGCAGATCGCCGCGCAGATCCGGGTCATCCTGCAGGCGGAACGCATCGAGGCCGATCCGGGCTCGATCGGATTGCTGGCCGGGGCCGCGAACGGCAGCATGCGGGATGCCTTGAGCCTGCTGGATCAGGCCATCGCCTACAGCGCCGGACGGCTCGATGAGGCGCAGGTGCGCGCCATGCTGGGCAGCATCGACCCGGCGGCGATCGACGACCTGCTGGAGGCCCTCGCGAACCACGATGCAGGCGCGTTGTTCGCGCATATCGATCAGCTCGCCGCGCACAATCCCGATTATGACAGCCTGCTGGCCGCCCTCCTGACCCGTTTACATCAGGCGGCGGTGGCGCACGTCCTGCCCGGCGACCCGTGCCGTATGGATGCCTTCATTCAGTGCTTCCTGGATCGCGTGTCGGCGGAGGATGTCCAGTTGTTTTATCAGATCGCCCTCAACGGCCGGCGCGATCAGGCGTTGTCTCCCGATCCGCGGTCCGGTTTCGAGATGACCCTGGTGAGGATGCTCGCCTTCCGGCCAGGGGAGGCGCCGCGGGACGCGCGGCAACCAAATTCCGCGACTGCCGCGACCGTTGTTGCGAGTCCTTCTCCCCACGCGGCGGCGGCCCGCCCTACCGCCAGGGCTGAGGTAAAACCACAAACACAACCACAACCACAACCACAACCACAACCTGGGCCAGGCTCGTCAAGCGCACTGGACACGGGCGAATGGCAGCAGATCATCGACGAGATGGCGCTCGCCGGTCTGGTGCGTGAACTGGCGGGGCATTGCGTGCTGAAAGCACATACCCCTGACAAGGTGCACCTCAGCCTGGCGCCGACCCAGGAGCACCTTCTCAAGACCTCGCAGAAGGAACGCTTGCAGAAGGCTATCAAGGACCGTTTCGGCGAGAAGGTCAAACTGGAAATCACCGTGGAAGAGATCGCGGGAGAGACCCCGGCGCAGCGCCGTCAACGGGAGGAACGTCAGCGCCAGCAGGAGGCCGTGGCGGCATACAGCCGCGACCCTGGCGTGCGAACGATTATGGAAAACTTCAACGCGGATCTGCAGATGGATTCAATCCGGGTCAAGGACCCGGCGTCCGGATCGGGGCCTGCGCCATGAAGATCGGTCTGGGGAACATCATGAAACAGGCGCAGGAGATGCAGGAAAACATGCAGCGCCTGCAAGAGGAGATCGCCGGGAGCGAGGTCCAGGGCGAGGCCGGCGCGGGCCTGGTGAAGGTGCTCATGAACGGACGCCACGAGGTGAGGAAAGTGACCATCGACCCGAGCCTGGTCGGCGAGGATCGCGACATGCTGGAGGATCTGGTCGCCGCCGCCGTTAATGACGCCGTGCGGCGCATCGACGCCATGTCCAAGGAAAAACTCGCCGGTCTTACCTCGGGCCTGAACCTCCCCGCGGGTTTCAAGTTTCCCTTCCAGGGGTAACGCGGGTCTGGACCTAACCAAGGCTTGTACACATGAATGATCACGCATCATTAATAGATGAATTAATCGGGTCGCTGCGGTGTCTCCCCGGGGTGGGCCGCAAATCCGCGCAGCGGATCGCCTACCATCTCCTGCAACGGGATCGCCCGGGGGCGCTGAAACTTGCACAGTCCCTGACCCAGGCCATGCAGGGCATCGCCCATTGCCGTCGTTGCCGCAATTTCAGCGAAGCGGAATTTTGCGTCCTCTGCCGGAATCCCGCCCGCGATCGCGGCCTGCTCTGCATCGTCGAAAGCCCCGCGGACATGAAGGCGGTCGAGGAGGCGGGTTTCCGTGGGCTGTATTTCGTGCTGATGGGTCATCTCTCCCCGCTGGACGGGATCGGCCCGGAGGAGTTGGGGTTTTCGAATTTGAATCAACTGCTGGACGAAGGCGAGACCCGCGAGGTCATCCTGGCGACCAATTCGACGGTGGAAGGGGAGGCGACGGCGCATTTCATCAGCGAGATGGTCAGAAACCGATCCCTGCAGGTTACGCGGATCGCCCATGGCGTGCCGATGGGTGGCGAACTCGAGTACGTTGACGCCAGCACGCTGTCGCATGCTCTCTCCGGGCGCAGGACTTTACGTTAAACAATCCTCGTTTGTGACGGCGAGAGATTGCCCCTCTCCCCTCGCGGGAGAGGGGCAGGGGGAGAGGGGCAGGGAAATTTCCACCCTCTCCCCGACCCTCCCCCGTCCAGGGGGAGGGGGTCGATACCTGCTACGCAGCCTCTCCCGGCGGGAGAGGCGAAAACGGTTCAAGGGTGCTCCATCAAATACGTATGACGAATTCCTCCTTCGGCATGCGCACCTTCCGGAGTCTTGCATAGGGATCATCCGCCGCGCGGTATCCCAGCGTGGCGATGACTGTGGCGGCAAGGCCGATCTGATCCAGTTCCAATACGCGATCGTAAGCGGCAGGCACGAAGCCCTCCATCGGGCAGGCATCCACTTGTAGCAACGCACACGCCGTCAGCAGATTCCCGAGGGCCAGATAGGCCTGACGCGACGCCCAGTTGCGGTAATTCTCGGGGCTCATGCCGCCAATGAATTCGCGCAGGATGCGCTCCAGGCCGGCCAGATTCTCGCGCGGGGCGTCGCGGGTCCCGGCGATCAGTTGCAGGTATTGCTCGATATCCGCGTCATTGATCTCGCGGCGGATGGCGAACACCAGCAGATGCGATGAATTCAGGACCTTGTCCTGGTGCATCGAATGTTCCACCAGGGCCTCGCGGACCTGTTTGTCCGCGATGACCAGCAACCGGTAGGGTTGCAGCCCGAAGGCGGAGGGGGCGAGACGCGCGGCCTCCAGGATCTTTTCGAGATGTTCCGCGGCGATCACACGTTCCGGGTCGAATTTCTTCACCGCATAACGCCAGCCCAGTTGTTGTAGCAGATCCATAACATGCTCCTTCAGGTTCATGGTGAGTCGATCGGTTTGGTTCCCTCGTAGCGTAGCAAATCCCGCCTGCCGGTGTAATAATGAAAAATCTCCCTTCGCCCTCCGGGGGAAGGGCCGGGGATGAGGGAGAGATTACCGATCCCCCATAGAAGGTAGACTTAACCCCCTGGACATGAGTATGCATGCAATGCCGCAAAAACCCCGTTCGCCAAGCTTGATCCTCGCGATCATACTGTGTCTGCCTGTCACACTATTACAGGCTGAGACTACAGACTTCGACGGCGACTGGATTGTCAATGCCGAGTTGAGCGGCGATACGGATCGACAGGTCGAAAAGGCGATCCGGGAAGCGGGCGGCTTTCCCTCCGGAGGCAAGCGCGGCAGCAAGGAGCGCTACCGCGGCGGACCCGCGGATCAGTTGCTTTACGATCACATCTCCTATGATCAGCATTTACGTTTCGAATATCGGGAACCCCGCGTGCGGCTGATCTACGACGATGGTTTCGAACGGTCATTTTATGCGGATGGCCGGGGCCGAGTCGCCAGCGCCAGCGGGACAACGGGCGGTGACCGCAGCGATTATTCATTTGCCTCGTGGGAAGGCGAACGCCTGATGGTGGAATCGCGACCGCTGGATGGCGGGAACATCAGCGAGATTTTCACCCTGGAGGAAGGGGGGCAGCGTTTACGTGTTGAACTGGAATTGCACCCGCTGAGTTTCCGGTGGCCAATCCTTCTGGTCCGGGTCTACGATCGCGTCAACGCCGCGCCATAACAGGCTGTAGAAAACCTTCTGCGTTACATATCACCCGTGCAATCGGCGGTAATGCACCCGGTGCGGTTCTGAATCCTCGCCGCGGCGGCGCACCAGGTCCGCGTGGTAGTCGCTGAAATTCCCATCGTGTAAGACAACCGCCGAATCGCCTTCGAAGGCGAGGATGTGCGTGGCGATGCGATCCAGGAACCAGCGGTCATGGGAAATGACCATGGCGCTGCCGGGGAAGGCGAGGAGGGCCTCTTCCAGGGCGCGCAGCGTCTCGATATCCAGATCGTTGGACGGTTCGTCGAGCAACAGGACATTCGCCCCCTGCCGGAGGGTGAGGGCAAGGTGCAGGCGACCGCGCTCGCCGCCGGATAGCGCCGCGACATGTTTCTGTTGCTCCGTGCCGCGGAAGTTGAAGCGTCCGAGATAGGCCCTCGAATTGACCTGATAGTTGCCGATGGTGAGGTTCTCCTGCCCGTCCGAGATCGCCTCCCAGACGGTCTTTTTGTTGTCCAGCTTGTCCCGTTCCTGTTCGACGCAGGCGATCTTCACGGTCTCGCCGATGGCGATCGCGCCGCTATCCGGCTGAACCTGTCCGGTGATCAGGCGGAAGAGGGTGGTCTTGCCGGCCCCGTTGCCGCCGATGACCCCGACTATGGCGCCCGCGGGTACGCGAAATTCCAGATTCTCGAAGAGATTTTTCTCGCCGAAGCATTTGCCGACGCTGTTGAATTCGATCACCTGATCGCCGAGCCGGGGTCCTGGTGGTATATAGATCTCGTTGGTCTCGTTGCGCTTTTGAAAGTCCTGCGCATTCAATTCCTGAAAGCGGGCGAGGCGGGCCTTGCTCTTGCTGTGCCGGCCCTGGGGATTGCTGCGCACCCATTCGAGTTCGTGCTGGATCGCCTTCTGCCGGGCGGTCTCCGTGCGTTCCTCGTGCGCCAGTCGTTGTTCCTTGTATTGCAGCCAGCCGGAGTAATTGCCCTCGAAAGGGATCCCGCGCCCGCGATCCAGTTCCAGGATCCAGCCCGCGACGTTGTCGAGAAAATAACGGTCGTGGGTGACCGCGACCACGGTGCCGCTGAATTCGGCCAGGAAGCGTTCGAGCCAGTAGACGGACTCCGCGTCCAGGTGGTTGGTCGGCTCATCCAGCAACAGCATGTCGGGGCGGGAGAGCAGCAATCGGCAGAGCGCCACGCGCCGTTTTTCACCGCCCGAGAGATGTTCGACCGGGGCGTCCCAGGGAGGCAGGCGCAGGGCGTCGGCGGCGCGTTCGAGTTTGTGTTCCAGGTTATGGGCATCCCAGGCCTCGATGATCGCCTCGTGTTTCTCCTGCATTTTGGCGAGTTCGTCGAAGTTGGCGACCTCCCGGCCGTAGGCCAGATAGACCTCCTGCAAACCCGCCAGGGCATCGAGTGGTTCGCGCAGACCGTCCTCCACGTTCTGCCGGACAGTGCGGGCCGCATCCAGTTGCGGTTCCTGCGACAGGAAACCCACCCGGATATTCGGCATCGGCCGCGCCTCTCCGTTGATCTCGGTATCCACGCCCGCCATGATCCGGAGCAGGGTGGATTTTCCCGCGCCGTTAAGCCCGAGCACGCCGATCTTCGCCCCCGGAAAGAAAGACAGCGAGATATCCTTCAGGATCTCGCGTTTGGGCGGCACGACCTTGCCGACGCCGATCATCGTGTAAACGTATTGGGCCACTGAGTAAACTCCATAAAGGTTGTGGTGATATGGGGTGGACAGGTTGCGGGCGCCCGCCCATGCCGGCACGGGACATGGTGAGGGCTGCATCGATTCTGTTATGCCTGCGGCGGCGGGATTATATACAATTTCCGCCCTCGATTCGAAGATCATGGGAGTTGTTTATGCTGATGAAGACCTGCGGCGCAAAGCATGTTTTGATGGGAGTGTGTCTGTGGTTCATTGCCGTTCAGGCGAATGCCGGGGAAGGCCGTCCCGAGGTGACAATCGAAACCAGGCATGGGCAGATAGTCATCGAACTGCTGCCGGAGGTCGCCCCAGGGCATGTCGCAAACTTTCTCAAGCTGACGGAATCCGGATTTTATAACGGCACGATCTTTCATCGTGTGATCCCCGGTTTCATGATTCAGGGCGGCGATCCTTACACGAAGCAGATGGATAAATCGAAATACGGCACGGGCGGTCCGGGTTATGCCATCCCTGCGGAATTTAACGCGGAGCCGCACGTCCGCGGCACAGTCTCCATGGCCCGTTCACGGGACCCGGACAGCGCGGGCTCCCAGTTTTTCATCGTGGTCAAGGACACGCCGCATCTGAACGGACAGTACACGGTTTTCGGCCGGGTGATCTCCGGCATGGAAACGGTGGACAGGATCGTGGCCGAGGCGCGCGACCCCATGGACAATCCCTTGGAACGCGTTGAAATGCAGGTCCGTATGCGTGCGCAGGAAGCGCCCGCGGCAAAGACAGAGGAGTAACGCTACCGATTGCCCGGCAACGGCGGGATGTGATGAAAATCCCTGCCCCGTTCGCGGCGACAGTCGTCGGCGCCGGACTGGTCCTGATCTTCCTGCCCCTGGATGCGAGGGAGCTCGGGCGTTCGTTGGCAGAACTGTGGGACCTTGGCCATGTGGCTTTCTTCTTCTGTCTCTTGAGTCTGGCGCTCCCCCGGTTTCGCTGGCGCGGGCAACAGGTTTCGCTGCCTGCGGGGATAGGCCTTGCGCTGGTCATCGGCCTTGGCATCGGCGGCGCGATTGAGGCGCTGCAACAGGGAATCGCAGGCCGCGAGGCAAGCCTTGGGGATCTGTATCGCGACATAACCGGGGCACTGCTTGCGGCCGGCTGGACCCGGTGGCGCATGGTTTCGACTCTAACCCCATTCATGAAAGGCTTGCGGGTCTTTGCCGTGTTGCTGATCCTCCCGTCCGGCGTCCATTTATCGTTGGCGCTCATGGATGAATGGCGTGCCTGGCGGGAATTCCCGGTGTTGCTGGGATCGGGCGACAGATTGTCCTTAACCCGCTTCGGCAATCCGGCCAATCTGCGACCGGTCGCCTCCGGCGTCGAGGTTGCGTTCAGCACAGCGCTGTATTCCGGTTTTAATTTACGCTACTTTCCCCGCGATTGGTCCGGTTTTGCGCGGCTGGAGTTGCTGCTCGACAATCCCGCGGAGGAGACCGTCTCCTTGACATGCAGGATCCATGACCGGGCGCATAATCAGGATTATGCCGATCGATTTAATGGGCGTTATGCTATCGTAAAGGGTGCGAATGCGATTACGGTGGACCTCGTCGAAGCCGCGCGGCTCTCATCCGGCAGGGTCATGGACATGCGGCATATCGCGGGGCTGGGTTGTTTTACCACAAGGCTCGCCCGGCCAGCCGTGCTGGTCCTGCGCCGGATCAGGCTCGTGCAAAAATGAAATCATAAGCTGACAGGATTTACAGACACGCCATGCAAACGACTGAGGGGAAGGATACGCGGAGACTCGTGCGTTTTCCGGTGAACGTCAAGGTGTATGACGACGCGAACGGGAACACCTTGGGTTACACCTCGAACATGCACGTGGAAGGCATGATGCTGATGAGCTTCGCCGCGGTCGTGGTCGATACCGAGTACCGGGTCCGGCTCGAATACCTCGAACCGGATGATGAAATCGTTCAGATCCGGCTCTCGGCCCGTTGTCTCTGGTGCAAACAGGCGAACAACAAGGATATTCACCACAGCGGTTTTTATTTCTCCGAGATCGGTGTGGAACAGCGGGATAAGGTCATTCGCCTAATCGAGGCGATGACGGCCAGGTCCTGAAACCTCGAGGGAGAGGGTCATGCCCTGGACATATATTTCCCGGTAACGGTGTTGACCCGGATCAGCGCGCCTGTCGCCAGATATTCGGGCACCTGCACCTCGATGCCGGTCGCGAGCCGCGCGGGTTTGGTCCGGCCGGTCGCGGTGGCGCCCTTGATCTCCGGGGCGGTATCGACGATCTCGAGGTCGACGGAGTGGGGCAGTTCGACGGCCCGCAACCGGTCTTCCACCAGCAGGGCGGTGATGCCCCCCAGTCCCTCGGTCAGATAGCCGACCTGATCCCCCAAGTCCTCGCCCGACATGCTGTACTGATTGTAATCCTCCGAATTCATGAACACGTATTCGTCGCCGTCGACATAACTGAACTGCACGGGCACGCGCCGGCAGTCGGCCTCGCGCAGGAAATCGTCGCCCTTGTAGGTGGCTTCCGCCTTCTGTGAGGTCTGAAGGTTCGTGTAACGGACCCGATACAGAGTCACCGCACCCCTGGCCGAGGGGCTCTTGCACTCGATCTGTTTGACGATGTGCGGCGTCCCGTCGATATCGATGATGACGCCCTTCTTCAGTTCACTGGCCTTCGGCATGCATGGGTCTCCTGTTCGAAAAGTTCTGGATTCGTCGCGAGCGGCGGGAAGCGTCCTGCTCGTGCTCCGCTTCGGAAGGGTGGCCATATTAGCGTTTATACCCGCTCGCCTACAAATCCGCATGGAGCATGGACTATACTCGTCGAGTAGAAGTTAGCATCCGGAATTCTGCGGGGGGAACCCATGAATCTCCACTCGGATTGCCTGAAAAACATCTACGCCCGCCCGGCGTCGAGTCGCTGCGCTGGCGTCATGTTCATTGTGTTACTGAGTCTGTCGCTTCCGGCCTGTACCTCCCTGACCATCGCCAGCCTGGTGGCGACCACCGTCAGCAACGCCGCCGAGCGGGAGCAGGCAACGCCGCGCCTTGACAAAAGCCAGATCGCCGCTTCCAACATCAGTTTGGGCGTCGAATACATGCGCAAGGCGGAATACGAAAGGGCACTGGAAAAACTGGCCGCAGCGCGCACAGCCGAGCCTCGCAACGCCATGGTCTACAGCGTCATGGGGATCGTCAGGCAGCGCATGGGCGAGTTCGCGGAGGCGGAGAAATTATTCAAACAATCGGTGAAACTGAATCGCGCCGATTCCGATGTGCTGAGCAACTACGGGCAATTCCTCTGCGCCCAGGGACGGATCGACGATGCGGAACGTTATTTCCTGGAGGCGGCACAAAACCCCTTGTACCGGACGCCGGAGGTGCCGTATGCGAATGCCGGCACCTGCGCCTATAAAAATGGCCGGACGGAACAGGCGATAGAATATTTCCAGAAGGCCCTGCAATCACAGCCCGCCCTGCCGAATGTGCTATTGCAGATGGCGGAGATCAGTTTCGATAGGGGCGAATACCTCCCCGCCCGCGACTATCTGACGGGCTACCTGCATGTGGCTTCGCATAACGAGAAGAGCCTGTGGCTCGGCATCCGGATCGAAAAGGAACTGGACAACAAGGATGCGGTTTCCAGTTACGCCCTGTTGTTGAGAAATCGGTTCTCGGGGTCCGTGGAGGCCGCACTGCTGGAGCAATCGGGGATCAGATAGTGGGCTGTTGATGTGTCATGCCATGGATCCGGCGCAATCGTTGTCTGTCATCCCTACCGGCCACCGGCGATCTGCATTATGATCGCCCCTACCCATGAGACGCACGAAGATCATCGCCACTGTCGGCCCGGCCACCGATGCGCCGGGCATGCTGGAACATATGCTGGAGGCTGGCGTGGATCTGTTCCGCCTCAATTATTCCCATCAGGATGGCGGCCGGCATGAAGAGCGGGTTGCGCGTATACGCGAGCTCTCGGCCAGGCTTGGCGTCGAGACCGGCATCATCGCCGACCTGCAGGGCCCCAAGATACGGATCGGCAAGTTCGGCAACGGCCCGGTCACACTAAGCGAGGGGCAGGCGTTCATCCTGGACGTCGCAGCCCCCGTCGTCGCCGGCGACGCGCACCGGGTCGGCGTTACCTACCCGCTGCATGAGGATGTAAAACCCGGTCATACGCTCCTGCTGGATGACGGGAGCATCGTCCTCAAGGTTAAGGAAGTGGCGGGTATGGAGATTCGTTGTAAGGTTCAGGTCGGCGGCGAACTCTCGGACAACAAGGGGATCAATCTCTTGGGCGGCGGATTGTCCGCACCCTCCCTGACGGAGAAGGATCTGGTCGATCTCCGGCATGGCGTAAAGATCGGGGTGGACTATTTCGCCGTTTCCTTCGTCCGCAATGCCCGGGATGTCGAAGAGACGCGACGGCAATTGATCCGGGCCGGCAGCGCGGCGGGGATCATCGCCAAGATCGAGCGGGCCGAGGCCGTGGAGCGCGCCGAGGAGATCATCGAGGCGGCGGACGCCATCATGATCGCCCGGGGCGACCTGGGCGTGGAGATCGGCGACGCGGTCCTGCCCGCGATCCAGAAGAATCTCATCACACTGGCGCGGAAGAAAAACCGCCCCAGCATCACGGCCACGCAGATGATGCAATCCATGATCGACAACCAGATCCCCTTGCGGGCCGAGGTGTTCGATGTGGCCAATGCGGTCCTTGACGGCACTGACGCGGTGATGCTCTCGGCGGAGACCAGCGTCGGCAAGTTCCCCGACAAGGTGGTCCAGGCGATGGCCAGGATCTGCGAGGAAACGGAGAAACAACCGGTGGCCAGGTTCTCGGATCACCGCATCAGCCAGAATTTCAACCGGATCGACGAGGCGATCGCCGCGGCGACGATGTATACGGCCAACCATATTGGCGCGCGGGCGATCGCCTCGCTGACCGAGACCGGCACCACCTGCCGGTGGATGTCGCGGATCAGCTCGACCATCCCGGTCTTCGGCTTTACCCGCTATCCCGAAACCATGCGCCGGATGCGCCTGTACCGGGGCGTCTGCCCGATCCATTTCGATATTACGCACACCAACCCCTTTGAGGCCAATCGCGAGATCATCAGAATTCTGCGGGAAAAGGGGTATGTCGCGAATGGCGATCGGGTTATCATCACCAAGGGCGATTTGCAGGGCATCCGCGGAGGCACCAACAACATGAAGATCATCCAGGTGGGCCAATCGCTGGAGACGGATGCCTGAACGAAATTTGTTTTTTATAGCAACCAGATGGAGTATCAGTTATGAGCGACATAAAGGCTGAATTAACCGCCACCGCCAGCGCCATGGTGGCGAAGGGCAAGGGAATCCTGGCGATTGACGAGAGCTTCCCCTCGATCAAGAAACGCTTCGACGGCATCGGCATCGAATCGAATGAGGAAAACCGCCGCGCTTATCGCGAGATCCTGATCGACAATCCCGGGGCCGCGGACTACATCAGCGGCATGATCCTCTTCGACGAGACCATCCGCCAGGCAACCAAGGCCGGCGAGACGTTCCCGGCCGCGCTCAAGCGGCAGGGGATCCTGACCGGGATCAAGGTGGACGCCGGAACCAGCGATCTTGCCGGACACCCCGGCGAGAAGGTGACGGATGGACTCGACGGGCTGCGCAAGCGGCTCACTGAATACCGCACGCTCGGCGCGCGCTTCGCCAAGTGGCGGGCGGTGATCACGATCGGCGCGGGCATCCCGACCTCCGCCTGCATCGAGGCGAACATGCACGCGCTCGCCCGTTACGCGGGGTTGTGCCAGGAAGTTGGCCTCGTGCCGATGGTGGAGCCGGAAGTCCTGATGGACGCCGACAACACCATCGATACCTGTTACACCGTGACCCGGACCACGCTGCACACCCTGTTCGACATGCTCGATCGGCAGGATGTGCGCTGCGAACACACCATCCTCAAGGTCAACATGGTGGTGCCGGGCAAACTCTGTGCGCAACAGGCGAGCGTAAGCGACGTGGCCGCGCAGACCGTACGCTGCCTGCTCGATTCGGTGCCGGCCTCGATCCCCGGGGTTGTATTCCTCTCCGGCGGCCAGAGCGCCGAGCTTGCCACCGCGCATTTGAACGCCATGAACGCCGGTTGGAAAAATCTACCCTGGCCACTCAGCTTTTCCTACGGCCGCGCGCTGCAGGCGCCATGCCTCAAGGCATGGGGCGGCAAGCCGGAAAACACCGCTGCGGCCAAGGCGCGGCTCCTGCACCGGGAGAAATGCAACGGCCTGGCCTCGCTCGGCCAATACAAGCCCGAGATGGAGAAGGCGGCCTGACAGCCATGGGCCATCGCCTGAGCCGGATCTACACCCGCACCGGCGATGACGGCGCCACCGGCCTTGCCGATGGAAGCCGCATCGCCAAGTCCGCGATCCAGCTTGCCGCCATGGGCGATATCGACGAGCTCAACAGTTGGCTGGGCCTGCTGCTGTGCGAGGCGATCCCGGAACCGGTGGCCGGACAATTGAGACAGTTGCAGCATATCCTGTTCAACATGGGGAGCGCGCTGGCGTTCCCCGATCCGGCCAAGGCGCGGCTCAAGGATTACACCTCCACCTTTGAAGCCTGGATCGACGCCTATAATGCGGAACTGCCGCCGCTCAAGGAATTCATCCTGCCGGGCGGTAACCGCACCGCATCAATCTGCCATGTCGCGCGCACGGTCTGCCGCCGGGCGGAACGCACGCTCGCCGGTCTGGCGCAGACCCAGACCCTGCCGCGGGCCCTGACGGTCGGCATCAACCGGCTCTCGGATCTGCTTTTTGTCATTGCCAGGGTGCTCGCGCGCAGCAACGGAGGCAACGAGGTCTACTGGGACAGGGAAGTCTGACCGGCGGTTCACCGTCAGCGTTGTAGCCGCCATGGACACCCCTATCCCGTTCGCCGAACTCGTCTATCCTTATCCGGGCGGAGTCCCGCCCGCTGCAGCGACGGAGCTGCACGAAGGGATCTTCTGGATGAACCTCCCGTTGCCATTCGCGATGGGGCAGATCAATGTGTGGCTGCTCGCGGATGGCGACGGCTGGACTCTCATAGATACCGCCCCGGCCGTCCCCGAATGCAAAACTGCCTGGGAGACCCTGCTAAAGGCACACCTGCGCGGCCGGCCAATCACGCGGATCATCGTCACCCACCACCACCCGGATCATGTGGGACTCGCCCGCTGGCTCGCGGATCGTTTTGCCTGCGAGGTCTGGATGTCCGGGGAGACGGCCGACAAGGTGGCCTTTCTGCTGGGCGACGGGAAAGCGCCGTTCGAGGCCGCGATGTCCGGCTTTTATCGCCGGCATGGGGTCGACGATCCCCGCTTGCACGTGGAATTCGAAAGCGGCGGAAAATACTGCCGGGTGGTCTCCGGAGTTCCGGATCGCGTCAGGGTCATGGACGATGGCGAGACCTTCGCGATTGGCGCCAGGTCATGGCGGGTCATCCTCTGCAACGGGCATGCCCGGGGGCATGCGGCGCTGTATTGCGAAGGCTCGGGTATCCTGATCTCCGGCGATCAGATCCTCCCCAAGATCACCTGCAACATCAGCCTGATGTCGCTGGAGGCAGAATCGAACCCGCTCGCCGAATACTATGCCTCGCTGGATCGCCTGCGGCAGTTGCCGGAGGCGACGCTGGTGCTGCCTTCCCACGGCCGGGTGTTTCAGGGTCTGCATCCGCGCATCCGCCAGATCGAGCATGACCATGCGGAGCGCCTCGCCGAGGTTGAAGCCTTTTGCTCCGAACCGCGCCATGCGGCCGCGATCAGCCGCCTGCTCTTTCCCCAACAACTCAACGATCTGAACCGCGTGCTCGCCTTCGGCGAGACCCTGGCGCATGTCCATTATCTGGAACGCGCGGGACGCGTGAAGGCGGCGATCAGCAACGGGCAGTTGATGTATTCCCGGCCTTAGGATCCCGCCAAGATATAAGTCTGATTCTCTAGGCGATCTTGGCGAGAAAAGCATTTTTGACAGACGTGGTTTAAGGAAGCCCTGAACGAGTACCCGCTCGTGCTGAGCCTGTCGAAGCACGAATGGAAAACTCATTAAATCCGCTCGAATTCGTTACCCTTCGACAAGCTCAGGGCGAACGGATTCGAGCTTGTTCAGAGATTACTTAACGATTCTGCGTGTGACCGCAGGCCATCCCGGCGATGATCATCTTCTGCACGTTGGAAGTCCCCTCGACCACTTGCAGGGATTTCGCGTCCCGATACAGGCGTTCCGCGGGGAACTCCGTGGAGAAGCCGTAGGAACCAAAGATCTTCATGCACTCGTTGGCGGCATGCACCGCGGCCTCTGATGCGGAGTATTTGGCGATCGAGGTCTCGTACTGATTGGCGACGCCCTTGTCCTTCAGATATGCCGCCCGGTAGACCAGGAGTTGCGCCGCGTGGTGCTCGACGACCATCTCGGCGATCTGGGCCTGGATCATCTGATGCTGCGAGATGGGTTTGCCGAACTGGGTGCGTTCATTGGCGTAATTCACGGCGAGATCCAGCGCCGCCCCGGCCACGCCGAGAGCCCCCGCCGCGCAACCCAGGCGCGTGTTATTCAATTGCCACATGCAGATCCCGAAGCCGTCGCCGGGTTTGCCCAGGATGGCGTCTTTAGGGATCTTCGCGCCGTTGAACGCGAACTCGCCGGTCGGGGCGCAATGCAGCCCGAGCTTGGTCTCGATCGCGCGCGCCGTGCAGCCGGGCAGATTCTTCGGTTCGATGATGAAGGCCGACATGCCCTTGTGTTTCTTCTCGCGGTCCGTATAGGCGTACAGCAGCCCCGCATCGCCGACGTGGGCCTGGGAGATCCAGGTCTTCGTGCCGTTGATCTCCCAGTGATCGCCCATGTCCTTCGCGGTGGTGCGCATGCTGGACACATCCGAACCGGTGTTGGGCTCGGTCATCGCGAAGAACCCGAGCTGGGTCCCCGCGATCCAGCCCGGGACATAGCGGCGTTTCTGTGCCTCGGTGCCGAATTTTTCCACGGTGAGCGAGGGCCCGAGGTTCTGCATGTTGAAGGGCAGCCGCCACGAGGCCGAGACCTTGGCGATCTGTTCGGCAATCAACACGGACTCCATGAAGCCCATGCCGTTGCCGCCCAGTTCCTCGCTGACGACGCAGGAGAAAAAGCCGAGTTCGCCCATGGCGGCGACGCGGTCGGGACGGAATACATGTCCGGCCTCCTCGGCGGCCTGGGTCGGGGCGATCTCCTCGATGGCGAAGCGCCGGGCGGTCTCCTGGACCAGTTTCTGTTCTTCGGTAAGTTCAAAGATCATGACAACTCTCTTCTCCGGTCGCTTACTCAAGGATCATCAGGATGGCGTCTTCCTGGACCTGGTCGCCCTTCTTGACCTTGATCTCCTTCACCACGCCGCCGCACGGGGCGTAGACGGGGTTCTCCATCTTCAGGGCCTCGATGATGACGAGCTCGTCGTCTTCCTCGACCTTGTCGCCGACCGCGACGGTGACTTCCCAGATGTTCCCGGCCAGGGGGGCGCGCACTTCTTCAGACATGACAGTTCTCCAGTGGGTGGCTATTTTTGCAACAGGGTTAAAAAGATGCCGGCGGCGATGGCGGTGCCGATGACGCCGGCGATGTTCGGGCCCATGGCGAACATGAGCAGATAATTTTTCTTGTCCACCCGCGCCGCTTCCTTCTGGACGACGCGCGCGGACATCGGCACGGCGGAGACGCCGGCGGCCCCAATCAGCGGGTTGATCTTGTCATGGGTGAAGAGATTCATGAGTTTGGCGAGCAGGATCCCGCCCGCGGTGCTGACCATGAACGCCACCAGACCCAGTATGAAAATGTAAATGACCTCCTTGCGCAGGAAGTTATCGCCGTTCATGGTCGAGCCGACGCTGACCCCGAGGAATATCGTGAGGATGTTCATCAACTCGTTCTGTGCCGTCTCGCTCAGCCGGTTGACCACGCCGGATTCCTTGAACAGGTTGCCCAGCATGAACATGGCGATCAGCGGGGCGGCGGCCGGGACCAGCAGGATCAGCGTGATGGCGGTCACGACCGGAAAGATGATCTTCTCCCGCTGGGTGACGGTGCGGCCTTTATGCATCCGGATGCGCCGTTCCCGGTCCGTGGTCAGGAGGCGCATGATGGGCGGCTGGATGATGGGGACAAGCGCCATGTAGGAGTAGGCGGCGACCGCCACCAGGCCCAGCAACTGCGGGGCGAGTTTCGAGGCCAGAAAGATCGTGGTGGGACCGTCGGCCCCGCCGATGATGCCGATGGTCGCCGATTCCGCCAGCGAGAAACCCATGAAGGAATGGGCGATGAAGAAGGTGACGTAAACGCCGAGTTGGGCGCCGGCGCCGAGAAAGATCAGGCGTGGCTGCCGCAACATCGGTCCGAAGTCAGTCATGGCGCCGAGGCCGAGGAAGATCAGCGGAGGGATGATCTCCCATTCAATCCCGAAGTGATAAAAGAGCCAGAGGAGGCCGGTATCCTCCTGCATCAAATTCGCCCCGGGGAGATTCGCGACCACGATGCCGAAACCGATGGGCAGCAGCAGCAGGGGTTCGAACTGCTTGTTGATGGCCAGATAGATCAGGACCAGCCCGATCGACCACATGATGATCGTGCTGGGGGTTATGGCGAGGATGCCCATGCTGTGCAGGAATTCCATGGCTATTTCCGTTCCTCGCCGGACGCCTGCCTGCCCGCGGTCAGGGCAATGAGTTTGACAACGAGATAAAGAATGGCCATGCCGGCAAAGACGCCGGAGATGCCGTTGATGAAGATTCGGAATGCCTCGGACATGGATGGACCGTTAAAACTTATAAGCTGATTGTCATGCTATCGCAGCTTATCCCTTAATGATACGGGGCAGGATCATCTGATGCCGGGGACAGATCGAGCGGGGATTCTGATAAGCCGCCCCGGCGAATGCCTTCAGATAACCGCGCAATTCGGTCAGTTTGACCACCTCGTCCACGAAACCGTAGCGGGCGCAGTAGTCCGGCTGGGAGGTGTCGCGGTATTTCTGCGCCAGTTGATTCATTTTTTCGATCACGTCATCGAGCGGCCGGCCGGCGTCCTTCTCCTTCATGGCCCGGCGGGCATAGGTGGCGACGGCGGCGGTCTCGCCGTGCATGACCGCGATCTCGGTGGCGGCGGTCCCCAGGGTGAAGGCATTGTGGCGGTTGGCGGTCGGGCCGCCCATCACGTAATGCGCGGCGGCGCTGCCCTTGCGCAGGACCACCAGCAGCATCGGCACGTCGGTCTGCGAGATGGAATAGATCAGTGACTGCCCGAGCCCCAGCAATTCCGCTTCCTCGGCCAGATCGCCCACGTCGATTCCGGAGGTGTCCTGGAACCAGATCACGGGGATCCGGTCGCGGCCGCAATGGGTCACGAACTCGTTCATCTTGATGAGACCCTGGCGATAGAGTTTGCCGCCCATGCCGGGGTAATCGGCGTATTCCGGATAACCCTTGCCGAGAAAACCCTGCCGGTTGCCGATGCAGCCGATCAGCATGCCGTCGATCTTGCAGAGTCCCGTGTAAACCTCCGGGCCGTAACCGGGCCGGAATTCCATCTGTTCGCTGCCGTCCACGACCCGCGCCAGCAATTCGTCGAAGGAATACACCTCCTTCTGATTGAAGGGCAGGAGGGAATAAAGATCGTCGGCAGGGAAGGCCGGTTCGGCGGGTTCCGCGACCTGGAACACCATCGGGCCGTAGGCCGGCATGTTTTGCATATATTCCTTGATGCCGTCGAGGACGCCGGTTTCTTCCTCGTACACCCGCGAGAAGAAGCCGGTCTTGCCGAAATGAGTCTCCACGCGGCCCGGGGGCGCGGCCCGGAATTCGCGGGTTTTATCGATCAATTCTTCGAGGAGCTCGACGTTGAAGCCGCCCCGCGGGGCCATCCCGGAGACGATCCCCACGCCGCCGACCGCGATGTTGGCGTCCTTGTGGGCGATGAGGATGGTGGGGCTGATCCCCTGATATCCGCCACCCGCCGGGTTGGTGCCATAAATCCCCGCCAGGATTGGGATCCCGGCCTGTTCCAATTCCGCGTGACGGTAAAACGGGGTCCCGGCGCCGCGGCGATTGGCATAGAATTTTTCCTGATCGGGCAGCTTCGCCCCGCTGCAATTCACGAGCCAGACCAGCGGGATGTTGAGACGCATGGCGAGGTCCGTGACCCGCAATATGTTCTCGGACTGGCCAGGCAGCCAGGCCCCGGCCATGACCTTGTTATCGAAACCGATGATGACCGCCCATTTGCCCCCGATCTTCCCGAGACCGTCGACCACGTTGGTCGTGCCTTCCTCGTTGTCCAGCGGGTTGTAAAGCGAGTGCAGGGGCTGCCATGTGCCGGGATCGACCAGATACTCCAGGCGCTGCGTGATGGTCAACGATCCCCGTTTGTTGATCTCCGCCGTGGAAAAACCGGCATTGAGGACGGCCTGTTTCTGCTGTTCGATGACAGTCTCGACGGCGCGCAGTTGCGCATTGCTTTCAGCGGCGCGGTCTTTGCGGTTCTGTTTCAATTCCTTGCCGAAATTGTCCATCTTCGAAAAATAGGGATGCATGCATACTTCCTCGTCCCGGCATACAGGGCCTGTCGCCGGGCATAACGGGTTACTGATTTTCAGCGGGTCATGTGTGTCACGAAGCGGCAAATTCTATGGACTATCTCCGGTGCGCACAAGCATTTGCTTTGCCGTGAGCCTGGCTCAAGGTAGGATGCATGTCTGTGCAACAGCGGTATTTCCATTCCATGCCGTACAGCGGAAATCTATGCGGGAAATCCTGATAGTCGGGCGCGGCGGCCAGGGCGCGCAGACCGCCGGTAATCTGCTGGCGCAGGCCTTTTTTTCCGCAGGGCAGTATGTCCAATCCTTTGCCACCTACGGCGGGGCCCGGCGCGGCACACCGGTAAGCTCGACCATCCGGGTGGACGCAAGACCAATCCGCCTGCGCTGCGATGTCACGCAGGCGGACGCGCTGCTGTGCTTCGATGCCAGCCTGCTCGATCAAGCCCTGCTCAACCGGACCAGGCCGGAGGCCCTCATCGTGGTTAACTCGGTGCGTAGCCCCGAGGAATTTGCTGTTGCTGGGGAACGGCGGGTGTACACCATCGACGGCTTCAAACTGGCTGAAGCGCACAACCTGGGGCGTTTCATAAACTCCGCCCTGCTCGGGGCGTTCTGCGCCGCGCTGCGTGACCCGCCCGCGGAGGTTATGAGCCGCACCATCAGCGAGACAACGCCGGATCGCCGGCCGGAGAATCTCGCCGCCTTTCACGCCGGTTTTCGTACGGGGGAGGGGATCGCGTGAGCGTGCCAGGGAAAACCCCGTTCGAATCTCCGATCTGGACAACGGGAAAGACGGATGTCTACAGGACAGGCACCTGGCGCAGCGCCGTGCCGGACTATGTCAATCCGCCATCCCCCTGTCACAGCGCCTGTCCCGTGGACGGCGACATCGCCTTGTGGATACGGCAGGCCCAGGAAGGAGATATACATGGGGCCTGGTTGACGCTGGTGGATAACAACCCTTTTCCCGCCATCGCCGGCCGCGTCTGTCACCATCCCTGCGAAACGGCCTGCAACCGGGGCGGCTATGACGGCGCGGTCGCCATCTGCGCCCTCGAACGGTTCGTCGGCGATCGCGCCATCGAGGCAGGGTGGTCCTTGCCCGCGCCGTCCGTGGAGCGGGATCAGGCCATCGCCGTCATCGGCGGCGGACCCTCCGGCCTGTCCGCCGCTTATCACCTGCGCCGCCGCGGCTATGCGGTAACTTTGTACGAGGCAGGCCTGGAACTTGGCGGACTGATGCGCCACGGCATCCCCCCTTACCGTTTGAGCAGGGAGGTCCTGGACAGCGAGATTCGAAGGATTATCGATCTTGGCATTCGCGTGGAAACCGGGAGGCCGATCCGCACTCCCGCCGAACTTGAGGCCCTCTCCGGCGGGTTCGCCGCGATCTATCTGGCCATGGGGGCGGATGCCCCGAAGCGCCTGCCTTCGCTCGACTACGGCAAGCCCTGGGTCATGGAGGGCGCCGAATATCTGGTCCGGGCCAACCGCAACGATCCCCCACCGCTGGGGCGGCGTATCGTGGTGATCGGCGGCGGCAGCGCCGCCATGGATGTGGCGCGCAGCGCCCGCAGGTTCGGGCGGGAGGTCATCATCCTGAGCCTCGAACCGGAGGCGCTGTTGCCCTGCCAGCGGGAGGAACTGATCGAGGCGCGGGAGGAGGGCATCGCGCTGCATACCGGGTCCATGCTGCAAGATGTTCGGGAGAAGTGCGACGGCGTCTCACTGCACTGCGTACGGGTCGATTTCCAACCGGGTGTCCGGCGGGGTGAATTCAAGATAAACCCGATCCCGGATTCGGGCTTTACCATTGAGGCGGACGCCATCGTCACCGCCATCGGGCAGGACCCCGCGCGCGATTTGCTGGAGGAATTATTGGATCGGGACGGGGCCTTTATCCGGATCGACAATCGCATGCGGACCAGCCGCAACGGCGTCTTTGCCGGCGGGGATCTCGCGAGCATGGATCGGTTCGTTACTCATGCCATCGGGATGGGCAAAAGGGCTGCCGCGGAGATCCACGCCTTTCTGCATCCCGATGCAGCGACCGAGGATCGGAAGCGGGTCAACCGGTATCGGAGCGTACCGCGCACGCCGGACACTCGGGATCTGCGCACCGACGTCTCCCTCAATGCGATCAATCTTTATTATCACGACCCCGCCACCCGCACTCCGCAGACCGAGACAACGCCCGAGAACAGGCTTGGTAATTTCAACGAGACCCGGGCGACCTTCACGTTCGGACAGGCCGGCGCGGAGGCGGCGCGCTGTTTCAGTTGCGGCAGTTGCATCTTCTGCGACAACTGTTTCAACTACTGTCCGGATATGGCGATCCTGAAACTGGAACAGGGCTATGCGGTGAAGCCGGATTATTGCAAGGGTTGCGGGTTGTGCGTCCGCGAATGTCCAACGGGCGCCATCGCCATGTTCGAGGATCGGCAATGAACGCGGCCGGTCAGCGCACCTTGCTCACCGGCAATCAGGCGGTGGCCTGGGCGGTCAGATTGTGCCGGCCGCAGGTGATCCCGGTCTATCCCATCACGCCGCAAACGCCAATCCTCGAACAGATCAGCGCATTCAGCGCGGCGGGAGAGATGACCGCGGAGATCCTGACCCCGGAATCCGAGCATTCGGCGATCGCCGCGAGCATCGCCGCCTCGCTGACCGGCGCGCGCGTCTTCACCGCGACCTCGTCGCAGGGACTGTTGCTCATGCACGAATTGCTGCACTGGGCGGCGGGCGTGCGCTCCGCCGTCGTCATGTGCAATGTCAATCGCACCGTCGCCTCGCCGTGGGGATTCTGGCCGGACCAGACGGACTCGCTGGCCCAGCGGGACACCGGCTGGATCCAGTGGTATACCGAATCGGCGCAGGAATCCCTGGACGCCGTGATCATGGCCTTCCGGTTGGCCGAGGGCGTGAATCTGCCGGTCATGATCTGTCACGATGCGTTCTATGTCTCGCACGCGCTGGAGACGGTGATCGTTCCTGGGCAGGCGGCAGTGGATCGGTTTCTGCCCGCCTATAGCCCGCGGTTCAACATCGATCCCGCCGCGGCCCGATCGGTCGGGAGTAATGTCGATCAAACGACGTATCGGCGCGCCAGAAAAGATATAGGTGCGGCGATGACTGAGGCCGGAGTCATGACGGATGCCATCGCCGCGGAGTGGTCCGGACTCACCGGCCGTGACCAGCATGGCGCCGTTGAGATTTATCGCTGCGAAGATGCCGAACAGGTCTTCGTCACCATGGGCAGCTTGTGCGGCACCGTCCGCGAGGCGGTGGACAGTCTGCGCGGGCAGGGGCACAGGATCGGTCTGTTGAAGGTCAGGCAGTTCCGGCCGTTTCCGGGGGACCAGCTACGGGGGCTGTTGCGAGGCCGGGAGCGGGTGATGGTGCTGGATCGGAATTACTCGCCGGGCAACGGCGGTATCCTGCATCAGGAGGCGAGGGCGGCCCTGTACGGGATGCAGGGGCAGCCCGCGGTACTGGGTTATCTGGCCGGGGTTGGCGGGGTGAATGTCACGCCCGCGGATCTCGTCCGCATGGCCATTGAGTCCGGTCCGGTGGGACAGGATGATAATAAATTCACGTCCGTCTGGTTATAAACGACATGGCGAAGACAATCGAATTTCACGATGAGGGACTGTTCCACTCCGGACACGCCGCCTGCCCTGGGTGCGTTGAGGCGCTGGCGATCCGGGTCATTGCCAACCGGATCGGCCGGAACGCGGTCGCCGTGGTCCCGCCCTCATGCAGCGCCGTGATCGTCGGTCCCCATCCCAACAGCGCACTGGATATTCCCGTCTATCACACCTCGCTCGAATCCAGCGCCGCCTCCGCCTCCGGGATCCGGCGGGCCCTGAACGCGAGCGACCGGCGGGATACGGAGGTGATTGTTCTGGCCGGCGATGGCGGCACCTACGATATCGGGTTTCAGGCGCTGTCATCCGCGGTGGAGCGCAATGAAGACATCCTCTATTTCTGTTTCGACAACGAAGGCTACATGAATACCGGCGGGCAAAAGAGCTCATCAACCCCGTGGCTCGCGGCCACGGGTTCCACGCCGCGCGGCAAGCCTTCGAAAAAGAAGAATCTGGTGGAGATCCTGGCGGCGCACGGGATCCCCTATGTGGCCACGGCCACCCCCGGACACCTGGACGACCTCGGCAGGAAGATCGACAAGGCCATGACCATCGATGGAATGCGCATGATCATCATCCTCATCCCCTGTCTGGATGGCTGGGGCCTGGCCGATGATGTGGGCGTGACCATGGCGCGGCTTGCAGTCGAATGCGGCATCTTTCCGCTCTATGAAGTCGAGCAGGGCCGGACGTATACCTTGAACCGGCAGTCGAAGACGCTCCCCGTGGGCGAATACCTGAAAAAACAGAAGCGATACCGGCATCTGAACGAGGCCCAGATCGGACTCATTCAGGCCGAGGTGGACGAGGACTGGATGCGCCTGCTGGAAAAAACGGGAAGCCGGCGCTAAAAACGATCGGAAAGCGTCATCAGGGCGCCCTCCCTGTGCATGGAGACCTGTTGCAGGAAGGAGTTGCCCAGCAGGATCTCGTCGGGAAATTCGCTGTCATGCACGGCCGCGCGCACATCGCGCACCTGAATATCGCCGACCATGACCTTGTCCAGCATCACGACGTAGACCTCGTCGTCGCCGGACGCGGTTTTACTGATGGCCGGCTCGCCTTTATGCTTGAAATCGAGGTTCAAGCGTCTGGCGTGCGTGCGGTTCATGGAGATCAAGGTCGCCCCCGTATCCACGAGGAATTTCACTTGGAATCCCTTGATGCTGCCGTTGACCCAGTAGATCCCCTGCGCATCGGGCGCGATCGTTACGGTATGTGGCGTTTGCGCGTCCTGGTAGGAATCGCTGATGGCGGCATTTAGCGTGTAGGTCCTGCGTACGCCTTCGAACTCCAACACCGCCTCTTTGCTGTCCGCGGCGATCAGGCGCACGCCTTGAGCGGTCGTCTCGCCCGCGCGCAGCATCTGCTCCTTCCCATCGATCCGCGCCAGGACGGCATTGCGAAACAGCGCGATAATGGCGATTTCTGGCTCGGCCTGGGCCGGCGCACAGAGCAGCAGCAACAAAAAAGCTCGGGCAATTAACCTGTACATAATTTATGCTGCGCGACTTCAGCGGATACCGGCGCGGGTTGTCTGCCGGTCATAACAGAGAAGCGGTTAAGGAACATGATCATCATACTCCATCCAGACGCCAGCAATTCCGATCCGGGCTACATGAAGCTCATGGATTATCTGGCGGCATTGCGCAATATCCAGATTAAAACCCATGAGATAGCAGGTGTCGAGCAGAACCTGACCGAGATCTACCTGATCGGCGATACCTCCCAACTGGACATGCATCAGATCGAGAATTTCGAGGTGGTCGAACGCGTGGTCCGGGTGTCGCGCGAATACCGGGTCCTCGGCCGGCACAAGGACGATCACCGCGCCAGTCATTTCGATTACAACGGGGTGCGGTTCGGGCAGGACAATCTCAACGTCTTCGCCGGATTGTGCGCCGTGGATACGCGCGAACACGTCGAACTCATGCTGCGGGCGCTCCGGGACGCAGGTCAGACCTGCACGCGGATGGGGGCTTACAAGCCGCGCACCAGCCCCTATTCGTTTCAGGGCCATGGGGCCGCCTGCCTCTCGTACGTCTTCGAGTTGGCGGGGAAGTACGGCATCAAGGTGATCGCCATGGAGATCACACACGATGAACAGATTCGCGAGATCAATCAGGCGCTGGAACTAACCGGCAAACCAACCGGGGTGATGCTCCAAATCGGCACCCGGAATACGCAAAATTTCGAATTACTGAAAAGCGCCGGACGGCAGAAGGAATTTCCCGTACTCCTGAAGCGCGGTTTCGGCATCACCCTGGAAGAATCGTTGAACGCGGCCGAGTATCTCGCGAGCGAAGGGAATCGCAATGTCGTGTTCTGTCTGCGCGGGATGAAGACGAATTACGGGGAACCGCATCGCAACCTGGTGGACTTTGCCCATGTCCCGGTAGTCAAGCAACTGACCCGCATGCCGGTTTGCATAGACCCGTCACATTCCGTGGGACTGCGCAGCGCCGGCCCGGATCAGATCCTGGATATCTTCCAGGCCACGGCGCAGGGCGTGGTCGCCGGGGCCAACATGGTCCTGGTCGACTTTCATCCGCATCCGGCGAGCGCCCTGGTTGACGGCGCACAGGCCTTGAGGCTGGATGAACTGCGCTGGTATCTGGAGGATGTCCGGATCGCGCGCGAGGCTTATGAGGCGCGTTGCCGGCTGGCAGCTTCCAATAATTAAGAAACTTCTGTAATAGAATCAATCCCGTCTTGCCGGGCTTGACCCGGCATCCACTATAATCAATGGTTTCTACTGGATTCCGGCCTACGCCGGAAAGACGGCCAATGGAAATTGGCCCCTATTCAGAGCTTGCCTAACTTAAGCCCACTACTGGCCCAGCTGTTTTTCCTTGATCTCGTCAAGCGTCTTGCAGTCAATGCAGAGCGTGGCCGTCGGCCGCGCCTCCAACCGCTGGACCCCAATTTCGACGCCGCATTGCTCGCAGTAGCCGTACTCGTTGTTATCCAGGGCGGTGAGGGCGTCGTTGATCTTCTTGATCAACTTCCGCTCCCGATCGCGGGTCCGTAATTCGAGGGCGAATTCCTCTTCCTGGGTCGCCCGGTCATTCGGGTCGGGAAAGTTGGCGGCCTCGTCCTGCATGTGATGGACGGTGCGATCCACTTCTTCCAGCAGGTCGTGTTTCCAGTCCAGCAGCAGCAGCCGGAAATGTTCGACCTGGGCCGGGCTCATGTATTCCTCGCCGGTTTTTTTCTGATAAGGGGCGCGCTTGTTGCGTGGAGCACCGATGATTGATTGGCTTTCAGTAGACATCTTGGTTTTTACGGGTACGGAGGTTACGACGGATTGGGTGGTTTTTTTCTGGGGTGAAGTTTTAACGGTTTGCTTCGCCGGTTTAATTGCCGCCGGCGCTTTCTTTACGGGTGCAGCAGACTTTACGGTTGCCGCAGGTTTGGTTCTGGTGGACTTGACGGCCTTCGGCGCCGGTTTCTTCGCCGCGGTCTTTTTGGGCGCCGGTTTTTTCGCGGCGGCGGCTGGTCGTTTGGCGGTTTTCGATTTTCCCGCGGGTTTCTTTTTCGCCGCTGCCGCGGTTTTCTTTACGATCTTGGAGGCGGAGGCCCTGCCTACGGTTTTTTTCCTGCCGGACGCAGGTTTGCGAACCGCTTTCTTCGCCGGTTTGCCGGCGCCGCGGGTGACCTTCTTCTTCGCCGTCTTCTTCTTGGCAGCCATCATTCATTCTCCGCTCGTTCGAAGCCCGCATCTATACCAAAAAGGTCTGATGCTGGCAAATGTAATATCCAGTAGCTGACTTGCACCATATCAGTTTTTGATGCGGTCGATCCACAACCGCGTGGCGCCCGCGACTCCGACCGGTATGGTGATGAAATTGATCACGGGGACCATGGCGAAAAGCGTGACGCCGGCGCCGAACCCGAGGGCGAGCGCCCTATGCTGGCGCAGAATGGGCCGTGCCGAGGAAAAGACGACGCCGTTATTGCTCATGGGATAATCCAGAAATTCGAGGCTCAGCATCCAGGAAGCGAAGATGAACCAGATCGCCGGCGCCGCGATCTGAATCACCGGGATCAGAAACAGCAGCAGCAGAGGGATGGCCCGCAGCAGGAAATATCCCAGTTTAGACAACTCCGCTTTAACGGCATGCCGCATCTCCGCGAGCAGACCTCCGGTCCGCGCACTGGCGGCAGGCGCTTGACCTGTGAGGGTGCGTTGGACCGCCTCGGAGAGAAAGCCATTAAAGGGCGAACACAGGAGGTTCGTCGCCAAACTGAAACAGAAAAAGACAATGGTCAGGCAGATCAGGAGAAACACCGGCCAGAGCAACCAGCGGACCACCTCAAGCCAGGGCCAGTGTTTGGTGATTGCTTCGATCAGATCGTTCAACTGCCCCGCGCCATAGATGATGATCGCGGTGAAGATCAAGGTATTGATGATGAGAGGGATGATCACATATCGGCGGATGCCGGGTTTGAGCAGCAACTGCAACCCAATTTTGATGTAGGACAGTCCGGCGAGGAATTCGGTCATAGTCCCGATCCCAAGTCCAGCTTCAGACCGGCGCGACCGTCGCGGAAGGCTGCCATCCGGGCTGCCGATATTCCACGATGACACTGGTCTGAATCCCGCCTCTTACATTAAAACGCGCGGTTACGCGCATGAAGCGCGGCGCCAGGCAGTCGCATAGATCCTTCAGGACTTGGTTGGTGACGGCCTCGTGAAAGGCCCCCTTATCGCGATAGGACCAGAAATACAGTTTCAATGACTTGAGTTCCACACAGAGTCGATCCGGTATGTATTCGATGATGAAGGTGGCGAAATCAGGTTGCCCCGTCTTGGGACAGAGACAGGTGAATTCGGGGACTTCGATCCGGATTGTGTAATCCCTTTCGACCGCGGGGTTGGCAAAGGTTTCCAGCATATGGAAGTCGTTTACAGGCTCGAAAATTCAGGGGGTTATCGGACGGATTTTTGTTCGCGAACGGGTCGAATTATACGCTTGTCTACACTTATCGTTAAAGGTATTGTTACGCCCCATGCGTTTAACCAAGATCAAGCTCGCCGGTTTCAAATCCTTCGTCGATCCAACCACTCTGAACATCCCCGGCAACCTCGTCGGCATCGTCGGTCCGAACGGTTGCGGCAAATCGAACATCATCGACGCCGTGACCTGGGTCATGGGCGAAAGCTCGGCCAAACATCTGCGCGGCGACGCGCTGACGGATGTCATTTTCAACGGTTCGAGGGAGCGGCAACCCGTCGGTCAGGCCATGGTGGAACTGGTCTTCGACAACTCGCAAGGCAAACTCGGCGGCCAGTACGCGAGCTATAACGAGATCTCGATCAAGCGGCAGATCAACCGGGAAGGGGTTTCGATATACACCCTCAACGGCAGCCGCTGCCGGCGCAAGGACATCCAATCGATCTTTCTCGGCACCGGTCTCGGGCCGCGCAGCTACAGCATCATCGAACAGGGTGTGGTCTCGCGCCTGGTGGAGGCGAAACCGGAGGATCTGCGATCGTTTATCGAAGAGGCCGCCGGCATCTCGAAGTACCGGGAGCGCCGCCGGGAGACCGAGAATCGCATGCTGCATACGCGCGAGAATCTGGATCGACTCAACGATCTGCGCGAGGAACTGGCGAAACAGCTGGGGCACCTCAAACGCCAGGCGAACGCGGCCGAGCGTTACCAACTGCTGAAACAACAGGAACGCCAACTCGGCGCCGAGTTGCTCGCCCTGGATTGGCGGGACATGCAGCAGACCTTCAAGCTTCGTTCGGACAAGGCGGAGGCTGCGGCCACCCGCGTGGAGGAGGTCCTTGCCCGGTTGCGGGAGGTCGAGTCGACCATCGAGACCCTGAGGCAGGGACAGACTTCGGCGCACGAACGCTTCAATCAGGCGCAATCGGAGTATTACCGGATCGGCAGCGAGATCGCCCAACTGGAACAGAAGATCCAGAATGCGGGCGAACGCCTGCGGGCCCTGGACACGGATTATTCCGGCGCCAACCGATCGCTCGCGGAGATCCGGCAACAGCAGGAAAACGATCAGCGCCGCCTCGGCGAACTTGTCCAGAAATCCGAGCAACTGGAACCCCAACTCAAAGGCTCCCGGGACGAGAGCAACCGGGCTTATGCGGCGCTGAACCAGGCCGAGGAGGCGATGCAGGCCTGGCAGCAGGAATGGGATGCCTGCAATAAGGCCGTGGCCGACATCACCCGGCAGATCGAGATCGACAATCACCGCGTGGAGCATCTGGAGGGCGAGATTGAAGAGGCGCAACGGCGGAAGGGCGCGATCAGCCGTGAAACCGAGGAGATCGACACCGATAAAATCCGCCGCGATCTGGAAACGCAGAGCGGTCAACTCGGCTTAACCCAGGATGCCATCCAGTCACTGCGCCAGGAGCTCGAACAACACCGGCAACAACTGGCGCAAGCCAGGGTGCTATCGCAGAACCTCCAGGAGCGACTGGGCGGATGCCGCGCCGAGCTGCACAAGCTGGGCGGCAAACGCGCCTCGCTCGAGGCCTTGCAGCAACATGCCGCCGGTCTGGATCAGGCCGGTTATGCCGACTGGTTGCAGCGCTCGGGGCTGGCCGCGCTGCCGCGTCTGGCGCAGCGGATAACAGTGCGACAGGAATGGGCAGCGGCGCTGGAGGCGGTCCTCGGCGAGCGGTTGCAGGACATCTGTGTCGAGGGGATAGCCACCCACCTCGACGCCATGCGGACGCTGGACAAAGGTTCAATCGGGATGCTCGATTACGCCGCACAGGCGCGCGAACCGGTCACGACAGGCACAGACAACAGACTCGCTGACAAAGTGACAGGCGCCTTGCCTGAATCTCTCGAACAGTTGCTGCAACAGGTCCATACCGCGGCCGATCTGGATGCCGCCATGCGGCTCCGTCCACAACTCCAGGGGCAGGAGACCATCGTCACGCAGGACGGGATCTGGCTGGGCCGGGATTGGGCCAGGGTCAAACGGCAGGATGCGCAAACCTCCGGTGTATTGGAGCGCGAGCGGCAATTGCGCGAGATTGCCGGCGAGTGGGGCCGGGTGGAGGCAGAGATTGCGAACCTGGACAGGCAACTCGCTGAGACCAAGGAAAGGATTGGCGCAACCGAACAGGGCTTGCAGGCCAGGCAGGCGGAACTGGATCGCCGGCAAGGGGAACATACCAGGATCAATTCGAGCGTCGTGGAACTGAAGACCCGGCTGCAACAGGCCGAGAAACGGCACCTGCAACTGGCCGAGGAAATGGAACAACTGGAATTGCAGGAGGCGGAGGATGGCCAGGAACTGGAATCCCTGCGCGGGCGGGTGGACCGGACGACTGTCGATGGCGGCGCGCTGGAGCGCCAGAAGGTCTCGCTGGGCGAGCTGCGCGAGCGCCACCGTCTGGCCCTCGATCAGGCCAGAAGGCTCTGGCAGTCCACGCATGAACATAGCCACGGCATCGCCCTGCAGATGGAGTCCATTACCTCCCAACGGGCCTCCATCGAACTGGCGATCCAGCGCACCACCCTGCAGATCGCCAATCTGGAAGCGCGGGCGGATCACATCCGCGGGGAAATGGAAGGTCTGCGCGGTCCGCTCGCGGACCACGAGCGGCAACTGGCGGGAAGATTAAACGAAAAACTCGCGGCCGAAAAAAACCTCGCCGAGGCGAGAAATGCGGTGCAGGCAATCGAACAGGATCTGCGCCGCCTGGAGCAGGACCGCAACGCCATAGAACAGCAATTGCAGGAATGCCGCGGGCAGCTTGAAGAGGCGCGGATTCACGCGCAAGAGGCCAGGATCAGACTGGAGACTGTCGCGGAGCAGTTGCAGACGCTGGGATTTGCCCCCGCGGACCTGATCCAGCAGCTTGGGGCGGAGGCGACACGCGATGACTGGCGCGCCAGGCTCGATGAGGTCGAGCGCAAGATTCAGAAACTCGGCCCCATCAATCTCGCGGCCATCGACGAGTTCAATCAATTGTCGGAACGCAAGGAATACATGGATCGGCAGAATCAGGATCTGCTCGAGGCCCTGAAGACCCTGGAGGGCGCCATTCACAAGATCGATCGCGAAACGCGGACGCGGTTTCGCGAGACCTTCGACGAATTGAACCGGAACCTGAAGGAGATGTACCCCGTGCTCTTCGGCGGCGGTCATGCCTATCTCGCCTTGACGGGCGAGGACCTCCTGGAGACGGGCGTCACCATCATGGCGCAGCCCCCGGGCAAGCGCAACAGCACGATCCATCTCCTGTCCGGCGGGGAGAAGGCCCTGACGGCGGTCGCCCTGGTGTTCGCGATATTCAAATTGAATCCCGCGCCGTTCTGCATTCTCGACGAGGTGGACGCGCCGCTGGACGACACCAACGTGGGGCGGTTCAGCGAGTTGGTGAAGCAGATGTCCGCCGACATCCAGTTCATATTTATCACCCATAACAAGATCAGCATGGAGATCGCGCAGCAACTCCTCGGCGTGACCATGCAGGAGGCAGGCGTCTCCCGTCTGGTCAGCGTGGACGTGGACGAGGCCGTGAAGATCGCGGCAACAGCCTGATCCGGCGGGCAATGAATGAACTTCGCCTCATCATTTTAGGGATTGGCATCGCGCTGATAGCCAGCCTCTACCTCTGGGAAGTGGTCAAGCAGAGAAAACGCCAACGCCGGCAGACCGTGCGTCATGGGCGGGACGAGACCGGGAGCAGAAATCTCTCGCCAAATCTCGAGGCCGACCCCGCTGCCATCTCCGGCGCCATCGCCGACCTCAACGATTTTCTCTCGCGCGCCAAATTGCGCGATGATGATCCGGTATATGAACAGACGCGGACAGCGCCGGGAGATCCGTCTGGCCACGCCGAAAACGCCGATCAATCCGTATCTGCAGCGGATTTGTTCTTGGACGATGCAGGAGGTAATCATAAACAGGCTGATGACCTACCAGACCAGGCTCGCGGCCGGACAAAAGGCGGCACAGGTCAGGTGATATCGATCTTTATCAGGACCCCGGATGGCCGGCGTCTGTCCGGCGAAGACATCTCCCGGGCCGCGGGCGCGGCTGGAATGGTCCATGGCGAGATGGAGATCTTTCACTATTTCGGGATCGCGCAAAGGCGCGGCTCCCGCCCGCTGTTCAGCCTGGCGGACATGTTCGAACCAGGGAGTTTTCCCCTACAGCAACTGGCTGAGAGACACACCTCCGGGCTGGTGCTGTTTTTCTGTCTCCCGGCGCCGGGAGACGCCCGGATGATCCTCGATTTGATGTTGAATACCGCGGACCGGATAGCTTCCAGTCTGGACGCGGAGGTGCTCGGGCCGCATCAGGAACCGCTGACTGACGAATCGGTCAGCGAGTTGCGGGCGCTGGTCGCGGCCCAGGCGTAGGGCGCGGCAATGGGCGGCACACGGACTGCGGATCATGGCGAGTGACGCTGTGGCGGCCCGGATCGCCGTATTGCGCCGGGAGATCGACGAACACAATTACCGCTATCACG
Organism: Gammaproteobacteria bacterium; assembly: GCA_004297165.1. Classification (GTDB taxonomy): domain Bacteria; phylum Pseudomonadota; class Gammaproteobacteria; order Eutrophobiales; family Eutrophobiaceae; genus 2-02-FULL-56-15. The sequence continues at coordinate 382,242 of SCUJ01000006.1, forward strand.
TCCTGGATGCCCCGCTGATTTCGGATGCCGAATACGATCGCCTGTTTCACGAGTTGGTCGCGATAGAGACCGCGCATCCGGAATTTATAACCCCCGATTCGCCCACCCAACGGGTCGGCGCCGAACCGCTGCCATTTTTTGCGGATGTGGTTCACGAGCAGCCGATGCTGTCCCTCAACAATGCCTTTGGCGAGGACGATTTGCGCGCCTTCGATCGGCGGGTGCGCGAACAGTTGGACAAGGATGAGGTGGTCTATGTCGCCGAACCCAAACTGGATGGGCTCGCCATCAGCATCCTCTACGAGAACGGACGGCTGACGCGCGCCGCCACGCGCGGCGATGGCAGCCGGGGCGAGGATGTCACCGCCAATGTCCGGACCATTCGCGCCGTGCCCATGGTCTTGCGGGACGGGCTGGCTCCGGCTGTGCTCGAAGTCCGGGGCGAGGTCTATATGAAGCGGGCCGATTTCGCCCGACTGAACCGCGACCAGGAGAGCGTCGCCGCGAAACTCTTCGCGAATCCCCGCAACGCCGCGGCAGGCAGTCTCAGACAACTGGACCCCGCGATCACCGCCCGCCGTCCATTGAGTTTCTATGCCTACGGCATCGGTCGAACCAGCGTAGCGCCCGCCTCGCAGATGGAGGTCCTTGAGGCGCTGCGCGGCTACGGCCTGCCGGTGGCGCGCGAGGTCCGCCTGGTGAGCGGTTTCACCGGTTGCCTGCGTTACTATGAGGAGATTGGAGGACGCCGGGAAGGATTGCCTTTCGAGATCGATGGCGTTGTATTCAAGGTGAACTCGGTTACGGATCAACAACTGCTGGGTTACGTATCCCGCGCCCCGCGCTGGGCAATTGCCTGCAAATTTCCGCCACGCGAAGAGATTACCGAGGTGCTGGACATCGAGGTGCAGGTGGGCCGGACCGGCGCGCTGACGCCGGTCGCGCGGCTGGCGCCGGTCAGCGTCGGGGGCGTGGTTGTTGCCAATGCCACGCTGCATAACGCGGATGAGATCAGCCGCAAGGACATCCGCATCGGCGATCGCGTGTATGTCCGCCGGGCAGGCGATGTGATTCCGGAAGTGGTGAGCGTGGTGGCTGAGTCGCGAGCGCCCGATGTGCGACCGTTCGTCATGCCGGATCGTTGTCCGGTTTGTCACTCACCGGCGGAACGGATCCCTGGCGAGGCGGTTGTTCGTTGCACCGGGGGCCTGATCTGTCCGGCGCAACGGGTCCAGTCGATTCTGCATTTCGTCGCCAGAAAGGCGATGAACATCGATGGCGTGGGGGAAAAACTCACGAACCAGCTCTGCGACAGCGGTCTGGTAACCGATGTATCGGACCTTTATCGCCTGACACAAGCGCAACTGGCTGACCTGGAGCGGATGGGCGATAAATCCGCGGCCCGCGTCATCAAGGGGATCGAACAGAGCAAGACGACGACCCTGGATCGCTTCATCTTCGCGCTGGGAATAAGGGAGGTAGGGGAGGTCACCGCGGCGTTGCTGGCCGCCCATTTCGGATCTCTTGAGAGGTTGCGTGACGCCGGCATGGAAGATCTGGAAGGGATACCGGAGATCGGCCCGGTAATCGCCGCGCGCATCCACGAGTTTTTCCGTCAACCGGCCAACCAGGGGATCATCGAGCGCCTGCTTGCCGCCGGGGTGCGCTGGGAGAGTAAAGCGAAAGGGGAGGATGCGAATCAGCCGTTGCGCGGTCTCACGTTCGTCATTACCGGCACGTTACAGGCGATGGGCCGGGAGGCCGCGGCCGCGGCCTTGCGCGGCCTGGGCGCCAGGGTCACGGGGAGCATAAGCGCGGCGACGAATTACCTCATCACCGGCGCCGATGCCGGGAGCAAGTACGCGAAGGCGAGGGGTTTGGGCATCCGGATCCTCGATGAACGGGAATTTCTCGAATTGCTCGAGGCGCCAGCGCGGTACGCCTTATAAAATCCGTTTGGCCTCCTGCACCCAGTTCAGGATGGTGTCCCGCGCCGTCGCCGGGTCGGAGGTCATGGGGTACTCCGTGTTGTAATGCAGGCCGCGACTCTCCTTGCGCCGCAGCGCCGATTCGATGATCAGGGCGGCGACGAGGGCGATATTCCGCAGTTCGATCAGATTATTGGTGATGCGGAAATTGCTGTAGTACTCCGCGATCTCGGCGTGCAGCAGGCGGATCCGGTGTTTGGCGCGCTCCAGCCGCTTGGTGGTCCTCACGATACTGACATAATCCCACATGAACCGGCGGATCTCGTCCCAGTTGTGCGATACCACAACCTCTTCATCCGAATCCGTGACCATGCTTTCGTCCCATTCCGGGAGCACGGGCGTCGCGGGCATGGCGGCCAACCGTTCGCGGATGTGCAGGAAGGCCGAACGGGCGAATACGACGCATTCCAGGAGCGAGTTGCTGGCCATGCGGTTGGCGCCGTGCAGACCGGAGCAGGAGACCTCGCCGATGGCGTAAAGTCCGGGGATGTCCGTGAGACCGTTGCGATCGATGACCACGCCGCCGCAGGTGTAATGCGCGGCCGGGACGACCGGAACGGGTCCCGTGGTCAGATCGAAACCGTACTGGAGACAGCGCGCATAGATGGTGGGGAAATGATCGATGATGAAATCCTTCGGACGGTGGCTGATATCCAGATAAACGAAATCGGACCCCAGACGTTTCATCTCCTGATCGATCGCCCGGGCCACGATATCCCGCGGAGCCAGCTCCTCCCTGGAGTCGTATTTATGCAGGAAACGCTGCCCATCAGGCAACAGCAGTTTCGCGCCTTCGCCCCGCAAGGCCTCGGAGAGCAGGAATGATTTCGCCTCGGGATGGTAGAGACAGGTCGGGTGGAACTGGATGAACTCCATGTTCGACACGCGGCAGCCCGCGCGGCTCGCTATGGCGATGCCATCGCCGGTGCAGATGTCAGGGTTGCTGGTGTAGAGGTAAACCTTGCCCGCACCGCCGGTGGCGAGCACCGTGAAACGCGCGCGTAAGACCTTGACATGATCGTTTGTGCGGTCATAGACGTAGGCCCCGAGGCACCGATTCTCCTTCATCCCCAGTTTGGCCGCGGTAATCAGATCGACCGCCGTGTGATGATCGAACAGATGGATGCGCGGGTGCGACCGCACCAGGGCCTCAAGGGTGTTTTCCAACACCCGGCCCGTGGAATCGGCGGCGTGGATGATCCGGCGGTGGCTGTGTCCGCCTTCCTGATGGAGATGGTATTCGTGCCCATTGGGCGCCGGATTCTTGGTGAAGGCGACGCCGATATCGATCAACCACTGAATGCTCTCGCGGCCGTGTTCGACCACAAAGCGGACGATCTCCTCATTGCAAAGACCGGCCCCGGCCTTGAGGGTATCCTCGACATGCGAGTCGATGGTGTCATAGACATCGAGCACCGCAGAGATGCCGCCCTGGGCATAGAGCGTGGCGCCTTCCGCCACCGCGGCCTTCGAGAGCACGGCGACATCGGCGTATTCGGCGATCTGCAAGGCCAGGCTCAATCCGGAGGCGCCGCTCCCGATTACAAGCACGTCATACTGGTGTTGGTCGTTTGGCATAATTCGTTTACTATGCGATCGAAATAAACATAACGTTTTGAAATGCGTGCAATCTTACAGTCATCGGGAGAAGCATGAAAGGATCTCGATGGGGACGCAGTCGCTGATATGGGATTCAAATGAGAATTATTAATGAGTAAATCTCCAAGCGATTCGCAACTGGTGGCGCGTGTACAAAAGGGAGATAAGGCGGCTTTCAATCTCCTGGTTTTGAAATACCAATCCCGGATTATAAATTTGGTGTCGCGTTTCATTCGAAACCATGCGGATGCCCTCGACGTCACCCAGGAGGCATTCATCAAGGCCTACCGCGCCCTGCCGAACTTTCGCGGCGAGAGCGCATTCTACACCTGGTTGTACCGGATTGCCGTGAATACGGCCAAGAATTTTCTTGCCACACAGACGCGCCGGTATTCGGATCACGAGCAGGAATTTTCCGAGATTGAACAATTTGAGGGTAATGAAGCTCTAAAGGAGAATTCCACGCCAGAGCACCTTCTTTTGACGGAAGAAATTCAAACAACGGTGATTTCCGCCATTGAGAAACTGCCGGACGATTTGCGCACGGCCATCACGCTGAGGGAGATCGATGGCCTGAGTTATGAGGAGATTGCGGGCGTTATGGAATGTCCCATCGGCACGGTTCGCTCCCGCATCTTTCGGGCGCGGGAGGCCGTGGATCAAGTACTGAAACCGCTACTGGAAGAGTAAAACTCATGAGTGAAGACATGCACGAGAAACTTTCCACATTCATGGACGGCGAGTCCGATCATCCGGGGGACGAGATCATCAACTGGCTGTCCCATGACGAGGCCGCCCGCAAGACCTGGTGGCGGTACCACATCATTTCGGATGTGATCGGCAAAAATATCGATGCTTGCGCCGACACACAACTGGCCGACCGCATCGCCGAACGCCTCCATACTGAACCCGCCCTGCTGATCCCCTCCCGCAACAAAACCCCAAGATACCTCAAACCCCTGGCCGGACTGGCGATCGCCGCAACCGTCGCGACCATCGCCATCCTGGGTGTGCGCTGGAATACCGGGCAGGATATCGAAGCAACCTCCATAAGCCACCCAGTCGCCGTGGTGCAAAAACCGATCGCGATGCCGAAACCGACCCTGGCCACAACGACAAGTACGGCGCAATTTCCGCTGCCGGGAAGCGCCCGCTTAACCAGCGCCGAGGCGAATAACCGGATGAATGCCTATCTGTTAAACTACTACGAATACCGGACGATGGGCGCCGGAATGCAAGGCGTAAACCCCTACATGAGAATCATCGCGAATGATCCTGAAAAAGAGTAAACCGGCATTTCCGCCTTCGGTCTACGGGATCATTCTCACCGCGTATCTCTTCCTCAATCAGACAGCTGGCGCCGCAGAGGCCATACAAGCAGACGCGCGCGACCTGCTGGACCGCATGGGACGCGCCACGCGCGAATTGAATTACGACGGGATCTTCATCTACCGGCGCGAACATGGCATGGATACCATGCGGTTGATACACAGGTCCGGCCAGGATGGGGAAACGGAACGCTTGATCACGCTCGACGGGCAGCCCAGGGAAGTCATCCGGACAAAGGATTCCGTCACCTGCATATTTCCTGAGAACCGGCAAATCCTCATCGAGAAAAGCCGGGCCCACAAATTGCCGTTCGACCAATTTCCCGAGGCTTTGGAACGGATCGGCGAATACTACAGATTCGCCGTCGCCGGTGAGGATCGGATCGCCGGCAAGGATGCCTGGGTGGTCGAGATTGTGCCGGGTGACGAATACCGTTACGGTTACCGGATCTGGATTGACAAGGAGAATCACCTCTTGCTCAAATCCGAACTCGACGACAAGACCGGGATGCCCGTTGAGCAGATACTCTTCACCCAACTGGAAGTTCTTGAATCCATCCCCGACGATTTGCTCAAGCCGGCCACAAGCGGCACTGATTACACCCTCCACAACAGTTCCACCATAGAACACTACCGCGAAGCCAAGGGGATATACTGGAAGACCGGCTGGCTGCCCCGGGGCTTCGCCCTCGTGAATTACGAACAGAAGCTGAACGCTGAAGACGCCGATGCCGTCGAACATCTTATCTATACCGATGGTCTGGCGATGGTATCGGTATTCGTGGAACAGGCCGACGCCAATCCCGATTTCAAACCGGGAGGTCAGAGGCTGGGCGCGGTGAACGCCTTTTCCGAGGTGACTAACGGTTATGTCGTCACCGCTGTCGGCGAGGCGCCATATGCCACAGTAAGGGGCATGGCGACCTCGGTTGTTTCCGGCAACCGGTAATTCCCCCCCAATCAAAGCTGGATAACTGCATGAACCTTGGCCATAAAATGCCGATTACCCTTCTGTCATCCCTCTTCCTGGGGCTGGCGGTCCATACAACTCGCCCTAAAGCCGAGGATTTTCCCGATTTCACGCAACTCGCGGAGACAAATGCCAGGGCCGTAGTGCATATCAACACGACGTTTAAGGCGGATCGTCCCGCTGCCGGCGAGATGCCTTTCCGCCTGCCGGATATCCCGGAAGACAGTCCCTTCCATGAATTTTTCCGCCGCTATTTCGAGGAAATGCCGGATGACGAACAGCATTTCAACGAGCGCGCTTCCTTGGGTTCGGGGTTCATCATGGCGAGCGACGGTTACATCATCACCAATAATCATGTCGTCGAGAACTCCGACAAGATTGTGGTGCGGCTCAATGACCGCAGGGAATTCGACGCCGAAATCGTCGGGATCGATGCGCGCAGCGACATCGCCGTTTTAAAGATTAACGAGGATGATTTGCCGGTATTGCGGCTGGGAGACTCCGAAAAACTCAAGGTCGGCGAATGGGTGCTGGCGATCGGTTCGCCATTCAACCTGGATTACTCGGTGACCAAAGGCATCGTCAGCGCGATCGGCAGACCGTTGCCCAACGAGAGTTACGTACCGTTCATCCAGACGGATGTGCCGATCAATCCCGGCAATTCCGGCGGCCCGCTGATAAACATGGACGGAGAGGTCGTGGGCGTCAATTCCCAGATCTACAGCCGGACCGGCGGCTATATGGGATTATCTTTCGCGGTGCCATCGAATCTGGTCGCCAATGTCTACCGGCAGATCCGGGAGTACGGGCATGTCTCAAGAGGCTGGTTGGGGGTGTTGATCCAGGATGTGACCAAGGAGCTTGCCGAATCGTTCAGCATGGAAAAATCCTATGGCGCGGCTGTCGCCAAGGTCCTGGCGGGCAGTCCGGCGAACGAAGCCGGGATTGAGGTCGGCGATGTGATCATACGTTTCGCCGGCGCCGAGGTCAGTTCCTCACTGCATCTCCCGGCCATGGTCGGTAATGCGAAGGTGGGCGACACCATACCGGTGGAAGTGGTTCGACGCGGCCATAACAAGACCTTGCAGGTGACCATAGCCGAACTTCCGGATGAAGAGGAGATCACCGCAACGGAGACCCGACCGGAGCCGGTACAGGGGGCTTCCAGCGACAACCGGTTGAACGTCAGCGTACGGGATCTGACCGATGCGGAGCGGGATGAACTCGAATTGCCGGAAGGCGGGGTCATCGTCGCCGGGGTCGAGGATGGTCCGGCGAGTCAGGCCGGCGTCAGGGACGGAGATGTCATCCTGATTCTTGATAATCTCAAGGTCATCAATTCCATACACTTTATCGAGCTGGTGGCGGGTTTGCCGTCCGGAAAATCCATCCCGCTGCTGGTCCAGCGCCGGGGCACTCCCACCTTTCTCGCGATCAAGGTGGTGGAATAAGACGATTGGCGGGCGCGATCCTGATAGAAAAATAAGGTATCAGCGGTTAGAATCGCCGCCTTTGATCGATATCGGTCAGATCGCCAAACGGCCCCGCGCCGGTCACGAGCTCTTCAAACCCTGTTATGCAGAACATACGGAATTTCTCCATCATCGCGCACATCGATCACGGCAAATCCACGCTGGCGGATCGGTTCATCCAACATTGCGGCGGATTGACGGAAAGAGAGATGTCCGAACAGGTGCTGGATTCCATGGATCTGGAGCGGGAGCGCGGCATCACCATCAAGGCGCAGAGCGTACGGCTTGAGTATCGCGCCGTCGATGGCCAAATCTATCAGTTCAACATCATCGATACCCCCGGCCATGTCGATTTCAGTTACGAAGTGTCGCGTTCCCTATCGGCGTGTGAAGGCGCATTACTGGTAGTGGACGCCGCGCAGGGCGTGGAGGCGCAGAGCGTCGCCAATTGTTTCACCGCGATAGAGAACAATCTGGAGGTGCTGCCGGTCCTGAACAAGATCGACCTGCCTTCCGCCGATCCGGAAAAGGTGATCGTGGAGATCGAGGAGATCATCGGGATCGAGGCCATGGATGCCGTGCGGGTCAGCGCCAAGACCGGTCAAGGCGTCCCGGAACTGCTGGAACAGATCATCCGCGGGATCCCGCCGCCCAAAGGGAACGTCACCGGACCGTTGAAAGCGCTCATCATCGACTCCTGGTTCGATAATTATCTGGGCGTCGTTTCGCTGGTGCGGGTCTTCGATGGCGCGATCAATACGGGGGACAAGATACGCGTGATGTCCACCGGGCAGAATCATGAGATAACGCAACTCGGCGTATTCACCCCCAAACGGACGGTGCGCCAGACCCTGGCGACGGGCGAGGTCGGCTACGTGGTGACGGGATTGAAGGACATCAACGCCGCGCCCGTCGGAGATACCCTGACGTCGGCGCGCACGCCCGCGGCGACTCCGCTCGCGGGATTCAAGATCATCCAACCGCGAGTATTTGCGGGGATGTTTCCGGTGGATTCGGGCGAATTCGAGAACTTCCGCGACGCGTTATCCAAACTGAAACTGAATGACGCATCGCTGCATTATGAACCGGAGACCTCCCAGGCCCTGGGATCCGGCTTCCGCTGCGGCTTCCTCGGCATGTTGCACATGGAAATCGTCCAGGAGCGGCTGGAGCGCGAATATGACCTGGATCTGATCACCACAACGCCGACGGTCGTCTATGAAGTGGAAACCACCGACGGTCAGGTCACACGGGTGGACAACCCGGCAAAACTGCCGGATCCGGGAAGATTGAAGGAGATCCGGGAGCCGATCATCCGCGCCGATATATTGGTGCCGCAGGAATATATAGGCAATGTGATTACTTTATGCATCGAAAAACGCGGGATCCAGAAGCGAATGCAGTATCTCGGCAAACAGATGAGCCTGGAGTTCGAACTCCCGCTGAATGAGGTCGTGCTGGATTTTTTTGACCGCTTGAAATCGGTCAGCCGGGGCTACGCCTCGTTCGATTACACCTATCTGCGGCACCAACCGGCAAATCTGGTTAAACTCGATATCCTCATCAACGGCGATCGGGTTGATGCGTTATCCTGCATCGTGCATTACGATATGGCGATGAAGCGCGGCGGAGAACTGGCCAGGAAATTGAAGGAATTCATTCCCAGACAGATGTTTGAAGTGGCGATTCAGGCAGCCATCGGTTCCAAGATCCTGGCCCGCACCACGGTAAAGGCCTTGCGCAAGAATGTGACCGCCAAGTGCTACGGGGGCGACATCACCCGCAAACGGAAACTCCTGGAGAAACAGAAGGAAGGGAAGAAACGCATGAAACAGTTCGGTTCGATCGAAATCCCCCAGAAGGCCTTTATGGCGATATTGCATGTGGGCAAGGAGGAGTAAAGTGGTTATGCATAAAGACACGGTGCGAGTGTTATGAATTTTGATTTTTCCGCATTACTGGTTTTTCTGACCTTCAGCAGTGGGATCATCTGGGCGGTGGATGCCTGGAAATTCGCCCCGGCGAGAAACAGGGGCGCTGGTGGGGATGCTGCAATTCCAGGCGATGCCGCCAAAACAGGGCGGGAACCTTTCCTGGTCGAGACCGCGCGTTCCTTTTTTCCCATCTTTTTGATTGTGCTGCTGTTACGGTCGTTCGTCGCCGAACCCTTCAGGATCCCTTCCGCCTCCATGATGCCCACCTTGCTGATTGGTGATTTCATCCTGGTCAACAAGTTCGATTACGGCTTGCGTCTGCCGGTGCTCAATACCAAGGTCCTGGAAAATGACCGGCCGGAAAAGGGGGACGTGATCGTGTTTCGTTATCCCCCGGATCCCAGCATTCCCTATATAAAAAGAGTCATCGGCGTTCCGGGAGATCATATCCGCTATGACAACAAGACGTTGTATGTCAATGGCAAAGTCATGGAACAGGAGGACCTGGGCAGTTTCCGGGTCCGGGGGTCCGGCCGGGAGATGAATGGCTGGGGTCTGAAACAGGAAAAACTAAACGATGTCGAGCATGATATATTAATCGCGCCAACCCGTGGTTTTACCGATGCCATCGAACTGGTTGTGCCGGAGAACAGTTATTTCGTGCTCGGGGATAATCGGGATAACAGCAGGGATAGTCGTTATTGGGGGTTTGTGCCCGATGAAAACCTGATCGGCCGGGCGTTCTTCATCTGGATGAATTGGGACTGGAAAGGCGGCGGCATCAACTGGAAACGGATTGGAAAAATCATATAGTCAGTTTTATTTCCATATTAACGACGAGGTCTTGACCATGAGAAAAGGTATCTATCATCAACATGGCATCACCATGTGGGGCTTTCTTTTTGTCCTGGCTTTTATCGCCATCGTAGTCTTGTTTACGATGCGGGCCTTCCCTCTATACAACGAAAAGTTTCAGGTGGTTTCGGCCATGAATTCCGTCGCCTCCAGACCGGATTCCGCGGAATACACGCTGCGGCAGGTCCACGAATCGTTCTATAAACAGATTACGATGACCAATCTCACGCGCTTCTCCAGCAAGACACTCAAGGATTTTGTCTTTCTCGAAAAAGCCAAAAAGAAAGGCGATCCGAATATCATGCGGGTCAAATACACGGCGTCGAATAAACTGTTCGCCGATCTCTATCTGACGATGGAATTCGAGCGCAGCGTTCCATTGAACGGCCAGGCAGGCGGTGAGTGAAATAAACGCCGCATTGCAACTTGAATACCGGTTCCGGAATACCGACCTGCTGGAGGAGGCGTTAACCCACTGCAGTCACGGCGGCGTCAATAACGAACGTCTGGAATATCTGGGCGACGCCATACTCGGTTTCCTGATCGCGGAGATCCTGTTTGCCCGTTTTCCCAGGCACAATGAGGGCGCGTTGACCCGGATGCGCTCATCCCTGGTCAAGCGGGAAACCCTCGCCGGGATCGCCCGTGAAGCGGGAATCGGACCCCAAATCAGATTGGGCATTGGCGAGAGAAAAAGCGGGGGCTGGCGCCGGGATTCAATCCTGGCCAATGCCGTTGAAGCCATCATCGGCGCTGTCTATCTCGATTCGGATATCGACACGTGCCGAAATTTCATCAATCATCTATATGCCGATCGTCTCGCCCGCCTGACGCCGGAGCCGCCGATCAAGGATCCCAAAACACGATTGCAGGAGTTTCTGCAGGCCAGGGGCAGAGAATTGCCGACATATGCGGTAATCGACGAATCGGGCGAGGCCCATGACCGTGAATTCGTCGTTAACTGCCTAATCAAGGGTATGGATGCGGAATTCAAGGCCAGCGGTAGAAGCAAGCGGGAAGCGGAGCAGTCCGCCGCGAGTTACGCATTACAAGCCCTGGAGTCTGAACTTGAATGAATGATCGGGAGCAGATTCCGCCTGTCGACTATCGCTGTGGCTATGTAGCGCTTGTGGGCAGGCCGAATGTCGGTAAATCATCCTTGCTGAACCGTATGGTCGGGCAGAAGATCAGCATCACCTCGCCCAAGCCACAGACCACGCACTGGGCGCTGTACGGCATACGCACTGAACCGGACTATCAGGCGATCTTTGTCGATACGCCGGGCCTGCAGAACAGACACCGCGATTCGATTAACCGGCATCTGACGCGCGAGACCCGTTCGGCCATCGCGCAGGTTGATGTGCTGGTGTTCATGACGGAAGCCATGTCATGGTATGCAGGCGACGCACAGGTGCTGGACATGCTGGGCAAGACGGAAGCGCCGATTGTCTGTGTCATAAACAAGATCGACCGCGTGCCGGATCGCGACCGATTATTGCCGTTCATCCAGCAAGTTTCCGCTGCCGCGAAATTCGAGGCGATCATCCCGGTATCGGCGCTCCGGAATGAGAATATAGAAACTCTGCAAGCTACGATAGCGAAGCTGTTGCCGGTGGCCCCGCCTGTATATCCCGTCGATCAGTTATCCAACCGTGACGAGCGCTTCTTCGCGGCGGAGTTCATCCGGGAGAAGCTGGTGCGGGTATTGGGGCAGGAATTGCCTTATCGAATCGCGGTCACCATAGAACGAATCCAGCGGCAACCCAAGATCACCAAGATTGATGCGGTGATCTGGGTGGAGGGGGAAAGTCAGAAACGGATTATCGTTGGAAAAAATGGCGCGGTGTTGAAGGCCGTTGGCGAAAAGGCCAGAAAGGATCTGGAAGCCATGTTTGGGGTCAGACTGTTTCTTAGAACCTGGGTGAAAATCAGAAAAAACTGGACTGACAATGCCAAGGCCATGAAGGAATTCGGTTATGTTTGAGCTTGTGCCGGGCGTAGCTTGATGTGAGGGTGACATTGCATCCATGCTATATACTTCACCAGCGGGATTATCGGGAAACCAGTAAACTCCTGGAGGTATTCTCCAGCGAACATGGCAGGGTTTCGCTGGTGGCCAGAGGGGTCAAGCGAAAGAGTTTCCGAAACGGACATCTCCTCCAGATAAACCGCAAGCTCGATCTCGCCTGGTCCGGGCGCGGCGATCTGTATACTTTGATCAACCTCGAATCGGGATATCCGGCTTTGGAGATCCAGGGTAGAAGGTTGTTGTCGGCGTTTTATGTCAACGAACTACTGATGCGCCTGCTGCACCGGCATGATGCGCATCCGCAATTATTCAGGATATACGAACATACCCTGCATGCCCTGCAAAGTGGCGAGAACGAGGAGAGAGTCCTGCGCTGTTTCGAGATCGAACTCCTCAAGGAACTCGGCTATGGACCCGTGCTGGATCATGCGATAGACACCGGCAGGAAGGTGGAACCCGGCCGGGATTATCATTTCCAGATCAATCATGGACCGATGGAAGCAGCCAAGCCGGGTAAGGATTCGATACCCGTCGCGGGGAACACGCTCCTCGCGCTGGCGAGGGGTGAATTGGAATCGCCGGAGGCGATCCGGCAGACGAAACGCATCATGCGCGGGATAATCGCGCAGCACCTGGGCGGCAAACCCCTCGCGAGCAGGAAGATGTATCAGGAATATCTGCATCTGGCGGGTTCGGAATAAGCCTTGCCCGCGATAATTTAATACAATAAGCGTTCAATATATTTTCGGTTGGAGCATCCCCGTGCAACGGATATTACTTGGCGTCAATATCGATCATGTGGCGACCTTGAGGCAGGTCAGAAAGACCAGCTATCCCGAGCCGCTGCAGGCCGCTTTGCTCGCGGAACAGGCAGGGGCCGATTCGATCACGGTGCATCTGCGCGAGGATCGCCGCCATATTCAGGAACGCGACGTTACCCTGCTCAAGGAAGTCATGGGCATCCCGCTGAATCTGGAGATGGCGGTTACCGACGCCATGCTGGCCTTCGCCGAACGCCTCAAGCCAGAATATTGTTGTCTGGTGCCGGAGAAACGCGAAGAACTCACCACGGAAGGCGGTCTAGACGTTAGCGGCAGGCAGGCACAGGTGGCGCATGCCTGCCAGTCCCTGAAAGCGGCGGGGATTCTCGTCTCGTTGTTTGTCGATCCGGATGCGGAACAAATCGCCGCCAGCCGCGAGGCCGGCGCAGCCGCCGTCGAGATCCATACCGGGAGATACGCCGATACCGGCGATGACGAACGGGGCATCGAACTCGAAAAAATCATTCAGGCCGTCCGGCTGGCCCATGACTCCGGACTGCGCGTGAACGCCGGGCATGGCCTGAATTACCGCAATGTACAAACGATCGCGGGGATACCGGAGTTACACGAATTGAATATCGGCCATGCCATTGTGGCCCGGGCCGTGCTTTGCGGCATGATGCAGGCGGTGGCGGAGATGAAACAACTCATGAACCAGGCCAGGATGTGAATTCGATATACATATGCAGACTGACATTCTAGCAGCCGGCCCGGCACAGCAACCGGTTGCCGATGAGATAGACAGACGCCGGACCTTCGCGATCATCTCCCATCCCGATGCGGGCAAGACCACCGTGACGGAACAGCTTTTATATATCGGCGGCGCGATCCAGTTGGCAGGTACGGTGAAGGCGCGCAAATCCTCGAGACATGCCACCTCCGACTGGATGGCCATGGAGAAGGAACGGGGAATTTCGATCACCAGTTCCGTCATGCAGTTTCTCTACCGTGACAAGGTCTTCAATCTGCTGGATACGCCGGGTCACGCGGATTTCTCCGAAGATACCTACCGCACCCTGACCGCGGTGGATTCCGCCCTGATGGTGATTGACGTCGCCAAAGGGGTTGAGGAGCGCACCATCAAGCTGATGGATGTGTGCAGGTTACGCGATACACCGGTGACAACTTTCATCAACAAGCTCGATCGCGAAGGCAAGGAACCCATCGACTTGTTTGATGAGATCGAACGGCAGCTGCAGATCCAGTGCGTGCCGCTTACCTGGCCGGTGGGGATGGGCTCGCGACTGCGGGGCATCTATCACCTGGAGCGTGACGAATACCATCTCTATGCGAAAGGGCACAAGGACGAGGGCAGGACAATACGCGGACTGGCCAGCGCCGAGGCGAGGACAGAGTTCGGTCACGATCTGGATGCCGTGATCGAGGAGATTCATCTGGTCAAGGGAATTTATCCGGAATTTAACAGGCAGGATTATCTGGCGGGCAGACAGACGCCCGTGTACTTCGGCAGCGCCCTGCACCGTTTCGGCGTGCGCGAGTTTCTGGATCATCTGGTTGAATATGCCCCGGCCCCACTGCCCAGACAGGCGCGCGAGCGCAAGATTTCCGGCGCTGAGGATCGGTTCACGGGTTTTGTCTTCAAGATCCAGGCGAACATGGATCCGGCGCATCGCGATCGGGTGGCATTCCTGCGGATCTGTTCGGGGAGCTACCAGCGCGGCATGCGGGTTTACCATGTGCGACAGGACCGGGAATTTACCGTCGCCAATGCCCTGACCTTCATGGCAGGGGAGCGGGATTTGGCGGAGCGGGCCTATGCCGGCGATATCCTGGGTCTGCACAACCACGGCACGATTCAGGTCGGCGACACCTTCACCGAAGGCGAGGAACTTACCTTTATCGGAATACCGTACTTTGCCCCGGAACTTTTTCGCCGCGTGCAGTTGCGCGATCCTTTGAAATCCAAGGCCCTCTTGAAAGGGCTGCTGGAGTTGGGTGAAGAAGGGGCGGTGCAGGTGTTCAGGCCCCTGGAGAGCAACGAGATCATACTCGGGGCGGTCGGTACGCTACAGTTCGATGTGGTGGCCTACCGGCTCAAGAACGAGTACGGCGTCGATTGCAGTTACGATGCGGTGTCAGTCGCCACCGCGCGCTGGATATCCTGCACAGATCCTGTCCGCTTGCGGGAGTTCAAGAACAAGACTGCCACAAATCTGGCGACGGATGGAGGGGGGCACCTCACATACCTCGCCCCCACCCGGATAAATCTGGATCTGGTTATGGAACGCTGGCCTGAGGTTGCGTTCCATAAATCGCGGGAACATTAGAACCAAGCGTTGCAATCAGTCCCCGTGACGCGATTGCGTCACTCGCCCGGTTTTATTCCTTTGGGGATTCCGTAGGTTGCGTGTGATTCTCCTGACCCGCGGGCGCGGCAGGTTCAGTTTTGTTCGCCTGCGGCGCGGGTTGCCATACCGGTTCCGCCACGTACCGCGGATTTACCTGGGTGATCGTATTGTCTTCGCGCTCAAGCCGTTCTTCCCGCGCTTCCGGCTGGCGCGAGTGCGCCGGAATGGTAATCTCATCGGCACCCGTGCGTGCAACCGGGGTATCCGAAGCTTGCGTCGCCGGGCTGCCGCCTTCCGCAACCGGAGCGGGGACTGTGGAAGTACGGTTTGAATCGGCGGTATCCGCGGACCCGGTCAGGTTTGCGACCGGCCGGTCGGCAGACTCTCCAGACCCCTGAGCAGCATCCTCACGTTGCTTTTCCGGTTGAGCGGGATTCCGATTGCGATTTCTCTGGTGACCTGAGTGTCTGCTCCGTCCTTCCGGATTGTCCTGCCGGCCTTGCGAATCCCCCTGCCTGGGTTCCTGACGGTTTCTTTGGCGATCGCTATTACGGTTTTCGCGCGGTTGACCGGAGGATTCTCCCGGGCTGCGTCCGCCCTGCCGGTTGCCCTGGCTCTTCTTTCTCCTGCCGCGACCTTCACTACCCACGGCGCCCGTTCCGCCTTCCGCGACGTTGCCGGTTTGTTCCCCGCCGCTTCTCGCGGATTGTTGTTGCCGCTGGGGTCTGGGGCGGTTTCTGCCTCCGCCCGGCCTAGTGGATTCTGACTGTGGTTGAGGTGCCGCGGGAGGCGTGGCGGTTTGCGGCGGCCTTTTGGCGATTGCTTGTTGCGGCCGCGCTGGCGGTCTGGGTTCTTCGGTCTCCAGGCCGAAGAAACTCCCGAAGATCCGGGCGATCAGGCTTTTTTTCCTGGGCGCTGGTACTGGAGCAGGCGCCGGGACGTGTTTTTCCGGCAGTATCTGTTTGACTGCGGGTTCTTCCACCCGCCGCGGCGTCGTCACGGTTCTGCGTTCGTCGCTCCCGCTTTCCTCAGTCTGCCGCGGTAAGGCGTAGCTGGCCTTGTTCTGTGTCATTGCCTCGACTTCCGACAGACGGACGCGCTGCACTTGATAGTGTGGCGATTCAATCTTGGGATCGGGCACTATGATGACCTCAACGTCCAGACGCGTTTCTATCTCCCGGATGCCCTGGCGTTTTTCGTTCAACAGGAAGGTTGCCGTGTCGATAGGCAGTCGCGCGATGATCTTGGCCGTGGAATCCTTCATCGCTTCCTCTTCGATCAGGCGCAACACGGCGAGCGACAACGATTCGATGCCGCGAATGGTTCCCTGGCCTTCGCATCGCGGGCAGGGGACATGGCTGGATTCGCCGAGCGAAGGCCGCAGCCGCTGGCGGGACATCTCCAGCAGACCGAATCGCGAGATCCTGCCCACTTGCACCCTGGCGCGATCGATCTTCAAGGCGTCTTTGAGGCGGTTTTCCACATCCCGCTGATGCCTGGAATTTGTCATATCGATGAAGTCGATGACAATCAGGCCGCCCAGGTCGCGGAGCCGCATCTGCCGCGTTACCTCATCGGCAGCCTCCAGATTCGTGTTGTAGGCGGTTTCTTCGATGTCTCCGCCGGCGGTAGCCCGGGCGGAGTTGATGTCGATGCTGGTCAAGGCCTCGGTATGATCGATGATCACGGCGCCGCCGGAGGGCAGGTTTACCTTGCGCGAAAAGGCCGTTTCGATCTGACCTTCAATCTGATAACGGTTGAAGAGCGGATCGTTTTCCGCATAGAGCTTGAGTTTGTTCAGGTTGGCAGGCATGACCTGCTGCATGAAATCCCGCGCGCGGTCGTATACTTCCGCGTCATCCACCCAGATCTCGCTGATGTCGTTGCGCAGGTAATCGCGGATGGCCCGGATGACCAAATCGCTCTCCTGGTGGATCAGAAAGGGCGCGGGTCTGCCCTTGGCGGCGGTCGAGATGGCCTCCCACAGATGCAACAAGTAGTCGAGGTCCCATTGCAACTCGTCGCTGTTCTTGCCAATGCCGGCGGTGCGCAGGATGAGTCCCATGCCTTGAGGTATTTCCAGGACGCTCATGGCCTCCCTTGCATCGGAACGGTCTGTGCCTTCGATTTGTCTCGAAACGCCGCCCGCGCGTGGGTTGTTGGGCATCAGCACCAGATAGCGGCCCGCCAGGCTTATCGAAGTGGTCAGGGCGGCGCCCTTGTTGCCGCGTTCCTCTTTTTCAATCTGGACGATGAATTCCTGACCGGGTTGCAGTTCCTCCTTGAGATTGACCCGGCCCTGGCCGCCATCGCCTTCCTGCTGCTTGAAGAGTGAGCGGGAGATCTCCTTGAAGGGCAGAAAGCCATGCCGCGCCGCGCCATAATCGACGAATGCCGCCTCGAGGCTGGGTTCTATGCGAACCACCCTGGCCTTGTAAATGTTGGATTTTTTCTTTTCCCTGGAAGGCGTCTCGATATCCAGGTCGTACAATCGCTGGCCATCAACCAGGGCCACTCGCAACTCTTCCGGCTGAGTTGCGTTAATCAGCATTCTTTTCATGTATTGAATTCCTGAACGTCATCACCGGTCCTGTTCATGAGACCTGCCCGCAGGTCGCGGTTGGCAGATCGGACTGGCGATCCCCGGCCCCCGGACTTCGTCCGGGTTCCAGGTGTGTATTTCTGTTTAATCGCGTTCAGATTCCGGTGCTGATAAAATCGAACACTTCAGGTTCAGGGCTAAAATGCCTATACCCCTGACGGACCGGATATTGGTGACGCGATTCCCGTAATCGCCCAGTTTGTCAAAATCATGTTACACGGCCATCCAGCCGGGACAGAGGGGTGAGGCGCAGAATATGCCTGGGGCACATCGGCATCACTGGTGTTTGCCGACTCCGTCGCTGCGAGTGGACAGAATTACATGATGACATTCGTTCTGGGCATGAAAGGAAATTTTCATTTCCAGTCATATGGATACTATATCAATCTTAGGTAGGACCGGCAACGTCCGGACGGAATGACGATGGATGAACGCGAAGTAAAAGCGCCTGGCAGGCTGCGGCAGGTTGGTCCCGACCATCAATCCAGGAGGATAGATAATTATCTATTTGGCGAGTTGAAGGACATTCCCAAGTCCCGCATCTACCAAATGCTGCGCCGCGGGGAGGTCAGGGTCAATGGCGGCCGCATCAAGCCATTTTATAAGCTGCAACCCGGCGACCAGGTGAGGATCCCTCCCACCAGACAGACGCTCGCCAATGAGCCGGCGCCGGCCGGCGATTTCCTTAAACAGAAGGTGGCAGACAGCTTCATTTATGAGGATGACGATCTGGTGGTGCTCAACAAACCCGCCGGGATTGTTGTGCATGGTGGCACCGGGAGAAGCTGGGGGGTCATCGAGTTGTTGCGGGCGCTGCGCGCGGACGCCAATGCCTGGCAACTGGTGCATCGCCTCGACCGCGAGACCTCCGGTTGTCTTTTGATAGCGAAATCGATGCCGGTTCTGAGAAGGCTGAACGCGGCCATGGTGGCTGGCGACTTGGAAAAGGAGTATCTGAGTCTGCTCAAGGGGCGATTGCCAGAAAGGAGGCGCGAGGTAAAGGCGCCACTTGCGAGTCATCGCACAGGCGAGGGCGAGCGCATGGTTGCGGTCGATGAAACCGGTAAAACGGCGCAAACCCAATTCGAAACCCTGCGTGAATTCCCTCAAGCCACACTGGTTCGGGTGCGTCTATTGACCGGCCGGACCCATCAAATCCGTGTGCATGCCGCTCATCTGGGTCATCCGGTCGCCGGCGACGATAAATACGGCGACCGGGATTTCAACCGCCAGATGCGGCAGTTCGGTCTGCGCAGGATCTTTCTGCATGCCTGCCAGATAGATTTGCCCGCCGACATGGGCTTGCAATGCAACAGGTTTGCCGCCCCTATGCCGGAAGGACTCCAGTCGGTTATTGATAGGTTGGAGTTCTGTTAAACTGTAGGCTGCAAATCACTCTTACCGATCCGGAGTTGCCGTCATGAGCGAGAACCTTGCCGATCCCAGCGGCGCCAATGCGGCGCGGGCTGCCTCATCTCAACTCCTGGTCAATCAACTCGCGAAGGAGTTTCTCGCAGAACAACGCGCGAGCCGCCGCTGGGGCATCGTTTTCAAATCGCTGACAGTCTTTTGGCTGTTTCTTTTTCTCCTGGCATATGCCTCACGACATGAGGAATTGGCTGCTCTCCATGCCGGCCGGCATACCGCGCTGGTGGACATCAGCGGAGTGATCGCCGCCGATTCCCAGGCCAGCGCCGATAACATCATCGGCAGTCTCCGCGCTGCCTACCGCAATCGAAATATCGCGGGGATCATACTGCGTATCGACAGTCCCGGAGGCAGTCCGGTACAGGCCGGTTATGTCTACGATGAAATCAAGCGCCTGCGCAAATTGCACCCCGACATCCCGTTGTATTCGGTGATCGTCGATACCTGCGCCTCCGGCGGTTACTACATTGCTGCCGCGGCGGACAAGATCTTCGCCGACAAGGCCAGTCTGGTCGGTTCCATCGGCGTGATCATGTCGGGATTCGGCTTTGTGGGGGCGATGGAGAAAACCGGGATTGAGAGGCGGTTGCTCCATGCAGGAGAAAACAAGGGATTCATGGATTCCTTTTCCCCCTTGAGCGATGAGGACAAACAACACGCGGGCGTACTGCTCGACGGCATCTATCGGCAATTTATAAACGTCGTCAAGGAGGGGCGGGGCGATCGTCTGAAGGATGACGACAGCATTTTTTCCGGGTTGGTCTGGACGGGAGAACAGTCGCTGGAACTCGGGCTGATCGATGCGCTCGGCAGCGCCGACTTTGTCGCCAGGGAGGTGATCGGCGCGGAGGAGATTGTCAATTACACCTATCAGGAAAACTATATCGATCGCCTTGCCAGAGGCATTGGGACAAGGGTGGCGGAGAAGCTCTCCCTGCCTGAACTGGCGCTGTATTAAGCCTCAGTCAAGCAACCTTTAACGTATCAAGGCAGCTTGAACCCGGTCTGCCGCAGCATGGCGCACAGGCGGATGAGGGGCAGGCCGATCAGGGCCGTCGCATCGCCGCCCGTGATGCTCTCAAGCAGGGTGATGCCGTAGCCTTCGGATTTGAAGCTGCCAGCGCAATCGTATGGCCGTTCCTGCAACAGGTAGCGATCGATTTCCTCGGTTGTGAGAGTGCGAAACTTCACCAGGCATTCCACGCTATCGATCCAGGTTTCGTTCCTGTCGCTGTCCCAGACGCATAATCCGGTGTGGAAATGCATGATCTTTCCGCTCGCCTCCTGTAATTGAGCCGCGGCGGCGGCGTGATTGCCGGGTTTCCCGACGATCTTGTCAGCGAGCGTCGCCATTTGGTCAGAACCGATCACAATAGAGCCTGGCGGCAGGGCAGGAATCCCCTTGGCCTTGGCCTCGGCGAGCCGCTCCACCATCTGGCGGACATTCTCATGCGCCAGCCTGGTTTCCTCGATGGCAGGCGCCATGGATTGAAATGGGATATTTAGCCGCTTGAGCAATGCGGCCCGATACGGCGAGGTCGATGCGAGGATGATGGGAATGACACATTCTCCTTGTCGATAAATTCTATTCGGGTCAAAGGCTTAAAATTATAAGCGTAGATGATTCCCTTTGACACCTTGAATGTGGGTGATTAAACTTGCCGGCCTGATGGCGTCCGTCCCTCAGTTCATTGATCTTCCGCTCTTGATTGAACAGCGCGGAGAGTTATCGGGTGAATTTCCGCTTGTTTCCATGCCCAGATTGCTGGAGTTGGCGACATCGGAAGACGGCTGTGTCAGCTTCGATTTGACGTTCGGCAAGGATGCGCAGGGCATAGATTTTATTACCGGACATTACCGCGCCAGCTTGCAGGTGAAATGTCAGCGGTGTCTGACGCCGATCAATCTGAACCTGACGGGGAAGATAAATCTGGCGGTTATCGAAAATGAGGCCGCGACAGGGGAGTTGCCCGGCTTTTATGAACCTTTGATTCATGGCAGCGGCCGTCTCTCGTTGCCTGCCCTGTTGGAAGACGAGATTATTCTGACCTTGCCCATGGCGCCGCTGCACCTGATCGCCGAGTGTCCATCCGGCGATCTGCTGCGAGAGTATGCGACCACGCGGGAATCGCCGTTCGCGGTGTTGAAAGGAATTAAAAACAAGTAGTTCGATAGTAACCAAATCACACAAGAGGATTTATTTATGGCAGTGCAACAGAACCGGAAAACTTCTTCCAGAAGGGATATGCGACGTTCGCATGACGCCCTCAAACCGCCTGCCTTGTCGACTGACTCAACCACTGGTGAAATTCACAGGCGGCATCATATCAGCCCGAATGGTTATTACCGCGGAAAGAAGGTCATCGCGGACAAGGAAGCGGCGGAATAGATCAGTTACGGTTGGCTCGACGCAGCTTCGTTTCTTAGTTCGATTACAACAGAAACCGACGCGTAATGGCCGCTTGCATCGCACTGGATGCCATGGGGGGTGACCATGGCCCTGTCGAAATTATCCCGGCGGCGCTCGATATCCTGAAGAAATTTCCGGATATAAATTTAATCCTGGTCGGCCGGGAGGAAGTCCTCGATCCCATACTAAAAGCGAACGGCGCCGCCGTTAACGATCGTTTGCGGATCAAACACGCCCCTGAAGTGGTGGAGATGAATGAGCCGCCTTCTTCGGCGCTGCGCAGCAAGAAACTATCCTCGATGCGCCTGGCCATCGATCTGGTCAGGGATAATACGGCCAACGCCTGCGTCAGCGCGGGCAACACCGGTGCGCTCATGGCCATCGCCCGTTTTGTCTTGAAAATGCTGCCGGGAATCGAGCGGCCGGCCATCTGCACCACCATGCCGGGGATCAATGGGAACACCCATCTGCTGGACCTCGGCGCCAACGTTGACCCCGATGCGGCTCAGCTATTTCAGTATGCGGTCATGGGCTCCGAACTGACCAAGGCCGTGCAAAATATTGCCTCTCCCCGAATCGCCCTGCTCAATGTGGGGTCGGAGGAGATCAAGGGCAACGACCGGGTAAAACAGGCGGCCAGTCTGTTGGCGAACAGTCATTTGAATTATGCGGGATTCGTCGAAGGCAACGACATCTACTCGGGCAACGTGGACGTCATCGTGTGCGATGGTTTTACCGGGAATGTCGCGCTCAAGGCGAGCGAGGGCGTGGCCGGATTCCTGATGCACCACGTCAAACATGAATTCAAGAAATCCCTGTACGGGAAACTCGCCGCCCTGATCTCCATGCCGGTGCTCAAATCAATTCAGCGAAAAATCGATCCGCGCCGTTATAATGGCGCAAGCCTCCTGGGCCTGAAGGGGATCGTCATCAAAAGTCACGGTAGCGCCGACCGGCTGTCATTTTTTCACGCCATCGAAGAGGCCATCGTGGAGATAGAAAAACAGGTCCCGGATAAAATAACCAATCGTCTGGAAGAACTTCTGATCTACAGGTAGTTATTTTGGTCTACTCAAAAATAATCGGCACCGGGGGATATTTACCGGAACGGATCATGTTCAATGCCGAACTCGAAGCCATGGTGAATACCTCGGACGAATGGATTCGTGCCAGGACCGGCATCCGGCAGAGGCATATCGCCGCAGCGGATGAAACCACCTGCGACATGGCTGAACAGGCGGCGTTGCGGGCAATCGAGGCCGCGGATATCTCCCTGGATTCGATCGATCTCATCGTGCTGGCCACTTCGACGCCGGACCTTATTTTTCCAAGCACCGCGTGTCTGCTGCAGGCGCGTCTGGGCATCGCCACGGAAATCCCCGCATTCGACATCCAGGCGGTCTGTTCCGGATTCGTCTATGCCCTGAGCGTCGCGGACAAATTCATTCGATGTGGCGATTGCAAACGTGTCCTGGTCGTGGGCGCGGACACCAACTCGAAGATTCTGGACTGGACGGATCGCGGCACGTGCGTGATATTCGGCGACGGGGCCGGCGCGTTCGTGCTGGAGGCTGCCACCGAACCAGGCATCTACAGTACGCACCTCCATGCCGATGGCAGCCATTCCGATCTCCTCTATGTGCCTGGAGGCGCATCCAGGCCGAATAGCGCGCCTGTCATGCATATGAAGGGCAACGAGGTGTTCAGGATCGCCGTGAAGAAGCTTGACGAATTGGTTGATGAAACCCTGGAAAAAAACAAACTTACACGTGGCGATATCGACTGGCTGGTGCCGCATCAGGCCAACATCCGGATCATTTCCGCCACGGCCAAACGGCTCGAACTACCGATGGAGAAGGTGGTGCTGACCGTGGCGGAACATGGCAATACCTCGGGTGGTTCGATCCCCCTGGCCTTGGATACCGCCGTGCGCAGGGGGGACATCAAGGTCGGGGATCTGTTGCTCCTCGAGGCCTTTGGCGGCGGATTTACCTGGGGTTCGGCGCTCATCCGCTATTAGAAACTGACGTAACAGTTCATGGCGCCAGTACCGCGTAAACTTATATGACTTTGGCAATGGTTTTCCCCGGACAGGGCTCACAATCGGTTGGAATGCTGAAGGATCTGGCTGCCGCCTTCCCCTTGGTTCATGAGGTTTTCGGCGAGGCATCTGCCCAGCTCGGTTATGACCTCTGGCGGATGGTGCACGAAGGCACCGCGAATGAACTCGATCGAACCGTCAACACGCAGCCTGCCATGCTCACGGCGGGATACGCCTGCTGGAAGGCATGGAAGGTCATGGGCGGGAGCGACCCGGCGATGCTCGCCGGTCATAGTCTGGGTGAATATACCGCCCTGGTGTGCGCTGGCGTTCTGAAATTTACCGATGCCATCAGACTGGTGAGTGAACGGGGTCGCTACATGCAGGAGGCCGTGCCCGCGGGCGAGGGCGCGATGGCGGCAATCCTCGGTCTGGATGATGAAAAAATCGTAGCGGTATGCGCGAACATCAACGGAGCGCGGGTCGTATCCGCGGCCAATTTCAACGCCCCCGGGCAGGTGGTCATCTCCGGCCATACCGATGCCGTACAGGCAGCGATAGATGCGGCCAAGCAGGCCGGGGCCAAACGCGCGGTGCAGTTGCCGGTCAGTGTGCCTTCCCATTGCCAGCTCATGCGACCCGCGGCGTTGCGCCTGAGCGTCCTACTGGATGAACTGGAAATGCACGACGCTGCGATACCGATCATGCAGAATGCCGACAGCGAGCTGCGCCGGAATGCCGACGCGATCAAACATTCGCTCGAAGAGCAATTGCATCAACCGGTGCACTGGCACCGGGGGATCAGGCGGCTGGTCGAGGCGGGCGTCGATCGCATCGTCGAATGCGGACCCGGCAAGATCCTGACCGGATTATGTAAAAGGATCGCCCCGGAAGTCATGCATCAGGCGGTGTATGATCCGCCATCCCTCAAGGCCGCTTTGGGAGAATTGAACTAGATGACGCAGATTTTTCAAGGCAAGACGGCGCTGGTCACCGGCGCGAGCCGCGGTATCGGGAAGGCCATCGCGCGCGTCTTGGGCGGCTGCGGCGCCTTTGTCATCGGCACGGCGACAACAGAAAACGGCAGCCAGGAGATTGCGAAGGCATTCGCGTCCGCGGGGATCGCAGGCACGGGAATGGTCCTCGAGGTGAAGGACCGGGCATCCCGCGAACAATTCGCCGAGCGTTTGCAGGCGAGCGGGCAGACGCCCCTGATCCTCGTCAACAATGCCGGGATTACCAGGGATAATCTGTTTCTCCGGATGAAGGATGAAGAATGGAGCGATGTCATCTCCACCAATCTGGACTCCGTATATCATTTGTGCCGGATCTGCATACGCGGCATGATCAAGGCAAGGTTCGGCCGCATCATCAATATCAGTTCGGTCGTGGCGCTCTCCGGCAACCCCGGACAGACGAATTATTCCGCCTCGAAGGCGGGCATCATCGGTTTCACGCGCTCACTCGCGCGCGAGATCGGCAGCAGAAACATCACTGTGAACGCCGTGGCGCCTGGTTATATCGATACGGAGATGACGTCCGCCCTCAGCGAAGAACAACAGAACAGCCTGCACGAGCGGATTGCCCTGGGCAGGATGGGCAATGTCGAAGAAGTCGCCAACGTTGTGAAGTTTCTGGCCTCGGATGACGCCTCCTACATCACCGGCGAAACGGTCAACGTCAACGGAGGGATGTACATGGCTTGATTCCATTTCCAGACATATGCTGATAAACAATCCGCAACTGACTGTTTATACGATAAATAATATTTTCGTTAATCATCAAGCTTGCAAGTTATCGGCTTTTCTCTAAACTAACAGCCGCATTTTGGCCCTTGGCCCGTGAAGGGAGGAAAAAGAAATCATGAGTAGTATTGAAGAACGCGTCAAAAAGATTGTCGTTGAACAACTCGGCGTCAAAGAAGAAGAAGTACACAACGAAGCATCCTTCGTCGATGATCTGGGAGCGGATTCTCTCGATACCGTTGAACTGGTGATGGCTCTGGAAGAGGAATTCAAGACAGAAATACCTGATGAGGAAGCGGAGAAAATCACCACGGTGCAGCAAGCGATAGATTACGTAACCGCGCACATGGAATAAGTCGTCTCGTTCACTATCCCAACAGGGCCGCGGTTACGCGGCCTTTTTCGTTAATAATATTGCTTTAGATGGAATTCATGTGACTAAACGTCGGGTGGTGGTAACTGGCCTTGGCATGGTGACGCCCATCGGCAACAATGTGGCGGATACCTGGAACAATCTTCTGCAAGGGAAGAGCGGAATCGCGCCGCTTACCCACTTCGATGTAAAGGATTATCCGGTGCGGTTTGGCGGGTCGATCCGGAATTTCAATGCAGAAGATTATATCCCGCGCAAGGACATCAAAAAGATGGATGTCTTCATCCATTACGGCATGGCCGCTGGTTTGGAGGCATTGAACGATTCCGGTCTCATCATCGATGAGACAAACGCTAACCGCGTGGGCGTGGCGATTGGATCTGGAATCGGCGGTTTGGGCGGCATCGAACAAGGCACGCAGACCATCCTGGAATCAGGACCGCGCCGGCTGACGCCGTTCTTTGTCCCCAGCAACATCATCAACATGATCTCGGGGAATCTTTCGATCCGCATCGGCGCGAAGGGCCCTAACTTTGCCATTGTCACCGCCTGTACGACAGGCACTCACAACATCGGCGAGGCGGCCCGCATCATCGCCTATGGCGACGCGGATGCGATGGTGGCGGGCGGCGCGGAAATGGCGACATCGCCAACCGGACTTGCCGGTTTCGCCAATGCCAAGGCACTCTCCACGCGCAATGACGCCCCGGAACGCGCCAGCCGCCCGTGGGATCGCGACCGCGACGGCTTTGTGCTGAGCGACGGCGCCGGTGTGATCGTGCTGGAAGAATACGGCCATGCGGTAAAACGCGGCGCGCGCATCTATGCCGAATTGATAGGTTACGGGATGAGCGGCGACGCCTACCACATGACCCTGCCGTCCCCCGGCGGCGAAGGCGCCATGCGTTGCATGCGCAACGCCATCGCCGACGCGGCCATTACCCCGGAGGCCATCGACTACATCAACGCGCATGGCACCTCGACGCCGGCGGGCGATGTCATCGAAAGCAATGCCATCAAACAAGTTTTCCAGGGGCATGCCTACAAGGTCGCGATCAGTTCCACCAAATCCATGGTCGGACACATGCTCGGAGCGGCCGGCGGCGTCGAGGCGATCTTCTCGATCCTGGCCCTGCGCGATCAGGTGGCGCCGCCGACCATCAATCTGGATAATCCGGACCCGGAATGCGACCTCGACTACGTTCCACATACCGCGAGACAGATGCAGATGGAGATCGCCCTGTCCAATTCCTTCGGTTTTGGCGGCACCAACGGGACGATAATTTTTCGCCGTTTGGCCTGAGCGCGGTTGTCTGTAGCCCTGCCTTACAGGGGGCAAATTCTTTCACGACAAATACCGCCGTCTCCCGGTAGAATCCGCGGGCTATGAAATATCAGGTTGTCAGGTTTGTCCTGCTGATTTTGCTGACAGGCGCAGCCGCCCTGGGTTGGCTGATTTACGATATTCAGGCCTTCATGATACAGCCGCTGCCGCTCACCGAACGCGCGATATTCACTATCGAAAAAGGCATGAGCCTCAGGGATGTTAGCGCCGGACTGGCCCGATCCGGCTGGCTCACGAAACCGTATTACCTGAGGCTTGCCGGACGCCACTCCGGTCAGGCAACGGCCATCAAGGCCGGAGAGTACGCCCTGATACCGGGAATGGACCCACGCTCGCTCCTGGAGATGTTTGTGGCCGGCCGGGTGGTGCAATATCCGATTACCCTGCCTGAAGGCTGGAGCTTCAGACAGATCCTGAAGGCGCTGGCCGATAATCCGATCCTGCGCCAGTCCCTCACGGAACACTCACCGGCTGGCGTCATGCGGCAACTCGGAGTGGAGGAACCGTTTCTGGAAGGGTTGCTGTTCCCCGATACCTATCACTTCTCTCGCGGGACGACCGATATCGAGATCCTCCGACGCAGTTATCGCGAGATGAAATCCAAGCTGGCCGAGGAATGGGCCAATCGGGCCCTCGATCTCCCTTATCAGAATGAATACGAGGCGTTGATCATGGCCTCGATCATCGAGAAAGAGACGGGCTTTGCCGAGGAGCGCGCGACGATCGCCGGAGTCTTCGTCCGCCGGCTGGAACGCCGGATGAAATTACAGACCGACCCGACGGTAATCTATGCAATGGACGACGCCTATGCCGGGGATATCAAACGCGCCGATCTGACTATAGATTCTCCCTACAATACCTATCTGTATCCCGGCCTGCCGCCGACGCCCATCGCCTCGCCAGGGAGGGCAGCGATCCATGCAGCCTTGCATCCGGAGGCCGGGGATTCGTTATACTTCGTGGCCATGGGCAGCGGCCGTCATTATTTTTCCGCGACCCTTGTGGAACACAATCGGGCGGTGGCCCGCTATCAGCTATCACGCCGCTCGGACAGCCAGGAGAAAGTACAGGAATGACCGCGAAGAAAGGCTTGTTCATCACCCTTGAAGGCGTCGAAGGCGTTGGCAAGAGCACCCATGCCGCCTTCATCAGCGAACAGATCCGGCGGACGGGCAGGGTGGTCACGCTGACCCGTGAGCCTGGAGGCACCAGGGCCGGCGAGGAGATACGCAACATTCTGCTGCATGCCCACGAGACGGGCGTGACCGCAATGACGGAGCTGTTGTTGATCTTCAGCGCCAGGAACCAGCACCTGGAAGAGGTCATTCGTCCCGCCCTGGCCAGAGACGAGGTCG
This sequence comes from Gammaproteobacteria bacterium, assembly GCA_004297165.1. GTDB lineage: Bacteria > Pseudomonadota > Gammaproteobacteria > Eutrophobiales > Eutrophobiaceae > 2-02-FULL-56-15. Next base: position 410,846 of record SCUJ01000006.1, read on the forward strand.
TATTATGCGACCGGTTTACCGATGCCACCTATGCCTATCAGGGCGGCGGACGGAAGATCGCATGGGACCGGATAGGAACCCTGGAATGGCTCATACAACATGGCCTGCAACCCGATCTGACCATCCTGTTCGATCTGGACCCGCAAACCGGGCTGCAGCGTGCGAACGGACGCTCCGTTGCGGACCGTTTCGAAAAGGAATCGCTGGAATTTTTCGCGCGGGTTCGGGCCGCCTATCTCCAGATCGCCCGGGATGAGCCCCGGAGGATGGTGGTGTTGGACGCCGCGCCTCCCATCGAGGTCGTGCAGGCTGAACTGCTCAAGCTGCTGAAAGACCGGGGCATATGCTAGAGCTGTTTCCCTGGCACCAGACACAATGGCGGCAGTTGCTCGCCGCCAGGGACCGGTCCCGATTGCACCACGCCTTGTTATTGGCCGGCCCCGGCGGCGTCGGGGTCGATAGGTTTGCGGAATGCCTGGCGCGGCGGATGCTCTGTGAAAATCCTCCTGGCGAGGACGTGGCGTGCGGACTGTGCCGCGCCTGCGCCTTGCTCGAGGCCGGCAGTCATCCCGATACCTTGCGGGTCGCGCCGGAAGAAGAGGGGAAGCAGATCCCGGTGGATGCCATCAGGGACCTGATAGATTATCTACAACTCAGCAGTCATGGCGGCAGTATCAAGATTGCAATCGTTGCCCCTGCCGAGCGCATGAACTGGAATGCCGCCAACACCCTCCTCAAGGTCCTGGAAGAGCCGCCGGGATCGGCCCTGATCATGCTGGTGTCATCGCGACCTTCTTTATTGCCCGCGACGATCCGCAGCCGTTGCCAGATCGTCGAATTTCCGCCGGTTCATGACCAGAGCGCCCAGGACTGGCTCAGGCAGCGTCTGCCCGAAGGCCAGGAGGCCGGCGATCTCCTGCTGCTGGCGCGCGGCGAACCGATCAAGGCGGCGGCCATGCTGGAGAACGGCGCCGATAAAAAACAACTGGAAATACTCCAGGACTTGAAAGCCGGGGGCGACCCGATCGGGCTGGCGACAAAATGGCAGTTTCTGGATATCGCCGAGGTCTTCGCCACCATAGCAGTCTTCCTGGCGCAGTTGAGCCGCCTGAAATCGGGGGCGATGCCCCATGCCTTGGCTGATAAAGGAATCATGTCGGAGTTGCGCGCCCTGACGCCTCGGCTTGAATTGACGCAGATGCTCGCCTGCTATGAGCGGGCAAACCAGAACCATGCCCTGGCCGTCGGCCCTTACAACATCAACAAGCAGGGGTTACTGGAAGATTTTATCATTTACTGGCAAAATTCATTCGCAAGCAACAGAGGACGCCAATCGTGAGTACTCCAGGTGGTCGTGATCCAAGACAAGGCATTTTGTCGCTGACGATTCGTGACAAGAGCGCCCTGTACGCCTCTTATATGCCGTTCATCAAGAATGGGGGATTGTTCATCCCCACCGCCAAGCCATACAAGCTGGGGGATGAGGTGTTCATGCTGCTGACCCTGACCGACAGCAAGGAGAAACTGCCGGTGGCCGGCAAGGTCGTCTGGATCACGCCGCGGGGGGCGCAAGGCAACAAGACCGCGGGCATCGGCGTGCAGTTCAGCGAACTGGACAAGGGCGCGACCAAGAACAAGATCGAAAACCAGTTGGCGGGCGCCCTTAAATCCGATCGCGCCACGCATACTATCTAACTACCAAAACCCTCGTCCGGGTATTCCACCCGTTTACGTAACAACCCCATCCTTGTAACAGGGATTACCGGACGTAACGCCCGTGATGCTCATCGATTCCCACTGCCATCTGCCCGAGATTGAGATGCCCGGAGGCGTCGCCGCGGTCATCGCGGAGGCGCAACAAGCGGGGATCGGGCATCTTTTGTGTGTCGCCATCGACGCGCAGACCTGGCCGAACCTCATCAATTTGTGCCAGGAATATCCCTGCGTGTCGGCCTCAATCGGAGTCCATCCCAATGCCAATCCCGGTACAGTGCTCGATCGCGCGGCCATGCTCGCGGCCGCGGGCAACGCCGGGGTCGTGGCGATCGGCGAGACCGGGCTCGATTATTTCCGCAGCGAGGGGGATCTCGCCTGGCAGCAGGAGCGCTTTCGGGAACATATACATATCGCCCGTGACCTCAAGAAGCCGCTCATCGTCCATTCCCGCGAGGCGCGGGACGACGTCATCAGGATCCTCAAAGAAGAATCGGCCCATACGGTTGGCGGCGTGATGCATTGTTTCGTGGACGATCTGGAGACCGCCGGGCGCGCCATGGATCTGGGTTTTTATATCTCTTTCTCGGGGATCGTGACCTTCCGGAACGCGGCCGCCCTCCGGGAGGTGGCAAAACAGATGCCGCTGGAGCGGATGCTGATCGAAACCGACGCCCCTTATCTTGCCCCCATGCCGCATCGCGGGAAGCAAAACCGGCCGGCCTTCGTCCGTTACGTGGCGGAATGCCTCGCGGAGTTGCGCGGGTTGCCGCTTGAGGAGATCGCCTGCGTCACCACGGAAAATTTTTATCGGCTCTTCCTGGCATCGATCAACTCGGACACGCAGGCCACCGCACGGTCAAGCTCCTGAAGACTCGTGTAGAAGTGCGGGGAAAGGCGGACCCCGCCGCCCCGGTGGGCGCAGATGACGTTTCGATCCAGCAGACCGCGATGCAGCCGGGCCGGATCACAGTCCGCGATAGAGAAATTGATTATCCCGGCGCGGCGCCGCTCCTCCCCTGGAGTCAGGAATCGTATGCCGGGCACGGCCGTCAGCCGTTCGTACAAATAAGTTGACCGTTCCAGCACACGGCGGGAGATCTCCACCATTCCGATCTCCTGCAGCAGCGAGAGGCTCGCGGAGAGGGCGTGGATACCCAGCATGTTCGGACTGCCGCACTCGAACCGTTGCGCGGAATGGGCGATGCGCCAGTCGCGCTGATCGAAGTTGCCGGCGGCCTCAACCATGTGCCAGCCGAATTGATGCAGCCGCAGGCGATCCCTGGCCTCGGGGCGCGAATAAAAGAGGGCCAACCCTTCCGGGCCCAGCAGCCATTTATGGCCATCGGCCATGACAAAATCCGCCCCGCTGGCCTGGACGTCGCAGGCGATGGCGCCAAGGCTTTGAATGGCGTCCACGCAGAACAGGATGCCCCGCTTGCGGCAATGCGCCCCGAGTAATTCAAGGTCGAGACGGGCGCCGGAACCGTATTGCACGGAGCTTATGGTCAGGAGGCGGGTGGCGCGATCACAGGCATCGATCAGGGCCTGTTCGGGCCCCGGTTGCTCGATGCGCACCTCCCGTAAAGCTACGCCCCGTTGCGTCTGTGCCTGCCAGGGGATGCGGTTGGAAGGAAATTCCTCGGTCGTGGTGACGATATTGTCGCCCGCTTGCCAGTCGATCCCTTCTGCCACCAGCGAGATCGCCTCTGAGGTGTTCTTGGTCAGGGCGATGTCATCGACCGAGGTCGCGTTGACGAGTTCTCGCAATTGCTCCCGCAACCTGGCCTCGCGCGCCAGCCACCGGGGGTAGTGTTGCGCGCCCGAACGGGTGTTTTCGGCGGCGAAGGCGCGCACTGCCTCAGCGGTGCGCAATGGCCAGGGCGCCACCGCCGCGTGATTCAGATAGATCAATCCCCCGGCCTGGGGAAATTCTTCGGCAAAGAGCGCATCGGGCATGCCTGTGACTCCGGGTGGACTGGATGGATTTCCGCTATGGTAAATCCGCGTGCCGCACCCCGGAAGTATTTTGTCCGTCTGGGGAATTACGGCAGAATGCGGGATATGACGTATCTCCCCGTGCATCCGCCGCGTGTGCTCCGCATCCCGATCCGATCGCTGGAGCATGCCGTGTACCTCTGGGGTGCGGACTCGGCCCCGGCTATTTTTCTGCTGCACGGTTTTGCCGATACCGCGATGAGTTTTCAGTTTCTCGCGGACCGCCTGGCGGATCGCTGGCGGGTCATCGCCCCGGATTTGCAGGGTTTCGGCGCCACCGGCTGGAATCCCAGGGGCTACTGGTTTCCGGATTATTTCGCCGATCTCGACGCCTTGCTCAACGAATTCAGCCCGGATGAGCCGGTGCGTCTCGCCGGGCACAGCATGGGCGGCAACATCGCCACCCATTATGCGGGCATCCTGCCGGAGCGGGTCGCTCTGCTCGTCTCCCTCGATTCCTTCGGTCTGCGCGAGACCAATCCCGAACAGGCCCCGGAGCGATTCGCGGAATGGTTGCGGCAGTGGCGGACCCGGCCGGAATTCAATGTCTATGACGATGAGAACGCTTATGCTGGCATCATTCGCGAACGCGCCCCGCACATCACCGCCGATCGCGCCGTGTATCTCGCGCCGTTCTGGAGCAAGCGGACGGAGTCGGGCAAATGGACGAGCCGGATCGATCCGAATCACAAAATGGTCAATCCAATACTCTATCGCCGGGCGGAGGCCCGCGCCTGCTGGCAGCGCATCCGCGCGCGAACCTTGCTGGTCCTGGGCGGCGAGTCGAAGACCTGGGCGCGTTATTATCGGGAAGGCGGCCGGGACGATTTCCACCCCTGGTTCGCGGACCTTCGCGAAACCACCATTCCCGGCGCCGGACACATGATCCACCTCGATCAACCGGAATTGCTCGCGCGGACCCTGGATGATTTTTTCTCCCGCTCCGGTATTCCCATATAATGCCGCGCTGTTGATGAGAGACCTTATCTACCGATGAGCATGAAGAAATTCGAGGAGTTGTTTCAATTCGAGCCGGGACGCGAGGGCTTCTATGGCGAGTACGGCGGCGCCTACATACCCGAGATCCTGCACGAAACACTCGCGGAACTCACCCGCGCCTTCGAGAACGCACGCCGGGATCCGGCCTTCTGGCGGGAGTATGCGGAACTAATGGGCAGCTATTCCTGCCGGCCCACGCCGATCACCCGCTGTGATAACCTCAGCCGGCAATACGACATCGACATCTTCTTGAAGCGCGAGGACCTGAACCACACCGGGGCGCACAAGGCGAACAATGTCCTGGGTCAGGGGTTGCTGGTGCGGCGCATGGGCAAGAAACGGGTCATCGCCGAGACCGGCGCGGGCCAGCATGGCGTGGCGACCGCCACGATGGCGGCGAAACTGGGTTTCGAATGCACGATCTACATGGGCGCGGTGGATGTCGAGCGCCAGCGACCGAATGTCTTCTGGATGGAGCAATTGGGCGCGCAAGTGGTGGCGGTGGAGGACGGTACCCGGACCCTGAAGGATGCGATCAACGCGGCGATGCGCGACTGGTGCGCCTCCATGGCGGACACCCACTACGTACTGGGCACGGTCTGCGGTCCCCATCCCTTTCCCCTGATGGTGACCTATTTTCAATCCATCATCGGCCGCGAGGCCAGGGACCAGATGCTGCGGATCCAGGGCAGGCTGCCGGACCGTGTCTATGCCTGCGTGGGCGGCGGCTCGAACGCGAGCGGGATCTTCGCCGGCTTTCTCGACGATAAGGTCGAACTGGTGGGCGTCGAGGCCGGCGGGCTTGGTCTGGATACGCATCAGCATGCGGCGAGGATCGCGGGGCACGATGCCTGCGCCGGGGTCGCGCAGGGTTACCGCACCTATTTCATCCAGGATGCGGAAGGGCAGATGCGGGAGACGCACTCCATCTCGGCGGGGCTCGATTACATCGGCGTCGGTCCCATCCTGGCGTGGCTGCACGATTCCGGCCGGATCCGCTTCGCGGCCGCGACGGATCAGGAGGTCATCCAGGCCTTCAAGACGCTCGTCAGACAGGAGGGGATCATCCCGGCGCTGGAGAGCAGTCATGCGATCGCCCAGGTCTTGAAAGAGGCGCCGGCGATGCCGCGAGGAACCACGGTTCTAATCAACCTGTCCGGGCGCGGCGACAAGGACATCTTTACCATCGCCGAGGCGCTGGCGGACGAACGCTGGCTGGAATTCCTGCGGCGCAAGGTCGCGGCGGCCGGATGAGAGGGTGAGACAAGTGCTGGAAGACTATTTACGGAACAAGCTGCAATCGCAACCGTTGTTGGTGATGACGCATCTGGTGGCAGGTTATCCGTCCCTGGAGGATAACTGGCGCATGCTGGAGGCGATGCGCGATGCGGGCGTGGCCCTGGTCGAGCTGCAATTCCCTTTCAGCGAGCCCATCGCCGACGGCCCGGTCTTTGTGCGCGCCAACCAACTCGCCTTGCAGCAAGGCATGAACGGGGAACGCTATTTCGATTTCATGCGCCGGGCGGCGCGGGAATTCGAATTTCCATTGTTATACATGGGCTATTACAACCCGGTGTTCAGGCTGGGCGGGCAACGCTTCTGCGATGCCCTCAAGGACGCCGGAGGGCGGGGTTATATCATTGCCGATCTGCCGCCGGAGCTGGCTGTGGATCTGGACGTGAAGGCGCGCGAGGCAGGGCTCGATCCCATTCATCTCATGACGCCCGCCAACAGCGAGGCGCGCCTGCGGGAGATCGCGGTCAACGCCGCGGGTTTCGTTTATTGCGTCGCGCGCAAGGGCGTGACCGGAAGGCAGACCGCGCTGGGACTGGACGTGACGGATTATCTGGACCGTTGCCGCAAGGCAACCGGTCTGCCGATCGGATTGGGATTCGGCATCCGCACAACAGAGGACCTCCGGCAACTCAAAGGGCACGCGGACATCGCCATCATCGGCACCGCCTGTCTCGAGATATGGGAACAGGAAGGCGAGCAGGCTTATCGGGATTATCTACACGCGCTGCAAAAGGCGGCGGGAAGGAATTAATCATGGTGTCGAAATTCAACCGGTTCATTTTCTGGACCCATCTGATCTGTGCCCTGCTTACGGCGCCCGTGATCCTCATCATGTCGATCACGGGGGTGCTGCTGATGTATGAAAAACAGGTTGTCCACTACCTGGAAAGAATCCCCGCCCCGAAGAATGGCGCAAACACACAATCCTTTCGTTTGAACGACTTGCTGAAGGGTGACCAGGCCAGTGTCCCGCGATCGATTACGCTGTCCGTCGATCCCGCCGCGCCCATCGTCATCGGTGCGGGCATGCGTGGTCCCGGCCTTTACCTCGATCCCTATTCCGGACAGGTCATCGCCGATCCGGCTGCGGGTACCCGGCGTTTTTTTCAACTGCTGACCGCCTGGCATCGCTGGTTCGCCCTCGCTGATGAACACCGCGGCGTAGGCAGGATGATCACAGGAGCAAGCAATCTGGTCTTTCTTTATCTGATATGCAGCGGACTGTATCTCTGGATGCCGAGGATCTGGAAGTGGTCGCAGGTGCGCGCAGCCCTGTATGTAAGGCCAGGGTTGACCTCAGGACGGGCGCGGGATTGGAACCGGCACCGGGTCTATGGGTTTTGGTGCGCCTTGCCACTCGCGGTCGTTGTGGCCACCGCGGTGGTGTTCTCCTACGGCTGGGCAAATGCCCTGGTCTTCCGGCTGGCCGGCGAGAGTCCCACATCCGGACAGCGCGGCGGGCCGCCGGGCATGGCCCGGCAGGGGGAATTCGGCCCTCCGGGACAATCGACCGCCCCAGCCGTTCCGCCACGCCCCCTGGAGGAGTACATTCAAGCCGTAACGGCCAGCATGCCCGACTGGCGCACCCTGACGCTGCAACTCCCGCGCGCGGGCGAGAAGGCGATACGGATTGACGTCGATCGCGGCTATGGCGGCGAACCGCAAAAACGGTCGACGCTCGAAGTGGATCTGGAGAGCGCCGGATTGATCTCCACGCAATCCTTCGCCGATCAAACCACGGGCCGCCGCTGGCGGACCCTCATCCGCTTCCTGCACACCGGCGAAGCACTGGGGCTTGCGGGACAGACCCTGGCTGGCGTTGTGTCTTTCGTCTCGCTGATCCTGATCTGGACCGGGGTCAAGTTGGCCTGGCGCAGATATATCCGCCCGTTATTTGGCGCTACACCGGCCTAATAGTAGGTTATTAAGACACACCAAACGTCAACCCACAGCCAGGTTGTGTGGGTGTTTTCGTACGTTATAATCCCTTCTTAGACAAACTCTAAGACGATGGAAGGATTAGATACTGGAACCAATATGAACAAGAAAAACCTGGACGCACTATTCGATCCCCAATCCATTGCCATCGTCGGCGCATCGGCCACCGCCGGCAAGGCAGGCTATATGGCGGTGAAACTCCTGGAGACGTATGCCGGCAAGGTATACCCGGTCAACCCGAAGGCAAAGGAGATCCTGGGCCACAAGGTCTATCCCTCACTGTCGACGATTGGCCAGCCGGTGGATCTGGTGCTCTTCGCCGTTCCGGCCTCCGAGTGTCCCGCCCTCATGCGGGAGGCGGCCGGTATCGGCGCCAGGGCCGCGATCATCATGGGCGGCGGTTTTGGCGAGACAGGCGCTGAGGGATTGAAGATACAGAACGAACTCGTGGCCATCAGCCGGCAATATGATATGCGCATGCTGGGACCTAATACCGGCGGTTATGCGAATCCCGTCAAGCGCCTGGTGGCCAGTTTCTCCGTGTCGTACTCCAAGCTGCCGCCCGGCAGTATTGCCGTCGTCTCGCAGAGCGGCGGGATCAGCCTGATCCTGGCCTGCATGCTGGAGAATCAGGGCTTCGGGGTCAGCCTGACCGTGGGGCTGGGCAATTCCGTGGATGTGGACGCCGCGGATGTCATCGATTACCTCGCGCAGGATTCGAATACACGGGCAATCGCCCTTTACCTCGAAGGAATCGGAGATGGCCGCCGCTTGTACGAATCGATCCGGCGGGCCACGAGGATCAAACCGGTCATCGCCCTGACCATCGGCCGCAACGCGATCGGGGACTTCGCCAAATCCCATACCGGCAATCTGGTGGGTTCCTATCAAATCAAAACCGCGGCCTTCCGGCAGGCCGGGGCGGTTGTCGTGGAGAATTCCAATGACCTCGTGGATGCGGCGTGCGCGTTTTCGTTGCTGCGGTTGCCGCCGGCCGCCGATCCCGCGATTGGCGTGCTGGTCGGTCAGGCCGGCGCGGGGCTCTTGATCCTGGACCAGTTGAAATCCCTCTCCATCAATGTCCCGCACCTTGGCGAGGCGACCATCGCCAGGATCGCGGAGCAACTCCCGCCGATGCATTACCTCAACAATCCGGTCGATGCCGGGCGGCCCACCCCGGAGTTTCCGGAAGTTTTGCGCATACTTGCACAGGACGACCAATTGCATGCGATCGTCGTGTTCGTTCTGCACGAACCCACCGTACTGGACCCCGTGGCGATGTTTCGGGAACTCAAACCGCAATTAACCAAACCCGTCATCTACGGTACGGCTGGAGAGACGGCCGACATGGCGGCAACCTGTCGCGGACTCGTCGAGCAAGGGGTGGCGCCGTACACCTCGCCCGAACGGACCGCCCGCGCCATGAGGGCGCTCGCCGAGGATGCGCGCAACCGTCAGCGCCTGTCCTTCCAGGATGAGAATCGGCCAAGTTCGCAGCGGGAGATCAGACTGCCGCCTGGGAGGATCGATGAGGCTACAGGCAAGGACCTGTGCCGGACGGCCGGGATACCGGCGCCGGAATTCAGGACTTGCCGCGATCGCCAGGAGGCACATAAGACGTTTGCCGAATTGCGCAAGCCGCTTGCCGTGAAGGTGTTAAGCGCGGATATCCTGCACAAAACCGAAGTGGGCGGCGTTTTTCTGAACATCAGGACGGCGGACGAACTCGATAACGCGCTACAAAAGATCGATCGCATCCCTGCTGCGGGATCGGTGGCCTATCTGCTGGAAGAGATGGCGGAACCAGGGTTGGATCTGATTCTTGGCGGCATGCGCGATCCGGTCTTCGGACCGGTCGTGCTGCTCGGTATCGGCGGCACCATCGCCGAGGCCATCAAGGATGTCAGCATGCGGCTTGCGCCCATCCAGCCTCAGGATGCCGCCGAGATGTTGCAGGAACTGCGGGCGAAGGTCTTGCTGGAGGGGTGGCGTGGCGCTCCGCCCGTCAACCGGCAGGCCGTGATCGACGCCATGTTGGCCGTCTCGGATCTCCTGGTCGGCTGCCCGGACATCCAGGAACTGGATATCAATCCCTTGCGGGCCACCGCTACCGGCGTTCTGGCGCTGGATGCCTTGATCGTGCGGGCTTGAGTCTCAGCCTGCGAATTTCGGATTTTCGATCAATAGCGCGATCCCCTGACCGCCGCCGATGCAGGCAGAGGCGATGCCGTAACGCAGATTTGATCGCCGCAGTTCCCTCGACAGCGTCGTGGCAAGGCGCACGCCCGATGCGGCCAGGGGGTGGCCGATGGCGATGGCCCCGCCGTTGACATTGACCTTGGCGTGATCCAGACCGAGCTCACGTTCCACGGCGAGACATTGCGCCGCAAAGGCCTCGTTGATCTCGAAGCGATCGATGTCGGCGAGCTTGAGTCCGGCCCGAGCGAGTAACGGACGAATCGCGGCCACCGGACCGATACCCATGTTTTCCGGCGGTACGCCTACCACAGTCGCCCCCGCCAGGCGTCCCAACGGCCCGATCCCCTTGGTCTTGATATAGCTGCCCGCCGCGACCAGCGCCGCGCCGGCGCCATCGGTTATCCCCGAACTGTTGCCGCCGGTCTGTACGCCATCGAATACCGCGGGGAGTTTGGCCAGGACCTCCATGGGAGATCGGCGCACATGCGTGTCTGATTGCTGGTCCTGCGCGCCGCGGGGCAGTTTGATGCCCCGCGGTTTATAACCTTCCAGTTCAAATTTTTCCGTGGTAACTGGAACAATCTCGCCCGCGAGAAAACCGTTTTCCTGGGCCTGGATCGCCCGTTCGAAACTCGCGCAGGCGAAGGCATCGGCATCCGTACGGGTGATCGAATATTCCACCGCCAGGCGTTCCGCGCAGACGCCCATGCCTGCGCCGATGGCGGAATCGATCAGGGCCTCCCAGAGGAAATCCTTGAACTCCACCTGTCCCAGATTGAAGCCATTCCGATGGGTGTAGGCGGCGATGGGGTTGCGGCTCATGGACTCCGCGGCGACGCACAGGCCCAGCTCGATCTTGCCGAGCGTGATGGCGTCAGCGGCCTGCAAGAGTAATTCAAACCCTGTACCGCAGACCCGCTGCACGAGCGTTGAAGGCACGCCAACGGGCACCCCGGAGTAGAGGCCGATGTGGCGCGGGAGGACATAGGCGTCATACGCCGCCTGCGCCATGCAGCCGGCAACGACCGCGCCGACATCCTCGGGCGGGAGGCCGGTGCGGGCAAAGATCCCCATGGCCGCCTTGATGCCGAGATCGGTGGGAGAAACTAAAGAGAAGGCGTCTTTGTAATCGACAAAAGGCGTACGCACGCCATCGATCAACCAGATATCGTTATAGATACTGGTGATGGCCGGATTCTTATCCCGCATATGCAAGTCTCCGTCAATTTTAACAGACCGCATGGATGTTCATGCGGTTCCTCATCATAGGGATTATGCTAACAGAGCCCCGCCGGGGATGGAAAAGGATTCACTTCCCTGAGTCGCGCAATCCGTAACGGGGCGGGCGGGTGCGAGTCATGAAACGCGGAATACAGCGGGTCGGGTGTCAGGGTGCTGGCGTTCTCGCGATAGAGTTTGACCAGCGCCTGCACGAGATCCTCCGCCGCAGTCTGGGCGGCGGCAAAGCGGTCCGCCTCGTATTCATGCGCCCGCGACAACCAGGAAAACGCCGGTTGCAGGAAGAAACTGAACAAGGGCGCGACCAGCATGAACAGGGTTAGCGCCATGTACGGGGTTTGGGTGATTACACCGAGGCCTGCATAGTACCAGGGCATCTGCATGAGCCAGCCCAACAAGGCGAGACCCAGCAGCGAGAGGCCGGCGCTCAGCGCGATACGTTTCTTGATATGGTGGCGTTTGAAATGGCCCAACTCATGCGCCAGAACCGCCTCGGTCTCGGCATCTGTCAATCCCTTGAGGAGGGTATCGAAGAAGACGATGCGTTTGTTGGCGCCAAGTCCTGTGAAATACGCATTACCGTGACTCGATCGCCGGGAGCCATCCATCACGAATATGCCGCGCGAGGCGAAGCCGTTGCGTTGCAGGAGTGATTCGATGCGCGCGCGCAGATCCTCGCGTTCGAGCGGTTTGAATTTGTTGAAAAGCGGGGCGATGAATGCGGGCCAGGCCCACATCATGAACAGACTGAACGCGAACCAGACGCCCCAGACATAAAGCCACCACAGGGCGCCGGCGGCGGCCATGAGCCAGAGTACCACCCACAGAAAAGGAAGGCCGATTACAAACAACAACAGACATTGTTTGAGGAGGTCGAGCACGAAGGTTCCGGGGGTGGTCTTGTTGAAACCGAAGCGTTGCTCCAGATAGAAGGTGTGATAGATGGACAGCGGCAGGCCGAGGGCCGCCGAGATCAAGGTGAAGGAAAGCATGAACAGGGCGCCGGTCGCGATCTGATTCAGACCGAAGGCGGTCCAGAAATCGGCCAGCCATTGCAGACCGCCGCCCAGAGTCCAGACCAGCAGCAGCGCGGCCTCGATGCTCAAATCGACCAGACCAGTCCTGGCTTTGGCGATGTTATACGCCGCGGCCTTGGCGTGTTCCGCGGGCGTGATCTTTTCGCGGAATTCGGCAGGCGCCTGCTGCCGGTGTTTGTCGATATGGCTGATGTGGCGCAATACCAGGTAATACTGCAGCAGGAAACCGCAGGCCAGGATAATGATGAAGATTACGGTGAATGTATTCATTGTGTTCCGGTCCGGCCGATAGTACCTTAAGGCGCCCGGCCGCGCGGCGCTTGAGGGATCGCGATTCGATACCGGCATGATAATAAACATTTCACCGCCATGACAACGCCATGATGCAATCTGAAAACAACCTGATCTGGATCGACCTGGAAATGACCGGGCTCGATTCCCTGCGCGATCGCATCATCGAGATCGCGACCATCATCACCACAAACGACCTGGACATCCTCGCCGAAGGGCCGGTGCTGGCTATTCATGTCGAAGAATCGATTCTCTCCGGCATGGATGAGTGGAATACGACTCAACATGCGCGTTCCGGTTTGATCGAGCGGGTCAGAAAGAGTCGGCTGAGCAATCGAGAAGCGGAGCGACTGACCCTCGATTTTATACGGCAATATGTCCCGGAGCGCATCTCCCCGATGTGCGGCAACAGCATCTGTCAGGATCGCCGGTTCCTCGCGCGCCTTATGCCGGAGCTGGAGGGCTTTTTTCATTATCGGAACCTGGACGTTTCCACCCTCAAGATACTGGTGAACCGCTGGGCGCCGGGACAACAACAATTCATCAAGGAATCCACTCACCTCGCGTTGCAGGATGTGCGCGATTCCATCGAGGAATTGCGTTTCTACCGGCATCGCTATCTCAAGATCTGAATCCGCTGGCCATGTCTTCCCTGCCCGTCGATCTTTACCGCGCCGATCAGGTCAGGGCCCTTGATCGCAGGATTATCGAACAGCATGCCATAACCGGATTCCAACTCATGGAACGGGCCGCCGCAAGCGCCTGGCAGGAACTGGTTGGCGCCTGGCCGGAGGCCCGCCGTATAACCGTACTCTGCGGTAGCGGGAATAATGCCGGCGATGGATTCCTGCTGGCCGGGCTCGCGCACGATTCGGGGCGTAAGGTCAGGCTGATAACCCTGACCGATCCGGAAAATCTTGCGGGCGACGCCAACCGGGCGGCGCGACTGACCCTGGGGCGGATACAGACCAAACCCTTTTTGGGATCGGATCAACTCACGGACGCCGATGTCCTGGTCGATGCCATGTTGGGCACCGGCCTGGATCGCGCCCTGGAAGGGAACTATCTCCAGGCGGTGAAGGCGATTAATGCCGCGGGGAGGCCGGTTCTCGCGATCGATATCCCGACCGGATTGCATGCGGATAGCGGCCGGGTCATGGGCGATGCCGTCCAGGCAACACTCACCGTAACCTTCATCGGGCTGAAACAGGGGATGTTCACGGGCTGCGCCGCCGATTACTGCGGCAGGATCGTCTTTGCCGATCTGGACGCCCCGGAAGAGATTTATTCGGCGGTCCCTCCCGCGGCGCGCCGGATCGATTATGCCTCGCAGGCCAGTCTTCTATCGCCCAGGCGACGAACGGCGCACAAAGGTTCCTACGGCCATGTCCTGGTCGTGGGCGGCGATTACGGTTACAGCGGCGCCGTGAGAATGGCAGCCACGGCCGCCGCCCGCTGCGGCGCGGGCCTGATCAGCGTCGCCACGCGGTGCGGACATGCCAATGCCATTCCGCTGGCGGTCCCGGAACTGATGGTCCGCGGTATAGAGCAGTCAGCGGAATTGGATCCCATGCTCAGCAGGGCATCCCTCGTCGTAGCCGGGCCTGGATTGGGACAGGACGATTGGGGACAACGATTATTCACTAAAATATTGGACTCGGCACTGCCGCTGGTGCTGGATGCCGATGCCCTGAATCTCCTCGCCAGGGAACCGGCGCGATCCAATCGCTGGATCCTGACCCCCCATCCGGGCGAGGCGGCGCGGCTGCTGGACCTCGATGCCGCGGCAGTACAAGCCGATCGCTTCCAGGCGATCGAGATGTTGCAGGCAAGATATGGCGGCGTGATTGTGCTCAAGGGCAGCGGGACGATTGTTTATGGGGGTGCGGGATTGCCGATGGTGTGTACGGACGGAAACCCTGGCATGGCCAGCGGCGGCATGGGCGATGTCTTGAGCGGCGTGATCGCCGGTTTGCTGGTCCAGTGGCTCTCACCCCTGCAAGCGGCCGCGCTCGGCGTCGCGATCCATGCCGCGGCGGGCGATCGCGCAGCCAGGCAGGACGGCGAGCGGGGAATGCTGGCGACGGACCTACTGCCCTGGATCCGACGCCTGGTGAACCCGATGCACGATTCGCCTGTGAAGCAGTGCGAGTAAGGTTCAACCCTCCATGCAACCCAGTTAGATTTCAATCGGTTTGCCTAAAATGCGAGACATTCAATCGCAACGGCTCCTGGAAACGAAGGCGACAGATGCCTCTGCCATGGAGGAGCTTGGCGAAATCCTCGGCCGGGAATGTCCCGCCGGCACGTTGA
Organism: Gammaproteobacteria bacterium; assembly: GCA_004297165.1. Classification (GTDB taxonomy): domain Bacteria; phylum Pseudomonadota; class Gammaproteobacteria; order Eutrophobiales; family Eutrophobiaceae; genus 2-02-FULL-56-15. Next base: position 425,869 of record SCUJ01000006.1, read on the forward strand.
TCTATTTGCAGGGCGATCTGGGAGCAGGGAAAACGACATTGGTCCGGGGTTTTCTCAAGGGGCGCGGCTACATCGGGCGTGTCAAGAGCCCAACCTACACACTGCTCGAACCGTACTCAACACGGCGTTCACCTGTGTACCACTTCGATCTTTACAGGCTGAAATCTCCGGAGGAACTTGAGGGGATCGGATTCCGGGATTATCTCGATGGGGTAGGCATTTGTCTGATCGAATGGCCTGAGAAGGCTGCAACGCTTCTGCCTGATCCGGACCTGCATATCCGGATCGCTTTCGCCGAACCAGGTCGGACCCTCACCCTCGTACCGTATACCCAATCTGGCGGGTTCCTAGTCGATACCGTATTGAAAACATATAGATAGCTTGATTTTTTAATGGAAAATTGAAAAGATTGCACTAACAGTCAATAATATGAAGAATAATTCAGAGATATTGATCTTGTTATGCGCATCCTTAAAGCTCTGACATTGGGATTACTTTTGGCGCCGGGCATCCTGCTGGCGCAAGGTGTGTCGGTTGATAATGTCCGTATCTGGGCCGCGCCTGACAACACCCGAATCGTCTTCGATGTCAGCGCCCCCGTCCAGTATCAACTCAGCTTGCTGGAAGACCCCTACCGCCTGGTCGTCGACTTGCGGGAAGTTCGCGTAAAACGACAACCGGCCCAACCCGCGCCCACCGACAAGTTTCTGCAACGACTCCGTGGCGCTTCAGACAACGGCAAAGACTGGCGTTTTGTCCTGGACCTGAAAAAATACGCGCAAACGAAGAGTTTTCAACTCCCTCCGAACGAGCAGTATGGTCACCGTCTGGTGGTCGATGTATTCAATCCGGAGGTGGAACTTTCGCCGCCCGATGCCCCGCTGGAGGTCGAGCAGGGACCGGATCGATCGCGGGAGATTGTCATCGCGGTTGACGCCGGTCACGGTGGTGAAGACCCGGGTTCGATCGGTCCGAGCGGCACATACGAAAAGGACGTAATCTATAAGGTTGCGGACCGTCTCACCGCCATGATCAACCGGGAACCGGGCATGCGCGCGGTGATGGTTCGGGAAGGTGATTACTTCATTCCGCTGCGAAAGCGCATCCAGAAGGCGCGCGATCACAAGGCGGATCTGTTTATCTCTATCCATGCGGATGCGTTTCGCGATCGACGCGTCAACGGGGCATCGGTGTATGTGCTCTCGCAGAAGGGCGCGAGCAGCGAATACGCGCGGTGGCTGGCGGCGCGGGAAAACGCCTCTGACCTGATCGGCGGCGTTTCGCTGGATGACAAGGACGACGTGCTGGCTTCGGTGTTGCTGGACCTATCCCAGACTGCGAGCCTGGAGGAGAGCATAGAGATTGCCGAGGAGGTCCTCGGCGGACTTCGGGAAGTCGGGAAACTGCACAAATCGCGCGTCGAGGCGGCCGGATTCGCGGTGCTGAAATCGCCGGACATCCCTTCCATCCTGGTTGAGACGGCCTATCTGTCCAATCCAGCTGAAGAAAAAAAGCTGCGTAATCCGGAACAACAACAGAAGATCGCCGCCTCCATCATGAAAGGCGTGCGCAATTATTTCCGCAGCAACCGGCCGGAAGGAATGCAACTGGCGCTGCGCAAGCACGTGATTACCAAAGGCGATACCCTGTCGGAGATCGCCGAGTCTTATCAGGTCAGCGTGCAGCATCTGCGTGAGTACAACAATTTGAAAAACGACGTTGTGCGAACCGGTCAGGTGCTCGAGATCCCGACCAGCGGCGGTTGACTTATTCATTTATCCCCGCGCTTCACTCGCAAGTCAGCAAGGGCTAAGCTAGCGCGTGATCATGAAGCCCGAAAGCCTGCCCAGAATCCACAAGCTGCCACCGCTCCTGAGTAACCAGATTGCCGCCGGCGAGGTCATCGAACGGCCTGCTTCGATCGTAAAAGAACTTATGGAAAACAGCCTCGATGCGGGCGCCGGAACGATCGAGATCCAGATAGAGCGGGGCGGTACGCGCATTATCCGGGTGCAGGACGACGGCATCGGCATTCACCCGGAGGACCTGCGGCTCGCGATCGAGAGTCACGCAACCAGCAAACTCCATACTCCCGAGGATCTGCTCGCGATCCGGACCCTGGGTTTTCGTGGCGAGGCATTGTCAAGCATCGCTGCCGTGGCCAGGGTCAGCATCCAGTCGAAAGCGATTGACGCGAACGTGGCGTGGTCGATTCTTTACGACCCTCTGACCGGCGATACGAAAACGGGACCTGCCGCGCATCCCCAGGGCGCCACGGTGACAGTAGGCAATCTCTTCTACAATGTGCCCGCGCGGAAAAAATTTCTCCGCTCCGAGCGGACGGAGTTTCTCCATATTCTGGAAACCGTTAAAAGATTGGCGCTTTCGGTCTGGGATACGACCATCCGCTTGCAGCACGACGGTAAGTCCTGCCTGCATTGCCGCGGTCAGGAGGACCCTGCGCGCAGGGTCAGGGAACTCCTGGGTAAAGGCTTCGTTGAAAATGCCGTCCGGGTGGATCGGCGAAGTGATGCATTCAGGTTATGGGGTTGGCTGGGCAACGAGAATGCACACAGCAGTCAGGTTGAACGCCAGTATCTCTATTTTAATAACCGCATCATTCGGGACAGGAAACTGAGCCATGCCATCCGTACTGCCTATGGCGAGACGATCCCGACCGGCCGCTATCCGCAATATCTGCTCTATCTGGAGATGGATCCTGCGCTCGCGGATGTCAACGTGCATCCCGCCAAGCATGAAGTACGTTTCCGCGAGACGCGCGAGGTCCATGATTTTGTCCACGGTTGTGTCAAACAGGCCCTGAGCAAATCGACAGTCAGTAATTCCAGGCTGGAAAACTCGATCCTGCCCGCGCGGGGTGATTACGCATGCCCGACGCCAGGCGAAAGCGCACAAGTTCGTGAGGCGGTATTGCATTACCGCAAAGATACGCCACTTTCTATAACCGAGACTCGCGGGGGTTTATCGACGGATGAACCCAGGATGCTTTTGGCGCTTACCGACAGACGCCTGATAGTCGAGTGCCGGGAAGGTGTGTTATTGCTGGATATCGCCGGCGCGCGCAGGTTTCTCGCCCGAACCAGGCTTGAGCGTCTGGCTGAAAACGAGGTGCTGCAATCCCGTCCGTTACTCGTCCCCATCAGTCTCGGCATAAACCGGGAATTGCCGTCGTCGGAGGACGATTTCCATGAATTGTGCCGTCGATTCGGTCTGCAACTGAATTTTTCCGGACCTCGAACACTCACGTTGCGCACCATTCCCTTGATCCTGGAAGACACGGATCTGCAAGACTTGATTGACGATATCCTGGAGTCCCTGCGCTCCCATCCTGTAACTGACAGCAAAGCCCAGGCGTCGGAGATGCGGTCGATCTTGGCCAGACATGCCGGCGCACCTGGGTTTCAGTTTCACTCGGATTCACTGAGGACGTTGTTGCAACAACTCAGACAGGCCGGATCGGACCTCACTTCCGCGGGTCATGCGGGCGTCTGGCGTAAACTGGATCCCCGGCTGCTGGACGAGATTATCGGCGATGCCCTCTGAAGGATTGCCCGTCATATTTTTGATGGGTCCGACCGCCAGCGGCAAAACCGAGCTTGCATTGTCTCTCCATGATGATCTCCCGGTAGAGATCATCAGTGCGGATTCCGCCATGGTTTACAGGGGTATGGACATCGGCACGGCCAAGCCGGACAGGGAGATCCGATCCAGAGTCACCCACCACCTCATCGATATCTGTGACCCGGCGGAGGCCTATTCCGCCGGGCGGTTCCAGACTGATGCCAGGGCGTTGATAGATGTGATTCATGCCCAGCGCAGGATACCGCTGGTCACCGGGGGCACTGGTCTGTATTTTCGCGCCCTGGAACAAGGTTTTTCAGAATTGCCCCCGGCTGATCCCTCCATTCGTGAGCGGATCTCGCGCCTTGCACAAATTGAAGGCTGGGATGCCTTGCATGCACAACTCGCGCATGTCGACACGGAATCAGCTGCCCGCATCCATGTGAATGATCCACAGAGGATCCAGCGGGCATTGGAGGTGTTCGAACTCACCGGAAAGCCATTGTCGGAATTTTTTTCACTCGGCCGGGCCAGGCCGCTCCCATACCGGATTATAAAGATTCTGATTAATCCCCAGGAGCGTAATGTCATCCATGAGCGAATCGCCGAACGGTTTGAACGTATGCTGGAACTGGGTCTGGTGGATGAAGTCAGGACCTTGTACGAACGGGGAGACCTCACACCGGTGATGCCCTCCATCCGGATGGTCGGCTACCGGCAGGTGTGGCGCTACCTGGACGGCAAACTGGACTTTGGGACCATGCGCGAGCATGCGATTATCTCCACCAGACAACTCGCCAAAAGACAGTTGACCTGGTTGCGATCGGAACAGGGCGCCATCTGGATAGACAGCAGTGCTGCGGATTTACAGCAGACTGTATTGAAAATTATTCGACATGACCCTACCTTCCATTCCGAAGTGTAATATAATAATTACTGAAGATAAGGAAAGTATTCGTTCAATGCCTGTACTGGATCGAGTGGCTTATAGTTGTCGCGTAATAATAAGTAAAATAAGGAGAAAATATCATGAGCAAGGGGCACTCATTGCAAGACCCGTTTTTAAATGCGTTGCGCAAGGAAAGGATTCCTGTATCTATCTATCTGGTCAACGGCATCAAGCTACAAGGGCAGGTCGAATCATTCGATCAGTTTGTTGTACTCCTCAAGAATTCCGTCAGCCAGCTCGTCTATAAGCACGCCATCTCGACGGTGGTGCCGTCGCGTAATATCAAGATGCCGAGAACCGATGAGGATACTGAGGAATAGTCGTTTTAGTTTGTGCCCGGCACCACCCGTGATCTCGCCGGAACCGTTCCGCCCGCTGATTCGTGCAGCCAGCTAGCCGCGAAAAGGCAGTCCTCGTCCATATCGACTTTCGCAATCCTCTTCTTAGCGAAGAGATTGAGGAATTCGTTCATCTGGCTAAATCGGCTGGTCTTCGGGACTCCATTTGCATAACCGGCGCAAGGACCGCGCCCGATCCGAGGACCTTCATAGGGTCGGGTAAACTTGCCGAGGTCCGGGATGCCGTCAACCGGTTGACCGCGGATGTGGTGGTGTTCAATCACGGACTCACGCCCAGCCAGGAGAGAAACCTCGAACGGGAATTGGGTTGCAAGGTTATCGATCGAATCGGTCTGATCCTCGATATCTTTGCCCAGCGGGCGCGCAGTCACGAAGGAAAACTGCAAGTGGAGCTGGCGCAACTGGAGTTCATGTCAAGCCGGTTGGTAAGGGGCTGGACGCATCTGGAACGTCAGAAAGGCGGTATCGGTCTGCGCGGTCCAGGCGAAACCCAACTGGAAACCGACCGCAGGCTCATCAGTCGGCGCATCAAGACGATCAACAACCAACTCGACAAGGTGCGCCGCAGACGCCTGCAAGGGAAGCGGCTTCGCCAACGCGCCGGCATCCCCGTAGTCTCAATGGTGGGATACACAAACGCCGGCAAGACCACGCTGTTCAACCTACTGACCGGGGCCGGACTCCATGCGGCGGATCAGCTCTTTGCGACCCTGGACACCACACTGCGGAGGATCGAAGTGGCGTCCGGAAAACGGGCCATTCTCAGCGATACCGTTGGTTTTATCCGCCATATCCCGCCTGACATCATCCGGGCCTTTCACGGTACGCTGGAGGAAATCAATGAGGCTGATCTCCTGTTGCATGTCGTGGATATCACCGATGAGCGCCGTTACGAACATATCAGACAGGTCAACGATGTGATCGCCGAGATCGGCGCTGCGGAGGTTCCGCAGATTATGGTGTTTAACAAGATTGATGCGATAGAGGGGCTGCAAGCCGGGGGCTCGGTGATGCAGGGCAGTCCACCCGAGATCAGGTTGTCGGCGCGCAGCGGCGCCGGGGTCGGGGAATTGTTGCGCGTCATGGATGAACAACTGGCGCCCCGGCGAATCTGGCAGACCCTGAAACTACCGCCTGAGGCCGGCGATATCCGCGCCTGTCTCTTTCGCAAGGGTCTGGTTCGCGAAGAAACGGTTGATGCGGCAGGTAACTGGATAATCGACGTTATGCTGGCACCGGATGATTTGCGGAAATTCTGTCGTGATAATGACCTGGATGTTAACATGGTTCGGTATGGGATATAGTTTCACTCCCTATATATTTAGTATTTCTGGAGAGTTAGCTGATGGGTTGGAATGAACCGCCTGGCGGAAACCGTGATCGGGATCCCTGGGGTGGCCGAAATAAAAATGACGGACCTCCCGATCTCGACGAGGTCGTGCGCAAGATGCAACAAGGGTTGGGCCGTTTATTCGGGCGGAAAACCGCAAGCACGGATGCGGGCCCGCCAATTCCGATTGCAATATGGCTGCTCTTCATCGTCGTGTTGCTGATCTTTTGCGTTATCGACATGGTGTATTTTGTGGATACACAGGAACGCGGAGTCGTGTTGCGATTCGGCCGTTATGATCGCACCTGGCAACCCGGCTTGAATATCCGGTTGCCACGCCCCATCGAGACGGTGGAACTGGTCAACGTGGAAAAGATTCGCTCCTTATCGCACAAGAATAATATGCTCACGCAGGATGAAAACATTGTGGATGTGGAGGTCGCGGTACAGTGGAAGATAAAGGATCCCGCCCAATATCTCTTCAGCGTCAGACAGCCTGACGAAACCTTGAACAACATCGTGGAAAGCGCCGTACGCGAGGTGATCGGCAAGAGCAAACTGGATTTTGTGTTGACCGAAGGCCGGAGCCGGATTGCCCAGAGCCAGATGGAGCTTATTCAGGAAACGGTGGACGATTACGCCATGGGAATCCTGGTCTCCACCGTCGAGATGCAACCCGCCAAACCGCCGGAACAGGTCAAGGATGCCTTCGATGACGCCATCAAGGCGCGTGAGGATGAACAACGACTCGTCAACGAATCCGAGGCCTATGTGAATGACATCATCCCGCGGGCCCGCGGCGGCGCCGCCAGGATCATGGAAGAAGCCAACGGCTATAAGGCGAGGATAATCGCGCAGGCGGAAGGCGATGCGGCGCGCTTCGATCAACTCCTGGCGGAATACAGCAAGGCCCCGGAAATAACCCGTAAAAGAATGTATCTCGACACCATGGAGTCGGTCCTCAGCAACACCAACAAGGTTTTGCTCGATGCGGATGGCAACAACAGCCTGATGTATCTGCCGCTCGATCGCCTGCTGGATCAAAGCCGGACCGGAAGCCAGCCGCAAACTCAGGAGTCCACGACGCGAATCATCGAATCCCAGGGATCCGTGGTTAACGGCAACGCTCGCACTGTTCCCGACAGCCGCTCCAGAGGCGTGAGGTAAGGGCCATGAACGGTAAAATGATGTTACTGTTTACGGTAATACTTGCGGCCTTACTGTCGTTTTTTTCGATTTTTCAGGTACAGCAGTGGGAACGGGCAATCCTGTTCGAATTCGGAGAGATAAAACGCTCCGATTATTCCGCGGGACTGCATTTCAAAATGCCCTGGATCCAGAGCGTAAAAAAATTCGAGACCCGTCTGCTCAACCTGGATCAGGAGCCGCAGCGCTTTATGACCTCGGAGAAGAAAGAGGTCATCGTGGATTACTTCGCCAAATGGCTGATCTCGGATGTGGAACAGTTTTATCGCGCCACCAACGGCGGCGATATCACCTATGCCAACAACCTGCTGGCCCAACGCATCAACAGCGCAATCCGTGACGAGTTCGGCCACAATACCGTACAGCAAGTAGTGGCGGGAGACCGTAATGACCTGTTATCTCTGGTGGTAAGCAATACCGCGCGACTCCCCGAAGAAATGGGCATTAATATGGTGGATGTGCAGATCAAGGCCATCAATCTTCCGGATGAAGTCAGTTCTTCCGTCTATGATCGCATGCGTGCGGAACGGACCCGGGTCGCAAAGGACTATCGGGCGCGGGGTTCGGAGGCGGCGGAGCGCATCCAGGCGAATGCGGATCGTGAACGCGAGGTCATTCTCGCCGATGCCTATCGCGATGCCGAACGCATTCGCGGCGAGGGCGATGCACGGGCGACGGAGATCTATGCCGCTTCGTTCGGCAACAATGAGGAATTCTACGGCCTGTACCGCAGCCTGAATGCCTATCGGCAGAGTTTCAACAGCGGCAAGGACATGATGTTGTTAAAACCAGACTCCGATTTCTTCAAATACTTCAACGATCCCGACGGCAGGAAATAAGCAGCAATATTTTCTGATGGATTTGTTGAGTTGGATCGGCGGATCCTGGATTTCCGCGGTGAGCGGCCAAGAATAATGTGGACAGATCTGTTTTCCGCCCTTGCCCTGGTGCTGGTGCTGGAGGGGATATTGCCATTCGTCGCTCCAGAAAGCCTGAAGCGGATGTATCTCGCTGCCGCGCAAATGAACGATTCAACCTTGAGAATAATGGGTCTGATATGCATGATCTTTGGGGTATTAATGCTGTATTTCATACGCTGATGCCATGACTACCGACAATCGCTGGCTTTTGCCCGAAGGCATTGAAGAAGTTTTACCGCCAACGGCGGCTGAACTCGATCGGGTGTGCCGGAGGATCCTGGATCTTTATGCCAGCTTCGGGTATGAACTGGTGATCCCGCCATTGATTGAGCACCTGGAATCGCTGCTCACGGGCACCGGCGAGGACCTGGAGTTGCAGACCTTCAAGCTCACGGATCAACTCAGCGGCAGAACCCTCGGCGTGCGCGCCGATTCCACTCCTCAGGTGGTCCGGATCGATGTACACAACCTCAAACGGCGGTGTCCCACACGGTTGTGCTACCTCGGCCCGGTTTTGCACACCCGGCCAACCGGGCGGGGCGGGGCGCGTGAGTTGCTACAAACCGGCGCGGAGCTTTACGGATCGTCCTCGCGCGAGAGCGAGGCGGAAATCATCGTCCTGATGTTGAAGACATTGGCATGCGCGGGATTGAAGGAAATTCATATCGATCTCGGACATGTCGGCATTTACCGGGGCATCACCGACAGGCTCGGTCTGGCGAAGGCCCAGGCACAGATTTTATTCGATATCTTGCAGCGCAAGGCAACTGCGGAATTAAGAGAGGTTATCGAACAATGGACGATACCGGCTGCCGCAGGCGAGGCCCTGCTGACGGTCGTGGACTTGAACGGCGACAGCGCCGTGCTCGAATCGGCGAGTAGGGTCTTGGCGGGGCAGGGCGATGAAGTATTACGCAGTATCGAGGAACTCCGGCAGACGGCTTCGCTTGTGAACAGGCGCTACCCGAACGCGCCGATATATTTCGATCTCGCCGAACTGCGCGGTTACCACTATTACACCGGCATGAGCTTCGCGGCGTACATCCCAGGACTAGGCCAGGGCATCGCCTTCGGCGGACGCTATGACGACATCGGCAAGGCCTTCGGGACGGCGAGGCCCGCGATCGGTTTCAGCGCGGACATCCGGGCGCTATTCGGCTTGGCCGCCCGGCCGCTGCATCCGCCCAGAGGCGTCTTCGCACCTGTATCGGAGGACCCGGAATGTCAACGTATGATTGATCATCTGCGCGACCAGAATGAAAGAGTGGTTTGCGCGTTGCCGGATCAGGCGGACAATGCCGTCGATCATGGCTGTGATCGCATCCTGATCCGGAAAGAAGGCATCTGGAAAGTGCGCGATCTCGGTTGATGACCGCACGCCGCATACAAAATCATAACTTAACATTTTTGGATAAATTCACATGGGCAAGAATGTAGTAATCATCGGGGCGCAATGGGGCGACGAGGGCAAGGGGAAAGTGGTCGACCTGTTAACCGATCGGGTGAAGGTCGTCGCGCGATTTCAGGGGGGGCACAATGCCGGTCATACAGTAGTGATCGACGGCAGAAAAACAGTCCTGCACCTGATCCCCTCCGGCATCCTTCGGGACGGCGTGCTCTGTCTCATCGGCAATGGCGTCGTGTTGAGCCCCGCTGCCCTGATCAAGGAACTCAAAGAGCTCGAAGCCCAGGACGTCCCGGTAAGGGAACGGTTGCGCATCAGCGAATCTTCGGCGCTGATCATGCCCTACCATGAAATACTGGATCAGGCCCGCGAGGCCAGTAAGGGACAGGCAGCCATCGGCACGACCGGAAGGGGCATCGGTCCGGCCTATGAAGACAAGGTCTCGCGCCGCGGACTGAGGGTAGGGGATCTAAGTCATCCGGAACGTTTTGCCGCCAAACTGGAACAGGTACTGGATTATCATAACTTCGTGCTCGCCGGCTATCATGGCAAAGAGCGACTGGATTTCAAGCGCCTGCTGGATGAGGCGCTGGCGTTGGCCGTGGAGATTAACCCATTGGTCACGGATGTCACCAACCTGCTGCACCGGACCCGGAGTCAAGGCCATAACATCCTTTTTGAAGGCGCACAGGGTATGCTGCTCGATATCGACCATGGCACTTATCCATTCGTAACTTCCTCCTCTACCATCTCGGGCGGCGCCGTCATCGGGACAGGCATGGGATTGTTGAACTTCGATTATGTCCTCGGGATCACCAAGGCCTATACAACTCGAGTGGGCTCAGGTCCCTTCCCGACCGAGTTGACGGACGTGACCGGGGAACTGTTGCGACGGAAAGGAAATGAATTTGGCGCGACCACCGGCAGGCCCCGGCGTTGCGGTTGGTTCGACACCGTGACGCTGCGTCGATCCGCGGCCATCAACAGCATCTCAGGTTTTTGCATTACCAAACTGGATGTGCTGGATGGTCTCGATACGGTACGTCTCTGCACCGCCTATGAATATGAGGGTGAACGGATCGATTCCCCCAGGCTCGCTGCCGATGATCTCGCGCTCTACCGGCCAATTTATGAAGACTTGCCCGGTTGGCAAGAGTCAACCTCGGGGATCCGCGATCTGGGTCAATTGCCGGCGCAGGCCCGCGCCTATCTGGATCGGATTGAAGAGTTGACCGGGGTTCCGGTGGATATCATCTCGACTGGTCCGGATCGATCCGAGACCATCACCCTGCGAAACCCATTCGATTGAGAGTAACGCGCGCGGCGTGCGAAAGGATGACCGTCGTTTTTGAACTATGGGATAGAATGGCGCCGGGGATCGGCATGGTGCCGAGAAGAGGACTTGAACCTCCACTGGGTTGCCCCAACTAGCACCTGAAGCTAGCGCGTCTACCAATTCCGCCATCTCGGCCCGGCTTGAGAGACGCGGACTTTACCGATCCCATCCGGACTTGTCAATGTACGCGCCAATATGAGCAAACGAGAACACCGCAAGCGATCAGCACCCGAGTACGAACACCATATCCCCGAGCGTCGGGAGGTATTGGAATTCCTCCGGACGGTCAACAAGCCGCGTAACTTGAAGCATATCGCCGCGGCGCTCGGGGTCGATTCTCCCGCCCGGCAGGCCGCGCTGAAAAAACGTCTTAATGCCATGGTGCGCGATGGCGAGATCATAAAAAACCGCAAGGAAGGCTTCGGACTTACCGAGAAAATGGATCTCATTGTGGGCGAGGTCATAGGGCATACCGATGGCTATGGTTTCCTCCGTCCTGACCATGGACCGCCCGATCTTTTTCTATCCGCGCGCGAGATGCAAGTTCTGATGCATGGCGATCGGGTGGCGGTAAGGATCAGCGGGATCGGGCGCAGGAATCAGCCTGAAGGCGCCGTGGTGGAGATCCTGGAGCGCGCGAACCGCAAGGTGGTGGGTCGTTATTTCCGGGAAGGTCAGCTTGGTTTTGTTGCGCCTGACAACAAACGCCTGCATCAGGATGTCCTCATCCCGGCGGGTGACGAGGGCAAGGCAAAATCCGGACAGTATGTGGTGGCGGATATCACCAGATACCCGGATCGACACACTCAACCCGTAGGCAAGATCACCGAAATACTTCGGCAGGACACCTATGTCGAGATGGCGACCGAGATCGCCATCAGGGCGCACGACATACCTTGGGAATGGCCCGAGGAGATCGAACGCGAACTGGCGGCGATTGGCTCGAAAAAGATTGGCGCCAAAGACCGAAACGATCTGCGTGAGTTGCCTTTCGTAACCATCGATGGCGAAGACGCCAGGGATTTTGACGATGCCGTATGTTGCGCGAAAACGGCTATCGGCTGGAAGTTGTATGTCGCCATCGCCGATGTTTCCGCTTATGTGCCTGTTGGCGGCGCGCTCGACCGTGAAGCTACGAACCGCGGGACCTCCGTGTATTTTCCGCAGCGGGTCGTGCCGATGTTGCCGGAATTGCTGTCCAACGATCTCTGTTCCCTCAAACCGGAAGTGGACCGACCCTGTCTGGTCTGCGAGATATCGATCGACAGACGCGGCATGGTCAAGGAGTCGCGCTTTACGCGGGCCTTGATCCATTCCCGTCGCCGAATGACCTACACGGAGATGGCGGCAGCCGTAGTGGCTAAGGATGCCGGCCTGCGTCAGGCGTTGGGGCCGCTTATCGAACATCTGGATAAGTTATATCAACTGTTCCGTTTGCTGCATGGCGCGCGGATGAAACGCGGCATCCTGGAATTCGGCGCGACCGAGACCCGCATGGAGTTCGATAATAAAGGACGCATCCGGCAGATCAGTCCATTGATCCGCAATGATGCCCATCGCTTGATTGAAGAATTCATGTTGACCGCCAATGTCGCCGCCGCCGAACTACTCGAAAAACAGGAACTGCCGTCCCTGTATCGCAATCATGAACCGCCAAATCCGGAAAAATTGGCGGATCTGCGGGAATTTCTGGCCGGATTCGGCTTGGAACTCGGGGGCGGTGATAAACCCGACGTAGAAGATTACAAGAAGGTGCTTGAGGCCGTCAGCGACAAAGGCCATGCCCATCTGGTGGAGACCGTGTTATTGCGCAGCATGAATCTGGCTGTTTATGAGGCCGTAAACAAAGGGCATTTTGGTCTGGCCTTCGCCCGCTATACTCATTTCACCTCGCCCATCAGGCGCTATCCGGATCTGCTGGTGCACCGCGCCATCAGTCATGCGATCAAGGGGACTCCTTATCATTACTCGCTGCCCGATATGCACAACCTGGGGGCGCACTGTTCCCGGACGGAACGGCGCGCGGATGACGCCACCCGGGACGTGGCGCAGCACCTCAAATGCGAATTCATGGAGGATCGTATTGGCGAGGTTTTTAACGGCACGGTCAGCGGGGTAACCGCCTTCGGCCTGTTCGTGGAACTGGATGATGTGCTGGTGGAGGGCCTGGTGCATGTCACCGCGTTGCCCAACGATTATTATCATTTCGATGCGACTACCCGTAGTCTGCGGGGCGAACGCAGCGGCCACAGGTTTCATCTCGCGGATCGTGTCCGGGTATCGGTAAGCCGGGTGGATATTGACGAGAAAAAGATCGATCTCGAACTCGTCGACGGGCGGAAATCCCGTAAATAGTTGCAACTGTCATGACCATCGGGAATTCAGGAGACTGTGGGTGATACAGCAGAGTGCTTCTTCTGGCGAAGTGATCTTCGGTATCCATGCTGTACGCCACGCCCTCTTGAAGGCCCCGGAAGATTGCCGGGAACTGTGGATCCACGAGGGACGCATGAAAGGCCCTGGGTTCGCGGAGATTATGCAACTGGCCACGCGGGCGGGGCTAAGGATCAGCCGTATTCCGGTCGAGCGGCTGGATCGCATGAGCCAGGGCGCGGTCCATCAGGGCGTGATCCTGGAGCGAAGGTCATCTGCACGCCCGCCCACGGATCTGGAGACCATCCTGGGAACGCAAGCCCCTCCCACGACCCTGTTACTGATCCTGGACGGCGTTCAGGATCCGCAAAACCTCGGCGCCTGTCTGCGCACGGCGAATGCGGTCGGCGCGGTTGCCGTGATTACGCCGAAACACGAAACGGCGAGGCTGACTGACACTGTTCGCAAGGTGGCCTGTGGAGCGGCCGAATCGACCCCCGTCATCACGGTGACCAATCTTGCGCGTTGCCTGGAAGGGTTGAAACAGAAAGGCGTCTGGATTATCGGCACAGATGCCGTTGCGGGGCAGAGCCTCTACGATGCGGATCTCACGGTACCGCTGGCCATAGTGCTGGGCAGCGAAGGCTCGGGATTGCGGCAGAATACGAAACAACATTGCGATTCCCTGATCCGCTTGCCCATGTTTGGCGCCGTGGAAAGCCTCAATGTCTCGGTTACGGCCGGAGTGTGTTTATACGAGGTAGTCCGGCAACGCAGCAGGACTTACTGACAACAGGTATGACTGATTTGCAAATGACCAACCGATACTCTAGAATCTGCGCCCTTCATATTCCTTGCCCCACCGCCTCGCAACGGGGGGCTTCATCCATGAGGAACAATCAATGCGACATTATGAAATAGTCATCTTGGTCCATCCGGATCAGAGCGAACAAGTACCCGCCATGGTGGAACGCTACCGTTCCCTGATTGAATCCTCGGGTGGAGCGATTCATCGTCTGGAAGACTGGGGTCGCCGCCAGCTCGCCTATACCATCAATAAAGTGCATAAAGCGCATTATGTGTTGATGAACATCGAATGCAGCGATGAAGTGCTGCAACAATTGCACAGCGCCTTCCGCTTCAACGACGCGGTGATACGCAACCTGATCATTAACCGCAAATCGGCGGATACAGGTCAATCTCCCCTGTTCAAGATCAAGGAGCAGGATGAGAATGAAGTCCAGCGCAATAAAGACCCGGAAGATAATGCCGCCGCCGATCAGAATGGTGAAAAGGACATCGTCGATGAGGCAGGCGATGCAGGACTCCCGGAAGATCGGGATGAAGCCGTATCCGAACCCGGCGCCGGCGGATCTGAATAACCCGATTTAATACGTTCGAAAGTCGCGAGGAACTCCAAATGTCACGTTATTTCAGACGCAGGCGCTTTTGCAAATTTACCGCGGATGGCGTCGTAGAGATCGATTACAAGGACATCAACACCCTGAAGAACTATATCACGGAGACCGGCAAGATAGTGCCAAGCAGGATCTCCGGCACCAAGGCCAGGTATCAGAGGCAACTCGCCACCGCCATCAAGCGCGCCCGGTTTCTGGCCCTGCTCCCCTACAGCGATTCGCACGACAACCACTGATTCTACAATCCGGTCCGCCGGATTGTTTTACTGTCAAGTCAGCGTCCTTTCCGGATCCAACATTTGCCGGTCATGCGCGCTCTAGGAAATTACCTTACCAGGGGGAGTCTACAGGCGACTGGCTTTATCAGCCTCCTGGCGGTGCTCATCCTGCTGCTGCCTATTGCCTTGTACCCGTTGATCTATCCGCTTTGCGGGGTTCCATTAGCGCTGGTAACGATGCGGCGCGGACCGTTCGCCGGATTACAGGCGTTTTTGGGAAGTTGCGCCTTGTCAGGAATTTTTTACTGGCTGCTCGGTATCGGACTGGATCCGATACTGATGATCGTTGCTACGATCTGGCTGCCGGTGCTCGGTTGCGCGATTGTCCTGCGTCTCACGAATGACCAGGGCTGGATGATGCTGGCGGCAGTGGTTGTCGGTTGCGCCGTCCTGACAGGTCTGTGGATCTATATGAATGACCCCGCCGAATGGTGGCGGAACGAGTTGGGGCCGGTGTTGCAGGATGTCTTCGCCGCCATGACCCAGGAGCAGCCTCAGACTGTACTGGAAACATTGCTGCCACTCATGAATGCCTTGTTAATCTCCGGGATGATGGTGAACCTGATCACCACGACGCTCCTGGCGCGATGGTGGCAGTCGATCTTGTTCAATCCCGGCGGATTCGGGACCGAGTTCGCCGCAATCATGTTGCCGCGGGCGATATTGTTGTTGATGGCGGCGATTGTCGTGTCATTGTTCCTGCTGGGGGTGGAACAACACTTACTCCTGCGCGATATCCTGATTGCATTGATTATTCCGTATATCTTTCAGGGGGTTGCGGTGGCGCATCGCGCGGTGCGGTCGAAAAAGTTGTCAGTCTACTGGCTGGTATGCATGTATGTACTGATGTTCAATCTGCCCATGCTGTTGCTTATCGCCTGTCTGGGCATAATGGATTCGTTGTTCAATAAAAGAAACGCCCATCCCTGATAACTAATCGCGGGTGAGGTGGTATGATCGGCAATCAACTTAAGAAGAGGTTTTTAAGATGGAAGTAATACTCCTGGAGAAAATCCACAACTTGGGCAATCTCGGTCAGAAGGTGAAGGTGAAACCGGGATACGGCAGAAATTTCCTGGTTCCGCGCGGCAAGGCTGTCCCGGCGACTGAGGCAAACCTGGCTTACTTTGAGAGCCGTCGTCTGGAACTTGAAAAGGCGCAGGCGGATGCATTGGGCAAGGCCGAGGCCCGCGCCCGCGAGCTTGAAGGCTTCAATGTCGAGATTCGCCGCAAGGCGGGCGAAGAGGGGAAACTCTATGGTTCGGTAGGGACCGTCGATATCGCCGAGGCTGTTAGCGCGATCGGGAAGACACTGGCGAAACATGAAGTCAGGTTGCCGGAAGGACCGTTCCGGATGCTCGGCGAGTATGAAGTCATATTGCAACTACACGCCGATGTCACTGCCACGATCAAGCTTACAATCGCTGCGGAAAGCGACTGACTCCTGTTGACCGTCGACGGCAGCCTGATTGGGAAAATTTTGCGATATTTTTAAAAAATGGCTGAAGGGGTAAAGACGGGTACGGACACTGAAACGGGGCTTCTGAAACTGCCGCCCCACTCGCTGGAGGCGGAACAGGCGGTGCTGGGCGGCATCCTCCTCGATGGCGAGTCCTGGGTGAAAGTGGTCGAGCGGGTCCGGCAGAACGATTTCTATCGCAAGGATCATCGCATCATCTTCAATGCGATCACCTCGCTTGAGGCGGAAGGCAAACCCTTCGATATCGTCACCGTGGCCGAATGGCTGGAAAGCCATCAACAACTCGATGCCGCGGGCGGGCTCTCTTACCTCGCGGCGCTGGCGGAAAACACGCCCAGCGTGAGCAACATCCAGGCATACGCGGATATCGTCCGCAAACGTTCCATACTCCGCCAGTTGATCCAGGTGACCACCAAGATCAGCGAATCGGTATACAACCCTCAGGGGCGCACCAGTGAGGAGATCCTGGACCACGCCGAACAGGCCGTCTTCGAGATCGCCGAGCAGGAAAACCGCGGCCGGCGCGATTTTCAACAGATTAATGGTCTGTTGTCTTCCGCCCTTGACCGGATAGACGAGTTATTCCGGAAGAAGAATCCGATCACCGGGGTAGAGACGGGTTTCAACGATTTCGACAAGCAGACCGCAGGTTTGCAACCATCCGATCTGATCATCATTGCCGGCCGGCCATCCATGGGCAAGACAGCGTTCGCGATCAACATCGCGGAAAATGCCGCGATCAAGAATAACTTGTCTGTGGCGATATTCAGCATGGAGATGTCCGGTGAGCAGTTGGCCATGCGCATGATGGCGTCGCTGGCGCGAATCAATCAGCAAAAGATCAGAACCGGCCGGCTTGACAGCGACGACGACTGGGCCCGGCTGGTATCCACCGTGTCGATGATGCAGGACAAGAAGATGTTCATTGACGACACCCCGGCACTGACCCCGGCGGAACTCCGGGCGCGCTGTCGGCGGTTGTATCGGGAACAGGGACTTGACCTGGTCATAATCGATTACCTCCAACTGATGCAGGTGCCCGGCAGCAAGGAGAACCGCGCCACGGAGATCTCCGAGATCTCGCGTACATTAAAGGCCATGGCTAAGGAGCTGCGCGTCCCGGTCATCGCGCTGTCGCAGTTGAACCGCAGTCTGGAAGGACGCCCCAACAAACGACCGGTCATGTCGGATCTCCGCGAATCCGGTGCCATCGAACAGGATGCGGATGTCATCACCTTCATTTATCGGGATGAAGTTTATAACGAGGACTCTCCCGACAAGGGCAAGGCGGAGATCATCATCGGCAAACAGCGCAATGGCCCGATCGGAACGGTGACGCTGGCCTTTCTCGGCCAATACACGCGTTTTGAAAACTACACCGATAGCGTGGCTTACCACCCGGGGTTCGATGCATGACCCGGCCTGCGAGGGTCATCATCGATCTGCCCGCCCTCCGACATAACTTTAACCGCGTCAGGCAGATTGCCCCGCGCAGCAGGATCATTGCCGTCGTCAAGGCGGATGCCTATGGCCACGGCCTGCTGCGCACGGCCAGAACGCTGGCGGCGGCGGACGCCTTTGGCGTGGCTTGTCTGGAGGAGGCAGCGCAACTGCGCGAGGCAGACATAACCAACCCTATCTTACTGCTTGAAGGACCTTACTCCGCCTCGGAACTGCCACAGATAACCGCCTGGGATCTCCAAATCGTAGTGCATGATGATAGTCAGATAGCCATGCTGGAGCACGCCCGACCGCCGCAACCCTTCAAGGTCTGGCTCAAGATCGACAGCGGGATGCACCGGTTGGGTTTCCCGCCTGCAGAGACCAGGCGGGTTTGGCAGAAACTAATGTCGCTGTCCTCGGTGGCGCCCGGTATCCGCCTGATGACTCATCTGGCAACCGCCAATGAACCGGACAATCCCATGACGGAACGTCAGTTGCAGGTTTTTAAATCGGCAGGCGAGGGGATAGAGGCGGAACGCAGCAGCGCCAATTCCGCCGGTATCCTGCTGTGGCCGGAAAGTCATCTGGATTGGGTAAGACCGGGACTGATGATGTATGGAATCTCGCCCGTTGAGGGTAAGTCATCCCGTGAGTTAGGTCTCGAGCCTGTGATGTCATTGCAGTCCAGTCTGATTGCGGTCAAGTCATTACGCCGAGGGGATGTGGTGGGATATGGGGCCAGTTGGTTTTGCCCCGAGGATATGCGTATCGGGGTCGTCGCCGCAGGTTATGGCGACGGCTTTCCCAGACATTCCAGTTCCGGTTGCCCAATCCTCGTGAAGGACATTCGTACTCGGATAACCGGACATGCCTCGATGGACATGCTCTGCGTGGACCTGCGCAACATCCCGGACGTGAAGGTGGGGGACCCGGTGGAACTCTGGGGCGCACAACTGCCGATCGAGGAGGTGGCGAGTCATGCCGGTACGATCCCGTATGAATTGATGTGCGGGATCAACAAACGTCTGCGCTGCGAAGAACATGGCCAAAGCGAAAATCCGCTATAACTGCAATGTCTGTGGCGGCATCAGCCCCAAGTGGACGGGGCAATGCCCGGACTGTAATGCCTGGAACACCCTTGAGGAAGTTGTGGTTGCGGCGAACGGCGGCAACCGGTCGGCGCGATTGCAAGAGGGGGTGATGAATCCACCGAAAGTTTCACGTCTGGATAAAGTCAACGCGACACGGGAAATTCGAACCGCGACGGGCATCGGTGAACTCGATCGAGTCCTTGGAGGCGGCCTGGTTCACGGCTCGGTCACGCTGATTGGCGGCGATCCAGGGATCGGGAAATCCACTCTCCTGATCCAGACCCTGGCCGCGATGGCGGATCGCGCATCAGAATCGACCCTCTATATCAGCGGCGAGGAATCGGCGGATCAGATCAGCCTGCGAGCCCGCCGACTGGGACTGGATCTCGCCAAATTGAATGTCCTCACGGAAAACAATCTCGAACGGATCCTGCCTTTAATCCTGCATGCGCAACCGGGGGTGATCGTGTTCGACTCCATCCAGACAGCGTATACGGATCTATTGCAATCCGCGCCCGGCTCGGTCGGACAGGTGCGCGAGTGCGCCGCGCAACTGGTGCAACTCGCCAAACAGTCCGGTATCTCGGTGTTTCTGGTGGGGCATGTCACCAAGGATGGCGCGATTGCAGGTCCCAGGGTGCTGGAGCACATGGTGGACACCGTACTATATTTTGAAGGCGATCCCGGTAGCCGTCACAGGGTAATTCGGTCGATCAAGAATCGCTTCGGCGCGGTAAACGAGCTTGGCGTCTTCGCCATGACTGACAAGGGACTGCGTGAAGTCAGCAATCCTTCGGCAATCTTCCTGTCCCGGCACGATTCCCAAGTGCCAGGTAGCGTCATCACCGTAACACGGGAAGGCACGCGCCCGCTCCTGGTGGAGATCCAGGCATTGGTGGACTCCACCGCCCTGGCGAATCCGCGTCGTGTGACGGTGGGCTTGGAACAGAATCGCCTCGCCATGCTGCTCGCCGTGTTGCATCGTCATGCCGGCGTATTCAGCGGCGATCAGGATATCTTCATCAATGCCGTCGGCGGCGTCAGAATCACCGAGACGAGTGCGGATTTGCCGGTGCTGTTGGCAGTCTTATCCAGCCTGCGCAATGTCCCGTTGCCCGAGGGTCTGGTGACGTTTGGCGAGATTGGGCTCTCCGGAGAAGTGCGTCCTGTGCAGAACGGTCCGGAGCGTCTGAATGAAGCGAGCAAACATGGGTTTCGCATCGCCATTGTCCCGCAGGGAAATAGTTCTCCCAAGGGAATCCAGGGAATGGAGATAATCCCGGTGACAAGACTCACCAAGGTGCTGGAACTGCTTTTCAAATAAGTTCAGGTGGCCAAGGTGTTCGTGTCACTGAACGGGATTTTCTGTGACAGCCTGGGCCATGATGGACTTGTAGAGAGACTGATATTCCCCGACGAGGGCGTTGCCGAACAGAGGGTCTTCACAGGTCTTGATGGCCTGGACGATCTCTTGCCAGTCGGCAGGAGTCAAGGATTGCTCCGCCCGCTGAAACAACTGCCTTTCCTCCGTTTCGATGTGGGTTTTGTATGCCTCGATGTAGGCATGCAACAGAGCGCTGAGATCCATTCGCGAGAAGATTGCGTTGCCCTGGATCTGTTTGACGTCATCCAGTATTCGGGCGCCATTCTTGGCGATTTGGTTGTGTTCTGCCGTGATCTTGTCGATTGTCCCACCGGTTTCCGGGAGACGGTTCCGCAACAGTTTGAAGATCTGTTCCTCGCAAGGGTGATGGTGAATATCGGGGTAGTTGATGAAGTACTGCATGATCTCGGCAAGAAGTTGATAATTGATGTACTCACCCTTCGCCAGAAGTGCGGCCTGAGCGGAAAGTTGCTGCAACAATTTGGCGATGTTCGTGTGATCCGCCCGCAGATTGGAGATGATTTCTAGCATAGATTGGTTTGTGTTGACGCGGCGCTGGATGTTGTCCCGGGTGATAAGGTCAGTATATTCCGGCATATGTTATATTGCCAATTGTTCGAGTTGTTGATCGAAGTATTGTGCCGGGTGTTAAGACATCATTCCCTTGGAGGTTGATCCCTTGAACGAGCAGAATTCTCCCAGACTGACACCGATCTCCGTGAATGCAGGACAAGGCGTAACCTGGTTGACCGAGGCCTTCAGTTTGTGGGTAAAAAACTGGATGCCGTGGACGATCATCATACTGGTGTTTATCGGCGGCAATATCGTCATCAACATGATCCCCTTCGGCGGATTGGCCAGCCAATTATTTTATCCGGCGATCCTCGCTGGCCTTATGCTGGTATGCCATGAATCCGCAACAGGGACACCTGATATACCGGATTCGTTCGCGCGAGGTTTCACCAAAGACCTCGCACAATGCCTGGTTCTTGGCGTGGTCTACATCGGCGGTATTTTTGTAATCGCAATCGCAGTCATGGTTTATTTGGTTGTCTCCCTTGGAGGTATCGCGGTGATTCAAGGGTTGATGTCCGGCAATACCGATATCCTGGCCCCGGCCTTGTTTTTGCATATCCTTCTGGCAGCGCTCATTGCATTATTAGCTTATGTGCCGCTGTTAATGGCGACTTGGTTTGCCCCGGCGCTGATCGTACTGGGCGGCCAGCAGACAGTCCCCGCCATGATTGCCAGTTTCCGGGCTTGCTTGGCCAATATTGTTCCTTTTCTCGTCTATGGTTTAATCGGCCTGGTGGCTTGCGTCCTGGCGACCATACCGATTTTGCTCGGTTGGTTAATTTTGATGCCGGTGTTGATAGTTAGTATTTATACCTCTTACCGCGACATTTTTAAGGTAAATATTTCAGGTGATGATCAGGACGCGATGGCTTCCTGATACACAGGATTTGCAGTAATGGAAAAATCCAGTATGCCAACTGCCGAGGAACTCTTGCCCGGACGCGCCGTACCCATACCGACGGCAACGCATCACTATGTGAACGGCAACCCTTTACAGCCGCCTTTCCCCAATGGCGCTCACAAGGCGATCTTTGGTATGGGGTGTTTCTGGGGAGCGGAGAAACGTTTCTGGAATCTACCCGGCGTACATTTAACGGCAGTCGGATATGCTGGAGGAGGCACGCCTAATCCGACCTATATGGAAGTCTGTACCGGTTGCACCGGGCACGCCGAAGTGGTGCTAATTGTTTATGCGCCTGAAGATATCGGCTTTCAGGATTTGCTCAAGGTATTTTGGGAATTCCACGATCCGACCCAGGGTATGCGACAGGGAAATGACATCGGCACCCAATACCGTTCTGCCATTTATCCATGTTCCCAGGTTCAGCAGTCGGAGGCACTCTGGAGCCGAGACGCGTATACGCGTGTTTTAAAGGCGGCGGGGTATCCAGAAGTGACGACTGAGATCGTGAGGGCGCCGGAATTTTATTACGCCGAAGACTACCATCAACAGTACCTGGCAAAAAACCCTGCTGGTTATTGCGGAATGGGTGGTACAGGGATTTCCTGTGACCTGAAAAGCAGATTCTTATAGAGTTGGGACTTTGGCCGCGTAGGCGGCGATCCATTCCCGGGTCAGACGATCCCGGTTACAGGAATAGGGGCCATCCGTAAATTTCTTTTGCCGCATGTAAGTTTCGATGTGACAAATCTGCTCCACGATTCTGAGACGACTCGCGGCTTCCGAGCCCGAGAGACAAAATCCTATCTCGTAATGATCGATACATTGCCTGACAAGGACTACTCGACCAATAAAAATCTCCATGGTATCTGGCAGGTTGATTGTCACTTCCAGTAACTGGCCCGGTTTGATATAAACATCTGAATGAAATATCAGACCAAAATACGGATCTGTGGATAAATCATCCGAGTTTCTATTTTTGCAATCATCGACGGGAGTAAATCTGATGGGGGAACCCGATGGATGGTTGATGAATCCGGTTTGCTCGTCTAGCAAAGGACGCTGGTCTTGCAAGAGTAGCGCGCCCGCACGGGTGCAGTCTTGTCCATGCGTCTTTGTTTGTCTGCTAACCTTATGATTGAACAAACTATTACCGCTCACTAGTTTTGTTTATAGGTCCAGTAAGACTAGGAAAACTTTATTACGAAATCAAGGACAATTTCCTTATAAATCTGGTAATTATATTAGATTAATGAGAACCTGACTTAGGAATTTACGGAAGTGTTTTTATAACCGATTGATAAATGAAGTGATTAATTATATTTAACTTGAAGTATTGAATATATATGGGTATCAAATCATACCTCAGCGGCAGGCTCGCCGTGTTCCTCAACAGAGAAAAGCCAGTTCCTCCTGGCAGTCTGCCAATGACCGATTATGAGCGTTTATCGGAAGAGGTGCGACGGGCGGATGTACTGCTTGTGGAAGGGCAATCCAGGGTCAGCGAAGTTATCAAGATCATTACCAACAGTTCCTGGACGCACGCCGCCATATACGTTGGAAGGTTCGACGAGATCCAGGAGGGTGTGTTACAGAATAAAGTGGCGGAACATTTTTCAGGAGACCCTAATGAACAATTAATCATCGAGGTGCTACTTGGGCGGGGAACCATAATTGCACCGCTGCGCAAATATGCCGGCAAGCACTTGCGAATCTGCCGCCCGCGCAGTCTCTCGCGCAATGATCGGGATCAGGTTATCGCCTTTGCGATTAATCAACTAGGACATGATTACGATATTCGCCAGATGCTCGATCTCGCCAGGTTCATGCTGCCTTACTCGATTATACCCCGACGCTGGCGTTCGACATTATTCGAGCATAATCCCGGCGATAGCACCAGGAATGTCTGTTCTTCAATGCTGGCCGCGGCATTCGATTCGGTAAGATATCCGATATTGCCAATCGCCCGCTTGATGCAGGATGGCAGTGTCCAATTATTGCGTCGCAACGTGAAACTGAATACGCCGAAAGATTTCGATTACTCACCGTATTTCGACATCATCAAACATCCCTATTTCAACTTTGACGAGATTGCCGCCTATCGATCGCTGCCGTGGGACAAACAGGGCGTAATTTGCAACGTGGAAGGCGACTGCTTTATACCGAGTCAATCCCTAACAGCCGCGAGCGAAACGCAGGATGCAGATCGAAGTCGATAAGTCATCTAGGGTATAATCTTCCAATCTTGCCCTCGATCGATCATCAAGGGAATGCGCAGGGTCTCGATGTCCCTTGAAGAAACAAGTATAAGAATGAGTTGGAGCACAACATAATGAAAATATTGGTCACGGGCGTCGCAGGTTTCATAGGGTATAGCGTCGCAAAATACCTCCTTACCGAGGGCCATCAGGTGACAGGCGTCGACAACCTGAACGATTATTACGATGTCCAACTGAAAAAGGATCGTTTGGCGCAATTACAACCCCATGGAAACTTCTCCTTTTTCTTGCAGGACCTTGCTAACACCAGCGCCGTACTAAAACTTTTCACCGATCTAAATCCGGAACGTGTCGTGCACATGGCGGCGCAAGCCGGTGTGAGATATTCGCTGGAAAATCCCCATGCCTACATCAATGCTAATCTCGTGGCATTTACCAACATACTCGAAGGGTGTCGTCACGGCAAGGTGGAACATCTGGTTTATGCCTCATCCAGCTCAGTCTATGGTGCGAATACCAAGATGCCGTTTTCCGTGCATGACAATGTCGATCACCCGGTATCGCTCTATGCGGCGACCAAGAAGGCAAATGAGTTGATGGCGCATACCTACAGCCATCTGTATCAACTACCGACCACAGGCCTGCGGTTCTTCACCGTGTATGGACCCTGGGGCAGACCCGATATGTCATTATTCCTGTTTGCCCGAAACATTCTGGATGGCAAACCTATCGAGATCTTCAATCATGGCCATCATCGCCGCGATTTCACCTTCATCGATGACATAGTTAACGGCGTTGTGCGCGTTTTACACCGCATACCGGAATCCAACTTGGCTTGGTCGAGCGACAATCCGGATCCCGGCACGAGCAAAGCACCCTTCAAAATTTATAACATCGGCAATAACCAGCCGGTGGAGTTGCTACGCTTCATTGAAGTGATTGAACAGTGTTTGAATCAAAAGGCAATCAGAAAATTTCTGCCGATACAACCAGGAGATGTCCCGGAAACCTATGCGAATATCGATGACCTGATCAGGGACATCGGTTACAAGCCGTCCACAACCATCGAAACGGGAGTGGAACGATTCGTCGATTGGTATAGAAACTATTACAAGGTCTGAATATGGCGCACACAAGGAAAATATCGGTCATTGGCTTGGGATATGTGGGGTTACCGGTCGCGGTTGCCTTTGGCAGGAAGGGCAAGGTCATCGGATTTGACATCAATGGAAACCGGATTGCAGAGTTGCAAAGAAATCATGATCTCACCCGTGAGGTAAGCAGCGAGGAGTTGCAATCCACGAACATCATGTTCACCTCAAATCCTGATGACCTCAAACAGGCCGATTTTCATATCGTTGCCGTGCCGACTCCCATCAATGCCGCCAAACAACCGGATTTGGGCGCCTTGCTCAGTGCTTCCAGATTGCTTGGCAGTAGGCTGAAACGCGGCGACATTGTGGTCTATGAATCCACAGTCTATCCGTCAGCCACCGAAGAGGATTGCCTCCCGGTGCTGGAACGCGAATCCGGATTGCGGGCGGGAAAGGATTTTTTCCTCGGCTATTCTCCTGAGCGCATCAACCCGGGCGATCGGGAGCATGGTTTTACTTCCATAAAGAAAGTGGTATCGGCCGCAGGAGAAGGGATCCTGGATATAGTTGCGGAGGTTTATGGTTCGGTAGTGACCGCCGGCATCCACAAGGCCCCAACCATCAAAGTCGCGGAGGCGGCGAAGGTCATCGAAAACACCCAGAGGGATCTTAATATCGCCCTGATGAACGAGTTGGCGATCATTTTTGAAAAAATGAATATCGATACTGGCGATGTCCTTGCCGCCGCATCCAGCAAATGGAATTTTCTGCCGTTTCGTCCCGGACTTGTGGGTGGACACTGCATCGGCGTGGATCCGTATTATCTAACCCATAAGGCATCGATCCTTGGTTATATCCCCCAGGTGATATTGGCCGGACGCAGCATCAACGATGGCATGGGTAAATATGTTGCAGCGGAAGTGGTGAAAACAATGATCCGGCAAGGGAGCAGGGTCAACGGCAGCCTGGTCACCATTCTCGGTTTTACCTTCAAGGAGAATGTAACGGACACCCGCAATACACGGGTTATAGATATCATCAAGGAACTGGTGGAATACAAGATCCAGGTGCAGGTGCATGATGCCATGGCTGATAAATCGGAGGCGCAGCATGAATACGGTATTGCCCTGACTGAACAAAGCTCATTGCAACCGGCCGAGGCCGTCATACTTGCGGTAGCGCACAAGACCTATGTGGGTCAGGGTTGGAATCTGGTTCACTCGCTCCTCAAGGACGGCAGGGGCGTGGTCTTTGATGTCAACAGAATTCTTGACAGACACGCCATCCCAGAAGGGATTTGTCTGGTCAGACTGTAAGCTAACGTAAGGAATTATATCTATGAATGTGACGATGATCGGCAGCGGGTACGTGGGTCTGGTATCCGGCGCCTGTTTTGCGGAATTTGGCGCCCATGTAACCTGCCTTGATGTAGACAAAAAGAAGATCGCCGATCTGAATACCGGGAAAATTCCGATTTATGAGCCAGGTCTCGAGAATCTGGTGCGGGAAAATATTCGAAAGGGACAACTGCAATTTACCGACAGTTATGGAGATTTCATCGGCCAGAGCGACTTGGTTTTTATTGCGGTTGGCACTCCATCGAGACATGGCGACGGACACGCGGATTTGACTTATGTGTACAAAGCGGCCCGCGAACTCGCAAAACACTTGCGTGGTTATACAGTCGTTGTGGACAAATCCACGGTCCCCATAGGCACTGCGAAGCATGTGAAAAGGATCATTGCCGAAGAGAATCCGGCTGCCGATTTCGATGTTGCATCGAATCCGGAATTTCTGCGTGAGGGTGCGGCCATCTCTGACTTCATGCGGCCCGATCGTGTCGTGATTGGTGTGGAGACAGAGCGGGCGGCGGCGTTGTTGCGGGAGCTGTATCGCCCGTTGAATCTGATCGAAACACCAATCGTTACCACCGGACTGGAGAGCGCGGAACTGATTAAATATGCGGCAAATGCATTTTTGGCGACCAAGATCAGTTTTATAAATGAAATATCCATGCTGTGCGAAGCGGTTGGCGCCGATGTGCACGCCGTGGCTAAAGGCATGGGATTGGATGGTCGGATTGGCCGGAAATTTTTGCACGTCGGCCCAGGTTACGGGGGGTCCTGTTTCCCCAAGGACACCAAGGCCCTGGTACGTATCGCTCAGGAGAATGGCGCCACCATACGGATTGTGGAATCGGTCATCGAGGTCAACGAAGCGCAGAAAGCCAGGATGATTAACAAAATCCGGAATGCGCTCGGCGGATCAGTCACCGGCAAGACCCTGTCTGTTCTCGGTCTGACCTTCAAACCGGAAACCGACGACATGCGGGATGCGCCAGCCCTGACCATTCTGCCCAAATTACTTGATAACGGCGCAATCATCCGGGCTCATGACCCCAAAGGGATGAATGAGGCCAGGACTGTGCTTCCAGAAACTGTCCGATACTTTGACGATATATACGCCACTTTGGAGCAAGCTGATGCTGTGATAATCCTGACCGAATGGAATGCATATCGTGGCCTGGATTTAGCGCGCATTAAGAAAAATATGCGCGGGAGTGTCTTTCTGGATCTCCGCAATATCTACGAACCGGCACGCATGCGCGAATTGGGCTTCGAATACCATTGCATCGGCCGCCTCTGAAACACTGTATGTGGTTTCAAGACTGAGCATAAAACACGCCATGAATACAATTCGACCAATCATACTGGCGGGCGGCGGCGGCATGCGGCTCTGGCCGTTATCACGAGATCTTTATCCAAAGCAGTTCCTGAGTTTCGGCGATGAACACTCGATGCTGCAATTGACTTTGAAGCGCCTCGAAGGTCTGGAACAGACGATTCCAATGGCCGTACCTCTGGCAATATGCAATGAAGAACATCGCTTTCTCATTGAAGAGCACGCGGAACAAATCGACTGGCGGTTCGACAAAATCATCCTGGAGCCGGAAGGCCGGAATACCGCGCCTGCCCTGACCATGGCGGCGTTGCTGACTGCTGTTGAGGACCCTGTGCTTCTGATGATGCCCGCGGATCATCTGATCCGGGATGTCCCGGCATTCCATAACAGTGTTGTGAAGGCAAGCCGGCTAGCGGAGGAGGGTTGGTTAATCTGCTTCGGGATAAAGCCTGATCGACCAGAGACCGGTTTCGGATACATCCACCGTGGAGAGGCGCTCAACGATGAGGATCCGATCGCCGCCCGCATCGAACGATTTGTGGAAAAACCCGATCATAAGCTCGCGGAAAAATACGTAGCGTCCGGCGATTATTACTGGAACAGCGGCATGTTCATGATGCGGGCCTCTGTCTGGATAAACGCGGTGAAGATTTTTCAACCGGAAATGTATGCAGCCTGTCTGAGTGCCTGTGAAAGGGGCAAGTCCGACGCCCTGTTTTTCCGTCCGGACCGCGAAAGCTTTCGCGCCTGTCCGTCCGATTCGGTGGACTACGCGGTCATGGAGAAAATCAGCACTGAGTCTGAATTCAAGGCCGGGGTCGTCGAACTTGATGCCGGTTGGTCCGATATCGGTTCGTGGTCAGCGGTCTGGACACATAATCCCAAGGATGAGCATGAAAATGTCTTGCTGGGTGATGTGATCGCCAGCTCAACCCGTAAAACATATATTTCATCGAACGATCGGCTAGTGGCGGTGATCGGCTGCGAAGACCTGGTGATCGTGGAGACAGCAGACGCTGTTTTGATTGTCAATCGCCACCATACGCAGGACGTGAAGAAGGTAACGGACAAACTGAAGGAACACACGCGGCCTGAGCGGGTAGTGCATACGCGGGTATATCGTCCTTGGGGGAGTTACGAAACTCTGGATCAGGGCGATGAATATCAGGTCAAACGCCTGACAGTGAAACCGGGAAAGAAGCTTTCGCTGCAATTACATCACCAACGGTCAGAACATTGGGTCGTGGTGAGAGGAGTAGCCACAGTCACCTGCGGCGACCGCGTAAGTAAACTCCAGCCCAATGAATCATCCTACATTCCGAAAGAGACAAAGCATCGTCTGTCAAATGACGGAACCGCCGAACTGGAGGTTATCGAAGTGCAATCCGGCGCCTATCTGGGCGAGGATGATATCGTGCGCTTCGAGGATGATTTCGGGCGGAATTAACCTGAACGATTTCGTGGGGCCATGAAAGGATATGGCTCCCCGGGACGGGCTCGAACCGCCGACCTAGTGATTAACAGTCACCCGCTCTACCGACTGAGCTACCGAGGAACGATTGGGCTGTGTATATTACTGATGCGGTCTATCAGCGTCAATGCCCGGAAGCGCTGTCTGACCACACAGCAACTATAATCCCGCTGGTAAACATCAGACTGATTTTATGACTGTTGAAACCTTTACCCTGGAGGCCAATTATCAGCCGGCAGGCGATCAACCGCAGGCCATCGCGAAGTTGATTGAGGGATTACGGGATGGCCTGGCGCAACAGACGCTGCTTGGTGTCACAGGCTCCGGCAAGACCTTCACACTCGCCAACGTTATCGCCGCACTGCAACGCCCCACCCTGATCCTGGCGCCGAACAAGACCCTGGCAGCCCAGTTATATGGCGAGATGAAGGAATATTTTCCCCGCAACGCGGTGGAGTACTTCGTATCCTATTACGATTATTACCAACCCGAGGCCTATGTGCCTTCGACGGACACGTATATCGAAAAAGATGCATCTATCAACGAACACATCGAACAGATGCGCTTGTCCGCCACCAAGGCTCTCCTGGAACGCAGCGATGCAATCATCGTCGCCACTGTTTCCGCCATCTACGGTTTGGGCGATCCGGAAAGTTTCCTACGTATGTCCATGCATCTCGTGCGGGGCGACCATGTGGATCAGCGTTCCATCCTGCGTCGACTCGCGGAGATGCAGTACAGCCGCAATGAGATAGAGTTGCATCGCGGCACTTACCGGGTCAGGGGCGATGTAATTGACATATATCCGGCTGAATCCGAATGTGAGGCGGTCCGGATAACCTTGTTCGATGATGAGATCGAATTATTGCAGTGGTTTGATCCCCTGACCGGAGAGACGGTGCGACCGGCAGCCAGGTTGACCATCCACCCCAAGACTCATTATGTGACGGATCGGGAGACAATCCTTCAAGCGGTCGACGCCATCCGCTTGGAGCTGGCGGACCGCTTGGAGATTCTGCGCCAGGCCAATAAATTGGTCGAGGCGCAACGCCTTGAACAACGCACCCGCTTCGATATCGAGATGATGCTTGAGATCGGATATTGCTCGGGCATAGAGAATTATTCTCGTCATCTATCAGGTCGGCAACCGGGGGAGCCACCACCGACGTTGTTTGATTATCTCCCGGACAGTGCGTTGTTGTTCGTGGATGAGAGTCACGTGACGATACCTCAACTCGGCGGGATGTACCGGGGAGACCGTTCGCGCAAGGAAACCCTGGTGGACTATGGATTCCGCTTGCCGTGCGCCCTGGATAACCGACCCCTGCGGTTTGACGAGTTTGAACGGCTGTCGCCGCAGACGATTTATGTCTCGGCAACCCCGGGCAATTACGAACGAGGACATTCCGGACAAGTGGTGGAACTGGTGGTCAGACCGACAGGTTTGGTGGATCCGGCCGTCTCGGTGCGACCGGCATCGACCCAGGTTGATGATCTCTTACCCGAAATCCACAAGCGGATTGCCATGAGTGAAAGGGTGTTGGTCACCACACTGACCAAACGCATGGCTGAAGACCTGACCGAATATCTGGCGGGACATGGCATACGCGTACGGTATCTGCATTCGGACATCGAAACCGTAGAGCGGGTTGAGATCATCCGCGATCTCCGACTTGGCAGTTTCGATGTGCTGGTCGGAATCAATCTCTTGCGTGAGGGGCTGGACATGCCCGAGGTCTCTCTGGTAGCGATCCTCGATGCGGATAAGGAAGGATTCCTGCGTTCCGAGACAACCTTGATCCAGACCATTGGCCGGGCGGCAAGAAACATCAACGGGATGGCGATCCTCTATGCCGATGTCATCACCGGGTCCATGCGGCGGGCATTGGACGAGACCGATCGCCGACGCGAGAAACAGAAATCCTATAATACGATTCATGGCATCACTCCCAAAGGAATCATTAAGGCGGTCACCGAGATCCTGGATACCGGAAGATCTGTGGCTGGTCGGACCCGGGGGGGAGTACGGGAAGAACGGAAAGATTGGAAGCATACATACACGGAACTCGATGTGAAAAGAATCGCCCGACTCGAAACGGAGATGTATCGGCATGCCCGCGACCTGGAGTTTGAGGAGGCAGCCAGGTTGCGCGATGAGATCCGGCGCCTTCGCGATGGGGTTATGGGGTTGACCGGGATCGATTGAGGCAACCATGATCGCTAGGGGGGCGCGGACAGCTTGAAAATCTTCCGGCATTTGGCCGCTAACTTTAGGGGGTTGTTGCACAAACAAGAACCATTCACTTGCGTTAATCTGATAACCCTCTACGACAAGGAACGTTATACCGTCAATCGCGAGACACCCAGCATCACCATCGGTCGCATCGAAAACAACAAAATTGTCATCCCCGACGAACGGGTCTCCCGTCTGCATTGCCGTATCGATTACTCTGAAGGCATCGGCGTGCAGATCACTGATTACAGCAAAAACGGCACCTGGATAACGGATTCGGACTTAAAATCCGAAATCTATCTGCTCAATAAATCAGGCTGGTTTCAGATCAGCCAGGGATACATTTTCCTGGGTCTGCCGCCCGCTAGCGGCCTGAACATGACCCGGATCCAGTTTTTCTGCTTTTAAAGCTCGATGAATTAATTCGGCGCAAAAGCATAAATTAATGGGGGTATGGGGCTTGAGCACGGACGCAGGGGTAGGTATCCTATGCACGCCTTTTTTAGGCGCGTAGCTCAGCTGGTTAGAGCACCACCTTGACATGGTGGGGGTCGTTGGTTCGAGTCCAATCGCGCCTACCAGTTACCACAAGCAGGCAGGAATCCTCCAAGCCTGCCTGATTCCTTGAAAACATGTGGCCTGTTGTGGGGGCCACCACTGCTTATGAGGAGCGACCATGCCTGTAATCACTCTGCCTGACGGCAGTCAACGCGCATTCGCGAAACCTGTATCCGTACTTGAAGTCGCCCGTGAGATCGGGCCAGGCCTCGCTAAAGCAACCCTGGCAGGGGAAGTCAACGGGAAGCTGGTAGATGCCAACTGTGTGATGATCGAAAACGCTACCGTGCGCATAATCACCGATAAGGATTCAGAGGGACTGGAGATCATCCGGCATTCCTGTGCGCACCTGCTGGCGCAGGCGGTAAAAATCCTGTTCCCATCAGCGCAAGTAACCATAGGTCCGGTTGTGGAAAATGGATTTTATTACGATTTTGCTTACGAACGACCATTTACGCCGGATGACCTTACCGCCATTGAGGCCAAGATGTTCGAATTGGCGGCTCTGGATCAGCCAATCGAACGGCTAGTCCGGGGTAGAAACGAGGCGGTCGCCTTTTTCCGGCAATTGGGTGAACGGTATAAGGCAGAAATCATCGCCGACATTCCGGCAGATGCTGAAATCTCCCTGTATAAACAAGGCGATTTCATCGACCTTTGCCGCGGTCCGCACGTCCCGAGCACCGGGCGCCTGCTAGCCTTCAAACTGACCAAGCTGGCAGGGGCGTATTGGCGCGGGGATCCCGCCAATGAAATGCTACAAAGAATCTACGGTACGGCATGGGCGGACAAAAAATCCCTCAAGACCTATCTGCAGCGGCAGGAAGAAGCGGAAAAGCGCGATCATCGCAAGCTCGGCCGCCGGCTGGAATTGTTTCATTTCCAGGAAGAAGCGCCCGGCATGCCTTTCTGGCATGCCCATGGTTGGACGATATACCGGCTGCTAATGGATTACATTCGTGAAAAATTACGGGATCGAGCCTATCTTGAGGTCCACACGCCACAAGTCATTGACAGGATATTGTGGGAAAAATCTGGCCATATGGAAAAATTCAGTCATGACATGTTCATGACCAGTTCGGAGAACCGGGAGTATGCAATCAAACCGATGAATTGCCCCGCACATGTCCAGATTTACAACCAGGGACTCAAGAGCTATCGGGACCTCCCATTGCGCCTGGCGGAATTCGGCTGCTGTCATCGGAATGAGCAATCCGGCGCCCTGCATGGCTTGATGCGGGTGCGAACTATGACTCAGGATGACGCACACATTTTTTGCACAGAGGATCAGATCCAGGCGGAAGTCTCACATTTCATAGACCTGCTATACGAGGTCTACGCTGACTTCGGTTTTAACGAGGTTCAGATCCGACTGGCAACGCGTCCTCCACAACGGGTTGGGAGTGATGAGGTTTGGGACAAGGCGGAGACTGCTTTGGCGACTGCATTGAATGAAAAACACCTGTCCTGGACATTCAATCGCGGAGAAGGCGCGTTTTATGGGCCAAAGATCGAATTTTCGCTCAAAGATTCCCTGGAAAGGATCTGGCAGTGTGGAACAATACAGGTGGATTTCTCAATGCCAGGAAGGTTGGGAGCAACGTATATCAATGAACGCAGCGAGAAGGCGGTGCCGGTAATGCTGCATCGGGCGGTATTGGGTTCTCTGGAACGATTTATCGGAATTCTAATTGAGGAATATGCCGGAGCCTTTCCCGCCTGGCTGGCGCCAGTACAGGCCGTGGTTCTCTCGATCACCGAAAAACAGGCTACAAGCGCAGAAATTATTGCAAAAACATTGAAAAACCAGGGGTTCCGGGTCGAGTCAGACTTGAGAAATGAAACGATCAGCCTTAAAATTCGAGACCACGCCATGCAGCGCGTACCTTATCAGATCATCATCGGCGCGCGTGAGGTGGAAAACAATGTCCTGGCCGTGCGTACGCGTGCTGGCGACGATCTTGGGAACATGACCCTGGATACATTCTCGGATCGTCTGAAGTCAGATATCGCGTGCCGCGGTCGTAATGTTTTTGGAGGTAAAGAATATAGTCGCTGAAAAAACTAATCGTTTGAATGAGGAGATCACCGTTTCGAACGTGCGTCTGATTGGCTCTGACGGAGAGCAAATCGGAGTAGTACCCATAGCGGTGGCACAGGGCAAGGCCGATGAAGCGGAACTGGACCTGGTGGAGATAGCTCCGAATTCAAACCCTCCGGTTTGCCGAATTATGGATTATGGCAAATTCCTATTCGAGCAAAGCAAGAAAAAACATGCCGCCAAGAGGAAACAAAAGCAAATTCATGTCAAGGAAGTCAAGTTCAGACCGGGCACCGAAGCAGGTGATTATCAGGTCAAACTGAGGAATCTGGTCAAGTTTCTTACCAACGGCGACAAAGTTAAGGTGACACTCAGATTCCGTGGACGGGAGATGGCCCATCCGGAACTCGGCGGTAAAATGCTGGACCGCATCAAAGAAGACCTCCAGACTTTTGGGCTCATAGAACAATTCCCGAAAATGGAAGGTAGACAGATGGTCATGGTCATGGCGCCAAAGAAATGACGATTGAAGTTGTATGGAGAAAATGAATGCCTAAGATGAAGACTAACAGAGGAGCGGCCAAACGTTTCTCTAAGACCGCTTCCGGGAAGTTTACGCACCGGCAGTCGTACCGTAGCCATATCCTGACCAAGAAGAGCAGTAAACGTAAACGTCAATTGCGTGGCCTCACGGCGGTGCATGACAGCGATCAGCGGGCAATCGCCAGACTGGTCCCCTATCTTTAATACGAGGTTTCACGATGGCAAGAGTTAAACGAGGTGTCATTGCTCATGCGAGGCACAAATCTGTAATTTCGCGCGCCAGGGGTTATAGCGGGCGGCGAAAAAATGTCTTCCGGGTTGCAACTCAGGCGGTCACCAAAGCCGGGCAATATGCCTATCGCGATAGGCGCCAGAAGAAACGGCAGTTCCGTTCTTTATGGATCGCCAGGATTAATGCCGCAATAAGAGAATGTGGCATGTCTTACAGTAATTTCATCAACGGCCTGAATCGATCCGCCATAGCGATCGACCGTAAAGTATTGGCGGATCTTGCGGTGCGGGACAAACAGGCGTTTGCCCGACTGGCTGAACAGGCCAGATCCTCGCTCGCGAACTGATTAATAACTTAGCTTCAGTTTTGCAGGGGAATGGCCTCCGCCGTTCCCCTTTTTTATTTCTGAAAACAATGCCTGGGATATGAACAAAGTCGAACAAATACTGAAGACCGCCCTGCAGGAGACTGAAGCATCTCATGATCTCCAATCACTTGATCAGGTGCGGGTCCGCAATCTTGGGAGGAAGGGGGCACTCACAGCATACCTGAAAGAATTAGGTTCATTACCGCCTACGCAACGGCCCATTGCCGGACAGGCGATCAATGAAGCCAAGGAGACTTTACTCCAGGCCATCAATAATCGTCGTATTACACTGGAGCAAAAGGCGTTACAGGGTCGTCTCAGCAGTGAACGCCTGGATCCCACACTTCCGGGCACAGGTCAAACATCAGGCGGACTACACCCAGTGACGCTGACTTTCATGGAAATCGAAGGTCTTCTGGCCCAAGTTGGATTTACCGTAGTCGATGGACCCGAGATTGAGGATGACTATCATAATTTTGAGGCATTGAATATCCCGGCCAGTCACCCCGCCAGGGCGATGCATGATACCTTCTATTTCGACAACGGCATGTTGTTGCGGACGCATACTTCATCGGTGCAGGTGCGGGTGATGCAAAATACCAAACCGCCAATCCGCGTAATCGCGCCGGGAAGGGTTTATCGACGCGATTCTGATATGACTCACACGCCCATGTTTCATCAGGTTGAAGGGCTGTGGGTGGATGAGAACATAAGCTTTGCCCATCTGAAAGGTCTACTCGAAGATTTTATCCATAATTTCTTCGACAGTAATATAAGAGTTCGTTTTCGACCATCGTATTTTCCGTTCACGGAGCCATCGGCTGAAGTGGATATCATGGGTGAAAACGGTTGGCTCGAAATCCTGGGCTGTGGCATGGTTCATCCCAAGGTGTTGGAAAACACGGGCATCGATAGCGAAAGGTATACCGGATTCGCCTTTGGCATGGGTGTTGAACGATTGGCGATGCTGAAGTATGGGATTCATGACCTCAGGATATTCTTCGAGAATGATCTGCGTTTTTTAAGGCAATTTAATTAAAACAACCGAATGCTCCGGACCTTGAGCAACACAAAGAAAAACATACCATGAAATTCAATATCCAATGGTTGCGGGAGTGGGTTAACCCGCCGCTCACTACAGAGGAATTGGTGAATAAATTAACCATGGCCGGTCTTGAAGTTGAAGTTGTAGAGCCTCAACAAAGTAACTTTAGCGGTGTAATCGTGGCTCGTTTGAATGATATAACAAATCACCCAACCGCCGCGAAATTAAAAATCTGCACTCTGCAAGTGGGAGATGAGGTTCATAACGTAATCAGTGGCGCTCCAAATCTGCATATCGGCGCCTGCTATGCATTGGCATTGCCTGGTGCGCGCTTGCCAAACGGGAGGCTTATCCAACAAACTGCAATAAAAGGTAATGTGTCACAGGGAATGCTTTGCAGCGCGGCGGAACTTGGTTTGAATGGAGAGACAAATTCTCTTCTGGAACTCGATAAAAGCGCACAATTGGGAGTGATGTTGGAAGAATACCTTGGCCTGCCAGATGAAATTATTGATCTTGCCTTAACGCCAAATCGAGGGGATTGCCTGGGAATCCGCGGAATTGCCAGAGAAGTCGGTGTATTAACTAAAACTAAGGTTGAATCTCCGTCGATCCCGATCATTACACCCTCTATCGGCGGTGCAAGAGAAGTAAGACTGGATGATCCCACCGCCTGTCCCCGCTATTTGGGGAGGGTGATCCAAGGCGTTGATATATGCCGCAAGACGCCTGACTGGCTTAATGAGCGATTGCGTCGCTGCGGACTACGCAGTATTAATAATGTCGTCGATATCACCAATTACATCATGCTGGAACTCGGGCAACCGATGCACGCCTTTGATAACGCACGCTTATCAGGAGATATTTGCGTGCGCTGGGCAGAGAAAAGTGAGCGACTGATTTTACTGGATGGGCAGGAATGTAGCCTGTCAGCCAATACACTGGTGATCGCCGATGTATCCGGACCGATCGCAATGGCCGGCATTATCGGTGGCAATCTGACCGCAGTTACCGAGTCGACCACAGATTTGTTCTTGGAATGCGCTTATTTTTCTCCTGACGCTATTCAGGGCAGGGCAAGACAATACGGCTTGCATACCGATTCGTCGCATCGTTATGAACGAGGCGTGGACTTTGAGCTTCAGCAATTGGCAATGGAGCGCGCCACGGATCTGATCCTGAAAATCTGTGGTGGTCAGGCCGGACCTTTAACTCATGCATTCAGTGGGAAGCATCTTCCATCTCGTACAGCTATCGTGCTAAGGAAAACGCGACTGGAAAAAGTGCTAGGAACACAGATCGATACCCAGATGTGTACAGATATTTTAACGCGGCTGGAATGTGCGGTAATTGACAAAACAGATAGGTGGGAAGTGACGTCGCCATCATTTCGTTTTGACATTAATCTTGAAGTGGATTTGATTGAAGAAATCGCTCGCGTCCATGGATACTCGAATATACCTAGCAGCGCG
Organism: Gammaproteobacteria bacterium; assembly: GCA_004297165.1. Lineage (GTDB taxonomy): Bacteria > Pseudomonadota > Gammaproteobacteria > Eutrophobiales > Eutrophobiaceae > 2-02-FULL-56-15. Next base: position 463,857 of record SCUJ01000006.1, read on the forward strand.
ATTCCCGCAGTTTTGAGGATTGCGAAGCGTGCATCAGACACTCAATTCAACCAGATAAAATATTTGCTGGTGGCGCGCGGGTACCATGAGGCGATCACCTACAGCTTCATTGACCATGCCATGCAAAAGTCTTTTGCCGATGCTGAATTGGGGATTCGGCTTACTAATCCAATCTCTTCAGAACATGACGAGATGCGTCAAAGCCTCATACCGGGACTTGTGTCTGTCTTAACCCGAAATATAAATCGACAACAAAATCGTGTACGGATCTTTGAAATTGGTCGAACTTATACACAAAATCCTGAGTTGGAGCAACCCCGAGTCGTAGCTGGAATTTCATTTGGTAATATTTATAATAAACAATGGGATGGAAATAATATATGTAGTAATTTCTATAATATGAAATCTGACGTAGAAGCCATCCTGGCCCCCTATGTAAACCTCAGTTCCATACGGTATGCTCAATCGTCCTTAAAGGCTTTGCATCCCCATCGTTCGGCAGGAATATTCCTTGGAAACCAACATATTGGCGTGATGGGAATGATAAATCCATCAATAATGCAAGAGGTCAATATTACTAATGATATCTACATATTTGAGATAAACCTTGAGAAGATATTCTATAAATTTCCAGTAAAATACAAGATCGTCTCCAAATACCCTGCAATTAGAAGAGATATGGCGATAGTTTTGGATGAAAACACTACATTTATTGATGTTGCGGATTCAATACAAAAAAGTGCTTCAGGCTATTTAGAAAACCTAGAGTTGTTTGACGTATATCGAGGGGAAGGTATTGATATTGGGAAAAAAAGTCTGGCTTTGGGCTTGACCTTTCAAGTAACTTCTAGCACTCTTACTGACAGTGTCGTTGAAGAATTGTTCAACAAAGTCTTGTCTGCGCTCACAACAGATTTCGGAGCAAAACTGAGAGAGTAAATTATGGGAGCACTTACAAAAGCGGATATGGCTGAAAGGCTCTATGAAGAACTTGGTCTGAACAAACGTGAAGCAAAAGAAATTGTGGAAATGTTCTTTGAGGAAGTTCGAGCGGCGCTGGAATCTGGTTACCAGGTAAAATTATCCGGGTTTGGAAATTTCGATCTCAGAAATAAAAACCAACGCCCTGGCAGAAATCCAAAAACCGGAGAGGAAATACCCATTTGTGCGCGTAGAGTGGTGACCTTCCGTCCCGGTCAAAAATTAAAAGCGAGAGTTGAAGCGTATGCTGGAAGCATCCAACAATAGCGAATTACCTGCAATCCCGGGTAAACGTTATTTCACCATCGGTGAAGTCAGCAGTCTATGCTCAGTAAAGCCACATGTTCTACGGTACTGGGAGCAGGAATTTCCACAACTTAAACCACTGAAGCGGCGGGGGAACCGTCGTTATTACCAACGTCATGACGTGATTTTAATACGACAGATTAGAAGTCTTCTGTATGAAGAGGGTTTCACGATTGGTGGTGCCAGACAGCGTCTGTCTGGTACGGAAGCCAGGGACGATTCCAATCAGAGTCAACAAATAATCCGTCAATTACGTTCCGAACTCGAGGAAATACTCGATATTCTCAGACGCTAGTTGTATTTATTTAGTCGTTTGTCGCTATGCGTTTTATCGGAATGTTTGTCATAAAGAAATTCTCTTCTCAATGTATCCATAGAGTCCGTTATAATGCTTTTGTTTTCTTACTGATCGACGGGGCGTAGCGCAGTCTGGTAGCGCACCGCAATGGGGTTGCGGTGGTCGGAGGTTCAAATCCTCTCGCCCCGACCAGTATGCAGAGCATATCCGACTTAAGTTCTCGCTGGGAGCTGGATACAGTATGTGTGGAATCGTAGGTGCCGTAGCGCAAAGAGATGTCAGTCCGATATTGATCGAAGGGTTACGACGGCTTGAGTATCGCGGATATGATTCGGCGGGCATTGCAATACTTGGGCAAGCCAAACAGATCCAACGACGCCGCGTTCTCGGTAAGGTAAGCCAACTTGCTTTAGCGCTGGGAGCCGAGCCTCTTAATGGAGGTACAGGCATAGCACACACACGCTGGGCAACTCACGGCAAGCCAAGTGTAGACAATGCCCATCCACATGTTAGCCGGGATGAGGTTGCGCTCGTCCATAACGGTATCATTGAAAACCATCTCGAATTGAAGGAGCGGCAAATCGCGATAGGCTATACCTTCTACTCTCAAACGGATACCGAGGTCGTTGCCAACCAAGTGCATCACTTCCTGAAGACCGAGGGTGATTTATTACACGCTGTTCATCGCGCCTGTCAGATGTTGAAAGGTGCATATGCCCTTGGAGTAATATCCGCTTCCCAACCCAATCTTCTCGTGGCGACACGTTCGGGGAGTCCTCTGGTGATCGGTGTAGGCATAGGCGAACATTTCATCGCCTCGGACGTGTTCGCTCTGTTACCAGTAACTCAACGGTTTATTATCCTGCAGGAAGGTGATTTTGCCGAGATTAGTAAAGATCAGATAAAAATATTTAACAAGGATCTGAAGCCAGTAGAAAGACCGATAATCACCTCCAGTCTTTCTGCCGAAGTCGCCGACAAATCAGGGTATCGGCATTACATGTTGAAAGAGATCTTCACTCAACCACGCGCTGTCGCGGATACATTGGAAGGTTGTTTGTCGGAAGGTCACATTGTTGAGCAATCTTTCGGCATGGTTGCAGGTGAGATTTTCGACAAGACTCGAGCCGTACAGATTGTAGCCTGCGGCACAAGTTATCATGCGGGACTGATCGCGGGTTATTGGCTGGAGTCCATCGCAGGGATACCTTGTCGCGTCGAAGTCGCCAGTGAATTCAGATATAGGAAAACCGCTCGGCAAACCGACACCCTGTTTGTGGCAATCTCCCAGTCAGGTGAGACAGCGGATACGCTCGCTGCCCTTGGGTTGGCAAAATCCTTGAACTACGTTGGAACTTTGGGCATTTGCAATGTCCCTGAGAGTACCTTGACGCGAGAAGCGGAGCTGGTCTTTCTGACCCATGCCGGACCAGAAATTGGAGTCGCATCTACGAAAGCGTTTACCACACAGTTGACAGCCCTGTTGTTACTGGTAACGTTGTTGTCGCGACGGACCAACCCGAATCCCTCTACTGAACAGAAGATTGTCGGCTTGCTTGAAAGTCTTCCCGGCCGTATCAATCTAGTGCTCGAGTTAAACCGGCAATTGGAACAGATCGCGCAAAGCTTTGCAGGAAAACATCATGCGCTGTACCTAGGACGCGGCACGATGTTGCCCGTCGCGATGGAAGGGGCGCTTAAATTGAAGGAAATTTCCTATATTCATGCCGAAGCGTATCCCGCTGGCGAATTGAAGCATGGCCCCCTGGCGCTAGTGGATGATGATATGCCGGTGATAGCAATTGCGCCTAATAATCAGTTACTCGAAAAACTCAAATCCAATTTACAGGAAGTCAGAGCCCGGAATGGAGAACTTTATGTCTTCGCGGATGCTGAAGTCGCGATGGAATCCTCTGAGGGGATTCATGTTATTCCATTGGTTCCGGTGGATGATACGATCGCCCCAATCATTTATACGATCCCATTACAGTTATTCGCCTACCACGTAGCCGTGACCAAGGGGGCGGATGTGGATCAACCCCGTAATCTGGCGAAATCAGTTACAGTTGAATGAAGTAGTGTGTTTGTACTCAACTCGGTAATCGGAACAGTCAAACCGCCAAATATGGGACAACTCCAAGATTATGAAGAGTAGCAAATCATATCGGATTATGATTGTTGATGACGATCCGGATATCCTGTTACTTTTCTCCCGCTGGCTCTCCGCCGAGGGTTTCGACGTGGTGACCGCCGCTTCGGGAGAAGCAGCGCTGGAGAGACTGCACATAGATGTTCCAAGGCTCGTGATCACCGACCTCTTCATGGGTGAAATGAGTGGTATGGATCTGCTTGCCAGTATCCATGCGGACAATCCACTGCTGCCTGTAATCATGCTGAGCGGGCAGGCGCAAATACCAGACGCAGTCAAGGCGACTCACATGGGATCATCCGCCTTTCTCATCAAACCGGTAAAACAGCCAGAACTCATCGACAATGTGAAACGTGCTCTACGCATCGGCCCCGAACTTCAAGACCACAATTCCATTGCTGATGCAATTATCTATAAGAGCAAAAAGATGGGGGAGTTGATTGAGTTGGCGCAAATGGTGGCGGACAGCGACATCACTGTTTTTATCAGCGGCGCTACAGGGACTGGCAAGGAAATTCTCGCAAAAGCCATCCACAAGGCCAGTCCCCGGAGAGATTACCCATTTGTGGCCGTTAATTGTGGCGCCATCCCGGAACAACTGTTGGAGTCGGAGTTGTTTGGCCATGAAAAAGGCGCTTTCACAGGGGCCAATGTGAAGCATGAAGGTTTGTTTAAATCCGCTGATAAAGGCACCATCTTCCTCGATGAAATCGGGGATATGCCGCTATCGCTGCAGGTGAAGTTGCTGAGGGTACTGCAGGATCTGGAGGTTCGTCCCGTAGGCTCCACCCGATCCTATCCGATAAATGTGAGAATTATTTCAGCAACTCACAGGGACTTGGACGCCATCGTAAAGCAGGGTGAATTTCGGGAAGATCTGTATTACCGATTGAAGGTCGTGCCATTGCAAATGATGTCGCTTTCCGAACGACGTGAGGATATTCCCTTGTTAGCCGCGCATTTTCTCCAGCGGCACAATAAACCAGGCGTGAAGAAGCAGAAGAATTTTGCTCCCGAAGCATTGGAGTACCTGACACAGGCCCCGTGGCCTGGGAATATTAGGCAATTGATTAACATAGTGGATCAGTGCGCCACGTTATCCAAGACCGGAACGATAACCCTGAACCTCGTGCAGCGGGCGCTGCAATGCGAACCTGCCAGAATCCAGACGCTCAAGAATGCCAAACAGGAATTTGAACGCAATTATCTCGTCAGTGTAATGAAAATAACCAATGGCCACGTTGCAAATGCGGCGAAAATCGCCGGCAAGAACAGAACGGAATTCTACAAACTGTTAAACCAATACGAAATCGAAGCGGATGAATTCAGATCAAACAGTAGCGTCATTGAAGGGTAGGCGTACACGAAGCTGAGGCGACAGATCCATGAATCAAGAAATAATAATAGTCACCATAGATAAAGATCTGGAGGATTTAATCCCAGGTTTCATGGCTAATCGCAATAAGGAATTACAACTCCTGCAAAACGCGCATGCCTCCAGCGATTTTTCCACGATTCAATCCATCGGGCATGGTCTTAAAGGAGTCGGCGGCGGTTATGGTTTTGATCGAATGTCTGAGTTAGGCGCGGAGATCGAAATTGCCGCCAAGGGCAAAAAACTTGACCGCCTTAAGGAACTGATTGAGTCTTATGCTAGTTATCTCTCCAGAGTAGAAATCAGATTTGCGTAATCTCGCCTTGGATTATGCAACTGAGTAATGAAAGGCAGATTGCAAGCTGGTTTGTTTATACAGTTGTCTTCAGCCTCGGGTTGGGATTCAGTTCCATCTTGTTATGGATAACTTGGAATAACGCTGTCGACAAGGTTATCCAGGACTTCACTCTGCAATCGGTGCTTCTGAAAGAGCAGGTCAATCGAAACATCCGGGCAGCGAATGATGAAATTATCGATTTCTCAAACTACATAGCCTCATCGCCTGGAGTCACGGATGAACAATTTAATGATCTATTTCGTGCAATTCATGAAAATCATCCCTTTATTCAAGCGGCGATATACTCACCACAGACTGGTTCGGCGTTTATTGCCAACGATACGCCCAGACAGCTTCCAAAGAATAACAATCTAGAACAATCATTCCCGGTTGAATATGCGGCTGCGGCTGTATCGACTGACCATATTGTTCCTCCAAGATTTACTGATCTCCGTGGTCTTGACGACTTTAGTGACGCCATCGACACTGCGATACACACCGATGCTGTGGTAGCGACCATTGTTACAACCAATAATGCATCCAGCAAGGATTATTGGTTGCTTAAGGTATTGACAGCCCGCGATGAACCCGCTCTCTACACCAGTAAAGAGATTGCCGCACTGATTGCCATACGCATATCATCCGAAATGCTAGGCGCGACCAAGAGTGGTTTGCGGCTCATTATGACCAATGACTATTCCAGTCTTAGTAGTCGCCAGACTTTATTCGAGGCAACTGCTGAACGAGGTGTTGATGATAACTGGATGATTGATGTCCTGAGGGACGAAAGCGTAACGCAGTTCCCAAAATATTCCATTAAATGGAGTCTTAATAAGAACCTCTATTGGGATGATCTCGACAAATCAGGGATATATATCGCCGTGATAATCGGTTTCGGCGTCACTCTGTTATTGATCGCATTAGTCCAAGCCAAGGAGACCCAATCGAGGGAATTACGGGAGCGCAACCGGGTCATTGAATATCAGGTAGAACAGCAAACCAAGGAACTGGCCTTGGCCCGCGATCAGGCATTGGATGCATCCCGGGTAAAATCGGAATTTCTGGCCAGTATGAGCCACGAGATTCGTACGCCTTTGAACGCGATCATCGGCATGTCAGAATTGCTGAAGGAAACCAACCTAACCGAAGAACAGGAAAAGTACATAGGAATCTTCAGGAAAGCTGGCGATACCCTGCTGGCGCTGGTAAACGATATCCTCGACTTATCCAAAATTGAAGCGAAACAACTGGTGCTCGAGCGGATTAACTTCAATCTCATTGAAGTCATCGAGGAATCCGTCGAAATCTATGCCCTGAAAGCGGCCGAGAAAAAAATAGAGCTCCTCGCTCACATCGATCCGATGGTCAATCCGCAGCGTTGTGGAGATCCCGCAAGATTGCGTCAGATCCTTCTCAATCTGATCAGCAACGCCATGAAATTTACCGATGCGGGTGAAATTGCGGTCAATGTAACGAGGGATGAAAGTGAAAAAGATGCGCACAACTGGCTGCACTTCTCAGTCTCAGATACCGGTATTGGAATCCCGGATAATAAATTGGAGGCTATATTCGCCAGTTTCACCCAGGCGGATTCCTCGACCACACGCAAATATGGCGGTACCGGATTGGGTCTGACCATCTCCCGCAGTCTCACTCAAATGATGGGCGGTAAGATTTGGGTTGAAAGTACGTTGGGGAAAGGAAGCACTTTCCACTTTATTGTGCGTCTGGAAGTTGGAGACTCGGTAACCAACATTGAGAAGAAACCTGTCAATCTTTCGGGTAAACGAATCCTGATTGTTGACGACAATGCAGCTAACAGGCTGATTCTTGGTAAACAGTTGAGTGGCAATGGCGGGATAATCGATGAGGCGGACAGCGCCGAGCAGGCATTACAATTATTGGCTGGCAAGCGCTACGATGTCCATCTCGTGGATTGTTGCATGCCGATCATGGATGGCTTCCAGTTGATAGAAGCGATGGCGAACCGGGGCATGGATTTGAAATCAACGATTATGCTCAGTTCCGCTGACCTGTATAGTAATCTTGCCAAAGCAAAGGAGAAAGGCATTGCCGGATATCTCAATAAACCGGTCAAAATTGCGGAATTAACTCGAGAAATAGATAAAATATTATCTGGATCGTTTGTGGAAATCGCCCCGACGGGAGATTCCGTTACCGCTCCGTTAACGGTTGATGCTGACACGAAAATAAGAATATTGCTCGTGGATGACAACCCAGATAACCGACTGCTGGTGAACGCCTATCTCAAGAAATTGCCCTACACAATCATCGAGGCGGAGAACGGCAAAGATGCCGTGGAGAAATTCAAGCAAACGGATTTTGGTGTCGTGTTGATGGACGTCCAGATGCCGATAATGGACGGTCATGAAGCTACGCGTATGATCCGCGCTTGGGAGGTTGAATCTGGTAAGCCACGCACCCCCATCATTTCACTGACCGCGCATGCAATCAAGGAAGAGATCGACAAATGCATGGCGGCGGGCTGTGACACCCATCTTAGCAAACCGGTTAAAAAGGGAGATCTGATCGAAACAATTAGCAGATACGTCAAGACGGCGTAAGCAAGTTCAGCTACCTGATTCTTGCCTGGATATCCTTGAAACTCTCATGTTTTGAATCCTGTAACCATTCAAACAGGATTGATTCAGTTACGCTGACTATGATCCCTTCTGCCGCCATCCTTTGAATGGCAACCTCGTAGTTGTCACGGTGGCGGGAACATACCGCATCTGCGACGACGAAGACCGTAGCTCCCAACTGCATCAGATCGAGGGCGGTTTGCAGTACACAAACATGCGTTTCCATGCCTGTGAGAATGATTTGTTTTCGTTTGAGTAATTCAAAATCACTTACGAAATCAGGGGCGCCCGCGCAAGAGAACGTTGTTTTTTCATAGCGGCGGGCGCCTTTCGGGAGGAGTTCAACAAGACTGGGTTCCATCGAGCCCAGCCCTTTAGGGTATTGCTCTGTCGCAATTACCGGTATCTGCAACAGGTCAGCGGCTTTGAGGAGAGTCTCAACGTTCCGTTGAATTCGAGCTAAAACCTTGGCTGGCATCGCCGCAGTCAGTCGATTCTGTATGTCGACAACCAGGAGCGCGGATTGGTCGGCGTGGCATAACCTTGCAGTCGATACTGATTCCATGGGGGTCATGGCCCCGTACCTATGTGTAGCGATCAACAAGTCCTTAATTCAGCCATTGATTCACCCTGGCAAGGTCCTCCGAGGAGATGATGCCGGCGGCGCGCTTGAGACGTAATGTGTCCAGAAGATAGTCATAGCGTGCGCGGGCATATTCTCTTCGCGCCTGGGAGGTGGCTCGTTGCGCGGTAACGACGTCCACGGCTGTACGGGTGCCTACCTCGAAACCTGCTTCGGTCGCTTCCAAGGCGGTTTCGGCAGAGACCAACGCCTGCTTGAATGCCTCCACTTCACTGATCCCTGAGATGATGCCGAGATAGGCTTGACGGGTCTGGCTTTGGGCGGTGCGGTGCGCCTGCTCGAGACGTTGCATCTGTTCTTCCAAGCGTTGTACTGATTCCCGTGTGCGCGCAGTGACAAAGCCACCTTGATAGATAGGAACGTTCAACTGCACGCTTATGGTATTGGAATGCGATTTACTGGAACCGAAACTACCACCATCGCTCCGGCTGTAGCCGGCGCTCCCATCCAGATTCAGGGTCGGGAGATGTGCAGAACGTTGAATGCTGATCTCATCGCGGGCGTTCTCAACGGCGTAGCGGCTGGCGACGACTTCCAGGCTTTGCTCCAGAGCTGTGTTGGTCCAATCGTCAATATTCTCCGGCTCAGGTCTGAGTAATGGCAATTCCTGGGCCAATTTCTTGAATTCGAAGATATACTCTCCAATGATCTCACGTAGGGCCTCGCGGGCATTATCTACGCCATTTGTGGCGCCAATCTCCGCGGCGACGGCGCGATCATATCCCGCTTGTTGCTCCTGGACGTCAGTGATGGCAGTCAGGCCGACCTCGAAGCGTTGTTTGGCTTGTTCCAGTTGGCGACTGAGAGCGAGTTTATCGGCTTGGGCGAATTCGAGATTATCCACCGCGGCCAGCATGCCGAAATAGGCCTCAGCCACACGGACGACCAAACTCTGCTGCATGCCAAGCAGTTCGGAATCGGATTGCGCGATTATGTTGTCAGTTTGACGAAAATCCAGGTACAGATCCCAGCGAAACAGGGGCTGGCTCAGGTTGAGAGAATAGTTATGACTATCAGAGACAAACACGGAACTTGTCAACCCGACGATTGTACTCGACCGGCTGATATCGTCCTCAGATCGACTGGCACCAGCGCTTAGGCTGAGGGTGGGCAACATCCGCGACAGGGCCATCGGCCGTTGCTGGTGTATGGCCAGATTTGCGGCAATGGCCTGCTTATATTGGGGGTCATGTTGTTCAGCCAGGGTATAAATCTCCAGCAAATCCGCAGCAGCAACAGGCATTGTCAAGGCCGCAAGCAGAGGCAAGCAGGCGAAGCGACAGTATTTGGCATACGAGGTTTTTCTTTGATGTTGTTTCATGGCGTTCGGTCCTTACGGCTGCTTCAGGTATTCAAAAAAATATCAGAAATTAAACGTTGGTTGTCGAATTGCCCCGATCAATGGGGGCAGATCGGTTTCGAATAAATCCTCATGAGACCATTCTTCCTCTCCCAGTCGTCTGATGAGTTTAACTTGCATTGCCGGCGATGTACCGATGATCATAAATAATCTGCCACCGGTTTTTAATTGTAACTGGAAGGCATCGTTTAGCACTGGCATCGAACCAGTTATCGCGATAACGTCATAAGGGGCATGTACCGCCCAACCGTTGATGGCGTCACCTGTGTGCAAGACCACGTTGTGCAAATTGTAGAGTTTCAGAGCTGTCGCGGCCATCGCCGTAAATTCAGGATAGATATCGACGCTGTGCACGACTCCCCCAAGTTTCGCCAACAGGGCGGTCAGATAACCACAACCAGTGCCAATTTCCAGGATCTGGTCATTCCCTTGTATCGCCAGACTTTGCAATAAACGGGCTTCGATTTTCGGCGCCATGGTGACCTGGCCATGGAGTAGTGGGATGTTGATGTCCGCCAAGGCCAGATTCCGGTAGGGGGCCGGGATGAAATCCTCGCGATGGATCTCGGTCACCAAGTCCAGAGTCTGCGCGTCACACACATGCCAAGGCCGAAACTGTTGTTTGATCATATTGTAACGCGCTTGCTCGAAATTCATTTTAATATCCTTGATAGATGCACATTCTTATCATAAATGTTTACAGTAGTTGTTGAGCCGCGACCATTATATATCGGTTCATATCCGCCTGGGATTATATCCTGACATTCGCATTCCTCGGTGACAGCAACTTACCCAATCCTGTATTCTTTATGCCTTCGATTGTGCCAAATTTTCATCTACGAGTTGATCTCAAAACGTGGTAAGCAACCTCGATAGCCTGATAGAGGCATCCCCCGATCCCCAGACCACAGCGTTCAGGTTTGAACGTCTGTCCGAAGATCGGGAGATCATGAATAGTATCGTGAGACTTCCTCAGGAATTACTTGCCAGTTTCATTAAAATTATCAGTATCTCGAAGTTCTTGTTCCACTTTATCTGCCGCCATCCGGATGCCATCGATCAGTTGGGAGTCCGGTACGTGGGCGATGGAAATTCGCTGGCAAAGATTGTCAGTCTGGACGAGTTGAGAATACACAAGTATTACGAACTATTCAAAATCACCTGGATGGATCTCGCCGGGGCCTGTAAATACCAGGAAATTCTGCACGCACTTAGCGATTTGGCTGTAACAATTACGCAAAAGACCCTGGAACTTTGTACCAGAATGGAACATCGTGAAATCGTCACCAAGTCGATGACAGTGATGGCATTGGGTAAACTCGGCGCTTGTGAGCTGAATTACAGCTCCGATATCGACTTGATCTTCGTGACGGTCAACCCGGAAGATTCCCCGGATGATTACCAAGTCTTGCAGGGTTTGCTTATTGATGCCCTGCGATCCATGAATCGGGCCCTGGAGCAAAAGACCGCGGAAGGCTTTTTATATCGCGTCGATATGAAGCTCAGACCTTGGGGGCGCAGCGGTCCCCTGGTAATGGCTATTGACGACACGGAGAATTATTACGCGGCCAGTTCCGAGCCCTGGGAGCGCTTTGCCTGGCTGCGCGCCCGCCCCATAGCCGGGTCCGTAGATCTTGCCGCGGATTTATTGACCCGTCTGCATCCTTTCGTATTCAAACGATCCCTGGGCAGTGATGACCTGCAACATTTTGTGGAGATAAAGGACAACATGAGCAAGGCGCGGCGCCGACAGGGACATTGGAACGTGAAGGTCGGCAGGGGCGGAATCAGGGACGTAGAATTCTTTATTCAAATCCTGCAACTCGTCAATGCGGGCAGGCATGCGGTTTTGCAAACCACCAGCACCTTGACTGCCTTGTTGGGACTGCGCGCCTGCGGTCTGATCAGCGTCGAGGAGGAACATGAGCTGCACGAGAGTTACATATTCTTGCGCCGATTGGAAAACCGCTTGCAGATGTTTGAGGAAAACCAGACCCATGACCTACCGGATGAACGGAACCGGCGTCTGATATTGGCCCGATCGCTCACACGCAGCGCCACGAACATGGATAACGACCAAATTTTAAATGAGTTTGAAGAAGAATTAATCGCGCACCAGTCCATCGCCGCCAAATATTTCGAACGGGTACTCCCCGCGAAAGATTGATTTATGAACCAGCCGTTTACCCCAGAGATGGAACAAGCGATTACCGCAGCCTGGCACCTGGACTCGGCACGGGCCAGCCTCACCCGATGGCTGGAAGTGCGGAGAAAGGAACAATGGGGCGAAATTCCCGCCTCCATGTCGTTGCTGGTAAAGCTCTTCGGCGCCAGTTGGTACTTTACCCGATACCTGTTCTTCCGCGGTCCGAAAGGCGCAGAATTGGTCGATCACGCACTTGCGGAGAATTTCTCGTCCGATCGTTTGAGGACTCGTCTGGCGCTTGCATTACAGGAACCGGACCCCGAACAAGGATTCGAGCGGTTGCGTCTGTTGAAGAATGAAATCATGCTGCAAATCCTGCTCGTCCATCTTAATGGCAGGCTGGATCAGGAACAGACGGAGGGACACCTGACCATGCTCGCCGATCTTACTCTGGAAATGGCTCTCCAAATATCGGGGTTGCATGAGGTCGCCGGTTGTCGTCTGGCCGTGCTTGGCATGGGCCGTATGGCCGGTTATGAAATGACCTTCGGCTCGGATCTCGATCTCATTTTTTTATTTGAGGCGGAGACGGATGAGATCGTTGCCGCTACCTCGCGCAAGGTCCGATTGTTGCTCAGACATCTCGCGGTGGCATCCTCAGCCGGCTTGTTGTACGAGGTGGACTTGCGCCTGCGCCCCCATGGTACGGCGGGTGCCTTGCTGACCGCCAACCGGGCATTCCTCGAATACCACCGGGCGGAAAAGGAGATCTGGGAACGGCAGATGATGACCCGTTGCCGTTGTGTGTATGACGAACGCCACCTTGGTCGGGACACCCTGGCACTGGTACTGCCCCATATCTATGCGAGTTATGATGCGGAAGATTTACGTCGGGAAATCGCCGCCATGCGCCAGAGGGTGTTAACTGAAAAAGGAAGTCCGAGAAACAAGCTCGATATCAAGCGCGGCAAGGGCGGCATCATGGATATCGATTTTCTAACTCATTACCTCCAACTTAAACATGGCGCCGAGGTGACTGGTCTCAGGACTTGTAGCACCCGTCATGCCTTGCGGGTATTGGCTGAGTCACGCATGCTTGCGCCGGAAACGGTGGTGACACTCTTGCAGGCCTACGCTTTTCTGAAGTCGGTCGAATCCTGTGTCCGGATTTTTGACATGAAACCCATCAGTACCATCCCAGCCGATCATCGTGAAAATGTCGCCGCGGCCATGGCCACCGGCTTCGGCCGGGATACCGAGGCGTTCATGGAGAATTATCTTGCCGTCACCAGGGAAGTCAGAAGCGAATTCGAGATAGTCTTCGCGGAGCGCTAGTTACTCTCTTCTTTCAGAGCCCATCCTGTCTTGTTGCGTGACCTCCCGCCGCCGCTTCCTCATGCCCGGGCTTTCTGAGCAATCCGCCGAATTTCGCCAGCCAACCGTGCCCATCCAAATCTTCAGCGCTCACCAGTTCGGCGAGCCTGATGTAATTGATCTTGCCAGTCCCCAGGATCGGCAGTTCTTCCATGATGAGCACATGCTTCGGGATCGAGAGTTCACTGTGGTGCAGTCGGCGCGCCGCATCTTGAAGCTGTTTACGATCGGCCTGCCGATAGTCGGTAACCAGTATTATTATTTCCCCCTTCTTTTCATCCGGCAGGTTTATCGCCGCGTGATTGAATCCAGGCCAGGTTTGCATCGCCAATTCTTCGACGACAGTCAGCGAAACCATTTCTCCGCCCAGTTTGGCAAAGCGCCGCGCCCGGCCCTGGATATGGATATACCCCTCAGCATCAATATCGGCGATATCGCCTGTGTCATGCCAGCCGATTCCGCGACTCGTCTGCGGAGGGACAATCTTTCCAGGTGAATCCGGGAGCAGGTAGCCCAACATAATATTGGGACCTTGAACCACGAGTCGGCCTCCCGACTGAATGCCAGCCACGGGTTCGAGGTAGTACTTGATCCCGGGGAGGATCCTGCCCACCGAACCCGGTTTATGCATTATGGGCGTATTTACGGACAATACCGGGCTCGTTTCTGTGACGCCATAGCCTTCCAGGATCCTGATGCCGAATTTTTCCATCCACAAATGGAGGGTATCTTCGCGAAGTTTTTCCGCCCCGGCGACGGTAAAGCGCAAGGATCTGAAGTCATAGGGATGGGCGTGGTGCGCATAGCCCTTGAAGAAAGTGCTCGTGCCGAAGAGTATCGTTGCTTCAATTTCATAAATCAGCTCGGGGATGATCCGGTAATGCAAGGGGGTTGGATAGATGAATACCTTGCTGCCGCCAAGCAATGGCATCAATGTGCCGGCATTCAACCCGAAGGAATGGAACAGAGGCAGACAGGTAAACACCGTATCTGAGGGGCTGAAATTGATATGACAGCGAACCTGGGCATAGTTGGCGAGAATATTGCGATGACTCAAAACCACGCCCTTCGGCGAGCCTTCCGAACCGGAGGTGAAGAGGATCACCGCCGGGCTATCCGGGTTCCGCAACTTAACCGGTCGCCTGCGGAGCCAGCGAGGGCAGTGAGTCAGCGCCAATCCAGCGAGTTTATCCGCGAGTGTTAATTGACCGCGCAGGTCCTCCAGGTAAACCAGACGTATTTGCGTATTCAGTCCCACCGCGAGTTTCTCCAACCCGGCGCTTTCAATGAAGCGTTTCGAAGTGTAGATAGTGTCGATCTTACCTGTGGCGCAGGCGGCGCCGAGGGCCTGGATGCCCGCCGTGTAATTAAGCATGGCGGGAATGCGTCCGAGATATTGCAACGCGAGGAAACAAACTACCGTGGCGTTGGTATTGGGCAGCAACAATCCAACATGCTCCCCATTCGCAGTATCCTGTTTCAGCAAGCGGGATAAGGTGAATAGTCTTGTTAGAAGCTGCCGGTAGGAGAGCGGTTCCCGATTGAAATCCTCCAGGATTACGCTGTTACAACCATACATTTCGCAAGCCTGAAGAAACGCGGTAAATAAATCCCGGCCGGTATCGAAGGCGGAATAATAAAGTTGATACATGATGTCCTGCATGGCCAAGGTGGCCGCGATCCGTCGTTCATGGCCGGTAAGATTTGGTGCAATGTCCAGGCGTTGAGGTGGCAGAACACGTATGTTGATCCGCGGAAACAGGATTACCCGGCCGAGTCCCTTCATGTATGAAAAGGGGCTGAGATGGGCGCCATCTATGACAATGGGCAGGACCAAGGCCCCGGCCTTGTCAGCGACAAGACCGGGCCCCTCGTAGATCTTCATCAGCGTTCCGGTTACTGTGATTCTCCCTTCGGGGAAGATGACGGCCTTTTTGTTTTGCCGCAACATCCTGACCATGGATTTCACGGACAGTGGACTGTTCGTGTCCATTACAAAGAGATCGACAAAACGGAGGAAGAAACGAAATTGTTTTTTCTGGGCGATGCGTGTATTGATGGCGAAAGTGGGTGTTTCCGGCAACCAGGCATAAAGCAGGACGCCGTCCAGCAATGAACTGTGGTTGGCCACGATCAATACGCGATCGCCAGCCAGGTGGAAATTCTCCATGCCCTCGGCCCTGACCCGATATAAAAGACGGAGCAGGCAACGAAGAGAGAATTTCAGGAGGCGGATCATGCTTCCTGGGTATACAGGATCAATTTCTGTCCAGGGTGAATCCGGTTATTCTCGTTAAGATTGTTCCATTTACGCAGCAGGGCAACGGTAATGCCGAAGCGTTTCGAGATATTCCACAACGAATCGCCCTTTTTTACGATGTAATTCACGGCTGCGGATTGATCAATAACCGCATCAGGCTGAACGTTGGCCTCGGTGGATGAGAGATTTACGGCATAGAAATAGTCCGGTGCGGCAGGGGCCTGCAAACTGATTACCTGTCCAGGTTGCAATTTGGTATTTTTGGTTAGCGCATTCCAACTGGCGAGTTTGGACACGGTGGTATTGTTTCTTCGGGCGATCAGCCAGAGGGAGTCGCCTGGCCGTACGGTATAGGAAGTCGCAGTAACGTTTTCGACAGGCGTTGATGCAGTGGCTGACGACAGGGTTCGACCTGGGTTCGGAGGTAAGGAGTTCTTGGGTTGTTGTTTCTCGATCCCCAGTTTGAGTTTCTGCCCCTGCCTCAGCACAGTGCTCGAGTTGATGCCATTCCAGGAGGTCAATTGGGCAATGGTCACCCCATATTTCCGGCCGATGTCCCAGAGTGTGTCTCCCTGACGGACGGTATGAACAGTCCCCAGACCCGCAGGCGATTCCCCTGTATCCGAGGAGAACCCTCTTCCTGCCAGGCTGAGGGTATAGTGGGATTGAGGTTGCTGCGCCAGGGGGATCAACAGGCTGCCTCCTTCAGGTATCAAATTGTCATGCAAGTTGTTTACCTGTTGCAGGGCAGCTATTGTCGTCTTGTAATTTGTGGCGATCTGACCCAGCGTCTCGCCCTTTTTAACGATGTGTCTGTCCCAGCGCATCCGTTCGCCGTCGGACAGGGTTGCGAGTTTATCCTGAAAATTTTTCTCGACTTCCAGAGCTACGAGGATGCGGTGCGGTCCTTCAGGATCGGTCGCCCATTGATTAAACCCCGGGTTCAACAAATAAAGTTCATCCATGCTCATGTCCGCAAGTTCGGCCGCCATGGCCAGGTCTATCTGCGAGCCTGTTTCAACAATACCGAAATATGGCGTATCGGGTATCGGTTGCCACTTTATGCCGTACTTTTCCGGATTGGCGAGGATCTCCGCTATAGCGAGCAGACTGGGGACATAGCCTTGGGTTTCCCGGTGCAGGCGCAACGACCAGAAATCCGTGCGTTTGCCAGACTGGCGGTTGCGATCCACGGCCCTCGCCACATTGCGCTCACCGGTGTTGTAGGCAGCCAGTGTAAGCAACCAGTCGCCGCCGAATTCTTTGTTTAATTTTTCCAGATAATCAAGTGCCGCCCTGGTACCATCGATGATGTCCCGGCGACCATCAAACCACCAGTTTTGCTTTAACCCGTAGCGCTTGCCAGTGGCTGGAATGAATTGCCATATCCCGGAGGCGCGACTGGGTGAGTAAGCGAAGGGGTTATAGGCGCTCTCCACTACCGGCAGTAACGCCAGATCGAGAGGCATCTTTCTTTTGGCCAGTTCAGTGGTGATGTAGTAGAGATATAATGTCGCGCGTCCGGTCACCCTGTCCAGGTATTCCTGATTTTTGCTATACCAGCGGATCTTTTCTTGAACGACACGGTCTTCGATATGGCGGTTGAATACCAGGCTGTCCCGGACCCGATTCCATAAGTTACCGTATTTTTGCACCTTGGCGTCATTGTTTAGCGTTAGCTGAAGATCGGAAGTTACCTCGGGTTTCTGTTGTGTCCTGTAAGGACCGAAGAGCCCTTGGTTCCTTTTTTGCACCATACGTGTATGTGGATTATCGACGCCAATCCCCGAAGAACGCAGACGTTCCGAATCGCACGCGGTAAGCAGCAACCCGATGAAGAGTAAGATGGTGATTCTATGCATGACTGTTATTTTCATATGCAAATGATGGGTTAAGTGAAACAACGCGTTCCCTTCGGTCATGAGCCGAAGAGGCCATTTGTTCGACTAAAATCATATTCAGAAAGAATCCTTCCATTTACGGATCGTCGCGAGTACTTCCACCGCGTTTTCGAGGGCATATCCGGCATGGCGGCTGGCTGCCGCTCTTACCGAATGTTGATCGGTCCGGAGAAATGGATTTGTAAGTTTTTCTTCTCCAAGCGTAGCGGGGACAGTCGGGCGGTCTTCTTTTCGCAGTCTGTCACAGACACCGAGACGGTATGTAATGGCCGGGTTATCCGGTTCAACTATCTTGGCGAATGCCAGGTTCGACAAAGTGTATTCGTGAGCGCAGTAGATCATGGTCGAATTCGGTAATTTTTTAATTTTCTCCAGAGAATCATGGAGTTGCTCGGGTGTACCTTCGAAGAGTCTCCCGCATCCCGCGGTAAACAAGGTATCTCCGGTAAACGCAGCGCCTGCGCCATTATAGGCGAGTGCGCCTAGCGTGTGTCCTGGGACCTCCAGAACAGAAAATCTGACCCCGATGCCTTCCAGGTACACTGCATCCCCTTCGTGTAACGGTTTGGTGATTGCAGGGATATCCTCATTCGCCGGTCCGTACACGGGGACCGTATAATTTTCCAACAGCCCGGCAATCCCTCCGACATGATCTTGATGATGATGCGTAACCAGGATAGCTATGGGTTGCAGCCCCTGTTCATATAATCGCTCCAGTACTGGGACTGCCTCACCCGGGTCCACGACCGCCACACGGTTGTTTTCAGAGTTGCCAATCAACCAGATATAGTTATCCCTGAATGCCTTGACAGGTCTGACTTCAATCATGGGCCCCCCGAATCTGGCCGTTTACTATAAAAGCATTGAGGTTTGATGGCAATGATAAATGCCATAAGGCACAGATAATTCTCAGGATTATGGCGGATGCATGCGCATGAGATCATAATGCGTTGGTTGAACTATAGGGTAATATACGACGTTAAATAAGGATGGAAATCAAAAGTCTAATGCACGACATCCGCTCGCGACGATTGTTCAACGAATGGTATGAATCACCCTTGGGCGCGGAACTGATGCGCATGGAGAAAGAAGTCACGGATCGTGCGGTTGCCAATCTGTTCGGGTATTACATTATTCAATTGGGTTGTCTGGGCCATGGGACGTTCATGCAAAACACCCGCATTGCCACGCGGATGACGGTCTATCTTGAACAGGACATCGAGGCGCCAGGGGAGGGTAGTTTCGTTTGCGCAGGTGACGCCCTTGCGGTTGCCTCCGACAGCATTGACACCGTAGTATTACCGCATATCCTTGAATATACGAACAATCCACATGGGATTTTACGTGAAACAGAGCGGGTGTTGATTGGCGATGGCCATCTCATCATTATTGGTTTCAATCCCTGGAGTTTGTGGGGCATGGCGAGGTTCATGCTGGCTTGGCGGGATATGCCCCCCTGGTCAGGCAAATTTTACGGACTCATGCGCATCAAGGACTGGTTGACCCTGCTGGGCTTCGAGGTGTTGGCCACGGAACGGATATTCTTCAGGCCGCCATTGCAAAAACAAAGAGTTATGAAACTTCTCTCGTTTCTGGAGAAGCTCGGTAAATACTGCTGGTCATGGTTCGGCGGCATCTACATCATCACAGCCAGGAAACGCGTGTTCCCCGTGAATCCCATAAAGCTCAACTGGCTGGAGAAGCGCCGCTTGATAGCCTCAGGCTTGGTAAGACCGAGCATGCATATACAGGATGGAAGCCATTGAAAACTGAATTGGTCAAGATACATACAGATGGCGCATGCCGCGGCAACCCGGGGCCCGGGGGATGGGGTGTGTTATTGGAATATAAGGGGGTTCGAAAGGAGCTTTATGGATCGGAAGCGGATTCCACCAACAACCGAATGGAACTGATGGCCGCTATCCGGGCCCTGGAATCCCTTAAACGACCATGCCGTGTTCAACTCACCACCGATTCCGTCTATGTGAAGAAAGGGATCACAGACTGGCTCGGCAACTGGAAAAGGAAGGGCTGGAAGACCGCGGCTGGCAAGCCGGTCAAAAATCTCGATTTATGGCAACGACTGGATTCGGTAAGCGCTAGGCATGAGGTTGACTGGCATTGGGTCAAGGGACACGATGGCGACCCCGGTAACGAACATGCCGATTCCCTCGCCAATCGCGCGATCGATGAGTTGAAGAGACAAAACCACAGCAAGGCATCTTGAGGCGCTAAAACGCACCATCATGAGACAGATAGTTCTTGATACTGAAACCACCGGCCTGGACGCCGCGCATGGGGATCGAATCATTGAAGTTGGCGCCGTGGAACTGAAGGACCGGAAACTGACCGGCCAGACCTTCCATGTATATCTCAATCCCGAGCGCACCATAGAAGATGGCGCCTTCGATGTCCACGGTATCAGCAACGAGTTCTTGGCGGACAAACCTCGCTTCGGAGAAATCGCCGCCGAGTTAATCCAGTTCGTACGGGGTGGTGAACTGATCATTCACAATGCCCCATTCGATACCGGTTTCCTCAATGCCGAATTTGCCATTTTGGGCAAGCGATGGGGGAGGATCGAGGATTATTGCAACATCGTGGACAGCTTGAGGATCGCCAGGGATAAACATCCGGGCCAGAAAAACAGCCTGGACGCCCTGTGCAGCCGTTATTTGGTGGATAATTCAGGAAGGGAATACCACGGGGCCTTGTTGGACGCGAGAATTCTCGCGGAAGTCTACCTGGCGATGACGGGTGGACAAACCAGCCTCCTGTTACTGGATGAACCACTCCGTGGTGCTGCCGGCGGCGCTGAGAAAACCACCTGGTCCAGGAACGAACGCATGGCGCTGCGCATCATCCAGCCGAATGCAGCGGAACTGGAGTCGCATAACCGGAGCCTGTCCGTTATCGATAAAGCGAGCGGCGGAAAGTGCATCTGGCGCTCAGCCTTGCCAGATGCACCCAGTTGACCGGTGCCCGGAAATTGGTTGGCCTATCGGGCGCCGGCCGCGGATAACATCTTCTCGAGTTCCCCTTTCTGGTAAAGGTCGACCACGATATCGCAACCACCGATCAATTCGCCTCGAATGAACAATTGGGGAAAGGTTGGCCAGTTGGAATACGACGGGAGATTGGCCCTGATTTCAGGCGAGGCCAGGATATCGATGTAGGTAAATTTGGCGTCACAGGCACGCAAGGCCTCCGCAGCCTTCATGGAAAAACCACATTGAGGGAAGTCCGGTGTGCCTTTCATGAAGAGCACGACGGGATTCTCATTTATCGTCTGTTCGATCTCTGCCAACGCATCCATCTTCATAACCTCATAATATTAATGGAAAACTGATCATCGTTTATCGGCAGTCTATACCCCTTCCAGGTTCTCGTGAAGGAATACGGAACGCAACACGTGTAGGATCTACACGATGGAATTTAACGGAAGTAACCTTGTATAATCCCACTCCCATTTAAGTATCCCAAACCCGGCTTCAGCCGGGTTCATTATTTATGACTTGACGGTGAGATGGACCCGATGAGCGAGATGAAGGCCGCTGTGATGAATACCTATAAAAGGCAACCCATAGCTTTCGTACGCGGAGAAGGCGCGTGGCTGTTCGATTCACGCAGTGAAAAATATCTCGATGCACTCAGCGGCATCTCGGTGTGCAGCATCGGCCATGCCAACCCGGATGTAACTCAGGCACTTAGCGAGCAGGCCGGCACTCTGATCCATACATCCAATCTTTATCGCATTCCGTTACAGGAAACGCTCGCGGAGAAACTTTGCGACGTGTCCGGCATGAATAAGGTGTTTTTCTGCAACTCCGGCGCGGAAGCGAATGAGGCAGCCATAAAGATATGCCGGCGTCATACAGCGAATCGGGGCATCAAAAATCCTTTAATCGTAGTTATGGCAGGTGGTTTTCATGGACGGACGCTCGCGACACTCAGCGCCACCGGCAATCCGAAGGTAAGGGAGGGATTCGATCCTCTAGTACAGGGATTTGTCAGGATCCCGTATGGGGATGCCCAGGCCCTGCGGCGCTTGGCGGGGGAGCGGCACGATATTGTCGCGGTGATGCTGGAACCGGTCCTTGGTGAGGGTGGCATAGTCATACCACCCAAGGGATATCTCCGGGAGGTGCGCGATCTCTGCGATGAAAATGGGTGGTTAATGGTCCTGGACGAGATTCAGTCCGGGATGGCCAGGACTGGACGCTGGTTCGCTTGGCAGCATGAGGAAACCCGCCCGGACATCATGACGCTGGCAAAGGCCCTCGGCAACGGCATTCCAATTGGCGCCTGCCTGGCTGCCGGGCATTGCGCGGAGATATTCACGCCCGGGAATCATGGATCCACATTCGGCGGCAACCCGTTCGCGGCCAGGGCAGGGATCGCCGTACTCGATTACATAGAGCGTCATGATTTGCTTGCCAGGGCAAAAATCCTTGGCGAGAGGATGTTATCCGGTTTCAAGGAAGCGTTAGGCATGACCCCAGGAGTGAAAGAGATCCGGGGGTTGGGATTGATGCTGGGGATCGAACTCGACAGGGATTGCGGCGACCTGGTCAGCCGGGCCTTGCAAGAACATCTCCTGATCAATGTCACAGCAGGTAACGTCGTTCGCCTCTTGCCGCCGTTGATTATCAGTGACGCGGAAGCGGAATTGATCGTGCAGCGCACCGTAGCCTCGATAAAGGCTTTTCTAAGCGGGGGATGACTGTGACGATTCGGCATTTTCTCTCGCTGCACGACCTGACCAGTACCGAATTCGAGAGACTCATCCAACGGGCCTGCGAATTGAAACGCGAATTCAGGTCGGGCCGGCGTTACGAGCCGTTCAAGGGCAGGACTCTGGGCATGATCTTCGAAAAGTCCTCCACCAGAACCCGCGTTTCATTCGAATCGGCGATGGCCCAGCTTGGCGGTCATGCCATTTTCATGTCTCCCAGGGATACCCAATTGGGTCGGGGGGAACCATTGGAGGATATGGCGAGGGTGCTCTCCAAAATGGTCGACTGCATCATGGTAAGGACCTTCGAACATGACAAGCTGGTGCGTTTTTCCACGTATTCCGATGTGCCCGTGATCAACGGTCTGACGGATAGCTATCACCCTTGCCAATTACTGGCGGACATGCAGACCTACTACGAATACAAAGGCAGTATCAAGGGGCGTCAGGTAGCCTGGGTCGGGGATGGCAATAACATGTGCAATTCCTATATCGAGGCGGCGAAGTTACTGGATTTCAAACTGCGTATCGCCTGTCCGGAAGACTATCTGCCAGAACCGGAGATGCTGAAGGATTCCGGAGCGCAGGTAAGCATATTTCAAGATCCTGCCGAAGCTGTCGCCGATGCGGACTTGATCGTTACCGATGTCTGGGCCAGCATGGGGCAGGAACAGGAAGGCAAGGAGCGCGCCAGTGCGTTTAGACCATATCAAGTGAATCGCAAGTTGTTATCCCTGGCTCATCCAGAGGCGTTGTTCATGCATTGTCTGCCCGCGCATCGGGGGGAAGAGGTGACCGCGGATGTCATCGACGGCCCCCAAAGCGTTGTTTGGGAAGAAGCGGGGAACCGTCTGCATTCGCAAAAAGCCCTGCTGGAATTCCTGCTCATATAATTGAGGTATGCCTTGATAAATGGCGCTGAGCTTGATCGGAATACGGGCCAGATGCACTTCCTGCTGAGTAACGATGACGGTTATCAAGCCCAAGGGATAGCAATCCTGGCGGAATATCTGGCGAAACTCGGTAAAGTCACGGTTGTCGCCCCGGATCGGAACCGGAGCGGCGCCAGCAACTCCCTTACCCTCGATATCCCGTTGCATGTCAAAACCGCAGTCAACGGTTTCATCTTTGTGAATGGCACTCCGACCGATTGCGTGCATCTCGCCATTACCGGTCTACTCGACAGCGAGCCTGACATGGTGGTCAGTGGCATTAACGCGGGACCAAACCTCGGCGATGACGTGCTGTATTCTGGAACGGTCGCCGCCGCCATGGAAGGCAGGTATCTGGGCAGAACGGGAATAGCCATTTCCCTCGCTGGCGATCCACCGACACACTACGATTCCGCCGCGATCGTTGCCAGTTGCCTGATCCGGAATATAATCTCAGCACCATTCACATCCGAATCGTTATTGAACGTGAATGTGCCCGATCTGCCGTTCGTTAAAATCCGGGGAATGGAGGTCACGCGTCTGGGGCAGCGACACAAATCCAAGCCCGCGATTAAAATGAGCGATCCGAGAAATAACCCCATTTACTGGGTCGGACCTTCGGGGGAAGGTGCGGATGCCGGTCCCGGCACGGATTTCTTTGCGCTGGCCAACGACAGAGTCTCCATTACACCGTTGCAATACGATATGACGCGCTACAGCGCGTTGGAGACCCTCGATCATTGGGTTAAGGGCGTATCCTGGCGATGAGTAACGAACTTCTGGGAATCGGCATGACCTCGCAGCGATCGAGAAATCGATTGGTCGATCGCCTGCGGGAAATGGGCATCGCCTCCGAGATCGTGCTTGAAACCATCCGCAATACGCCACGACACATTTTCGTCGATGAGGCGCTGGCCACCAGGGCATACGACAACACGGCCCTGCCCATCGGCCATAACCAGACTATTTCCCAACCGTACATCGTCGCGCGCATGATCGAGGCCCTGCTGGAGGGCAAGGTGCCGGCAACCGTTTTGGAGATTGGCACGGGTTGCGGCTACCAGACGGCAATCCTGGCGCGGCTGGTCAACAAGGTATATACCCTGGAGCGAATCGACGCCCTTTTGAACCGGGCCAGGGATAATTTTATCCGTCTGGGCTATACGAACATCAGAACCAAACACACGGATGGAAACCTTGGCTGGCCTGAGTACAGTCCGTTTGAAGGCATCATCGTTTCGGCGGCGCCGAATGAGATACCCGAGAAATTGTTGGAGCAACTGGCGCCCGGGGGGAGATTGGTGATTCCAGTCGGGCGGAGCGGAGAACAGGAATTGCTCACCATCGTACGAGAAGAGCGGGGGTTCTCTGAAAAACGACTCGACTGGGTGAGTTTTGTGCCCATGCTGGAGGGGCTTGGGTAGCACAATGATCCACAGGTGTTTGCCATTCGTCCTTATTTTTCTGGGCGCCTGTTCCTCCGGCGTCAAGGCCCCCGTGACTTCGGCGAATCAAGTTCCGGTGGAAAACAGAACCACCGTTATACGCGCCCAACCCGCGGTCAGGGAAACAGACGGCGTCCATGTAGTGCGCAGCGGCGACACGTTATATGCGATCGCATGGAAATATTCCCGCGATTATCGGGAGGTCGCCTCGTGGAACAATATCAAATCGCCATATACGATTTACCCCGGTCAGCGGATTAAAATCCAACCTGAGACAGGCACATCGAAGTCCTCCAGCGCAGGTCGCCAGTCGACGCAGCGTCGGAACAACACGCGACCCACCATCATCAAACAGCGGCCGGCCCTATCGCCACCGCCCGGACAAAAACCGAATCCGCCAACTGACGAGCGGGAAGACGAGGTAATGAACGGGTCAGCCCCAGTCAATCCGGCGTGGCGCTGGCCGACAGAAGGAAAGCTAGTCAGACTGGACACGCCCACAATGGAGAAAGGCGCCAATATTTCGGGCAAGGCGGGTCAACCGGTCCTGGCGGCCGCGGATGGCGAGATTGTGTACAGCGGCAGTGGACTTTTGGGATACGGTAAGCTTATCATCATCAAGCATAATGCCACATACCTTAGCGCATATGCTCATAATCATGAGATATTTAAGAGCGAAGGGAACCGGGTAAAAAGTGGCGAGATGATCGCAACCATGGGGACACTGACGGACGGATTGCCGATTCTCCATTTTGAGATACGCAAAAACGGCAAGGTCGTCGATCCAATGGGTTATCTCCCAAAGAAATAAGAGATACCCGCAAGATTACCAAATGAGCAATACGGGCAAACCAACCTCGGATGAAGAAAACGACGACTGCGTCGAATTTCAACTGGAGGACATCGTTGAGACAGAGGAATCGCCGGAGCCGTTATTCGACGAACTCATCGAACCGGAACAGAAGTCCGCAAAACCCATCGAAAATCACGCCGAAGTTGTCACCGAGGGGGATCTGGACGCCACTCGAATCTATCTCAGTGAAATAGGTTTTTCTCCCTTGCTGAGCGCAGAAGAAGAAGTCTATTTCTCCCGCAAGGCCCGCCAGGGTGATGAAGAATCACGCAAACGGATGATCGAGAGTAATCTCAGGTTGGTCGTCAAAATCGCGCGTCGATACATGAACCGTGGTCTGGCGCTCCTCGATCTAATTGAAGAAGGCAATCTCGGGCTGATACGAGCGGTTGAGAAATTCGATCCGGAAAAGGGCTTCCGGTTTTCCACATATGCCACTTGGTGGATCCGTCAGACGATCGAACGTGCATTGATGAATCAGACCAGGACAGTGCGCTTGCCGATTCATGTCGTGAAGGAAATCAACATCTATCTTCGCGCCGCGCGGAAACTCTCACAGACATTGGACCGCGATCCAAATCCCGAAGACGTGGCGGAAATGCTCGACAAGCCGATCGAGGAGGTCAAGCATATGCTGGGGCTTAATGAACGCAGCACCTCAGTGGACTCGCCGTCCAATATCAACTCCGACAAGTCCTTGTTGGATACCATTCCCGATGAACAAAACACAGACCCATCGCTGATTCTTCAGAATTCCGATGTACAAGACCATATCGATATATGGTTGAATCTGCTTAGCGACAAACAACGGGCCGTGGTCGAACGGAGATTCGGGCTGCATGGCAGCGAAGTAGCTACGCTGGAAGATATTGGCAAGGAATTGGGAGTCACCAGGGAACGAGTCCGGCAGATACAGATCGAGGCGATTAAAAGATTACGCCAAATTCTTGAGCGTGAGGGGTATTCCCTCGAGGCGTTATTCAACGAAAATTAAATCACGCTTGGCTCAATCATAAGTAAAGCAGCCGCTACATCACGCCCTTCGTCGACCAGATAATTATAGGTTCGGCAGGCTGCCCCGGTATCCATCACCTCACATCCGATGCTTGCCCGCTGGAGCGGTAGTGTTATTTCCTGATTAAGGAACTCAAGTTTCCGGCCAGTGCCAATCAACAACACCTCAGGCTTGAGTTCGAGGAACAGCGAAAAATGTTCAGACCGCATATCAGTGTGCCGCTCGGGAGGCCAGTCAGAGATCAATGAAGATCGCATGAGTATCAGACTGCTCGTGTAATCGCGCCCTGCGATAATAATTTTCCCGGCGGAATAGCCTTGAATTTTGTTATATCCTTTCGGGTTATAATCGATATCAATCTTCATGGTCGGATTCCCGACGAGGAAATGAGTTTCAGCTTAACACCTAGAGGAACCATAAAGAATGAAAATCCTATTACTGGGTCCGCCCGGTTCTGGCAAGGGCACTCAAGCAAAGTTTATTTGCGAGAAATTCGGCATCCCCCAGATTTCGACGGGAGACATGTTGCGGGCTGCCGTCAAAGCGCAAACCTCATTGGGATTGGCTGCCCAGAAAATCATGGAAGCCGGCGATCTGGTTTCCGACGATATCATACTGGGATTGGTCAAGGAGAGACTGAACAATCCGGATTGTCAGCATGGTTATCTGCTCGATGGATTCCCCCGCACCATCGCTCAAGCTGAAGGCATGCGCGCGATGGGGATCGAGATTGAATTCATCGTGGAATTGCAGGTCGATGATGAGGAAATCGTCCGCCGGTTAAGCGGCAGACGCATTCATGAGGCTTCAGGGAGAACTTACCATATCGATTTCAACCCGCCAAAAGTCAAGGGTCATGATGACCACACCGGGGAACCATTATTGCAGCGCGCGGATGATCGTGAGGAGACGGTTCGCAACAGGTTGCAAGTGTATCATCGCCAAACAGCGCCATTGATTGAGTTCTACTCGGCGCTTGTTGCAGGGAACAATCAAGCTTTGAGCCCGCGCCATATTCGTATTCAAGGATCGGGAGAGATCAGAGAAATTCAACAATCGATATTGCGAAACATCGAAGCGCAGCGTGCTGGTTCTCGATCATTTTGAACAACCAAATCGGTACGCGCGAAAATATTATTTCGATTGATTTCGATGTTCGCGCAGTGTGTGAAGTTGATCGCTCACCATCGTGAATGAAAAAAAAATTTCCAATTCGCGAAAACATTACTATAATGTCGCATAGTTGTATTATGTTGCGAGATGTAGTAATCGTTATTTTCATCCATCAGGTTCAGGGGAGTCTAACGTTATGGCAAAGAAAACTGCAAAGAAGAAAGTGGCAAAGAAGAAGGTAGCGAAGAAGAAAGTTGCGAAGAAAAAAGTCGCCAAGAAAGCGGCTAAGAAAAAGACAGCGAAAAAAAAATAACCAGCAATCTCTAACGGTAAAACAGCTTCAAATCAAACGCGTCGTTATCGCCAGAGCTGAAATAGCAGCCAGGAAAAAGAGACGGCAAGCGCTTGCCAGGAAGCTGATGCAGTAGAGACGATAGCTAGCGTTCTAGCTGGAGAGGATAGTATCCCTCTTCAATAATAAGCCCCGTGCCTCACGGGGCTTTTTATTTGCACCCTCGAACTAGATTTATTCGATATGCACGGCGTGGTATCGCCATGCCTTGTCCGGGAGTATCGAGGGTGATATCCCCGCCTTGATTTTTAAATGTTTGAGGAAATCCCCTGGCATCGGGAGCGAGTCCCAAACTTCGGGTAGGAAGGTGGCGCGATGCGCACCGGATTCTATTATCAATCCATCTATTCCAGGTTCAATGCTTTCCAACAATTCGGTCTCACTGGAAAATTGCAGGGGTGCTGGTTTAGTAAGCACGGAGATGCTGATATCGATTTGCGGTAATTCATCTGCGCTTAGCGGTTCAAAACGAGGATCCCGAAACGCCGCATTGTATGCGTTCATCGCCACACATCTGGCCAGACACTCCTCTACCTGCGTGGTGCCGATGCACCCACGCAACTGACCCTTTATTTTCAAAGTGACGAATGCCGCGCCTGATTCCAGCAAGGCCGGGTCCAGATCGTCAGGGTTAATAGGCACCGGCCTTGAATTGGTCAGTCCTTCGACGATGCTGGCGCGCGCCAAAGCCAAAAGCTGGCATTTTTGCAGTTCCGTGAATTGCCGATCCGCATACACTGCGAATGCGCCATAACCGACCACGCGGTCTTGTGGTCCCGCGGTATCGCCAGAATTGCGCAGATCCAATTCGACCACCCACATGCCGTTGGAATGAGCAAATTGCAATCCCCCGCGCAGGCCGACAAATCCACATGCCTGATCCGGTCCGATAGCGTCAAGATTGAACGATCTGATCGCGGCGCTGGTAGCCGTGTCCATTCGCTGCGCCTCTTTATAGCCGTGGTAGTGACTAAGATCGGAACTGATTACTATGAGAAGGTGTTTCTCGTGACGCAGGCGCTCAAAAATCTCCGTGATATCCCTGATGGAAGCCATACCTACAACGAGCGGCAGAATACTGAAATCTTCGAGTACGGTTTGCAGGAAGGGCAGTTGTACTTCCAGACTATGTTCTTGTGCATGTGCCTCCGCATTTATGCTTACCTGCGGAAGCTGTAGAACTTGTTTCGCCATAGACTTGTCGACGGGGATTTCCCCGAGTGGAGTGGCAAGTAAATCGGCGTCGGGTAGCGCCAGACCGTTCAGATAAACCCGGTGCGCCGGTCCGAACAGAACAACCTTCCTGATCGTCCCAGAGTGTTTTTTCAGGCATGCATAAGCCCGACCGGCCACGGCGCCGGAATAGATATATCCGGCATGCGGCACAACCAGGATCCTTGGTTGTGCCGCGAATTTCGCCGCGGCAGCGGTAAAACCTGCCACCACCCGGGCTAACTCCCGCGGCTCTTCAGGATAGAACATGCCCGCCACGGCCGGGAATCGTACCTTCGCCCTGAGCGCGCCCAACCTGATATCCGGATCGGTGATATTCATGAATGAGTAAGCCTCGCGCGAACGCAGTTATCCTTCTTGAATTATACTATCTATATAGCTTATTTCATGCGTATCCAAGGGCTGACATAATGACAGATGTTGCAACCCGTTACTGGCATAGCCTGGATGATGGCCGCGTACAGTGCGACCTGTGCCCGCGGGCGTGCAAGATGCATGAAGGTCAACGGGGTTTATGTTTTATCCGCGCCTGTAAGGACGGACGCATCATTCTTACCTCCTACGGCAGATCGAGCGGTTTTTGCCTTGATCCGGTGGAAAAAAAGCCCCTTAATCATTTTCTGCCCGGGACCCCGGTCTTATCTTTCGGCACGGCAGGGTGCAATCTTGCCTGCAAGTTCTGCCAGAATTGGGATATCAGCAAATCTCGAGAGCTGGATATCCTCGCCGACGCGGCCTCTCCTGAACAACTTGCCACTGCGGCGCACCAATACGAGTGCAGCGCTGTGGCCTTCACCTATAACGACCCTGTGATCTTTCATGAGTATGCCATTGACGTCGCCAAGGCCTGCCGGAAAAAAAATATCCGTACTATTGCGGTAACTGCGGGTTATGTTTGCCCTGAACCAAGGAAGGAGTTTTATCGACACATGGACGCCGCCAACGTCGATCTGAAATCTTTCCGTGATGAATTTTATCGCGATTACGCTGGAGGCAGGCTTGGCCCGGTTTTGGACACGTTGTCGTATATCCGGAACGAGACTTCTGTCTGGCTTGAAATCACCACGCTGCTCATACCGGGGCTGAATGATTCGGATCAGGAATTAACCGACCTGTGCAATTGGATTGCCGGCAATCTGGGAGCGGACGTGCCGCTGCATTTTTCAGCCTTTCATCCGGATTGGAAACTGCTGGATCGTCCACAGACACCTCCGGAAACTCTCCACCGGGCCAGAAACATCGCCATGAGCGCGGGCCTGAACTTCGTATACACAGGCAACTTGCACGATCCGGAAGGCGGCACGACATACTGCAAACATTGTCATGCCGTTTTGGTTGTTCGTGACTGGTATGTGATCAAGTCATGGCGTCTTGACGAACAGGGAAATTGTCCGGATTGCGGAACCCGGTGTCCCGGGGTATATCAGGGACTCCCAGGAAGTTGGGGGGCGCGGCGCATGCCTGTCAGACTCTCCTGATTCCAATGTTTCCGGGAATCGTGGAATACCACCTTGAAAATAGCAGGTATGCAAGGTAGTATGCGCCTCCGTTGATGCGGGGTGGAGCAGTCTGGCAGCTCGTCGGGCTCATAACCCGAAGGTCGCAGGTTCAAATCCTGCCCCCGCTACCAGTTTAGAATCAGCAATGCCCCGTCTAGGGGCTTTTTTTCAGGTGTTGATGTATCCGGGCCGGCTGCCCCGTAGATTGGCAGATGCCTGGCAGATAGCTATACTAACCAGCAGGTTAGAAGCGATATTTGGAAGTGGGCCTCGCGCCCACTTTTTTCTTTCAGCATATGATTAATCAGGAAGCGACCTTGGTAGTAATGTTGCAGCCCATAGTGAATGCCATGGGTTACGATCTGTGGGGTATCGAACGCTCCGGCGGCGCCCGTGGCTCGTTGCTGCGCATATATATAGATAATGTTACAGGGATAACCCTGAATGATTGCGAACGGGTCAGCGACCAGGTGGCAGGCATTCTCGATGTCAAGGATTCGATCCATGGGCCATACACCTTGGAAGTGTCCTCACCCGGTCTGGATCGGCCCTTGTTTACGAAGGAACATTTCGATCTCTACAAGGAACATACTGTCCGGGTACGGTTACAGGGGAAACTCCATGGAAGGACCAATGTCGTCGGTAAACTCACGGCGGTAACCGATGAGTCAGTATCCATAAAAGACCAGGATGAAACTTTTATCATTCCGCTGCAGATGATCGGCAAGGCAAATCTTGTTCATCAAACGTCACGCAGCGTAGCAAGGTAAGTACACATATGAACAAAGAAATACTCATGGTTGTCGAAGTCGTCTCGAACGAGAAAGGCGTTTCGAAGGAGATCATATTCGGCGCTATCGAAGCGGCCCTGGCCAGCGCCACTAAAAAACGCAACCGTGAAGATATCGAAGTCAGGGTGGCCATCGATACTAAAACTGGCGACTATGAGACGTTCAGACGTTGGGAAGTCGTGGATGATGCCGTCGAACAACTCGAATTCCCCACGCGTCAGATTCGGTTGGAAGATGCGAAGAAACAAAACCCTGAGATTAAGGTCGGCGATTTCATCGAAGAACCGATGGAATCCGTTGAATTCGGACGGATAGCCGCCCAGACCGCTAAGCAGGTGATCGTCCAGAAGGTCAGAGAGGCCGAAAGGAACAAAGTCCTGGAGACTTACAAGGACAGAGTTGGCCAAATGGTTAGCGGTGTGGTGAAGCGGCTGGAACGGGGTAGTGTCATCGTTGATCTCGGTAATAACGCCGAGGCCCTCATCTCCAGGGAACATCTGATCCCGCGCGAGGCCATTCGTCCGGGCGATCGTTTACGGGCATACCTTTATGAAGTAAGACCGGAAACCCGCGGTCCGCAGTTATTTCTCAGCCGGACTGCCCCGGAACTCCTGATTGAACTGTTCAAAATCGAGGTTCCCGAGATTAATGAAGGCATGATTGAGATCATAAATGGGGCGAGAGATCCGGGCTCCCGGGCGAAGATAGCCGTCCGCACCCGCGACCCGAGAATCGATCCAATCGGCGCCTGCGTCGGCATGCGCGGTTCCCGTGTGCAGGCCGTATCTAACGAACTGGGCGGCGAGCGAATCGACATCATACTTTGGGATGAAAACCCGGCCCAATTCGTAATCAACGCTATGGCGCCGGCGGAGATCGCCTCAATCCTGGTGGACGAGGATTCTCACAGCATGGATGTGGCCGTTGCCGAGGAGAATCTCTCGCAGGCAATCGGGCGGGGCGGTCAGAACGTAAAGTTGGCGAGTGAGTTGACCGGTTGGGATCTGAATATAATGTCAGTCGAGCAGGCGGAAGAAAAAACCGAAAGCGAAGCGCAGAACCTGCTGAAGATGTTCATGGACCAACTTGATGTTGACGAAGAAATCGCCAATATTCTGGTGCAGGAAGGGTTTTCCAGTATTGATGAAGTGGCTTACGTCCCGGAGAACGAGATCCGGGAGATCGAAGAATTCGACGAAGATCTCGTCAACGAACTGCGCAACCGGGCGCGCGATGTCCTGTTAACCCGCGCAATTGTCAACGAAGAGAAACTTTCGGACGCCAAGCCGGCAGCCGACCTTCTGAATATGAAAGGGATGGACGAAGCCTTGGCATATGAACTGGCTGGCAGGGGGGTCATCACCATGGAAGATCTGGCGGAACAATCCGTCGACGATCTCCTGGTTATAGAAGACCTCGACGCCGAACGCGCGGGCAAATTAATCATGACGGCGAGAATACCCTGGTTTGAGAAAGACAACCCGGCGAGGGATTAGTCAATGCCCGAAGTGACGATAAAACAGTATGCGAGCACCATCAATATACCCATCGACAGGTTATTGGAGCAACTGAACGATGCAGGTATCAGGGGCAAAGCCGCCGACGATCTAATCTCGGACTCGGAAAAGGCCGAATTGCTGGGTTTCCTGCGCCGCAAACACGGCAAGGACGAAAAATCCGAACCTAAAAAAATCACCCTTCGCCGCAAATCGGTCAGCGAAATAAAGGTGCCCGTCGCCACCGCCGCGCGTAACAAGGCGCGATCCAAGACCATAAATGTTGAATATCGCAAGAAACGCACCTACGTAAAACGCAGCGTTATCGAAGATGAGGCCGCCGAAAAGGCCGCCGAGGAGGCCAGACTTCAGGAGGAAGCCGAAGCTGTCGAGCAGGCGCGTCTCGCTGAGGCCGCAGCTCAAACGGCGGCGATCGAATCGCAATCGGCAACGGACATGGCGTCGGCGCAACTGTTGGATGAGGCAAAAGCCGAGACGGATCAAGAAACCGAACAGAAGGTACAGGATCTCGCAAACCGACCTGGCGCAATTGCCGACCTTGGTATAGCGCCGATCCGGACGGTCGAACCGGCAGCCAAGACTATTCCCCCGACAGAGGAGGGCGCTAAAGTATCTCGCGAAGCACGTGAGAAAAATTATCGTCCTCATCAGGAAGAAGAAGGTCATGCTTTTCATAGGAAAGAGCTGCACGTCGCTTCGGACAAATCTGGACGCCGCAAGAAAAAGTCCAAGAATCTGCGTCCGGTGGTAAAACAGGCCCCGCAACACATTTTCGAGAAGCCTACGGAACCCATCGTTCGGGAAGTGGAAATTCCCGAGAGCATCACTGTTGCCGAACTAGCCCAACGGATGTCGATCAAGGGGATCGAAGTCGTCAAGGTCATGTTGAATATGGGCAGCATGGTTACCATCAACCAGACCATCGATCAGGATACAGCCGCGATAGTCGTCGAGGAAATGGGGCACCGTCCCAAGCTGCTCAAGGAAAACGCCCTGGAAGAGGAGATCATCAAGAGCGCCGCCCATGAGGGAGAAGCCATGCCGAGGGCCCCGGTGGTTACCATCATGGGGCATGTCGATCATGGCAAGACTTCACTCCTAGATTACATCCGGCGGACCAAGGTTACCAGCACCGAGGCAGGGGGCATCACCCAGCATATCGGGGCTTACAACGTGGAAACGCCGAAAGGTCGCATCACTTTTCTCGACACTCCGGGCCATGAAGCCTTCACGGCTATGCGCGCACGCGGCGCCAAGGTGACGGATATAGTTGTTATCGTGGTCGCCGCCGATGATGGCGTGATGCCGCAGACTGAGGAGGCAATCCGGCATGCCAAGGCGGCAAAAGTGCCGGTCATCATCGCCGTGAACAAAATCGACAAGGCCAACGCCGACCCGGATCGAGTTAAACAGGAATTGTCCAAACTTGATGTCATCTCCGAGGCATGGGGCGGCGACACCATCTTCGTCCATGTCTCCGCCATTACCGGACAGGGTGTCGATACCCTGCTGGAAAATATATTGCTGCAAGCAGAGATTATGGAACTGAAGGCCGTCGACAAGGGACCGGCCGCGGGGACGGTTATCGAATCCAGACTGGATCGCGGCAGGGGTCCTGTGGCCACGATCCTTGTGCAACGAGGCGAGATCCGCAAGGGAGATGTCATACTCAGCGGACACGAATATGGACGTGTCCGGGCCATGCAGAATGAAGACGGCAAGGATATTGAATCTGCCGGACCATCCACCCCGATTGAAGTTTTAGGACTCTCGGGCACGCCGAATGCAGGAGATGAAATTATCGTCGTTCCGGATGAACGCAAGGCGAGAGAGATTGCCTTGTTCAGACAAGGGAAATACCGTGAGGTAAAACTCGCCAAGCAACAAGCCTCGAAGATTGAATCCGCGCTGACCCAGATGAGCGAAGAAGGAAAATCGATTTTGTATGTGCTCATCAAGGCGGATGTCCAGGGGTCCTGCGAAGCCCTGGTCGGCGCACTCAGGCAACTGGGCACTGAAGAAGTCGGCGTCGAAGTGATCAACAGTGGCGTCGGCGGGATAACGGAGTCAGACATCAATCTGGCGACAACGACCAAGGCCATGGTCATCGGCTTTAATGTCCGTGCTGATGCCTCCGCCCGGCGGTTGGCGGAAGATGAGGGAGTAAAAATCCGGTATTACAGTGTGATCTACGACGTAATCGATGACGTCAAGGCGGGGCTGAGCGGATTACTGGCGCCCGAGGTGCGGGAAAATATCATCGGCAATGCCAAGGTCCAGGAAATCTTCAGTTCGCAAAAATTCGGCGATATCGCCGGGTGCATCGTCACCAACGGAATTATCCGCAAAAGCAATCCCATCCGGGTGTTGCGGGATAATGTTGTCATCTATGAAGGGGAACTGGAATCACTGCGACGTTTCAAGGATGATGTCAACGAGGTGAAATCCGGCATTGAATGCGGGATCGGCGTGAAGAATTATACCGACGTCAGGGCTGGCGATGTGATCGAGGTTTTTGAACGCGTAGAAGTCGCGCGCACCATCTGACCACCGGCCAAACCTCCGGCTGTGACAGATATAGTACAGGCCTTGCGGACTAGATGCAGAGACAATATGGTCGGAATCAACGGGTTGCCGATCTGATTCAACGGGAATTAGCCCCGCTTTTTCAACGGGATTTGCGCAATCCTGAATTCGGTTTGGTTACCATCTCCCGCGTCGATCTGAGCCCCGACTTGGGCAATGCCAGGGTCTTTTTGACCAGCATCGGCGGCACGCTAAATCAGGATTCGCTGATAACGAACATCAATAAACAGGCCAGTCATTTCCGGCACGAACTGGCCGGGAAACTGCGGCTCAGAAGCGTTCCCAAGCTACATTTCACCTACGATACCGCCATAGAAAAAGGCGAACGGCTCTACTCATTAATCGCTTCGTTAAAGACCGATTCCGATAGCGATCAAAC
Source organism: Gammaproteobacteria bacterium (assembly GCA_004297165.1). Classification (GTDB taxonomy): domain Bacteria; phylum Pseudomonadota; class Gammaproteobacteria; order Eutrophobiales; family Eutrophobiaceae; genus 2-02-FULL-56-15. The sequence goes on from SCUJ01000006.1 coordinate 500,040, forward strand.
CCCTTGAGCGCATCGGCACACAGGATGTGCGGATGGCTCCATACATTGTTATCAGGAATGGTTGTGAAAAAAAGTCAACGGCGGAATAAACCTCAAGGTCGTAATCTGGATGGTATTCTGCTACTGGATAAACCGATCGGGATAACCTCCAACCAGGCCCTGCAACAGGTCAAGAACCTCTTCGCGGCGCGCAAGGCAGGACACACCGGCAGCCTGGACAAGATGGCGTCCGGTTTATTACCCATATGTTTCGGCGAAGCCACAAAATTTTCCGGATATCTGTTGGAGGCCGATAAACAGTACCTCACCGATTGCCGTTTGGGCATTCGGACCGCCACGGGCGATGCGCTGGGCGATATCCTCGAAGAGGCGCCGGTACCCGCCTATTCGATATCTCAAGTAGAAGACGTGCTGGCTAAATTCAGGGGCGAAACGACACAAATACCGCCGATGTTTTCAGCACTGAAACACCAGGGTAAACGCTTGTACGAACTGGCTTATAAGGGCATAGAGGTTGAGAGACAGCCACGCAGGGTAGTAATCCATAAACTTGAACTGATCAGCTTCGATGGAGTGATACTCAGAATGGCAGTGCATTGTTCCAAAGGGACGTACATACGCACGCTGGCGGAAGATATCGGCAAATTACTTGGCTGCGGCGCTCATGTCACGATGCTGAGGCGCACAGGCGCAGGACCATTCAGGGAAGCCGGGATGCATGTGCTGGAGAAGTTGCAAGAGGTGGCAGTCCATGGCGTAGAGCATCTCGACAGTTTGCTTCTGCCCCTCGATGCCGCCTTGCGTGACCTGCCCGACCTGCGCCTGAATGCCTTGATTGCAGGCTACATCCGAGACGGCCAGGCGGTCATGGTGCCCCAGGCGCCCATATCCGGAATGCTGCGCCTGTATGATGAAACAGGCGGCTTTATCGGGGTCGGTGAAATCCTCGATGACGGGCGAGTGGAACCAAGACGGTTGGTCAACCGGCAAGGTGAATCGTCGAGGCATATTTTACGGTCTTTTTAATCATAAATTCTTGTTCAGGCACAAGCGCATAGGTAGAATGCGCGCTTTCCAAGAGTCGAATATACAGCAGGCATAGCCAGGAGCGATGCAGATGGCATTAAATCAGCAGCAGACATCAGCCATTATCAACGAATATAAGCGTACAGACAGCGATACCGGGTCACCCGAAGTTCAAGTTGCCTTGTTGACCTCCAATATCACGCAGTTATCAGATCATTTTACTGTCCACAACAAGGATCATCATTCCCGACAGGGTTTGTTGCGGATGGTTAATCACCGTCGCAAATTACTGGAATATCTGAAGAAAAAAGACATCAATCGTTACCGGGAGTTGATTGGACGGCTGGGGCTTCGCAAATAACGCAACGCCGCCCATTCACACGCAAATAATCTCCCTCAACCCCCTTCGATTCCTACGTGAGCGCTGCCGGTAGTTATTTCTCGAGGACCGGACACATTCTGGCAAGGCTTGCTCCACGGACTCTTAAATACCTCAGGATCTAAATGCGATGAAAGTGGTCAGAAAAGAATTTTTATATGGCGATAACAACGTAATACTCGAAACGGGCAGAATAGCCCGACAGGCGACTGGCGCGGTTTATTGCAGCATGGGCGATACCGTGGTGCTGGTCACCTGTGTGGCCAACAAGGCAGTCAACCCGGGACAGGACTTTTTCCCGTTGACCGTCGAATATCAAGAGCGGAATTATGCGGCGGGGAAGATACCCGGCGGATTCTTCAAGCGCGAAGGCCGGCCCTCGGAAAAAGAAACTCTCACCTCACGCCTCATCGACCGCCCCATCCGCCCCCTGTTCCCAAAAGGCTTCAGCAACGAAGTACAGATTATCGCCACGGTCCTCTCGCTGGACCCAGCGGTGGATCCGGATATCTTGTCCATGATAGGCGCATCCGCTGCGATCTCCATCGCCGGTCTGCCCTTTAGTGGGCCAATTGGCGCCGCGCGCGTCGGGTATCGGGACGGGAGTTACCTGCTGAATCCAAGTTTCGATGCCCTGGATAATTCGGAACTTAACCTGGTCGTGGCTGGCACCGAGAGCTCCGTTTTGATGGTTGAATCTGAGGCCCGGCAACTCAGCGAAGAGATCATGCTGGGAGCGGTCATGTTTGGACACGAGCAATTCCAGGTGGTTATCAGGAATATCCGCGAAATGGTTAAAGAAGCCGGCGCCCGACCCTGGCCCTGGCAACCACCGGAGCCCAATGCCGAACTGGTCGCTGAGGTGGATCAACGCTGCGCCGACCTGATCAGCGAAGCCTACGCCATTCGCGATAAATTGAGCCGGCGGGATCGCCTGCAGGAGATCAAGACCGAGATCGTACAGGCATTGCAGACGGCCTTCCCTGAAAAATGGCAGGATGGCGACATCCTGGAAGTCATCGAGAAACTGGAAAGCAAGATCGTCAGGCATGGGATAGTCGTTGGGGAACCGCGTATCGATGGACGCGGACCCGAGGACATCCGTCCGATTTCGATAGAAGTCGGGATCCTGCCCAGGGCGCATGGATCGGCATTGTTTACCCGTGGAGAAACCCAGGCATTGGTTGGAGTGGCCCTCGGCACCGACAGGGATTCACAGATAATCGACGCCATCGAAGGCGAACGCCGTGAAAATTTCATGTTGCATTACAACTTTCCGCCGTTTTCCGTGGGCGAGACAGGGCGCGTCGGTACACCCAAGCGCCGCGAAATTGGTCATGGGCGGCTGGCGAAACGCGGTATGCTGGCGGTGATGCCGGATATGACCAAGTTCCCGTATGCCATCCGGGTAGTCTCGGAAATTACGGAATCCAATGGATCGAGTTCCATGGCGTCCGTTTGCGGGACCAGCCTCTCGCTTATGGATGCCGGCGTGGCTATATCTGCGCCGGTGGCTGGCATTGCCATGGGACTTATCAAGGAAAAGGACAAGTTCGTCGTGCTGTCGGACATCATGGGCGATGAGGATCACCTGGGCGACATGGATTTCAAGGTCGCGGGGACTGCCACTGGTGTTACTGCATTACAGATGGATATCAAGATCGATGGCATTACCCGGCAGATTATGCAAGTGGCCCTGGCGCAGGCGCGCACCGGCCGCATGCATATCCTGGGCAAGATGAACGAGATCATAAGCAAATCCAGACCGGAGATGTCCGAGTACGCACCGCGTATCACCACCATCAAGATACACCCGGACAAGATCCGCGACGTCATCGGCAAGGGCGGCACGACCATCCGGGGAATTACTGAGGAGACTGGGGCCACCATCGATATCGCCGATGACGGCACGGTCAAGATCTTCTCGGTGGACAAGGCGGCGGCGGAAAACGCCCGCAAGCGTATCGAATCCATCACCGCTGATATCGAAGTCGGCAAGATCTACGAAGGCCGGGTGCAGAAACTCATGGACTTCGGGGCCTTCGTCAACATCCTGCCGGGCAAGGACGGTTTGGTACACATCTCCCAGATATCGGATGAACGCGTGGAGAATGTCAGCGAAAAGCTCTCCGAAGGCGATATGGTCAAGGTCAAGGTGCTGGAGATCGATCGCCAGGGCCGGGTCCGCCTCAGCATGAAGGCCGTCAACGAATAGCGAACGCGGATAACGCGTAAAGAAAGGGCCGTTTGGCCCTTTTTTTATGTCCCCCCGCCATGGTCAGAAGAGCCGAAAACATGGCTGGACTCTCGGCTTTACGGTAGGATGCGCATTTTTCGAAGGTATTGATTTGATGAAATTGGATAGCAAGGAATTCCGTTTCTGGGAACACAAGGCGATTACCTTCCTCGGCATGTCCGGGGTGGGAAAAACGCGCCTTGCGCGCCTGCTTCGGAAGCGGCATTGGTTTCATTATTCGGTGGATTATCGGATCGGCACGCGCTATCTCAATGAACCGATCATGGATAACATCAAATACAAGGCGATGGGTATCCCCTTTCTCCGGGACTTATTGCGTTCGGATTCCATCTGTATCGCCAACAACATCTCCGTGGACAACCTGAAGTGTCTTTCGTCCTACCTAGGCAAGGTCGGCAATCCGGAACTTGACGGTCTTGGCCTCGATGAGTTCAAGCGTCGCCAACGTCAACACCGGGAGGCTGAGTTGGCCGCCCTCAGGGATGTGCCGGAATATATCCGCAAGGCCAGGGATATCTATGGCTACTCGCACTTTGTCAACGATGCCGGCGGCAGCCTGTGCGAACTTGAAGACGAGGAGATCTTTAATGTCCTCTCCGCGCATACCTTGATCCTGTACATAAAATCCACAGACCGGAATGAGCAGGAATTGATCCTCAGGGCGGAGGAGGATCCAAAGCCCCTGTATTTCCGGGAGACTTTCCTCGATGAGCAACTTGCGATTTACATGGAGGAACGGGCGCTTGAATACGCGGCGATGATCCAGCCTGACGACTTCGTGCGCTGGGTCTTTCCCAGATTGCTGCGCGCGCGCCTGCCGAGGTACGGAACGATTGCGGAACGATACGGTTACACCGTCACCACGGATGAGATCGCCGGCATCAATGATGACCAGGATTTCCTCACACTGATCGAAACTGTGTTGGAACGAGCCTGAATTTCCATTACTGAGATCTTAAAAAATGCCGCTCGTAGCCAATACCGATTTGCCAAGCTTTGCCAGACTGCGTGAGGAAGGCGAGACCGTCATCGCCCGGGATCGCGCGCTGCATCAGGATATTCGGGAACTGCATATCGGCCTCCTTAACATGATGCCGGATAAATCGCTGGAGGCGACTGAACGCCAGTTTTTCCGTCTGATCGGCGAAAGCAACCAGATCGCCCAGTTTTATATGCACCCATTCACGATCGATGCCATACACAGGGAAGCAGAGGCCAGCGAACACGTGCGCAAGTACTATAAAAGTTTCCGTCAGATTAGGGAGGAAGGGCTGGATGCCCTGATCATCTCGGGTGCCCTTCCGGGGCCGGAACTATCGCAGTTACCCTTCTGGAGCCCTCTCATAGAAGTCATGGATTGGGCCAGTGAAAATGTGACATCGACCTTGTGTTCATGCCTGGCCACTCATGCCATCATGCAGTTTCGCTATGCCATGAAACGCATACACCTGTCCGCGAAACGCTGGGGTGTGTATACCCACAAGGTCATCGATCAGCGCCATCCCCTGGTGGCGGGGGTCAACACGCGCTTCGATGTGCCGCATTCGCGGTTCTATCAGATCGATGCCGAGCAGTTCACCGCTGCCGGTCTGCACATACTGGTGGAGAGCCCCGCAGCCGGCGTGCATCTTGCCGTGAGCGGCGATGGCTTGCGCACTGTCATGTTTCAAGGGCATCCGGAATATGACGCCATCAGCCTGTTGAAAGAATACAAACGCGAGGTCAATCATTTTCTCGCCGGCATAAACACGGAATACCCGCCATTTCCTGAAAACTACTTCACGCCGCTGTGCCAGGCAATCCTCGATGAATTTCGCGATCGTGTGATGCAGGCGAAAGTCCACGGTAAGCCTGAACCGATTTTTCCTGAGCGCCTGATCCGGGATTCGTTGGACAATACCTGGCATGACAGCGCCGAAGCGGTCATCAACAACTGGATCGGATTGGTGTATCAGCTTACGCATGTGGACCGGCGCAAGCCCTTCCGGGACGACGTCGATCCGGAACATCCACTAGCTTCGATTAACACCCGTAACTGAATGCTTTCCATTCATTTGTTGGTAACATGGCCGCGCCGAAAGTAGGTTTTGTCAGTCTGGGATGCCCCAAGGCCCTGGTTGATTCAGAGCGCATGCTCACACGCTTGCGGGAGGAGGGCTATGAGATCAGCCCGACTTATCAAGGGGCGGATCTGGTCGTCGTCAACACTTGCGGGTTCATCGACAGCGCCAAGCAGGAATCCATCGAAGCGATTGGCGAGGCGCTCGTCGAAAACGGCAGGGTAATCGTGACGGGCTGCCTGGGCAGTCAGGCGGAATCCATCAGGGCCATTCATCCCAAGGTCCTCGATATCACTGGACCCCAGCAATATGAGGCAGTGGTCGCGGCGGTCAGGACTCATGCCCCCATCAGTATCGAGACAGGCGCGTGTCACGTTCCCATGCCGCCGCAAGGCGTGCGTCTCACGCCCTCTCATTATGCCTACCTGAAGATCGCCGAGGGCTGCAATAATCATTGCAGTTTCTGCATCATCCCGGCATTGCGGGGGAGATTGGCAAGCCGGACGCTGGCTGAAATACTGCGCGAGGCCGAAACTCTAGTCGCATCAGGGGTCCGGGAATTGCTCGTAATCTCGCAGGACACCGGGGCATACGGCGCGGACAGAAACTTCGGAGAGCGCGCCGCGCGCCGCGAAGACCTTCATTCCTTGTGTGTCGAACTCGGCAAACTCGGCGTCTGGGTCAGGTTGCATTATGTTTATCCTTATCCGCATGTCGATCGCATCATTCCCCTGATGCAGGATAATAAAATCCTGCCTTACCTGGATGTGCCATTTCAACATGGCAGCCCGGCAATCTTGAAGGCGATGAAGCGCCCCGCGGCGGTGGAAAACAATCTCAAACGCATTCAATCCTGGCGGGAGGCGTGTCCCGATCTGACCTTGAGATCCTCGTTTATTGTTGGCTTCCCCGGCGAAACGGATGCCGATTTCGAGTTGTTAATCGAATTTTTGCGCGAGGCGCGCCTGGATCGGGTAGGCTGTTTCCAATATTCCGCAGTTAGCGGCGCAGCCGCCAATGCCTTGCCCGACGCTGTGCCAGAAGCCATCAAGGAGGAACGCTGGGAGCGCCTTATGCAGACACAGGCTGATATCAGCGCCGCCAGGCAACAGGAGCGAATCGGTAAGGTGGTCGAGGCGATCATCGATGAAGCAGGGGAGGTTTATATCGGCCGCAGTCATGCCGACGCCCCGGAGATTGATGGCGTGATCCGCATAGACAGCCGACGTCGATTGTTCCCGGGGGATATCCTCAAGGTTTTAATCCAGGCCGCCGATGACTATGATTGCAGCGGGATAAATATCGAGGATATCGATTGAAATGATAGCGTCCATGTTATTTCCCACCGGGGCTGTGCTGATTGCATTATTCTCCTGGTATTTACCCGCGGTGTTGAACCCTTACGGCGAGGCCATAGTACCCTTGCTTGCAATTGTCATGTTCGGCATGGGCATGACGCTGCGGCCTGAAAATTTCCTCGATGTCTGCAAGCGTCCTGGATTGATCCTGTTGGGGATCTGTCTGCAGTACATCTTCATGCCCATGATCGCCTTCGTGGTTGCCTCGCTGTTGGGCCTCAACAAGGCCTTGTTTGTGGGACTGGTGGTAGTGGGCAGTTGTCCGGGGGGGACTGCCTCCAATGTAATTTGTTATCTGGCGAGAGGGGATGTGGCGTTGTCCATAACGCTGACCACGGTCTCAACCTTGCTGGCGGTATTTTTAACGCCGTTCATGACCTGGCTGTACATCGGCGAGATGGTTCCGGTGCCTGTGATCGACATGATGCTCGACATCCTCCTGATCATCATCCTGCCGGTCGCCGCCGGCGTGCTCGTTAATCTGTATTTCGCGAAGTATTTACGGCGACTCAAGCATTATTTTCCCTTCATCTCGGTCGCGGCAATCATCGGCATAATCGGGATTATCGTTGCCCAGAATCATGACCAGATACCGCTCGTGGCCTTGCCATTGCTGACGGCGGTTTTCTGGCTCAACCTCGGCGGTCTGGCAAGCGGTTATTTCTTCGGACGGATCTTCCGGCTTGATGAGCGGATTTGTCGCACCCTGGCCATAGAGGTTGGCATGCAGAATTCCGGTCTTGGCGTGGTTCTCGCCGGAACCTACTTCCCCAATCTCCCCCTGGCTACGCTGCCGGGGGCGATCTTCAGCATCTGGCACAATATCACCGGTTCCATTCTCGCCGGGTATTGGTCGAGCAAGACTGAAGGTGAGGTGCAAACAGAAGTCTGACGAAGTTCAGCTGACCGAGATATGATCAAGGTATCTCGATCAGACGTTGTTCCGTTGCGATTGCGTTAATCCGGACATCTCTTCCCGTGGTCGGTATATAAGTTTGCACCTGGCATTCGTAGGCTATAGCCAACCTGTAGCACGCAGGATTTTCTCTGAACCACTGATCGTAATAGCCGCGGCCAAATCCGAGACGATCGCCACGCGTGGTAAAACCGAGACCGGGGGTTATGCATAAATCGATGGCAAAATCCGCCTTCCATCCGGCGACAGGCGTCAGGATGCCCCATTCCCCTGGATGCAGGTCTTCCCACTTTAGCAAGGGGATCGCATGGATGCCTTGCCCGCGAAGTATGCGTGGTACTGTCAAACGTTTGCCACAGGCCAACAATCCCTTAATGAGTTCATGGGTGGCCACTTCACTGCCAAAACTTAAAAAACAAAATATACTTTCAGCCTCCTTCACACGCGGCAAGTCCAAAACCCGCTCCTGGATGCGTCGATCGAATTTCGTTTTGACAATGGCGTCGATACTTGAGCGGAGCGATGAGAGACGTTTCCTGAACTCATTTTTTTCGATTTTTATATTGTCATTTATATTCATAATTATCAATATAATATAATTAATATTTAATGTTGATTATATAAATTTTAACAGATCAGTGTTATGGAACAAGTTAATACTCGGGTTTTGCAACATAGCACAAGATGTCTGAAGATGTCGGTCATTCAGAACTGAACTTATCTAGATTTTCGATCCTGTAATTTATTTCATACGATTCGAAGCAGGTCTTTCTTTTTAATGGATTTACCGTAAAATAGCGCCCTTTTTCGGGGGGTATTAACGAAAGAAATTACCCGCCAAGCATACGAGGTGTTCACATTACATGGTAACCATTCGACTGGCGCGCGCCGGCACAAAAAAACGTCCCTTCTATCATATAGTGGTAACGGATTCACGCTCCAAACGCGATGGGCGTTACCTGGAGAGAGTGGGGTTCTATAACCCGATCGCTACCGGACAAGATTTGGAAGTCAGCATTAACCGGTCCAGATTCGATTATTGGACCGCGCAGGGGGCAAGGATGTCCGATCGTGTGGCTGCATTGGCGCAAAACAGCGCCGTGGCAGGCGCCACAGGGGCCTGAAAATAAAGAGCATCATCTCATGATGATGCAGGAAGATCCGGGCAAGCAACGCTCCATTATCATCGGACGGGTTTGCGGCCTGCACGGTTTGCGGGGAGGTCTCAAGGTTGTTTCCTATACCCGTCCAACCGAGAACCTGTTTATTTATAACCCCTGGCTGGTGGGTAGCCCCGGAAACTGGGTAATCCATAGAGTGCTAAGGCATGAAAATCCTGGTAAACATCCGGTCGCATTTCTGGAAGGCATCGAGGATCGCGATGCAGCGGCCAAACTGGCGAATCTGGATATAGCGATCAAGCGCAGCCAGTTGCCCGATCTGCCTGAGGGTGAGTTTTATTGGTGTGACCTCATGAACCTGGAGGTCCGGGATCAAGATGGTCAGGTTTTGGGCCGCGTCACGGATGTCCTCGATACCGCGCCACACGGGGTCCTGGTCGTCGCCGGGACCGAGAAGATTTTAGTACCTCTGGTCAAGAATGAAATAATCCGTCGTGTGGACCGTGACCTTGGCGTGATTCATGTACGCTGGATTCGTGGGTATCTATGATGCTGCGATTCATCGTGATCACCTTGTTTCCGGAGATGTTCCAGGCGGTGACCGAATGGGGCGTCACCGGTCGGGCCGTCAAGGCCGGACTGCTTGAAGTGAACACCGTCAATCCGCGGGATTATACGACCGACCCGCACCGGACGGTGGACGATCGCCCATACGGCGGCGGTCCTGGCATGGTGATGATGGCAGCCCCGCTGCTCAAGGGTATCGACTACGCGCGAGAAAGCTTGCCCGGCGCGCCGGTTATCTATCTGAGCCCGCAGGGCAAGACGCTGAAACAGAGCGATTTGCCGGGATTATCGAGTCAGGGCAGATGGATCCTGTTGGCTGGCCGTTATGAAGGAATCGATGAAAGGGTTTTGGAAAGCGCGGTGGATATGGAGATTTCCATCGGCGATTATGTATTAAGCGGGGGGGAATTGCCCGCCATGGTGCTGATAGATGCACTGGCGCGATTGCACCCCGGGGTGTTGGGACATGCGGAATCGGCCGTGACCGACTCCCACGTTAACGGACTGCTTGACCATCCGCACTACACGCGTCCGGAGATCCATGCTGGCCAACAGGCGCCGAAAGTCCTGCTGGATGGCAACCACGCGGAGATCAGGCGCTGGCGGATGAAACAGTCACTGGGAAGCACCTGGTTGAGACGGCCGGATTTGCTGGCGGCAGTAAACCTGGACGCCGAACAGACTGCGTTGCTGGAAGAATTTATAAATGAATACCAACAACATAAAACCAGTTAGAATACGGCGAATCATTGTTTAGTAATAATCGTTGGAGCAGAGCGTATGGCTAATTTAATCGAACAACTGGAATCCGAGCAGATGAACAAGGAAATTCCTGATTTCGATCCGGGCGACACCGTCGTGGTCAAGGTCAAGGTCAAGGAGGGGCAAAGAGAGCGAATTCAGGCGTATGAAGGCGTCGTGATAGCCAAACGCAACCGGGGAATGAATTCCTCATTTACCGTGCGGAAAATCTCGTATGGCGAGGGCGTGGAGCGGGTATTCCAGACCTACAGCAGCAGCATCGAGGGCATAGAAGTGAAACGCAAAGGGCATGTGCGCCGCGCCAAGCTGTATTACATGCGGGATCTGCGCGGCAAGGCGGCCCGGATCAAGGAAAAGGTTAAAACCACAACCGCGGAGTAAACTGCCCGATTTGGGGCCGGGTTCCTGGATTGGCTGTGTCAGCGCCATTACCCGCGGAATCGGCCCCTCTCTCTAACTCGCTGCGCTTGATAGCGCAGTTTCTGGATGTCCTGTGGATGGAGCGGGGGTTAAGCGAAAACACGCTCAAGGCCTACCACAGCGATTTATCTGACTTTGCCCGTTGGCTGGCCGCCAGGGAGTCAGATCTGTTACAGGTCGACAACTCCAAACTGTTGTCCTATCTTTCCAGCCGGCCTGCCTCGGCGCGAACCACGGCCAGACGACTTTCCAGCCTGCGCCGATTCTATCGGCAAATGGTCCGCGACGGGCGCTGCGCAATGGACCCATCCATGGATATCGACTCGCCGCGTCTGGGGCGTTCGCTGCCTAAATCGCTGACCGAAACCGAGGTGGAACAACTGCTGATAACCCCGGATATCGAAACCAGCATCGGACTGCGCGATCGGGCGATGCTGGAGACGCTTTATGCCACGGGCCTGCGGGTTTCCGAATTGGTATCCCTGCGGCTGGACCAGATGAATCTGCGCCAGGGCGTGGTGCGCATCAGAGGCAAGGGCGACAAGGAGCGGTTGGTTCCGCTCGGGGAAGAGGCGGTTTACTGGATACAGAAATATCTCGCTCACGCCCGTCAGGAACTCTTCCCACATCGTCCTGACGCCACGCTGTTTCCATCCTCGCGCGGACAACTAATGCAAAGGCAGACCTTCTGGCATGCGATCCGGCGGTATGGGGTCAAGGCCGGGATCAAAGGTCGGATCTCGCCTCATGTTCTACGGCATGCCTTTGCCACTCATCTGCTCAATCATGGCGCTGACCTGCGAGTGGTTCAGATGCTGCTCGGGCACAGCGACATATCGACCACCCAGATATATACCCATGTGGCGAGGGAACGACTGAAGAAACTGCACGCTGCACACCATCCCCGAGGGTAATGCTGGTAACGCTCGAATCACTTGTTGGCAGACGGTTTATCTATCGTCCGCTGGCGGCACGGCGGAATAAATCTCCTCCAGAGTGGTCAGTCCTTCCGCAACCTTGCGCGCGCCGCTGACCTGCAGTGTGCGCATGCCCTGGCGTAACGCGGCCTCCCGATATTTCACCAGTTCCGCGCCGGTATTGATCAGATGCCGCAATTCCTTGTCCACCATGAGGATCTCGTAGATGCCAGAGCGCCCGAGGTACCCGGTGTGACGGCATTCATCGCATCCTTTGTATGTAAATGTCTCCTCCGGTGGTTTGGCTTTATGCGGCGCGAGCAGCTTGTCCCATGCTTGTATATCCACCTTGGCTGGCGCTTTGCAATGGGGACAAAGCGTCCTGATCAGGCGTTGGGCAAGGATCCCCAGCAGAGAGGCGCTGATGAGATAAGGCAGGGCGCCCAGATCCAGCAACCGGGTTATGCTGGAGGCGGCATCGTTTGTGTGCAGGCTTGAAAGCACGAGATGGCCGGTCAGGGCAGCTTGGATGGCTATCTCCGCAGTCTCGCGATCCCGGATCTCTCCCACCATGATGATGTCGGGATCCTGTCGCAGCAGGGTTCTGACGCCAGAGGCGAAGGTTACATCGATGACCGGTTGCACCTGCATCTGGTTGAACTGGGTTTCGACCAGTTCGATGGGATCTTCGATAGTGCAGATGTTGATCTCCGGGCGCGCCAGTTTCTTTAATGCGGAATACAAGGTCGTGGTCTTGCCGGAGCCGGTGGGACCGGTTACCAGGATGATGCCGTGCGGATGGTCCACCATTTTCCCCCAACATTCCTCTTCATGACGGGAGAATCCGAGATCGGTGAAGGACTTCATCAGCATCTCAGGATTGAAGATTCGCAATACCAGTTTCTCGCCAAAGGTGGTCGGCATGGTCGAGAGCCGCATTTCCACCTCGCTCCCTGACGGCGTGCGCGTCTTCACCCGGCCATCCTGCGGGCGGCGTTTGTCTGTCACATCCATCCGGCCCAGGGACTTCAGCCGGCTGGTAATCGCGCCCATCAGCAGGATTGGGAATTCATGCACATCATGCAAGACGCCATCGATCCGGAATCGCACCCGTCCCACCTCGCGACGCGGTTCGAGATGGATATCGCTGGCCCGTTGTTCGAAGGCAAACTGCAATAACCAGTCGACCAGACTGACCACATGCCGGTCATTGGCGTCCGGTTCGCCCATCTTGCCGACTTCGACCAGTTGTTCGAAGTTCTGGATGAGATTCAGGGTCTGATTTTGTTTATCCGAGACTGCGCCGATAATCGAGCGACTGATGCCGTAAAATTCGGTCAAATAACGTTGCAGATCCACTGGATTGATCAGAACGCGTTTGATCCGCTTGCGGGCGATGCGTTCTACTTCCGACTCCCAGTTGCTGATGAAGGGTTCACAGGTGGCGACCGTCAATTCATCGTCAGTGACATGCACGGGCAGGATTTGCAGCTTGTTGGCGTAGGCTTGGGAGATTACCGAGGTGATCTTGGCGACGTCGATCTTGAGCGGATCCAGCCGCATGTATTCTTGACCGCAGCTTCCCGCCAACCAACGCGTCAGTTGCTCGAGAGTCAACGGATACGGGGGGCGTGTATCGCTTTGCCATCCCTGATCCGAGACTACGATCAGAGGATGGGAATTCCGCAAGATCTCCTGATCGAGATGTTTATAGAGACGCGCTGCCTGGCCGGCATTGATAATCCCGTCCTTCTGCAATCCCTCCAGGATATACTCGATCGTGAGTTTCCCGTTCATGCGGCTGGCGGTTGCGATGTTCACGTTGATAAGTCCAGTTCCTTTCCCGGCGATCCGGTTTCATATAATATAACAGCAATGGCAAAACCGGGCTGTGAATGACATTACTCCCCGCCAGCCTGTCCCAAGGCCAAGAACCATATATATCCAATGGTGGAGCAATGAGAAATCTTCGAACCGCTCTGATTTACCTGTTCTGTTGTGCGCTTTACCCCGTCGCCGATCTGTCCGCCGCGGAATCCGCCCCGGAGGCGCGAATCCGTGCGGCGGTCAAAGAACAATTTCCCGAGTACAAGGCGGGCTCGATTCGAGAGTCGCAGATCCCTGGACTTTATCAGGTAATGCTTGGCGCTGAAGTCGTCTATATGTCCCCGGATGGCAGGTTTATAATCCAGGGCGACCTTTATGACCTCGAGAAGAAAGAAAACCTCAGCGAAAAGGGACGGGAGCAGGCCAGGATTGAAGCCCTTCGATCCGTGCCTGAAGAAGAATTCATCGAGTTTGCCCCCGAGAATCCTGCCTGGACGATTTATGTCTTCACCGATATCGAGTGCAGCTTCTGCAGGCGGTTCCACAAGGATATCAAGCAACACAATGCCAACGGGATTGCCGTGCGTTATCTGGCCTTTCCCCGGAGCGGGATCGGGTCGAAGACCTACCGCAACATGGTCTCGGTCTGGTGCGCGCCGGATCGCCATACGGCGCTGACCAACGCCAAACTGGACAAACTGCCGAAGGATACCTCATGCGATAATCCGGTCAGCCGTCATTACGAACTCGGGCGGGATGTCGGAGTCAGCGGCACCCCCGCAATCTACACCGAGCAAGGCGTGCATATCGGCGGGTACCTTAGTCCCGAGGAAATGCTGGAGGCGGTGAAGGGTTCTTAGTCTTCGGTGGTTACGGACAGCGATTCAAGCACAGCGATTGTAGTGGCGCCATCCGGTTCGATAGTTTCGACCTTGATTGGCAGATAATCCAGATTCGGCGCGCACCAAAGCACCGTGCTGCGTTCGCTGCCGGGCTTGAATCTTTCCAGTTTGAGGGCATGAAAGTCCCCCATGGGGGTTTGCACAATTTCCTTGCCCAGGGTGACGAAATCATACTGCTTCAGCTTGCCGCCATCGGCCACCGTATAGCTGATATCCGTCATACCCAGCGCCAGGTCCCGCATGATCGAGAGCTGGTACAGCAGTTTGTCGGTGATTCTCGGCTGCATCCGCATCCGCCAGCTCGAACCGTTCACGGTGGTCGTGATCTGTTCATTCTCCCAATTGAACCGGATCTCCACCTGCCTCTCCTGTTTACCGCCAGCATGCCGATAGCTGTAGAAATCCGGTTTGATCTCCTTGCCATCAAACCGCCACTCGCTGCTTTCGGTGATGATATCGCGACGGATCAGGGCGAGGAATCCGACCGGCCGCGTTTCTGAGCGATAGCGATAGCCGCCCTGAGGCGAGACCGAGAAGGTTCTGGTCATGGCGGCGATGCGGGCGCCCGTGCTGTACAGCGAGTAGTCCGCGGTAAAAAAGCGGGGCAGCCCGGCTTCGGCAGTGCAACAGCGCGCTGCCAGACAGAGTATCAAGAATGCCGCCAGCGCGCCTGTCAGGGTTTGTTTCATCGGGATTTTTTCGAGGATACTGTGATAAGATTCGGCCATTATATGATCACGGTCACCTCAGCAACAGCCGACTGCGCCATACCCTTGATGTTGCGTTAAATGCCAAAACCGGATGGCTGACCGACTCCGACATCTATATTCCCTCTCGCTTTACCTGCTTGCCCCCTGCGCGTTATTAAGATTGTTCTGGTTGGGCCGCAGGGATCCGGATTATAGGCTCGGTTGGGCGGCGCGTTTCGGATTACAGCAACTCCCCCAGGCCCCGCATCCCCTGATCTGGATTCATGCGGTTTCCGTGGGCGAAGTCAAGGCCGCATCCAGTCTGGTGCATCGGCTCCGCGCCAACTATCCGGATTGCCATATCCTGGTGACGACGATTACGGCGACAGGCGCCGCCATCACCAGGCAAATATTCGGCGACAAGGTCATGCATTTGTATCTCCCCTACGATTTGCCGCACGCCATCAGGGGATTTCTCGACGCCATACGACCGGAAATCCTGATTGTCATGGAAACCGAACTTTGGCCGAACTTGTATCATCAGGCTAACGAACGCGGCATCAAGATTGTTCTGGTCAATGCCAGATTGTCCAACCGCTCTTTCGCCCGATACCGGAAGGTACAATTTTTTATGCGGGAGGTCTTGCGTAAGGTGTCCGTCATCGCCGCACAAACCACGGATGACGCCCTGCGCTTTGGGGCGATTGGCGGCGATCCAGACCGAATTACCATCACGGGCAATATAAAATTCGATGTCACGCCTGTACACAGCATTGGTCAGGAAGGCGAGGCGGTGCGTGCCTGGTTATCGAGCCAACGTCCCGTCTGGATTGCCGCAAGCACTCATGAGGGTGAAGAAAGGTTGGCATTGGACGCCCACAAAAAGGTGCTCGAACGTCATCCTGATTGCCTCCTGATTATCGCGCCGCGTCATCCGGAACGATTCAAACAGGTGCTTCGTATGGTGTTTGAAAGCGGTTATAACGCCATCAGCCGGAGCATGACGGCACAGGTGTCGGAGCACATCCAGGTTTTGATCCTGGACAGCATGGGCGAACTCCCCGTGTTCTACGCGGCCGCCGACTTGGCCTTCGTTGGCGGCAGCCTGCTGCCACATGGCGGTCATAATGTCCTGGAGCCGGCCATGGCGGGCATACCTGTGTTAACAGGCAGACATACGGATAATTTCCGCGAGATTACCAGGATGCTGGAGGAGGCCGGTGCCCTGCGCCGGATCGAGGATGAGAATGAATTGGCCGCCGAGGCGATCAAGCTGCTCGCAAACGCGGAACTGCGGCATGTCATGGGTCAGGCTGGCAAGGAGGTCGTGGCGCAAAACCGTGGCAGCGTGGATCGGGTGATGGAATTAATCCGTACATACCTGCCATTCAAGGCAGATGTTTCAATTTAAGAACTCAGTTTTTTTCGAGCCGGACCGCGCAGAATTTGAGTTCCGGTATCTTCCCGAAGGGATCTAGGGCCTCATTCGTGAGGAGATTGGCGGCCGCTTCGTTGTAGCAAAAAGCCATGAATACCACCCCGCGCGGCATGCCAGTGTCCACCCTGGAAAGTGCAACGATGGCGCCGCGGCGCGAACGAAGGGTGATGGGTTCTCCCGGATTGATGCCAACTGCGGCGAGGTCCTCAGGGTGGATGCTGATAACGGGATGTGGTTCCAACTCATTCAGAACGGCAGCCCGGCGCGTCATGCTGCCAGTATGCCAGTGCTCCAGTTGCCTGCCAGTAGTAAATACTATGGGATATTCGGCATCCGGCAGCTCATCCGCATGTATATATTCTGCAGGAACGAACCGGCCCCTGCCGTCCTTGGTCGGAAACTCGTTGATGAAGATGACTTCCTCGCCCGGATCGCCGTCGTTGAGCAGTGGCGCGGTAAGCGCATCTTCGCGCTCCAGTCGCTGCCATGTCATGCCACCCATGCTGGGAGTGGCCTCGCAGATCTCGTGAAAGACGTCACTCACCTCGGGATAATTCCACTTCAGCCCCAACCGTTGCGCCATCTGTTGGATGATCCAGAGATCCTGACGCGCCTCGCCCGGGGGATCGATGGCCTGGCGGCCGATCTGCACCCGCCGGTCTGTATTGGTAAAGGAGCCGGTCTTTTCCGGGAAGGCCGAGGCCGGCAGGATGACATCCGCGAAACCTGCGGTTTCCGTAAAGAAGATATCCTGCACCACCAGATGCCGTAATCCGGCCAGGGCATCCCGTGCATGGTTCAGGTTCGGATCCGACATGGCCGGATTTTCGCCCATGATGTACATGCCTTTCACAACGCCATTGTGGATGGCATGCATCACCTCGACTACGGTCAATCCTGGCCGCGGGTCCAATCCCTTGCAATCCCAAAGGGTTTCGAAGCGGGCCCTGACCCCTTCATCCGCCACCGGTTGGTAGTTGGGAAAGGACATGGGGATCAAGCCAACATCGGAGGCCCCCTGCACATTGTTCTGTCCGCGCAGCGGATGCAATCCAGTCCCTGGACGGCCGATCTGGCCCGTGAGGAGGGCGAGTGAGATCAGGCAGCGCGCATTATCCGTTCCGTGAATGTGCTGCGATACGCCCATGCCCCAGAAGATCATGGCCGCGCCTGCCTTGGCGTATGCGCGCGCGACCTCTTTCAGGAGGTCCGCATCGACGCCGCACAAGGCCGCAACGCTCTCCGGGCTGTAACGACTGACGACCTCCCTGAGTTGCTCGAAGCCGGTGGTCCGCTGGGCGATGAATTCCCGGTTATGCAAGCCCTCGGCAATTATGGTGTGCAGCAGGCTGTTCAACAGAGGCACGTCGGTGTCCGGACGGAACTGCAGATGATGCTTGGCGTGGGCGGCGAGGGCGGAGCGGTAGGGATCGAGAACAATCAAGGTCTTGCCTGATTTAACCGCATTTTTCATGAAGGTGGCCGCGACCGGATGATTCACGGTCGTATTGGATCCAACGACGACGATGACATCGGCCTTGGCGGCATCGCCAAACGGGTTGGAGACGGCGCCGGAGCCGATGGTTTCCATCAAGGCGGCCACGGAAGAGGCGTGACACAGCCGGGTGCAATGATCGACATTGTTGGTCCGGAAACCCGTGCGCACCAGCTTTTGAAACAGATACGCCTCTTCGTTGCTGCCCTTGGCCGAACCGAAACCGGCGAGGGATGCCGGGCCGTCCGTATCTCGCAGAATCTTCAGGCCTTTAGCCGCGAAATCGAGGGCCTCATCCCAACTGGCCTCGCGAAAATATTCGGCGATCTGATCCTGACGCAACAGTTCGGCGGTCTTCGCCTTACCCTCGCGCCGAATCAACGGCTGGGTCAGCCGGTCCGGGTGATGGACGTAATCGAAACCGTAGCGTCCCTTGACGCACAGCCGGCTGTGGTTTGCCGGCCCATCCCGTCCTTCCACTTGAAGGATGTGATTGTCTTTGACCAGATAGGTGAGTTGGCAACCTACGCCGCAATAGGGGCAGACAGAAGGAACCGTCTTCTCCGATTCGATCAGACCAACCTTTCCGGAAGGCATGAGGGCACCGGTGGGACAGGCCTGCACGCATTCCCCGCAACTCACACAGGTACTGGCGCCGAGCGGATCATGCAGATCGAAGACGATTGAAGCGTGTGCGCCACGGTAGGCAAAACCGATGACGTCATTAACCTGCTCTTCGCGACACGCCCGCACACAGCGTGTACATTGAATACAGGCATCCAGATTTACTGTTATGGCGGGATGGCTGGCATCCATCGACGGTTGCTCCCGGCCGGGGAAACGCGGCGCAGGGATCCGCAAGACTTCATCCGCCCAATGATCCAGGAGGGAATTGCGCGTGTAAGGTGAGGCTGATTGCATCGGCATATCGGCACGCAGCAACTCGACAACCATGCGCTGGGAGTGCCGGGCGCGCTCGCTTTCGCTGTTGACCTTCATCCCGGCGGCTGGTTTCCGGCAACATGAAGGCGCCAGGGTCCGCTCGCCCTCAATCTCGACCATGCAGGCGCGACAGTTGCCGTCTGCGCGATAACCTTCTTTGTAACAGAGGTGCGGGATCTCCAGGCCATGGCGTCTGGCTGATTCTAGGATGGATTCATCTGGCAGGGCGTCGATCGATCTGCCATTGAAACTGAAGGCTACCAGGTTCGGATGCGCGATTTCCTGTTTAGCGGTCATCGGCGAATTCCTGGGGGAAATATTTCATGGCGCAACGGAGGGCGTTGGGTGCGGCCTGTCCGAGGCCACAGATCGAGGCATCCGCCATGACGCGGGCCAGGTCCTCCAGCAGGTTATGGTCCCATGTTTTCCGGCTCATCAGGGTGACGGCCTTGCTGGTTCCCACACGGCAGGGTGTGCATTGGCCGCAGGATTCATCGCGGAAGAAACGCATCGCGTTAAGCGCGGCCTCACGGACGCTGTCCTCAGTCGAAAGCACGATGACCGCGGCGGAACCGATAAAACAGCCGTAAGTGTTCAGTGTATCGAAATCCAGCGGGATTTCGCCGAGCGAGGCCGGCAGGATGCCGCCGGAGGCGCCGCCGGGGAAATACGCGTAGAACTCATGTCCTGGCGTCATTCCGCCACAATATTCATCGATCAATTCCCGTACCGTGATCCCGGCCGGGGCCTGGTACATCCCAGGTTTGCGCACCCGCCCGCTGACCGAAAAGGAACGCAGGCCCTTGCGGCCATTCCGGCCTTGGGAGAGAAACCAGTCCGGTCCCTTTTCGATCAGGTCCCTGACCCAATAAAGCGTTTCCATGTTGTGTTCCAGCGTCGGACGGCCGAACAGCCCGACCTCGGCCACATAGGGCGGACGCAGCCGCGGCATCCCGCGTTTGCCCTCTATGGATTCGATCATGGCCGATTCCTCGCCGCAGATATAGGCCCCGGCCCCGCGCCGCAGATGAATCTCGGGCAAGGCAACCGGTGGGTTCTTTTTCAGGTTCGCCAATTCCTGTTCCAGGATCTGGCGGCAGCCCGCGTATTCATCCCGCAGATAGATGTAGATGGCTGGTGCCTCGATGGCCCACGCGGCAATCAAGGCGCCTTCCAGAAACCGCTGGGGGTCGCGTTCGAGATAATGGCGATCCTTGAATGTGCCCGGTTCGCCTTCATCGATATTGACGGCCAGGAGGCGCGGCGATTGTTGTTTACGCAGGATCTCCCATTTCATCCCGGCCGGGAATCCGGCCCCGCCCAGGCCGCGCAGACCGGATTGTTTCAATATGGCGATAATGGATTCCGGCGTATGTCGACCGCCATGACAGTCCCGCAGCAGGCGATAGCCGCCATCATCGAGATAATCCTGATAACTGATCCAGGGTTGAGGTTCTATCCGGGTTTGATTGGCATCCAGACACGCCTGTACCTTGGTCACGGTTGCAGCAGGGATGGGATTCGTGCCAACCACCACCGCTGGCGCTTGCTCGCAACGTCCGATGCAGGGTACTTGCTCAATATGAACACCCGCGCGTTCGAGTCGGTGTAGTTCTTCATACAGGGCCGTGGCCCCCTGCATGGCACAGGCGATTGAGTTACATACCCGGACTGTAATCTCGGGTGCTTTGGCCTCGGACCAGACCACCTGAAAGTGATGATAAAAACTGGCGACCTCAAAGACTTCCACGACCGGGAGCTTCATCGCTGCGGCCAGGGCAACGATATGCGCGGCGGAGATCTGACGGTATTTGTCCTGAATCAGATGCAGGTATTCGATCAGCAGATCCCGGCGTCTTGGCCGGAGGCCCAGCAATGCCTCGATCTCTGCCGCAGCCTTGGGATCGATTGTCCTGCCGCGAAATTGCGCCATCTTTACCCGCGGTGTTTCAGAAACGCTCGCTGACACGAAATTTCATCCTCATCTCTATGGTTATCGGACATCACCCCGGATGCCCCATTGACTACGCTGTGTACTCTATTCTTGGGTGAAGCACGCCTGAATCCTGACTGGATTGTAACCTCTGGGCGACCTCTGGAACAATTGTCTATATTCCAGTATATCGATACGCTCCGTTTACAATAGAATCCAATGATAGCGCCAATCAAACCAACAATAACCGACCCCGGATGAGTGGGTCCAGAAACCTTATAGGTCGCTTGGAACACGGCTGTTGCAAGACGATGCGAAAGCCCGGCCACAATGTCTCAAATAATCGAAAAGGATTAAATTGTGCGAGTCTCCGCTATTGCCCTGCAATCTCCCCGGTTCTGGATTGGTTTCCTGATCGTTTCATGCGGCGCCGCGATTGCCGCTATAAAACTGATGTTCATCGTTTTTCCAAACCTGCACGTCGATGTCAGTATTTCCCGTGAGGATGCCGTTGCCAGGGCGCTGATCTTCCAGCAGGAACGCTTTCCCGAGTTGCAATACGAACGCACCGCCGTCGCCTTCATCGGCAACGATGATTTGCAGAATTACGTCGAGCTCGAAGCTGGAGATGCGGCTGCCTTCCAGGAACTCATTCCCAAACCCGACGCCAAGACGCATTTCTGGCGCGTCCGCATCTTCAAGCCCGGCCAGCAGCAGGAACTGTTCGTCGATCTGAGTCCGACCGGCATACCTCTGGGATACGTTTACGTCATCCCGGAACAGGAACCAGGCGCCGCGCCGACCGAGCAGGCGGCGCGGGCGATTGCGGAAAATGGGGCGCGCGGCTTATTGGGCGCCCGTTTTTCGAGCTACTCGCCTTTGGAAGCGCATGTGACTCGTCAGGATTCAGGGCGGGTGGATCACAGCTTCGTCTATGAGCACTCCGACCTTGTTATCGGCGATGCGCGTTTCCGGCTGGAAATCGAGGTTGCCGGCGATCAGCTGATAGCCGTTTCGTCGCAAACATTTATTCCGGAGGCATTCGAACAACGCTACGGAAAAATGCGCGCGCTGAACAATCATATCAGTAATATTTCACAGATAGCGATGGGTTTGCTTTTAGTTCTGACGGGGATGATTGGCGGAGGGATCTGGCTGTTTCGCCGGCAAGAATTGCAATTGCGCCAGGCCGTCGCGCCAGGTATTGCGATTGGAGTGGGCATGGCTTGTGCCTTGCTGGCCAACCTGCCCATGGCATGGATGAATTATCAGACAACCAGCACCGTGCAAACCTTTCTCATGCTGCAATGGGGGCAGGCCGGATTATTGATCCTTATCGTCAGTATCGAATTGATCATGGCACTGGCAATTGCGGAAGGGCTTACCCGCCTGGCTTTTGGCCAGCATCCACGTTTGTGGACACAGTTCCGCCATGAGGTTGCGGCGACGCCGGAGATCTGGGGACGGGTGCTTGGCGGTTATGCATGGGCGGGGTTGTTCTTGCTGTATGTCGTGTTATTTTATCTCTTCAGCACCATGGTGCTGGGATGGTGGCAACCCGCCGGCATCGAATCCAATCCGAATATACTGGCCAGTTGGCGTCCGGCGCTGGCCCCCATCTTCGGCGCCTTGAGGGCCGGGATCGAGGAGGAATGCCTGTTCCGGGCCATCCCTCTGGCCGGCGCGGCGCTGATTGGCAATCATTTTGGCAAGCGCGACAGATTTATCATCGCCGCGTTGATTGTTCAGGCGCTGGTATTTGCCGGCGCCCACGCGAATTACGCCACCTTGCCAGGCTACAGCCGCCTGGTCGAAATACTTATCCCCGCCCTGGTCTTCGGTCTGGTCTATCTGCGTTTCGGTCTGCTTGCGGGCATTATCGCCCACTTCGAATATGATTTGACGCTGATGAGCCTGCCGATTTTTTCCGCCGAATTTTCCAGTCTCTGGATCGACCGGCTGCTCGTTATTCTCGCCGGCTCGGCGCCATTAATCGCGATAATTCTGGCCAGAATGCGGCAAGGCGCCCTGATCCCGCTCGGCGCAAAATGGCGCAATTCGGGTTATGTGAAGGCGGCGCCAGTCGCAGTCCGCCAACAGGAACGATATGTCCATAACACAACCACCCTCGGCGTCAATATCAAGACCATGTTGGCGCTGGGAATCCTGTTCGCGATACTGAATGCAATCGACGTATCGCGGCCGGCGCAGATCGTCTGGCCGGAATTCACCATCGATCGAGCACAGGCCCAGGCGCGCGCCGAAGAAGCTCTGGCGGCGCGAGACGTGTTATTGAACGCTGAATGGCGGCGCACCGTAATCGCGAAATCTGAACGGATGGCCGCCGCCCAATTCGTCTGGCGCGAGTCCGGGCCCGGATACGTACAGATACTTCTGGGCCGTTATATCGAACCGCCGTTGTGGGTCGTTACCTGGCGCAAGTTCGAAGGTCCGGTGGAAGATCGCTCCGAATCCTGGCAGGTCCTGCTGAATCCCGACGGCAGTCCGCGCGAGATCAAACATAAATTACCCGAGGGCAGGGCGGGCGCCCGTTTGAACAGAGAACAGGCATTGGCCATCGCCGAGGCGTGGATCGGGGATCTGGGTTGGCAGGAGGTTGCGCAACTCGAATTGAAGAAGATCGAAGAGACGCAACGTCCGGCGCGCAGCGATTGGACCCTGCAATTCATGGATAAAACCGCCTATCATCAAGCGGAGGCAACAGCGCTAATCGCCATCGATCTGGCCGGTGACGAGGTGGCGGGGTATTCCCGGACCATCTCGATCCCTGAAGCCTGGGTGCGGGCCGAACGGGAAGCGTCCGCACGACGTCTGCCCTTCATAATCGTTTCGGTGGTTGCGCTGCTTACCATCTTCTGTTGCGCCGGCATCACGTTCTTCCGCGGAGGCAGCGGCCGGAAATTCAGTTTAAAAATAGCGGCGCCCTGGATGTTGGCCGCTGTAATCCCATTTCTTGCCGTCACTCTTATGCGAATGGATACCCGTCTCGGCGTCTTACAAACCACGATGGGCTGGGGAGCGCAGATCGGGATGTTAATGGCGGGTTTTCTCGTCAGCGCCATCGCGCTCGGCGGTTTGTTTTTTCTGGCGGCACAGGCCATCCACGGGGAATCTCCGCGGCCGGGCGCCAGCGCCGGCAAGGATATGTGGATTGGGTCCGCCTGCGCCCTTGCGCTGGGTAACTATGTGGGTTTGCTCGAAATGGTCCTGCCGGTCTCCTCCGTGCCGGTGGCCCTTACTGCGGATCTTGGCGCCTGGAGTCCCCTGTGGGCTCTGCTTATGAACGGACTGACGAGGCTGACCGCGATCAGTTTGTCGGTGCTATTTGCAATCGGTCTGGTCCGCTTCACGGACAGGACCTGGCGCAAGTCATTGATCATGGCGCTGCTAATCCTCCTCCTGGTTTGCGGCGTCTTCGCTGACCGCGAACCACTCGAAGGGTTGTTGCGCCCGACCGTACAGATTTTTACCATCCTTTTGATCTTCGAACTCGTGCGCCGTCGGCAAGTGGGCGCGGCGCTGGCGATGCTCGGGATTAATATTGCGTTACGGCAGCTTTACCTCTTTCGTGCTCTTTACCCTGAGGCATGGTGGCACAGTTTGATCGGCGCGGCCGCCGTCCTGGCAGCGACATATCTACTGGTCAGGCACTGGCATGCCAATGCGAATGCACCTGCTAGAGAAGCGGTCTGACGCTGACCGCAGTAACCTTGGTCTCCGGGATCTTGGCCACCGGATCCAGGGCCGGATTGGTGATGAGATTGGTCGGGCTTTCGTGGAAATGAAAGGTCATGGAACACAAACCCGGTTGACAGACGTCCGTCAAACGGGCCTGTACTTTTACCGTGCCGCGCCGCGAACTGACTTCGACCCAGTCGCCATCGGCGATCCCGTAGCGTTCCGCGTCCGCGGGATGCAGGCATAACCATTCGTTGGCATCCAGTGCGGAGAGTCCCGCCACCCGGCGGGTCATGGTGCTGGAATGGAAATGGAACAGACTCCGATCCGTCGTGAGGATCAAGGGATATTGTCCGTCCGCGGTTTCCGCCGGAGGCCGATAGGTAAGGGGTGAGAAACAGGCCTTGCCGCCCGGTCGGCTGAACTTCTCTGGAAACAGGTAGGGTGTGCCTGGATAGTTCGTATCGGGACAGGGCCACTGCAGACCGTTATTCTCGATCCGTTCGTAGGTGATGCCGCCATAACTCGGCGTAACCTGGTTAATCTCCCGCATGATCGCTTCCGGCGAGGAGTAGGAGAATCCAGGCGCGTCCATCCGCTCGGCGATGCGGGAAACTATCCACCAGTCGGGTCTGGAATCGCCAACCGGATTGATGGCCCGGCGGACTCGCTGGACGCGGCGTTCCGTGTTGGTGAAGGTGCCGTCTTTTTCGGCGAAGGAGGCGGCCGGCAACACCACATCGGCATAAGTCGCGCTCTCCGAAAGAAAGATGTCCTGAACCACGAAGAAATCCAGTCGCTCCAGGGCCGCGCGGACGTGTCCTGAATTCGCCTCGGTGAGCAGAGGATTCTCGCCCACCATATAGAGGGTATCGATCCCGCCGTCACAGATCGCATCGAAGATCTCCGTGTGGGTGAGACCGGGCTGGTTCGGGAGTTGCGCATTCCAGGCGGACTCGAATTTTTTTTGTATCGTTGGGTCATCCACCCGTTGACTGCCGGGATAGACATTCGGCAGACAGCCCATGTCGCAGGCGCCCTGCACGTTGTTTTGTCCACGCAAGGGATTTACGCCGGTCCCGGGGGCGCCCAGCGAACCGGTCACCAGGGCCAGGTTCGCCACGGCCTTGACGCTATCCGTGCCATGGCTGTGCTGGGTTATGCCCATCGCATAGAAGATCGATGACGGTTTGTTGGTGGCGTAGATACGCGCAATCTCCGTAATCCTCGACCAGGGCAATCCCGTGGTCTCCACAACAAACTCCGGCGTATAGGCCTGGAGCGAGGCGACGAATTCCGCAAAACCCTCGGTCCTGGCGGCAATGAAGGATTCGTCCGCAAGCCCCGTCTCGATAATGTATCTCGCCATGCCCATCAGGAGCGCCACGTCCGTCCCCGGCCGGGGTTGCAGGAAATGGCTGGCCGCATGCGTCAGATCGATTTCCTTGGGGTTTATCACGATCAAGGTCGCGCCGTTGCGCGCGGCCCGGCGCATCCGGTGACCGATGACGGGATGGGCGCTGGTGGTATTCGCGCCGATGACCATGATGGTGCGGGCAACGTCGATGTCGGCAATGGAATTGGTCATTGCCCCGGACCCCAGTGAGGCGACCAGACCGGTCACCGTGGGGGCATGTCAAAGCCTGGCGCAGTGATCGATGTTGTTGGTTCTCATCGCCACGCGGACGAATTTCTGGATCAGATAATTCTCTTCGTTGGTGCATTTCGCAGAGGCGAGTGCGGCGAAACGACCTTTGGATTTGCGGAACTTTTCCGCGATGAGGTCCAGCGCCACATCCCAGTTGCTTTCCTTCAATTCGCCGTTCTTGCGCACCAGCGGGCGGGTGAGTCGATCCGGATGATTGATGAAACGGAAACCGAAGCGACCCTTGACACACAGGCTGCCTGAATTTGTCTCGCGGTCGCGATCGCCGCTGACGCTGACCACTGTATCGCCGCGCACACCGACGTGGATCCCGCAGCCGACTCCGCAATACACACAGGTGCTTTGCACTTCGCGGGCCGGGATTGCAGGGGTCTTGGGGGCGAGGGCGCCGACCGGGCAGCGTTCCACACATTCGCCGCAGGATTCGCAGATCGATTCGGCGAAGGGCCGATTGCCGGCTGCGCCAATCACGGTCTTGTCGCCCCAATGGATGTAACCGATGGCGCGCAGACCGACGATCTCGTCGCAGGTGCGCACGCAGATGCCGCAGAGCACGCATTTGTTCGGATCGAATTGGAAGAATGGATTGGATCCGTCAACAGGCAGATTGCGTTCTGTCTTGCCGAGCCGGGTGAGCTGGTTCGGACGCATGCCCAGATAAGCCGAAATCTTCAGCAGTTCGCAATCATGGGCGGCGGCGCAGGCGAGACAATCCATGTAGTGATCGGCGATCAGCAATTCCATTACTTGAACGCGCATCCGCTGGATCACCGCATTGCTCGTCGCGACCGAAATGCCATCCTTGACCGGTTCACGGCACGCCATGCGCGGTTTGCCGCCGTCGATGGAGACAAAACAGAGCCGGCAGGATCCGGTCGGCTTAAGATCGGGATGGTTGCACAGATGCGGGATATAGATCCCGCTCGCGCTGGCGGCGTTCAGAACGGAAGTGCCTGAGGCCGCCGTAACCTCTTGGCCATCGATGGTGAAACTGCATGTTTCAGTCATAAGGCCGTTCCCGCGGTTCGCTGCGTTGCGTCTGCCGGCTGGTCTGTAACGCAATGGCAATCAGTATCTGATTATCTCAACCGAGCACTTTCAGCATTTCGGCGATTGAAGTCATCTTCTCCCTCGGTTTGCCCTTGGTCTTGCCAAGTTCGATCTCATGCTGGTCAATCTTCTTCCATGCCTTGAAATCGATATGCCGCACTTTCTTCGCGTTAAGGATGGGATAGATGCCTTCGGCGCCCGGTTTGCGATCATTCGTCGCCAGCAAATCGATGTCGTTAAGCAAGGAGTCAGCCGTTTCCACACCGCAGGCCCGATTGGTGCCGATGATCCCGGAAGGCCCGCGCTTGATCCATCCCGCAGTGTAGAGTTGGGGGATCGGGTTGTCATTTTGATCGGTGATGCGCCCAAGGGTATTGGGGAAAATGCCCCGATCCGCGTCGAACGGCAGGCCGGGCAAGGGCCTGCCTTTATAACCGATACTGCGGAAGATTATGCCGGCAGGGATCTCCAGCGAAGTCCCCGCGCCGCGTGCGGATTGCTTGAAAGCGGCGCCGCTCAGCCGGTTGTTCTCCAGCACGATGCTTTCCACCTTGCCGCTGCCGCGGATCTCTACCGGGCTCTTGAGAAAGGTGAAAATGCAACGTCGCTGCTTGCCCGACGCGGATGTTTCAGTGAACTGCTGGAACAATTCAAGGTTTTTCTGGCTGCCCGGATTGTTGATATCCGCGAGTTCGGTTTCGCTCTCGGGATTCAGCGCCAGTTCCTTCGGATCGATGAAGGGGACACAGTTGTTCAGGTGGCCGAACTCCTTCAGTTCCTTGGAGGTAAATTTCGCCTGCACGGGACCGCGCCGGCCGACAATGTAGATGTTTCTGATCCGGCTTTTGGCCAGTGCATCCAGGGCATGCGTGGCGATATCCGTATCCTTCAGTTCGTCAATATCCTTGGCGAGAATGCGGGCGACATCCGCGGCGACATTCCCCTGACCGATGATTACCGCGGTTTCATGGCTCAGATCGAAGACGCGATCCCGATAATCGACGTGGCCGTTATACCAGCCGACAAACTCGGTCGCGGTATAGCTGCCCGGCAGGTCCTCGCCCGGAATGCCGAGCCGGCGATCCGATTCCGCCCCACAAGTGAAGATAAGGGCATGATGGGTCCGGCGCAGGTCTTCGACCGTTATGTCCCGGCCCACCGTCACATTGCCGATGAAATTGAAACCGGGTGTCTGGGCGATCTTCTCGTATACCTGAATCGCCTGTTTCAGCTTGGGATGATCCGGCGCCACGCCGCTGCGCACCAGTCCGTAAGGATTCGGCAAGCGTTCCAGCATATCGACGCGCACCGATTTCCCGGATTTCAGTAGCGCCTCGGCCGCATAGAAACCGCTGGGTCCGCTGCCGATGACCGCGACTTGCAAGGGATGGGTTTCAGTTCCTAACTGCGTCATGCAACAACCTCACACTTCGATGCAATGGAGAAAAAAGTAATCTTAATGGTTCTGGGCAATCCGAAGCCCGGCAATAAAGCTAGAATCCGAGCGCCGCCTTGCGATCTTCCGCGGTTGGCAGGGGTTCCATGGGTTCGCCGCAGACCGGCAAGGTTGGGGCGCGTTCAGCGTTGATTGCCACCCATGTCTTCAACTCTTCCGGAAGGTCATCTTCTTCGTAAATTGCTTGAACCGGACATTCGGGTATGCAGGCGCTGCAATCGATGCAAACGTCGGGGTCGATATAAACCATGTTGTCGTCGAAGTGGAAACATTCGACCGGGCATACCGCCACACAATCGGTAAATCGACAACCATTACAATTCTCAGTGACGACTGTAGCCATCGTTTTTCTCCTGGGTTTTGATTTTTTGAGGGTCCGTTATTTTCTTCAAGGAAGACTTCGCTGTACAGGGAAAAGATATGTTACACACAGGGTTATGACGGGTTTTGACAAATATCATTATTCTGAAAAAAGAAAGCCTGGTATCCGGAAGAGGCCGGGAT
The DNA here is from genome assembly GCA_004297165.1 of Gammaproteobacteria bacterium. Classification (GTDB taxonomy): domain Bacteria; phylum Pseudomonadota; class Gammaproteobacteria; order Eutrophobiales; family Eutrophobiaceae; genus 2-02-FULL-56-15. The sequence goes on from SCUJ01000006.1 coordinate 529,424, forward strand.
ACCAGGCAAGAGCCGGGATCCTCCCGGCTACCCGTTAGAGGCGGGCACTTTTTTCACCGTGGCAACACATCACACTGCCACAGCGGTTTGTAACCTTGAGTCGTTTCATCTGGCGGACGAGGGAACGGCGTGATTTATAGCACCCCTATCAGATGAGGTCAAGATTACGATAAGGTCCAATATATAGGGTTTTTGGACGATCATGGGGTCAACGCGCGTATCAGCAGTGGACGATCGGAGAAGATCCATCATGCGCGTATGGCGGGCTTGGTTCTTGTGGCATGATGCGAGCCTTGATTTTCTTATAGAGATTTAGCGTATATGCCTAGCATTGCAGAAAATTACGATAACGGGTCGCGTGTCCTGACCGAACCTGACAGTAAGGCGGATCTGGTGGTGATCGGTTCTGGCCCTGGCGGTTATACGGCGGCCTTTCGGGCGGCGGATCTCGGCATCCAGACCTTGTTGGTGGAAAACTTTCCGCGACTCGGCGGCGTATGTCTGAATGTCGGCTGCATACCTTCGAAGGCCCTCTTGCATGCGGCCAAGGTGATCGATGAGGGCAGGGAGGCCAGCGCCTTCGGCATCGATTTCGGCGATCCGAAGATCGATCTCGACAAACTGCGCGGCTGGAAAAACCGTTTGCTCGAACAACTCACCGGAGGGTTGCAGGGGCTGGCGCGCAAAAGGAAAGTGACGGTCATGCAGGGGCAGGGGGAATTCATCTCGAATCGTCTCCTGCGTGTGACCGGCGAGTCCGGTTCGAAAATCGTGGCCTTCGATAAGGCGATCATCGCGGTTGGCTCGAGTCCGGTCAGGTTACCTGGTTGCTCCGATGACCCGCGTATCATCACCTCGACCGGGGCGCTGGAACTGACGGATATTCCACCAGGGCTGCTCGTCATCGGTGGCGGCATCATCGGACTGGAGATGGCCGCTGTTTATCATGCCCTTGGATCCAGGATAACCGTCGTCGAATTGCTTGACTCATTGGTCGCTGGCGCGGACCCTGACCTGGTTAAGCCGCTGCAGCAACGACTCTCTAAAAGATACGAAAATATCTTCACTGGAACGCGGGTCGGGTCGATCACGTCACGGGCGGAGGGAATTCAGGTCAGCCTTGTGGGAGGCCAGGCGCCGGCAGAAGCCATTTTCGACAAAGTGTTGGTCGCCGTGGGACGCAGGCCGAACGGCAAACAAATCGGCGCCGAACATGCCGGTGTCGCGGTTACCGACCAGGGTTACATTCCGGTTGACCGGCAACAACGCACCAACGTTCCGCATATCTTCGCCATCGGCGATGTCGTGGGGGCGCCGATGCTGGCGCACAAGGCATCTCATGAAGGCAAAGTCGCGGCGGAGGCGGCCGCCGGCCAGAAGAGCGGGTTCGACTCGAAGGTCATTCCCTCCGTGGCCTACACCGACCCCGAGCTGGCCTGGGTCGGCATGACTGAACAAGAGGCAACCAGCAAAGGTATCGCTTACGGCAAAGGGGTATTTCCCTGGGCCGCGAGCGGCCGATCGCTAAGTCTGGGCCGGAGCGAAGGGATCACCAAACTGTTGTTCGACGAAGAGACCGGGCGGCTTATGGGCGCGGGAATCGTTGGACCCAACGCTGGCGATCTCATTGCCGAAGCCGCCCTCGCGATCGAGATGGGATGCGATGCTGAAGATCTTGCGCTGACGATCCACCCCCACCCAACGCTTTCCGAGACACTGGCATTCGCCGCCGAGGCTTATACCGGCGCCATCACCGATCTTTATCTGCCTAAGAAACGAAAATGATGGCTGCTATACCCGGCCGATAAAATCACGCTTCCCGATGTTCACGCCATTATGCCGCAGGATGGCGTAGGCCGTGGTGACATGAAAGTAAAAATTCGGCAGCGCAAACCTGTGCAGGTAATCCATGCCTGAAAATTTTAGGGTCATGGAAGGGAATTGCATGACTATGGTCCGATCCTCGGAACCGTTTATAGCATGAGGTTTGCATGTTTTTAAGAAGGCGACAGTCTTGTCGATGCGCTTGTACAGGTCCTTGAAGCTCTTTTCGTTGTCCTTGTAAACCGGGATTTTCTTGTCCGCGAGTCTCCCCGCGCACCCCTTTGCCGTATCGCTGGCGATCTGGATCTGACGGGTGAGGGGGTACATGTCGGGCGCAAGCCGGGCATTCATGAACACCCCGGGATCTATCTTGTTCCTGGCGGCATGGCGTTCCGCCTTGGCGAGGATTTTTTTCAGGTTGGCCAGCATGTGCAACATGACAGGTATCGATGCATCGTACATAGGTGTGTTCATAATCAGCCTCCACTTCCAAGTTCAACGAAAAAACTCTCTCCGGATTCTATCGCGGAGATCGGCGCAGTCATAATAACAGCGCGATAACTGGGATTATTCCGCGTCGCCTTGGTGCGCGGCACGACCTTTGACGGAATAATTCGCCATCCATGCTTCCAGTTCCGGCAACGATTTCGCCGGACTTATGTAATTACCCTGGGCGATGTCGCAGCGCATCTTTTTAAGAGTCATCAGGATATCTTCTTCCTCGATCCCTTCCGCAGTGACGCTGAGTCCCAGATTATGTCCGAGGTTAATAGTTGCCCTCACAATGGTTTCATCATTTGAGTTAGTGCGCATCCCCCTCACAAACGTCTGATCTATCTTGATCTCGTGGACCGGGAGGCGGCTCAGGTAGGAGAGGGAAGAATAACCCGTGCCGAAATCGTCGATGGAGATGTTAAAGCGCAGTCCGTGCAATCGTTGTAGTACGGAGATCGCGCGCTTGGGGTCCGCCATGATGCTGCTTTCGGTGATTTCCAGGGTCAAGGCGGAGGGATCGATTCCGGTACTCGTTACCAGTTCCTCCAGCATGTTCACCAATTCGGTATCTATCAAATCTTTTGCCGATACATTGATCGACATGCCAATCTTCAGATCACGCGCTTTCCAGACGAGGGATTGATTCACGGCGGTGCGGACCACCCAATCGGTCAACGGGCCGATCAATCGGGTGCGTTCCGCGAGGGGAATGAATTCCGCCGGAGAGATATTTCCGTACTCGGCATGCCGCCAGCGCACCAGGGCCTCCACGGCGACGACCCGATCAGTCAAAAGATCGACCTTAGGCTGATAATGCAATTCCAGCAAATTTTCTTCGATGGCGCCGCGCAATTGTCCCATCAGAGTTACCCGCCGTGGATTTTCCTGATTAAGTTGCGGTGAGTACATGAGGTATCCCTTTTGCCCCTTCTTGGCGGAATACATTGCAATACTGCTGCATTGCATGAGCATATCGGCATCGTTCCCGTGATCCGGATAAGAGGCGAGGCCCATGGATGCCGACAATTCGATGTTCTCGTCCGCGACGAGAATCGGTTCCTGCATCACCTTTTGCACGCGCCCGACAATGGCGACTGCCGTGGCTTCGTCTGGGAGGTTATAAAGCAAGATCGCGAATTCGTCTCCGCCCAGCCGCGCCAGGGTATCCTGGGGTTGAATCACACGCCCCATGTCTTTGGCGATCCGGCTTAGAATATAGTCGCCATTTTTCACGCCGAAGGCATCGTTGATCTCCTTGAATCGATCCAGGTTCAACAACAGGATTGTGACGGATTCATTATTTCTTGACGCGACCAGCAAGGCATCGCGCAAGCGCTTATAGAAAAACTCCCGGTTGGGCAGGCCGGTCAGTGCGTCATGAGTAGCTTCATGCTGCGATTTCTTTTTCCATTCCGTGGTTTCGGCGCGGAGTTTGTCGGTTTCCTGAATGATCATCGCGCCGGCCTTGCGCGCCATCAGATATCCGGTGTATTGGCCCCAAACGGCGAATACAAAAGGCATCAAATCGAGTATGCGCAGCGCGAAACTGGTGGATTGCGCATGCGCCATGCCTGACATTGTCACCGCGCCGGCAATCTGATAAGCGGTCACGACAGTTGCAATGACGACCAGGAACAATGCTATGCTCAGCGCCAGGATACTGTACTGATTGACGCCGTATTTCAGGATTTCGAGGTGCAGTTGTGAATCTGTATCGCGGTCGTTCATCAGTACAGTCTGTTTGCCCTGGTCAAAATTCAGTATATATAACTTTATCCCGCTTGTATCGCCTTCCCGCCCGAGCAGACTTGAAGCCTGGTGAACTTATCAAGGCAACTATGAATGCGATATACTGAAATATATATGGAACAATATTTCAAAGCCTTTCATCTGCATCAGGAACCGTTTCCGCTGACAACCACAACGGAGGAATTGTTCGAAACCGCGGAACTACGGCGCAGCCTCGAAGAGGTAACGCAACGACTCCTCAACACCAATGAAGTCGTTCTGATAACGGCGCCGCATGGGAGTGGTAAATCGACCCTGGCACGCCGCCTCAAAACCGCGGATGTGAAAGGCGTTGCAATAAACCTGATCGCTGGCGATACAACACTCACAACCGAAGCCATTGCCTATGAACTGGCACGGCAGATCTTCACGGATCGGGAGATCGACAGATCGCTGGCTGTCAGTATGTTACATAAATATCTGGAATATTCCGCCACCAAGGGCTTCAAGCCGATCATCATTATCGACGATGCGGATTCCTTGCCTGCACAGACCCTCCATTTCCTGTTGCAACTCGCGGAATTGCGCTATCGCGAATTCAGTCTGCATTTCTTGTTGATTGCCGATGCGTCCATAGAGGAGAAGCTTTCCGGCGGTCAATTCACCTCATTGTCCATAACCCTGAATCGAGATCTACGGATCCCGGCCTTTACCAGAGAGCAGACTCAAGCATATATCGTCCAACGATTGCAACGAAGTGGCGCGGTTGAAACGCCATTCACATCCAAAGAATTGGATGCGATCCATGAACAGTCACAGGGATTGCCTGGAAGGATTCATACCCAAGCGCGGCAATTCCTGATTACCAAAAGTCAGAAAATGGTAACGTCCAGCCGCAGGAAGTTTATCCCCTTGACAGGATTGGCCGTAGGTGGAGTGCTCGTTATCCTTCTTCTGACTTATGTCCTTATTGATCGAAACAATCGTTCCGGGACGACAGGATCTGAAACGAGCGCAATCGATGCAACACAAAAAGTCATTGCCCCTCAACCGGCGCCTCCCGTGACTGAAACCGGGGTCCTGAATGAGGAGGGTACGGTTGCTATCGAAGAAAACACCATAGCGCTAGAGCCTGTCAGCGAGGAACCGCAAGTCGTTGCGCAAGCACTTCCAGCCGAGGTACCTGAGGCGCAGCCACCGACATCTTCAGAAACTCCGCCGGTCACGACCTTCCATAAAGGCCCTGATGCATCCGATCTGGCGCGGGTAGCGCACTTGTATCATCTGGAAGCGATTCCAGGGTATCTTGCCGGCATACGGGGCGCGGATTGGTTGCGTGCACAGGATCCCGATGCCTATTGCCTTCAATTAATCTCGGCGCAATTTCTCCAGAACATAGAAAAGCTGCTGCGAGAAGAACCCGGACATAACAGGGACCTGTCGGGATATATTAAATATACGCCGTCAGGCAAACCGCGTTATCTGCTCTTCTACGGCATTTATCCGGACAAGGAAACCGCAACGAGCGCTGTCGCCGGGATCCCTGCGGGCTTTGCCAGGATAAATCCCTGGCCGCAGAAGATCGCGGCGATAGTGCGGGATCTGGATCAGGTTGAACAGCGGGTCCGGGAGGAGGGCATGCCTGACGGAGGAGATTCCCCTGTCAATTGATCAGACTTTGCAGGGGAGCGGGAATGCGTCCACCATGGCGAACGAAGCGATTCTCTCGATATCCGCTATTGACCGCCAGTACCGGGCCTTCGCCTAACAAGCCCCCGAAATAAACCCGTTCACCCGCCTTTTTTCCTGGTGCCGGGATTAATCTTGCCGCGGTAGTTTTCTTGTTTATCACCCCGATGGCCATTTCATCGGCGATGATGGCCGCAAGCATCTCCGCCGTGGTGTCGCCCGGCAGGGCAACCATGTCCAGCCCGACGGAACAGACGCTGGTCATTGCCTCCAGTTTTTCCAGTGACAGGAGACCGGATGCAGCCGCGGTCGCGATGTTCAAATCTTCGCTGACCGGAATGAATGCGCCGCTGAGCCCACCGACATGCGAACTGGCGAAGGCGCCGCCTTTTTTCACGGCATCGTTAAGCAGCGCCAGGGCCGCGGTGCTGCCCGGCATGCCGATACTGCCGAGCCCCATGGCTTGAAAGATCTCTCCAACGCTGTCGCCAACGGTCGGGGTAGGGGCAAGCGATAGATCGACTACGCCAAATTTTATGCCTAGCGCCTCCGCCACCTCCTTGCCGATGAGTTCCCCGGCGCGCGTCACCCGTGCAGCCGTCTGTTTGATGACCTCCGAGATTCGTCCCAGATCCGCATTCGGTTCAGACTCCAACAAACGGTCCACGGCCTTTTTAACCACGCCGGGGCCGCTTACGCCCACGTTAATCACCGCATCCGGTTCGCCAATACCGAGGTAAGCGCCCGCCATGAACGGAATATCCTGGGGGATGTTCGCGAACACCACCAATTTGGCGGCGGCCAGACCATCCGCGTCAGCGGTCAGTTCCGCCGCCCGCTTGACTGTATGGCCCATACGCAAAACGGCATCCATATTGATGCCCGCCCGCGTGGAGGCGACGTTCACGGAGGCGCATACATGCCGCGTTGAGGCCAGGGCCTCGGGGATGGCGTCAATCAGCGCCCGATCCCCGGTAGCCATGCCTTTTTCCACCAGTGCGCTGAACCCGCCGATGAAATCGATGCCTGTCGCCCGGGCACAATCGTCCAGTGCGGCGGCCACACGCACCAATTCTCCTGAATTGAAAGAGGCGCCGATCGCCGCCATCGGGCTGATTGAGATGCGCTTATTAACGACCGGGATCCCGTATTTGCCGCCGATCCGGTTACAGGTCTCCACCAGATTTCCGGCCAGGGATTCGATCCGGTTGCGCAGTTTGCCGATAAACCGTTGCAGATCATCGCTGACACAATCGAACAGGTTGATGCCGATGGTGACAGTCCTGAGATCCAGATGTTCGCACTTGATCATGTCAAGCGTCGCGATAATTTCTTTTTCGCTCAGCATTTAGTTTCTGCGCCGTGTTGTAAGGTTATATGCGGTTCATCGCGTTGAAGATTCCCCGATGCTGGAGATTGATGGTCAATTGCAGGCGTTCGGTGATCTCATCCAGATCATGGTTGAGTACGGCGAGGTCAACCGCCTCGGGGATATCCACATCGAAGATCATCACATTATCGTCAGGCACATCGCCGCCCTTGAAGACCGCGCGCAAATTGGTGATGTTAATCCCATGGTTGGCCATGCAACGGCTTATGGCGCTGACCAGGCCCGGCCGATCCGGACCGCAGGCTGTGATAATGAATGCTTCACCCGGCGACGAGTGTCCATCAGTTTTCGCTGCTGGCAGTTCCTTGATGAATATATCAAGTCCCATGCCGCACAGGGATTCCGACATCCTGCTTTCCAGTTGACCGGTATCCAGATCTTCAGGTGTAGAGACCAGGAGCAGGGAACCGAATACGGATTGCAGGATGGTCTGACTGGCGTTTTCTATGTTGCAACCGTTGTCCAGCAATGCACCGGAAACAGCCGCGAGGATCCCCGGACGATCATGCCCGAGCACGGATACGATGATTTTTTTCATTACAAAGGCTGATTGAGGAGAGGATTAAATATTAAGGTATGATCCCTGATGGCTGTTATTCTAGCTACTATCCCGTTACACGAGTAGCGTGAATTTGATGCGGAAAACGAATGACAACAAGACATCGCGGCTTCTCCTCTTCGTGTGCTGAATAATATTATGGTGCGCATAATGTATATTATGTTAAATCGCATGCATATATTACCAAGACAATAGCCCGCTTGCCTAAATTTATAGACATGGCAGTGTTTCACCAACTGACCTAATATTGCCTGCACTACTCTCCGAACCAGCGTCACGGTTGATTTATATATGTTGAAGATTGCCAAGCCGGGTCATTTAACTGGAGATTTCTGGGGCGGGCTTGCCGCGATGTTGGTGGCGTTGCCTTCCGCCATCGCCTTCGGAGTCACCATCTACACGCCCTTGGGCGGTAGTTATATCGCTTATGGCGCGCTGGCCGGAATACTCGGCGTAACCGCGCTCGGTCTGGTCGCCTCAGTTGTCGGCGGTACCAACAGGCTCATTACAGCACCCTGCGCTCCAGCCGCCGCCGTATTATCCGCCTACGCCCTGGAGGCCATGCACGGCGCATCTCCTGAGAGTGTATTGCTATCCCTGATTCTGCTAGGTCTGGTAGCTGGATTATTACAAGTTACCTTCGGACTGGTCGGACTCGGCCATTTGATCAAATACATGCCCTACCCCGTTGTCAGCGGCTATCTCAGCGGCGTGGGTCTTTATATCATCGCGAGCCAGGTACCCAAGTTGCTGGGCGTGCCGAAGGATGTCCATTTCTGGGAATCGTTGGTCAGCATTGGCGAGTGGCGATGGGAGGGTATTGTCGTGGGTCTGGCGAGCATTACCGTCATGGTAATCGCCCCCCGCATCACCAAACGCATACCCGCGGCCATCCTGTCGCTTGCCGCTGGTTTGATAACTTATTTCATCTTGGGACTCTTTGACGATTCGCTCCGGAATCTTAAGGGCAACAACCTGGTGATCGGGGCGTTGGGAAGCGGCGCAGGCGGGGGTTTCCTAGAAATCATCAGCGCGCGGTGGGAAGGCATTAAAGATCTCAATATGCACTCCATCAATGCACTGGTCATGCCCGCCCTGACTCTGGCGATACTGCTTTCCATCGACACGCTCAAAACCTGTGTAGTGCTCGATGCCCTGACTCGTTCGCGCCATAACTCCAACCGCGAGCTGCTGGGCCAGGGCCTTGGGAACATCACCTCCGCACTGATTGGCGGTATGCCGGGCGCCGGCACCATGGGCGCGACGCTGGTAAACATGTCCAGCGGCGCGATGACCCGCTTGTCCGGGATCATTGAAGGGATACTGGCCTTATTTGCGTTTCTCATCCTCAGCAAACTGATTGCCTGGGTGCCAGTCGCCACACTCTCTGGCATCCTCATAGTGATTGGTTTTCGAATGATGGACCGCGACACCTTGCACTATCTGAAACATCGCTCAACAATCCTGGATTTCACCGTTATAGCGGCTGTGGTGATTACCGCGCTGACAGTCAGCCTTATTGCCGCTTCAGGCACCGGCATATTCCTTGCCGTACTGCTCTTTATCCGGGAGCAGATCGGTGGGCGCGTCGTGCATCGGAAGACATACGGCAACAAGATCTTCTCGCGGCAGATCCGTATGCAACCCGAAATGGAGGTGCTGGCCGCCAGAGGTGATCAAACGGTAATCTTCCAGTTGCAAGGGAGTCTTTTCTTTGGGACAACGGATCAACTCTATACCGCGCTGGAGCCGGAACTCAAGACCAGGAAATATCTCATTCTGGACATGCGCCGGGTGCAATCCGTGGATATCACCGCTACGCATATTCTCCAACAGATCATGGATACCCTGGCGGAACGCAACGCCAGTCTTATTTTCTGCGACATACCCAGGAGCCTCCCCAGCGGCCGTGACATGCAGCAATACTTCGATCAAGTCGGATTGATTAAGGAAAAAAGCCCCATCCACATTTTCAGCGAATTAAGTGATGCCCTCGAATGGACTGAAGATAAAATACTCCAGGAAGCCTCCCTGGAACGTGGCGAGGTCAAGCCGCTCGATCTACATGAAATCGAATTATTCCATGGCCGGAAACTGGAAACTCTCGGTGAGCTGGAGACCAGCATGGACAAACGCTCCTACAAGGCCGGCGAGCGCATATTTGCGATGGGTGATGCCGATCAGGATCTGTTTATAATCCGGCTAGGCGAGGTGCGGATCCTCTTTCCTTACGATGGCGGCTACCGGCACATCAGCACCTTCGGACGTGGCGCCTTTTTTGGGGAGATGTCATTCCTGGATCGCGGGACACGCTCAGCGACCGCCGTCGCCAGCGCCGACACGGATCTCTATGTACTCTCCAGGGACAAATTCAACACCTTCGCCGAGTCCCACAAGAAGATCTCTCTCAACCTGATGGAAGGCCTGGCGCGCGTTCTCGCCGCGCGTCTGCGCTACACCAACGCGGAGATTCAGGCGCTCTTCGAGTAACTTGGTGCCCGGGGCCGGAGTCGAACCGGCACGGCGGTAAAGCCGAGGGATTTTAAGTCCCTTGTGTCTACCTGTTCCACCACCCGGGCTTTAGTGGGTATCGTTGTTTCATTATACCGGATGAAGGAGTATTTGGAGGCTGGGGTCGGAATCGAACCGGCGTCCACGGCTTTGCAGGCCGCTGCATGACCACTCTGCCACCCAGCCTTTGTTCCATAAACGAAAAACCCCGAGTCAGAAGATGCCCGGGGCTTGTGAATCTGGAGCGGGAAACGAGACTCGAACTCGCGACCCCAACCTTGGCAAGGTTGTGCTCTACCAACTGAGCTATTCCCGCATGTGGCTGGCTATTGTAACTTCGAAGCCGCAACTGTCAACAGCCTGCTAGCTGTGCATGGATTCCCTGAGCTTCGCCCAGGCGCTTGCCAGGTATTCGTAAAGCGACCACAGCGTCAGGATTACGGCGATATAAAGGCAGATTTGCCCTAGCAGGTAAATCGGGACAATCCATATGGGATCCCGGTAAATCAGCAGGATGAGGGACACCATCTGTGTAATGGTCTTGATCTTGCCGTAGATTGATACTGCCACCTTGCTGCGCGCGCCCAGTTCCGCCATCCATTCGCGCAATGCGGAAACGGTTATTTCCCGTCCGATGATTACAGCCGCAGGCAACGCCATCAAGACGTTCGAATCCTGTTGCACCAGTAAAACCAGCACCACCGCGACCATGAGCTTGTCTGCGACAGGGTCCAGAAACGCCCCCAGGGATGAGGTCTGTTGCAGTCTTCTGGCGAGATAACCGTCGAGAATATCGGTCACGGCCGCGAGGGTAAAAATTAGACACGCCAACTGGTGATTCCACTTGATCGGGAGATAAAAAACGACCACGAAGACGGGGATCAGGATAATCCTGAGGAGGGTCAGTGCGTTGGGGATGTTCATGATTCGGCGTGAAAGTGGTTATATATCTTCTCGGCCAGATTCTTATTGATTCCAGGCGCCTTGGCAAGGTCTTCAATCCCGGCCCTGGTAATACCTTGCAGGCCGCCGAAATAACGGATCAACTGCTGTCTCCGCATGGCCCCGATCCCCTCGATATCTTCCAGTACGGAGCGATTCCGCTGTTTGCCGCGCCGTTGGCGGTGGCCGGTGATCGCGAATCGATGCGCCTCGTCACGGATCTCCTGGATCAAATGCAGGGCCGGAGAATCGGCTGCCAGGTGCATGGCCTGACGCGCATCCGTAAACACCAGTGTCTCGTTGCCTGCCTTGCGCGTGACTCCTTTGGCCACGCCCACGACAGGAATGGAATCAAGCTGCATCTCTCGCAGGACTGCTTCAGCCTCGCTCAATTGACCTTTGCCGCCGTCTATCAGGATTAAATCAGGCAGCTTGCCGGCCTCTTTCTGAACGCGTGAATAACGCCGCTCCAGGGCCTGCCGCATCGCGGCATAATCGTCGCCCAGCGTGATATTCCTGATGTTGAAACGGCGGTAATCCGCCTTCACCGCGCCATTGTGGTTGAACACCACACAGGAGGCCACTGGATTCTCGCCCCCGGTATGACTGATATCGAAACATTCTATGCGTTCCGGAATATCATCGAGATTGAGGGACTGCGCCAGGTTAGCGAACCGCTGTTGTATGTTTTCCCTGGCGCCAAGTTTTTGTCGCAAGGCCAACTCGGCATTCTCGCTCGCCATCCGCATCCACTGCGCGCGTTCCCCCCGGAGTCGATGGCGGATCCGCACCTGCCGGCCTGCCTGATGGGAAAGCGCTGTCTCTATCAAGTCCGTTTCGACGGCGGCATCGCTGGTAAGGATCTCGTGAGGTATCTCCCGCTTCCCTCCTCCCGCAAGATAGTGTTGGGAGATAAAGGCGCCTATCAACTCCCCTTCCAGGTCACCGTCGCCCTGGTTAGGGAAAATGGCCTTGTTCCCGAGCAGGCGCCCATTGCGAATCATGAAAAGTTGGATGCAACTCAGGTTCGACTGCCGGATACAGGCGATGATATCGATCTCGCCTTTCCCTTTCGTGATGTGCTGAGTCTCCTGTACCTTGCGTAACCCGGCAATCTGGTCTCGAATGGCTGCTGCGCGCTCGAATTCCAGGGCAGCGGATGCCGCCTGCATCGGGCCGGCAAGGTTTTTTATGACTTCCTCGTTCCGTCCTTGCAGAAACAACATGGCGTTTGTCACATCCCGCCGATATTCCTCCGCGCCGATCAGGCCGGTGCAAGGAGCGGTACAACGTTTGATCTGGTATTGCAGACAGGGTCTGGAGCGATTGCGGAAGAAGCTGTCGTCGCATTGCCTGATCCGGAACAGCGTCTGGGTCAGATGCAAGGCGCCGCGGGCGGAACCGGAATCGGGAAAGGGGCCGAAATATTTGCCTTTGCCCTTTTGCGCACCCCGGAAGTACATCAACCTCGGATATGTCTCGTCTATCGACAAGTAGAGATAGGGATAACTTTTATCGTCCCGGAAGGTGACGTTATAGCGGGGACGCAATTGTTTGATGAGGTTGTTCTCCAGCAACAGGGCCTCCAATTCCGTATGGGTTACAGTCACTTCAATCCCGTCAATGTGTTCCACCAGCGCACGGGTCTTCGGCGAGAGGGCCTGCTTCGTAAAATAACTTGCCACCCGCCGTTTGAGATTGCGCGCCTTGCCGACATAGATCACCTGCCCCGCTTCATCCAGCATCCTGTAAACACCAGGTTTCGCAGTCAGGGTTTTCAGAAACTCCTTATGATTAAACATATGTTAATCAATTGATTGACGCTAATAGTTCATGTATTTTATAGAAAACATCATGAAACATGGTTTCGGTAAGCCGGCGGGTTTGGGTGTTATAACGGCTGCAATGGAAAGAGTCCACCAACCAACGATCAGACTGAATCTTGTGATTGGCGCCGTGACTGAAGGGAAAGTCGGATTGTTTATGCGCCAGAGCCTTCAAGATCGCCTCATGTGCCACCCTGCCGAGTGCGAGAATAACCTGCCCGCGGGGGTATTCGGTCAGTTCCGCGTTTAAAAAACTGTTACAGGTCCGGATTTCAAGCGGCGTAGGTTTGTTGCCGGGCGGCAGGCACTTTACGGCATTCGTGATCCGGCAATCAATCAACTGCAATCCATCATTCCTGTCGTTCGCTACAGGTTGATTGCTGAAGCCGAATTCAAACAGGGTTCGATACAGCAGGATACCGGCATGGTCCCCGGTGAACGGTCTAGCGGTGGCGTTGGCGCCGTGCAGACCGGGTCCCAGACCCACAATCAACAACTTTGGATTTTCCACCCCAAATGGCGGGACAGGCCGGGCATGATATCCCGGAAACTTTATCCGCACCTGATCGAGGTGGGTAGCGATGCGTGGGCAACGTTTGCAAGCGGGATCAAATTGGGTGAGTTTCCCCATGTAACAGCATATGCATCAAGTAATCCGATATGTCATTGTAGCCTGATAATGCTTGAGAAAATAATGACTTCTGATCCAATCCATCCTCGCCGGAGACATACGATAGTGCTTATCAACGTTGTTGATCCACAGCGGCCAGATCCTCTCTGATCGATTTTGTGGCCAGCAGAAAATGCACCGCCGCCCAGGCGGTCGAGATAACCACTACTCCAAGTATCGCATAGCGTAGCGAATCAGTTCCGAGTTGGGGTTGAAGATAATCGCTGGCCATGCCAACACCAAGCGGCCCGAAACCCATTGCCACGAGATTAACGAAAAATCCGTATATCGACGAGGCCAGCGCCCGGCGTCGGACGCCCGCCATCCCCAGCAACATGGCCATGACCGGGCCGAGATACATATGTCCGAAAAACGTCGGAATGATGAGAAACAGCAACGCCGGAATGGGTGTCGGCCACAAATAAACCAGGAACACGAAGGGGATCGCAATCAAAATGCCAGCGCCCGAAAGCCACAAATACCAGCGGACGTCTTGAGTCATCTTGACCAGCCGGTCGCCGATCATGCCGCCGAATATGGCGCCACAGGCGCCCGAGATCCCGAAGACGAAGGCCAGCCAGGTGCCTGCCTCGCCGCTGCTCATGCCGTGACTTCGCATGAAGAAGGACGGTTGCCAGATCCCCGCCCCCCAGCCGGACATCCCGTAGAGCGCCGCCGCCATACATAAATGACGGCAGGCCGGTCGTCGCCAGAGGTAATAAAAAGTGTCGAGGATGCCGGGAGTCGATCCAAGCGCCTGTTGCGGTTCATAAAACCCCCTGGGTGGTTCCCGCAGGGTAAGCCACAAGACTATCGCCAGCGCCACGCCGGGCAAGCCCACCACCATGAAGGCGCTGCGCCAGCCCAGGAATTCATTGACCCAGCCGCCCACCAGAAATCCGGTCAGTACGCCGAGCGGGACGCTCATGCCGGTGACGGCCATGGCCGTGGCGCGGCGTTCCGGTGGAAAGTAGTCGGCGATAAGCGAATTCGCCGGCGGTGTCCCGCCCGCCTCCCCTATCCCGACCCCGACCCGGGCGAGAAACAGTGAAACGAATCCGGTGGTCAGCCCGCAGATCGCGGTCATCGCGCTCCACAGACAGAGCGCGATGGCGATGATATTGCGGCGATTACTGCGGTCGGCCACCCAGGCAATGGGAATCCCGCACAGGGAATAAAACACCGCGAAGGCCATGCCGCCCAGCATGCCCAACTCCGTGTCGGTAAGGGAAAAATCCTTTTTTATTGCCTCCAGCAAGACTGCAAAGATCTGGCGGTCGACGAAATTGAAGAGCGCCACCAATAACAGCAGGACGAGCACATAACGGCGATATACATCCGAAATATGGAACGCGGCTGCGCCCCCTTTCAATTCCCCAAACGCGGCGCTACCGGCATGATTGGCCATGATTCCCCCCCAGGAGACAGCAGTTTCAGCTACGAGGTTGTTGTATTTTTTCGCCTAGCATAACGGACCTGGCCGGATAAAGTAAAAGAAATGTGGCCAGGCTCATGATGCCTATTCCGATCCCGCCATTTTGCGTGATATGCTTAGTACCATACAAATTTGCGGACATGTCGATTGACCGTGAAAAGTCCTGGCCAATTCTGGCCGGACCGATAATTTCAATAACTCGATTAATCTGGAGGGGGAATGATTCCACGTGACAGACTGGAACAGATCGTCGACGCCAAATCCCTGAGCTATGAAGCCACCGTCCTGGATGACTACGCCTCGGACATGAGCTTCGTCAACCCGGTGAGACCGGCGTGTGTCGCCAGACCGAAGCAAGCCGCCGAGGTCCAGCAACTGGTCAAACTGGCCAATGAAACCCACACCCCGCTGATACCGGTAAGTTCCGGCTCGCCACATTTCCGCGGCGACACGGTGCCGGGGAATGGCGGCGCGATAATTGTCGATCTGAGCGGCATGAAACAAATCATGTTTGTGGATCGCGACCGGCGCGTGGCGATGTGCGAGCCGGGCGTGACCTTTGGCGAGCTCATCCCGGCTGCCCGTAAAGCCGGACTGCGCCTCAACATGCCCCTCATGCCGCGTTCCACCAAGTCGGTGGTCGCCAGCATACTGGAGCGCGAGCCGGTCACGCTGCCGAAATATCAGTGGGACGCCTCGGACCCGCTGGCCTGCGCCGGCGTCTGCTTCGGCAATGGCGCCGAATTCCGCACCGGCCAGGCGGCCGGCCCCGGAACGCTGGATGAGCAATGGGCGGTCGGGGGCATGCAAAAGGCCCCGTATGGCCCGGGCACGCCGTCGCTGCACCGTTTGATCCAGGGCGCCCAGGGGACGATGGGCATCGTCACCTGGTTGTCGATGCGCTGCGAATTGCTGCCAGCACTCGAACAACCCTTCGTTGTCGGATCCAGCAATCTCGATGAATTGCTCGAACTGGCCTACTGGCTTATTCGTCTGAGCGCCGTCAACGAATGCTTCATCCTCAACAGCTCCAATCTGGCGGCCATGTTCTCCGATTCGGCTGCCGAGGGTCGCAAACTCAAGACCACGCTACCCGCCTGGACCCTGTTCTATGCAGTGGCTGGTTATGAGTACTTTCCGGAAGAAAGGGTTTCTTCACAAATTTCCGACATCACTACGATTGCCCAACGTTTGAACCTTGAAGCAGTCCATGCCGTGGGCGGACTTACCGCCAATGCCATACTGAAGGCCGCACAGCAACCCTCTGCCGATCCCTACTGGAAGCTTCGTCCCCAGGGTGGTTGTCAGGATATCTTCTATATTACCCAGAGGGAAAAGATTACCAGGCAGATTGGCGTAATGAATGAACTGGCTGATCGTTCCTGCTATTCCGCCGCCGATCTCGGTGTCTATATCCAACCGATGGTCCAGGGCTCCAGTTACCACTGTGAGTTCAATCTGTTCTATGACGTCGCCGACGCCAAAGAATGTAATCGGGTGAAGGAACTGTCTGAATCCGCCACCCGGAGCCTGCTGAACCATGGCGCATTCTTCTCGCGCCCGTATGGGAACAGCGCCGGGACGATCCTCAACCGGGATGCCGCCAGCATCGAGGTGTTGCGCACCTTCAAGAGGATCTTCGATCCGAACAATGTCATGAACCCTGGGAAAGTGTGCTTCTAAACACCACTGCCTGACATACAGAAACCAGCATATATAATCCGGGAGGTAACGGTAATGGGATTGGAACAATACAAAGGCGACATGGAGATGTGTTGCCGGTGTTCGGCCTGCAAATGGATCCCCCTGCAGAAGGTCAGCGGACAGCAATTCGCCAACGCGTGCCCCAGCATTTCCAGATACAACTTTCACAGCTATTCCGGCGGCGGCCGCCTGAACATCGGCGCCGCGGCGCTGAAGAACGGCGACAACTATACCGACAAGCTGCTCGACATCGTCTATAACTGCCAGATGTGCGGCGCCTGTGGCGTGTCCTGTAATTATGCGATGGATATGGAGGTAATGGCGCCGATTACCGAATTCCGGATCAAATGCGTCGCCGACGGCAAGACCCACCCTGCCCTCGATGCGGCGATCGCCAATCTGCGCAAGACCGGTTCCATCGTGCCGGCGAAAGGCAAACGCGGGGCTTGGGCGGCCGGATTAAAATTGAAGGATGCCGCCAAGGAGAAGGTTGAGGTATTGCTGTATGTCGGCGATCTCACCAGCCATGACCCCAAGCTGCATAAACTGGCGCGGGCGACGGCGAAGATCCTGCAAAAAGCGGGCGTCGATTTCGGCATTGCCGGCGACGCCGAGACCTCGACCGGCGGACAGGCCTATGAGATGGGTTATCAGGAGGATTTCCTGACTCAGGCCAGGAAGAACATGGACTACGTCAAACAGTCCGGGATCAAGACCGTAGTCACGGCATCTCCCCACGCTTATCAGGCATTCAAGGTGCTGTACGATAAATTCAAGTTGCGCGGCGACCTCAAGGTGTATCACATCTCGGAATACATTCAGCTTTTGCTGAGTGAAGGTCGGCTTAAACCAAACCACCGAATCGACCTGGCGGTGACCTATCACGACCCCTGTCACCTCGGGCGGCTGGGCGAACCCTGGCAACACTGGGAGGGCAAAAAAGTCCCAGGCGATCGTTTCGTATTCGATCCGCCTAAGGTATACCGGCGCGGCACACACGGGACCTATGCGGCGCCGCGGGATGTGATCAACAGCATTCCAGGTGTGAAGCT
This sequence comes from Gammaproteobacteria bacterium, assembly GCA_004297165.1. Lineage (GTDB taxonomy): Bacteria > Pseudomonadota > Gammaproteobacteria > Eutrophobiales > Eutrophobiaceae > 2-02-FULL-56-15. The sequence continues at coordinate 547,249 of SCUJ01000006.1, forward strand.
CACCGAGATGACCCGCATCAAGGAATATGCCTGGTGCTGCGGGGCTGGCGGTGGAGTGAATGCATCCAACCCGGAATTCTCGCAATGGACGGCGCGGGAACGCATCGCGGAGGCCGAAACGACCGGGGCCGAGGCGATCGTGACCGCCTGTCCGTGGTGCGAAAACAATTTCAATGCGGCGATCGAGGCCGCCGGCAGTCGTCTGAAGGTCTTCGACCTCGTCGAACTGTTCGAACAAGCGATCGCCTAGGGGGGTAAACGTCATGACCATGAGTAAGGATGTATACGCGGAATTCGAGGCCATAGTCGGCCCGGAATTTATTTGCGCCGACCCGGCGATCATGCCGTCCTATCACAACACCGCGCATGCGGCGGTGATCCTGCCGGAGAATACCGCGCAGGTACAGGCGATCATCCGGCTGTGCAACAAGCACAAGGTGCGTTTCCGCCCGGTCTGCACGGGCTGGACCGGCCGGTTCGAGCCGGGGATGCTCTATATGGATCTGCGGCGGATGAACCGCATCATCGAGATCAACGAAAAAAATATGTACGCGGTGGTCGAACCGTATGTGATCTCGGCGCAATTGCAGGCCGAATTGATGAAACGCGGCCTGCACATGAACGTCAAGGGTGCCGGCACGAACTGCTCGGCGATGCTGCGCGGGCACGGTCATCTGGACCAGAGCACCAGCGGCGACGATCGCAACCATCTGGCCATCGAGTGGGTCACGCCCGCGGGCGATATCGTGCGTTCCGGCTCCTTGGGTTCGGCGGACGAATGGTTCTCCGGCGACGGCCCGGGACCCTCGTTGCGCAGCATCCTGACCAGCGCGGTGCCGCCCGGCGCCACTCCCGGCGTATTCACCAAGGCCGCAATGAAGATCTACCACTGGCCGGGACCGACCAAGTTCCCGGTCGTCGGGGCATCGCCGAATTATCAACTGAGCGAGGTCCCGCCGAACATGATGGCGCGCTATTACAGTTTCCCGTCGGTGGATCAGATGTGGCAGGCCGAGCTTAAACTCGGCGAGGCGGAGATTGCCTTCGAATTGATGGGTTTTAATATTGCCATGGTCGCGGCGAACATCAGCACCAGCAATGAAGAAGAAGAAGAAACCTTCAAACGTCTCAGCAAGGAGATCCAGGGTCCCGGCTTTTTCATCATCATTGCCGGCAACTCGGCGGCCGATTTTGCCTACAAAAAACGCGTCCTGAATCAAATCGTCAGCGATAACAACGGCAAGTCCGTGACCTCGCTCGAAGACCCGCGGATCGAAGGCATCCTGCTATGTCAATGCATCCGCATCTCGGCATCCATCCGCGAGACCTTCCGTCCCGGCGGCATGTTCAAGTCCATCCCGGTGATGGGCCAGCGGGATCTCACCATCAAGTGGGCCATCGGCGCCGGCAAGGCGAAAGAACCGTTAATCGCCAAGGGGCTGATCGTCGACGACGGCGGGGCCGCCTTTGGCTGGGGCGTTGAACAGGGACACCTCGGCAAGACGGAGATCTTCTGCAAGTTCGATCCGCACAACGCAGAGGCCCAGAAGGCCGTGGATGCCTGGCACTTCGAGCAGAGCGACCGGGCCTTCAAGGAACGCTATTTCGCCCTGCTGGGTTACCGCAATGAACCCAATGCGACGGAGGAGATCGGCCAGGCGCTGTCGAGCTATCACAAGTGGTGGAACGAGATCCAGAAGGCCTTCGATCCGAACCGCGTGTCGCCCGAGGGCGGTGCGTTGGTCTGATACTGCCCCCCTAGCTTGCAAGGCAAGGGATTGTCTTTGGAAATCTGACCGTATGTCGCTGATGGTGGATTTGGCTTATTATGGAGCTATCGATTCTCATTGCTCGCGCAACTAAGCCGCTAAGGAGTGGAGAACAATATGAACGCCGTGGTGATTGAACACGTAAAGGTCGCCGAGCTGCCCGAGGCTTGGCGCAACAAGCTCGCCATCCCCGCCGATGCGCGCGTCACGGTGCGGATCGAGGATGAAGCCGCTCAGCCCACCCCCACCGAGCAGACGTCCGATCAGTCCAGCATCGATCCCGCGTTCGGCATCTGGCGCGACCGCGAGGACATGGCCGATGTTGAAGGCTACGTTCGCAAGCTGCGCGCGTCGCGTTACAATCGTGATGGCTCGCGCAAAGACGGTTGATGTCGGTGTTGGTCGATACCGATGTATTGATCTGGCATCTGCGCGGCTACAGCCAAGCTGCGCAGTGCCTTGACCGTCTGCCGCAACTCATGTTGTCCGCCATGAGTTATCTGGAATTGCTGCAAGGCATGCACAACAAGGAAGAACTCACCGCCGTACAAAAGATGTTTGCGCTGCGCCACGCCAACGTGCTGCCGCTCACCGCCGCGATCACGCAACGCGCCACCGAGTTGATGACCACGCTGACGCTAAGTCACGGTTTGCAAGCTGGCGATGCCCTTATCGCTGCCACGGCCTTGGAACATCAACTGCCCCTGCTCACCGGCAACAGCAAACACTTCACGTCGATTGCCGGACTCAACGTCGAGAAGTTCGCGCTGTCATGAGTGTAAACGTCGCTGACGATCGACTTTAGTCGGTGCTGGGGGTCGTCGCCGAAGTCCTCCTTAAGGTTCCAGTTCGCATCCGCGGGCTAGGCGATACTGTCTATTATTTGCGGGGTTTCCATTCCTTGATAACGTTACTCACTACATCATCCGCGATAAGCTGGGTCCGTTCTTCATAGCGACCTAGAGCTTTATCATCATCGAAGGTGACGATCACGTGCAATCGCTTATCTGGGATGCTGGCTACGCAGTTTAGCTTCCTTTCGCCAAGAAAATTTATAAAATGACTACATACCAGATCAAATCTTGGTCTTACATCCGCTGACAGAGCTATTCGGGATATATCATCATTTCGCTCGCCACTAGAGTCTATGGGAGGTGATAAACTTATTGAAAGTGCCATCCCCTTTGGATGATTATGAGGGGCTGGCGCGACTGCAATCACGCGCTCAGACTCTACGCAATAACCACCAGCTGATTCGATTTCAACCCACATACAACCTGATTTTATGTTTTGAACACAGCCGTATCCCGATGCTAATAGCGATAACATCATAATGCGAATCAAGTGTCGTTTCAGGTGACGCATAAATTCTAACAGTATTCCTCATAGCGATTAGAGCACATGAAATGCCACATATGCCAATCAGCCTCTTCCTCTGTATTAAGCCTCTTGGTAGAAGGAGTATTAACATATCTCTCCTTTGGCAGATACTCACCTGGTTCTTTCGGTAATAGGTCCCCGCTGAGGATGTGACCCCAGACGGGACCTAATCTTCCTTCTTCATTCCGTCGATAAAATTGCCAGACATGTGTAATCGCGTGAATAAAGAGAGCTATATATGAGCCTGAGCATCCAGAGATGAAATCCTGACAACTCAGCATCGATTTAGGCATGTGTATAATGTTACGGGGGGTAAAATCACCACCAAAATTTCCATCGTACGCCACTTTCGCTAGATCCTCCGGTAGTTTGGAAAATTCCGATAGCGCGGCCTTTAATTCATTCCTGATTAAATTTCGTAATTTTTTCAACTTTTCAGCATCCCTCTCCGCAAGTTCAAGCAACCCCACCTTCCGCTTCAGACGGGAGCCTTCGATGGGTTCGTAGACCTTGACCCTGACGCTCTTCTCAAAATACCTCCCTGCCGTCGCCTGCGCGTTCTGGCCGTTGCTCGCGGCCTCCGCCGCGGGTGTGGTGTGGCTGACACCGGGCCCACTTCCATCCGGATAGCCCCCGGGATACCCCGTATTGTTGACGCCGCCATTAAGTCCTTCATTTACCCATAGCCAATCTTCTACGTTCGCCCACGAGCAATAATTTGACCCCGCACACGGCTGCTGCGATGGCCGTTCGCCCGTAACGATACACAAATAAAGCGATGGACAATCCATCGTCGTGCCTGAGGGGTAGGGTGCGGGGGCTCTGATCACGATCTCCTCGATCGTTTCAAACCCACTCGGGTCCGTATACCGCAGCGGATTATTCAGCACATAGCTGTACCGATTGTAACTCTGCGAGTAGCCGGGGTGCGTGATCAACGGATCGGCGGAGAGCATCCGGCCCAGCATCGGATCGTAGACCCGCCCGTTCATGTGGATGATGCCCACATCATCCAGGTGCTCGTGCCCGGTGTAGCCGCGCGGGGTCGCCGTCGGGTAGAGGGGGGCCGTGGCCGGACTCCAGTCCTCCGGGTGACCCCAGGCGTCGTAGCTCAGCTCTTCGCTGACGTTGGCCTGCTCATCGGTGATGACGCTGACGTTGCCGAGGTGATCCTTATGCAGGTAGTGGGTGGTTTCGAGACTGCCGCTGTGTTTGATGAGGGCCACCGCCCCGCCGCCGGCGCGGACGGTGTAGACGTGGTGACCTGGCCGGTGAGGCCGTTCGTCTGCTGGATCCGGTTTCTATCGGCCCCGTAGGTAAAGCTGAGGGTGACGCCGTTGGCCGTGATGGATTCGGGCAGGTTGTCCTGGGTCCAGGTGAGGTCGCGGGGGCTGTTGCGGCTGAAGTCATAGCCCTGGAGCAGGTTGCCGTTCGTATCGTAACAATGCGGCTGGCCGCCGGCCGTGGTCACGGCGTGCGGGCCGGGGGCGACGGCCGCGGTGGGGCAAGCCGTATCAGGGAGTTCGGCGTAAGCATAGGTCCCGGCGATCCCCGGTTTGATCTGCAGGTTGCCGAGGGCGTCGTTGCTCGACGAAAGATGATCCTGCAGATTACCTTCCCCAGTATTTGCCCGTGACGACCAGCGGGATAGAGATCGAGGTGATCACCCTGCCCCGCCCTTCGACTTCCCGGCTCGAAAACTCCAGATCCAGCCGACATTCGGGCACGGATTTGCTACCCGTGATGGGAATGATCACCACCCCTTTACCCTGGGGTGGCAGATCCACGATCCCTCCATCCAAGCCTCGTGTTATGGGGTGTCTAAAATCGAAAGTGTCCGTACAACCGATGAGATCTTTACGCGAAACATAAAGCTGGCCATGCTGCGCCGACAGGTTTGTGATCAAGATGCGCACGAGTTTTGCGTCATTCCTCTCCATTGCCTCGATGTTATGCTCCAGCTTGAGGTCCTGCTCTGCCAACTCGACGGAGAGGGGCGTACGGAGTGTTAGCTGATCGTTCAGTGTGACCTCGCCGGTGATTAGATTCTCGAACTTATCCCCATAGGCGATTGTATAGCGGACCGTGGCCGGGTAGCTCGCGATGTGGGGTCCGGCCCGGAACACCCGGTGCGCCCAGCCTGACCCCGGCACGACGGCCGTTGTGTGATAGTCGAGGTAATAATTCCCAACCGTGGATCTCGTGAATGCCCACCCCTCCGCTGCGGGTAAATGCTCGATCGAGAAAAAGATGCTGGTCTTCATGGGGACATCAGTCAGGTTGCGCACGATGACGTTGACCTCCGGGTAATCGGAGGTCACGCGCGATTCAAACTGCTCCACCATCACCGTGTTCCCGTCGCCCAAGGCCGGGCCGGGCATCACCGCCAGACACCATATGACCAGTGCGATGAGGCGATAGGAAGTTAACATTCTTTGGCTCCCACGTCCTTGCATGCCTGATACCGCTCGAGTTGACGCATCAGATCGCTACTGTTTAATGGACCGTCATACATATGATTATTAAACTGCGGTCCGAACGTGCCGTTCAGATTTTGATCGAGTTGCCAGTTGTAGGCATCGATCTCGGATAGCCGAGTACTGGACCCTTAAAGGTCTATGGAACCGCATGCCTAGGATTACCAGTTCGATTATTCCGGAGGAGACACGCCCACGCCATGGCGTAAGGCGTCTTCTTCTTCGAGTTCAACCATTTTCCGGCTGTTGCTGGGGATATGTGTCGGGATCAGGAAGAAACTGGTTACCGTTAAAACGATCACCCCGGCGATCGCGAATAAAAACATGCTGACCGGGGGCGCCGGATCCATCTTGAAATAAAATGTCGCGGCCCAGGGGCTTGCGACTGCCCCGATCCGCGAAAACGTCTGCGCCATGCCCACGGCGGAGGCGCGAATCTCGGTCGGGTAGGAATGGGCGCTGACCGCGTACAGAAATGCCTGCATGCCATTGATGGATGCCCCCGCAACCAGACACGCGGCGAGCAAGGAAGGATTTGCGACGTTATCCACAAGCAACAGCATGGCCAGCGCCGCTGTCGCCAAGCCGCCCACCGCGGCGAGTATGGTCCCGACATATTTGGAACCGAACCAGTTGATGAATAAGGCCCCGCCAACGGATCCCAGCGCGGCGCCGCCGCTGAAGACAGTCAGTCCCATCCTGGATGTGCCTGCCTCCAGACCGGAGTTGGTGAGCAGCGTCGGCAGATAGTTGGTGAACACATAGAGCACGAAACTGTTGATCGCGAAGGCGGTCCAGATGAAGGTTGTACGGGCGCGAAAATCGGTATTCCACAAGGTCGAAAACCAGTGGCTGGAACGTTTCCCCGCTTCAACGACAACAAACTCCTCGGTCCCGTCGAACCGGTTTTCGCCCAGCAATCGATTTAGAGTGTGCGCCAGGCGTTTGTGCAGTTCCGGGTGTTTGGCCAGGTACTTGGGCGATTCCGGCAACAGGAACGAAAACAGCACGAACATTGCCAGAGGGACCATGGAACCCACCAAAAACATGCCGCGCCAGCCGCCGCTCTCGAGCACCGGTCCCGAGATCAATCCGCCCAAGGCCCCGCCCAGAGGTATTGCCACGATGACAGCGGCCACGACCACGCTCCGGATGTTTTTGTTGGTCCATTCCGACACAAGTGTCGTCGCCAGAGGGGTAATCCCGCCGAGACCGAAACCCATGATCAGCCGGCCTGTTATCAAGATATCGAGGTTACTGGAGAAATAACATATCAACGAGCCCAGGAACAACAACGAGAGACAGGAGACATAGGCTCGTTTACGACCGACGCGATCGCCCAGCCAACCGAGCAGGACAGAGCCAATCGCCATACCAATCAATCCGGCGCTGTTCACCGGCCCCAGATCGCCGCGGGTGATGCCGAAATCAGCGACCAGCGGATCGGCGATATAGCCCATGATGAACAAATCGAAACCGTCGGCCAGCATGATGACGATCATCATCAAGGCAATGCCGCAGGGCATCCAGAAAAAACCCGCGGAATCGATCACCGCGCCAACATCAACTTTATTATTTTTCATAGTCATTGGTTTTGTATTTATCCTGTCCGTGGCATGCTATGCCGCAAGTCGGAAACACAACCAGTTTAACGCAACGGTATAATAATTAGATAGACATCATTTGACCTGTTCGAATCCTTGATCAACCATTTATTTGCGCCCAGGCGCAAAATTTTTGCTGCACAACACTTAAATAATATGGGGGGACATGCATGACCATCCTGATTACCGGCGCCTCCGGCCAATACGGCCGCTCGGTCACCGACAAACTCATAGCGCGCGGCCTGGCACGCGAGCTGGTGCTCCTGACCCGCAAGCCCGAAAAACTGGCGGATCGCACGACGGTTGGCTGTCAGGTGCGGTACGGCGATTTCGATAAACCGTCGAGCCTTGCCGCCGCAATGCAGGGGATCGACAGGATGTTGCTGATCAGCGGTACGCGCGTGGGCAAGCGGGTCGCGCAACACAAGGCGGCGATCGACGCCGCAGCCTCCGCCGGGGTGAAACAGATCATCTATACAAGCGTCGTTGGCATCACGCCGCAAAATCCCGCGATCGTCATCCGCGACCATGGCCCGACGGAGGAGTTGATTAAGGCCAGCGGCTGCGCCTGGACAATCTTGCGCGATCAACATTATGCCGACGCCATGGTCGTCAATATGGGACCGAATTACATCCGTTCCGGCCAGTGGCTGACCAGCACCGCGGGCGGCCGGGAGGCCCTGGTCTGGCGCGAGGATTGCGTCGAATCCGCGGTAGCGGTCCTGACCAACGCGGGGCATGCAGGCAAGACGTACAACATCACCGGACCGGAATTATTGAACTTCGGCGATATAGCGCGGATGCTCACCGAGGTGAGCGGTCACGAGGTGAAACTGGTCGAGACCACGGATGAAGGCATGTTCGCGATGTTTGATGCGATGGGCATCCCGCGCGAACCGGTCGACGATCAGGTTGTCTCCGGCGTGCCATGGAACAGTAACGACATGGTGAGTTTCGAGGCTGCGATCCGCGGCGGGCATTTCGCGATCATCTCCGACGACGTGGAAAAACTCACCGGCCGCAAGCCACGAGGCGTGCGGCAACTGGTCGAAGCCAACGCGGCAATGCTGCGCGCCGCGAAATAGTAACGTTTCGATCTCCATCGGAACAACTTTTCAAGTTGTTAAATACGAGGGCCACACTCATGTCTGCGCGGATCAAGAATCTGTTTACCTTGTTGTTTATCCTGGCATCGGGTCTGACCGGTCATTCACCCCTGGCTGAAACTGTGCTGATCACGGGCTCGAACCAGGGGATCGGCCTCGAGTTCGCAAGACAATATGCTGCCCGCGGCTGGACCGTCATCGCCACCCATCGCCGCGAAACCACTCCCGACTCTCTGGCGCAGTTGGCCGCGGAATTTCCGCAGGTGCGCATCGAACGCATGGACGTGACGGACGCCGCGCAGATTGAGGGGCTCGGCGCCAAGTTGAAAGGGATGCCCATCGATGTGCTGCTTAATAATGCCGGCATGGTCAGAACCGATCCGCTGGACCAGCCCGGCGGCAATGCCAACCAGTTGTTCGGCACGCTTGACTACAAACTGCTGGATGACTTCATCCACACGAATGTTGCCGGCCCGCTGAAGATCTGCGAAACCTTCATCGAGAACGTCAAGGCGAGCAAACAGAAAAAGATCGTCGCGATCAGCTCGGCGGCAGGCACCATCACAATGCCGCCGTTCATGCCCAACGGGGCCCCCATCCCGGACCACTACTGGTATCGCATCAGCAAGACCGCGTTAAACAGCGCGATGCGCCTGCTGAGCGCGCAATTCAAGGGAGATGGCGTGACGGTCGTGATGTTTCATCCCGGCGGCGTGAAGGTGGAGAGCTTTGGCGACCTGGATATCCCCGGACTTGAGTCGCCTGAGGCGGCGATCGGCAAGATGATCCGGACTATCGATGGGCTGAATCTGAAAGATTCAGGGCGCTTCCTGCAGAACGACGGGAAGGATCAACCCTGGTAGGGAGGATGTACAGGAATCACACCTCGACAAACTTCGCGCCGAAACAGCCGGCGATTTGCATGGCATCACGCAACAACTCCGACACCACGAGCGCGCCGGAACCGTCGTTGACATTGAAGATGTGCATGCCTTCCGGCACCCGTTCGCGATCCAGATAGAGTTTGGTCACCGGACGATAACGCAAGGCATGCTGGTCATTGCAGGTTATTTTACTGTAGACAGACCGCGATTCATCGAGGCAGTCGAGAACTCGTCTCACCTTAAGTATGCCATAGCCGGGGGTATTGCTTACCATAATGGGCTTAATCTCCACATCGGCGCCCGCGATCTTCTCGATAACTGCCGCCAGTTCCAGACCGATGATCGGCAGGTCGAAACTGGTCATGGTGAATTCCAGCGGTCTGCCCCGGCGGCTGATTTCAACGCTCGGCATCTCCCCGGCGGATGTCTGGCCGTCGCCGGCATGTAGAAACGCCGCTCCCCGCCAGCGTTTCACATCCCCCAAATACCAGCGCCCGGGGATCCGGATGTCATCGATGAGTTGAAAATATCGCATCGTTTCTTTGTGTCTGTTTTCAGTTCTTATGAATACTGTCGCCAGACTTGCTAGATGGCTGGCTTGAATCTAAATCCCGGATTGGAGGTTGGCGTCTTATTTATCGATTATTACAGACGCAATTTAAGTATTTATCCATGAGGAGTAAATACCCTAAAAAGAGTAGGTTTGATGGAGGGAGGTTGGAGCAATCGAAGCGGGAGCGGCTCTTGGGAGTCGCTCCCGTAACTGCTAGGCGCTGGCTGTTTTTGCGCGGGTATCGATCTTTTGTAACGAGGGCGAGAGGGAGATAAGGGCCTCGGTCAGGACAAAAGCGGCCTGGAGAGCCGAGGTCGGACACAACGGGAAGCACTCTTTACAATCCCAGCATTCCACGGCGGCAAGCTCGGGGATGAAGTTGATCTCGCGACAGGGACCGCGATCCAGAAAGCCGACGACGTTTTTCTTTTTGACCTCGGCGCAGTAGCGCACACAGAGCCCGCAAAGGATGCAGAACGATGGCTCCTTGGGGAAACGGTCCTTGTCGGCATGGTAATCCTCCGCAATCGCCTTCAAGACCTCGGATTCCGGGGCATAGGCCAGCAACTGCTCGGTCAGTACCTTGCGAATCTTGTCGATCTGGGGGCTGCGGGTCCAAACCACCAGGTCGTTCGCCGCGGGATAGATACAGGCCGCGACCAGGTTGGTTCTGCCACCGGATTCAGCCTCCACCGTGCAGAGCCGGCAGCCGCCAAAGGATTCCAGTTTCTCGTGGTGGCAGACCGTGGGGATATCGATGCCGGCCTTGCGCGCGGCATCCAGGATGGTCTTGCCGGCCTCGACGGTGACTTCCTTGCCGTCGATCTTCAAACGGATCTCGCTCATGTTGCCTTGCTCTCTTTCTCGGATTTGGTTTCCCTGATGAGGATCCTCGCTTCCTCCGGAATCGCCGCGGGAACCGGGTCGCCGGAGAGCCGCATGGCCGCCCCGAACCGTGTCGGACAGACTTCGAAACAGGTGCCGCAACGGTTGCATACCGCCTGATCGATGATATGGATCTTGTCCTTGCCGCCCGAGATCGCCCCGGAGGTGCATTTACGGAAGCAGATCAGGCAGGCCTGGCATTGCTCAGGATCGATGTAGTAGGAGATCAGTTTCTTGCAAACGAACGCGGGACACCGCTTGTTGTGGATGTGCGCCTCGTATTCATGACGGAAATAGCGCAATGTGCTCAGCACCGGATTGGCGGCGCTGCGTCCCAGTGCGCACAGCGAGGCGCGGGTAGAGAGGCAGATCTCCTCGAGCAGTTCGATGTCGCCTTCCTTGCCTCGGCCTTCGGTGATGTCGGTCAGGATCCGGTGCATCTGCTTGATGCCTTCCCGGCAGGGCGAACATTTGCCGCAGGATTCGCCGGAGAGGAAATTCAGGAAGTAGCGGGCGACATCCACCATGCAGGTGTCCTCATCCATGACGATCATGCCACCTGAACCCATGATGGCCCCGAACTTGGTCAGTTCGTCGAAATCGACCTGGATATCCAGATGTTCCTCGGGGATGCAGCCGCCCGCAGGACCGCCGGTCTGCACGGCCTTGAACTTCTTGTTTTTCGGGATGCCGCCGCCCACCTTGTAGATGATGTCCCTGAGCGTGACGCCCATCGGCACCTCGACCAGACCGGTGTTGTTTACCTTGCCCACCAGGGAAAATATCTTCGTCCCCTTGCTGCCTTTGGTGCCCATTCCGGCGAACCAGTCCGCCCCGTTGTTAACGATCAACGGCACGTTGGCCCAGGTCTCTACATTATTGATATTGGTGGGTTTGCCCCACAAGCCGCGGGTGGCTGGAAACGGCGGTCGGGCGCGCGGTTCTCCCGCCCTGCCCTCCAGAGAGGCCAGCAGTGCGGTCTCTTCGCCGCAAATGAAGGCCCCGGCGCCCCGATGGACCTCGATGCTGAAATCGAAACCCGATCCGAGGATGTTCTTGCCCAGCAGGCCGCGCTCCTCCGCCAGCCGGATGGCGGAAAGCACGTTCTCCACCGCGAGTGGATATTCCTGGCGAACATAGATGTAGCCTTCGCTGGCGCCGATGGCATAGGCGCCGATGATGAGTCCCTCCAGGACGCCGAAGGGATTGCCCTCCATCAGCGAACGGTCCATATAGGCGCCGGGGTCGCCTTCATCGCAGTTGACGATGACGTATTTCCTGTCGCCCAGCGCATTGCGCGCCGCTTCCCACTTGATGCCGGCCGGGAAACCGCCGCCGCCCCGGCCGCGCAGATTCGCCTTTTTCACCTCGGCGATGACCGCCTCCGGTCCCATGTCGAATGCCTTGACCATGGCCGAGTAGCCGCCGACGGCGAGATAGTCGTTCAGATTCTTGGGGTCGAGTTTGACGTTGTTGGCCAAGACACTGCGCTGCTGGTGTTTATAAAAGGGAATCTCGAATTCGTGAGTGGCCTTTTCGCCAGTCGCCGGGTCCTTGTACAAAAGACGCTCGACGACCTTTTTCTCTTTGACGGTCTTCGCGATGATCTCCGGGACGTCTTTCGGCGTAACCTGGATATAACTGATCTCTTCGGGCGAGATCACCATGTTCGGACCTTTTTCGCAGAAACCATGGCAGCCGGTCTTGCGGAATTCCACCGATCCGTTCAAGCCTTGCTTCTCGAACTCCTCATGGATGGCCGCGGCCACCTTGCCGCTGCCGGTGGCGTTGCACGCCGTGCCCGAGCAGAGCGTTATGCAGACCTTGTCCGGATCGCGTCCGGCCAGGATCTCCTCACGGAGATGTTCGAGATCGGCGGGTGAATTCAGTTTCGACATGGGATGCCCTTATTGATAACCTTTCAACAGGTCGGCGGCCATGGCGGGCGCCAGCTTGCCGAGGTGCTGTTCATCGATCTCCATCACCGGACCCAGGGCGCAGCAACCGAGGCAGTTGACCGTCTCCAGACTGAATTTGAGATCGGCGTCGGTCTCGCCCGGCTGAATGCCGGTGATGTTCTGCACCACCTCCAGGACGCGGTTCGCGCCGCGCACGTGGCAGGCGGTGCCGACGCAGACGTTGATCTCGTGCCGTCCCTTCGGCACCAGACTGAAGGCCTTGTAGAAGGTGGCGGTGTGCTGGATCCGGCTCATCGGCACGCCGAGACGCTCGCTGACGAGTTCCAGGGCCTCGCGCGGCAGCCAGTGGAGATCGTTCTGGATGTCGAGCAGGATCTGTATCAGGGCGCTCGCCTCGCCATTGTACTTGTCGATGATTGCGCTGATATTCGTGGTGTCCATAGCCAGTCTCGGGATCGTTGCAGGTATGCGTATCGTTGAATCAGACCAGCGCGTAGCGTTTTTCCGCCTGATCGAAGCGAATCAAGCGCTGTCTGGAGGACTCCGTCAGGAATTTCGCGACGTTCGAGGAATTGATCCCCAGTTGCGCGGCGATCTCGCCTGTCGTTAGCATGCGGTCCTTGAGCAGCAAAAGGATCTGGCTGATGGTGAGTTTGTCGGCGATCTGGTCCTTGAACAGACGCGTCGCCTCCGGGCCATCGAAATATTCCGCGTATTGTTCCTTGTTCTCGAAGCGCACCCGCAGCTTTTCGCGCTCCACGAGCTTCACGAAGGGCAGGACCTTGCGGATCGCCTCCAGTTTCAGCGCCAGTGTCTCGTCGCTCATCCCCTCACCCGCGCCGAGCGGGCCGATTTCCTTGAGTTCGTTGGTGAACTCCGTCATCACCTCCGCGAAACGGTTGCCCTGCGAGGCGGAGATCCACTCCAGGCGCAGACGGTCAGGGTTCAGGCCCGCCTCCTGCAGGAGTTTCTTGCCGAGGTGCATCATGCTGAGGGCGTCGTAATTGCCTTCCGTCACATAGTGGCACTCGCCCAGCCAGCAGCCGCCTACAAACACCCCGTCCATACCCCGGGTAAAGGCCCGGAGGACGAATTCTAGATCCACGCGCCCGGAACACATCACCCGGATGATGCGCACGCTGGGGGGATACTGATAGCGGGACACGCCGCAGAGGTCCGCGCCCGCATACGAGCACCAGTTGCACAGGAAGCCCATGATGCGCGGTTTGAAGTCATGTGCGGGTCGCATGTAGCAGTCACTCCAGTGGCAGGACGGCCTGCCTTGCGTGGATTAATTTCATTTTGTTCGGTTTAAGCGGCGTCGATCTGGCTGAAGATCAATTCATCGGTAAAATGTTTCAGGTATATGGCGCCGGTCGGGCACTTGGTATTGCACAACCCGTCGCCCTTGCAGAGGATCGGGTTCACCTGGGCCTTCTTCCCTTTCGGGGTTTCCTGGAAAGAGATGGCGTCGTAGCTGCATGCGGAGATGCACGCCCCGCAGGTGACGCAGTTGTTGATGTTCACGTCGCAGATCGCCCCTGAGGCCGCCACGGTGTCGCTCGAAAGCACGCAGATCGCGCGACCGGCCGCGCCGTAAGCCTGGCTGATGGTCTCCGTGAGGTGTTTCGGGTAATGGGCAGTCCCGCACAGGAATACGCCATCGGCGGCGAAATCGACCGGGCGAAGTTTTACGTGTGCCTCCTGAAAGAATCCGTCCGGACTCAACGGCACCTTGAACTGCCGCGCAAGGGTCTGGTTGCCCGGCGGCGGGATCACCGCGGCCGCCAGTGCAACCACGTCGGCATCCAGGGCGAGGCGTTGGCCGAGGATGGGATCGTAGACGTCCACCCGCAGCAGTTTTTCGCCGTTCTCCTCGACCGCCGAGACGCGCGGTTTGTCTTCCGGTTCGTAACGGATGAAACGCACGTCGTTATCCGCGGCCTCCCGGTAATAATCCTCCTTGTAACCGTAGGTGCGCATGTCGCGGAAGATGATGTAGACATCCCGGGCCGGATTTTCTTTCTTGAGTTTCAAGGCGTTCTTGATGGATTGTGTGCAACAGACGCGGCTGCAATAGTTTCGCTCCGCGTTCCGGCAGCCCACGCACTGGATCATGACCACGCCACGGGCGTTTTTCACGCGCGCGTCCTGTTGCTGGATCGAGTTCTCCAGTTCGAGCGAGGTCATGACCCGCTCATCCTGGCCGTAGAGATATTCCTCGGGCCGGTATTCCACGGCGCCGGTGGCGATGATTACGGCCCCATGGCGTATCTGCATCTGGCGGCCTTCCACGTTCAACCGGCTCGTGAAATTTCCGATGTAACCCGTGACCTCCAACAACTCCGCATCCGTGTACACATGGATTGAGGGATGACGGAAGACCTTGTTCTTCAGATCGTTCAGAAATGCCTGTACATCGATCCCTTCCAGGGTGCGTTGCAGACGCCTAGCCATGCCGCCGAGGTCGGAATCCTTCTCGATGAGATAGACCTCGAAACCCTGCTCCGCCATGTTGTAGGCGCTGGTCATGCCGGCGACGCCGCCGCCGATGATCAGGGTTGCCTTGTTGACGGGGAGATCGAATTCCGAGAGCGGTTGCAGGTGCGAGCTGCGCGCCACGGACATCCGCACGATGTCCTTGGCCTTCTGCGTGGCGTCCTCTTTCTCGCGGGAATGCACCCAGGAGCAGTGCTCGCGGATGTTCGCCATATCGAAATAATACTGGTTCAATCCGCCTTCCCGGACGGTATCCCGGAAGAGCGGTTCGTGGGTGCGCGGGGTGCAGGCCGCGATCACCACACGATTGAGGCCGCGTTCGCGGATGACATCCGAGATCTGTTGCGCATTGTCAGTGGAACAGGCGAACAGGCTTTCCTGCGCATGCGCGACATTCTTCAGCCCCTTGGCGTATTCGACCACCGCGGGCACGTTCACCACCCGGCCGATGTTCGCGCCGCAATGACAGACGAAGACGCCGACCTTCGGATCTTCCTTCGTGACATCCCGTTCCTTGGGGTATTCCCTTTCCCTGGCCAGCTTGCCGCGCTGTTGCGCCAGGATCTGTCCGCAAAGCGCGCCCGCGCCGCTCGCGGAAACCACGGCCTCCGGGATATCCATGGGGCCATGAAAGGTGCCGCTGACGAAGATCCCTTCCCGGCTGGTCTCGATGGGATTGAGGGGATTGGTCTTGCAAAAACCGTGTTTGTTGAGATCAACGCCAAAAAGGTTCGCCAGCTCTTTTGCGTCATCCGGCGGGTTCATGCCGACGGACAACACCACCATGTCGAACTCCTCCTCCTTAACCCCTTCGCCATCGGTGGCATAGCGAATCGTGACGTTGTTGGTGCCGGGGAGCTCCCGCCCGATGGTCACGTAACTGCGGATGAAGCGCACATCGGAGAGGCCGGATGCACGTTGGTAGTAACGCTCGAAGTCCTTGCTGAAGGCGCGGATGTCGTTGTGAAATACGGTCGCGTCGAGTTCGGGCGCGTGATCCTTGGCGAGGATGATCTGTTTCTGCGTGTAGGCGCAGCAGACCGAAGAGCAGTAGGAGTTGCCGCCGGGAATGACCTGGCGCGAGCCGACGCACTGGATCCAGGCGATCCGGTGCGGGTGCTTGCCGTCGGACGGCCGCCGAATCTCGCCCTCGTACGGGCCGGTTGAAGACAGGATCCGCTCGAAGTCCATGCTGGTCATCACATTCTTGATCTTGCCGTAACCGTAATCATTGCGTTTGGCGGGATCGAAGATTTGGTAACCGGGCGACAGGACGATTGATCCCACCTCAATCTCCACAGATTCCGGCTTCTGATGCAGATCGATGGCGTTGTGCTTGCAGACGCCCACACAGATATTGCACTTGTCGTCTTGCAGATATAGACAGGTCTTCGGATCGATGTAGGTGATCAGCGGGACCGCCTGGGAGAAATGAATATGCACCGCCTTGGTGAGCGAGAGATTCTGGTTATAGGCATCCGGAACCTGGGCCGGACAATATTCGACGCAGGCGGTGCAACCGGTGCATTTGTCTTCCAGAACATACCGCGGTCTCCGGTACAGTTGCACCTTGAAGTTCCCCACCTTCCCTTCCACACGCCGCACATCGGTATTGGTGAGGATGTCGATGTTGGGATGCCGGCTGCACTCGATGAACTTTGGCGATTCGATGCACATGGAGCAATCGTTCGACGGGAAGGTCTTGTCGAGCTGGGACATCCGCCCCCCAATCGCGGGCGATTTGTCCACCAGATAGACACGGAATCCGGTATTGGCGAGATCCAGCGCGGCCTGGATGCCGCTGATGCCGCCGCCGACGACCAGCACATCGCCCAGGTTGCTTTCCGCAGGGCGCTTCAGGTTTAATCCTTCAATAGGCATGATATTCAATGTCATTCACCATTCGGTTGGCATCGGTCGGGCTAGATAACTTCCTGGATGATCTCGGTGACATCCTTGATCTCGATGCTCCTGCCGTTGCCGAGGCTGAGCGCGCTGTCCGTGAAATTGGTGATGCAATAGGGACAGGAGGTCGCCAGCACCTCGGCATCGACATCCAGCGCCTGTTTGAGCCGGATGTTGGAAAAGCGCTCCTCCTTGGGGGTCTCCATCCAGATCCGTCCGCCGCCGCCGCCGCAACAGAGGCTGTTTTCCCGGTAATCCTCCATTTCGTTCAGGGTAAGGCCGTTCACCTGGCCGAGGACCTCGCGCGGCTGGTCGAAGATCTTGTTGTGCCGCCCCAGATAACAAGGATCGTGATAGGTAATCCGCTTGGCATAGCTGCCCTTCAATTCCAGCCGGCCGCTGCCGATCAGTTCATGCATGAACTGGGTGATATGGATCACCTCGAAATGCATGCCGAATTCGGGATATTCGTTGGCGAAGGTGTGAAAGCAGTGCGGCGACGAGACGAGGATCCGCTTCACGCCATGATCGATGAAGGTCTTGATGTTCTCGCGGGCGAGATGCTTGAAGGTCGCTTCATCCCCGGTCTTGCGGATGCTCTCGCCGCAACAGACCTCCTTGGGCCCGAGGATGCCAAATCCAACGCCGGCCTTTTGCAGGATCTTGGCGGTGGCGACAGCCACCTTCTTCATGCGGGGGTCGTAGCTGAGATAGCAACCGGGGTAATACAGGATTTCCATGCCTTCGGCGAAGGTATTGACCGAGAGTCCTTCCGCCCAGGCCGCGCGCTTGCCGCGTTCGCCGCCGAGGGAGTTGCCTTCGGACATGAGATGGCCGCTGATGGTGGTGATCGAATCCGGCACAACCCCGTATTCGGTGGCGATGCGTCGGAGCGAGACGCCTGCCTTGATCTGATCCACGCCACGCGGACAACGGCTCGGACAGGTGCCGCAGGTGGTGCAACGCCAGATCTCCTCCTCGTCGATCGCGGTAAGCCCGAACACGGCCTGGCGCGCGAGCTTGCGCATGCTGAAACTGCTCACCTTGTTCCAGGGACAGACGGCGTCGCAGATCCCGCATTGGTAACAATATTTGAACGACTGACCGCCTTGCAACTTGATGATGTCGACGATCTCTTTATACGGGGCTACGGTCTCCGTCATGATATATGTCCGGCAGGTGAATTCTGGTTTAATGACCTTTGGTCATCTTCGAAAGAGCCTCAATCAGGGCATCCTGACCGAATTTGTTCACGAGGGACTCCAGCCCACCCTCCAGTTCGGCGCGCTTTTCCTGCGGACGCGGTTCGCGCGTCTCCTCCCGTTCTATATAAGTAAGCGCCCCCGGCAGGCAGGCCTGCACGCACCAGGGCTTTTCCAGCGGCGGGATGCTTTCGCACATATCGCATTTCAACGGCAGGCCGGAATCCGGTTCGCGGAAATAATCCCGTGAGGGACAGGAGGCGCCGCAGAAGCTGCACTCGCTGTATTCCTTCCCGCCGATCTTGTAGATGTGCCGGCCGTTGCACTCCGACGGGGTGTAATCGCCGGCCCGGATCGGCACATATTCATCGTTGATCTCGTCGACCACCACGCGGATCCGCGCCCGGGCTGGATTGATGCTGCTGAATCTCGGTCTGGCGTGAAAGGCCGAGCAGGCCATCTCACAGGCGCGGCAACCGGTGCATTTATCGATCTCGACCTTGATCTCCTTGACGATCTTTTTGGCGACTACGGTACTTGCGGTCATATTCCAATCCTCCCTAGGCCGTCGCCGCTTCGGCGACCGGTTGCGCGGGGGCAAATTCATCTTCGGTTTTCAGGATGCCCAACTCTTCCAGTTCATCGGCGACGTACTCGAGATCCAGCCGTTCCAGCGTTTTGCGCGTGGGAATGCCCTGCTTGTTCCAGCCCTTGTATTGGTAATAGGTATCGAGCAGTTTCTGTTCGAACTCCTCGTTGCGGACCGCCCAGTGGTCTTCGGGCGGACGTTCGTGCATGCGCCGCAGGCCTCGTTTGACGTTCACGACTCTTACCATGGTGCGGATCCGCTGGAAGCACTTCCACAGCTTTTCCTTGCTCATATCGAGGCCAGTGGCCAGGGAGATTATCTGCGGGATGTTGTTCATGTGGTAGGCGACGCCGCCGCCGAACTGCCCACGGAAGGACGAGACGAAACCGCAGAGGCCGATGGAGTCGTCGATATAGTGCATCGCCTCGTTCCAGTCGACGATGTCGCAGGTTGCCTGATCGGAGATCTCGTTGCGCTTTTCCCAGTTGAGGAAATACTGTTTGAATTTCTCGTCCGGCACAGCCTCCCATTTATTGACGAAGGCCTCGCGTTGTTCCCTGGTCGGCAAGGGATCCTGCGGGAAGGAACCCTCGATCTGGGTGATGCTCATCTTCTCGCCGGTTGCGATCATGAGGAAATAGGCGGGATTCAATTTGCCCAGTTTGATCGGCAGTTGTTCGAACTTCTTGGTCGTGTTGTGATCGTAGGCCTCGGCCCCGTTGCCGATGCGGATCGCGGCCTGGGAGACCCCGTCGGCCAGGATGTCGCCGATCCCTTCCCGGCGCACGATCTTTTCCAGCAGGTAGAAGAAACGCCCCCGGTTGTCGGCCGGCATGTCCGGGAAATCCGTGTCCTTGAGGATCCCGGCCTCGAGCAATTCCAGCGCGAAGGCCATGACCT
Source organism: Gammaproteobacteria bacterium (assembly GCA_004297165.1). Taxonomy (GTDB): domain Bacteria; phylum Pseudomonadota; class Gammaproteobacteria; order Eutrophobiales; family Eutrophobiaceae; genus 2-02-FULL-56-15. The sequence goes on from SCUJ01000006.1 coordinate 566,921, forward strand.
GCGGGGTGGAATAGGAATCAACGCCATACTCCTGCGCCAGGCCGAGGATCTCGAAACTGAAATCGAGTTCGAGAAACGCCGCCATGTGATAGGTGTCCTTGCCAAAGCATTTGTAGGCGAATCTGGGCTTGCCGGGCCAGTTGATCACATTCCGGCATTTCTTGGAACAATTGAAACAGCCGGTCTGGCGATCCATGTGATCGTATTTCAGATGGGTCCAGCGCTCCTGGAGCTCGGCGCTCCAGAAATCCTTTCTGCGGGTCCGGGCGTTGCCCCAGGCGAAATGGTTATGGTGGAAGCTGTCGTCCTCATCGACCGCCATCCAGTCGCCGCAGCCGTCGCTCTCGCCGATCTTGCGGCGCATCTGGTGGGTCATTTCGAAGAGTTCCGCCGGACGCGCGACATGGATATCCTTGGTGCCGCGCACCGCTATGGCCTTCAGTCGCTTGTCTCCCATGATGACGCCCACGCCACGCGCCGCACTGGCATGATTGTGATCGATGGAGGCCATAAAGACGCGATTTTCCCCCGCCAGCCCGATGGCGGCCACTTGGACCTTGTAATCGCCGAGTTCCTGCTTCAGTAAATCTCCGGTCTCGGTCGTGCCCTTGCCACGGAGATGTGTGGCGTCACGAATCTCCACCTTGTCATTATTTATATAGAGATAAACAAGGTCCGGGGCCTTACCGCGAATAATGATCTTGTCGTAACCGGCATATTTAAGTTCGGGACCGAAGAACCCCCCGAAGAGGGAATGGGACATCAGATTGGTTTGCGGAGAGATCGTGTTGACCACGGTGCGGTTGGCGGCCGGGACAGGCGTGCCGTGGAGGAGCCCCGTGCTGAAGATCAGGAGGTTATCGGGTGAAAACGGGTCGGTACCGGATTTGACGCGATCCCAGAGGATCTTCGCGGCGGACCCCTGCCCTCCAAGATACAGCTCGGCGGTATCCGGGTCGGTAGCCACCTTCTCGATGCTGCCTCGGGTAAGATTGATCTCCAGGTTAAAACCTGTCTCACTGTATCTCATTGCTGTTCCTCATTCCGGGGCCACAAAACCTGATATTCATGAACAAGAAGGCATTCGCCTCCTGCTGGAGAATCATGTTTTGTAATCAGATAGTTACAATCAACTCTAAATTGAAACCGGGCAGTTTCAAGGAAAAATCTCTGCATAACTGCAATGCATGCCACGTGCGACGGGGATCTAACCTTGAGGCCAAAAAACCAGCATTGATTTTGATCAACTTCACGATTGTTTTACAAACATTCAGCAGGAAAATTATGGGAGGTCAAGCAAATATCCATGAAATACCTCAGACAAATCCATCGCCTTGCGGCATTCGATCCTGATCTATGGTTGAATGAAATATATGCAATGAACTACAACCGAGTTCATTCCTGACTGGCCGACCATGTATGGGGGGATCATGAATCACCCGGATTATGAAATGCTAAGGCAACATCATGCCGCTTTGCCCATAGAGGCCAATATGATGAATACGCCTCTACGAGTCACGGATCTCATGGCCCGTGCTGAGGAGCTTTTCCCGCAACGCGAAATTCTTACTCGCAATGGGACAGGATCGATCGAGCGTAGCGACTATGCAAGGGTCGGTGAACTGTCCCGGCGTCTGGCCGCCGGTCTCGTTGCCGTAGGGACTAGGCCTGGCGAGCGAATAGCGACGCTCATGTGGAATCATGCCACGCACCTCGCCAGTTATTTCGCGGCGCCTGCCATAGACGCCGTATTGCACCCGTTGAATCCGCGGTTATCTCCGGAGGAAGTGGCCTATATCGTCGCCGACGCGGGGGATCGTGTTGTTCTGGTGGACGAGGCACTCCTGCCCTTCTGGCGCGAGGTCGAACGTTATGTCAGCGCGCCACTCGTTTTTGTGCATGGGACGACACAGGGGTACGGCAGGCTGGAAGATTTATTAATGCATGCGCCGCTCGCACAATGGCCGAGGCGCCCTGTTGACGAACATGGACCTGTTTCGATTTGTTATACCTCCGGCACCACGGGACGCTCCAAGGGGGTCGTCTACTCGCACCGCTCCATCATCCTGCATGGCCTTGGCGTGTCGCTGCCGGATATCCTCGGTTTGTCGAGTAACGACACCATCTTCACTTTAACTCCCATGTTTCATGTCAACGGCTGGGGCATGCCCTACACCATCACGATGCTGGGCGCGCGCCATATCCTCCCTGGTCCGCATATCACCCCTGAAGAAATACTCGACATGATGCAAAACGAACAGGTTAACGTGGCCTTTGGCGTCCCGACGATCTGGACGGCGGTACTCAATCAACTCGACGCGCATCCGGGCCGTTGGCGTCTGCATCCGGGTTTGCGGCTTTACTCGGGCGGGGCTGCGCCGCCGGCCGAGATGTTTCGTCGTTTTGATCAACTGGGCATTCGCCTGCAGGCTGGTTGGGGCATGACCGAAACTTCTCCGGTCGCGACTCAAGCCTGGCTCACCCGGGAATTACGTGCTGAGGACGAATCCTCTCAGATGAAGGCGCGTACTACTGGTGGTCTGCCCCTGCCCCTGATCGATATGCGCATCGTCGATGATGCAGGCAAAGTACTGCCCTGGGATGACCAGGCCAAGGGGGAATTACAGGTGCGCGGACCGTGGATAGCGGAGTCTTATATCGGCCATCCTGAACCTGTTTCAGCGTGTACCGAAGACGGCTGGCTGAAAACCGGCGACATCGCCTGCATCCGGCCGGATGGGTACCTGCGCCTGGTTGATCGGCTGAAAGACCTGGTCAAATCGGGTGGTGAATGGATCAGTTCCATCGACATGGAGAACGCCCTGATGTCACATCCCGATGTCTACGAGGCGGCGGTGATCGCCATTCCGGATGCCCATTGGGGAGAGCGCCCGTTAGCTATAGTAAAACTTAAGCCGGAACGGCAAACAGAACCCGACTCGATACGTAATTTCCTTCTGGGACGTTTCCCCCATTGGATGGCGCCGGACAGGATCGAGGTTGTCGCCGAGTTGCCGAAGACATCCGTGGGCAAGCTGAATAAACGGCTACTGCGGGAATATTATGTAAAGTGAACAATGAGATGACTCAAGGCTGACTGTGAATCCGGTTTCGGCCGCCGGCCTTGGCCTGGTAGCAAGCGTCGTCGGCCCGTCTGATGATTTCTGTGATGTTGTCATCGTCATGCGAAATCGCCACCAGGCCGATACTGGCGCCGATATCGAACACCAGTCCTTGCCACATAAAGCGAAAACCCCGCACGACATCCAGTATGGCGTTCGCCACGCGTTTGGCCTGCTCGATGGAACAATTTTCCAGCAATACGGCGAACTCGTCCCCGCCGAGGCGCGCCAAGGTGTCGCGTTTGCGGATCGGCTCCTGTAATAGTTGTCCAAGGCGGCGCAGCAGTTCGTCGCCGGCAATGTGTCCACAGGTATCGTTGATGAGCTTGAACTTGTCGAGGTCTATGAAGCACAGGGCGTTGTCGGTTTGTTGCTGTTTCGCCGTCTTGATCACCCGTTGCAACCGTTTCTCGAACTCGCGCCGGTTGACGAGGCCGGTCAGGGCATCGTAAGACGCCTGGTAAGACAATTGCGATGACAGTTCATGGGCCTCGGTGATATCGAGCAGGGCGCAGCAGATAACCTTTTCGCCGCTCAGTTCCATGGATCTGGCGTTGAGCGATACCCACTGCGGCCGCTTTCCTCCCTCGCCGTCGATTAACTGAAATTCATGTCCATAGACTTCCGGACCGGCAGCCACCACGCGAGTGTAATTCTCCCGCGCCTCTTTGCGATCAAACAGGGAGGTCACCGGATGATCCTTGATCGCGTCGGACTTTTTCTGGAACAAGGTTTCCGCCATGGCATTGGCGTACAAGACCTTCCCGTCGGACAGGCGATGAATCAATAGCGCGACCGGCGAGGTATCCGCGATCAGACGGAATCTGGTCTCGCTGTCCCGCAAGGCCTGTTCCGCCTTGAGGCGCTCGGTGATATCGCGGGAAAAGGTGCAGGAGGCGGCTTGCCCTTCATAGACAAAGTTGTTGACGCTGATCTCGACGGGATAGAAGCTGCCGTCCTTTTTCTTATGCTCGCGGATTATCGATTCCAGATCGCCCGCATGGGCGCCATCCCAGACCGATTTATAGATCTCCGGGGTGCATCCGGGATCCAGGTCATATACGGTCAACGAGGTCAATTCACCGTAAGTGTACCCAGTATTCTTGCAAGCACGTTTGTTGGCGTAATTAATCCGCGCATCCTCGTCACTCATGTAGACGGATTCCACCGCGTTATCGATGATGAAACGCATGATCTCCATCTGCTGCTGGGATTTTTTACGTTCGGTGATATCCCGGGCGAAAGAGAACGAATAAAACTCGTCCTCGAAAGCGGTAAGTCTGATTGAAACCTCCACGGGGAATATAGTCCCATCCTTCCTCCGATGCCTGCTTTCGAAGGTTGCCTCTCTTTCCTGATGCACCTTTCCCGCGATATTGGCGACATTGTCGGAAATAGTCTTAAGGTCAGGATCGATGTCAGACGTGTTCATGGCGATCAGTTCCTCGTAACTGTAGCCGAGAACGCGACAGGCGCTTTTGTTGACATAGATGACGCTGCCGTCGCCCGTACACAGGTAAAAGGCATCGACGGCGTTTTCCACCGCGAACTGTAATTGTTTCATCAGCCGCGAGGCGACGTTATTATCGGTTTTTTCGGACATGTTCAAGGATACTTCTCTCCCCCACTCCCAAGGCATGATGCCACTTGAGATTTCACAAATCACCCCTCTTTTTCCAAATGTAGCAAATGTTTACAAACTCCTGGTTGCCGTGTTCTAAGAGGATGGATAGTATCCTCGGGTTTAACGGGGCATGTCTGATTTACACCAAGCAATCAGGGGGGATATCCAATGCAACACTCGACAGGCTGTCGGTTGATAGGCAAGCGGCCGGTAATGTCCCACCACACGCAGGAGCAGCGCAATAAGGCGGAATGCGTTATGGAGTTCTATCAGCGCGTGGTGATAGAAAATAATTTCGAAGTCGCGCCCCAATACATCAAGGAACCCTATATCCAGCATAACGCCAAGGTCGCCAATGGTCTTGCCGGACTCATACTGTTCGCCAAGGGTTTGACCGAAAAATACCCCGGAATGACTTACGAATTTAAACGGATATTCGTGGACGGCGATTATGTCATCCTCCACTCCCATGTCATCACCAAAACGGGCCAGCGCGGGGTCGCGGTAATCGACATGTTCCGGCTGGATGGCGACAAATTGGCGGAACACTGGGACGTCATTCAGAACATCCCGGAAACCACCCTGAACGGCAATCCCATGGTGTAACGTCAGGCTGGTCGCGACATGATGACGATTTATTCCGGCGATGCCATCCAGTTGTTGCCGCTCGACGAAGGCTTCATTGAGCTGAATCTCGACGCCACGCGCGCTTCAGTCAATATCTTCAACGCGGCTGCGGTGGCGGAGCTCAACGCCGCGCTTGACATCCTGGAAACCAAAAAAGATGTCAGGGGACTTCTCATAACCAGCGCCAAGAATTCATTCGTCGCCGGGGCGGATATCGACGAATTCCTCCCCCTGTTCAGGTCCGGTAAGACGGCCATTCAGACAGAGATCGCCAAGAACAACCGCAACTACAATCGCCTCGAAGACCTGCGCATGCCCGTGGTCGCGGCGATCAACGGCGCGGCGCTCGGCGGCGGTTTCGAATTGTGCCTGGCGTGCGATTACCGCATCGCGAACACAGCCGGGCAGATCGGATTCCCGGAATGTTCCCTCGGCATCCTTCCCGGTTGGGGCGGAACCGTCCGCTTCCCGCGCCTGGCTGGAATCGATACCGCTATCGAATGGATCGCCCTCGCGCAGATTTTCGATCCCGCCACGGGCTTGAAGGCCGGAGTTCTTGACGCGGTAGTCGCACCCGAGAAGCTGCGGGAGGCCGCCTTGCACACCTTGCGTCAATGCAGCGCCGGTAAACTGGATTACAAGGAACGCCGCCGCCGTAAACAAGCGCCACTGCGGCACAATGCTATTGAACTCACCCTGGCCGTCGAGTCCGCGAGGGGTATGGCGCTTGCCAAGATCGGTCCGAATTATCCGGCGCCGCTGGCGGCGATTGATGCAATGCAGAAAGCCGCGGGGCTCGATCGCAACGCGGCGCTCCGGGTGGAAGCGGAGGCATTTGCCGAACTGGCGGGTTCCGATCCGGCCCGAGCCCTCGTCGGGATTTTCCTTAATGATCAGGCCGTGGCCAAGAAGGCCAAAGACTGGATCAAACAGGCGGATAAAATAAACGAGCGCGCGGCCGTGATTGGCGCAGGCATCATGGGCGGCGGGATCGCCTTGCAGTCCGCCATGCAGGGCGTGCCCATAATCATGAAGGATATTGCCCAGGCCGGCCTGGATCTGGGGTTTACCGAGATCAACAAGCACCTGGCCAAACGCGTCGAACGCGGCGGAATGACCCCGGCAAAGATGGGACAGGCGCTCATCAGCATCACGCCAGCCTTGAGTTTTAATGGGTTCAAAGGCGTCGATATCGTGGTCGAGGCCGTGGTGGAAAATCCGAAGGTTAAGCAGACCGTTTTGGCCGAGGTCGAACGCGAGCTTGCGGAACACGCCATTCTAACGTCCAACACCTCGACGATATCCATCTCCTTTCTCTCTCAGTCGCTCAAACGGCCGGAAAATTTTTGCGGGATGCATTTCTTCAACCCGGTGCACGCCATGCCGCTGGTCGAGGTCATTCGCGGCAAGCGGACCTCGGATCGCGCGATCGCCCGCACCGTCGCCTTCGCTCATGCCCTCGGCAAGAAACCGGTGGTCGTGAATGATTGTCCCGGATTCCTGGTGAATAGGGTGTTGAATCCCTATTTCTTCGCCTTCCTTATGTTGGTGCGGGACGGCGCGGATTTTCAACAGGTGGATCGGGTCATGGAGCATTGGGGCTGGCCCATGGGACCGGCGTACCTGATCGACGTAATCGGCATCGATACCATCGTACATAGCGAACCGGTGATGGCGCGGGGCTATCCGGATCGCATGACCCTGTTCGAGAATGCCGCCACGGATGTACTCTGTCGGGCGGGCCGTCTCGGCCAGAAGAACGGCCAGGGTTTCTACGATTACCAGCCGGATCAACGGGGCCGGCCGCGTAAACAACCCTCGGTCGCGACCGCGGAGTTATTGGAACGCCATGTCGCGCGCCGCCAGGAATTCAGTAAAGAGGAGATCATCGCCCGCATGCTGATCCCCATGGCCACCGAGATGGCGCGTTGTCTGGAGGAGGGCATTGTGGCGAGCGCCGCGGAGGCCGACGCGGCCCTGATTCATGGCCTGGGTTTTCCGCGCTTTCGTGGCGGCATCTGCCGCTGGATGGATACCGTGGGGCTCAAGGCCGTATGCGAAACGGCCGATCGGTATGTCTCTCTCGGCGGTCTCTACCGGATACCCGAAGGATTGCGACGTCTGGCCGCGGACGGCGTGAGCCACTATGCGATCTAAGGGGGGATTCAGCCGATGAACCTGCCTCCCAGAACCGCGGTCGTCATCGACTACGCGCGCTCGGCGATGGGCCGATCGAAGAACGGTTGTTTCCGGCAGGTGCGGGCCGACACGCTTTCCGCCGGATTGGTGCAGGGTCTGCTCGCGCGCAATCCTGCCATCGCCCCGGAGGCCATCGATGACATCCTCTGGGGTTGCGTCCTGCAACAGGCGGAACAAGGCGGCAACATCGCCCGCACCATCGGCCTGCTCGCGGGACTGCCCCACTCGGTCCCGGCGCAGACCGTGAGCCGGCTGTGCGGTTCCTCCATGACCGCCCTGCATACGGCGGTCGCAAATATCGGCACCAATCTCGGCGACATCTACCTCGTCGGGGGTGTGGAACATCTTGGCCACATTCCCATGTCGGCGGCGGTCGATCCCAACCCGCTGCTGGGACTTTCCGTGGCCGGGGCCGCGGCCAACATGGGCTTGACCTCGGAATACCTGGCGCGCATCCACGGCATCAATCGCGAACAGATGGATGCCCATGGCGCCCGCTCGCATCGGCTGGCAGCCAAGGCCCGGGCGGAAGGCCGCTTCAGGTGCGAGATTATTCCCCTGCCCGGCCACGACGCGGATGGTTTCCCCATCCTGGTAGAACACGACGAGACCATCCGCTCCGAAACCACCATCGAGTCGCTCGCGGATCTGAAGCCGGTATTCGATCCCGTGCATGGTAGAATTACGGCCGGGACCTCCTCGCAGTTTTCGGATGGTGCCTCCGTGATGTTGATCATGTCGGCGGAACGCGCTCGGGATCTGGACCTGCATCCGCTGGCCCGCGTCGTCTCTCTGGGACTCGCAGGGGTGGACCCTTCGATCATGGGCTATGGTCCGGTTCCCGCCACGGAAAAGGCCTTGAAACGAGCCGGTTTGAAGATAGACGATATCGAGGCCATGGAACTGAACGAGGCCTTTTCCGCCCAGGTGCTCGCGGTGCTCAAGGGCATGGGCATGCTCGAGGCCTTGGAGGGAAAGGTGAATCTCAACGGCGGGGCCATCGCCCTCGGGCATCCGTTCGGCTGTTCCGGTGTGCGCATCACCGGCGCACTGCTCACGGTCATGCGGGAACGGGACCTGACCCTCGGCGCCGCCACCATGTGTGTCGGTTTCGGTCAGGGGATTACGACAATTTTGGAAAGACTGCGATAGACCTACATGACGCTGCATTACGAAAAGAAAGACAAGATTGCCTGGCTGACGATCGATCGGCCCGCCTCCCACAACTCCCTGGATCCGGACACGATCATCGCCATGTTGGAGGCGTGGGAGGATTACCGCGATGACCCGGACTGCCTCTGCGCGATCGTCACCGGCGTCGGTTACAAGGCCTTCTGCTCGGGCATGGATCTCGACGCGGTCATCCCGATCATGACCGGTTCCCGATCGCCTTCTAACGCGGCGGAACAGAAGCTGGCTGAGCGGCCGGAGATCATCGATCAGGCCACACTCAGAAACTTCGAACTCTACAAACCCGTAATCGCCGCGGTGAACGGTTTCGCCATCGCCGCCGGCATGGAGATCGTCCAGGCGACGGATATCCGCATCGCCTCGGGGAATGCGAAGTTCGGGCTGCAGGAAGCGAAATGGGGGCTGTTCCCGCTGGGGGGCTCGACCGTGCGACTCCCCCGCCAGATCCCGTACAGCATGGCCATGGAGCTCATGCTGACCGGGGAACTCATCGATTCACGAGAGGCCGAGCGGATCGGTTTCATCAATCGCGTCGTGCGCCAGGAAAACCTGCTGGACGAGGCCGAACGGATTGCGCGCAGCATCGTCCGCAACGGCCCCCTCGCCGTGCGCCGGATCAAGGAATCGGTGCTGCGTTGTTCGGGGCTGTCCATCGAGGCCGGTCTCGCGCAGGAGCAGATCCTCGGCCGCGAGGTCTTCAACAGCAAGGATGCGAAGGAAGGACCGCGCGCCTTTATGGAGAAACGCGAACCCCGCTTCACCGGGAAATGAGATGCCCACCCGACTGTTCGATCTCAGCGGCAAGCTGGCCCTGGTGAGCGGCGGAAGCCGCGGCATCGGCGCCGCCGTGGCGAGACTACTGGCGGAACAGGGCGCGGAGGTCATCGTCGCCAGCCGCAAGCTGGCAGATTGTGAAAAGGTGGCCGAGTCGATCCGGAGCGCTGGCGGCAAGGCCACGGCCCGGACCTGTCACATCGGCAGACTCGAGGACATCGATCGTTTGTTCGAGGAAATCCGCGCCGACTGGGGCAGGCTCGATATCCTGGTGAACAATGCCGCGACCAATCCCTATTTTGGACATATCCTCGATGCGGACCCGACCGCCTTCCAAAAGACGGTGGATGTGAACCTCCGGGGATACTTCTTCATGTCAGCAGCCGCCGGACGCCTGATGCGCGAAACCGGCGGCGGTTCGATCGTGAACACCGCCTCCATCGGCGGCCTGCGGCCGGGCGCCGGCCAGGGCATCTATGCCATCACCAAGGCGGCCATCATCCACATGACCAGGACCTTCGCGAAGGAATGCGCGGAGCACAACATCCGCTGCAACGCCATCCTGCCCGGCCTCACCCGGACGCGGCTCGCGACCGCGCTGTTCGAGGATGAAAACAATTACCAGCGGGAACTTGCCACAATCCCCATGCGCCGTCCCGCCGAGCCGGAGGAAATGGCCGGGGCAGTGCTGTATCTGGTGTCGGATGCCGCGAGTTACACCACGGGCGAATGCCTGGTGGTGGATGGGGGTAACTCGCTGTAGTTTAGCGGCATACAAGATTATCAGAATTAACCTACTTGCCAAATTATACCGGATGGTCTAATTTCCCGTCATGGAGAAGGGAACTCCCCATTGCAAACTGACTATCGTCAAAGCGCTGGTCCAGGCAGGGAAGGTGCGAACTACGTATGCGGCACGCGCCGGGGCTAATGCCCTCGGGTTTGATTTTGCGGGAATACTGGCAGTGGTCATGGGATTGAAGTCCACGGACTTCTACAAGAGCATGACCACCCATGCCGATCACACGATCTGGCAGGATGTGTATCGCCCGAGTACCTCCGCCGGCGATGTGTATTTGAAACTTACAGTTATTGACGATGTGCTGGTCGTATCGTTTAAGGAGTTATGATCATGAAATGTCCAACCTGTGGCGCGGCGGAACTGATCCATGACACCCGCGACCTGCCCTATACCTATAAGGGCGAAACCACTCTGATTCCGTCGGTGAAGGGCGATTTCTGCCCGGACTGCGCCGAAAGCATCCTCAACGCTGCTGAAAGCGACAGAGTGATGCGCGAGATGCGCGATTTCTCCAAACAGGTGAATGCCGCCGCTGTCGATCCGCAGTTCATCGCGAGTGTGCGTAAGAAGCTGAACCTTGACCAGCGCGAAGCGGCTGAACTATTCGGCGGGGGCGTTAATGCCTTCTCGCGGTATGAAAACGGCAAGACCAGGCCACCGCTGGCGCTGGTGAAACTGCTCAAAGTGCTGGATCAACACCCGGACCTGCTCAACGAAGTGCGCGCAGCGTCATCCCTTCCGTAAATTGGCGGAGAGGGAGGGATTCGAACCCTCGGTGGGCGCGAGCCCACGCCGGTTTTCAAGACCGGTGCATTCAACCGCTCTACCACCTCTCCAATGGGGGCGCGAGGATACTCCATCCACCGTTGCGGATAAAGCCCATCCGGGGCCTGCGGGCAATCCCGGTAACTGTGAACCAAGTCTTGAAATTCATAGTCATAACCCTCAGTATTAGGCATTAAGTCAACCCACGGAGACACCAGACAATGAGTCAGACTCCTTTTGCAATCGCCCGATCGGAATCCTCCGTCCTCGCGACGAATAAGGTCATCAGGAACACCTATATCCTCCTCTCGATGACGCTGCTGTTCAGCGCCTTCACCGCGTATATCGCAATGCGCATGGAAATGCCCTTCATGGGACCCTTCGTCACGCTGGGCGGCTATTTCGGCCTGCTGTTTCTCACCCAGGCGCTCTCCCGTAGTGCTTGGGGCATCGCCGCCGTCTTCGCCCTGACCGGTTTCATGGGGCTCACCCTCGGCCCCCTGATCAACGCCTACCTGCAGGTCTTCTCCAACGGTGGCCAGTTGGTGATGACCGCCTTCGGCGGCACCGGCGTGATCTTCCTCGGACTCTCGGGCTATGCGCTCACCACCCGCAAGGACTTCAGCTTCATGGGCGGGTTCATGATGGTCGGCATCCTGGTGGCTTTCCTCGCCGGCATCGGCGCACTGATCTTCAGCATCCCGGGGCTCGCGCTCGCGGTATCCGCCATGTTCGTGCTGCTGATGGCGGGAATGATCCTCTACCAGACCAGCGAACTCATCCATGGCGGCGAGACCAATTACATCATGGCGACCGTCGGCTTGTATGTGGCGATCTACAATCTCTTCACATCGCTGCTGCATATCCTCGGCGTTTTTTCCGGGGACGACTGACCTGTCCTGCATGACCTTGAAAAAACCCGGCGCATGCCGGGTTTTTTCTTTGTGGATACCTCCGTGTCGCTATTTGGAGTTACAGCCGGGGCTTATGACTTGATTCGGCAAGTATGCTAGTATCGCCAAGCTTTTTTTAACTATAAATACAATCCGTTAGCAACATGTGAGGGGATTTCCGGCATGAAGATTGGCGTTCCGAGAGAGATATTCCCAGGCGAAAACCGGGTTGCAACCACGCCAGAGGCGGCGGAGAAGCTCATCAAGCTCGGATTCACCGTCGCCATCGAATCCGGCGCGGGGGTTAAAGCGAAATTTTCCGATGCGGCTTATGCCGCCGCGGGCGTCGAGATCGTCTCGGATTCCCGTTCCCTCTGGCAGGCCGCCGACATAATCCTCAAGGTACGGGCGCCCGGTTCCGGGGAAGTGGATCTGCTACGCGAAGGACAGACCCTGATCAGCTTCCTCTGGCCCGCGCAGAACAAAGACCTCCTGGATCGATTGGCCGCGAAGAAGGTCAACATCCTCGCCATGGATTGCGTGCCCCGCATCTCGCGCGCACAGAAGATGGATGCCTTGAGCTCAATGGCGAACATCGGAGGCTACCGGGCCATCGTTGAGGCGGCGCAACACTTCGGCCGTTTCTTTACCGGCCAGATCACCGCCGCGGGCAAGGTCCCGCCGGCCAAGATCCTGGTCATCGGCGCCGGGGTCGCCGGACTCGCCGCCATCGGCGCCGCCAAGGGCATGGGCGCGATCGTCCGCGCCTTCGACACCCGGCCCGAGGTCAAGGAACAGGTGGAGAGCATGGACGCGGACTTTTTGCTGCTGGACTTCCAGGAGGACGGTTCGGGCGCGGGCGGTTACGCCAAGACGATGAGCAAGGAATTCATCGAAGCGGAGATGGCCTTGTTCGCGCAGCAGGCGAAAGAGGTCGATATCATCGTCACCACCGCGCTCATCCCCGGCAAACCGGCGCCTGAATTAATCACGGAGGATATGGTTAAATCCATGCAGGATGGCAGCGTGATCGTGGACCTCGCCGCCGAACAGGGCGGCAATTGCAAGCTGACCGAACGCGACAAGGTCGTGGTGAAACACGGCGTCTCCATCATCGGCTATACCGATCTGCCTAGCCGCCTGCCGACGCAATCCAGCCAGCTTTATGCCACCAACCTCCGGCATCTCCTGACCGATATGTGCCCAGGCAAGGACGGCAAGCTGATCATCAACATGGAGGATGAGGCGATCCGCGGGGCTACCGTCATCAAGGCTGGGACCATCACCTGGCCGCCACCGCCCCCCACGCTGTCCGTCGCCCCCAAACAGGCGCCCGCCATGGCCGTGGCCACGCCACATGCCGAGCACACACCGGCTGGCGGTCCTGGCGGAACAATCGCCGCGTTCGTGATCGGCGGGTTGGTCCTGCTGGGACTGGGATCGGTCGCCCCGCAGGAGTTCATGAATCATTTCACCGTCTTCGTGCTCGCCTGTTTCGTGGGCTACATGGTGATCTGGAATGTAACCCCGGCCCTGCACACCCCGCTCATGAGCGTGACCAACGCCATCAGCAGCATCATCATCATTGGCGCCCTGTTGCAGATCTCCTCCGCCGATAAACTCATCATGCTGATCGCGGGTTTCGCCGTCCTTATCACCAGCATCAACATCGCCGGCGGTTTCGCCGTCACCCGGCGCATGTTGCAGATGTTTCGGAAATAGGGGGCGCGCGATGCAAAACGGCATAGTCACGGTATCCTACATCGGCGCCACCATCCTCTTCATCCTGGCGCTCGGCGGCCTCAGCCACCAGGAGACCTCGCGGCGCGGCAATCTCTACGGCATGCTCGGCATGGGCATCGCCGTGCTCGCCACGGTCCTCGGAATCGTCTCCAGCAACCACCACGTGATGCTGGCCGGAATGCTGATCGGCGGCGCGATCGGACTCGTGCTCGCGAAAAAGGTCGCGATGACCCAGATGCCCGAGCTCGTGGCCATCCTCCACAGCCTTGTGGGACTCGCCGCGGTGCTGGTGGGCTTCGTCAATTTTCTCGAACACAATCCCGACATCACCGGCGTGAACCGGACCATCCACGATGTCGAGACCTATCTAGGGATCCTCATCGGGGCGATCACGCTTTCGGGCTCAGTAGTCGCCTTCGGCAAACTCTCCGGGAAGATCGGCGGCAAGCCCGTCCTGCTGCCGGGCCGTCACTGGATGAATCTCACATTGCTGGCGGTCGTGATCTATTCCGGTTACTTGTTCGTTGGGCAGTCTGCCGCAGGTGGCGGACTGTCGCCGTTGATCGTCATGACGGTGCTGTCCCTGCTGTTCGGGATTCACATGGTGATGGCGATCGGCGGCGCGGACATGCCGGTGGTGGTCTCCATGCTGAACAGCTACTCGGGTTGGGCCGCGGCGGCCACGGGGTTCATGCTGAATAATGACCTGCTGATCGTGGTCGGCGCGCTGGTCGGCAGCAGCGGCGCCATCCTGTCCTACATCATGTGCCGCGCCATGAACCGCAAATTCCTGGCGGTGATCGCCGGAGGATTCGGCACCGGCGGCGGTACGGTGGCAGCCACGGAACAGACCGGCGAGGTCACGTCGGTCGACGCCGAGGAAGCCGCAGCCCTGCTGCTCGACGCCAAAGAGGTGATGATCGTCCCTGGCTATGGCATGGCCGTCGCCCAGGCCCAGCATACCGTGAACGAGATTACCCGCGCCCTGCGCGAGCGCGGCGTCAATGTGCGCTTCGGGATTCATCCGGTGGCCGGACGCATGCCGGGCCACATGAATGTGCTGCTCGCCGAGGCCCGCGTCCCGTATGACATTGTGTTCGAGATGGACGAGGTCAACGAGGATTTCCCTGAGGTGGATGTCTCCATGGTCATCGGCGCGAACGATATCGTGAATCCTTCTGCTCAGGAGGAACCCAACAGCCCCATTGCCGGGATGCCGGTGCTCGAGGTCTGGAAGGGGCGGACCACCATCGTGCTGAAACGCAGTATGGCCTCGGGTTATGCGGGTGTGGACAATCCGCTCTTCTACAAGGAAAACACGCGCATGCTGTTTGGCGATGCCAAGACCAGCCTGGACAGCGTGTTGAAACATCTGCAAGGCTGATGGCGCTCGCCGGTCACCCGCTGCTCCGCCTCGGCTTCCGGCCCTTTTTCCTGGGCGCCGGGGTCTACGCCGTTCTCTCCGTGCTCGTATGGATGGGGGTCTATGTCTTCGGCGTCGACCTCGCCTTCAACGGCATAAACCATATTTACTGGCATGGACACGAGATGATCTACGGCTATACCGCGGCGATCATCGCCGGGTTCCTGCTTACCGCGACGCAGAACTGGACCGGGCTGCGCATGATCAACGGCTATCCACTGCTGGGCCTCTGGTCGTTGTGGATCCTGGCGAGGCTCGTCCCCTTCAGCGGGGGACTCGCGCCCCTTTGGCTGATGGCCGCCCTCGACCTCCTGTTTCAGGCCGGTCTCTTCATCAGCATCGCGACCCCGATCCTCCGCGTGCGCCAGTGGAATCAATCCCTCATCCTGCTGATCATCATGCTGACGCTCGTCAGCAATGCGGTGTTTTATGCGGGACTACTCAGCGATCGTCCGTCTTTGATGAGCCGGGGGATCTATTCCGGTCTCTATCTCTTCATCGCCCTCATCATCTTCATGAGCGGACGGGTGATTCCCTTTTTCATCGAGCGCGGCGTCGGCTATCCGGTCCAGCTCAAGGAATGGCCGTGGATCGATTATCCGGCGGTGGGTCTGTTTCTGGCCTTCTGGTTCGTGGAGACCTTCCTGAATCAGCCCAACCTTGCCTCCTGGCTGGCGGGGGCACAGGTCATCGTCAACGCCATCCGCCTGACCGGCTGGTATACCCACGGGATCTGGAAGAAACCGCTGCTGTGGATCCTGTTTCTCTCCTACGCGGCGTTCATCCTGGCGCTGCTCCTGAAATATCTGGTGATCTATGGGGTCTCGCCTTACCTCGCCCTGCACGCATTCGGCTACATGGGCGTGGGTTGGCTCACCCTGGGGATGATCAGCCGGGTCATCTGGGGCCATACCGGGAGGGACATCAGCGAGCCGCCCCGTCAGCTCCCCTGGATCTTCGGCGCCCTCGTTGTCGGCGCGATCTTCAGGGTCGGGATACCGCTGTTCGAGACCAGCCATTACGCCCTGTGGATCGGACTGTCTCAGGCCTGCTGGATCCTGGGCTTCAGTCTTTTCCTATACGTCTATGGCCCGCTGCTGGTCAGGTCGCGCCCGGATGGGCGGCTCGACAGCTAACTACTTAATTCTTTCCATCCCGTCCATATAAGGCCGCAGGGCCTCGGGAACGCGGATACCGCCGTCGCGTTCCTGATAGTTTTCCAGGATCGCGACCAGCGTGCGGCCCACGGCGAGCCCGGAACCGTTCAGCGTATGCACAGGCTCCGGCTTGCCGGTCTCCGGGTTGCGCCAACGCGCCTGGAGCCGCCGCGCCTGAAAGGCCTCGAAGTTGCTGCACGAGGAGATCTCGCGATACTTGCCCTGCCCCGGCAGCCAGACCTCGAGGTCATAGGTCTTGGCTGAGGCAAAACCCATATCGCCGGCGCACAACGCCATCTTGCGATACGGCAGTTCCAGCCGTTTGAGGATGACCTCCGCATGCGCGGTCAGCGCCTCCAGCGAATTGTAGGAATCGACCGGTTTGACGATCTGCACCAGTTCCACCTTCTCGAACTGATGCTGACGGATCATCCCGCGCGTATCCTTCCCGTAGGATCCGGCCTCGCTGCGAAAACACGGGGAATGACAGACAAAACGCAACGGCAGACTGGCGGCCTGCAGGATCGCATCGCGCACGAGATTGGTTACCGGCACCTCGGCGGTGGGGATGAGATAAAGGCTCGCATCCTCTTCCACATACTCGCCACCCGCTCCCTGCACGGTGCGGCTGCGCGGGATGCGGAAGAGGTCCGCCTCGAATTTAGGCAACTGGCCGGTGCCGAAGAGGCTCGCAGCATTTACCAGATATGGGACATTGACCTCGGTATAGCCGTGTTCCTTCGTATGGATATCCAGCATGAACTGGATCAGCGCCCGATGCAGCCGCGCGATCCCCGCCTTCATCACTACGAAGCGCGCACCGGCAATGGTCACGCCCTCGCTGAAATTCATGAGCCCCAGGTTCTCGCCGAGATCGACGTGATCCCTGACCGGAAAGGCGAAGGTCTCCGGCGTGCCCCAGCGCGCGACTTCGACATTCCCCTGTTCGTCCTGGCCATCCGGCACGGTGTGATGCGGCTCGTTCGGCAGGCCATGCAGCAGGGCATTGAGTTCGTCCTGCACGGCGGCGAGTTGCGCGGAGGCGGCCTCGAGTTGTTCGCCGAGGGAATTCACCTCGGTCAGCAGGGGCGCGATGTCCGCGCCCGCCGCCTTCTGTTTGCCGATATCCTTAGAGCGCCTATTGCGTTCGGCCTGAAGATTCTCCGCCTCCAACTGGGCCGTCTTGCGGCGGGACTCCAGTTCGGTGAATTTCGCGGTGTCCAGGGCGATGCCGCGCCGCGCCAGCGACTGGCTGACGGCGTCCAGATGATTGCGGATGCGTTGCGGGTCCAGCATGAGAGGTCCTGTTACGGTTCGAGGTTGGTTTGTGCCGGCCAGTAGACGATATGACCAGGTTTGATCCTGGCATTCAGATGTTCGATGATCGCCGCGGCCTTCTCCGGCGTATCGTAAAATTCTATGACCAGCGGCAGATCCAGCGAGAGATCCAGCAGGGTGGAGGAATGGAATTTCCCCGAGCCGCCAAAACCGGTCACCCCGCGGAACACTGTTACGCCCTGGACGCGACTTTCATCGTGCAGATAGGCGAGCAACTCCTTCAACCGGGACGTGGCCTCGTGGAGATATACCCGGACCACCGTGACATCTCTGCCCATCATATGTTTCTCCCGATGACCATGCCCAGCCAGCAGCCGCCGAGGCACAAGGCGACGCTGAACAGGATATTGGCCGCCGCGCGCAGGTGTCCTCCCGCCTCTATGAGGGTCAAGGTCTCGATGGAGAACGAGGAAAAGGTGGTGAAGGCGCCGAGGAAACCAATCAACAGGCCCGCGCGCCACAAGGCGTCGGCATCGGTGCGTTCGAATAAAAGCACGTAAAGGAAGCCCATCGCGAGGGAACCGGAGACATTCACTGCCAGCGTGCCCCAGGGGAAATCCCGGCCGAGCACGGCGTGAACCCAATTGGCCGCGGCAAAGCGGAAGAGCGCACCGGTCGCCCCGCCCGCGGCAATGCAGAGATACTGATTCATGTCCGCCGGATGCCCCCAGGAAATCTTGCGTAAACGATGCAACGAGTTTGCCAGATCAACCGCATTCCCGCCAGTTTCTGGCCACGCGATTTATTTCTTGCCGGCCTTGGCGTCCATTTCCCGCAAGCGCGCCAGCTTCTCCGCGATCTTGATCTCGAGCCCCTGGTCGGCGGGCTCGTAATAGCGCGCCGACGGCATCCCGTCGGGGAAATAATTCTCGCCGGCGGCGTAGGCGTCAGGCTCGTCATGGGCATAACGGTATTCCTTTCCGTAATCCAGTGACTTCATCAAACGCGTCACCGGATTGCGCAGCCGCAGCGGCACCTCCAGCGAGCCGTGTTCGCGCACATCCCGCATGACGCGGTTGAAGGCCTTGTACACCGCGTTGCTCTTCGGCGCGCAGGCCATGTAAACGACCGCCTGGGCAATGGCAAGTTCGCCCTCCGGCGAACCCAGCCGTTCCTGGGTATCCCAGGCATCCAGTGCGAGACTAATCGCTCTTGGGTCGGCATTGCCGATATCCTCCGTCGCCATCCGCACGACCCGGCGGGCGATATAGAGCGGGTCGCAACCGCCGTCAAGCATGCGGGCGAACCAGTACAGGGCCGCATCAGGGGAACTCCCACGCACGGACTTGTGGAGGGCGGAGATCTGGTCATAGAAGACCTCGCCGCCCTTGTCGAAACGACGCTGCCCTGCCCCGCTGATCACCCGCTCGATCAACCCGGCGTCGATGTGATCGTCCTCGCGCAGGTCGGAGGCGATCTCCAGCAGGTTCAAGGCGCGACGGGCATCGCCGTCGGCCACGCCGGATAACTGGTCCAGCGCTTCCTTCTCGATACGGATGCCGAGACTGCCGAGACCGCGTTCGGCGTCCCGCACCGCCCGCTGGAGGATCGCGGCGATATCGTCCGGTTCCAGGGGTTTGAGCACATACACCCGCAAGCGCGACAGCAGGGCGTTGTTCAGTTCGAAGGAAGGGTTCTCGGTGGTGGCGCCGATGAAGGTGACCGTGCCGTCCTCGACGTGCGGGAGAAAGGCGTCCTGCTGCGCCTTGTTGAATCGGTGCGCCTCATCCACGAACAACACGGTGTCGCGGCCGTACACCTCACGATATTGCCGCGCGCGATCGATGGCCTCGCGGATATCCTTGACCCCGGCGAGCACGGCCGAGATCGCCAGAAACTGGGCCTGGCAGGAATCGGCGATGATCCGCGCCAGCGTGGTCTTGCCGGTGCCTGGTGGACCCCAGAACACCATGGAATGCAGGCGGCCTGTCGTGATGGCGGTGTAGAGCGGTTTGCCGGGTTGCAAGAGGTGGGGCTGACCGGAGAACTCCTCCAAGGTGCGGGGGCGCATGCGATCGGCGAGTGGCCGGTAGTCCTGTTGCGATTCGATCACCGGGGCGGCGCTCCTCAGGGATTGACGCTATGGCATCATTCGGCTGCCGGAGCGGCCGCGTCCTGCTGCGCCCGGTTGTCGATGATGTCCACGCCTTCCGGCGGCGTGAATTTAAACAGTTCGTCCGCCAGTTTCGGATTTGCCTGCGTATCGAGAAATTTGATATTGGTCCGGTTGCCCAAACCATCATTGAGGACCATGCCGGCCAGTTCCTCGTTGACGAAACCGAGCCGGATGGATTCGTATTGCGCCTCCAGGTCCTTTGGCGTGAGTTCGAGCCACTCGATACCCTCCTCCTCCCCGAGTTCGAGGACTATGTAATGTTCCTCGATATCGACCTTGCCGCCGAGCACGGCGGCCGGCGAATCCTCGATGGAGTCGCTGGCGTCGCGGATGATGACCTGTTCGAGGTCCTCTTCATAATTCCATACCGATACGCCGTCGCTGACGATCAACTGGATATAGGGCTCCCAGTAGGCCCAATGGATCCGCCCTGGACGCTGCATGTAGACCACGCCGATGGCCGTTTCCGTGGTCTCTCCGGCGTTATTCTCGCTGGTCTGTTCGAAGGCGGCGCTGTAACTCTCCAGGCCATTCAAAAGTTTTTCCAGCCGGGCCTCAGGTTCTCCGGCGTTTGCCAGGGAAGAAAGCAAGAAACCGGCGATCGTGATAAAAGTTTTAATCGATGCCTCCATGATCTTAATCCACGGCTGGCGGTGGCGCGGCCAGCACCTCGCGATTGCCATTCGCCTCCAACGGACCGACGAGTCCGCTCGCCTCCATCTCCTCCACCATGCGCGCCGCCCGGTTGTAGCCGATCTTGAGCCGCCGCTGAATATAGGAAATCGAAGCCTTGCGGGTCTCGGTGACGATGGCTACAGCCTCGTCGTAGAGCGGATCCATCTCATCGTCCGAGCGCTCGAGGCCGGGGATGGGGTCCGCTCCGCCCTCGCCGGGTCCGCGTATGATCTCGGGTTGATAATCCGGTTCGCCCAGACCCTTGATGTGCTGGACCACGCGATGCACCTCGTTATCGTCCACGAAGGCCCCGTGCACGCGTTCCGGGATGCTGGTGCCGGGTTGCAGGAACAGCATGTCGCCGTGTCCGAGCAGGCTTTCCGCGCCCATCTGATCGAGGATGGTCCGGGAATCCACCTTGGAGGAGACCTGGAAGGCGATCCGGCTGGGGATGTTCGCCTTGATGAGACCGGTGATGACATCGACCGACGGCCGCTGAGTCGCGAGGATCAGGTGGATGCCGGAGGCCCGCGCCTTCTGCGCCAGACGGGCGATCAGCTCCTCGACCTTCTTGCCGACGGTCATCATCATGTCCGCGAGCTCGTCCACGATGACCACGATGAAGGGCAGCGCCTCCAGTTCGGGGGCCACGGCGTCTTCCGTCATGGGGACGAACAGCGGGTCGCGCAGAGGTTGTTTGTTCCTGGCCGCGTCCCTGACCTTTTTGTTATAGCCGCTGATATTGCGCACGCCCAGCGTCGCCATCAGCTTGTAGCGCCGTTCCATCTCCGCCACACACCAGCGAAGGGCATTCGCCGCCTCCTTCATGTCCGTGACCACGGGCGCGAGCAGGTGCGGGATGCCTTCATAGACCGACAATTCCAGCATCTTCGGGTCGATCATGATCATCCGCACTTCGCGCGCCGTCGCCTTGTAAAGGATGCTGAGGACCATGGCATTCAGGGCCACCGACTTGCCCGATCCCGTGGTGCCGGCAACCAGGAGGTGCGGCATCCGGCTGAGATCGGTGAGGACCACCTTTCCGCCGATATCCTTGCCCAGCGCCAGGACCAGGCGGGAGGGGGCCTCGTCGTACTCGCGGGAGCTAAGAATCTCCCCGAGCGTCACCAGTTCCCGGTTTTCGTTCGGTATCTCGAGGCCGATGACGGACTTGCCCGGGATCACATCGACGACGCGGACGCTGATCACGGACAGGGATCGGGCGAGGTCCTTGGCCAGATTGGCAATCTGGCTGCCCTTCACGCCGGGGGCCGGCTGCAATTCGAAGCGGGTGATGACCGGTCCGGGATGCACCGCCACCACATTTACTTCCACCCCGAAATCCTTGAGTTTCAACTCGACCTGCCGCGACATCGCCTCCAGGGATTCATCGGAGTAACGCCCCTTGGGCGGCGGCGGCGGATCCAGGAGACTCAGGGGCGGCAGCACGGAATCCGCGGGGGCCATGAACAACAATTCCTGTCTTTCCTCCTCGGCGCGCAGACTGGGCTCGAAGCCCGAGATCACCGGCTCGATGCGCAAGGGCGGCCGGTTTTGCTGTTTCTCCTTTTCCTTCAGTACGACGGTCTCCCGTTCCTTGCGGGCCTTCCGTCCTTCGCTGTCATCCCGATACTGGCGGGTCCAGGCCTGGACCCGCTCGAAAAATTCGAGTGTCTTGCGGCCGATGACATCCATCAGCCACAACCATGACAGACTGGAATAGACGGTGATCCCCACGAGGAGCATGGCAAGCAGGATTAGCGTACCGCCGAGTTGCCCGGCGAGCAGTTGCATGACATAACCCACGGCGTTCCCGAAGATCCCGCCGGCGCCGTCAATCCCCTTGGGCAGATGATCGCTGGCCCCAAAGTGCAGCCACGAGAGCCCGCAACCTCCGGCGAGCAAGAGCATGAATCCGAGCACGCGCATTCCGAGACGAAAGTAATCCACCGGGATCGCATTGGCGCGAGTCTGGAAGATGCGCCAACCATCGAACACCAGTATGAGCGGGAAGAGATAACCGAGATATCCGAAGAGATAGAGCAGGACATCGGCGATCCAGGCCCCGACAAAGCCGGCCTTGTTGTGGATCCGATCGACCGATACCGCCTGTGACCAGCCGGGGTCATCCGGGTGGTAGGTGAGCAAGGCCAGCGCCAGGAAGAGCGAGGCGGCGCCCAATATGATGGCGCCGATTTCCTTGATGTTGCGCACCAGCGTGTCGGACAGGGGCTCCCCTGTGGCTTTCTTTTTCGAGGCCTGGGCCATTCTTAAACCAATTTAATCAAAAACACTCATAAGTGTGGCTTTTATAAAGGAAGAATTCTAACACGAACAGGTCTGATTTCGCAGATTTAAGCCTTAAACGCCACCTTCCGCCCGTATCCGTTGCAGTATAATCCCTTTATTAAAGTTTAGGGTCCGGCCATGAGACGGGTGCGACGCATGCTGTATTCACTCACATTTATCACGGCGGCAAGTTGGGCGGGGATCAGCCTGCTCGCTTTCGTATTTCAGGGCCGGCTGATTTTTTACCCCGAGAAGCAGTTGATGGCCGAACCGTTGGACATCGGGCTGGCATTCGAGGAAGTCTGGCTCGAAACCCCGGATGACATCACCATTCATGGCTGGTACATACCCCACCCCTCGCCGAGGGCGACAACCCTCTTTTTTCACGGCAACGCCGGAAACATCTCTCATCGTCTGGATACGCTACGGCTCCTGCATGACCTTGGACTCTCGGTGTTGATCATCGATTACCGGGGTTATGGTCAGAGCGAAGGCCGACCCAGCGAATCGGGCACCTACCTGGACGCCGAGGCCGCCTGGCGGCATTTGACCGTTACTCTCGGCATAAAACCGGAGGAGATCATCGTGATGGGCCGATCCCTGGGTGCGGCGGTCGCCATCCAGCTCGCGGAACGTTACACGCCTGGCCTGCTGGTGGCGGAATCGGCATTCACCTCCATCCCCGCCATGGCCAGGAGGCTTTACCCCTATCTGCCGGTGCGGCTCATCAGCCGGATTCATTATCCCAGCATCGATCGGATCGCCAATGTCCGCTGCCCGGTGCTCGTCGTCCACAGTCCGGAGGACGAGATCATTCCCTTCGAGTTCGGGGAGGCGCTATATGCCCGTGCGTCAGCGCCAAAACGGTTTCTGCGCATTAGCGGCGATCACAACAGCGGTTTCATGATGAGTGATGTAGCATATCGTCTGGGCCTGGATGAATTCATCACGAGCGCAGGGCAATGAGCTTACTTGCGTCATGACGCCACCGGCACAGCCAATCCCGAGTGTGTTAAGATTGGCCGTCGTCAAGAGATAAACATTCCCCATGGCCAGGAAACCCGTCTACAAGGTAATTTTTCAAAATCAGGGCAGGATATTCGAGATCTACGCCCGCAGCGTCCATCAGGGCGGCATGTTCGGGTTCATCGAGGTCGAAAAGATCATCTTCGGCGAAAAGACCACACTCGTCGTCGATCCCTCCGAGGAAAATCTTAAGACCGAATTCAGGGGCGTTGTGCGCACCTATATCCCGCTGCATTCCATCGTGCGCATCGATGAGGTCGAGCGGGAAGGCGCAGCGAAGATCACCGAGGTCTCCGCCAAGGACAGCAAGATCGCTCCCTTCCCGATCTACACCCGAGGGCAGGAAGATTCCACATGAGATGCGCGCCGTTGTGCCGGATGTCGCCCCAGCGGCGCCACTGCTTCCTCCAACCCTGGCGGCCGCTTCTGGCGCTGACAGTCATGCTGCTCCCCGTGACCGCATTCGCGGACTGGCAGGTCCGGACGCAGGCGGACCCCGATAAAAAACAATCCTTCACGTTCGCCGGCACGGCGAATCCGGATGGTCACCACCTCGAGATCTACCGCGATCAAGGCAATGCGATTCGCGCGCGTTTCACCCTCGCGGACAGTCTGTTGCAATTCGCGCCCAAATCCTGCCCCACCTACCAGATTGACGCCCGCGAACCGGTGAATCTATCCATCCATGACGCTCCCTGCATCGCCACGCCAGTCCGGGCGGAATACATCCTCGGTTATGTCGAGGACAAACAGATCGAATCCGCTAGCTTGCTGGCCTTCATGAACGGCGTGAAAGTCAGCTTTCGGTTCCGGCTGGACAGCGGGGCCTATCGCGAGACCATGTTTTCGTTGGGCGGTTCGAGCAGCGCCATCATCCGCGCCATCGGTCGGCAATACCAGGTGCGAGCGCCGCGCTGATCGGCCTTCGTTTCGGGAGAAAATTACGGATTCCAGGAACAGGACGGGATCGGGACTGCGCCAGCAACGTTTGTCCGATCTCGGTTCGATCCCTCCCGCGGCATGGAACCGGCTCGCTCGCGGCGACAGCCCGTTCCTCTCCCATGAATTTTTACACGGCCTGGAGCGGTGCGGCTGTCTCGCGGACCACGGCTGGACCCCCACACACCTCGTCGCTCATGCCGGAGAAAACCTCGTCGGCGCCATGCCGCTATACATCAAATCCAATTCCCATGGCGAATTCGTGTTCGACTGGTCATGGGCGGAGGCTTACGAGCGCAGCGGCGGCCGCTATTATCCCAAACTCGTCTCCGCCATACCTTTCACGCCGGTGCGCGGGCCGCGCCTGCTGATCGATCTTGCCGCCGATGACGTAAAGGCCATACAACAATCTCTGCTCGAAGGCGCGACCGAACTGGCGCGGGAGACACTAATGTCCTCCCTGCACTTCCTGTTTCCGGCGGATGCCGACACGGAATTGCTGACCGCACACAGCTTGTTGCGCCGCAAGACCATTCAGTTCCATTGGCGGAATAATGACTATCGGGACTTCGCGGATTTCCTGGACGCATTGTCCACTAAGAAACGCAAGGAGATCCGGCGTGAGCGGAGGTCCGTTGTGGAGCAAGGCATCGACGTTGAAATCCTGGATGGGGCCAAAATCACTTGCGCGCAGTGGGATATATTTTACGAGTTCTATTGCTCCACCTTCGAACGCCGCTGGGGCAGCCCGCGCTTCACGCGCGAATTCTTCTATTCCCTAAGCGAACGTCTGCCCCGCGAGACCTTGCTGATCCTGGCTTATCGCGAGGGGCAACCCATAGCCGGGGCCTTCGCCATGCTGGGCGCGCGGACTCTTTATGGTCGTCACTGGGGCTGCTCGCGGCAGTATGCCAATCTGCATTTCGAGCTTTGTTACTATCGGACCATCGAATATTGCATACAACATAAACTGGCTGGCGTGGATGCGGGTGTGCAGGGGGAGCATAAGCTGAGCCGCGGCTTCGAACCCGTGGCGGCATGGTCATGTCACTGGATCCGGCATCCCGGTTTCCACAGCGCCATCGAGGCTTTCCTGCAGCGGGAGACGCCAGGCGTCGATGCCTATATCGACGAACTTAACCGGCATTTACCGTACAAGCAATCTTAGTCGGTATATCAGGCATGCAGTTGTAACAGCTTGACAGCCAACTTTGTTCCAGCGAAGCTTGCCTATGTGATCCGCCGCAAATTCTTTGTCTACTACATCATCTCGGCCCTGGTAATCCTCCGTTGCGCCGGGTTGCACATCCATGTCCACAACCACGCCGATCCCCTGGAAGATTTGAGATTGGAGGTGGTAAACCTCACGAATATAGATAATCACGGCGATACTCATACCCAAGACATCGATATAGACGTCCTGGGCGCGACGCTCACGAAGTATGCCGATAGCTATCTGGATGACTTTGTTCCCCTGGCGATCCTGGCGCTTGTCGTGCTTTCCCTTGGCGGCGCTGGGCGAATCATTCCACTACCGCCCGTTATCGCCGTACGGTCGGTTTTTCGCCATCAGCGCCCACCTTCCAGGGCGCCGCCCCGTCTGATCTTCAAATCGTAATATTAAGGATCGCCCGGCAACGCCGGGTCTTCCTCAATACACAAATGCGGGTTCTTTCGCCCGCATGCGTTTTGGAGGTTTTCATGAGTTTGACTGCCTTGCGCCCATGGGCGGGCGTTATCGTTTTATGGATCGTCGCTACGGTGACCGCCACGGCGGCGGAGTCCGGCGCCGCGTTGACTCTGAGCGACGCGTTGTCACGTGCTATCGAGGCCAATCCGGATCTTAAGGCGTTCGCGTTCGAACTGCCGGCTCTGGCGGGCCGCCGGGAACAGGCCGGATTGCGACCGAATCCTGAGATCGGTCTGGAGGTCGAAAACGTAACCGGCAGCGGTGAGTTTCGAGGCGCAAAAAGCGCGGAGTTCACCCTCGCCCTGAGTCAGTTAATCGAATTGGGAGGCAAGCGCGGACTGCGCGTCGGCGTGGTCGATGCCGCCTACGGCCTCGCGGAAAGCGACCTCGCCGTACAACGGCTGGATCTGGCCGCCGAGGTTTTACGGCGCTTCGTGCAGGCGGCGCACAATCAGGAATTGCTGGCGCTGAGCGCCCGCCGGATCGAACTCGCGGGGCGCACATTGACCACGGTTCAAGATCGGGTCAATGCGGCGCTCGCCTCCGCTGCGGAAGGTCACCGGGCCACGGCCGCCCGCGACCGGGCCTTGCTGGATCGGCAGACCGCTGAACGCCGGCTGCAAAGCTCGCTCCACCGCCTGGCTGCCCTATGGGGCGAGACCAACCCCGGCTTCGCGACCGTCGCGGCCGACCTGTACGCGTTCCCCGAGGTCTCGGACTTTGACGCACTCATGGAACGGTTAGGGGCATCGCCGGACCTCGCGCGGCTGTTGACGGAGGCGAGACTGCGTGACGCCGAGCTGCGCCTGGCCGAGGCGCAACGCCGGCCCGACGTGACGGTCGGCGGCGGGCTCCGCCGGTTGGAGGCAAGCGATGACACGGCCCTGGTTTTTTCCATGCAGATGCCGCTTAAGATCCACGACCGCAACCAGGGCGCGATACGCGAGGCGCGCGTACGCCGGGAACAACTGGATGTTGAGTACGACGCCCTGCTCAACCGGGCGCGCGCCGAATTGTTCGGCCTCTACCAGGAACTCCTTCAGGCGCGGGCAGAGACCGAAATTCTGCGTGGGCAGGTGCTGCCGGAACTGGAAGAGGCATTGCGGCAGACGGAGAGCGCCTATGATCTCGGCCGCTATTCCTACCTGGAACTCGTGGATGCGCAACGCAGCCTGATCGAGGTCAACGGCGAGCTTATCGACGCCGCCGCGCGCTATCACGCAACCCTAGCGGAAATCGAGCGCATCACCGGTCAGGCCATCGCCCTGCCGGCTTATTGAAACGGGAGACCGATATGAAATTCATGCATTGGCTAATCGTTTTGCCGATCCTGGCCGTCTGTGCCTGTACCGGCGATTCGGCCGACGCGGATCGCGGCGCGGCATCCGAACCGGCGGCGGAACATGCAGAAGAACTCACGAGTACGCGGATCGACGCGGCGATGGCGCGGGAAGCCGGCATCGAAACGGCGACCGCGGGCTCCGCCGTCATCCGCGAGACATTGGTGCTGCACGGCGCCATCGTGCCCGATCCGCAGCGCGTATTCCAACTGCGCGCCCGGTTCCCCGGCGTCGTCAAGGAGGTGCGCAAGCGCATCGGCGAAACGGTGCGCGCCGGCGAAGTGCTGGCGGTCATCGAGGCCAACGAAAGCCTGCGGCGCTATAACATTGTCGCGCCTGCCGCCGGGGTGGTGGTCTCGCGCGAAGTGAATCCCGGCGCAGCGGTCGAAAATGAAACGCTCCTTACCGTAGTTGACCTGTCCAGTGTTTGGGTGGAACTGGCGGCATTCCAGCATGACATGGACAGAATTCTTGCCGGCCAGTCCGTAACCGTGCGTGATGTCGACGGTCATCAGAGCGCGGCGGGTCGGATCGAGAACATCGCACCGGTCGGCTCGGCCGCCAGCCAGAGCATGACCGCGCGCGTGGCGCTGCCGAACCCGGACGGTCTCTGGCGACCTGGACTGTTCGTCACCGGCGAAGTCACCGTGGCGGAGACGGAGGCGCCCCTGGCCGTGTCCCGCACGGCGGTGCAGGACTTCCACGGCGGGATCGCCGTATTCGAACTGGTTGGCGAGAAATACGTGGCCCGGCCGGTGACGCTGGGTCGCATGGACGCGGATCGCGTTGAAGTGTTGAGCGGCATCGAGGCGGGCGCGCTGTATGTAAGCGCTGGCAGCTATCTCATCAAGTCGGACCTCGATAAATCCGGCGTTGAGCACAATGATTGAGGAGAGTCTCATGCCGACATCCACATTCACCATGCACCATGGAAGGACACCATGATCGACGCGATCCTCCGTTTCTCCGTCAGCCGCCCGTGGCTGGTGTTGTTGTTCACCCTCGCCATTGCCGCGCTCGGCCTGTGGAACTACCAACGCCTGCCCATTGACGCGGTCCCTGACATAACTAACGTCCAGGTGCAGATCAATACAGAAGCGCCCGGCTACACGCCGCTTGAGGCGGAACAGCGCGTCAGCTTCGTGATTGAGACGGCGATGAGCGGACTGCCGCGGCTCGACTATACACGCTCCCTCTCTCGTTACGGCCTGTCGCAGGTCACGGTCGCGTTCGAGGACGGCACGGATATCTACTTCGCCCGGCAACTGGTGACTGAACGCATCCAGTCCGTCAAGAACCAGCTGCCGCCCGGCCTCGATCCGCAAATGGGACCGATCGCCACGGGCCTGGGCGAGATCTTCATGTACACGGTCGACGCAACGCCTGGGACAACCAACGCCGACGGCACACTTATCACGCCCACCGATCTGCGCGTGATCCAGGACTGGATCATCCGCCCGCAATTACTGCGGGTGCCCGGCGTGACCGAGATCAATACCATAGGCGGTTATGAAAAGCAGTTTCATGTCACGCCCAACCCGGCCAAACTGCTGGCTTATGACCTGACCCTGGCCGATGTCTTGCAGGCCCTGGAGGAAAGCAACGGTAACGTGGGCGCGGGCTACGTGGAACGAAACGGCGCCCAACTCCTGATCCGCGCGCCGGGACAAGTGACGAACGTCGAGGAGATCCGCCAGGTGGTCGTGGCGCGGCGCGACAACGTTCCCATTCGTCTGACCGATATCGCGGAAGTGGCGCTCGGCAAGGAATTGCGCACCGGCGCGGCCACGCAAAACGGCGCGGAGGTCGTGCTGGGCACGGCCTTCATGCTGATGGGCGAAAACAGCCGCACGGTTTCCGAGCGGGTGGCGGAGAAGCTCATCGAGGTCAACCGCTCGCTGCCCGATGGGGTCACCGCGAATTCCGTTTACGACCGCACAGTGCTGGTGAACAGGACCATCGCCACCGTCGCGACCAATCTGGCGGAAGGCGCGGCGCTGGTCATCGTCGTACTGTTCGCCTTTCTCGGAAATTTCCGCGCGGCGCTGGTGACGGCGCTCGTCATCCCGCTGTCCATGCTGTTCACCGTGACCGGGATGGTGGAGAACCGGGTGAGCGGCAATCTCATGAGCCTGGGCGCGCTGGACTTCGGGTTGATCGTGGACGGGGCAGTGGTCATCGTCGAGAACTGCCTGCGGCGGATGGCCGAGGCGCAGCGCCATCGCGGCCGGCTGCTCGCGGTATCGGAACGATTCGACGTGGTCCTGCGCTCGACGCGGGAGGTATTCACGCCGAGTCTGGTCACGGTCGTGGTCGTGGCCCTGGTCAATGTCCCGATCTTCGCGCTCTCCGGCGTTGAGGGGAAGATGTTTCACCCGATGGCGTTTACGGTGGTCGCGGCCTTGCTGGGCGCGCTGCTATTCTCGGCCACCTTCGTCCCGGCGGCCATCGCCCTGTTCGTCCGCGGCCGTATACAGGAAACGGAGGGCTGGATAATGTCCGGGGCAAAGCGGTTGTACGCACCGACTCTGCGGTTTGCGATGACCTGGCGCTGGACGACCATCGTGACGACAATAGCGCTGGTCGCGGGCAGCGGGCTGCTGGCTGCCCGCATGGGCGCTGAATTCGTGCCGAACCTGGACGAGGGCGACGTCCTTCTTCAACCTCTACGCATTCCAGGAACCGGTCTCGATCAGTCGGTGCGGATGCAGTTGCAACTGGAGGAACAAATTCGGGCGCTCCCGGAAGTGGAGCGGGTCTTCTCCAGGATCGGCACCGCGGAGGTGGCGACCGACCCGATGCCCCCCAGCATCGCGGACACCTACATCATGCTGAAACCGCGTACGCAGTGGCCGGATCCCGACCGCACCAAGACCGATTTCATCGAGGCGCTGGAACGCACGGTCGAACGCCTGCCTGGCAACAATTACGAATTCACTCAGCCAATCCAGATGCGCTTCAATGAACTGATCTCGGGCGTGCGCGCTGAGTTGGCCATCAAGGTCTTTGGCGATGACTTCGAGACGCTGGTGGCAACCGGATCGGCCATCGAGGAGGTCGTGGCCGGAATCCCTGGCGCGGCCGATGTGAAGCTGGAACAGGCCACCGGTCTGCCGGTCCTGAGCATACTCCCGGACCGCGCCGCGCTGGCCCGCTACGGCCTTAACGTCGCCGACGTGCAGTCCGTGATCCGGACCGCCATGGGCGGCGCGGAGGCGGGCCAGGTGTTCGAGGGCGACCGGCGTTTCGATATCATCGTGCGTCTGCCGGAAACCGTACGAACCAACCTGGATTCCTTGGCGCGCCTGCCGATCCCGCTGCCGGAACTGGAGCAGCACGGCGACGAACAGCTGCCCGCCACGTTCAATCCACTGGCAGCGCTCGGCGCTCACGGCCGGACCTGGGCGCCGCTGGGCGAGGTTGCGAAGATCGAAATCGCTCCCGGTCTGAACCAGGTCAACCGCGAGAACGGCAAGCGCCGGGTCGTCATCACCGCCAATGTCCGCGGCCGGGACCTCGGCACGTTCGTGGCGGAGGTACAGCGCGCCGTGCGCGAGCGCGTTACCGTTCCACCCGGGTACTGGCTGGATTACGGCGGCACTTTTGAACAATTACAGTCGGCCACCGAACGCCTGCAATTGCTGGTGCCGCTGGCGCTGTTACTGATCTTCGGCCTGCTGTTCATGACCTTCGGCTCGGTCCGGGACACGACCGTGGTGTTTTCGGGCGTGCCGCTCGCGCTCACCGGCGGCGTGCTGGCGCTGTGGCTGCGGGGTATCCCGCTGTCGATTTCCGCCGGCGTGGGCTTCATCACCCTGTCCGGGGTCGCAGTCCTGACCGGGGTGGTGATGGTGTCCGCAATCCGGGAGCTGTGGCAGTCGGGGATGGAGATGGAACGGGCCATCGTCGAAGGCGCGCTCACGCGGTTGCGGCCGGTGCTGATGATCGCGCTGGTGGCGAGCCTCGGCTTCCTGCCGATGGCGTTAAATACGGGCACGGGCGCCGAGGTGCAACGGCCGCTGGCCACTGTCGTAATCGGCGGGATACTTTCTTCGACTTTATTGACGCTTATCGTACTGCCGGCGCTGTATCGGTTGGCCTACTCCAAAACGACACGCAACGATCCACTGCTGGATGAAGGAATTTAGAGCCGGCTTTGGATCAAATCCGCCGCCTTCTCCCCAATCATAATCACCGAGGCATTGGTATTCCCAGAGACCAGTTCGGGCATGATGGAGGCGTCCGCCACCCAGAGACCCTCGACGCCTCGTACACGCAACTGCGGATCGACGACGGCCAGATTATCCTTGCCCATGCGGCAGGTGCCCGCCTGATGGTACATGGAGAAGGCGGCGAGATGCGCGAATTCACGCAATTCCGCATCGCTTTGCGCCTTGTCTCCGGGTGTGCGTTCCCTGACCACACACTTGTTGATCGCGGGTTGCGCGACGATCCGGCGGGCCATCTGCATGCCTTCCACGAGTTGCTCGACATCGTCCGCCTCGCCGATGAGGGCGTGCTCGATCTTCGGCGGGTCCATGGGGTCGGGCGAGCGCAGGGAGATCCGGCCGCGGGCCCTGGGATGAATAACGCCGATCGCCGTGCTGATGGCGGGTTCCTTGCAGAGGCGGATGACGCCCTGTTCATCGAGATCGAAGGCCATCGGCGCCATGATCAATTGCACGTTGGGCCCGGGGAGTCCCGGCCGGGTCTTGACGAGCGCGTGGGCATGTCCGATGGAGGTGGTGAGGACGCCGCGCCGCCGCAGAAGAAAATTCAGGCCATGCCGCAGGATATCGAGCGGCCCGCGCTCGCTATTCATGGTGGGCTGATTCACCTCGCAGGTGTGATGCATGCCGATGTGGTCCTGGAGATTCGCGCCGACGCCGGGCAGATTGACGGCGACCGGGATCCCCAACTCCTGCAGATGGCTTCCTGGGCCGATGCCGGACAGGAGCAGCAATTTCGGCGAGCCCATCGCGCCGGAACAGATCGCCACGCCCTGCCGCGCCATGGCGGTCCTGGTTACCCCCGCCTGGGAATATTCCACGCCCACCGCCCGGCCGTCCCGCACCAGGACGCGCCTGATGACGGCCTTGAGTTCCAGCTTGAGGTTCTCGCGGCGGGACGCGGGCCAGAGATAGGCGCTCGCGGTGGAATCCCGCAGACCCCGGCGCTGGCTGGCCTGGATGTAATCGACGCCCTCGCACTGCTCGCCGTTCAGGTCCGGACTGCGCTTGATCCCGGCCTCGACGGCGGCCGCGATCCAGGCATCGGTCACCGGATAATGGACCCGCAGATCGGAGACGGACAACGGCCCGTCCGCGCCGCGGAAGGCGTTGCCGCCGCGCGAATTCGTTTCCAGCCGCTTGAAATACGGCAGGATCGATTTGTAATCCCAGCCGTCCGCGCCGAGTTCGGCCCAGCGATCGAAATCGTGATAATGCCCGCGGATGAAGATCATGCCGTTCATGGCGCTGCCGCCGCCCGTAAGCTTGCCCGCCGGCCAGACCTCGCGTAATCCATTGCGGGACGGATCCGGCTCGGTGCGGTAACACCAGTCGAAGGCCGGATTCTGCACGGCCTTGATATTGGCGGCGGGGATGCGGTTATACAGATGCGTGTCAGCGCGACCTCCTTCGAGCACGAGCACGGACCGCTTGGGATCGGCGGTGAGGCGGTTGGCGATGACGCAGCCCGCGGTACCGGCGCCGGCGATGATGAAATCGAATTCCATAGCTTTGCTTCCCCCCGGAAAATCGAGATGTTATTGTGATTGAAACAATTATACGGATCCATCGCCCCCTGACCATGTCCGCTTCTTCCAGAAAAGTAATCTTCGCCGCGCTGGCCGGCAACACCCTCATCGCCATCACCAAGTTCATCGCCGCCGCCATCACCGGCAGTTCCGCCATGATCTCCGAGGGGATCCATTCGCTCGTCGACACCGGCAATCAGGGACTCCTGCTGCTGGGCCTGCGCAAGGCCGCACGGCCCGCGGACGAGCGCTTCCCGTTCGGCCACGGCAAGGAGATCTATTTCTGGTGTTTCGTGGTGGCAATCCTGATCTTCGCGCTGGGTTCGGGCATCTCGCTCTATGAGGGCATCCGGCACCTGCGCCACCCGGAACCCATGCGCAACGTGTCGGTGAATTACATCGTCCTGGGACTCGCCCTGATATTCGAGGGTTTTTCCTGGTATGTCGCCTTCGGCGAGTTCAGCCGGCAGAAAGGCAGTTTGAGTTACATGGAGGCGATCAAACAGGGCAAGGACCCGACGATCTTCGTGGTCTTTTTCGAGGACACCGCGGCCATGCTGGGCCTGCTCGTCGCGCTGGCCGGCGTGGGACTCGCGCAGATCACCGGCCTGATGATCTTCGACGGCCTCGCCTCCATCGTCATCGGTCTCATCCTGGGGGCCACGGCGGTCTGGCTCGCGGTCGAGACCAAGGGTCTTCTGATCGGCGAGAGCGCGAGCCCCGAGGTGGTGGCGGGCATTCGCGCCCTGGTGCGCGATCGCCCGGAGGTCACGGCCGTGAATGCGATCATGACCATGCACATGGGGCCGGATTTCATCCTCCTGAATCTCAGCGTGGATTTTCGCGACGAGATCGCCACCGGCGAACTGGAACGGGTAATCGCCGGGATCAACCTGTCCATCAAACAGGCCTTCCCCGCCGTGAAACGGGTATTCATCGAGGCCGGGACCACGCAGCAGGCAAACTCATGAAACGTTACCTTATCGACGACCCCACCAGCTTCAAGAATCTGCGCATGGAAGAACTTGATGCGCCGCGACCGCTGCGCGGCCAGGTCCTGGTGCGCATGCGCGCCGCCTCGTTGAATTACCGCGATCTGTTGATCGCCACGGGCCGTTACCGGCTGGTTGAGGAGGTGAAACAGGCCTTCGTCCCCCTCTCCGATGGCGCGGGTGAAGTGGTGGAGAATGGCGTGGACGCGCAAAAATTCAAACCGGGCGCACGGGTGGCGATCACCTTCGTGCCCGGTCTCGTCCACGGCAATGTCACCAGGGATCGGCTGGGGGCCTTGCGCGGATTTCCCACGGATGGAGTCCTCAGCGAATATCAGGTCTTCGAAGAAGAGGACCTGGTCAAACTGCCGGATGAGATCAGTTTCGAGGAAGGGGCCTGCCTGCCCTGCGCGGGGGTCACGGCCTGGAAC
Organism: Gammaproteobacteria bacterium; assembly: GCA_004297165.1. Lineage (GTDB taxonomy): Bacteria > Pseudomonadota > Gammaproteobacteria > Eutrophobiales > Eutrophobiaceae > 2-02-FULL-56-15. The sequence goes on from SCUJ01000006.1 coordinate 601,835, forward strand.
TCCTTGTTCTGCGGACCGCAACCGCTCCTGCCGGGGCAAACGGTGCTCACCATTGGCACCGGGGGAGTCTCCGTCCTCGCCCTGCAACTCGCCAGAGCCGCGGGCGCACGGGTGATCATCACCTCATCCAGCGACGCAAAACTGGAACGGATGCGCGCGCTGGGCTCCTGGGAGGGAATCAACTACCGCACACATCCCGAATGGCAGGAAGAAGTTCTGCGCCTGACCGGCGGCGTCGGTGTGGATCACGCCGTCGAATCCGGCGGGCCGGGGACGCTCGCCCGATCCGTCGCGTCCACGCGCTTTGGCGGCAGCATCGGGATGATCGGCGTGCTGGTACAAGGCGAGATCAATCCCATCGGCATCATGCATCAGGGCTTGGCGATGCGCAGCGTGCTGACCGGCTCCCGCGCCATGCTGGAGGACCTGGTCAAGGCGGTGGCCAACACTGGCCTGCATCCGGTAATCGATCGCACATTCCCCTTTGCCGAGGCCGTCAGCGCCTACGTATGCCTGCAAGCAGCGGGACATGTGGGCAAGATTGTGATAACGATTGGTTGAGGCGCCCCGTCTGGAAATTACCTGAACCGGCATTTTTGGATATAATGCCGGCAACCACCATGATCTGATCGGAAACCATTTTTTCGATCGTCGGGGCGCAGGATTCAAACATCTTTCCTCCGGCCATGCATACAGGATGCTGGTCCCGAGTCGGTCTCAAAAATTGTAAGACAAACAACCTGAGGAGTATTCATGTTAAGCAAGGCTTTCATTCCGTACGGGGGCTATTGGAGCTCGCCGTTCTGCAAATGGCAGGGTTCCTTCCAGAACGAGGATTCGGTCAAACTGGCTGCCGAAACAGCAAAGAGTTTTCTCGAACTGCGCGATTTCTCCCCGACCTTGTTCGATGGCATCGTCTATGGGTCCACCATCCCGCAGCGCTGGTGGTTTTACGATGCGCCGCATTTCGCCACGCTGATGGGCAATCCCGCCATCAGCGGCCCCCGCATCGCCCAGGCCTGCGCCACCTCCACCGTCGCCGTGAGTTACGCCGCGAACGCCATCGAGGTGGGCAGTCATGACGTGATGCTGGTCGCGGCCACGGATCGCATGTCCAACGGCCCCAACCTGCTCTGGCCGAACCCCAAGGGACCGGGCGGCAAACCGGAATTCGAAAGCTGGATCCTGGACGGCTTCGGCTGGGACCCCTCCGCGGAGACGAGCCCCACCGGCACTGCGGAACACGTGGCGAAGAAGCACGGCCTCACCCGCACGGAATCGGACGCCCTCGCCGTCACCCGTTACAATCAGTATACCGATGCCCTCAAGAACGATCGGGCCTTCCAGAAGCGCTACATGATCCCCGTGCGGATCCAGGTCTCCAAGAAGGAGTCCATCGTGGTGGAAACCGATGAAGGCATCACCCCCTGCACGACGGAGGGCCTGGCGAAACTCAAGACCCAGCCGGATTGCGTCCTCACCTTCGGCGCGCAGACCCATCCGGCGGACGGTAACGCGGGGATGATCGTTACCTCCAGGGACAAGGCGAAGGAACTCGCCACCGACAAGGCCGTGACCATCCAGGTCATCGCCGTGGGCTATGCCCGCGCGGAGAAGGGTTGCATGCCCGAGGCCCCCACGCCCGCCACCGTCGCGGTCCTGAAGAACGCCGGGATCAAGATTGCGGATCTGGCCGCCATCAAGACCCACAACCCGTTCACCGTCAACGACCTCACCATGATCAAACTGCTCGGCATCGATGGCCGCAAGATGAACAACTACGGCAGTTCGCTGGTCTTCGGGCATCCACAAGGACCCACAACCCTGCGCCTGCTTGTGGAGCTGATCGAGGAACTGGTAATCCTGGGCGGCGGTTACGGCCTGCTCGCCGGTTGCGCCGCGGGCGACACCGGGGCGGCCCTCGTGGTCAAGGTAAATTAGAGGATCAGAGCCATGCGCAAGAATGACAAGCTCTACCCCGCTTACCAGAATCCCTGGCTGATCGAACCGGATCGGCCGATGGTGCAGGAGATGGCCGTCATCGGCGCCGGCCATATCGGACCGGACATCGCCTATTACCTGCGTACCGGCCTGCCGGACAAGAAACTCTACCTCGTCGATGTCGCGGAAGAACCGTTGCGCAAGGCGGAACTGCGTTTCAAGGAATACGCGCGCAAGGGCATCGAGCGGAAGAAGATGACCCCGGAACTCGCCGAGCGAGTGCTGGGCAACATCGTCTACACCACCGACTACGAGGCGATCAAGGACTGCGGGCTGGTGATTGAAGCGGCCACCGAGAGCCTGCCGCTGAAGAAGAAGATCTTCGCCATGCTCGAAGACCGCCTCAGTCCGGACGCCATCCTGACCTCGAACACCAGCGGGATCCCGGCGGACGAGATCTTCAAGGACATGCGCCATCCAGAGCGCTCCACCATCACCCATTTCTTCTCGCCGGCCTGGCGCAGCATGGCGGTGGAGGTCATCAACTGGGAAGGCGCGAGCACGGCCCTCATCAATTATCTGCTCTGGTTCTTCGCCAATACCGGCAAGGCCCCGGTGGTAACGCGGAATGTCTATTCCTTCCTGCTCAACCGCATCTTCGAGAGCTGGACCAACGAGGCGGCCTACCTGGTGGAGCGCGCGACCGTCCACCAGATCGATCGCGTCACCGAGGAATTCGTGGGCGCGGGGCCTTTTTATGTGCTGGACATGTCCGGCGGCAATCCGCTCACCTACGCCTCGCAGAACCGCCGTCTGGCGGAGCGCGGTTGTTATGTGCCGGCGCACATCTTTCTGTCGGTCAAATCCTGGAATGTGGCGAAGCCGGGCACGCCGATCCCCATGCAGCTCGATCTCAAAGAATGGATCCGCGACCGGATGCTGGGCGTCATCTTCACCCAATGCTTCGACATTGCCGATCGCGACATCGGCACCCGCTCCGATCTGAACTTCGGCTCGCTGATTGCGCTCGGCTTCAAGAAGGGCATATTCGATATCATGGCGGATCTCGGCGAGGATGAAGTCATGCGCATCATGCGGGCCTTCGATCGCGAGCGGCCCGGTTTCCCGATGCCGAAGGGTCCGATCGCGCGGTATCTGGATTTCCCCCGCGACCTCCTGGTGGACGACATGGATGGCGTGCGCATCATCACCATCCGGCGGCCGCAGGTGGCGAACTCGCTCGGCGGCGGCACGTGCAACGAGATCCTGCGGGAACTCAAAAAAGGCGAGGCTGATCCCGCCGTGCGCGGTTTCGTGATCACGGGCTACGGCAGCGGCGCCTTCTGCGCCGGCGCCGACGTCAACGGCTTCATCGCCACGATCGACAACCATACCGCCGGGGTCGAACTGGCCCGCAGCAATTCCGCAGTGCTGCATTATATCGACGCCATGGACAAGCCGGTCGTGGCCGCGATCAACGGCCTGGCCATGGGCGGCGGCGTGGAACTCGCGCTGCGCTGCCATGCCCAGGTGGCGAATCGCAAGGCCTTCTTTCAGTTGCCCGAGATCACGCTCGGCATCCTGCCGGGCATGGGCGGCGCGGTGGTGCCCTACCGTAAATGGCCCAAGGCCGCGGAGACCTTCCACAAGATGATCGGTACGAATTACCGGCTCAAGGCCGGCGAGGCCCATGAACTCGGGATCGTGCAGATCCTGACCGATGACTATCAGGAGATGATCAAGGCCGCCATCCTGGAGGTCGACAAACTCGTGGGCAACATCCCGCGGGTTGCGGATGCCCCGGTGTCGATTCCTGAATTCGTCGTGCCGAAAAACCCGGTCGCGGGCGACCTGCCGCTCAGCAGGGAGGCATTGACCATCGCCGCGCGGGTGATCAATCAGGCGGCCCAGGCGCCCTCGCTCGCCGAGGCCCTGGAGATCTGTTATCAGGCCTGCGGAGACATCTCCTGCATCGATGCCTCGAAGGAAGGTGTGAACGCCTTTCTCGAAAAGCGCAAGCCGGTGTTCAAAACCTGATCGATGCAAAGGGTGGATGGCATGCAACCTGGATTGGAACTGGTATTCGAGGCCCAGGGCCGGCTCGCGGCCCCGATCGACATGGGCCTCACCCACCAGGGCGTGCGCCGCATCATCCCTATCCTCGAAGGCAGTTTTGAAGGTCCGAACATCCGCGGGACCTTCATCACCGACGGCGCGGCGGACTGGCAATACAGCCGCGCGGATGGCGTCACCCAGGCCGAGGCGACCTATGCCCTGCGCACCAATGATGGCGTGGTGATCATGGTCAACAACTACGGTCTCCGGCATGGCCCGGACGAGGTGATTCGCCGGCTCGCGGCCGGGGAACAGGTGTCGCCATCGGAATACTATTTCCGCACCAATCCCCGCTTCATCGCGCCCGCGGGCCGCTACGAATGGCTGAATAAAAGCATCTTCATCGCTGCGGGCGCGCGTTATCCCGACGCGATCAAGCTCTGGTTTTACCGGGTGACCTGAAAACCGGGGCAAGCATGAAACGGCGCGCGCTCATCCTCTCCTGGTTCTGCGTGTTGTTAACGGGACTGCTCCAGGGCTGCGCCGGATCCCTTAAACCCCATGAACCTCCGGCGGTCGAGGTGAGTTATATCCGGCTCCTGCCGTCGCGCGGGCTGGCCCCGGAATTCGAGATCGGCCTGCATATCGTCAATCCGAACGCGCAACGCCTGGCGCTGAAAGGGATCTCCTATACAGTCCACATCGAGGGCCACCAGGTCCTGATCGGTGTCTCTAACAAGTTACCCGAGCTCGAGGGTTTCAGCGAAGGCGATGCCGTTCTGCAGACGCGCGCGGATGTGCTCAGCGGCATCCGCCTGCTGACCGATCTCCTGAACGGACCGCGTGACACGCTCAATTACGAGTTCAACGCCCGGCTCAACGTCGGGGGTTTCGCGCGCGAGATCGAGGTCGTCAGAAAGGGGGAGATTAAACTCCCGAGCCGGGGCAGAGACCGGAAGACATCCTGAAGCATCAAGGACAACCTGGGGGGGCATAAGTCATGAAGAACGCGGTCCTGTTCATACTCGGTTTACTGCTGGCGGCCGGGGTCTATTTTTATCTCACAGGAAAGGAAGAGGCGCGCGAACCAACCGCCGTGACGCTGCCGCAGGCGACGGAACCGGAACACACAACCGCCGCACCGCCCAGATACCCCGTGACGCCCGAGCCGGAACCTCCGGTCCAACCGGTCGAAACCACGACCGCTGAAACACCTCCCCCACCGCCCCTCCCCGCCTTGGACGCCAGCGACCCCATGCTCGCCGGGGCCATTGGCGCCTTGCTCGATGCGGAACGGTTCGGCGGCATGCTGATGTTCGAGTCCTTCGTGCGCCATGTCGTGGTCAATATCGATAATCTCGCCGCCGCCAAGCTCCCGATCAAATTCAGGGTCTACACGCCCGTGCCCGGCGCCTTCCAGGTGCGCAGGGATCCGGCCGACAGCGAAAATGTTACGCTCGACCCCGCCAACTATCAGCGTTACACCCGCTACGTGGAGCTGCTGGAAAGCCTCGATCCCGCCGGAGTGGTCCGCATCTATACTCATTATTATCCGCTGTTCCAGGAGGCCTATGTCGCGCTGGGCTATCCCGATCGTTATTTCAACGATCGGGTGGTGGAGGTCATCGATGTCCTGCTCGCCACTCCCGAGGTCGCAGAGCCGATTCAACTGTCGCAACCCGCGGTCCTCTATACCTATTCCGATCCTGGGCTGGAGGCGCTGTCTTCGGGACAGAAGATGCTGCTGCGCGCCGGCCCCGACAACGGTCGCCGCCTGCGGGAATTGTTGCGGGAATACCGCCGCCGTATCACGACATCAGTAAGTAACACGCAAGTACCATAGGGTGGGCACGTTTTTTGTGCCCACGCGATTAATTTAGGGGAGATGACCATGACCGAACGATTGAAGATCCGCCGCATCGCCACCGAAGAGGCCTTCAGCATTCCCGAGGTCGCCGCTAAACTGGGGGAGATTGCGAACTTTCCCAGCCGCAATCTCGATATGCGGCTCATGACCATGATTTATGCGAACCCCGGAGGCGGCGGCTTTCTGGACGGTCTGCTGGATCTCGAACAGGAACGGCTCCGGGGCATGGATGAACACGGCGTGGATATGCATCTGCTGTCCCTGACCGCGCCCGGCGTCCAGATGTTCGACGCCGATACTGCGCTGGATCTGGCCATTCTTGCAAATGATCGCATGGCCGAGACCATCGCGCGGCATCCCACGCGTTTCGCCGGGCTCGCCTCGCTGCCGCCGCAATCGCCGAAACGCGCCGCACGGGAGATGGAGCGGGCGATCCAGGTCCTGAAACTCAACGGCTTCGTCATCAACTCGCACACCAATAACGAATACCTCGACAATCCGAAATACTTTCCCATCCTGGAGACCGCCGAGGCGCTCGACGCCTGTATCTACATCCACCCGCGCGCCGCCTCCGACGGGCTCTCCGGGCCGATGTTCGACTACGGCATGGACTCGGCCCTCTGGTCCTACGGGGTGGAGGTCAGCACGCACGCGGTGCGAATGATCCTGGGCGGCGTCTTCGATCGTTTCCCCAAGCTGAAAATCTGTCTCGGACACATGGGCGAGGCCGTGCACTTCTGGCTCTGGCGGATCGATTTCATGAGTCTGCGGTCGCAGGCCAACGGCTACGCCCCGAAGCTCAAGCGCAAACCCAGCGATTACTTCAAGGAGAATTTCGTCATCACCACCAGCGGTCAGGAGTCCCATCTCGCCCTGGAATTTTCCATCAAGGCGCTCGGCGTTCAAAACATCATGTGGGCGATCGATCACCCGTATCAACCCACCGGCCCCGCCGTGACCTTCATGGATACCGCGCCGGTTTCGGACGCCGAACGGGAGATGCTTTATCACAAAAACGCCGAGCGGATCTTTCACATCCGGAGCGCCTGATGAAGACAAAGCGATTTTCACGGCCTTTTCCGATAGGCGTCTTCCTGCTCGCCCTCGGTCTCTTCGCGTGCCACGCGGAGGATGGGATCTATCATTCCGAGGCAGCCGAATTCAAGGTGGAGGTGGTCGCGGATGGACTGAGTTATCCGTGGGGGATGGTCTTTCTGCCGGATGGCGACATCCTGGTGACCGAGCGCCCAGGGACCCTGCGGATGATTCGCGCGGGCGCGTTGCTGCCAGAGGCCATCGCCGGCCTGCCTGCCACCGAGGAGATCGGCCAGGGCGGCCTGATGGGGATCGCGCTGGACCCCGGCTTCGCGGAGAATCATCTGATCTATCTCGCCCATGCCACCGGCGCCGGCGATCTCTACGGCACCGAGGTCGTGCGCGGCCGGCTGGAAGGCATGGCCCTGCAAGATGTCACCACCATCTTTCGCGCCCTGCCGAAGGCTGAAGGCGGCAGACATTTCGGATCGAGACTGCTGTTCGCGCCGGACGGGACGCTTTACATCACTCTCGGCGAACGGGGCGCGAGCCCCTCGCTCGGGGATCAGCACCCGGCGCAGCATCTCGACAGCCACCTGGGCTCGCTCATCCGCATCAATCCGGATGGTTCGGTCCAGCCGGATAATCCCTTTGTCAGCAGACCTGGCGCGTTGCCGGAGATCTACAGTTATGGCCACCGCAACATGCAGGGCATGGCGCTGAATCCTGCGACCGGGGCCGTGTGGACCCACGAGCACGGACCGCAAGGCGGCGACGAGATCAACATCATCAAGGCCGGGGCGAACTACGGCTGGCCGGTCATCACCTACGGCGTGAATTACGGCATCGGCACGAAGATCGGCGAAGGGACGCACAAGGCCGGCATGGAGCAACCGGTTCATTATTGGGTCCCGTCCATCGCACCTTCCGGCATGGCCTTTTATACCGGCGATCAATTCCCAGCCTGGAAAGGCAACCTCTTCGTCGGATCGCTGAAATTCGGCATGCTCGTCCGCCTGACGTTGAACGGCGATACGATTACGGGCGAGGAACGTTTACTGGACTTCGACTACGGCCGGATCCGCGATGTGGTGCAGGGGCCGGATGGTTTACTCTATCTGCTCACGGATGACGCTGATGGGAAGCTGCTGAGAATCGCGCCTGTCGCGCAATAGAAAAGTATTTACGAAGGCTGAACAGTTAATTTGAAACCCAATGCCTTTGCGATTTTTGCCACCGTAGCAAAGGTTGGATTGCCTTCATCAGAAAGCGCTTTGTAAATGCCTTCACGGGTTAAACCCGTATCCCTGGCGAGCTGACTCATATTTTTTGCCCGCGCTACTACGCTCAACGCATGCACAATAAAAGCCGGATCATCGCCAGCCTCTTCAAGGCAAGCTTCCAGATATAACTGGATATCTTCATCCGTTTTCAAATGTTCTGCCGAATCCCAGCGAGTGGTTTTAATATTCATGATTCAGTTCTCCAATTGCAGGGCAAGCCTTTTAGCTTTGGCAATGTCTGATCGCTGAGAGTCTTTATCTCCGCCGCACAAGAGAATAACGACAGATGAAACAGGCTGAATGAAATAGACTCGATAGCCTGGGCCATGGAAAATTCGAAGCTCACTGACGCTTTCACCAACTGGACCAACGTCACCGAAATTACCCATTGCCATTCTATCTATGCGAGCCTGAATGCGGGCCCTCGCCCGCCGATCCTTAAGGTTCTCGAACCACTTGGCGAAAATATCCGTTTTTCGAACTTCAATCATATGTGAACTATAGTTAACAGAATTGCGACTGTCTACCTTGAGTATCAGTTCACCTGAACATTGGAATACTCTTTTAGCATCAAAATTCTGCCCATAGCCTCAGCAAAGTTAATGGCAGAAGGATGAATCCTGGGTTATGTTTTCTTCGGTTCTTGTTTTACGTCCTGTAGATAACGTGTGACCTTCTTTTTTAGCCTTCCCTGCTGGCGATTCAACGGCGGTTCCGCCGAGTGAATGAGGATACCTTCGACTTGATCAAGTACATCAATTAGTGACGGATGAAACACCGCGTTCTTCTTGGATAAAGTCCCGTTTTTCAAAACGCGTCGTACACCAAACCAAGAAAATTTATCCCAGCGACCTGCGAGATCATCTGTTCTATGTGCGCGAAGACGTTTGAGCAACGCCTGTCGCCCTTTGCCGGTTTGGCCTACATAAACGATTTTGTATTCAGCATAGAGTACATATATGCCAACTTGATCAGAAAAATCGATGGGGCAAGCTTTCTTCGCAGATGAAGGGACTCCCTCAAGTTTTCCTTTTTTGTTCTTGCCTCCCCAAGTAACATGCTCAGCATCCCAGAAAAAACCAGCGGTAGCTATTAGAGACTGGGCAGAGTTAGCATTCTTTTTTATTTGCATATAGTGTTTATTCTCAGAGTTGTAAAAAATTCGCCCATCACGAGCGCCACTTCTGAACTCGTCGCCATACTTCTCCGAGGTTGAACTTTATTCCCCACAATCCTGGTTGCTTTATGTCAATTAATGCTTCTCAAAATACCTGTTGCTCCTCGACCGTGAACGATCCTGCCTTTAACACCTCAAGAGCGGCGTTCGAGAGTTGAAAAGCTACACGTGTCCAGCCTTGGATACCATAGCGCCGTAAATACTCCCGTTTCTCGAGAAAATACAGACTGTCTTCGATCTCGATCTTCTTATGTCGCAACACGAGATCACGTTCGGTTGCAAAAAGCGGTACTGCATTATGTATGGGAAGCTCAGTGCTGTGTTCTCCCTTTAACCAAACTGATGAAACGAATTTTCCTTCCGCCATCTTCAGAACTTCCCAGCAGAGTTTCTCAGATATTGCCGTGGAAAAACTCTAGAAATCTTGATGCATCATTGGTAGACATCGAAAAAGCCATTTTCATTTATGACTTTTAAACGCCGATAGGATGATAGCCTCCGTTCCAGTCATTATAGCTATCGAACTGAATAAACTTGTACTGGATGCTTCGTTTCTAGAATCTCCACCATATTTCAGCCTCGATACATTCTTCACCTAAAGATAAAGGTTTTGCCCCCCTCTCCCCGGCCCTCCCCCGTCCAGGGGGAGGGGGAAAACGGCGCATCTATACCGCCGCAGGTTGAATCTCTCTACCCGAAACCCGCATAATGCCGGGCCGGTTTGAAGCGGCCCTCCCTACAATAAATAAAGGTTCCTCGATGTCCGTTACACGAAACAAACAGCTGCTCTTCGCGGCGCTCATGCTGGCAGCAACCGCCTCTCCGTCCGCCCAACCCGAGCCTGGCCGCAAGCATATCGACATCCCCCGTACTACTGTCGCCCCAGAGCTCGACGGTCGTTTGGATGAAGAGGCTTGGAAGAACGCGGTGCGCATCGATGACCTGCATCAGTTCCTGCCCGTCGATCACGGCGAGCCCTCGGAGCAAACCGAGTTCTATCTGATGTATGACGATAATTATTTGTACGTAGGGGCAAAACTCCATGACAGCGAACCGGGCGGCATCATCGCGCGGCAATTGATCCAGAATGCCCCGATGCCATTCGACGACGCCTTTGAATTCCTGCTCGACCCCTTCAACAACATGCGCTCCGGCTATCACTTTCAGATCAATCCCAACGGCGTGCGCCTCGACGGCATCTTCGACAAGGCCACCGATATCAACCGCGACTGGGACGGGATCTGGGATTCCGAGGCCGTGATCGACGCCGAAGGTTGGACCGCCGAGGTCGCCATTCCCTTCAAGACCCTGAACTTCAATATCGATAACCCGGACTGGGGCTTCTCCATCGCCCGCACCATCGCGCGCAAGAAGGAGGAACTTGCCTGGTCATCCTATAACCGCCAGTTTAATCCAGGCACGGCGGGCGTCTTGCGCGGGATCGAGGGCATCAAACAAGGCAAGGGCCTGGATATCGTGCCTTCGCTCACGACCGGCCATGCGCAGGATTTCCGGACAGACGATGGCGATATAGTCTTCGAACCCTCGCTCGATGTGAGCTACAAGATTACGCCGTCCCTCACCGGAGCCGTGACCTTCAACACCGATTTCTCCGCGACCGAGGTGGATGACCGGCAGGTCAACCTGAGCCGCTTTTCGCTGTTCTTCCCCGAAAAACGCGATTTTTTCCTGCAGGACGCCGACATCTTTTCCTTCGGCGGCCTCAATGAGAACGGCATCCCCTTCTTCTCCCGGCGCATCGGGCTCGGCAGCAACGGGAAACCCGTGGATCTCAATGCCGGCGCCAAACTCACTGGCCGTGTGAACCGCTGGAACATCGGCGCATTGCTGGTGCAGCAGGATGGCGGCGTCCCCGGCGTGGATGCCCCTATCCTCATGGTCAGCCGCGTGTCCGCGAACATCCTGGAGGAATCGAGCGTCGGCGCCCTGATGACGTGGGGCGATCCCATGAGCGGGCAGGACAATGCCGTGACGGGCGCCGATTTTACCTATCACAACACCCATTTCCTGGGCAATCGATCGCTGACCGGTAATCTCTGGTATCAGCAGTCGTGGACCGAAGCCGTCAGCGCCGACGAGCAGGCGTGGGGTGGGCAACTCGGCATCGGTTCGAGCGAGGGTCTCGCCGGAAACGTAACCTGGGAACGCTTCGGCGAGGCCTTTTATCCCGCACTCGGTTTCGCCAATCGCACCGGCATCACCCATGCCAACGTGACCCTCTCGCACGCGTATCGTCCCCGCGATAACCCCTGGCTGCGCAGCCTCTTTTCGTTCATGGATTTCGATCAGGTCAATAACCTGGACGGGGATCTCGAATCGCAACAGCTATTTTTCAGGGCGGCGATGCTGGAGAACCATCGCGGCGATCGGCTTTCGTTCAACATCTTCCACGGTCGCGAGGTGTTGTTCGAGGATTTCCCCATCAGTCCCGGCGTGATTATCCTGCCCGGCGATTATTCCTTCTTCCGGTACGGCATGGAACTGGTCATGGCGCAGGAACGGGTGTTCGCGCCGCGCGCGCAATTTTTTCTGGGCGAGTATTACGACGGCGATCGCGTCAACATGCGCGGCGGTTTCGAGTGGCGCCCCAGCAAGCATTTCTATGCCGGGATCAACTACGACTACAACAACATCCGCCTGCCGGCCGGGAACTTCCAGACCCGGCTAGTCCAGCTCAGTGCGAATGTGGCCTACAATTCCAAGTGGTCATGGGTCACGCGGATGCAGTATGACACCTATTCCGACTCCATCGGCCTCAACAGCCGCATCCGCTATAACCCGCGCGCGGGCGAGGATTTTTATCTGGTCCTCAACCACAACTTCGACGCCGAGGGAACCTTCCGGGGGCTTGAGTCCACGGCGAACGAGGTCTTGCTGAAATACACGAGAACGTTCAGGTTTTGAGATTGGGCATAGGGATTAGGGGATAGGGTATAGGTTATAGGTTATTGGGTGACGGGCGGACGTTCGAAGAGTTCGACAAAAGCCCCGGTATCGAAGTCGCGGATCATGATGACCCGGTAACCGCCGGCCATCTCCACCACGCCGTCCGACACGATCCCGGCCCCCGCCCCCTGTAACCGCGCGACGATCGCGTCGATGTCTACGACCTCGATCCCCGTGTAGCTCGCGCCGATGTCGGTGAGTTTGATTGGTTCGACTGGTTTGCGGCGATTGAGGTATTCCACAAGTTCGTAGCGCATCCTGGCGTTCGGATCCGCAGCCTCCGCGATCGTGCCGTTGTGCAGACGCAGGATGTTGCCGCGGCCACCCACGGCGGAATCGAGGAAATCGCCGCTCGCCCAGGGCATGGCCGCGGCCGGGAATTCGATGCCAAGCAGAGAGCCATAGAAACCCTTCGCCTTTTCGATATCGGCGGTCACCACACCGACATGATTGAAGCCCGCCATCTCGTCGGGACGCCGTTCGATGATCTCCATGTCCATGCCGTCCGGATCGGTCATATAGGCGATCGTGCCCCTAGTCTCGCCCGGCCGCGCCGTCAGCTTGCCGTCCCAACTGCGCGGTCGCAGCAGACCGGCGGAGCGTAACTCTGACCATAGCTTCCCGGCATCGTCCACCGTGAACCCGAAATGCGCCGCACCCGGTTCCCACGGGGTCTTGCCGCCCATCGCGTCCTTCCGATCGAGCCCGCGATATTCCCGCAGATACAGGGTGAAGGGTTTGTCCGAGATGCTGCTGTTCATGGTGAATTTCGCCATCCGGGATTCGATGTCCTTGACGCCATGGATGCGGTTCATGACGGCGTCGTTGCGCCAGGAGGAATTAACGCCTTCCGCGGGGACGAATCCTATGGCCTTGTAGAAGGCAACCGACTTGTCGAGGTCGCTGACCGAGCGTCCATAGAAGGCGATGCCGATCACCCGGCCCTTGTTCGCGGCCGAGAAAGATGGCGTCGGATTGGTTTGGGACTGCGCGGCGACGGTGATCACATGACACCAAAGCAATGCACCCAGCACTGTTGCCCATTTTAGTGAAAAGTTTTTCAACATATCTCCCCCTATCTCTGTCTACCTGGAACCTGGCTTAAAGCGAACATCGGTCGTTGTTTCGCCTCTCCCACCGGGAGAGGCCGCCGCGGAGCGGCGGGTGAGGGAAAGCAGTGTAACAGGGATCGCATTTCCCTCATCCCCGACCCTTCTCCCGGAGGGCGAAGGGTGAAATTAAATCATATCACGGGAGAATAGCCCCCGCGTTCCCCTGCATGGATCCCCGTTCCGGTATAAGCTACGATTCCACGGCAGGCACATCATCGGGGAGGTCGCCATGAATACATCCGTCCGCATTACACTGATATTCCTACTGGCGTGCCTGTCCGCCTGCCAGCAACAGGATACGTCCACACAGACGCCGCCGGCGCCCGAGCCCCAGGCGATCGCCATGGATGCCAATGACATCAGCGGGGTTGTGACGAGTGACAACGGCCCCGAGGCCGGCGTCTGGGTGATCGCGGAAACGGACGAGTTCGCCACCCGCTTCGCCCGGATCGTGGTGACCGATGAAGACGGCCGTTACCTGGTCCCGGACCTGCCCGATGCGGCTTATCAGGTCTGGGTGCGCGGCTACGGGCTGGCAGATTCGATAAAGATCGCCGTCCGTCCCGGACAACGGCTCGATCTCACCGCGAACGTTGAGCAGGATCCGGCTGCGGCCGCGACGATTTATCCGGCGGCCTACTGGTATGCCATGATGCATATGCCTGAGGCGAATGAGGTCGCCACCATCCCCGGCGGACTGAACGCCTATCTCATGTGGATGAAAAATATGGGTTGCGTGGGCTGCCATCAGCTCGGCAACCTCGCGACCCGCACCCTGCCCGAGGGACTGGGAGAGTTTGCCGATTCGAAAGCGGCCTGGGCCCGGCGCATCAGTTCCGGTCAGGCCGGGGCGGGCATGATTGGCCAGGTGACAGGTCTCCTGCAAGGCGTGCCGCTCAAGTACCTCGCGGACTGGACCGATCGCATTGCCGCTGGGGAATTGCCGGTGGCGAAGCCGGAACGTCCCAGCGGCCTCGAACGCAATGTCGTCGCCACGGTCCGGGACTGGTCCACTCCCAAGGCCTACATGCACGACCTCTCAAGCACCGATCGGCGCAACCCAACCGTCAATGCCTATGGCAAGCTCTACGGCGCGCCGGAATTAAGCACCGACGAATTTCCCATCCTCGATCCCGTAAAGAATACCGCGACTGTTTTTTCGGCTCCGGTCCGCGATCCGGAGACTCCCAGCACCGGCGAGACCCCGGCCAATTCGCCCTCGCCGTACTGGGGCGATGAGCGGATCTGGAACAGCAAGGCCAATGCGCACAACCCCATGCTGGATGCCGATGGCAAGGTCTGGTACACGGCGCGGGTACGCGGACCGGAGAACCCCGCATTCTGCCGCGCGGGTTCCGATCATCCCTCGGCCAAAGCATTCCCCCTGGAGCGCTCCGATCGGCAACTGGCGCTGCTTGATCCCGAAACAAGCAAATACACCTTCATCGACACCTGCTACGGCACGCATCATCTGCAATTCGCGACCGACGCGGATGACACCCTCTGGACCAGCGGGGGCGGTAATGTGGTCGGCTGGCTGAATACCCGCGTATTTCTCGAAACCGGCGATGCCGCCAAGGCCCAGGGCTGGACCCCGCTGGTGCTCGATCACAACGGCAACGGGCGGCGCGATGCGTACGTGGAACCGGACCAGACGCCCACTGAAGCGCAGGACCAACGCATCAACGCGGGCTTCTACGCGGTAATGCCGAACCCTGCGGATGGTTCCGTGTGGGGATCCGCGGCGTTTCGTTATCCCGGCGCCATCCTGCGCCTCGATCCGGGGACGAATCCGCCCGAGACGGCGTTGACCGAGATTTATAATGTCCCCCTGCCCGGCTTCGGCGTGCGCGGGGCCGATATCGATACCAATGGCGTGGTCTGGGTCTCCCTCGGCAGCGGTCATTTGGGCGAATTCGATCGGCGCAAGTGCCAGGGCCCCTTGAATGGCCCGGCCGCGACCGGCGACCATTGTCCTGAGGGCTGGACCTTTCATCGCCTGCCGGGTCCGGGTTTCGCGGGGCTTGAGGATTTCAGCGTCGAGTCCAGCTATTACACCTGGGTGGATCAGCACGACACCGCGGGGCTTGGCGGGAACACGCCCATCGCCACGGGCAATTTATTCGATGGCGTGCATGCCCTGGTCGACGGCGGATTCGTGACCCTGCGGATCCCCTACCCGCTCGGATTCTACGCCAAGGGCCTGGAAGGCCGCATCGATGACCCGGCCGCCGGCTGGAAGGGTCGCGGTCTATGGATCACCAGCGGCGATCGCACACCATGGTTGAAGGAAGGCGGCCAGGGAACCAAACCCCTGGTGGTGCATTTTCAGGTCCGCCCGGACCCGCTGGCGAACTAGGACGGGCTGCCTTTACAGCCAGCCTTTGCGTTTGAAATACCAGAACGGGGCAACCCCGGCGAGGACCATCAGCACAATGGCGGTGGGATAACCGAACCACCAGCCCAGCTCAGGCATGAACTTGAAGTTCATCCCGTAGATGCTGGCGACCAGGGTGGGCGGCAGAAATACTACTGCGGCGATCGAGAAGATCTTGATGATCTGGTTCTGTTCGATGTTGATGAAACCCTGCGTGGAATCCATCAGGAAGTTGATCTTGTCGAACAGGAAGGCGGTGTGGGACATCAAGGTGTCCACGTCGCGCATGATCTCGCGCAGCGTCTCGCATTCTTCGGTGAGATGGCGCAGATGCCGCAGGAGGAAGGAGATGTCCCGCTGCGTGTCCATCAGACACAGGCGGATCTTGCCGTTGTTGTCTTCCAGGCGGGCCAGTTTGCTAATGACCTCCTCCAGATCGGCGTCGTCATTCTCCAGGACCTCGAAACTCAGCTTCTCGAGCTGGTGATGAATGTCCTCGATGCTGTCGGCATGGTTTTCGATCTTCTGATCCAGCAGGGTGACCAGCAATTGGGATGGCGAATGACATTCGACCTGGCCGATCCGGGCGCGCATCCGGAACAGCCGGAAATCGGCCAGCTCGGTCTCGCGCACCGTGATCAGCCGGTTGGTTTGCAGGATGCAGGCCACGGAGACCGTGCTCAGGCGGCCTTCCGTCTGCAAGAGGAACAACGAGTGTACGTGAATGCCGGATTGGTCCACGAAGCAGCGGGAGGAGGTCTCGATCTCGCTGACCTCCTCGGATTCCGGCAGGTCCGTGCGCAGGATGGACTCGAGCAGGGCCCGTTCGCTGTCATCCGGGTCGGCGATGTCGATCCAGAGTGCCGAATCGATGTTATTTTCCAACTCGCCGGCCGCCGTGGGGATCTCCTTGATTAACCCCTGGTCGATTTTCAAGAGTCGCAGCATCGCGCTACCTCACTTCATGGATTTCCCGGCTGGATCAATTAAAGACTCTAAGCCGTCAAGCAGGCCGTTGAAAAACGTCGCGAGCGACGGCAGAACCAGGCGCACGGGGGCGAGAAACCGCAGTTTACACGGCAGTAAATGAGGATTTCGAGCCCGCGCGCAACGCCGTTATGCCTAGCGCAGCAGTTTTTCAACAGCCTGTTAGCAACCGGGCGACTTTATAACATGCCCTTTACCACTTGCACAGGGGAATCGAATCCCGGATGGACCCCGCATCTGACAACTCTTGATCCGGACCAGCCCGGTCCCCTACTATGCACCGGTCACACTGCGATCTTCGCATGCTATTTTCCAGACGAAGGCGCGGCCACTATATAAAAACATGTGACCATTACCAACCATCATGGGGGGAAATTCGGATGAGCGCTCTCGATTCCGCACCTGTTGCGCTGTGCAAACTGTCTGAACCTGCCTGGCCCTCGCCGGCCAGGGCCTGGTATGGCGCCGGGATCTTCACCGTTGCGACAGCCCTGGCCCTGATAGATCGGCAGATCATGAACCTGCTGGTCGAACCCATCAAACAGGACCTGCACGTCAGCGATACCCAGATGAGCCTGCTCGTGGGTTTCGCCTTTGCCTTGTTTTACGCCTTTCTCGGCATCCCCCTCTCCCGGCTGGCGGACGTGTGGTGCCGCAAAACCATCCTCTGCATCGGCATCGCCTTCTGGAGCGTCATGACCGCCTGTTGCGGACTGGCGCACAGTTATTGGGTGTTATTCCTGGCGCGTGTGGGTGTAGGCGCGGGCGAGTCCGTCAACGGACCAACCACCTTCTCCATCGTGGGGGACTCCTTTCCCCCGGATAAACTCGCCAAGGCCAGCGCGGTGATAAGCTCCGGTTTTTATCTGGGCTCCGGGGCGGCCTGGATCCTGGGCGGGGCGATCATCGAGGCGGTCAGCAAGTTGCCGAACTTCAACCTGCCGGTAATCGGCGAGGTCCACCCCTGGCAGACGACTTTTCTAATTGTTGGCCTGCCCGGCGTAGTGGTGGCGGTATTGATGATGACGGTCCATGAACCGGCGCGCCGGGGCTTGCTGCGTCAGCCGGAGGATTCTGACAAACCCGCGACGTCTCGATCGCTGCCTCTAAAGGTGATACTGCAATGGCTGCGGAACGACTGGAAGACCTTCACCGCCATCTATGGCGGCATGGCCTTCAAGGCCATGGCGAGCGCAGGGGTTTCCGCCTGGCTGCCCTCCTTCTTCATCCGCACCTACGGCTGGAACACAGCGGAGATCGGCCTGGCGATGGGTCTCATTCTCCTGACGGTCGCGCCGGCGGGACTCCTGACCGGGGGATACTTTACCGAGTATCTGACCAAACGCGGATTGCACGACGCCAATCTGCGGGTGGTCGTGATTTCTTCGTTGATTGCAATCCCCTTCGCCATACTGTTCCCGCTGATGCCAACACCCATGGCGGCGCTGGCCTTGTACGCCGGCAACACGTTCTTCATGTCGATGGCGCCAGGACCACAGAATGCCGCGCTCGTGATGATCACCCCGAATCAGATGCGGGCGCAGGCCTCCGCCCTGTATTTTTTCCTGTACAACCTCATCGGATCGGGACTGGGACCGTTGCTGGTGGCGGGTTTTACCGATTATATCTTCGGTGCGGAATCGGCCCTGCGCTATTCCCTGAGTTTACACCTCGCGATCCTGAGCCCGCTCAGCGCCTGCATCATCTGGTTCGGACTCAAGTCCTATGGGGAGACCGTGCGGCGAATGAAGGCATTGGACTGACGGGCTAACGATTGAAACTTTCGCCAATCCTT
The DNA here is from genome assembly GCA_004297165.1 of Gammaproteobacteria bacterium. GTDB lineage: Bacteria > Pseudomonadota > Gammaproteobacteria > Eutrophobiales > Eutrophobiaceae > 2-02-FULL-56-15. The sequence goes on from SCUJ01000006.1 coordinate 620,431, forward strand.
TGATAGCGCTGCTCTTGGATATCCAGATTGATTCTGAAGGTCGCTTGTGAGAGTTCCGCGACAGTCCGGGGGATATTCATCTTTTCAAAACTTGCCATTTCCCAGAGATGCCATAAAGAAGGCGTGCCGGCATATGCCGGTTTAGGAAAATCCCTGTGTTTGAGCATACACTTGCGGATATTCTGACGTGAGCAGTGCAATATCTCCGCAATATCGGATAGACCAACCAGATCTGGCTTTGCCTCGATCAGCTCAGCCCCCGGGATCGCCGTCTTGACGTTGGCGATTGCGGTTTTAATTGCCGCTGCGGCGGTTCGGGCTGTACGCGCAAACTCCAGGGAGATGCTGCCCGGCTGTCCGGTCCCGACAAGGGCATCGTCGCAACCTGCCTCATACAGTGCATCCAGGTAATATTCAGGATCCTGATGCTCGCCTCGCAGGATAAAACTTAAAGTAAATTCATATCTATTCATCTGCTTTACCTTGATCGTATTTACAGCCATCGATCTTCCGGCGTAACTGGCGGGCATGGATTTCAGGATTTTTTCGGCGTACTCCATACCGATATCTGGCAAAACAGGCCACACCGGCAATCATTCCTGTTATGCGGACAACGCAAGATACCCCACGCATGCCCTTGTCGTTCGAAAACCTGCCAGCCTTTTAACTCCGCATAACGAACAACAGCTTCAATTTCCTTATTCGGGTGTTTTTTCCGCATGTCGCATTCCCTGCATTTTAGAAATATTACCAATGGTTGTCTACTGACAACCATTGATTCCTGCGTTACGGCCCAACGGTTGTCTGCGGTTCCTCCGGCAGGCCATATTCCGCCTCGCCTTGTGGCGCGGGTTCCGGCGCTGGACCGTCAATCTCCGTAACAGGCGCCAGATCCTCGGGATAGACCTCAGGCGCCTCGTCTTCATCGCCGTTCATATCCACGTCACAGTCGATCTCCTCGTACAACTGCTCGTAATCGCCGCATTCGAGGGTCTGCGTCTCCGCCAGCAATTCTTCATCGCTGGCGACGATGCCGATATGAAAGGCGGCAAACCCCGGCAGCATGAATTGATCCAGCGACATCCCCAGCACCCGCCCGCTATAGGGCGAGGCTATCTCGTAATTCTCGCTGGTCAGCGGATTTATTATCGTGCCGAGTTTCGTTCCGCGCCGGATCCGCGCGCCAATCTTGACGGCGCTCTTGAGGATGCCGCCGTTGTTCACCCGCACCCAGCGTGAGCTGTAGTACACCGGCTGCGGCGACGACCAGGCCCGTCGTCTGCCGATCATGTCCAGTTTATCCATGAGCGTTTCCAGGGCGCGCACGCCGAAATCGATCTGGTCCTGTTGCAGACTGCCCGGCTCGCCCAACTCGAAGGCGACCGCCGGGATCCCCGCGTTGACCGCCGCAGTGCGCAGGTTCCCGCGGATATTGCGGCTGTGCAGCACTGCCGTGGGTCCGAACTGACGGGTGAATTCGAGGACGCGCGGGTCATCGAGATCGGCGCGCAGTTGCGGGAGGTTGACCCGATTGAGCGAACCCGTATGGAGATCGACGAGGCGATCGCAGTGCCGGATCACCTCCTCGAAAAAGGAACCGGCTATCCGGGATGCGGAACTGCCCCGGGCATTGCCGGGGAAAAACCGGTTCAGATCGCGCCGGTCCGGCAGATAGCGCGTGCCGCGCGTGAAACCCAGCAGATTGACTATGGGCACGCCGATCAGCGTGCCGGACAGATCGTGCGGCGAGACACTCGCCATCAGGGTCCGTACGATCTCGACGCCGTTCAGTTCATCCCCGTGGATGGCCGCGGTCAGGCACAGACGCAGACCCGGCCTGCGGCCGTGAGTGACATACACGGGGGTATCCAGCGACCCGCCGTACAAGGTCTCGCCCGCGACCCAATGCAACCGCACGGCCTCGCCAGGAGGTACGCTCGCGCCGAGGATGCGGAAATTTTCGTCAGTCTCCGTTCTTACTGATTCGCCGTTTACAGAGGTACCGGTGATTTCGACGCCGGCAGCGGATGGAGCGACTGAACCGGAGGGAGTAACCTCCGGAGCTGTTGCTAGACTGTTTTCAACACCGCCTGCGTTCTCCGGCGTCGATGCGGGGGTCGCGGCCTCCGTTGGCGCAGGCGCATTTCGATCCCCTTGCGGATTCAGCAGCAACTCCAGTTCCGCATCGCTGATGTCCATGGCGGACAGCCAGGCTGGGCGATTGCCATCCGGATCCAGCGCATACGTTTCGCCAGATGATCCGCTGGTTCCCTGCGCGGAATCATTAATCGAGGTTTTTGCAGGCGGCGTGGTTGGGATTATCGGGATGAGTTCATTCTGGAGATAGGTCTCCGGAGGTGGTTGGCTCGAACCTCCATCCGCCTGGGCCGCAACATCTGTAAAGAAACCGCCCAGTGTCAGCAGGAAGGTCACGCCGAGGCAGCGCAGCGATCGCATCTCAGGGCAAGGTCCGGGACAACTCGACCTTTTCTTTGGCGTTGGCGGTATTGGCGACGGCGGCATCCACGGCCTGCAAACGGAAAGCCAGGCCCTTGCCGTTGGCGATCTGAATGCTGAGGCCGGGACGGGCATTCAGTTCCAGCATCAGGGGACCGAGGCGGGCATCGAGCACCATGTCCACGCCGAGATAACCCAGCGGCGCGAGCTCGTAACAGCGCGCGGCGATCAGGAGCAGGTCGTCCCAGCCGGGGATGGCGCAGCCGGCGAGCGGCGTGTCGAAATCCGGATGTTCGGCGATGCGCCGGTTGTGATAAACCCCCAAAGTCGTTACTCCAGTCTTCAGATCGATGCCAACCCCGACAGCGCCCTGATGGAGATTGGCCCGGCCGCCGGACTGGCGCGTGGGGAGACGCAGCATCGCCATCGCGGGCACGCCTCTATAGACCAGCACACGGATATCCGGGACGCCGTTATAACTCAGGGAATTGAAGACCGGATCGAAATGCACGCGATATTCGATGATGGCCTGATCCGGCTGGCCGCCGAGACTGTACATCCCGCTGAGCACATTGACGATGTGATGCCGGACGGCCTCGGCGTCTATAGCCAGGCCGTCGGTCTTGTAGAACAATTGATTCTTGCGGCGCGCGATCACCATGATCCCGTTGCCGCCGCTGCCATGCGCCGGCTTGATGACGAAATCGTTGATCCCTTCAATCCCCTTCTGGAAATCGCGGGCGTCATGCACGGTGCGGATCAGGCCATAGAGTTTCGGCACGGCGATATTCGCCTGCATGGCGAGCCGTTTGGTCAGCACCTTGTCATCGACCAGTTCGTACAGCGAACGGGGATTGTGGTGCATGATATAGCGGCGGTTGCGGGCATTGATGCCCACCACCCCCGCCTTGCGCAATTTACTCGCCAGTCCCAGCCCCAGCATCCTTCTTCTCCACTTCAAGCGCCAGATCGCGGAACCGGAACAGCTCATTCAGGCGATAGCCGGTATAACTGCCAAACAGGATGGCGATTGCCAGTACCACCAGCAGCAACTCGGGAAAGACGAACATCAGGTGTTGCGCCTGGTCATTGGTCATCACCAAATAACCGAGCACCGCCACGGCCAAGCTGCCGAAGCCTTGTTTGAATGCCTCTACCGCGCCGGATTCATCCCAACTGATGGACATGCGCTCGATCACCATGGTCAGGATGACCACCGGGAACAGCGCGATGGAGAATCCCTGGATCAACCCCAATTCGTTGCTTAGCAGGCTGATGGCAAGCATCATGATGATCACCAGGGTCAGAACCGCGGACAACCGCGCCACCAGCAGTAGGTGCAGGTGATTCAGATAAAACCGGAACAGCAGTCCGACGCCCACAATGGCCAGGAACAGGCCGATGCCCCATAACAAACCGGTTTCCCGAAAAGCCATGGCGATGAGTATGGGCATGAACGTGCCGAAGGTGGGCACTCCGATGATGGTGCGCATGAACAACACCACCAGGGCGCCGAGCGGCACCATGATCAGGATGCGGTAGGTGTATTGGGTATTCATGGGCAATTTGTACAACGACCAGGATACCAGCGACGATTTCATGGCGGTGGCGCTGTCATGGGCAATCAAGGTCAATGCCTGCGGCCGCCGGGAAACGGCAAAATTGATCCCGACGTTTCGGCCATGCTCCACTTCCAGGATCGGATCGTCGTTAAAGCTCCAGCGCAGAAAATTCGCCGGGTAACCCTTTTCCCCGGTCAAGGGATTGAATCCTTCCCAGCGATCCCCGTTATGGACCTCCAGCCACGGCACCAGCGATTCATTGACCCGGCCTTCTTCCAGCGGTAGACCCCGCACCATGCGGGTGGAGATCTTCGCCCCCGCGAGGATGTAACGGATCCGTTGCACCCATTCCTCCGTGCCTGGGGTAATCCCCTTGGTGATGCTCTTGATGTCGCTGTCGGAGCTGGAGTTGTTCAGTCGCACCAGCAACTGGCTGACGAAGGTGAAGATATTCGAGGACTCGCTGCGCACGTTATTCAACAACCCCTCGACCACCTGCGCGAGGGCCTCGGGATAATACGGTTTGTCTGGCGCCTGAGGCGGCTTCTCCACACCGGCAGATTCCCCCCCTGCCATGGGCGCCTGCGCCAATTCCACCTGATAAAAGAGCCGCTGGGGTCCGCGGGCTTGGCGGATGGACCACTCGGCCACCCGTTTCCGGCCGTGCTTTTCCACGTTGAGTCCGTAGTTGCGGGCGATGAAATATTCATCCAGGTTGATAAACTCGCCGGGGTCTGCCGGCAGTTGCAGATGTACAGTCGATGCGCGCCGCTGTCCTTCGAACTCCACCCGCGCCTCGGCGGTCCAGATAAAAGATTTCTCATCCGGCCGCAGCGGAAATCCCAGATTGTTGAATTTCAGATAGGCCAAGCCGAACCCAACGACGGACAGGATCAAGGCCAATATTTGTATATGTCGCCTGCGCATTTAAGAAATACTCACATCTTTCAGTTCTTTTTTGGCCGCTTGGCCAGCTTGCGCGGGCAACTTCTATCCGCCATGAAGCTCTGCTCCGCATCAACGATAAACCGGCCGGCCAGGGTCTCTCTGCCCAGGATCATGGGATAATTCATATGGCTCCGATCCGAAAGGGATACCTCGGTCGTTTGGGTTTTGCCGCCGACGCACACATCCAGGGAGATGACATACCGCGCGGCAGTGCCGCCCGTATCCCCCTTGATCCGGACTTCGCGGACCACCGGCCTCTCAATCGTGAATCCTTTCGGGTAACCTTCCCTTCTGCCGTAGGGGAATAGAAACCTGACCCACATGCCGGCATTACGCTCAAAAGTTTCTATGTTTTCGGCATGGATGGCGCTGGTCTTCGCCCCGGTATCCAGTTTTGCGCGCACCCGCACGCCCCAGGGTTGCAGGTAGGCGCCCTCCAGCCAGCCGACTCTTGCTGGCTCCGCGCTGAGCGGCAAGACGCCGTAAATGGTTAACAGTATGGCCAGCAGGCCATGCTTCATACTTCTACATCTAATCATCAACTGTCCTATTCCAGTTTGTTCGTGGCGTGGTCCACCACATGAAAAGAATCAGAAACCAGTCTTGGCGCTTATTGAGTACGGCAAGGGGTTGAAGGCGACTCACATGGGGTTATCAGCGGGAGTTCGTCCAGCGCCCGCGATTATATAACAGAAATCCATTATTTTTCAGGGACCAGCACCCCGGCCTCCCGGCCTTCCCGGAATTCATTAAATATGACCCGTTTGGTAAACAGCCATTCCCCGTTACGTTTCACCAGTTCATCCTCATAGTGGCCGAAGGAGGTGACGCGCGCCTTGCCCTCCGCGTCGCCACCGACATGCGTCCAGTAGGAACGGGAAGTGGCCCGGTCACCCTGGATATCGATCACGATGTTGGTGATGTTGTGGCGGCCGGGGACGGGTCGTACGCCGGGCCGATTTTCCTGCTGCGATTCGCGCACGATACCGGCCATAGTCGACACCACGTTCTGGAGTTCCTGCCGGCCTCGCGCCACACCGCTGGCATAATTGATGATCCCATCCTCGGTAAAGGTCGCGGCATAGGCCTTGGGATCCTGGAAATCCATGGCGAACAGATAACGGGCCATCAGGTTTTCGATGGCGGCCCGGTCTTCGGCATAGCTGTCCGCCCGCCCCTGGGTAATGGGCAGCAACAGCAACAACAGGAATGCGGAAATGCCGGACAGGCGCAGCGTCGATCGGTAAAGGCTCATGGCTCCCCCTCTAAATGGTGATGTCGGGACATTATAACGGGCCTGAGATGCCCGGCAATCATGCTATATATAATGTGTCGTAAGGTATTCCATGAGGGCGACGGCGTTGTTGCACTCGACGTCAGCGGCGGCATACAGCAAGGTTACGCGCAGTTCACGGGCTGAGACGCGGATGGGCACGAGGATCTCTTCATGCTCCCGCAGCTCGGTGAAGTAACGCCGCTTGAATTCGGGCCAGCGATCGCGATCATGCCCGTACCACTTGCGCAACCCGGCGGACGGCGCGCATTCCTTCAGCCATTGATCGATGAGCACATCCGCCCTGGACAGTCCGCGCGGCCATAACCTGTCCACCAGGATGCGCAAACCATCGTTGATGCCGGGCTCTGAGTAAACCCGTTTGACCTGATACGGCATGGCCTGCTCCGATGCACTAATAAAATCAGGATAGACCCGGATGGAGGGGAACTCAATACGCCGGCCCCAGTGGCAAATCCGCCCTTGATGTAGGGGCGAAAAATCTTTCGCCCCTACAAATGGATTTGGAACTGGGACCTGATTAATAAGTGATTAGGGACAGGGAACGGTTTCAATCCGTTCCCTACTATAATAATAGGCAGATGCAGACGTAGGGAGTTTACCCAACCGATGAAACACACCACGGCAGGAAGCGTGCGCAGCCAGCTCTTCTGGGTGGCGGATCAGGCGATCGCGGAGGATTTTCCGCCGGTCGCGAGCGCCCTGAAGGACCCGAACGGACTGCTGGCCATCGGCGGCGATCTCTCGCCCGAGCGGTTGCTCAGCGCCTATCGCCGCGGTATCTTCCCTTGGTTCAGCGCCGGGCAACCGATTCTGTGGTGGTCGCCCAATCCCCGCTGCGTGCTGGAGCCGGATAAAATCAGGATCTCCCGCAGCCTGCGCAAGACCCTGCGCCAAGAGCGCTACCGCATCACCTTCAACCAGGCGTTCCGGGAGGTGATCGCCGGTTGTGCGCGCACGGAACATGCGGAGACTGAAACCTGGATCACGCCCGAGGTCATCGCCTCCTACACGCATCTGCATGAGCTGGGCCAGGCCCTGTCCGTGGAGAGTTGGGATGCCGAAGGGCTGGCGGGTGGATTGTATGGGGTCGTCATCGGCCGGGTCTTTTTCGGGGAATCCATGTTCAGCCGGCGCGCCGATGCCTCCAAGGTGGCGCTCGCCAGACTGGGCGAGGCCCTGCATCGAGGCGGCTTCCGGTTGCTGGATTGCCAGGTGCATTCCCGCCATTTGCAAAGCCTGGGCGCCATGCCGATGCCGCGCGAATCGTTCGTGAACATCCTGCGGCATTATTGCGAACTGAAACCGGAAGCGGGTTGGCGGGAGGCGATATCCACATGACCGGGAATCAGCAACTCGCCTTCTATGCGACCCCACCCCATCCCTGCAACTACCTCCCGCGACGGGAGGCGACCACCCTGTTCGCCGACCCCCAGTTCACGAAGAATCCGCAGGTCTATGCCATGCTGGCGGCCTGCGGTTTTCGTCGCAGCGGCGAGCATCTATACATGCCGCACTGCCGGACCTGCCGTCAATGCATACCGGTCCGCATCCCCGTCGCCCGTTTCGTCCCATCGGCCAACCAGCAACGGGTCATGCGCCGCAACCGGGATCTCACGATTCGCAGGCTGCCGCCCGAACTCAACGCCGAACATTTCGCACTCTACCGGCGTTATCTCGCCGTGCGGCATCCCGGCGGCGGCATGGACAACCCGACGGAAAAAAATTACCAGGAGTTCCTGACCTCGAGCTGGTCCCTGACCTGGTTCTACGAGATGCGTCGTGGCGAGCGTCTGGTGTGCGTCGCCGTGGTGGACTTCATGGCAAAGGCGCTGTCCGCGGTCTACACCTTTTTCGACCCCGACGAGGCGCGCTTCAGTCCGGGCAAATTCGCCATCCTTCACGAGATCGCCGAGGCGCGCCGTCTCGGCTTCGACTGGCTCTATCTCGGCTACTGGATCCGCGATTCGGAGAAGATGCAATACAAGAACGAATACCAGCCACTGGAGTACTTTTACGATAATCAGTGGCGCCCCGAGCCGCCGGGGTTAGCCGACAGGCGCGCATCCTGATCGTCAGGCTTTGCGTGTTGCCGCGATTTAAGGCAAGATCGCGCAGGTTTTTTTCAAGCGCGAAGGATTATGGCAAAAGAAGATCAAATAGAAATGGGGGGAACCGTCATTGAAACCCTGCCCAACACCATGTTTCGGGTCCAACTCGACAATGGCCACATCATCACCGCGCATATATCGGGCAAGATGCGCAAGCATTACATCCGTATTCTGACCGGCGACAAGGTCACCATCGAAATGACCCCTTATGATTTAAGTAAGGGGCGAATTACCTACCGCAGCCGCTAGCCCCCGGGCACGCTCCAGATCCTCGGGAGTATCGATCCCTATCCCGCAGGGCGCCGCGGCCTCCGCGACATGGATCCGGTATCCATGATGCAGGGCCCGGAGTTGTTCCAGGCGTTCTGATACCTCCAGCGGCGGCCGCGACAGGGCGGCATAGATCTTGAGGAATCCCGCGCGATAGGCATAGATCCCGATATGCCGTAACGGCGCGACAGCCATGGCGGAGATCGGTCGATCCGACCACGGCACCGGGGAGCGGCTGAAATACAGGGCATACTGATTCACGTCCCGCACCACCTTGACAACATTGGGGTTGCGGTAATCCGCCTCATCGGTCAAGACCTCGCATAAGGTCGCCATCGCCGCCTCGGGCCGGCCGCGGAGGCCGTCCGCCACCTGAGTTACCAGAACGGGAGGCAGACCGTATTCATCCCCCTGTACATTTACAACTATGGTTTTGTCATCGATTCCCAATTTGGCCGCGGCCTCGGCGATCCGGTCGGTCCCTGAGGCATGCGTCGCGGCGGTGCGAACGACCTCCGCCCCAAATCCTGCCGCGCATGCGGCGATGCGTTCGTCGTCGGTGGCAATGTACACATGCCCTACCGCACCTGCCGCAGCGGCCTCATGGACATGCCGGATCAGGGGTTTGCCTTGTATTTCCAACAATGGTTTGCCCGGCAGGCGGGTGGCGGCGTAGCGGGCCGGGATGATCACTACGCAGTCATCTTTCATTTCCGGTAGTGATCCAGCTCTTCGCTATTCAGCGGGCGGGCCTCGTTCTCCAGCATGATGGGAATGCCGTCCCGGATTGGATAGGCCAACCGCGCCGCTATCGAAATAAATTCCTGTTTCTGTTCGTCATAAACCAGCGGCGCCTTGGTCACCGGGCAGACCAGTATCTCGATCAATTTTTTATCCATTGGCGATCTCCTGCAGCAATACCGTTAAACGGTGTACAAAACTCTGCGCCAGACGCGCTGTCACCGGTAGATACCACCAGTTCGGGCGCGCGAAGCGCTGGCATTTTACCGCGTCCTTTTCCGTCATCACCACCGGCAAATCGTCATTGAAATCCAGATCCCCGGGTTGAAATGGATGGTGATCGGGAAACTCGTGGCGGATGGGATCAATCCCCAGGAGACGCAGTTGCTTGAAGAAGCGTCCGGGATTGCCGATACCGGCGACGGCATGCACGGATTGTCCGGAGAACGAACTCACCGGCTGAGAACGCCGCGGATCTCCCACCGCGCGCAGGTCGTACGGGTCCATCTCCATTAAATGAAAGCGGCCGGCGTTGCCGCCGTTCATGACGACCATGTCGACCGAATCCAGCCGGCTGGCGAATTCCCGCAGGGGTCCGGCAGGCAGGCAGCGGCGATTGCCGAACAGCCGGTCGCCATCGACGATGGCGATCTCCAGGTCACGATCAAGCCCCAGATGCTGCAATCCGTCATCGCAGATGAGGATGTCGCAATCCGTATGCTCCAGCAACTGGCGCGCGGCCGTGTAGCGGTCGACGGCGATGGCGACGGGGACACCGGTCCGGCGCGAGATGAGCAGCGGTTCATCGCCGACAATGGAGGGATCGCTGTCAGGGCGGACCTGTTGGGGTTTCCGGGATTCGAGTCCGCCATACCCGCGGCTGATCACGCCTGGGCGATGACCCTGCGCCTTTAGAAATTCGCACAACCAGATCACAAGCGGGGTCTTGCCCGTGCCGCCTACGGTGATGTTCCCGACGACGATGACCGGGACCCGCACCCGCCGCGCGGGCAGGACACCGGCGCGATAGATCAGCCGGCGCAGGAGCATGCCGCTGCCGTACAGCCAGCCGAGCGGCGCCAGCATGCGCGCCAGCGGCGGGTTTTCGTACCAGATTCGCTCCAGGCGCGCCTCGAGCCCGCGATTGGACAGTGGTTTGCCGTTCCCCGGACTCATCCCGCTGAAGGTTCGTCTTCCAGCGCGCGGGTGGCGAAGGTGATGCGGACCAGGCCGAGCTGGCGGGCGGCATCCATGACCCGAATGACCAGTTGATGCCGGGCATCCGCGTCCGCATTGATGATGATCGGCGGATCCTCCAGGTCCAGGGCGGCGTCGCGCAGGGCCTCGCGGATGGTCTCGATCTGGGTATTCACGAGCGCCTGGTTGTTGATGAAGATGCGATCGGTCTTGTCGATGGCGATGTTTACCTCATCGACATTGCCTTCCTTGGGCGTCTCGGACGCCTCGGGGAGGGTGATCTTGATCTGGGATGCGATGTCGAAGGTCGCGGAGACCATGAAGAACAGCAGGAGCAGAAACACCACATCGATGAGCGGCGTGATGTCCACATTGAGTTCGTTTCTCCGTTTGGGGCGCAGGTTCATGTCCGGGGTCCTCTGGTCTATGACTCCTGCTCGCGCTGGCCGTGCAGGACCTCCACGAGTTTCAGGGCCTCCTGCTCCATGGTGATCACCAGTTCATCCACGCGGCCCGTGAAATAACGGTAGAACAGCAGGGTGGGAATGGCGATGGAGAGGCCGGCGGCCGTGGTGTATAGGGCCTGGGAGATGCCGCCTGAGAGAATGCTGGCGTCGCCGATGCCGTGCACGGAGATCACCGAGAAGACCTGGATCATCCCGAACACGGTGCCGAGCAGGCCTAGGAGCGGGGAAATCGAGGCAATGGTGCCGAGGGTGTTGAGAAACCGCTCCAGTTCATGCACCACCTGGCGGCCCACCTCCTCGATGCTCTCCTTCATCACCACCCGATCGTGCTGGTAATTGACCAGGCCCGCCGCGAGCAGACGGCCGAGCGGAGAGCCCAGCCGCAGTTCCTGTATCCTTTCGACGGTTATGTTCCCGGTCTTGGCCCATTGCCAGACCTGCGCCACCAGATTCGGGGGGGTGATCCGTTTGGTTTGCAGCGACCAGAAACGTTCGGCGATGATCGCCATGGACAGGATCGAACACGCCAACAGGGGCCACATGAGCAGACCGCCGGCTTTCATCAGTTCAAGCACGTTTTCTCCTTCATTCTCGTTATAGACAGACTTGCGTCCCTCAATCCCCCGCCGGATCCCGCGTATGCCAGAATCGTCCGGCTATCCGGCGGTATTCCGTCATGCCGATACCGGTTGCGCGAAAATCCAGCGTGATGGCCCCGGAGCGCACTGTTGATACCGGCATCGCCCCCGCGGCCCGATAGCGGGCGATTATATCCCGATTCGGCAAGCCAAATCGATTGCGATAGCCCGCGGAGATCAGCACATACCTCGCGCCCACGGTCTCGATAAACGTCCTGCTTGAAGAACTCGCGCTCCCGTGATGCGGCGCCACCAGTACCATCGCGGCGAGCTTCGCCCCCTGGTTGCGCACCAGGAATTGTTCCACTGGCCGCTCGATATCGCCGGTCAACAGCACGCTGCGATCCCCTGTGCCGACTTTGAGCACGCAGGAGGCATTGTTGCCCTGCATTCGGTGACCCTGAACCGGACTCAGGACCTCCAGATCAACGCCGTCGAGCCGCCAGTGTTGTCCCATCTCGCAAGGCTGGTTCCGGTCATGTTTTATCTGTTCGGGAATGCTCGACAGCACCGTGCCTATCTCCAATCCCTCCAGCAAGGCCGGCAGTCCGCCGGCATGGTCGGCATCGCCATGACTGACAAAGAGCAGATCTATCCGCGATTTCCCCATCTGCCGCAGCCAGGGGAGGATCACTTCTTCTCCGGCATTGCTCTGTTCGCTGTAACGCGGTCCGGTATCGTAAAGTACGAGATGATGACGGGTCCGGATCGCGGCTGCGAGACCCTGCCCCACATCCAGCAAGGTCAGACTGAATTCCCCCTCGGAAAGTTGCAACGTACCGGGCGACACCAACGGGAGCAGACAGAACCAGCCGAGCCAGCGACCAGTGAGTCCCCTCGGCGCGAGCAATACCAGCACCGCTATTGTCGCGAAAATCAGGGCAATCATGGATGCCGGCGGGACGGCCAGGACGCCCGGGCCCACGGCGGCAAACCATTCCAGCAGACGCCAGAGCCATTCCAGCGTCATCCCGGCGCCCCACAAGAAGAAACCAGCCGGAAGATCCGCCACCGGCAGCAATGCCACGCCGCCGAGCGTGAGCGGGAGGGTGACCAGACTCACCCAGGGCACGGCGATGAGATTGGCCGCCAGACCGGTCAAAGGGATCTGCCCGAACCAGACCACAAGCAGGGGCGCGAGGCCGAGCGCCACCACAAACTGGGTGCGGCCCCAGCGCCACCAGATCCCGCGGACATCAACCCGGTGCGACATCCCGTACAGGATCAGACCCACAGCGCCGAACGACAGCCAGAAACCGGGCGCGAGGACATCCAACGGATCCAGCGCCGTGACCAGCAGCAACGCCAGACAGAACACGTGGCTGCGCGAGAGCCGGCGGGAGAATAACGGTTCCGCGAGGACTGCCGCAGTCATGATCAAGGCCCGCCGCGTCGGCACGGAGAATCCGGCCAGCGCGGCATAGGCGCACGCCACGAACAACGCGGCGATCGCCGCCGCCCGCGGCGCGGCGAGATACTCCGGCAGAATCCCGCTCCGCGCCCAGAGCAGGCGGACCAGGAAAAACGCCATGGCGGCGATGAGCGCGATATGTTGTCCGGAGATCACCAGCAGGTGCGTCGTGCCGGTCCGGTTGAGCACCGCCCAATGCTCATCCTCCATGCCCCGGCTGTCGCCGATGACGAGCGCGGGCAGCAGCGCCGCGGGCAATGGCGTATATATCGATGCCGTCATGCGTTCCGTGATTAAATGCCGGAGATAAGCAACGCTGTACGGCGTCGCCTTTTCCAGCTTCCGGTTATCGCCGCGCGCGACGACATATCCGGTGGCGCGTACCCCCTGCCGAAATAACCAGCCCTCATAGTCGAAACCTCCGGGATTCATGGAACCCCAGGGACGCTTGAGTTTCACGTGCAGACGCCAACGCTGTCCCGGCAATATTTCAGGGGGGTCTTCATACCAACTGATCCGGACGCGCTCGGGATAATCCGCGATGTCTTTTTCGCTTTTCAACAGCCTCTCCGTCTTGAATACGAATCGACACACATCGTCACGACAGACCGGCAGACCTTCGATCCTGCCCTCGATCGTCAGCGGCGCGCCTTCAAGTGCGGGATCCAGCCGGCTGTCGAGTAGCAGCCCTGCCCGGAACAAACACCAGCAGAAACCCGCGCCGAGCCATAGCACCCAGCGCACGGCCGGATATCTCCGGGCCGCGAGCGCCAGCAACAAGAGCGGCAAGAGCAAGGGATACAGCGAGGGCAACTCGCGCAGTTGCAGCAGTATGAGGGCGCCGATGACAAACAACACACATCCTGTGCGCATGGGGCAGTCCTTTAGTTGTGTTGCTATGAATGGATCAGTTCCCTGGCTGGAACTTATCCTTATAATACTTCCACCTCTCCCTCCGGGAGAGGCCGCCGCGATGCGGCGGGTGAGGGAAAGAAGTGCATCAGGGATCGCATTTCCCTCTTCCCCGACCCTTGGGCCGCATGCTCCCGGCGCGGCCAACCGACTACATCCATGTAGTCGTCTCCCGGAGGGCGAAGGGAGTTTATTCAGTCGGCTTGCAGCCGACTACATATTAACCCATCGGCTTAAAGTCGAGAATTATTCATCATCAGGGAAGTTATTATCACGAAGTCATAAATGAATTGCGTATGCGAAATCTGCTCAAACGGATAATCCCCCACCCCCACACCGTCCGGGAACACCGTCATTTGCGTTTCCTGCCGCGGGATATCCTGCACGATCCGGACATCTTTCATCTGACCCGCCGATCGACCGCGGGCGGCGTCGCGGCTGGATTGTTCGCGGCCTTCATTCCTTTCCCCGGTCACTTCCTTTATGCCGCGCTGCTCGCGATATTCTTTCGCGTCAATCTGCCGCTCGCCTTTTTGTGTTCCCTGATTACCAATCCCCTGACCATCCCGCCCTTTTTCTATCTCGCATACCGCGTCGGGGCACTAATTCTGGCGATGCCGCCACACCCCGTCGAGTTCGAGTTATCCCTCGCCTGGTTCAGGAATGGATTCCTCGACATCTGGGAACCGCTGTTGCTGGGATCCTTGATCTGCGCGACGGTCTCCGCCCTGATCGGTTATTTCGGAGTGCGTCTTATCTGGTGGCTGTCAGTCAGCCGTCGCTGGGAAAAGCGCCGCCGCGAGCGGCGGCGCTGAGTTATTCCGTTAATTCTCCCAACCTGACGGCATCCTGTAAGGCACGGTGCGCAACTGTTCCTCGACGCGACGGATGCGGCCGTTGTCCACCTTGAACAACTGCGCCGCGAGGATCGAATACGGTCCGGTCGAGAGCCGGGTCACCGCAACATCGCCGACGCCTTTGATCGGGATTGTCTTGCGATCGTGCGGCACGTCGTACAAGGCATGCGAGAGCACGAGGCCGCGTTCGCTGTCGACGACCAGCGGCCGGACCTCCCGGATCGCCTCGATCTCGCCGAAATAGCCGGCGCTGATCTGCTCCGCACAACCCAGGGCCGTCGGCTTGTAATCCGGATGCGCCGGATCGGGCGCGGCGGCATCGGCAACGTCGGTAAGGCGGACACCATTCGCGCGGCGGATGCAATCCTCCGCAAGCGCGGCGCGCGCCCCATCTCCGGCGCCCAGGGCATCAAAATAGGCGCCAGTCGTTTTGACGAGATCTTCTGCGGTCGCGCCCGCGGCAGTCGCGAAGACCGGATCGACCGAGGTGAAATCGGCCGGGTCGTTCTGGTAAGGCACGGCGGCGATCATCATCGTCATCGTGCCGCCGCCCGCGCTGCGCGTTTCGCGACGCGTGATCACCGCCTCGATCTCGGTGACGCGCCGATCCGCGACCTTCAGCCGCACCGCGAGCACGCCCGGCACGCCGGTTTCGACGATTGTGCCGTACCAGCCGACCGTGCCGCTTGTGGGATCGGCGAGACGGATGCCGTAGTTGCCGCGCTCGGTTGCCGTGCCCCACAGGCCGTCATAGAGCGGCAGCCGTTGGCCGTTCTCGGTGTATTTGACATCGGGCGACACCGGCAACCTCTTCGCATCATGCGCCACGAGCGCATCAAGGAATTTATCCACAAAAGAATCGAGACAGGCGCGATCGCACGGATCGGACGACGGCGCGGCGGCGATCTTATTGGCGATATCGGTCCGTTCGACCCAAGCGTCGCCCGAGGGAAACGCGGGGCGCATACCATAGGGGGATTCGTTCAGGGTCGCTTCGATCTGGCGGATCATCCCGTCCTCGATGCGCCAGGCCTCGCCAATCGACAACGTGCGCGGTGAGGAGAAATACGGCGGCACGACGGAGGTCTTGCCATTCGACATGTGCAGTTCGCGCACCGTGCCGTTGTGATCGAACTGGGCAAACGCGAGCACCGTCTGCCGTTCGACATCGACCACGGCGAAACGCCGGTCGCGGATCCGCGTGACGAAACCCAGGAAGC
Source organism: Gammaproteobacteria bacterium (assembly GCA_004297165.1). Lineage (GTDB taxonomy): Bacteria > Pseudomonadota > Gammaproteobacteria > Eutrophobiales > Eutrophobiaceae > 2-02-FULL-56-15. The sequence goes on from SCUJ01000006.1 coordinate 636,516, forward strand.
CGGTCTGGAACTGCTCGCGGCAGCTCATCGCCGCGAACTCGGTATCCTGTACGTGGCCGTACTTTACGCCGGTCTTGTTGGTCGTTTGCAGGCCGTGCTCCCAGCGATCGCATTGCGGATGAAAGAAGGTGTAATCGCCCTTCGGGTCGTTGCCCTGCATGCCGGTGAAGTATTTATTCGCGATGCGCGCCAGTTCCTCGCGGGGCAGACGTTGCTCCGGCGGGATCGTTTCCAGGAATTTCGGGGCCGGCGCGCCGTGTTCCTCGTAGAGAGTGGCTGGCGAGCGGATGGCGAGCGTTTCGATCTCCTTGATCTTGCCGTCAGCGATCGCGAGCCGCATGTCGAAGATGATCTTTGTGCCGCTCTCCTCGACCACGCCGATCAGACCCGCCTGACCCATCTCCGGATCGGCGAAGTAGTGCCGGTACTTGCCGAGTCCGGTCACCGTGCGCCAGAGACCGTCGCCGAGCTTCAGGACCTGCTGGTTCTCGACGAAGACGACATCGTCGGCGAGCGGCAGGCGGCTCGGGTCGCGCGCCGCGAGCGCCTCGAGGTATTGATTGATGTAACCCTCCAGACAGGCGCGATCGCAGGCCGCGGATCGATCGCCCTGCGCTGGCGGGTCCGCTGCCAGGATTTCCGTAGAGACCAGGCTGGCGGACAGCGCCAATACGACCAGGCAGAGTTTGCGCATCGAAGTTCCCCTTAAGTTGATATTATTAAATGTCAGGCAGTCCTCTGGGGTGGCGAATTTCCATTCCAGGGGCCGAGCCTGCCCTCATGCAGGGATTGTACGCGATCCAGCCGCCGCGCCAATTGCAGATTGTGCGTCACCATGACCAGACTGACATGGCTGTTGCGATTCAGCTCCAGCATCGCCTCGAAGACCTGATTGGCGGTATGCTCATCGAGATTGCCCGTTGGTTCATCCGCCAGGATGCAACGCGGTCGCGTCACCAGGGCCCGCGCGATCGCCGCGCGCTGGCGTTCGCCTCCGGACATCTCGCCCGGCTTGTGCCGTAGGCGTTGCCCCAGTCCGACCTGTTCCAGGACTTCCGTGGCGCGGCTTTCGGCCTCGGCGGCCGGGGTCCCCCGGATCAGCAGCGGCATCGCGACGTTCTCGAGCGCGGTGAATTCGTTCAACAGGTGATGAAATTGATAGATGAAGCCGAGATTCAGATTGCGCACCCTGCCCTGCTCCGCCTCCGGCAGTTCGGAAATCGGCGCGCCGGCCACCATGACGCGGCCGGCTGTCGGCCGTTCCAGACCGCCCAGCAAATGCAGCAGGGTGCTCTTCCCCGCGCCGGAGGACCCGACGATGGCGATGCACTCCCCCTGATGGACCTCCAGATCGACCCCGTTCAGGACGTCCACCTTGAGGACGCCATCATCGAAGCGTTTGACCAGCCCGGCACAGGCTATCGCGCAATGATCATTCATACCGCAGGGCCTCCGCCGGGAGGGTCTCCGCCGCCCGCCATGCGGGATACAGCGTGGCGCAGAAACACAGCAGGAAGGCGACGCCGCTGATCGCGATCACATCCGCGCGATGCAGATCGGAGGGAAAGTCGCACACGTAGTAGATGTCGCACGGCAGGACATCGATATTGAAGATGGCCTCGAAGTAGCCCACCAGATCGGCGATGTTGAGCGACAACCAGACCCCGGAGATATCGCCGAGGAGCATGCCGATCAGTCCAATCAACGTGCCCTGGATCATGAAGATCTTCATGATCGCGCCGGGCGAGGCCCCCATGGTCCGCAATACCGCGATATCCGCCTGTTTGTCCACCACCACCATGACGAGGGTCGAGACGATATTGAAGGCCGCCACCGCGACAATCAGGCTGAGGATGATGAACATCACCGTCTTCTCGGTCTTGAGGGCGCGGAAGAAATTGCGGTGCTGCTCCGTCCAGTCGATCACGGCGTATTCCCCCGGGACATCCTGCATCGCCTCACGGCTGATGCGGGGGGCGTTAATCACATCGTCGGTCAGGATGACCAGCCCTTCAGGGTGGTCGGCACGATAGAGTTTGAGGATATCGTCCATGTGCGCCAGGGCGAGCGCGCTGTCGTACTCGTTCATGCCGATCTCGAAGATGCCGCTGACGGTAAAGCGCTTCTGGCGCGGCAGTACCCCGGCCGGCGTGGCGTTGAATTGCGGCGCGACCAGGGTGATCCGATCGCCGATATAGACGCCGAGCGTGCGGGCCAGCTCGCTGCCGAGGACGATGTTGAATTCCCCCGACCGCAGATCGTCCAGGGTCCCCGCCGCCATTTTCCCGCCCACGTCCGAGACCCGTTGCTCGTATTCCGGAATCACCCCGCGGATCACGGTGCCGCTGACCTGGGTATTGTTGGTCAACATGCCTTCGGCGCGATAATAGGGCGCCGCGCCCAGAACCCCTGGATGCCCTTCGACCTGTGTTACGATCGCGGACCATTCCCGCAGCTCATCGCCCCGGGCCTGGACGATCGCATGGGAGACCATCCCCAGGGTGCGATCGGTCATCTCCTTTTCGAACCCGTTCATGACGGACAGGACCGTGATCAATGCCATGACCCCGAGGGTAACGCCCAGCACCGAGGACAGCGAAATGAAGGAGATGAAATGGTTGCGCCTGCGCGCCCGCACATACCGAAGGCCGATGAAGGCTTCAAAAGGTCTGAACATGGCGGCATTATAAGTTACTGACTTCGCTTGACCAGAGACAAATGACAATTGCCCAATGACCTATTCCCTATTCCCTAATCCCTATCCCCTATGAACAGTCTTAACCTACTCGCCCTCGACACCGCCACCGAGGCCTGCTCCGCGGCCCTGTCCTTAAACGGTGTAGTGACCGAGCTTTATGAGATCGCCCCGCGCCGGCATGCGGAACTGATCCTCGGCATGGTCGATACGTTGCTCGCCAATGCCGGCCTGAGGCTCGGGGACCTTGCGGCGATCGCCTTCGGTTGCGGTCCGGGGGCCTTCACGGGACTGCGCGTCGCGGCGGGCGTGACCCAGGGTCTCGCCTTCGGGGCCAACCTGCCCGTCGTGCCGATCTCCACCCTCGCGACCCTCGCGCAAGGTGCGGTGATGACACACTCGCACATCATCAGCGCCATCGACGCCCGGATGCGCGAGATCTATTGGGGCATGTATCAGGTCGGACCGGATGGTCTCGTCCTGCCGGTCGTGCCGGATGCGTTGTCACCGCCGGGTCAGATCGACCTGCCGCCGGCGGGCCGCTGGTATGGGGTGGGCACTGGCTGGCAGACCTATGGCGATATCCTGAGTGAAAGACTGGGGGATTGTCTTACCGGATATGCGGGTGAACGCTATCCGCGCGCCGCGGACATGATCCCGCTCGCGCTGCGCGATCTTGAACAGGGCAAGGGAGTCCCGGCGGATTGGGCGCTGCCGGTCTATCTGCGCGACAAGGTGACCTCATAACCCAAACCGTAGGGCGAATACAAGATTCGCCCCTTATAACCCAACCGTAGGGGCGATCCTTGTGATCGCCCCTTCTCCGGGGGCGGCCCTAAAATCCGATTATATTGATCCAACTCAAGATTTCAGTCCTTCTAATTGGTTAAATTGCGTCTACCCCATCAAAGCCGATGCAGAGAGATCAGTTTGATGCGAACAGCCCGGTTGGCGCCGGGCGGTGAAGCCGTGCGCCTGCCATACACTCATTATTAATGAAGTAGCTCATAACCGGATTCTCGGGTTTTTGGGACAGCGGTCTTGAATCAAGAGAATATTCAACTGAAAAACTACGCCGGGTCAGACCCGGTCGGCGCCGTCATGGTCGTTGGCGGTGGCATTGCCGGAATGCAGGCCTCGCTCGACCTGGCCGATGCCGGCTACAAGGTCTATCTCATCGAGAAGAAGTCCGCCATCGGCGGCCATATGGCGCAGCTCGACAAGACCTTCCCCACCAACGATTGCTCCATGTGCACCATCTCTCCCCGTCTGGTGGAGGTGGGTCGCCACCCCAACGTCGAATTGCTGACGGACACCGAGGTCATGGCCCTCGAAGGCGAGGCCGGGGCCTTCACCGCCCGACTGCGCACCAACCCGCGCTTCATCGACGTTAAGACCTGCAACGGTTGCAGCAAGTGCGCCGAGGTCTGCCCGGTACCCGTAAAGAATCCCTTCGACATGGGCCAGGGTCTCGCGCGCGCCGCGCACAAGCTCTATCCCCAGGCCACACCCGACGCCTTCGCAATTACCAAGCGCGGAGTCGCGCCGTGCCGCGACGCCTGCCCGGCCGGACAACGGGCCCAGGGTTACATCGCCCTGATCGCCGCCGGTCGCATCGAAGAGGCCTATCGCTCCATCAAGACGGACAACCCCTTCCCCGCGATCTGCGGCCGGATCTGCAACGCCCGTTGCGAGACTGCCTGCACCCGCGGCAAGGTGGATGAACCCGTTGCCATCCGCGCCCTCAAGCGTTTCGTGACGGACACCGTCCATGCCGCGCCCCGCGCGCCCATCGATCCCGTACCGCGCAGATTCTCCGAGCGCGTCGCGATCATCGGCTCCGGCCCCTGCGGCCTGACCGCCGCACAGGACCTGTGCCTGCAGGGTTACGCGGTCTCGGTGTTCGAGTCCTTGCCAGTGGCCGGCGGCATGCTGCGCGTGGGCGTACCGGAATACCGCCTCCCCGCCCCCATCATCGAGCGGGAGATCCAGGATATCGTCGATCTCGGCGTGGAATTGAAACTCAACAGCCCGGTCCGGCATATCGAGGATCTGTTCAAGGGCGGCTTCAACGCCGTGTTGATCGCCGTCGGCGCGCACGAAGGCATCCGCATGAACATCCCCGGCGACAACCTCGATGGCGTGCTCATCAATACCGAATTTCTCCGCGATGTGCGGTTGTGGGACTTCGACAAGGCGGCGCAACAAACAGCCGGCAAGGGCGATCCCGCCAATCTCGTCCAGGGCAAGCGGGTGGTGGTGGTCGGCGGCGGCGATGTGGCCGTGGATTGCGCGCGCACCTCGGTGCGCCTCGGGGCGGAGAGCGTCACCATGGCGGTGCGCGGCAGCGGCGGCAAGATGCCGGCCTCCGAACACGAGGTCCACGCGGCCCGCGAGGAAGGGATCGCGATGCACATCGGGCTCAACTTCCTGCGCGTGGTCGATGACGGCCAGGGCCGTGTCGCGGGACTCGAGGTGGAACGGGTGCTGCGTTTCGAGACGAAGCCGGACGGCCGTCGCGAGGCCGTGATAGAAGCGAATTCGAAACACATCCTGCCCGCCGATATCCTGATCTTCTCAGTGGGTCAGAAGGCAGGGCTTGCCTTCCTCCCCGATGACAGTGGCGTGAAACTCACCCGAAGCCGCGAGATCGATGTCAGCCACAAGACCTATGCCACTGACAGGCCGGGCGTGTTCGCCGCGGGTGATGCCGTGACCGGCACCGCCTTCGTGATCGACGCGGTCGCGAGCGGGCATACCTGCGCCGAGGCCATCCACCGGTATCTGCGCGGGGAATCTCCGGAACCGGTCTTCCCGCGCGATGAGCGCGTGGCGACCTGGTCGCAGGAGGAACTTGAACTCAAACTGAGAAGCGGCGAGATCAAACGCGCGCCGCGGGTGCGGGAACGCGACCTTGGCGCAGCCGATCGCCTAAACAATTTCACCGAGGTCCAGACCGGATATACCGCGGAAGAAGCCAAGGCCGAGGCCCTGCGCTGCCTCTCCTGCGGGGTCTGCTCGGAGTGCGAGAGCTGCGTGCGCGAATGCGGCGTCAACGCCATCGACCTCAACATGCTGAAGAAGGATCGTACCCTCGAGATCGGCGCCGTGGTGATGACGCCCGGTTACCGGACCTATCAGGCTGAGCTCTCCGAGGAGTTCGGACTCGGCCGTTTCCCGAACGTGATCAGTTCCATCCAGTACGAGCGGCTCTTGAGCGCCTCCGGCCCGACCTCCGGCAAGGTGCAGCGCCCTTCCGACAAGGCCCGCCCGCAAAAGATCGCCTACCTCCAGTGCGTCGGCTCGCGCGATCAGAAACACGATTATTGCTCCTCGGTCTGTTGCATGTACGCCGCGAAACAGGCCTATATGACCCTGGAACACAATCCGGATACCCAGGTCCGCATCTTCATGATGGACATGCGCGCCTTCAGCAAGAATTACGAGGCCTACTATCAGCGCGCGCGGGAACGGGACGGCATCGAATACACCCGCTGCCGGGTCTCCTCGATCAAGGAGAACCCCGTCAACCGCAACCTGGTCCTGAAATATTTCGAGCGCGCCGCGGTCCCCGCCGGCAAGGACGGCAACAGTCATCCGGCCCCGCTCATGCAGGAAGAGGAATTTGACCTGGTCGTGCTCTCGGTGGGGATGGAGATCGGCGCGGAGACGCGGGAACTCGCCGGGCGTCTCGGCATCAGCCTCGACCGCAACGGCTTTTGCGAGACCCGCCAGTATGACCCGCTCCAGACCAGCCGACCGGGCATCTTCGCCGCCGGGACCTTCCGCGAACCGCGGGACATCAGCGAATCCGTCATCGAGGCCAGCGCCTCGGCGGCGGCGGCCGGGTCCTTCCTCTCCCGCGCCCGCAACACCCGCACCGAGGCCGTGGCCTATCCCGAACAGAAGGATGTCTCCGGCGAGGAACCGAAGATCGCCGTCTTCGTCTGCCATTGCGGCAAGAACATCAGCAGCGTCGTCAATGTCCGCGAGGTCAAGGAATACGCGGAGAAGCTCCCCAACGTCATCCACTGCGAGGAGACCATCTACGCCTGCTCGCAGGACAGCATCGCCGGGATCTCGCAGAAGGTGAAAAAACTCGGCGCCAACCGCCTGATCATCGCGAGCTGTTCGCCGCTCACCCACGGCAACCTCTTCGAGAGCAGCCTGAAGGCGGCGGGGCTCAACCCCTATCTCTTCGACATGGCGAACATCCGCAATCAGTGCTCCTGGGTGCACGGCAAGGACAAGCCGAAGGCGACCGAGAAATCGAAGGACCTCGTGCGCATGTCGGTGGCGCGGACCCGCAAACTGGATCCGCTCACCACCGAGGAGATGCCCATGACCAAGAGCGCCCTGGTGGTGGGCGGTGGCGCGGGCGGCATGGTTGCCGCGCTGGCGCTGGCCGATCAGGGTTTCCCGGTCGTGCTCGTCGAGCGGACCCGCGAGCTCGGGGGCAACCTGCGGAATATCCGCTACGGCCTGGACGAATGGGGCGCGGGCAGCGCCCTCCCCGGCGTTGGCGAGACGGGTTATCTCGATCCACAGGTCTATCTTGCCAGGTTGATTGAGCGCATCGCCCAGCATCCCCGGATCAGCCTCCACCTCGAGACCGAACTCGCCTCGACCTCCGGCTTCATGGGCAATTTCACCTCCACCCTGAAACCCGTGAACGACTCCCTGAAGGAAGGCGACCGGATCCAGATCCAGCACGGCGTAGCCATCCTCGCCACCGGCGGTGAGGAATACAAGGGCGACGAATACGGTTACGGGACGAGCAAACGGATCGTGACCGGGCTCGAATTCGAACAACTGCTGGCGCGGCACGAGCGCGGCGAGATGCGCGCCGACGATCCGCAACTGCCGGACTCGCTGGCCATGATCCTGTGCGTGGGCCCGGCGGAGAAATACTGTGGCAGGATCTGTTGCAGCACGGCCATGAAGAACGCACTGATCTACAAACGCCTGAAACCGGCGGGCCGGGTGACCATCCTGTTCAAGGACATCCGCACCTACGGCTTCAAGGAACGCCTCTACACGGAGGCGCGCATGCAGGGCGTGGTCTTTATTCAGTATGACGATACGAGCCCACCGGCGGTGACTACCGAGAGTAATGGTGAATTAAAGATCAAAACCTGGGACGCCATCCTCGGCAAGGAGATCACGCTGACCCCGGATCTGCTGATGCTGAGCAATCCTATCGTGCCCTCGCCCGCCGCGAAGGAATTGAGCGAGCGCCTGAAGGTGCAGGTGGACATGCATGGCTTCTTCCTGGAGGCGCACGTCAAACTGCGGCCGGTGGACTTCGCCTCGGAAGGCATCTTCATGGCCGGGATCGCCCATTATCCGAAACTGCTCGACGAATCGATCATCCAGGCCCAGGCCGCCGCGGCCCGCGCCGCGAGTCTGATGTCCCATGACACCATCAAGACCGGCGGCAAGGTCGCCAGGGTCAATCAGCGACTCTGCGTCGGCTGCCTCACCTGCGTGCGCAGTTGTCCCTTCGGCGCGCCGGGCATCGACGACGCGCTGCTCGGGATCGGCGCAATCGATGGCGCGGCGCGGATCATCCCGGCCCTGTGCCAGGGTTGCGGGGTCTGCGCCGCCGCCTGTCCGGCCGGGGCGATCGAGTTGCTGCATTATACGAATGAACAAATGATGGCCAAGATCGACGCCCTGTTCGACAAGGACGGCGCGGAGATGGCCGCACACACGGAGCATCAGCATGAACACTGAGACCGTATACGAACCCAACATCGTCGCCCTGTGCTGCATGCACTGCGCCTACGCAGCGGCGGATCTTGCCGGCAGCTCGCGCTTTGGCTATCCGCCCTCGCTGAAGATTGTCGCCATGCCCTGCACCGGCCGCACCGACATGGGCCATCTGTTGAAGACCTTCGAGGACGGCGCCGACGGGATCCTCGTCGCGGGTTGACTGCCCGGACGCTGCCACTATTTGAGTGGCAATCTCTACGCAAAGCAAAGGGTCGATTACGTCGCCGATCTGTTGCGGCAGATCGGCCTGCAGCCGGAACGCATCCGGATGATCAACATCTCGGCCGGTATGGGGGCGAAGTTCGCCGAGCTCGCCAGCGAGTTCGCGGCGACGATTGCGTCCCTGGGACCGACCGGCCTGCACAGGCATGACCACGGCCGGGAGATCCCGCTCGCGCCGGATCCCGAGCGCACGGAACCCGCGGCCGAGAAGGCCGTTTGATAACAGGTGGTGATGAGACATGATAGTTGCTGAACAGAAACCGGTGGCGACCCTCAAAGAGATGCTGCGCGGCAAACGCAAGATCCTCGCCGTGGGCTGCGGGACCTGCGTCGCGGTCTGCTTCGCGGGTGGCAAGCGCGAGGTCGGCATCCTCGCCGCGGCCCTGCGCATGGCGACCGAACTCGACGGCGCCAGGGTCGAGATCGACGAGGCCATCGTCCAGAGGCAATGCGAATACGAGTACATCGATCCCCTCAAGGACAAATTGAACCAATACGACGCCGTCCTCTCGCTCGGATGCGGGGTCGGCGTGCAAACGCTCGCGGACCGCTTCCAGACCACCCGGATCCTCCCGGCCCTGAACACGAAGTTCATGGGCGGACCGACCGAACAGGGCGTGTGGGAGGAACGCTGTCAGGGCTGCGGCAACTGCCTTCTGGATGTGACTGGCGGCATCTGCCCCATCACCCGCTGCTCCAAACAGCTCATGAACGGGCCCTGCGGCGGCACGGATACCGGGGGCCGCTGCGAGGTTGACAAGGAGATCCCCTGCGCCTGGTACATGATCTGGGAGCGCATGGAAAAACTCGGTCTCCAGGACGAACTCATGGAGGTGCGCCCGCCCAAGGACTGGTCCACGAGCCGCGACGGCGGGGTGCGCAAGATCGTTCGCATGGACCTGCGCAAGCCCGATCCCAAGGATTTCCAAGAATGATCCGCATGGTAATAATGCAATGAACGCCCAAACCGCGACACAGACCGCAACCCCAAATCCGCAGCTCAAGTCCGGCAGCAACCTGGAGAAGGTCCTGGCCGCCGGCCACTTCGCCGTCACCGGCGAGATCGGCCCGCCGAAGTCCTGGCGCGCCGAGGTCATCCGCAAGAAGGCCGGTCTGCTGAAGGGCTGTGTGGATGCCGCCAACATCACCGACAACCAGACGGCGATCGTCCGCATGAGCAGCATCGCCACCGGCATCATCGTCATGCAGGAGGGTCTTGAGCCGATCATCCAGGTCACCTGCCGGGACCGCAACCGGCTCGCGATGCAGAGCGACATCCTCGGCGCCGCCGCCCATGGCCTGAAGAATGTCTTGTGCCTGTCCGGCGATCACCAGTCCTTCGGCAACCATCCCGGCGCGAAGAACGTGCATGACATCGATTCGATGCAGCTCATACGCATGTTCCGCGACATGCGCGACAGCGGCCTGTTCCAGTGCGGCGAGGCGATCACCGATGGCGGCCCGCCGCTGTTTATCGGCGGCGCGGCCAATCCCTTTGCCGATCCCGTCGATCTGCGTCCGTTGCGTCTGAAGAAGAAGGCCGTCGCCGGCGTGGATTTCGTGCAGACCCAACTCATCTACGATATGGATCGGTTTCGTGAATTCATGAAAAAGGTGGTCGAGCTGGGCATTACGGAAGCAGTCAGCGTACTGGCCGGCGTCGGCCCGCTCAAAAGCGCGGGCATGGCGCGCCACATGCGGGACAACGTGCCGGGGATGCGCGTACCCGATGCGATCGTAAAGCGCATGGAAGGCGCGGTGAACGGCATCGACAAGGACGACAAGGCCGCCCGCAATGCGGCCTGGCGGGCCGAGGGCATCAAGATCTGCATCGAACAGATCCAGGAAGTGCGGGAGATCCCCGGGGTGGCCGGCGTGCATGTGATGGCCATCGAGTGGGAAGAGGCCGTGCGCTCCATCGTCGAGGGCGCGAAACTCCTGCCGCGCCCGGTACTGGCCTAGCGTGATGGACATGTCCGCCAGAGCGAAACCCGACGCGCCCCTCTCCGCCAGGGTGCTCGATCGCATCGGGCAAAACATCTTCCGTTGTTACCAGTGCGTCAAATGCACCAGCGGCTGTCCGCTCGCGGATCAATTCGATTTGCGGCCCAACCAGGTCATGCGCAGCCTGCAACTCAATGACGCGAGTGTGTTGAAAAGCAGGGCCATCTGGCTCTGCGCCTCCTGCCAGACTTGCGCCACCCGCTGCCCCCAGGAGATCGATGTCACTGGCGTGATGGACCTGCTGCGCATCGAGGCCCGCGAGCGCGGCATCCCGTCCGCGATCCCGGAGATCTCCCGCTTCAACGATCTGTTCATGGGACTCATCCGGCGCATGGGCCGGGTTCCCGAGTTGCTGTTGATCCTGATCTACAAACTCGCCACCGGAAAGGTCTTCACCGATATCCGCATGGGGACGCACATGCTGCTGAAGGGCAAGCTGCGTCTCATCCCGAAGATCGTCCGCACGCCGAGAGAAGTAAAACCGCTCGCGGATACCGCGGGCAAGGTCGCCTACTTCCCCGGTTGCTCGGGGGATTCCTCCGCCCGCGAATACGATCACACGGTGCGCAACACCGCCAAGGTCCTCGGCATCGATCTGGTCGAGCCGCCCGGCTGGGTCTGTTGCGGTTCGAGCCCGGCGCACGCGACCGATCCCGTCGCCGCGCATGTCTATCCCCTGCGCACCATGGCGACTATCGAGCGGCTGGGCTTGGATACAGTCACCTCGCCGTGCAGCAATTGCTTCTCGCGGCTCAAGATGGCCGAATGCGAGGGCATGGAAGACACCGCCGCGCTGCAACAGGTGGCCGCGATCACGAATTACGACTACCAGGGCAAGGTGAAGGTGCAGCATTTCATCGACACCATCCTGGATCACGCGACGCCGGCGCAGATCGCGGAGAAGGTCAAACGACCGCTGCGCGGACTCAAGGTTGCCTGCTATTACGGATGCCTGATCACACGTCCCGCGAAGAAGACCGGCGCGGAACATGCGGAATACCCGATGAAGATGGATTACCTCATGCAGGCACTCGGCGCGGAGACCGTGGACTGGTCCTTCAAGACCGACTGTTGCGGCGGATCGCTCAGCGTCACCCAGACCGCGGTCTCGCTGAACATGTCGCGCAAGGTGATCCAGAATGCCCGCGACTGCGGCGCGGACGCCGTCATCACCATGTGCCCCATGTGCCACATGAACCTCGACGCCCGCCAGGATCAGATGGGGATCGATTTCCGCCTGCCCATTCTCCACTCCACTCAGCTCACCTCCCTTGCCTTCGGCCTGCCGGAGCGGGAGGCCCACCTCGACAAGAACTTGGTCGATCCTAGGCCACTCTTCACGAAGCTCAAACCCGCCCCCTAATGAAAAGCTACCGCAAGGAACTCTGGTTTAACACTCCCTCCCGCCGGGCCTTCATCAATATCACGCAGCAAGTGACGCAGTGCCTGCACGAGAGCGGGATCAAGGAAGGACTCGCCCTGATCAATGCCATGCACATCACCGCCTCCGTTTTTATCAACGATGACGAGCAGGGCCTGCATCATGACTACGAGGTGTGGCTGGAAAACCTGGCGCCGCACGAGCCAGTGCATCAATACCGTCATAACGATACCGGCGAGGACAACGCCGACGCGCACATCAAACGCCAGGTCATGGGCCGCGAGGTGGTGGTCGCGATCACGCAGGGCAAACTGGATTTCGGCCCCTGGGAGCAGATCTTCTACGGCGAGTTCGACGGCGGGCGTAGGAAACGCGTCCTGGTAAAGATTATCGGGGATTGAGCTGCATAAACGCCTTGGTTTGATCAGGTTTTTATTATCGGCTAATATGCACTCGCTGCATGCGGCACGCCGCTATATACAGAAGAACACTCGGATTTCATTGCACTTCATCAAAACTATACATTTATATAACCCATTCAAGGGGGAACAATGGATCCACTGATAAGCGAAATATTAAACACAGAAGGCCCTGCCACTTTCGTGACGGTCGGGGCGGATGGTCCGCATATGGTGGCCACGTGGAATTCCTATCTGGAAGAGGAAGGCGACGACAAATTGCTGATCCCGGTCGGCGGCTACCACAAGACGGAAGCCAACCTCAAGGCAGGCAGCGTGCTCGTCATGATGATCGGCAGCAAGAAAGCCCCAGGAAAGCGGGGGCCTGGAACGGGCTTCAGGTTGACCGGCAGCGCCGAGATCAAGTCCTCTGGAGAACAGTACGAACTCACCAAACAGCGATTCCCCTGGGCCAGAGGAGTCCTGATTTTTAAGATCAGGCAAAGCGAACAGTTGCTCTGATAGAACCGGCTCATGCAAGAAAGGATCGCAGTCCAATCCGGTTGATCCGATCTCTGGCGGAAGGAGGACTGGTGGGCCATTAAGTCTGTATTGGAATCCGTGCGCTAACGACGGGTTAGCGGTGAACGTCGTCAACGGATATCCTCTCCGTGCTGGTCTTCGGCGATTACTCGGCAGGTTTAGGACAAAAGTAAGCGTCGTTTTTATTGGCGGCGGAAACCCCGCGCCGGTCCCGACTGTCAAAGGTGGCGCCTCCCAACTTCAAGGGAAATCATGTCACCGCCAATAACAACATATACGGAAGCACAACTGGAATTTGTCGATCCGTCTGTGTTGAATAGACGCATCGCCACCGCCCTGTTGTTTTCGCTGCTGTTGCATGCCCTGCTGTATGGTTTGATCTCGCCGCTGCGGAAGACTCCTCCGCATGCCTCACAGCCGATACGCAATATCTCGGTCGTGCTGCAAGCACTGGAGCCGCGTAAAAATATACCTGAAGAGAATCCAGCAGTACCCGAGGTACGCGCGCCGGAAACTCCCACGCCAATAACAACGCCCAGGCCGGCTGTACCGCCCGCCAACACAGTGGTGGAATCGCCGATGGTCCCCGTGGAAGATGTACGTGATGAATCCGAGCTCATCGGTGAACTGACCCTAAAGCCTGACACTGCTCCCGATGCCACTGCCTTGATCGCGAAGAGCCACGAGATGGCCGGATCGATCGCGACAGAAATGGAGGCCCTGGTCGACGGTACGGCTATTTTTGACAAGTACCTGCGCGAACAACTGGAGACGGCCCGGCGCAGGGAACAGGCCGATGCGGCGGTCCGCATCATCGTCCCGCCCCGGGAGGTCGGCAGCAATCAGTTCGGCGATCTCGTGATCCGGGAGAACGGGTATTGCGCCATCATTCCCAGGGATTTCATCCTCTATACCTTCAAGGAGATCAATTCGATCATCCCCATGTCGATGGGCGCGCAATGCGGCGGCGGTAAAAAGGAAGAATTTACGCTGGTGAAGTAGTAAAAGGTTGCTATTTGCCGGCGACCGCCGCCGCCTCAGCCAACGCCCGCAACAGATTGCCGCCCCAGAGTTTCTCGATGTCGGCGTCGGAATAACCGCGCCGGGTGAGCATGGCCGTGACATTCCCTGTCTCCGCCGCGTTGTCCCAGCCGTCGATCCCGCCCCCGCCGCCGAAGTCCGAGGCGATGCCGACGTGGTCGATGCCCAGCAGGCGCACGGCGTAGTCGATGTGATCGCCGAGGTTTTCCAGGTTGGCGCGCGGCCAGTGTTCCCGGATGGTCTGAATCCCCTTGGCGTAGCGTTCCTGAATCACGAGGGCCTTGCCCGGCACCTCGGCGGGCGAGTTCATGCCCAAGCTCGTCAACAACGCCTTTAATGCGGCTGTTTCCTCCTCCGAAATCTTCCGGAGGTGGGAATCGTACGCGACGATCTGCATGACGCCGCCTTTCGCCGCGAGCGCCCGCATGGTCTCGTCGTCGAGATTGCGCGGGTGATCGTAGAGGGTTCTAACGCTCGAATGTGAGGCGATGACCGGGGCGCTTGAGGCGGCGATGGTCTCCAGTGCGGCATCGCGCGAGACATGCGAGATGTCCACCAGCATGCCAAGCCGGTTCATCTTAGCGATTGCCGTGCGGCCGAGTTCACTCAAGCCGCCGTGCAGCGCGGCGGGCTCGCCTGGCGCGGCCCTGGCGGAATCGGCAAGGTCATTATGCCCGTCATGCGCCAGCGTCATATAGCGGGCGCCGAGCTGGTAGTAGCGTTCGATCAGGCTCAAGTCCCGGCCAATGACATAGCCGTTCTCGATGCCGATCAAGGCAATTAATTTGCCCTCGGCGTGGATGCGCCTGGCATCTGCCGCAGTGAGAGCCAGGCCGATCCGGTCCGGATATAACTCGTCCGTCATCCGGCGGATGGCGGCGAACTTGGTCAGTGCGGCATCCCGCGCCCGTGCGTAGCCAGCCCCGGTGCGCGGTCCCTGCCTCACATATACGATGAAAAATCCCGCGGCGAGCCCGCCTTCCTCCATCTTGTCCAGGTCCACCTGTGTCGCACCGCGCCGGCCGGGATCCGCGGCGGGCGTGGCGAAATCCGGCGGGATGTCGATGTGCGAGTCGATGGTCAGGATCTTGCCGTTCATGACGGTCGCGCCCTCCCCTGCCTGTCCGGCGGCGCAGACCGCCGCCAGAATGACGGCCATGCCAGTTCGGAAACGCATCAACCCGCGATCCCGAACAGGTTGTTCATTCAATGACCCGCCCGGGATTCAAGATGTTATTCGGGTCCATCGCACGCTTCAGGGTTTTCATGAGCGCTATCTCTTCCGGTGTGCGCGAGAGGTACAGCCATTCCTTTTTCAGGACACCGATGCCGTGTTCGGCGGTGATGCTGCCCTGGTAGCGGCCGATGATTGTATAGACAATGTCGTAGATCGCCTGATTGTCCTCGTGCCTGCCGGTGGTGGCGATGAAATGCACGTTGCCGTCGCCGAGATGGCCGAAGGTGACGAATTGCAGCTTGTCGAATCGCGCGGTCAACGCGGCGACGATCTCCTGGAGACATTGGTCCATGACCCCGAGGGGGATGCCGATGTCGAAGTTGGCCGGGCGCAGCATAGACAGGAGAAATTCGCCCACGGCATCGCGGATTGCCCAGAAGGAGTCGCGTTCTTCCAGGGTGTTCGCCATGACCACGTCCTGTAACCGGCCGCGCTCCAGTTCCGCGTTGAGGACATTCTGAAAATGTTGCTGATCGAGGTCCGGATCGTTGCCCTCGGTCTCCAGCAGGATGTAGAAATTGTGCTCCTGGCCGAAGGCGTCGCGCAGGTGATTGACGTTCTCCATCGCGTAGCGATAGTAGTTCGCCCACATCACCTCGAAGGCCGTGATGATGCCGAATTGCTGTTTCATGGCCTTGAAGAAGGCGACGACATCCGCGAAGGTCGCCAGACCGCACAGCGCCGACTGCCGGGACAGGGTCCGGGGGAAGATGCGCAACGTGACCTCGGTCACCACGCCAAGCGTGCCTTCCGAGCCGATGAAGAGTTGCTTCAGATCGAAGCCCGCGTTGTTCTTGAGCAGCTTGTTGCGCGAACGAATTATCGTGCCGTCCGCGAGCACCGCCTCGAGTCCCAGCACCAGGGCGCGGGCCATGCCATACTGTATTACCGAGTTGCCGCCCGCGTTGGTGGAGATGTTGCCGCCGATGTTGCAGGAACCGCGCGCGCCCAGGTCGAGCGGCAGGATGAAACCCGCCTCCTCGGCCGCCTGCTGGACGGCCTCCAGCGGCGTCCCGGCCCTCGCGGTGATGGTCATCGAATCGGGATCGAGTTCCACGATCCCGCGCAGGCGTTCCAGCGACATGGCCCATTCTCCGTGTCTGGGCGTTGCCCCGCCGGAGAGACCGGTCATGCCGCCCTGAATCACGATGGGCTGTCCGGCGGCGTTGCAGAGCGCCAGGGCCTTGCTCAGATCGTGTGTATCGGCCGGGCGGAGCACGACCTCGGGACGGCAGGGGTTCTCCCGGCTCCAGTCCGCGTGATACCGCGGCGTGACATCCTCTCCGGTCAAGACCCCTTTGGCGTCCAGCGTCTCGCGTAATCGGTCGATCAGCTTCGTACGCGTCTCATTCATCTTTATCCCCCAGTTGCATGGCCAGGGTCGCCATGTTGGATTCCAGGAAAGACTTCACCGTATCCACGATCACCTGGGTGCGGCGATCGATCTCGAAGTTCAAACGATCGTCCGCGCGCATCCCGCCCAGATTGGTCAGACGCAACGTCTCCGGGATCAGATACACGCGGAAGGTGCTGGCGGTCCGATCCAGATCGCTGACGGTCAGGCTCGCCCCGTGAATGGCGAGAAAGCCCTTCTCGAAGATATAGCCCCCGCAGGCCGCGGGATAACGCAGCGTGAAGATGCAGTTATCGCCGGTGCGTTCGATGCGCAGTATCTCCAGGGTCCCGTCCACATGCCCCGAGATCTCATGACCGCCGTTTTCGGCGCCGGCGCGCAGCGAACGTTCGATATTCACCCAATCGCCGGTCTTGAGCGTCCCCAGCGTGGTCTTGCGCAGCGTCTCCGCCATGGCGTCGAACCAGACTTCAGCGCCATCGATCTCGCGCACGGTCTGGCAGATGCCGTCGATGGCAACGCTGGCGCCGAGTTCTAGCCCCTCTCCCAGCGCCGGATCGAGTCGCACCGCGTAACTGAGAAAGTCCGCTTTATGCTCCGCGTGAGTGACCTCCGCAGTGCCTTGAATAATGCCTGTGTACATGCTCAGCAATCCCCGCCGCAGGTCCGATTCAGCCGATACTCAAGCGCCTTGTCCGGCCTTTTTTGCCTTGCGTTCCGCCTTTTCACGCTGCTTCTTTTCCGTAACACAATAGATCCCGCCTTCGGTGAGTCCAGGGGTGAAACATTCATTGCAGGAGACGCACGGCGAAGGGGCGCGATCGCCGGACTCCCAGCGCCGCGGCAGACCCGGCTCCCGGATAAGTGGGCGGGCGAAGGCGACATAATCAAGCCCGTCCTCCGTCACCGTGCGTTCGGCAACCTCGCATGATCGGATTCCCCCGACCAGGGCGACGGGGCATTTCACCGCCGCCTTGATCGCCAACGCCGCCTCGCGGTTGTAGGCCTCCTGCGCCGGCCGCAGGATCTTCTTGCGCACCGGGGACTTCATCCCCGAGGCGGGCGTGCCTGAGGAGACTTCGATCATGTCGATCCCGGCCGCCGAGAGCAAGCGGGCCGCGCTGACAGCCTCTTCAAGTTCGAGACCGCCGGGGACATTGTCCCGCGCATTCAGTTTGATAAGTACAGGATAATCGGCGCCGACCGCCGCGCGCACCGACCGATAAACCTCCATGAGGAAACGGCAGCGGTTCTCGATGCCGCCGCCCCACTCGTCCATGCGCCTGTTGGTGAGCGGCGATAAAAATTGATTAATGAGGTAACCGTGCGCCCCGTGCAGTTGCACCGCATCCGCGCCCCATGCCTTGGCCCTTGCTGCGGCAGCGGCAAAGGATTGAATGATTTCCCTTATGCCCGCCGCATCCAGCGCCTCGGGCGTCTCCTGAAATTGCGGGACGGCGACAGCGGAAGGCGCTTGCGGCTGCCGGCCGATGCGACCGGAATTCGTCTGGCCGCCAGCGTGGACAAGTTGAATCGCAAGCCGCCCGCCCGCGACATGCACGGCCTCGATCAAACGGCGGAAATCCGGCGCCAGTTCATCGCTATCGATCCCCAGTTTACCGGGGAGCTGTTTCCCCAGCGGATGCACGAAGGCATAGCCGGAGATGATCAGCCCGACGCCGCCGCGCGCAAGCGCGACATAACAGTCAATCAACTTTTGGGTGGGATGACCGCGCTCATCGCACATGCCTTCCCAGGTAGCCGAACGGATCATGCGATTCTGCAAACGCATGCCGTTTACTGTCGTGGACTCGAATAATCGGGTCATGAGGAAGTCTCCGTAATTCATTATATAAGTATGCCGGACAAGGCTAACGCGAAAGAACACTCTCGCCAAGTGCGCAAAGAACCGAAATGTTCCATCCCATGGCGTCTTGGCGAGATCACCACAGGAATTAAACCAAGCCAGCCATCGTAAAAATATATTTGCTCAAGTAAAATTAAGTGATATAGTAATATATAACACTATAGCAACAGATAATGACCGCCCAAAATTGTCGCGAGGTGCGCCCATGTTGAAGACTTCCAGCCTTACGCTGTTTCTGCTGACTTTCCTCACTCTGCCTGTGGCGGCGGAGGAAGTCACCCGCCGCGTGGACCTGGATGGCGTCACCCGCATCCGTATGGATGGCTCAAACAACCTGCATTTTACCCAGGGCGATGATGAACATGTCTCCATAACCACGGAAAAGGAGATGCTGGAGCGCGTCGATGCCCGGGTCGAAGGCAATCTGTTGCACCTCTCCCGCAAACGCCAGCAGAAAGGCTGGGGCTGGTTCAACAACGATTGGGGCAATAACCAAACCCCGGTGTATTTCGAGGTGGAGCTGAAGGACCTGAGTCAACTCCGGATTAACGGCGCCGGCAAGGTGGTCATGGATGAGTTGGAAACCCCTAAGTTGACCCTGAACGCGGCGGGCAGCAGCGATTTCGAACTTGCCACGCTTAAGGCCGGAGAATTGAGATTACGCATGGCCGGCAGCAGCCGGCTCGAAGCGAAGGCTATCGCAGCAAAAGAAATTGAGGTACAGATCTTCGGCTCGGGCAAACTGGAGATCCCGGAGGTGACCGCGGATGGCGTCGAATTGGCTATCGCGGGATCCGGAGATATCGAGGTCGATCGCCTGGAAACAAAAGACCTGGAGATTTCCATTAACGGATCCGGCGATGTCACCCTGGCTGGCAGCGTCGATTCGCAACGCCTTGCCGTCAACGGCTCGGGAAAATACCGGGCCTATGGGTTGGCGAGCCGGGCCGCCGATATCGAGGTCAACGGATCGGGCAGCGTCGAGGTGAATGTCCGGGAACAACTCACGACGGAGTTGAGCCGGGGCAGCGTGGTCACCTATCAGGGCGGACCGGATCTGAATATCGACGCCAGCGGCGGCGGACGGGTGCGCCGGGCTGACTGAACCTGAAGAGACAGACGATCTTGCATATCTGGAACGACAATCATCCGATCTACCTGCAGCTCAGGGAGCGGCTCATCGCGCAAATCCTGGAAGGACGGCTGAAGGAAGGCGAGGCCATTCCCTCGGTGCGCCAGGTGTCGACGGAATACCGCATCAACCATCTGACCGTCGCCAAGGCCTATCAGGAACTGGTGACCGAGGGACTCCTGGAGAAACGTAGGGGGCTGGGCATGTTTGTACTCAAAGACGCGCAGAAAAAACTGCTGAAATACGAACGGGAACGCTTTCTGGCGGAGGAATTTCCGGAATTTTTACGGCGGATCCGCCGCCTCGGGCTCGACAAGGAGGAACTCATCCGCATGATCCGCGAGGCCGGCGCATGAGCGAGCCCATCGTCAGTCTCCGCGACGTCAGCAAACGCTACGGCGACACCTTGGCGTTGGATCAGGTGAATCTGTCCATCCAGCCCGGCCGGATCGTCGGGCTGGTCGGACCCAACGGGGCCGGCAAGACCACCTTGCTGAAATGCCTGCTCGGTCTCGCCCCTTACACCGGATCGATCCGGGTCATGGGCAAGGAGCCGGTGCGGCAACGGCAGGAATTGCTGCGGGATGTCTGCTTCATCGCCGACACGGCGATCCTGCCCCGCTGGATCAAGGTCCATCAAGCCCTGGACTTTCTCGCCGGAGTGCATCCCCGTTTCAACCGCGCCAAGGCGGAGGCCTTTCTGAAAGAGACCAAGATCGGCCGTGACAAAAAAGTCAAACAGCTTTCCAAAGGCATGATTACGCAGTTGCATCTGGCGCTGGTCATGGCGATCGATGCCCGCCTGCTGGTGTTGGACGAACCGACGCTGGGACTCGATATCCTCTACCGCAAGCAGTTCTACACCAGTCTCCTCAATGATTACTTTGATCAGGAGCGCACGATCCTGGTGACGACCCATCAGATCGAGGAGGTCGAGGACCTGCTTACGGATCTGGTCTTCATCCGCGACGGCCGCCTGATCCTCGACAAATCGCTGGAGGATTGTCAGGCGTCGTTTGCGGAATTGGAAGTCGCTCCGGAACATGTCGATCGAGCCCGCGCCCTGGGCCCCTTCCACGAACGCTCGGTATTGGGCAGCAGCGTCATGCTGTTCGAGAACAAATCGCGCGAAGAACTCGCCACTCTCGGTCGGTTGCGGATCCCCGGCATCGCGGACCTGTTCGTGGCGAAGATGCAGCAGGGAGTCTGAAGGCATGAACGTCTATCTGAGTCTGATCAAACGGGAGTTTCAGGAACATTCCGGCCTGTTCATCTTGCTGCCCGCCGCGGTGACAGCCGGGCTAATCCTGATCATGTTGTATACCGCATGGAAATTCCCGCCGAACAGCGCCTTGTTCGAATTCGGTCTTATCGAACTCGTGGTAAATGAGGAACCGGATGCCGAGGCCGACACGGTGAAGCGGCAGGACTACATCGTCGATTTCGAGGCCGGCAGGTTGCGCCCGCTGGAACAGGGCGCCGACGCGGACGCAAACGGAACGACCGTGAGCGAGATCGTGTCGGAGTCACTCTACGGGATTCATATGCTTTACCAGTCGCTCGCCGGGTTCGTCATGGTCTTTTATCTGCTCTATTGCCTGTATTCCGATCGCAAGGACCGCAGCATCCTCTTCTGGAAGTCGATGCCGATAGCGGAATTCAAGAATGTCGCGGTCAAATTTCTGGTGGCCGTCCTGGCCGTGCCGCTAATCGCCATGGCGTTCTCTTGGGTTGTCGAGCTGGGCTTCCTGTCGCTGGTCGCCTATATGGTGGACAAGGGCGCCCCGGAGATCTGGGCATCGGCCTGGCCGAACATCGAGATCTTCCCGTCCTTGATCCGTCAGGCGTGGTCCCCTTTCTGGATCGCCCTGTGGATGCTGCCCATCAATGCCTGGCTGATCTTCTCTTCGGCCCTCGCCCGGCGCGAACCCTTTCTCATCGCGCTAATACCTATAGCGGGCGTGATGATAATCGAGACGCTGAGCTTCGGCACCAATTACATCAGTGGTTGGATCGGGGAGCATTTTGTCCATATCTCGCTCCAAAGTCCCAGTCTGCCGCCGGATACCGCACAACAACTCTATGGCGGCGGCCTCGGCGTCGCGGACCTGATTGCGGGCGTGGTCCTTGCCGGCGCCCTGCTTGGCGGCGCAGTCTGGTTGCGTAATTACCGGTTTGAATTATGAACGCAGTATGCGACTGACTCAGTGCGCCTTGGCATATTCCCGCAGCACCTCGACCACCTCGATCCGGTAATCCTCGTACCAGCGCTCCCGCCCAAGGGCCTGCGCGGCCTGGTGTTCCGGGTCTTCGCGCCATGAGCGAATGTCGTCGAGGGAATCCCACCAGGAGATGCTGAGTTCCTGCTTGCCCTCGCTGAAGGAGACGAAATCCCGGCAGTTGTAGCGAGAAAATGCAAGCTGTCGCAGACGGCCCGCGGTGGAATCATAGTCAGGATCGAGTTGTCCGATCGTGGCGCGGAAGATCACCGCGTACATGATCGATTCTTGTTACTCATGGTCATGGGCATGTTCCTCGGGTTGCGAGAATCCGGGGAACCTGGCTGGCGTGTAGAGCGCATGACAGGTCGTACACGCCTCGATGAGACGGTAGAAATGAAACGCGCTGAGCTCCGCGTCATGCTTCCCGGCCGCCGCCGCGAGTTTAGCCGCTTCTTCATGGAATGCCCCATCCAGCCGCTTGAAATGGTCGGGCAATGCGCTTTCGAGTTCCTCGCGCTGCGCCTTGGACAGTTGTTTCTCGAGGATGTAACTCTCCTGTATTTCCTTGCCAATCCGGGCCACGTTCTCCCAGTCCGCCGCCGCGATGGCGCCGGGCAACGTGTTCGCCCCTACGAGCAGCGCCTGCATTTCCCCGCGCAACAGTTCCATAAGTTCCAGGGACAGATTGAGATTAGCGCCAGGGGGATGCTCATCCTCTGCAATGCTATTCGACGATATGGCAACCAAAGCGTAAACCATTAAACCGGCAAGTCTACGGAGAGGCAACATAACCCGGTCAGCGCTTGAAGATATTTTTCAATCGGGAGGCTGTGGACTCCAGCCTCGTCTCGGCTTTGGCAGCCTCCTCCGGCGCCGCCTTCGCCTGTTTTCCCTGGCTCAGTTTCTCTTGAAGTTGCCGGCGTAATTCCTCCGGCATGGTATAGCCGGCCAGCTCCATGAATTTATTTTGATGTCCCAGTATGAACTTGGCGAACTCATCCATGAATTCCTCATTAATTGTTTCAGGTTTGATGCGGATCTGTTGCGCCCCTGGCGCGGAAAAATTTTCGATCGTGAGATTTATCATCCTGTCCGGCAAACTCGCTTCACACTTGATCCTGGTGGTAAACAGGGGTTTTATCACAAAAGCGCTCCTGTTCGCGCCATCATTCGTTTCATCGAATTTCGTGGCGAGATCCTTCAACAGGGTGCGAATCTTGTTAATCATCACGTCATTACCGACAGAAAGACGTTGATTATGCTCGCCTGTGAGTTCATACCTGACGGTAAATGACCGGCCGTCCTTCTGCTGATCCGGATTAAATTTGAAATTCCTTTTTTTCAGTTTTCGAAAGGTCACATCCTTGGTCAAGGTGAAGATGTGATCGTCGTCAGGCTCAAGAGAATTAAGCGTTTCAACCAGATCTTTGAGGTATTGTCTGAGCGTGAAGAGTTTTGGGGCGATGAGGTGCCAGTTGACCTCTTCGCCGCGCAATGTCTTGCTGGAATCCAGGGTCCCCTGGGACTGTTTCTGCTGCGCCTGTTTTTTCAGATCGTCTAGTAGAGCCATTTCATATCGAACCTTCAAAAGCAGTTGCTATTACCCCTCCATCTTTTCATACGGCAGTGTCATTCGCTTCCTGATACAAGGATATATCATCTCCACTGGATTGGCATGACCAGAATGGGCGGCAGAGGAATAATTTGTGGCTGACATTAAAGACCGGCGATATAAGACTCGTAGGTCTCCTGGTCCATCAGGCCGGCAATGAAATCAAGACCCTCCGGACGCATCCGGAAGAACCAGCCGTCACCCAGGGGATCGCGGTTCACAGTCTCGGGCGACTCCACGAGGAGGGGGTTGACCGCGACCACGCTACCGTTCACCGGCGCCGCTATTTCATCGGCGGTCTTGACAGACTCTATCACCGCGGCGGTTTCCCCCTGCTTGAGCAGCCGGCCCGGTTCCGGCAATTCGACATACACCACATCGCCCAATTGATCCTGGGCATACTGGGTAATGCCGACTGTAATGGCGCCGTCCGGTTCACTGCGGATCCAGGCATGACCCTCGGTAAACTTCAACTCATTCATTTATTTTAGTTCCAACCTTATGACATCGGGGCAGGATTATACAAGGATACCCGATACTTTAAATCAGACAGACGTCCAGCCAGCGCACACTGGTTTCGATCCGGCCGTCAGGGTGCAATTCGAGCAGGCGATATGCCGGCGGCAGGTCGTCCCTGACCGGCAACAAAGTCGAGGGTTTGAATTGCGCACAGGTCGAGGGCGTCCCGTAAAGGTTGATGTCTCCCCGGCGCCCCTGATATTCCTGGTGGATATGTCCCCACACGACTCCACGCACCGACGGCCGGCATTCCACTACGGTCCAGAACTCGGCGGCATTTTCGAGCATCATGTTGTCCATCCAGACACAATCGATCCGCGTCGGGTGATGGTGCAAAGCGATCAACCGGTTCGAAGGGCTGTCTTCGTTCAAGGTCGTGGACAGAAATCCCAGCTCGCTCGCACTCAACCTGCCGCTGTGACGCCCCGTCAGATGGCTGTCGAGCAGCAGGATCTGCCATGCCTTGCTATTGACAAGCCTTGGCGTGTTGATAAATCCGAGATTCAATAGCTCGCGCATGAGAGTCGGATCATCGTGGTTGCCGGGCAGGCAGCAGACCGGGGTCTGGAGTTCGCCGAGCAGCGCCGCGAGTCGTCTATAAGCCGCCGCGGACGGGTCATGCACCAGATCGCCGGTCACCAATACCAGATTCGGTCCGGGCTTCAACTTGCCGATGGCGGCAATGACCGCCGCGAGACTCGCATGGGTATCGACCCCCATGAAGGCATCACCAGGCGCTTCCAGGATATGCGTATCCGTGATCTGCGCCACCCGGATTACGCCATCATCAGTCAGAGAAATGGTCTGCGGAATGCCCATGGCGCTGGATTATAATACGGCGACGCCAAAGAATACTTACAACGCCGGAGCAACCATGAGCCACAGCGTAAAATCGTTATTGCGCGCCGAATCCGCCCTGCCGGACATTACCCTCAAGGGCTGGGTCCGCACCCGCCGCGACGCGCGCGATTTCTCCTTCCTGGAAGTGAATGACGGTTCCTGTCTCGCGAACCTCCAGGTTATCGTCGCGGCCGGACTGCCGGGTTATGAGACGATCAAGCAGTTCAACACCGGGGCCGCCGTCAAGATTCAGGGAGACCTGGTGGAATCGCCGGGCAAGGGACAGCGCTGGGAGTTGCGCGCCACCGCCATCGAACTCATCGGCGGGGCCGGCGAGGATTTCCCCTTGCAAAAAAAACGGCATACGGATGAGTACCTGCGCACCATCGCCCATCTGCGCCCGCGCACCAATAAATACGGGGCGATGTTCCGCCTGCGTTCGCGGCTGGCGCACGCGATCCATTGTTTCTTCCAGGAGCGGGGTTTCCACTGGATTCACACGCCCATCATCACCGGCTCCGACTGCGAAGGGGCCGGCGAGATGTTCACCGTCACCACCCTGGATCTCGCCCAGGCGCCGAAGGTGGCGGGCAAGGTGGATTTCAACCAGGATTTCTTCGGCCGCGAGGCGCATCTGACCGTCTCCGGCCAATTATCCGTCGAGACCTGTTGTCTCGCGCTGGGGAAGGTTTACACCTTCGGTCCGACCTTTCGTTCGGAGAATTCGAACACCAGCCGGCACATGGCCGAATTCTGGATGATCGAACCGGAAGTGGCCTTCGCCGACCTCGCGGCGGACATGACCCTCGCGGAAGAGTTGATCAGATATCTGGTGCGCTTCGTGTTGCAGGAATGCGCCGAAGACCTGGATGTCTTTGCCCGGTTCGTGGACCAGGGTTTGATCCCGCGGCTCGAAAACATCGCCTCCCACGACTTCATCCGCCTGTCTTATACCGACGCGATTGCCATCCTCCTCGGCAGCGGCCACAGCTTCGAGTACGCCCCGGCCTGGGGACGCGACCTGCAATCCGAGCACGAACGTTTCCTCACCGAGGTGCATTTCAAACAGCCGGTCATCGTTCATGACTATCCGAAAGAGATCAAGGCCTTCTACATGCGCTGCAATGATGACGACCGGACCGTCGCCGCGATGGACGTGCTGGTGCCCGCCATCGGCGAGATCATCGGCGGCAGTCAGCGCGAGGAACGGTTGGATGTGCTGACCGGCCGCATCGAAGCGACCGGGGGCAGGCAGGAGGATTACTGGTGGTATCTGGATACTCGGCGCTTCGGGAGCGCCCCGCATTCCGGTTTCGGTCTGGGGTTCGAACGGTTACTGATGCTGGCGACGGGTGTCGGCAATATCCGGGATGTCATCCCCTTCCCGCGCACGCCGCGATCCCTGGAATTCTAACCCGTTAACCGACCAGGTAGACCGCGGCGATGCCGGAGAGGCCCAGCGCCACGGCAATCGGGATCATCGTCCGGCGCAGGGCGGCGGCGCCCAGCCAGATGGTCATGCCGCTCTTCACCAGGGTATTGGAGATGACGGCGATGACGATTGTGCGCGCGGCGGGCGCGGCGCTCTCCGGATCGGACAAGGCGAGATTCGCCATCGACAGCGAGATGGCGTCCACGTCGGTGAGCCCGGCCAGCGCCCCGGCGACATACAAACCTGTATTGCCAAAATAGACCTGCGCCGCCTTCGCGATAAAGACCACCACTGCGAACAACCCGCCAAATTTAATCGCCTCGCCCAGTTCGAACGGATTGTGGCCGGACTCCACCTCGGCCTTCTCGGTGCTGCGGCCCTTGCGCCAGAGCAACACGCAAACGCCCAGACTCACAACGCCCAACACCACGAGACCGGAGGCCAGATGCATCGCGAGCGCGGCATTGATAACCGCCACTTCGATGACCACGCGGAAGAACATCACCGTCCAGGATAACAGGATCGCCAGCGCCAGCACGGGCGCGAGGATATCGGCCTCCTTGCGGCTGCGCTGGGAAAAACCCAAAGTGACCGCGGTGCTGGAGACGAGTCCGCCAAGCAGGCCGGTGATGCCGAAGCCGTGCTCCCTGCCGACGACCTTGATCAGGATATACCCGACGAAATTCAGACCCGCAATCAGCACCACCATCAGCCAGGTCTTGTAAGGATTGATGACCTCCAGCCCTTCCGGTCCGTAATTGGCGTTCGGCACCAGCGGGAGGATGATCAAGGTAATGATCGCGAACTTGAGCGTAGCCTCGACATCCGAGGACTCGATTCGTTTCGCCAGATCATGCAGCCAGCCCTTCAAGGCCAGCAACAGCATGCAGGAGACGGTAATCGCCCCGGCGATCCCGACTTGTCCCCAGGCGCACAAGCCGCCGATGAAAAAGGTCAGCAGGACCGATACTTCAGTGGTCATGCCGAGATCCCCTGCCCGCGCGGTCATGATATAAGCGGCAACGATGAGCCCGGCAATCGCGGTGAAGACCACGGCCGGGAACCAGGCGAGTCCGGAATGAATCCCGGTAAATACCGCTGTCGCCCCGAGCAGGGCGACGAGGGCGAAGGTGCGCACGCCGGCAAAGCTCTGCCGCTGGTCCCGCGTGCGTTCGCGTTCCAGCCCGATGAGCATGCCGAGCCCGAGAGCGGCGCCAAACTGCCAGGCGGCTTCGATGTCGATCATCAAGGTTTCTGCCGGTTGTCACACATGATTTCTAACTATAGAGTACGGTCAGATTTCCGGCAAACCTGTGATGGTCTTTAAGTAAACTCCCGGTTTATACTGCCGGCATCAACAAGATCTTCCCATCTTAAGGAGACCGCCGCCATGAACGCCCTCTACCGTTGTCTTGCCCTGATTCCAGGACTGCTCTGCGGCATCAGCCTCAACGCCCAGCAAATGCCGCCGGGCTCAGGGGTGGCCGTCAATCCGGTGACCCTCAATCCGGCGGAGAATCTGCACCGCATAAAACTGCCGGAAGGATTCAAGATCGAGATCTATGCGAACAACGTCCCTGGCGCGCGTTCCATGAGTCTCGGGCCGGACGGCACGCTCTACGTCGGCACGCAATCCACCGCCAGCCGCGAGAATATCGGCAAGGTCTACGCCGTGCGCGACCAGGACGGCGATGGCGTGGCCGAAACGGTGAAGGTGGCGGTCGAGGGTTTGAACATGCCGAACGGCGTGGCCATTCATGACGGGAACCTCTACGTCGCGGAACTGGAGCGACTGGTCCGCTTCGACGCCATCGCCAAACACCCGGACAAGGCCCCCGAACCCAAGGTGCTCGATTCCGGTTTCGGCAACACCTGGATGCACGGCTGGAAATTCCTCCGCTTCGGACCGGACGGCAGGCTTTATATGGCGGTGGGATCGCCCTGCAACAACTGCGTGCCGGATGACCGTCATGGCCAGATCGTCCGCATGGATGCCGATGGCGGGAATCGCGAGGTCTTCGCCAGTGGGGTGCGCAATTCCGTCGGTTTCGACTGGCAGCCGGAGACCGGCGAGTTATGGTTTACGGACAACGGCCGCGACATGTGGGGCGATGATATTCCTCCGGACGAACTCAATCATGCCCCGAACGCCGGTCTCCATTTCGGTTTCCCCTACAGCTATGGTAAGGCGACCGCGGATAAGGATTTCACCCCGCCCGCAGGTCTTGAATTACAACCCGCAGCGCTCGAACTTCCGCCACATAACGCCGCCATCGGCATGCGTTTCTATACCGGCGCCGCGTTTCCGGAGACCTATCGCAAGCAATTGTTCATAGCCCAGCACGGTTCGTGGAACAGCAGTACGCCGGTCGGTTACCGCGTGATCCTGGTGCGCATCGAGAACAATCAGGCGGTTGGCTGGGAGGATTTCGCCAATGGCTGGCTTATGGAGGACAAGCACTACTGGGGGCGTCCGGTGGACCTGGAAGTGATGCCCGACGGCGCACTGCTGGTCGCGGACGATCACGCCGGCGTGATCTACAAGATCAGTTACGGTAAATAAGTATCGGGCGACAATCCGTGGGTCATTCCCCCGCGCGTTCATGCGCGCGGAAAAATGCCTCGACCTCGGCCAACTCGCTGGTATAACGGACATCCGGCAGGCTCTTGATGAAGATCCTGCCGTACGCCTTGGTCTTCAGTCGCGGGTCGCAGAGCATCAGCACCCCGTAATCATTGCGGTCACGGATCAGCCTTCCCACACCCTGTTTCAAGCTGATCACCGCCTCGGGGATCTGATAATCCATGAAAGGGCTCCCGCCCTGCTCCTCCAAACGCCGCAACCGCGCCTGGAGCACCGGATCATCCGGCGCGGCGAAGGGCAGCTTGTCGATGATCACGCAGGAGAGCGCCTGTCCCCGCACATCCACCCCCTCCCAGAAACTGCTGGTTCCCAGCAGCACTGCGTGACGGGTCTTGCGAAAGAGATCCAGGAGTTCGGTTCTCGGGGCATCGCCCTGAACCAGGATCGGAAAATCGATTTTCCCCACGAGGTGCTCGGCGGCCTCGCGCATGCCCCTGTGACTGGTAAAAAGCAGGAAGGCCCGCCCTCGGGTCAGTCGCAACACCGGAATGCTCGCCTCCATGACCGCGGCAGTATAGCCTGGCTCGCGCGGGTCCGGCAGACCTGCCGGCAGGTAACACATTGCCTGGGTGCGAAAATCGAAAGGGCTCGGCCAGACCTTCGCCGCGACTTCCTGCAATCCCAGTTGCGCAGCGAAATGACGGAAATTGCCATCCACGGCAAGCGTCGCCGAGGTGTAGATGACCGGACAGGCGTAATCCCGCAAACGCTCCTGAAAGACCCCGGCAACATCGAGCGGCGTCTGGTGCAGAAACAGTCCTTGCCCCCTGGTCTCCAGCCATTGAATGGCGCCATCGGCCTTTTCTCCATCGAACTCATCCAGGTGTCGCAGCACGCCTTGCAGACGTTTCAGACAGTTGTCGAGTTGCTTGCCGCGAGCGGCAAATTCGTCAAGCACACGGCCAAGATCCCCAAGACATCCACGAAAGTTCCGGATGGCATCGGCCACGCCCTCGCCTTTGCGCGCCTCAAACCAGGCGGCGCGCCGGTCATTGCGACCGAAGGTCAGACGCAGGTCCCGCACACCGAGTTCCAGTCGATCCAGTAACCTTTCGAACTCCGGCAGATCGGCGGCCTCGACGCGATAGGCCAGCCGGCAGTCGCGCGCAAGCTCCAGCACCTGACGGCTGCCGAGTGTGTTGGTGAAGAATTCGGAGGCCAGATCCGGCAAGCGATGCGCCTCGTCGAAAACCAGAAGGTCCGCGACCGGCAGCAGTTCGCCATAACCCTGCTCGCGCAATGACATGTCCGCGAGAAACAGATGATGATTCACCACGACGATATCCGCCTCCGCCGCGAGCCGGCGCGCCCGATAGACGTGGCAATCCGCATAAGATTCGCATTCCTGGCCCAGACAGTTCTCGACCGTCGAGACAATGGAATGGCGGATCGCGGCCTGTTCGGGGATCCCCGTCAACTCGGCGAGATCCCCGGTTACCGTTTGCGTGGACCACTGCCGGACTTGCGGCAGATAGCCGAGATTTCTGCGGCTCAGGTTGCCGCCGTCCTCCTCGGCGAGTTGCAGCCGGTGCAAACAGAGATAATTCGCGCGCCCTTTGAGGATGGCGATGTTGATCGGCGAACCGAGCGCCTCCCGAATGATGGGGATGTCCTTCTGATACAACTGATCCTGGAGGTGTTTGGTCGCGGTGGAGATGATCGCCTTGCCGGCGGATTGGATGGCGGGGATCAGATAGGCGAAGGTCTTGCCCGTCCCGGTGCCGGCCTCGCAGATGAGCGATTGACCCTGATCGAGGGCCTCGGCGATGGCCTCCGCGAACGCCTGCTGCTGGGGCCGGGCCTGATAACCTTCGATCAGGCGGGCCAGGGGACCGTCATCGGCGAGGACCTCGGAGGGACTCAACATGCCAGGATTTATCCCGGGCCTGAATGGGGAAAGGCCAGCACGTCATCGATCCGCTTTACTCCCAGCATCGCCATCAACAATCGATCCAGACCGACCGCGACGCCGGCGCATTCCGGCAGGCCATGACGCATGGCGGCAATGAGTTTGTCATCCACGGGCATGGTTTCCAGACCCCGCCGGGCGCGTCTTTCATTATCCCGCAAAAACCTTGAATCTTGTTTAAGATAGTCAGTTAATTCATTGTATCCATTCGCTATTTCAATGCAGTCTAGAAACAACTCGAAGCGTTCGGCAACCTGTGGATCGCCTTCACGGATCCTCGCCAGTGCGGCCTGGCAGACCGGGTAGTCATAAACGAATATGGGCGCCTCGCCCAGCCTTGGGGCAACCGCATGACTGAAGAGAAAATCGAGCAGGACTGATCTGTCATCCTCTGTCGATGCCAAACCATGTCCAGCCGCCGCGGCCTGCAATTCTTCGATACCCGCCGTGTGCGGATCCAGACCGCAATGGGTTACGAATGCCGCGCCGTAGGTTATGCGTCGCACGGCTGGTAATCCCAACGCGCGGATTAGTTCCTCCAGTTCCGTCATCAGATGTTGGTGATCGAACCCCAGCCGATACCATTCGAGCATCGTGAATTCCGGCTGATGTAATCGGCCGATTGGATCGTCCCTAAAGACGCGGACAATCTGGTAGATGGGACCGGCGCCCGCGGCGAGCAGCCGCTTCATGGGAAACTCCGGCGAGGTATGGAGATAGAATTGGCGTGGACCGGCGCCACCGTGCCGGATGTTGGCGCTCAGGCACTCTATATTCGGGTCCGTGTTGCCGGAGACATCGAGGATCGGCGTCTCCACTTCCATGATGCCGCGCCGTTCCATGAAGGCGCGGATCCGTCGCAGGAGATCAGCCCTGGCTGTCAGGATCGAAAGATCGCAGCGTGGACGCCAGTCAGGTTTATTCGACATCCGGCAATCCCGCGCGGGCCGGGCGGAAAAACTTCCCGGCTATTCCTTGATCCGGCTGATGTAAGTCTCGGTCCGGGTATCCACCTTGATGGTCTCGCCCTCCTCGACGAACAGCGGAACCTTGACCACCGCGCCGGTCTCCAGCTTGGCGGGCTTCGTGCCGCCCGTGGCGGTGTCACCGCGGACCCCGGGATCGGTTTCGGTAATCTTCAGGATCACGAAGTTCGGCGCGGAGACGCTGAGCGGGTTACCGTTCCACAAGGTCACATCGCACATCTCCTCGCCCTTGAGCCACTTGGTCGCCTCCCCCATCGCCTCCCTGGTCGCAGCCAGTTGCTCGAAGCTGGACGGGTCCATGAAATACCACATCTCGCCGTCGTTGTAGAGATATTGCAGGGCGAGATCCACGACATCGGCGCCCTCCACGCTCTCGCCGGATTTATAGGTCTTCTCGATCACCCGACCGGTCTTGAGGTTGCGCATCTTGACGCGGTTGAAGGCCTGACCTTTCCCCGGCTTCACAACATCGTTGTCCAGGATGGTGAAGGGCGAGCCGTCGATCATCAGTTTCAATCCATTCTTGAATTCGCTTGTGCTGTAGAAGGCCATAGAGTTTTCCGGGGTGATTAACAAAGCGGCGTATGATACCTTGAAACCCATGACGATGACGAGTTGCGAGGCAGAATCCCGAAGAATTAACAAGCGTCTGCCGGGAGTGTTGCAACAGCTTGCCATCGACCCGTCGGCCATTGCGCTTGCGGGGCAAGGCGCGGCGGAATTTCCCTTCAAGGTCCCACTCTCTTTCATAAAGCGGATGCGTCACGGCGACCACGCCGATCCCCTGTTGCGGCAGGTGCTCCCGGCGGCTGATGAAGATCTTGAACGAGAAGGCTTCAGCGCGGATCCCCTTCAAGAACAAGGGCAGGCACAGATCCCCGGCCTGCTCCACAAATACCGTGGACGGGCGCTGCTGATCGCCACGGGGACCTGCGCCATCCATTGCCGCTACTGTTTCAGACGGCATTTCCCCTACCCGGAGAAACAGGACTTCCAGCCGGCGCTGGGTTATCTCGCACAGGACACGAGTCTCCATGAAGTCATCCTGAGCGGCGGGGATCCCTTGAGTCTGCCGGACAGCAAACTCGGCGGTTTGATCGAGGCACTCGCCGCCATCCCGCACCTGCAGCGCCTGCGCATCCACAGCCGGATCCCGGTGGTCCTGCCGGAACGCATGACGCCGTTGCTGATACGCCGACTGACCCACAGCCGTCTGCCGGTGGTCATGGTGATCCATTGCAATCATCCGAATGAGATCGATGGCGAGGTGGAACAGGTGCTCTCGGTCATGCACCGCGCTGGAATCACACTGTTGAATCAATCCGTCCTGCTGCGCGGGATCAATGACGACCCCGAGGTGTTGGCTGCCTTGAGCGAGCGATTATTCGCCGCCCGCGTTCTGCCCTACTATTTGCATCTGCTCGACCCGGTGCGGGGCGCCGCCCACTTCGATGTCCCGGAACCGGAGGCACAACGGATCATGCACGACCTCGGCAGCCGCCTGCCCGGCTACCTCGTCCCGCGCCTGGTGCGGGAAGAAGCGGGGGCGCCTTACAAGCTGAATAAACAAGCGATGGGTTGAGCCTCTACTACTCATAGTGCGTCCACATGCGCAGCACACGGACGACGCGCTCCTTTGGAAATACCTCATAGACCAAACGATGCTGGATGTTGATGCGCCGCGAGTAGGCGCCGGCCAAGTCGCCTGCGAGTTTCTTGTATGGCGGCGGATTTTGAAACGGGTCGGCAGTTAGAACAGTGATCAATTCCAGCGCTTTGTCCTTCAACCCTGCGCTAGCCAGTTTTTTTGCGTCCTTCTGTGCATGCTTCGAGTAGACGATCCGCCAACTCACCACTTAAGCTCCTTGGCGCTCCTGCCAAGAGGTTCAGCCATACCTTCCTTGATCGATTCGCGCATGCCTGGGATCGAAAGCAGGTAGAGAGTTTCCTGGATTGCGTCCCAATCCTCGGTGGATAGGAGAACGGCGCTGGTCCTTTTTCCGACTATATGGATTGGTTGATGCGACTCGGCCGCCTGGTCGATGAGGCGGTACAGATTGGCGCGTGCTTCACTCGCGGTCAGGGTAGTCATGTTCGATCTCCAATCTCAGGAGTTTTTATAGTACGTAGTTACGTACGTCTCGTCAACCCGCATGACGACTCGAACAACCCATCGTTCCCCTGCGACACAAGA
Source organism: Gammaproteobacteria bacterium (assembly GCA_004297165.1). Lineage (GTDB taxonomy): Bacteria > Pseudomonadota > Gammaproteobacteria > Eutrophobiales > Eutrophobiaceae > 2-02-FULL-56-15. Next base: position 670,523 of record SCUJ01000006.1, read on the forward strand.
TTAGAACGCGTTTTGGACGAGTGCTACACTAGTCAGCATCCTAGTCAGTTGGAGGTTATGCCATGCAATCATGGCCCGTACAGGATGCAAAGGCCCGTCCTTCGCTGAAAGAACTACTGCTGTCGAACCAGGCCCGTACCAATTTGGTCGTCCCCGTCCGCGGTCGGTCTCACAGACGCGCTCCCGCAGTCCTGAGATAAACGAGATGTATTTACTAGTCTCGGAGCTACGGAAGCTATAACCGTACGGCGTGAGCGTTTGGGTATACGCCATCGCTGTCATGCCCTTTTTTATGATCAGCGTAATCGACATCGATCCGGAAATCATGGGAGGAACGCCTGTATTTAAAGGTACGCGGGTTCCCATCCAAAACCTTTTTGATTACATCGAAGGCGACGAATCCCTGGAAGAGTTCCTCGACGATTTCCCTTCTGTTACAAGGCAACAGGTAATCCAACTCCTGGAAGATCTCAAAGCCCAAGCTATTAATCCACCGAAAGCTGCGTGAAAGTCCTGCTGGATGAATGCGTTCCCAGAAAATTCGCTTCCCTGTTACCTGGCATACGGTAACGACGGTCGTCCAAGCCGGGTGGAAAGGCATCGCCAAAAGGAAAAAATGGTCAGATTTATTTATTAAAAAATCGGCCCCTTTTTCCTAGCTCTTGTTGGCAGTCATATCTTCCACACCTTTGTGTACGCACGATCTGCAAGTACCTGGGTCCGCGCTTCAATATCTTGCGCGGTCCAGTCTGTAGCCGAAGCGATTTCTGTCGGCAAGACAAATCCTGCAACCCGTAGGATCTTCTTCTTTTCTTTGAACGACTTATCCCCCAACTTGGAGTTCATATCGCCCGAAAGGAGAATAAGATTGCCCAATTGTCCAACAATTCCCTCGGTGAAATCACCAGTACCAACGCAACTCTGCGGTACCAAGTGCTCAATGGTCATTGAGTCGTAATCTATGGTCGTCCCAGTTGTTTTTGCTTTGTCGAACCCAACTAATATGTACTTCACGAGAGCGCGTTGTTTGGTGATTTCATCGGTATAGACGATCTGCGGAAAAAGCGCCTTGAACTCGCCCAATACGGGGACTCGATCCCGTAACTTCTCCTTGAGTTCCTTTATGACACTGAGTGCTGTAGCGAGATCGTGCGACTCAAACAGGCGCCGACCGAGTGACGCGTACATTTCTGAGATTCCGCCCGACGACCTTTGCGATGTAACGGCTGTGAACAGGAAGTGGAACTTTTCGATCGCCACTAGTGCATCCTCAAGGTGCCGCTTTTTGATAGTCTTTCCCTTGAACGACCTAAGAAGTGAAAGTACGCAGGGCGTCTGTTGCTTGACGCGGAAAAGTTGCAGCGCATTGAGGGCCTCTGGTATGCGCCTGTCCTGCTTGGGCCACTTACCGAATGTGACTTCGTGAATCATCCTGTAAAGACTGGCGTCTGAAACGAGCGAGTCGAGGAACGCCTTGGTCTCCGCCTTTGTAATCCGACGTTTTAGGGTCTTGTAGAGGGTCTTGGCGGACAAGTAGTCGTAGCGCGATAGCCAGAAGTGATGGAGAAATGAATCCGTCTCGAGATCACAGGCCGCCGCCTGAATTGTCTCAAGCATGCGCTGCCACTTGACCTTTGTTTGGTCTATGGATGCGCTCTTCGTCTTGAGATGTTTGTTCACATGGTTCTTGACTAGATCTGTTAAACTTAAATCCTTCCCCCGCGTATTTAGTGTCTCGAAGATGATGTACGCATCGTCCTCATCGTCGAGTTTCACACAGATCACCTTCAGGTTCAGCAGTGCATCGCGTATATCAGTCAGTTTCTGTTTGATCGCAACCTTCTTCTTGTTTTCAGAAAGGCTCGGGTCAGATGATTGACTCGTGATGACGTCACCGACCAGGCTCGTGAGTTGGTCGAAGGCAGATTGTAGATTCTGTTCCTCTGCAAGCGGGTTCACAGGAACGTCGGGTGCACCCCACTTGAGGATGTGATCCTGAAAGAATGGGTAGGATGTCTCCGTGGATAGAATGAATTCCGGCTTGTTGTCTATGTTCTTGCGTTCAATCAATCCGTGAATTCCTTGGGCCAGATCATTGAAACCTTGTGTATCAAGCGTGTTCCGCAAAACAGCGAGAAGTAGGGTGATAGTCGTTAGCCGCTGTTGCCCATCGACGACTCCAAATCGCTGATTGCCGTCCTTGAATACGACCATAGAGCCGATGAAGTAGTCTGTCGGTCTGTCTTTAACTATATCGTCCCAAAATTCCTGAATATTCTCGCGAGTCCAAGAATATGGACGCTGGAAACGAGGAATGCGGTAGTAGCCGGATGAAAGGAGGGTTCTAATCTCTTGGTCAGTGGATTCAATCTTCATGAATATCTACCCATGTGAGAAAGCTATTCTTCATCACCAACGAGCCTGTAGAAAAAGTCAGAAAATATGGCAATTTACAAAAATTAACGCAAGCGGACATTAATTCATGCCTGCATTAAACACAATGCCATCGCACGGCTTTCAGGTTTTGATGAAAGAGCTGCAAACACCCAGTCATGGCGAGCCCCCCAAATTGGTACAAGTACGTTCCATCATCCATTTCATCCATTTCATCCATTTCATCCATTATAGCTATCGGACTAAAGGAACACATATCACCAGGGACAGAGTAGGCAAAGGATTCCCCGGATTCCGCTAAATCCGAGCTACGTTTGCCGGATTCTGGCAGCATCTGAGTAGGTTGGGCTGAGTGCAGCGATGCCCAACATCCAACAAAACACAAATGTTGGGGTTCGTTTCACTCACCCCAACCTACGATGGAATGAAATGGAATCCAGGTAAGGTTCCCCGGATTGATGGACAGGAGTTCGAATGTCGCGGGTGCAGGGAAGCACGGGAGCGACCGCTGCGCTACATCCAGGCTACTTTCTTTCTCATTCCGCCGCCTGACCCGTCTGCGTCCCCGCGACTTCGATCCTGGAGATCTGCCGGAAGCCGCGCGGGAGCATATTGCCCCGGCGGCCGCGTTCGCCGCGGAAGTTTTCGAGAACGGCGGGTTTCAGGGTCAGTTGCCGCTTGCCGGAGTGCAGCAGGAGGGAATCGCCGGTCTTGAAGGCGCACAGGGCGACGACGTATTCCTCGCGGGCCTTTAATTTTGCCGGCGGAATCTGAATGATCTTGAGGCCCTTGCCCTTGGCGAGCACCGGCAATCCATTGAGGGCCGTGACCAGGAGGCGGCCGCTGGTGCTGACCGCGGCGATACAATCCATATCGGTACTATTGATGATCTCCGGCGCCAGGACCTTCGCGCCGCTGGGCACGCTCAGCACGAACTTGCCGTTCTTGTTCCGCGTATGGAGGTCTTCGAGTTTCGCCCGGAAACCATAGCCCGCGTCCGTCGCGAGCACGTATGCAGCATCCGGGTCGCCCAACATCGCGCCCTCGAAACTCGCCCCGTCCGGCGGATTGACGAAACTCGACAGAGGGTCGCCGAGGGAGCGGGCCGAAGGCAGGAGATGCGCGGGGATGGCGTAGCAACGGCCGGTGGAATCGAGGAATACCGCCAACTGGTTGCTGCGGCCGCGGGCGGCCTGTTTGAAACCGTCGCCGGCGCGGTAATTAAGCGATTCCGGATCGATGTCATGACCCTTGGCGGCGCGCACCCAGCCCTTCTCGGACAGGATAATCGTCACCGGTTCGGTCGGCGTTAATTCGGTTTCGGCGATCGCCCTGGCCTCGTTGCGGACCACCAGCGGCGAGCGGCGAGCGTCGCCATAGTTTTCCGCATCAGATGTGAGTTCGTTTTTCACCAGGGTCTTCAGGCGGGCGCGGGAATCCAGGATCTGTTGCAGACCCTTGCGCTCCTGGTCCAGTTCGTCCAGTTCGCCCTTGATCCGGATCTCCTCCAGCTTGGCGAGTTTGCGCAGCTTGAGTTCCAGGATCGCCTCGGCCTGTTCCTCGCTCAATGCGAAACGCTTGATCAATTCCTGTTTGGGCTCGTCCTCGAAGCGGATGATGGCGATCACCTCGTCGATATTGAGATAGGCGATCATCAGACCTTGCAGGAGATGGATCTGCCGTTCGAGTTTATCGACGCGAAATTGCAGGCGCCGGCGGACGGTCTCCAACCGGTACTGCAACCATTCCTCCAGGATCAGCTTGATATCCTTGACCTGGGGTTTGCCATTCAATCCGATCATGTTCATGTTGACGCGATAGCTGCGTTGCAGATCGGTGGTGGCGAACAGATGCGACATCAGTTCTTCCAAATCGACGCGATTGGAGCGCGGCGTCAGCACCAGCCGGACCGGGTTCTCGTGGTCCGATTCGTCCCGGAGGTCCTCCAGCAGCGGCAGTTTTTTCGCCTGCATCTGCGCCGCGATCTGCTCCAGGATGCGGTTGCCCGAGGCCTGATAGGGCAGCGCGGTAATGACGATATTACCCTCCTCCTTCTCCCAAATGGCGCGCGTCTTGATGGCGCCATTGCCGGTCCGGTACATCTCCCGGATCTCTTCCGGCGAGGTGATGATCTCGGCCCTGGTGGGGTAATCGGGTCCGTGGATCAATTCGCACAGTTCATCGATGTCGGTCTTCGGCTGCTCCAACAGGCGGATGCAGGCGGCGACCACCTCGCGCAGGTTGTGCGGCGGGATATCGGTCGCCATGCCCACGGCGATCCCCATGGCGCCATTCAGCAGGACATTGGGGATCCGGGCCGGAAGCAGCCGGGGCTCGTTGACGGTGCCGTCGAAATTCGGGACCCAATCGGCCGTGCCCTGTTCGAGTTCCGACAACAGGAGTTCCGCATAGCGTTGCAGGCGGGATTCGGTGTATCGCATGGCGGCGAAGGACTTCGGATCGTCCATGGAGCCCCAGTTGCCCTGCCCGTCGATTAATGGATAGCGATAACTGAAGTCCTGCGCCATAAGCACCATCGCCTCGTAGCAGGCGCTGTCCCCGTGCGGGTGATACTTGCCGAGCACATCGCCCACCGTGCGCGCGGATTTCTTGAACTTCGCGGTGGACTTCAGCCCCAACTCGGACATGGCGTAGACGATGCGCCGTTGCACGGGCTTCAGGCCGTCGGCGATGCTGGGCAGGGCGCGGTCGAGGATTACATACATCGAGTAATCCAGATAGGCCCGCTCGGTGAACTCGTGTAAAGGCTGCCGTTCGATAGCGAGGGTCAAGGTGTCGCTCATCCTGTCTTCCGTCCATTAGGTTTTTAAGTTGCGCCTATGATATGGCTATTTCCGTTCAAGGCAATCGCGAGAGGTATATTATTCATAACAGCGACTGTGCTATCGTTAGGCGCGAGGTTAGATAGCTCAACCGGCGATAATAACAACACCGGGAACCGAACCCGATTAAAGGAATCCGTGCAAAAACCCATGAGCAGCAACGGAAGAAAAACCATACCCCGGGATAAAACGACGCCAAAAGCCAGGACGCTCCGGGAGGAATTGAGACAAGTAACCCACGAGCGTTTGCTGAACGCGGCCAAGGAATTGCTGGAAAAGAAAAACGCCGAATCCATTACGGTCGATCAGATAGCGAAACACGCCGGCACCAACCGGACCACCTTTTATCTCCACTTCGAGGATAAAACCGATATCGCCTTCAAGATCAGGGCCAGATACCGGTCCGGCGATATACAAACCATATCCCGCTACCTCTCCGACCCTGATGGGATTTCCAAAGCGGATATCTCCAATTGGATCAGACACCGGGCAAGGTTTTTTTCCAAGCACCGTGAAATCATCAAACTCGGTACGGAATCGCTGAACAAGAGGCCTGATCACGTGCGGCAATTTCTCGATCAAACCCGAGATATATTAAATACTGCCTTCGCGGGGTTCCTCTCACGATTCGGAAATGAAGAACAAGACCTCGTGCTGGCCGAGTTGCTCCTCTGTTCCGTGATGCTGAACCGTTATCTTTATATGACGGTTATCCAGGATCTGAAGATGCCTTTCAAGAAGGCCCCGGACGCCATGGTGAATATCTGGTTTAATCTGCTCACCCGTCGCCCGGACAGGAAGCGCAAGCCGAAATAATAGTCATTACAGATGATTGCACTATTTTGTTTATCCATAACCCTTATACAGGATAACGGCGTTTTAACGCAGCTTGTAAATTCACACAACACGTGTAAATATAATGCTTGGCTATGTCTCAGCCGATGGCCTCTTTTCCCGCACAGTGGAACGGGGCGCCGGTACACCTAACAATCAGAATATTCGGGGGGTAATCGCGTGAAGCTATCATCCATAATCATGATCGATTCACAGCACAGGTTTGAATCGTTAAACGCCGTTTCCAGACTCGCGATAGCTGCATTCGCAGCGGCGCCATTACTCATCTCGGCGCCAGCGCAGGCACAAGGCGAGATCGAGGAAGTCGTGGTAACCGCGGAGTTCCGCGAGGCGAATGTGCAGGATACGCCCATCGCCATTACCGCGGTCACCGCCGAGATGCTGGAGTCGCGCAACCAGTACAATATTTACGAGGTCGCCGCGCAGGCCCCCAATGTCACGCTTCAACCGGCGGGCCAGAGCTTTGCCGGAATGTATGCCTATATCCGTGGCATCGGCCAGTACGACTTTATCTATGCCGTCGAACCCGGCGTGGGCATCTATGTGGATGACGTCTATTACTCCACCCTGAACAATTCCCTGCTTGAATTGCTGGATATACAGCGCGTGGAGATCCTGCGCGGACCGCAAGGGACGCTCGCAGGCAGAAACTCCATTGGTGGAGCGGTCAAGCTCTATTCGAAAAAGCCCGGCGAGGAGCAAGGCGGTCAGGTGCAGTTGTCCTACGGCAGCTATAACAAGATCTCTGGCAACGCCTCAGGCGATTTCACGCTGCTCAAGGACACGCTCTTTGCGCGATTCGCCGTCGCGGCAAAGTCCCGTGACGGTTATGTTGATATGCTCGACTACGGTTGCGTTTATCCGGGGTCTGGCGTCCCGACAATGCGCGCCAGCGACGGCTGCAAGACGGGCGAACTCGGTAGTCAGCAATACGTCTCGGGCCGCGCCTCCTTCCGCTGGCTGGTCAACGATGACATCGAGGTCAATCTGATCGCCGATGTGCTGAACGACGACTCCGGCGCCGGACCGGCCGTGCTTCTATATAATCACAAACCGACGGCCACTCCGCTTTGCGCCCCCGATGACGGCAATCCGGCCACTCCGTTGGTGTGCTACCTGAACAACATTTTCGTACCCTACGGACCAAACGCCCCGGCGAACGCCATCAATGACCCGTATGTGAATTACGGAAACTTCCTGGATATGACGGCGGCCACTCCCACGACGCCCTGGAAGCCGGTGCAAATGGAGCCGATCTCCCAACTGGACCAGTGGGGCATCTCGGGGCAGATAGACTGGCAGATCAACGAGGACCTGTCGCTGACATCGATCACCTCCTACCGAACTTATCAGAACATCTTCAACGCGGACGCGGACGGTTCGCCGGTCGCTGTCTCCATGGTCGGCAGCAATCTCGACCACTGGTCGGTCACCGAGGAAGTTCGCCTGAACGGCGACTTCAACGATATCGTGGACTGGACCCTGGGCGGTTACTACCTGGATCAAGAAGGAATCTATGAGGCACGAGTCGATCTGAACTACGCGAATCTCGATTTCGTCCATGGTCCAGACATAACGCCTTCTTCATCTTTGGCGTTTTTCGGACATGCCACCTGGCATATCAATGACCAGTGGAACATCTTCGCTGGCCTACGATATTCCGATGAAGAGAAGGATTACACCCATCGCCGGAGAAATCCGGATCTTTCCATCATTAGCTCAACACCCGGCGTGCCCAACTTCAACGTCGGATCTCTACACCTCGCGAAAGACAGCTTCGCGGATGACCGCATCGATTATCGCGTGGGCACGGATTACGCCTGGACGGATGATTTCATGACCTATTTCCAGGTCTCCACGGGTTACAAGGGCGGCGGCGTGAATCCGCGCCCCTTCTTCCTCGTGCAGATGAAGCCCTTCGGCCCGGAAGAACTGACCACCTTCGAGGTCGGTTTCAAGTCCACGTTGCTGGATAACCGCATGCGCCTCAATGGCGCCGGCTTCTTCAACGACTATACCGATATCCAGTTGAACCTGAGCGCCTGTGAACGCCCGGCTGGCCCGCCCTTCAACGGCGTGCCTGGCGCGCCCTGTGCCGCGCCGCGCAACGTCGGCGACGCCGATGTCTGGGGCGCCGAGGTTGAGGTGGAATACTATCCCATCGAATCCATTGCCATCGACGCCTCCATCAGTTGGCTTGATTTCGAATACACACGCGTAGACCCCGGAGCACTGACAGGTAGTTCAATAGCGCCTCTGGATATGGTCGCCCCCTTCACCCCGGAGATCAAATGGAGTATCGGCGCACAGTACACCTTCGCCCCGACCGCCTATGGCACCTTCGCTGCCCGGATCAACGCCAACTACCAGGATCAGATCTATTCCACGCCGACCAACGACACCTACAACCTCATCGATGATTACACCCTGATCAACGCCCGCCTCACCTGGGATTCGCCCGATGAAGATTGGCAGGCCGCGCTGGAGTTCAACAACATTACCGATGAGCTGTACTATCTGAACCTGTTCGATCAGCATCAAACCACCAGCGTCGGCCAGGTCATCGCGAACCCCGGCCTGCCTTTCACCTGGGGCATCAGCATCAAGCGCTATTTCTAGGATTAATAATAAGAACGAGCACGGGCATCACGCCCGTATCAGCAGGAACTGGAGGGCACACGCAAGTGTGCCCTTTTTTTGCTTACTCGCGCAAAGCCTGTTCGAAGTCCTGGATAAGATCCCCGGTATTTTCGATGCCGACCGAGACCCGCACCAAGCCATCGGAGATGCCGAGGGCGTGACGCTCGCCGGCCGTCAATCCCGCATGTGAGGTAATCGCCGGCCTCGTGATTAACGTCTCCACGCCGCCGAGGCTCGGCGCGACAATGGGCAGGGTGAGCCGGCCGAACAGCCGCTCCGCGGCCGCTGCCCCTCCCTTCAGATCGAAGCTCAACATCGCGCTGAACCCGTCGAAGAGTTCGCGCGTGCGCCGATGCGATGGATGACTCGGCAGCCCCGGATAATTAACCCGGATGACTGCCGGATGCCGCTCCAGGAATTCGGCCAGCCGCTGCGCGGTCTCGCTTTGCTGGCGCATCCGCACCGCAAGCGTCTTGATCCCCCGGTGCAACAGGAAACACGCATGGGGATCCAGGGTCGCGCCCAAGTGGTCGAGCTTGTGTTTGACCCGCTCCACGAGTTCCGACCTGCCGAGTACCGCGCCGGCTACCAGATCGTCATGTCCGTTCAGATATTTGGTGCAACTGTGCAGACTCAGATCGAAACCATGTTCGAGCGGGCGAAAGTTGATCGGGCTCGCAAAGGTGTTGTCGATCAGCGAGACCAGGCCATGCTCACGCGCGAATGCGGTCACGGCCTTGAGGTCCGCGACCTGCAACAGCGGATTGGAGATGGATTCCACATAAATGCATTTCGTAGTGGCGCGTAACTTCGCCACCCAGCCTGAGCTGTCTTCGCCATCGATAAAATCGACCGTGATGCCGAGCGGCGGCAGGTCCTTGGTGATGAAATCGTGCGTGCCGCCGTACAGGCAATCCTGCGCCAACAGGTGATCGCCCGCGGACAGGAGGGTTAGCAAGGTAGTCGTGATCGCCCCCATCCCGCTGGCGGTCACCAGCGCCGCCTCGGCGTTTTCCAGCGCCGCCAGTTTTTCGTGCAGCGCGAGGTGATTGGGGGTGTTGTTCAGACGGATATAGCGCAGGTCGTGATAATTGCCCGTCCCGGCATTCAGATAGGTCGAGGATTGAAAGATCGGCATCCCCACCGCGCCGCCGATGCGGGGTTCGCCGGCATGGATGAGCCGGGTCTCAATGGCGCCTGTTTTTCTGGACATGACTCCGTACCTCAGGGCATGGGATTGGAAACATTATTGGGGTCAAAGGCCTGTTTGATCCGCTCCGCCCAGACATGGCAGTTGCTGTAGAGTGGCCCCAGCCTTTGCAGCATCGCCCCGGTGCGCGGCGGCGAGCTGCTGTGATAGCCATGGCCGATATCCGTTTCCTGGGATCGCCGCATGAAATTCATCCCGATGTTGGCCCAGTCAGGATGGCCGCGGTCCCACAGGAATAACAATTCGATATGGGCAAAATGACCGTATTCCCCAGGCGTAATCATGAAGTTGTCCGGGGCGTTGAGGATCATCCCCTTATCGATGAATTCGGTCATGAATTCGGGGATGGCTCTGGCCACTTCGAACATGTGATGAATGGAATCGCCGCTCAGCTTTGCCGGCGCCCAGGCCCCGCCGAGACGCAGCACTCGTTGCAGGAATCCCACCAGGATGTAGAAATCCATGTTGTCCTCGTAGATGCGTTGGACGGATGCGTCTACCGGTTCACCCCCGGTCTCCCCGATGATGTCCATAAGGACAGCCTCTTCGTAGGCCATCTCCTCCGGCGATTGCGTCGCCAGATAAACGTACAAGGGTCGGGCCAGCTCGCGCTGAAACAGCCCGCTGTTCCACAGATCCCAGAAGTCATTGGCCGATTCCGTCGCAAGCAGGGCCGCAGACGCGTTAAAAAATTTCATCACGGAAAAACCGATCTCCGCCTTGCCCACCTCCACCATCGCCCGTTCCAGTTTTCCCAGGTCCGGGAATTTGAAGATGTGGATGCGGTGGCAATCCCGCGGCAGGCGGATCTTGTAGGATGGCGAGCGGCCCTCGGTCGGCATCTCCGCCGGTCCGCGCCAGTGATCGAGGCCGATCGCAATCCGGGTGATGACGCCCATGCCGCCCCATTGACCGGTGAAACCCTTGATCAGGCCGCGCAGGCTGGGGCCGGGGCCGTCCGCGCAGAACCAGCCGGAATCCGTGGCGAGCGAACCCACGCGCAACAGTTCGCCCGAAGGCAGTACCCATTCCACGCCGCAGATGTAGCGATTGGTTCGCGAGGACCCGTATTCGTTGTGATTGTCGCCGGAGGCGCAGGCGAAATTCGACAGCACCGAGCCGCCCGGACCGACGGAGGCCACCGGGTAGCTCAATCCCAGGTGCATGAGTTCCGTGCGCAGTTGTCCGTGACGCACGCCAGGCTCGATCACGGCGTAGCGATCCTCCGCGTTGATCTCCTCGATCCGGTTCATCCGTTTCAATTGGAGAATGATCGTGCCCGGTTCGCTCGGATAGGCAAAGACGATCAGGCTGGAGATGACCGCGATATATTTGATTTTGTATTTGTTGCAGATCCGGACGATCGCCTGCACCTCCGCCGTGCTGCCTGGCAGGAGCACGGCCTCGGGGCTCTGCGGAGGCGTCGCGATATTAGGCAGGGGTTGCCGGAGGGCGGCGAGGATATAGGGGCGATCGCTGATGTAACGCGCGCCGACCACCGCTTCCAATTCTTCGTATATATGCTTGGGCAAGCTCATATTCCGCGATCCTTTCTTTTCAGATAGCCCGGGTGATGAGTTCGGTGAGATCGAAATATTTCATTGATTGCGCCTCGGCGGTCAGGGCATCTTCCAGGTTCGATCGGCAGAAGGGACAAGCCGAGACCACGGCCGCTGCCCCCGTGGACGCCGCCTCCTCGATTCGATCCAGCGCCGTCTCTCGCGCCTGTTCGGGGAAGGCGGAACGCACGCCGCCACCCGCGCCGCAACAATAGGCGTTCTCTTCGTTGCGGGTCATCTCCCGCAATTCCAGTCCGGGAATGGCGCGGAGGACCTCGCGCGGGGCGTCGTAAACGCCGTTCGTTCCACGCCGCCATTGCTTCGGCGGGACATGCAGGCCAAAGGCCCTGATCTCGCCCTGCCAGGGGACGTACGGCTCGGAGCACCGCCCCAGATGGCAGGGATCGTGATAAGTGACCTTCAGATCGACCGGCCGTTGAAAATTCAGGTAGCCTTCGCGCAGGGCATCGCGCGCCACCTCCGCGATGTGACGAACCTCGAAGTCGGGTTCCGAGTAACGGGGATAGATATTGCGCAAGGCGCCGAAACACTCCGCGCAACTCGTGATCACGGTCTTGATCCCCCGCTCGCGCATGACCGCAAGGTTATGCTCGACCTGACGCGCCGCGGCCTCGCGCTGGCCCGTCTGCCACAGCGGATTGCCGCAGCAATATTCGGCGCCGCCCAGGACGGTGAAATCCACGCCGCAGGCATTCAGGATCCGCGCGGTATTGCGGGCAATGTCGGTGTGCATGTAAGACGCCGAGCAACCCACGAAGTAGGCGACGGGGCTCTCTGCCGAGACCTTGATTTCATCGGTCAACCAGTCCTGCCGTTTGGCGTGATCGTGACCGTAGATGTTATGGTTCTTCTCGATCCTCTCCGCCATCTCCCGGTGGGCGGGTAACGGCCCCTGTCCGTCCTCGACGCACTTCGCCCGCATGGCCAGGATCGTCTCCAGGACCTCCATGTCGCGGACGGACTTGCAATTGACATCGCAGGCCCCGCAGGTCGTGCAGGAATAGATCAGATTGATGAGCCCCGGCTCGTACTGCAGGCGGCCTTCCAGCAGCTCACGGGCGATATTGATCAACCCCTGGCCGGAATAGGCATCGAAATGAAATTGCGCATGGATCGGACAGATCTCGGCGAAGCGCCAGCCCCTGGTCTTGGGGCCCAGCAGCCACTTGCATTGCCCGCAGTGATTGCAGGATTCCATGGTATGACGGTAATCGGCCAGTTGCGTCATTACGTCTCTCTCATTCGAAACAGAGCTTGCCGGGATTGAGGATATTGTTGGGATCGAAGATCCGCTTGAGCTCGCGCAAGGCAGCGACACCCTCCGCGTAATCCCGGTAGACGAGATCCGCCCAGGCGCCGTAAGGTCGGCTGAAAAAGGCCCCGTGATTCATGAGCGCCTCCGGCGCCTCCGCCGATAACCGGGCCAGGGCCGGGTCCGCGCCGGAGAAATGAAACTCGCAATGACATCCCCTCCCCTGCGTCACCGGTTGGATATAACCGCCGATCTCCCCATTAACGCCAGCGTCGCGCGCTAATTCCTGCATGAGCAGGATCAACGAGGCCACCTTGCTCATCGGGCAGAGAAAAAAGATATCATGGGAATCCCCGGAGCGTAATTTCCAGTGCGGCGTCTCCGGCCAGGGATTTTCCAGACTTTCGAGCAACTCTGCGCCCCTGGCTCGAAGCCCCGGGAGATCGGGCTCGATGGCGATGCCCAAGCGGTCGCCGACATCGAACAGGTGTTTTTCCTGCACTCGCACCCGCTCCTCCGGCCGCCGTTGATAACCGGAAATGGCGAGCAGGATGGTCCAGGGCGGGAGCGCCGCCTGCAAGCGCGCGAATTCCCGCGCGTCATCCCCGGCCAGGATCGCCGCCAGGGTATGCCTGTTCAACGCCAGACATTCATCGACGATCCGCCGGCGTAGCAATTCATTCATGGGCGCGGTCAGTCTCCCAGGGTCGGTCACCGGGATGAAATACGGTCGCTTGATGACAGGCAACACCTCTGTCTTGAGCACGGCCCAGGTCACCAGACCCATGCTGCCCTGAGCCGCGGAAACAAAGCGGTAATAATCCAGCGACCCCGGTCCCCAGGGATTGACCTTGTCCGCCTTCAGGGTCTCCAGGCTGCCCGGTCCGGAGGCGGATCCGGTGCGGAAATCGTCCCCCGTTCCATACACTACTTCCAGTGTCAGCAGGGGATCGAGATGATCGTAATGGTATTTGGGGATCGTGCCCGGCTCACGCTCCAGATGGCAGGCCACGACCGATTTGTTCGCGCGCGGCAACAGGGGCGTGCTGATCCGCAAACCTTGCGCCTTCAGCGCCGGGATCACCGCCCCGAAGGTCGCGCCCGGCTCCAGCATCACGCTGCGGTTGTCCGGATCGATCCTGAGGATCCGGTTCATGCGGGAGAAATCCACGATCACACTGTCCGTTTTGCAGGCTGTGCCGCCGTGGAAGCGCGGCGGCCCCGAGCTCACCGGGACCAGGGGCATGCGTTTCTCGTTGGCGAGGCGCACTATTGCCTGTACCTCCGCCTTGGTCTCGGGGAAGACGGCCAGCAATGGCCTGCCGCCGCCGTCATGCCTCAAACCCTGTTTGTAGACGTTCAATCCCAAGGGCGAGGCAGAGACTTTTCCGTCCTCCAACAGGTCGGTAAAGCGTTCAATTAATGACTGCATGAAGTGACTGCGGCCCCCCTGTCGACCAGCAAACGCTCAGAATCTTTTGCAAACTGTCTGTGTTGACTGAACTTATGTTTGTCGGACTTGATTATATTTGTATGTTACCGCGGCGACCATAGCAATTATCCGAGTCTGCTTGATCGGGGTTTTTTCCTGTACCACACTTAAGATACAGACCGCCTCAAGGTCTTCCAGACCGAGTCCGGGAGTGCGAAACATGAAACGCCAGATAACTTCCATACCTTTGATCCACGCCAACCGGAGCCTGCCCGTCGCCTTGCCGGTCTCCGCCACCGAGCAGATCAATGACAACGATCCGGCCGAACGGGTCATGCTCGATTTCACCCAGGTATTCCCGGTGACTGTCGAGGGCTTCGTGGACATCGATCAGGCCCGCCGCAAGATGCAGGAAAACGGCGTCCGGTTTTTACTCGTCACGGACCCGGACGACCGCATAGCAGGAGTGCTCAACGCCTATCGCATCATGGGCGAGAAACCCATGCAATATGCGAAGGAGCATGGCATCGGTTATCGCGAGATCAACGTGGAGATGATGATGCAACCGTTGCATCAAGTCCCGGCCATGGATTACGGCTATGTTCAGCAGTCCCTGGTCCGGCATGTCATCAGCACCATCCAGGTTCTGGATTATCCGTACGCCCTGGTCATCGAGACCCTGCCGGAAAGCAGCAACCAAAGGATCCGCGGGATATTCACTTCATCCTACATAAGCCGGTTGTTGCGGCGGAGCGTCTTCACCCCGTTGCACGCGGTCGAATCGCTCGCGGATATCCGGCAGGAACTTGAACACACTTCTTGATTAATGGTCTCCAGTGAGCGGTACGAAGCCAACAGGCAACACCGATTGCTTGCTTACATGGCCCTCCGCATCCTTCCTCACCAACAGCAATGACTGTACCGCATTGGTTGCGCCCACCGGGATCACCAGCCTTCCTCCGGGCGCCAGTTGATCGATCAAGGATTGCGGTATTTCCTCCGGCGCGGCGGTCACAAGGATGGCATCAAAGGGGGCATGCACTGGCCAGCCGTTATAGCCGTCCCCGATCCGGACCGTGACATTCGAGTAGCCCAGTCTTTGGAGCACCCGCTCCGCCCGTTGACCCAACTCCTCGATAATCTCGATGGTATAGACGTGTCTTGCCAGTTCGGCGAGCACGGCGGCCTGATAACCCGAGCCCGTGCCAACTTCCAGCACCACGGAATCCTCGTCGATCTCCGCCAGATCGGTCATCAACGCGACGATATACGGTTGCGAGATGGTCTGCCCTTCGCCAATGGGCAAAGGCCGGTTCTCATAAGCGGAATCGCGCAACCGTCCTGCGGGGACAAATTCATGCCGGAGCACTTTTCGCATCGCGGCGATCACCTTGGGCGAGAGCGTCGCCCGCCCGGTGTACTCATGGCTGTCGGCGGCCATCTCCCGGATGGCCTCAATCATCCCCTCCCGCTTCGGGCCGTAGTCCTCCTCACCACGCAATGGCTGCATCATGGAAATAATCAACAGGATTCCGGTCAGTGTGCGTTTTTGCATTGGAGTAAAAATCCCCTGCGTCTGAAACAAGCATAGCAAAATTCAGAACCTTTCAAGCAGCAGATGCCAGACGATGCGCGAGACGGGTCGTCTCGGGCAACCGATATCGGGTCGTGCAGGCGAGCACATAATGGATGGACTGCTCCAGGGTGATGCGATGACCGGCCGAGACATACACCGGTTTCACCCATGTGCGGGTGCACAGGACCGCGCCCAACACCTCTTCGCCATCCAGGAGTGGCGTCCAGACACCCTTGCGAACTGGCAGTTTCCCGTGAACGCCGACGAGACGGGTCTTGGCCACGCCGATGGCGGGCAGACCCAGCCACAATCCGAGGTGACAGGCGAGACCGAAACGTCTCGGATGGGCGAAACCCTGGCCATCGCACAAGAGAAGATCGGGGGTCTGTTGCAGCTTGTCCATGGCGGCCAGGACGGCCGGGATCTCGCGAAAGGACAACAGACCGGGAATATAGGGAAACCGGGTTTCAATATTCGCAATCGCGGTTTCCAGCGGTTGTAACGACGGAAATTCCAAGACCGCAACCGCCGCTCGCGTGACCCGGCCTTCGTCTTCGAAGCCAACATCGATGCCGGCTACCGTCGCGGGTTCAGGACAGCGCTGGTCGGTCCGGATGAACCGACACAATCGTTGCTGGATGGCTATCGCCTCCTTTGGACTGACATCCCAGGGATGTCTATGCCTCAACTCAGGGAAACCAGATTGCCTTTGGTTTCGAGCCATTCCCGACGATCCGCGGCGCGCTTGCGCGAGAGGAGCATGTCCATGATCTGATCCGTCTGCTGCTGTTTTTCAGGCAGTGTGAGCTGCACCAACCGCCGGGTCTCCTCGGCCATGGTGGTCTCTCGCAGTTGCAAGGGATTCATCTCGCCCAGCCCCTTGAATCGCTGTACCTCGATCTGTCCGCGTTTTTTTTCCGCGGCGATGCGATCCAGCAGGCCGTCCTTGTCCGAATCGTCCAGGGCATAGTAGACCTCCTTGCCCACGTCGATGCGATACAACGGCGGCATGGCCACATAGACATGCCCTTGTTCCACCAGGGGACGGAAATGCTTCAGAAAGAGGGCGCATAACAACGTGGCTATGTGCAGGCCATCGGAATCGGCATCCGCCAGGATGCAGACCTTTCCATAACGCAGACCGGCGAGGTTGTCGGAACCGGGATCCACGCCCACGGCCACGGCGATATCGTTCACTTCCTTCGAGGCCAGGACCTCGGTGGGGTCCACCTCCCAGGTATTCAGGATCTTTCCGCGCAGGGGCATGACCGCCTGAAATTCCCGATCCCGCGCCTGTTTCGCCGAGCCGCCCGCGGAATCCCCTTCCACCAGGAACAATTCCGTCCGCGCGGCATCCTGCAACACACAATCCGCCAGCTTGCCGGGCAAGGCCGGACCTCCGGAGATCTTCTTGCGCACTACCTGCTTGTTGGCGCGCAACCGGACCTGGGCGTGCTCGATGGCCAGCGCGGCGATCCGCTCCCCCATCTCCACATGCTGGTGCAGCCATTGACTCAAGGCGTCATGGACAACGCCCGAGACAAAGCTGGTGCATTCGCGCGAGTTGAGGCGTTCCTTGGTCTGGCCGGCGAACTGCGGCTCATCCATCTTTACCGAGAGGATGTAGCAACAACGGTCCCAGACATCCTCGGCGGTAAGTTTGACCCCGCGCGGCAACAGATTGCGCGATTCGCAGAATTCCCGAATCGCCTCCAGCAATCCTTGCCGAAATCCGTTGACGTGCGTGCCGCCCTGGGGCGTGGGCACCAGATTCACGTAACTTTCGGCGACCGGTTCGCCAGCATCCGGCAGCCAGTGCACGGCCCAATCGATCGCCTCATGGCGGCCTTCCATCGAGCCCATGAAGGGTTCCGGAGGGAGCAATTCCTGCCCCGCCAGGGCTTCCGCGAGGTAAGTCTTGAGACCATCCGCGTATTGCCAGGTGGATTTCTCGCCGGTCGTTTCATCTTCCAGGGTCATGGCCAACCCCGGGCACAAAACCGCCTTCGCGCGCAGGGCGTGTTTCAATCTTGGAATGGCGATCTTCGTGGTGTCGAAATATTTTGGATCGGGCACGAAGCGGATGCTGGTGCCGGTGTTGCGTTTGCCCACCTCGCCCACGACCTTGAGCGGACCTTGAGGCTCGCCGCCGGCAAAGCACATGTGGTGTTCCCGTCCGTCTCGTCGGACCCAGACATCGAGTCGCTCAGAGAGGGCGTTTACGACCGATACGCCGACGCCATGCAGACCGCCTGAAAACCGGTAGTTTTTCCCGGAAAACTTGCCCCCGGCATGCAGGCGCGTAAAGATGACCTCTACCCCGGAGACCTTCTCTCCCGGATGCGTGTCCACGGGCATGCCGCGGCCGTCATCCGTTACCGTGATGCCGCCGTCCTTGCCCAGGATGACGTCCACTTTTGCCGCCTGCCCGATGATCGCTTCATCCACGCTGTTGTCCACCACTTCCTGGATCAAGTGATTGGGACGGCTGGTGTCGGTGTACATCCCGGGGCGTTTGCGCACCGGATCGAGACCGGTCAGGACTTCTATGTCGGCGGCGTCGTAACGAGTTGACAAGCTGAACCTCAATGGCGGTGGATGGCTTGGAATAAGCCGGCGCGGATCATAACCCAAGCGCCCACCCCGGAGAAACGATTGGAGAGATTTACCGGGATTACCGGAAAGATCAATCCAGATCCGCGAGCAGCGCCAGTCGAATCGCTTCCGGAATTGGATCGATGGCATGCCGGTAGAAGGGATGATCGATGCCAGCGGAGAGTCCGGCGCCCTGCTTGAGCCGACTGATCATGGTCTGATCGAGTTCAAAGCGGAGAAAGTGCACAGCGGAGGTCTTGGTTTCCGTGGCCCGTTCCAGGTCCTCGTCAGCTATTGCGTAAACCTGCTTCTCGCCCACGAGACCCATCCAGACGGCATTTTCGATGCCCACGAGGCGGGCGAGTTGCTCCGCCCGTTCGGAGGGATCTTCGAATTCCACCATCATGGTTGCCTTCCAGTTGCATCCATCCGGTATCAGCGGGTTGTAGACCTGCAATTCCTCGTTGATGCCCTCGGCTTCGAAGGTCTTTTCGATGCGCAGCATCTCCTGGATCTGGTATTGAATGGTGAGTCGATCCTCGAACATCAGGGTGACGTTAGGGCCGATGGCGATCTGCCGGTTTTGCTTGTGCCGCATGACATTCTCGCGGAATGCCTTGCGCCTCCCGGCATATTCCTCCAGGGAAAACAAATCTCCGCGTCGCAATTTATCCACCGTGGTTATTCCAGCGGCGCCAGGCCGTAAGCATAACGCAGCAACGAATATGGCGAAGACGCGCGGCTGCCGTCCGCAAGACCATCCTGTATATGAGTGGCTGCCATCGGGCAATCGCTGATGTAATGATCGGCCTGGAACTGCTTCACCTTGGCGACGACTGGCCGGCATATCTTCATGGCAAGATCGTGAAATTCGCTCTTCACGGCATAGGTGCCGTCGTGGCCGGAACAGCGTTCAATCACCTCAATCTCCGTGCCCGGCACGAGTTTCAATATCTCCACGGTCTTCAACCCGATCTTCTGGACCCGCTGATGACAGGGCACGTGGTAGGCGATCTTGCCCAGGGCATTCTTGAAACTGGTATTTAAACGACCTTCACGATGGAGCAGCGCGAGGTATTCGCAGGGATCACGAAACGCGGCCTGTACCTTGCGCACATCTGCATCGTCGGGAAACATGAGCGGCAGTTCCTGTTTGTACATAAGCACGCAAGACGGCACCTGGGCCATCAAATCCCACCCTTCATCCACCAACCTCGCCAGTCTCGGGATATTGAACTCCTTCGCCTGGGCGACCGCTTCCAGATCCCCCAGCTCCAGTTTCGGCATGCCGCAGCAACGTTCTTCATCCACTAGCCTTACGGGGATGCCATTGTGTTCCAGGACCCGCACCAGGTCGCCGCCCACCTCCGGGTTGTTGCGGTTGCCATAGCAGGTAGCAAATAACGCGACTCGTCCATTGAGGTCACCGACCTTGACGGATTTAGTGGAACCTGTATGAGCCTTGAGGCGCTTGCGCAGGGTCCGGCTGTGAAACTCCGGGAGGGTGGCGTCGGCATGCACTCCAAAGGTCTTGTCCAGCACCTTGCGGAAGGGACGATTGCGATTGGTGGCGTTGACGATTGCAGCCACCACGGGGATCCCGGCGATATTGCCAACAGCATCCGTGGAAGTCAGGACCCTATCGCGAAACCGGGTGGCGCCTTTTCGGAAATTCACAGCCTTGGCCTGCAGCATGAGGTGAGGGAAATCGACATTCCACTCATGCGGCGGGACATAAGGGCATTTAGTCAGGTAGCAAAGGTCGCATAGATAACATTGCTCGACTACTTTGTAGTAATCGGTCTTGGCGACGCCATCCACTTCCAAGGTGGATGACGCATCCACCAGATCAAACAAGGTGGGAAAGGCATGACATAAACTGACACATCGGCGACACCCGTGGCAGATGTCAAAAACCCGCTCCAACTCCCTATTCAGCTTTTCCTCGTTGAAATAGTCGGGATTCCGCCAATCGATCGGATGACGGGTTGGCGCCGCCAAGCCACCCTCGCGTACTTCATTTTCGTTCATGGCGCACCAATCCCCCAATATTGACGGACCGATCCGGCGATCGGTCCGTCATGCAGATGCCGACCATCAGTTGATATTTAATTTCCTAGACTATCCAGGGCTTTCTGAAAACGGTTGGCATGTGAACGCTCGGCCTTGGCCAGTGTCTCGAACCACTCCGCGATTTCGCCGAAGCCTTCTGTGCGCGCGGTCTTGGCCATACCCGGATACATATCGCTGTATTCATGGGTTTCTCCAGCGATGGCCGCCTTCAGATTCAAGGCTGTCGTTCCGATGGGTTGACCGGTGGCAGGGTCCCCGACTTCCTCAAGATAGGCAAGGTGGCCGTGTGCGTGCCCAGTCTCGCCTTCCGCTGTGGAGCGAAAGACCGTAGAGACGTCGTTATAGCCCTCCACATCTGCCTTCTGGGCGAAAAACAGATAACGCCGGTTGGCCTGGGATTCGCCTGCGAATGCATCTTTGAGATTCTGTTCAGTCTTGCTACCTTTAAGTGCCATATTATTTCTCCTATCTTATTGATCGTAAGACTAAATATAACAATTTAGAATTAGTCTAAATTTGGGGAAAACTTTACTCTTTCATCAGCAGAGTGTCAATTTCTTATAAAATCTTCTTTCAATCCAACTGATAAGCATTCGTTAAGAATAATCCTGTGGCGAAAAATTACAACTTATCGAACAACCTGGAATCCTGACCGTAATCTTCCCATATTACTGTCAAATCCTCGAAAAAAAATATCCTAAATTCGATGCTCTTGGTAACATGCATCGGTCACTTTACGCCGGAGTCATAAGCGTGGCTAAAAAGAAGATCGAACCCAATTCCGAGTTCAACTTCGAACAGAGTTTAGCTGAACTTGAGGCGATCGTAGACCGGATGGAACGTGGCGATCTTGGCCTCGAAGAATCTATCAGACATTTTGAAAAAGGGATCAGTCTGACTCGGGCTTGCCAGAAGGCCTTGGCAGAGGCGGAACAAAAGGTGCAAACATTATTGCAGGAAAATGGCGACGAGATCCTCGCCGACTTCAAAGAAATGGAAACGGATCAGGAACCATAATTACAATGACGGCAAATGAAGATATCAAGACCCTTATAAAGTCCTATCAAGAAAGAATCGAAACAGCGCTAGACCACTGGTTACCGGAAGCAAAGTCAGAACCCTTACATTTGCATGAGGCCATGCGCTATGCCGTACTCGGAAATGGCAAGCGGATCCGTCCCATACTCGTTTATGCCAGCGGCCGGGCTTTCGGCGTGCCCTGCGAGGAACTGGACGGGCCGGCGACAGCGATCGAAATGATCCACGCCTACTCGCTGGTTCATGACGACCTGCCGGCCATGGATGACGATGACCTGCGTAGAGGGAAACCCACCTGCCACAAGGCATTCGACGAGGCTACCGCCATACTTGCCGGCGATGCGCTCCAAGCCCTGGCATTTCACGTTCTCGCGCACGATACCAGAATACGGGTTTCAGCCGAACAACGTCTGCGCATGATCGATATCCTCGCAGTCGCCAGCGGTTCCGTGGGCATGGCTGGAGGTCAGGCAATCGATCTCGCGGCGGTTGGCAAACAACTGAACCTGCAACAACTGGAAAACATGCACATGCACAAGACCGGCGCCCTGATCCGTTCGTGTGTCGAACTGGGCGCATTATCCTTTCAGGGTGTAGAACAGCGACGGATGGATCAGTTCGCCGATTATGCCCGCTGTATCGGGTTGGCCTTTCAGATCCGGGATGACATTCTCGATATCGAGGGAGATACCGAGGTGATCGGGAAAACCCAGGGCTCGGACATTGCCCGCAACAAGCCCACCTACCCTAATCTTCTGGGATTGGATGGTGCTCATAAAGCCGCGCAGGATCTGCACCGGCATGCGCTCACCAGCATTGCGGATTTCGATGAGCGCGCGGACGTACTGCGTTGGCTGGCCGATTACGTCATCACCCGGGAAAAATAACCCGACTCGATGTCTGTCAATATCGGATATGATGGACTCGCTCCATTTACCGAGTAAACTACATTTTATCTACAAGCAACCGGTCGCATACAGCCACTATCGTTCGTAGTCGGCTCAAACTCTCGACTGGAGGAATCTGTTAATGAATCATGCGGTACATGAAGCAGCCAATCCCATCTCCGATATTCAGAGCAGCCAGGATAACCGCCATATCCCCATTGATCGGGTCGGCATCAAGGACATCAAGCATCCGATCGTGGTAAGCGACCGTTCAGGGGGCGAACAACATACCGTCGCCCGCTTCAACATGTACGTCAGCCTGCCGCACAATTTCAAGGGCACGCATATGTCCCGGTTCGTTGAGATCCTCAACAACCACGAGTATGAGATTACAGTGGAATCGTTCAAACGCATCATCAAGGAAATGACCCACATCCTGGACGCAGAATCAGGTCACATCGAGATGACTTTCCCGTATTTCATGAAAAAGAAGGCGCCGGTTTCCGGCGTGCAGAGTCTCATGGACTATGATGTGACATTCATCGGCGAGATTCACGATAAGAAGCCCATCGTTTCCGTAAAAATCATCGTCCCCGTCACCAGTCTCTGTCCCTGCTCCAAGGACATCTCGGAGCGGGGAGCGCACAATCAGCGTTCCCATGTGACGATCCTGGTCAGAATGCGGGATTTCATCTGGATAGAGGATTTGATCGAGACGGTTGAGAAGGTAGCGTCATGCGAACTTTACGGTTTGCTCAAACGCCCGGATGAAAAATTCGTCACTGAACGGGCCTACGACAACCCCAAATTTGTCGAGGATCTGGTGCGGGATGTGGCGGTAAGGTTTAACGAAGACGACCGGATCAGCGCCTATACGGTGGAATCGGAAAATTTCGAATCAATCCACAACCATTCCGCGTACGCGATGCTGCGTAAGGTAAAAACCTGAGCATGAAAGATTCATTGATTTTTGGCCTCTTGCCATAAGATTTCAAGTTCATCCAGGCTTGCATTCTCAGGACGCCGGCCTTGCCTCGCAAGCGTTGTTACGATATAGCCGAACCGCTTTTCAAACCTCCTGTTGCACAAACGCAAGGCATTTTCCGCATCGATACCGCAGTGGCGCGCCAGATTCACGCTACTGAACAGCACATCTCCTATCTCCGACTCGATACGATTTCTATCACCATCGCCCAGCAGTTCATCCCTGAGTTCAGCGATCTCCTCTTCCAGTTTTTGCAGGACCGGCAGGCGTTCTTTCCAATCGAAACCGACGCCGGCGGCGCGCCGTTGCAGTTTCAGTGCGCGAATCATGGCCGGTAATGTCTTGCCAATCCCGGCGAAAGTGGAGATCTGCGCAGTCTCGTTCAACTTTTGACTCTCGCGCTCGTCTTGTTTAATACCTTCCCATGACGCAGTCCGATCATTGCCGCTCATATTCTCGCTTGGTCCGAATACGTGCGGGTGCCGCCGCAACAATTTGTCGCATATAACCCGCGCGACGTCCGCCAGGGTGAACTGACCCTCCTCTTCCGAGATGCGCGCGTAAAAGATAATATGAAATAACAGGTCACCCAGCTCATCGCGTACAGCCTCCCACTTCCCCCCATCGATGGCCTCTGCGAGTTCATGAATCTCTTCGAAGCTGTAAGGCAGGATGGTATTGATCGTTTGTGCGCGGTCCCAAGGACAGCCAGAGAGTGGATCGCGCAATCTTTCCATGATGGCGGCAAGTTCATCAATTTCCTTCATGTTTGTTCCCGAGACTTCTTTCAGGTAGAATTTGCCGAGTAATATACTCAATAAAACATGCAGTTACATCTGGCGGATAGAAACAGACGGGCAGAATCTCAAGGTTATGCGGATATATCGGGAATAACGTCATGACACCTCTCATCCTGCGTTTGGATCTCTCAGGGGCGCCGATTACCTGGATCCCATGGCAGGACGCCGTATGCCTGTACAGTCGTGACATGATCGCCTGGACGGCCGGCGATCAGGCATTTCGTTTCCTTGGCGGGATCTGCCGTAGAACGGGGAACCGCTCGTCAATAGATATCAGTTCGATAATCGCAGTTAAGCGATCGAACCCCAAGCGCTATCCGCAGAAGACGATTCCACCGCTGACCAATCGCGAACTCTTCAATCGGGATGCCAATCTCTGCATGTATTGCGGCCATCTGTTTCCGGACTTCGAACTGACCAGGGACCATGTCCTTCCCATGTCTCGCGGCGGAAAGGATATCTGGTCGAACGTAATCACCGCCTGCCGGACCTGCAACATGCGTAAAGGCAACCGCAAGCCTGAAGAGGCCGGGATGCCTTTGCTCGCGATCCCATACGAGCCGAACTGGGCGGAATATCTCGCGCTCTCGAACCGGAAGATCCTCGCTGACCAGATGAATTTTTTGAAGACTCGTTTCTCGGGAAGACCTTTGGCGTTCAGCCGCCAGTAATGACTTTAAAATTTGCGCTTAAAATATTGCGGCACAATGTTATAATGCGCACCGAGTGGCCTTCTCACAGGGGCTGAAACCATTTGATAATGCGATTCAGATCAGTCATCATTACGAACACCGGAGTGCCGCGTTAACCGGATATAAATTATCCAAAAAGACAAGATAAGTACTAGGAGAAGCAATTATGAAGAAAACACTTGTTATTGCCATGCTGCTCAGCCTGATAGCTGGTTGCGCGACGACCGAGCAGATCAAGCAGATTCAGGCAACCGCTGACAAGGCATTGGCTACCGCCAACAGTGCATCGTCAAGCGCCGACAACGCCCTGCAAACTGCCAACCGCGCGCTGGAAGCGGCGCGGAATGCCCAATCTGCTGCCGATTCCGCACAGGCATGTTGCAACGATAACAAAGCCAAGATCGATCAAATGTTCGAAAAGGCTATGAAGAAATAATTCCGGGATCCACTCGGAAATGATTAAAAACCCTGTGCCTCGCACAGGGTTTTTTTTGTCCATTCGCTTCTTAACTTCTATTCGATCTAGCGCTAGGGCAGAGCGTTTTCCATCCGCAACTTCAGGCGGTCTGTACTTCTTGAATCTTTCTCGCTAAATCTCTCCACGACCATCTCCTGGACTGACTTTAACCGGCCGATAGCCACCGGCACACCGCGCAGTTCATCCACCGCCTGCTGGGCGAGCTTCCAATCGATCTCATAACCGTTTTCCTGTGTTAGGTTGACCAGCATTCGGACGACACTGGTCAGACTGCCGTTATACTCATCACTATCTTCATCGAGGGAGGGATGCGCCTCCAGATATATCCGATCACCCTTGATGCCTACCTTGTAAGGTTGATTGACAATATTGACCTGCGTACCCACACCCACTCTGGGAAACAACGCCTCGATGTCTTCCGGGTATAGGCGGATACAGCCATGACTGACGCGCATGCCGACACCATAGGGTTTGTTGGTGCCGTGGATGAGATAGGAGGGCAGGCCCATATACATCGCATAACTGCCCAATGGATTGTTCGGGCCGGGCCCCACCACACGGGGCAGGATGTCTCCTTCTTCCGCATGCTCCTTTCGGACTGAGGCTGTAGGCGTCCAGGATGGGTTGGTGACCTTGCCAGTGATCCTGGTCTTGGCATACGGCGTTTGCCAGCCCTGCCGACCAATGCCCAGCGGATAGGTATACACCGTGCGCGGTTTGCCTGGCTTCACCTGTGGGAAATAATACAGCCGCATCTCCGGAATATTGAGCACCAAACCGGTCTGTTCCGCCTGTGGCAAGACAAATTGCAACGGCAGGACGACATCCTCTCCCTCCTCGATCATCCAAGTCTCCAGGTTCGGGTTTACGAGTTTTACCTCCTTGTATCCGACATCGAAACGTCTGGCGATATCGGGGATGCTGTCCCCGGCGCGGGATTTAACGTGCCGGATTTCACCTACGAGTGTGTCGCCGTTATTCTCCAGGATGTATTCACTCGCCGCTGTGGGCGCAGGCGAGATAATTCCCAACAGCAAACAGCCAAAAAATAATATGGAATTACTATATTTCATGTCAGCACATCAACGTTCACGAAGTCTTGGCATCAGCTCAACCAGATTGCAGGGGTTGGTTCGATAATCCAGTTGCGCGGCAATGATCCGGTCCCACCCGGTGGCGCAGGCCCCTGTGGAACCTGGCATACAGAAGATATAGGTGCCGTTACTCACACCCGCGATGGCCCGCGATTGAATGCTCGAGGTGCCTATCTCCTCGTAGGAGATCATGCGAAAGAGTTCGCCGAAACCTTCGATCTCCTTCTCGAACAACACCCGGACAGCCTCTGGAGTGCCATCCCTGCCTGTGACGCCTGTACCTCCAGTTATCAATACCGCGTTGACCTCTTCATCGGCGCACCAACCTGCCACCACCGCGCGGATGCGATAAATATCATCCGGCACAATCCGTTTCTCATACAACTTATGCCCGGCTTCCAGCAGACGCTGTTCGAGCAGTTTGCCCGATCTATCGGTGGATTCCGTGCGCGAATCAGAGACCACCAATACCGCGATATTCAGCGGCAGAAAGGCTTTGGGGTTGTGTTCGGTCATGCGTTATTCCAGATGAGTTGTGAGGTGTTCATGGAGGATGTGGCGGATCATACCGCAGTAACGGCGCCCGCGTCAGCACTCCGGTCAAGCACCGGTCCGCCCTCGCACCACCACCACGGGCTGTGACGCAATGATAGCCGGGAGTAGAATGACTCTTGTAACGAAATCCGGCTTCGAACCGGCCGTGTCATGACAAATTCAAGGATCTCCCATGCGTGGTAACACCGCCGTCGAGGCAATCTCAAGCAACATCCGCAAGGTCATCAAGGGGCAAGACAAGGCCGTGCGCAAGTTGCTGGCGGCATTCATCAGCGGTGGGCATGTCTTGCTGGAGGATGTGCCGGGCACCGGCAAAACGACCCTGGCCAAGACCCTGGCGAAATCCATCGCAGCGGAATACAGGCGCATCCAATTCACGCCGGATCTGTTGCCCACGGACATCCTTGGGGTGTCCGTGTTCGACCAGCGCGATCAACATTTTCATTTCCATGAAGGTCCGGTCTTCACCAACATCCTGCTGGCGGATGAGATCAACCGGGCCTCGCCCCGGACTCAATCCGCCCTCCTCGAGGCGATGGCGGAGGCTCAGGTCAGTGTCGATGGCACAGTGCGTCCCCTCGACCCCTTGTTTTTCGTGATCGCCACTCAGAACCCAATCGAATTTCATGGTACTTATCCTCTGCCCGAGGCGCAGATGGACCGTTTCGCGATGCGTTTCGATCTCGGTTATGTGGAACCCGCGGAAGAAGTATCGATTCTGTCCGAACACACCATCCGGCGACCGCTGGACGAGATTTCGGCGTGCGTCACCAGGGCAGATCTGCTCGATCTACGCGCCCGGTCGGGTGCGATCCGGATCAGCGAGGAAATGAAACATTATATCGTCGCCCTCGTTCGCGGCACCCGCAATTATACTGGAGTGCTTATCGGCGCGAGCCCGAGGGCCTCGCTGGCATTGATGAAAACCGCCCAGACGCTCGCCCTGTTCGACGGAATGGAATTTGTCACCCCCGATCATATCCAGGAAATCGCCATGCCGGTCATCGCCCACCGTCTGATGCTGGACTCCCAAGCCCGGTTCTCCGGGATGACGAGCAGCCAGGTGGTCGAGGAAGTCATCAAGACAACACCGGTTCCTGTCTGAAGAGATGCTGCGGAAGTTTCTGTACGCCAATTTTCGCCTGGCATACAGGCTCAGCAGATACGCACAATCCCGGTTTACTCCTGGGGGACAACTAATCCTCGGCACGCTAGTCTTCTCGGGAATCTTCGGCTTCGATACGCGGCAGACTCTCGCCTTCCAAATCTTCTCACTCTGCGTGAGCTTATTGCTGATCGCCTTTTTCACCAGCCTGATATTTCGTGGCAACCTGCTGGTACGGCGTTTGTTGCCCGAATTCGGCACGGTGGGTCACCCGCTCAAATACAAGGTCTTCATCGATAATCGCGGGAAACACCCACAACGCGATCTTGTCCTGCTGGATGAGTTGCATGAAGATCTGCCGGATCAGAAGGATTTCTTTGCGGCCCGCGACCAGGAGGATGCCGGCCGGAACTGGTTTGACCGCGTAGTCGGTTACCCGCGCCTGGTCAGCATGATCGAGCAAAGGCAGGGAGCTTCTATCGCGCCCGCGCCAATCGTGGATCTTGCCCCCGGAGACAATGCCGAAATACTGGTTGAATTGCAACCCGTTCGGCGTGGTTACCTGCGGTTTAACGCCGCGAAGATAGCCAGACCGGATCCACTCGGCCTGATGCAGGCCGTGCGCAAGAATTCCCTCCCGGATACGCTGCTTATCCTGCCGCGTCTCTATCGCGTCCCGCTGCTTAAACTCCCCGACGGCAGAAAATACCAGCAGGGAGGCCTGACCTCGGTGAACAGTCTCGGCGATTCCCAGGAATTCATCTCCCTGCGCGACTATCGTCCGGGCGACCCTCTGCGCTCGATACACTGGCGCAGTTACGCGAAACTCGGACGCCCCGTGGTCAAGGAATTCCAGAACGAATTCATCGTCCGGCAGGGGCTGGTGCTGGACACATTCATCGAGAACGAATCCGCGCAGGTCTTCGAGGACGCCGTCTCATTGGCAGCCTCCTTTGCGCATACACTGACCCGCGGCAGCTTTGATTCCCTGCTGGATTTGATGTTCGTTGGCGCCCGGGCCTATCGCTTCACCACCGGGCGAGGGGTCGCGGAACCGGAAAGCATGCTGGAGATCCTCGCTTGCGTGGAACCCTGTCGGGATCAGTCATTTCAGCTGCTACGCGATCTGGTCCAGCGGCACGTCGGCGAGACCAGCGGTCTGATCTGCATCTTCGTGAAATGGGATGAACAGCGCCGCGCCCTCCTTGAACACCTGCTTGCCGCGGCATTGCCGGTGTATGTATTTATGGTCCAGCGGGGATCGGAGACGGTCGACCCTGGCGCTGCAATCACTGCGAGTTGCCGGTTCATCAATTTGAATTGCGGGGCCATCCAGGAACAACTCGATCAACTCGACGGTTGAATATGCGCCTGAACCCCACACGTCTGCGCCCCGCCCCAATTTTCCTCATCGGGGCAACGCTGCTTGTATGGGGTTGGCAAAACAATCTACTCCCATATGCGCTGATCATGGCCGTACTACTGGAGGCGCCCCGCTGGGTACATTGGCGTTGGCATATCAGCGATGTTGAATTCAACCGCCTTTCGGATCTCTCCGGGGTAATCTTCTTCCTCTGCATCCTTTATATTTTTAACGAAAAAGGTCCCGGCGGCATCTACGTAATCCTTAGCATCCTGCCCTTCGTGCTCTTTCTGCTGCTACTGGCGCAACGCTATAGCGTCCGTGGCGCCATCCGGCTGAGTTCTCTCTTTATCAGTCTGCGCCGGCAGGAACGAAAGGCGGGGGCGCCACGATCCGCGGAACTCGATCTCAGCCTGCCCTACTGCATGATCGGTCTGCTCTCGGCCAGCGCCGGCAATTTCCGGACAATCTGGTTCTTCGTATCGGTGTGTGGTTTCCTCGGCATCACCTTGTGGTGTCTGCGGCCAGGTAGATACGGCGTCACCGCCTGGCTCAGTTTGCTGGCGATCGCCATTCTCGCGGCCTTCGCGGCGCAAACCGGCGTGCGCGAATTGCAATCGATCATGGAGCGCCAATTCCTGGCCTTCTTCGATCAATATATGTGGCGGTATCGCGATCCGGATCGGACGACGACGTCCATAGGCATGCTGGGCCGTCTGAAATTTTCGGATCGCATCATGGTGCGCATCGCTACCGATGAACCTCTCCGGGAGACACTGTATCTACGGGAAGCAACTTACAATACTTACGGGTATGGGGTCTGGAGCGCGGGTATAACTGACCTGTCCACCATCGATCCCGACAAAGAGGGCAACAGTTGGACTTTGAATCCCGGACGATCCATTCATGCCGCCACGGTATCCACCTATCTAACGCGCGAGGAAGGCGTGGTGCCCCTGCCGCTCGGCGCCAGCAGAGTCTGGGGCGAGGGAGTTATTGGCATCGAACAGAACCGTTATGCCACCGTAAAGTTGGAATTCAGGAAGGGCTGGATCAGCTATCAGACCGGGTATGACGATACGACGTTCCAGGACACCCCACCCGATCACGATGATCTGTACCTCCCCAGCAGTAATCGCGAAGATTTCGAGCGCCTGGCGCGGGAACTCGAACTGACTGACAAGCCGCCAGAGACTGCCCTGCGCACCATCAAGGATTACTTCACCCGCAATTTCCTCTACTCCATCAGCCCCCGCCAGCGTTATCCGCGGGGCGGTTATCTGCACGATTTCCTGTTCAGTAATCGCCAGGGTCATTGCGAGTATTTTGCCACCGCAACCGTACTGCTGTTGCGCGCCGCCGGCATACCCGCCCGATATGCCGTCGGTTTTGCGACCCGCGAATACAGCGAACTGGAGGAACTGTATATCGCGCGTTCCCGTCATGCCCATGCCTGGACGATGGCCTGGACGGGGGACCGCTGGCAAATCCTAGACACCACCCCCGCCAACTGGGCGCCACTCGAAGACGAGATGGCGCCGGATTACCAGCCCCTGCTGGATGTATTCGCCTGGCTCCGCTACAAGTACCAGATGTGGCGCGCCGAAGATATCGAAGATGAAACGGAGAACGATTTAACAACATTGTTATGGCTGTTAATCCCGCTGGGAATCTTGCTGGGCTGGCGACTCTGGCGCAAGGACCGCGTCAGGCAGGCAAGGGCCGGTGCGCAGGATTCTGCCAGTGCGACCCATCCCGGCATGGATTCCGAATTCTTTTC
The DNA here is from genome assembly GCA_004297165.1 of Gammaproteobacteria bacterium. Classification (GTDB taxonomy): domain Bacteria; phylum Pseudomonadota; class Gammaproteobacteria; order Eutrophobiales; family Eutrophobiaceae; genus 2-02-FULL-56-15. Next base: position 701,750 of record SCUJ01000006.1, read on the forward strand.
AGTGTTCGCGATCTTGACCAGCAAGGGCCGTGAACGCCGACCTGGAGAGACAACCTTGCGCTGGATCAAACGGGTTCAACCGGCGGCCACATTGCATGGTCTGGAACAATCGCTGAACTTGCATTACCGCTATCGCTTCGACCCCACCGTCCCTGATGAACAGTCCCGCAATCTGCTGCGCTCGCTGGTCTCCGAGCTGTTGCCGCAATTGCGCCGGCTCAGCCGCCTGTGATTTGCAAATGTTCCCCGCAGACCCGGGATTCGAGACGTCTCAGCGACTCGCCGGTATTCGCCACGCCCAGGCCGGTACGCAGATCGAAGACATGGCCGTGGCCGTGACATACCAGGGTCTCGCCAGTGACGTCCTCGGGTTTGAAATGGATCTGGCGATGGGGGCAAACACCATCCCAGACAAGAGCCTCACCGTCGCGAAGTGTGACGAAGACATGCCGACCGTTGGCCGCGAAACAATGGATACGGTCCGACTGCAACTCCGCGAATCGCACCAAGTCACGCCACACGGGGAGATCCGTTTTCCCCTGTTGCGACGCGGCCAATCTGAATTCTGGCAGGTCCATTTCCAACAGTTGGTCCACGGCCCAGACGATCTTCGTCAGGCCCAGGGTCGGAAAAGCCAACAATAGCGCATCCAGGATCTCGGCGGCGCTCACACCTTCTTGCAGGGCCCGTTTGAGATATTGACGAAAACCCGCTGGCGTCTGGTTATCCACCTTGGTGATGACCGATATTATCGCCCTGGTACGGGGATCCAGCCGCTGGCCCGCGAGTTTCAGGAATTTAAAATAGGCCTGCATCGCCTCAGGCCGCGCCTGCATTAGGTAATCCAGCGCCTCACTCATAAACAATCAACCCGCATCGTCAGTCACATGAGCCATTATCTTACTCCATTACGTTGTCTTATCGATCTTCCGGTCACGCAGGCGAAGAAGTCTTTTACATACGGCGCTGGTCCCTGGCACCCAGTGATTGGCGTATAACTAGCGATTGTCTAGGAGATGGCGGGACTGGTACGATATGAACACGATATCGGACGCTGATCCATGATTTTGAATAACCTGTATTTATTGTGAAAAACAATCATAATTCAAACAGATAACATTTAAGCTAGCATACGCGGGGATGACACATGGCACTCCAGTTTGAACTGGCGGGATCACAGATAGACGGGGCCCGTGATTATCAGGAAGATGCCTTTCTGATCACCCATCTGACCGATGCCGAAGGCAACCCCAGCGCACTGGTGATCGTTGCCGACGGCATGGGCGGCCATGCCGCAGGTAACGTAGCCAGCAACATGGCGGTGCAGGCGTTCAACAAGCAAGTCTCCTCGAACTATCCTGCCGGAAATCCCGCGGATATCCTGCATGAGTGTGTCCTCAAGGCAAACGCCTCGATAAGGGAAACCATCAAGGAAACGCCCGCACTCGCGGGCATGGGTTGCACGATGGTCGCCGCAATCCTCGAAGGCAACAGACTCTGGTGGGCGAGCGTCGGGGACTCCCATCTCTATCTGCTCCGTGACAAGGAATTGATAAAGAAAAACGCCGATCACAGTTACGGCGGTTATCTCGATCAGATGGCGGCGGCCGGAACTCCGATGGAACCGGAGAAAGGCCTGTCGCGAAACATGTTGATGAGCGCCATTACCGGCGATGAAATCAACATGATCGATGTGCCCGCCGAACCCTTCGAGTTGCTGCCGGGCGATCGGCTGCTGATCTGCAGCGACGGGCTGGATACCCTGAGCGCCGGGAAAATTATTCAATATTCGGAATGGTCGGAATCGCCCAAGGAATGCGCGGACGCCTTGATGAAGGCCGTGACCGAGGCCGCCATGCCCAAGCAGGACAACACCACCGCGGTCGTCGTCAATATCAAGGAGAGGGTGGTTGCGCAGGCACAGGCCCCAGCCCCAGCCCCAGCACCGGCGACGGCAACCGCCGATTTGGACCGTACCTTCGATCAGGAAATCGGTGCGCAAAAACCAGCGCGCGAGGCCCCGGCCGAAGTCGTGGAACTCCCGCGCAAGGCTGGCAAATCCGGGCTTTATATAGGGATTGCGGCCGCACTCCTCGTCGCGATTGGCGTGGGGGGCTATCTGTTCATGGGTGGAGAAAAAGAACCATCGTCCACTGTTGCGACCACAGAAGAACCGGCGCCCACAGCGGAATTGGAGACCTCCGAAGCGGCTGAGGAAACGACTGCGGTGACCAGCGAGCCGGAGGTTGAGCCCGCAGATGCGCCGGTGGAAGCGGCTGCGCCACCTAAAACCGAGGTAGTCTCGGCGGATATTGATGCCAGTCAGGACAGCAAGGAATTTCAGGATCGGCTCAAGGATGGCGCCAACGGTCCAATCATGGTTAACATCCCGGGTGGTAGCTTCGAAATGGGCAGCCCGAATTCGTCTCGTAATACCGATGAGCGACCACGGCACGCGGTAACCGTTCGCCGCTTTGCGATGAGCAAACTGGAAGTAAGTTTCGCGGAATATGAGCGCTTCGCCAAGGCGACCAACCGCAAGGTTCCCGACAACCTGTACATGGAAAAAGACACGCATCCGGTCATCTTCGTCACCTGGGACGATGCGTATTATTACGCCCGCTGGCTGTCGGAGCAGACCGGTAAACGCTATCGATTGCCGTCCGAGGCGGAATGGGAATATGCGGCGGGGACGGGGAAACGCTCGCCCTTCTGGTGGGGCTTCAATGAAGAAAACGGCTACGGGCATTGCTTCGGTTGCGGCGCCACGGGCCTGGATCCCCGTAAACCGACCGAGCGCGGCAGCTTCAAACCGAACCCCTTCGGCATCTACGACACCACCGGCAATGTGGCGGAATGGGTTCAGGATTGCTGGCATGATAATTACAATGAGGCCCCAAGCGATGGACAAGTCTGGGAAGGCGGCGATTGCGCCCTGCGCGTGGCGCGGGGTGGGGCTTATTCCAGCCCCTTCCAATCCGTGCGGCACACCAAGCGCGACAAGTACAAATCCGATCAGCTATACGATCACATCGGCATCCGGGTGGTCCGCGACCTGGATTAGCGACTGAGATAGTCGCGGCCTTGAACCACGGCTCTTGATGGTTGTCTTAACAACGCACCCATTACCTCTAGGTGGTTAAGATGGCTATCTCCTTCGCCTCGAAGTTACTGACGATCGCTACATTGTTAGCAGGGATGCACGCCGGCATGGCCGCGGGTCTCACGATCCGCATTGGCAACACCGGAAATAATCCGTACGGAAATCGTTACGCCACCCAACGCCATCCCTACACAACGACATTTCGTGCCCCGCTCACGATTCGATACAACTCGGGCAACCAGTTCGGCAATTATCGTACCTTCGACCAGCCGATAAATGGTCGAAGCATCATTCTATACGATGGCGACAACCGGTGTGATGCCCTCTGCCGGCAGGACCAGACCAACGAGTATTACCGTAACATCCGCCGCCAAAACGAACGCAATCCGAAAGCAAATTATTCCGGCTACCACAGTTACCGGCAAGGTTATCGGGATGGTTACTTTGATGGACGGCGATCGGCACGTGAGCGCGACAACGATTGGGATCGGCGTGACGATAACAATCGCCATGAAGATCGTCGCCGGGATGGCGATCGACGTCCCGGCAGATAACTAATCGGAACGATCAAGGCGGTTTGACCGCGGGGTCCGGATACCTGAAGTTCATCGCGCAGAGGACGATTGCCGGTACGCCGAGGAGGGCGACATAGATGAAAAACAATTCATATCCGATGCTGTCCACTATCCTCCCCGAAAAACCGCTGATGATCTTTCCCGGCAGGGTCATGAGAGAACTGAACAGGGCAAATTGCGTTGCGGTATAGGCCCGATTGGTAAGGCTGGACATGTAGGCGACCAGGGCGGTCGCCGCAAAACCGTTACTGAAATTATCGCCGGTAATCACAATCAGCAGCCGGGAATACTCGATGTTCAGGTCGATGAAACCGGGGTTGAACACCCAGATTTCGGCTGGCAGCCCCGCTAGCCACGCGAATAACAGGCTGGTGCCGGAGACCAGGATCGCGCCCATGAGCAGGATCAGACGCAACCCGTAACGGACGATCAACATGCCACTGACCACGGCGCCGAAAATTGTCACGACTATTCCATAAATCTTTGTGATATTGGCGATATGAACCTTGCTGAAACCCAGGTCGAGGTAAAGGGGATTGGCCATCATCAACATCGAGATATCACTCAGCTTGTATAACGCCACCAGCGACAGGACCAGGGCCGCCTTGCGCAACCCGTTGCGGGAAAAAAAATCCGTGAAGGGCGAGATCACGGCGGTGCTGAACCAATGCAGGAATCCGGCCCTGTCGCCGGATATGCCCATACTGGCCGCCACCATTCGGTAAGTCTGGTTCTCCTTTATCTCGGTTTCCTTGTCCGTCCGGCGCGCCGGCTCCCGGATCCACAGCGTTGTGATCAGGCCGACCAGCATGCACGAACTCATCACTGCATACGAGAATGACCAACTGAAATACTGCGCGAGATACAAGGCGACCGCCCCGGAAACGATCATCGCCAGACGGTAGCCGATGATGTAAGTCGAGGACATGATGCCCTGAAGATCGACAGGGACGATCTCGATCCGCCAGGCATCGATGCAGATGTCCTGCGTCGCCGAACTGAAGGCCATGACCAGCGCCAGGGCCGCGAATGCCGGCAGGTTATCCGCTGGACCTGTAGCCGCCATCGCCAGGAGACCCGCGGCAAGCAGGATTTGGGAAATCAGCATCCAACTGCGGCGCCGGCCCAGCTTCTTGTCGAGCCAGGGCAAGGGGGAGCGATCCACCACCGGCGCCCAGAGGAATTTGATAGAAAGGGTGATGCCAACCCAGGCAAAATAACCGATGACGGTGCGCGAAACCCCCGCATCCCGCAACCAGGCGGACAACGTTGCGAAGATCAGCAGATAAGGCAGGCCGGCGGAAAAACCCAGCAACAATATCGCCAGGACCTCCCGGCGCAGATAGTTTTTGAGAACCTGACCGCGCTGGGATTGCGTGCCTGTGTTCATCGTCGCAGAATTCCTTGTGATCGGCGCGGTAACAGAACCGCCATAAGAGACATTCCGGTATGCGTCGCGGTGTCTTGAAATTGTAATTGCGGCTAGAATACTACATTCCGCAAATCCCCTACTCACCAAATTACCGAGGCATCTCCAGAGTCTGGCATGGGCAGAGAAATAGAACGAAAATTCCTGGTCAAGAACGATACCTGGCGCATGGCGGCGGACCGCAAACAACAGGTCATCCAGGGTTACCTGGCAAACAACGAACGCTGCTCAGTGCGTGTGCGCCTGTCTGGCGATAGCGGTTATCTGAACATCAAGAGCATGAAAATCGGCGTCTCCCGCGCGGAATACGAGTACACGATCCCGGCCGCTGAGGCGCGCGAGATCCTCCATACGTTATGCGCCCCGGGGCTCATCGAAAAGACCCGTCACTATGTGGCCCGGGGACCGCATGTCTGGGAGATTGATGTCTTCGAAGGCGTCAACCAGGGCCTGGTCGTGGCGGAAATCGAATTGTCTGCAGAGGATGAAATATTCGAGCATCCCGCGTGGTTGGGCGAGGAAGTTACGGACGATTCCAGGTATTACAATGTGTGTCTGGCCCAGGCGCCTTACAACACATGGTGATGTGGCTCGCAGTGTTATCCCTGTGGATTGTGTGTACTTCAGTTACGGGACAGAGGGACTTTGACCCTGTCACACAGTCAAAGTACAATAATGACCTACTAATTTGCTCGGATATTTGTGCCGTAAATGTCGATGACGATGAACGCCAAGACTGATTGCCTGACCGACCGTTTCGGACGCACGGTGAATTATCTCCGTATGTCAGTCACCGATCGGTGCGATTTCCGTTGTGTCTACTGCATGGAAGAGGAAATGACCTTCGTGCCCAGGGCACAACTCCTGACACTGGAAGAACTGGCCTTCATCGGCCGCGCCTTCTCGGAAATGGGCGTGCGAAAGATCCGCATCACCGGCGGTGAACCCCTGGTGCGACGCGACATCGACAAGCTGTTGCATGACCTGGGACGCCTGCCCGGTCTCGCGGAATTGGTGTTGACCACCAACGCCTCGCAATTGGAATCGATGGCCCCGGTCCTGCGCGATGTCGGCGTCAGCCGCATCAATATCAGTCTCGATTCGCTGGATCCGGACCGTTTCAAACGCATCACCCGCGTGGGCGACTTGAACAAGGTCATGCGCGGCATCGAAAGTGCGCGGCAGACGGGATTCAGGCGGATCAAACTCAATACAGTGATCTTGAAAAACCGGAATCACGATGAAGTTGTCGATCTGGTCCGGTTTGCGATCGACAAGGGCCTGGATATCACATTCATCGAAGAGATGCCGCTCGGATTCAACAACGACCATGACCGCGCCGAGGTCTATTATTCCAGCGACCGGATCCGCGTCGATTTGGAGCAGGTGTTTACCCTGATCCCCACCACGGAAACGACCGGTGGACCGGCCAGATATTTCAAACTCCCGGACGCCGACACCCGGATTGGATTCATCTCCCCTCACAGTCACAACTTCTGCGAAGACTGTAATCGCGTGCGTCTTACCTGCGAGGGACGCTTGCTGCTCTGTCTGGGCCAGGAACACTCCATGGACCTGCGTCATGTGGTGCGAGCCTGGCCGGGCGATATGGAGAAGCTCAAGCAGGCGATACGCGATGCGATGCAGATCAAACCCAAGGGTCACGAATTCGATCTTAAGGCCAAACCGCTGATCTTCCGGCATATGAACTCTACCGGGGGTTGAGATGCGCGCCATGTACCGGCCGGAGATGACTCACGCCGGCCTCGATCCCACGATCGCGGTGATTGCGGTGGATGAATACCGCAACCGGCGCGAGATGAACATCGCCGAAGAACGGCCTCTGACCATCTATCTCGATCGCCACGAAATTGTAACTTTGATGACGCTCGGCACCCATCCCGAGTTGTTGTGCCTCGGGTATCTCCGCAATCAAGGTATCGTCAAGGATCTGCATGACATCCGTTCCATCCACGTCGATTGGTCGGTGAATGCGGCGGCGGTGGCGACCCATTCGGAATCCGTCGCCTGGCGCGAGCAGTTGGGATCCCGCATCGTGACCACGGGTTGCGGTCAAGGCACCGTATTCAGCAATATCATGGAACGACTGTCCGAGATCAGGTTGAAGCCGTATCAACTCAAACAATCGGTGATCTACGGATTGCTTCGCGAACTGGGCAGGAGCAACGACGTCTACCGGAACGCCGGGGCCGTACACGGCTGCGCCTTGTGCCAGGCCGAGCAGGTGCTGTGCTTCATCGAGGATGTGGGTCGGCACAACGCGGTGGACGCCATCGCCGGAAAGATGTGGCTGCAAGATGCCGCAGGGGCCGACAAGATCTTCTATACCACCGGACGCCTGACCTCCGAAATGGTCATCAAGGTCGCGCAGATGGGGATACCCATTCTGCTCTCCCGCTCCGGCATAACCCAGATGGGCCTGAAACTCGCACGGGATCTCGGCGTAACCCTGCTGGCGCGGGCCAATGGCAAACATTTCCTCATTTACAATGGCGAGGAAAACATCGTTTTCGACGAAAAACTCCCCCCCAAACTCGAAGTCGCCAATCTGGCCGGGCGACCCGATCAAACTGCGGCTTCATGAACATAAATTACCTGAATAAATTCGCCGATGTGACGGGCGTCATTCTGGCCGGGGGTCTGGCGCGGCGAATGGGCGGCCAGGACAAGGGGCTGATCGACTACAACGGCCGGCCGTTGATTGAACACGTCCTGCCGCGGCTGACGGCACAGGTTCAGGACGTGGTAATCAATGCGAATCGCAACCTCGATATCTATGCCAATTACGGCTGGCAGGTGATCAAAGATGATCTGGATGGTTTTCACGGCCCACTCGCCGGCATGGCAACCTGCCTCGCGCGAGTAAAGACGCCATATCTGGCTACAGTACCGTGCGACACCCCGTATATGCCGTCCGATCTGATCGCCCGTCTCCGTCGCGATCTGCTCGCGAACGACGCCGAGATTTGCGTCGCCCACGACGGGCGCCGGATCCAGCCGGTCTTCGCACTGTTGAAGGCCGGCCTCCAGGATTCGATCCTGGCTTATCTTCAGGACGGCGATCACCGGACCGATCTCTGGTTCTCTAGGCATCGCCTGACGCTGTCCGATTTTTCCGATGTGCCGGACGCGTTCTTCAATATCAATCACCCGGAAGACATAATGCCAGGAAACGAAACCAGGATGAGGAACGCGCTGTGAGGGATATCAAGATTCCGCTCATCGGATTTGCCGCGTACAGCGGCACCGGCAAGACCACCTTGCTGGTCAGCCTGATCAGGATCTTCAAGGAACGCAGTCTGCGAGTGGGGATGATCAAGCACGCCCACCACAACTTTGAGATTGATTATCCCGGCAAAGACAGCTTCGAGTTGCGCAAGGCGGGGGCGACCCAGGTTTATGTCTGTTCCGGAACGCGCTGGGCCTTGATGGTGGAACGCGAACCAGGTCCCGCGGACACGCTCCAGGATCATATCGATCGCCTGGATGCGAAAAACCTGGATCTGATCCTGGTTGAAGGATTCAAGCCTGCTATCATACCCAAGATCGAACTGCATCGACCAATACTCGGCAAGCCGCTATTATTTCCACAGGATAGTTCCATCATCGCCATCGCGACGGATAAACCGGAACTCATGACGACGGCGCTGCCCGTGCTCGATTTGAACGATCCGGAGGCCATTGCGGCCTTCATCAGCGAACATATTCTGCATCAACACGCCGCCAACGCTGTTGAAATTTAATTGCGAGCCGTACACATGTCTGAAACATCAATAACTGCCGAAACCTGTTGCCAGGACGATTCTGACCCGCATTCCCTGACCCCCGCCGCGGCCCTGTCCCGTATTCTTACGACCATTACGCCGCTGGCGGATACGGAAAAGGCGACGCTGGGCGAGGCATTGAACCGGGTCCTCGCGGAGGATATTCATTCACGGATTGATGTGCCGAATTGCACGAACTCCGCCATGGACGGTTACGCGGTCCAGGGCGCCGATATCCCCGGTGGCGGAACCAGGGAATTGCGGATCGTCGGCACTGTATTCGCCGGCAAACCCTTCCCTGGAAAGATCGAGTCGGGTGCTTGTGCGCGCATCATGACCGGCGGCGTGATGCCTGCCGGCGCCGATACCGTGATCACCCAGGAGTCTGTGGAGAGAAACGGCGACATCATCCGGATCGATGACCGAACCCGTCCGGGCGATAATGTCCGGGAGGCCGGCGAGGACGTTCGCGCCGGCGATCGCATCCTTACGCAGGGCGCCCGGCTGACACCGGCTGACATCGGCCTTCTGGCCTCGCTTGGCCTTGCCGAGATTCCCGTCACGCGCCGCCCCAAGGTTGCATTTTTATCAACCGGCGATGAACTTCGTTCGGTCGGGGAAACGCTGGACGCAGGCCAGGTCTATGACAGCAATCGCTACACAATCCGCGGCATGCTCGAACGGCTCGGAGTCGAGACCATCGATTTCGGGGTCATCCGCGACACCAGAGAAGAGATTGAACGAGCGTTGCGGGAAGCAGCCGCAGAGGCAGATGTGGTCATTACCTCCGGGGGCGTCTCGGTCGGTGAGGCGGATTATGTCAAGGAGACACTGGTTAAACTGGGCGCCATCAATTTCTGGAAGATTGCCATCAAGCCCGGCCGTCCGCTGGCCTTCGGGACGATCGATCACAGCTACTTTTTCGGCCTGCCCGGCAACCCGGTATCGGTCATGGTGACCTTCTATCAGTTCGTCCAACCCGCGTTGCTGCGCCTCATGGGCGCAAAATCGGAGGAACCGCTGACTGCCAACGCCATCTCTCTCTCCAGCCTGAACAAGGCGCCTGGCCGGGTGGAATACCAGCGCGGCATCCTGGGCAAGGATGAACAAGGGCGCCACGTTGTCCGCAAGACCGGCGCACAGGGCTCGGGGATCCTGAGTTCAATGTCCCAGGCCAACTGCTTCATCGTGCTGCCGATGGAGTGCGCGGGGATCAAGGCCGGAATGGAAGTCGAGGTGCAGCCATTCCACGGCCTGATCTGAGCCTCGTATCAATACAGATTCCCTGACCGGATCAGGTTAGGCCCCGTACTCCTTGCAGAAGGAAATCATCGCCCGGACATTATCGGCCTTGACATCCTCGAAGCCGGCGCCCGTCGACATGATATATCCTCCGTCGCGCCCCACCTTGTCGATGAGGTTCCGGCAATATCCTGTCACGCTCTCAGGAGTGCCGGTGCACATCAGGGACAACGGTACATTGCCCATGATGCAGGCGACATCGCCCAGGGTCTCCTTGGCCTTGATCATGTCCGTTTGGTCGAACCACCAGATCACCGAGCCCTTCGGCAGATCCCGGATCGCCTCCAGACGTTTGTTATAGGAACCTTCGGCAAACAACAACGGCACGCAACCATCGTTGATCAGACCGATAAGAACCTTGCGGAAACTCGGCCAGTAGAATTTATCGAACTGCGCCTGCGACATGAAACTGTCCGCGCCCTTGTGCAGGGGCATGAAGACCAGCGGATTGCCGCTGGCCCTGGTAGAAGCCACGCCGATCTTTATCATGAATGGGACCATCCGCTCGCAGGCCTCGAGCAACAGATCCGGACGTTTGTAGATGTCCATCATGACCCCGACCGTTCCGCGCATGCTGTCGCCGATGGCATCCAGCGGGGCCTTGGAGAACCCACCATACAATGTGGGATAGCCCTTGCCCATGATCTTGAGATTCACTCCGGTCTGGGCCTTGAACCAGTCATTGACCTCTTGTCCGGCCTCCGTCAGTTTCTGCAGCAGACCACTAAACTCAGGCGTCCCGAAAGGCCGGACTCCGGCCGAGATCATCGGGATCTCGAGCTGGGCGGGAATCAGCGGCAAAGCCGCGAGCGGTGCGAGATTCCCGGCGATGCGGGGGAAATACACGCTCAGCATGTAGCCGGTGGGGTCATCGATGAAATCCTGATACTCATCGGCCTTCATGTATTCCTTCTCGATGTACTGGAAGGATTTGTCGTTCCCGATACCTGCCCCCGCCCATTTATACAGCCGATAATCGAGCAGGTCGAGAATTTTGCCGGAGACGAGATTGCCCGGCGTGTTGTATGTATCAGGCTGGAATTCGTCGTAATACTTCTCCCAGACAACGGCGAGTTTGGCGTTATCGTAATGCGCGTCGCGGAACGAGATGCCGCCGTATTGCACCGGATAAAATCCAGGCGATGGACAGACCGGAATACGTTTTGGTTTCTTTTCAAGGCTCAGGGCGTCGACAAGCATATCGACCTTCTCCTGATAGACCGCTATCGCCGCCGGACTGGAAAACGGCACATGTTCGGCCTCGCGCCAGATCCTGAATCGTTCCTGACGTTTCGCTTGCGCATCCGCTGCGACTGTTAACCACCGTTCTTTCATACCACCACTCTCGAATTATTGGAATTAATAGACAATTGGCGAGGAAGTTTCATAAACCAGGGCGACAGCCGGGCGCCGCCGGAAAAGCGGCGACACTCTAACAGTTTTTACCCGGTCTTGCCATTTCAAGGCGGTAGACAGCGGCAAACCGCGCTGCGGAATGCGGGAGTACGGGAGAAATTCCAAGCGGTGTTGTTGTGCTATCATGATCGAAAAAATATCTTGGTAGAACGGGGTTATGAGCAGCATTCCAACAACAACGGGGATTACGGAACTCACGGCCGAACTGGTTCGGGCCATTTCCCATCCGGACTTTCCTCAGAAAGTGCTGGCCTACACCAAGCATTTCACCGCCGTGGACCATTTCAGTCTCATCGTCTATGGACCGACGCTGGAACCGATCCTCATCGAGTCAGCCAGTTACTGGAAGGCCAAACAACTCGATCAGGCCGAACAGACCTACCGGAAACGGGATTACCGCTTCGATCCGGTAATAGAACGGATCCGTAACGCAAACCCGTCCACCGATGGCCATGATTTCATCCGGGTCAAGACCGAGGACCTGATCCATTCGAACCACCCCTGGGGACCGGGGTATGTCGAGCGTAAACACGCGGAGCGCGTGTCGCAGTTGTGCCAGACGACCTCCCTCTGGTATCTGCTCAGCTATTATCGCAGCACTGACACCGGCATCTTCAGGGCCAGGGATCTCGAACGCCTGACACAGGCGGTCGTGGTGGTAAGGGCCGCGGTGGAACAGCATCTGGCCTCGCCCATCGCCGCGGAACTGAAATTCGGCAAGCGCCCCTCCACGGTCTGGATGGAGCGCCTGCTGGCCAAGACGAGCAATAACCTTAGCCCGCGTGAGATCGAGGTCTCGGCGCGCGCCTTGCTCGGCATGACCCGGAAAGGGATTTCCCTGGATCTCGAGATATCGGAGAGTACCGTAAATACCCTGAAGAAGCGCTGTTATACCAAATTGAACATCAACTCCCTGAATCAACTCTTTGCCCTTTGCCTAAGACAGCTCAGCGAAGTCTCTCCTGCCTGACAAGCCGTTAAAAAACTGCTGCGCTAGGCATAACGGCGTTGCGCGCGGTCTCGAAATCCTCATTTACTGACGCGTAAACTGCGGTTTCTCGCCCGTGCGCGTCTGGTTCTGCCGTCGCTCGCGACGTTTTTTCAACAGCCTGTTAATTCTACAAGGCTTTGAAATCCTCATAATTCGCATCCAGACAGATCCCGAAACGGGCCTTCAGCATCTCCATATACTCTGGACCCGCCTCGATGTTCTGCAATTCCTCACGGCCATCCTGGATTAACCGGAGAGAGTGGTTCAGGAGGGATGTTGCGCCTCCGGGATTGGGGAGATGCGCGACACGAAAACGGACGAAGGTCGAATGGGGATGGGTCTCGGTAAAATGATTGCTCATCTGGATATCCGCAGCGGTGACGATGCCGGTATCGAAACTATAAACATCCTGCCACCCTTCCTGATGCTCTATCTGCAGAAGATTGCCAAATCCGCCGTCTTCAATAAGCCGAAAATGGAAACCATCCTGCACGGTCATATAACCCGGTTCCAGCGGCATGGGCGCCCGCAGGCCGGAAGCGCCGAATCCCACATCCAAGATAAAATCGCGACCGCGATTGCGCACCAGCGTGATGAGATGACTGCGACCGGTAACCTCGCCCCTGCGACGGACCCGGGCCAATGCCGATCTGGCTTCGAAGCCGAAAGCCAGCAGGGCCGTCCGCATCAGCGTGTTCAACTCGAAGCAATACCCTCCCCTCCTGCCCAGGACGATCTTGTGAAACAGCGAGCGAGGGTGGAGATCGAGTTTTCGCCCCAACTGAATGTCCATATTCTCAAAGGGGATGGCGAATAACTGGGCGCGGCACAACCGCGTTAGACCTGCTTCGGAAACAGAGATCGGTCCGGTCAGATTTATCCGCTCCAGGTAAACTTCCCAATCGAATTCGTTATCTGCCTCGGTCATGATCATTCCCCGATTTACACACCTCATCGTATCAAAAATCTTCCCGTGGCGTATTCGGCGTCGGCGGGAACGCCGCCGCATACCGAACCGTAATTCGCTTCCGCATGCGTTATACGGATCTTATAATCCAGCAGGCAAGCCTTTGAGGATGCCCCCATGGAGAATAAAAGCAGAGTCGCGACCCGGAAGTACCAGGGCATCCTGGACGCCGCAACGGATCTGTTTCTTGAGCACGGATACCAAGAGGCCAGCATCTCCAAACTGCTGAGCCGATTCGGTGGTTCGCGCGAGACCATTTATCGTCACTTCCGGAGCAAGGAAGAACTGTTTGCCGCAGTGCTCGATCATCAGTTGCAGGATTATCTCGAATTCATGCTGGCCCTCGACATTCAAAGCGATGATCTGAAGCAGGGGCTTCGCGAATGGTCAAATGCCCTGATGGGCATCGTGACCTCGGAGCGTTACATCAGGTTGCGAAGACTGGTCATCAGCGAGGTAACCAACCGGCCGGTGCTCGGCCAGATTTATTACGAACATACCTACATGAAAGGCACCACGGCCATCACCGGATTTCTCAGACGGCAGCAGCAAAAAGGCCGACTCAAATCGATAAACTGCAAACGCATGACGAGCTACCTCGTCGGCATGATGCTGTATGAAATCATGCACAAGCGGATTATGAACATCGTCCCTGCACCTACCAAAGAACAGATATGCATGCATACGGAAGAGGTTCTGGATGACTTCATAAGCCTATTTGGAATCAACAAGATATAGCTGTATAACAGGCCATTTCCCTATTCTCCCGCAGTATTCTTTCCGACGCTTCACCGGAAAGTTAGGTATTGTCATGATTTACATCAATTTACAGTTTGACAGTAAATGGTTTTTGCCCATAATGCGGCTTCGACTCTGGAATCGCCGTTCGAACACATTCCAGGGGTTCCGTAAATCGCGTTGCCTGCATGCATCGGCTTAGATCGATACTGTCGTATCCATGTATGACATACCATTGACTCGCGGCTGCATAAAATAACGATGTTTTTTCTCTGGGATTAAGCCGGGTAACTGAAAATTATAATTATTTGGAGATTTTCAATTATGAGCGAACAGCAGCAGAAACTGATTGATTTGATTGCCGACATGAATGAAGAGGAAGCCATTAAATTGGCGAACTCGATGCTCGACAGCGGCTACGATCCGATGAAACTCCTGGAACACTGCCGCGCCGGGATGGACGTCGTAGGCAAACGCTTCGAATCAGGCGAATATTTCCTGCCCGAACTCATGCTCGCCGGTGAAATGCTCACCGAAATCAGTAAAAAAGCAAAACCGCTCATCCAGGAATCCCAGACGGGAGGCGCCGCCTCCACCAAGGGCACGGTCATCATCGGCACTGTCCATGGCGACCTCCACGATATCGGCAAGAATATCGTTACCTTCATGCTCGACATCAATGGTTATAAAGTGATCGACCTCGGCATCGACGTCCCCGTCGATACCTTCATCGATTCCATCAAGGAACACAAGCCTTCCGTGGTGGGTCTTTCGGGCTTCCTGACACTCGCCTTCGATTCCATGAAGGAAACCATCGAGGCCATCAAGGCCGCGGGGTTGCGTGATGACATCAAGATCATGATCGGCGGCGGCCAGGTGGACGACACCATCCGGGATTACACCGGCGCGGATGCCTTCGGCCTTAACGCCATGTCCGCTGTCAGCCTGTGCAGCGGTTGGATCAAGGCAGCCGCCTGATCCCTGCTTGAAATCGGACATCAAGCTGGCGTGGCAATTGGTCAGCGGGAAGGTCCGACAGCAAGCCGCCTGCGAAACATCCGGCCCCGATTCGCAATCGAGGCATAACGGAGGCGTCTGTTTAACAAGCCATGCCAGTCATCGACGATTTCAATCTCGCAATCGACCCGGATGAGATCCTGCAACTACGCACCGTAGGCGACAATCCCCGGACCCGGCCGCGCATGGCGAAGCTGGTCCGGGAAATCCTGGATGAATTGGAAATACAGTCCCTGATCCGGCCACGCGCGACATATGCCTTTGTGGCGGTGACTGAAATGATGCCCGGGCAGGTCACACTCGCCGAAGGCACTGTATTCCACGCCCCACTCCTGACACATCACATGGCGGGCGCGGCACACCTGGTTCCTGTCGTGGTGACCATTGGTCAGGCGATCGACGCCGCAATCAGCGACTGTTTTGCCCGCGGCGCCAGTCTGAAGGCGGTACTTCTGGAAGAGATCGCCAATCAATTTCTCTTCAAGGCCGGCGAACACTGCGAGAAATCGATCGCCGCGACTGCCGCCGGCCTGAACCTGCAAACCAGTGGCACGCTCGCGCCGGGGCATGAAGGGATCGAGTTCGATAATCAGGTCAAGGTCCTGAAGTTGTCCGGCGCCGACTACATAGGCATCCGGATGTCCCGTACGGGAGTCATGGACCCGGTACACTCCACTTCCTTCATCATCGGCGCCGGTTCGCGTATGCGCTATTGGACCCAGGCTGAAAATTGTCAGACCTGCGCGGCCAGGGTGAAATGTCCACACCGCCGTGAAACCAGCGCCTATGCCGAGTGCGCCTAGATGACCCATGATTCCACTCAACCCACACGGATAGAATTCGATCCGGATGGGGTTGCGATCGAGCCCCGGCCCGGAGAAACGTTACTGGAGAGCGCGCACCGGGCCAAGGTGCGGATCGCCAGCGCTTGCGGCGGCAGAGGGATATGTAAATCCTGCATTATTCACTTTACCGGCGGCGAGACCCCGCCGCCTTCTCCGAGCGATCGCGATTTTTTCAGCGCCGTCAAACTGGAGCGTGGCTGGCGCCGCGCCTGCCAATGCTCGGTCTCCGGCAGCAGCCGGGTCCACATACCGGCGCGGGCGCGGGCCGAATCCACGCGAATGCAGGTCGACGGTTCCGATTTCTGGGTGCAGCCGGAACCTATCGTGGCAAGCATCGAAGTCAAACTGACGAAACCCTCCCTGAATTATCCGGAAGCGGATTTCGAAAGACTGGTTGAAGCGCTTAACCAGGAACGCGAACCCACGACCTGGAGCATCGATCCGGAAGCCGCGCGCAACCTCCCGGAAGTCCTGCGCCAGAACAATTGGGCGGTCCAGGCGGTGGTCCGCAATGATGAGATCATCGCGGTACAGCCGGTCAAGACCCGGCTCGTCGGCCTCGCGGTCGATCTGGGCACCACAAATATTGGCCTCTTCCTGGCGGATCTGCACAGCGGCACGACCATCGCCTCGACGGGCATCGAGAATCCGCAAGGCATTTATGGAAGCGATGTCGTCTCGCGGGTCGGGGCCGCGGCGACCGATGCCGACAAGGCAATACAGATGCAACGTTTGGTGATCGACGCCATCAATCAGCGTGTACAGGGCATGTGCGATGCCCATAACCTGACCCCGTGGCAGATCGTGGATGTTGTGGTCGCGGGGAACACTGCCATGCACCACATCTTTGCCCGTCTTCAGGTCAGGGGACTCGGTCTTGCGCCATTTACCCCGGTGATCACCGGCCCCTTGCAGATTAAAACCAGAGAACTCGGACTGGCATGCGCCCCCGGCGCGCAGATTCACATGGTTCCCAACATCGCCGGATTTGTCGGCGGCGATCACACCGCCATGCTTATCGGCATCAGTGCGCACACGGAGAAGCGCACCGTCATCGCCCTGGACATCGGCACGAATACCGAGATATCCCTTTTACATAACGGCGCTATAACCAGTCTCTCCTGCCCTTCCGGCCCGGCCCTCGAAGGCGGGCATATCTCCTGTGGCATGCGCGCCGCCGCGGGCGCCATCGAATCCGTCAAGATTAACGGCGAGGACCTGGAGATCAAGACCATCGGCGACGCCGAACCGATCGGCCTGTGCGGTTCCGGCGTGCTGGATGTCACCGCCGCCTTTTTCCTGTCCGGCGGACTAAATCCACGCGGACAGATCAACCGTGAATACCGCCATACCGTGCTGCAGGATGATGAGCCGGTTTTTATGCTGCATCAGGGTGAAACCAATGTGGTCTTCACCCAACGTGACGTCCGCTCCGTGCAATTGGCCAAAGGCTCCATCCGCGCCGGTATCGAATTGTTGCTGGAACACGCAGGTCTCCACTACGAGCAACTGGATAAAGTGGTGGTGGCAGGCGCCTTCGGCAATTACATCAGCATCGAAAGCGCCTGCACGATCGGATTATTACCCCCGCTGCCGCTGGATCGCTTCGAACAGATTGGCAACGCCGCAGGCACGGGGGCCAAACTGATCCTGCTCTCCAAGACCCTGCGCGACACAGCCACGAATCTCGCGGCCCGCAGCACCCATCTGGTTCAGGCCGGCAACCCGCGCTTCAATAAGCATTTCATGCATACGATAAATTTCCATGACATTAATTGAGATTTTCAATCCAGACCATCAACCAACAGGAAAGAAGTAATGAGCATACCTAATCTTGCCATCATCGGGGATCGAATCAACCCAGGGTTCAAGGCGACCCGGACCATGATCGAACAACGGGACTTCAAAGGCATCCAGGATCTGGCAAAGCGGCAGGTGCAAACCGGCGCCATCTATCTCGATGTCACGATCGGTCCCAAGGGTTATGAGGACTACGGCTTGCTGTCCGAGGTGATACAGTCGATTCAGGCGGCGGTGGATACCCCCTTATGTTTCGACTACCCGCATAAGAATGTCCTCGAGGCCTGTCTCAAGACCTATGATCCCGCGAAGGCAGGCGGCAGGCGCCCGTTGATCAATTCTCTCGCGGAGACCCGCTGGGAGATCATGGATCTGATGGACATTCAGCCCTTCAACGTCATCCTCATGGCCTCGGAGCGTCTGGACGAAGGGGCGGCAAAACCTAACAAGCGTTGCGAAGATGTGCACAAGACGGCCAAGCGTTCAGCCGAGAGGTTGGTAAAGGAGCATGGTCTCGAGCTCAACGATATTTACATCGACGTCACTGTCAGTACGCTGGTCTCAGATACGGAAGGCTTGGTCAGGATGGCCCTGGACGCCATCGAGTCGATCGGTCTGGACCCCGACCTCAAGGGCATCCATATCGTGGGCGGCCTGACCAACATCGGAAACATGCTGCCGCCGGTTGAGTTTGACGGCATGAAGCTGCGACATGTCATGGAGAGCGCATTCCTGACAGTCGCTGTCCCTTACGGTTTCGATACGGTCCTCGGCACGCCGTGGAACGAGTTCCGCATGCTGCCGGAGGACCATGTGGTATTGCAGACCTTCCGCGAGGTGATCGATCTCAAGGGTCTGGATGCCATGCGGAGACTGCGGAAGCTCTGGGCAAACAAGTAAGAGACCCGAGCCGGGGTTGATTTGGCTGAACCGAAGGGCGGGACAACCCCGCCCTTTTTTAATTTCGTTCCTTTACGGCGTAACCGTCCGTATTTCCTTCCACCCAGCGACCCCGATCCTGAAGCTTCTCCTTTTTCCAGAAGGGCGCGGTATGCTTGAGTTCCTCCATGATGGCGCGACAGGCATCGAAGGCATCGCCCCGATGCGCCGCCCGGACACAAACGAGGACGATGGCCTCGCCTACCCGGATCTCGCCAACGCGGTGTAATACGAGGACATCGCGCAGGGTCCACCGGCCGGCAGCCGCCTCGCATATTGTGTGTAACTGGCGTTCCGTCATCCCCGGATAATGTTCCAGATACAGTCCTTCAACCTTGTCTCCCGCATTAAAATCCCGCATCGAACCGACGAACACCGCTGTAGCGCCGCAATCGCCGGCAAGGGACATCTGCGCCTCATGCGCCCGCAGTTCCTGCCAGGGATCGAAAGTCTCGGTCCGCAACTCGATGCGCAAGATGTCAGCCTCCGGATACCATCGGAAAAAACGCCACTTCATCGTTATCCCTTATGACGACATCGTCCTTGGCATATTCCATGTTGACCGCGGTCAACATGCCGAGGGGGCGTTCCTTGCCTTTGGCGGCGGCCTTCCAGACATCCGCAATCTTCATATCAGGCACATACTCAACAGTGGTTGAGCTGATGCCTACGGATTCGCGCAGATTGGCAAAAAATTTAACGGTTACAGCCATAACATTCCTCATCGCGTTTCATCTACAGGAAATTTCAACGTATTATAGGCTGATGACGCCGCGAACGGCACCCCATTCCCCTGTATGCATGGATCACCAGCGATGACCGGACTGACTCATTTCAACCGACAAGGCGATGCCCACATGGTGGATGTGGGCAGCAAGGCCAGCACCCATCGTAGCGCCGTCGCCGAAGGCCGTATTCGCATGCTGCCTGAAACCCTCACGCTGATCTTGGAAGGCGGGGCCAGGAAAGGCGATGTCCTGGGCGTCGCCCGAATCGCCGGGATCATGGCCGCAAAGAAAACGGCGGAACTCGTTCCGCTGTGTCACCCCCTGGCCATCAGTCATATCGATATCGATCTGGAACCGTTGCCGGATCGGAGCGAGGTACGCTGCCGCGCGAGGGTCGAAACCACGGGCCAGACCGGTGTGGAGATGGAAGCCCTCACGGCGGTGCAGGTCACCCTGCTCACCATTTATGACATGTGCAAGGCAGTGGACCGCGGGATGTGCATGGAAGGTATACGGCTCCTGGAAAAATCCGGGGGTAAATCGGGAACCTGGAAAAGACCTGATTAATCCTTAAATACTCTTCTTTATCGCCCAGGCCACGGCGGCGGCCTGCCGGTTCTCCTTGACATCATGAACTCGGAACAGCCTCACCCCGGCGAGAACCCCTAACGCGGTAGTAGCGCAAGTCGCCCCTACCAACTCCTTCCTATCTGCCTCATCACAAATCTGCGCCAGGGACGCCTTGCGGCTGGCGCCGAGCAGGATGGGGTATCCGAGATTAACGAATGTCTCCAGGTTCGCCATCAATTGCAAATTGTGCTGCAAGGTTTTGCCGAAACCGATCCCTGGATCGAGGATGATTCGATCCGTGTGTATACCACTGCGTAAAGCCATCTCCGCCCGCTCCAGGAGGTAATCCTTGATCTCCGCCACCACGTTGGCATAGCCGGGTTGATCCTGCATATCTGCAGGCATACCCTGCTTGTGCATCAGGACGATCGGGACTTTCCGCTCCGCCGCCAGCCGTAATATCCCCGGGTCGTCCTCGCCCGCCGAGATATCATTCACCATGGTCGCGCCTGCGAGGCACGCCTGTTCGGCAACCCCGGCCAGGGTGGTATCGATACTGATTCCGGTCCCCGGCCTTAACCTCTCCCGGAGAGCCCTGATTACCGGCAGGACCCGCTGCAATTGCTGATGCTCCGGAACTCGATCTGCGCCAGGCCGGGTCGATTCCCCGCCGACATCGATAATATCCGCGCCGGCTGCCTCCATGGCCAGGGCATGCTCCACTGCCCGATGCGGATCGAGAAAAGTCCCGCCATCGGAAAAGCTGTCCGGGGTGATGTTGAGGATCCCCATAATCCACGGTGGCGAATCCGGCGTGAACGGCATATTTTCCTCACCCTGAAATGAAAAACGCACTACGGGAGTGCGTTTTCCGGAATGGATGTTGAAACAACTTTACCAGCGGATATACCCGCCCACCGAGATCTGCCGCGATTCATCGGCCGCAGTGCCGTTCGCATCGTAGTCGCTCAATTCCGCAGTCAGCTTGAACCAATTATTGACTTCATGGTGAATGCCGACGGTCCAGAGTTCGCTGTTCCCCTCGATCCGGCCCAGTTGATGCGCAAACTGGGAAGATTCGCCATAACTGATATCGAGTTGGGTGGCGCCGAAGCGATAGCCGCCTCGAACGATATAACCCTGACCCTCGTCGCCAAGGCAGGAAGACAGATAACAATCGTAACCGCTTCTCCTTGCCTGTTGGGTGTTCAATCGCATCAAATCCGCCAATTCCCCGTCAAAATAGCTGCCGGCGAGGTTGAAACCCGCGAGATTGAAGTCGATGCCGAAATTATAACCCACGGATTCCACCGTTCGGCGCTCCCGCAACAAGGCATGCTGTTCCTGGTCCTGCCACGTGGCGCCCAACCAGAGATCGACATTCCCGCCGTTGAATCGACCGCTGTAGACCGCCTTCGCCTGAAGCTGGAGGGTCCTGCCGGCGTTTTCCTCACGCTGGGGGGCAAGGTACTTGTAAACGTCTTCATTCAGATTGCCGGCTTGTAGATACAAATCCGCGGACCCGTGTAAACCATGCAGATCCGGGCTCTTCACGGAGAGGGTATGCAGAACCGGAAAGAGGGTTTCGTTGATGGCGATATCCTGCTCGCTGATCTCATCCGTCAGGGTAATCCGGCTGTGGGTTTCGTTCAGGTCGAGTAACTTGTCATAGTCGATATCCCAACTCTGGGCCCCTGCCGACATTGTGATGCCGGAAAACAGTGTTCCCAAGGCGATTCTGGCGGATGTAACCCGGAAAGACCGTGTAATCATCGCTCCTCCACAAAATACTTAATGTGCTTTTAGCTTCTCTTTATTGTCAAGCTAGTACAAGCTTGGCTCCAATGCAATGATAAATCCCCGATCCTGGCTTATTTGCCTTCCAGAAGAGCCCGGACTTTTGGATGACTCCCAAGACCGGAGACATCATCTACTCCGAAGGCAACTTTCAGACGCCTGGCTGTTTCGGCGACCACATGAAACGGCAGGGACAGGTGTTTGGATGCCTCGCTGGTCCGGTACCCCTGGACAAGCAATCGCAGTATCTGTGCCTCTTCCGGACTCAAATTTGACAGGTTCATGGGGTTATCTTCGTACGGATAGATACTCCGATTCCTGTCCAAGGGGGCGATATTCTAACCCACACATCCCGAGCTTGAAATACAAGTCTCTATCCTATATTTTTGAGCACCTTTTAAGACCCGCCGGATTAGCTCAGTTGGTAGAGCGCCCGCCTTGTAAGCGGATGGTCCCTGGTTCGATTCCGGGATCCGGCACCATCCCCTGATTCAAAGAAGTTCAAAAACATCAACGATCCTTGTTGTTTCACACAGT
The DNA here is from genome assembly GCA_004297165.1 of Gammaproteobacteria bacterium. Lineage (GTDB taxonomy): Bacteria > Pseudomonadota > Gammaproteobacteria > Eutrophobiales > Eutrophobiaceae > 2-02-FULL-56-15. Next base: position 724,289 of record SCUJ01000006.1, read on the forward strand.
TGGTGGGAATCAACCCGAAGGCAACTCCTTCTGTATCACCCGGCAATGGTCGCTTTCCGCGCTGCCCGCCGCGACAGCCTGGCACAGGGAGCGCAGTTCCCCATAAAAAGCAGCCAGCACGGACCGGTCTTGCGGATCGACGGGATGGGCCTTTTCCCAGCCGCGAACCGCCCTGACCAGGGTCTGCAGCCGGCCAAAATTCCTGCCGGTGAGCACATCCCGCGGGTCATCGAGTTCCCGCAGCACCATGCCCGCTGTCCGGGTGATGGGTTCGCTGGCATGGGGTGACAGCCGGGTCATCCCGTCAACGTATTCCACACCCCACTGGAAGCGGGTCGCGCTTCCGGTAGATTCGTTATAGGCGCGCTCCAGCCAGACGATGGCTTGTGCTTGGTTACCCAGTTTTTCTTCCAGGCTGGCCAGTCCGCTCATGAAGTAGTAGGGGGCATGGGATTTTTCCAGTTCGGCCAGCAGGACTGTCCGCGACTCGTCATAGAGATGGGCCGCCTGTAAGACCTGGTATACCTTGTTGATGACCGTCTGCCGGGCGTTGCCCAGAGTCGTTTTATCCACTTCATCGATATGCGCGAGTACGGCCTTTTCGATAGTGACTGACAGGCGCTCGGCTTGCGGGTCGTTGATCCAGTACATGTACAACTGCGGATACCAGGTCGCCAACTGTTCCGCCGTGGAAAGCGCCGGCAGGAAGCGAACCCGGTCCATTGCCTCCGTCCAGGCGGTGGTGAGCAGCCGGCGGGATTCCCCTGCCTCCGTCAACAGGGGAATGAAATCGTGGGCATAGAAGGCTGCATAGTCGATGTTTGCCAGGACCTGCTCTTGGTTTGCGAGTATTTTCAGTAACTCTTCCCGTGTCTGTTTTTTTTCAGCCGCAGTGAGACTGGTACCGGAGGCGCCTTGTTCGTTCAGGACGGCGGCCAGGGAATGAAAAAACAGGCGCGAGGCGGCCAGGCCGTTATTGACCGCACGGGCGGAATTGGCGAGCCGCTGATAGGTGTCCGATTCGATGGCAAGATTTTCGGGTAAATTCGCCTGGTCCCAGTCATAGAAGGCCAGTTGCGTGTATTCCCCGGCGCTCAATGCCTGCGGTGACTCCAGCGCGAACTGCAACAATTCCACGGTGTTTTGCATGCTGTCCAGGGCCAGATGGAACACCTCGATGTAACTTTGGGTTTCGATGCCGCCGGGTATCCGGGTCAATTCCTCACCCGCAGGCGAAAACAGCACCATGGTCGGGTATCCCGACACAACATAGCGATCGGCCCAATACTGGGCCCGTTCCGTATCCCCATCGAGAAACACCGGAACGAATCGCCGGGTGAGGGCCAGGAACCCGGGATGCTTGAAGACGGTTTGCTTGATCTGCTCGCAGGGCGGGCACCATACCGCACCCCAGTAAAGAAAAAGGGGTTGTCCGCTTTGCTGCGCGTGGGCAAAAGCCTCCTCGATGGACCCCGGATACCAGGCTATGGTGGCGGGCGCGGATTCGGAGGCAATCCCGGTGACGAATACCTCGTCCGTAGTCTGCGGTGTTGAGGATGACCCATCCGGTTTCTCTGCGGACGGCGTTTCCGATGATCGCTCGCAGCCGCCGAGAAAAATACCGATCAGTCCCAGTATCAAGAGGGTGAACAGGGTTGTGTGCCTGGGAAAATCAGGCAACTGGCAAGTGTGCGAATGTAACATGCTCGATCACCTTACAGTCTGTGTGTTGTCAGCGTCCGGGAGAGCAGTCTAACACTTCGGCGAATTGGGATTAGCCTGACTTTCGCTGCTCGCGGCTGTAGATTTGTATCCTCGGGAGACAGATGGGCGGCATTCGCCTACTATTGTGGCTTGGAATCCCGGAGTGCTCGAACACTTATGAAAAACGAAACCATTACGGTCATTAATACGGAAAGTGGGCAGCCCATGGAGGTCGTCGTCATGAGCAAACGGGCTAATCTAATCACCGTGGTCATTGGCCAGGGTGTACATAATATGCAGTGTGATCTTACCCCGACCAAAAATGGTCAAGCCTATGCCGGGAGTGTGAGGGGCCGGGAGGTCGTCTACCATCGCAGTCATGCGCAGGTACAGGCTGACCTGGACCACGATAACCCGGCCTTGAAAAAATCCAGGACCTTCAAGAAACACACCTGATTTCAGGGCCGGTGGGATGGATGCTGGAGATTAGAGAATGAAACAGGCCATCGCTATTACGTTATTGTTCCTCATCGCGCCCACCATCGCCTGGGCGGAAAATATCACGACCACCGGCGATCTGATCGTCGATCCCCCCACGCTTATGGCGATTGGCATCGCCTGGCCCATCCAGGGGGATGACAACCGCAACGCACAGGTTTCCATCACCTATCGTAAAAATGGCAATCCGGAATGGTCCCGGGGGCTCGATCCGTTGCGTCTTCAGAACGAGATAACCTACACACGCGGTGCGCTGGACTACACGGCCCCCAACATGTTCGCCGGCAGCCTCTTCGATCTTGAAGAGGATACGGAATATGAAGTACGGGTGCAGTTACAGGACCCGGATGGAATCCAGGGCGAATCTGAAAAGACGGTCGTCATCCGGACGCGCGCCGAGCCAAAGCCGGCGACCGACGGCCGCGTGTTACATGTCTATCCTCCGGGATATGAGGGGGATCGTCAGGCGCCCGCATTCTCCGGCCTGCTGGAGGCGTACTACATGGCCGCACTGGGCGGGGACTGGAGCCGCGCCTCGCCACCACGGGTGCGTCCGGGGGATATCATCAAGGTTCACGCCGGTATTTATCTGAGCAAACACGATCATTACTCACATGAGCTGAATTCGAGGTACACGACCTGTTGCGGAACGCCGTGGGATGGAACCTATTATCTGACCCAGGACGGTACCGCCGAGCGCCCGATCGCCATCGTGGCGGCGGGGGATGGCGAAGCGATCTTCGATGGCGACGGCAATGCCGTGCTGTTCAATCTCATGGGAGCGCAATATCACCACTTCGAAGGCATCACCTTCCGCAATACAGGCACCGCGATTGAAGCCGGGATGAAAGACATTGCCGGTGCCAAAGGCCTCACGGTCAAATATTCCCGGTTCGAGAATATCGGTACCGCTATACACTCGGACTGGTCCGGATCGAGCGGCTTCTATATCGCCGACAATGACATGCTCGGCCGGGAAGACTTAAATTATGTATTCACCTGGTATGCGATCAAACCGTGGTCCGATCGACCGGATTTCGCGGAGCGCGCCAAGCTGAAATCCTTTTATGCCATCTCCATTTATGGCCAGGGACATGTGATCGCCTATAACCGCGTGCGGGGATTCCATGACGGGATTGACCACGCCACCTACGGGATGCCAGACAACTATCCGGATACCCCGCCGGATCGATTGCCCGTGGCGATTGATATCTACAACAACGATGTATCGGTCGTGCACGATAACTGTTTCGAGGCTGACGGATCCGTGCGTAATGTAAGGGTGATGCGCAACCGCTGCTTCAACGCCCCGCTCGGGGCGATGAGCCCGCAACCGGTGCTCGGCGGTCCGGCATACTTCATCCGCAATGTCGTGTACAACGCGTGGTGGGGACCGGTGAAGATCCATGGCGAACCTTCCGGGGTTTATTACCTGAATAATACTTATATCGGGGAATTCCGGCAGCTCACGCCCATGTCCAATGTGCATCTGCGCAACAACCTGCTCCTCGGGCAGGGCACGTCGCCGAGGGTCCTGTCACTGGACACATTCACCAACTACAGCTCTTCAGACTACAACGGTTTTCGTCCGAATCCTGGATCGAAGGAGGCCTTTGCCTGGAACTCTCCGCCATTCGAGGAGGTCAGGAATTTCTATCCGGCGCATCGCGATCCACAGCAGGCTATACCCATTAAGTTGACACAACGAATCTTCCCGACTCTTGAGGCATACTCTCAGGGGACGGGACAGGACCGTCACAGCGGGCTCGTTGACTTCGATATCTTCGTCAAGGCCCCACGGCCGGATTTCTCCGATCCCACCCACGTGGTTGCCGTTGATTCGGTGGACCTGCGGTTACGCGCGGATGCGGCCGCCATTGATGCCGGCATCGAATTACAGAACGTGACCGATGGTTTCAAGGGAAGCGCGCCTGACCTCGGGGCATATGAATTCGGAGATCCGCTGCCGCATTATGGACCCCGTCCTAAGCCCGACTAACTCGTATGTGCCGCGCACTGAAAATTATAGAACAGACCTGCGATACGCTCTGTATGCCATTGAAAGGATGGCGCATAATAGATACAAAGCGTTGTTGTGGGTCGTTAACAATCAACAGACAGAAAACCAATACATTCAACAGGTGAGATTAAAGATGTCGTTCCCAAAGCTGAACCAGGGCAGCTCATATATCGTCATCAAATTGCTAACATCACTCTTGCTGTTCTGCACCACGTTGTTTGGCGCCGATGCGATCGGCGCACAACCGACAACCGAGGCGGAGAAGATCATCATCTCAGGGGCCTCAGGACAACTCGGCAGCCTGGTAGTCAAGGAACTTCTTGCCCGGGGCGTTGCGCCTGCAAGGTTGATCCTGGTCAGCCGTACGCCGGAAACCCTCAAGGAATACGCGGTTCAGGGGGCGAGCGTGCGCTTCGGTGATTTCACCAAGCCAGAATCCCTGCCCGCCGCCTATGCCGGAGGCAGCAGGATGCTGCTCATCAGTATTAATTCCGGTGGCGGGCAGCGGCCGGAATTGCACAAGCAGGCCATCGACGCCGCGGTAGCGGCAGGCGTACGGCATATCGCCTACACTTCCTTCGTGAACATGGACAATAACCCCTCCCCGCTCGCCGCCGACCATCGCCGGTCCGAGGAATACCTCAAAGCCAGCGGCGCTGCGTGGACCATGCTGCGCAATCATCTCTATATGGACATCCTTTTGAATCAGGCCAGGGAGATGTCGGCATCGGGCCAGGCGGCCATCGCGCTGGATGAGACGCCGATGGGTTATGTCACGCGCGGCGATTGCGCGTCGGCCGCGGCGGCGGTTCTGATCGCGCCAGGACACGAGAACAAGGTCTACGACATTACCGGACCGGAACTCATCAGCCGCAAGGAACTCGCCGAAACCATCACTGCCATCACCGGCAGACAAATCTCTTTAACCTCCGCGACACAGGGCGCCGGCGGATCGGGGGGCTTCCGTCTCTCTGGAGACTATCTCAAGATCACGAGCGCCGCGGTCGCGGACCTTACTGGCCGGCCGGCCACGACACTGCGAGAGTTTCTCGAGGCCAACCGCGATAAATGGATGCCCCAATGAATAAAGATCGCCGGCGCGACCCACGCACCAACGCCGCAACCCATATCCATGTCAAGATCCAGTCGGCGCCAGGCGCACACGAACTGGAAGGCCGCACCATCCCCACCAAATCCATGGACATCTCGGTGGGCGGTTTATGCATGAAACTCGAGTTACCTCTGCCGGCGCACAGTTTTCTGGAATTACAGATTACCTTTCTGGACACATCCGAACGATTTCTGCTTACTGGATCTGTCGTCTGGAACGATCCGAAATCGCACATCGTTGGCATCCAGTTCAATCTGGCGAATTATCCCCGCCTCGATGCCTGGAAACACGCATTCGCCCGGTTGACGCCGATCGACTGACATTTGTGTATTACTGACACTAAAGCGTATAACCGCATAAAACCATGCGAATTTCCGTGATCAATTCCCAAACGTAAATCCGCTATACTGATATCTGTATTCTGACGTGATAAACCTGAATCCCGAGCCATGCACGCAGTGACACATTTATCCGGGGCCTGGAAACCCTGTTGCATCCTGTTGCTTTGGTTTATCACCGGCGCCGCAGGCGCTGTCACATCCGGGAAATATCAAATCGAGATTAATAAGTCCGCGCGGGAATTGAACGTGCTCTCCGGATCGAATGTGATTCGCAGCTTTCGCATCTCCATCGGGCGGGCGGAACACGGCACCAAACGGGTCCGTGGCGATAACCGGACACCGGTCGGAACCTATCGGGTGGTGGATTTCAACGATGACAGCAAATTTTATTTCTTCATGCTCCTCAACTATCCCAACACCGTGGACGCTTGGCACGGTTACCGCAATGAGTTGATCAGCGCCGGTGAATTCCGGGAAATCGTGATGGCCATAAAGGCCGGCAAGACCCCGCCGCAGAATACCGCCCTGGGAGGATTCGTCGGCATACATGGCCTCGGCGAGGAGACCGGCGAGACGCTCGAGATTCATGCAACCTTCAACTGGACCGAGGGCTGCATCGCGCTGACTAACGAAGAAATAACGGAATTACGCAAATATGTGTCTCCTGGCACGAAGGTCGTGATCCATGAGTAAACGCATGTGCAAATACACCCTGGGCAACATTGCAGGATATGTTTCCCGCAAAGTCTTGCATCTGTTGCCACTGCTGCTTCTGATCGGGCTGGCGGGCATCGGACAGGCCCAGGCCTGGGATATTCTGAACAATAATCTATACGTCACCTGCCTGCAGGAGGATGCCCAAGCCCTGAATTGCGACTACCGCATGCTTATCCCTGAACCGCCGCTCGATATCCGCGCGGAAACGAGCGAAACCAACCTCAACATCACCGGGCGCGAAACCTACCCATGGCCGGGCGCCGTGACCGCGATTCTTATATTGGTGGATACCAGCGACCCGGGCAGACAGAACGTGGTTGAGAACAATATCGGGCAGATCTCCGGACTGGTGGAATCCAGCGAACCCCATCACAAACTGGGACTGGCAAATTTCGACAAGGGGCTGGTCATCAAAGCGCCCATCGGCGCCGATCGCGCCACTCTTATAGCCTCATTGCGTGACCTGCGCGCCACCGGCAAGACCACCGAGCTCTACCGGAGCGTCATCAAGGCTATAGAGGTCCTGGCCGGCATCGAGGCGAATCGCAAATCCATCTTTCTGTTTTCCGACGGGCAGGCGGAAGATACCGCCTATTACCACGCGGATGTCATCGCGGCCGCGAGAAAGGCTCAGGTTGTCATCAACAGCTTCGGTTTCCCCCGCTCCGCCGCCCTGTCCGTAGCCTTGCAGACCTTGCGCCGGTTGAGCGAGGAGACAGGCGGCGCTTACATTGAATCGGACAATCAGTTCAACCTGCCCGAGAGATACGCGCAAACGGCCTACGAGAATCTCGACAATGGCGGCAGGTTCACAGTCGACCTTAAATCGGCGCCGGAAAGTCTCTTGCGCGCGAACCCCGCGGTAACGATTAATTTCGCAACGGATATCGGTGATATCGAAATTGAGGCGCCGCTCATCCTGCCTCGATTCGAATCCGATCGAGTTGCAACGCCGACTGGCGTCTTACCCGTCGCTGCGCCGAATGCCGGGGTCCAACCCGCGTACACCATTGTCGCCGCGCCTCCCACTGAATCCAGGGGTACGGATTGGTTGTGGTATGGCATACCCGTCGTGCTGTTGATCCTCCTCGTCCTGATGATTGTTATTCTGGTCGTCATCTTCCAGGAAAATAAAAACATCAAGAATATCCAGACCAAGACCTCGACCGCCTACAAACCCTTCGCCTATCTCGTCGTCCAGGATGAGAAGGCCACCCGCTACCCGATCACCAATACCATCTGGCGCATTGGACGCACCCGTGATAACGAACTCACCTTGAACGACGCCTCTGTGTCCCGCCGCCACGCCGAAATACAACGCTCTGGCAATGGGGTCTTCAACATCTTCGATGTAGAGTCAACCAATGGCCTCTACATCAACGGCGAAAAGATCAAAAAGAAGAAACTTCAGGAAGGGGACATCATCGAGATAGGCGACATCTTTCTGCGTTTCACCCTCTACTCCTCGGATTACAATCTCGATGAAGTCACGGCCATGCAGCATACCAGGGCCCCGGCCATCACTGGCTGACCAAAAGACTGTGGAATAGAGTTCTTCACCAGTCTGCTGACGGAGCAACAACTTCGGATTGTGACGACCAGGAGATTGCCCAACCCGGCTCATTTTTGCCGGCGGCAACTTCCCCTGACATCCACATCCCGGCCACCGCCGCCAAACGATCCCCGATGAACAACAGCGGGACCCAATTACGGTACCAGGGAAATACGCCTCGTTGCTGGAAGAGTTTCCTGAGATCCCGGTGATGCGCATCGCCCTCGGGTCTGATGCGCTCACCGCCATTCCGGTAATGGACCCGCAGGCGATCATGCTCAATGGCATCGCGCCGGATCCCCCGGCCCTGAACCAGTTCGGCCTGCAACACGCCCATGGGGGTGACGCAACTTTCATGGAGGTCCCATTCCGTTGTCCACTCGGGGACAGGCGGAGGCAATCTGGAGGCGGCGCATACGGCATAGCGGTAACGTCGTACTTCGGCATCACCCCAGTTGACACAGGGGTTCGCCTCGCACCGGGAATGGACCACAGTTTCGATCATCTGCTGTATCTTGGCACTGTTCGGCAGGGGCAATCCAAGTTCCTCCAGCCAATGCCTGAGGAGATTCGCCAGCCGCGGGCGATCGATGGCCTGCAAACGTCTGTTGTCCAGGATATTCGCTCGCTCCAACCTCAGATCGCGCAGGTCTTCCTGCGCCAGGCAGGCGAGCAGTGCAGCGGCTTCCGCCTGATGCGCGGCCGCGCGCGCCAAGGTCCGTGTCGCTCCCGGCCAGTGTTCCTGCAATTTCGGCCAGATCTGGCGGCGTAAATAATTTCGATCGAGACATTCATCCGTATTGCTGTGATCCTCGACCCATTGCAGCCCGTTCCGGTTGGCGTAGCCGAGGACCTGCTCCCGAGTAAATCCCAACAGCGGCCGCGCCTGCCAGCCGTCATGAAAGCGCTGGATTCGCGGCATGGCCGAGAGCCCTTTCGCGCCGCTGCCGCGGAGGAGTTGCAAAAGCAGGGTTTCCGCCTGGTCCTGTTGATGATGGGCGGTCAGCAGGATTTCCCCCGAACGCAGATGTTGCGCCAACAGTTCATAACGTCGTTCGCGCGCCCAGGCCTCGAGGCTGGCGCCGTCGGGCCGCGGCGAGGTTATCCGCGCTACCACGAACGGGATCCCGAGTTGTTCGCACACGCGCTCGCAGTGACGCGACCAGGACACAGCCTCTGTCATCAGACCGTGATTTACATGAATCGCACGGATACCGGCCTTGAGTTCGGACCGCAGACTCACGATAAGATGTAGCAGCACATGCGAATCCACGCCCCCGCTGTAGGCGACCCAGTAACATCCAGCCGGCGGGAGATCGGTGAGGATCTTCAGGATTGCTTGGGGTGTAAGTTCAGGAGGGGTCAATCTTGGTTACTGTACAAAACCGCAGGTCCGCAACCGCTGCTGGCGTGCGGCGATGAGTTCCGCAGTGCCTTGTTTCCGCAGCTCAGACAGATTCCGCAGCAACGCTGCGCGCACACTTTCCGCGATTGCGTCCGGGTCCCGATGCGCACCGCCCAGAGGTTCCTTGATGACCTCATCCACCACATTCATTTCAAACAGCCTCGCGGAGGTCAGGCCCATGGCCTCTGCCGCCGCCTCGGCCTTGTCTGAATTCTTCCACAGGATGGAGGCGCAACCTTCCGGGCTGATTACGGCATAGGTGCTGTATTCGAGGATGATGACCCGATCGGCCACTCCAATCGCGAGCGCGCCACCCGATCCTCCCTCCCCGATCACCGTGGCAATGATAGGCGTCTGTAATGAAGACATGACCTCCAGATTTTTTGCAATCGCCTCGCTCTGGCCGCGCTCTTCCGCGCCAATGCCGGGATAGGCCCCGGGTGTGTCGATGAAGGTCAGGATCGGGAGTTGGAACCGTTCGGCCAGTTGCATGATGCGCAATGCCTTGCGATAGCCTTCTGGTTTCGGCATGCCAAAATTTCTGTAGCCGCGTTCCTTGATGTCGCGTCCCTTTTGGTGGCCGATGACGACGATCGGCTGTTCCGCCAGTCGGGCGAGACCTGCAACGATGGCGGGGTCATCCGCGAAGGTCCTATCTCCGTGCAGCTCGATAAAATCAGAACAGATCCGATTCAGGTAATCGAGGGTATAAGGCCGCAGCGGGTGTCTGGCGACGCGCGAGATCTGCCAGGGCGAGAGTTTCGCGAAGATTGAGAGCTTCAGATCGCGGCACTGCCTTTCGAGGCGGAGGATCTCGTCATTGATATCGACGCCGGGCGCTGTGCCAACATGCCGCAACTCCTCGATCTTCGCCTCCAGTTCCGCGATCGGCTGTTCAAAATCCTCAAAATTCATGTCCGGCATGGCCTTTTGCTACCGCGTGCGGTCAGCTTGAAAAATACTGAGATAACTGTCGATAATCGACGTGAACCTGATCCGCGCCGAGCAAACCCCGCAGATTGCCTAACAAGGCATCGTCAAATCTGACCTTCCATTCCCCGTCGGGACTGAGTAATCCTACGGCGTCGCCGTTGTCGTATTCGAACACGACCGGGCGGGCATCGCCCCGGAAGGATTGCAGGATTGCCTTTAATTTTTGCAGCACGCCATTCGCCGCGGTTTCCCGGTTCAAGGTCAGGCGCAGCACTCCGCAGCGATTACGGATCTCGTCCAGATCGTGGACCGAATCCACGCGAATATAATACCCTGAATTATGATAATCGTCCTCAACCGCCTCGCCGCAGACGATGATCAGGCGATCCTTGTTCAACAAGGTACGGTAACGATCGTACACCTCTGAATATAGGGTCAACTGCATCCGCGCCGTGCGGTCATCGAGCCGGATCTCCGCCATCCGGCCGCGCGTTCCCGTCCGGATGCGAATATTTTCGACATAACCGGCGACCCGCAGGCGATCCTTTTTTACCTGTCGTAACCGCACCGTGACAATCTCCGCCAATTCCGGTTCATAGCGGCTGATGGGGTGACCCTCCAGGTAAAATCCCAGGGTCTCCTTCTCCCACTGGAGACGCTCATGTTCATCCCAGTCCGGCGCGGCGACAAACGTAATTGTGTCCGCTGTCGCCTCGTTCGCCGGGCCCGAGCCGCTTCCAGTACCCAGACCGAAAAGATCGTCCTGGCCTGTATCTCGGTTGCTCAGATGCTGTTCGGCGAGTTGGGTGGCCTTGGGCAGGCTCGCCATCAGGGTGCTGCGCCCTGGTCCCAGTTCATCCAGCGCGCCGGCGCGCACCAGGGCCTCATACACCCGCTTGTTGACCTTGCGATTGTCAACGCGGCGGCACAGATCGAAGAGATCGTGATACATACCGTGTTCACGCCGATCCCGCAGGATGTTCTCGATCGCCGCGGCCCCCACGCCTTTGATGGCGCCGAGGCCGAACTGGATGGTCGCGGCATCGATGACCTGGAAGCGATATTCGCCCCGGTTTATGGCAGGCGGCACCAGCCGGATCCGCATCTGCCGCAATTCCTCGCGCAGCATGACGATCTTGTCGGTATTGTCCATGTCCGCGGACAGCACCGCGGACATGAATGCCGCGGGGTAATGCGCCTTAAGCCAGGCTGTTTGATACGCCAGCAGCGCGTAGGCCGCGGAGTGAGATTTGTTGAAACCGTAACCGGCAAACTTCTCCATCAGGTCGAAGATATGGGTGGCCTTGCGCTCCTCCACGCCGCGCGCGACCGCCCCCTGGACAAAGACGCCGCGTTGCTTGGCCATTTCTTCGGGTTTCTTCTTGCCCATCGCCCGCCGCAGGAGATCCGCCGACCCCAGCGAATACCCCGCGAGTATCTGGGCAATCTGCATGACCTGTTCCTGGTAAAGAATCACCCCGTAGGTCGGTCCGAGGACCTGCTCCAGTTTCGGGTGCGGATAATCCACCCTGGACCCGTGCTTGCGGTCGATGTAGTCGTCAACCATGCCGGACTGCAACGGTCCGGGCCGGAACAGCGCCACCAGCGCGATAAGGTCGTTGAAGGTATCCGGCCGCAAGCGCTTGATGAGCTTTTTCATGCCGTCGGACTCGAGTTGAAAGACCGCCGTTGTCTCCATCCGCTGGATCAAGCGGAAGGTCTCCGGGTCATCGAGCGGTAGGTCATTGACAGCCAACGGGGTCTCGCCATTACCCAGCAGAAACCGGTTGATATCCTTAACTGCGTTGTGAATGATGGTCAGGGTTCGCAGACCGAGGAAATCGAATTTGACCAGGCCGATGGACTCCACATCGCCCATGTCGAACTGGGTCGAGATCGCCGCGGAACCCTGTTCGCAGTAGAGCGGCATGTATTCGGTCAACGGCCTGGGTGCGATTACGAGCCCGCCCGCGTGCCGTCCGGCATTGCGCGAGAGACCTTCCAGTTTCATCGCCAGATCGATCAGGGTCGCGACTTCTTCTTCCTTCTCGTAACGGAGACGCAGCAATTCCTCCTGTTCCAGCGCGCGTTCGAGCGTCATATCCAGTTCGAAGGGGATCAGTTTTGCGATCTGATCCACAAATCCATACGGATGTCCCAGTACCCTGCCGACATCGCGGACCACGGCCTTGGCGGCCATGCTGCCGAAGGTGATTATTTGCGAGACCCGATCGCGGCCATAGCGTTCGGCCACGTATTCGATCACCTCATCGCGGCGATCCATGCAGAAGTCCACATCGAAATCCGGCAGCGATACCCGCTCCGGATTGAGAAACCGTTCGAACAGCAATTCGTAGCGGATGGGATCCAGCTCGGTGATGCCAAGCGCGTATGCAACCAGCGAACCGGCGCCGGAACCGCGCCCCGGTCCCACCGGGATATCGTGTTGCTTGGCCCAGCGGATAAAGTCGGCCACGATCAGAAAATATCCCGGGAAACCCATCTCGATGATGACTGCCAGTTCGCTCGCCAGGCGTTGCCGGTAGGGTTCGTTACCCCCCGCGCTGCCGCGCAGATGCCCCGCCTGCTCCAGACGTTCCAGCCCCGCCTCCGCTTCCCGCCGCAGCCAGGAACCCTGATTGAAACCTTCCGGAACGGGAAATTCCGGCAGGTAGTAGGCGCCGAAACTGAGGTCGAGATTGCAACGCATGGCGATCGCGATCGTGTTTTCGATCGCCTCGGGGAGATCCTGAAACAAGAGCGCCATCTCCTCGGGACTGCGCAAATATTGCTGTTCCGAATACACTCGCGCGCGACGCGGGTCATTCAGAACCGCGCCCTGGTGGATGCACACGCGCGCCTCGTGTGCCTCAAAATCGGCCGCTTGCAGGAATCTTACGTCGTTGGTGGCGACCACCGGGACAGCATGCTTCGTTGCGAGTTCGAGCGCCCCTTCGACGCAGACATTATCGTGTTCCCTCCCCGTGCGTTGCAGTTCTAGGTAGTAGCGGTCCGGGAATAACGTCAACCACCGAGCCAGGAGCCCTGACGCCAGATCCATGCGGCCGTTGCGGATGGCCTGCCCGACATCGCCTTCGGCGGCGCCGGAGAGGGCCAGCAAGCCATCGGTGGCGCCCTGCAACCACTCATGACTGACCCAGGGCACGCCGTGGGTCTGGCCCTCCGTGTAGCTGCGGGTGATGAGGCGGGAGAGATTCAGATAGCCGGTCTGGTTCTGGCACAGGAGCACCAGATTGCCTCTGCCGCCCCGTTGCGTGTCCATGATCCGCACTTCGCTGCCTATGATGGGTTTGATCCCGGCTTCCTGACAGGCGCGGTAAAACTTGACCAGCGAATAGAGATTGCCGAGCTCGGTAAGCGCCAGGGCGGGCATGCGCATGGCCGCCGTTTCCCGGATCAGGTCCGGGATGCGGATCGTGCCATCCACCAGCGAATATTCGCTGTGCAGATGCAGATGTATGAACGAAGGGGACAACGCCTTACCCGGTTATTGCATGGACGGAAGAGGTGACAATATCATTGGCATCCTGCGTATAAGCGCAGAGTATTTTTTGTGATGCCGAGATCATAACAACTTTCTGACCGGGGCGAATGACCGGCGATGCTGCGGGCATGGGCCCAGTTCCTGAAGGGCCCGGATATGAGCCGGAGTGGGATAACCTTTGTGTTTTGCGAACCCATATCCAGGGTAACGGGCGTCCAGCGCTGTCATTTCCGCGTCGCGGACCACCTTCGCCAGGATGGAAGCGGCGCTGATCGCCGGGATCAAGCGGTCCCCGCCAACCACCGTGGTCACCCGGCATTCCAGTTTGGGGCTCTGATTGCCGTCCACCATCGCCGCCATCGGTTTCGGGTCGAGCCCCGCGATGGCGCGCTGCATGGCGAGCAGCGTGGCCTGGAGAATGTTCAGTCGATCGATTTCATCCACTTCGGCGCGGCCGAGCGACCACGCCAGGGCATCGCGCCGGATGATTCCCGCCAGGGTCTCCCGCTGCCGGGCTGACAATTCCTTGGAGTCGCGCAAACCATGGATGGTCCGTGCCTCATCGAGGATCACCGCGGCGGCGATGACGGGGCCGGCGAGCGGTCCGCGGCCGACCTCGTCGACGCCCGCGATCAGACTCTCAACAGGGAACCGGACCGGCTGTTCCGAACTCAAGGCGTCATTCCCAACAATTGTAATACGGCCATGGCGGCGGTATCACCCTCCGCCGGCAGGAGTTGCGAATGCATGGCGTAGAATCTTTGCCGCAGTTTGGCCACTGCCTTGGCATCTGTCAGCCAGCGCTTTAACCCCTCCGCCAGTCTCTCCGGCCGGCAATCGCCTTGCAGGTATTCGGGAACCAATTCCTCGCCTGCCAGGATGTTGGGCAAGGCGGCGAATCTGGTTTTTACGAGCGCACGTATCACAGGATAACTCAGCCAGTGCAGGCGATAAGCGACGACCATGGGTTTCTTGTATAGCAGACATTCCAGCGTAACGGTCCCGGAGGTGAGCAATGCCAGGTCCGCCGCTTCCAATACATCATGCGCCTGCCCCTTGAAAAGGGCGAGCGGCAGGTCTTCCTGGGCAATCGTTGATTGAATTTCCCGCATCTGCCGTATGGCCGCATCATCCAGCAGGCTGGCGGCAAAGCGTAATTCCGGGTATTGCTTGTGCAGCAACGCGGCGGTTTGCAGGAAGGGCGGCGTCATACGTTGCAATTCCAACTTGCGGCTGCCAGGCAGCAATGCGATGAGTGTGCCTGCGTGAGGCAGTCCCAGCCGGTTGCGCGCGGCCTCGATGCAGGGCCGCATGGGGATCCGGGCCGCCAGCGGGTGACCGACATGGCAAACCCGAATCCCCCGCGACCGGTAGTAATCCTGTTCAAACGGAAACAGTACGAGCATAAGGTCCACGGCGCGGGCGATCTTTCGCAGCCGATACTCGCGCCAGGCCCAGACCTGCGGACTCACGTAATGCACCGTCCGGATGCCTTGCGCGCGCAATCGGCATTCAAGGCCCAGATTAAAGTCCGGGGCATCGATCCCGATAAAGACATCCGGAGGGTCATCCAGAAAAAACCGGGTAAGCCGATTGCGTATCCCGGACAACTCCCGGTAATGACGGATGACCTCCACCAGGCCCATCACGGAGAGCTTTTCCATGGGGTAGAGGTTCCGGCAACCCGCCGCTGTCATCCTGGCCCCGCCGATGCCTGTCACTTCGATATCCGGGACAAGCCGGCGGAGCCCATCGATAAGCCCAGCGCCCAGATAATCCCCGGAGGGTTCTCCGGCTACAATCCCGATCCGGAGCTTGCGCATATCACGCCCCGGCCATCACCCGACCCGCGCAATCGATTCGGAAAAGCCCATCGACCCTAATGAGGTCATCGGACGATGCCCCGCGTCGATTCATCGATAAACCGAACGAATGCCAGCACCTCCGGACAGTCCTGGTTGGCTTCACGGATAGCATTCAGGGCGTCGGTAAGCAGGAGTCCGCCCCGATACAGCGTCTTGTACGCCGCATTCAATCGCTGCGCGATTTTCTGGTCCAGGTTGTGCCGGCGTATACCCTCGCGATTCAACCCGCTGGGGCGAGCCGTGTTGCCTGAAACGATAAGAAAAGGCGGGATGTCCTTGACCACTACGGAAGCGATTGCGGTCAGACTGTAGGCGCCGATGCGGCAGAATTGATGCACCCCAGTAAAACCGCCAAGGATGGCATAATTCCCGATGGTGACATGCCCGGCCAGAGTGGCGTTATTGGCTAAGACGGTCCCGTTGCCCACATGGCAGTCATGCGCGATGTGTACGTAGGCCATGATCCAGTTGTCGTCGCCGACACTTGTTTCGCCCCCACCGCCGTCGGTTCCCCGGTTTATCGTACAGAACTCACGGATCGTATTGCCGTTGCCGATGATCAGCCGAGAGTTGCGATCATTCTTATATTTCTTGTCCTGCGGATCGTCGCCGAGCGAGGCAAATTGATAAATACGGTTGCGCTCGCCCATGATTGTGGGACCGTTAATGACCGCATGCGGGCCGACCCAGGTATTCTTGCCGATCGTCACACCCGGCCCGACGATTGTATAGGCCCCTATTTCGACACCTTCCGCGACTTCGGCCTCGGGGTGGATAATGGCGGTTGAATGAATCAAGCTTCCGGTATCGCGACAGTGGTAAGCAGTTCCGCGGAGGCGACTTCCCGGCCTTCCACACTCGCGACCGCAGAAAACTTCCAGATATTTCGTTTCACGGACAGATACTCAACCTCGATCCGCAACTGATCGCCCGGTTCCACGATCTGCCGAAATCTAGCCTTGTCGATTCCGACCAGATAATAGAGAGCTTCCTCCGCCGGTTTCCCCTTCAGGGACCGTTCGCCCAGAATCGCTGCGGCCTGCGCCATGGCCTCGATAATCAGGACCCCCGGCATGATTGGTCTATCGGGGAAATGCCCCTGAAAGTGCGGTTCGTTTACGGTAATGTTTTTCAGCGCGACGATCTTCTTGAAAGGCTCGCAGCTCTGGATTCGATCCAGCAGAAGAAACGGATAGCGGTGCGGCAGCAGATTGGCGATCTGCCCTACCTTCATGGTTGTCATCGGCATGTCTCTGGTAAAGAAGTCTTAGCGTTATCGGGATTTGTTGTTATCGACGAGGTCTTCCAGTCGATTCAGGCGCCTGGCAATCTCGTCCAGATGCTTCAGCCTGACTATATTTTTTCGCCAACTGGCGACTTCCATTGCCGGCGTCGCGGAACCGTATTGTCCAGGCTGTTTGATGGAATTCGTAATCCCGGACATTCCGTTGATGACGACGTTATCCGCAATCTCGATATGACCGCTGATCGCGGACAAGCCGCCGATCATGCAATTTCTGCCTATGGTCACACTGCCGGCCACGGCGACGCATCCGGCGATCGCGGTGTTGGCGCCAATGAACGCATTATGACCGATTTGCACCTGATTATCGATCTTGACGCCGTTTTCGATCACGGTATCGCTCAGCGCGCCACGATCGATGGTGGTATTGGCGCCGATCTCCACGTCATCTCCGATTATCACACTGCCGACCTGGGGGATCTTCAGCCAATGGTCCCGGTCCTTGACGATCCCAAAGCCATCGGCGCCAATGACGACGCCGGGGTGCAGAATGCCGTTTTTACCCAGGGTCACGCCCCGGCAAAGCGTAACGTTTGCCGTCAGCCTCGTGCCTGCACCGATGGTGACCCGATGGTCGATGACGGAACCGGGACCGACAAATACCCTGTCGGCAATGGTCACATCATCGCCGATGAATACATGCGCGCCGATATGGGCGGAACTGGCGATCCTGGCGCTGTGACTGATCTCCGCGGTCGGGTCGATCCCCGGCAGGAACGATTCGACCGGGTGAAAAAACCGGAGAATCCTGACAAAGGCTAGATAGGGATCATCCGCGATCAGCGCGTTGACCGGGCAATGCGGCGCATCTTCCCTTTTGACAACCACGGCCGAGGCGTTGGTATTCTGCAGATAGCGGAAATACCTGCGATTGGCGAGAAAACTGATATCCCCGGGACCTGCAGTCTGCAGGGTCGCCACCCCCGCAATCAGACAGCCTGCGTCACCCGTTAACTCAGTTCCCGAAAGATCCCGCAGTTCTGCCAGCGTTGTGGGCATCCATCACGACTCGCGTCATAACGCCCGGTCGGAGCTGCGGGTATCCTGGAAATCCCCGTGTATCGATCAGGGAGTGGCCTTGGCCGGGGCGGCCGCCGGGGCGGGCGCGTTCTTCTTGATGTAATCGATGACCTGCTGGGTGATATCCACCTTGGCGCTGATAAAGACCACGGCGCTGTCGGGCAGGACGATATCGAAACTCTGTGCCGACGCCACTGCCTGGATGGCCTTGAGCAGTTCGGTCTGAACGTTCGCGATCTCCTCGTTACGCCGGAAGGTGACATCATCGCGATACTCGTTCTGATTGCGCTGCGAGTCGCGTTGCAAGGTCACCAAGTCGCGTTCCAGGCGCTTGCGCTCAGCCTCGCTCATGATGGCGGCATCCTTCTGCAACCGATCCTGGAGATCCTTCAGTTTCTTCTGCTCCTCGATGAGCGCGCGCTCCCTGGCGCCGAACTCCTTTTCCAGTTTCGTCCGGACGTCCGCCGCCTGGGGCGATTCATTGAACAATCTGCCCACGTTCACCGCGCCGATCTTGTAATCATCAGCCGCGACATTGGCGGTCATCGAGATAGCTAACAAACCGGCCGCGGCCAGACTAATTATTTTCGTTTTCAATTGTCTACTCCAGGTTATTTACATGTATTGGTTGACTAATATTGCGTCCCGAAACTGAATTGGAACTGCTGTGTTCGATCACCTGCCCGCACCCCATAGGGTTTGGCCAGACTGGCGCTTACCAAGCCGAAGGGGGACTGCCAGATGGCGCCGATTCCGATTGAATAGCGTATCTTACTCAAATCCACATCCTCGGCAAGACCATATACGTTACCTGCGTCCAGGAATGCCGAAATTCGGGCGCTATCCGCCGCCTTTTCGATGAAGGGTATGGGAAATACCATTTCGGCCCCGGCGAGAAATTTTACATTCCCGCCCAATGGATTCCCAACAGAATCTCGCGGGCCGAGGGTATTTTCCTCAAACCCTCTTACCGATTTTGGGCCACCTGCGTAGAAATTCTCGAAGAAGGGGTAAGTATCCGTGGCGCCATATGAGTTCCCATAGCCGGCCTCGCCCCGGACTGTGAATATGATACGGCGATAGATTGGACGGTACCATTGCGACCGGTAAGTTAATTTATAAAATTCCAGGGAGTTACCCCAGGAAGGCGCCCCCATCTCGGCGCTCACGCGATGCACCATCCCCCATTCGGGAAAGATTGACTTATTGCGGGAGTCGTAGGCAAATCCGGCGCTCAGACGAAGGACGTCGAATTTGCAATCCCCAGGCCCGCCTTCATCCTGGCAGAACGACAATACCTCGCTGGCGAAGAACCCGTCCGCCATGATGGTAGTATTCTCGTAGTCCAGAGATGTGAAAATGGAATTGTTCTCGCTGATGGGAATGCCAAAATTCACGCCGCCGCCGAAGACCCGGTTATCAAAGGCGGTGATGTTGAGATCGATACCGTTGGTTTCCGAGTATTTGGCGTTGAATCCGCGGCTGATGCCATCTACCGTGTAATAGGGATTGACATAACCGACTGCGAAGATCCGATTATAATCGCTGTTATTGAAGGAGAATGAAATCCGTTTGCCGCTGCCCATAAAATTGTCCTGCGTGACGCTGGTCTGCACGATAAGGCCCTGACCCTGGGAATAGCCCAGTCCCGCCATGAAATTACCGAAGGGTTTCTCTTCCACGGTATAGTTGACATCGACCTGATCGACGGTGCCGGGGACCGCCGGAGTTTCAACATTGACCTCTTCCTCGTTGAAGTACCCAAGGCGCTGCAAGCGCAATTTGCCGCGCTCAACGAATGGCGTTGAGATCCAGGCGCCTTCCAACTGGCGCATCTCGCGCCGCAAGACCTCATCCCTGGTTCGGGTGTTGCCGGTGAAGTTCACTCGCCGGACGTAAACTCGCTTGCCGGGGTCGATAAAAAAGGTCATTGCGACAGTCTTGTTCTCTTCGTCGATATCGGGGATGTAGTTCACGTTGGCAAAGGCATATCCTTCATGCCCGAGCCGCATGGTCAGCGCCTCGCTGGTATCCGTGGCCTGCTTACGGGAAAACAGGGCGCCCTTGCGCACGCTGACCAGGGGGAACAGGAGGTCCTCGGGGAGAATAAACTCACCCGCCAACTTGACGTCATTGACGTTGTATTGCTCGCCCTCCGTGATGTTGATGGTGATGTAAATCTCGTTCTTGTCCGGAGTAATCGTCACCGGGGCGGAATCCACGCGGAAATTGATGTACCCATTATCCAGATAATGCGATGTAAGATTCTCCAGGTCGGAGGATAATTTGGTCTTGGAATATTGGTCCGTCTTGGTGAAGTACGAAATCAAGTTCTTTGGGGTAAGCTCAAAAAGATCGAGCAGTTCATCCTCCGGATAGGACTCGTTGCCGACGATATTGATCTGTTTGATGCGCGCAGCCTTGCCTTCGGAAATATCCACCGCAACCGAGACCCGGTTGTTGCCCAAGGGCGATACCTTGGAGGTGATGCGCACCCCGTATTTGCCCCGGGAGAAATATTGCCGCCGCAATTCCTTCTCCAGGGTATCGAGCTTGGATTGATCGAAAACCTGTCCGGTGGAGAACCCGACCTGATCCAGACCCTTCGTGAGATCCTCGGTCTTGATATCCTTGTTGCCGGTGATATTTATGGCGCCGATGGCGGGTCTTTCCTTGACGATCACAACGAGAACATTGCCATCCCGCTCCAGGCGAACATCGTCGAAAAACCCCGTATTGAACAAAGACCTTACCGCCTCGCGCGAGATCTGGTCATCGTAGGTATCACCCACCTCAAGCGGCAGGTAATTGAAGATGGTGCCAGGCGTCAGTCTTTGCAGACCTTCCACCCGGATGTCTTCGATCACGAAGTTTTCGGCGGCTGAACTATATAGGCTTGTGCAACACAATATAATGCAACAAATACTCTGAAATAGTCTGCTTATCATTTTGAAGTAGATGAAAATATTGTTCTTATGAGTTTTTATGAGCGCCGTGGACGATAGCGACTCATCCGACCAGACGCAGTATATCATTATAAAAGGCCAGCCCCATCAACCCGAGCAACAACAAAATTCCGACCTGCTGACCGATGGCTTGCAAGGATTCTGATACTGGACTGCCTTTGATCCCCTCGATGATAAAATAAAACAGGTGGCCGCCATCGAGCAGGGGGATGGGCAAGAGGTTCAATACCCCAAGACTCACGCTTACCATCGCGAGAAAACCCAGGAATACTGCAAGTCCCAATCCGGCGCTGTATCCGGCATATTGCGCGATGCTGATCGGACCGCTCAGATTTTTGACCGACGCCTCTCCTATAATCATCTTACCGAGAATATTCAGCGTCATCGCCGACATCTCCCAAGTCCTGGCGCAGGCCCGTGGCAAGGCAACAAAGACTGAATACCTCTCCACGGCTACGAATTCGGCATCCAGCCGGTAATTTTCATCCACGGCGGCGCCAATCTTACCAATCTTCTTGCCCTCTTCAGTAACGACTTCCGGTATCAGACTAATGTCAATCTCCTGTCCATCGCGCAGGACGCGAAGCGAGAGCGTTTCGCCAGGATGCCCACGCACCGATTTCACCCAAGTCGGCCAGTCAGCCAACGGTTCGCCATTGACGCTGAGGATACGATCGCCGGCCCGCATCCCGGCCGCTTCGGCCGCGCCGCCGGGCAGTATCTGGCCCAGTATCGCGGGCACTTTCGGCCGCAATGGTTGCATCCCGACCGCATCGAGCAGACTGCCATCGGCAATCTCGTCCAGGGATATCCCTGCAAGATCGAGGACTCGATCCACTTCCCAGCCTTCGCTGTCACGGACCTGAAACCTGACCTCAGCTTCATCGAGCATGCGGCTGACGAAGATATCGATTGCAGCGGACCAGGTCGGCGTCTCCCGCCCGTCGATCGCCAGTATCTCATCGCCCGCCCGGAAGCCGGCCCTCGCCGCAGGGGATTCGGCCTCAATCCCACTGATCACCGGCTTGATGCCAGTCACGCCGACGATGAACATCAACCAGTAGGCCCCAATGGCGAATAGAAAATTAAACACCGGGCCGGCGATAACAATGGCGAAACGCTGGCGCAGGGGTTTACGGTTGAAGGCCCTGGTCATGTCTTCGGCAGGTACCAATCCTTCGCGTTCATCCAGCATCTTGACATAACCCCCAAGCGGCAGGGCGCCCACCACGAATTCCGAGTTGTCAGGCCCGAAGAATCTCCGGTAGAGCGGACGTCCGAAGCCGATGGCAAAACGCAGGATTTTTACATCGCATCTCCTGGCGACCCAGAAATGACCGAACTCATGAAAAGTGATGAGAATGCCCAGGGCAAGGATGAAGGCCAGGAGCGATTGCAGAAATTCCATCATGCGGACAAGGACCCGATGATATTGGCCGCCTCGCCGCGCGCCTGCCGATCGGCATCGAGGATGATCTCGATCGAGTCGGCGGTCGACGCAGGTATTTCATCGAGCGTGGCTTCGACCACCGTGGCGATCTCCGTGAACCGGATCCTGCCCTCCAGAAATGCCGCCACAGCGGATTCGTTCGCGGCGTTGAGCACGGCAGTCGCCGTTCCGCCTGCCGCCACCGCGGCAAAGGCGAGACGCAGGCATGGGAAGCGCACCGGATCCGGCTGTGTGAAGTCGAGTCTCCCGATCTGAAACAGGTCCAGGGGTTTCACCCCCGATTCCATCCGCTCTGGCCAGGCCAGTGCGTGGGCGATGGGCGTGCGCATATCCGGGTTACCCAGTTGCGCCAGCATGGATCCATCCACGTATTCCACCAGCGAATGGATGATGCTCTGCGGGTGCAGCACAACCTGGATCCGGTCGGGCGTGGCGGCAAACAGCCAGCAGGCCTCGATGACTTCCAGTCCCTTGTTCATCATGGTCGCGGAATCCACGGAGATCTTGCGCCCCATACTCCAGTTGGGGTGCTTGCAGGCCTGGTCCGGCGTAACGTCCGCCAAATGCTCGAGCGGGTAATCCCGAAACGGTCCCCCGGATGCCGTGATCAGGATCCGGCTCACTCCGGCGCGGGTCAAACCGTCGCGATAATTGACTGGCATGCATTGGAATATGGCGTTGTGTTCACTGTCTATCGGGAGTAATTCGGCCCCATGTTCGATAACCGCGTCCATGAATAATTTGCCCGACATCACCAGGGCCTCCTTGTTCGCCAGCAGTACCCGTTTCCCGGCCCTGGCCGCGGCCAGGGTGGGCAGGAGGCCGGCGGCGCCGACAATCGCGGCCATGACATAATCCGTCTCGTCCGCAGCCGCGATTTCCGCCAATCCCTCAGGTCCGGACAACACCCTGGTTCCAGGCAATTCCTGACACAATTCTGCTCTCAGCGCAGCGGCGCATCCGGCATCGGCCATGACGGCATATTTCGGCCGGTATTCATGACACTGCCGCCGGAGGCCGGCAACATCTTTGTTGGCCGAGAGCGCGATAAGTTCAAATTCCTGAGGATGCCGCGCGACGACATCCAGGGTGCTTAGTCCAATGCTGCCAGTCGATCCCAATATGGCTATCCCTTTCATGCTGACTCCATAATCAGTTTGTAGGCAAGAAAAAACACGGGGCCCGCCGCCGTCAGACTGTCTATCCGATCAAGTATACCGCCATGCCCAGGGATGGCATTGCCGCTATCCTTTATATTGCCGATGCGTTTCATCATGCTTTCGAATAGATCGCCCAGAATTGAAGCCGCCACTGTCGCCATGCAAATCATAAAATAAATCAGCGGCCTTTCCGCACCGATACCGGACCAGTAAATGAATGCAGGTATCATGAGCGCGGTCGCAATTAACGCCCCCCAAACGCCTTCCCAGCTTTTAGCCGGGCTAACCCGGCTCGCCAGACGGCGCCTGCCGAAATATTTCCCCGTGAAATAGGCGGCGCTGTCCGCCACCCAGATCATCACCAGCAGCATCAGGACCAGTTGGGGTCCCCGGCTTGCATAAGCGTGCAGAGACACCATGCTGAGCCAGACGGGGATAAGCACCGGCAACCCCATAAGCGCCCTGGTCCGCGTTGAAACGAACGCAGTGCAGACTCCACGCTGATAATAGATCACCTGACTCAAACCGAATACCCACCAGATGACACCCGCCGCTGGAATCAAGAAGGCCAGCGCGCTGTCCCTGAACAGATGACACACAAGGAGCACCCCCGCTACCAGCAGACAGTACCAGACCCTGCCGGAGGTTCGCTCCATACCGGCCAGCCTGGCCCATTCCCAGGCGCCGATGAGGATCACGCCGGCGCAAACTCCGCCGAAAACCGCCGTCCCTGCGAACCAGTCGATGGCAACTACGACAGGTATCAACAGGACTGCGGCAAGTATTCTCTGGACCAGCACGTGGGTTAGGCGCTGTCGATGTCGGCAAGCTGTTCAGGAGTCCTGCCGAAACGCCGTTGCCGTTCCTTGTACCAGTCGATCGCGAGATCCAGATCGGGGGCGCTGAAATCCGGCCAAAGGACATCCGTGAAATATAATTCGGTATAAGCGATCTGCCAAAGCAGATAATTGCTGATGCGTTGCTCCCCTCCGGTCCGGATGAACAAATCGGGTTCCGGCAGTTCGCCCAGGCTCAACGTCCGCCCAATGCGGGTCTCGTCGAGATCGGTAACCTCGAGTTTACCGGCGGCCACCGCGGCGGCCAAAGTACGGCAGGCGGTAGCGATATCCCAACGCCCCCCATAATTGGCAGCAACCATCAGACGCATTGCCTTATTCGCCTGTGTAAGGGTCTCGGCATCGGCAATCGCCTTTTGTAATTTTTTGGAAAAAGCAAGACGGTCACCGATGAAGCCGACCGCCACCCCGTTTTCATGCAGGTCCTGTACCTGTTCCTGCAAAGCGGTGATGAAGAGATCCATCAGAAACCTGACCTCCTCCTCGGGCCGGCGCCAATTTTCGCTGCTGAAGGCATAGACAGTCAGTATCCCGATGCCGCGGGCCAGGGCGTGCTCGACGATGTCCCGCAAGGCATTGACCCCGGCCTTGTGGCCGGCGACCCTGGGGAGATGACGGCGCTTCGCCCAGCGGCCATTGCCATCCATGATGATGGCGATATGCCGGGGGTTGGGGCGGGTATCCTCAGGATTATGACTGCGTTGATTCCGTCTGATCATGATGCGCAGTCATTCAGATTTCCATCAGCTCCTTTTCCTTGTCCGCGAGGATTTGGTCGATCTTGCCGATATGGGTCGTGGTCAGCTTCTGAATGCTTTCCTCCGCGCGGCGCTCCGCGTCTTCGGTAATTTCCTTCTCCTTGACCAGTTCCTTCAGCATGTGGTTGGCGTCCCGGCGGATATTGCGGACCGCGACACGGGCCATTTCCGCCTCATGCCGTACGACCTTGATCAATTCCTTGCGGCGCTCTTCTGTCAACGCCGGCAGCGGTATGCGGATGACATCCCCGCCGGTAACCGGGTTCAAACCGAGATCGGAGGTGAGGATGGCCTTTTCAATATCCGGGATGGCTTTCTTGTCCCAGGCGTTGATCGCCAGGGTGCGTGAGTCCTGAACCGTGATATTGGCGACCTGATTGAGCGGGACGGGGCTACCGTAGTAGTTGACAGCGATATGATCCAGCAGGCTCGGATGCGCCCGTCCGGTGCGAATCTTGGCCATGTCATGTCGGATCGACTCGATGCTCTTGTCCATCCTCTTGTCGGCGTCCTTCACGATTTCGTCATGCGTCATCAGTTGTTCCTCCCAAATGCCTGGTGATTCACGAGCGTGCCTTCATCCTGGCCTTGCGCCGCCCGGATTAACGCGCCTGGTTTAAGCAAGTTCAATACCCTGAGCGGCATGTCATTGTCCCGGCACAACACTATCGCGGTAGTATCCATGACACCGAGTTTGCGTTCGATTATCTCGTCGTAACTCAGGAAGGAGTAGCGTTCGGCTTCTGTGTCCTTGATCGGGTCCGCGGAATAGATACCGTCCACCTTGGTGGCCTTGATCAACAATTCCGCGTTGATCTCGACCGCCCGCAGACTGGCCGCCGAATCCGTGGTGAAGAATGGATTTCCTGTTCCGCCGGCGAAGATCACGACCCGGGCCTTTTCCAGATGGCGAATGGCGCGACGGCGGATGTAGTCTTCGCAGACCTGATTAACCTTAATCGCCGACATGACCCGGGCATGCATGCCCAACTGTTCCAGGGCATCCTGCAAGGCCAGGGCGTTCATTATGGTGGCCAGCATGCCCATGTGATCCGCGGTGACCCGGTCGATGCCGCCCGCCGCGAGGCCCTCGCCCCGGAAGATGTTACCGCCGCCCACCACGAGCGCGATCTCCACGCCGTTCCGGTTCAGTTCCGCCACTTCCTGGGCGATCCTCTTGATTACGCCGGGGTCGATACCGTAGTTGCCGTTACCCATGAGCGCCTCGCCGCTCAATTTGAGCAGGATGCGGCGAAAGCGGAATTCCCCCGTGGTCTTGGTCAAGGTTGGATCTCTGGAGTTTTACCCATGCCTGTAATAACGATCAGGCCTTGGCCTGCGCCATCACTTCTTCCACGAAATTATCCACCTTCTTCTCCAGACCCTCGCCCACTTCAAAGCGGACAAATGTCAGCACCCTGGCCGAGTTGGTCTGCAACACGGCGGCAACGGTTTGATCCGGATCCTTGACGAAAGGTTGTCCGAGCAAAGTGTTTTCATTGATAAACTTCCTGACCTTGCCGGCAATCATCTTTTCGACAATCGCCGCGGGTTTGCCGCTGTCGGCGGCCTGTGCCCGATAGATCTCCCTTTCACTCGCCAGCATCTCAGCCGGGATGCCAGACTCGTCCACACAGATCGGCCGGCTGGCCGCGATATGCATCGCGATGTCCTTGGCGAGTTCGGGGTCGCCTCCGTCCATGTCCACCAGCACCCCGATGCGGGCGCCATGCAGATAGGCGCCGATATTGTCGCCCGAGCAGGAGATGACCTCAAACCGGCGGACACTGACGTTCTCCCCAATCTTCGCAACCAGTTCCAGCCGCTCTGCCTCGAGTGTGTGTCCGGCGCCGGTGACAAGATTTTTCAGCGTTTCCTGATCGGCAGGTTGCCTGGACTCAATCAGGTCCGCGACCCGGTTGGCAAAGGTCTGAAAATTCGTATCCTTGGCCACGAAATCCGTCTCGCAGTTGACCTCCACGATCGCGGCGCGGTTGAGTTTGGGATTCTGCCGGATCAGGATGATGCCTTCGGCGGCGATGCGTCCGGCCTTTTTCTCCGCCTTGGCGGCGCCCGATTTCCGCATGGCCTCGATCGCCGCATCGAGATTCCCGCCGGTTTCCTGCAGGGCCTTCTTGCATTCCATCATCCCGGCGCCGGTGCGTTCCCGCAATTCTTTGACCAATGAAGCTGAAATCTGCATTGTTTGCCTACCTTGAAGTGACTACTTATTTGGACGACGCCGGAGTGTTATCGGCATCGGCAACGGCCGCGGTTTTCGTCACGGTTTTTTTACGCGCCAGCTTCTTGCCGGTTTCCGCTGGTTTGGCCTTCCTGGCGGGATCCTCAGTTCCTGCGGGCGCCGCATCAGCCGCCGCCACGTCATCGCCGCCCTCAGTCCCGGTTACCGTCGCCTTCTTGCGGCTCGGCTTCTTGCGGGTCTGGGTTTTGGATTTGCGGGACTTATCATCCACGACTGGCGCACCTGATTCGTCCAACTCGACAAAGTCATCGGTCGCCTGACCTTCGGGAAGATTCGCGATGGCGCTGCGGGCATCCTTTATCGCATCGGCGAGGCACTTGGCGTACAGCCGGATGGAACGAATGGCGTCATCGTTACCCGGTATGACGTAGTCCACTCCCTGCGGACTGTTATTGCTGTCCACGACGCCGATTACGGGTATCTTGAGTTTCACAGCCTCGCTGACTGCGATATCCTCGAAGCCCACATCGATCACGAACAAGGCATCCGGGAGCACCGGCATGTCCTTGATTCCCGAAAGGCTGAGCCGCAGCTTTTGCAGTTCCCGGCTCAAATGCTGCGTCTCCTTTTTGCTCATGCGCTCAATCGTGCCGCTGTTGAACATCTCTTCCAGGGCCTTGAGCCGGCTGATCGATTGTTTGACGGTCTTGAAATTGGTAAGGAGACCGCCCAGCCAGCGCTTGTTCACGTAGGGCATCCCGCAGCGTTGCGCCTCCTCTTCCACGATTTTTTGCGCCGCACGCTTGGTGCCGACGAACAGGATCTTGCCTTTTCTCGCCGTCAGCTTGCCCGCGAAATTGATGGCATCCTGGAATAATGGAAGGGTGGATTCGAGGTTGATGATATGGATCTTGTTGCGCTGCCCGAACAGATAGGGCGCCATTTGCGGGTTCCAGTACCGCGTCTGGTGGCCAAAATGAACACCAGCCTCCAGCATTTCACGCATGGTTACAGTCGACATCTTATTTTCTCCTACAGGGTTAAGCCTCCGCACGGCGCATGCAGCAACCTGGGACCAACGGTCCAGGCACCCCCTGCATGGCTCATCTGTGCGTGTGTTTTAAGTGTTTGCGAAATTCGCGGGCGCTTTATACCATAGGTGTGCCCGTATCAACAAATCGGACACCCACCGGTAAGGACAAGCAACAGCATGAAGTCAGCCATGTCGCCCGGTCATCTTCGACCCCCGTGACCATGCCGCAGCATCGATACGCTGCAGTCGATGAGAAACAGATCGAATGCTTGCATGGGGCGCCTGTTGCCCTTCTAATATTTCCTAATATTTCCATGTATTACATGAGGTTGCAAACATACGCCATGTCAGTGAGCATCAAGAGCAGCGCGCAGATACAGAAGATGAGGATCGCTGGTCAACTGGCAGCCAGGGTATTGGAATACATCAGCCCCCATGTGCAGACCGGTATCGCGACGGAGACTCTGGATCAACTTTGCCACCGCTTCATTACTGAAGAACTGCTCGCCATCCCGGCGCCGTTGAATTACCGAGGATTTCCCAAATCCATATGCACCTCCATCAACCATGTCGTCTGTCATGGCATACCCGGCCAAAGCAAGCTCAAGGACGGCGACATCATTAATGTCGATATTACCGTCATCAAGGATGGCTACCATGGGGATACCAGCATGATGTTTCTGGTGGGTAATGTCCCGGCCAGGGCGCGGCGGTTGGTGGAGATTACCCACGAATGTCTCTGGCTCGCCATCCGCATGGTCCGCCCTGGCATCCGGCTTGGGGATCTCGGCCAAGCCATACAGCAGTATGCCGAATCCCGCAACTGCTCCGTGGTCAGGGAGTATTGCGGACATGGCATCGGTCTGGAATTCCACGAAGAGCCGCAGGTGCTGCATTACGGCGAGGCGGGAACGGGACTGCAACTGGAACCGGGAATGATCTTTACCATAGAACCCATGATCAATGCGGGAAAAAGGCATGTGAAATTGCTTCCGGACAACTGGACGGTGGTCACCCGCGATCACTCCCTCTCCGCCCAGTGGGAGCACACCATACTCGTCACGGACGTCGGCCATGAAGTGCTAACACTGCGCAAGGGCGAAACTCCATGAGCATGTGGTATGACGACATTGGCGATCCTGACCTTTATAACCGGGATGATTTTCTGCGCATCCTTGGGGGTAATTTCAACCGCATTGAGGCATACCGCGACCAAATCACTAACTGCAATCAATATCTGATCGAGCAATTCTACAAAGGACATCCAATCAAGCAATTGCTCTACAAACGCGCCTGGTTTGTCGATCAAATGCTGACCGAGGCCTGGCGTGGATTCGTTAACGATGACAACCTCGCGCTGGTGGCGGTCGGCGGATATGGCCGTGGGGAATTACATCCCTACTCCGATATCGACATCATGATCCTCTGCAAGGTCAAGTTGAAACCGGCCAATCAGAAGCAGATTGAAGCCTACATCACCTTTCTCTGGGACGTGGGCTTCAATGTCGGTCACAGCGTCAGAACCATCAAGGATTGCTATAAGGAGTCGCGGGCGGATGTCACCATTGCGACCAATCTGATGGAATCCAGGCTGGTTGTCGGCAATCGCGACCTCTACAGTGAAATGATTGAGATAACCGGGCCGAAAAATGTCTGGTCTCCACGGAAGTTCTTTCAGGCCAAACTCGCCGAACAAATCGCCCGTCACCAGAAATACGACGACACCGATTACAAACTGGAACCGAATATCAAGGAAGGTCCCGGCGGTCTGCGGGATATCCAGACCATCGACTGGGTGGCGAAACGACACTTCGGCGCCAATCGCCTCAGTCAACTGGTGGATCATGGCTTCCTGACCCCAAGCGAATACGATGCACTGGCCGCCGGCCGCGCCTTTCTCTGGCAAGTTCGCTTCGCCCTGCACATCATGACCGGCCGCCGGGAGGATCGCCTGCTCTTCGATCATCAGCGCAACGTGGCCAAGATCTTCGGCTTTGAATCCGGCGATAACAGCGCCGTCGAGCAATTCATGAAGAGCTACTATCGGACCGTGCGGGAACTCAACCGGCTCAATGAAATGTTGTTGCAGCATTTTCAGGAGGCAATCCTGTATGCCCGGCACAAGGAGAAGATCGTCCCCATCAATAAACGCTTCCAGATCCGCAACGATTTTCTCGAAGTGCGCAATGACCGTACTTTCGTGTTGTATCCGATCGCCCTGCTCGAAATGTTTCTTATCATGCAGCAACATTCCCAAATCAAGGGTGTGCGCGCCCAGACGATCCGCATGGTCCGAGAAAACCTTCGTTTAATCGACGACAAATTTCGCAACGACCTCAGCAACCAGTCCCTGTTCCTGGAGATCATGCGGCAACCGAAACGGGTCGGCCACGAATTGCGCCGCATGCACCGCTACGGCGTGCTGGGAGCCTACTTGCCAGTATTCTCCAGGATCGAAGGATTGATGCAGTTCGACCTGTTCCATATTTACACGGTCGATGAACATATCCTGTTTGTCATTCAGAACATGCGCCTATTCAACCAGGAAGAATACGTGGAGAAGTTTCCCCATTGCCGGAAGATCCTGCGTTCAATCCCCAAACAGGAAATTCTCTACCTGGCGGGCGTGTTTCACGACATCGCCAAGGGCCGGGACGAAGGCAATCACTCCGAACTGGGGGCGGAGGATGCCCTCGAATTCTGCCGCCGGCACCGCATGCCGGAATTCGACTCCAGACTGGTTGCCTGGCTGGTGCGTAACCATTTGATAATGTCCCGCACGGCCCAACGCAAGGATATCAACGACCCGGATGTGGTCAACGCCTTCGCCGCACAAATCCGGGATGTCATGCATTTACGCTATCTGTATCTGCTGACCGTGGCAGATATCAGCGGGACCAACCCGAAGATCTGGAACAACTGGAAGGCATCCCTCATCGCCGAATTGTTCATCAAGACCATCCGCGCCTTGCGGCGCGGTCTGGAGAATCCCATCGACAAAAACGAGCGCATCCGGGAGGTCAAGAACAAGGCGCTCGAATTGATCGGCCATGCCCGTTATGAAGAGAAGGAACTGGAGGACTTTTGGTCATCCCTCGGCGAGGACTATTTCATTCGCTATTCGGCGGAGGAAATTGCGTGGCATACCCAGGCGATCATGCATGCGCGGGAAGACAAACTTCCCATCATATCCTTTCAGGAAGAAACCATTCTGGGCGGCACCGGGATATTCATCTATATGCATAATCATGACGGCATATTCTCCCGCGTCACCAGCGCCATGGGTCATCTGGGACTGAACATCGTCGACGCCAGGATCATCACCTCCGCCCATGGCTACACCCTAGACACCTACATCGTGCTCGAGGAATCCGGGGAAACTGTACATGGACGCGAACGCCTCAAGGAGATCCGGGACAGGCTGAGGGATGCCCTGGGCGCCCTGGACAAACCGGTCAAACCCATCAACCGCATCAAATCGAGAAAGCTGCGCAACTTTCCAATCCCCACCCAGGTTAATTTCTCCCTGGATACTGCGAACAATCATACGATCATGGAGGTCATCTCCACGGATCGCCCGGGTTTTCTCTCCCGGATCGGCCTGGCCTTGGAGTCGCACGCAATCAGTCTGAAGACGGCCAAGGTAGCCACCTTCGGCGAACGCGTGGAAGATATTTTTTTCATCACCGATCGTAAAAACAACATGATTACCGATGACGCCC
Organism: Gammaproteobacteria bacterium; assembly: GCA_004297165.1. Classification (GTDB taxonomy): domain Bacteria; phylum Pseudomonadota; class Gammaproteobacteria; order Eutrophobiales; family Eutrophobiaceae; genus 2-02-FULL-56-15. The sequence goes on from SCUJ01000006.1 coordinate 756,412, forward strand.
GCATAACCGCACTGAAGGATTCGATCATAGAATTACTGGAACATTTCTGATGCCGCGGATGCCTCCTCCAGGCACCGAGTTGGAACTGCTCGAACGCGCCAGACGGCTTGCGGGCAAAACCCTTCAGCAACTCGCCGGGAACATGGCGCTGCCGGTCCCGACGGGACAAAAATACGCCAAGGGCTGGATCGGCGAGCTGATGGAGCGCTGTCTCGGCGCCTCCGCGGCGACTCTACCGGTTCCAGATTTCCGGGAAATCCAGGTCGAACTCAAGACTTTGCCCATCAATCGCCTGGGCAAACCCCGCGAATCCACCTACGTATGCACCGTGCCCCTGAATCGCGAATCCTTCACGACCTGGGAGAATTCCGTGGTCAGGAAAAAGCTCGCCCGTGTGCTCTGGGTTCCGGTGGAGGCCGCACCAGACATTCCCCTGGCGCGCCGGCGGATAGGCAATGCCTTCATCTGGTCCCCGGATGCCGACGAAGAACGGCTGCTGCGAACCGATTGGCAGGAATTGATGGAAATGATCTCCCTGGGTGAACTCGATTGTCTTAATGCATGTTTCGGCGAGGCGTTGCAGATCCGACCGAAGGCGGCGCATGCAGGGGCACGCACGCCTGTAAGCAATGCGGCGGGCGAATCTGCATCAACCCTTCCCAGGGGATTCTATCTCCGCCCCGCCTTCACCTATTGCGTGCTCCAGCGTTATGGCCGAATTTGACGATTTGCCTGGAACCCCGGTCCCCACCCATCGACTTTGCGTCGCCCCGATGATGACCCACACGGATCGTCATTTCCGTTATTTTCTGCGCTTAATCACCCGCCGGACTTTCTTGTATACAGAGATGATCTCCACCGGCGCGCTCCTGCATGGCAAACATGAGCAGATGTTGACCTTTCATCCTTCCGAACATCCTATCGGGATACAACTCGGCGGCAGCGATCCGGCGGAACTCGCCGCCTGCGCCGCCATGGCGGAGGCCGCCGGTTACGATGAAATAAACCTCAACATAGGCTGCCCCAGCGATCGGGTACAGGCCGGACGCATCGGGGTGTGTCTCATGCTGGCGCCGGACACGGTGGCGGAGTGTGTCGAACGCATCCGCCAGACGGTGCGGCTGCCCGTCACGGTGAAATGCCGGATTGGCGTCGATGACCGGGACGATTATTCCTTCCTTTATCGTTTCGTCTCCACAGTCAAAGGGGCTGGCTGCAATTGCTTCATCATCCATGCGCGCAAGGCCTGGTTGCAAGGCTTGAGTCCGCGCCAGAATCGGGAAGTCCCGCCCCTGGTTTATGCAGCTGTGTATCGGATCAAAGAGGATTTTCCCGACCTCGAGATCATCCTCAATGGCGGCGTGACGCACTTGGCGGATCTGGAGGGGCATTACCGGCAGGTGGATGGGGTCATGTTCGGTCGTGCGGTCTGTAATAACCCATACATGCTGGCGGTTGCTGACCGTATGATATTTAACGACGCACACCCGGTCCCGAATCGCGTGGAGATATTCCGGCGCTATCTAGGCTATGTGGAACAGGGTCATGCCGAAGGGGCGCCGCTCAGCCGGATGCTCAGAAACATCACCGGACTGTTTCAGGGACAATCGGGGGCGCGGCGGTTCCGGCGTTTTCTGGGGGAGGTCATGCACCGGCCAGATATCGAAGTATCGCGTTTGCAAGACGTCCTTGCTTTGATCCCTGATCGGTAATAAGGCTGCGCCCGGTTTATTCGGCAGCATCCCACCGGGCGTGGATGTGTTAAGCCAGTCTCGCTGTCCCTGCCTGATTCACTTGAAAGATAGCACATTTTATGTGCCCAACCTCTTGGATAAGTCGCGTACCTGTGTGATGATGAACGATAAATCAACCTCCAAGGATTCCCTCTATGTTGTGCATGAAAAGAATATTATCCGGCATCGCCGTTTCCTTGCTTACGCTGCCTGCCGTAATGGCCAAGCAGCCGGAGACCGAACAGGAAAAATTCAGTTACACCATCGGCGTGGAGATTGCCCAGAATATCGCCGAGAGCCTGCAAAGCCAGAACATCAGTGTGGATGTGGAAGCCTTCACGGAGGCATTCAAGGATATCCTCGCCGGTCAAGGGCTCAAATTGAGCGTTGAAGAAATGCAGAAAATCGCCGAAAACTTTCAGCAACAGCAAGCGGCCAGACAGACGGCGGCCGGAGAGCAGAACCTGGCGGAAGGCCAGAAATTCCTCGATGAAAACCGTAAAAAGGACGGGGTCGTACAGACCGAGAGCGGCCTGCAGTACAAGGTCATCACAAAAGGCGTAGGGCAAAAACCAGCCCCGGGGGCGAACGTAAAGGTTCATTATCGGGGCACCTTGATCAATGGCAAGGAATTCGACAGCTCCTATGGCCGCGGCGAGCCCGTTTCCTTATCGTTACAAAGCGTTATTCCCGGCTGGCAGGAAGTGGTCCCGTTGATGACAGTAGGATCCAAATGGGAGATATATCTGCCGGCGAAACTCGGCTACGGCGACCGCAGCATGGGACCTGATATCGCGCCGAATTCAACACTGATATTCGAAATCGAACTTATCGACATCAATGGTTAGGCCGGGAACGATAAAAAAATATCTTTTACTTTCTCTGGGCCTCCTGCTCACATCCCAGTGTCAGGCAGCGGACAATGCTGTGGATGGACTTTATTCCCAGGCCCTCGAATTCTATGAGAGCGGACGCTACGAAAGCGCCCTGCCCCTGATGGAAGAAGCCGTGCGCCTTGATCCCTCGGAATCCGAGTATCACCACCTGCTCGGGAAATGCTATGGCCGCATCGCCGAACGGGCCAACTGGGTCAAGGCCATCAAATACGCCGCGAAGACCCGGGAATCCTTCGAAAAGGCGGTTGAACTGGATGCCAACAACCCCAATGCCCTCCGGGACCTCATGGAGTATTATCTGCAAGCCCCCAGATTTCTTGGGGGCAACGCCACCAAGGCCGAAACCATCCGGCAACGCCTGAATGTTCTGTCTGGCAATGCCAGTCCCGGTTAGGTATATCGGGATATTCCACAAACAGCATCTGTCATAAAATTCAGCCATGAATCAATCAAACAAGCGCGAAATTCGAACTATCATGAAGAAAACACCTGTTTTAGCATTTCTGGCCTTGCTCCTGGCGGCAACAGTTTGTTGCGCCAAGGTCCCTCTGGTGGATGACGCTGACCTGGTCCCGGCAGCCCGTCACCTCAAAGCCACCAACATCATCATTCAGTTTATAAATACCTACGCCTACAAAAAGGCGTCCCTCGATGACCAACTTTCGGCCGCCATCCTGGATAAATACCTTGAAAGCCTGGATCCCAACCGCAGTTATTTCACCCAGGTCGACATCGATGAATTCGCTCGCTACCGCTTCAATCTGGATGATGCACTGAAAGAACCCGATCTCGCCGCTGCGTTCGAGATTTTTCGCCGCTACCGCCAGCGGGTTTCCGAACGCTCCGACTTTGCCATCGCGACCCTGGCCACGGAATTCGATTTCAACACTCCTGAAGATTACGAATACGACCGTCGTGAAGCCCCATGGGCTGCGGATCAACAGGCGCTCGACTTCATCTGGCGCCAACGGGTAAAAAACGACATACTCAATCTGCGGATCGCGGACAAGGACGCGGCCGAGATTACCGATACGCTGTCCAAACGCTACGCCAGGTTCAGGACCACCACACACCAGCTTGATGCCAATGATGTCTATCAAACCTTCATCAATGCCTACACCACAGCGATAGAACCGCACACCAGCTATTTTTCGCCGCGCACATCGGAGAATTTCGATATCAACATGAGCCTGAGCCTGGAAGGGATCGGCGCCGAACTCAGACCCGACAACGACTACACCACAGTCGAACGGATCATAACGGGCGGCCCCGCGGATCTCAGCGGGGCGCTGAAGGCCGAAGACCGGATCATCGGCGTTGGACAGAATGCGGAAGGCGAGATGGTGGACGTCATCGGCTGGCGGCTGGATGATGTCGTGGATCTTATCCGCGGCCCGAAGGGCACCGTTGTCCGGCTGGACGTGCTGCCTGAGGGAGTCGGTCCGGAAGGACCAACCAAAGTGATTGCCATCACCCGCGATCGCATCAAACTGGAGGACCAGGCGGCAAAATCCTCCGTCATCGAAACCGCCGGGGGGCGAATCGGCGTGATTGATGTTCCCACCTTTTACAGTGATTTTGCCGCCCAGTCCCGCGGCGAGAAGGAATTCAAAAGCACCACGCGGGACGTGCGCAACCTGCTCGGAGATCTGCAAACGCAGAAGGTCGAGGGGATCATTATCGACATCCGCGGAAACGGCGGCGGATCGCTCCTCGAGGCACTGGAACTTACCGGATTATTCATCGAATCTGGCCCGGTCGTACAAACCAAGGACTCCTACGGACGGATTGATGTCAATGAAGACCCCGATCCCGAGATTAGCTACAGCGGACCGCTGGCGGTGCTGGTCGATCGCAACAGCGCCTCCGCCTCCGAGATCTTTGCCGGGGCAATCCAGGACTACCGGCGCGGTCTCATCATCGGGGAACCCACTTACGGCAAAGGCACCGTGCAAAACATCGTCGATCTCAACCGCTTCGTCCGCAATAACTCGGAAGACCACGGAAAACTCAAGACCACCATCGCGCAGTTCTTCCGCGTCAGCGGCGGAAGCAATCAACTCAAAGGCGTCATTCCCGACATCATCTTCCCCACGGCGCAGTTCACCGATGAATATGGAGAACGCTCCATCGACAACGCCCTGCCGTGGGATCAGGTCGAACCGGCAAGATTTCGGGCGGTAAATGCCCCGGTGGACAGCTATGCAGGATTGCAGCAAAGACACGAGCAGCGCATAAAGGACGACAAACTGTTCAGACTGACCATGGAACAGATCGCCCTCTCCTATGAAAACAGCCAGCGCAAATCCGTCTCGTTGCTGGAGAGCGACCGTAAGGCGGAGCGCGAAGGTCTGGAAACGGCGAATCGAGTGATTAAGAACGAAATTCGGATGAACCACGGACTCGAACCGCTGCCAGAGGATGCGGAACTGGATGATGAAGCCCTCGCCGAAACCGATACCGACGCTGCGGCCGATGACACTGACGAAACCGATGATTTCGACGATCCTGATGTCTTTCTCAAAGAAGCAGCGAACATTCTGACTGACCTGATACTTCCCACGCGTACGACAGCGGCAGCGCAGTGATTACTTCGGCAGTCATCCTCAATCGTTTACTCATCGCGAATTAGACCCTCCTGACGCCAAGAACTACTCGTCACGTTCTATATCCCCGAGTACGTGTACCCATGTTTAACAATATCGTCATCACGGGGGCAAGCAGCGGGCTTGGCGCAGCGCTCGCGAGGAGTTTTGCCGCACCCGGCGTTGTTCTTGGTCTGCTGGGGAGAAATTCCGAACGTCTGACTGAAGTATCCGGCTTCTGTAAACAGATGGGAGCGGCCACTAAAACTGCGTTCCTCGACATTAGACACAGAGAACAACTGAATGACTGGCTTGTGTCTTTCGACGATAAGTATCCGATAGATCTGGTCATTGCGAACGCTGGCATCATCGCCGCAGTTCCGAAGAATCAACCGGATCAGCCCATGTCGTCGGTACTCGATCAATTCGAAATTAACTTTACCGGAGTCATCGCTACAGTTAATCCCGCGCTCCTGAGAATGCGGGGGCGCAAGATGGGGACGGTGGCGATCATAAGTTCCATGGCGGCTTTTCGAGGAATCCCCCTGTTCCCTGCATACAGCGCCAGCAAGGCCGCGTTGAAAAGTTATTATGAGGCGCTCCGTCCGACGTGCGCTGCTGATAATATCGATATCTGCATCGTCTGCCCGAGTTACATCGACACGCCGATGAACAACAAGAATAACAGCTCATCGCTGCTGCGGATGGATGCCGACAAGGCTGCGCGCATCATTAAATCCGGCGTAGAGAAAAAGAAACCTCTGCTCGCATTCCCTTACACCCATCTGCTGGGCATCCGTCTCCTGTCATTGCTACCTGTTAAACTCGGAGACTGGATTCTATACAAGACCATGGGGTCATAGCGACGCGCTTCAACCGAACTTGTCCGCGGCGCGGCGCGCACTCCACAGCGCCGATTCCAGATATCCACCCGAAAGATAATCACCACAAAATGAGAGGCCCCTGTTGTCCGCGTCCATTAGAAATGCCCTGGCGGCGCGGTTGCGCCCCGGGGGATGGAAAGGAACACCGAAAGGATGCCGGGTTACGGCAATGTTTTCAATCCAGCCAGTAAATCCTGGAAATAGCATCTCCATCTCGTCCATGCAGAGTTTTATTACAGATTCATCACTGCCCCCTTCCAACGCCGTCGATTCAGGATAACAAATCCAGGGCTGTAATGCGGACTTGCCGGATTTCACCATCTCCGGATTCTTGACAGAGGCATCCGTTATGAATTTAGTTTTCAGACCATATCGGTTATGCACCAGATACGACCATACCAGTTTATTCACTGGCCGATCCAGAAAGAATGTCGGCAATATGAAGGAAGGCATAACGATCCCATTTAGAAACTCGCGTTCCTCGCGCCATTCGACAGGCAAGAGTTGCGAGGCCATGACTGGTGGTATGGCGATAACAACGTGGTCAGCTTTGAGTGACTCGCCCCTCTCGCCCACTGTAACTCCTGACACCTTTTCACTATCGATCAGTAAACCAGACGCCGGCGTCCCCAGTCGCACGGTAAGGGAGGCTGCCAAGGCCCGATGCAATGATGCGATTCCCCCGGTTAACGACAAATAATCAGTCAATAAGATAATCCGGATCAGCCGCGTGATGTGGTATTGACTGAGGTTATACGAATCTGGTTCGGTGAGAGTGCCGGCCAGAGATAATGGTCTGATAATTGAATTTACCACCAATCGGTTCGATTCCAACGAGATGCCGTTGATCTCATCCGTCTCTGAATAACATGACAAGCCGAAAACATCGAATGGCAGATCAAGCAGCGAATGCAGTAAATACCTGCCGAGCCGTAAGTTGCCGCCAATTCCCGCGTTTCTATACCAGGGGTACCGATGATGCAACAAGAAACCGCCAGATTGATCATTACCCTCTATGACCTTGGTGTATCCCCTGATCTTCGATAATGTCTTGCTCAGTCCGGTTTCGCGAATCAAGGCCAACGCACGACGGTAGTTGGTATGGAAATATTGTGTGCCGGTGTCTACGATGTCGGCGGCATTTCTTGCGTTCAGAGTCTGGGCTCGCCCCCCAACCCGGTCATTCGCCTCGAATACGGTGACCGTATGACCCTGCCTGGAAAAATATGTGGCGGCGCCGAGACCGGCAATGCCCGCACCGATTACTATGACTTTCAACCGGCAGCCACCTTCAAATGGTAAACAACGATGTCTTCTTCAGCTTGTGCAGTTCTTTCGCCAATATTTCTATCGTGTAAGCAATTTGCTCTTCTGTGTGATTGGCGCACAGAAAGAAACGCAATCTCGCCGCCCGTTCCTCGACTGCCGGATAAATTATTGGTTGAACGTTGATACCCTTCTCCAACAACACATTCGAGAGTTTGACGCTCAAGATTGAACTTCCGGTTATGATCGGAATGATGGCAAAACCCTGGCAATATCCCGTATTCAAACCTGCGGCTGTCGCCATCTGGTGAAAAGTACCGCCAAGTTTTTGCAGCCTTCTTATTCGTTCGGGTTCTTTCACCAGCAATTCCAGCGCCGCCAAGGCGGCGGCTGCGCTTGGTGGCGCCATGCCGACGCTATACACAAAACCTGGTGCGTTGAATTTCAGATTTTCAATCAGGATACGCTTGCCGGCTATATACCCTCCGCAAGATGAAAGCGTCTTGCTCAACGTCCCCATAGTAATATCTACGGCATCACTGTTCACGGCAAAATGTTCCTTGATGCCGAATCCGCGCTCCCCGAGCACGCCAAGCGAATGGGCTTCATCCACCATCAGAAATACCTTGTATTTCCTCTTTAATTCGATGAATTCCGGGAGGTTTGGGATGTCGCCATCCATACTGTACATCCCTTCGATAACTATCAGGACACGTTTAAATTTGGTCCTGTTTTCTGCCAGGATTTTATCGAGGGCGGCATAATCGTTATGAGGAAAACTCAAGCGTTTTGCGCCGGAGAGCACAGCCCCCTGAATAATGCTGTTATGCGCTAGCGCATCGTGGAGAATCAGATCGTCCTTGCCAAACAAACAACCGATTGTTGTCACATTAGTGGCGTGACCGCTAACAAAAGCGATGCAGTCCTCGGTCTTGTGGATCTCCGCCAATCTACGTTCCAGGTCGCGATGAATAGGACGTTCTCCGGATACGGGTCTGCTAGCGGACGCCGAGGTGCCGTATCGATCGATGGCATCCTTGGCGCTTTTGGAAATTTTTGGGTGTCCGCACAATCCCAGATAATTATAGCTGGAGTAGTTTATGTAATTTTTATCGCCAATCCTGGTTTCATTGCCCGCGACCGATTCATGTACTCTAAAAAATGGATTTTCAATCCCGAATTTTTCCGCAGCCGTCATTTGAATCTGCAACTGCTTGACGCCTGGCAGAAATTCAAGCTTATAGTATTCCTCGGGAATCTCTTCCATCTTGGATGAAAACTTGTGCTTTGAAGGTGTTTCAGTTCCATCGCCTTTGCGATTTCTGTTGCGGATCCGGTCAATCAGTTTTTGTTTATCGGATCCTGTGAGCCCAAAAAGCTTGTTATTCGACGAGGTCACTGGATTATCCGCCGATAGGTATCCGCTTGTTTTTCAAAATTCGTGGTAAATTCATTCAATGCGCTTTCTGGAATGGTTTCGGCATGAACTTCAGCCATGGATTTAATCAACATGGCGTCACTGTTGAGATTCTCTGAATCACGAGTATCATTCAATATCATCTTGACAAGTCTGGCGGCCAGCGTGTCAACTGTAATGCTATCGGAAAGCGCCATTATGGGTATCTCGACATTAAAGCGTTTCTCAATGGCCGCTACCAGTTCCATCGCCATCAAAGAATCGATACCCAACTCCTGTAGCGGACGGTTATGTTCGACTTTCTCGCGCGGAAGTTGCAGTATTCGCGCCACCTCATCCCCCAGCATACCTGAAATCAGCACATGGACTTCTTCTCGCGACAAACCCTGAATCAATTCCTGTATCCCCACCATACTGTCCTTGTTCATATCATCGTAGATTCCATGCAATACATTCGTATACATCGGCACGGTCATGATCGGCAGCAAGCGCTTCATGGCCACCCAATTCGCATTCATGAGTATTGGATTTTGCAAAGACTTACTAAGGGCCTTTTCGAGAGCTAGAAATGCCTGTCTCGAGGATATTCCGTTCACGCCAAGTCGTTTCCTGAAGGTATCTCGCAACGATTCATCACGGGCCAGATATCCGGTATCCATGATGGCGTCCCAGGCAATCGCCAGTGCAGGCAGCCCTTGGGATCTCCGGTATTGCGCCAACGCCTCGAGATAGGTGTTGGCGGCGACATAGTTTGCCTGGCCTGGATTGCCGAGACAGGTTGTTGCGGAAGAATACAGAATGAAGAAATCCAACACGAGATCAGCAGTTACTTGATGCAGACACCAGGCCCCTTGAATTTTGGGTACGAATACCTTGGCAAAGGACTCCTCGTCCAGATTGCGTATAGCTGAATCTTTCAGCACCATCGCGGCATGAATAATGCCTTTCAAAGGGTTCTGCGGAATATTTATCTCTCGCAATACCTTTTTCAAGGCGACCGGATCGGCCACATCACACTGTTTGTATTGTATTTCAACGCCTTCACTCTTTAGCGAATCAATATACTTTAATTGATTTTCATCAAGACCAGCACGACGTCCAAGCAGGATGATGCGTTTCGCACCCTTATTCACAAGCCATTTTGCCGTGGCAAAGCCGAACCCGCTGGCGCCCCCCGCAATTAGATAACTGGCCTTTTCGTCGATGCCGAAAGTGTATATATCTTCATCGCATCTCGAGATTCGGCCAGGATCTGATTGCATTGAGACTGTAAGTTTTCCAACGTGCGCCGACTGTTGCATAGTACGGAATGCAGTGACGATATCACTGGCAGGGGTTATGGTGTGGGCAAGCGGCCGGAAACAGCCTTGTTTAAACAGTTCCATCATTTCTGAAAACAATTTGCCCGCAAGTAAGGGTTGTGACTGCATAAGTTGATCTGCGTCGACCGCAAAATAAGAAATGTTATTACGCATTTTCCGCAGTCCAATTTTCCGGTTTTCAAGAAAATCCCGTTTGCCCAGTTCAATAAATCTTCCAAATGGCTTAAGCACCGAGAAATTCCGCTCCATCGCTTCTCCTGCGAGAGAATTAAGCACGACATCCACCCCGGATCCGGCGGTAATCGTCATTATCTCATCGGCAAACTTGAGTGTTCTGGAATCCAGAACGTGATCCACACCAAGGTATTCCAGAAACCTGCGTTTCTCCGGCGTTCCAGCCGTGGCGAATATCTCCGCACCACAGTAATTTGCATACTGGATCGCCGCCAATCCAACTCCGCCCGCAGCGCCATGTATAAGGATTTTTTCACCCGCCCTTAATTGGGCAAGTTGCTTCAAGGAATAGTAAACTGTGAAAAATGTCGTCGGTACAGTAACTGATTCCTCCCATGTCCAGGAGTCCGGTTTTTTCGTAACGGCCGTGGTCCGTGTGACTACGTGCGATGCAAAACACGTAGAGGCGAAGGCGATTACATGATCGCCAGCCTTGTAATTATTAACGTTCCGTCCGCAGCGGGTCACGACGCCCGCACATTCCATGCCCAAGGTCGCCCCGGCAAAACCATTCTCTAGAATCTCATCCGGCAATAACCCGGAAGCGAACATCACATCCCGGAAATTCAAACCACTTGCCATCACCTTAACCACTATCTCATCATCTGCAGGGGATGGTAATTTGAATTCCTGCCAGTATAGGCTATCAAGATTACCTGGCGATTTTATCGCCAACCTGTAAACCGTTGCGAGCGGCCTGGCTTGTTTACCGCCGTTACTTCGATCCGATTCCGATTCACGATATAAGTCGAGCCTGACAACCTTCCTGGCATCCCTGGTAAGAATTACCTCGCACTCATCATCCGCCTGCGAAATTTCATTCCATAGTGCGTGGGCATTCTTGCGGATATTATTACCAAGATTCAATACCACCTGACGGCAGTCGATATCCGGATATTCATTTCTTATGACTCTGCCCAATCCTTGCAATGGGGCCTGATTGAGCAGAGACATGGTTTTCTGCCCCTCATCCGCGGCATGAGAATTAAGATTACCTGAGATCAGCCAGAATCGAGGCGACATTTCCTTGGCAAGGACTTCGGTGGCCTTAAGAAGATTTACCAAATCCATGCAGCAACTGCTCTGGGTATGGATCAGGCTTGATATAGAAGTATTAATGCTGAGATCAAGGCCGCAAAGATAGACGATTTGAGTCGAGGGAAGATTATTTTCACCCAGCGATGCTAGTAATAACCTGAAATCTTCCGGAGTTTTCAGCCTTTTAATCTCGCTGGATCCATTCGTTCGTTTCGAATCTCGATCCACACAAGCAATGATTCCCTGCAAGCCGTGGGCGCTAAGCTCCTCACTAACAGAATCTGCTATCCGTTTCGACAGACCATGGTCATGAGCGATGAGTAACCAGGTATTTCGTGTAACGCCTCTCGCATTTTCCAGTCTGTTTCTGACCTGTCGACAGGCCGAAATCACAACTTCCCTGTTGTCCTCGACGATATCGTTGTTGATGATTGTCACATTGTTAAATCCAGCCTTTTCTATCGTCACCACCCAATCATCGGCATCCATCAGCCTGGAGACGGGATATTCATCATGCATGGAACGCAACCACCAGGCTGGATCGATACCCATATTGATATCGATTATTCTGTCGGGCCGGCGTTCGCTCAAGAGTAATAATCCGCCGGACCCCAGCAGATAATTGAAATCGTCCAATGTCTTGATGACGTCATCGCACTGATGCAACCACTCTGACGAAATCAAGATGTCGAATTCGCCTTCCTGAAAATCGTGCCGGATGCTGTTATCACCCAGATTAAACGTGATTATCTTTATGTTCGGATAATCCTTGAACATAAACTCGGCCTTTTTGGACAACGTCGCATCCCGGGTAATAATCTGGAAGTCGCAAAATTCTCTCGGTAACAGATCGGCCAATTGCCTGCTGCATGATCTTTCCCTGTCAGTAATCTCCACAATTCGAAGCCGTCGTTTATTACCCGGCCATTCATGCACAATGTATCCCAAAATCTTTTTCAGGATGTGTATATTCAGACCGCTGCTGACGAAGTTATAACGCTTGAGTTCGGAACATTGCTCATCGAGATCCTGGGAATTTCTGGATAATGTATTTACCAGGTCAAATCCGTATTGTGAGGTAAAAAACATGTCTGGTTGATACCGGGGATAATCGGCGATTATGGAGCGCCAGATTGGAAGTGCTTCGCCATCATCGGAGGTCAACTGCAACTTCCACACGCCATCCTGGCACACAGCCTTGCCGTCTTCTTCCAGCATCCTGAGCAAATAATAAATAAACCGTTTATGACATTCGGCAATACCTGAACTTGTTATCAATGAATCAACCGTGAATTCACCCATGTGGGCGCCAAACTCACGCAGGGTTTTTTCCGCTATTGCGATGGCGAGCGCCTCATACAAAGGTTGTACTTGTTCATTCTGGATCTTCTCGTTGCGCAGTACATTTTCATCGACAGGGTGGGCTTTTATATACTCCTTCAGGTCATCCATGCCCGGCGATGGAACAGGCAGAAAAGCATCGATATGGTTTCTCGGGATCTGGACAAAATGGTAAAAATCCGGCCCATCCAGTTCTCTTGCGCGCGGAAGCTTTTTGAAAAAGCAATTGTCAATGCCGGCGATTTTGTGTCCCGCCTCATCCAGTAAAGTAATCCTAGCGTGCACGGAATTCGGGGAATATGAAAGTATTTCACAGAGGCTGTAAGTTACATTCCGCGTATGCTGTTCAATCCTGATGTTTTCAAAACCCAGCGGGAGATATGCTGAAGTAGCCTTGCCATCGACAGAATCCGTCAGATTCAAGGCAGGAAACAGCGTGTGGAAAGCCGAATCCAGAATGGCCGGGTGGATAATGAATCTCTCATCCTTGGCGCCAGTTATAAACGCTGTGTCATATCTGGCCAGTAGCTGTTTATTTCCGCATACCCAGATGCAATCCAGTCCTTGAAATGCTGGGCCATATTCCAAACCAAGTGTGCGTGCGATCTCATAAATTTCCTCTTTCACGACCAGCCTTGAGGCATTTGACTTTAGCTGACTGATATCAAGCGCAGACTGATCAACATAACCAGTATAATTACCCGCCAGTTTACCGACCGCGTTTACACTCCAGGATTGATCGCTGAATCTTGGTCTGCTTCTGATTTCAAAGTCGAGTTCGTCCGGCGCTATGGCTATCTGAACATCCCGGATTTGTTCCTCATCCAGCAACAAAGGACGCCTGATTTCCAGATTGTAAATCTCGTATTGTTGTCGACTGAAGAATCGCGCGGATACCGCCAACGCCATCTCCACATAAGCCGATGCCGGGAATACCACCACCTCATCCACCTTGTGGTCCGCCAACAAGGGGTGTTTGACCGTGTCGATCTGGTTTTGCCAGGTCCAGCCCACCGAGTTTAATTTAAAACCAAGCAAAGGATGATCGCTAAAATAATTGTAAGCCTCATTAGTCTTAGTAATTCGGAATTCTGCGGCATTCCATGGATACGATGGAAGACTAACGCGCTGTCCGGCGGTCTTGAAATAGTGGGGCATGTGCCTGTTCGGCGCGTGTAGGATAATTTCATGTATTGACCTTTCGAGCAGTTCCCTTTCTTGATCTGTTTTTCTTCGCAACGTGCTCAGAACGGTTGCCTTGATCTGTCTCTCCGCCAATCCTTCATGCAGATATGTTTTAAGCACAGGGTGGGGCCCAATCTCCATGAAGAGATTGAATTTATTTTCGATCAGCCATGTAAACGCATCGCTAAATTGGACAGTCTTGCGCAGGTTCTCCCACCAGTAATTTTGATCGAGTTCACTGCCTGGAATGGTATTCCCAGTTACCGTCGATATGAATGGTATGACCCCGGTTGATGGTTTGATCATCCCTATCCTGGACAAAAAACTATCCTTGACCGATTCCATGACAGAACTATGAAACGCATAATCGAGATCCAACACCCGGCAAAGCGTCCCCTCTTCCCTGAGTTGGGAATTAATACGCATGATAGTCGCCGCGGGTCCGGAAAAACTGACGGAACGAGGGCTGTTCATGGCGGCGATTTCGAGACCATCGCCAATCTTCTCGATGAGTAACCGGGCGCGGTCAGGCGCAAGTTGCGCCGCCGCCATTTTTCCCAAACCTTTGGTTTCGGCCTGGGCCATACTGCGGAAATAAATGATATTTACGGCTTGTTCAAGGTCGATGGCGCCAGCTACCCATGCGGCTGCGATTTCACCGACGCTGTGACCGCAGACTGCATCCGGCGTCACGCCTCGAGATTGCATGATAGCCACTATGCCCGCCTGAATGGCAAAGAGCGTCGGTTGGGCAATCTCGGTCGCCTCCATGCAGTCAGGATCGATGGAAGACGACAGCTTTTCCGCCAAGGACCAGCCGGACAACGGTTGAAAGTACTCGTCTATTCCCGCCACAGCATCCCTGAAGACCCCATCGAGCATCAGATCTTTACCCATTCCCGCCCATTGCGATCCGTTGCCTGAAAATACAAATGCAATTCGTATGGGATCTTGTAGTCCTTCTGTCGTTATCAGTTGAGCGCAAGGCTCGCCCGTGGCAAATTTGTTCAATTCCCCCGCAATCTCTTGGGCATTATCGCCCCAGACGATCAGGCGGTGCTTCAATTTCTGGCGGTATTTAGCGACGCTGTAACTGATATCGTAAACATCGCCCACCCCATCCACCATCTTAAACAGCTCGCTAAATTGAACTGCGCGCGCTTGCAACGATTCATGACAGGCGGCGGTTAACAACAGTGGCGGACATCCCTCAATTCCCGGTCTTACAATCTGCGGCTCGTGATCCTTATATTCCGCTACTATGACATGCGCGTTGCTGCCCCCGAACCCGAATGAATTTACCCCCATCAGTAATTCGCCTGGAATTTCTGACAATGTCATATGACGATTCACAACCTTCAGCTTCAATGAATCGAAATCGATATTTGGGTTTGGCGTTTCAAAATGGATGGAAGGCGGTATAGCCCTGTGTTTTATCGCCAGTATTACCTTCATCAAACCAGCGGCGCCGGAGGCGGTTTCTAGATGTCCGATGTTGGATTTGACCGATCCGATTAACAACGGCAGCAACCGCTCTCCCCTAGTCGCAATACCCCCACTTATAGATTGTGCTTCGATCGGATCGCCAACCGGCGTACCCGTCCCGTGCGCCTCGACATAATGGATGCGCGCCGGATCGATGCCGGCATCGGTGTAAACTCGTTCGAGAAGGTCCTGCTGGGCTCGTGCTTCAGGCACGACAATCGTAGGTTTACGTCCATCCGTGTTCACGCCCGTTGCCACTATCACTGCTTGAATGGGATCGCCTGCTCTTTCGGCCAGCGACAATGGTTTCAGAATAAAAATGGCGCCGCCTTCAGATCTGACATAGCCATTCGCCCGCGTGTCGAAAACCTTGCATCTGCCGTCCGGAGACAACATGCTGGCCTTGGCGAATCCTATAAAGGGGAACGGCGTCAGCAAGAGATGCACCGCTCCGGCGACGCTCATCTGGGATTCGCCGCTCCAGATGCTGGAGCATGCCTGATGCAAGGCAACGAGTGAGGAGGAACATGCGGTATCCAGGGCCATGCTGGGTCCGCGAAAATCGAACAGATGCGATATCCGGTTGGCGGCGATGCTTAACGTATTGCCGGTCATGAAATAACTGTCTGCCAGGGCAGGATCGTCAAACCGGCTGTTCGCATAATCCAGGCTGGATATTCCGATGTAGACGGAACAATTACTACCAGCCAGTTGATCCGGGATCTGATTGCCGTATTCCAAGGCTTCCCACGTCATCTCCAACAGCAGACGCTGCTGAGGATCCATTTGCACAGCCTCTCTAGGCGAGATCCCAAAAAATTCTGGGTCAAATTGAAAAGCGTTAGTTAACTGTCCCGCATGTCTGGCATAAGTCTTTCCAGGCGCATTTCGATCCGGATGCCAGAAATGATCCGTGGACCAGCGATCATTTTTCAGTTCCGTGATGGCGTCTACGCCATTGACCAGAAGGTTCCAAAATTCTTCCGGTGTATTGCAATCCCCAGGAAAACGACAGGCAAGACCTACAACTGCAATCGGTTCTTTCTTCATTAGTGGTTTCTGTTCCCTGATACAATGTCCAAAATATAGACATAACAGCAGATTAATTGAAGTTAAATCGTAAAAAAGACAATTAAACTCAATCAGTTATATTATTCAAGCAAGATGATATACAAGCCCTGAAGCCCTGACAATATTCTTTTGGTCTGATGTTCTTTTGGGCACTATGCGCCTGATTTAATAAGTGAAATCATGAACACCGCATTTGTATACAGCCCGAGCTTTCTGAATCATGAGCCCGGATTTGGGCATCCGGAATCCAGGGCACGTTTAACTGCCAGCATCAGCTACCTGACATCGAGAAACTGGTTCGGTTCCCTCCATCAGGTAAACACATTGGAAGCGCCAAGACATTGGCTGGAGGAGATTCATACAGAGAGTTACCTGGACAGGGCTGCCACTGTTTGCCGCTCGGGCGCCGACTTCCTGGACAGCCCTGATGTCGGCATCTCCAGGCAATCCTATGAAACCGCACTTAAGGCGGCTGGCGCGCCTTTAGCGATTGCGGATGAAATCCTTGGAGGCGCGCGCGGGATTAACAATGGCTTCGCCTTGATTCGTCCGCCAGGGCATCACGCCGAGCGCGACATGGCGCTTGGTTTCTGCCTGTTTAATAATGTCGCCATCCTTGCGCGGTATCTACAAAGACATTATGGGCTGGATAAGTTGGTAATCCTCGACTGGGATGTGCATCATGGCAACGGCACTCAGCACACCTTCGAGGAAGACCCCTCCGTCTTGTATATCAGCACCCACCAGTATCCCTACTACCCAGGAACGGGCGCATACTCGGAGACCGGTATCGGCCGCGGAAAAGGCGCCACCTTGAATTGCCCGCTGCCGGCACATAGCGGCGATGTTGAATACGAAATGGCATTCAGGGAAAAGATCATTCCGGCGATCCACGCCTTCAGACCCGAGTGCATCATTATCTCGGCCGGGTTTGATGCCCATCGGGACGACCCGCTGGGGCAAATGCATCTCACCACGGGTTTCTATGGCTGGATGACGGAAAGGGTCGTAGAACTGGCGGATTATTCCTGCGCTGGCAGAATCATTTCCGTACTGGAAGGCGGATATAATCTGCAAGCACTGCCCCGTTGCATCGAGCAACACCTGACCAAGCTCGCCGGGATCGCCGACATTACATGAGCGCGTCAATAAAGTTAGAAACCTTGGGGTGTCGTCTGAATGAGGCGGAGTTGGAGAACTGGGGGCGAAGTTTCACAGAAACCGGTTGCCGTATAACGCCGGAGTCGAACGACGCCGATATAATCGTCATCAACACCTGCGCCGTCACCCAGGCGGCAATAAAAAAATCCCGGCAAACGATCAGAAAGGTGCGGCGCGATAATCCTGCCGCGAAGATTGTCGTCAGTGGATGCTACGGCACTCTGCAACCCGACCTGGCAGAAGCAATTCCCGGCATCGATTTACTCATCCCGAATGCGGATAAGGACAAACTGGTTGCGATCATCAGGGACCGGCTGAATATCGATGGCGAGCTTACCGCATCCCAGGGATCCGTTGAACCCGTGCTGCTGCGACTTGGCCGGCAAAGGGCCTTCATAAAGATTCAGGACGGTTGTCGCCATCGCTGTACGTATTGTGTTGTGACGATCGCTCGAGGCGATGAACGCAGCGTACCCATAAAAGAGATTATCGAACACGTAAATGCTCTATATAGGGAGGGGATAAGCGAGGTCAGCCTTACCGGGGTTCACATAGGCGCGTATGGTCATGATATCGGGGAATCCATGCTTACGCTCATTAAAGCGATCCTGGCTGAAACCGATATCCCCAGATTACGACTTGCCTCCCTCGAACCCTGGAATCTTCCCGGGGGTTTTCTGGAATTGTTCGGCAATAAGCGCCTCATGCCACACCTCCATCTTCCCCTGCAAAGTGGTAGTGACAAAATCCTCCGCAGAATGGGCAGACGCTGCAAAACCGCGGATTACCAGAGGCTGGTCGAGGATATTCGCGGAGTCAGCGAGGATTTTAATATCACCACGGACATCATCGCCGGATTTCCGGGAGAAACGGATGCCGACTGGAAAACGGGGCTTGAATTCATAGAAAGTATGGGATTCGGGCATATCCATATATTCCCTTACTCTCCAAGGCCCGGTACGGCTGCGGCCAATTTCTCCGGCAGGGTCGATCCCGCTACCTTGAAAGTACGCTGTGCAGAATTACATCAACTCTCGCAACGATTGAAAAAAGATTTCGTCACACGGCAACTTGGAAAGGATTCGCATGTACTCTTCGAGGAAGAGACCCCCAACAAATCAAACTCGAAGTCTGGATTCGTAACAACAGGATACACACCTAACTTCATCAGGGTGAAGTTGGCATCTAATGATAGGACAAACCTGACGAACAGGATAATGACGATACGGATGATTGCCTACGAGGAAACATCAGGTCTTGCCGTGGGAGAACTAAGCGAGAATTAAAATCAGGCCAGCGCCTGAAAATGGCGTCCCCAAGGGGATTCGAACCCCTGTTACCGCCGTGAAAGGGCGATGTCCTAGGCCGTCTAGACGATGGGGACAACAAATCTGCCGATATGAAACAACAAAGGCTGCCTCGCAGCCTTGCATTATATGTATTTGGTGGAGCCAGGCGGGATCGAACCGCCGACCTCTTGCATGCCATGCAAGCGCTCTCCCAGCTGAGCTATGGCCCCGGAATCACAAACTTTAACTGGCCGTGCGTTTCGAATCGGGGTTGCATGACGCACGCGGTTTCAGCAGAAAAAATCAGGCGGGGAATGTACGTCAGCCCCCCTTTTCTGTCAAGGAATTATCCTCGATCCTTCAATGAATTCGATGGCTCTCTTTAGGCGGGATAAGGTCCGCTCCCGTCCTAATAAGCGAGCGGTCTTGTCTATCGATGGAGATACTGCCGCGCCCGTCAGGGCAACCCGCAATGGCTGGGCGATCTTGCCCAGTTTCAACCCGAGGGATTCCGCAACTGTGGTAAGGGCGCTATGTATGGTTTCATCCCGCCAATCCGCGATCCCTTCGAACTCCTGCTGGAGACGTCGGAGTGGCTCGATCGCCTCCGGCTTCAGAAAATTTTCTGCACTGGTTTGATCATAGTTCGTTATTTCTTCGTAGAAACAACGACTTTTGTTAGCCATTTCTATTAAATTATTAAATCTTTCCCGCTGCACCAGAAACAAATCTTCGGGATTTGGACCTAGCTCGACAGTAATACCTTGTTCGCGCATGGCATCCCCCAATAAATCTGCAAGCCGTCCGGTATCGCCCTGTTTAAGATAATGCTGATTCAACCAGAGCAGTTTGTCGGGGTTCAGTGCGGCAGCGGCCTTGTTGACATCCTTGATATCGAAAAGATTAATCATTTCCTCACGGGAGAAGACCTCCTGATCGCCATGCGACCATCCCAGTCTGACCAGATAATTAAGCAACGCCTCCGGTAAAATGCCTTCATCGCGATACTGCAACACGCTGACGGTACCATGACGTTTGGAAAGCTTTTTTCCATCCGGCCCGAGAATCATGGGAACATGCGCGTATATCGGCGGCGTAATTTTCAGGGCATTGAAGATGTTGATCTGGCGCGGGGTATTGTTGAGGTGATCGTCACCCCTGATCACGTGCGTGATCGCCATATCCATATCATCGACCACCACGGTGAGATTGTAGGTTGGCGTACCATCCGCCCTGGCGATGATGAGATCATCCAATTCCTTGTTTTGATAGGTTACGAGGCCCTGGATCTGGTCTTCAATCGTAACCTCGCCAGAGTCTGGATTGCGGAATCTGACCACGTAGGGAGCGCCAGCGGATGGCGGGGAGACCAGGTTACGGCACGTACCGTCGTATTTCGGTTTATCGCCTCGGGCCATTGCCTCGCTGCGCATCCGTTCCAGATCGTCCTTGCTGCAATAGCAACGATACGCGTGCCCGGCATCGAGTAATTGCCCGACCACTTCCTTATACCTGTCAAAACGGTGGGTCTGAAACCAGGGGCCTTCATCGTAATCCAGATTTAGCCAATGCATGCCCTCGAGGATCGCATCCACCGCGGCCTGGGTGGAACGCTCCCGATCTGTATCTTCGATGCGCAATATGAATACGCCACTGTGCCGCCGCGCATATAACCATGAAAACAAGGCGGTGCGCACTCCCCCGATATGCAGATAGCCGGTGGGGCTTGGGGCGAAACGGGTTCTAACTTTCATATGAGCATTATTTTGCGTTGGCGTGCCGATAAACTATAATTCGCTGCCTCTGGAACACCGGGCGATTAGCTCAGCGGGAGAGCACTGCCTTCACACGGCAGGGGCCGCTGGTTCGATCCCAGCATCGCCCACCAATCCAGACGAATTTCAGGGTAAGCGTTTCAGGAGTGCGCCGACATTGTTCAGGGAGAGCAGGTGGGCATAAATGAGTTCCATATGCCCGGTCTTGACCAGATCCGCCAGTTTTGCCGGTTTGACCAGGCCCAGTTTTGTCCGATTGACGCATTGGAAACCGCCCAGGGCAAACTTGCCGCCTCCCTTCAGTTCAATATTGGCCTGCATGGGTTCCAGCACACCCAATGCTGCGAGGCCCTTGCAGAACAAGGTGGTTAAATGCACTTGATTCTGATAATCCTTGAGGAATTCCACCGCCTGCTTGAGCACCGCCGATTCTTCTCCCTTGGCGTTGAACATCGGCCGTCCTTCCTTGGCGATGTTGAACCCAGGATAGGATTCGTCGATGCACACGGCAAACTTGTCCGCGCCGACGTCCGGCTGCGCGAGTATGAAGGGATAACGGCGGACATACGCAGGAATATATTCGGCCTTCCATTGTCCTTTCTTGTCGATGAAGAGATTCTGGTTCTTCTTCATTCCCAATAATACGACTGGAAATACATCGCCTTTATTATCCGCGCCGAAGACAATCGGATATTCCCTGCAAGCTCTCGGGAATTCGACCGCGGCGATAAACAAACTGTTGGTTTCCCGTGCAAATTCAAAGTCGTCCACGGGTTCAAGATAAAGTTGGCCATGTTGTTCCTTGCTCAGCGGAACCACACGTTTATAAAAAATGGGTTGCATGCTCATTAGTGTCTTCTTTATTTATTGTTGTCTTGAACAGAACGTTGCAGTCATCCGGATCGATCTATTTTCCGGGGATCCGGGAGTTGTTTTATTTAAATCCGGTGCATAGAGCGTGGAGCGGGTTTTAAAGATCCTCATCCGCATCCTGAAAGATATCGAATTCGTCCTCGCCCAGGTCATCTTCCTCAGCGCCGCCGCTTTTTCCACTGGAAAATTTCGTGAATTGTTCCAGATAACCATTACAGGCATCGCGGATCTCAGAGTATCTGACCAGGATTTCCGCAAGATCCTCTTCATTCTTCTCCTCGAACCGTTGGCTCAGATTCTCGATCCTTATGTTCAGGCTGGCGATCATCCCCTCCAATTCGTCACGATTCACCGCGGGTTGGCAGGATTCGCTGGATTTGCATGCGGCCAGAGACAACGCGATACCTTGTTGCAAGGTCTTGAACAGGCTTGTCTCAGCCGCAAGATCCGTGACGGACGCGTCCAGGACCTTGTCATCGCTGAGGTATCCAGCCGCTTCCACCGCCAGCGCGCACAAAGCAAGGGCAATGCTTAACGCGCCCCGGCGAACAACTACTTGTATGTTCATGGATTTGCGCATATATCAATACCGAAGTTCACTTGCGGTCACAATACCATCGCCTGCGCTCGCCAAAGACGGACCATATTGCACATGGAGAATGTTGAAGACATCGCCGGCTTCCGCCCAGAATTCCGGTTTTTCATCGGGCATCGGGTGTCTGGCCTCCGTTCCATCCTGCAGTAAGCGAATCTGACTCTCCAGGGATTCCGCTTCACGCCTTGTAGCGTCGATAATCTCGTCCAAGGCTTCCTCAGTCAGGTCAATGCCCGTAGCCTCGCCGAGGCGCGCCCGCTCTTCCGGATTGGCCTTCAAACTCTCCAGCCAGTTGATGCGTTCCCTTGTAACTTCCAGGATGCGCGTCAGTCTCTCCACGTCCCCGGCCACGGTATCAGCGGGGGCCGGCGCTTCCTCGCCGAAGCTATCTTCGCCCAGATCCTCCTCATCTTCACCGGAGGTGTATTCCGCAAGCTGGTCACGATAGCTGAGATAATTCTCAAGTTCCTGCCGGAAACCGGCCAGCAACTCTTCCAGTGTCGCCTTGTCCGCCTCGTTCTCGGTCTCGGCAAGGCGTTGCTCCAGTTCCACAATCCTGCCTTCAATCGACGCGATTAACTGGCTCAACTCCTCATCCGTCACGTTGGGCGCGCAGCCTTCCAGTTCTTCGCACTGTGCCAGGGCCAGGGCGATACCGCGGCCGATAACCCCGTAGAGGGAAAGTTCCTCTTCGAAGAGACTGGTGTCTATAAAACCAATCTGCTGTAGACCGATCAAGTTACTCGCCAGGATGGCCTGTGTGGCTGTTACTTGTTGCGTTAAACCACTCAGTACAATCGCACCGATGCTGCTGGCGCCGGGTATTGTAATTCCTCCTGTCTCAAGAAATGCGGAAGTTTCTGCGGATAGCGGTTCACTCGTGAAGTTACTGCCTGTGCCAAAAGCGGGGTCGACATTATCGCCCACCGATGTCTGCAAATCACCCGCATCGAAGTTCAGTACGATCTTGAACGCATCCTGTATGGAACCCGTGGTAATAAAAATACCCGATCCCGCGGTGAGCGATGTCTGGTTTTGCCTGGTTGTGATGACCCCGGTTTGTGGGGGTTGGCCCGCCGGATCTGTGCCCGTGGCGAACAGGAAGATCGTGTCATCCGACCCGGTCGTGATGGAGTCACCTTCGCCCACATCCAGGAAGATGTTATGCGCCAGAATCGAGACATCGCCACTGGTCACAATGGTATCTACGATGTTCAGGTCAGCCGTATTGACGGTGATCGTCGTGTTGCCGTCAATCGGCAAGGTTGGTGGGTCCATTGCGCCGCCAATAACCAAACCGCCAGTAAATCCGCTCAGGTTAGGCAGGAAGATGTTGCTGGTGCTGCTTGTGCCGACGGTTAACGCCGAGGGGGCCGAGGTCTCATTGGGTATGGTAAGGGTGCCACTACCAGAAATCGCGCCGGTAGCAAGGGTCTGTCCATTGAGATGATGCCAAGTATCGTTGCCTGTGATGCTGACATTGCCGTTTATAGCTGAAGATCCTGTGTTAAAGTCCAGAATATTGTCACCTTCACCTGCACTCAGATTTCCCGTCATCGAGCTGTTGAAGTTAATGGTGTCGTCACCCGTACCGCCATTGATATTGCCGGTAAGCGACGCATTAAGCGTGATGGTGAAATCTCCGTCGCCGACAGTCTCCAGATTTCCGCTATGGGCCTCGTTAATAACGATACTGTCATTTCCTCCTCCCGCGGTCAGGTTTTCGATGCCAGAGAAATTCAGGGTATTGGTGCTGACGAAGCTGTCAGATCCTGACTGTACGGTGAAGACGCCTGCTGCGACTATTGTCTCGGTCAGGGTATCGATGCCGCCGCTTCCAGTCAGGACATCGATGTCGTCAAACTGACCAAGACTAGTTGCCGTGCCCTTGAAGCCATCAATCGTGCCTTGCGCTGTCAAGGTTATGGTCGCAGCCGGTCCGCCGACATAGCTGAGGGTATCGGAAACGACATTGGCGCCGCCATCCACCAAACCGCTGATGGTGCCTGAGGTAAAGTTGAAGGTATCCGTACTACCGCCACCGGTAATATTCTCGAAGCTGGCGAAATTGAAGGTCTTCGTCCCGTCATTGAAGTTACCGCTGTTCGGCCCGGTGATAGTCCAGAGATTCGCGGTATTCGTGGCCAACAGGGTGTCGTTCGTTCCGTTGCCGCTCAGGGTAATGACCCCGCCAGCGGTGATCGTCGCGCCGCGCAGATCGAGAGAAACCGTCTCATCCGCACCGGCATCGACATTCACTATTAGGTTGGTTGTCGCAGTGATTGTGGCCAGAATAAGATCGTCCGCATCGCTGACCGTGATATTCGCCGCCGACGCCGTCAACGAATCGCCGGTGTGGTTGGCATCAAAGTTGTTTGTACTCGAATTCAGAAGAATATTAGCGCCAGTCGCAGTCAAGGTCGTATTGCCCAGCACCAGAACCGTGCCTGTACCCGTGATATTGCCTGTGGAAGCCAGGGTAAGAGTATCCGCCTCGGAGACGCCCACCAGGTCCACGCCGCCCTGATCCAGAATATTCACGGTTCCGGTCGAAGTGAAGCGGAGGTTGGTGAAATCAAAGAAATCGTTTAACACGATCCCTGCGCCGCCGGTATCCGCAAGGATTGCGTCGCCAAGGACAGTCAGGTTCGCCGTGCCATCATCGCTGATATCGAGGGCCGACTTCAGGTCGAGTTTGACAACGGTGGTGGTTGGGCTGATGGTGTTGGAAAGTACCGTGGCGTCATCTTCTTCAATAATCGTAGTAGCGCCGGCGACCGTTAGACTGCCGAACTGCATATTATCGCCTATCACGCCGCCAAGAGTGGTCCCTCCGGTGCTGGCAAAGGTTGCATTGCCGGTAATCTGAAGGTCAGCGCTTGCGGTATTTGTCAGTGTGCCTCCGGTGCTGCGGAGTTTGGCGCTGCCAGCGGTTGAAGTTCCAGTCAGCAGCATACCATCGTCCTCGATGACGGTAACGTTACCCGAGCTGTTGAAGGTCAGGCTGCCCAGGTTGATCAGGGTTGCCGCACCCTCCCCAAGAATGATATCCGTACCGGCCGTGAGATCAGCCAGCCCGGCTACGCTGATGCCAGGCGCCGACGGGTCATTATCCACGATGGATCCGGTAATCGCATTGGCGGTGAGATTACCGTCGGTGGCGATGTCGTAAATATCGAGGTCATTAGTCTGTTGGACCAGAAGGATATCTCCGACAGGAGAGATGATGTCATCGACAGGAGTGATGGTATCGTTGTCATTGAGGCCGATGGTATAAGTGGTGTCAGTAGCACCGAGGTTGGTCACTGTCACATTGTTGCCGCCGGTACTCTCGATAATCAGTTCGCCGATATCGTCGATCGTCAGGCCGTCGCCATTGCCACTGCTGCCGCCTATTGGATTGGTGGTGGTCGTCAACGTCAACTCGCCGGCATTACGCATTCCTGGAGTGGTTCCCACATCGTCAATCCTGCTGGCGGTAAACGTGACTTCGCTCACGCCGCCAAGGTCTGCATCCTCCGCCAGGATCACATTGCTGCCGCCATCGATGGCGTAATTCCCCAAGGAGGCCAATGCCGCCAGACTGCTGTTATCGAATTGCGTGCCCGTCGCGCAGGCTAGATCCGAGGCGCTGCCCAGACAGATGGTGACCGGCTCCTGCGAGAATGCCAGGGAGAATGTGCCCAACCCCACGATAAACGTGGATGTTCCGCTGAAGGAGAAATCGACGGCAGTCAAGTTGATGTCGCCGGCAACTAATGCGCCAGTGGTCAAAACGCCCGCTGGGCCCGTGGACAGGGTGCCGACGAATTCACCCGCTGTTGGATCGGTATCGGCATTGATGACGATATTTCCCCCGACGTTGCTCACTGTACCGTTGACAGCAATGCCGTCCGGCGAATTCAGTGTTACATCAAAGCCGCCGCTGGTAGCGATGGTAGTGAACGATGGAATCGTGTCCTGCGCCAACTGAGTGAAGGTAATCGGCGCGCCAGTGGTGGTCAGGCTGGTGACACTGAAATTGGTGGCCTGGTTGCTGTTGAGGTTAATCTCGCCACTGGTCGAATCGGCGCTGATGGTGCTGGCCTCGAGATCGAGTGCAGCGGTATTGCCGATCCCTGTACCCGCGTTCAGATCGATGCTGAAAGCGGAAATGTCAGTTGTGTTGTCGCCAGAGTCATCGTTGATAGCGCCTGCGGCGGTGATCGATACGATGTCGTCTGCGGTATCGCTGTTTATGGCGCCTGAGTCGATATCGATATTCGACCCAGTGCCGCCGCTGTTGCTTATGGTGATATTGCCGTTGGTCGTCGTGACATCCTGGATCTCCAACGCCTGGTTACCGCTTTGCGCGTAAACAATAGTCGCGGCGCCTGCGGTGTTCATGCTTTCGATGGTTACTCCAGTAGTTGCGGCGTTGTTGATATCGATATTACCGCCTGCAGTGTCCGCATCAATGGCAGCAACGGATGTATCCATATCGATACCCGTTGCCGCCGTCGCTTCAAGGTTGGTCGCCGTGACATTCGTCGATCCCGCATTATTGTCGGTAAGCGCGCCAGCCGTGCTGGTCAGGAGCACAGTCTGGCCACCAGCAGAAACTGCGTTCAGCGCGATGCTGTCGACATCCGTGATATCGATATCCCCGCTGCTTGTGTTGGTCGCGGTCAAGGTACTAATCGTAGTGTCCAGATCGATTCCCGTTGTTGCGCTCACGACCAGCAAACTGGCCGTGATATTGTTGGAACCGCCATTGTTATCCGTAAGAGCGCCGGATCCGCCACCGAGGGTCACGGTTTGACCGGATGCTGTGACGGCATTCACGGCAATACTAGTGGTATCGTTAATATCCACTCCACCTGATACGGTGTTGTTCACCGTCAATTCCTCAATAGCCGTTTCTATGGAGTCCGTCGCGCCCACCCCCGTCACCGCGTCAATGGTCAGCACATCCGCCGTGATGTTCAGCGTCGCCCCGTTCGCGTCCGTCACCGCCCCCGCCACCGCCGTCAGCGTCACATCACCAGATACGCCGGCCCCTGCCTCCATTACCACCACCGCAATTGTCCCCGTCGCGCTGCTGATGAGAATGTCATTCGCATCATTGTCCACGGCCTGGTCCGCCTTGGTCACCGTCAGCCCGTCCGTCTCGGCAATCTCAATGTTTCCGGAGGTGCTGTTGTCAATATCAATGCTCGCTACCGTCGTCTCCAGCGCATTCGCACTGCCTACGCCCGTCACCGCATCCACCGACAACACATCCGCCGTGATGTTCAGCGTCGCCCCGTTCGCGTCCGTCACCGCCCCCGCCACCGCCGTCAGCGTCACATCGCCCGTTGCCCCGGCGCCCGCCTCCATTACCACCACCGCAATTGTCCCTGTCGCGCTGCTGATGAGAATGTCATTCGCATCATTGTCCACGGCCTGGTCCGCCTTGGTCACCGTCAGCCCATTCGTCTCCGCCACCTCAATGTTCCCCGAGGTCGCATTGTCCACGTCCAGCGTGCCAATGGTCGTCTCCAGCGCATCCCCCGCGCCCACCCCCGTCACCGCGTCAATGGTCAGCACATCCGCCGTGATGTTCAGCGTGACACCGTTCGCGTCCGTCACCGCCCCCGCCACCGCCGTCAGCGTCACATCACCAGATACGCCGGCCCCTGCCTCCATTACCACCACCGCAATTGTCCCCGTCGCGCTGCTGATAAGAATGTCATTCGCATCACTGTCAACGGCCTGATCCGCCTTGGTCACCGTCAGCCCGTCACTCTCCGCAATCTCGATATTTCCCGAGGTGGTGTTATCAATATTAATGCTAGTTACAGTTGTCTCCAGGGCATCGCCGCTCCCTACGCCTGCATCCGCATCCACGGTTAGGACATCAGCGGTGATATTGTTCAAGCCTCCGTTGTTATCGGCAAGCCCGCCGCCAGTAGCCAGGATCGTGACGTTATCCGTAGTGCTGATCGCACCGATCGCGGCATCTGTAAGTAAAGAATAGAAACCTGCATCGTTTACGATGTTGATCGTGCCCGCGCCGCCCGTTGCGATGTTATAAACGGCATCGTTGTTTGAGCTGCTGCATAACAGACCGCAGCGATAGTTGAAGATGTCCACATTACTGCCATCCGTATCGGTAACCGTCAGATAGTCGGCGAGAATGGCAAACTGGGAGCCCGTGCTAAAAGGGGTTGGTGTTGAGAAACCATCGATGACCCCATTGCCGGGACCTGCATCCTGTCCTGAGGTGATGGTGAGACCACCGCCTATATCCGACAAGAAGGCATAGCTTATAGACCCGGTATCAGTAACGTTGCCGCTCGTCGTGATTGCAAGATTGCCGCCGGTTAGAGTGCCTAATGTAACAGACCTGAAATCCACCCCGTTCATATAGACGTTGCTGACGCTCGTCGATCCGACGGAAAGACTGCCACCACCCGCATTAACAAGCGTTACAAGCGTTGCATTACTCAAGTAGAAATTCTGTATATCCACAGTACCATCGGCTACGCCAAGGCCGATTGTAGAAGCGGCATCCGCCGGGGCGACAGTTATTCCACCGCCCGCTGTTACTAATCCGCCAAGGACGATGCTGTCAGCAGTAATTGACAGCGTGCCAGTCGGGCCTACATTTATATTCTGATAGAAGGCGCCGTCAAAATTACTGAAATAAGAATTGGCCGTGGGCGCACCGTCGCCCAGAGATGTAAAGGACAGGAAGTCTCCGCTCAGGCTCGGATCGGTCAGCGGCGAGAGGACCAGGAAATCGTCGCTGGTGTTGGTCGCTGTAAAGGCGATCGTATCCGCCCCGCCGCCGGTCACGAGGCCAGCCAGGCTGAGGAGACCATCTGTCTTGATGGCGATATCAGCCGCGCCGGCAAGGGCCGTCGTGGTAACTGACAGCACGCCGTTGCCCAACCCTGTGCCCAGCTTGACGTTGACCGGCGTCCCCTGCCCGATGCTCGCTGCCGAGACTGTGATGTCGCCGGCATTGGCTGATACGCCGGTATCTATACCTGTCGTGAAGGAGATGTTGTCAATCTCCTCGCCGACGCTGATGGAAATGCCCCCGGTGGATATACCTGCCTGATTAGCTGTCACTAACGAACCGCCTCCGGTCAGGCTGCCGCCTGCGCTGGCGCCGGTGATTGTAATGGTATTGCCGGGGCTGGAGGCGTTCGCCGTGAGCGTTACGCCCGTGTTTACGACCACGTCGCCTTCGCCTGCCGCAGTACCATCAGTGACCACGGAGATGGTGTCTGTCGTCAGATTGGAGCCGAAGGTTATCGTACCCGTGGAATTGGTTAATGCCGTACCCGCCCAGAAGGTGTCAGACGAGAGATTCGTATAGGTTGAACCCGACGCGAAGGTGAGGTTTGCAGCTAAGTCTGGATTGATTTCAACAGTGTCGGCGCCTGCGCCCGTAGTCAGGTTGCCGATCACGGCCCCGGCGGTCGTTTTCATAAAGATATTACCGGTGGAGACGGCATTGACCTTTCCACTGGTCGGGGCTGCGCCGGTATTTACGACGACGACAGTCGCGGACGAAATAACGCCGGTGTTCGCTGTCAGATCGATATTGCCGCTGGTCGTCGTGGCGGAGCCGGTGGTGAATGAGATTTGATCGAAATTCAAGTTTGCGATTGCCGCGATACTGCCGCTGCCGCCCGAGGAGGCATTCCCCGTCGTCACTGAACCAGCGCCGTTGATATTCCCGGCCGAGGTGAGCGTGATCCCACCCGTCGTCGTGGCGTCGCCAGTCGCGACCGCGCCGCTGATCGTCAAATCGCCCGAGGCGTTCGCCACGGTGATCGCGCCATTGAAGGTATCCACCGAGGTCATGGTGACTGCATTAGTTTCATGCAAATTCACGAGACCCGCTGCCGTGACGGAGATATCCAGGCTGGCGGCTGTTGTATCCACATTGGTGGTCGAGGCCCCTATCCCATTGGCCGCCGTCAGGGTCACAATATCACCAGTGATAACGGTTGCCGAAGCCAGCAGGGCCTCATCATCCAGGATCGATCCCGAAGTGGCTTGCAACGTCACCGCGCCGAGAGCCTGGGCGTTCACCGTATTGATGGTGAGATCGCCTGTGGAGGCGATGATGCTGATATCGTTAGTGGTGCTACTTGTGGTCGAGGTCACGTTGGTCACGATCGTGCTGCCACCCGTGGTGAGGGTGATTGCCCCATCCGCAGTGTCGATGGCCGTCAAGGTAACGCCATTCGTCTCATCGAGGTTGATAAGACCCGCGGCAGTCACCGAGACATCCAGGCTGGCGGCTGTGGTATCCACATCCGCTGCCGAGATACCAATGCCATTGGCTGCTGTCAGGGTCACGACGTCACCCGTAATCACCGTGGTCGAGGCCAACAGGGCTTCGTCATCCAGGATCGATCCGGTCGAGGCCGTGAGTGTCACCGCGCCGAGGGCCTGGGCATTCACAGTGTTGATGGTGAGATCGCCGGAGGAGGCAATGATGCTGATGTCATTCGCCGCACTGCTCGTGGTCGAGGTCACATTGGTCACGATCGTGCTGCCGCCGGTAGTCAGGGTGATTGCTCCGTTGGCCGTATCCACTGCCGTCAGGGTAACTCCATCGGTCTCGGACAGATTGATAGGTCCGATGCCCGTCACCGAGAGATCCAGGCTGGCAGCCGTGGTATCCACATTCGTGGTCGAGGTACCGATGCCGGTGGCCGCTGTCAGGGTCACGGCATTGCCCGTGATCACCGTGGTCGAAGCCAGCAGGGCCTCGTCGTCCAGGATCGAACCGGCGGTCGAGGTGAGGGAGACATTGCCGGCGCCCGCGTTGACGGTATTGACCGTGATGCCTTCATCACCGCTGAAGGTGAAGTTCAGTCCGGTGGTATCTGAAATATTGGTCAGTGTGTAACTGGTGCCGGCATCGGTCAGCGTGAAGGTCAGGCTGGTGGCGCTGAGTGAATAGGCGTTTAAATCGCCGGCCTGTGTGCTGGTGAGGCTTAGATCCGTCAGGTCGCCCGTGTTCACAAGATAGAGATTGGTGCCGATGTCGAGCGTCAGGGCAGTAGAGACCGCATCGATTTCATTACCGCTCGCGCCAATCGCGTTGACGGCGGTCAGGGCAATGGCGCTGGCCGAGAGCGTGGTGGGGGCGGCGTCATCCGCGATCGAACCACCCGCACTAATGCTGATCGTGCCACTGGTCGTGCCCGCGCTGATCCCTTGCAGCGTGATATCGTTCAATTCATTCAGCCGGATGCTTCCGGTGGTGGTATCCGCCGAGGCGGTGAGGGTCACCGCGGCTAGATCCACTGGTGACGCAGCCACGACCACACTGCCGGCAACCTCCGCACTCAAGTGCTGGGTGCCGATATTGGTGGCAGCGGTCAGCGTAATCTGACCAGCCGTGCTGATAGCCGTTGTGGTGTTGTTGGTCGCCTCGAAGATGCCGCCCAGATCCGACGTGAGCGTCAGGTCACCGCCGTTCAGGGTGATACCCGCATCCAGGATGTAGATATCTCCCGAGAGTCCCTGATAAGTGAGATCAAAACCAGCAGTAATAATGTTCGCAGTAACGCAGGAGTTACCGGTCAGACAGGATTCATCGATGTCAATAGTGCCGTCCAAAGTGGAAAGATGGATGTTGATGTCTTCGCCCACGGTCAGTCCTGGATCTCCACTCAGAGTCACGCTGGTTCCAGATGTATTGGTGCTAAGGTAAACACTGCCGCTGACACCAGTAGTATCCAGATTACCCGTGCCGTTGACATCGACATCGCCGTTCACACCAGCGGCGCCGAGATTGCCGGATGCGTTGAAATAGATCGTACTGGTCGAGATTGTGATCAGATTGGCATCGGTGCCGGTCGTGCCAGCACCCGGGTCATCCGAATCAGTGGTATCCTCGTCCAGAATATCACCCGCAGTCGCGGTAAGCGTGATATCGCCACCATCAGATCCAATATTGATCGCGGTACCGCCAGCACCTTGCGAGTCACTGAGAATGATATCCCCGGTAACGGAGGTCAGAGAAAGATTCAGTGCGTTGCTCGCGGTACTAGCCCACGCTATCCCGTCCACAGTCAGATCCGCAGTGGAATCGGTGAGACCTCCGGAGCCGAAAGTAAGGTCAGAAAAATTGGAAAGGTTATAGGTGTTCGCGCCGGTTCCTGGATCCACGCTGATCGTCAGATTCTGAAGATCCGTAGTGTCTGCGCTGCGGACGGCAAAGCCCCCGCCTACATTGATGTTTAGAGTTGTAGCGCTTGAAACATCGAAGAATGGATTGCTGCCGCCGCCTGTACCTGTTATCGAGCCAGTTGCAGTCAAAGTGATATCGCTTGCGGCGATATTGCTGGTTGTGTCGCTGGCCGAGTCAGAGATGCCGCCGCTCAAGGCATTAAAGGTCACGGTCGCGCCGGAACCGGTTAAGGTGCCGGTGCTCGCAATCGAGCCGCCGCGCAGAGTCAGGTTGTCGTTAAAGGTTACGCTGCCGCCGATGGTGAGCGCGGCAGAGCTATCCGATCGGCCGATGGTGATGGAGCTGAACCCGTTCTGGAGCGCGGCGATATCCGTGGTACTCAGCGAGAAGGTCCCCGCACCGCCAGCCAGGCCCACTGTCGAACTCGCTGCGTTCGGTTGCAACAGGATCGAACCCGTGCCATCGATGGTGTTGGCGCCGCCGCCCAGATTGACGTCATCCCCGGAGAACTGGATGTTGCCGCCCGTGCCGGCCGTGGTCCCGGATACCGCCAACGTGCCGCCTGTGGAGTTCAACGTTATGGCGCCGTCAGCCGTCGTGGCATTCGTCACCGCCAGACCGCCGGCGCTGTCATCGATATTGATCGCGCCTGCGCCGCTGACGCTCACGGAGGTCAGCGTGGTAATCGTCGTATCCAGGTCAATTCCCGTGACGGACGTGGCCGTCAGGCTGGTGGCCGAGATATTGCTGGTTGCCGCATTGCCATCGGTGATGTTGGCAGTACGTGCCGTTAAGGTCACCGCATTGCCCGTGTTCGTCAGCGTCGCGTTACTCGCGATGTCACCGTTGACCAGGGTGATGTTGTCGTTGAATGTAACTGCATTGGATAATGTGAGAGTGCCCGTGCCGCTCACGGAATCACCGATGGTGATTAATGTGAAGCCATTCTGGATTGCAGCGATATCTGCCGTGGTGATATCCAGTTCGCCCACCGTAGTATTGTCCGCCGCGCCGATCTCTATATCTTGGGCCGCGGTCTCCGGCTTGAGCGTCAGGCTGCCGGTGCCGATCAGGCTATTGGCTGCACCCAGGCTGATCTCATCCGCCACCAGGACGATATTGCCAGCAGTTCCGGCCGTCGCCGTTGTGACCACAAGAGTCTGCTCTGTGCCTGTTGCCGCCAGTGTGATAGCGCCATTCGCCGTCGTCGCACTGGACACCGCCAGCCCGCCCGTCGTATCACTCAGATTAATCGCACCCGTGCCACTGACCGTAGCCGAGGTTAGCGTTGTTAAATCAATCTCCAGTTGCGCCGCCGCACCAATCCCCGTCGCCGAACTCAAGGTCGCCGTCGCGGCCGTTATATCCGCCGCCGCATCCGCAGTCCCATCTTCATTGATTGCACCGCCCGCCGCCGCCGTCAAACTGATGTCATCGTCTGCGGCAGTGACATTACCCACCACAATATTCCCCGAGGTCGTGGTGGTCGCCGTGATATTCCGTGCGGTTCCAACCGCCGTTACCGATGTTAGGGTCAGGTTCCCGCCGATGGCATTCAACGTGATCGCCCCATCCGCTGTCGTCGCACTCGTCACCGTCAGTCCACCCGCCGTATCGCTGATATCAATGGCACCGATACCGCTAACACTCGCCGCAGTCAAGGTCGTGAAATCCACCTCCAGCGTATCACCCACACCGATACCGGTGGCAGAAGCCAAGGTCGCCGTCGCTGCCGTCACGTCCGCGCCCCCGTCCGTCACGGATTCGTTGATCTGACCGACCGAAGTCAGAGAGACATCATCATCTGCCGTCACATTCCCGGCCAGGATATTCCCCGAGGTGGTCGTCGAGGCAACGATATCGCTACCAGACCCGTTTGCCGTTACCGTCGTCAAGGTCAAATCCCCACCCGTCGCAGACAGAGTGATACTTCCGTCGTTTGTTGAGGCTGAGGTTACCGCCATGCCACCAGCGCTGTCGGCAATATTGATACCACCGATACCGCTTACGCTCGCCAAAGTCAGGGTAGTGATGGTCGTATCAAGGTCGATGCCGGTGGCTGCCGAGGCCGTGAGGGCGCTGCCAACCACATTCGCGGCGGCCCCATTGACATCGGTGATGGCGCCACTGGCATCCGCCAGCCCGGTACCCACACCGTCGAAATCAGCTGTGATGAACACATTTCCTGCAGCCCCAGTGGAATCACTATCGGCATTGGCCACGCCCGTGGCGACATCGCCCGGCGCCCGAAGTGTGATATTGCCGTCCTGGGATTGCGTCACCGCGTCGGACGTCATGGTGATGTTGCCCGCATTAGTACCATTCAGGTTCGAACCACCGTTGTAGTTCTCACCGGCACTGACCAGCACCGCACCCGTACTTGCCGCCGAGACTGTCGTTGTGGCGCCGATGCTGACTGTATCGCCGGCAAAAAGATTAATCGCGCCTGAGCCGCCCGAGGCCGTGACATTGGCATTGATCGCCAGATCATCGGCGGCTGTCGTCCCCTCGGCCGCAAGGGTGATGTCGCCGCCATCGTTATTCGTTACCGCCGAGGATACCGTTAACGGGCTGCTCGCAGTGATCAGAATATCGCCCCCACCATTCGCATCGCCGCTGTCCACAAGGGATACGCCAACCAGCGAGTTAACGGTAGTGATGGTCAAGGATCCGGTATTGAATATCTCAATATTGCCCAAAGTATTGGATTCTGCCGCGAGGTGGGTGACCGCGGTATTGAGGGAGAGTATTCCGGTCTCAGCGTGCAATTCGAGGTTGAAGGCGGATATCACCTCCGAGGCGGCACCCGCATCATTGATATTGCCGGCGACCGCATCCAGGGTGACTGTTTTGCTGCCGGTCGGGACTTCCACATCCGCTACCGTGATATTGCCTGTAGTGGAGGTAATCGTGACATCTCCGTCCGCTGCGTCCACGTCGAACAGCGTCACCCCATCGGTCTCCGCGATGTTGATCGACCCCGTTCCCATCGCATGGGCGTTCAAGGTACCAGCCGTGATGTCCATGTTGGTCGTCGCCGTTCCGATCCCGGTGATCGTGTTAAAGGTCACCGTAGCCCCTGTAATCACTGTGGTCGAGGCGAGCCCCCCCTCATCGTCAAGGATCGCGCCGGTCGTCGTAGTCAAGTTCACACTGCCCAGGCCGGAGTTAATCGTATTTACCGTGATATCTTCGTCGCCGGACAACGCAAATTCCAATCCACTGGTATCAGAGACATCCGTGATCAAATAGCCGATACCGGCATCCGTGACATTGAAGGTCAGATTGGTCGCGGAGATCTGGTAGGTGTTGGTATCACCCGTTTGCGTGCTAAATAAATGCAGTAAGTTCAGGTCGCCGGTATTGGCCAGATAGAGATCGGTATCTATATCCAAGGTCAACCTCGCAGCCACCGTATCGATGTCGTTACTGACGCCTGCCGCTCCAACCGCGTTTGCAGCCGTCAATGTGATCCAGTCGCCTGTAATCGTTGTCAAGACGCTGCCATCGTCCAGGATGGAACCGGTAGTCGCGGTCAGTGAGGCGTCCCCCAGAGTCTTCGCATCCACAGTGGTGACTGTGAGGTCTCCGCTGGACGCCGTAATGCTGATGTCATTCGCTGCATCGTCCGTGGTCGAGGTCACATTGGTCACGACGGTGGCGCCACCGGTGGTCAGCGTGATCGCCCCGTTCGCCGTGTCGATGGCGGTCAGCGTCACCCCATTGGTTTCCGCCAGGTTGATGAGCCCCGCTGCCGTCACCGAGACGTCCAGACTCACAGCGGTGGTGTCAATCGCCCCACCACCCGCCGTCTCGCCAACCGCATCGTTGGCCGTCAAGGTCACCACATCACCAGTGATTACTGCCGCCGTCCCATCATCCAGAATCCCCTGCCCCGCCACCGTGTTCGCAATAACCGTCACATCCCCCAGGGCATTGGCGTTATTGATCGTCGCCACCGTGATATCACCCGCCGTGACCGTAATACTGATATCGTTCGCGTCGCCACCCACTCCACTGGTCGCCGTCACATTGGTCACTGCGGTGGCGCCACCCGTGGTCAGCGTGATTGCCCCGTCAAAGGTGTCGATGGCGGTCAGCGTCACCCCATTGGTTTCCGCCAGGTTGATCAGTCCAGCCGCCGTCACCGAGACATCCAGACTGGTGGCCGTGGTGTCCACATTGGTCCCCGCCGTGCCAATCCCATTCGCCGCCGTCAAGGTCACCACACCCCCGGTGATCACCGTGGTCGAGGCAAACGCCACCTCATCATCCAGGATCGAGCCTGTCGTCGCCGTTACAGTGGCGTTGCCGGCGGTAGCCGTGACCGTTCCTACGGTAATACTTCCCGCATCAGCCACTGCCGAGACATTCGTCGCTCCGGTGACGCTGGTCAACGTCATGCCGCCGGTTGTGGTCGTCAGTGAAACGCTGTTACCCGCTGTCCCTGCGGAAACCGAAGTAGCCGTCAGAGTTCCAGCCGCCGAAATGGTAATGCCGCCGTTCGTGGTGGTGACCGATTGGAGGGTTAGGGCCCCGAGCCCATCGAGAAACACCGGCGCCGAGGCTCCGATGGTGGTTACATTCACTTCGTCTTGACCGCCGGAAAACTGTACCCGGTTCGATGTCGTGCCGATATCGCCGGTCGTGGAGTCAATCGTGATTAGACCCGTGGTTGAAATCTCCGCAAATGCATTGTTTGCGCTCGTCACTACCAGGTCACCGGCACCCAAATTGATGTCCACAGCACCCGAGCCACCCGTGGCCAGGGCAGTGGCAGTTGCCAGATCATCAAGCGTGAAGGCGCCGCTGGTGTTGAACTCAATCTCAGCGGTGGCGGAGGCCCCGGTGAAGTCCATCGTCGTGACCGTAATCGCCCCGGACTGGGTTCCCTCACCAAACTGGATCTTGCCAGCGCTGACAATGGCATCGACCTCGGCTTGCGTAAGGTCATAATCTCCAGCGCCTGTATGGTCGCCCATCTTTATAGTGCGTGTTGCCACGCTGGGAGCAAAAAGGATCGTCCCAGTTCCAGCCGTGATCGTTGCCCCTGCGGAAATGCTGATATCCGCGCCTTTCAGCGTGATGTCCCCATTGCCGAGGTTGTTGGAGGTCACGACTGCTGTGGCGGCCAGCGTGAGGGCGCCTGTACCATCGGCCGGGCCAGTCGTTGCGCTCGCATCGTCCGCACTTAGCACAATATTGGCGCCGTCCGTGATCAGGGAACCGTTGAGGGTGATGTTATTTCCGGCTTGAAAGGTGACGCTTTCTCCGCCTGTTTGATTGATCAGATTGAGGGTTGAACCAGCGTTCTGGGTAATGTTAACGTTCGCTTGCAATATGATGTTGCCGGTAATGGCCTCGAGTGCGGCATCGTTGATTGCGAAGGTAGCCGTCCCGCCATCGGCGAATTGGATCTCGCCAGCCGGGCGGGTAGCGGGGACACCAGCGTCAAGTTGAGTATTGTCAGTCCCCGTCACTGAGTCGATCGTTATGTTGTCCGGGTCTAGCAAAAGCGTTCCCGACTGACCTTGAGGCGCAAGCGTATCAACCCATGCATTGAAATCTAGAGAGCGTTTGCCCGATACTTCTACAAACCCGCCGTTACCGCCTTCCGCTCCGCCATGTGCGCTGATGCCGCCGTAGTTGCGAGTGATCTCATCCGCCCAGACTATTACCTTGCCGCCATCACCGTAAGTAATAGCATCGGCCTTAATCGAGGCATCCGATCCCACATAGGTCCGATTAGCATTTTGGATTTCCGAATTCTTGCCCTGGAAGTCCCCACCCACAAGTACCGTGCCGCCACCGGTGGCGCCGGAAGCGTCTATCGCTGCGTTATCCAGCAGGCCAACACGGTCACCCAGGATCTGGACAGTACCGCCATTCGCATTGAGAGATGCAGCAGTGACGACAGAGTCTCCACTGAGTATCGCCTTGTCCGTGGCCTGGATTTCGATCCGGCCGCCATCCCCACCCTGCCCTGAGGAATCTAGCGTCCCAGTATTAATGAGTGAATTGCCGCTGCCACTGGCTACGAGGCGGATACTGCCACCCCGGTTTTCAATCCGGCCGGCGCGGATGACCCCTTCATTGTTGACTACGTTGGTGAATACATCCTTCGCCGCCTTGCCCGCGAGCAGCACTGTGCCGCCTTCCGCGGCGATCTCGCCGGAATTTTTCACCGCGGCGTCGAGCGAGGCCGCATTCTCCAGTACGGCCTCGTCAACGGCGAATTGCATCAATCCGTCGCCGTCGAAATCCATGGTGATCTTGCGACCAGCCGCCAGATTGACGGAACCGGCGGTCGCCAGGATCACGCCTTCGTTGCGCACGGCGCCGCCGATCAGGGACACCGAGCCGCCTGTAGCGGCGGCGATCACGCCCTGGTTGACGACCACGCCGCCTTCGGTATTTTGCGGGGCCTGGAAGTTGTAATTGCCGGCCTGGAAATCCTCATCGGTGATGTTCAAGCCAGATGCGATCAGGGAATTGACGTTGACCTTGGCCGTGGGGCTGAAAAAAATACCGTTGGGGTTGACCAGCAGGACATTGCCGTTGGCCCGCAAGGCGCCGAATATCTGTGAGGCGTTTTGATCGAAGATCCGGTTCAGGGCGGAGGCATCGGTCCCCGGTTGATCGAACTGGACGAGTTCATGCTGGGCAATATTGAAACTCGACCAGTCTATTGAAACGTTATGGGATTGCTGACTGATGAGAGTGGTGCTGGCGTTCGGCGTGCTGATATTCGCACTACCAGAGATAACCTCGCCGCCTTGCGGGGCGGCAAAGGCAGTACTCGCCTGGAGGCTCAATAATAGCCCGGCTGGCAGCAGACTCGACTTGCGGATGTATCTCGCCAGCGGGTTTAACGCTAGAGCCGGTTGTTGTCGTTCTTGCCGACGACCTGATGACTTATGAACCCGTTTAGCATCGGATTGCGACCGGGTCGATCCACTCTTTCTCATACGTCAATTGCCTCTATGGGTTGGGCGCTTGCCATGAACCAGCCGGTTAATAACAGGATTATAATTGATATTCCACGAACTGGTTCTCAATGTATCCAGCTTTCAGTACCCACCTACTATTTAGGTAAATTCAGCCTGTTTAATGGCTGTCAGAATCATTGTCCAGGATGAGCTGTTAACCCATTAACAGGACAAGGTATTTTCTAGAACCGGACGGTGAAATCTCCCCACAACTGCGGATCGCGTTCGTTCACGGGGGGATATTTTCCGCCTATGGGCCAGGCGACGATGATCCGGGTTTCCAACGTCCCCTGAAGGTTCAGAATGCCTTGCAAACCGGCGCCTTTGAAATTGGCATAACGCTGAGGATCTGTACTCAACGGTTTGTTCAAACGACCTATGGCATGATCATAAAATACCGCAAGGGAAACCAGCTCGCCCCAGGTCTTGTCCGCAAAGGCTGGTTTGTCGGTGACAAACGGTATTGGGTGACTTAATTCCAGAGATCCGAAAAGGGCCCGATCCAGGAGTTGTTGCGACTGTGGAAATGCCCGAACGTTATCGGGCCCGCCCACTGCATATTGTTCAAGCGGTACGAGGAGATCATCCGACCACTGAAATTCGGCGCGGCTCAACAGATTGAAACTCATAGGCAGGGTTTGCAACCGCATCGCACTGGCAAATACCTTGGAGAATTGCCCGGCAGCGTACGCTCGATCGACGTTGGCATTTCCCTGCCGACCGGGCGGCGTGGGCAAAGGCAATCTATCCTCACGGTTTGTGACTGTGCTGTTGTATTCATTGACGAAATTCCGCAACGCCAGAAAATCACCGTTGGAGCCCATCGAACCCATGAAATTGTTGAAGCCGTGAGAAAACTCGAATTCGAGGAAATTAATCCCTTTGAATCGCGTATCAACGTTGTCGAAGGTAAGACCTATTCCAGCCACGGTCAGTTGATCGTAGGCTGAGAGGCGACCGCGCTGTGAGGTCTTGGAAATCTTGTGCGCCAGGGAGACGTCCGTGGCCAAGTTCATCTGACGGCTCCGGATCCACTGCCGTTCGAGGCCGACGTTCACCTCTTCCGTGAGCCCTTCGATCTCCTGAGCCTTCAAAGCGCCGCCCACATCGAAACTATTTGTATTGTAAGATGCTGTCACTTTGGTCATGAACGGCATGTACCGTTCGTAGTCGACCGAGTAAAAGGTATTGTTCTTGGGTTTGTAGGTTTGTTGCATGGTGAAGGTGATCTTATCCGCCCCTCGGGTCGGGTTGTTCCATGTCACCACCGGACGGAAACGGGCGCGGCCAGTATCTTGTAGGCCATGATTGTCTGCCCGTAGCGAGGCATCGAAAAACTTTTCACCCTGGACTCTGAGTACCAGATCCGCAGTG
Organism: Gammaproteobacteria bacterium; assembly: GCA_004297165.1. Taxonomy (GTDB): domain Bacteria; phylum Pseudomonadota; class Gammaproteobacteria; order Eutrophobiales; family Eutrophobiaceae; genus 2-02-FULL-56-15. The sequence goes on from SCUJ01000006.1 coordinate 797,111, forward strand.
CCGATCTGACGGCCCGGTTGAAACACGCCAAAGACGCTTAACCCTGGGAAGTCCGTCAGCCTAAGCAAGGCCGACTCAATCTCCCCATTGATGACTGGCTTCCCTATCAGTTTTTTAAATGGTCTTTCGAGCAGTTTGGTTGAGAAGTATTTGTTACCCTCCGCGAGCACACGATCAAGTTTCCCTTCATAGATCTGAATCTCGACGATCCCGTCACCGACTGTCTGCACAGGGACAACCGCTTGGGCTAGGATTAGTCCACGCTCCCGGTAATAGCGGGTGATGAGTTCAGCCACATCCTCCAATTGACCGATGGTGAACCCATCCGGGCGTTGATTGATTTGTTCCCCCAACTGCGTTTGTATCTCGTTCTGGTAAACCTCCAGATCGGGTAGATCACGACCGTTTACCAGACGAAATTGATTGACAACGACCCGATCTCCCTCATCAGTTTCAAATGGTCTATCAATAACTGCCGGAATTTCAAGCTGGGGGCTTGAACGATTGGGAAGTTCAGGTCGGCCGGTTTCTTCCGGCCTTACCGCACCCGGTCGGGCAGAGTCGGGAAGATCCAGTTGTGCAAAAGTGTCAACTGTTGACAGGACGGAAATTATTAGTAACAACCATCGCAGCGGTTTGTGATTGATTATCCCCATCCCCCTCATTCTCTATATACTGACTTGACTTTGAATTGTCTTTAGTATCAATCAATTACGTATATATTTACGGTGACTTGGCAAGCCTGAACCAATCATCGTTCAACCTTAAGTGAGAAATAGGTCAAACTCTTGAAAGAATATATCAGGATGTCATGAGCCAAGTAAAGGATATTTACGCAGAAGGGAAGATAAATATTTTTCCTTATTTACTGAAAACGTTGAAATTTTGCGGCAGCCACGACCCATTAATCAGACATTAATTTCTGAATGTCAATTGGTGATACACCACTCGGATAACACAAAAAACCGCATTGTGTTCCCTAATTTGGGGCAGTTTTCTCCATCAACTGCTTCCGCCAGGACTCGATAGCCTGATCATCCTTCGTCACTGGGTATGTCTCCGCCGCCTTGTTAATAACAGACTGACGCAATTGTGCCTTGGCCTGCTTGATCAATAATTCCCTGACCTGAGGCTCTATTCTTTCCAACGGTAATTCCTGCTTCGGAATCAGCGAACCCCGCTTAATGACATGCACACCCTCATCAGTAATGAAAGGTTCGCTTACCTCGTCAATCTTCAGATCCCTCACTACATCGGCGACTCCAGGCTTCATCTCGGAAAATTTCAATACCCCCATATATCCTGCGTTGATGCGGCTCGGTTCATGATTGGAATACTGCTGGGCGGCGACGCCAAAATCAGTCTTGCCGCCGCGGATATCTCCCACAATTTTCGTGGCGATATCTTTTTGCCGCGTGACTTCATCCTCATCTGCAGCATTAGTAACTTTAAGGAAGATTTGCCAGATATGGATACGTTCTTCCACCACGAACTGATTACGGTTTTCTTCATAAAATTCTTGTAGTTGTTCCTTGCTCGGAAATTCCGTCGGGATTTTCTCTGACATCAAACGTTCCAGATATGCTTCCCTGAGTACGTTTTCGCTCATGCGACCCATAATGTATTTGACATTCGGATCCTCCTGGATTTTGTTCGCCCTGGCGGCCGCGCTAAGCGATAGCGCCTGGGCTTCCTGTTTCACAAAACTTGCGAAGGACTCAGGGTTCTTTTGAAATTCCTCTTTCTGAGCAGGATTCAGGACAGTGAATACCTTCTGTAATTCCTCCACTGTGAGTTCGATCGGTTGTAAAACGGCAGTCTCCGGCATCTCCGATGTGGTATTGTTGCCTGGTTTTGTTGCTGTTGCAGTCGGCGCATTTTCCGCGCGGTCACACCCGAATGCCAGGAACGCAAGAACAATTAATGAGCTGCGGAGAAAATTAGAAGTCTTGTTCACGATGTAATCACCTGTGTGTGGCATGCCCCCTGCGATGCGGCGGATATCCTACAGACCTGATCCGACTTCCACAATAGCAGGTCTAAAGCGAGGTTTGATTCATGATTTTCCCTTTAGGAATAATAAGGTATGATGGTGATCTATAAATCGGATAAAGCTATAATTTTCTGGTATCCGGTAATTGCTGACACCGATGAAAATCCGAGGCCTTATAACGCATCCAAGCCTCCCTTCGGCCTCACAAAATTACCTGCATTCGCCAGGATGCCATGAGCTAAACCATTTACTGATTAGAAGGTTATGACGATTGTTAATTGCCGGTTATCGATGAATTCTTCTGCCTCCTGGATATGAAAGAAACATGAGTCCTAAAACGTCCAATATGGCAATCCTCTTCGCCGATGTAAGCGGCAGTACGAAGTTATTCGAAACACTTGGAGACGCAACGGCGCGCGCCAAGATTGCAGCCTGTCTGGATACCTTAAGCCGGGTCACCGCCGATTATAACGGGACAGTCATCAAGACCATCGGCGACGAAATCATGTGTACTTTTTCCACAGCTGAAGACGCAGCCAATGCCGCCTGCGATATGCATGAAGCCCTGGATGTCGATGTCACGGAAGGCAGTATCGCCAGTCAAACGCCTCTCAAAATCAGAGTGGGACTGCATTTCGGCCCCGCCATCATGGAGGGTGGAGATGTCTTCGGCGATGCCGTAAATGTCGCCGCACGCATGACCGCGCAGGCCAAAGGCGGGCAGATCATAACCACCCAGTCCACGCTCGAGTTGCTCTCCCCGGCGCGGCGCGCAGGCAGCCGGTTCGTGGACCGGGCGCCCATCAAGGGGAAAAAGGAAGAGATCGAGATCTACGAGATCATCTGGCAGGAAGAAGATGTTACCCGAATGGCAACTGGCCTGCTGCAGGACATGCCGAAGGCCGAGGCCAAGGCCATCGTTACTTACAACAATCAGCGGATTGAACTCAATAAATCGAAATCCATACTGGTGATGGGCCGCAGCCAGCAATGCGACCTACCCATCAATGAAAAGCTCGCCTCCCGGCAACATGTTCGCATCGAACTGCGCCGTGACAAATTTTTCATCGTCGATCAGAGTACGAACGGTACACATGTGTTGATCGAAAATGAGGGCGCCTCCTTTCTTCGGCGGGAAGAAATGCCTCTGTCCGGAAAAGGTAAAATCAGTCTGGGACGGGCCTTCGATGAGAACCCCACTGAAGTGGTCCATTTCGCCATCTCGGGCTGATTGTATCACCAACATTTGCAAACCATGTCCTCACCCATTCCACAGCAATCAAGCAAGCCCCTGAGCTGGTCTTCCTTCGGGCGAACCAATACTGGCAAGGTGCGCAAACATAACGAAGATTCCATGTTGGAGCGTCCCGAAATCGGCTTGTGGGTAGTGGCTGATGGCATGGGCGGCCACGATAAAGGCGATGTCGCGAGCCAGATGATAGTCGAGCATATGAAGAAAATGCATGAGGGAGTATCCCTCGTGAAATTTATCGATGACCTGGAAAACCGTCTTCTGGATGTCAATCAGGAATTGATCGATAAAGCGAAGGCTTCGCCTCGCCGGTCGACGATCGGCAGCACCGTCGTCATCATGCATACGCACGATAAGTATCTTCTCTATATCTGGGCTGGCGACAGCAGGCTCTATCGGCTGCGCAACAACCAGTTACGGCAAATAACCACAGATCATTCCCAGGTCGAACTCTATGTTGAGCAAGGACTCATCACCAGGGAAGAGGCGCTGGGTCATCCCCACGGCAACATGATCACCCGTGCAATCGGCGCCCTCGAAGATCTCTATCTGGACATGGATATTCAGGAATTGTCGCGGGCCGATCGCTACCTCCTTTGCAGCGATGGACTAACCAAACATGTCCAGGACTTCGAGATCCAGAACATGCTGCGGACAGGAACCGCGGAGGAAACTTGCAACTCATTAATTGAACTTACACTGGAGCGCGGCGCCATCGACAATGTAACCGCGATTGTCGTCGATATTGAATAAAGTACACTTTATCTGTTTGAGGTGAAGATTCGTGGCTGACTTTAAAACAGCTTTGGAAGCGCTGGCGGCAGGCAAACTCGAACTTGAGGTCTTGCGCAAGCAATTGGATCGCCTGTTAAAGGATGAACCTAAATACTCCAACCGCATGCTGACCCAGCTTGATGAGATATACTCCAACAAGCGTATCAGTGACAACGTCTACGCCGCCTTAAAACGGCAGATTAATCAGTATCGGAGAGCTCACGCCGAGGCGACGGAATCTGGACCCGCGGTCGAGGGCGGCGATTCGACGCTTTTCGCTCAGGAAGATAATTTTACGGGCGCCAAACATTCTCCCACGTCCGGTAACAACCCCACACAGACATCCACGAATGCTGGCGGCGTCAACGAAAAGACTGTCACCACAAATACTGGTCAGACCAGCGGCGTCGATCTTGACCTGAGCCTGCCGGATACTCATACCTCCACTCCGTCCATGACCGCTACCGGCCCGGCCGGAACGGCCTGGCAACAACCACAACCTTCCGGCTACCAACCAGGGCGTGAACTCGGCCCTGGCGACGTCATCAAGGAGAGGTTCAGATTGATTGAGGTTCTCGGCGTCGGCGGCATGGGCAAGGTGTACAAAGGCATCGATTTGCTCAAGGAGGAGGCACACGACAAAAATCCTTACGTCGCGATTAAACTGCTCAACGAGGATTTCAAATCCCATCCTGAAGCCTTCATCTCCCTGCAGCGGGAATCCAGCCGTCAACAAAAACTCGCCCACCCGAACATCGCCACGGTCTACGATTTTGACCGCATCGGCGGTCCCGGAACCCCTGTCTTCATCACCATGGAACTGATGGAAGGGCAGGACCTCAGCACATACATCAAAAAGACGGTACGCAAACAGGGCGGCTTGCCTTTTCCTGAGGCATTCAGGATCGTCAAACAGTTGGCCGCGGCCCTCGAGTATGCTCATGAAAGACGCCTGGTGCATTCCGACTTCAAGCCGGGCAATGCATTTCTGTGCAAGGACGGCACGGTTAAAACACTCGACTTCGGCATCGCCAGGGCCGTGAAGAATCCGGTCACTGGAGAGACGGAAAAAACCCTCTTCGATCCGGGCAAACTGGGCGCCTTGACCCCAGCCTACGCCAGCTTTGAAATGCTGAACGGCGAGGAACCGGATACCTGCGACGATACCTACGCCCTCGGTTGCGTCGCTTACGAACTCCTGACCGGCAAACATCCATTCAACAAACTTCCCGCAACCACGGCCAGGGAAAATGGGCTCGTACCGCCGGTGGTGAAGGGCATCAACAAGAAATCCAATCGGGCGTTGCGCCGGTCGGTCGCGTTCCTGCGCAAGGACCGGAGCCCCACCGTCACGCACTTCATAGAGGAGTTCGAGGGCAAGGCCACCTGGTACAAGAACCCAATCGCGATCGCCGCGGGCATCGTGTTGATCGTAGGCCTGATAGCCATAAATCCGGCCCTGGATTATTTACACAACAAAGAAATCCAGGAGGTCATCAGTTTAATCAATGGCGGCGATCCCCAGGTTATTCGCACACAACTGACCGCCGTTCACGACATGGAAAAGACGGATCAGAGCACGATTACGACGGACGCTCAGGAAGCCTTGCAAAATTTCTTTACCTCAGAAATCAACGCGCAGATCGCCATCTCGGGCGACGCCTACAACTTCCCGCGGGCGCAGACTATCCTGGCCGAAGTGGAGACCTTCTATCCTGGATCGTTATTCCTGCAGCAACAGAGGGACACAATCGAATTCAATAAACGGCAGAAGATTACCGATCTTTATAATGACTACATCGCAGCGCTGGGCGACAGCAACTCGATCGATACCACCCGTGATATCCTGAATACCATCCGAAATAAAATTGATCCACAACATTCCCTGCTCAGCGACCCGCGTCCCGCCAATGCCTATTATGGCCTGGCGAATAATGCCTTCATCGAAGGCGACAACGAACAGGCGCTCAATCTGATCGCCAGGGCGCTGGAAACCGCTCCCGATGAAGCGCGTCTGCTCGATCTGCAAAGCAAGATTCAGCAGGCCGTACGGGTAGCGGAACTCAACCGCACACTGGCGGAGGCCGAGCCTCAGATGGTCGCGCTGGCGGATTTCAAGCCGTTCCAGAGCCAGATCATCGAGCTCGGCACCATCAGCACGCCGGACCAATCAACGGTGCTCAACACACTTTCGGAAAAGTTGCGAACCGCATCGATGAACGAGTTGAACAGGATCCTCGAACAAGGCAATCGCGCGGACGCGGAGACGCTGGTCAAGGATTTCGAGGAGTTGCTCAGCACCATGCTGCTGGGTCGGGAACTGGCGCAGATCAAACTGGCGCATCTCAGCGGCGCTGAGCGCAGCCAGGCGATTCGCACCATTGTGGACGCGGATGCGGCCGATATCGAGAGCAGGCTGGCGACGCCCAACATCGACGATCCAGGCTGGGAAAACGGCCTGCTTGCCAGCGTCCGGTCGCTGGACAGTTTCCAGAGCGAGGATCAGAGCATAGCGACCGATCTGCAACAATATCGCGAGCGCGTCGCTGCGATCTATATCGAAAAAGCGGATACGATCCTGAAGGAAAACCGTTTCGATGCAGCAACGGCCATGGCGAACAGGGCATTGCGCCTCGCGCCAGAACTTGCAGCCCTGACGCAATTGACCGGTCGCATCAGGACCGCGGAAGAAGATTTCAACAAGGAACGCCGCATTGCCGGCCTGCATGATGACCTTAAAATCGTGGCGGAAGGCGATCGCGCCACGAACGCCGAGGATAAGTATCGCGAATTGCTGGGCGAGGTTGGCGAGAACGATCCATGGCTCACTCAGGAAGGTCGTCCACTGCTGGTGGCGATGTATTCGCGACTATCCCTGAGCCGCAAAAACGCGGGCAATAACGAGGACGCCTACCGGTTTGCCATGGCCGGATTGGAACATGACGCGAATAACAGCGCCTTGATCGCCTTGCGTGATGAAACCCGTACCGATGTCTATATCGCGGAACTGACGCAGTTATTCCAGACCGCCACGACTCTAGATGTGGCCGACGTCAGCGAGAAGGTCAAGGCCATAGAGACGGGCAGTCCCGGAAAATACTCGGATTTTCTGCGGCAGGCGGAAAGCGCGCTGGCCAACACCATCAACCGGCTCAACCAGACCGACCCCGACGCGGCCGGGCAACTGGCGCTGGCCTCTTCCACGATATTCCCGTCCAGTTCCACCCTTTCCGATCTGGCGCGGGGGGTATCTTCCACGTTTGAAGCGATCGATAACGATCTCAAACCGGGATTCGATGCCCTTGCCGCAGGCAATCTGACCGCGGCCAGTCGTGTCGTTCAGGAATTTGCGTCACGCCATGCTGGGCAACCGCGTTATATCTCCCTGCAACAACAAACAGAAGCGCGGATGCAGGAAGCCAACAATCTCTATGCCTCCATCCCGGACGGATTCAATTCCGCCAAACAGATTTCCGATCGTAACCAACGTCGTACGGCCCTGGTCGGGGTCAGAAACAATCTGAACAAGGCGCGCGGCGTCTGGCAGGACAGTCCGGATTTCAACAAGACACTGGACGAGATCAATCTCGCCATTGCCGGCACCCAGGCGATGCAGCGGGAGGCGGAAATCGCCCTGGATTCAACGGCGGCAGCCTCAAGCAGCGCGGTGGACTGGACGCCCGTCGGCAGCGACCGGCCCTGCTCCACGAGTCTGGCCGGGTTTGGCTCGCGGACCCGCGCCGTCTGTTACGATTTCGTCAACCAGGGTTGGCGAGGGCCGCAACTTGTAGTTATCCCCGCGGGCGGCGAGGTCGCCAATCCTTTTGCCATCGGTCGATATGAGGTGTCAGTCAGCGACTGGGCGAAATACTGCGCCTTGAGCGGGAAATGCAAACCGGAGACAAGCAAGGACAAACAGGATATTCCCGTGGCCGGCGTTTCTGCCCAAGAGATCGAGGACTATCTCAAGTGGCTGTCCGAGCGTACCGGCAAAACCTACCGCCTGCCGACCAAGGCGGAATGGGTCTATGCGGCCACCGCCAACGGCGAACAACCGAAGAAAGATGTGAATTGTCGCGTGGAACTGCAAGGCAAACTTCTTAAAGGCACTGGCACAACCAGCATTAAATCGGGACAGCCTAACGGATGGGGTTTGCACAATTACATCGGCAACGTGCGCGAGATTGTCAAGGATGGCGACGCCATGAAGGCCGCTGGAGGCGGATTCAGCGATGCGCACTCGGAGTGTGAAATCACCCTCGAACAAACCTACAGCGGACAGGCCGATGAAACGACCGGTTTCCGCGTGGTGGTGGAAGATGTGGCCGGCTGACCTCGCTAACGATTAAGCATACAACCAATGACTCACCTAACACTGCGGGAACTGGCCCGGGGTTACTTCACCGGGGAGATACACAAGGATGCCTATCGAAAAAAGCGTGCCGAACTCATCTCCGGCATACTCGCCGGCGAGATAATTCTGCGTGAGAATACTTACCCGGATATCATCCTGCCGAAGTCATTCGAAGAACTCGATACGACAGAACCGAAATCCGATCGGAAACAGCCTTCTCAACCCCAGACTCCGCCTGCCCCACAGGTAACAGCTCCCCCAACAACAGGGTTACCCCGACCGTTGCCCGTTCCCCTCCCCTGGGTTATCGCAGCGGGTGGCCTGCTTGTACTCTCCCTCGCGCTGATAGTTTTCTTCAACCTTGGCCCGGATGAGGAAGAGAATCCGGTATCCCCTAGGCTTGTCACCCCGACGACACCTACTCCTACTCCCGCGGTAGGTTCTCATCAAAACCCGACGACAACCGTCAATAACCTTTTACAGTCGTTCATGACGAAGAATGACTGGTCGGAACAGGGCATCAACGGGTTGCGCGCCGCTTGGTCCGACCTGCCTGAAACGGACCGGGAAACCGCCACGAATTCGGTCATACTGGATCAGATGACCAATGCCATTCACCGGCAACTACTGGAAGAGCGCGCCCTGATTGGCTTGAGGGATGACGCCAGCGTGATCTTCAAACAACAATTACTCATTGCCCTGGCAGGAGATCTCGGGATTAACGATCCCAGGATGATCGTTGAAACGCCGGCAACAAAAATACAGCCCCCAGAGAATCCACCAACTGACACGGCAAGCCCGGCATCCTCTATTGCGGACACCGTTCAGCCCTCCGTGGCGACGGGGGAAACCACCATGGATGAAATCCCAACCGCCATACTGCCAACACCAGATGAATCCTCTGCGACGGAACCGGCGCCGATCGTGGCGGCAACCGCGGATGTTACCCCCAACAATCTGACAGAAGCCGCAGAAACCTCTCCTTCCAAACCCGATGCGCAGACAGTCACCCCCGAACCGGAGGTTGAGGTTGCGAAAGTAGTTCCACCGTCTGCTGCAGAAGAACCCACAGTGGCGGAACGCCAGAGTGGAGGCAGCGCCTGCAAACCCTCGCTGGTTAACAGCAGACGGCCATATTGTCGTGAGAAATTGTCCGAGGGGCTGGGCGACGGACCCACCATGGTGGCGATACCAGCCGGCCGCTTTTTGATGGGCGGTTCGGAGGCAGCGGAGAAACCCGCGCACGAAGTAACCATCGCCAAGGCCTTCGCCATGTCCGTACATGAAGTGACTTATGGCGAATACCAGCAATTCTGCAAGAACGCCGGAAAAACCTGTCCTGTGCAACCCTGGACCGGCAAGGACTATCCGGTAGTCAATGTCACCTGGTCGGACGCCGTGGCCTATGCGGACTGGTTGTCCGAAAAAACCGGGCGTACCTATCGCTTGCCGAGCGAGGCGGAATGGGAATACGCGGCACGCGGCGGGACGACCACCATCTATCCATTCGGCGATGAGATAGATTTCAGCTTCGCGGTGTTCTCTTACAGAAGCAAGCTGAACTCGCCACTGCCCAAGACGGATCGCAGCATCAATCGCAATCCGTTCCGGCTCTATCACATCATCGGCAACGTCAGGGAATGGGTGGCCGATAACTGGAATGACAGCTACGCGGGGGCGCCACAGTCCGCAATGTCCAGGACGGACGGCGATGCAAGTCGGAGGGTGATTCGCGGCGGTTCCTATAACGACCCGGCGGAGGAATTGCGATCTGGCGCCAGGGTTTCCCTGCCCGTGAACAGCGCGGACCGCTACACCGGGTTCCGGGTTATTCAGGAGATGTAGCCGGATCCTCGAAGTCCTCGAATTCCCCGGCGCCTGATTCCTTGTCCTCGATTAAATTCTCGCGGCGACTGAGATAGGCGCTCTTGGTAAAGTCGTACTCGTCCAGCGCCGCTTCCTCGACCAGACTGCCGGTGCTCTGCGCATCAGACTTGTAGTCGATATAGTTCATGGATAACAACCCTGCCTGATGCGCGGGTTCGGGGACATAGGCGACCGGTGAGACGAGGGCGCTGTCGACGCCGTAACCCACCACGTCCCGAATCGTGCTCGGCCCAAGGAAGGGCACGATCACGTATGGCCCCGAATGAATCCCCCATCTGGCAAGCGTCTGCCCGAAGTCCTCGTTATGTTTTTCCAGGCCCGCGCCGGTGGCGACATCGAAGAACCCGCCCAGTCCCAGGGTGGAATTGATCGCAAGCCGGGAGAGATCGTAAACCGCCTGGCGCAATTTGAACTGAAGGATATCGTTCACGACCACAACGACGTCGTTGATGTTGCTGAAGATATTCGAGATCCCCTCATCGATGAGACTCGGCGTGATCGCCTGATAAAGACGGGCGAACGGATGAAACAACGCCTTGTCCATCCCCTGATTGAATTTATAGGTGTTGCGATTGAGGCTTTCGAAGGGATCGCGCGGATCGGTGTTCACGCCCATGCTGGCGCATCCACTCAGGGCGATCAGGGCCGTTGCCGCCAGCAGTGCGCAGGCGCGACGTTGCAGATCTTTCATAAGGCGTTCCTTTTGTTCCATCCAGGATGGGATATTCATCTTGATCTCCGACGATTCACCGTAGCAGGGTTAACTCAGGACTGACACAGTAATTCGATTCAGCGTAAAATGTAGGGCATGGATTGCTATCAGGCAACTCGAATTTTATCTGAATACCGCGGATTGCTCAAAACCGAAAACCCCATAGTGTTGAAGGATTCCGCTTAATTTTCGAATATCGAAACATCTCTGATGCTGCACGAACCCGATATCGACCCGAGCGAACTGGAAAAATTCAGCGCGGCGGCGCGACAGTGGTGGAACCCGCATGGGGCGATGCGCACCTTGCATCACATGAATCCGCTGCGACTGAGTTATATCGATAATGCGGTGCAACTGTACGGTAAAAAAGTCCTGGATCTCGGCTGCGGCGGGGGGATCCTTGCGGAATCGATGGCGGGGAAAGGCGCCAGCGTCACCGGTCTCGATCCCAGCGGTGAACTAATCGCCATAGCGAGGGGTCATGCGCATCAGACCGGGGCTCGGGTGGAGTACGTCATCGGCACGGCCGCGGAACACACCAGAATGAGTCCGAACGCTTATGACGTCATCACTTGCATGGAACTGCTCGAACACGTTCCGGATGTCTCTGCCCTGCTCGCCGCCTGTGCCCAATTGCTGCGCCCGGGCGGACATCTGGTGTTCTCGACCCTGAACCGGACCTGGCGATCCTTTGCCGCGGCGATAATCGGCGGCGAATATGTGTTGCGGTTACTGCCCAGAGGCACGCACACTTACGATAAATTCATCCGCCCGGCGGAATTGAGCGCACAACTGCGTAATCTTGGCTTCGAGGTGCGGGACATCTCCGGGGTCTTATACCTCCCCTACGTCAATCGTTGTTCCTTGACCTCAGACCCCGGCGTGAATTACCTGCTGCACGCAACGCTGCCTTGAGATCGGGTGGCTGGCATGATTGATTACGTACTCTTCGACCTGGACGGCACGCTTGCGGATACGGGACCGGACCTCGCCGGCGCCCTGAACCTGTTACTGCGCGAGGAAGGCCGCGAACCCCTGCCTTATCGGACGATCCGGCCGCTGGTTTCACACGGAGGTCTGATTATGATCAGCAGTTGCCTCGGGATAGCTGTCGATTCGATGGAGATGCGGCGCTTGCATCGCCGTTTTCTGGAGATCTACCGGACACGGATCGCCGCGGAAACGGATTTATTCCAAGGGATGGATGAAGTCCTGGCCTCGCTCGAAGCCTTGGCCTTGCCTTGGGGCATCGTTACCAACAAACCCGAGTTTCTCACAACCCCCCTGATAGCCGCCCTGCGGCTCGATCATCGCGCCGCCTGTGTAGTCTCCGGCGATACGCTCGAATACAGCAAACCTCATCCCGCCCCGTTGTTGCATGCCTGCCAGGTCGCGGGACGGGCGCCATCGCGGAGCTTGTACATCGGGGATGCCCGGCGCGATATCGAGGCCGGTTTGAATGCGGGAATGCGCACACTGGTCGCGCTCTACGGTTACCTGGGAGCGGATGATCGACCGGAAACGTGGGGAGCTACCGGTATGATTCAAGATCCCGCTGAGTTACTGGCCTGGCTTGAGGAATCCCGAACCTGACGCTGCTCAGATCTCGGCAGGCGGATTGTTGGGGTAGCGCAGTCGCACCCTGAGGCGCCGCAACGCATCGGCATCCAGATTATCGCGGCACAGAATTAAGGTGTGTCTTGCTTTCGTATCATCTACGAACCGCAGGATAATCATCCCGGGATGCACGAATGATCCGGGCAACAAACCAAGCCTTCGATCCCCCGCCTCCTGTTTCCGTAACCACCAGCGATTTTCACTGTCCAGGATGAATCGCTGGGCAGGAGGGTATTGAGCGGAATCCCGCCATTGCCGGAATCTCCACGCGAGGCTGCCGAGCACTACCAGGGAACCGGGCAGGCTGAAGGCCAAGTGCAGATGGCTGTACCACACCGCTAACAATGCGAAGAAATGCAGTAACAGCAGGTAAATCCATACGCCGCGTGAAAGGCGATAATCGATGACTATAGGTTGCAGAAATGCGTTGTTCATTCCCTGAATTTTCTCTGGTCGCAGGCGACTGTTTGACGACCGGCTTTGCTCCCCACGCCGTTGTCGTTATGATAGGTCCAATGATTGAAGGTCTCAAGCGATGACAAGCACCGATACCGAATTGTCTCGTCTGCGTTGGCGCTGCCGGCGGGGGACTCTTGAGTTGGACCTGCTGTTCGAACGCTTTCTCGCCGAGGCATATCCGTCTCTCAATCCAACCGAGCGCAGCATATTCGACGAATTTCTCAATGCCACGGACCCGCTCATCATGGCCTGGCTAGCGGGCAGGGCGAAACCGGCGCAGCCGGAATTCATGCGGATAATCGAACTCTTGCGATCGGGCGGGAAACACACTGGAGATAATCCTGATTTCGTCACGGACCTGAGCGATATGTCGATCCTGAAGATCGGCGGCAAGGATTGCGTGGATTTTCTCCACGCCCAACTGACGAACGACGTCAGTGGCCTGGCTCATGGAACACTTGGAATGACCTCGTGGTGCAATCCAAAAGGCCGGATGCTGATGAATGGTTATCTGATCCGCGAATTGGATCACTTCCTGTTGCTGCTTGACTCCTCCCTGCTGGAAACCATCAGCAAAAACCTGTCCAGATTCATCCTCCGCTCCCAGGTCGATATCGAAGTCATGAACAATTCCCTGACATTGATTGGCGTTACCTGCGCCACAGCCGCGGAGGCGGAAAGTCTCCTTGGCCCGGATCTACCTGAATCTGCACGGGTCCTCTCCCGAGACAGATTGATGTTCGCAAGGGTTCGCGATGCCACCGCCCGATACCTCATCCTCGGCGCAACGGCGCAGATCCAGTCTTTCCGTGCCCAGCTCGGACAAAACCTGCGCCCCGCGGACAGGGACTACTGGAGACTGCGGGATATCCTGAGCGGTCTCGCCTGGGTGGATATGCGAAGCTCAGGTGAATTCCTCCCGCTGGATTTCAATCTCGATGCCTTGGGCGGTCTCTGTTTCAGCAAGGGCTGTTATCCCGGACAGGAGATCGTCACGCGCATACGTCATCGCAGCCATATTAAAAAACGGCTGTTTCTGGCACGCGTGGCCGGTGGTCCGCCGCCGCATCCCGGCGAGGCGCTCGTCGTCGCGGATGAACCGCGTCATGTAGGCGTCATAGTCGCGTTTGCCCCCTTGCATGCCGATGCACATGCTGTACTCGCGGTCATCGAATGCGACCTGGTCCCGGCAACGACAGTAACGACCGCGGAGGGGAGCCAGTCTTTGCAATACCTTCCCCCGCCCTATGACGTCCCCACGGCATGACAGCATTCAACAAGCGCCTTACAATAACGGGCGATTAATCCGGGACTCCATCGAACATGAAACCACCGAGAAATTTCTATCTGGCCGTTGCGTTGTTGTGCGGGGGATTGCTGAGTTTCGGATATTATCTTCAGTTTCACAAAGGCATCGAACCGTGCCCCTTGTGTATCTTTCAGCGTATCGCCTTCATCTCGATCATAATCATCGCCCTCGCGGGCACATTGCACGGCCCGGCCAATTTCATGCTGCGAGTCTATAGCGGACTGATTGGCGTCGCGGCGCTGATCGGCGGCGGCATCGCCGCCTGGCAGGTACGGTTGATTCACCTCCCGCCCGAGGCTGTCCCCGCATGCAGCCCCGGATTGGACTACATGCTGGACGTCTTTCCCCTGACGGAGACCATCCGGATGGCCTTTACGGGTTCAGGCGAGTGCGCGGAGGTGAAGTGGACCTTTCTCAGCTTCAGCATCCCGGAATGGAGCCTGTTCTGGTTCACGTTGCTGGTCATCGCCGCCATCACGCATGGCGTGTTTAAACGGTTGTATGGGAGATTTTGAAAGGCTGCTAGCGCCGGAACCCCCGTGGCAAGTTTGCACTCAACCCCCGCATCAGATTCTTCATGCCGCCCTTCTTGTTCAGGCGTTTCATCATCTTCTGCATCTGGTCGAACTGTTTGAGCAGGCGATTCACGTCCTGAATCTGCATACCTGAGCCGTTCGCAATCCGTTTTTTTCTGGAACCGTTGATGGTGGCGGGGAAGCGGCGTTCTCCCGGCGTCATCGAATCGATAATCGCCGCCAGCCTGATGAGTTCCCGGTCGTTATGCTGCTGCATGGCGCCTTCCGGCAGTTTGGGCAGGCCGGGCAATTTGTCCATCAGCGACGCGATCCCGCCCATCTTCCGCATCTGATCCAATTGCTCCCTGAAATCCACCAGCGAGAAACTACCGCCCTTGGTTAGCTTCTTGGCGAGTTTTTCCGTCTTGTCCCGATCCGTTTTTTGCTCAACCTCCTCGATGAGACTGAGCACATCGCCCATCCCCAGGATCCTGGAGGCGACCCTATCAGCGTGAAAAACGGACAACTCATCAATCTTTTCGCCCGTGCCCATGAAGAGGATCGGCTTGCCGGTTACATGACGCACCGACAGCGCCGCACCGCCGCGCGCATCGCCATCGGCCTTGGTAAGGATGATCCCCGACAGCGGCAGGGCCTGGTTGAAGGCGCTCGCGGAATTCACGGCATCCTGTCCCAGCATGCTGTCGACGATAAACAAAGTGTCCGACGGTTTGATGGCGGCGTGGATCTGCACGATCTCCCCCATCATCTCCTTATCGACGTGCAAGCGGCCCGCCGTATCGACGAGCAGGACATCCATGAATCGCGACCTGGCCTTCTGCATGGCCGCCTCGGCGATCGCTAGCGGCGCTTGCGCCGGGTCGCCGGGAAAGATCTCGAAATCGTGCTGCCGGCCCAAAACCGCGAGTTGCTCAATTGCCGCGGGCCGGTAAACATCGCAACTGACCGCCATGACCTTCTTGCCGTGACGCTTTCGCAACCAGCAGGCCAATTTGGCCACGGTGGTGGTCTTGCCCGCACCCTGCAAACCAGCCATGAGAATGACGGCCGGCGCGGGCACATTAAGGTTAAGTTCACCACCGAGCCCCATGAGCGCGATCAACTCGGCATGCACGATCTTGATGATGTACTGCCCGGGCGTGAGGCTCGAATTCAGTTCCTGTCCATCGATGCGCCCCCGCACATGATCGATGAAGTCCTTCACCACCGGCACGGCGACATCGGCCTCCAGCAGCGCCATCCGGACTTCCCGCAAGGTCGCCGAAATATCCTCCTCGGTGAGCCGGGCCTGACCGCGCAATTTGCTGATTACCGAGGATAATCTGCCTGTTAAATTTTCGAACATGAGGACACCGTTTCTTGAGCTTTCATGGATTAGCCGATACCATCCGGATTCATTCTTAAGGGCTGGTCAGGAACTGGCTGGCGCGGAAATTTTAACAGGATTCGTTACGAGTCTATACTGTCGATTGCCGCCGCCGCGAGTTGCCATTACCGGATAAATATGAGCCACGCATGAATCTGATCCTGGTCGCCGTCACGATAGCCTTGTACCTCTTGACCACCGCGTGGCTCGGTTACCGCCTGTTCGGGCTGAAGATTGCGGGAGGCATGAACAAACTGCACCTGCTTCCAGGTTGCGGGATCGCGCTCATCCTGCACGCCGTCGTGATCTATCAGAGCATCGTGGCGCCGGATGGAATCAACCTCGGCTTTTACAACGCCTTCTCCCTGATGTCCTGGGCGGTGGTCCTGCTCGTATGCATCACCGTGATCTTCAAACCCGTTGAAAATCTCGCCTTGTTCTTTCTGCCGGTGGCCGCCCTTTCTCTCGGTCTCGCACAACTGTTTCCCATGACAAGGATAATCACCGACAGTTATGCGCTCGGTCTCCAGTTGCACATCCTGCTTTCGGTCACAGCCTTCAGTCTGTTCGTAATGGCGTCTTTGCAGGCTATTGTCCTGTCGATCCAGGAAAAACAGCTCAGGAACAAACATCCGGTCCAGATCATGCAGATACTCCCCCCGCTCCAGATCATGGAAGAACTGCTGGTGCAACTGGTGGCCATAGGCACGTTCCTGCTCAGCCTGAGTCTGGCAACCGGGGTGATGTTCGTTCATGATTTGTTTGCCCAACATCTGGTGCACAAAACCGTGTTGTCGTTCTTTGGCTGGCTGATCTTCGCGGTCCTTCTGTGGGGCCGCTGGACGCGGGGCTGGCGCGGCAAGATGCTGGTGCGTTGGACACTGGGCGGGTTCATATCCTTGTTACTGGCCTATTTTGGCACGAAGTTCGTGCTGGAACTTATCCTGAAAAGAGTCTGAGGCGCTGACGGGTTGACCGATATTCCCTTGTCCCTGCTCTTCGGGAGTCTGTTTCTGTTACTGGTGCTGGCAGCGTTCTTCGCCAGCGCCGAAACCAGCATGATGGCGATCAATCGTTATCGTTTATTGCACCTGGTGAAAGAAAAACATCGAGGCGCCATGTTGGTCAACCGCTTGTTGTCCCACCCCGACCGGTTACTCGGCATGATTCTATGCTGTAACAATCTGGTGAATAACATCGCCGCCGCGGTAGTTACATTACTCACCATCAAACTGGTGGGCGAAGATGGCATCCTCGCGGCATCCTTCGCGCTTACGGTCATTTTCCTCATCTTTGGAGAGGTGGCGCCGAAGACCTTGGCGGCGCTCTCTCCTGAGCGAATCGCCTTCCCGTATGCCTATATCCTGTTGCCGCTGAGCTACCTGGCGCATCCATTTGTGTGGGTGATCAATCAATTTGCCAACGGCCTGTTGCGCCTGTTCGGGATCCATGCCGGCGCCGCCGTCGGCGATGAGTCCCTGACCATTGACGAACTCCGGACCGTGGTGCGCGAGGCTGGCAACATGATCCCGAAGCGGCATCGCAAAATGTTGATCAGCATCCTCGACCTGGAAACGGTAACGGTCGAGGACATCATGGTGCATCGCAACGAGATCGTGGGCATCGACATCAACGAACCGCCGGCGGATATCCTCAATTTCCTGAAGAACTGCCAGCACACACGCCTGCCCGTTTATCGGGAGAATATCGACAACATCATCGGGATGTTGCACGTCAGGCACATACTGCGTGTGCTGCGGGACAAGGACGATATTACGGTGGAAGATCTCAAGCACGTCATCGTGGAACCTTATTTCGTGCCGCTGAACACGCAACTGCATATTCAGTTGCGAAACTTCCAGAAACAAAAGATCCGGATTGGACTCGTGGTTGACGAATACGGATCCGTGCAGGGGCTCGTTACCATGGAGGACATACTCGAGGAGATCGTGGGCGAGTTCACGACGGACTTGCAGACCTACGACCAGGATATCCATCCGCAGGAGGACGGCAGTTACATCATCGACGGGGCGGCGACCCTGCGCGATATCAACCGGCAACTGCACTGGGACCTGCCGATCGATGGCGCCAAGACCCTGAACGGGCTCATTCTAGAATACCTCGAACAGATCCCGGAGGCCGGCACGGGACTGCGAATCGGAAAGTTTGCCCTGGAAGTGACTCAGGCCGCGGACAACGCCGTGAAGACCGTGCGCATTATGCCACTGCCTGGGAGCAGGTCAGAGAATACCGCCGCCTGACATTATTCAGGCGGCGGTATTCACGAAAAAAACTTAATTCGTCAGACCAAACTCACCTTCGAACTGGAGGCTCAGTTCATCGCCGACCATCGGCGTCATCATGCCCATGCCGAATTCGGAGCGGTTGAATTTGCCGGTCGCCGAGAAGCCCAGCACCGGTTTTTTGCTCATGGGATGCTCGCCCGCTTTATTCAGGCGCACATCCAGGGTGACCGGTTTGGTTACGCCCTTGATCGTCAGATCGCCGGTCAGAGTGGCAGTGTCTTTGCCGGTAGTTTTATAGGCAGTTGAAACGAAGGTAATCTCCGGAAACTTGGCGGCGTCCAGAAATTTATCTCCCACGAGTTCGTTATTCAAATTGGCGACCCCGGAATCGATGCTGTTCACCGCGATGGTGACTTTCGCAGTGCTGTTGTCGATCTTCGCGCCATCATATTGAATCTCGGTGTCGAAGTTGGTGAAGCGGAGCAGCGGATGGGAAAAACCCAGGTGCAGATAGGAAAACACCAGATACCCATGATTCTTGTCCATCTTGTAGACGCCGGACGGCAAGGCCGGGGCAGCGGCGGCGGCCGGCGCCTGTTGCGCGTGCGCGGCGGACAACGTTAAAAGCAGCAAGGCAAAAGCAATAAAGCTTGATTTGAACTTAACCATAATTTTCCCCTTTTCGTGATTGACAGTATGGACACTTGTCATAATGGACTTATCCCATTAAGGTAGCGACCTTTTCCTACCGACCAAGGCCTTGCCTGGGAGCCCCGTTTGACCAACAGTGTCGAGAATATTTTAGAACCTGTCCAAGGTCAATCCACACCGGCGCATTTCCTTCTGTTTCTGGCCTTGATGATAGCCGCGACCCCGTTTGCCCTGGATGCCTATCTTCCCGCGTTGCCCGTGATGGCCAAGGACTTTGCCGTGGATATCGTGGCCATGAACAATACCATCAGCACTTTTTTGATGGGCAATGCCCTGGGCGTCGTCATCGCCGGCCCGATCTCCGACTGCAAGGGTCGTAAACCGGTTGGAATTGCCGGTCTGGCGTTGTTCCTGGTCTCATCCTTCGTCATGGTTTTCGCCACCGACGTGATCCAAATCCAGGTGCTCAGGTTCATGCAGGCCATCGGCTCGGGCATGTGCACGGTCATCTGTATGCCCTCGATCCGGGATGTGTACGACGTCAGGGAGACCGGCAGCAAGCTGGCCATTGTCATGATGATCATGGGTCTCGCCCCCCTGCTTGCCCCCGTACTCGGCGCCGTACTGTTGCAGATCAATTGGCAGGCGATCTTTATCACCCTGGGGTGCTATGGCGTCTTGTTGATCGTGTGGTATGCGCTGGGCATCCGCGAGACGCGCCCAGGTCCGACCAGAAAGATCTCGACCGGGAAGGTGATCGAACAATATCTTGCGGTTTTCAATCACCGTATCGATGGCAGGCGCGTGGCAATCCGGTATGCCCTGTCCATGTCCCTGATGAGCGGGGTGCTCTTGACCTTTCTCACCAACGCCTCCTTCGCCTATATCCAGTATTTCGGCGTCAGCGAGGCTGTCTTTCCCGTGTTCTTCGGATTCTCCCCCATCGCCATGATCGCCGCGAATTACCTGAGCATGCATCTGATCCGCAGATTCGATCCGCAACGCATCTACCGCCTGGCGAACCTGGCTCAATTACTGCTGATGACACTGCTGACGTTGGTGGTGGCAACGGGAGCGGATTCACTGCTGACCGTAGTCCCCCTGATCGTCTGCGGGGTCGCTATGGTGGGATTGATCAATCCGGCCGGTTCCATGCTGTACATGAGTCATTTCCGGGAGTTGAGCGGCAGCGCGACCTCCATCATCACCACCGGGATGTACGTCCTCGGCGCCGGCTTCGGCTGGATCTCCGGGGTTTTGCATGACGGCACCCTGCTGGCCATGGCCGTGACGATGTTGTCTGCAACCTTACTAGCCAACCTGGTCGCCTGGCTCACCCCAGATATCTCTCTGGAGCATGCACAGATGCACCGGCCATAGTGATCGAATCCGTATAGTCTTTTATCATAACCACATGCGTCACATCGACCCGGCACTGCCGAATTACCCGACTATCATCCATGCGCTGGCCGATGCCGTAGCGCAAACGCCGGACCACATCGCCTCGATCTGCTCCGGAAGATCCTTGAGTTTTGCCGAATTGGGGCGGGCGGTGACCGGATTGCGCCAGCGGATCCGCGCCCAAGTCCCCGCGGATAGCAGGGTGATGATCATGCTGTCCAATTCCCTCGAGATGGAGGTCGCGGTATTCGCGGCGATGGCGGCGCAGACCCAGGTCATCCCCGCCAATCCGTTTTTGACGGAGCGCGAGTTAGTCTCTGTCCTCAATGCGGCCGAACCAGCGCTGGTGATTTATGACCTCAAACTGGCGGACAAGCTTCTCCCGCTGTTAAGGAATGCCGGGATCGATCTAACCCTGCCAGTCAATCTCCAGGACGGCGGCACCTTGAATAAATGGCTGGAGACTGAAACCGCAGGATTTCCGGACGACCTGATGCCGGCGCCGGACAAACCCGGTCTCATGTTCCTGAGCGGCGGGACGACCGGCACTCCCAAATGCGTGAATCATCTGCACCGGGGTTTGATTACATCCGTGCGCCTGCACGTTCACACCTGGCCGCTGAATTTCACCCGTGAGAGATTCCTGACCGTGGCGCCGATGTACCACATCTGGGGGCTCGGCTATTCCGTGTTCGTGCCGGTCTACGCCAAGAGCACGCTCGTCATCATTCCGAAGTACAACCCCGAGGCGGTGCTGCAATCCCTGCATGAATACAAGACAACCGTCTTTGCGGGGGGCCCCGCGCCCATCTACATGGGGCTGCTGGACCATCCCCTGATTAAACAGGCCGATTTCAGCCAGCTCAAATATTCGCTCTCGGGCGGCGCCCCGTGTCCTGAGGATCTCCATGTGCAATGGGAACAGATCACGGGTTGCATCCTGTATGAAGGCTGGGGCATGTCGGAGGGCGCACCGCTCTGCCTGAATCCCGCGGGCTTCAAGCGCAAACTGGGTTCCGTCGGCATCCCCGTCCCGGAGACCGAGATCCGGGCGGTGCATATCGACACACGGGCCCTGCTCGCAACCGGCGAGGTTGGCGAGATTCAGGTCCGCGGCCCGCATCTAACGACCGGCTACCGCAACAACCCCGAAGAGACCGCGGCATTGTATTCGGACGGCTGGCTCAACACGGGCGATATGGGTTACATCGACGAGGAAGGTTTTCTCTTCCTGGTGGATCGCAAGAAGGATATGGCCATCGTCGGCGGTTATAACGTCTATCCCAGGGAGATCGACGAGGTGTTATTCAATCATCCCAAGATTGTCGAGGCGGCGGCGCTGGGGGCTCCTGACAAACGACTGGGCGAAGTCATCGTGGCCTTCGTCGTCCTCAAACAGGGCGCGACGATGACTGAAGAGGAATTTTTCAGTTACTGCAACGAGAAGCTCGTCAAATACAAGCGGCCGGTCGCCGTGACCTTTCTGGAATCCCTCCCGCGCACCGGCGCCAACAAGATTAACAAGCGCGCCCTCAAGGAGAATTACCACAGAACCGGATAATCGCGCCCACATGGGGCGCGTCTAACCGGCACTCATTCGATCTTTAATAGACTTCCGGTATAAAGGTCTGATCCGTAATGGGCGGCCGGACATATCCATGCCGGCGTTTTTCCCGCGGCGGTATTTCAATGGGTTCCGGCGCCAGGTCCTCGTACTTGATCAGGGACAACAAGTGGGAGATGACATTCAGCCTGGCCCGTTTCTTGTCCTCGCCGTTGACCACATACCAGGGCGCCTGCTTGATGTCGGTGTGGGCGAACATCTCGTCTTTCGCCTTGGAATACTCAATCCACCGCGTCAACGATTCGAGGTCCATGGGACTCAGCTTCCAGCGTTTGGTCGGATGGCCGTTTCTTTCCTTGAAGCGCCGCTCCTGCTCTTCATCGCTCACGGAGAACCAGTACTTGATTACCTGGACCCCCGAACGCACCAGCATGCGTTCAAACTCGGGACAGGACCGCAGAAATTCACGGTGCTCGGGCTCGGTGCAAAAGCCCATGACCACCTCGACGCCAGCGCGGTTGTACCAGGACCTGTCAAAGATCACCATTTCGCCGCCAGCCGGCAAATGCTGGGCGTAACGCTGAAAATACCACTGAGTCCGCTCGCGTTCCGTCGGGGCTGGCAAGGCAATGACCCGGCATACCCGCGGATTCAGGCATTCCGTGATGCGCTTGATGCAACCCCCTTTGCCGGCGGCATCGCGGCCTTCGAAGATGACGACTATCTTGAGATTCTTTTTCTTTATCCATTCCTGGAGTTTCACCAACTCGACGTGCAGCTTGCCAAGTTCCTTTTCATAAACCTTGTTTTTCAGTTTCTTTATTTCCTTTTTCTCCGCCTGCTCTCCATTGCCACTGGATGCCTCCATGCCACCTCCGGTTGATTCCATCGAGTTCTTATCCTTGTCCTTCTTCTTTTCTTTGTCTTTTTTGCTCATGGCCGTCTCCAATGGTGGGTTGTCGACTATCGTCTTAATATAGTCTCTGACCGCCGTCCCGGCAATTTCAAAAGACTAACAGTTGGATAAGGAATCCGTTGCCGCGACAGCCTGGCTCTCGTTCAGCAGCCCCAGGAGCTCCCGTCCAGCCAGATGCTGCCGCCAGCCATGCAGCAGTTGCGCGTGCGTTCCTGTCCGCACCAGGGTCTCCAGGCCCTTGCGGGTGACGATGATATTCTCCGCCAGGTTATAGAGTTTTTCCTTGCGTTTCACCAGCTCATCCATGCGATCCACCAACTGCCTTTGCGCCGGATTCAGGACTGATCTTTGTTCCACCCATTCGGGTTCGACCACGATCGCCGGCGCCGGCTTGTTCATGGCAGACAGCAAGGTTTGACCGTGTTTTGCGACAAAGCGCGCATTCAACCCCGGGACCGCGGACAACGCCTCAGGCGTGCGCGGCCGCAGTTTCAGGAGACTCAACATCACGGCATCGCTCAACACCCAGTTTCTGGGGAGATTCTCCATCCGCGCGGCGATCTCCCGCCAGGCCGCAAGTTCACGGAGCAAGGGGATCTCGTCCGGCGGGAGGCGTTTTGCCGGACGCAACTTTTTCCAGCAGACATAAGGATCGACGGCGTAGAGCGTGGGGTCCGCGAGGGCGGCAAAATCGTCCGCCAGCCAGGCGAGCATGCCGGCCTCGCTCAGACGTTGTCTGACGGACTCGTAGATTCGCGCCAGATAATAGACATCTTCGGCGGCATAGCGCAGTTGTCCAGGCGACAAGGGTCGGCGCTTCCAGTCGGTCCTGGTGTGGGCCTTCTCCAGATCGATGCCCAGCAGGTTTTTCACCATTCCGGCATAGGAGGATTGCGCCGGCAGGCCGAGCAATTGCCCGGCGATCTGGGTATCGAAGACAGGCACGGGGACCTTGCCATACAGATTATGAAATATCTCCAGGTCCTGGCGGGCGGCATGAAATACCTTGGTGACCCGCGGATCGAACAGCAAGTCTTCGAGCGGGGTCATGGCCTTGAGTTTCAAGGGGTCAACCAGAAAGACCTTATGACCTGCGGCGATCTGGGTCAGGCACAACTCCGGATAGTAGGTGCAGGTGCGCTCGAATTCCGTATCGACAGCCACCCAGTCATGCCCCGCCAGCTCGCGGCAGGCCGCGGCAAGCGTGGATTCCGATTCGATCAACTGAATCTCGAACCCGTTGTGTGTGTGTCCTGACATTCGCACCGGTCCGGCGAGTCGATCAGGGGCCGGCCTGGGTTCTTAAATCATCCAGCCGTCTGGCAATCGCGTTGGGCGAGGCGGTAGAGCGCGCCAGCAGGGAATAAAACACAGGGACGATAAACAAGGTCAGGAGCGTGGCGAAGCTCACCCCCGAGAAAAGCACGATGCCCAGGATTCGGCGGCTCTCCGCTCCGGGGCCTTCGGTCAGCATCAGCGGCAGGGAACCCATGACTGTGGCGATGGAGGTCATCACCACCGGACGGAAGCGCAGACGCGCCCCTTCGATGACCGCAGCGCCGAATTCCATCCCCGCATCGCGCATCTGGTTGATGAAATCG
This sequence comes from Gammaproteobacteria bacterium, assembly GCA_004297165.1. Taxonomy (GTDB): domain Bacteria; phylum Pseudomonadota; class Gammaproteobacteria; order Eutrophobiales; family Eutrophobiaceae; genus 2-02-FULL-56-15. The sequence goes on from SCUJ01000006.1 coordinate 821,749, forward strand.
ACTATCAGGACGCCGTTCTTGGCCGCGATGCCGATCAGGATCACCAGCCCGATCTGGCTGAAGATATTGAGCGTGCCATTGCTGAGGACCAGGCCGGCGAGTCCGCCCACCAGCGCGAGAGGCACCGTCAGCATGATGACGCCAGGCTGGACGAAGCTTTCGAATTGTCCCGCGAGCACCAGAAACACCACCAGCAACGAAATGCCGAAGGTAAAATAGATGGCGCCGAAGGATTCCTTGTATTCCAGGGATTCACCCCGGTAATCGACGCTGGAACCTTCCGGCAGATCCTCGCGCACCACTTTTTCCAGGAAATCCAGGGCGTCGCCCAGGGTGTAACCCGGCGTCACATTGGCGCTGATCGTCACGGCCCGGGTCCGGTTATACCGGTTGAGCGAGGCCGCCCCGGCGATCTTCTCGACCCTGGTCAGATTGGTCAGGGGGATGAGCTCGCCGCTGTTTTCCGAGCGCACGTAAATATTCTGCAAGTCCGCCGCGGTCGCGCGCTGCTCGTCCCGTGCCTGAAGGATGACGTCGTACTCTTCGCCGTCCACGACATAAGACGTTACCTGCTGCTCGCTCATCATGGTCTGGAGCGTGCGCCCGATGCTCTGTACCGATATCCCCAGGGCCGCCGCCCGATCCTTGTCGATGCGCACGATCACCTGCGGTTGCGTCTCCTTGAGATCATGGTCCACCCGGGTCAGACCGGGATATTCTTCCGCCCGTTCGAGGATGATATCCCGCCACCTGGCCAGGGTTTCATAATCGGGTCCGCCGATCACGAACTGCACCGGCTGCCCCCCGCTCCGGCGCGACAAACCCGAATTCACCCTGGTGAAGATGCGGACTCCCGGAATCTCGCTCCAGGCGCTGGTCAGTATGCGCTGCAGATCCGCAGTACTGATCTTGCGCTCGTTCCAGGGCGCCAGATTGATGAAGGTGACGCCCGAATTCGCGGAGTTGTTGCCGCCGAAACCGGGGATGCGCACGATTGCCCGGACGACATCTCCGGATTCGATGTAGGGTTTGATCGGCGCCTCGATCTCATCGACGAATTGACTCATCCGGTTGAAGCTGGTGCCTTCCGCGGCGGTGATCATCCCCATGAAGGTGCCCTGATCCTCGGTTGGGGCGTATTCCTGCGGCAGCCTGGTCACGAGACCATATGCCGACAAGGCCAGCACGGTCAGCACGAGTATCGAGACCCAGCGATAGTGCAATGCCTTCTCCAGCAGGTTGCCATAGAGGTGATCGATGCGATGAAAGACGTGATCGACTAACACTTCGATCTTCCGCTTGCCGGTATTGGGGGCCAGTAGTTTTGAGGCCATCATCGGCGTCAGCGACAGGGCGAGCACCGCGGATACGATGATTGCCGCGCAGATGGTGACAGCCAGCTCGGAAAACAATTGTCCCATGTTGTCCTTGAGGAAAATGATCGGGGCGAACACCGATACCAGGACCACGGTCGTGGCGATCACGGCGAAGGCAACCTGCCGCGATCCGTTGAAGGCGGCAAGCAGGGGCGCCTCCCCCTCCTCGACCCGCCGGTGAATGTTCTCCAGCACGACGATGGAATCGTCCACCACCAGGCCGATCGACAGGACCAGCGCCAGCAGGGTGATGAGATTGATGGAATAACCGAATGCGGCGAGCGCGATGAACGACGAGACCAGACATATGGGGATGGTCACAACCGGGATCCACATGGCGCGGAGACTGCCGAGGAAGAGCAGGATCACCACGCTTACTAGGATCGTCGTCTCCAGGATCGTCATGTATACGGAATCGATGGCGGCCCGGATATAGAGCGAATCGTCGGTGCTGGCCACCAGACTCATCCCCGGTGGCAATTCCTTGTTGATCCGCTTGATGACCTGCTTGACCTCATCCAGCACCGCAACGGTGTTGGCAGTGGATTGTTTAATAATCCCCATGCCGATCATGTTGGAGGCATTGGTGCGGAACAGCGAACGGACATTGCGCGGGGCGACCTCGACCCGCGCGATCTCGCCGAGGCGGATCAAATGGTCATCCGGACCCTGCCGGATGACCAGGTTCCGGAAATCCTCGGCGGTCTGGTAATTCCGGGCGATGCGCACGGTGTATTCGCGTTCGACCGACTCCAGCCGGCCGGCCGGCAACTCGATGTTCTCGCGGCGCAGGGCCTCTGTGACATCCGTGACGGTAAGTCCACGCGCGGCCATCTCGGTGCGATCCAGCCAGACCCTCATCGAGGGCCGCCCCGAACCGCTGACGTTGAGACCCGAGATGCCGGGGATCACGGAAAACCGATCCACGATATGCCGCTCGGCGTAATCGGTGAGTTCCATGAGGCCCAGGTTTTCGCTGATGAGGCTGATGTACATGATGGGGCTGGAATCCGATTCCTGCTTGGTGACCCGCGGCATCTCGATGTCGTCCGGGAGGCGGTTGATGATCCGGTTGACGCGATCGCGCACATCATTGGCCGCGTCATCCATGTCCATGCCGAGCTCAAACTCGAGATTGATGCCGGACCGGCCGTCCCGGCTGGAGGAATCGATGCTCACTACCCCGGCGATGCCGCTCAGATCGCCTTCGAGTTGCTGGGTGATCCGGGATTCCACAATGTCCGCCGAGGCCCCGGGATAGTCCGTTTCCACGGAGACCACGGGGGAGGAGATATCCGGATACTCCCGGACGGATAATTCCTGGAAGGAAAGAATGCCAAGCGACACCAGCAACAGGCTGAGGACCGTGGCGAAGACCGGCCGTTTTACCGATAGATCCGAAAGGAACATGCGACGACTGAGGCTCCGCCTAAGAGGCTGTGCTTGGCGCAGCCCCGCCGGGCATGGGGCGTCCGCGTGGGTCGGCATCCTGTCCCTTGACTCCCTTGACGCGGTACTGCAAGCCATCCCGCAACTTCCCTACGCCTTCAATAACAATGCGATCCCCGACATTGAGTCCGTTCAGGATCTCTATCATCCCGTTGCGGGAGGTTCCGATCTCCACCGTCCGCTTGGTCGCAACGTTGCCCGGACCGGCCGCATACACGAAGCTCTCGTTCCCGACCTGGATTAATGCCGCCTCCGAGATGGCCACCACCTCGCGGGCGCGCGACTCGATGCGGACGGTCAGCAGCATGCCCGGCCGCAAGAGGGCCTCACGGTTGTCGATCATCGCCCTGACGGTTACCGCGCGGGTAACGGGATTGACCCTGGAGTTTACCGTGCTGATCTCCCCTTCGAACTGGCGATCGCTCCAGGCGGCGCTGCGGGCAAAAATCTTCAGTCCCGATTTAATCTCGCTCAGATACAGCTCGGGGACGGAAAAATCGAGTTTCACGACCGCGATGTCATCGAGCGTGGTGATCGGCGTGTTCGTGGTCAACAACGTGCCGGGACTGACCTCCCGGAAACCCAGCAATCCGGAATAAGGCGCCCGCACCAGTCTGTCGTTCAACCGGGCGATGATGGCGTCGTATCGCCCCTTGGCCGCATCCGCCTGCGCCCTGGCCTGATCGAGTTCGGAGATCGACACCAGATTGCGTCCGCCCATATCCTCCAGACGCCGGAGTTTGGCCAGCATGTCATCGACATTCGCCCTGGCCTCGGCAAGCAACGCGGATTGTTCGGTATTGGTCTGCTCCACCAGGATCTGACCGGCCTCGACGAAATCGCCATCGGAAAAATTGACCTTGCTGACGGTGTCGGTGACCTTGGCTGTGAGGATGACCGATTCGTTGGCCGAGGTCGTGCCGATGGCCTCTATGCTATCGGTGAAGGTCTCGCGGCCGACCTCGCCCACGAGCACCACGGGAATATCCTGGGGCGGTCCGCCCGCGCCCGGACCGGCAAAATTCCCGGCGTCGTCAGGACGGCTGAAATACCACCAACCGATCCCGCCGATTGCCAGGACCGAAAAAATCAGGATTGCTCTCGCCAAACTTTTATCCTCAAGCTGTTGATTTCAGTATACGTTCCATTCATGCAAATAATGTGCATATCCGTGTTTATTGTTCGATCGCGCCAACGCCGCAGGGGTATTTCCTCGCGAGAATCGTCTCGGCTGCCAGGGCGGGGCTTTGCGGCAACAACTCGGGAGATTCTTCCAGGCCCTGGATGACGTCCCGCGCCAATTGCGCGTCAGTCGCAGCGGCAGGGAGGCAGATCGCCTTCTCGTCTTCCGGACCGGGGATGTCGCAGGCGCATGGTCTTACATACCAGGCGCAGAACTGGCCATCCAGTCCGGAAAAATCCTTCTTGAGCGCGCGCTGACAGGCCGCCTTCAGGTCCTGGCCATTAAGCTCACCAGAGGGGGCATCCCGTGCGGCAAGACAGAGCAACGGGGTAATGAGCAGAATGGGCAGAAGTCGTGACATATAATTCATCGTCCAGCGTCAGTTGACAGGGGATGCCAAGTGTAAACGATTCTATGGTAACCCATATCTGGTATGATCCTCCGCCGCATGGTTCCTGTCAGTTCTGGTCAACAAGCAAGTTGCTCCTCCAGAAATATTTCAGGTCACAGATACAACTCAGCGTCACCCTAAGGAAGAAAAATTACGACTATGAAAATGTTCGATTTGAGCGGCAAGAATGCCATCATCACCGGCGGAAACGGCGGCATCGGGCTCGCCATGGCCAAGGCGCTTGCCGAGGCCGGATGCACGATCAGCATCTGGGGCAGAAACCCCGAAAAGACCGCGGCGGCGGCCCACAGTGCAGGACCGGGCGGATCCCCTGTTCATTATCGATGCTGCGACCTGACCGATTTTGCGGCGACCACCCAGTCCTTCAACGAGACAGCGGCGCAATTGGGCCGGATCGACGGCTGTTTCATCAATGCCGGCGTCGGCGGCGGCGGCCGGGGTTCATTCCTCAAGCGCGACTTCGCCGAGTGGCAGGACATGTTCAAGATCAACGTGGACAGCGCCTTCCACCTCTTTCAACTGACCGCGCGGCACATGGTCGACAACCCTCGCAACGGCAGCACGGCCGGCCGCCTGGTGGCGACCTCGAGCATCGGCACGCTCTTCGGGGTCGGACGCAACGAACACTATGGCGCGAGCAAACTGGCCCTGAACGGACTGGTGCGGGCCCTAGGGGTCGAGCTGGGCCGGTACGGCATTACCGCGAACGCCATCCTGCCGGGCTATTCCGACACGGAAATGACCCGGGACCTCTTCGCCAACCAGCAATTCTCGCAGGCGGTGATCCCGCGCATCCCGATGCGCCGTTACGGGAAGCCGGAAGACTTTGGCGGGATCGCGGTTTATCTCCAGAGCGACGCCTCCGCCTACCATACGGCGGACTGCATCGTGATCGACGGCGGCTATTCCGCTTACTAGAACCCATCTCAACAACCTTGACTATATGACCGAACTCATCAAACGCCGCGATATCGATTTTCTGTTGTATGAATTCCTGAATGTGGAACAACTCCTCGCGCACCCGCGTTACGCCGATCACGATCGCAAGGTATTCGACGCCATCATCGACACGGCGGTGAAGATCGCCGAGGAAAAATTCCAGACCTGCGCCAAGGACCTGGACAACAACGAACCGTCTTTCGACGGCCAGAAGGTGACCCTCATTCCCCAGGTAAAGGAGGCCCTGCGGGCCTTCGCGGAGGCCGGATTCCCCGCGGCGACGTACGCCAACGAACAGGATGGGCTGCAACTGCCCTGGACGGTCTTTCAGGCCGCCATGGCCTACTTTCACGCCGCCAACATCAGCCTCAGCGCCTATCCCCTGTTGACTGGCGCCGCCGCCAATCTCCTCAACGCCCACGGCTCGGTGGAACAGAAGGCCCTTTATCTCCCGCATATGTTGAGCGGCCGGTTCTTCGGCACCATGTGCCTGTCCGAGACCCAGGCCGGCTCCTCGCTGTCGGATATCCGCACGCGGGCGGAGCCGACCGATCAGGGCTATTACCTTATTAAAGGAACCAAGATGTGGATCTCGGGCGGCGAGCATGATCTCGCCGAAAACATCATCCACATGGTGCTGGCGAAGATCCCGGGCGGCCCGCCGGGCGTCAAGGGCATCTCGCTCTTCATCGTGCCGAAGATCCATGTCCAGCCGGATGGCAGTCTCGGCGAACGCAATGACGTGGCGCTCGCGGGGCTCAACCACAAGATGGGTTACCGCGGCACCGTCAACACGGTGATGAGCTTCGGCGAAAAGGACAACTGCAAGGGTTACCTGATCGGCGAGCCGCACAAGGGCCTGGAATGCATGTTCCACATGATGAACGAGGCGCGGATCGGGATCGGCATGGGCGCCACGACGATCGGTTACGCGGGTTACCTTTACAGCCTGGATTACGCCCGGCAAAGACCGCAGGGCCGCCATCCCCTGAACAAAAACCCGCAATCGCCGCAGGTGCCGATCATCGAGCATGCGGATATCCGGCGCCTGTTGCTGACCCAGAAATCCTACGTCGAGGGGGCGCTGGCCCTCCAGTTGTATTGCGCCATGCTCGTGGATGAACAGAAGATCAGCGCCGATACGAATCGCAAACAGGTTCTGGCCCTGCTGCTCGATATTCTCACCCCGATCGCCAAATCCTGGCCCTCCGAATTCTGTCTGGAGGCGAACAAACTCGCGATGCAGATCCTGGGCGGTTACGGTTATACCCGCGAATATCCGCTGGAACGGTTGTATCGGGATAATCGCCTGAATCCGATCCACGAGGGCACACACGGCATCCACGGCATCGATCTGCTCGGCCGGAAGGTCAGGATGGCGGGCGGGAAGGCGTTCACTACCCTACTGGATCACATCCGCGAAACCATTCGTGAGGCCTCTGGAAATCGAACATTGCAGGCGTACGCCGGGCAACTCTCCAATACGTTGCAGGAAGTGGAAAAAACCACTGCCGTCCTCATTGCCTGTGAAAACCTCAATCTCTCGCTCGCCAACTCGACGATCTATCTCGACATGCTGGGACATGTCGTCATCGCCTGGACCTGGCTGCGGCAGGCGATCGTCGTCGCGGCAAACGCGGGGAATGCAACCGGGGATGACAAGGATTTCTATCAGGGCAAACTCGCGGCGTGCCGGTACTTCTTCCATTATGAACTGCCGAAGACCCACGGCATGATGCAATTGCTGCAGAGCCTGGATGACACGTGTCTGAATATCACCTCCAGTCAGCTCTAACTGACTGTTTTCGATTACATAATTAAATATTTAATTATATTTTCAATCATGCTATTCTACACCGCGTCTAAACTACCCTAGACAAGAAAGCAATCGTATCAACCTGCCGGTCCCTTCTCCGGCGCTGAATAAAGGACCCCCTATGGGCGACATACTCGAAATTATCAGCAGCAGAAAGAGCATCCGGCGCTTCAAGCCGGACCCGATTCCGGATGAGATGCTCGACAAGATCCTGGAAGCAGCCCGCTGGGCGCCGACCGGCGAAAACTACCAGCCGTGGCGTTTCGTCGTCATCCGCGACCAGGAGACCCGCAACAAGATCGGCGATCTGGCCAAGGTCGGCAGCGGCTCGCGCATGACAGCGTGGTATTGCCTCGGACACATGCAGGAACGGTTCATGAAAATTGAGGACCCGGTGAAGCGGGCCGAGGTGCTGCGCTTCATGTATTCCGGCGAGGTCTCCGAATTTGCCAAGGTCGCCCCGGTCGTCATCGGCGTGCTTGGCAGTTTGCAGGTCGGGTCGGTCGATGTGCCGTATGACCTTTCCGCCGCCATCGAGAACATGCTGCTCGAAGCGCACTCACTCGGTCTCGGCGGCTGCTGGGTGCATGGTCCCGTGGCCAGCTCGCGCGACGCCGCCAAGTTCAAGAAGATCCTGAAAGTCCCGACCGAGATGAGCGCTTATAAAGTCATTGCCTATCTCGCGTTCGGTTGGGCCCTTGAACAGCGTCGCCACCCGCGCCCGAAACTCCCGCTTTCGGAACTGGTGTACTGGGAGGAATACGGCAAGACCAGCCGCCCCAAGCTGCCTCTGGAAGCGATTGTCTCCTACGAAGAATTCGGCAAGAGGGAGAAAAAATAATGGATCAAATGACCTATCTGAACGACCTGCTCGCGCGACACGAGGAGCTTTTCTACCACGAACTGTCCGATTGCGCCGGCTGGAAAACCGAGTTCATCGGCATCGATTACATCCAGTCCAAGGGCATCAAGGGCAAGACGCCGGCCGAGATTATCGAAGGCTGCGCCAAGGCAATTACAGCGGATGGGCTGGCGAAATCAGTAGCGTACGCGATTGCCGGCAATGACATTCTGCTGTGTCTCGATGTCGCCGGCTGCGCGCACCTGCCGAAGGAAATCACGCTGACCAAACGCGGCATCAAGCCTTACAACTGTCTGATTGCGAACATGATCAACGATCGACTGATCGAGGTGCTCGGCTTCGAGACGGCTTACGTCGCGCACATCCATGTCGACGGCGGCGCCAGCCGCTGCCGGATCCAGGTCGCCATCTACGAGAATCCGTCGAAGATCGGCGCCGTCAGCGACTGGGCCGAGGAGATCCGCCGGCTCGACGCGACCAACGGCTGGAAGAAGGTCACGGCCTGATGACGGACCAGGGCCCCGACCAGACTGCCGATCCGGCGCGGAGCTGGGACTCGGTCATTGCCGAGTTCGGAGCGCGCGAGGCGGTCGCCCGCGCCGGCGGCGGCGCGGACAAACAACAGGAACAGCGCGCGCGCGGCCGGCTGACCGCGCGCGAGCGCATTGAAACGCTGCTCGATGCGGGCAGTTTCACCGAGCTGAACACGCTTGCCGAGCACCAGTGCCGCGACTTCGGCATGGATCAAAAGGTTTTTCCGGGCGATGGCGTCATCACCGGACACGGCACGATTGCCGGACGGCGCGTGTTCGTATTCTCCGAGGACGAAACGGTGCTCGGCGGCTCGATGGGTCGTGTCCACGGCGAAAAGATCCATTACATGCTGCGGCTCGCGCGCGAGATGCTGGCGCCGGTCATCGGCCTTTACGCCTCGGGCGGCGCGCGCATCCAGGAAGGCATGGACAACGTATACGGCGTGACCGGCATGTTCTACCAGAACGCGCTGAACTCCGGCGTCGTGCCGCAGATCGCCGCAATCATGGGCACCGCCTCGGGCGGCGGCGCGTATTCGCCGGCCTTGTGCGATTTCATTCTCCAGATCAAGGGCACGGCGATGTTCCTGACCGGCCCGGCGGTGATCAAGGAAGTGACCGGCGAGGAAGTATCGTTCGAGGACCTGGGCGGAACGCGCGTGCATGCGAGCAAGTCGGGGGTCGTGCATCTCACGGCGAACGACGACCGCCATTGTCTGGAAACGATCCGCGAACTCTTCGGTTTTCTCCCGCAAAACAATCGCGAACGGCCGCCGCGCGTTGTGTCCAGCGATCCGGTCGATCGCCAGTTGCCTGAACTTACCGGCATCGTCCCGATCGAGCCGAACAAGCCGTATGACATGCGCAAGGTGATCCGCGCGATCGCCGATGACGGCGGCTTCTTCGAGATCCATGGCGCCTACGCCAGAAATATCGTCGTCGGTTTCATCCGCATCGGCGGGGGTCCGGTCGGCGTGGTCGCGAACAACCCGCAGTTCATAGGCGGTTGTCTCGACCTCGACGCCGCGGACAAGGCCGCGCGTTTTATCCGTACCTGCGATGCCTACAATATTCCGTTGCTGACGCTTGCGGATACGCCCGGCTTCCGTCCGGGCATCAAGCAGGAGCACGCCGGCATAATCCGCCACGGCGCCAAGATGCTGTACGCCTGGACCGAGGCGAGCGTGCCGAAGGTCATCGTCATCCTGCGCAAGCTCTATGGCGGCTCAATCCCGGCGATGGGCGTACACGAGATCGGCTTCGATCAGGTGTTCGCATGGCCGGCGGCCGAGATGCAGATGGTCGGCGCCGAGGCCGCGGTGCGGATCCTGTACCGTCGCGAGATCGCGAAGGCCCCGGATCCGGACGCCTTCTTCGCCGCCAGGGTCAAGGAGTATCAGGATCTGTATCTCACGCCGTATCACTCGGCGGGCCGCAAGGTCGTCGACGCGGTCATTGCGCCGGCCGACACGCGCCGCCAGATCCACGCCGCGCTCGCGATGCTCGAGAACAAGACCGAGCCGGCGCGCGCGTTCCGCAAGCACGGCAATATCCCGCTTTAGGCAACCGGCATGGGGAGCACGACAATGGACAAGCTGACAACCGCAATGACGAACTGGGAGGCGTCGGTCCTGAAACCGGCCCTCGCCGAATCGCCGGAGACGCAGACCGAGTTTACGACCGCGAGCGGTATTCCGGTGAAACGTCTGTATACGCCGCTCGATGTCGCGGGGATCGATTACGAAAGCGAAATTGGCTTCCCCGGCGAACATCCGTATACCCGCGGCGTCTATCCGTCGATGTATCGCGGCCGGCCGTGGACGATGCGGATCTACGCCGGTTTCGGCACCGCCGAGGACACCAATCAGCGCTTCCGGCATCTGCTCGATCAGGGCATGCGCGGACTGTCGATCGCCTTCGATCTGCCGACGCAGACCGGCTATGACTCCGATCACCCGATGGCCGAAGGTGCGGTCGGGCGCGTCGGCGTCGCGGTCGACACCTTGGCGGACATGGAGACGATCTTCCGCAATATCCCGCTCGACAAGGTTTCGACCTCGATGACGATCAACGCGCCGGCGACGATCCTCCTCGCGATGTACGTCGCGGTCGGCGAGAAGCAGGGCGTGCCGACGAAGAAACTTTCCGGCACGACGCAGAACGACATCCTCAAGGAATTCATCGCCCGCGGCAGCTACATCTTCCCGCTCGAACCGAGCATGAAACTGTCGATGGATGTCGTCGAATACTGTTTCCATAATCTGCCGAAGTGGAACACGATGAGCATCGCCGGCTACCACATCCGCGAGGCCGGGGCCGACGCCGTGCAGGAACTCGCGTTCACGCTGGCGGATGCCATCGCCTACATCGACGCGGCGCGCGAGCGCGGGCTGGACGTCGACGAGTTCGCCTCGCGGCTTTCGTACAGCCTCGGCTGCCACCGCGACCTGTTCGAGGAAGTCGCGAAATTCCGCGCCGCGCGCAAGCTGTTTGCGCGCATCATGCGCGATCGCTATGGCGCGAAGGACCCGCGCAGTTGCCTGTTCCGCACCTTCAGCGGATCCTGCGGCTCGACGCTGGTCGCGCAACAGCCGTTGAACAACACCGTGCGCATCGCCCTGCACGCACTGATGGCGGTGCTGGGAGGCCACCAGGCGATCCATACCGCGAGTTGGGACGAGGGCCATGCGATCCCGACCGAGGAGGCGGCGACGCTTGCATTGCGCACACAGCAAATCCTGCTGCACGAAACCGGGCTAAGCAACACTATCGATCCGTTGGCGGGATCCTATTATGTGGAATCCCTGACCGACGAGATCGCGCGCCGCGCCCAGGTTTATCTCGATCAAATAGATGCGATGGGCGGCATGCTGCGCGCGATCGAAAGCGGTTACATCGCCTCCGAACTCCAAAAGGCGAGCGTCAAGCTGCAACAGCGGGTCGATGCGGGCGATCTCGTCATCGTCGGCCAGAACCGTTATACCGAGGAAGAGACGCCAGCGGAACCCGCGGTATATTTCGAGCTGGATGAACGCGTCGAGCGCCAGCAGCGCCAGCGCCTGGCCGAGGTCAAGTCGCAGCGCGACGGGGCGGCGGTGCAAACGGCCTTGCGGGAAATCGGCGACACCATACGGCACGGCGGCAACGTCATGCCGGCGCTGATCCACGCGGTGCAAAGTTACGCGACCTTGGGCGAAATCTGCGCGGTGATGCGCGAACACTGGGGAGAATTCAATGCATCAACCCATTTCTGAACGAGTCGGCGCCAGTCCGACGCGCGCGCCGCGCGTCGTCATCGCCAAGGTCGGTCTCGACGGGCACGATCGCGGCGCGCGATTGGTCGCGAACGCGCTGCGCGCGGCGGGAATGGAAGTCGTCTATACCGGTTTGCGGCGCACCATCGACCAGGTGGTCGATACCGTCATCGAACACCGCGCCGATTACCTGGGCTTGAGCCTGCTCGCCGGCGACCACATGATTCAGACGCCGAAGGTCATCGCGGCGCTGAAGGCGCGCGGCGCGGGCGACACGAAGGTTACGGTCGGCGGCATCATCGCCCGCCAGCAGGTCCCGGAACTTCTGGCGCATGGCGTCAGGCAGGTCTTCCTTCCCGGCACTCCGCTCGCGGAGATTGAAAAATTCATCGTTCAGGATTTCGGCATTCAACAATAGAGGTAACCAGGAAATGATCATCGATACCCACGTCCATTGCACCCGTCCCAATTTCGTCCGCAGCCGCTTCCTTGCGAACAACTCGCGCATGGCGGCCTCGCTGTATAACCGGGTGCATAAAACCAATATCAAGCCGGAAGATTACGTCAACATGGTGCGGGAGAAATCCGATCCGGACGGTTCCAAACTTCTCGCGGAGATGAACGATGCCGGCATCGACAAGTCGGTAATCTTCCAGGTTGACTGGGCCTATGGCGTCACCGGCGAGCCCCGGATGCGCAACCAGGATCAGAACAAGGTCCTGGCGGACTACGCCAAGGAGCATCCCGGCCGTTTCATCCCCTTGTGCGCCATCGATCCGCGCCGTCCCGATGTCATCGAGCAGGCGACCGTGGCCATCGAGGAATGGGGCATGAGGGGTTTCAAGCTCATGCCCTCGGCCGGATTCAGCGCCAGCGATCGCCTGTGTTACCCGCTTTACGAAAAATGCGCCGACTGGAAGGTGCCAATCGTTTTCCACAGCGGCGGACTGGAGTTCAACTGGGAGTTGAGTTCCCCCAATTCCATCGCGAGTGCCGCGGAGGATTTTCCGGAGGTCAACATGGTCATGGCCCACGCCGGTCTGGAATCCTGGGAACAGTGCCGGCTGGCCTGCGCCGCCCTGCCCAACTGCTTCATGGATCTGTCCATCCGCCAGTTCGATTACATGATCAACCCGAAGAAATTCTACGAGTGGCTGCGCGACTTGATCGATTGGTCCGGCGCGCACAAGATCTTCTTCGCCTCCGATCGTCCCCTGCCGACTTATTACCTGCCGACGAAGGATTGGGTGAAGGTGTTCGACGATCCGCAGACCGACATCGAGTTCACCCGCGAGGAGCGCGACCTGATCCTGGGCAAGGCGGCCGCGGCGGTGTTCGACTGTAAATAAATGGAAAACAAAAAGACCCGGATAGAGAGCGCCTGTCAGCGGATCAAGGAGATGATCTTCGATCAGCAGTTGATCCCCGGACAGAAGCTCATCTATTCGGATCTGAGCCGGAGTTTTCACATGTCGCAGACTCCGGTGATCAATGCCCTCTATCGCCTGGAGCACGAGGGCTTCGTGTCGTGCGAGCCATTCAAGGGCTTTTACGTCAAGAAGATCGACCTGCAGGAGGCCTGGGATCTGTTCGATCTGCGCGAGGCCCTCGAGACCTGGCTGGTCGAGCGGGTCATACGTCTGGCGACGCCGGAGGACCTGCGACATCTCGAGGAAAAATTCGCCGCCCACACCTCCTACACGCCCGAGGTCTATGACCGGAAACGTTTCAAGCTGGACAGCGATTTCCACTTGCAGATCGCGGCGATCAGCGGGAACAAGGTCCTCACCCGGCAACTAAGCAGGACCTTCGAACATTTCTATATCCGCTTCCGGTTCGAGAACATGGATACCGGCCGCTTGGAAAGCTCGGTCAGCGAACACCGCCGTATCCTCGATTGCATAAAATTAAAGGACGTCAGCGGGGCGCGGGAAACCGTGCGCCTGCACGTGCAAAACGCCAGGGATAACATCATCCGGACCCTGCAGAACGAGGATTTCGACCAGCAGCGGCCGGCGGCCGGTTCACCAGGCCAGACAGTTCCTGCCGTTTTTCTTGGCCCGATATAAGGCGGTATCGGCCGCCTTCATGACCACGGCGGGGGTATTTCCATTCTCATTCGGTTCCGCCAGGCCGATGCTAATCGTTACCGAAACCGCCTGAATCCCTCGGTTGCCGGCTCTGCGACCGCGCCGCTGCGCGCCTTGTTCGGGATCCCGCGGGCGCTGGGCATGATTGCGCAACGACATGGAGTAATTTTCGATATCGCTCCGGAGTTGTTCCAGAAACGGATGGCTGTACTCGATATCGCGTCCGGGGAAGACCACGCAGAATTCCTCGCCGCCGAAACGGTAGGGCAGCCCCCCGCCCTTGATCCGGGCGATGTGCCGCGCGACCATTTTCAGGACTTCGTCCCCCATGTCATGCCCGTGGGTATCGTTGAATTTCTTGAAATGATCCACGTCCAGCATGGCGATGACATATTGCTTTCCCAGACCTTTAAGCCGCTCATTCAGGGCGCGCCGGCCGGGCAGCCCGGTAAGCTCGTCCCGATAGGCGAGATCGCGGGCGCCCTGCAACAGAACGATGATCAATCCCAACCCCGCGGCGCATATCATGAATGTGGAGATCAAGGCGCGATCGAACAAGGCGAGCATGAGAAAGACGGCGCTCAGTACGATTATCGCCGGGATTACGCCGTCATGCCGCCGCCGCAACAACAACCCGATCAGGAGCGTGCAACCGAAGAGGATGCTGGCCTGCCAGGACAGGATATAACCCGGCCAGGGTCTCACCGGCATGGCGGAAACCCAGGACTCAAACACGGTATTTCCCGGCAATAATTTCAAAAGTCCGTAGCCCAATCCCATAATACCGGGGGCGATGACGCCAACCAGTATCCCCCGGACGCTGCGCAGACCGCGTTCGGGCAGGGAGATGATCAGCAGGAGACAGACCGGAACCGTCACGCTCAAAAAGCCGAACGCCGCCAATGGCGCAGTCTGATTCAGGGGACTTTGAAGTTCCACATTCACCAAGCCCAAGGTCATCAACAGAACCAACGCCGCCGAGCATTGCAGGGATCGGTTGAACCAGACAGTCAACGCCAGGGTGATGGCGATTACGACCCAGGGCAGGCCGCGCAGGATCAGGCCATATTCGGGCGGCAGGTCCACGGCATATCCCCTAAAAACGATCGCGCTGACAAGCAGGATCGCGGGCAGGATCAAACGGGTCATGCGAGTGCTACTGTGCGCGGGAAAGACAGACTAAATACTCCCTTCGCCCTCCGTGGACAGGGCTGGGGATGACGGAAATGCCAGGGGCACTGAATGTTATTGCTGCTTGGCCGCCAATTGCTGGCGGAAATTCTCCAGTTCCTCGTCCAGTTTTTTGATCTGCTGCTCGTATTCGGCGACCTTGTCCTCGTATTCCTTGATCTTCGCCTTGAGCCCCGCATTTTCCTCCTGCATGCGCGTAATCTCGGCCTGCTTTTCCTCAAGCTGGCCGCGTTTTTCCTGCAAGGATGCCTCATCCGCAGCGAGCGGCGCCGCCATCCCGGAGAAAAGCGTGCCCCAGACTAACAGAGAAATTATCGTCTTCTTCATCGGTATCGCCTTAGTGTATGAGTTGTCGAGGTCGCGTTACGAATGAAACTTTATATGCGCTATAACATACATGCCGGACCTGAAGTATTCCAGCAATTTCATCCGTCACTTATCGTCCCGTCGGACTACCTGCCGGAGAGAAAAAGAATCGCCGCGGGTATATGCCGCTCGAAACCGATGAATCCGTGATCGCCCCCCTCCTCCACCAGTTGTGCGCAGCCCCGGTATTTTTCCACCGCCAGTCGATAATCCAGCGTTTCATCCCCCGTCTGGACCATCAGCCAGTAATTGTTGAGCCGCCGGATTGCCGGCGAGGACAGGGCCTTCAGTTCGGCGATATGCGCCTCCGACAGGACATAGCGATCGCCCGTGTGGTAATTCTGTAATACCACACCGATATAGCCATCATCCAGGACCGAGGGCTGCACGGCGGGATTGATCAGCACCGCCCGCAGGTCATATTTCTCCGCGAGCCAGGTCGCGAGGTATCCCCCCATTGAACTCCCCATCAGATAAACCGGATCGGGCAACCGTTCTTTGACCAGCGCCTCCAGGGTCTGCGCCGTCTCGCCGAAATACGGGGTCAGCAACGGACATCGATATTCAATGTCCGGGCGATGATGAGCCAGCCACTCGCGCACCTGCACCGCCTTGCTCGATGCGGGCGAACTGAGAAACCCGTGCAGGTAAAGCAACATCGGCACGATTACCGGCCCTCCGGAACCATCAATTGATCGAAGCGGAAACTTTCGGCGAGTAATACTCGACCCGATCCTTGCTGTGTATCAGGTGGCGCCGCAGGCGTCCCGCGCGGGTGATGGTCACGGGCACGGTGACGCCCGCGCTGCCGAGGCTCCAAACCTTGCGCAACAGGTCGGAAAGTCCCGTCACCGGTTCGTCGTTCACCGCGACGATGATGTCCCCCGGGGCGAGTCCCGCCTCGTGGGCCGGACAATGATTGTAGATCCCCACCAGGATCAACTTGCCCTCGTACTCCTGGATCAGCGTCCCCAGCCATGGCCGGGGCGGCGTCAGGCGGCGCCCGCAGGCGCACATCTCGTCGATCCAGGGCGTGATCAATTGCAGGGGTATGAACATGTTGCCCGGCGCGGTGGCGAAGGCCGAGACCGGGATGTCGAGCATGAGCGAGCCGATGCCGCAAACCTCGCCGGTATCGTTGAGCAGGGCGGCGCCGGCCCAATCTTCAATGGGTGGCGTGACATACAAGGCCTCATCCAGCAGATATTCCCACCGACCGGCGAATTCCTGTTTGGCGACCAGCTTGTGACGGCTCGGGATCTTTTCCCCTAGATGACAGATCTGGACCTGATCGCCCGGATAGAGATTCTCGCAGGTCCCTGGTTGCAGGATATCGGCGCCGATGGGCACGGCGGTTCCGAGCAGGGCAAGACCCGAGTCGTAATCGTGCGCGACGATGTACCCCGGCGCGCCGCGTCCATCGCTGGAGGTGATCCAGACCTGTTCGGCCTCGATCACCAGATAACCGGCGGTAACGATCAAGCCATCCTCGCGCAACCGCACGCCCTGACCGGATCGATTGGTCCCGAGCACCCCGGCGGACATGGCCTGTTCCGGAACCTGGCTCTGTATGGAGACCATGGCGGCGTTGGTGACGCGGCCTGGCAAACTGGATTTGCGCGACATATCTGAATTATACAATCCGCCGCCGCTTGCCACAGTCGCGCAGGATGCTCTCTATGCCGGGATAATCCCGCGCCATGATGACAAACTTCCGGCCCGCATCGCCCACGCGCTCATCCGCCTTGAGGCGCTGCAAGGCCAGAGCGGCGTCGATGACCTCCGATCCGCCGATGGCCGTCACGCCGCGTTTGAACAAAGGATCCGGAAAAAAACCCGCCGTGGGTCCGATGATTGCGAGTTCCTCCGCGCCGGATGCGGCGGCGAGGATCTCGTCGATGGAATTGTTCAGCAAGGTGGAGGCGGTCGAGACCACCTTGTTGCAATCCCCAAGACCGGCGGGATCGAGGGTCACGCGAAACAACTCGCCCTCTTCCACATACTCGCTCTTCTTCTCCAGCACGGTGAGCGGGATGCGCCGCTCCCGCAGTTTCTCCACCAGCGAGGGGAAATAGCCAACCATGCCGACGCGATCCCCGTTCTCGAATTGCATCCCGCCCAGGGAATTTCCGGCCGGGGGACGCACATAGCCCGCGCGGCGGAACAGGGAACTCGTCAGGGCGTTGATCGTGGCGAGTCCCAGCGAACATTTCGCGGGGTCATCGCTCCGGTAATACGCCAGCAATTCCCTGACCGGCATGCCCCGGAAATGCTCGGGCGCATAACGGGTATCCATATCCTCCTGCCCTTCTCCCAGCCAGGCGAAATAGAGCCCGGCCGATCCGTCATCGAGCGTGACGATGCCGAATTCCGCCTCCTTGTCCGGCGCGGGCTCGGGATCCGGGAGATACACATCCCGCACGGTCTCGATGCCGCAGATAGCGACGGCGGTCTCCGCCAGGTCCAGCAATTCCGATTTAACCGACACAATCAACCTCCAAAATCATTCACAGAGCAGCACCTTGCCCAGACGGCCCGGCGCCAATGCCTGTTCGACGCCCCGCTTGAAATCAGCGAGCGGATGAACCCCCGCCACCGGAATCGAGAGTTGCCCCTGGCGAAACCCGTCTTCCAATTCGCGGAATGTCCGCTGTTTTTCCTCCCGGCTTGCGGTCGCATACCAGGGCGCGAGCCAGAAACCCTTGACGTTGAGGTCATTGCCGGCGAGCTGCATGGCATTGACCGGCACGGCCTCGCCCGACAAGGCGCCATACAGGATCAGTTCGCCGCCCTTGGAGAGTACGGCCAGCAGCGCCTGGCCGGTCGCACCCGCCACGGGATCGAAGGCGGCGATTATTGGTTCACCGCCCGCAGCCTCCCACACCTGATCCTGCCAGTTCTGATCGCTGGTGAGGATCACATGCCGGCACCCGCGGGCCTTGAGATCGGCCGCGGTATCGGCCCGGCGCACCAAGTTTACGAGAGTCCGGCCCTGCCGCGCGGCGATCTGATTCACCAGCCGCCCCACCGCCGAGCCGGCCGCGGTCTGGACGATGGCGCCGGGGCGGGTCACCGTTTGCAACAGCAACAGGGCTGTAAGCGGATTAACCGACAACTGGCACGCGACTTCGTCGCTCAGGTCATCAGCGACCGGCATGAGGGCCTTGGCTGGGACCGCCATGAAGTCCGCCCAGGTCCCGCGATACCGGGAGACGATGCAACGCTGACCGATGGCCACATTGACAACCCCCGCGCCAAGCGCGGCCACCGTCCCCACAGCCTCCATGCCTGGACTCGCCGGCCAGGATTCTGGCGGGACATAGCGCCCGGTAATGTAAGCTATATCCGCGGGATTGATGGGCCGCATGCGGATCTTCAGCAGCACTTCGCCCGGCCGTGGCTTTGGGTCCGGCGCCTCGGCGAGATACAGCACCTCGGGAGGCGGACCGAAGCGATCAAATTGTACGCGTTTCATGAAATGCTCCTGGACATTGCTTGCAGCCGGACAGTTACTGGAATGCCGGCAACATTACCATCGAATGGCGCGGAACCCAAACGGTTGAGCGTGAGGTGTGGCAATGCTAAGGTTAGTCTCCAATCACCCTGGGCGATACAATCAGTGTGCCCACGCGGTCAGTACTTAGAAAGGAGACCCTTTATGAGATATACAGTTGAAACAGAGCGTGAAGATGATGGCCGTTGGATAGCGGAAGTAGTTGAATTGCCCGGCGTCTTGAAATACGGACAAACCCGCGATGAGGCAATCGCCCATGCGGAAGCCCTTGCCTTACGCGTGATGGCGGATCGCATTGAGCACGGTGAACATATCGTCGAGCCCATTCAGATCACGTTTGCAGCCGCATGACGCGATGGCCAAGCGTAAAAGCGAAGCGGCTATTCTCAGCGCTGGAGCGTATTGGCTGGAAAGTCAAACGAGTTGCCGGTTCGCATAAAGTACTCGCGCGGTCAGGATTCCCTGACTATGTGTTTGCCTTTCACGATCAAGAAGAGATCGGACCGAAGATGGTGGCCAGGGTGGCAAAAAGAACTGGATTACAGCCGCATAACCTTTAACGTTCAATACTTTGAACCAGTCATCGTAGGGTGGGCACGTCGTTTGTGCCCACGTGGGCAGGGCTCTAAATAATTTACCGCGTGGGCACAAACGACGTGCCCACCCTACTCCGCTCGCTACTCGCTTCGAAAAGATCAAACCCAAGAGGGTTTAAATCGCCTCGATAATCTCCGGCTTCATCTGCCGCAAAATCTCAGCCGCAGCCCCGGCCAGCCGCCGGATGACTTCAACACCGTCCGATAAGCGCGCCAGGGCCAGCGCCAATCCGAACCAACCCGCCAGTAAAACCTTTTTGCCGATACCCGCCACCATGCCGGCCAGTTGCACTGCGAAACGCGCCGAAACGGCAAACAACCGGCAATGCAGGCCGAATTCCCTGAGGAAGGCGGCGACCGGTGCGGGGTCCGCTTGTTTATCGACAAGCAGCGAGAGATCGAAGTCCCGATCCCGCAGCAGCAAAATGGCATCGGAGCCCGGCGGTTTGTAACTGGAGCATAAAACGAACCGGAGCGAGGCGGCGCAGGCCTCCAGGAGCGTGCGGGCATCCCGGTAGAGACCCAGGGCCGCGGTCTTGATGACGCGGGCGAGATTGGTGATGCGGTTGGTGAGCCTGCCAATCCCCGCGAGCTTCGAGGAAAGCCAGCACATGGCCCGCCGGATCCCGTCCCACAACCGGGCGCCCAGGGTCCGCATCTGCGTCTTTACGCCCTCCGCCATATTCTTGTCGCCGATGACCTCTTCCACCAGGGGCGAGAGACGCTGGATCGTCTGGACCTGCGCCGCGCGCGTCAGTTGCCGCAGGCGGGTAAAAAATTCCCCGCTGATCTCCAGGCGTTCGCTCGGTCGCGGTCGTTCCGCTTCCGGCTGCGACCTCCAGAATTCCGTCATCGCTTGGTTCAGGCTTTGTTCCGTTCCGACGGGATCATAGTCGAACTGCCGGCGCGGTTTGGTCGCGAAGCCCGCGAGCCATAATTCGATCCGCGCGATGCCACGGACGAAATCGATGACCAGCAGATTGTCTTCCCTCTTCTCGCCCGCGCCCGCGCCGGCGCGATGCCGCACGGTCATACCTCGGCCCATCTCCGCCAACCGGTCCACCAGCCTGTCCTGATCGAAAAGTATCTTCAAGGTATCTGGAACGAGATCAGGCGCGAGGGGATTTTCGCTGAGCCGCAACAGGCGGACGACGCGGACAAAACGATCCAGCCCCGTCTTTAACTCACGCTCCTGCGCGCCTTGTTTGAGTCTTTCGCCGGTCGGCTTGACCAGATTATCCAGCAACCCGAAGGCCAACAGCCGCAGATGCGCCGCGCGGGCCAGGACCGGCAAGGGGACGCCATCCCGAAACCAGCGATCGAGATCCGTGTGCGACTCAAATCCGACCAGTTGTTCGAGAGCGAGCCAGCTCGCGTCATCGAGCGCCTGATTAAGTGATAATCCGGCCTCGGTCTGAAAGCTTTCTAATGCAGAGAGAAAATCAGGATCGGTGTCCTGACGCTGATTATCCTTCCACAGGTAGCCGAGATTATAGAGGCGGCTGCGCGTGACGCCGATCCGATCAGGCGCGATACTTGGATCCGTGGCGGCGCCGAAACCTTCGGTGTCCGCGTCCGCGAGCGCCGCATCCAGCATGGCATAGGCGTGCATATGCGCCGTTCGCCCCTGGAGTGCGTGTCAGACGATGGACTTTACTGCGCCGACGACGATGCTGTAGAGCGCCTCGCGGGATTCCTGCCCGGCCGTCACGGCCTCGAAATGCGCCTTTTTGAGGTCATCGGAGATGTTGTCGCTGGTGAGGAATTGATCCAGATCCCCGCCGATCTCAATCTCGGTTTGCGCGACCAGCTTGATATTGCCCTTGGCCTTGGCGTCTTTGAGGATTTCCTCCAGCGACAATTTGGGCGGGGCCGCGTTATCGCCGATGACCGCGGACAGGCTGCCTGTGTAGGTGCGGACCGTGAGGGTCTTGATATCCTTGAGGGCCGCTTCGAGTTTGTTGATGGTATCTTCGAACATGTTGATTTGCCTCCCTGGTATTTCAGCCTCCCGCTTGCCGTTATGGCGCCGGTGAGGCATGTTGAAAAAAACAACCCGACCACTTCTGTATCATAGTAACAGGATCCGTTCTTGCAAGAACAATGTCCCGTTTGTGGCTATAATCATTGCAGGGTAATAGGGGAGGACACGGAGATGTTGAATTATTTCAAGAACGAATCCGGGCTTATTGGATTCGACCAGGTATTTACCGCGGAACTTGAGGCGATCAACGCCCGGCGCAATGGGCATAATACCCAACCGGATCAAACGCTGAGCCGCTTCCAACAGCTTGAGCGGGGGATCGCCACGCCGCCCGAGAGTACAGAGAGCGGATTTGGCATCGAGCCATTTCCCGCGGGCGAACGGACTAACGCCTTCAACAACGTGCTGGACCAGCTTCAGGACACGGAACAGAACGATCGCTGGGAGCGCCACGGTCGTGAAACCGGACAACCGGCGCGCCAGGACCTCGTCGGACTCGCCTTCTCGGGCGGCGGCATCCGCTCCGCCACCTTCAACCTCGGCATCCTCCAGGCACTGGCCAGGGTAAGGCTGTTCAAATTTGTCGATTACCTGTCCACCGTTTCCGGCGGCGGGTATCTCGGCTCGTGCCTCAGCTCGCTCTACGCCTCGCCGACGCGCGAATTCCCCTTTCCGCACAAGCAGGGCGAGGTGGAATCGCCTGCCTTCCGGCATCTGCGCAACAATGCGGAATATCTCGCGCCGAACGGGCTGTTCGACACCCTGCGCATCCCGATGCTGCTGCTGCGCGGGCTGTTCATCAACCTGCTGGTTGTCCTGCCCTATATCGTCGCCGCCGCACTGGTCACCGCGATGCTCAATGCCGATCTCGCTGCCCTCAAGATGCATTTGTTGCGCAGATTTTTTGTTTTGAACAACTGGCCCCTGCCTGACTGGCTGGGCACTCATTTCCTGTTGCTGAAGATTTCCTTTGTGGCGTTGCTGGGCATTTTTTTCCTGTACCCGATCGGCTACCTGCTGTTTCAGCGATCTCGCTTCTGGCTGTTCGATTTTACCTGGCCATCGCGCGATCGCGTGGGCCGCTGCCTGAGCTGGGCCGCCGTCATCCTCGGCCTGCTGGCCTTTGTCGAGATCCAACCTGTCGCCATCCTGTATATGGCGAAGCTGGCCGAAGCGGCAAGGGACACTGGCGATATCGTCACTTTTTATCATCAGGTCGCCACCGTATTGACCGGACTGACCGTCCTCCCGGCCTTTCTCGCGCACTGGGCCGGCAAGCAGGCCGCGCGCCTTTCGACGGATGCGGTGCTGACCTTGATCGGGGTCTGCGGGATCGCGGTCTTCTGGCTGCTCTATCTGTTCTTGTCTTACTATTTCATCGACGGGCAACTCGGCGGTAACTGGTGCATCTGGTTGAGTGTCCTGGCGCTCTGGTCGTACACGGTCATCTTCATCGACATCAACTTCACCAGCCTGCACGGCTTCTACCGGGACCGGCTGTCCCGCGCCTATCTCGTGAAATTTGCCGGGAAATCTGGCGCGAGCGTGGATAAAACGACACTGAAGCACGATGATGAGCAACTGCTGTCAACATTAAATACCGCTGACGGGCCGTATCATCTGATCAACGCGGCGATCAACCTGCGCGAACTGGACGAGGATTACAAAAAAGGCCGCCACGCGCAGGCATTCCTGTTCAGCAAGTGTTTCATCGGCAGCGAGGCCACCGGTTATCGCCCGACCGGCGTGATGGAATCGCAAAGCCGGAACGTCAATCTCGGCACCGCGATGGCGATCTCCGGCGCCGCCGCCTCTCCGCAGATGGGCAGAAACACCAACCGCATGCTGGCCTTCGTCCTGGCCATGGCCAACGTCCGCCTGAATCACTGGCTGCCAAATCCGCGCTACGCGCAGGATCGCACAGGGGCGAAACTGCCGCGTTCGCCCCTGACGCGGGTGGGTCCCCTGTATCTGCTGCGGGAGATGATCGGCAATCTGAATGCCCGGGGCCTGAACGTCAATCTCTCCGACGGCGGACATTTCGAGAACCTGGGGCTCTATGAACTCCTGCGCCGGGAGTGCCGCTTCATCATCTGCGGGGACGGCGAGGCGGACCCGACCCTGACCTTCGACGGCCTGGCGAACGCGATCCGCATGGCGCAGATCGATTTCGGCATCAAGGTGGCAATGGAGGGGCTCGACGAGATCCGGGCCGGCGAGCAGAACCACGCCATCGGCAAGATCCATTACTCCGGCGGGCTGATCGGCTGGCTGCTGTACCTCAAGCTCTCCCTGCTCGGCGACAACAACCTGATCAGCACCCTGAATGAAAGCGCCTACGAGACTTCGCCGAGGCGCGACGACAACCGCCGCTTCGACGACAACGCCTATATCGCCCAGTACAAGAGCCGGCACCCGGATTTTCCCCATCAATCCACTGCGGACCAGTTCTTCGACGAACAGCAGTTCGAGGCCTATCGAGCACTGGGATTCCTGGTCGGGATGCGCGCGCTGACGCGGTGAGAGGTTGATGAACAAACC
Organism: Gammaproteobacteria bacterium; assembly: GCA_004297165.1. Taxonomy (GTDB): domain Bacteria; phylum Pseudomonadota; class Gammaproteobacteria; order Eutrophobiales; family Eutrophobiaceae; genus 2-02-FULL-56-15. The sequence continues at coordinate 845,855 of SCUJ01000006.1, forward strand.
CCTCTACCCCCGGGAGACGACTACATGGAAGTAGTCGGTTGGCCGCGCCGGGAGCATGCGGCCCAGGGGCCGGGGGGAGGGTTGGTGGGGCGAAAGATTTTTCGGCCCTATGGAATCCGTGACAATCAGTAGGATCTCGCGGCGGCTTGGTAAATCCGTTCCAAAAAAGCAAACTGGACACTCTGGATATAGGCTGCCTATACTCCGTCCAACATAAAGCTACAAACAATAAAGGGTTTCACTGCTGTCCACGGTCAAACTTACAGTTTCTTTTTGGTCTACGCGGCCTGTATAACCTAGATATTCGCTTAAGTACGCACAACCCACATTTAATCAGATGACTGACGTGTTAGATGATTTTGATAAGTTTGCGCCAATCGCTTCAAGCAAATGCCTCTCAACCAATATCGGATGCTTCCTGTAGAAGATGACTGAACAAGAAATAGAGTTGGCCTTGATCGAGAAACTGGGCGATCTCAAATACACCTACCGCCCGGACATCCGCGACCGCGCCGCGTTGGAAGCCAACTTCCGCCAGCATTTCGAGGCGTTCAACCGCATTCATCTCACCGACGCCGAATTCACCCGCCTGCTGGAGAACATCGTCACCCCCGACGTGTTTGCCGCCGCCAAACACCTGCGCGTGCGCAACAGCTTCGAGCGCGACGACGGCACGCCGCTCTACTACACGCTGGTCAACATCAAGGACTGGTGCAAGAACCGCTTCGAGGTAATCAACCAGCTCCGCATCAGCACAGATTACAGCCATCACCGTTACGACGTGATCCTGCTCATCAACGGCATCCCGGTCGTCCAGATCGAACTGAAGACATTGGCTATCAGCCCGCGCCGGGCCATGCAGCAGATCGTCGATTACAAGCACGACCCCGGCAACGGCTACAGCAAAACCCTGCTTTGCTTCCTGCAACTCTTCATCGTCAGCAACCGCAGCGACACCTGGTATTTCGCCAACAACAACAGCCGTCACTTCAGCTTCAATGCCGACGAACGCTTCCTGCCGCTCTACCAGTTCGCGGACGTGGACAACAGCAAGATCACGCATCTGGACAGCTTTGCCGACGCCTTCCTCGCCAAGTGCACGCTAGGCGAGATGATCAGCCGCTACATGGTGCTGGTAGCCAGCGAGCAAAAGCTGATGATGATGCGGCCGTATCAAATCTATGCCGTCAAGGCGATTGTCGATTGCATCCATCAGCACTGCGGCAACGGCTACATCTGGCACACCACCGGCAGCGGCAAGACGCTCACTTCCTTCAAGGCATCGACCCTGCTCAAGGACAACCCGGATATCGACAAATGCCTGTTCGTGGTGGATCGCAAAGACCTCGACCGGCAGACGCGGGAGGAATTCAATAAATTCCAGGAAGGCTGTGTCGAGGAGAACACCAACACCGAAACCCTGGTGCGCCGCCTGCTATCCGACGACTACGCCGACAAGGTGATCGTCACCACCATCCAAAAGCTGGGCCTAGCGCTCGACGAAAACAGCAAGCGCAACAAACAAAAGGAAAAGCAGGGCAAAGAGACCTACAAACAACGTCTCGCGCCTCTTGCCGACCAGCGCATGGTCTTCATCTTCGATGAATGCCACCGCTCGCAATTCGGAGAGAACCACAAGGCCATCAAGGAATTCTTCCCCAACGCCCAGCTTTTCGGCTTCACCGGCACACCGATCTTCGACGAAAACGCCAGCTACCAACAGATCGAAGGCCAGCAGGCATCCTTCAAGACCACCCAAGACATCTTCCAGCAGCAACTGCACGCCTACACCATCACCCACGCCATCGAAGACCGCAACGTCCTGCGCTTCCATGTCGATTACTACAAGCCCGAAGGCAAGAACAAACCCAAGCCGGGCGAGACGCTGGCCAAAAAGGCCATCGTCGAAGCGATTCTCGCCAAGCACGATGCCGCCACCAACGGGCGCAAGTTCAATGCGATTCTGGCCACGGCATCGATCAATGACGCGATTGAATATCACGCCCTGTTCAAAACCCTACACGCGGACAAACAGGCCACGGATGAAAACTTCCAGCCGCTGAACATCGCCTGCGTCTTCTCCCCGCCTGCCGAGGGCAACAAGGATGTGCAGCAGATTCAGGAAGACCTGCCGCAGGAAAAGGCTGATAACTTACAAGCGCCGGACGAAAAGAAGGCGGCTCTCAAGGCTATCATCGCTGACTATAACGCCCAATACGGCAGCAACCACGGCATCGGCGAATTCGACCTCTACTATCAGGACGTGCAAAAGCGCATCAAGGATCAGCAGTATCCCAACGCCGACCTGCCTCATGCGCAGAAGATCGATATCGTCATCGTGGTGGATATGCTGCTCACCGGCTTCGATTCCAAATACCTCAACACCCTCTACGTCGACAAGAACCTCAAGTACCACGGCCTGATTCAGGCGTTTTCGCGCACCAACCGCGTGCTCAACGACACCAAGCCCTACGGCAACATCCTCGACTTCCGCCAACAACAAGACGCCGTGGATACCGCCATCGGCCTCTTCTCCGGCCAGGCCGGCAAGCCCGCCAAGGAAATCTGGCTGGTAGAGCCCGCCGCCGAAGTCATACTCAAATATGAGGCGGCAGTCGCTGGCATGGCGGGCTTCATGCGGGACAAGAATCTGGTTTGTGAGCCCGAACAGGTCTACAACCTGAAAGGCGATATCGCTCGCATCGAATTCATCAATCGCTTCAAGGAAGTGCAGCGCCTCAAAACGCAACTCGACCAGTACACTGATCTTAACTACGCACAAATGGCCCGAATAGATTCCATCCTTCCGCGGGATCAGCTACTGAGCTTCAGAGGCACCTATCTTGAAACTGCCCAGCGCCTGAAAGCGCAACAGGACAAGGGCGACGACAAAGCCGAACCGCAAGTCCAGCAACTCGATTTCGAGTTCGTGCTGTTCGCCTCCGCTCTCATCGATTACGACTACATCATGGCCCTCATCACCCGCTACGCCAGCCAGACGCCGGGCAAGCAGAAGATGAGCCGCGAACAGCTCATCAGCCTGATCCAGTCCGATGCCAAGTTCATGGACGCCCGCGACGACATCGCCGATTACATCGATACACTGGAAGCGGGCAAAGGGCTGGATGAAAAAGCCATCCGCGCCGGCTTCGAGCGCTTCAAGGCCGAGAAGCATGCCCGCCAGATCAAAGCCATCGCCAACCAGCACCGTCTCGCCAGCGCCGACTTGCAAGCCTTTGTGGACGGCATCCTGCGCCGCATGATCTTCGACGGCGAACAACTGAGTGACCTCATGGCCCCGCTGGAACTGGGCTGGAAAGCCCGCACCCAGGCCGAACTGGCGCTGATGGAAGACCTGATCCCGCTACTGCGCAAACTCGCCCAAGGGCGCGAGATTTCAGGGCTGGGGGCGTATGAGCAATAAGGCGGAAGAAAGCGGACTGGCGCCCAAGTGGCGCTTTCCTGAATTTCGGGAGGCGGGGGAGTGGGATGCTCTTCCACTCGGTCAGTTGGCAAAACGCAGCACGCAGAAAAACAACGATGGGAAGTTGAATCGTGTGCTTACCAACTCCGCCGAGTTCGGTGTGGTTGACCAGCGGGACTTCTTTGATAAAGACATAGCTAATCAAAGTAATTTGGCAGGCTATTTTGTCGTTGAAAAAGGGGATTACGTTTATAACCCTCGCATCTCAACAATGGCCCCGGTCGGCCCAATCTCAAAGAACAATGTTGCAACAGGGGTCATGTCGCCCTTGTATACCGTCTTCCGATTCAATGATAGCCATAACGATTTTTACGCATACTTTTTCAAGACAGCGGGCTGGCATCAATACATGCGGCAGGCATCCAGTACCGGTGCCAGACACGACAGAATGGCCATTTCGAACGACGATTTCATGGCCATGCCGTTGCCCGTTGCATCGCCAGAAGAACAACAAAAAATCGCCGACTGCCTCGCTTCACTCGACGAACTGCTCACCCTGGAGGCGCAAAAGCTAGCCACGCTCAAGACCCATAAAAAAGGGCTGATGCAGCAGCTTTTCCCCGCCGAAGGCGAAACCCTGCCCAAACTGCGCTTCCCCGAGTTTCGGGATGCGGGGGAGTGGGAAGAAAACACTTTAGGAAACTTAGTTGAAATCAGAAGCGGCAATAGTCCCTCACAGTACGAATTGGGTGAGGATGGCAAATATCCCTTCGTGAAAGTCGAAGATTTGAACAACAGTGAAAAATACCAAGTAGAGGCAAGGGAATATAGCAATGACACCGACGGGCTAGTTCCGCGTAACTCCGTCATATTTCCAAAGCGGGGGGCAGCGATCGCACTCAACAAGGTTAGGTTAAGCAAACGTGACCTACTCATGGACACGAACATGATGGCGCTAACGCCAAATGATGCGTACCGCGCGGACTTTTTGTTCCACTACCTTTCGCAAATTGGGCTCGACAGAATTGCTGACAACTCTACGATCCCTCAGATCAACAATAAGCACATCATTCCGTTCCGGGCTCTAGTTCCATTGCCCGAGGAACAACAAAATATCGCCGACTGCCTCGCTTCCCTCGACGACCTCATCACCTCCCAAACTCAAAAACTCGTCGCGCTCAAGACACATAAAAAAGGACTGATGCAGCAGCTTTTCCCCGCGCTGGACGAGGTAACCGCATGACGCAGCTCATCCTCTACACCTGCGAAGACGGGGATTCAGTTGTAAAGGAATCCTTGACAACTCAAAACAGGGTCGGCCCTGCTGCGGGTCCAGACCATTTTCGTGGCGTCAAGAAAATGGTCGCCCACGGCAAGGGCAATGTGCGTAGAGTGAATGACGAAGCGACACAATGAACACATTGACCACATTTCACGCCGACATCAAAAACATCCTCGAACAGGCGCGTAGCAAGGCACGCTCGGCGGTGAATGCCGCCATGGTGGAAGCCTATTGGCTGATTGGCCGGCGGATTGTTGAAGAGGAGCAGCGCGGGCAGCACAAAGCCGAATACGGCACACGTTTGCTGGAAAACCTGTCCAAAGTGCTTTCCGAGAGTTTCGGCAAGGGCTTTTCGTATGCCAATCTGCGTAATTTCCGCCAGTTTTATCTCACCTATCCCGATCAGGCGATTTGCTACACAGTGTGTAGCAAATTGAGCTGGAGCCATAACCGGCTCATCATGCGCGTGGATGACCCCAAGGCCAGAGCTTATTACCTGGCGGAGGGGGTGGCGCAGCAATGGAGTGTCAGACAACTGGAGCGCAACATTCAGACCCACAGCTTTCAGCGCTTGATCTCCTCGCAGGGCGGCGACGCAGAGGGTAATACGGTCCACGGCAATACGCTGGGCGACTTTATCAAAGATCCGTATGTGCTGGAGTTCCTGCAACTACCGGAAGCGAGCCCGCTAAAAGAGAGCCGGCTGGAGCAGGCAATTATTGATGAGCTGCAGAAGTTCCTGCTGGAACTGGGCAAGGGATTTTCGTTCGTCGCCCGGCAAATGCGCATCAGCACCGAGACCAGCCATTTTTTCATCGACCTGGTTTTCTACAATTATCTGCTTAAGTGCTTTGTTATCATCGACCTGAAAACCGGCCGTCTCAGCCATCAGGATATCGGCCAGATGGACATGTATGTGCGCATGTTCGACGACCTCAAGCGCGGCGAAGACGACAACCCCACCATTGGCATCATTCTTTGCGATAGCAAGGATGAAACTGTCGTCAAGTATTCGGTCATCCAGGAAAGTCAGCAACTTTTCGCCTCCAAGTATCGGCGGATATTGCCGACCGAAGAAGAGCTAGTCGCAGAGATTGAGAGAGAGAAGCGCTTGATCGAGGAGGCGCATGACACGACTGGCAATGGCGGCAACTGACAAGGAATCCTTGATAGTTCAGATTCAAGCAAACGATAACTCAACTACCGAGGAATGCTCGGCAGTTTATGTGATGAGTGAATAAGGCAAAAATGACCGAACAAGATCAAAAACAACTGGGCAACACCCTGTGGGGCATTGCCGACCAACTGCGCGGCGCGATGAACGCGGACGACTTCCGCGATTACATGCTCTCCTTCCTGTTCCTGCGCTATCTGTCGGACAACTACGAAACGGCGGCGCGAAAGGAACTGGGGCCGGATTATCCCAAGCTGGATGCCGGCGACCGCCGTACGCCGCTGGCGGTGTGGTACGCGCAAAACCCGGACGACACTGCGGAGTTTGAAAAGCAGATGCGCCGCAAGACGCATTACGTGATCCAGCCCGCCTACCTGTGGGGCAGCATTGCGGAGATGGCGCGCACGCAGGACGGGGAACTGCTGCACACCCTGCAAAAGGGTTTCGACTACATCGAGAACGAATCCTTCGCCAGCACCTTCGGCGGGTTGTTTTCCGAGATCAATCTGAATTCTGAAAAGCTCGGCAAGGGCTACGAGGCGCGCAATGCCGTACTCTGCACCATCATCAAGGCCATTGCCGAGGGACTGGCGAAGTTCTCCACCGACAGAGACACTCTCGGTGATGCCTATGAATACCTGATCGGTCAGTTTGCCGCCGGCTCTGGCAAAAAGGCGGGCGAGTTCTACACGCCACAACAGATTTCCGACATTTTGTCGGGCATTGTCACGCTGGACAGCCAGGAACCTGCCACCGGCAAGAAAAAGCAACTGGAAAGCGTGTTCGACTTTGCCTGCGGCTCCGGTTCCTTGCTGCTGAATGTGCGTCACCGCATGGGGGTGCACGGCATCGGCAAGATATTCGGCCAGGAAAAGAACATCACCACCTACAACCTGGCCCGCATGAACATGTTGCTGCACGGTGTGAAGGATTCCGAGTTCGAGATTTATCACGGCGACACGCTGACCAACGACTGGGACATGCTGCGCGAGACGAACCCGGCCCGGATGCCGAAGTTCGATGCGGTGGTCGCCAACCCGCCGTTCAGCTACCGCTGGGAGCCGACCGACGCGCTGGGCGAGGACATGCGCTTTAAGAACTATGGCATGGCCCCCAAGTCCGCCGCCGACTTCGCCTTTTTGCTGCACGGTTTTCACTACCTGAAGCCCGAAGGCGTGATGGCCATCATCCTGCCCCACGGCGTGTTGTTCCGAGGTGGCGCGGAAGAACGCATCCGCACCAAGCTGCTGAAGGACGGCCACGTCGACACGGTGATCGGCCTGCCCGCCAATCTGTTTTTCTCCACCGGCATTCCGGTGTGCATTCTGGTGTTGAAAAAATGCAAGAAGCCCGATGACGTGCTGTTCATCAATGCGGCAGAGCACTTCGAAAAAGGCAAGCGGCAAAACCGTCTGTTGCCGGAGCACATCGACAAGATCATCGACACCTACCAGTTCCGCAGGGAAGAGGAACGCTACGCCCGGCGTGTGCCGATGGAAGAGATCGAGGTGAACGTCTACAACCTGAATATCTCGCGTTACATCAGCACGGCGCAGGCAGAAGAAGAGATTGATCTTCAGGCAGTCAATGCGGAGTTAGCTTCACTTTCGCAATGCATTAAAGCGGCAAGGGATAAACACAATGCGTTCCTCAAAGAGCTGGGTCTGCCAGCTTTGCCGTGAATATCACAGCAATTCAATGCAACCGCATCCGGGGCACAATACCGGATGGTACGCTTTGTGACCCGCTGCTGATCTGGAGCGTTCGACTCTGCTGTCCAGTTGGTACAAGTGCGCAACAATCAGGCCACCCAGCATGAGGTCAACCTCGTAGGGCACGCCGTTTGTGCCCACGTGGACATGGCTCTTTATAACTTACCGCGTGGGCACAGAAAACGTGCCCACCCTACTCGCTGCTGCGCCAGGCATAACGCCCCGCATCACCCCTGCCCCTTGTCGCGCAACTGACTCGCGATCTCGTCGAAGAGATCGTCGACAGCGCCGCGAGATGATTTCTTGCTTTTTGCCTTCGCCTTCGCGTCGTCTTCCGGCGAATCCATGATGATCTCCAGGTCGTCTTCCTGTTGTTTCTGGATGTCGGCTTGTTGCTCCAGTTTCCAGCGCGATTTCGCAAGTTCGTCTTCCACGGCCTTGTGCTCCTGATCGGCCTGCTTGACCTCGTTCTGTGTTCGTTCCAGGCGCAATTCCGCCGCCTGTCTCTGCTGTTGCAGTAATTTCAGGGCATTGCTGTCGAGCGTCGCCTTGACCTCGCGCATCTGCGCCTCCAGCCGCTCCAGATCCTTCTCGGCCTGCTGTCTGGCCGCTTCCGCCTCGCGTTTGGATTTTTCTATCACTGTGAGCAGCTTGAGGTGCTTTTCGAGTTGCGCCTTCAGCTTCTCCCGTTCGGCCGTCATGCGCGCCTCTTCCTTGCGTTGCGCCGCCTTGTATTTGGCCATGTATTCGCTATAGATCTTGCGCGCCTCAATCTTAGCGACCTGGCGCGCGGCCTCCAGGGCATTGTCGCGCACCTGCTGCATCCGGCGTCTGGCGCAGGCATCGACTATTGCCTCGGCGAGGGTTTCCATCGTGTCCAGCTTGAGCGTCTGCTTGCGTAAATAATCGTGTACGCCGGCCTTCATCGCGCGGACGGAGATCTCTTCGTTGCCAGCCCCCGTCAGCATGACGACCGCCGGAAAATCTTCCGTGCCCGCAAACCGTTCGAGGACATCCAGCCCGGTTACGCCTTCAATCCCCAGGTTGTAATCGAGCAGCAGGACATCGTAGATCGACCAGTCGAAGCCAGGGGCGGGGATGCCATGATGCCGGGGATCGTATTCATCCAGCGTCGCCGCGCCGAAATGCCTCCGCAATCCGAGCAGCAACAGTCTCCGGTAATCCGGATCGTCGTCGAGGATGAGGAGGCGCTTGATAGATATTGTCGCGCTCATGGAAATTACGGCCTTGACGGAATTATTTTGCGGATTATCCAGGACTTCATGACCCCGGCAGTATACTTCTCAAGGCATGGGGATCCAATTGTAACCAACTGACCCGACAGGCACGGAACCGGGACTGTGCTAAGCTGTTTTCAGAGACCCCATACCCGCCATCATGAATCGCTTCGAATTCGCCATCCTCGCCGCCACGATGTTCATCTCCATGCTCGGCTTCGGCTTCATCGTGCCGTTGTTGCCGATCTATGCCGACACCCTGGGGGCGAACAGCGTCCAACTGGGGCTGATCGTCGCCAGCAGCAGTTTCAGCAACCTCCTGTGCCTGCCGTTCATGGGGCCGTTGTCCGATCGCTTCGGCCGCAAGATCTTCCTCCTGGTCGGACTCCTGATACTGGGCTGCGCCTTTCTGGGACTTGCCTGGGTGAAGGATATCGAGCATCTCATCCTCCTCCGTTGCATCCAGGGCATCGCCATGAGCATGCACCTGCCGGTGGCGCAGGCCTACCTCGGCGATCTGACCCCGGTCGGCGAGGAAGGCCGCTGGATGGGTTATCTCAACGCCATCCTGTTTGGCGGGGTCGGCGCCGGACCGTTCTTCGGCGGGATGATGAACGACCTCTTCGGCTTCGAGTCGGTGTTTCTCATCTCCGCGCTCCTGCTGTTCCTGAGCTTCCTCCTTACCCTGTTCTTTCTCAAAGGGGGAAAACAGCGCCAGCAACGGGCGCGACGCAGCGTTTCCCTCGGCCTGCTCTGGAGCAACAAGACGCTGCGGGCCGTGGTCATCCTGCAGATGGGCAGCGGGATGATGACCGGAGTCTCGATGGCCTTCCTTCCGGTGCTGGCCACCGTCAAGCTCGGCCTCTCCACCACCCTGGTGGGACTCATCCTCGCCTCGCGCACGCCGATATCGATGCTCCAGACGGTCTCCGGCCGCTTCGCCGATACGCACAACCGCAAGATCCAGATGACCGCCGGCAGCCTGACCTCGGCCATCGCCCTCGTGCTCATCACCTTCTGCGGCAGTTTCTGGACGCTGCTCGCGTCCTTCTCCCTGCTCGCGCTCGGCACCGTCATGCTGCAACCGGCCTCCTCGGCCTACATGCTGGAGGAAGGCCGCCGATCCGGCATGGGTGCGATGATGTCCATGCTCCTCATGAGCATGCAGCTCGGGGCGAGCCTCGGGCCGGTCGCCATGGGCCGGGTCGCCGATGCCTTCGGCCAGCCCGCAGCCTTTCATGGCGCCGCCGCGATCAACGGCGTGGCCCTGCTCGCCTTCCTCTGGATGATGCGGGGGAACTCCGGAAGGAAGGTACAACAGGCCAAATAATCCCTGTCCACTTCGGTAAGCTCTCACGTTGCGCTACACGTAGTTTACGTGCAAAATTCCATTATCTTGTACCTCACAAAGCGAAGCATTTATGAAACGAAACATCACCGTCTCTCTCGATGCCGCCACCCTGCAACAAGCCAAACAACTGGCGGCACAGCGTAACTTGAGTGTCAGCAAACTACTGGCGGCCGATCTGGCCGGGCAAGTGGACAAGGAACGCCATTACGAACAAGCCAGGCGGCAAGCGCTTGCCTGGTTAAAAATCGGCGAGCTCGATATGGGCGGTCAATATCTCAACCGGACTGAGGCCCATGAGCGTTGACGCTCCCAAAGCAGCTTTCATCGATACCAACATCCTGCTCTATGCCCACGACCGTAACGCGGGCGACAAACAAACCAAAGCCGCGCAACTACTGACCCGATTATGGGAGAACCGCAGCGGCATCCTCAGCACCCAGGTGTTGCAAGAGTTTTTGGTTAACGCCACGCGCAAGTTACCAACCCCAATTGCCTTGCCGAAGGCCCGCGATATCGTGCGCACTTATGGCCTCTGGGTAACACGAGAAACCCAGGTTTCCGATGTTCTACGCGCCACCGAGTTGATGGAGATCGCCGGCTTCAACTTTTGGGACAGCCTCATTCTCGCCTGCGCGGAAGCCGCCGGAGCAGAAGTGCTCTACAGCGAAGATATGCAGCATGGGCAACAGGTGGCGGGGCTGACTATTCGCAATCCGTTCATTGAATGAATGACACTTTATCGAGGAGCGAGCCGATCCATGAAGACTCAAGCCATACGCATCGAAACAACCGGCGGTCCGGAGGTCATGCGGCTGACGGAAATCGACCTGCCCGATCCGGCGCCCGATCAGGTGCAGGTCAACATCCGCGCCTGCGGCGTGAATTTCATCGACACCTACCAGCGCTCCGGTCTCTATCCGCTCACCCTGCCCTCTGGGCTCGGCAATGAGGCCGCCGGCATCGTCAGCAAGGTGGGCAACGCCGTGCGCCATCTGCGCGAAGGCGATCGCGTGGCCTACGCCTCCGGTCCGGCGGGCACGTATGCCCAGGCCCACAATGCCCCAGCCAACCGCGTGGCGAAACTGCCGGATGCGATCGGTTTCGAGGAAGGCGCGGCCATGATGTTGAAAGGGCTCACGGTGCGCTATCTGTTCAAGGAGACTTACCCGCTAAAGTCCGGCGAGACCATCCTCTTTCATGCCGCGGCGGGCGGCGTGGGCCTCATCGCGTGCCAGTGGGCGCGCCATCTCGGCGTCAACATGATCGGCACGGTGGGATCGGAAGAAAAGGCTAGGCTCGCCAGTGAGCACGGCTGTGCGCATACCATCCTGTACCGGACTGAGGATGTCCCGGCCAAGGTGCGCGCGATCACCGGAGGGCGCGGGGTTCCGGTGGTATACGACTCCGTGGGCAAGGCCACCTTCGAGGCCTCGCTCGACTGCCTGCAAAGACGCGGGCTGATGGTGAGCTTCGGCAACGCCTCGGGGCCGGTGACCGGGGTAAATCTAGGCCTGCTGATGACGAAGGGTTCGCTCTACGTCACCCGGCCCACGGCCGCGCACTATCTGAGCACGGATGAGGAGTTCAATACCGCCGTGGCGGATCTGTTCGCAGTGGTCGAAAGCGGCGCGGTAAAGATCCCTGTACGCCACCGCTATCCCCTCTCGGAGGCGGCGCGCTGCCATGAGGACCTTGAAGGCCGCCGCACTACCGGGGCCTCGGTACTGCTGCCGTGATCCTTAAACGCTGATCACAATTTTACCGAAGTGCTTCTTCTCCAGCTCGTAGTTGAAGGCGTCATGGACGGCGTCGAAGGGGAAGACTTTGTCCACCACCGGGCGCATCCGGTTGGCCGCGATCGCCCGGTTCATGTTTTCGAACATCGCGCGGTTGCCGACGAAGATCCCCTGGATGCGGGCGCCCTTCATCATCAACCCATGGGGATTGGTGTCCCCCTCCCTGGTCAGGACGCCGATCAACGAGACCTGGCCGCCGAATCCCAGCGATTGAATTGAACGCGACAAGGTTCCGGCGCCGCCGACCTCGATCACGTTATCCACGCCGCGCCCCCCTGTGAGCCGCATAACCTCCTCGTGCCACTCCGGGTATTCGACGTAGTTGATCAGTTCATCCGCGCCGAGCGTCTTGGCCCGTACCAGCTTTGCGTCGCTGGCCGAGGTTACGATCACCCGCGCCCCATGCAGTTTGGCGAATTGCAGGCCGAAGATCGAAACGCCGCCGGTGCCGAGCACCAGCACCGTATCGCCGGGCCGGATACGACCGCTCTCCGCCAGCGCGTTCCAGGCCGTGACCCCGGCGCAGGGGAGGCATGCGCCTTCTTCGAACGAGAGGTGCTCCGGCAGCAAGACCACGCCTTCCTGATCCAGCACCACATACTCCGCCAGCATCCCGTCCAGCGGCGAGCCCAGGGCGGCGAAATTGCTGCGGTCCGGACGCCCATCGATCCAGACCTGAAAGAAGGCCCCGGCTACGCGGTCGCCGACCTTGACGCGGGTGACGCCCGGGCCGATCGCGCTCACCTCGCCCGCGCCGTCCGAGAGCGGGATGGTATCGCGTTGCACCACGCCGCCGAAATACCGTCCGGTCACGACCGCCTGGTCCCGATAGTTGAGCGAGGCCGCGCGCACGCGGATCTGCACCTGTCCGTGTCCAGGCGCTGGGATGGGCCGTTCGGCTGGTTGCAATCCGCTGAGTGACGTGCTGCCTGTCTTGATCTCGTATACCTTCATAACGTTCACCTCTGTCGCTGTTTTATTTATTCGCTCCGGACATGCTCTGCCCTTTCAATTCGATCTCGACGATCTCGACCTCGGTAGCGCCCGTGTTGCGCAATGTGTGGGCGACACCCGCGGCATGCCAGGACCAGTTGCCCAACACCGTCTTCGGCGCCACCGGCCAGCCGTGTTCCACGACGTCGGACCGTCCCTCGCTGACCTGCACGATAACCACCGGGTATTTGTGCGTATGTTCGGGCACGACGGCGGAGGAGTCGAGCCGATGGCGGCGCGCGCTGAACCACGCATTGTCGAACTCCGCGGCCGGGTCCTTCCCGGTATCGCCCGTGGATTCGTTGATGATGCCGAGCATGTTGAATTCCGTCTCGCCCACATTCTCGACCTGGTGGTTCTGGGGGATCTGCCCATAATCCCGGAATTCGATCGCGCCGACCTTCGCCAGCTCCGCCTGCGGGCCGGTCCATTCGCCGCCCGCCTCCCTGGTGCGCATGAAGGCCGGACTGATGACGACATAGAGCGTCGGGTCCCTGTGCGCGTGGAATCCGGAGCGATCGCCGGGGGCAATCCGGGCATTGAAGACCTTGAAGGGGGGCGCATCGAAAACCAGGCGATGGCGGATCTCCCGGTACACCGGCAGGTTGTCCTCCGCCGCCGCGCACTGGAGAGTCAGCAGGAATGCCACAACCACCCAGACACCCGCACCACGCCGCTTCATTCGCAATTCCCCCGTTTACGATTGGTCTGCGACATTCTAACCGATGTTCGCCCGGATCACTGCCCTGGAGATAATTCAACCTGCTGATCTACAATGCAGTGAACCGGAGCCCCGATAAATGTTATGAACAAGCGCTCGATAGGCATACTCCACCCCGGAGAAATGGGCATCTCGCTCGCAGCCGCGGCGCGACATTCCGGCATGCAAGTCTTTTGGGCATCCCGCGGGAGAAGCGCGGCCACGCAGGCGCGCGCTGAACAGCAGGGACTGACGGACCTTGAAACCCTGCAACAGGTTTGCGACAACTGCGATGTGATCATCGGTATCTGTCCGCCACATGCCGCCGAGTCCCTGGCCAATGAGGTGCTGGCTTGCGGTTACCAGGGTTTCTATCTCGACGCCAATGCCATCTCCCCGCAACGCGCCCGGCGCATCGCGGATAACATGACCACCGCCGGGACCAGATTCATCGACGGCGGCATCATCGGCCCGCCGGCCTGGAAGCCGGGAACCACATGGCTCTTTCTTTCCGGCGCGGACGCCCATCAGGTCGTGGGCTGTTTCGCTTCAAGCCCGCTGTCCCTCCGTGTGATTGGCGATATGCCCGGCAAGGCCTCGGCCTTGAAGATGGTCTATGCCGCCCGCACCAAGGGCACGACCGCGCTGATGGCCGCTGTGCTGGCAGCGGCGGAGAAGTTGGACGTGCGCAAGGAACTGGAGGCGCAATGGAATCTCATGGATCACGGCGCCGTCGCGCGCCTAAGCCAGAACATCGCCGCGGCGGTTCCAAAGGCCTGGCGCTGGGGCGGCGAGATGGCGGAGATCGCGGCGACCCTGGAAGAGGCAGGCTTGCCGCCGGATTTTCACCATGGCGCACAGGAGATCTACGAACGCCTCGCCCATTTCAAGGATCAGAATCCGGCGCCAGCGATATCAGAGGTGCTGGAGGCGTTGATCAGAGGAACTGTTTCAGACAGATGATCTGCTCACCCCCGGCGAACCCGTCAGGGCTCACCGGGAGTTACATCACCGAAGGGTCAAACGAACAGTGCTTATTTGCTGGGGAAGCCCAATTCACCCAGGATCCGGGCGAGGTCCTTCCCTGCATTTTTTACATCCACTTCCTTGTCGATCTTCTGCACTACGCCTTCCTTGTCGATGTAGTAAGTCCAGCGGTTGGTGAAACCCATGGGATGCATCACGCCATAAGCCTCGGCGGTCTTCTTGCCGGGATCGGAGAGGATGGGGAATCCCGCGTTGTGTTCAGCCGCGAATTTGGTGTTGTCTTCGATGCTGTCCACGCTGGCCATGAAATAGGCCACGTCGAACTTCTGAATCTCAGCGGCGCTGTCACGCAGCGCCTTGCATTGCATGGTTCACCCGCCGGTGAAGGCCTTGGGAAAGAAGGCAATCACCACGGGTTGCTTGCCGCGGAACTGCGCGAGGGTATAGGTCTTCCCGTCCGATGCCGGCAGGCTGAAATCCGGCGCCTGCTCGCCGACTTCAAGCGCCATGGCGGGCGGGATCAGAAAAGCGACCAGCGATAACCCGGCCGTAAGGATCCGCCGGATGCCCGATGCGAAAAAAATACTCATAAAGCCTCCTCATTGACTTTAGTGATGGATGGTCGTTATTGCCGCGTTCAAGGGATTCGCCAATACCTTGTCCACGGTTCATGCTACTCCGACTTGTTCCGGAATGTATAGTTTTATCGTTACAAAAAGCGCCGCCAGTCTGCGCGGGAGGCAGGTCTCAACCTTTACGGGATTTGCGCGGCTTTCCTGCCTTGTCGTCAGACAGAAAATATTTGAGGTGTTCCTCTTCCAGGGCGTCGATGACCGGTTTAAGTTTCTTGGGCAGGACGTATTGCTGATAGACAAGGTCATTATCCGCGAGTTGCGTGTCCAGATTCTTGAAGATGTTGTTGAGTAGTTGGCTGACCGCGGCTTTCTGCATCCCCAGATCGTCGATCACCTGCTGGCGGGATTGCCCCTTGACCAGGATGCGGTGCGCAGCCTCCCGCGCCTTGGCCCGGATGCGCAGGCCCCGGATCGCCAGGGAAAATTGTTTTTCGTTCATGCGTGGACCGTGATCGTCAATCCATTCCAGGATGTCCCCCGAGACAGGGTGTTCCTTAAGCGCATGCATTATATACAGCGTCCTGTGGCAATCACTAACCAATTCAATCCGCCGGGTTGCTCGTTACCTTTTCTATTATATACTTGTTTAGTATAAATGACTTTATATAATTACATTACTTTAAACTATTAGCCATTACGGAGGATGAGGCTCATGGATGAAATCACCAAAGACCAGCGCCTTTGCGCAATTTACGTCGCGCTGCATGAAGGGAACAATCGCATCGCACACCGTATATTCGACGCGACGGTAAATGAATGCGTTAACGAAATGATCGAGAAGATTGCCGGTCTGGCCGAGTCGCATGGCGCTGGTCCGCTGGCCGAGCGGATCCGCTGTCTGCGAGAGGATCGGGAACAGCGCGCGGACGACGACGGCGCTGTTCGCCATCCTGGTTAAGGAGCCTCTTATTCAGATGGTCAGGAATGCACCTTCAGCGGACTCCGGCGATAGCCGTAGAAGGCGTAGATCACCATCCCGATCAAACTCCACACCAGAAACCGCACCCAGGTCTCGGTAGGCAGGAACCACATCAATGCCGCGCAACTCAGGATGGCGGACGTGCCCGTGAACCAGACCCAGGGGCAGCGGAAAGGCCGGTGGCGATCCGGTTGGGTGATGCGAAGGATCATCACCCCGAACGCGACCGCGATGAAGGCGAACAACGTCCCGATGTTGGAAAGGGCCGCCAGTTCACTGAGGGGCAAGACCCCGGCGATGAAGGCGATCACGAGACCCGTCAGCATCGTCACGACATGCGGCGTATGAAAGCGCGGATGCAACCGGCTGAAAAATTCCGGCAGCAACCCGTCGCGGGACATGACGAAGAAGATCCGCGTCTGCCCATAGATCAACACCAGCAGTACCGTGGTGATCCCGGTGATGGCGCCGATCGCCAGCACGGATGCGACGCCGGGGAAACCAATCGTCCGCAGGACAAGCGCAAGCGGTTCCTTGCTCTCTCCCAGTTCGGTGTAATTCAATGCGCCGGTCGCCGCCAGCACCACGACAATATATATGACGGTGCAGATCAGCAGGGAACCGAGCAAACCGATGGGCAGGTCGCGGTTGGGATTATGAGTCTCCTCGGCGGCCGTGGAGACGGCGTCAAACCCGATATAGGCGAAGAAGATGATGGCCGCGGCGGCGAAGACCCCGACGTTCTCGCCATAACCCACGCGTTGGAACCAGCCGAAGGGGAGAAAAGGCTGCCAATTGCCGACCTCGATATTGGGGACGGTGAGCAGCACGAAGAGCCCCAGCACCGCAAGCTTTACGGCAACCAGCAAACGATTGACCCAGGCGCTCTCGCGCGTGCCGATGACCAGCAAGGCGGTCACGACCAGACAGATGACTACCGCGGGCAGATCCATGATGCCGCCATTGCGCGTCGCAGTCGTCAGGGATGCGGGCAGACCGAAACCGGCCTGTTCAAGGATCCCGGAGGCATAACCCGACCAGCCGGCCGCCACGGCGCTGGCGGAGATGGCGTATTCCAAAATCAGATTCCAGCCCACCAGCCAGGCGGCGGCCTCGCCGAGTACGGCATAACTGTAGGTGTATGCGGAACCGGATACCGGCACCATGGCCGCGAGTTCGGCATAGGCGAACGCCGCAAAGCCGCAGGCCAGCCCCGCGACAATGAACGATATCGTGAGTCCCGGTCCGGCCATGCCCGCCCCCACCCCGGTGAGCACGAAGATGCCGGTCCCGATGGTGCAGCCGATGCCAAGCAGGAGCAGGTCCATTACGCCCAGTTGCTTCTTCAGCCGTTTGCGTTCCGCATGTTCGAGGATGACTTCTACAGATTTGATCCGGAGTCGTTTCATATAGCAGCCGCCATGAGTGTGTTTACGATCAAGTTTTATTGTTATCGATGGATACTGTCAGCGATCCTTGCAGGGCATTATATTTCACTGTTCGGGATTCGGCGTAGGCATTTCAACATATCGCACGCCCGTTGTGTTATAGTCTCGGCCACGCTATGTACAAATCAAATAAAACAGACGAGACAATTTCCTTTCCGCCTTTGACGTCCTGGAATCCGACGCGGAAGATTGCCACCATCGCCGCGCAACTTCACGGCGGGCGTATCTTGTGCAGGATTTCGCAGACGGATCTGAACAAAAAATTTCATTGCGCCTCGGTTGACCCCATGACCGTGATTAAACAAAACCGCAATACGATCGAAGTGGCCGCGAAAAGAAAGATCGAGGAACAAGCCTTCGAAGAGGATGGCTCGATCAACATTCTTTACAAGGACCTTTGACGCAGTAAAGTATCCCTGTATTAATTCCCGATATCTGTTACAGTGCGCGCACTGGAGATGCTCTACTGCGTTTTCAGCGCGTCATCTTTAGTTGTCCGCTTGCCCCGCCGCCCAGCCTGCCACCATCGGTCAGCCTGCGTAGTGTCCTGCAATCCCTCCGTTCCGGAGCCAATTACTGCATGCCGCCTGTGCCATTGGCACAAGACATTGGCAATCCTATTTATCCTATTTAAGGAATGAACATAATGACTTTTACTACGCTCGGATTATCCGAACCGTTGCTGCGCGCCGTTGCGGCAACCGGATACACCCAACCCACCCCGATCCAGTCCAAGGCGATACCCGCGGTACTTGCGGGCGCGGACATCATGGCCGCCGCCCAGACCGGGACCGGCAAGACGGCGGGTTTCACCCTGCCCATGCTGCAACGGCTCGCAGCCCTGCCCCAGCAGAAGCAACCGGCGGTCCGCGCCCTGTTGCTGACCCCGACCAGGGAACTGGCCGCGCAGGTGCATGCGAGCATCCGCACCTACGGAAAATTTCTGACCCTGCGGTCCACCGTTGTATTCGGCGGCGTCAACATCAATCCGCAGATCAAGGAACTCCGTGCCGGCGTCGATATCCTGGTCGCGACACCGGGGCGTCTGCTCGATCTGGTGCAACAAAGGGCGGTACGCCTCGACAGCGTGAACATCCTCGTGCTGGATGAAGCGGATCGCATGCTGGACATGGGCTTCATACACGACCTCAAGCGGATCATGAGCCTGCTGCCGCGGCAAAGACAGACCCTGATGTTCTCCGCGACCTTCTCCCCGGAGATCCGGGCGCTGGCGAGGAACGTCACCAACAATCCGCAGGAGATCGACGTGGCGCCGCGCAACTCCACGCTCGATACCATCAGCCAGATGATCTTTCCGGTGGCGAAGGATGGCAAGGCCTCGCTGTTGTCCCATCTGATCCGCACCCGCAACTGGTATCAGGCCCTGGTGTTCAGCCGCACCAAACACGGCGCCGATAAGCTGGTCAAGCGTCTGGAACGCGACAACATCCAGGCGGCGGCGATCCACAGCAACAAGAGCCAGTCACAACGCACCCGCACCCTGGAAAATTTCAAGAAGAACCGGATCCAGATCCTCGTGGCGACCGATATCGCGGCGCGCGGTCTCGATATCCATCAACTCTCTCACGTGATCAACTTCGACCTGCCGCATGTGCCGGAGGATTACATCCACCGCATCGGCCGGACCGGACGGGCCGGGGCCAGCGGTCAGGCGATCTCGCTTGTCAGTCCCGACGAAAACAAACAATTGCAGAGCATCGAGCGGCTGATAAAGCGCCGGATCGAACGCGAAGCCATTCCGGAATTCGCGTAAAACCATTCCGGGAAAATATGGAAATAAGTAGGACCTTCAGGAGAGGGACTGTTTTTTCCAGGCACCGTCGCTATATTAACTTTACCAATCACACTTTATAGCGAGGTATACAAATGAAAACTTCAGTTAAAGTTCTGGCCATGAGCCTCGGCCTTGGCGTCGCCTGCAGCACCTTTGCCGATGGTCTTGCCACCTGCGATTCCGGCCCCGAATCCGGCTGGAAGTCGACGGAAGAACTTACGGCGCAATTGGAAGCGAAGGGTTGGAAGGTCCGCCGGATCAAGGTCGATGGCGGTTGTTACGAAACCTACGCCCTCGATGACAAGGGTGAGCGCGTCGAAGTTTATTTCGATCCGCGCAACCTTGAACAGGTGCCCACCAAACCGAGGGGCGAGCGTTAGGCATGTCTGCACGGATGGAGAAGTCTCCAGCCGTGAAGGTATGGGATCTGCTGGTCCGGGTATTGCACTGGTCGCTGGTGACCAGTGTGGTCCTGGCCTGGTTGACCCGGCACGGCCAGGGCGATTTGCATATCAATATCGGCTACTTCGCCCTGGCTGTCGTCCTGCTGCGCTCCTGCTGGGGCTTCGTCGGATCGCGCTACGCCCGCTTCAGTCATTTTGTCCGTAAACCCGCCTACACGCTGGACTATGCGCGCACGGTGTTCGCCGGCACGGCGCGGCGTTATCTCGGGCACAATCCTCTGGCGGGCTGGATGTCGATCGCCTTATTGATCATGGTCTTCCTGGTCTGCGTCTCCGGCTGGCTCTATACCACCGACGCCTTCTGGGGCGTGGAGTGGGTCGAGGAGTTGCACGAAGGGTTGGTAAACATCCTGTTGGGTCTCGTGGCCCTGCATATCATCGGCGCCATCAGCACCTCGCGGCATACCAAAGAGAATCTGGTCGCGGCTATGGTCCACGGGAAAAAACGTCCGCCAGGCGGGGATGATATCGATTAGAATTATGTGGACGGCGCTTCCCTGCGCCTATCAGTGGCCTCTGTACGGGAGGTTCCACTAATAACAACTCAATAAGGAGCCGCATATGGACGTCTTCGATATTGATGCCTATTCCCCAGCCCAGATGGCGGCGCGCGTGGAAAAGGCCGGGATCACCAAGGGCAACCTGGATCCGCTCTCCACACTGGTTCTCGCCATGCTCGCCGGGGCCTTCATCGCCTTCGGCGCCGCGCTGTATACCTTCGTACTGCACGATACGACACTGACCCTCGGCCTGAGCCGTTTGCTGGGCGGATTAGTGTTCTGTCTCGGCCTCATCCTGGTCATCGTCGCCGGGGCCGAATTGTTCACCGGCAACAACCTGATCGTCATGGCCTATGTCAGCCGCAAGGTGACCGGCAGACAACTGCTGAAGAACTGGGCGATCGTCCTGATTGGCAACCTGCTGGGCGCCTTGATCATCGTGCTGTTCATCTATCTCAGCAACCATCTGAAGACCGCGGGCGGCGCACTGAGCCTGTTTGCGCTCAAGATCGCCGTGAACAAGGTCAATCTCACCTTCATGGAAGCGCTGATGCGGGGCATTCTCTGCAATCTACTGGTCTGTCTCGCGGTCTGGCTCTGTTTCAGCGGACGCTCGGTAACGGACAAGATCCTCGCGATCCTGTTCCCGATCACCGCCTTCGTCGCCATGGGCTTCGAACACTGCGTGGCGAACATGTATTTCATCCCCGTCGGCCTCGTCATCGCGAACGACAACGCCCTGCTGGAGAGCGCCATGAAACTCGCCACTCAGCCATTGGCCACGGACAGTCTCACCATCGGCGCCTTCCTGTGGAACAACCTCGTCCCGGTGACCCTCGGCAACATGATCGGCGGGGTGTTTTTCGTCGGCGCGGTATATTGGTTCGTCTATCTGCGCCGGAGCGCTGCGGAGCCGCTGCGCAACATCATGACCAAGGGCCCGCCCGCGGTCACGCCGGAAACCCCCATTGCCGAGGCCGTGCGGGTCATGCAGGCGCACAACAGCAGCTCCGTGCTGGTAGGTAAGCTGGGCGAATCGCTCGGCATCGTCGGGGAAGCGGATATCGTCAAGAAGGCCGTGGCGCAGGGGATGAACCCGGATACCACGCCGGTTAGCGCCATCATGAGCGCGCCGCTCATCAGCGTGGACATCAGGACCACGATCTACGGCGTATATCGCCTGCTGGCGGAGCGGCGGATCCGCCATGTCGTCATCACCGAGGCAGGCAAACAGGTCGGTTTCATCTCGGTCAAGGACCTGCTGCGCCGGCCGTTGATCTAATCCCGAATATACCCGCTCACGATCCCATCAAAACTTTGTTATGCTTGTGTCATTAGATTATTTGTAGAGGAACCTGCCATGGGATTCGCGCCATCCACGATGCAATTGACCAGCACTGCCTTTGAACACCATAAAGCAATCCCGGACCGCCACACCGGCGTCGCGGAAAACCTCTCCCCCGCGCTGGCCTGGACGGATGCCCCGAAAGGCGCCCGATCCTTCGCCGTGATCTGTCATGACCCGGACGCGCCCCTGGTAACCGCCAAAGGCGCCTATGGTTTCGTCCACTGGGTCCTCTACAACATACCCGCCTCCGTGAACGGTCTCGCGGAAGGGACCCAAGAGTTTACCGCGGGCGTGAACGATACGGGGAAATCCGGATACACGGGCCCATTGCCCCCACCCGGACACGGCAAGCATCATTATTATTTCTGGGTGCTGGCGCTCGGCAAGGAGACCAGCCTGCCGCCAGGATTGAGTCTGTGGGACTTGCTCAAGGCCATCGAGCCGGACCTGCTCGGCATGAATCGTGTGATCGGGACTTACAAGCGCGCCTAGTCCCGGCGGAAAGTTCTGTAGAGTGTGATGTAACCAATCGGGAGAACCATCGCCATGTCAAAAGAACGCAACACCCGCAAGGAAACGTTTAAGAAGGCCACCTTGTCTCTCAAAGAGAAACGGGCGGCTAAAAAGGCCAAGAAGTCGAACAAGCCAACGTCACTCGCATTCGAAAAGAAATAACCGGTTAGTGCAGGCAGCACTTTTTGTATTTCTTGCCGCTGCCGCACGGACAAGGGTCATTACGTCCAGCCTGCGGGACGTCGTAGGTGCGCGGCGCCGCCTTCGGCATGGGGTTCTCGCGCCGCGTCAACCACCAGGCGTGGATCTTGCGGACGCTCGGTTTGATGCAGAGTTGCAGTTTTTCTATCTCCTCATCCGGGAGGTCATCGAGTTCATCCCAGTAGGCCTCATCCACGAAGCGCGCGATGGGTTCAAGAAGTGTTTCCATTTCCTCGCCGCCGACGTCCCATGCGGTCCCGGCCAGGGATACCCCGCTCATGAAGCCATAACACCATTCATCGACAATCATGTAAAGTTTGCCCTTGACCACCCGCTCCATAAACAGGGGCTCATAATAGTCGGGCGCTTCCATCAGCATCCCGGCGATCGTGTTCATGTGCCGCAACATGAGATTGAGGATCTGCCGGAATTCCTCTTCATTCTTCCACTCCGGCTCGAATTCGCCCCACACCACCGGTAGCCACTGCGATGGCGGGATCAGGACCGGTCCGCACAGGATGGCGGTAAAAAAACCGTCCAGTTCGGAGACATCAAGGATCCCCTCATCGCTTTCCGGCCCGGCGATGCCTTCAGGCACCCGGTCGAGGAGAAAGTTATCCAGCAGATCGAGCTCGGTATCGCTCAGAGGTTGGTTAAGGTCATGCATAACATCGTTGTATAAAACATTCCGGGAGCAGGTTATCCCGGTCGGGACAGGATGCGCGGATTTTATAGCAGATCGTCCGGCCCCTCCACTCCTAAAACAGTTCGGGCCCGCAGGAGAAGCAGCTGGAAGCAAGTATACCGGCGATTATGTAAACAGCGGGGGTTTCCATGGTTGATGCCGGCTTTATTATGGCGCGATAACAGGCGACAGGTATATCATGCGCCGGACAATTTCATAACAGCGTAAGCACACATACTTTTCCAAGAACACGGGAGGAACTCACGATGACTCGCATCCAGGTTTGGGGACTTGGCGCCCTGTTATCATTATTACTGGCGGGTTGCGACCGCGCCGAGACGCCGGCCCCAGCCGCGCCCGAGACCGCAACTCCGGCCCAGGCCGTCGCGCCAACAGCCCCTGCCGCCGCCAATGTGACCGCGGAGCGTCTGCTCAATGCCGGCGCCGAACCGGGTCAATGGATGACTTATGGCGGCGCCTATGAAGAACAACGCTATAGCCGGCTCACGCAGATAAACAAAGAGAACGTCAAGAGTCTCGGTCTCGTCTGGTTTGCCGATTACGACACCAATCTCCAGCAGACCGGTTCACCGCTCTATGTCGACGGCGTGATCTATGTCTCCACCGCCTGGAGCAAGGTATATGCCTTCGACGCCAAGACGGGCAAGGAGCTCTGGAAATTCAATCCCAAGGTTCCGGGCGAATGGGCGGTCAAGGTCTGCTGCGGTCTCGTCAACCGCGGGATCGCCGCCTGGAATGGCAAGATTTATGTCGGCACTCTGGATGCGCGCCTCATCGCCATAGACGCCAAGACCGGCAAGGAAGCCTGGTCCACGCACACCTTCGATGAAACCAAAAAAACCGACGCCTTGTACCGTTACTCGATCACCATGGCCCCGCGCGTGGTCAAAGGCAAGGTCATCATCGGCAACTCCGGCGGCGAGTTCGGCGTGCGCGGCTACGTCAGCGCCTACGATGCCGAGACCGGCGCCCTGGCGTGGCGTTTCTACACGGTGCCCGGCAACCCGGCCGAACCCTTCGAAAATGAGCAGATGAAGATGGCGGCCGCGACCTGGGGCGAGGGCGAATGGTGGAAGGTCGGCGGCGGCGGGACCGTGTGGGATTCCGCTGTCTACGATTCGGTCAACGACTTGGTCATGTTCGGCACCGGCAACGGCACCCCCTGGAATCAACTGGCCCGCGACCCATCGGGCGGAGACAATCTCTTCCTTGCCTCCATCATCGCCGTAAAAGCAGACACCGGGGAATACGCCTGGCACTATCAGACGACGCCGGCGGACACCTGGGATTATGACGCCACGAGTCCGATGCTGATCGCCAACCTGAACCTGGATGGACAGGAGCGCCGGGTCGTCATACAGCCCTGCAAGAACGGCTTCCTCTATGTCCTGGATGCCGCCAGCGGCAAACTGCTCGCGGCCAAAAATTTCACCGAGATGAACTGGGCCGACGGCGTTGACATGGAGACCGGGCGTCCGCGGGTCAAACCCGAGGCGCGTTACAAGGATACCCCCTTCAATTTGCTGCCCGGCGTGCAAGGCGCGCACGGCTGGCATGCCAACGCCTACAGCCCCGATACGAACCTGGTTTACATCCCGACCCAGCACGCCTATTTCCCGATGGTCAGCGCGATCGACACCTATAAGCAGTCCGATGTCGGTTATAACCTGGCGATCGATTTCGGGGCGCAGGTGACCTACTACCGCGACAAACCCGATGCGCCGAGGACATTCGAAGGCTATCTCCAGGCCTGGGATCCCGTGGCCATGAAGGAGGTCTGGCACAGCGAATCCAACCAGGGTCCGACCGGCGGCGCGCTGGCAACGGCCACCGGCCTGATCTTCCAGGGCAGCGGCAGCGGCCAGGAATTCCGCGCCTTCGACGCCGCGACCGGAGAAAAGCTCTGGAGCACACAGGCGCAGACCGCCGTGCTGGCGCCGCCCATCAGCTTCGAGCTGGAAGGCCAGCAATATGTCGCCGTCAGCGTCGGCGGCGCCGTGCAGGGCGGCTATTACGCCCCGAACTATTCGCGCATGCTGGTCTTCGGCCTGAACGGCGCACTGCAACTGCCGGCGATCACGCCCTACGTGCCGCCGCAGCTCAATCCGCCGCCGGCCACAGCGAGCGCCGAGGTCGTCGCAGCCGGGAGCGGTCATTACTCGCAATATTGTGCGGCCTGCCATGGCGAGAATGGCCAGACCCGCGGCGCCACCTTCCCGAATCTCATGCTCTCCCAGATGCTGCATTCCCAGGAAGGCTTCGATACCGTGGTCCTGCAGGGAGCGCTGTCCGAACGCGGTATGGCCTCCTTCGCCGAGGCATTGAAACCGGAGGATACCGCGGCCATTCGCGCCTTCATCATCGCCCGTGCGAACGAGGCGAAGAACAACCCCGCGCCGGCCTTTGGCGCGCCCCCCGCGCAAGAGCAACAGCAAGAAGACGGGGAAGAGGGAGCGCAACAACCGCACGAAGAGCGTTAAGCGTATCGAACGTGGCCGGGATTAATTTCCCGGCCACGCCTTCCGAACAGGTTGTTGAAAAACTACTGCGCACCATGAAATCCAGGGCAGTTGATCCAGGTCAACCAGCCGTGGATTAGTCGATGAAATTTTCTTTCCGCCGCCTAACATTAAGTGAGTCTATTCAGTTCTCGCTGTTTATAGCTTGCGGAGGAAAACAATCATGAACCCGACAACCACCGAACTCATTATCGGCTTCAGTATGTTGGTAATAACGGTTTTTCTCGTCGTCGCTTTTTTACGCTATAAGGCGGGGGCATCGGAACGGCGCATGCAGGGCATGCTGGAGCGGTGTGGCATCGATCCGGGGATAATCGCCTCGGGGGATAAACAGGCCATCATCAGGGAAATGCGGCGCCACTGCCATAAATGCCAGAGCGAGGATGTCTGCGAACGTTGGCTCTCCGGCGAGGAGACCGGGGAAAATGCCTTCTGTCCCAATGCCAAGACCTTCGAGGTCCTTTCGAAATCCTCTTAACCGAGGACTCAATTACTCCAGTTTCAGGATGTAATCCCACTCCTGCTTGCTCACCGGGGTAATCGACAGGCGGTTGCCCCTCAGCAGGATCTGCATGCCCTGTAATTTCTTGTGCACCCGTAATTCGGCGAGCGCAATCACACGCCGCAGCTTGCGTTTGAAACGGACATCCACCTGATACCAGCGCGGCTTGTCGGGGTCACTCGCGGGATCGAAATGATGGTCCATGGGATCGAATGCGGTCGGATCGGGATAACCTCCACGCACGATCTCCATGATCCCGACGATGCCCGGTTCCGCGCAGCTTGAGTGATAGAAAAAAGCCAGATCGCCTTTTTGCATTTCATCGCGCAGCATATTGCGCGCCTGAAAGTTGCGCACCCCGTCCCAGGGTTCGATCTTGCGCCGACGCAGGTCCTCGATACTGAAGGACGACGGCTCGGATTTCATCAGCCAGTAATGCATAGCCGACATACGTGTGCCTCAGGTTATGGGGTAACGGGATTGTATGTTAGCGTAAGCAATACCATATCCCATAATTTCCGGTTGGAGATACACATGCCGAAGATCGACATCGCACAAGCGCAACGCCACAAGGGATCGAGCTACCCGCCACCGTATGATGAACCCTGCAAGGAACGCGAGGCCGTACGGTTGGGCCTGGCGGCTGGTCTCACGCAATTCGGCGTCAACCTGACGACCTTGCCGCCCGGTGTCTGGGCAAGCCAGCGCCATTGGCACGCCACCGAAGACGAGTTCGTCTACATGATTACCGGCGAACTTGTGCTGATTGAAGACAAGGGCGAAACCATCCTGCGCCCAGGCGATTGCGCGGCCTGGCCGGCGGGGGTCCGCAAGGGCCATCACCTGGTGAATCGATCATCGGCCTCGGCGACTTTTCTGGTGGTGGGCAGCCGGAGAGACGACGATTGGGGCGAATATCCCGACATCGATCTGCGTTTCAATCCGGATCGCTATTCAGGCAACCGGAAAGGTCCTGGGTTCTCGCATAAGGACGGTACTCCTTATTGATTTGCGTTCACTTCCAAGCACTGGAAGTTGGCCGCCTCATCGATACTACCCTGCCCTCGATAGCGCGCCACTTGCGGATAGGGACACAGCGGACGGGAGCGCGTGACCTTGCCATTCACGATCTTGCGGGCAAGCAAGGCTTCCGGCGCATGGTTTTTTTCCACCCAGTCGATGATGGCCGTGACGGCATCGTGCTGATCGGGACCGTTGCCGCCCGCGCAGTGCGACATGCCCGGCGCCATGAAAAGACGCAGGAAGTCCGCGCCATCCGGGCCATTCGCCGTAACAGCCTGTTCGAAATAATCCACCCCCATCATCGGTTGTAAGATGGTATCAGCCCAGCCATAGGTGATGATCAGTTTGCCGCCACGGGCGCGAAAGGCGCGCAGATTGATATCGGTGGCGTCGGCCAGACGGCTCCAGCGCTCCAGGAGTTCGGGGTCGTGGTCGAAATCGAAGTCCCGGTAATTCCAATCCGGGCGCGGCGGTTGAAATACCAGATAACGCATGGTGTCCTGCGCCAGACCGAAATCCGCCGGCCTGGCATCAGGGCCGTTCGAAACAATCAGGTTCATCCAGCCACTGTTAACGGACCCATCGCGACCCGTGACCACGGCCTCGCTGCCGGGCATGAATCCGTGGAAGATCCGCCGGCCGCGACTGTCTCGCGGTCCATCGTACACCTTCTGCACCGCCTCGGCCTGGGCCGGGGTGAGGCAGGAATCGTCGTCCGTCCCCGTTTGACAAATGGGCACGACCTCGGCGACGTTCAATGGACAGTTGCGCGGGTCATCGATCAATCCATCCACCAGACCGTCCACGGCATCGCAATGCCGCATGATGCGGTCGGCGATCAGGGTCAGCTTGCCTGCCGTCACCGGGGCCTCATCCAGCGCGCGCTGATTCCACAACGCCCCGATGGTAAAGCCCGTCTGATCCACCCAGGGCGCAACGGCGATGATACCGTCGAAATCCTCAGGGTAACGCTGCGCCTCAAGGAGCCCCTGGCGACCGCCGTTGGAACAGGAATTCCAGTACGAGTAGGAAACCGGACGGTCGTAAAAGGCATTGGCAATCTGCTTGGCCGTTACCGCCGTCATGTGAACGGCGCGAAAGGCATAATCGATTGCCTTCTGCGGGTTACTCAGCACAAAGCTCGCCCCCGGTTCCTTGGCGGAATCGTGACCGGTGTCGGTGGATGCCATGACGAAATGCTGCGTCAGCACCTGGTTGCGCAATGGCGCCTGGAACGGATCGTCAGGCTGCTGCCCGGCGTGACCGCCATTGCCAACCATGTAAAACCGGCTGTTCCAACGGTCCGGCAGATTCACCTGGAAGTGAATCTCGGGATCGATAGTCCCATTGACGCGGCAATGCGCAGGCACTCCCTCCACCGCCGGGATGGACTCCGCCTTCAACACGATGACCTCCCGCAACTCAAGATTCGCCAGGTTTGCGCAGGACATCGCGGGTTCGATTTCTCCCGCGGTATAGCCGCTCAGCGACGCGGGCGCATCGGTAAAGGGCTGGGCCAGTGCCGCATCGGGATTTAGCGCCGGCAAGATGCCAAGCAGGATATACCGCGATACTCCGGGAAATTTTCGAACTGTTGGTTTGGCCCTTCTCATTAAGTATCTCCTGTTATGACTTTGCTAAGGAACGAATGTTGTCCCGCAGGTTAACAACTCAGCGCTTGCAGGTGATGGCGACTCCGCCGCCGCTACTGTCCACCCGGGTCGTCATGTCCGGAACGGAGTTAACGTAATCGAGATATTCCTTGACCCAGCCGCGTCCCCACCGGTTGCTGATGTTGTGGGCGGTAAAACAGGCATTCGGAGTCAACTTGGTTTGGAGATCCTTGAAATATTGCACATACCATTCCTTGTCCGCGTCGCTGAAGACAAAATCGAATGCGCCGGTTTGCGCCGGGGTCAGTTCATGGGCGTCGCCGAGCAGAAATTCCACGTAATCGCCAAGGCCGATTTCTTCTATATTGCGTTTCGCGATGGCCTGACGCTCTGCGTCGATCTCCACCGTAATGAGTCTGCCGCCGGTCTTGCGCATGGCCCAGGCGATCCAGACCGTGGAATGTCCGGTCGAGGTCCCGATTTCGAACCCGCGTTTGAAACCGCGCTCGATAATCAGATCGTGCAGCAACCGGCCATCGCTGAAGGGTACGTTCAGGTCCCGCCAGCGACCGCGTTCCTCGTCCAGAAACGCCTGAACCTTGTCATCCACTGCATCCGCCAGAACGGTTCTATTCAGCATCCAGACAGCTTGCCACAGCAGCGGCAGGATGAACATTATCGTTCTCAAGTTTACCCGCATGACACTCGTCTCCGATAGAAATGTTATGGTCGATTATCGACCCGATGATGCCCGTTTTCCAGTGTGCAAAAACCGGACTCCGCAAGTGGTCTACAGATATGCCCGGGACTATACTGCCGCATCCATGAGCGTGAACCATCCTGACAACCGGCACGAGGCGGCGAAGCCCGGCACGGTTCCGATTGCCTGGAAACCTTCCGCGGCGATCATCAACCAATCGAATATCGGCCGCCTCATGCGGGAGCAAGGCTGCCCGGACTATCCGAGCCTCTATCGCTGGTCCTGCGAGCGACAGGAGGATTTCTGGCGCGTCATGCTGGACAAACTGCAACTGCGTTTCGCCATCCCACCCATGCGCATCCTCGGCCGTCCGTATCGCCCGCAGGCGCCGGAATGGTTGCAAGGGTCCATCTATAACATCACGGAGAGTTGTTTCAATGCGCCACCAGATCGCATCGCCCTGATCTGTGGTACGGAAGACTCTGATGAGATCCGGCGGTTGACGTACGGCGAACTGGAACGGCTGGTCCACCGCATTGCCTCCGGTCTCACCGAGAGATTTTGGCCGGGGGATCGCATCGGCATCTATATGCCGTTGATACCCGAGGCCATCGCCATCTACCTCGGCATCATCCGGGCCGGGATGGCGGCCGTCTCCATCGCGGACAGTTTTTCCCCCGAGGAATTGCAGTCACGGCTGCGCATCGCCGGAGCGCGCTGCCTCATCACCGTAGACAGCTATCGCTATGGCGGCAAGGATCTGCGCATCTACGAGAAGGTCTGCACAGCGCAACTCACCGAGGTGTTCGTCGTAAATCCAAGGCATCTGGAGTGGGGACATCACGACTTTGCGGATCTCCTGGGTGATGAACATTTCGAACCCGTTCGCTCGGGTCCAGAGACCATCACCAATATCCTGTTTTCCTCCGGTACCACCCGTGAACCCAAGGCCATCCCCTGGACGCAGGTCACCCCCATCAAGGCCGCGGCCGACGGCTGGCTGCATCACGACATCCATGAAACCGACGTCGTCACCTGGACCACCGGCATGGGCTGGATGATGGCGCCCTGGCTCATCTATGCGAGCCTCATGAATCGCGCCGCATTCGCGATCTATTCCGGGTCACCGGCGACCGCGGCTTATGCGAGATTCATCGAATCAAGCGGCGTCACCATTCTCGGGACCATCCCTTCGCTGGTTCGGTCCTGGCGGGTCGGCGCGACCATGGAGGGCCATCTCGATAAGGTGCGCCTCTTCAGTTCCACCGGCGAACCATCCAACGCCGAGGATTATCTTTATCTCATGTCGCTCGCCGGCGGCCGGGCGCCGATCATCGAATATTGCGGCGGGACGGAGATTGGCGGCGGCTATCTCACCGGCAGCATCACCCTTCCTGCCGCCCCTGGGATGTTCAACACCCCCACGCTGGGGACCCGCCTCGCGATTCTGGATGCCGACGGACAACCCGTGGCGGTCGGCGGCGCGGGCGAGGTCTTCATCATCCCGCCTGCGTTGGGGATGTCGGAGACCCTGCTCAACCGCGATCATGCGGAGGAATACTTTGCCGAGACGCCACTACTTGACGGCGTTCCGTTGCGCAGGCACGGCGACGGCTATCAACTCATCGCGGATAAAAATTCCGGACTGACCTTCTATCGCAGCATCGGCCGCACCGACGACGCCATGAACATCGGCGGCATCAAGGTCAGCGCGGTCGAGATCGAGGAAACGATCAAGGAGC
Organism: Gammaproteobacteria bacterium; assembly: GCA_004297165.1. Classification (GTDB taxonomy): domain Bacteria; phylum Pseudomonadota; class Gammaproteobacteria; order Eutrophobiales; family Eutrophobiaceae; genus 2-02-FULL-56-15. The sequence continues at coordinate 877,140 of SCUJ01000006.1, forward strand.
ATCCCGCGATTACGGATTGCGCCGCAGTCGCCATCCAGCCGGAGGGAGGCGGCCCGGAACGCCTGGTTATCTACTTCACCGGCGCGGCACAGATGGAAAAACCCCTCCTGCTGGCCGAGTTGCGGCAGATCATCGCCATGCGCCTGAATCCCCTCTTTCGCATCCACGATATCGTCCCAATCGAGACCCTGCCCCGCACGGCATCGAACAAGCTCATGCGGAGAAAACTGCGGGGAATCGGTTGATTTTCCTGACATTGAAGGACGTGATTGAGTGGCATTGACGCGGCCTACCGGGTTGTTTTCCGGTTAAATTGTGGCTTGAAATAGGATTCGCACTTGGAGGCTTTCCTCATGCCGATATTTCCCGTATGTTATGCCTCGAAATGGAATGGAATCCGCGTTCCCATCCAATAATAATTCCGGAGGATCTGTCGTGTTAAAAATGCAGAAATTCTTCTTCCTCGCCGCGCTTGCCGCGACAACCCAGGCGCAATCGGCGGACTTCAAACCCGTCACCCAAAAGATGCTGGAAAACCCGGCCCCGGGCGACTGGCTGATGTTCAGCAGGACGTACGATGCCCAGCGCCACAGCCCGCTGGATCAGATAAACAAAGAGAACGTCGCCAAACTGCAACCTGCCTGGTCCTACAATCTTGGAACCGCGGGCGAGATCCAATCCGTTCCGCTGGTTTACAACGGCGTGATGTATGTGCTGGGTCCGGGCGGGGTCATCCTCGCGCTGGACGCCGTGAAAGGCAATTTGATCTGGAGTTACGACCGGCCGATGGATGAAGCCACCAGGAACCGGGCCAGACCCCGCAGCAAGAACCTGGCGATCTATGAAAACATGATCATCAGCACGACGCCCGACAACTTCCTCATCGCCCTGGATGCGCAATCGGGCAAGCTGCTCTGGGAGACCGAAGTGACAGGCGGCGGCCAGCAGACCGCCGGTCCCATTGCAATGAACGGCATCATCGTCTCCGGCCGGGCCTGTGCCGGAGGCAAGCGCGATTCATGCTTCATCGCCGGCCATGACGCCAAGACCGGCAAGGAATTGTGGAAGTTTTATACCGTCCCAGCCATGGGCGAACCCGGCAGCGAGACTTGGGGCCAATCCCCCAACCATGATCGGAACACGGCCTCCACCTGGGGCATGTCCGGCGCCTACGATCCGAAGACCAATCTGGTCTATTGGGGCATAGCGAATCCGGTGCCGAACACCCGGGGCGATAGGCATGGCGGCGACGCCGCGGGGACGGCCTTCGCCTCCCCCGCCGATCTCTACAGCAATTCCACCGTGGCCCTGGTTCCCGAGACCGGCGAGTTGAAATGGTATTACCAGCACCTGCCGGGTGACGATTGGGACATGGACTACACCAACGAGCGCGTCCTGGTGCACACGAAGATCAACCCCGATCCGAAACAGGTAAAGTGGATCAACGAGGCGGCGCGGGGTCAGGAGCGGGACATCACGGTCATGCTCGGGGAAGGCGGCGGCATCTTCGTCAACGATCGCGCCAGCGGCGAGTTCCTCTGGGCCACGCCCTATCCTTTCGATACGGAACACTTCGTGATTTCCAATATCGATACGAAGACCGGGCAGACCTTCATCAATCAGAACGTCGTGCTGAAGGCGCCCGGCGAGCAGCATTTGATCTGTTACTGGAACGCACGCAGTTACTGGCCGACAGCCTACAGCCCGCGCACCAATTCCCTGTATTCGACCTATGCCGACAACTGCCTGGACATGACCCGGAGCAAGGAAGGCCAACCCGAGCGCCGGATGCGCGGAATGCGTCCGGGGTATGTGGAGGAGAAATCCAACGGTCTGGCGAAGATCAATCTCGAAACCGGCGAGATCGTGTTCTTCAATCAGTCCAACCGCCCCTCGACGGGGGCGATGTTAACCACGGCCGGCGGCCTGGTCTTCAACGGCGACCTCCACCGGTATTTCCGGGCCTTCGATGACGAGACCGGCGAGAAACTGTGGGAGACCCGCCTGGACGGCCCCGCCACCGTCAGCACGATCTCCTATGCGGTCAATGGCAAACAATATATCGCGGTACTGGAGGGCTTCAACTTTGCCAGTAACAGCCTGGCCGGGATGTGGAAGATTACGGATTTCGTGAGGGATCATTACTCCGTAAATGTATTTGCCTTGCCTGACTAGAAAGTAAGGTAGCGTGGGTCAGAGTTATCGTTACTCTGACCCATGCTGCACAATCTCCAGACGCGCTGCGTATACCTGCCGGATGACCTGCCAGGCCGAGTGCAGGAACAGACCACAGATCAAAAGGCCGACGAGGATGTCGGGCCAGGGCGTTGCCGCATACCAGACGGCCCAGGCCGCGAATAACACACCGGTGTTGGCGAACAGGTCATTGCGGGAGCACAGCCATACGGAGTCCATGTTGATGTCTTCGCCGCGATGGCGCCAGAGCAGCAGGAAGCAGTAGGTATTTGCCGCGAGGGCGAGTACGCCGATGCCGCCCATAGTGAAATAGCCAGGCAACTCCGGAAAGATCATCTTGTACACCGCCTGCGCGAGCACTGACAATCCGAACGCCGCCATGACCACAGCCTTCATAAGAGCAGCCCGCGCCTTCCACACCGGCCCCAACGCCACCACATAAAGGCTGAAGCCGTAGACCAGGGCATCGCCCAGCATATCCAGGGAATCGGCCAACAGGGCGATGGAATCCGCCAGCAACCCGGCGGAGAGTTCCACCACGAACATGGCCGCATTAATCAGCAGCACTATTCGCAATGTCCCTATCTGACGTTCACGCAATAGCTCGACGGCACAGGACTTGTCATTGCAGCAGTCGTTCATAACCTCACCTGGCGTTGCTGAGTGTTGTCACCCGCCGTAAATACGCAGACAATATGCGCATCATACAACACATCAGACATGACAATGCATCAGGTATTTGACAGCAACGCCCCGAAAAAACCGACCAACCTCAGCATCAACAGCGGGTTGCTGGCCGAAGCCCGCCAGTTAAAAATCAATTTATCCGCCACTCTGGAGCGGGCGCTGGAGAAGGAAGTGCGGACCGCACGGAGAAATAAATGGCTGGACGAGAACAAAAAAGGGATGGAAACGTGTAATAAGCTGGCCAGCAGGCATGGCCTGTTCGCGGACAAATACAGGATCTTCTGATGAGCCAGTTCGACTTGTACGTAAACACCGACAAGGACACAAAAAAAACCTACCCGTATTTTATCGATGTGCAAAATGACTTGCTGGACACCTTGAACAGCAGATTGGCAATCCCGCTGACGCCGCGCGCCAGAGGGGACAAACCCTATCCCGCCAATTTATGCCCCCTGATAAAGATCAGAGGAAAGGAGTTCGCGTTGTTAACGCACCAGATGACCAGCATTCCGGTTTCATTTCTGCAGAAGAAGGAAGGGACCTTGTCCCGCTTCAGAAAAGAGATCGTTTCCGCAATCGACTTTCTGATTACCGGGATTTAGTAGATAACTTAATCATGATTGCCTGGACTCCTTACGTTAGAAACCTGCTTGCCTGGCTGCTTTGCGGATTCATCTGCGCCTGCGAAAATCCTCGGGATTCCGACATCGTCAGCGGCTACGTCGAGGCGGAATATGTCTATGTCGCGGCGCCGCGACCCGGCTGGATCGTCCGGCAGACCCTCCGTGAAGGCGATCGGGTAGAGGACGGGGCCATGCTGTTCGAACTGGACCAGGACCGTGAGGATCGGCAGCTTGAAGAGGCCCAGGCGCGTCTGGTGCGCTCCCGTGAACTGCAAGAAGATGCCGGGCAAGGCGCCCGCAAAGAAGAGATAGATCTGCTTGAGGCGCAATTGCAGGCGGCGCGGGCCAGACTGGACCTCGCCGCCGCGGAGCGGGAACGCTGGGAAAAGACGGCGGCGCAGGACCTGGCCTCCCACTCCCAGCGCGATGCGGCGGTGGCCGAACATCGCGCCGCGCAGGCCGAGCTTCGGGTTACGGAACAACGCATCCGCGTCGCCAGACTTCCCGCCAGGGAACATCAGATCAACGCCGCCAGGGCAGAGACGGAGGCGGCAACGGCCGCGGCCGCGGTGGCGGAATGGGAACTGGGGCAACGCGCGGTCCGGGCCGGGACGGTGGGGATCATCGACGAGATCTATTTCCGCACCGGGGAATACGTTCAGGCCGGGACCCCGGTCTGTTCGATCCTGCTGCCCGATACCCGCAAGGCGCGCTTCTATCTCCCGCAAGCCCGCTTGTCGGAGATACAACTGGGGGCTACGGTGGAGGTGCGCGTGGACGGCAACCCGCATGGTCTTGCAGCCAGGATCAGTCACATCGCCTCCGACGCCGAATTCACGCCGCCGGTGCTCTACGGGCGGGAGGCGCGCGACAATCTCGTTTTCCTCGTCGAGGCCGATCTGGAGGACTCTGTCACTTTGCATCCCGGGCAACCGGTGGATGTGATCCTCAGATGACCGAGATCGTCATCGACGTCCGCGGCCTCGTCAAACGTTTCGGGGAGCGGACCGTGGTGAACGGCGTGAACATCCGCATGCCGAAGGGTCAGGTCTGGGGCTTCCTCGGGCCCAACGGGTCCGGCAAGACCACCACTCTGCGCATGATCACGGGACTCCTCAAGCCGAACGCGGGGGAAGGCGCCTGCCTCGGCCATGACATCCTGCGCGAGTCGGCGGCGATCAAGCGCGCCACCGGTTACATGACCCAGGGTTTTTCCTTCTGGAGCGACCTCACGGTGCGGGAAAACCTCGACTTCGTCGCCCGCGTCTATCAACTCCCAAACCGCAGGCAGGTCGTCGACGAGGCCCTGTTGAAACTCGGTCTAGCACAGCGACAGAAGCAACTCGCAGGATCGCTTTCCGGCGGCTGGAAACAACGCCTCGCGCTGGCGGCGGTGACCCTGCATCGACCGCAACTGCTGTTGCTGGACGAGCCCACTGCCGGCGTCGACCCCCAGGCGCGGCGCGATTTCTGGGACGAGATTCATCGCCTCTCGGGGACGGGACTAACCGTGCTGGTGACAACCCATTACATGGACGAGGCGGAACGTTGCGACCGGATCGTCTGCATCGCGCAGGGCAACCTGATCACCGAGGGCAACGTCGCGGATGTCATCGCCCATTCCGGACTCACGACCTTCAGCGCCTCGGGGGCCGGCGTCCGCCGGCTCGCGCCATCGCTCAAGGGAAAACCGGGGGTGGAACATGTGGCCTTTTTTGGCTCCGCCCTGCACGTCAGCGGGACGGACAGCGAGGCGCTCCGGACCGCCATCAGTTCCTTCAAACAGGACGCGGACTGGGAAGAGATAGCGCCCAGCCTGGAGGACACCTTCATCGCCCTGATGGCGCGGGCCGGCGTGGATCTGAGGCAACAATCGTGATTCCGCTCGCCGGCAGTGGACCGCGCATCCTGGCGATCCTCATCAAGGAGGCGATCCAGATGCGGCGCGATCGTCTGACGCTGGCCATGATGATGGTGATCCCGATCGTGCAACTGATCCTCTTCGGCTTCGCCATCAATTCCGATCCCAAACATCTGCCCACCGCCGTATACACTGAGGAGAACACGCCGGTGGTCCGCGCCCTGGTGCAATCGTTCATAAACTCCGGTTACTACGATGTGACCATGCGCAGCGGCGGTCCGGAAGACAGCAGCCGGAGGCTGGCGACGCGGGAAGCCAGTTTCGTCATCCATATCCCGGCCGGTTTCACCCGGCGCCTCATCCGCGGGGAGCGGCCGCAAATGCTGATCGAGGCCGATGCCTCCGATCCGGCCGCCTCCTCGATCGCCATCGGCAGGGCGCAGGCCATCGTCGATCACGCCCTGAGTCACGAGCTCAAGGGGCCGTTGTCCCGCCAACGGCAACAGCCCGGTCCCGTGCAGGTCGTGATCCAACCCCGCTACAATCCGGAAGGCATCACCCAATACAACATCGTGCCGGGTCTGCTCGGCGTGATCCTGACCATGACGCTCGTGATCATCACCTCCATGGCCATGACCCGCGAGAACGAACGCGGCAACATGGAGAACCTGCTGGCGATGCCGGCCCGGCCGCTGGAGGTCATGATCGGCAAGATCGCCCCCTACCTGCTGATGGGCGCGACACAGACACTCATCGTGTTGCTCGCAGCGCGCTTCATCTTCAACGTGCCCTTCAGAGGCCCGCTGTGGACGCTGCTGCTCGGAGTGCTCACGTTCATCATCGCGAACCTGTCCCTCGGATTCACTTTTTCCACCATCGCCAAGACCCAGTTGCAGGCCATGCAGATGACCTTCTTTTTCTTCCTGCCCTCCATCCTGCTGTCCGGATTCATGTTTCCGTTCCGGGGCATGCCGAACTGGGCGCAGTACATCGGGGAGGTTTTGCCGCTCACCCATTTCCTGCGGATCGTCCGCGGGGTGATGTTGAAGGGGGTCGGGATCGGCGATATCGCAATCGAATTCCAGGCCTTGCTGATCTTCATCATGGTGGTGGGCACGATCGCAATCCTGCGCTACCGGAGGACGCTGGATTAGAAGCTATTGGAGGATCCATTCCCGTGCACGGTATGATTGTTTCCCCGGCGGCTGTGCTATGGTTATCTGGCTGACTCGGATCAATGGACCCAATAAGGAGATATCGTCATGAGACAAATCAACTGCCTCGCCATTGTGGTGTTTTCCGTTTGCCTCTCTTTCAGTTTCCAGGCCAGGGCGGAGACCTGGAGAAAACTGGAAAACTCGCATTTCAGGATGTACTCAACAGCGAGGGAGAAGGTTTCGCGGGAATTATTCATGGAGCTGGAAGGATTTCGCGCCCTGGTCGTCAATTTCATCAAGGTCGAGATCCCTCCCGCTGCGGAAAAGGTCGAAGTCATCGTCTTCAACAACCAGGCGAATTTCAAGAAATATACCTGGCGCGATGACATCGCCGGATACGTCTTGCCGACCGAGAACAGTGCGATCATCGTGGTGCCGGCATGGGTCTGGGGGATGGACGCCACGAACATCATCTACCACGAGTTCGTGCATACGTTGTTACGCCATCATAAGGCGAAACTGCCAGGCTGGTATCAGGAAGGAATAGCCGAGGTGTTCGGCGCGACTAAATTCCTAGACGGTCATTTTAACGTCGGCGCCGCGCCCAAGGATCGATTCGAGGCAATGTCTTATGGAGGGCAACTGGCCTCTTTCAATGACATTGTGTCCGACAAGTTTCAGACTCATCGCTCAAAATTCAATCAGGATCCCTATCTCCAATACTGGATGCTGGCGCACTATCTTGAATTCGGCAGCAAGAAACGCAAACAGGATCTCGATTTGTATCTGACTTTATACAACGATGGAGCGGATTCCCTGGAGGCGTTTCAGTTGGTGTTCGGGCAAACGCCGGAAGAATTCTGGCAGACGGAATTGAAAAAATACATGAATCAGCGGCGCATCCCGGGATTGCGTGTGGATGTCGCTCCGGAGATGTCCGACAGCGCAATTTCCATGAGCGAGGCGGATCTGGGTGAGGTGGAACGCACGATGGTTCCACTCAATATCGTATCCGCCTCCGGCGCCATCCAGAGGAAAAATTATGAACGCGGCTATAACCTGCTGAAAAAACTGGCCGATAACGCCAATCCCGAAGATGAGGGGTATATCGTGATCATAAATAATCTCGTCTGGTTCTTGTCTACCTGTCCCAAGGACAAATACCGGAATGGCGCAGAGGCAGTAAGACTGGGCGAGCTATATATCAAGGACAAAACGGAGAATATCGGCTATCTCGATACCCTGGCTTCGGCATATGCGGAGGCAGGTCTTTTTGAAAAGGCAGTCGAACTCCAGGCCAGCCTGGTCGAAAAACTCGATTCGAACGACTCCAATCGCGAGGAATTTTTAAAACGGCTGGGTAAGTACCGGAATAACGAACCCTGGCGAGAATAGAAGCCCCTCCCCCCGCGCGCGCGGGGAGCAGCCGGGGTGGCTGTGATGGTGCTGGATGAATCGGGTCCTCCCCCCGCGCGCGCGGGGAGCAGCCCGTAGGGTGGGCATGTCTTCCATGCCCACGCGGGATCGGTGGCAATGTCCACGTGGGCGCCAATAACGTGCCCACCCTACGGCTCTTACTGTTCCTTATGCGGCTGCTCCACTTCCTCTTCCTCAGCCGGCGGTGGACTTGCGGCGGGCTGCTCCGCCCGTTTGAGATCGTTGGCGCGCGCGATGAGGTAGGAACGGATGGCCACTGTGTCCTCAGCCTTCAGCCCATCGGCGAATGAACCCATGCCGCGCTCGATTAGGGCACCCTGCAATACGACCGTATCGAACGCCGCCTGATCATGCAGCATCGGCGTACGGGTAAGGTTTGGCGAGGCCGTGCCGCGGGTCTGGCCTTCCTCACCGTGACAAACGGAGCAGTTCTGCGAATACAGCGCCGCACCCGCGGTCACAACCTCGGCCGCGGCGGTGGCCGGCGGCGGATCGAGCGGCCTGGGCGTATACGGCGCTGCCGGCGGCAGCTCCGTCTTTCCGCCGAGACCGAAGACCAGCAGCCGCGAATAGTTTGGGGCGTAGTAGTCGTTGGCGCTGCCGCCGACGCTCACGGCGACATACTGCTGGCCGTCGAGTTCGTAAGTAATGGGCGCTGCCAACACTGAAGTCCGCGCGTCCATGCTCCACAGCTTCGCGCCAGTGCGTGCGTCATAGGCGCGAAACTCACCCGCGCTGCCGCCGCCCTGGAAGACCAGACCGCCGGCGGTGGCCAGCGCGGCGCCGGTGGTGCGATCCACGGATTCACCGCGCCAGACCTCCTTGCCTTCAACAGGATCCCAGGCCTGGAGGTAACTCACGAAGCCGCTCGGTTCATCGGGATGCTCGCGATAATAGTCGGCGGAGGTCCCGAAGTTGACGCCCAGGTTGAAGCCGACGGTGCTGGGCTTGAACTCGGGATCGTGGGTCATCGGCATGTAGGCATGCTGGGTCGGGATATACATCAGTTCCGTATCCGGGCTGTAGGCATTGGAATGCCAGCCGTGCGCGCCCTGCACGCCCGGCAGCAGGTTGAAGGGCTTGTCATCGTATCTCGCTTCCGGCCTGACCCGCGGGCGCCCGGTCTCCATGTCCACGCCATCGGCCCAGTTCACCTCGGTAAAGGGCTTCGCCATGAGCAGCTCGCCGGTGCGGGCGTCGAGCATATAAAAGAATCCGTTCTTGCAGGGTTGCAGGATCACGCGGCGCTCCTGGCCATTGACGGTCAGGGTCACCGCCATCATCGGGCTGACCGCATCGTAATCCCAGGTATCGGCCGGGGAGGTCTGGTAATGCCAGACGTATTCACCGGTATCGGGCTTCAGGGCGAGGATGGAGGCGAGGAACAGATTATCGCCGCCGCTGGGGTCGCGGTGTTTCTGGTTCCACGGCGTGCCATTGCCGGTGCCGGTGTAGATCAGATCGGTCTCCGGATCGTAAATGGTGGAATCCCACACCGTGCCGCCGCCGCCGAGTTTCCACCAATCGCCGCTCCAGGTCTTGGCCGCCATCTCCATCTGCGGATTCTCAAAACCATCCGCCGGATTGCCGGGCACGGTGTAGAAGCGCCAGATCTGTTTGCCGGTCTCGGCATCGAAGGCGCTGATGAAGCCGCGTACGCCGAACTCGCTGCCGGAGGCCCCGACGAAGACCTTGCCCTTCGCCACCCTGGGCGCACTGGTGATGGAGTAACGATGTATCGGCGAGCCGGCCTTGTCTGCGTCATAAACCAGGGTGGACCAGATCTCCTTGCCGGTTGCGGCGTCTATGGCGATCAGCTTCGCGTCGAAGGTGCCGACGTAGATCTTGCCGTTCCAGGCGGCGATGCCGCGGTTGACCAGGCCGCAGCAGACCTGACGGGCCGCCTCGCGGGGCGTCTTCGGATTGTAGCGCCAGAGCTCCTTGCCCGTTTTCGCGTCGAAGGCATAGACAACGCTCCAGGGCGTGGCCGCATAGATCACGCCATCGATGTAGAGCGGCGTGCCGTATTGCGACTGGTTCGAGTCGAAATCGGCGTACCACATCAGACCGAGATCCTTGACGTTGCCGGTATCGATCTGCGTCAAACGGCTGTAGCGCTGCTCGTCGTGGGTGCCTCCATAGGACAGCCACTGGGAGGGTTCAGCCGCGGCATTCAGCAGGCGCTCGGCCGTCACATTCGCCGCTTTCACCGCGGCGGTAGCGGTCTGGTCAGGCGCGGCTGGCGCGGGCGCCGCCGGTTCCTGGGCGCGTTCACAACCCGTCAATGTCAGCGCCAGTGAGGCGATTAAAACCAGGAGCCGTATCTGAAACATCGTTGTTCCCCCCATTGCTGCTTGTTTTGTTATGAATTCTGTTAAGAAAAACTACTGCCGCGTCAGGTAGGCGGCCAGCGCCTCGAGGTCCTGATCGCTGATCTCCGTCTTACGGAAGAAGGGCATGACGGAAACGCCCTTGCGGACGTTGATCTTGATGAAATCCGGCGTCAGGTCGCCGCGTTTGGATAATACCGGTTCGATCTTGCCCTCATACTTGGCGCGCAGCGCCGTGGTGCCGGGGAAGGTCGGGCCGTCCCCATGACAGGGTTCGCACCAATGCGCGAATACCTCGCGGCCTTGTGCCTCCAGTTCTCCGGCGGCCCACGCCGAACCAGCACCGGTCAGAAGCAGACCGGCCATAGCGAAACCTAATATCCGCATCATGGTTTCCTTCTCCCCTCGCGTAAATGTTTGGGCCAGATGCCATAGCGGCCTGGCGAGATGATGCCGTTGGGATCCACCGCGTCCTTGAGCGTCTCATGGAACCGCAACAGGGCATGATTGTTAAAGGAATAGGTTGCCATGATGTCGCCCTGATAGGCGGGCGCGGTGCGGTATTCGCCCCAGCCGTTCTCCGCGGCGATTGTTATCAGCTTGCGAAAGGACTCGCGATTCTTTTTGTTGGTGGCGACATCCTTGATGATCGGGAAGCCGTACAGGAACATGAACGATCGGATCCAGTAGGTGCCCACCGCGGGAAACGGCACGCCGGGCAGACCGAGCTCGACGGCGGCCTGATTGATGACCCGCTGGGCCCGCAACACCTCCTCGCCCGTGCGCGGGATGATGGGCGAGAACCAAATATGGCCGTCGCTGGGTTGCGGCACGGTTTCCGACCGCGCGCCGATGAAGAAGATGTCGAGATTGGGGACTCCGAAGACCACCTTGTGGACCTTGGCGATCTGTTCCGGCGTCAGGGGCATCTCCAGGAGTTCGGGTTCCGAGAAGGTAGCGCCGGGGATTGCTTCGAACTTTTTCCGGGAATACGCCCACTGCGCCCGGATGACCTCGGGCGGTCCGTAATATTGCAGGCGGCAGGCCCACATCCCCATCCCCTTGTCCCGCGCGAGTTTTTCCAATTGCGCATCGGACGGTCCGCCCGGCGTGGCCAGGAGTTCCATCAATTCCGCCGCGGGCGGGCGGCGGACCTCATCGCCCGGCATCAGGCCGGGATTGGTGAGCGGTGCGCCGAGGAATGGCATGCCGTTCGTAATCGCGGAGTTCTCCAGGAAGTTGAGGGTGTCGATGAGCGGGATCAGGTCGTTGTACTTCGGCACGCTCACGGTGGCGGAGAGATAGGCCTCGGGCTGCGGCATCAGCCAGAAACCCATCTTCGTGCAGATGCCGAAATTGGATTGCGAGAACAGCCCGTCCACCGAGGGGCCGAAACCAGTCTTGTACTGTTGCCAGCTCTTGCAGCCCGGCATGGCCCCCATCCCTGTGCGCATCGTCTCGCCGTTCGCGAGCACGACCTCCATGCCGCAATGCGCTTCGAAATGATTGCGGTACATCGGCATGGTGTAACCGCCGCCGCGATCCATGGCGTTGCCGATGAGGCTGCCCCAACCGGGGTCCGGCACATCCAGCCAGAGTTTCGAGCCGGCGGCCTGCAAATGCTTGTAGGCCTCGAAATAACTCACGCCCGGCTCCACCAGGATCGAGGCATTGCGCTCGTCCACCTCCAGCACCCGATTCATGCGCTTGAGGTCCAGGACCACGCTGCCCGAAAGGGTCGGGGCCGAGCCGCCGTAACCGAGGTTCCGGCCGGTGGAGATGGGATAGATCGGTAGACGCCTGCGGTTGGCGATGCGCACGATCTCCTGGACCTGCTCCACGGTATCGGGCGCGACGGCGGCGGAGGCGACCAGTTCCTCTTCCTCCTGCCAGAAGGGGGTGTAGGCGTCGCGATAGAGATTCACATCCTCCTCGCTGTCGAACACCCATTCCGCGCCGACCACGTCGCGGAAGTCCTTCACCGCGGCGGCGAAATCCTGCTGGCTGACGCCTGGCGGTAATTTCATGACTTGCTCCCCCCTTGTGTATCGATCAGGCTGCCGTCACTGGCGCGATGACCCAGGCGTATAACGTCTCCCGGTCCCGGATCTGTTGTTGTGGTTTGAACTGTGTTGCCGCATGCAGCGTGGCCGCGACCGATCGCGCCGCCTGCCTCGCCCATTCTGTGTTTTTTTCAAGATTCGCGACTGGCGCCGGGAATACAAGGCTCGTCTTCATGCGCAGTTCCCGCGCCAACATCTCCAGACAAAACAAGGTATCGCCACCCGTGAGACCAACCAGATTCAAGGGCGTGCCCCGAAGCGCCGGGCGCAGTTCCCCATACCAATACTGTGCAAGCGCGTCGGCGCCTGCCAACTGCACGGTGTTTATTGAATCAAACTGCGCTGCGAAGTCCCGGCTTTCCGGGTAACGGCTATCGATGAGGATGGTATGGTCGAGTTTACGAACAGGGCCGGCGAGTGCATTGTGTATTCCGTAACCCGCCAACGGCAATGCGGCAGTGGCAACGCCCAGCTTGAGAAAAGACCTGCGGTTAGTCATCGGCTTCAGTCCTCCCCAACTCTACTTAAGCCTCTTTCCGGAATCGGCTGCCGGCAACGGTCGCGGCATGCCTGTCCGAATCATAACTGGACCGGCAGGACACTACAATAACCGGATTCCGGAGCTTTTCTGGTTACGCCGGACGGTGCTCGGTGCCGGCGCCGTCGGTCAACGCCAGCAGCAGGCACGCCTGGATCATGTGCGCGGTGTGCCATACGCCTTTGGGCACGATCGCGAGCCGGCCTGCCGTCAGTTTGAGCAGCCGTTCCTCGCCCTCAATCTCGAAAATCAGGGTCAACTCGCCGCTTATAAGATATAGGATTTCATCGCCGGCCGGGTGCCTCTCCCAATTTGGCCAGTCCCTGTCCATCGGCAGGACCGTGAGCAGCCGTCCATGTGGTGCGGCAAGCAGTCGTTTGATGCCCGCATCCGTGGGACTGCCTGACATTACCTGTGACCAGAATGCCTCGCCGCCGGGCAGGGTCACGGCCGCGCCGTCGGTTTCCAGGAGGAGGTAGTTCTTCTGGGGATCGATCAGGTTGGGCATGACTGTCTCCGGGCGGGTGGTTAAATACCCTCCCCCTGCCAACACAGGGGGAGGTTCTGACAGATGAATCTGCTTAAGAGGTAAAGTGAGCTAGAAATGGCGGGTCACTGTCACTCCAAACTCACGCGGCGGGGCGACGTTACCCTGCTCGCGTCCCAGGCCAATGCCGATGAGCGGCAGCTTGCCGTTGAAATAGACCTTGTCCGTGAGATTGACGGCATAGAGCTGGACATCCCAATCCGTGCTCGGCGATACCCAGGTGATGCGGCCGTTGACGACCGTGTATCCTTCCTGTACGCCTTCGATCGGATTAGACGCAACGTTATTTCCCAGATCGGCGGTGTAGGGCAGGAAATAGATCTTCGACTGGTAACGCGCGTCGATCCTGGGAGTTAGCGTGCCCCTGTCGCCAAGGTTAAACTCGTATGAACCACCGATGGCGAAGGTAAATTCCGGCGTGCGCGTCGAGTAACATGGGTCGCCGTTCGCGAACTCGACACATTGACCCGAAAATCCCGGGTCAGTGAGTTCATGGTGGATATAGCCGAGCGTACTGTCGATCATGAGGTTTTCGATCGGGTTGGCCTGCGCCTCGACTTCCACACCCCAGTACTCGGACTCGCCGGAGTTAATCTGGTGGAACCACTGCGCGCCGGACGCATCCGGCAAGTCGCCTCGGAATACCTGCTGATCGGAGTAAATGGAGAAAAACACGTTGGTGTTAAGACGCAGCCGGTGTTCGAACCATTCGCTCTTAAAGCCGCCCTCGTAGTTATCCAGGTTCTCGGACAGGAAATTGGCCAGTTGCAGTCCGTTCGCGGGACGCGGGCTGAAACCACCGCCACGGAATCCGGTCGAGTAGAATGCAAACAAGAGCAGGTTATCGTTGACCTGGTAGTCCAGACCAACCGTCGGCGACCAGTTGGTCTCCGCGATGGGCACCAGCCCCGGGGAGGTTTGCGTCGTGAACCCTGGCACGGGCAGCCGGTCGGTGCCGTCGAAATTATGCCGCGAGATGTACGCATTCTTCTCGTCATCGGTGTAACGGATGCCGGCGGTCAACGCGAGTTGATCGGTGATGTCATAAACGCCATGCACGAACACCGCCCAATTGGTCGCATCCTGGGTGTCATGGGAGTCCTGTTGGTAGATGACCCCCGGAAAGAGCGAGCCGGACTGATAGTTGGAATCATCCGCTGTGTAATAGAAGAAACCCGCCGTCCAGTCGAGCCGGTCAAACGCCCGGCCGGTGAACTGGAATTCCTGGGTGAGTTGATCGTGCCGGGTGACGTCCCAAGTCAGATCCAGGGGGATCGGCGAGCCGCTCGAGGTCCGTCCAAAACTGTTTTTGAATTCTCGGTAGGCGGTGATCGACTTGATATTCAGTTCCGGGCTGATCTGCCATTCAACGGCGCCAGCTATTCCGTATTCGTCCACGTCGTTGACGTTGGGGAAGGTCCGGCCTGAGACCGGATCGACATAGCGGTTATAGTTGGTGTAGGGGCTGTCGGTAAGAAAGCGATCGTCCCATGCCACGCCGAATATCGGCACGCCGACGGCAAAGTTCCAAAACTCGGACAGACCCGCTTCCGGCGTGCCCGGCCGGTAGAATCGGACATATTTGTCCGCCGGACCCTTCTGATGCTGGTGGGTGACATCGGCGCTCAGGGTTACATCAATTTCGGGGGAGGCATGCCACAAAAACATGGCGCGGCCTGACTGGACGTTTTCGTTGCCCAGTTCGTCGACGACGCAATTCCCGCTCTCATTTACAGCCGAGCCGAGATCGATGGATAGTCCAGGGAAGCCAAGGCCCGGTATGGGTGGAACGCCTGTCCCGCCGCCGCCGAGACTGCCGGGGCCGTTGACGCATTCGTAGTCCAGAATGTCGAAGTAGCCGTCCTGGGTCTTCGAGGACCCCGAAAACCTCGCCAGCAGCACATCGGGCACGACCTCGACGTCCAGCATGCCGCGCACGTTCAGGCGGTCGCGTTCGCCGACGGTGATGGAAATATTACCGCCGCCGCCCTGCGGTTTGCTTGAAATAAAACGCACCGCGCCGCCGACTGCGTTCTTGCCGAACAACGTGCCTTGGGGGCCGCGCAGCACCTCCACGCGTTCGAGATCGAGCAGGTCCAGGATGGCGCCCTGGTTGCGACCGAGATAGACGTCGTCAATGTAGATCGGCACACCCGGCTCGTAAGAGAGGATATTGTCGTTGAGACCGATGCCGCGCACGAAAGCGGCCATGGTCGAACCCCAGCCCGCGCCCAACGGCGCGATGACCGCGTTGGGCACAAACATTTCGATGTCGGCGGTGTCCGCAGCGCCCCGATCCTCAAGCAGATCGCCTGAAAAGGCCGAGATGGCGAGCGGGGTCTCCTGGAGATTTTGTTCACGGTAGCGCGCCGTGACCGTGATCTCCTCAATGCCCTGCTCCTGTCCGTAAGCGGGCCAGGCGATCGCGGCGACGGCAAAAACGCCAGCCGGGATCACGACCTTGGTAATAAGTGAGTGAACGTGATGTGCTAATGAAGCGCCTGGTAATGTCATGTCATCCTCCCCGAGTATGGTCAGACAAAGCATGGGTATGAATCACCGCACCTGATGAACACAAGCACGACGATCCATTTAGATTACGATAGATACTGCCATCAACCCCGCTAGGAACTCTAGTAGCCGGGAATGAGGATAGCAAGAGGATAATGGAAAGGCCCTACTACTCTAGGGATTGCGAATTTGGATCAACCCTCTCCTGCCGCCATCTTGTTCAACTGTTCCGTCTTCGCCAGATCCGCACGATAGCTGCGCGCGCCCAGAAAATAATGGACCGCCGCCCAGATATTGGCCATCCCAACAATCACAAGACCGTAAGATAATGAGGGTTTGCCGACGGTGGGCTCCAGTTGATCGCTGATCATCCCGGCGAAGAGCGGACCGAGACCGAGACCGATCAGGGTCTGGACGAAGAGCAGGATGGAGGTGGAGACCGCCCGCATCCGGACCGTGGCCAACGCCTGCGCCACGGCGAAGGATGGGCCGAAGAACATCGAGGCGAGGATAACCATCACCGAAAAGGCCGGCACGACCAACCGCATGTCCGGCGACAGATACGACACAAACTGGAACGGCACCATTATCACGCAGGCGATGCCCGGCACCCACATGTACCAACGCCGGTCGCCGGTCCGGGTGCTCAGTCTGTCGGAGAGCAGCCCGCCCGTGAAGGTGCCGACGGTCCCGACCAGGGCGAAGATCGCCAGATAGGCGCCCGCCGCCTTGGTATCCATGCCGTGGGAACGCATGAAGAACGAGGCGTTCCAGGTGCTGCCCGCGTACCAGACCACGGAATGCAGGGCTGCGGCCATGGACATGTGCATGAAGGACCAGCGGGTGCATAAATATTTGCACGCCTCCCACATGGCGGGGGTCTCGTGTTTGCGGATCGCACCTTCGGTGTCGGAATAGCCGCGGGGCGGCTCCTTCACCGTCAACCGGAGCAGCAGGGCGACGGTGAGCCCCGGCAGGCCGACCAGCACGAAGGTCAACCGCCAGCCGAAGGCTACGTTCAACCAGCCGGAGGCGTAGTTGCCGATGGCGGTCCCGAACGGCACCGCCATGGCGTAGATGGAGAGCGCCGTGCCGCGGATCTTGCTCGGGAAGTAATCGGAGATCAGGGAGTGGGACGGCGGCGAGCCCCCGGATTCCCCGACCGCGGTGCCGATGCGCGCGCAGATGAGCGAATAGAACCCCTGCGCCGCGCCGCACAACGCGGTCGCGATGCTCCAGAGGGCTACCGCGATCGTCAGGACATTCACCCGGCTCCAGGCGTCCGCCAGCCGTGCGATGGGGATGCCCAGTACGGAATAGAACAGTGCGAAGGCGATCCCGCCCAGCAGCCCCAGTTGAGTGTCGGTGAACTGGAACTGTTCCTTGATGGGTTGCAGGAGGACGCCAAGCACGCCCCGGTCGACGGTATTAAAGATGTAACCGAGCACCAGCATGCCCAGCACGTAACCCCGGTAGGCGTTGCTGTAAACAGGCCGCGCAGCGGCGTCCTGGCTCCCCGATTCAACCGTCATCCGTCCCTCTCCCCCTGTTTATTTTGTCGACAACAACTTGCCCACCTCTTAACAAGTCGTCGATTCTGAGAATCCCTGTTCGGGATTAATGGTAACGCAGCGAACAGGATAACTGGTTATGGTCCGACTATTCAAACTGCCCTTTACGATCCCGGCGGCAGGCGCAGGACAAAACGGGTAAGACCTCCCGACGAACTGACGCTCACATCGCCGCCATGCGCGATGAGGATGGAGCGGGTGATGGCGAGCCCGAGCCCCGAACCTTCCGTGGACCGCTGCCGCACGGGATCGGCACGGTAGAAGCGATCGAAGAGGCGCGGCAGATGTTCAGCAGGAATCTCGGGGCCGGTATTTGTGACGGTTAACAAGACCTCGCCGGAGTCCTGTGGTTCGATCGAGACATCGACCGCGCCACCCGCCGGGGTGTGATGCAGGGCGTTGGCCAGAAGGTTGTTCACCGCCCGCCGCAGCATGAGCCGGTCGCCTGCGACCCGCCCCTCGCCGGCAGCGGAAAGTCGAATCCCCTTTTCTTCGGCGAGGACCTCGTAAAACTCCAGCAGACTCGCCACCTCATCGGCCAGTTCAAGTTGCTCACGGTTGGGGATGATCTGGCGATTCTCTGCCTGCGCCAGAAACAGCATGTCGGCGATGATGCGGGAGAGACGTTCGAACTCCTCGGCATTGATCGCCAGGATCTCCCGGTATTCTTCTGCAGTCCTGGCCCTGGAGAGGGTGACCTGGGTCTGCGTCAGGAGATTGCTGACCGGGGTCCGGAGCTCGTGTGCGAGATCCGACGAGAAATCCGACAGCCTTTGAAACGACTCCTCGAGCCTCGAGAGCATGTCGTTAAGGGCGCCGGCAACATCGGCGAGTTCCAACGGGATGGCCTCTACCGGCAAGCGGGTGTGCAACCGCCTGGCGGTGATCTCCCCGGCCCGGCGCTTGATCGTTTGCAATGGAGCGAGGCCGCGGCGCACGACGAACCAGCCCAGAAGGCCCATGGCGAATGCGGCTGTCGTCATGAAGATCCAGAGTGTGACGCGAAAGGATTCCATGAAGTGTTCATGATGGGAGATCTCGATCGCTATGGCGACAGTGTATGTGGCGCCGTCTCCCACCAACAGACGATCGGCGATGGCACGCCAGTGCCGACCATCGTCGGCGGTCCATTTCATGGGACGATCCGTTGCGGCTCCGCCGGGGTTCGCCAATAGTTCCGGTGGAAAATCAAGCTCGGCGCTCTGATATAGAACGCGCAATTTGTCATCGTAAACGGCGGCAACCAGGTCATCATCGCCGGAGAGCGCCGCATCCAGATAGTCGATCGGCAGTGCCGCATCCGTGCCGGATATTCCTCTCAGGATCGCCCGCGCCGCGGCCATTTTATTCGCGAGCGCATCCCTATCCATCTCGATGAAATGCCGTTCGACGGCATTGCCGATAAATAGCCCCAGCAGGAAGAGAACAAGGGCCGAGGCCAGCGCGAACAGCAGGGTCAACCGCAGGGTCAGCGATTGACTCCGTGGCGGGTTCAAGGCGACGCCTCCAGGACATAACCCATGCCTCTGACCGTGCGGATCAGTCTGGGCGTGAAGCCCTCGTCCACCTTTCGCCGCAGGCGTTTGATGGCCACATCGATGACGTTGGTGTCGCTGTCGAAATTCATGTCCCAGACCTGCGAGGCGATCAGCGATCGGGGCAGCACCTCGCCCTGCCGGCGCATGAGGAGTTCCAGCAGGGCGAATTCCTTGGCCGTGAGATCGATCCTTTTACCGGCGCGGAACACCCTGTGGCGCAGGAGATCGAGTTCGAGGTCAGCGACGCGCAAGGCTTCCGCTTCCTTCACCTTCATGCCTCGCCGCAAGAGGGTCCGGACCCGCGCCAGGAGTTCCGCAAAGGCGAAGGGTTTGACGAGATAGTCGTCCGCTCCCAATTCGAGGCCGCGCACGCGGTCTTCGACCTGATCGCGGGCGGTGAGAAACAGGACAGGCAAATCCTTCCCGTCCCGACGGATTCCTTTCAATATCTGCCAGCCGTCGAGGCCGGGAAGCATCACATCGAGGATCGCCAGATCGTAGGTTTCGGTACGCGTGAGGTGCAGACCCTCCTGGCCGTCTGCCGTGAGATCCACCACGAAACCGGCCTCCGCCAATCCCTGCTTCAGATAGGCACCGGTCCTCGGTTCGTCTTCGACTATGAGTATTTTCATTGGGTGTTAGCTTTGCTCGTTATGACCCATGAAAAACGGAAATCAGTTCATTCCTTCCGGGCTACACGTGTTGTTATTCGTAGTTATGATATCGCCAAACGATTGCGGCACATTTGTCAGTGCAGTCCGGATCCACCTCTATTAAGTATCGCGCGCGCTTCGCATCTGTAACATGTAAATTCATCATCCAAGCGCCGTCTCCGTGTTTCCTATAGGACACTTCTGAAGGTTCAATCGGTGAGCTTGGCATATCTGTAGAAACTTGAAACTGAAACTTATAACTAGAGCCCGCTGTGCTATGGCCGTTAAATTCATTAAGCAATGCTTTCACTGCATCCAAGTGCGCTACCGAAACTTCGAATAAAAAATAATTGTGCGTTTTTGGGGATGGGCAAGCGGTATTGGGTTCTACATCCATGTTAATGAATGGCCTAGTACTTCGCCCTACTTCTCTGATGCCCTCATTTGTTCGCTCAACTATGAGTGTGTCTTCCGGCATCACACAGCCGATACCATCAATAAAAAATGGTTCCAGTGATATCGATAGTGAAATGTTATCACCTTCAATATAGGTCGCGTCTCGACTTAGCAGGTCAGTGATGTACTTATAAATATCTGACGGTATAGCACTATCTGCAACTGCACTTGCGGACATTGTGAATGTTACAAACAGCAGGATATATCTGTTCATCGGAGGTATGCCTGATAAAGTCGATAAAGATTAAAGTCCCCGGACAAATCCATTGGGATTGTAGCTCATAAAACATCTGGATGGGGTTCGCTGGTTCGCCTACAACCTGCAACTGATGTCATCCCTGGAATTAATTGTATTCCTACCGGGTTATGCTGGCTGCAAAGGTCTCTTACAAGAGTATCCGGCCAGATAGCCCATATAGGTAAATATGGATAATAAGGGTAAAATGGCCATACATTAGGAAGAAACCCGCGAGAACCCCCATGACGACCTCGACCAAACCCACCACCCTGCCGCCCATCGACAAGCTGCATAGCGCGCCCGCGTCCGACCTGAAAAAGCTCGGCTGGCGAGGGATGATGAAGACTCTACGGAGCAAGGGAAAAGTTCTGGTCACGAATCACAATCAACCCGAAGCGGTGATCATTCCCGTCGAGGAATATGACGCCCTAATTAGCATCATGAAACTGTCGGAGACCAAGATCGAAGCGGCGCTTGCAGGACTGCGGCAAGATTTTGACGGGCGCCTCTCGGTGCTCCAGGGCAACTCCGCTGCAACCCGTTTGCACTCAACCATTCGCAGCCGCGCCAAACTGGGCGGCAAAGTCAAGGCCGGCAAGGGCTATTGATGGCGCGTCCGGTTCTCTACGTCCTCGCGGGCGCAAACGGAGCAGGTAAAAGTTCGATCGGCGGCCGCCTCCTTGAAAGCGCCGGGTTGACGTGGTTCAACCCGGATACGTTCGCCCGGAAACTCATCGCTGCGACAGAATGCGACCAGGAAACCGCCAACTCCTACGCATGGCATGAGGGCATTCGCCGCCTTGACGAAGCCGTCGCACAGGGTCTCAACCATGCCTTCGAAACGACACTGGGCGGCACGACGTTGACCGCAAAGATCCTGGATGCCGCAAGGACGCATGACGTGCTGGTGTGGTTCTGCGGACTGTCTTCCCCCGAACAGCACATTGCCCGCGTAACCGCCCGCGTCGCCGCTGGCGGCCATCCCATTCCAGAAGAGCGAATCCGCGCGCGTTATCCGCGCGCGCAACTGAACCTCATCAAGCTCATGCAGCACGTGTCGTATATCAAAGTTTACGACAATAGCAAGGAAGCGTCCGCCGACGGTACGGTGCCAGACCCCGTGCTTGTGCTGGAAATGGAAAACGGCGAAGTCGTCTGGCCTGCCCACGATGACTTCAAGGAATTGCAGCGCGCACCGGAGTGGGCGAAGCCCGTTCTTGAGGCCGCACTGCGCGGCAGATCGGCACAGGACTGATCTTCCGCACCGAGCATGCTGCTCGGTCCTTACAAGGCGTATGTTGGGGTTCGCACGCTCACCCGCAACCTACAATTTGTTTCATGCCCGGAATTCATTTCATTCCTTCCGTGCTACGCTTGCTTTTAATTTCTGAGAAGACGTATGTTTCGATAATCTTCTCGGAAAAAACTCGAAGTAAAAATAACTGGAGGGTGTAGTCGCATGCCAGAGGCTTAATTGCGAATCGGACATCAGAATGCTGATATCTGGTCAACTCTGAATCAAATGGGTTGGAACCATTTGGGCTAGGCAACAAAAATGCGAGTCCTTCCAGTATAATTTCATCACTTTCAAGAGTAGCTTTCACTGGGAAGTAGTCGGATCGAAATGTTGCGACCCAAATTCTGCCATTACTTGTTTGAATTCTAGCAACGGGATAAAAATTAGTATCTTCTTCAATCCTCGGTAGCAACACATACCATTCTCTGTCATTTTTAAGCATGCTCTTTAGAAGATCAGATTGGCTGCATGTTTCTGAATTGGCCTGCATTGCTATAGTCAAGCACAGAATACCTATTGCGATATGGCTCATCCTAATTGAGACTAGGGATAATAAATCCGTCACCTTTTTCATCCCGAATGCCTCCGGCTTAACTTATAAAATCTGTCTCACGATATGGATTTTGTTATGTTGGGGTTCGCAGGCTCACCCGCAACCTACAACTGGTTTCATTCCCGGAATATATTTCATTCTTTCCGGTTTGCGCTCACTGTGATTATTGAGTCATAACAATTGGTGATGTAATCAGCGTCGACTCGAATTGGGATAAGTTTTACCTCGTATGCGTCATCGTGAAAGTACACTTCGACAACATTACGATACCGGACGCGATCAGCGATGAGCGGTTTTCCGTAGGCTAGACAAACCGAAAATCCGTTGATAGGGCCTCCATTCCTTATACTGGCTACGCTCTGTTCGTAGGTAATTCTGGTGCTCCTAATATCAAAGTCGGACACAGGGGTTTCACTTAGGAGATTGTTTTCTACCTCGAAGTGCCTGCCTTTCGTATCAATGGTGAAGTGGATCTGATCTCCAGCCAAGCTAAGGTCCACCAGCGTATTACCATATGGGATCGGCAGATTCGCCCCCAATCTAATCTCCATATATTTCGCATCAAACGCTTCACTTGCATAAGCTGCAATGCAACTAATAGTCACAAGGATTGCAACAAAAAGTTTGCGTATTACCCGCATCATGGCTCCGGTATACACTTTACCCATATGCTTTTCTCTGTATCAAATCGTTCAAAGATAGTCGTTTTATTTCATCCCCGGAATTCATTGCATTCCTTCCGGGCTACGCGCACTGACTAATTTCATTACCGAGCGCCAATTGACGGAATATCTGACGCGAAAAACATGGGGGAATTAGCGGCTCCGGTCTGTTCTAAATATTCTGAGAATGCCAATAACCCAGCATCGTACGAGTAAATAACCTGGAAAAGTTTGGTTTTCTTGCTGCCTGGAAGATAGTAGCTCATGTCCTTCTTGACACTAAGCAAATATACTTTACCGAATCTGCGGCCAAGTAGCTGCAGGTCATCTATCACTGCAGTTACTGAAAATTGCGTTCCACCTATAGTCCACACGGCGGCAAGATCCGGCTGTTCAACCGGAATTGCCATATCTAGAGAACCCGATTGAAAACAAAAGATATACGCTTCTCCGTCACCACACGAAGATACTTTTTCAGTTACATCCCCGATCCTTACTGAGTACTCGTCTCTTCCTTCATCATGAGTAATGACGAGGGTCTGACCAACCAGCGTCTCGAACTTCCATTCATTTTTATCGGCTGCAACTAAAGTATTCCATCCAAGGCAACATAATATGACAAGAACTGTACACATGACCGGACGTAATTTCGAGTAATCAATATCCATAATGTCTCCTAACAATAAGCCCCCATCTCCGGCGTTACCTACCCTAAATAACTGAGCATAAATATCGATCACTCGGGGAACTCGGGTGGCATTTAAGGATCCGATCGGTTGCAAACTGAATCGACCTTAAGGAGGCCACCCGATGGTCCATAGTGTAACGGAAATTCGCCGACCGGTACGCCGCCGCTTGAAACGCATTGTGCAAAAATCGCCTGACAAAGAGCACGCGCGGCGGGCCTTGGCGATCCTGCAGTTGTATGCGTTGCGGGGTTGCGTGACCGCGGCAGCCGCCGCCGTGTGTGCGGCCCGCTCGAGCGTGCAGCGCTGGCGCTCGTTGTATGAAAGCTATGGGGAGGACGGACTGGTGCCCCAACCGAAGGGGCGCACGGACTGGAAGGCGAGTGCTGCGGTCTGGTCGGCCTTGCGACAGTTGCTGGCGGGCACGCCCCGGGACCATGGCTATCTGCGCAGCCGCTGGAGTTCGGAATTGCTGGCGGTGGTGCTGCACCGCCAGAGCGGGCTGCACGTGCATGCCACGACGGTGCGGCGCTGGTTGCAGCGCCTGCACTATGGCTGGCGCCGTGCCCGGCCCACCTTATGTATCCGGGACCCGCGGAAATTACAGCGCATGCAGGCGATCGCCGCAGCCTTGGCCGACTCAACCCCGGGCACCGAAGTGTTCTATGAAGATGAGGTGGATATTCACTTGAATCCCAAGCTTGGTCATGGCTGGATGCCACGTGGTCAGCAAACCGCAGTGCCAACGCCGGGGCAGAATCGCAAGGCCTATCTGGCCGGCGCCCTGCACGCGCATACGGGTCGGGTGATCACCGTCGCGGGGGAACGCAAGGACTCGCTGCTGTTCATCCATCTGCTGTATCAACTGAAACGCACCTACCGGGCGGCCCGCCGCATCGTCCTCATCCTCGACAACTACAAGGTGCATGACAGTGTTCTCACCCGACGCTGGCTGGCACGGAATCCCAAGTTCCAGTTCGTGTTCCAGCCGGCCTATCATCCCTGGGTAAATCGTATTGAGCGCTTGTGGAAGCAGTTGCACGACACCGTGACCCGGAATCACCGGTATCCCACTCTCCCAGCCCTGATGACGGCCGTACGCCGTTTCCTGCGTGTCTGTCAGCCCTTCCCAGGGGCGCAGCCTGGCTTAGCAACCGCCGCGTGAAGCGGATTTATGCTCAGTTATTTAGGGAACTTCTGTAAAAGTGTCTATTCCGTCTTGCCGGGCTTGACCCGGCATCCAGTAGACCATTTGTTTTGACTGGATTCCGGCTTTCGCCTGAAAGACGACCAATTGTGTTTGGCACTCGTTCAGAGCATCCCCAGATTACAAAAATATCATCTTCCGGTCAGCTTGTTGTTGGCTTGGGTCGCTAGACTACAGCCATGAACAATTGGAGCAACTGACTATGAAAATATTTCTTTCTGCCCTAATAATCGCCCTGGGTTCATTCACAACCATTACGGGCTGCGCCCAGGAAGACCATTCGATTCATGACGCCATGGCGCAGACAGATATGCAGGCCACCGTGCCACTGGTCCATGGCGAAGTCAAAAAAGTCGATAAGACTGCGGGAACGGTGACGCTCGCGCATGATGCGATTCCCAATCTCGAAATGCCGGCCATGACCATGTCCTTCAAGGTCGAGGATGCCGGCTGGCTCGAACGGATGCAGCCTGGCGATCATATTCGCTTCTCGGCGGAGAACGTCGATGGCGAGTTCACCGTCACGCACTTCGAACCGGACGAGTGACCCATGTTGAGGCTTGCCATGCTGCTGTTTCTGGCCACGGTTCTTGTCCTGCCAGTCGCGGCGCAGGAGGAGGAACTGGGCGGCACGGTCGCGGGTCTGCTCGAGTACGCCGCCAGGCAAAATCCCGAATACGCGGCGCTGCAAGCGGAGGCCGCGGCGCTGCAAGAACGGATCGCGCCCGCCGGGGCCCTGCCCGATCCGATGCTCCGGACGGAATTCATGGACCTCACCCGCTTCGGGGGACGCAGCGACATGGAATCCCTGAGCCGTTACGGCAGCACCCGCATCACCCTCATGCAGGACGTCCCCTGGTTCGGCAAACGCGGCTTGAGAACGGCGATCGCCCGAGACGAGGCCGAAGGCGCGGAGGGAATGGCCCGAGGCGGCTGGGCGGACATCGCCGGCCGGATCAAGATGACCTTCGCCGAGGCCTATTACCTGCAAGGCGATGAAACACTGGCCCGCGAGATCCTTGATCTGCTGGCGCGACTGGAGGACATCGCGGCGATCCGCTACGGCAACGGTCAGGCCCCCATGCAGGATGTGATCCGCGCGCAAGTGGAACAAACCAATTTACGCAACGAGTTGATCGAGCTGGAGACCGAGCGCCATCATGCGCATCTGCGCATGAACGCCCTGCTGGCGCGGCCAGGCAACGCCCCGCTCGCCGCGCCGCGGGAACTCCCGCGCCTGCCGTCTCCGGAGGAACTCGATTTTGCCCTCCTCCAGGATCGGGCGCGCGTCAACAATCCGGAATTGTTTACCGATGAAACCCGCATCCTGGCCGCGGAAAAGACGCGCGATCTGACCTACAGGAATCGTTATCCCGATTTCAAAGTCGGCGTCGGGCTCGTGCAGTATCAGACAGACCTCAAGGAATGGGAAATGATGGTCGAGTTCAACATCCCGCTGCAACAGAGGACCCGGCGCGCGCAAGAGGGCGAAGCGGAAGCGATGCTCACGGCGGCCAGGGCCAGGAAATCGGCCACCGAGAACGAGGTGTCGGCCGAACTCGCGCGTGAGCTGACGCATATCGATACCATGCGCCGCATCGAAACCCTGGTGAGCGAAAGCCTGCTGCCGCAGGCCGAACTGACCTATCAGGCCGCGCTCGCCGGCTACGAGACCGGCAAGGTCGATTTCGCCACGCTCCTCGAAGCGCAGCAACAGATTCGCGAGGCCCGGCGGAATCGGCTCAAGGCACAGACCGATGCACGGATCAGCCTTGCCGCCGTCGAACGACTCGTGGGAGAAGACCTGTGAAAACCAGTTCAGTTTTACTTATCGGTCTTGGCGCGGTCGTGCTCGCCGCGGGTGGCGGTTACTGGTTTGGACAAATCGCCGGCACACAAAACACGAAAGCCACAGCAGCCGCATCCGAAACACCCACCGCGCAAGAACGCAAGCCGCTCTACTACCGCAACCCGATGGGCCTGCCCGATACCTCGCCGGTCCCGAAGAAGGACCCGATGGGCATGGACTACATCCCGGTCTACGCGGACGAACAGGATGAAGGGACTTCGGCAGCCAATCAGATCGCGATCAGCACGGCGAAGGTGCAGATACTCGGCGTGCGTACCGAGGTTGTCCGCAAGCGGGTGTTGGACAAGCGGGTGCGCGCAGTGGGACGGGTGACGCCAGACGAGCGCCGCACCTTCGTGATCGCACCCAAGTTCGAAGGTTACGTCGCCCGCCTGCATGTAAATGTCACCGGTCAATCGGTGAACCAGGGACAGGCCCTGTTCGAGGTCTACAGCCCCGAACTGATCTCGGCACAGCGCGAATATGCACTGGCGGCGCAGGGCGTCGAGTCGCTGCGGGCGGCCGGAGGACCTGCCTTGGAAGGCATGCAACACCTGGCCGAGGCCAGTCTCCTGCGCCTGCGAAACTGGGACATCTCTGCACAGGACCTCAAGGCGCTCGCCGCAACCGGCGAAGTCCGGCGGACCCTGACGTTCCGTGCGCCGGCAGCCGGCATCGTCACCGAAAAAATGGCGATCGAAGGCATGCGGTTCATGCCCGGCGAGACCTTGTTCAAGGTGACGGACCTCACCACCATCTGGGTGGTGGCGGATGTCTTCGAACAGGACATCGGCTCGATCCGGGCCGGCGCGCAGGCCGGGATCCGGATCAACGCCTATCCGGATAAACAGTTCACCGGCACGATCACCTATGTCTATCCCACGCTTGCCGCGGAGACGCGAACCGTGCCGGTGCGCATCGAGTTGCCGAACCCCGACCTTTTACTCAAACCGGACATGTACGCGGAGGTGGAGTTGCCGGCAGGGACAGGCATCCAGGTTCTTTCTGTGCCGACCTCTGCCGTGATCGACAGCGGCGCCCGGCGCATCGTGCTGATCGAGACCGGCGCGGGCCGTTACGAGCCGCGCGAAGTCCGGCTCGGGCAGCGCAGCGACAGCCATGTCGAGGTCATCGAAGGCGTGAACGAGGGCGAGGACGTCGTCGTGACCGCCAATTTCCTCATCGACGCGGAGAGCAACCTCAAGGCGACCTTCAGCGGGTTCGGTGATACGACCACAGGTGCCCCCCCCGCGACAGGGATGCCCATGGATAGACCTGTTATCCATGAAGGCGAAGGCACGGTGATCGGCGTAAACAACGAGGCAAAATCGATCACCCTCAGGCATGCCCCCATCGCCAGTCTCAACTGGCCGGCGATGACCATGGATTTTGCAGTGGCGGACGCCGGGCTGTTATCCGGCCTCGAGACCGGGGCATCGGTTACATTCGAATTTCATGAAGGGCAGCCGGGTGAATGGGTTATCACCTCGATTGCCGAAAATCAGGCCTCGGCGACACCCCACACCGATCACTGACGGTTTACGCCATGCTCGCAAAAGTCATCGAGTGGTCGGTCCGCAACCGTTTCCTGGTCCTTCTCGCCACCCTGTTCATCGTCTTCGGCGGCGTCATCGCCGTCATGCAGACGCCGCTGGATGCCCTGCCCGATCTCTCCGATGTCCAGGTCATCGTCTACACCGAATATCCCGGCCAGGCCCCGCAGGTGGTCGAGGACCAGGTGACCTACCCGCTGACCACGGCAATGCTGTCGGTGCCGAGATCCAGGGTGGTCCGCGGGTTCTCCTTCTTCGGCGCCTCCTTCGTTTACATCATCTTCGATGACGGCACGGATATCTATTGGGCCCGCTCGCGCGTCCTGGAGTATCTCAATTTCGCCGCCGGCCGGATGCCAAAAGGCGTTGTCCCGCAACTCGGACCGGACGCGACCGGGGTCGGTTGGGTCTATCAATATGTTGTCCTCGCCAAAGACCGGTCCCTCGCCGAACTGCGCACCCTCCAGGACTGGTACCTGCGTTACCAGTTGACCAAGGCCCCCGGCGTTGCCGAGGTGGCCTCCATCGGCGGCTTCGTGCAGACCTATCAGGTCACCGTCGATCCGGTGAAACTGCGGGCCTACGGGATACCGCTGGCCAGGGTGTCCCAGGTCATCCGCGACTCCAATCGCGACGTCGGGGGGCGCGTGGTCGAGATGGCCGAGACCGAATACATGGTGCGCGGCAGGGGTTATCTGCGCAATTCCGCGGATATCGAGAACCTCGTCGTTAAATCGGACCGGGGCACCCCGGTGTTGATCCGCGATATCGCCCAGGTCGAACTCGCGCCCGACGAGCGCCGCGGCCTGACAGAACTCAACGGCGAGGGCGAGGTGGTGTCCGGCATCGCGATGGCGCGTTACGGACAGAATGCGCTGGAGGTGATCCACAATCTGAAGGAAAAGATCGGCGAGATCGCCTCCGGGCTGCCGGAGGGCGTCCGGATCGAAACCGTCTACGATCGCTCCGAGTTGATCCACCGCGCCATCGACACGCTGAAGCGCACCCTGACGGAAGAAAGCGCGATCGTCGCACTGGTCTGCATCGTCTTCCTGCTCCATGTGCGCAGCGCCCTGGTGGCGATCCTCATGCTGCCGGTCGGCATCCTGATCGCCTTCATCTGCATGCGGCTCATGGGAATAAACTCCAACCTGATGAGCCTCGGCGGGATCGCCATCGCCATCGGCGCGATGATCGACGCGGCCATCGTGATGATCGAGAATGCCCACAAGCACCTCGAGCGGCTGCCGCCCGGCCACGCGCACGCCGATCGGATCGAGGCGATGGTCGCGGCCTGCAAGGAGGTGGGCCCGGCCCTATTCTTCTCGCTATTGATCATCACCGTATCCTTCCTCCCGGTCTTCACCCTCGAGGCCCAGGAGGGCCGCCTGTTCGCGCCGCTGGCCTACACCAAGACCTTCGCCATGGCCGGCGCCGCCTTACTCTCGATTACGCTCGTGCCCGTGCTGATGACCTTGTTCATCCACGGCAGAATCCTCCCCGAGTCCAGAAATCCGGTGAATCGTTTCCTGATCTGGTGTTATCGCCCGCTCATCGCCGGCGTGTTGCGCTGGAAGATAACGACCATCCTTGCGTCTTTAATCATCCTCGCGGCATCCATCCACCCGTTGCGGCAACTCGGTTCCGAGTTCATGCCCACCCTGAACGAAGGGACGCTCTTCTACATGCCCACCTCGCTGCCGGGGATGTCGATCACCAAGGCGGCGGAGGTCCTGCAGATTCAGAACCGAATCATCAAGGGTTTCCCGGAGGTGGCCTCGGTCTGGGGCAAGGCGGGACGCGCCAACACCGCCACCGACCCGGCGCCGACCGAGATGTTCGAGACCGTCATCAATCTGAAACCGGAGTCCGAATGGCGGCCGGGCATGACCACCGACAAGTTGATCGCAGAACTGGACCAGGCCTTGCAATTTCCGGGGATCGCCAACTCCTGGACCATGCCCATCAAGGCGCGAATCGACATGCTCTCCACCGGCATCCGCACCCCTATCGGGATCAAGGTCTTCGGCAAGGATCTCGCCGGGATGGAGCGCCTGGCCAAGGAGATCGAGGCGGTCGTCCGGACCGTACCCGGCACGACCAGCGCCTTCGCCGAACGGATCACCGGCGGCTTCTACCTTGACATCGAGCCGGACCGCGAGCAACTGGCCCGCTACGGCCTGGCCGTAGGCGATCTGCTGGTGGTCATCGGCACGGCGCTCGGCGGCGAGATGGTCACGACCATGGTCGAGGGGCGCGAGCGTTACGGCGTCACCGTGCGCTACCCCCGTGAACTGCGCGCCGATCCCGAGCAGATCGCCCGCGAGGTGCTGGTGCCTACGATGGACGGGGCGATGGTGCCGCTCGGCCAGGTGGCAAAGGTTGGCGTGGCCAAGGGCGCGCCCTCCATACGCACGGAGAACGCGCTGCTTTCCGCCTATATCTACGTGGACATCCGCGGCCGCGACATCGGCGGTTACGTCGCCGACGCCAAACGGGCAGTTGCCGATCGCGTCAAGTTCCCCTCCGGCTACTACGTGACCTGGAGCGGTCAGTTCGAATACATGGAACGGGCGATTGCGAGGATGAAGATCGTCGTGCCGGCCACGTTGCTCACCATCTTCCTGTTGCTCTATCTCAATTTCAGACGCATGACCGAGACCCTGATTGTCATGCTCTCGGTGCCCTTCGCCCTGGTCGGCGGCGTCTGGCTGATGTGGCACCTCGGCTATAACCTGTCGGTCGCCGCCGGCGTCGGCTTCATCGCGCTCGCGGGCGTCGCGGCGGAAACGGGCGTCGTCATGCTGATCTACATCGATCACGCCTGGGAGAAGGTGAAATCGCTACAGCGGGTCGAGGGCCGGTCGCCGGTGCTGACTGATCTCTACGCGGCCATCATGGAAGGCGCGGTCGATAGGGTCCGGCCGAAGATGATGACCGTGGTCGCCATCATGGCCGGTCTCTTGCCGATCATGTGGGGCACGGGGACCGGCTCGGAGGTGATGCGCCGCATCGCCGCGCCCATGGTCGGCGGCATGATCTCCTCGACCGTGCTGACCCTGGTGGTGATACCCGCTATTTATGCGCTGGTCAAACAGTGGCGGCTGCGACGGGGGATGGAACAATGATATCACCTGCTGTGTCGAACAGCACCCGTCTCCAGGCCGACCACTTCGAATACCGCGGATACATGGCGCGCGTTGAGTCATCCCCGGGACCCGACAATGGCCACCGGCAGGGGCGCTCTGTCATGCACTGCGAGGATATCCGGAGAGCCATCGAACACGGCGATCACTGCGACTGCAAGGTGCTGGCGCTCGCTGCGGGATGCGATCCGCGACGCATCGATTACAGCTATTGCCTGAATGTCCTGCAGAAACGGTGGATCATGGAGTGCAACCACGG
Organism: Gammaproteobacteria bacterium; assembly: GCA_004297165.1. Classification (GTDB taxonomy): domain Bacteria; phylum Pseudomonadota; class Gammaproteobacteria; order Eutrophobiales; family Eutrophobiaceae; genus 2-02-FULL-56-15. The sequence continues at coordinate 908,758 of SCUJ01000006.1, forward strand.
TTGCAAGGTTGAAGCGGCCGTTACGGCGGACGCGTCGAAGCTCCACGACATCGGCTCGCTTGACCCCGTGAAGGCTATCCTGATCTCGAATCTGACCTGTATTGGAGCCAGGAAAAGAATTAGTGACTCCTTACAGAAATGTAATCGGGGCGTCATGCATCGGACAGTGTCGCAGGAGCAGAATGGAGGCGAATGAAAGATCCACAATTACCAGGAGAATGACCATGAAACCGCGATCCGTAATTTCCGCTGTCCTGTTCATAACAGTCTCCCTCATTTCTGCCGGTATCCATGCCGCGGACGACAAAAAGGAACAACCTGCCGCTGAAGCAAGGAGTGAGAAAGTTCTCAGGCGGCACTCCCACCAATGGGAAAAAATCAGAGTCCGGGAGAGCACCTCCGCAGAGGCTGACGTGTCCGACGAGAAAAGCCGTGTCCAGGACCGGACCAAACATTTTCACCCGCGAGACAAGCGATAAGGAGGCGAGGCTGGCGATGAACAAACTACTGCCGGGCATATTGGTGGCGGTCGCTATCGGCGCAGTCGCCGGTAGCATAATCATTGGCGCCGGCATCATCGATGCAGGGGCGGATACGCCACACGGGCCTTTGATCCACCAGGCGCTGGCCTTCGCCCGCGAGCGCTCCATCGCCAGGCGTATCGCCGACCTCAAGGAACCGGAGGATTTTACCGAACCGGAGCGGATTCGACGCGGGGCTGGCAATTACGCGGCGATGTGCGTGAACTGCCACTTGGCGCCGGAAATGGAGGACTCGGAAATCCGCCAGGGGATGTATCCAGCGCCGCCCAATCTGGCGGCAAGACCCGATCTCACTCAAGCCAGAAATGCAGTACGCGATTTCTGGATCATCAAACATGGCATCAAGTCCACCGGCATGCCTGCCTGGTCCAAGGGGGGCATGGAAGATGCCGTCATCTGGGATCTGGCAGCCTTCCTGCAGCGATTGTCACATCTTTCAAAGGATGACTATGACCTGCTGGTGACGGCCAGTGACGGTCATTCCCATGGCGGGTTGGCAGGAGATGAGCATGGGCATGATGAACAAGCGACGGATCACGGAACTCCGGAACCCGCGCCTGCCGTCAATTCCGCAAACGATGTGCAAAAAGAGCAAAACCACGACCCTGACCACGACGCTCATGAACATGATGATCACGAACATTAGGGAAGCTCTGAATAAGTACCAATTCCCATTGGTCGTCTTTCCGGCGAAAGCCGGAATCCAGTCAATAACAATTGATAACTGGATGCCGGGTCAAGCCCGGCAAGACGGGATAGACACTTATGCAGAACTTCCTTAGATGAAATTCGCCGTCCAAATATCGGATGTTCCATGACGGCTGTGATTGATTATAATGCGTTCCATGCACGCTGCTCACAAACGCCGGCATCGCTCAAATAGGCTGCTTTCCTGCCTCCTTGCAATCTCGTCTGTAATTCCGGCCCTGACCCTGGCCGAGCCAGCGCAATTCGAAGCGCTCAGTCAACAAGTGGCGAACCTCGAACAACGGGTGGAGCGGGTGCGCGATGTGGAGTCCATTGAGGTCCTGATCTCCGCGTACGGTTATTATCTCGACAAGGCCCTCTGGGATCAGGTTACGGACCTGTTCATCGAGGATGGCACACTGGAGATCTCGCTGCGCGGCGTCTATCGGGGCAAACCCAGCATCCGCAAGGCCATGGAACTCTTCGGACCGCAGGGTCTGCAACAGGATCACCTGCACAACCATATCCAGATGCAGCCGCTCATCACCATCGCGGATGATGGCCTGACCGCCCGCTCACGGCATCGAGCCGTAAGCCAGCTTGGGACCTTCGGGCGGGACGGCGTGCTGGGCGGCGGCGTCTATGAGAATGAGTACGTGAAGGAGAACGGGGTGTGGAAGTTCAAGAGCGACCATGTCTACACGACCTTCTTTGCCATGTATTCAAACGGCTTCACCGGCGGACGCGCGGCGCCCAAGCCCAGCGCGGACATCCCGCCCGATAGTCCGTCGACGGTGATCTATGAGGCCTATCCGGGGGCTCATCTCCCGGCCTTTCATTATCGACATCCCGTAACCGGCAAGGCCATTCCGTATGTTGATGCAAACTGAATATCCCTCGATGATAATTCGGGAAATAAATATGCAGTCGGCTGAAAGCCGATTGAAAAACTTCCCTTCGCCCTCCGGGAGACGACTACATGGATGTAGTCGGTTGGCCGCGCCGGGAGCATGCGGCCCGAGGGCCGGGGATGAGGGAAATTCAATCACTGACACACCGCTTTCCCTCACCCGCCGCTTCGCGGCGGCCTCTCCCGGGGGGAGAGGCGAAAACTGCTCACGCTTGCTCAGAGCATACTTAATCTCTGGCTGCCTGCTAATCTCCGGTATTCCCTGCGCATCGACAGCCCAGGAGAGCAGCACTGCGCCCAGTCTTGCCGATCTGGAGCGCGACGCCACCGCCATCGAGCAGCGTCTGCAACGGCAGGAGGACATCGCCGCCATCGAAAACCTGCAACGCAGTTACGGTTTTTTCTTCGACAAGGCCCTGTGGCAGGAGGCCGCCGATCTCTTCACGGCAAATGGCCGAATCGAGATCGCAGGAGTTGGCAGTTTCACTGGCCACGAACGCGTGCTGGCCTATCTGCAATCGCTGGGACAGGAAGGCCCCCAACACGGCCGGTTGCTCGATCACATCCTCTTGCAGCCGGTCGTTACCGTGGCCGAGGATGGCAAGACCGCCAAGGGTCGCTGGCATCTGCTGGCACAGGGTGGTTCCCTGACCCCGGCGGATGACCCTGGCCTCTCAATGGTGGCGACCGAAGATAACAAACCCGTCGGCTATGTCGGTTCGGGAATTTACGAGAATGACTACGTCAAGGAAGATGGAATCTGGAAGATCAGCGCCCTGCGCCTCTTCCCCCGGATGACGGCCCGGGATACCGAAGGTTGGGCTAAGTCTGCCATCCCACAATCGCTCCCAGCCACGCCTCTCACACCGGATGAGGCGACGACCTCCACCCATGAGCCCTACCCTGGGACATCCATCCCGCCGGTGCATTATCCCCATCCGGCCAGAGACTGAGTTACCCCTCATCTGTAACGCGAGGGTTAATTAGGTACCCCGATCACGCGTCAACGTGATTATTTATACCATTGATTGACGCTATCCAAATCATCTAACCCCATGATCGGGCCATACATCACGCTACCCAGATCTGAAGATGCTTCGTAACCATACAGATGGTAACCGAGTGCTTTATTAACCAGCTTAGTAGCCCTGTCCAACATCAGTCCTGAATTCGGGGGCTCTCCAAAGCTAACAGGGTCTATTCGTGCCAGGGACATCACAGTCAGGCGCGGCTTGAAGAAGTGTTTGGAGAACAAAAACCGTAGACTGAAGTCTGCAGAGTTCATGTCGCCGGGAATGATAATGATGGCTGGAGCATTTGAATTCGAACTGGCGCGTAACTTTTCAGCAATGATTTCACCGGACTTGGCAATCTCCTCAACAATGAACTGTTTGTGTTGCTTATCGAAATGTTTGGCATCCAAGCCCATTTCAGTTGTTGTTTTAACGCGCACACCGTGTTGTTCTTGCAGGCGTTTTTCGAGTTCGGCCACGAGAGAAGTCTTCGCTCCGAATACAGGGATTATAAAGATCCCGACTGGTTCATCTGAATAGTCCTGGTTGCCAAGTCTGGGCTCCACTACAGGCTGTGAAACACAACCTGAAAGTATCAAGAGAAAAGTACAGCAGAGCATCCTCATAAACGTATTCTCCTTTACGTTATTGCCTTTAATATATCCGTGAGATTCTCAAAGGCTTAACCCGGCACGGGGTATGCCGACATTAATGTTCTGGGACTCCAGAGATTACAGCAGGAAGGGTATCAACCGCCCCATCACTATTACCCCCGCCCAGATGAAGAGTGACAATCCGGCGATAAGTTTGGCGGTGCCATCGGCCTGCTCGCCGTCAGGGAGGCTGGAAAGCTTCCCATGCTTTGAGAGCCAGAACCAGATTGCGTTGAGGCCGCCGAGGACGATCAACGACATTTTGATCCGGAACGCGGTATTGGGGGCATAGTTGAACGGATTCGAGGCGAAAAAGGCGAATCCGGTGAAGACCACGACCACGAATGCGCCGATAATCAACGGGGTGAAGGACAGGGCCGGACGCATCGGGATGAACCGGGCGATGCCAAGCACCCGGAGATCGATCACAAGCAGACCGCCGAACATCACGCAAAGACCCATGAAATGCAGCGTCTCGAACAGCGGAAAGACCCAGATGACATCGCGCGTCACTTCCGCCAGCCAGGTGGCTTCGAGCCAATTCAGAAATCCCGTCTCTGCCATGGCTATTTCTCCACACCGATGTAGGCGGTCAGGCGTCCCGCGGTGATCGCGCCAAACCAGCAAAACAGGGAAAATGCGGCTGTCATTTTAGCCCCCTTCGTGATCGCCTGATCGCGAAGCTGGCGCAACAGCACCCACAGGGCGATGACGCCGAGTATGATCAGCAGGATCTTTATCTGAAAGACAGTCTGAAAGAAAAAACGGTCGGCATCGGCGCTGAAGAGCAGAAATCCGGAGAGGAAGTTCAGAAAGAAGCCGATCCAGGCGATGGTAAACAGATTGTCGATGCTGCTTATCGGTATGCGTGAGGCGAATCCAAGCACCCTCAAGTCGAGCATGGTGATGATGCCGATCACGATAGCCATGCCAATGGCGTGACTCGCGAGTATGAGCGGATATCCCCACATCGATTCGCGGACCCAGACACCCAGACCGCTTTCTTCCAGCCAGATTAGAGATTCCACGCAGCCCCCTCCCCTTGTGGAAAGGCGCCTCAGCGCCCATGGTTTTATTCATTTAATATATTCCCAAAATGTCACATTTCGCAAGAAAATATATTCTGGTTGACATGCCCTTGGTGAGAAGTCCGGGAAGGATTTATTCAGTACTTCGACAATCTCTCCCGGATGTCGATCTGCTCAACATTATCAAATTCCCGCAGATAACGAATCTCGCGCCGCGTTCGCATGGCGACGGGCAGGCCGTTGCGGAGCAGGATGCGGTTGCCGGATATCGCCGGGATGCGTTCTCCGGGCAGGAGGATACCGGTGAGGTTGAGCGGATCCGCCGCGGAAATCGCGATATCGGGCAGGTTCTCCGTACGGCTCTGCCTCCGCAATAACGGGACCGCCTCCGGCAGTGCGAACTGCTCCCCGCTCCAACCCGCCACGAAGCGCCCGCCGCGGATCTCGCCCCGCGCCTCGAACCGGCGATAGACATACAGCAGGTCGCGCCATGGCGGCAGGCCGTGCTCCCGCGCCAAAGCGGCGCGAAAGACCACGCCATACCGGTGCAGCAGGACCCAGCCGATCTGTTCCAGGGATTCGAGGTCGCGACTCAACCACCCGCCCGCGGGTACGGATTGCGGGACCGGTCCCCGGATCAGCGACCAGCGTCCGGCGCGATCGATGCCGGCGAAGGCGTCGTGCCTGCGTGCGGCATAATACGGCCGGGGTCGTTCTGATCGCTTTTTTGCCGCAGGTATAATCAGCGCCCGTAGACCGGCGAAATTATCCGAGGTCGCCAGACCGCGGGCCGAGAGTTCCGCCAACGCACCTTCCACATGAGTGCGCAAAAGGCCGGTACGCCGGACCAGATCGCTGAAGAACATGGCGCCTTCTTCCAGGAGCAGGGCATGAATCCGCTCGGCATTCGACGTTAGCAGGATCTCTTCCGGCGGCGCCCCGCGCCAGCATTCCAACCCCGCGCGTCCCAGCAGGGCGATGGGAGTGTTGCGCAACAGTCCGGACTTGCCGCTCCCGGCCTGTTCGCGATGCAGGCGCAGCCAGGAGACCTGTCCGGATCCGCACAGGTTATCCAGATAGAGGCTGAGATAACCCCGGACCCGCGCCGGCAGGACCTCCCGTTCCCACAAGGCTGCCGGGATGGAAAATCCCTCCAGTTGATAGAGCACGGCGGCGAGTCCCGCTTCGCCTTCGAGGGGTTCTTCGAGGTGTTGCCAGCGGACCAGGAAACGCAGGTAATCCGCCGTGGCAACCGCCTGGGTCGCAGCGCGCAGGTCCTTGATCGTGTAGCGATGCATCCGGGCCAGCAGCCCCCGCTCGCACCATTGTTGATCCGTCGCGCCGGGTGCGAACCGGCCCTGCATCGCATAGCCTTCATTCTGCAACCAGAGCAGCGCGGCCTGCACGGGACCGATGGGTGTCTCCAGGCGCTGGACCAATTCCTCTGCGGTCACCGGTCCCACTCCCTCCAGCCGGGCGCGGATGAGTTCCACCAGGGCCTGGTCCCTCTCCCAAGTCCGGTCTTCGGTCTGCGGCGCCGGCGGGATAGGCGGATCGAGATGCGCGCTGGAGAAGACCGCGAGGCATTGCCGCAGGCGTTCGGCGCAGACCAGCAGCCGCTGTTGCCCGGTATCGAGACAGGTAGCCCGCCGCCCCCGGATCAGCTCGTCCAGCCAGGGCCTGCCGTCCTGATGCAACGGGTTATCTCCGCCGGCTTCCGCAACGGTCATGAAACCCAGCATCAGCAGGGCGTCATGCAGGTCATCGGCGCTCTCCACAACCGGCCAGGCCTCGGCCCGCACCGCGGCGATCGCCTCCTCGCCAAGGCTGCCGAGCGCTGCCGCCTCGGCCGGATCGAGATAACGCCGGGCCTGTACGTTCTGGGTGCGACGTTCCTCCAGGGGGGCATCGTCCAGAAAGGCATAGGGCCGCGCGTTGAGGATCCCCTGGGCGAGCGGCGATGGCGAGTTCAACTCCCGGCACGAGATCTCTACTGCGCCGGTGGCGCAGCGTTCAAGCAACGTTTCCAAACCGTCGATGTCCATCACCTCGTGCAGACAATCGTGAACGGTCTGATCCACCAGCGGGTGGGAGGGGATCTCGCGCTCGCCTTGCAGATTTTCCTGGCACGCCAGTTGATCGGGAAAGACCACGGCCAGCAGGTCTTCCGCGTCCGCCCGCTGGAATTGCGGCGGCGTCCGGCCGCGGGTCGTGTTCCGCAAAACGGCCAGCGCGATGTTGGCGTTCCAGCGCCAGTGCGTGGGAAACATCGGCGCCGCGAGCATGGCCTGGGTGACCAGATGGCGCACGTTACCGGGGCTGACATAGCGCGTCGCCTCCTCCAGCGGAAAGCTGTGGGTCGCGCCCAGCGAAATGACGATGCTGTCCTCAAGCGCCGCAGCCTGCAACTCGAAGTTGAACTGCCGGCAGAAACGTTTGCGCAGGCCCAGACCCCAGGCCCGGTTGATCCGGATCCCGTAGGGCGAATGGATCACCATATGCTGATCCCCGGCCTCGTCGAAAAAGCGCTCGAAGATGATCCGTTCCTGTGTGGGGAGGCGCCCCAGCGCGGCGCGGGCCGCGGCCAGATACTCGCACAATTGTCCGGTTGCTTCGGGCGAGAGCCCGATTTCCGTAACCAGCCAATGTTGCGCGGCTTCCACGTCTTCCCGCAGACGGGAATCCAGCGTGTCCCGCAGGCCCGATACGGCGCGGCTCAGGAGGTCGCTGCGGCCCGGCGCCTCGCCCAGCCAGAAAGGGATGTTCGGCGGGCGATCGCCGGCATCCGCCACGCGGAGCCGGCCCGACTCGATCTTGAGAATGGAATAGGAGGCGTTGCCGAGCTGAAAGGTGTCGCCCGGCAGACTCTCGAAGGCGAAGTCCTCGGTGACCGTACCGATGGGGTGCCCTTCGGGTTCCAGCACCACCACATATTCGAACTGATCGGGGATTGCGCCGGCGTTGGTGACGGCGGCAAGTCGCGCCGAGCGGCGCGGCCGCAGGCGTTCGTTGACGCCATCATGGTAGAGATACCGGCCGCGCCGGCCCCGGCGGGTGGAAAAACCTTCCGCCAGCATGGTCACGATCCGATCGAAATCCGCGCGTTTCAGGGCGCGATAAGGCCAAGCCAGGCGCAGGCATTCATAAAGTTCCGCAACCCCGCGCTCGCCGCAGGCGACCTCGGCGATGATCTGCTGCGCCAGCACGTCCAGATGCCCCGGCGGCACGGTCAGTTCTTCCAGTTCATCCCGGCGCACCGCATCCAGCAGGGCAGTACACTCCAGCAGATCGTCACGGCTCAACGGAAACAACCGGCCTTTCGGTAGACCGCCGAGCGTATGCCCCGAGCGGCCTACACGCTGAAGAAAGGTGGTAACCGATCCGGGCGAACCCAACTGGCAGACCAGATCCACATGGCCGATGTCGATGCCAAGTTCAAGCGACGCGGTGGCCACCAGCGCCTTGAGTCCGCCCTGCTTCAGCCGTTGCTCGGCCATGAGTCGGTGTTCCCGCGCCAGACTCCCGTGATGCGCGGTCACATGATCCGCCCCCAAGCGTTCCGCCAGTTGCCGCGCGGCCCGTTCCGCGAGTCGCCTGGTGTTGACGAAGATCAGGGTCGAGGTATGCTGCGCCACGAGGGCCGCGAGCCGGTCGTAGATCTCGCCCCAGATCTCGTTGGACATCACTGTGGACAGCGGCGAATCCGGTATCTCCAGCGCCAGATCCCGATCCCGCACATGACCGCAGTCCACCTCCACGCAAGGGATGGGACGATCCCCCGCCAGATACCGGGCCACGGTCGCGAGCGGTCGTTGCGTGGCCGAGAGGCCGATCCGTTGCGGCGGCCTCGCGCACAAGGATTCCAGACGCTCCAATGAGAGACTCAGATGACTGCCGCGCCGGTTGCCGACCAGGGCATGAATTTCATCGACTATTACCGTCCGGACACTCGCCAGCATGCTTCGTCCCGACGCGCTGGTGAGCAGGATAAAGAGCGACTCCGGTGTGGTCACCAGGATGTGCGGCGGCCTCCGGCGCATGCGTTCGCGATCGCCGGCCGGGGTATCGCCGGTGCGTACTGCCGCACGGATTTGCAACTCGCTGTTTCCTTCCGCGGCAAACCTGGCGTCGATCCCCTGCAAGGGCAGTTCCAGGTTGCGGTGGATATCGTTCGACAGGGCCTTGAGGGGCGAGACGTACAGGACATAAACCTCATTCCGCAATTCCCGCCGCAGCCCGGCGGTAACGAGACCATCAATCGCGCAGAGGAAGCCCGCCAGGGTCTTGCCGCTCCCGGTGGGGGCGGCGATCAGGGTGTGCGTTCCGGCCCGGATGGCATCCCAGGCCCGCAACTGGGTCGGCGTCGGTCCGGCGAAGGCCGAGGCGAACCAGTCCCATACGACGGCATTGAACGGCGGGGAGGACATGATCGGTTATCATAAGTGTATTTACCGTTATTTACATTCACTAGAAGGACTGCGAAAACGTCGCATTGCTATACTTTGTGAACTCCCTGATACTGCGTATAACAAATCCTGAGGATTAAGCCGATGGCTGGTGAAGCGAATCCATCCCATGCCGATACCAATGTCGTGCGCTTCGAGAAACATCTGCGCAAGAATCTCGAAGACATCCTCGATTGCATGCCGATCGCCGTCTCCTGGGCCAACCTCGAAACCCAGGAACTCATCTACATCAACAAGACCTTCACCCAGATGTTCGGTTATATCCTCGGCGACCATCCCACCGTCACCGACTGGATCGAGAAGACTTACATCAATCCCGATCACGTGGAACGCGCCGCGCAGATGTGGTATCCCCATTTCGGCAGCGCCTCCATGGAGGCCATCGGCATCGATCAGGTGGAGGTCGATGTGCTCTGCAAGGACGGATCGGTCAAGACCACGCTGCTCGGGGGCATGATCCTGCCGCAGAACCGTTGGGCGCTCGCCACGTTCGTCGATATCACCGAACGCAAGAAATCGGAGTTGCAAATCCAGAAAATGGCCATGGAAGACGCACTGACCGGGCTCGGCAACCGGCGCGCCTTCAACGATGCGTTGCGCGCCGGGATCGCCCGGGCGGATCGCCACCGGTCGCACAACGCCCTGCTGCTGCTGGATCTGGACGGTTTCAAGCAACTCAACGACACCATGGGTCACGACTGCGGCGATATCGCACTGGAGACCATCGCCAAACGCATCCTGTGCGCCACCCGCGGCGGCGATTCCGTCTACCGTCTGGGCGGCGACGAATTCGCCATCATCATCGAAAACGTCGGCGGCCTCGACGTCGCCGTCCAGGTGGCCGAACGCATACTGAAGTGCGTGGAGGTCCCCCTGGCGATCAAGGATAAAGCGGCGAATCTCGGGGTGAGCATCGGGATCAGCGTCTACCCGGACGACGCCGACAAGGATGCCGCTCTCATCAAACTGGCCGACGAGGCCCTCTACCGGGCCAAGGCCAAGGGCCGCGGCCGCTGGGAACACTAATCCGGTAAAAACCGTTTGTATATCGCCGCCACATTCATGAAAATGTGGCGACATCATCCAACACAGCGAGGGGGAAATCTTTTATGCCAAGCAAACAAATCGAAACAGGCCGGGAACTGAATGCGGCCGGGGAACAACGCCGGACCCTGCTCAAAGGCGCCGGCGCGGCGCTGACCTGGGGGGCCTTGTGCTCGGTCCTCGGCGTGGCGCTGCCGCGAGGCGTGCGCGCCGATGGCGTCATCGGCAAACGCTGTCTGACCATACTTTATAACGCCGGTCCCGATGTGACCTTCAATTTCGACTATTACCGCGACAACCACCTGACCATGATCATGAAGTTGTTCGGCAACTCCATCAAACGCTTCGAGTTGCGCAAGCCCGTTGCCCAGCCCGAAGGGGCCCCGCCGGCCGCCTTCGTCGCCGCCGTCAACATCTGGGTGAACGACAACGCCGCCTTCGACGCGGGCAATGCCCAGCACGGCCAGACCATGGTCGATGACATCAAGAACTTCACCAGCACCAACGCCGTGATCCAGAACGACGAGGTCTGGGGCGAAATGGGCGGCGATCTCGCCAGCCCCCAGATTGGGGCGCGCTGCATGACCATCGTCTATCCGGCGGCGGAAGGCGCGGTGTGGAACGCGGACTACTACCGCGACAATCACATGCCGCTGATCATGCGCCTCTACACCACGGAGGCCATCAGCCGGTTCGAGATCCGCAAGGGCATCAGCGCGATGGACGGGACTGCCCCGCCCTATGCCGGTTGCGTGAATTTCTACATCGCCGATCAGGCGAAATTCGAGGCCGCGGGGGCGCAACACAGCCAGGCCCTGCGGGATGACGTCAAGAACTTCTCCAGCGTCATGCCATCCGTTCTCGCCACCGATATCGTCGGGCTCGCCAACACCTGATCCGACCGGGCACAACAAGCCGGGATGATCTGACGATCATCCCGGTTTTTTTATTCTTCTTTTTCCGGAACCAGCTCCTCGATGATATAACTGCCGATGTCGTGCATGTCGTCTGCCGACAGCGCGACGCTGAAATTGGGCATGGCGTTGCGCCCGGTATTCAACACATTCATGACGGAGGCGATGGTGAGCGCGGTGGTGAGCCGCGCCCCGCCAAGCTCCGTGCCCTCGCCATCCTCGCCGTGACAGTAGACGCAGGATTGCAGATACAGCGTTTTACCGTGTCCCCGATCCGCGGTCCGCTCCGGCACTGCGATCGTTGCGGCCGCAGCTACCGCGGGTCCCGTGGGCTGGGGCGGCAACGGATTCAAGGCGCCCTTGAGCGAGAACAGCCAGATGGCATCGCCGCGCGTGCCGTTGTCGCGCGCGCCGCCGGCGTAGGCGGCGATGTACTGATCGCCCCGGTATTCGAAACTTGAGATCCCCGTGTTGATCCCGGAATCGGTGAGGAATTCCCATCTGGTCTTCCCGGTGCGTTTGTCCATCGCCATCAACCTGCCGTCATTGCGTCCGACGAAGACCAGCCCGCCCGCGGTCGCAAGCGATCCGCTGCGGCAGCGATCCGCCCACTGGCGCTGCCAGACGATCCGGTTGGTCCGCACATCCAGCGCGGTATAAATCCCGCGCCGCGTCATGACGGGGTGCGCCCAGGACCCGCCGAAGAAATGCCTGTCATAGGAGGGTTCATCGTATTGCGTGTCGTTCGCCCGCGCCCCGGCGGCGGCATCGTTCGCGCACATATACAACAGATGCGTTTCCGGATCGTAGGAACTCGGCGGCCAGTTCACGGCGGTGAGCGGTTTGTAGATGACCGCCTCCTCGAAGAACGGGGTGAAGATCCGGCCCTGATTGACCAGATCCACGTTCTCCGGCGCGATATCGATGTGTTGCGGCGCGACGGCATCGCCGACTGGGTAGGGTTGCGTGGGCGCCGTGGCCTGTCGCGGTTCCTGCGGCACGGGCCGCTCCTCCATCCCGAGCAGCGGTTCGCCCGTCTCCCGATCGAGCAGATAGACCCAGCCGGTCTTGCCGGCGTGGGCGATGCCCTTGCGCATCCTGCCATCGATCTCGGCATCGAAGAGGATCACCGGATTGGCGGCGTCGTAATCCCAGATATCGTGATGGACCTCCTGAAAATGCCAGCGGTATTTGCCGGTCGCGATCTCGATCGCCATGATCGAATCGCTGAAGAGATTGTCGCCCGGCCGCACGGCGGCCCCGAGGTCCGGGGCCGGATTGCCGGTGCCGAAATAAAGCAGTCCGAGTTTCGGGTCCACCGCCGGCGTCATCCAGATCGAGGCCCCGCCGTATTTCCAACTGTCGTTGTCGGCGGGCCAGGTTTCGGATCCAGGTTCGCCGGGCGCCGGGATGGTGTAATAGGTCCAGAGCAGCGCGCCGTCTTTCGCGGAATAGGCCTTGATGCGTCCCCTGGTCCCCATATCAGCGCCGGCGAAACCGACGATCACCATGCCGTTGTAATAGAGCGGCGCGCTGGTGATGCTGAAGCCGATCCCGACGGGCTCCGCCTGTATCGACCAGACCACTTCACCGCTCCGCTGATCGAGCGCCACGAGTTTCGCGTCGAGCTGGCCGTGAAAGATCCTGCCCTCCCCGATCCCCACGCCGCGATTCACCCAGGCGCAGCAGACCTGCACATTCTTCGGCTCGAGTTTCGCCTTGTAAGTCCACAACAGTTTCCCGGTGTCGATGGCGATGGCGAAGACATCGTTCTCGCCCGTGGCAATGTAGAGGACGCCCTCATGGACCAGGGGCTGCCCCTGATTGTTGTGGGTTGGCCCCAACCCAGAGCCCAGGCTCGCTCGCCACACGCCTTTCAGTCCCGCAATATTTTCAGTGTTGATCTGCGCCAGCGGAGAATAACGTTGATTGAAGAGATTGCCGCCGTTGGTCAGCCAGCCCGCCTGCGGATCGGCGCGCAATTCCCCGGCGCTGAAGGCCGGCGCCGGCGAGATATTTTCATCAGCGACAGCGGCAACGGCGCAAGACATCAGTAGTGCGATGCACAACCAGCGCGGGAGTATTTTTTCTTGCAGAAGGATCGTTTTTGTTATTGTCATGCGCATGATCTGTCCCCCGGAAGTTATATGGCGTTCTATAACAGAATAGCCGAATTGGCGGAAGAAATTCCAACTGCCGTGGATCCTCATTTCTTGCAATATCCCCGCGTAATATCCGGCCTACACTCTCATCAGCAGTTCACTGAGGTAATGGTGATCCATGTCAATGACTGACCCACAACAACCCACGACGGACAGCGCCATCGGCGAATTCAATCCATCCTCCCGGCGCCGGCGGAAACGCCGCAATTATTTTCTGCTAATCGCCGCCGTCATCGTCGTCGCCATCGGCGTATCGCTCTGGCTCAAGGACGATGCGCAAGTGGCGGAAGACCAGCCCCTCATCGAGACTGTAACGAAAGGAAATATTGAAAATACCGTGGCCGCCGCCGGCAGTCTGAAACCGCTCAAGGTCGTGGAAGTCGGCGCCCAGGTGTCGGGACTGCTCCAGAAACTGCATGTGGAAGTCGGCGATGTCGTCAAGGAAGGCCAGTTGCTGGCCGAGATCGACGCCCGCGTGCAGGCCTCCCGCGTGGAGGCGAGCCGCGCCAATCTCGCCGCGCTGGAGGCGCAGATCGACGCGCGCAAGGCGGGGCTCGAACTGGCGCGCGCCAATGCCGCCCGTCAGGAACGGCTGCGGACGGACAAGGCAACGAGCCAGCTCGACTATGACAACGCCGTTAATGCCCTCGCCTCCGCGGAATCCAGCCTGACACAATTGCAGAAACAGATTGAGCAAAGCCGCGCGAGTCTCGATAGCGACGAAACCACGCTGGAATACAGCAAGATCTTCGCCCCCATCGGCGGCACCGTGGTGTCGATCGACATGATTGAAGGGCGCACGCTGAACGCGGTGCAGATGGCCCCGACCATCCTGCGGATCGCCGACCTTTCGACAATGACCGTGCAGACCGAGATCTCCGAGGCGGATATCGCGAGCGTGAAGAAAGGGATGGAGGTCTATTTCACCACCCTCGGCGGCGGCGATCGACGCTGGTACAGCAAGGTGCGGCAGATCCTCCCCACACCGCTCGTGGAGAACAATGTGGTTTTATACACCGGTCTCTTTGACATCGAAAACGCGGATGGCAGCCTGATGCCCGAGATGACGGCGCAGGTTTTTTTCGTCACCGAGGCCGCGCGCGATGTCCTGACTGTCCCGATCGGCGCCCTGACCTTCGCCGAGGACGCCCAGCCCGGTAACGCCGCTCCGCAAATGGCGGCCGGATCCGGACCCGGTGGCATGCCACCCGCTGGCGCGATGCCGGGCGGACGTCCCGGCGGCGCCGGTGGCGCCATGGTTTTCAATGGCGAGATGACCGAGGAGATGCGCCAACGCATCCGCGAGCGCATTGCGCAAGGCGGCGGCTTTCCCGGTGGCGGTCCGCCGCCCGGAGGCTTTCCCGGCGGCTTCGGCCGTCCTGGCAACGGCATGTCACAAGGCGCGGCCGGCGCCCCGCCCGCCCGCCGCGACGCAACCGTCAAGGTTGTGCGCGTGGACAATTCTACCGAAGAACGCAAGGTTGTGATCGGCGTGAGCAGCCGGATCAAGGCCGAGGTGATCTCGGGATTGGCCGAAGGCGAAAAGGTGGTGGCCGGCATCGTCCAGGCGGAATCCACTGAAACGGAACAACAGGCCGGCAGTAATAACAACTTCCGTGGGCCGCCCGGCGGTTTCATGCCTCCGTTCATGCGTTAACGCGATCGTCCGACACCCTGGCTATGGACACCAAGACAGCCACTGCCCTAACCTCGGCGGCGATCCCCCTGATCGAATTGCGGGAGGTCAGCCGGACCTTCGTCACTGGCGGCGGAGTCGAGGTCCAGGCCCTGCGCGGGATCTCCCTGAAGATCTACCCCGGCGAGTTCGTCGCCATCATGGGACAATCCGGATCCGGTAAATCCACCTTGATGAACGTCCTCGGTTGTCTGGACCGGCCGACAGGCGGCGCCTATCTGTTCGCCGGGCGCGATGTGAAGACCTTCGATCCGGACGGACTCGCCTGGTTGCGGCGCGAGGCCTTCGGTTTCATCTTCCAGAGCTACAACCTCCTGCCCACCGCGACCGCGGAGGAGAACGTCGAGATACCGGCGATCTATGCGGGGATTTCGGCGAAGGATCGGATCATACGCGCGGATGGTCTGCTGGCCTCGTTGGGGCTCGGAGATCGGCTGGATCACCGGCCGAGTCAGTTGTCCGGCGGCCAGCAACAGCGCGTCTCCGTCGCCCGCGCCCTGATGAATGGCGGCAACGTGATCCTCGCCGATGAACCTACCGGGGCGCTGGACTCGAAGAGCGGGACCGAGGTCATCGCCCTGCTCGACGATCTCGCGCGCAAGGGACACACGGTCATCCTCATCACCCATGACGCCAAGGTCGCATCCCATGCGGACCGGATCGTCGAGATCCGCGACGGCGAGATCGTAAAGGATAGCGGACCGGCCAAGGGCAGGACCGACGTTGCGAATAATGCCGGATTGCGGGACCTCTTCCGTATCCGCGAGGCCTCGCATTTCCTGGCCGGCGAGGCGGAGGCCATCCGCATGGCCTTGCGCTCCCTCTATGCGAACCTCTTCCGCACGGTGCTGACCCTGCTGGGCATCGTCATCGGCATCTCCTCGGTCGTGGTCATGCTCGCGATTGGCGAGGGCTCGCAACAACAGGTCGTGGAGCGCATCAGCTCCATCGGCGGCACCAACATGCTGAACCTGCAACCCGCGCGGGGTCAGGGCCAGTTCCGCGACATGCCGTCCACCCTCACCTTCGAGGACGCCGACGCCATCCTCGAAGGCGTGCCGAATGTGCTTTATACGCTGCCGGAATTGACCGGGATGTACACGGTGCGCGCCGGACATCAGGACCATTCCACGCAGATCACGGCCACCTCCGAAGTGCTTCCGGAGGCGCGCGCCTGGCAGCTTGCCCGGGGCGTGTTCTTCACCCGCGAGGACAGCAACCGCTATTCGGCGGTGGCGGTGCTCGGCGCCACGGCGGCCGAGGAATTGTTTCCCGAAGGAAATGACCCGCTCGGCGAGTATATCCTGATAGGCAAGGTGCCGTTTCAGGTCATCGGCGTCCTCACCCGCAAGGGCGGGTCATCCGGCTTTGGCGGGCGCGATCAGGATGACAACGTCTTTGTACCGTTGAAGACGGGCGGCCTGCGCTTGTTCGGTCAGACGATCGCCCGCAGCATCGCGGTAACGGTGGACGACATCGAACGCATGGACAAAACGGAGAAGGACTTGATCGATTTCATGACCGCGCGCCATGGCTCGGAGGATTTCCGGATCTTCAATGCCGCCGAGATGCTGGAGACGGTCTCCGCGACCCTGGAGACCTTCACCATGCTGCTGGGATCGGTCGCGGCGATCTCGCTCCTGGTCGGCGGCATCGGCATCATGAACATCATGCTGGTCTCGGTGACCGAACGGACCCGCGAGATCGGGATCCGCATGGCGACCGGCGCGCGCCAGGGCGATATCCTCTCGCAATTTCTGTCGGAGGCGATCGTCGTCTCCGGCTTCGGCGGCGTCATCGGCATATTGCTCGGGGTCGGCATCGGCTCGATCATCGGCAATTTCGGCATACCGATCCTGTTCACCCCAAAGCCGATGATCCTGGCGTTTACCTGCGCCGCCTCGACCGGCCTCATCTTCGGGTTCGCCCCGGCGCGCAAGGCCGCGCGGCTCGATCCCGTCGTCGCCCTTGCCAATGAATGAGAATTACTCGATGCCAGGAATGAATCCGCTTTGCAGGGTGGGCACGCCTTCTGTGCCCACGCGGGAAAACAATGTTGGGCTGCATTTCATTCCGCCCAACCTACGCGCGCTTCGTAGTAGGGTGGGCACGTCGTTCGTGCCCACGCTGCTATTCCTCCTCTCCGCGTGTGCGACCACCGATGTCCCGAAACTCGCGGATACGGATGTCCCCGGGAACTGGCAGGGTCCCGTTGAATCGTCCGCGGCCGAATGGCCGGACAAAACCTGGTGGGACAATTTCAAGGACCCGGAACTCACCACCCTGGTCGGTCAGATACAGGAAAATAATCTCGACCTTGCCTCGAACCGGCGCAACCTGATCGCGGCGCAGCTTACCCTGAAGGAGGCCGGTTTCAATCTCTGGCCCACCCCTTCTGTCACAGCCGGCATCGGCAGCGGTTATACCGAGACCCGTTTCAATGGACTGACCACTTCATCCGGGCCCGACTCGCCCTCGCGGATTGGTCTTTCGCTGAGTTATAACAACATCCTGAGCAAACCGGCGGAATACGATCGCGCGGTTGCGGAATACGACTCCAGGGTCGCGCAGCTCTCTGACCTCGCGTTGAACATACTCGGCACGGCCTCCTCCACCTATTTCCAGATCCTGCTGACCCGCGACAAGATCGAGGCGGCGAAACAGAATGTCGCGAATGCCGAGGCCATTGGCGCGATCGCCCAGTCCCGCGTGGACTCCGGGGTGGCCGTGCCCATCGAGGCCCTGCAGCAGCGGATCGCCATTCAGCGGGAACGTTCCAACCTGAGCAGCCTAACCCAGAACGACCTGGCGGCACGGGCCTCGCTCGCCCTGTTGTTGGGCCGGAGCGTTCAAGGTTTCGACATCAAGGGCCAGACGCTCGCGGATATCCAGATTCCGGTCGTACGGCCCGGTCTGCCCTCCGACCTGTTGATCCGTCGTCCCGATCTGGTGCAGGCCGAAGCAAATCTGCGCGGCGCCACATCCAACGTGGATCTGGCGCGGCTCGCCTTTCTTCCGCAGATCTCGCTGACCGGCGGCGTCAACGCCTCCAGCACCTCGCTCCTGGATATCGTCGCCTCGCCCACCTCGGTCTTTTCACTCAGCGCGGATCTCGTCCAGACCCTGCTGGATAACGGCCGCCGCACGCGCAATCTGGAACAGACCAGGCTCACCCTCGAAAACAACCTCGCGAGCTACCGCAAGGCCGTGTTGAACGCCTTCAACGACATCGAAGTGCAGTTGAGCAACATCCGGTTATTGGACGAGCAGGGTCAGGTGGCCTTCGACAATCTCGGCGCCGCCGAGGAGGCCTTCCGGATCGCGCAGGCCAGATACCGCGAAGGCGTCATCGACTACCAGTCCGTGCTCAACGCGCAGAACACGCTGTTTGCCACGAGAAATACCTTTCTCGACAACAAGCTGCAGCGGTTGAACGCCATGGTGGGTTTCTATCAGGCTCTGGGCGGCGGCTGGCAAACAGGCGCGGAGCTGCCCTGATTGATCGTCATTCCGGCGAAGGCCGGAACCCCGACAAAAACAATTTATTGCTGGATGCCGGATCAAGATCAAGCGCGGCATGACGGGATCGTTGATATTGCAGAGATTCCCGAGGATCACATTCGTTATGATTCCTGAAATCCCTTGAGCAATACTCCATTGGAGTATATCATCGCGCGATGATAACCGTAGCCGAAACAAGGATGTTTCAGCGGAAGGCAGCCCGTTTGCTGTCTGAAACGGATTTAGATGATCTGATAGCCTATCTGGCCGAACATCCCAGCGCCGGAATCATCATGGAAGGGACAGGAGGCATACGTAAACTGCGGTGGGCACGGACTGGCGGCGGTAAAAGCGGCGGACTCCGGGTTATCTATTATTTTCACGACGAATTAATGCCACTGTATTTGCTGACTGTCTTTGGCAAGAATGAAAAAGCGAATTTAACAAAAGCGGAATGTAATCTTCTGGCAAAGACAGTTAAAGAATTGGTGGCCTTCTGGAGGCAACGCAATGAGCAAAGCATATACTGAAATAACCGCTGGCCTTGCGGATGCGATTTCCCATGCCAAGGGGAAGAGGTCCCGGGCCAGGATAAATCGTCCCGACCCCATCGATGTCAAAGCCATCCGGGAGAAAACGGGCATGAGCCAGCAGCGCTTCTGCACTGCATTCGGCATTTCACTCGGAACGTTACGGCATTGGGAGCAAGGCTTACGGGCGCCAAGAGGGGCGGCGCGCGTATTGCTCAAGGTGGTTGCCAGCAATCCAAAAACGGTTATGAATGCAATTGCGAATTGACCGCTAACCAATCACGCTTTCGGCCTCTGCCGGCTGGCTGAGCCGGGCAAGGTGCTGTTCGGACTGCTCCCACCATTCGACAAACTTCCCCGCGGGCAGCGGCGGGCTGAAGAGAAACCCCTGTAAATAATCGCAGCCGGCGTTCACCAGAAATTCCACCTGCGCCGGCGTCTCGACGCCCTCGGCCACGGTTTTCAGATGCAGTGTGTTGGCGAGCGCGATGATGGCGAGCGTGATCCCCACGTCCTCCTTGTCGCCCGGCAGATCCATCACGAAACTGCGATCGATCTTCAGGGTCGTGATGGGAAAGCGTTTCAGATAGCCCATCGAGGAGAAGCCGACCCCGAAATCGTCGATTGACAGACTGACGCCCAGTGCCCGCAGTTGTTTCAGCATGTTGAGATTGGACTCGATGCCCTCCATGAGCAGGGTCTCGGTCAATTCCAGCTCGAGTTTTTCGGGCGTCAGGCCGCTGGTTGTCAGCGCCTCCGCGACCACCTTCACGAATTCCGGGTCCCGGATCTGCAATGATGAAACGTTGATCGAGATTGAAATCCCCCCGTGCTTCTCGCGCTCCCAGGCCGCGGCCTGCGCGCAGGCCTTGCGCAGCACCCAGGCGCCAATGGGGATGATGAGCTGACTCTCCTCGGCGACCGGGATGAATTCCGCCGGGCTGATAAACCCAAATTCCGGATGCCGCCAGCGCAGCAATACCTCCGCGCCGACGATGCAACCGCGCTTGAAATCCACCTTGGGCTGAAAATACAGTTCCATCTCCTCGCGCTCCAGCGCGAGGCGCAGCCGCCCTTCCAGATTCATCCGCCGATCCGCCTTCACCGTCATCTCCCGGCGGAACATGGCCGAGGTGTTTTTGCCCGCCTGTTTGGCGTGATACATCGCCATATCGGTATGACGGATAAGCCGTTCCGTGGTGTCCGCATGCTCGGGGAACATGCCGATGCCGCAGCTTGCCGTGACGTAGACTTCCTGCGACGAAATCGTGTACGGCGCGGCTATCTTCTCGATCAGATTACCGGCCACATCGGTGGCCTGACGGCCATCGGCGATATTTTCCAGGATCACGGCGAACTCGTCGCCGCCGAGGCGGCAGATGATGTCGCCGCGCCGGAGACTCTGATGCAGGCGCTGGGCCACGGATTGCAGGAGCGCATCGCCGGCCTGATGTCCAAGGGTGTCGTTCACATACTTGAAGTTATCCAGATCGATAAGCAGCAAGGCGACATGGCCGCCGAAGCGCCGGGTCCGCTCCATGGAGAACGCGATGTGCTCGTTGAAGGCATGCCGATTATAGAGATTGGTGACGGGATCGAAATGCGCGAGATAATGCAGACGTTCCTCCGCGTGCCGCACCGCCTTGTGCAGACTGGAAATCAGCACTTTTGCGATAACAATCGACAACACGAAGGCGAGCAAGGTCGTGCCGGCGAAGATGGCCAGCCGGATGAGGATTTGCCCCTGGCTGCCGGTGAGTTGCAAGGTGCCAAGCGAGGCGCCCCGATAGACAATGGGCTGGGTTACCTCCACCTTGCCCCAGATCGCGGCGTCGAAGGGATTCGCGGCCGCGGGATCGCCGCCGGTTCGCTCGTAGGCGGCCAGCGGATTGCCTTCCGCATCCAGTATGACCGCGGCGATGATCGTTTCCGAGGCGTGCAATGATTGGAGGATTTCGGTCGCGGCCTGCCGGTCCGCGAAGGCCACTGCCGCCTGGACATTGTCGCCGACGATGCGGGCCTGCACCGAGAGGTCCAGCCGGTAGGTGGCGGAGAGAGACCAGTATTGGAACAAGGTAAGCAGGCCGCCGGCGATCAGCAGGGCGATGGCCACGCTGAGCAGGCTGAGCCGCTCCGGCTGCGCCGATATGAGTTCCCGGATCCTGATCATGTGCCGCCCGTCACTTTCACCGCAAGGTTGAGGAGTCTCGCGCCGATTGTGAGTTCGGCGGCGCCCGTCGCGGCGAGATTCACTTCAAACACGATCTTTTTGCGCTCTTTGAGTAATCCGATCGCCACGCCCTGTTGTATCGCATCCGGAATATCGGATACGGTCAGGACACAATCGCCGTCAAGACTGGCCATCAATTCACGCAGATCGGTTTTCTGTACGGAGGGGATGTACAACAGGTCGCAATCCTTCACCGGTGCGCCGCTCACGACCCGCACAATAACCGGCCGGCCGTGCAGCGCCCGTTTCGCAAGCGCCAGCCCGCCGGGGCCGAGGGCATCGGCCCCGTACTGGCAGATATCGAAGGTCGTGCGGCGATGATGTTCCGGCCATTCCACAAACAAGGCGATATTATAGAGGTACGCCGCCTTGAGTTCCTCCTCGGAGGCGGTCTGGGCCGGGATGTCATTCATCATGACAGCCAGCAGCGCTGATATCAGGCATCCGGTCAACTGGCCGCGTGGATTCATTCCCGGCTCAGAATCGATAGCTTAGCGAGATGCGCAGGCCCCGGCCATCCTGCATGATCATGTCCTGAACATGCTCCTCCGAGCCAGGATCGAAGTATTCCGTATCGAATAGGTTATACGCGCTGGCGGATGCCTCCAGGCCGGGCGCCAGCCTGTCGGTCGACAGCGTCAGATTGACGATCGCATGATCGGCAGCGTTGTCGCCGGCCAGGGTGGGTCGGGAATCCATATACCTGGCATCGATGGCCGCGGTGGCAACATCCATTACCGGCATGGAGAAACTGATTTGACCCAGCCATTCCGGGGAACCGATGAGACGGGCGCCCGTCGCGCGGTCGTCCGCATCCTGCCAGCTCACGCTCGCCCGCACGCGCATGCCGTTCGCCCAGCGACGCTCAGCCTCCAATTCGAGGCCGTTGGTGGAGACCTCGCCGGTATTTACGAACTGTAATTCGCCGTCCGCGGGCCGGGTCATCAGGGCGATGACGTCGGTGATGTCGTAATGATAAAAGGAGACCGCGAGCCGCAGGCCATTTGGACGGCGCTCCTCCACCACCGCCTCATAGTTACTGATGCGCTCGGGCTGAAGATCGGGGGCATCGGAATAGGCTGAATTGTAGTAATAATGTTCATAGGCATTCGGATTGCGGAAGGCTGTGCCATAGATGAGCTTGACCGTGGTGGTCTCGCGCAATTGATGGATGAGCGCCAGTCGCGGATTGAGAATATCCTGATCGTTGACATCGTAGTAATCGTAGCGCAAACCGGCGTTCAGCAACCAGCCGGGCAGAAAGGCCACCTCATCCTGCGCGAACACGCCGTACCGCTTGCTGGAACGCCGGTCGTCGAATTCCAGCAGGTCAAGATCCACGAGATAGGAATATTGATCCTGACGCGCATTGTCATGGTAATCCGCCCCGAAGATCAGGTGGTGGTTCCCGAAGGGGTGTGCGCCGAACTGGATCTCGGCATCCCACCATTCGGCCCTGGCCGTGTCCTGGTTGGCGCCGGCCGGCGCCACATCGAAGGTATACAAACCGTCATAGTCGTACTGCGTATAAGACAGCCTCGCGAGCACTTCATAGCGGGACCAGTTCCCGACATAGGCAGCGCTGAGGGCGGTGCGCCCATCCACTGTCTCGCTGCGGGGATCGTTGAAGGTCTGTCCGTAGGAAGCGGTGGGGAGCCCCTTGGTCCGCTCCGCGTGCGTCAATTCCAGTTCGAAGCCAAACCCGGAATACTTGCCGAACAGGGTGTAATAGCGGTCATGGTCGAGTCCCTGGGCGATGCCGTTGTTGTCGGCCGGCGCATCGAATTCGGGGAAATATAGATCGCGGCCCTCGCTGTCCATGATTGAAGCCGACAGCAACAGCTCGCCGCCGTTGGCGAACCCATGTCCCGCGCTCGCGCGCCCTCTATACGTACCCGCGCTCGCGGCCTCGCCCTTGATCTCCGCATGGCTGAACTTGCCGGCATCCTTGGTGCGCACGTTTACGATCCCCAGAAACGCGCCGCTTCCATAGACGGATGAACCCGGTCCGGAAATGAATTCGACCTGCTCGATGAGATCGACATCGAGGGGGAACTCGCTGCCGAGCGGGGCCTGATCATAGATGTCGTCGTAGACCCGGTGACCGTCCACCAGCAGCAATATCCGGGAGTTGTAGTCGCCGGGCCGGCTGAATCCGCGCACCCCGAGATAACTGTAATTACGATCGTAGTTAACATGGAGACCGCGGATGCCGCGCAGGATATCGGCAAAACTGCGGTAGCCGTGGGCGCGAATCTCCTCCGCGGTCACCACGCTGATGGCCGCCGGCGCCTCAGAGGACTTTTGCGGGAAGCGGGAGGCCGCCGAGATCTCGACATCCATGAGTTGTTCGAAACTGAGATCCAGGAGGTCATTGGCCGATTCAGCCGCCATGACCGGCCGCGCGCCCTGCGCCAACAAGGCCACGCACAGGATCGTCCAGAATGCCGCAGAACACGGGCAACGGCGGGCAAGCACGACAAATCTCGACACAAAAGCGCCGCAGAGCCCGGGAAGGCGGACAAACCGGAAGCAGGAATACATCGGGAAAGCCCTCAAATCTCGCTCGCCGGAGTTATGTGCAGCCATACCGCCGACGTTTGTATTTGTTATGGTGACTACAGCGCCCAAAACCGCGGGACGCCTATCCAATCTTTATCGGAATACCCACGAAAATCTTGAGCAATCCGAGTCCGCGAAATCTGCGCCGGTCCCTGTGCCGGTTCCGACGACGGCTGAAATACCTCATGCCTTGTGGGCATTATAGACACGTGAAAATTAGTCTGGCAAATGCCGGATAGGGACTGCGGGAAAGCGCAGTAAAGGGTGGTTTTACGCGGCCCTGATGGGCGATAATACGCATCCTTTTTGAAATGGAGCGGTATGAATGAACTGGAATGACCGTCTGGCGGTGCGCCTGCCCGAGGCTATGGCGCGCGAGATCGACCAGTACCAACAGCAGATCGAGCTTAAAAAACAGGGCAAGGTCGACGATAAGCTGTTTCAGGAGGCGCGGCTGCGGCGCGGCGCCTACGGTCAGCGTTATGACAACGGCCAGCGGCACGATGGCGTCGCCCAGCGCGACCTGGACTACGCGCGCAAGGACCTGCGCAAGGGACCCGAAACCCTCTGGGACGCGCCCGGCATGCAGCGCATCAAACTGCCCTTCGGCGGCGTCAATCCGGAACAGATGGAGGCGCTCGCCGATCTCGCCGAGGAATATTCGGACGCGGTCTGCCACGTCACCACCCGCCAGGATATTCAACTGCACTACGTACACATCGAGGACACCCCGGACCTGATGCGCCGCCTTGCCGCGGTGGGCATCACCACCCGCGAGGCTTGCGGCAATTCCGTGCGTAATATCACCGGCTGCCCGAAGGCGGGCTGCTGCGGCACGGAGGCCTTCGATGTCACCCCCTACGCGCAGGCCTGCATGCGCTTCCTGCTCGGACACCGGGACACGCAGGACTTTGGGCGTAAATTCAAGGTGGCCTTCTCCGGTTGCGCCGCCGAAGGTTGCGCCTATACCGGCTTTCACGACCTCGGCTACATCGCGAAGACGCGCCAGGGTCCGGACGGCGGGATCGAGCGTGGGTTTTCGGTCTACGTCGGCGGCGGGCTCGGCCCGGTGCCCTATCAGGCCAGCCTGCTCTCCGAGTTCACGCCGGAGGCGGAGATGCTGCCGATCGCCCAGGCCGTCAGCCGGATCTACGCCCGCCACGGCGAGAAAAAGAACCGCGGCCGGGCGCGCATCAAGTTCCTCGTCGCGAATTGGGGCATCGAGAAATTCCGCGCCGAGGTGGAAGCGGAGCGCCCAAAGATGCCGCACGAGGAGGCGTGGACCGCCTGGCTCAAGGACGTCCCCGCCTGGGAAGAAAAACCCTTGCGGCCCGGCGCGACTTTACCGGCGGACGCCGGCGATGCCGCCTTCCGCGAATGGCGGGCGACCAACGTCCGGCCCCAGCGTCAGCCGGGTTACGCCATTGCCACCATCAAGCTCCCGCTCGGCGACATCTCCTCCTGGCAGATGCGGCAACTGGCCGATATCAGCCGCCGCATCAACGGCGGCCATGCCCGCACGACGATCGAACAAAATATCCTGCTGCGCTGGGTCGCCGAGGCCGATCTGCCGGAATTGCACCGCGAGCTGCAACGCATCGGGCTCGCAGAGTCCGGGGCCAACACCATCGAGGACGTGGTCTCCTGCCCCGGCACCGATACCTGCAAACTCGGCATCGCGAGTTCCCGAGGGCTTGCCGCGACCTTGAGCGAAGACTTCAAGGCCAGGGCGCATACCCTCAACCCCGCCATCCGCGACCTGCGCATTCATGTCAGCGGCTGCTTCAATTCGTGCAGCCAACATCAGATCGCCGACATCGGCTTTTATGGCGTGAGCCGCAAGATCGACAACGCTCTGGTGCCGCACTTCCGCGTCGTGCTGGGCGCGCATCGCGACCATAACGCGCGCGAATTCGGCCAGACCTTCGGCCCGGTGCCGTCCAAGCGCATCCCCGAGTTTATCGATCGTCTCACGAATCGATACCTGGCCGAGCGCAATCCCGAGGAGGGTTTTTCCGATTTCATCCAGCGGCTCGGCAAGAAAGGCGTCAAACCGCTGCTCGACGAATTCGGCCAGGTGCCGCCGCGGGCCGTCGATCGCACCCTCTACAGCGACTGGCGCGATCCGCGCGAGTTCTCCGTCGCGGACATCGGCACGGGCGAATGCGCGGGCGCGGTGGTGAGCACCACCGAGTTCGACTTGCAGGCCGCGGAGCAGATGCACTACGAGGCGCAGGTGCATCTCGACGATGGCGATTTCCGCAAGGCCGATGACACGGCCTATGCGGCGATGGTGCTGGCGGCGAAAGGCCTGGTGTATGCCGAGGACCCCGACGTGCCGGACAACCCGGACGCAATCGTGGCCGCCTTCCGCGCGCGCTTTCACGAGACGGGGCGCTTTCTCGCGAGGAACGCCCCGACGCGCTTCGCCGAATATCTCTTCCGGCGTCACGAAGACAAGACTCGGAATTACAGCGTGGAGGCCGCGCGACGGCTGCTGGAGGAGACCCAGCACTTCGTCGAGGCCGCTTACGCCTGCTATGTGCGCATGTCCGAACAGCAGGCGGAGAGCGCCGCGCCGGCTGCGACATCAACCGATAACGTATAACTATAAAGTCAGGAGCAAGAATGGAATTACATCGTATCGGTGTGAAATGGTTCGCGGACGAGCGCGCGCCCTTGAATCTGCTGGACCTCATCCCCGTATTTCATCGCTGGATCCAGGACCATGTCCTCGACAACCTCTTGATCGACGTTGCCGAATACACTCACATGCATCACGGCCCCGGGGTGTTGATCATCGCCCACGAGGGCAACTACGGTTATGACGAGACCCACGGCGAGCGCGGTCTGGCGTATTACAGCAAACAACCGATGCCGGAGACGGACCTCGCCGCGCGCCTGGCAACGGTCGCCCGCAAGGGACTGGAGGCCTGCATCTGCTTTACCCGCGAGGCGAATCTGGGAGCGCAGGTGAGCTTTCCCTGCAATCGGCTGGAGGTATTCACAAACGACCGGCTGCTCGCGCCCAACACCGATGCAGCGTGGGAAGCCTTCGCCCCGGCCGTGCGCGCCCTGGCCGCGCGGCTGTTCCCCGGTCAGGTATACAAGATCGAGCGCCGCAGCGATGACCCGCGCGAGCGACTGGCCGCGATCATCCACGCGGAACAGGCGCCAGGTCCCGAGGCTTTGCTCGCGCGTCTGACTTAAGGATCTAACAGGCTGCTAAGGCGCCGGCAGGATGCCGACCCGATCTCCCGCATACGTCCCGATCCAGATCTGCCCCTCAACCTTGAGGGCAGAGCTCGCGCCCTGCATCGCCGCATCGGCGCCAACCCCGGTCACTCGGGTCGCGGTCATGGTCTCCGGATCGATATCGAAGACTGACCAACCGCTGCCGCAGGGTTGCTTTGGACACTCCGCCGGCGGCATGTGATCTCCGCCGGTGGTGTAGATCCTGCCCTCCGCCGTCCAGTGCAGGTTGTCCGGCGTGACGGCCAGAGTGGCGGCGGTACGCGCCATCGGCGTGACGCTGCGGTCGAAGCGCACCACCTCGTTAGTGCCGAACGCGGCCACATACAGATAATGATCATCGGGCGAGACCAGGATGCCATTGGGGCCGGAGAGTTGCGTGCCTTCGATCTCCGCGGGTTCCCCCTTGCCCGGATGCCACTCCCACACGCCGCCGGTGATGGTCTGTGATCTGACCTTGTTGAAGCCTTCCGCATCAGTCGGATCCATGAACTTCGTCGTCACGAAGCCGCCGTCATTCAGGATCGCCACGCTGTTCGGCCAGACGGTATTCGGCAACGCGACACAACCGATCCAGCGGATGACCGGTTTGTCCGCGCCGGCATCGATCTGGAATGCCTCAATCGCCTCACGATCGCCGTGCGAGGTGACATAGAGAAGGTATTGTCCCTGAGTCTCCTCGCGCAGGGCGAGTCCGTGGGCTGAGAAGTTGTTGATATTGAGCGGTGCCGGGCAGTCGGGGAAGCGCGTCATGTCTTGTTCAAAAACTGGCTGTGCGGCTGGAAACAGTACTTCCCATTCACGCGTCCGGTGATTGATCAGATAGAGATGCCCCGGCGTATCCGTGCCCCAGCGATCCCCGTTCATCCCGGAGGCGATGAGCCACTCGGTGTCGCCCACCTGAACGATATCTTCGGCGTTTTGCGGACCGCAGACAAATTGCAGATCGCCCGAGGGTACGCAATCCGCGGCCCCGCCAGCCGGGGTTGCAACCGGTGCAGTAGCGGGCGTGGGTGCTGGCGCCACAGCAGGCGTGGCCGGTGGCGTTACGGCTGCCTCCTGGGCACTCTCACCGCAGGCCCCGAGCAACAACATGCCGATGATCATAATCACTACTACCAGCGTATTTCTCAACATGACGTCACCTCGCTTAACCATTAAATACCCAGATCGATATGCTCATCGGAGATGTCCACACCGACCAGCAGGATGTTCTTTTCCCTGGTAAGACCATACACCAGTTTCGCAGTCTCGCGTATCAGTATAGGCATGCCTTCCTTGGTTTGTTTATGCAACTGCCAGCGATAGGAGGAATCGGGATGCAGCGTCGCCTCCCCCAGATATTCCTGAAACCGCTCCCGATCGCCGGGGGCATAAAGCTCGCTGATATCCCGCCCTACGAGTTCATTGCGCTGGTAGCCGAGGACGCGTGCGCCATAACGGTTGACCGACTGGATTTCGCCCATGATGTTCAGGCTGAAATACATCGCCGGCGTGTTGTCATAGAGCACCTTGTAGCGCTTCTCGCTCTCGATCATCGCAATCTCGGCGGCTACCCGGTGGTCGATCTCCTTTTTCATGGAGATCCGGTCCAGCTCCAGCTTGCTCCTGGTCTGCACGTATTCCTGGCGCAGATCGGATTGCTTCACCTTCAGCGCCGTGTTCATGGATTTCAACGAGAGTTGCGTCTCGATGCGCGCGGCCAGGATCTCGATATTCGTGGACTTGATCAGATAATCGTTCGCCCCGTTGCCAAGCGCCTTGATCATGTCATCGGTCTCGTCGCTGCTGGTCAGCATCAACACCGGCAGTTCCAGGGCGGAATAATCGGCACGGATCTTTTGCAGGACCTCGTTGCCGGACATCCCGGGCATGTTCAGGTCGAGCAGGATCAGATCGACCAGATTGCCTCTGAGCTGAAAGAGCGCCTCGCTGCCGGAGCCGGCGGCGAGGACCTCGTAACCGCGCGACTTCACCTGCAACGTCAGGGTCTTGCGATAGGTATTGTCATCATCGACGATGAGGATCGTTGCCTTTTGTGTCATGGGGTGCTCCCGTGGCAGGAAATGCCTGTTTACCCGATATCCCAAGGCGGGGTCAAGTCGATCATTGGCAAAATTATCAATAGCGTGACAGGGCGATCACAAGGATCGCCCCTACAAACGACCTATCCCCTAATGACCAATGACTAATGACTAATGCCCAACGAGAAGACTATCATGCCTCCCTCGAAATTGCCGGAGCGCCCGACTTGAAGCTCGTATCGAAACTGCCGGATGTCGGCACCACCATTTTTACCGTGATGTCCAGGCTCGCGAACGAATGCGGGGCCATCAACCTGTCGCAGGGTTTTCCGGATTTCGCCTGCCCCGAGGCGCTGGTCGACGAGGTCACGCGCGCCATGCGGGAAGGCCACAATCAGTATCCGCCCATGGCCGGGATCGAGTCGTTGCGCCAGGCCATTGCCCGGAAGATCGAGGCGCTTTACGGGGTCCGTGTCGATCCCGAAACCGAAGTGACAGTGGTCTCCGGCGCCACCGAGGGCTTGTACAACGCCATCACCGCGGCGATCCGGCCGG
Organism: Gammaproteobacteria bacterium; assembly: GCA_004297165.1. Classification (GTDB taxonomy): domain Bacteria; phylum Pseudomonadota; class Gammaproteobacteria; order Eutrophobiales; family Eutrophobiaceae; genus 2-02-FULL-56-15. Next base: position 938,527 of record SCUJ01000006.1, read on the forward strand.
GGGACGAGGCCATCATCTTCGATCCGGCCTACGATTCCTACGACCCTGTGATCCGGCTAGCCGGCGGCAGCACGCGCCGCATCGCCATGCGTTACCCGGAATATGCAATCGACTGGGACGAGGTCGAGGATAGCGTCTCGCCCCGCACCCGTTTGATCATCGTCAATAGCCCACACAATCCCAGCGGGGCGATCCTGCGCGCGGCGGATATGCAGGCATTGAGCGGGATCGCGAATCGCCATGACCTCTGCATCATCAGCGATGAGGTCTACGAACACATCATCTTTGATGGCGAAGAACATCAGAGCGTGTTGCGTTATCCGGCGCTGCGGGAACGGGCCTTCGCCATCTTCTCCTTCGGCAAGACCTATCACGCCACCGGCTGGAAGGTCGGTTACTGCGTGGCCCCGCCCGCGCTCACCGCGGAATACCGCAAGATCCATCAGTTCAACACCTTCACCACCTGCACGCCCATGCAGCACGCGCTGGCGCGGTTCATGGAGAACAGCGCGCACTATCTGGAGCTGCCGGCCTTCTACCAGGCCAAACGGGATCATCTGCGTGAGTCCTTGCGGGATTCGCGATTGCGCGCCCTGCCCTGTTCCGGAACCTATTTCCAGTTGTTCGATTACAGCGCGATCAGCGACAAAGGGGATTATGACTTCGCGCAACGCCTGACCCGCGAACATGGCGTCGCCGTCATCCCGGTATCGGTCTTTCACGGCGATCACACCGACCACAAGGTGATCCGCGTCTGTTTCGCGAAACACGAGGCGACGCTCGATCGCGCCGCGGCGATCCTGCGCCGCTTATAAGGATGACTCCCATGCCTGATGTAATTACTTTCTTCGCCACCGCGCCGAAAGGCCTTGAGGGTCTGCTGGCCGATGAACTGCGCGAACTGGGCGGAAAGGATTGCGGCGAGCGGCGGGCCGGGGCCGTTTTCAGCGGCACGCTGGAGACCGCCTATCGCGCCTGTTTGTGGTCCCGGATCGCGAACCGCATCCTGCTGCCTCTGGCGACCGTCCCCGTCACCAACGCTGCGGAACTCTATGCGGCCGTGCAGGGGATCCGCTGGACCGATCATCTCGGCCCGGAGGACACCCTCGCCGTGGACTTCAGCGGCCGTGTGCCGGATATCGTGCATACCCACTACGGGGCGCTCAAGGTCAAGGACGCCATCGTCGATCAGTTCCGGGCGCAAGGACTCGCGCGTCCGTCGATCGATACGGTACAGCCGTCGCTGCGGATCAATGTCTATCTCCATCGCGACCAGGCGGTGATCAGTCTCGACCTCTCCGGAGAGAGCCTGCACCGGCGCGGCTACCGCGAGGCGGGCGGCCGCGCCCCGCTCAAGGAAAATCTTGCCGCCGCCATCCTGCGGCGCGCCGGCTGGCCCGCGATATTCGCCGCGGGCGGGGCGTGCGTGGATCCGATGTGCGGCTCGGGCACCTTCATCATCGAGGCAGGCATGATGGCGGGGGATATCGCGCCGGGGCTACACCGGACTTACTGGGGATTTTCCGGCTGGCGCGGACACGATCGCGATGCCTGGAATCGGATTCTCGATGAGGCGAAGGAACGCCGTCAGGCGGCGAAGGATCGACCGCTCCATATTCACGGTTACGATGCCGATCCTGCGAGTATTAAAACCGCGCGGGAGAATGCCCGGCTCGCGGGTCTTGCGGGACGCATCGAATTCTCCGTCTGCGTGCTGCGGAATCTGCGCCGCCCGCCGGATGCCGGCGGGCTGGTGGTGGTGAATCCCCCTTACGGCGAGCGCCTCGGGGATGCGAGGGTGCTGGTCGATCTCTATCGGGAACTCGGGCAGAAGTTACTGCAGGAGTTTTCCGGCTGGCAGGCGGCGGTCCTCACTGGCGACCCGGAGCTCGGCAAGACGCTCGGCCTGCGGGCCCGCAAATACACCACGGTCTACAACGGCGCGCTCGAATGCCGCCTCCTCCTCATCGATATCGCGCCGGAGCAGGTCCGCGAACCGCCTGACCCCGTCAAGCGCGCGCTGCAAAACAGTGCGCGGATAATTGAATCGAGTGGCGGGATGTTCGAAAACCGCTTGCGCAAGAACCTGCGGGCCATCGGCAAATGGGCGACCCGCGAGGGGATCAGTTGCTATCGCCTGTATGACGCGGACATCCCGGAATACGCCGCCGCCGTGGATATCTACGGGAATTGGGTGCATGTGCAGGAATACGCCCCGCCGCGCGACGTGGACGCGAAAGCGGCGTCCGGACGTCTGCGGGAGATGCTCGCCGTGCTCGCCCTGGTGCTCGAATGTCCGCATGATCGCCTGGTGCTGAAACGCCGGGAACGTCAGAAGGGCGGGACGCAATACGGCAAGGTGGACGATGCCGCGGATTTTCTCACCGTCGAGGAACAGGGCGTGAAACTGCTGGTGAATCTCAAGGATTACCTCGACACCGGCCTGTTTCTCGATCACCGGCCGACCCGCGCCCTGATCCGGGAAACGGCGCGCGATCGCCGCTTTCTGAATCTCTTCGCCTACACCGGCGCCGCGACGATCTACGCCGCCCTCGGCGGCGCGCGTTCCACCACTTCGGTGGATCTGTCCCGCACCTATCTCGACTGGGCCGGTCGCAATCTCGGCCTGAATCACCTGAGCCCCAGGAATAACGAACTCATCCAGGCCGACTGCCTGGAATGGATTGCCAGGAGCCGCGGCCAGTATGACCTTATCTTTCTCGATCCGCCCACCTTCTCCCGCTCAAAACGTATGGCGGACAACTTCGACGTACAACGGGACCACGTTGAATTACTACACAAGACCTTGCGCCTGCTGAACCCCGGCGGCACCCTGCTCTTCTCCACCAACCGTCATGGATTCAAACTGGATACGGAGGCATTGAAACAGATCGCACCCGGCATTCAGATCGAAGACATCACCCGCGCCACCCTGCCACGGGATTTCCAGCGAATGCCGCCAGCGCATAAGTGCTGGCGGATAAGTCGGGAGTAATTTTAGGACACGCCGTACAGGCCGAAGAGACGGGACTATCTGATTACAGCACTTTATTCAACTGGCTAACCGATAACCTGAGAGATAGTCTCTCGTAACCTGTGCAGATCGTTGGCTACCAGCGTACCAAAAGTACGTACGACAAGCCCTTGTTCTATGGTGGTAAATACCGGTTTCAGTAAGGTCACATCCTGTCGTAAACAGCGTCTTCATCGTTATTCCAAGCCGCTGAAAAACTCGCCTCGCTGACTCTGGCGGCAGCTTGCGTGAGGCGCTGTTCACCTTCGCGTATACGCAGGAAGTCGACAAAGTCATCGACCTCAGCCAGGCGTTGCGGCGGTAATTGTTTGATCTTTTCGATCAACATCTCTTCAGTTACGTTCATCGTTTTTTACTTCAAGCAGGTTGCTTAATGATGCAAATATCCGGAGCAGTCGTTATTCGAATCCTTGCTGACTCAATATAGACAAAGGCCTCTACTGAGACAAGTCTTAAGGTTTCGGCGATATCTGGCCATGTGGATCTGCCGACACTGACCCTCCTGGACGCGGACGGCACCCTGCTCTTCTCTACCAATCGCCGCGGATTCAAGCTGGAGGTTGGCGCATTGAAGCAGACCGCGACCAGTCTTCAAATCGAAGACATCACCCGCGCCACCCTGCCAAGGGATTTCCAGCGCGGGAATAAATGGGGTCAGATGAAACTTTTTCATGTGTGTAGTTATTAGCAGGGGAAAAAGTCGAATCTGACCCCACATATTCATGAAACTTACCACCACGGGTCAGTAGTGCGGGCCGCGCTACCATGGGAGAAACCACTGGCTTTCACAGCTACCGCCTGGAGCCAGTGTTAGTCGCGCTTGGCATTGGCAAACAATGCCTTTCTCCTACCGATCTTATTTGCAACGACTTGAAACTCGAGTACGTAGTCAACTGAGAAACCGATCATGGCGTTGCAGAAATCTATAGAAAGGCTATATGTGCCTTTATACTGTGTGATACCAGGCACCTGCTCTAGGGCGCTCCGCTGTGCTCGACTCACTGTCTTAAACCCACCGCCATGCTTTATCATCTTGACGCTCTGCTGACCCGCAATGTTAAAGTCAGTCTCGATTCTCCGTCCAGAGCTATGAACGCACATGTTCCGGATCCTTCTATAGACATCCAAGCGAGATTTCATTTTTTCGGATGGGAATGTCTCCCTTCCGATCAGTTTCAGGTATTTTGACACGCTTTCGAAGATCGACCCTGCTCTAATGTCACAGTACTTGATTTCTTGGTTCAACAGTACCGTAATCTCATCGCATACCTGTCCTGTAAGAAATTCGAGGTAACTCCATAGAAAAACGACCCACGATTCGTAGAGGTTATGGCGGTAAAGGGCTTCTAACGAATCCGACTTCGGCGCAACAGAGAGAAGGGCATCGACATACCGCAGGTAATCGATTTTCTCCATCAGATCGTTTGGGGCGAGAATAAGAGCCAATGGCGTGTTCTCGGTTATTTGCCATCTCTTCTCCGTGTTCAATCGGCAGCCTCCCTGTAGATTCTATGGCACCGGCGAATATCTGCCTTCGGCGCGGTCGAGGGCGCGTCCAAGTGCAGCTGCTTCCCTTAGTTTCTGATCTCGCTCTGCCTGTGCAATCGGTGAATCATATTCTTCCTGAAACCGATCGCACCTTATGACAACTAAAAGCATTGAAGAGATTATCATTCAACAAAACCGTATTTTTTTACTGCTTCAATATCGCCAAGAAGCTGTGTTGCAGCAATTATTGCGTAATTGGCCGCTGCATCGGATATATCACCATTGGCACCCAACACATTATTTGAGTTATCAGGGACTACTTCTTGCATACTACTTGGAAGTGACCATAGTACGAATTTCGGTGGCAATGGTGGGGTGCGATCGGTATTTAGAAATCGTAGTTTCTCGAAATACGCTAACTCAACTTCGGTTCTTAAAATACATTTCACATTTTCATAAAGTCTCCCCTTAATTTCAAATGTATCAAAATATAGACGAAATAAAAACACATCAGATGCGCCTCCACTTTCATGAAAAGAAATATTTAGATTATCTACATTATCAAATATTTTAATTAGGTTTCTAATAACTGGATTTATATCTATTTCACAATTTCGGCTTCCCGTTGGTCTGGCAGATGTGACTATATACCATTTAAAACCAGAAACATTATCAAGAGAATGTGGTGCTTTCGACGTGATAGGTGCTGATTCTTGTGCTAAGAGGTACGTGGGAGATAATAAGAAGCTACTCCAAATTAGAATCAAAATGGCAAACAATGTCTTATTGAGGGACAATCTCCATCGGGTTTTTAAAACCCTGGCCCTGTAACACGATGATTTGAGAAGAATGCGGTTGACCATGCTAGACCTCCCATTGTCCTTAGTGAAGGATAAATATCCTACGTCGATTAACACTATTACTCAAACCGGGATGCTCACTCAGCCTAAATTAAATGGGGCCGGAGTGATTTAACACATTCACTCCGGCCCCATATTCGATGGAAGACCGAAGGCCACGAAAGCATTGCCGGCGGTGAAAAGGACAAACTGTTTGCCGCCGGTTTCATAGGTGACGGGATTGGCCTCGCAATTGTTGCCGCCGGCCGAAAATGTCCAGAGCAGCTTGCCGGATTCGGCATCGAGCGCGAAGAAATCACCTTCATTGCTGGCGGAAAAAACCAGACCGCCGGCGGTGGCGAGCGTGCTGACCTCGGCCGGCGCCAGCAGGCGGTATTCCCATTTCATTTCACCGGTCAGCACATCAAGCGCGCGCACCGCGCCGTAGCTCTCGTCCCTGGAAATGTTGATGCGGCCGCCGCCGCCGAAGTCCGGAAATTTCGTCCGCGGGCGGCCTTCTATTATATAGGCGCCAGATTCACGGGCGGACACGTAGAAGAGGTTGGTCTGCGGGCTGTACGATGGACTGTTCAGGTTGGTGCCGCCGTGGCTGTCCGGGTAAATCAAGTTGCCCTCCGGCGTCGGCTCGGTATCGGGCAGCATGATCGGCTGCCCGTCGGCGTCCAGGCCCCTGGCCCAGGTCTGCTTGACGAACGGCCGCCCGGTGATGAACTTGCCTGTTACTCGATCGAGCACGTAATAAAATCCGTTGCGGTTGGCGACGGCGACCAGCTTGCGCGGTTGCCCGGCAATGCTGGCATCGAACAGGACCGGCGCCTGGATCGCATCCCAGTCGTGCGTGTCGTGGGGCGTGAACTGAAAATACCACTGCATGGTTCCGGTATTCGGATCGACGGCGATGAGGGAATTCGTGTACAGGTTCGCGCCCGGGCGTTCCTTCCCGTTGTAAAACGGATTGGGATTGCCGGTGCCCCAGTAGATCAGGTTCAGTTCCGGATCGTAGGAGCCCGTACCCCAGGTGCCACCGCCGCCGACGTCTTTCATGTCCGGTCCCCAGGTTTCGGAGCCAGGCTCGCCGGGCAGCGGAATGGTATATACGCGCCAGAGCTGCTGGCCGGTATCCGCATCGTAGGCTGCGAGAAAACCGCGATCGAAGATGTCGCCACCGGAGACACCCATGATGACCTTGCCGTCCAGCACGCGCGGTGCGCCGGTCATGGCATAGCCCCGCTCGTTGGACTCGACCTGTACGTCCCACTTCACGGCGCCGGTGACGGCATCGAGGGCGACCAGGTGGCTATCGAGCGTGCCGACGTAGACGGTGTTGCCGTAAACAGCGACGCCGCGGTTCGAGCGGTGGACGCCGACGGTATAGAGCCGGGCGGGCAGGCGTGGCGACCAGCTCCAGATCCGGGTGCCATAGCGCGCATCCAGCGCCGTGACGGTGCTGGGCGGCTCGGTGATGTACATGATGCCGCCGGTGACGACGGCGGAAGCTTCGATCGGCGCTTCGCCGACCTGGTTGGGCTGGTAGATCCAGGCGGCGCGCAGGTTCTCGACATTGTCCCGATTGATTTGCGTGAGGCGGGAGTAGCGCTGCGATTGGTAATTGCCGCCGTACATCAGCCAGTCCTGCGGCGTGGCGTCGGCATTGAGCAGGTCCTGGTCAGTCACGGCGGGTTGCGCCTGTACCCGCGCCGGGGTCAGCGAGCAAAAGATGGCAATGGCAAGCGCGTAGCAGACAATTTTCATCATTGGCCCTTCAGTGTCATGAGATAAGCGACCATGTCGTCCATCTGCGCGGGATTGAGTTTTTCCTTGAAGCTGGGCATCAGACTCCCGCCGGGCACCTGCTCCAGCGAGCGCAGATCCGGCTTCCACAGCGCATGGAATTTGCCATTGATGTCCTGCAGCACGATCACGAACGAATTCTCGCCGCTGCGCATGCCCTCAATGGTGTTCCCGTCTTTGTCGACGGCGCGAAACAGCAGGTACAGGGACCATTTGGTGCTGTAGAAGCCGGTGCCGTTCTGGGGCAGGTTCGCGCCGGGATCGATGAGGCGGTTTTTGAGGTTGGTCGGGCCGCGCATGGCGCCGATACGGCTGAGTTCGGGCCCGATGTTGCCGCCCTGACCGCGGATCATATGGCAGGCCGGGCAGCCGTTGGCCTGGTAGAGGGTGGCGCCGGATTCGGGATCGCCGATTACCGGCCCGGTCGTCGCGTCGTCAAACGTATGCAGGTAGGCGACGATGGCGGATGCATCCTGCTCCTTGAGCTCGTTGAATCCCGGCATGGCTGTGCCGCGGATGCCGCGCATGACGATGTTCGCGACCGCTGCGTCGCCCAGTCGGCCGGGCGCGCCGCGCAGGTCGGGGCCATCATCGCCGCCGGCATCGATACCATGGCAATTGGAACAGTTTAGTTCGAACAGGAATTTCCCGACGCCGGGATCGCCTTGGGCTTTTTCGGCTGCGCCGGCCTCTGCCGGCGCCTCCTGGGCAACAACCTGCGCAGCCATCAGCAGAGTGAGCAGCACCGCGCCTGCCAGATCGGCCGGCGCCAACCAGTTCTTCCGATATATCCGGGTAACCAACATGTCCCCCCTTGATGCAAGATTATTCAGAGCCGCCCCCGCGCTGGTTTTATTATATCTCCCGCTAATTCGACGCGGGTGGTTGATCGCTGTTAAACATGTCGCGGATCATGCGCCAGGAACCATCCGGCTGCCGCCGGTAGATTCGCAGAAAATTGCCCGTCGAGGTGTGACTCGCGCCATCTGACTTGGGTGTGGCGATGACCTTGTAGGTGCCGCGCTGCCAGGCCCAATCCCCCGCGACCACGGTTTCCTCCGGCGTCCAGGTTTCATCAATGTCGAATTGCTCGAATGCGCGCAGGTTCGCGTTGTCGTTGGCGTCCTTGCCGATCAGCGGCGGCCGGTTGGGGGCCAGCATGATGTGATCCTCGGTGGTGAGGGCGCTGAGCGCGGCGATGTCGCCGTCATTGATGGCCTGCAGGTAGCGTTGATTGAAGGTGGCGATCGCGGCCAGATCCGCGATGCTATCCGGATGGGATCGCGTGACCGCGCAACCCGTCAGAGCGGCGGCAAGAACCGTTATAAGAACTGTGAACCATCGACCTGTCATGTTATTCATTCCGGAATTTTGCCGCCCAAGTATAGGCATCGCCTTTCGTGGGCGTCCAGGAAAAAGGATCCGGGATCCCGCTCCACTGCATCCCGGTTACGTGCCCCCCGTCAAGTAGAGTAGAATCCGGCGAGTCACTTACTACGGGGGGAGGGGTCATGATCAATACAAAGTCACAGTGCAGGTCGTTATCGGGCATTCTGGGGATCGTCGTAACCGCCGCGCTTTCGATCGCGGTTTCAGGCGTCGCGCTGGCGCAGGCGGCGGGCAAGGTGGTCGGTTTGTCTTTCGTCGAGCGCCAGGTCGGCAATCTGGATCAGACCATCAAATTCTACGAGACGCTCGATTTCAAATTGAAGGGGAAACCCGGCGACTGGCAGGTCGATGCCGCCGCCAACCAACTGACCGGCAGCAAGGGCGTGGAATCCCGTGTCGCGGTCATGACCATGCAGAGTTCCGTATCGGACATCCCCATGGATTTCGTGCTGCGCGAATATCGCGGCCTCGAACGCCAGAACTGGAGCAGCCTGTCTTCCTCGGATCTGCTGTCGGGCCACATGGACCTCACCGTGCTGGATGACTGCAATCCCTGGATGGACAAGCTGAAGGCCGTCGATTTGCTGAAGCTCCCCGAAATGGGGGGCATTTCCAGCGCTAACGCTGAAGGTCCTCGCCGGTTCGTCTTCATCCAGGACCCGGACGGCTGGTACGTCGAATTGTTCGCCAAGATGAAACCCGCGCCGGGCGCACCGCCCGAGGGACCCAAGGTCTCGAATTCCACCGCGACCATGGAGAACATCGATCGGCTCGGAAAACAACCAGGCTTCAATCATCTCGGCCTGAATGTCATCGATCCGGTAAAGGCCCTCTCCTTCTACCATGACTTCATGGGCGGCGATTATGCGGCCTTTACGCCACCGCCACCGCCAGCCGCCGGGCAGGCGCCGCGCATGGCCATGATGAATGGCTGGTTCCCGCAGGCCGGCGCCACAAACAACCTGCGCTTCGAGCTGATCGGTTTCCCGCAGAATAAGGATAAGCCGGCCCCGGCCATGAAGATCACCGACATCGGCGTCACCATCTCGGGCTTCGAGGTTTCAGGAATCGATGACCTGTACGCCCGGGCCAAGGCCACGGGGGCGATCACGGTCTCCGAGGGCGGGATTGTCGAGGTCGCCGACGGCCGGGCCGTGATCCTGCGCGACCCGGATGTGGGCGGTTTCGTGAAGTTCTGGGAGAAGAAGCAGTAAGATAGATATCTCCGTGGCGCGGTCATGCCGCGCCACGATCTTTATCTTTACAGAAAACCCTTCGCGATCTCCAACCCTCCGGAATCGATCAGGCGATCTGGCCGTCGTAGATCTTCGCCGGCGAACTGGCGAAATGGAAGATGGGCCGCGTCACCTTCCGCACATACAGGGGCGTATGCTTCATGTGTTTGGGGATGAAGATCAGGCAGCTCTTCGTGATCACGTGTTCCTCATCCTCCAGGAAGATCGTGATCTCGCCGCCCAGATCGTAAACATCATCGGGGTTGGTGCCGAAGAATCCCAGCACCTCGTCATGATCGTGGGTATGCGGTAGCGCGGCGCTTTGTGCCTGCGCCTGGTCATCCCGCGGCCAGATCCAGACACATTCGACGTAATTACTGCCCGGCAAGACTTCGTCATCCAGCCAGAGCATGCGGCACGCGCGTTTCGGGTCCGGTTTCCCGGATGGCCTGAAGGCCGGCAGCCGGAGATTCCGCTTCATCTTGGTGATGATCAGGTTGCCGTGTTTTTTCTTTTTTGTCGCCATGGTTCCCCCCTTGTTTTCGATAGTATCGGCGTCACCAAACTACTCACCAGCGTTTCAAAATACGCGCGGTGCCCAGCGTCGAATCGCACTTCACCAGCGAGCAGTCGAGATGTTTCACGACCGGCAGCTTGTGCCAGGGATCGAGTTCGGAGAGGCCGCTGTAGCTGCAATTCCCCTCGCCGACCCAGACCTCGACATTGCTCAGGACGAGTTCGGCCAGGATCAATTCGCACAGCGAATGTTTCTTGTCCGGTTCGGGGCTCGTGATGACGCGCAGGTTGACCCCTTTGATGAGCATGCCGTCCGGCTGGGGATCGATGGGCGCGAGCTGGCGGAAGACGCCGGTGGCGATCCGCAAGCCTCTGGGCCGTTCATAGAACATGGCGAGGATGTCGTCCTGCCGGACGAATTCGATGTTACCGACCTTCTTCGGAAAACCGTAGATCTCGCGGCCCGCCAGCAACGGCACGGCCTCGGTCACCGCGAGCTGGGGGAAATAAAGACATTCCTCGCCTTCGAACTCGACATTGATCCCTTGCAGGAGCTCGTAATACGGCCCGCCGGTTGACCATTCGAAGTCGTTGAAGATCAGCGTGGCCTTGACCGGCTCCGGGATGAGCAACGGTTCCGGAACCAGCGCCGCCGCAGCCTTCGGGTCCGTGATGTAGTTGAAGGTGAAGGATTTGACGCCGCGCCAGTACGGCGGTTTGTCGACGAAGGCCGGCGCGTTCACTGGCATGGTCATGCCCATCTTCGCGGGATTCAGTTTACCTTTGCGCTTCATGATTCCTCCCCGGTGTCATGGTGCTTAAGTTATCTTGTGCTTATTGTAAACGACAAAATTATAACGCCATTAATTCATTTAAGCGGTTCTGCCATTCATCCTCGGGCAATACTTCATAATCGATTTCCTTGTCTCGCATTGAGGGGGCAAGTTCGTTCCAGGTTGTCTTTTTTGCATGCTTGTTACAAACGTCGAATACGGACTGTTTGTATTTCGTGTCCGCGTTCATCAGATGTTTGCCCTTGGTCTCCACGATGAAGACCTTGCGGTAATCGGATTTCTTATCGCCGACGGCAGTGAAGATAAAATCGGCGAAGATACGGCCCCGCTGCCAGCCCTGCACGTAATAACCGCTATGGGGCAGGTTCCTGTACCAGAAATACAGCCGGCTTTGTTCATCCAGAAACGAGGCGACCTCGTGTTCCAGCGTATTCAGGCTGTCAGAGGGCACCGGATCGAAGAGATTTAATTCGAACTGGTTACCGTTCAGCCGGGTGGCGCGGGTAAAGTTACCTTTGGGGATTTCCACCTGTCGGGGCAGTTTCATTTGCAGTTCGCTGGCGATGACCATGAACCGCATCTCGTCCTGTTCCAGCATTCGATTAAACGCATCCTCCGCCAGGCGATCGCGCTCCTGTTCCAGCCGCTTGCGGGTTTCCTCGAGGATATATACCCAGTTATTGGCGACAATCGCGGCGCCATCGTCGCGACCGGACCATTTTTTTAACAGCCCGTTAAAGATGGTTTCCACCAGTTCATGGCCTACCCAAGGATTCGGCGCCACGTCCAGCAAATGCGCGGCGGCATAGGCAAAATCCAATGGTTTATTGCCGTTGGCAGGTGGCGCCTGGTAATTTTCGCCGTTCTCCGCCAATTCGTCGTAAAACCCCTTGCGCAATTCCACGTCCCGCTTTTCCTCCAGGCTCAGTTCCAGATTGAACAAGGGGGTCACATCCACCTCAGGCCAGCGCACCCGGGACAGGATATCCGCTTCGTAATGCACCAGCCGCCAGTCCTTGCCGTCCCGGATGACGAAGGCAGGGAGCACCAGGTTTCCCGCCGCCTTTCTGAACCGGGCGCGCGGTTTGATGAAACACGTTTCAACCGGCTCAACGTCTTCGTGATCGAGCACAACCCGGCCTTGCATTTCCTTCATCCCTTCACGCTGGAAGCCGGCCCTGATTTCGTCCAAAAGATTGGTGCGCTGGAAGCAATACACATAACTTTCGTCCAGCGCCGGGATATGGGTCTTGCGGGCATATGGCTGGCGCAGGATACGGCCAACCAGTTGAGTCATGGCGGTTTTCGATTGCGGGTTGGTAAGGATGGTCAACACGTAGGCAAAGGCGCAATCCCAGCCTTCCTGGAGGGCCTGTTTGGTGATGATGTAGCGGACCGGGCAATCGCGGACCAACAGGCCGCCGATGTCGTCATAATCCTTCAATTCATCCGTCCCGGATGTTTTCACCGCGATCCATTCTTTAGGCACGCCCTGACCCAGTAGATACTCCCGCACGTCCTCGGCGTGGATCAGTTTTCCGTCACGCTGCTCCTTGCCGGTTCGCTCCACCTGAATGAGGTTGATCGGACGGATATGGATGTTGGTGTTTGCTTCATAATCCCGCGCCATATCTTCCAGGCCGTCGCGCCGTTGCATGGAAGCCCGCAACGTATCGCGCCAGTTGGTGCTGGAGCGGTTGACGATGTGCAGATCGAGCTTGACCATTTCCTCCTCCAGCAAATCCTGCCCGCCGATGGACACCAGGATATTAGCGGTTTTGGGCGGCGTTGCGGAGAGCTCGACGATCATGCACGGGTTCAGGTTGCGCAAAGTCTCTTGTGCAGTTTCGCTGTAGGCCTTGTGACCTTCGTCAAGAATGATGAGCGGCTCCAGCAAACGGATAGTGTTCCCCAGAGAGGTCTTGATCTGTGTGCCCCAAGCCAGCCCTTCCTTGTCGAAGGTTTCCAGGTTGGGAATGCGTTCGCGAAGTTTCGCATGTGCGGACAAATCGTCCTCGGACGGGAAGAAATGCTGGAACGCCCCGGCATCCTTGAACATGCGCAGGGCTTCTTTATTCTTGCGTGAAGCGGAAGGCAACATCAGCATCAGCACGCACAGATGTTCATTCTCATCCTGTGGAGTGAACGCATCGGATTTTTCAAGTATCAGTGTGCGCCCGGCGGAAACCATATCCAGATGCTGACGATAAGGATGATCGCGGTCCTTCAATGCAGACATGGTCTGCCGGTAAATCTGCAAGGTGGGCGTGATCCACACCACGAGTCCGGTCTGTCGCTTCCGGTAGAGGTTGTGCGCCAGATCGATGGTCTTTACCGCGAGCAGTGTCTTGCCGCCGCCGGTGGGTATCTTCAGGCAGAAAACGGGCAAGGGCCGTTTGCAACCGTCCTCTTTCTTGAAAAAGGCGCGGCCGATGCGCGCCTTTTCCCATGCCTTTTCCGAGAAATCGAACAACCACTCATCCCCTTCACGGGCCTTGGTCCGCCAGAGCACGAGTTGCTCCAGGTAGGCCCGGACCGTTTTGAGCGCGCGGTTCTGGTACTCTTTCAGGTTCATGTCTTGCCCGGTTTCGCGGTCTTGTAGATCTCGAACGGCAACTGGCAGAAATCGATGCGCTCGGTTTCCAAGTGCACGGCATCGCAGTATTTCGTGGGCGCGAACACCAGCCGGCGTTTGCCGCTGCCCTTGGGCAGTTTGCGCGCCATGTCCAGGGTCAGCGCGGTGTTTTTCAAATATTCGAGTTCTGGTTCGTAGTACAGATACACGTCATATTTCGCGCTCTCGCCGATATACCCCGTCTTGCGGTTGATCTTCTTGGCGTTGAAGTCTTCGCCCGTGGCGGTGTAGAACACATAGCCCGCGAGGTCTTCATAAGCAGGGAGCTTTTTGCCCTTGAGCAGGGATTCAATCTGCATGGGCTGGCCCAGTTCGATGTAGGAAAATGAACCGCCCAGACCTTTGCGCAGGGTTTCATCCTTGGCCTTGGGTACGCCTTTGATTACGCGGCGGATGCGTTCGGCGGTTAATTCATCAGCGTAATCTTCTGATTCAATAAGGATAAATTTACGGTTTCCACCATCTTCATTATTCAGTTGAAGAACTGATTGGGCTGATGAACCAGAACCTGCGAATGCATCAAGTACGATGCTATCCTGATCTGTCGCAATATTTAATATACGTTTTATTAATCCAGTAGGTTTTAGTGTTGTAAATACGTCCTCCGATTTCTCAAACGCGATTAGAGCAAGAAGTTCCCTCTTTGCGTCTTGAGTATGTCCGACATCCTGATAAAGCCATAGTGTCTGTGGGACGACTCCTGCTTTCACCTCAGAGAGAAATCTTTTTAATCGAGGCATATTGTTTTTGTTATTTCCCCACCAAATCCGATTTTCTTTATCAAGTTCTTTAAATTTTTCTGGAGATACTCTCCAATAAGTACCCATGGTTGGTTTGAATTTTTTTCCAGATGGACTCGTGACTTCGTACGTTCCAAGGCTGTAGTAATTGCGAGCAGTTAAATCGCTTGATGACCATGGACCACGCTCATCATTATCGGGATTCTCATAACGAGCTTCAGCTTCAGCACTCCTTTTCAAAAGATTGGGCACCCATGATTCAAGCCTTCTGGAATAGACAACAATAAAATCATGATCCTCGGAAAAATATTTCGCTGTATTTTTTGGGGAAAAGACCTTTTGCCAAATTACTGACGCGATAAAATTTTGCTCGCCAAATACTTCATCCATTAACCCTCGAAGCCAATGAACCTCGTTATCGTCAATGGAGATGAAAATAGCCCCGTCATCCGTCAAAAACTCCCGCAATAACTTCAGTCGCGGCATCATCATGCACAGCCACTTGTCATGACGGGTGAGGTCTTCCCGATCCACCACCTTGCCCAGCCATTCCTGCATCATGGGTGAGTTGACGTTGTCGTTATACACCCACTTTTCGTTGCCGGTGTTATAGGGCGGGTCGATGTAAATGCATTTCACCTTGCCGTGGTAATAGGGCAGCAGGGCCTTCAGCGCCTTGAGGTTGTCGCCATGCACCACGAGGTTGTCGTGCAGGCTGACCTTTTTGGCGAGGCTTTTGGCCTTGACGGGCTTCAACTCATGAAAGGGCACTTGCAGGTGGTAATTCTGGACCAGCGATTTGCCCTTGAAGTTAATGGAAGGCATCGAGTATCTCCCTGTATTTCAACGCGCCGCCCGTTTCGGCCGGTATCCGGATGTGTAAATGCCCGCCTCTTCGGCCAATAGCAATATCGCTTCGGTCGTCTCCGGACCATCGGCGAATTCCTGCCGGAATTTCTCCACGATGCGCCGGGCGAGCAGGTCCTTTTCTTCCATCTTGAAATAACACGCCAGTTTGCGGGCCTGATCCTCGGTCGGCAGTCTCTGCCCCAGCTCGATTTTATGCAGATGCGTCAGGTCCATTCCTACCGCCTCCGCGACCACCCGCAGTGGCAGATTCAGTTCAGTGCGCAGATGCCGCAGCCACTCCCCTAAGGGAAGTGAGTTTTGGGTTATGGGCGCGAGTTTAGACATTGCATGTCTAAAATAGCTAATGATGACTTTACAATCAAGAGCTGTTTATAAAGCGTGGGTATTAAAGATGCGCACCTGGCAACACGACCGCGTGCGCCTGAGCGATTGTTGCCTGAAGTTTCCGCAATTCCACGTCTTAACATACCTTGCAATTCAGGAAACATAATCCGGATTTACAAGGTATTAACGAATAACCAACATGGAAGCAAATTCCTGAGCATGAGCCTAGTTGGTTGGATTCCGGGTATCGTCTCCCCGCGTGGGCACACACGACGTGCGCCACCCTACCGCGCTCCTTATTGAGGAAAGAGTGGATTTATATTCCCCTCTCCCCTTGCGGGAGACGACTACATGGATGTAGTCGGTTGGCCGCGCCGGGAGCATACGGCCCAGGGGCAAGGGGAGAGGGGGTGATGAGATTGCTACGAGGCTGCCGGAGTTTCAATCTTCGGTTTCGGCCTCCAGTAACCGCCCGAACTGAAGCAGCCCCAGCCCCACTTCAGCCAGCGCAACAGGGCATAGGCGAGCCACAGGGCCCACGCCAGCATCAACCCGCGATAGACCCACATGGGAACGGACATCACCCACGCCTGCGGGATCGACGCCTCATTGCGATCCTGATACCAGTTGAGATCCCAGGCCGTCGAGCTATTGCCGGTGATCTGCATCTCGGGGAATCCGAGCAGTCCGTGCCTGACGGCGCCGAACAGGGTCGAGAGCGCGATCAGGGTCAACAACCCGAGCAGCACCTGCACGAAGTTGAACCAGCGTCGGTCCACATCCGGCTTGATCCGGGCGCGACCGCCGAGGGCGAACAACCAGCCGACGATGATGACCGCCTCGCCGATGGTGGTCTGGGTCAGACCGATCCCAAGCAGGATCCAGGTCCAGGTCGTTAGTGGCGTTATCTTTACCCGTCCCAGCCCGATGGCGATCAAAATCACCACGAGCAGCACGCCCCAGAACAACACCGCCGGACCGAGCAGCGGCCCGCCGAGCACGAGCGGCCAGCGATCCTGGCCCAGGGTGATATTGAGCCGCGTGTTCACGCCCGGCGCGCCGAGGACGATCTCCGGCGTACGGAACAATGAAGTAATTCCAGCAGCGGAGCGGAACGTAAGATTTACGCTCTGCGTGCCGGGAGACAGCGGCAGCGTGACCTTGCCCTCCTCCTGCCGGACGGGTTGGATCTCCCCGTTGATAATGACGGACTGCAACTCGACCCCGGCGGGCAGGGTGAGCGTGTGCTGTCCGCCCTGACTGCTGCGCAGCGTCAGATCGAGGCTCGCGTCCGTGGCGCGGCTGCCGGGCGTGACTCTCAGATTGGTCTGATCGATGGTCAGGGTCCGCCCGGGCACGCCCTCCGGTCGGGTGACGGCAAGCTGCGCCGTCTCCCCCGGCCATGGCCGCCACTCCGGCAACCAGTGGCCGCCCGGATCCTGATGATGCACGACCGCAAGGCCGCTCGTCTCCACATGCCAGATCGGGCTGACATCCACCCGCCAGATTTCGATCCACTCCGTCGAGTCCGGGGCGGCAAGCGCGATGGCGTCGGTTTTTTCCAGGGAGGATTCCCACTCAAACTCCACCTCTCCAGCGGCCATGTTGACCAGTACTTTGCCGTCCTCCACCTTCACGCCGTCGGTCGTGACCGACTCGCCCGAGATCAGGGGAACCTCGATGACAACCGCTGCACCGCTGTTGGACTGGCGGACGACGCGCGTGGACACGCCCCAGTCCAGACCCAGATTCAGGGTGCGTTCCACCTGCACGAAGGGCGGGAGTTCACGCGGGCGGAGTTCAGACTCTTCTTCCACGGTCTCGGTTTGCCGGGCGATGCGGGTGAACTGCAATTGCCCGCCGACCTGCCGCCGATCCACGATCCCCTCCACGTTCCATCCTTCCGCGGTAAATTCGATCTGTCGCGGCGGCAGGGGCAGCGGCAACTGGAAACTCGCACCCTCTGGAACCGCACCGCGCAGAATGATCTGATGCGCGCCGGGAGAGAGGTTGACCCAGAGCGCGCCGTCCTCGCCGCGCATCAAGCCCGCGGCCGGTGCGCCGTCCACAACAACCGTCTCCGGCGACCAGAGACCGGCGCGGGCCGGGAGCGGTGCGGCGATCGCCTCCGCGGCATGGATCTCGATCCGCACAGTGAGCGACCGATCATCGAGGTCGAATTGCAGGCGCGGGCTCTGGGCGCATTCCGGCAGACACTCCGGCGGGGCGAGCAGCCGGTTCCGGAGTTCCTGCAACAATTCCGGGCCGGGGATCTCCGCTGCGCGCGGCGCATTGTATGGGAGCGCCGGCAACAACAATGCCATCACGAGTGTTCCCGCCGCGCGTTGCAGTCGCCCGCCCTTGCCCAGAACAAAGCCGAAGGTGACGAGGGCGAGCGCCGCGACCAGCAGGACACGGAGGAAATTGAGCGTCAGGTTCATCGCGGGCGAAAGGAGCACGAGCGAGATCTGCTGGTCTTTCTGTACGGGACCGTTCCAGGAGAGCGGGATCTGTTTCCACTGCCAGTCCGGCAGGCCGGGGCCGGTCTGGACGTTGGCATTCGGATCGATCTGATTGAAGCCCTGACTGCTCCTGCTACCCGTTACCGCGATTTCTGCAAGCGCGCCTGCCTGATCCATCGTCTGGATACCTCCCGATTCCTTTCTCTCTGTCACCATCACAGATTCCATCGGCGCCGGTGCTTGTGGTGGAGTCGCGAATTGTTGCATCCCGACATCGGTGGCGATACCCCTGTAACCCGGCATGAATCCGAGGCCAAACCGATCCAGTTGCGGATAGAGTCCGGTCCGCACCTGATCGACCATGAACGGAATGCTGATTACCACAAGCGCGAGCCAGGCCAGATTGCGATAGACCGTGATCAACGCAAGGAAGCGCCCCTGCGGCAGGACCCGCAACAGGGCGATCGCGGCGAGGATGTTCAGCCACACATAACGCGGCGCGCCCGGTTCGTGCCAGATCAGGACGAGGCTCGCCAGCGCAAGGAGGGCGTACTTCGTGTTCCAGAGTCCGCGCACGGCCAGCACCGCGATCAGCACCAGGAAGATATCGAGCAGTGTCCAGCGTTTGATCCAGGTGTCCGGGACGTTGTCGATCCCGGAACTGGAAAAGAGGTCCCAACCCGGCGGGAGATGCAGCGTCGCGCCGACGCTCTGGAAATCGTGATCCCAGCCGATCGCGGGCAGGTCGGCGATGTCTTCCTCCAGCCGGCTGTCGGCGGTGAGCGCGAGATGTCCGCGGCGCACCTCGACGCCATCCCGTTCGGAACCGGGGATTCGGGTGATGAACTGCGGTTCGCCATCGAGATCGGCGCGCCCGAGTTGCAAGGGCGGGTTCGCCTCCAGCCGCCAGCCGCGGGTCATCCTGCCGATGATGATGTCCTTGATGGTGTAGCCTGTGCCCTCGAAGTCCAGCCACAGATTGCGTTGCAGGTTCAGTTGATCCGGTTCAGGTTCCGGGTCGCCGCGCCGGATGACGTTGAATCTCATCTCCCCACCGGGAGACATGAGCCAGGCCGGCAAGGACTGCCATTCCTCCGGCAGACGGGTCTGGCGCGGATCGACGCTCAAGGGCCCTTCGACCTCGACCAGGCGCAGGTCATTGTGCGCCTCCATGACCCAGACCTCCTCCGCCGGCCAGGGGTCCGGCCAGTCCGCAAGCGTGAGCGCGTCCACGGCCGCGTTCGAGCGGGACGTGAGTTGAATGGTCCAGTTGCCGGGGCGTACCTGGATCCGCAAGGAACGATCCGTTTCCAGACGCGTTGGCAGACGCGATTCGAGTTGCAGCGGGATGAATTGCTCCGGCAACACGCCAATCAAAGTCTCCTCGCGCTGTGCGCCGGATACCTCCAGCTCGATGTGCGTCACCAGCCGCATGGGGATCTCGTCGATGATCTCCCGGAAGACGCGCAGCTTGACCTGATCCCCCGCCGCCTCCGGTCCAGTCTCCGCGGCGCGCTCCCTGAGCCAGAGATTACCGTTATCGTCGACCAACGGCGCGCGCACGGCGCTGCCCGAAACCTCGAGATCGATGAGCCCGGTGTCGCGCGGGATGGCGAGGGATTCCGGCAGCCGGCTCCAGGCGAACCTGCCGCTGATCGTATGATGACCGGGATCGAGTTGCAGTTGGGGACGGCCATTGCGCTGGATCAAAGTGGCTGGAAGATCATCAACGACGACGACCTCCAAAGGCCAGTTGGCTGAATCGCCCGGCAGCGTGATCCAGGAAGACGAATGCACCTGCCAGGATTGACTGAAAGCCCCGCCCTCGGCATTGAGTCGCAAGGTCAGCGCGGTCGGCCAGGCGCAGCGATGGTCCCCGAAACTGTTGTAGATGAATGGACAGGTCTTGCTCTCCTCGCCATAGAGGACCCAGGCGGTCCAGTCCTTCAGGGTGGGGGGGATATCTTCGACATCGATCGGCGCCGCATTCAACGGCGGCATGACGCCAAATAGGAACACACCAACCCAGACCGCCTGCCTGAATCCCTGAACGATAGCCTGCCAGCGCATGGAATCACCCTCCTCCTGTGTTTGCGCTAACTCTAGCCTGCCGCCGGCAGGAGGACAAGCCGCCCGCTTTGACATATCGATCCGGTGGCTGCGAGAATGATGCGGGGCGATGAAATGTGACGGTTTCCATAAGGGGGGAACATGAACAACAGCAAGAATGCATCAAACCTGATCCATCACGCCGCTGACCGGCGGCGATTCCTGCAAGAACTGGGCTGGGCGGCAGGCGCCGCAGCAGCCTTTTCCATCCCCGGAATGTGGCCGGGTCTCGTCCAGGCCGCGTCTTACCCCGTAGTGGAGACCGCCTACGGCAAGGTCCGGGGTTATACCTCGAACGGGATCCATATCTTCAAGGGGATCCGCTACGGCGCCTCCACCCATGGCGCGAACCGTTTCAAACCGCCCGTGAAACCTACGCCCTGGACCGGGATCGTCGACGCCAGCAATTACGGCTTCCGCGCCCCGCAGACCAATCCCGCGCTCCGCGACGGTGGCCAAGCGAGCGATGTCAGCCGCATGCTGGCGGCCTCGGACGGTTTCCGCGCCGCGCCCGCCGAACGCGAGGACTGCCTGTTTCTGAACGTCTGGACCAAGGCCGTCAACGAGAACCGCAAACGCCCCGTCATGGTCTGGCTGCACGGCGGCGGGTTCAGCTCCGGCGCCGCCTCGGACCTGATGTATGACGGGACCAGTCTGGTGGAGCGCGGCGACGTGGTCTTCGTCGGCGTCAATCACCGTCTCAACGTCTTCGGCTACACACATCTTGCCGAGATCGGCGGCGCGGGTTACGCGGGTTCGGGCAACGCCGGCATGCTGGACATCGTCGCCGCACTCGAATGGGTCCGCGACCATATCGACCGCTTCGGCGGCGATCCCGGCCGCGTCATGATCTTCGGCGAATCCGGCGGCGGATCGAAGGTCTCCATGCTGCTCGGCTGCCCTCCGGCGCAGGGCCTGTTCCACCGCGCCGTCATCGAGAGCGGACCGGGACTCAAGATGACCGAAAGCCAGGACGCCACCCGTGCCGCGAGCCTGTTGCTGGAGGAACTCAGGATCGGCAAGGACGCGCTCGCCAAGCTGCACACCCTCCCGACGGACGCGATCCTCGCCGCGTACTTCGCCATCCAGCCGAAACTCGGCAGTGGCGGCGGAATGCGGAACTTCGCGCCGGTGCTGGAACCGGGGATCCTGCCCGCGCATCCGTTTCATCCACAGGCGACGGACCTATCGAAAAATGTCCCGCTGCTCATCGGCTGGAACCGCACGGAGAGCACGCTGTTTTCCCTCGGCGACGAAAAACTCTTCAACCTCGATGAGGCGGGACTGCGCGAGCGGCTCAAGCCCCAACTCGGCGATAACGTGGAACGCGCAATCGAGACCTGCCGGGCCGAGAATCCGGATCTCAAGACCCCGTCGGATGTCTATTTTGTGATCAGCAGCTACACGCTGATGGGCCTAAACTCCATCCGGCTCGTCGAGCGCAAGGCCGCGCAACAGGCGGCCTCGGTCTATCTCTATCGCTTCGACTGGAAGACCCCGGTGCAGAACGGCCGGCTGCGCAGCCCGCACGCGGTGGAAATGCCATTTGTGTTCGACAACGTGCGCTTCGGCGGCGAGGCCCTCACTGGCGGCGGCGACGAGGCCGTGGCGCTGGCCGCGAAGATAAGCGCGGCCTGGATCGCCTTCGCCACGGAAGGCAACCCGAACACGGACAAGAGCACCCTGCCGGAATGGAAGACTTATTCTGCGGGCGAGCGGAACACCATGCTGCTCAATACGGAGAGCCGACTGGTCTCCGACCCCACCAAGGGCATGTGCGAGTTGCTGGAGGGGATCGTGCCGGTGTAGGAACGAATTACACATAATCATGATCAGGAGAACGACAAATGCATAACTGGCTTTGTAACGCAATCATCGCAACGGCGCTCGGTGTGGCTTCCGCCGCTTTATTTGCGCAGGTCCTGAATGTGGATGTCACCGGCGGCAAGGTGCAGGGCAGCGCGGCTGATGGCGTCAGCGCCTTCCTTGGCATTCCATTCGCGGCGCCGCCCATTGGCGACAACCGCTGGCGCGAGCCGCAGGCAATACAACCCTGGGAAGGCGTGAGAAAGGCCGATGCCTTCGCCCCGAGCTGCATGCAGGCGGCCAACATGATCGCGATGATGGGCGCCCCGCCCGGCATGAGCGAGGATTGCCTGTATCTCAACGTGTGGACACCAGCCAAGGCGGCCAGCGAACGGCTGCCGGTGATGGTGTGGATCTATGGCGGCGCGTTCTCCGCCGGGATGACGAGTTCCCCGACCTATGTCGGCACACGGCTCGCCCAGCAGGGCGTGGTGCTGGTCAGCGTCGCCTATCGCGTCGGTCCGTTCGGCTTTCTCGCGCATCCAGATCTCAGCCGGGAAAGCGGCCACGGCTCCGGCAATTACGGCCTGCTGGATCAGATCGCGGGGCTTAAGTGGGTGCGCGACAACATCGCGGCCTTCGGCGGCGATCCGGGCAACGTGACCATCTTCGGCGAATCCGCGGGCGGCATCGCGGTCAGCATGCTTGCCGCCTCCCCGCAAGCGCGGGGACTGTATCACAAGGCCATCTCGGAGAGCGGTAGCTCTTTTGCCCCGCTGCGACATGGCAACGAGGCCAGCACGAACGTACCACCGCTCGCCGTCGCGGAAAAAACCGGGGCAGAGTTTCTGGAGAAACTCGGAGTGAAAGACATCGCGGCGGGCCGGGCGCTCTCCGCGGAGCAGATCCAGGGCGCGCTGGGTCCAGGGCTTGGCGGCGGGTTCTGGCCGGTCGCGGACAGTCATGTCATCCTGGACGATCAATATCTGCTCTACGAATCGGGCCAATTCAACGACACCCCGATCCTGGTCGGGACGAACTCCGACGAGGGCGCCCTCTTCGCCCGGCCCGGCGTGACCGCTGCCTCATTCGCGGAGCAGATCCGCGCGGGTTACGGCGAGGCGGCGGAAACAATCCTCGCCGCATTCCCGCATACCTCGGATGCGGAGGCGGCCGAATCCAGTCAGGACATCTTCCGCGACGGCGTATTCGCCTGGGGGACCTGGGCCTGGGCGCGCCTGCAAACGGAGCAGGGCAAACACAAGGCATTCATCTACTATTTCGATCACCGCACGCCGCAGTCACCGAATGGCGCGAATCACGCTGCCGAGATCGGTTACGTGTTCCGCACATTCGACGCCAGGGGCGGCGCTCCGCGACCGGAAGACCTGAAGATGTCGGATCTGATCAGCAGCTACTGGGTGAACTTCGCCCGCATTGGCGATCCGAACGGCGCGGGCCTGCCGGTGTGGCCCGCTTTCGACGCCAAGGAGCAGCAGGCAATGATCTTCGACGCCAACCCCGGCGCGCGATCGCTCCCGAATCTCGATAAGTTGCGAGCCTTCGACGAGTACTTCACCTGGCTGCGGGCCGAGGCGAAAAGCCGATAAAGTTTCTCGTGGAGTACGTCCTCGTCAGTTCCTGCCTGCTCGGCGCCCCGGTTCGCTATGATGGCCGGGGCAAACCCTTCGCCAGCGATATCCTCCAGCGCTGGGTGCGGGAGGGCCGGGTTGTACTCGTCTGCCCGGAGGTTGAGGGCGGGTTGGCCGTTCCGCGGCCGGCGGCCGAGATTGCGGGAGGCGCGGGGGGTCGTAAGGTGCTTGCTGGCGAGGCCAGGGTCAGGAACAAAGAGGCATGCGACGTTACGGCGGAATTCATCGTCGGAGCCCAGAATGCCATGCAGATCGCGCGAAAAAAAAATATCCGCATCGCGGTATTGAAGGAAGGCAGTCCTTCCTGCGGCTCGGGCTATACCTACGACGGCAGCTTCACGAGTACACGTATTCAGCAACCCGGCGTAACTACTGCCTTGCTGCAAGAGGCGGGCATCCAGGTCTTCAACGAACAGCAGTTGCGCGAGGCGGATGAACTGCTCCGTATTTGAAATGAGAAATCGAAATTGTCCTGTCCGAGTGATCTGAGTAAACTGATTATATGAATACACATTTTACCGCTATTGTGAAACACGAAGGCGATTGGTGGATCGGATGGATCGAAGAAGTCCCTGGCGTGAATTGCCAGGAAACAACGCGAGAGACGTTGTTGGACACTCTTCAAATCACTCTGCGGGAAGCCTTGGAGTTCAATCGTACGGACGCGATCGATGCCGCCGGCGAGAACTACGAGGAACTCGAAATCGCGGTATGAAGCGGCGCGACCTGATTCGATATCTCGAATCGGCCGGTTGTCATTTCTTGAGGGAGGGTGGCCGTCATTCCTGGTGGCACAATCCAGTTCTTAACAAACGTTCCGCCATCCCGCGGCATCGCGACATCAATGATCAACTCGTTCACAAGATTTGCCGTGACCTTGGCGTGAATCCACCTAAATGAGCATTTGTTTGAAGGGCACAGACGCCACCCCATGGCAACTAGCGGGCGTGCGCGTGATATGAACCTTAGTTATCGACTCGCCACCATGAATGATGCAGCACTGTTGGCGCGCATGAATGCACAGCTCATCCGCGATGAGGGGCATAGCAATGCCATGTCGGAACGGCAACTTGCCGAGCGCATGTCTGGCTGGCTGGCGGGTGAATATCAGGCTCAGGTGTTTGAGATCGACGGCAAACCGATCGGGTACGCCCTTTATCGCTTCGAGCCCGAGTACGTCTATCTGCGGCAGTTATTCGTGCAGCCTGGGCATCGACGCCGGGGTGTTGCCCGCCGTGCGCTGGAGTGGCTGCGAACCAACGCCTGGACTACGCGACCCCGTGTACGAATCGATGTGCTGATCGGAAACAGACCGGGCATCGCCTTTTGGCATGCAGTTGGTTTTTCCGACTATTGTGTGACCATGGAGCGGGAGGTCTTGTAGGGTGGGCGCGTTGTCTGTGCCCACGTCGGGTGGATTGTCAGGAAACTCTGGTCACGCCGCAAGAAGGCGAAAGCTTGGGCGTAGTCTCGTTAGTTAACCCGAAATCATTCAACGTGGGCACGATAAAAGTATCCATCCTTCTCCTGCTGTTCGTTCACCCCATCGCGGCGGCAGTAATGCCTGTACACGCGGATAGTCAATGTTATGGGACCGTCAGCAATGGCCGGATTGTTGATTCCATCAACCTTCCAATTCACGGCATAAATTTCACGGCCTATAGCAGTCTGGCCACGATGCTGGGAAGAACACATGTCCACTCCAAAGTGGCTGAGGTTATAGCAGAGGCATACAGTGAACTCCGTACAACTCTACCAGATGCGATATTTGTCTACGGAGAGACTGGCTGGCCGTCTGGCGGTCGATTCCGCCCGCATCGCACCCATCAGAACGGACTGTCGGTGGACTTCTTTGTCCCGGTCAGGAATAAGGAAGGTAAATTTGTAACCCTACCAACCAGCCCAATCAATCGCTTCGGCTATGACATAGAGTTCGATGCTGACAGCCGTTATGAAGATTATGAGATTGATTATTCAGCCTTGGCGGAACACCTGTATCAATTGGACAAATCTGCGCGCAAGGCGGGCATTGGAATCGCGCTTGTCATTATTGATAAGGCGTATCTACCCAAATTATTCGCCTCGCGACACGGTACCTACCTTCGGGACCACGTTCCATTCATGAAGGGAAAACCATGGGTACGCCACGATGAGCATTATCATGTCGATTTTGCCGTTCCATGCCAGCCCACAGAGGAGTGATTCTTGGCGAATGGATTTCAAAGTGACGCAAACAGATTAACCGCGTGGGCACAGACGACGTGCCCACCCTACGACTGATACCGAGCTAACCTAATACCCCAACCCATCCAGGTGGTCGTCATCGAAGCCGTGATAATGGCCAAGTTCGTGCAGTAGCGTCACTTTGATCTGTTCGCGCAGCCGCTTGACATCAACTGTGCCTTTGCGCTCGGCGGCGTCACGCAAAAGCGCGAGGCGGTAGATATGGATCACGTCGCTGACTGACCCGGCTTGATCGAAGGACCGCTCGATCTCCGGGGTGCCGGTGTAGAGCCCGAAGAGTTCATCGTCTTCCACCTCCATCTCGGCCTGAATCTCCGGCGATGGATAATCGTCCACCGCGACCGGGATGGTTTGCAGGAGTTTACGCGCGGGGGGCGGCAGGGTGCGCAGCACTTCGGCGAATTCCCGATCAAAGAGTTCGCGCTCCGCGGGCGTGATTGCGCCCGCGGATCTTTTGCGAACCCGGCGCATCCTTACTTGAACAAGGACAGATCGATCGACTCCGCCATCTTCTTGTAGCCGGCGTCGCCCGGATGTAATTTATCCCCGGAGTCATAGGCTGGGAGGATGCGACCGGGATGTTCGGGATCCTGGATGGCCTTGTCGAAATCGATCACGCCGTCGAATTCGCCGCTGGTGCGGATCCATTCGTTGATCGCCATCCGGACCTTGCCCTTCTCCGGCGAGTAATAACCCTCGAAGGTGCCTTCGAACGGGGTCAGCGTGGCGCCGTAGATCTTCACGGGTGGATTCATGGCGTGGGCCCGCGCGATCAACTGCCGGTAACCTCCGATGAGGTCCTCCGGCGTGCGTGCGGCCGGCGCCGGTCCGGTGGAACCGGGGAATTGCATGCCGCCGCTGCCGATGTCGTTGATCCCTTCCAGCACAACGATGTGGGTAAGACCAGGGGTGGCAAGCACGTCCCGATCGAACCGGCCGAGCGCGCTCAACCCCGCGCCGTTGCGCAGTACCTGGTTACCGGAGATGCCCTCATTGATCACGGCCAGACTCCGGCCCTTCCCTTTCCTCTGTGCCAAACGCGCGGCGAGGTGATCCGGCCAACTGTTGTAGGTGTGCTCCGTGGAGGCCGCGCCGTCGGTGATGGAATCCCCCAGGGCAACAATGACCCCGGTCGCCCTGGCCGGCTGCACATAAACCCCAGTGAGAAACAGCGCGGTGGTCGTCTTCTCCGCGCCGGTCAATTCCGCATCCTGCGTGTGATCCCCCGCGCCGGAGATGAACGCAGTCCGCCCCATATGCACGGTGCTCGCCTTGCTCTCTTCCGGGAGATAAATGCTGATCGCAAGTTCAGCGAGGTCCGCCACTTCGAGTTCGACTGGGTCGCTCAGGGCCGGCGCGCCGGGCGGGATGGTAATGCCGTTCGCGCCGCCGAAGGTCAGTTTGCGGAGGGTCTCCGGCTTCACCGCCGACTCCTTGGCGCGGACGGCGATGGAGGCGGAACCGATCATCAAGGGGGCATCGCCGATCTCGTTGGAGAAACGCACCTGGATCAGGGATCCTCCCACACTTATTCGCACCACTTGCCGGATGGTCTGATCGGCGTATGGGCCAGGCGCCTGGGCGTTATTAAAGGAGAGAAAGGCAAAGGGACTCGCGCCCCAGGTCGCGACCCAACCGCCGTCCTTGCCCGCAGCCTCGCTGGGAGCGGTTGGTAGAGTCAGCGCCAGAATCAGCAGGGCCAGGAACGGGAACGATCTGAACGTCCTGAAACAACGCGTACCGGTCATTTTTGTTGTGGTCATAGGTTCATCTCCTCTTTGCCGTGTTCGCCGGTCTGAGCCCCGGCGCAATGCCGCAAGAATAAACACCCTGCTTCCGCAAGTCCATAACAGGGACTGCCAGTACTGCCCAAGGATAAGGCACGTGCTACAATTTCAGTCCATCACCATGAGGAAATATTAATGAGCCAAGAAGAACAATATCTCAAGGGTTATCACGCCGTGGTCACCGGCAGCGGCGGCGGGATCGGGTTCGTGGTCGCGAGCCGGCTCGCGGAACTCGGCGCCACGCTGACCCTGATGGAGCTGAATCCCGAGGCCCTGAAAGAGGCCGCAGGCAAGATCCCCGGCAGCACGCCGGTGCAGATCGACATCACCAAGGAAGAGGCCGTGACGCCCGCCTTCGAGGAGGCCCGCAAGGCCAACGGCAAGATCGACATCCTGGTCAACAACGTCGGCAACGCGGTTTCCTCACCCTTCCTGGAGATCACCGCCGCACAGTGGCAGATGCTCATGAACATCAATCTGCTGGGGACATTTCTCTGTTGCAAGGCCGCCCTGCCGGACATGCTCGCGAAAAAATGGGGCCGCATCGTCAACGTCGCCAGCAGCGTGGCCCTCAAGGGCTGCGCCTATGCCGTCTCCTATTCGGCCGCCAAGCACGGCGTCGTGGGCCTGACCCGCAGTCTCGCCCTGGAGTACGCCCGCACCAACGTCACCTTCAACTCCGTCTGCCCCGGCTATACGCAGACCGCGCTGTTGGAGCGCTCGCTCGACAAGATTATCGCGACCACCGGCCGCCCGCGGGAAGAGGCCGCCGAGGCCCTGTTGCGCATGAATCCTCAGCATCGCTTCATCCAGCCGCCGGAGATCGCCGAGACCGTTGCCTGGCTGTGCCGCAAGGAGAGCAGCTCGGTCACCGGCCAGTCCATCGCCATCGCCGGCGGCGAGATCATGTAGATGGAATTCCTGCATCCTCCCGGTTGGCCCAGGCCCAAGGGGTATGCCAACGGCATCGTCGCGAGCGGCCGGATGGTGTTCCTTGGCGGTCAGAACGGCTGGGATGATACGGGGAACATTGTCAGCGACGATTTTGTCGCGCAGACCCGGCAGGCCCTGATGAATATCGTCACCGTGCTGGCGGAGGCGGGCGGCAGGCCCGAGGATATCGTGCGCCTCTGCTGGTATATCACGGACAAGGCGGCCTATCTCAATTCGCAGGATGAACTGGGACGGGTCTATCGAGAGGTCATCGGCCGGCACTATCCAGCGATGTCGCTCATGGTGGTCACCGGGCTGGTCGAACCGGGGGCCAAGGTGGAGATCGAGGCCACCGCGGTCCTGGCGGAGTAGCTTCCTATCTCACCTCCGGCGGCTTGAAGCCCGCCGGTTTCACCGTCAGTACGGAACAATCCACGTTGTTCAGGATCTTCTCCGCGGTGTTGCCGATGAAGATGCCGGTGATGCCGGTGCGCGCCACCGTGCCCATGACGATCAGATCGATGGAAAGCTCCCTGGCGAGGTCGGGTATCGCCTTCTCCGCGCGCCCCCAGACCAAGTGCATGACGTGATCCTGGCTAGGGTAATGCTTGAGCAGCGCCTCCACCTGATGGCGATGCGCTGCCTCCATCTCCTCGTTGAGCTTGTCGAGGTCGCGCTGCGGGATCTGGCCGTCCTGCAGGGCGGCCTCCTCCACCAGATTCCAGGCATGCACCACGTGCAACTCGCTCTTCTCCATCCGCGCCAGCGAGAAGGCCAGATCCAGGATCAGGCGATTGAGCGCCGAAGAGGCTGGATCGAAGGGGTCCGGATCCACCGCGGCGAGGATCCGGGCGAAATGCCGGCGCCGCGTGGGCTTGATGATCCAGATCGGACACGGGCAGCGGCGCAGCAGTTTGAGGTCGGTACTGCCGAAGATCCGCTGGATCCGGCCGATCTTGCCGGTCTGCGTCTTGATGACAAGGTCATGCCGTTCCTCGGTGACCGCCTTGAGGACCTCGATGGAGATATCGCCCTGGCGCACCTCGATCGCGACCTTCACTGCATGCCGTTTGTCGGCTGCGGCCTCATGGAGTTTTTGCAACTCGTCCCGGCGGCGTTGCAGCATGAGCCCCTTAAGATCCCGCAGGGTGTTCATGGAGTCCGGATCGGCGGGCTCGAAGGTGATGGGTTTGACGACATCCATGATGGTGAGATCGGCGCCGATCTCGTTCGCAATGTTCAGGGCCCGGTGCAATACCGCCTTGTCCGCCCCTTCCGCGAGAAACAGAATTTTCCTGAAGCGTTTCATATTATTTTCTCTCGATTCCTGCCATCCATGAGGTTGCTACAGATGGTTATGAGCGCGATTCTCAGGAGGCAGCGCGTAACGCCGCCCGTGCTTCGGCAGGAAGATCCAAAACGACGAAATGCGACTCCGGATACAGGTAGTCTTCGCCAGACTCGTCGATTACTCGGACATAGCCATCACGCTTCGCTTTGGCATCCGGTAACAATGGATAGACCTTACCTTTTTCGAGATCGTCGCAGTTGCGGTTCTCGATGCAGAGAACATATTTAGTTTGTGTTCGAATTCTGGTCATCGCTGTCAGTCTAGAAAACGCTTCATCTTCATCTTCCGTTGCCCGATGCCATGGGCTTCATACCAGTGCAACTCCGCTAACCTGACCGAACTGCCTTCGAGTCGCACGCTTGCAATACCTTTAAGCTTTCGCCAACGACCAGGTCCATACGGGCGCCGTAACCGCATGATATCCCGAATGCGTCCGCCAATCGCAATCGTTTCGATATTCTTGATGTTGCCAATGACTTCAAAGAACATGAAAAGATTTCATCACGCCCGACCATGATTTATTCGATACCCCCTCGGATACCAAATATATCGGTGCACAACGGACATGTGAAAACCTCCTTGTAATTCATTGGGGTAGCAGTTTGGACAAGTATAGGTAGCCTTCATCCGTGCTGTCCAGCCATCCCCCGGATTCCATTACATTTCATCCGGGCTACCCTCGCCGCCACTCCCACACCTCTCCGTCTTCCGGGTGCATCACGTTCCCCACCTTCGAGAAACCGAGCTTCTCCAGAATTCTGGTCGAGGCATTGACCTCGGGTAACGTCTGCGCGGTGACAACCTCGCTGCCGGCATTCCTGGCGATGGCCAACAGCTCTCTGGCCATTCGCGTCGCGATACCCTGACCTTCGAATTCGGGGAAGGTGAAGTAGGCGATTTCGACGCCGTTCTCAGTGGGCAGCGATTTGAAGGCGCATGTTCCGATATACCTTCCGCCGTCTTCCGCCAAATATCCGACCCATGGAAAGATCGGGCCACTGGCCGGATACATCGCCAGGGTGGATTGACAGATGCCCAGAAGAAAATCGGAGTTACGAACTTCCTCCTGGTTCAGGAGTTCTTCGGTGATCGCGATCAGGTTCATTGGATTTCCATGGCAGCCGCCTGTGAGAGTTTATACATTTATCTATGCCGGGTTTTTACTTCCTTCCAGATTCCATCAAGCGTACGTTTGGAAGTGCCGCTCTTTGCACCCTTCTCTAGCGCCCGCATCAGAACCTCGCGCTTGTCCTTGTATTCCTGGTCGCGGCGGATGAGATCGCGGATGTAGTCACTGGCATTACTGTAAACGCCGCTCGCGATCTGGCTTTCTACCCATTCCCGCATCTGATCGGGGATGGAAACATTCATGGTTGCCATCACTTTGCCCTCCTGCAAAAAGAATGGCATAGATTGGCAAACATTGTCAATTGACTGGATCAAGTAGGGTGGGCACGTTTTGTGTGCCCACGCGGGAAAATATTATTCTCGGAATAGATCGTAACCTTGAAAGGCAACCTCGTATCGATGAACGGTAACGTGGATATCGTTACGAGTTTTTTAATCCGGCTCTATCCGCGTGGGCACAAACGACGTGCCCATCCTTCGTAGGCTCAGCGATTCACATCCACGATCACGCGGCCACGGATATGACCGGCGAGGATTTCCTCCGCGATGCGGGGCCCCTCGCTTAAGGCGACCTCGGAGCTGATGCTCGCGAGTTTTGCGCGATCCAGATCCGTTGCGAGTCGTGACCAGGCTTCCAGACGCAGGGCGTGCGGCAACAGCACCGAGCTGATTCCCACCAGTCGCACGGCGCGCAGAATGAACGGCATCACCGTGGTCGGGAGATCGCCGCCCTGAGCAAGTCCACAGCAGGTGACCGTACCCTGCTGGCGTGTCGAGGCGAGTACATTCGCGAGTGTGTGACTGCCGACGGTATCCACCGCGCCCGCCCAGCGTTCGCTTTGCAAGGGCTTTCCCGGTTTGTTGATTTCATCACGGTGAATGATCGTGATTGCGCCGAGCGCGCGCAGGTAATCGGCCTCCTCCGGTCTGCCGGTTGAGGCAGTAACGTTGTAACCGAGCCGCGCCAGGATCGCGACCGCGATGCTTCCGACTCCGCCCGCTGCTCCGGTAACGATGATCTCGCCCGAGCCCGGCAGCACCTGATTCTTCTCCAGCGCCAGGACAGACAACATCGCGGTGTATCCCGCCGTGCCGATCGCCATGGCGGATCGCGTATCGATATCCTCGGGCAGCTTCACCAGCCATTCGCCCTTGACGCGCGCCCGCTGCGCGAGTCCGCCCCAGTGGGTTTCGCCGATGCCCCAGCCATTCAATACCACCCGATCGCCGGAACGGTAATCGGGATGACTGCTCTCCAGCACCCGGCCCGCGAGATCGATGCCGGGGATCATGGGAAAGCGGCGCACGACCGGACCGCGGTTCGCGATGGCGAGGCCGTCCTTATAATTTATGGTGGAATACTCCACCGCCACGAGCACATCGCCCGGCGGCAAATCCGCCTCCGCCAGATCCTCTATATTGCAACTGAATGTAGTCCCCTCTTTCCGTAAAACAATTGCCTTGAACATGATCTCAATAACTCCTGAAAGTATTTCGAACCAGATTACTTATCTCTACGTGTGGAGATCGGTTATCCAAGTTTGGTGATATACCACTTATAGATGTGCGCCGCAGCATAAACTGCATTCTTTCGAAAATGATCCATCGGGACGACCGTGTCTTCGCACCCACTCCCGGAGATCATTCAGGTCCAGTGAACAGACTTTTACATATACGCGCTCCGTAAATGCCCCCATAGGCGCGTTACGCGCATACGCCCGGATAGACCGGCATTGAGCAGTATGCAACACCATGTAATCCGGAGTTGCTCGTCTTCGGACATTGAGTACATAACCGAGGGGATGATGCGATAACCAATCCTGGTAGGCGTCGTCACGGCTATCGAACAAGATAGACATTTTCACTTCTCCTAAATGCCGTCACTTTGATTAATCTGTTACAGATACATACGGAAGTCCATTAAGATGCAAAAGATTCACCAGTGGTCATGGGGCGGTCGATTGTCTTTGACGCTCTCGAACGAATCTCACTCGGCCCCCTGCAGGATTGACATTATTCGTGGTCCAACCTGCCTTTAGCCATGAATTTGCATGACTGTGAGTAGTTGCCTCATTCGCCCACCGTGCAGAATAGGTATATGCGCTTTTTGGCAACTTGAATTTTGTTATATTTTCAATTTCCTTGAACGTTGTGTTCCACTCATGTTTGTCGAGAGATACGAGATAATCATAAAGCGGGTTGTATTTGCTCATTCCACACCTCCAATTTCCAAAGATCTAAGGTGTGACGGAATATAACGAAAAGAAAATACCCTGGC
Source organism: Gammaproteobacteria bacterium (assembly GCA_004297165.1). Taxonomy (GTDB): domain Bacteria; phylum Pseudomonadota; class Gammaproteobacteria; order Eutrophobiales; family Eutrophobiaceae; genus 2-02-FULL-56-15. The sequence continues at coordinate 971,953 of SCUJ01000006.1, forward strand.
TAGATTGGTAGGTATGTAGGTAGGTTGTGAATCATCGCTATCAATTTGTCTACAAAATCTGAATCATACGGTTCATCCACATGATTATTGTTCCATATGCCAGAATCCCGTACTCGACGTCTACCGCTGTATTGACCTAACCATGTACTTGAAGAAGCGTCTAATTTGTCTTTCTGCCAGTTACTCAATAAGGCAATTGCGTTGCGCTCTATATATCCTCTTTCACTATCCGGACCAGGATTATCATCGATGCCGATGAACAAAAATGGCATCTCCCGGATATGGTTACTGACCATACCCTCGATGGGTTGCTCTTGTTCTACTATTACCTCCCTTCCAATGCCAAGTTTTTTCGAGGCTGTGGTGTGATCAAAACCGATACCCCAAGAAGGTATTTCTCTGATCGTTTCGCGGTTGATGATGGCTTCGCCCACCAATTTCCGGAAAATTGAACCTCGGTGGTTTCCTCCACCCGATTTCACCACGCCTCTATGTTGAGAGAGTCGTTGCCATAATGTTGTATTGGAATTTTCCTTTAATGCATGCGTCCCTACTCGTGAAACTCTCAACCCGTAACCGGAATCTGTACGATGTTCCCCTTCTTCAAAAAAGAAATATACTCCACGCAGTGGCCATTGCATCCTGCCATTACAATCTGAAAGTTTCCGTTTGCCACCAGTCTTCTTTTCCAAGGTGGACAAGGCATCATAAAACTGCACCAGATCTTCTAACCTAGACACAATCAGACAAACCTATCGTATCCAATAAAAACATTCCCGTATCTCCTGTTTGAGATTTCAGTCTCACTAGCAAAATCAGGATCGAATCCGCATGCAAAACAATCATTAAATGCTTTGCCTAATGCATTTAATATAGCTTTCACTCCACGTCCCTCTTTCCTGTAAAAGCATCCCGCAGATTTAATAGAATCTGTATGCCTTACAGATTGCAAGATACTTTCCGTGAAGAAATATCGGTATTTGCTTGATGGGTTCGACCAATACCGCTCACCGGAAAAAAATCCGTACACCTGGGAAGGTTTAATGGTCTCGATTATTTTTTCTATGACATTGACTAGCCCGGCATCCCGCCAGTATTTTGCAACCTTTCCCTTCATTTGCTCATCATAATCATGAATAGGCTCACGAGCATCCAATACGCCATAGCCAGCAGACAGGATGAATAATCGCAGTTCGTTTTTTAGAATCGCCTCTTCTACAAGATGCCGTGACGATATGGCTTGGTAGGGAGAACCTGTATAAAGACAGAAACCAGAGGTCAACCTGGAATCTTGATCAAGATTAAATCCATAGCTTGTTCTCGCCTGAATTAATGGTTCTGTACTCTCGGCGGGCAGGAACGTCCCTCTTGTATTTTGCAACAACAATCTGCCGCTAGGGTGCTTTGAGCCGCAGCAAGGAAGAAATACAACTACTTTCGCCTGTGTTTGCATCTATGTGTAATTGAGTCACCCCCTAGTCAGGAGGGTCCTCAAAGTGGACTTCCCACCCATATAATTCAGCAGTCGCCAACAAATGCCGCACTTTTCCCGATTCCATTCTAAGATTCCAACCTCATCAAGAACCACACCAAGGTAGCTTGAACCCTGAGCATGCAACGTGTCACCCGGGTTCATATTGTAGATGGTCATCCCTAAACCAGGCTTTTCATCGCCGTGGTACATCTTTTCAACATTGTTCGCCAATGGAAACCATTCCTTTCCAAATACATCATGGAGCGAACTCAGGATAGAAAATACCTCATCCAGTTTATAAGTGTGCTGAATCCCAGATTCATTTTGAATGAACAGGGCATCCCCCTTCACAGACCACTCGAATTTTCTGGCTCTATAGCCGTGTGTCGCTGATCTATGCATTGTTGTCTTTGCAAAACATGGTTCATGCCATCATTTATTCGACATACCCTTCCACTCTGCCGGCCCGATCCGTGACAGTGCCATCCTCATCGATATACCCCTGCACGCGTCCGGCCCTATCCGTGATAGTGCCATCCTCATTGACATACCCCTTCACGCGACCATACCGATCCGTGATGGTCCCATTGGATTCAATATACCCTTCCGAATATCCAGTTCTATCCGTTATGGCGCCATCGGATTCAATGTAAGCCTTAATCCGGCCACTCCTGTCGCTTACCGCACCTTCCGCGGGTTTTCGGGGCCGATCTGGGCCCCCATTCTCAACACTTCTCGTCTCAATCGCGAGAGTATCTCGATACGCGGGCACACAGGCCAGTTGCAACGATAACAGCAATAATGGAATCGTCCACCGCAAGGACTGAACGGCGGCTTTATTCGAAGATAATCTGCTGGATCCAATTATCATAAAATTTCCTAGAACCCAGTCTGATGAAGAAGATATCATCCGTCAAGCCAGAGCCAGAACCCTGACATCATTGTTACCATAAGCAATAAAATAACTTAATTTAGAATACCCTCTCTCATGAACCTTTTTACCACGCACTTCGGCGAGATCCTGTCGCTCCTCACCGCGATTGTCTGGTCCGCCGCGGTGGTGTTGTTCAAGAAAAGCGGCGAGAAGGTGCATCCCATCGGTCTGAATTTCTTCAAGGACGTATTCGCCATCGCCCTGCTCGTGCCGACGATGTTGCTCACCGCGAGGACCCTCATGCCCGACGCGCCCTTGAAAGACTGGTTGATCCTGCTCGCCAGCGGGGCGCTAGGGATCGGCGTTGCCGACACCATCTTCTTTCAGAGCCTCAACATCCTGGGCGCCGGCCGTTCGTCCATCGTGGATTGCCTCTACAGCCCCTTCATCATCGGCCTCTCGATCCTTTGGCTGGGGGAATCGCTCACCACCATGCAGATCGTCGGCGTGGTCATGATCCTCTCCGCGGTGCTTGCCATCTCCGGGGAAAAGGAGACCGATCACCTCACCCGCGGGCAACTCCTGATCGGGATCGTGCTCGGCGTGCTGGCGATGGCGGCGATGGCGGTGGGGGTGGTCCTCGCCAAGCCCGTGCTGGATCGGAGCGAACTGCTCTGGGTCACCACAACGAGATTGGTCGGCGGCGTGCTGGTGCTGTTGATCTTTTTATTGTTACACCCGGAGCGGTTGGTCATCCTGCGCTCCATCGCGAGTCCGGGGCATCGGCGATATACGCTGGCCGGGGCCTTTCTCGGCGGCTATCTCTCCATGATCATCTGGCTCGCCGGGATGAAGTACACCCAGGCCTCCATCGCCGCCGCGCTGAATCAGACGAACAACATCTTTATCTTCATTATGGCTGCCATGTTCCTGCATGAGCGGATCACCCCGGTGCGCCTGATTGCGATCATACTGGGCATTACGGGGGCGATTATCGTAGGCGTTGCCTAAACAACCCTCACCGGAAGGCGAGGGATTTGTGTTGTCGGCTGGAAGCCGACTGAAATATGCTCCCTTCGCCCTCCGGGAGAAGGGCCGGGGATGAGGGAAATGCGATATCTGATACAACACTTTCCCTCACCCGCCGCTGCGCGGCGGCCTCTCCCGGTGGGAGAGGCGAAACACACTTATGTCCGCTGCTATCGCGATGCATTGATCATCCATCCTTCGCCTAGGGAGCGCTGCTCTCTATTACTTGTCTCCCTGGTTTTCCTGGTTTTCCTGGTTTTCCTGATTCCCCTGATTACCCCTGAAATCCGCCTGCAACAGATGCGTCAGGGTATGCACATACTGCAACTTGCCGTTTTTCAGGCGGAAGAGATGGGTGTCGGGCGCGCCGCTGCCGCCGTTCGGGCTACCGGCGCCGAAGGTGCAGAAGACCACGACCGCGTTCATCACCTCGTCCACCACGAAGCGGCGGTTGGCGATGTTCACGCCGGCAGGCACGCCGACCTCGCAACTGTCTTCGGGGGACCCTTTGCCGGTATACGCGCCGCCTTCCACGCGGACGCAGGGGAAACCCCAGGGCACGAGATCGATCTTCTTTTCGAGGAAGGCATCCAGATAGGCACCGGCGGCGGCGACCAGTTCGCCGCGGGAATCGCGCTGCTCAGCCGGAACGGGACTCCAGTCCTCCGAGGACGAATACTTTAGGTAGGCCTCGGCATCGAATAACCAATAACCTGTCGTGGTCCATACGATCTCGATCTCAGCGATCTTGTCGTGGTTGACGCGCAGCCGCGTTGCAAGGACGTAGGGGTTTTTCTTGTCCGTGACGATCACCTCGGTAAAGGTCTGACAGGTGCTCTCGTCGAACAGGCTGAAGTGATGATCGATCTTCAGCGCGGTGCTGATCAGGCCGGTCTTGATATCGGCAGGGGCCATGTTCTCGTAATAGCCGAGCCCGGCAGCCGCCAACGGCATACCGGAGACGTCGCCCTTGGCCTGCGCCTCGAGGTAAAGATCGACCGCGCGCCGCATCCCTCCGCGCGTGCAGGAGATCTCCGACTGCTGCGCCAGGCTGACCCCGGGCGCGAGCAACACGCCAGCAAGCACGATCCAGGTAAATTTATTCGGTTTCATGGAACTCCCCCCTTTGTTTGTGATTGGAAAACAGTTAATTCACCCTGTTAAAGTTCAGGCTTGTTTGGCGTCTCCCTGGCCTCCTGCTCCGCCTGGCGAGCGTCGGCGATCGCCTCGATATTCTCGCGCAACGCCGGATGTTGTTCGAGCAATTTCCATAAATCACTGGACTTGAGTTCCAGCAGTTGGCATTGCGTCAACGATACCACGGCCGCCATGCGTTTGCGTTTTCTGAGCAACCCGATCTCGCCAAAAAATTCCCCGGCGCCCATATACAGCGGCCGGGGCCGGGTTTCGATCTCGATCCGGCCGGAGACGATGAAATACATGCTGTCGGGGCTTCGCCGATGCGGATGATGGCGTGCCTCGGCGGCACCACCAGCGGCGTCAGCAGGGATACGATATCCGCAATCTGGGCGGCATCCAGGCGGGCAAAGAGGGGCACTGATGAGACCATCTGCCAGTTGACGATAAAATCGTGTTTCTTGACCTCATCGGCGAAGCCGGTGGCGATGACGCCGGTCGGCAGGGCGACCATGCAGATGCCCATGAGCATGGTGAGGGCCCCGAACAGGCGTCCCATGGCCGTCATCGGGACTGTATCTCCATAACCGGTGGTGGACAATGTGGTGATGGCCCACCACATGGCGTCCGGGATGCTGCCGAATTTTTCCGGCTGGATCTGGTGTTCCAGCAGGTACAGGAGGCTGGCCGAAAACAACATGGCGATGCTCATGATCAGCAGCCATGCGGACAAGGCCCGGCGTTGCGCGACCGTGACCGCCCAGATGATGCTGAGCGCCGGGGAATAACGGGTAAGCTTCAGCAGCCGCAGCAACCGGAACAAGCGCAGGATGCGCAGATCGATGAGGAAAAAGGCGCTGAGATAAAATGGCGCGAAGGCCAGGAAATCGATGATGGCGATCGGGGACAACATATACCGGAGGCGCCCGCGCACCGGGTGGCCGTAACCGCCCGCCTCGTTTACGGTGCAGGACCAGACCCGCAGGACATATTCGATGGTGAAGATGATGACCGAGATGAAATCGAAAGCGAAGAAATAGTCGCGGTAGGCCTCGTGCAGCGCCGTCTCCGTCTCCATGACGATGGCGATTACATTGGCTGTGATCAAGGCCATCATGAACAAATCGAAGTAACGGTAACGGTTGCCCGGGGCCGATACTTCGAGAATTTCGTAGACTGTTCGTTTAATATTTTTGACGGTGCCCAATACTATTCCTCCTCAATAAGGCGCGCACCCAGCGGGTGAAAGATCCTCACGGCGTCCTGTTTGCCCTTGACCCGGATGACATCGAGTTCCCGGTACTGAAAGCCAGGCGCTTGCCGCATGGTAGCCTCGCTGACGACGATCGGCACGTGATATTCCTTGGTGACCGATTCGAGCCGCGAGGCGAGGTTGACGCCGTCGCCGATGGCGGTGTAATTCAACCGGTCCTTGGAGCCCATGTTCCCCACCACGACCCGGCCGGTATGGACCCCGACGCCCATGGCGATCTCCGGCCAGCCCTTGGCCTGAAACACGCTGTTGCTGCGCTCCAGTTCCTCAATCATCTCCAGGGCGCAGGCCACGGCGCGGTGCGGGTGATCCGGCAACGCCAGCGGCGCGCCGAACAGGGCCATGATGGCGTCGCCTATGTATTTGTCCACCACGCCGCCATGCCGGTCGATGACGGCGGTCATCCGGGTCAGGTATTCGTTCAGAAAATCCAGCACTTCTTTCGGCGCGCGATGTTCGCTCAGGCTGGTGAAGCCGCGCAGATCGGTGAAGAGGACGGTGATCTCCTTCTCCTCGCCCCCCAGTTGCACCTCCGACCGTAGCAGTTCCTCGGCGATCTCGGGCGACATGACCTTGCCCAGCAGGTTGCGCACCTTGTCCCTTTCGAACAGGCCCTTCCGCATATCGTTGAAGGCCAGCGCCAGTTGTCCGAGTTCGTCCTGTTGCGTCAGCTCCACTGCGCGGGTGTAATCGCCGCGCTGGATCTCCCGTGCGAATCCGGCCAGGATACGCACCGGGCGGGTGACGCTGCTCGCGATGGCGGCCCCGCCGAAGATGGACACCAGCAGGGCGACGGCGGAGATGACGATCAGCAGCAGGCGGAGCCGGTAATAGGGCGTCATGGCGATCTCGCGGTCGCGCTGGAGCATGGCGTAGACGCGCTCGCCGCCGAAGGACTGCAATGACGCGATATAGGTGATGAACCTGGCCGTTCCGGCGCGCAGCTCGTAAAGGGTCTCGGCAGACCAATCGCCATTGTTTATAACGTCAGCTATCGTCTGACGCTGCGCGGCATCCAGCGTCGTGACCTGGATGGAGCGCGCGCCGGCTTCGGCATACACAAGCGAGATCTGCGTCGTGCCTTCCTGCTGCAGGCCGGCGAGGAATTCGCCTTCGATCGCGAACCCGAGCACGATCCACGCCGACGGCACCGGCGTCAGCAACGGCACGGCGATGATGCTGTAGAGGCGATCCTCGAAACGGATGAAGCCCGAGGCCTCGCCGTTGTCGCTCAGCGCCGCGAGGAAATCGGGGTAAGGAAACGGCTGTCCCGCCGCCAGCGCCGGAGTCGGTTCGATCCCGCTGACGGAGAGATAGTTGCCGTCGAGGTCCAGGAGCAGCATCAGATCGGCCCCGATACGCTGGCGCTGGTTCTGCAAGGCCGTCCCGATGGTGCGGTCGCTGCCCGTGGCGTAGGCGGTTTTGAAGGCGAAGTCGCCGGACAGCAAACGCCCCGCCAGGATCAAGGCCTCATTACGGACTCCGATGCCGCTGTTGAACGCCTGCACGGTCGCGAGCAGCGCCTCGCCGATAAGGGCATCCGCATTCCTGGTGTTGGCGAGGTCGACGAGATAGAGGGAACTGAGCTGGATCGACAACAACAGACCCAGGAAAAAGCTCAGGATCCGGCTGCGGAAGGACTTGAACTGGAAGCGGATCAGTACGGCTCCTCTTCGTCGTGGGGTTCCGGCCGCCAGAGATATTCGGGTTTGACCTCCAGGATGAATTCCAGCCGGTTCTCGGTCGCGGCATCGACGCGCCGCGTCTGATCGGCCGCCCCTTTGATCCCCGGATGCGTGACATGCAGGTCGTAGATACCCGCCGGCAGGTCCTCGATAACGGCCTGTCCGTTCGCGTCGCTTTTGGCGTGGTAGGGCGTGGCGACGACATATATATAGGCCGCCATCCAGTCATGAATATTGCACCCGACCGTCACGAGGCCCGGTTGATCGAAGGTGATCGTGTCCGTCGATTCGTGTTCGGAGAGGGGCAGCTCGAACTTTCTGGGGGGCGAGAAGGAATAGACATGGTGACCAATGCCGTCGCGATTCGGGAACATGACCGAGGCCCCGACGGGGATCACCGTCACGAACGGCTGAAAGGTCTTGTCTTTCTGCTCGACCTCGTAACGGCTGTCGGTCTTCGGGGCCGGCAGTTCCCGGTCGGCGAGCAGATAAATCACGGCATCGGTCAGTGAATTGTGATTGGTGTCGTAGACCTGGATCGTCAGGCTGCCGGCAGCGAGCGGTTGATTCAAGGCAAGGCAGAGGCCAAGCCAGGCAAGGATGAGTGTTCGCGAGCGTCGGGGCATCAGTTCTGGAACCTGTATTGCACGTTAAACAACAATTGGTGGATCAATTCGTCGCCGTCCCCTGTCACTATACGCCGTTCCTCGCGTTCGCTGTCCAGCAACAACCACTCCGCTCCCACCCGCCAGCGCGGCGAGTAGGCGTACTGCCATGACAACATCAGACTGCGACCGGATTCCTCACCCATATTTGACGGCGTCTGATCCTCGTCATCGACCGCGAAACCCTCCACCCTTGCGCTGAATGAATGCTGGTCGAACTCCTTATTTATCAGGAAATAAACGGATTCGAAATCGGAATCGCAGACGCTCAAGACCACCGGGGCCACCGCCCTGGTATTCCCGCGCATGGCCTGCGCCGCCAGCAACCAGCCGTGCGGTAGTCGCCATTCCGCGGACACCTGCTGGAACCACGTCCGCCAGCCGATCTGACCCCCGCGCGCGTGACCCGTCTCCGCCAGATTGTCATAGTGGAATAACTGCAATTCGAAACGGTCCTGCCAGGTCCAGGCCCCGGATAAATAATATCCGGGCCGGTCGTCATTTTCATAAAACGGGAAGACCTCGCGTTTCACTCCGGGGACCAGCGTGGGTTCGCGCAGCGGACTGAACAGGCCGGTCTGCCGGTCATGCGCGGCCCAGCCCCGATAATTGAGGACCGTGCCGCTGGCATCGTTATAGCCGAACACGGCGCCGATCAGTTTCCAACTGTGTTCAGACTGCCGGAACCGGCCCGGCCATTCCAGACTGACCTCGGCCCCGATCGTCCGCAGGTCCTCGCCGATCCAGGAATTGATCACCGATGGCGTGATGCCAAAACGGCTGCTCCAGGCCACGCCGGTGTTTTCGAGCGAAAGCGGCAGATGAAACGCCCCCAGTTTGGCCCGCCACCGCAGCGGTCCTTGCGGCGCCGGACGGTAAACGAAATAGGTTTCAATCAACTCCGCGTCCAGCCCGTCATCCAGGTAATAGGTGGAGAGGGTCCGGAGCCAGAGGGTATCGGTAAGGTGATAATCGACATGCAGACCAACCTTGCCGAGTTGCAGCGGGAAGGTCGATTCGTCGAAGCGGGTCTTGGAAAATCCGCCATCCAGCCAGGATTGATCGGCGCTGTTGTAAAACGCCTGGGCCTCAACGAGCCCGCGAAACGACAACCGGTCCTGCGCCCACGCTGACTGCCAGAGGCCGGCGAGACAGAACGCTACGAGGAGACAGGGTTTCATGCGCACACCGATTCCATCCAGATTCGTTTCTTGAATTCGCTCCCAGTGATGACTCTAGGATAGCAATTTTACCTTCGGTCTGCTAACCATGTTCATGCTGTCGCAGCATTAAGGAAACACGGTGAAGTTGTTAGCATTGAGCCTGTCGAAATGTGCGCTCGCAAAATCAAGGGCTTCGACAAGCTCAGCCCGAACGATGGTACTTATTCAGTGTTTCCTTAACCATCCCCTTGGCTTCCGCCGGCCGCAGCAGGTATCCTGACCGTCAGCCACGCTTCAGGCTTACGCCGTACTCACCGTATACTCATCGCTCAATGCTTTTGGAGAAAAACTAATATGTTGCGCCATGTCATCCGCAGGAACGCCGCAGCGCTGTTGATAATGTCGGCGGCGCTTGGAGGCTGCGGCTCGGATAACCAGCCTTCGGCCCCGGAATCAGCGGTCGAATCGAAACCGGCGGCCCCGGCGCAAGCCTTTGGCAGGATCGATCGCGAAAGATTGCTCGCGGCGGATGCGGAACCCGGGAACTGGATGACGCGCGGTCGCGACTTCGGGCGCAGCCACCACTCGCCGCTCACCCAGGTCAACCGCGATACCGTCGCGCGGCTTGGCTTCGCCTGGGAATATCGGACCAACACCAACCGCGGCCTCGAAGCGACTCCGATTGTCGTCGATGGCGTGATGTATACCTCGGGCGTCGCCGGTCGTGTCTACGCCCTGAACGCCGGGACCGGCGCCGAGATCTGGGCGTTCGATCCGCATATCGATTATCAGGTCACGCGCAAGACCTGCTGCGATGAGGTCAACCGCGGCGTCGCCGTCTGGCAGGGCAAGGTCTATGTCGCGTCGCTGGACGGCCGGCTGTTTGCCCTCGACGCCGCGACCGGCAAGGTGCTGTGGGAGACGGACACGATCGTCGATCACACGCGCGGCTACAGCAGCACCGGGGCGCCGGAGATCGCGGGCAATGTGGTCGTGATCGGCAACGCCGGCAGCGAGCTCGATGCGCGCGGTTACGTCAGCGCTTATGCCCTCGACACCGGCGCCTTGGCCTGGCGGTTCTATATCGTGCCGGGCGATCCGAAACTCGGTTTCGAACATCCGGAACTGGAGTTGGCCGCGAAGACCTGGGATCCGAACAGCCTGTGGGAGGCCGGGTTGGGCGGCACGCCGTGGGATGCCCTGATCTACGATCCGGAATTGAACCTGCTTTACGTCGGCACGGGTAACGCCGCGTTATGGAGCTACCATGATCGCAGTCCAGCCGGTGGCGACAACCTGTTCCTGACTTCGATCCTCGCGATCAATCCCGATACCGGACGCCTGGTCTGGCACTTCCAGCAGGTGCCGGGCGATCGCTGGGATTACACCGCGACCCAGCCGATCATACTGGCCGACCTGAATATCGACGGGCGCGTGCGCAAGGTGCTGATGCAGGCCCCGAAGAACGGCTATTTTTACATCCTGGATCGCGAGACCGGAGAATTCCTGTCCGCCAGAAACTATGTGCCCGTGAGTTGGGGCCACGTCGATCCCGAGACCGGCAAGGGCATCGTCGATGAGCAGTCCTCGGACTACGGCGCCTACGGACCGAAGCTGGTGTTTCCCTCGGCGATGGGCGGCCATAACTGGCATCCGATGGCCTACAGCCCGGAGACCGGGCTGGTCTACATCCCGACGATAGAAGCCGGCATGGTCATTTACGACCCGACCAAGGGTCACGACTACCGGCGCGGCCTGTGGAATACCGGCGTAACGTCGATGTTCTCCGACGCGCTTGATGCGATGCTGGCAAATCCGGAGAAAGCGCCAGCGGAGTTGCGCGAGCTGATCCGGTCGGGCGAACTGACCCGCGGCAAACCGGATCCGAAGACCCGGGGTTTATTGCGCGCCTGGGATCCGATCGCCGGCAAGACCGTCTGGGAATTTGAAACGGCCGGGACCTGGGATCGCGCCGGCGCACTCGCGACCTCCGGCGGTCTGGTGTTCCATGGCGATGCGCTCGGCCGGTTCCGTGTCTACGACGCGGCAAACGGCAAGCTGCTCAAGGACATCGACGTGGGCTCGACGATCATGGCCGCGCCGATGACCTACGCGGTCGATGGCGTGCAGTACGTCGCGGTGATGGCGGCGTGGGGCGGCGGCGGCTGGTCTTCGGCACAGCCGACCAGCGCGGCGTATCGCTATGGAAATCAGGGACGGTTGCTCGCGTTCAAGCTCGACGGCGGCGCGACGCCGAAGCCGGAGTTGTTGCCCGAACCGGATCCGATCCCGGAGCCGCCGGCCATGAGCGCCGCGGCCGAAATCGTGCAGCGTGGCGAGCGCTTATTCGGTCAAAATTGCCGGACTTGCCATAGCATGTTGCCCGGCGGTCCTTCCAAGGACCTGCGGCGCATGAATGCCGCAACCCATGCAAACTTTGATGCGATCGTGCGCGGCGGCGCTTACAAGGCGCTCGGCATGCCGCAATGGGACGACGTGCTGAACGCGGACGATGCCGAGGCCATTCGCGCGTATCTGATCAAATTGTCCTGGGATGCCTATCGCGCGCAGAATTAATAAAACTCCCTTCGCCCTCCGGGAGAAGGGCCGGGGAGAGGGAAATGCGATAACTGACGCACCGCTTTCCCTCACCCGCCACTGTGTGTCGGCCTCTCCCGGTGGGAGAGGCGAAATATAGATTACGATCACTGTGTTCAGTCTGCACTTATGAAAGCCTACGGCGCCGCGCACGCGAAATTGACCGCCTCCTTCTCGCTGCCCTCGCCCTTGTATCTCGCCACTTGCGGATAGGGACATACAGGACGGGTGAACCCATTGCCGGTTGATGGCGGCGCGCCGGGAGGTCCGGGGATCACATCAGGCCGTGTGGCGGGCAATGCCGCGGGTTCCTTGCCCCGCTCCACCCATTCCTCCATGGCCGCGAGCCAATCGACCGCGAAGGCCCCTTCCCCACCCGAGCAGTGATCCATGCCTGGCACGAGATAGTGCCTCACGCCACCGTTGACCGCCTCCGCGCCCAGGGCGGCGATCAGGCTTTCGAAATAGTTCACGCTGTTGCCGTGCGGGATGAGCCCGTCGGTGGTCCCATGATAGGTGAGCAGCTTGCCGCCGCGCGCCAGGTAGGCCTTGATATCGGGGTTCATCGCATCTGCCGCCCCGCCATCGGCTTGTTCGGCCAGCGCCAGATCGGTATCGAGATTGAAAGCGGCTGAGTCCCAACTCGGATCCTTCGCGACCACATTGCGGAAATAACTCGCGCCGATGCTGAACTGCGGCGTGGCATAGGCCGCCCACATGGTCTCGCTGGCCGGCCCGGTGCCTGGTATCTTGACCTGCCCCGCGCCGTCGGCCACACCCGCATAGATGCGTTTGGCGGCCGCTGCCTCCGTCTCACTGAGGCATTGACCCCTTTGGCCGCTCTGGCACTGGAGAGTCGAAGGGTCGAATGCGCACGTGGCCGGCTCGGCGATTACGCGATCGGTCACGCCATCCTGCGCATCGCAGGTCTTGATGGCGGCCTCTTTCAGCAGCGTCAGTTTATCCACTCCCAACCCGGCCGGGCTGATATTGTTCTGGATCAGGATGCTGAGCGCCATCAGCGGCGACCAGTTGCTGGCCGGCGCCCCGGCAACGATGGCGTCATAATCGTCAGGAAACTTCTGCGCCTCCTTCAATCCCTGCCGCCCCCCCGTTGAGCAGCCAAGCCAATACGACTTCTCGGGCGGCTTGCCGTAATGTTGCGTGGCAAGGGCCTTGCCCGTGACGGTAAGTTCATGCACGGCGCGCCAGGCATAATCCGTCAGTTTCTCGGGATGACCGGTGGCCCAGGCGAAATCGCCCATCGCCCCCTGGTGACCGGTATCGGTATTGGCGACCGCGTAACCGCGCAGCAGCGGATCGGCCAGCGAGTTGTAGACGATGGCCCCGGCCGCGCCGCCATTGCCGGTCTGCAAAAATCTGCCATTCCAGCCCTCGACCGGCAACCAGAGTTCAAAACGGATATCGGAATCCGCTGTCGGCGCAATCGATCCCGCGACGCGGCAGAAGGCCGGCAGCTTCGAGTAGTCCGCGCCAAATCCTGGAAATTCAGGCGCGGGCGATTGGAACGCACCGGCGGCCACGGTCTCCGCCACCGCGATGGCGGTATTGGCAATCGTTATTGATTTGAGGTCTTCGCATTTCACCGGCGCGACCGTTGCTACCGGCGGCGGTACGGCAGGTACGCTGGCCTGTTGTGACGGTGCTTGTTCGGTACACGCCGTCATTCCGGCGACTGACACCAAGGTTACGATGGTTAGCAGTTTCATGAATTTCCCCCCAAGTAATTCCATATGCGCCGCAAAGCATACGTCATGCAATTGTCTCCGTCGATGGCGTTTCACTGGAGCAAGAAACGGATAATCTGTTCCATGGTGAAACGTCCCCGTGTTCCAGACCGGGACAAAGGCGTGATCTCGGTATTTCGCTGTTTCACTCGCGATCTTTATAACTCCTTGTACTTTAACGCTATCCGTCTTTCTCCCGCTCTTGGCATGCAAATTGAGTATGCATTGATGAACCCGGTGGCGATGCAAACGCCGGACATTGAACCAACAGAGGAGAAGACAAGATGAACACGATCACGAAGACCACACTATCCGTCGCTGTACTCGCCTTCGGCTGCATGCTGGCGCCAACCCTGCACGCGAAGGATTCGGTACCGGGCAGGACGATATCCTATGCCGACCTGGATATGGATACTCAGGATGGGGCACAAGCACTGTACAACCGCGTCAACAAGGCGGCCCGCAAGGTTTGCAAGGTTATGTATCCGCCCTACAGCCTCACCGGTGGCGTTCAACACAAGCAATGCGTGGCGGATCTGGTCGAGGGCGCGGTGAACGAGGTCGGCAAACCCGTGTTGACGGCCATCCATGAAGAACGCACGCAGAAGGTTATGACCACTGGCGACATCGCCGGACGTTAACGTTCCCCATGCTCAAGGATGAGGACTGAAGCGGTGGGAGGATGCGCCTCCCGCCGTTTCTTTTATCGTTTCTGCCGCGGGTTCCAGGGTGAATCCATTTTGTAAGGCGACTGCACGAACGTGGCGACGACCGAGACGATCCGGTCATCCTTGATCTTGAACATCTCCAGCAGACCCCAGCTCTGCGGCTCGCGGAACACGCTCTGCTGCGGCGTGCCGTCGGTGAGGTTGTATTTGTCCAGCACCCCCTTGTGATCGATGAAGCCGCGCGCGAGCACCACGCCCTTCTCCTCATCCACCAGCACCGGCCAATTGCGCACCTCGTTGTTGAACAGGTAGCGGCCGGATTTGAAACCGGCCTCGATCTCCTTAAAGAGCAGGCCGTTCTCCAGCCGGATGGCGTCAGGCGAAAAGCGCGTGCCGCGGATCTCTCCGTTATTGTGTTCGAGCGTGGCGAAGTAACCCCGGGCGTGGGCAAACATCTGCTCGCGGCTCAAACGATCCTTTTCCGGAACCATCTCGCGGATGACCGGATCGTGCACGTAATGCTCATGATCGCCTATCGGCGTGGGCGGACTGCTCAGATTGCGGCGGGTGGAGATGATGTGCTCGATCTCCGTGATGGCCTGATCCTCCACTCGCAAACGGATCGCCAGAAAACCGGGCGTGTCGTTTTGCATGATGGCGGTGAAGATCCCGATCTGGCCGGTGACCGGATCGGTGAGGGTCAGGGTCTCGCCCAGTTCCTGCGTGACCGTATCCCAGGTGCCATCGGGAAAGGGCATCTCCACGAAGTTCTCGGTGAAACGAACCTTCCCGTCGATCGTTACAAGTTTGGGATCATGCGCGAGATAGGCGGCGCGATACTTGTCGGCGAGGGCTTCGAGGCAGGCCCGGTCGCAGCCTGTGCCCTGTGCGCCGGCCAGGTTGCCCACGATGCCGAGACTATAAACCATCAAAGTGAATGTAAGCAGGCGCATGTCCGATCCTCCCCGTTTAATTTCGCCGTTCGTTTGAGTTTACACGTCCCGTGAAATTGGACAAGGCCCGAGACACGGGCCTAACATTCCCCTCTGAGGATGCGATAAACGTAATCACCGAGGAGGTGCAGTCTTATGGTCGATTTCACTCATGGCCCCGCCGGGCGCGGGTTCTTCTCGCCCCAGCGTTATGAGGCCGACATCTACGATTGTGAAGTGGAAGGCAACATCCCCAGGGAACTCAACGGGGCCTTCTACCGGGTCGGCGGCGAATGGTTCTATCCTCCGCCCGCCGAGGACGACAGCCCCTTTTCGGCGGACGGTTATATAAGCAGTTTCCGCATCCATGACGGGATCGTCGATTTCAAATCGCGCTGGATAAAGACACCGCGGTTTCTCAACAACCTCGCCGCCCGCCGGCAGTTGTATGGCGTTTACCGCAATCCCTTCACGGCGGATCCCTCGATACAATATGCTGACAAACCCTATCTCGGGACGGTGATGAATACTGCCCCGATTGCCCATGGCGGCAAACTCTTCGCGCTGAAGGAGGACGCGCAGCCTTACGAGATCGACCCCAACACATTGGATACCCTGGGTCCCTGGGATTTCGACGGCCGATTCAAGGCGCAGACCTTCAGCGCCCATCCCAAGGTCGATCCCGTCAGCGGCGACATGATCTGTTACGGCTACGAGGCCACCGGTTTATGCACCGACGATCTGTGGATCTACGTCATCTCGCCGGCCGGTCGCGTGACGCGGGAATATCGGGTCAAAGTGCCGTATGTCAGCCTGCTGCACGACATGGTGCTCACCCAGAAATACATCATCTTTCCCGTTTATGGTTACGTCACCAGCATGGAACGCCTGAAACAGGGCAAGCTGCACTGGGGCTGGGACAAGAACATGCCCACCTACTGGGGCCTGCTCCCGCGCGCTGGCGAGGGCAAGGACATGCGCTGGTTCAAGGGACCGCCGAGCTGCGTGATCCATACCATCAATGCCTTCGACGATGGCGACAAGGTCTACGTGGATGCCCCCATCAGCGACGGTAACCCGTTTCCCTTTTTCCCCTCCGTGGATGACACGCCCTGGTCCCCGCAGCTCGCGCAACACACCATCCGCCGCCTGACCTTCGACCTCACCTCCGCCCAAGACACCTACACGGAACAGGTGTTCGATCGGCAGGATATCGTCGATCTGGCGCGCGTTGATGATCGTTTCCTCAGCCTGCCCTACAAATATGTCTATTCGCTGATGAACGACCCCGCCCGGCCTTATGACGCCGCGCGCGCAGGTCAAGGCAATCGCGTCATCAACACCTATTTCCGTTACGACCTCACGCGCGGGGAATGGCGCAAGTATTTCGTCGGCGACGTTCATAACCTCCAGGAACCGAGTTTCATCCCCCGCAACGCAGATGCCCCCGAGGGCGACGGTTTCCTCATCGGCACGGCAAGCAATTACGCGGACATGCGCACCGAGCTCGTGATCGTCGATGCCGTGGAGATGGAGGAACTCGCACGGGTCATCCTGCCCTTTCGCATGACGCCGCAAGTGCATGCCCGCTGGTACAGCAACAAGGAACTGCCGCTCAACGTGGAGCCATTGCCGCCCTACACGGGTCGGGTGCAGAAGTCATGAAGCCGCCGCTGGATATTTTATTGTTATTACGCCTGGACCGGCGCGGCTTTCTCGCGGGCACGGGGTTGTTATTCTGCGGCCTGTCGCTGCCTGAACGGGGAAATGCCCCAACCACCCGGCCGCCTGAGATCCGCACACCGCAACGGGCCATATATATGCAAATGCCCTACTACGATCGCACCGGCCACGGCGAAACCTACACACCCTCACGAGGCAGTCAGGCAACCCGCAACTATCTTGCCGGGCTCAACCAGGAGGAATTACTGCGACGACATTGGTACAGTTAAGATCACTCGATCGACAGTACGAATGACTGTTTAAGTACTGAATGATTTTGTATAGTTATTTGTACATAGAGGAGTAAATAGCTCATGACCACTTTTACGTATTCCGAGATGAGCAGCAAACATGCTGAAACTACGGAAACGGCGTATCTGTTGCGGAGTCAGAAAAATGCTCGCCGCCTCATTGAATCCATCGCGGAACTGGATTCAGTAACAAAAAGTAGCCTGGATGAAGCACAGCGGAATCCGGGGATACATCCACTGCCACCATTCCCCGGATTCCATTACATTCCATCCGGGCTACACTCGCTGTTGCGGAGTCCGAAAAATGCTCGCCGCCTCATTGAATCCATCGCGGAACTGGATTCAGGCAGCGGCAAGAAGCGGAAATTGATGGAGTTAAGGAACCTCTGCAAACGTACCCCGTCATGCCGGTGACCGATTCGCCTGGAACGAATCGGGTCACACACCGTGCGCCCGCAGGGTGCAATCCACGGAAGGTTTGCAAGCAAACCGGCATCCAGTAGACAATTGTTTTAGACTGGATTCCCGGCTTCCGGCTTACAACATGTCGGGACAAGCTTCGCCGGAAAGACGGCTGATGGAGTTTTGCAATTATTCTGAGCTTCCTTAAGTTAACTTACTCAAGAAATTTATAACTTCGGATCCTTTCTCAATTATTCTTCCCCAAGTTTCTATAGTCTTATTTGCTTCCGCTGCTTTCTTAGTTACCAATTGTATTTTTTCCCAAAGTATTTTTAGTTTTGTTATAGCAGAAGTATCATTGTTAGATCTTACTACGATCTCATTCTCAACAATTTGGCCAAGCCCTTCTATATATATTGCCTTGAATGCTTTGCTGCCTTTGATTCTATATTCATCAAGAGATCTTGAGAGCATCTCTATCTGTGATATTACAAATCTCTTAAGTACTGGATCGATTTCTGTGCTTTGTAGTGAATCTTTCAGATCATTCACTAGCCTCACTATTTCATCGATATCATCATCGAACGCATATTCATTTTCTCCAATAATAAAAGCAGCAAAGCTGAGGCAGACGAGAAGTTCACCAGTAATGTGTTTCTTGTAGTTGGTCCAACTAGACCCTAAATTATCAACTTGTGTTGAATTGAATGCATTATTTAAATGTACTTCATACAGATTTATTGGAACCTTTCGCTTTTCAAGTTCTGCTCTAACAAGTTTTAGTTCTTCTCTCAAAGAGTCCAACAACTTAAGAACCACGTAGTGATCGTAAATGGGCTCATGGTCAGGTTTGAGTACATTGGCCCACGCCTCAATAGCGGGAATAGAATTATTTTCATGCAGTGCATTTAATAGTATCCAGCGAGTTCTTGAAGCACAATTATTTTTGTCAGGTGTATCCATTGCTATATCAGTATCACGTTAAGACAAACAGTTACAGTTCATTTACCAAGAAAACACAGGGAAGTAGGTCGATTCAATTGGCTAAAATCCACGAGTATTTATGCTCACTGAGATTTCTGCACTTGTGTTACCACACCAAGGAATCCTCTTATAGGTTTTCCTTATAAATTTAACCCACTAACCGCGTGGGCACAAACAATGTGCCCACTACAAGTCAGGCAAGCAACTCATGAAACTCAGCGACCGGAACAGGGCGATTGACGGCGACCGAGCGACGCAGCGCCTTGATACGCTCAAGCTCATGCATCGTTTGCGCGGTGAAGTAAGATTCACCGCAATGCGGGCATGACCAGAGCGGAATGTTCTCGATGACCAGGAGCGATCGACCGCGGCCGTAGCTGCGCGTGACCTTGCGCAGTTCAACGCCTTTTTGCCCGCACGCCATGCAGAGAGGATTAGACACGGTAGACGGTGATGAAGAAGAGGGAACCAAGCGGGGTGATTTTGACGATTGTTTCGGCGTGATGGCCTCCGACCGTGTGGCCGCGGATGACGAACTTAACCTCGCGCGTTTTCCGGTCACGCTGTCTTTTGATGATTTCGCCCGTAAGGATGATATTTTCGAGATCGAGGATTGTGAGTTCGTCATCGTCAAGTTCTTCCGCGGCATGAATGGATACGGCATAGTTGAGTGATCGAATGCAGTCGCGAAGCCGGCTGATCGAGGACTGTGCCATGAACCAATTGTAGCCGAGGATTCATGAAGTGCCTAACTTCCCCCACCGTCTTT
Organism: Gammaproteobacteria bacterium; assembly: GCA_004297165.1. GTDB lineage: Bacteria > Pseudomonadota > Gammaproteobacteria > Eutrophobiales > Eutrophobiaceae > 2-02-FULL-56-15. The sequence continues at coordinate 991,327 of SCUJ01000006.1, forward strand.
CCCAATCACAGCGCCCCATCCCTTCCGGCTGAGTAGCCCGCGGTGGTGGAAGAAGACCAACTGTGCGAAGCGCCGAAAAAGAATATTTCCAAATACGAACTCGATAAGCGAATTCGGCACGCCGTAATTTGCAACGCGCCGTAAAAGCCGCTTGAAACGATAGCGAGGCGAGGCGGCCAACAATGCGCTCTCAGGGATTTGACCATGACCCCCAAGATGCGCCGCCACTGCCCGACCCGCCAAACCGCCAAGTTCAAGCGCCTTGTGTATGCCGCCGGCCGTGAGTGGAGATACCATTCCGGCCGCATCCCCGACTATAAGCGCTCGACGATTGGCGATGGGGTTAACGACGCCTCCGACAGGGATCAGACCTCCACGTTTCTCAAGTGACGGAAGCGTGGAAAAATCGAAAATCGGCCTGATCTTCTCCATAAGCCTCTCCACAGCCAGGTGCGCAGGGTGTCTACAGGCCAAGCCAACCTGAGTGATGCCGACACCAGGAACAACCCAGGCGATGTAACCAGGCGCCAGCGTAGAGTCCACGAATACATGCAGATAGCGTTCGTCAAGGTGGTCGTGGCCCGCAAACTCCATTTCCATTCCTATCAGGAACTCACTGTTCCTGCCCAGACTGAAATGGTTCGCTACCGATGAGCGGGCGCCGTCCGCGCCGACGAGATAACTTGAAAACAAATCTTGCGCTGGAAGGTACAAGCCATCAGGTTTTTCCTCCGCACCCTGGAAGCGCGCCTTGGTATGCACGGTGACATTTTCATTCTGCAGCAGGGTTTTCGCCATCCAGCGCAACAACCCCGGAGTATCCACGGCAAGAAATGCGTAACCATCAGAGCAAAGATCGAAGCTGCGGAGCGAGGGCGAATACATGCGGACGCCACGTATCGGGCGGACGAGCGAAGCCGGAATTTCCGGCAACTGCGCAACCGCCTCCTGGACAAGTATCCCGGTGGTATGAGGACGATGACCAATCTCAGGTTTGGCCTCGAGAACGGTTACAGAAAGTCCGCATGAGACCGCGGCTGAAGCACAGGCAAGGCCGGCGTATGAAGCGCCGACGATGCATAAATCTGTCTTTAGCACGGTTTGCGCTCCTTTACCGCTGCCTCACGGCAACCTGGCGATCCGCGCCAGCCTTACCTTTGTTACTTGAACAACAACGGCGCGAACTCGTTGAGGTACTCCCGCCAGTTGATCCAGGTGTGGCCGCCGCCGGTTTCCTTGTAGGTCACGTCAAAGCCATGGCGCTCGAACATGGACACGGTCGCCTGGGTCGTCGTCAGCACGAAATCGTCCTTGCCGGTCGCGAACCACATAAGGCGCAGGCCCTTCCTGAGTACGGCGTCATCGAGCTGGGCGATATGACTCTGTTCCCACTCATTATTATCCGCCATCGAAAAGACGCCGGAACTGAAGACGCCGATGTAGGCGTAGTCCTGTAATTTCTGTAATGCGATCTCCAGGGTCTGCCCGCCGCCCATCGAGAGCCCGGCGATGGCCCGCGATTTGCGATCGGTGCGTGTGCGGTAATTGGCCTCGATATAGGGACGGATATCCTCCGCGAATTCGCGGGCGAATTGTTCGAGCGGCAGGCTCCTCGCGCCGCCCCCCATGGAGAACGGCCCGGCGTGGCCGTGGGGCATCACAACGATCATCGGACTGGCGCGCCCATCAGCGATGAGATTGTCAAGGATGAAGCCGGCCCGGCCGACAGTGCCCCACGAGTCATCGCTATCCATCGCGCCGTGCAGCAGATATAAGACGGGATAGCGTTGCTGCTTCAGGCCGTAGCCGGGCGGCGTGTAGACATGCATGCGCCGGAACCGGTTGAGCTCGGTGGAGAAATAAGTCACCTCGGCGACCGCCCCGCGCGGGACCGCGCGCGTATCCATGAAGGCCGCACCGGGCACGACGAACAGGCTCCAGGCGTTGTCGTTCGACTGGCTGATGCCGGTATTGGCCGGATCGATCACCGTCACATCATCGACGACAAAGGCATAGCGATACGCCCCTGGGGCGACCGGTCCAAGGGTAAGCTGCCAGACGCCATCCGCCCCAGCTTGCATCTCAAGCGGTTGACGCATGGGGATCTGCGGCAGATCCCCGCCGCTGGTCAGGCGCACCGACTGCGCCTTGGGGGCACGGATCCGAAAGGTGACCATCCCGTCGGCGCCGATCTCGGGCGAGATAACCCGCGGCGGCGCCGGAGGTTGCGGCGGCGGGGCGTTCTGCGCATGCGCCGTGATTGCAACCAGCAAAACGAATGGCATTACATTGCCAAACAGCAAGCGGAGGTGATTAATAATGCGCATGATGATGTCCCCCAGGAGTTGTTATTCGATTATCTACCGTTATTTACGCCCGGCACGTTTGATTTTGTTTCGGGAGCCCCCGGCTGCTTGCATTCCATATTGCTTTGCTCTCCGAATGCGCCCTCTGTGCCAAGATGCCTCAGCCAGAACGCCTGCAATTCTTTCGAGTCTGCCGTGAGTATGATCTCGCCATCGACACTCTCGTAACGGATGGCATCGGGATTGGTCTTAAGCAATTTCTCAAGCCAATCGGAACTTGGATAACTCATCCGCAGCGTCGGATTGATCTGTTCGACGTACATGAATGTGTGAACCGGCATGAGATGAAATAGATATAAACCGTTCGTCTTAGAATCCATCTCTTCAGGATAAAGATCGAGAAAGAGTTTCCCGTCGAGTCTCGCCAGATGCGCCTTGAACCGGCCCTGACGCTTTTCATTATCCGTGTATACGAGCGCGTAACCGCCGGTATCGTCTTTCGTGAACGTCCAAACCTCTTGCGAGCCGCTTTCCGACCATTCGCATACGAGGCCCGGCTCAAAGACGAGATCTTCATCCGTGTAAATCGGTTGTAATGATCGTATGCAGCCTGAGCAGAGAATCGCGATGCCCAGAATCGTCGCTGACATTAGCCTGTTCATATTCTGATTCTCCATTTATATGTTCTTTCGCCATTCTAAACGCGTGGGCACAAACGACGTGCCCACCCTACGATCGCTCCGTTCATTCATATTTACCGTCCATACTTGAATACCTGAACCGATTATAGACAGTCAATTTCAGGAATGCCCATTCCGCATGATTCAATATTCGCCGAACAAAGCAGTATCCCGTTACGCAGCGCGACGGATCCGCAAATCGATCTGCAATCCCGCGCGGTCCGCGATGTTCACCAGCGAATCCAGGCTGAATTTATCGATCCGTCCACGCAACAAATCGTTCAGCCTTGGTTGCGTTACGCCCAGACGCTCCGCTTTTTCTGCCTGAGTGCCTTTTTGTTTGCGCACACGCTCTTGTATGGCAATCAAAAGTTCCGCGCGGACTTTCATGTTGGCCGCTTCTGCCGGGGTATCTTCCAGGGCATTCCATACGCTGCGATAGGATTTAGCACTCATAATTGTTACCTCTTGATTATTTGCATCATTCGAGCCTTTGCTAGCCGTAAATCCAATGCCGGCGTGCGTTGTGTTTTCTTTTTAAATGCATGCAACACATAAACAGCATTCTCAAATCTGGCGATGTAAATCACGCGGTATGTCCCGCTTATGTCCCTGATGCGAATCTCCTGGACACCTTTACCCACTACTGGCAACTGTTTGTAATCATCTGGCGTCAGGCCACGCTGAACCTTATCCAATTGAAATCCTGCCGCCTGGCGGATTCCGTAAGGGAAATCCCGTATTACTTCCAGTGTATCACCCAGAAATACGATCGGTTTCATGCTTGATATTATATCTGTATTGATATACGTTCCGCCAATCCTGGATAGCGATTGGGGCGATGCCATCCGGTAACCAAAATGCCGTCCTCACAAACCTGCAAGAAATGTTTATTGCATGACGCAGCGTACTTGATTGATTTCATCTTATTTACTTAATTGCCTGATAAGCTGCGCGAGGTTTAGGGAAGCACCTCTGCGTTCAAGAGTGTGCTTTTTTTATACCGGATCCAATCTGACAGGCAAACGAAAAAGGACGCATCCCCCCCTTTATCCAGCGTGAATCGGGCGTGAGCGGAAAACTATAACTCTATGATTCTGAAAAGACAGTTTTCGAGAATGTTGGCAGTCGCCGCATGCATCTGCGGCGTAGAAACCGTCATGGCACAGGCAGCACCGCAACCCGCACCCGGACAGCAAGCCCCGGCGGTGGCCGAGCGAGTAATAGCCAGCGCCCGGGGTTATTCGGATCGCATGCGCGCGAACATACCGCGTACGACCGGCACGCCGAAGCTTGATGGCGTCCTGAACGACTCCGTCTGGGAAAACGCGGCGGTTATCGATGACATCCATCAGTTCCTCCCGATCGATCACGGCGAGCCATCCGAGCGTTCCGAGTTTCGCGTGATGTACGATGATGATTATCTTTATATCGGCGCCAGGTTATACGACAGCGAACCAGCGGCAATTACCGCCCGGCAACTTATCCAGGGCCAGAACATAGAGTTCGACGACTGGATCGGATTCATCATCGACCCGTTCAACAAGCAACGCGCCGGTTACATGTTCCAACTCAATCCGAACGGCGTGCGGCGAGATGGCATCTTCGAGGACGGCAATCGCCTCAATTCGGATTGGGACGGGATCTGGCTGGGAGAGGCGCATGTCGATGCTGAAGGTTGGAGCGCGGAAATCGCGATTCCCTTCAAGACGCTGAACTTCGACGTGAACAATCCGGATTGGGGCTTTGCCGTCATCCGCGCAATTGCGCGGAAGAACGAACGTCTAGCCTGGACATCCTACAACCGGAGCGTCTCGCCGGGCACGGCGGGCGTCGTGACCGGGTTGCGCGACCTGCAGCAGGGTAAGGGGCTGGATATCATTCCCTCCATCGCTGCCGGAAGCCGGCATGATTATATCCGCTCCGACACCGACTCCGTCTTTGAACCCTCACTGGACATCAGCTATAAATTCACGCCGTCGCTGACCGGCGTGCTCACTTTCAACACGGATTTTTCCGCGACCGAGGTCGACGACCGGCAGGTAAATCTGACGCGCTTCTCGCTGTTCTTTCCCGAGAAGCGGGACTTCTTCCTGCAGGACGCCGACATCTTTTCGTTCGGCGGCATGGGCGGCGGCCCCGGCATTCCCGGCGGCCAGAACGGCCTGCCGTTCTTTTCCCGCAATATCGGACTCAGCCGTTTCGGTGAACCTGTCGATTTGAACGCCGGGGCCAAGCTGACCGGCCGCGTTGGCCGCTGGAATATCGGCAGCCTCCTCGTCCACCAGGCTGGCATCGACGACGTGGATCCATCCCTGCTCATGGTCACGCGCGTGTCAGCAAATGTAATGGAGGAATCCAGTATCGGCGCGATCATGACCTACGGCGACCCGCATTCGAATCTGGACGCAGCGACGGTCGGCGCGGATTTCCGTTATCGCAATACCCGCTTCACCTCGACCCATTCGCTCAACGGGAACCTGTGGTACCAGCATACCGAGAGCGAGGGTCTTTCAGAAGGTCAGTGGGCCTGGGGCGCGCAAGTAGGCATGAATTCGGCCGAGGGCTTCCATGGATCGCTGTCGCACGATCAGTTTGGCGAAAACTACAACCCTGCGCTCGGTTTCGCCAACAACGTGGGCATCATGAAAACCCAGGCCTTTCTCGGCTATCGGTGGCGGCCAGTCGACAGCTATCTGCGCAGCATCCACCCGATCATGCGCCTCGAACACGTGGAAAAAATCGACGGCGGGGTCGATTCGCAAACGATATTCGCCAGGCCGATCGAACTTGAAAATCATCGCGGCGATCAGGTGGCGCTGATATTGTTTTACGGCCGCGAGGTGCTCGATGATCCATTCCCCATCAGCCGTGGCGTCGTGATTGCGCCGGACGATTATCGTTTTTTCCGTTACGGCGCCGAGTGGCGGATGGCGCCCGAGCGGGTCGTGGCGCCCGGCATGTCGATCTGGTTGGGAGAATTCTATGCGGGCGAACGTCTGGCCATCGACGGGTGGTTCGACTGGCGCCCGAACGAACATTTCCTGATAAGCGCCTCATACAGTTACAACGATATCGATCTGCCGGAAGGACGGTTCCAGACGCGCGTTATCCAAATGCGCGCGAACTGGGCGTTCGATTCGAAATGGTCATGGATAAATCTGGTGCAGTACGATAACTTTTCAAATTCCGTCGGCTTTAACAGCCGCCTGCGCTGGAACCGGAATGCCGGCGAGGACCTATACCTCGTGTTCAACCATAACTTCAACGCCGAAGGCACATTCAGCGGCCTGACATCCACCAAGTCGGAAATCCTTTTAAAATACACCAGAACCTTCCGGTACTGAGGGTTAACGCCCCCACCGCCTGTGTTATATTCACCGCCATTCAGGTTTGCCGATCCATCGGGGGAGGAATGATGCAAGATCTGAAAGACAAATTAGCCTTCATCACCGGAGGGGCGAGCGGCATCGGGCTCGGCATGTGCCGGGCCTTCCTGGGCGCGGGGATGAAGGTCGTGATCGCCGACATCCGCAAGGAAGCCCTCAACCGGGCTGTAGCGGACCTTAAGGACGCTTCCTATAACATACTACCGATCCATCTCGACGTGACCGACCGCGCGGCGTGGGTGCGCGCCGCAGATCAAGCGGAGGCCGCCTTCGGCGCGGTAAGCGTACTTTGCAACAACGCCGGCATCACGATCGATGGCCCGATCCCGCAAGGCACCTACGACGATTGGGACTTCTGTCTCGGGGTGAATCTCGGCGGGGTGATCAACGGCGTCATGACCTTCATGCCGCGCATGATCCGGCGTGGCGAGGGCGGCCACATCGTCAACACCTCCTCCATGGGCGGCTTGATCGCGGGCGCGGGCTCCGGGATCTATTCCACCTCCAAATTCGCGGTTGTCGGTCTCACCGAGGAACTGCGCAGCGACCTCGCGCCCCACGGCATCGGGGTCTCCCTGTTCTGCCCCGGTCCCACGCAAACCGAGTTGTTCGCGAGCAGCGTGGCGGTGCGACCGGCTAATCTTGGATCTACCGGGTACGTGCCTCGTACGTTGCCTGATCCCTCGACCATGCCGGAGGATATCGCCGCCGCTATCTACGCCATTGCGCTGAAACCCGAGGATGCGGGGCGGCGCGTCCTGGAAGGCATCCGGCGCAACGACATGTACATCCTCACGCATCCGGAATTCGGCGATATCGTGCGGGCCCGTTGCGAGGCCCTGCTCGCCTCGATGTCGCGGGAGCAACCAGGCCCGGAACGCCTGCGTGCCGCCAAACTGTTACTCACCGATAAACTTTATTCCGAACAGATCGCCAGAGCCAGGGCGCGGGAGAATTGATATGAGCGAAACAACGGGCAAGAGCGGATTGCGTAAGGATCGACTGGACCATCTCATAAGCGTCATGGAAGACGACATCGCCAGAGGCAAATACCACGGCGGGGTGGTCTGCATCGGGCGGCATGGCGAGATCGGCCTGCACGCCGCCGTGGGCCATGGTTACCGGGACCGGCGCACGCCGCTGACCACGGAGCATGTCTTCAGTCTCTTCTCCCTGACCAAGGCCCTCACCAATGTCCTTGTTCTGCGCGCCATCGAACGCGGGGAACTTGCATTCAACACCAGGATATCCGCGGTCATTCCGGAGTTCTCCGGTGGCCTGCGGGAGACGCTCACCGTCTATCACCTCATGACGCACCAGACCGGCATCCCGCCGCTCTTCATGCTGAAGCCGGGGATGTACATCGACCGCCTGGACGAGATCATCGCGGCGATCTGTGAGGTGGTGCAGGTCACCGACACCCCCGGTGTGAAGGTGGACTACTCGCCCATGGTCGCCCATGCCCTGCTGGGCGAGATGGCGAGCCGGGTCGATCCGGGGCGCAGGCGTTATCGGCAACTGATCGAGGACGAGATCTTCAAGCCCTTGCGAATGCAGGACTCGGCGATCGGCGTGCGCCGGGACTTGAAGGCGCGCAAGATCGTTCCGGATTTTCTGAGCGTGATGCCGATGGTCCATCCGGGACATGGCAATCTTGGTACGCATGGGGCCTTCGAGGAAGAGGATGCGGAGATGCCGTGGGTGGGCGGCATTTCCACCGCGCATGACATCTACCGCTTCGCCGAGATGCTGCGCCGGGGCGGGGAACTGGATGGCGCGCGGGTCATAGGCCCCGTCATTCTCGATCAGGCCACCCGCAACCGCACGGGCGACAAACCGAACGAACTTTACAAGACCCTGGCGCTAAGCCGCGGCTGGCCGCCCTGCCCGGCCTATATCGGCCTCGGCTTCTCGCTGCGCGGCGAGGCGATTTGCCAGCATCAATTCGGCACGCTGACCTCGCCCCGGACCTTCGGCAATCACGGCGCGGGCAGCACCCTGTTCTGGGTGGATCCGGCGCTCGATATGAGCTTTATCTGCCTCACGGCGGGTGTAATGGACGAGGGCGACAACATCATGCGCTTCCAGCGCCTGTCCGACATCGCGGCATCAGCGGCGGTGTGAACGCGCCCCGTAGGGTGGGCACGTCTTCTGTGCCCACGCGGTAAAACTTGATGCGTGGACACGTCGTTTGTACCCACGCTGAATTTTCCGTTGTAAGATGCACCATGGAACAGATTTGTAGCCCACGCGGTAAAACTTGTTGAGATTCGTAGGGTGGGCACGTCTTGTGTGCCCACGCTGAAATTTTGCAATTGTAAGTTGTCCCATGGAACAGGAGATCAAGGATGTCACGTTATCGTCGAACCCACATCGCAGGGGCCGCCTATTTCTTCACGGTGGTAACCTATCGCCGTCAGGCAATCTTATGCGATCCCGACGTGCAAACAACCTTACGGAACGCCATCGAAACTGTACGCAAGAAACGGCCCTTCACGATCGATGCCTGGGTGCTCTTACCTGACCACCTTCATTGTATCTGGACCTTGCCGGTGGGTGATGCCGACTCGGCTGCGCTCCAGCGATGAGTTAGATCGCGCTACACAATAGTCCGATAAGGAGCGCCACATCGATGGCACCAAAGACCAGAAATACAAACTGGAAGTTGTCGCGAATTGACGTCTTGCAGCCAAGAAGAACACGTAGCGGAAGTGTGAGCAAAAATGGCTCCGGTCTGGTCACAGGCTCTTCAAGCTTCTGATCAGGGAACAGAATATTGAAGCGCTTTACAAATAGTCGGTGAGCGGTGACGAAGAAAGCCCCCTCGCGTCGGACGACCCTGAGACTTACGATAACAAGTGCCAGGCCAGCAATCGCAAGGACCGCGAGTAGTAGTCCACGGGCTTCAAGGTCGTCAGCATTCTTCGTGAGAATGGCGGCTTGCGCTGCAAGTATGATGGAGAGAAGCCATGTGAAGTGCTTCTCCTCCTCCCATAGGGCTTTGTGGTGGTACTCGCGAAATTGCTGCGCCAACCGCACAGCCTCGGCTGCGTCCTTGTCCCACGGAGTCGGTGTGTTGTCTGACATGGCGTTCCCCCCTTGAAAGAGCGATATAACGTTTGCCCTGAACGGCGCCGGCCACAGCTTCTCCCGTGCAGCGCCGCTGCGCGGTCCCCGGCGTCCGGTCGAGGGCATTGTTGGGCGTTCCTGCTGCCTCTATCACGAACCTACAAAAGAATAAAACTTACAATTCCCAGCACAATGAGAACAACTGCAATTACAGCCCCCAACGTCTTCAAAAAATCATGCAGCAGGGCAAGAATTAAGAATTTAGTGGTCTCCATACCGTAAAATAGTACGGAAAACAGAAGTGACCACGGAAAGAACACCACCGCTAACGTTGCTATTATCGCAAACTCCCAAAAACCTAGAAGCAGAAAAGGATTTTCGTCGTCAGAAGCAACACCTCGATCTTCTTCTGGCAACGCTATTTCCGCTGACTGAGCCGGGCCTGCAGGTACAGTAGTGAAATTATTTGTGCTCTCTACGTCAGGGGTATTGGATTTGTCATAATGTTCGGCATCAACATTAGGAAGTTCGCGGTGCTCCACTATGAATAATGCTGCAGCTTCGTGTCCATTATCAGCAGCGCGCTGGATCATGTCTAAAGCTTTTCTTTTGTCTTGGGGAATCACGACTCCCTCGATCCATCGGCCTGTCCAATACATCATTCCGCGCAGATATAGAGCATCGGGATCGTCACTAACGACGCAAGCCTCAAGATCGCGTAATTCTTGTAAACTTGTCATTGGTGGGCCCAACTATTAGTAGACGGCCCAAGAGCCGTTATCATTTACAGCTTTTGGGCGTTGATAAAATTGTAGCCTTTTCCTAATCATAGACTTAGCCTGAGATAACACTGCAACGAGTAATAAAATATGCTGCAAGGAAGCATCCATGGCTGATCCCCTATTGATTGGATCTATTTCAGCCCCATCCGCGTGGGCACAGAAGGCGTGCCCACCCTACGACTACTGCGATATATCTGAACCGATTATAGACAATCAATTTCAGGGGTGTTCAATTTATGGTCTTTGTTCCATCCGCGTGGGCACAGAAGATGTGCCCACCCTACGACTACCTCGCGTCAGCCGTAGCGTCGTAGCGTGGGCACAGTAGACGCGCCGCCCTACGGCTACTTTCTTTTGAGGTAATTTTGGAACAGATAACCGACAAACGCGAATACCAAGCCCGAGAGGAGCAAAGTAATAATCACGATTCCAGCCGTATCTTCTTCCGGATTAAAATAACGCAACACGGCTATTACAAGGATGCCCACCATTACGCCGAAACCGAAACCGCCAATTACTCCCGCTTTAGCATTTCTCCCCACAAGTTCGTATGCGAGACCCGCGCCGAACAAGACGACGCCGAAAAAAGCGAACGCGGTCCACGGCCAATTCCATCCATCAACATACATGTTCCCGAAGAACGGAATCAGCAATATTCCCATCGTCAGGAGCGCGGGACGAACAACAATTTTTATATGGTTCATTATGATTCAAAGTCTCCGCTTCACGTCCCTGTAGGCTCTTTCGATTAGTTCGCCAAGGACACTAGGATCGAGGTCATCTCCGATCCGCAACTTCACATGGCGCATTCGCTTTCCAGTGCCTTCAAGAAGCTTGGTCGGGTCAGGTAGAAATGCGCCGGTGAAGAACCCGACATTCACATGGTCCTTAAACACATTCACGTAACCGAAGGCGGCGTCATTGACACACGCTGTCGGGCAGCCATCGTGAATGATTTCATTGACGTCAGCGCCGCAGTTGCGAAATTTGTTGAACCAGAATCGCGCGATGGAAAAAAGCTCGTGGGGCTCATTGGCAAGCCATTCGTCAACAGCGGGATGATGGCGAACCGCACCGGGGAATCGGAATAATTCATTCATTAATCTTTCGCCTGATCTACCTTCACAGCGTGGGCACGAAAAACGTGCCCACCCTACGTCTCATTCAAGCCCTGGCAATCGTAGGTTGGGCTGAATGAAATGAAGCCCAACATATATTTTCCGCGTGGGCACGAACAACGTGCCCACCCTACGTTTTTCGTGGCCATGTTGCCAGAATTTTAGTCCTGCTCCAGCGCGAAGGCCAGGAACCAATCGCCCGGTTCGCCGCCGAGGATCGGGTGCCCCGCGGCGCAGATCACGATGTACTGCTTGCCGCCGATCATGTAGGTCATGGGCGTGGCCTGGGCGCCGGCCGGCAACCGCACTTCCCAGAGTTGCTCGCCCGTATCGGCATCGAAGGCCCGAAACTTGCTGTCGAGCGTCGCGCCGATGAACACGAGTCCCCCACCAGTTACGATCGCCCCGCCCACATTCGGCGTGCCCATGCGCAGCGGCAGCGGGATCGGCGCGAGTTTCTCGATGGAGCCGAGCGCGACCTGCCAGCGGATTGTGCCCGTTGCGAGATCCACGGCGCTCAAGCGGCCCCAGGGCGGCGCGGTGCAGGGCACACCGAGCGGCGATAGCAGCATCGCGAATTCCGCCGCGTACGGGGCCCCGCGCTGCGGGAAGACGGCGCTGTTCGCCATGCTGGTATCGTGTCCGGCAAGCGGCGCCTCGCCGCCCGCACCGCGATTCGGCACGAGTTTCACCATCGACGGGAGATGCTGCGTATTCACATACAACAGATTCCGCGTTGGATCGAACGTGCCGCCGCCCCAATTCGCGCCACCAAGGGAGGACGGCATGACCGTCGAGCCTTCGAGGCTGGGTGGCGTATAGATGGGGCCATGACGCAGGCCCTCAATCTTCTCCCGGCACCAGCCGCGATCGAAGGGCGTGAAGCCCCAGGCATCCTCGGGTTCGAGCCCCTGCGCCACGAGCGGCGGCGGGGCAGTCGGAAACGGTTGGGTTGACGAGACCCATTCGCCCGCGACGCCGTCCTGCGGGACCGGCCGTTCCTCAATGGGAAACACGGGCTCGCCCGTCTCGCGATTGAACACGAACACCAGTCCCTGCTTGGTCAACTGCACGACCGCGGGGACAACACCCCCATCGCGCGGCAAGTCAACGAGGACAGGCTGCGCCGGCAGGTCGTAATCCCATAGGTCATGATGGGTGATCTGAAAATGCCAGACCACCTCACCCGTCGCGCCGCGCAGCGCCACCAGCGAGTTGGCGTAGCGGTTCTCGCCGCGGCGCGTGCCGCCAAAGAAATCCGGACTCGGGCTTGTGGTCGGCAGAAACACCAGATCGCGTGCCTCGTCCACGGCCATCATCGACCAGACATTGGCGTTCCCGGAGGTTTGCGCACTGTCGCCCTCCCAGGTGGCCGCGGCCGGATCGGCCGGGTCGCGCGGCACGGGATCGAACTCCCAGCGGATCGCGCCGGTCCGGACATCCAGCGCCCGCAGTTTGCCGCTCAGGCTGTCGACGCGCACGCTGTCGCTGATGGAGGAACCGAAGATCGCGACCTCTCCGCTGATGGCCGGCGGGGCCGGGATCACGATGTATTCGTCCTTATCGACCGGACGTCCGGGATCGAGCACGACCTCGCCGCCGTTGCCGAAGTCCGGACACGGCTTGCCAGTGCGCGCATCGACGGCGTAGACGCGGAAGCGCCAGTTGCCGTAGATCAAACGCTGCTTGCAGACGGCGTCCTCGGAGGCCAACGGGTCCAGCCAGGGCGATGCCCCGCGGCACTTGGGGAACATGGCATTCTCGAAGGAGACCTTGCCGAAATGTTCTTCCGGATCGAAGGCCCAGCGCTCCGTGCCGGTAGAGGGATCAAGGGCCGCGAGCCGGCCGAGCGCCGTGCAGACGATGAGCGATCCCTCGATCAGGATCGGCGTATTCTCCAGCGATTGCCGATCGATGAGGGCCGCACCGTAACGCTCCGCATCCCCGGTCCGCCACGTCCAGGCCAGTTCGAGGTCATCCACATTTTCACGATTGATCTGATCCAGCGCCGAGTAACGCGTGCCCGTTTGCGTGCCGCTGAAGTAGGGCCAGTCCTGCGCCCAGGATTGTGTGGTTGATAAAACAAAAACAACCAGGAACAAGGCGAGTCCCGGTTTCAGTCGTATCAATGTCATGGCAGATCCTCCCCCGCTCAGTCAGACATCACCCTCGCAGGTCGTGCGAAGGGTGAATCTATTGTAGGCTGAAAGGCGGGTGAAAATCCCTATGTGAATTTCTGGACGACTTCACCCTCTCCCCGGCCCTCCCCCGTCAAGGGGGAGGGAGAGATTAATGGATCCCGTATTGAAGGTGATTGGATTTATTCCCCTCTCCCCTTGCAAAACTGCATGGTTAGTCTAGTGATTCCTCATGGTGAGACTAGTGACTCCTCATCGAGGGATGAAATGATTATTCCCCTCTCCCCTCGCGGGAGAGGGGCAAGGGGAGAGGGGGTGGATGAGTTTCCTCTTTTCCCGCTGGTAATGTTAAGGCGCCGTGCAACTCCAGTTGCCGCCATCCTTGAGTTCGCCCGAGCCGTCATATTTCGCGTATTGCGGATAAGGACACAACGGCCGGGTCAGGCCGGATTGAGGATTGGACCCCATGACCTGCGTCGGCGCCTCGCCCTGTTCGCGCCATTTCTCCATCTCGCTGATCATGTCGAAGGTGTTCGGCCCAGGGCCGCCGCGGCAATGACCCATGCCTGGCACCATGAACAGGCGCACCCAATCTTCCTGAGTCTCACCCATCTCCGCGAGGACGCTCTCGTAATAACCGACCGTGTTCTCCGCGGGGATGCCGGGGTCATCCCAGCCGTGATACAGCAGCAACTTGCCGCCCTGCGCCTTGAACTTGCGCAAGTCGGGATCGATGGCATCGACGAAGCCGGCCGCGGCATCGATCGCCGGCATGTCCCGGTCCAGGTCGAAGGCATGCCAGTCGTAATCGGGATTTTGGAATCCAAGTATTCGGACCGTGTCGAACAGAAACGGATTCATTACTACTTCCGCTCCTGCCGCCTTCGCGCGATCCGCCTCCGGCAACGGCATGGGCACACTGATGGCGGAACCGGCGAAGATCAATTCGCCCTTGCCGTTCTTGACGCCGTCATAAAATATCTTCACCGTCTCCAGTTGCGCCGGGGTGAGGCAGTCCGCGCCGTTCGCGCCCTCGCATTGCAAGGTTGAAAAATCGACCGCGCACTGGCGGGGATTATTGAGAAAACCTTCCTTCAGGGTGTCGCATTGTCCCATGATGGTAGAATTCACCCGCTTGATTTGCGCCTCCGATAAAACTGCGTCCGGGTTTCGGATCTGTCGGATGATCTCGGCGATGGCGGCGGTGTGCATGTGGATATGCCGGTTGGCGAGCGCCCCCGCGATGATGCCGTCGAAGTCCTCGGGATAACGTTGCGCCGCCATGACGCCCTGACGGCCGCCGGTGGAGCAGCCGGTGTAGTAAGCGTAGCGCAGCGGATCGGCGTAATGCGCGGCGATGATCTCCTTGGCGCGCACCGTCATCAGATGCAGAGAGCGGTAAGCGAAATCGATCACCTTTTCCGGATGGCCCAGCGCGAACATGCCTAAGGGGCCGTCGGCGGCCGAATGCCCGGTATCCGAGGCCGCCGTGGCATAGCCCCGGCGCAAGGCATTCTGCATCGCATCGTAACCCTGGATGGCCCCGGCCCAACCGCCGTTGCCGGTAGCCATGAACTTTCCATTCCAGTCTGCCTCCGGCAGCCACAACTCGACATTGATATTGGAGTCAGCGGTCGGCTTCAACACCATGGCGATGCGGCAATGGGCGGGCAATTGTGATGGAGGTTCATTTTCCGTGCCCGGCACGCGGAATGCGCCCTCCGGCCAGTCAAATGGTCCGGCAGGTACCACCGTGGCCGAGACGATGGTAGTTTCCGGCGTGGATAACGAGGTCAATTCCGCGCAGGGTGTGCCCTGGGCGGCCGCGGCGACAACCGCGGATGCGATGAGATTCAACATGTGTGGTTCCCCCCGAGTGATGATGTTCGATAGTAGCGTTTATATGAAGCTAACTTTGAACCGGGTTTTAGAACTTGCGCCAGATCAAATACTGGAGGGGTTGTTAAGGTTTACCAAGCTTTGTTTTGACGCTAGCTTCCGCATCAAGTTTGGATTTCCCCCAAGATGACTCATTCCCAAAGTAGCGTAGTAATTGTTCCGCCTTTTCCGGGTCGGTAGTAATAACCTTAAATTTCGGATCTATTGGTTGCCTCAAGGGTACACGGCGATCGAAAAGACCTGATAACAAGTTGTTTTGCGACTCAATCGTAAGATCATGAACATAGCAGCCTATTTCATCCATAGCTTCCTTGTAGTGCCCCACCAATTTCGTCAATTGTTCATATTCATCCTTGGAGATCGGACTTGGCACTATAGGTCTCGGCACGTTCGGAGGAGCGTTTTCTGGTGGGTCCATGGGTAGCACCCGAAGGAGCGCGGTGAAAAGTGGGACAAACGCTTCCCGGGCATCATGATTCGCAGAGTTCAATGCTACCTGAAAGACTTCAATTCCAGGGAAAGCTATTGACCATGACTCAAATTCCTCAATGAGTTCACTTAGCGCGTTGTTTGCTTCTGAATGTAGATGTGAAAACGCCGGTGCACGCTCCTTTATTGGCGTTGGGTGTAACCCCTGTGCAAGTTGCCGTTGATAATTCTCTACATTGAACGGGATCATGTAGGCGTAGATGGCAGTATGGACATTTGCGTTCGATAAATTCCTTACCTTATTGGTAAGGATTTCATGTAACCGAAGTTTCAGTTCTTCTCTGGCGTTATCTCGCTGGAGCAAGAGCGAGCTCTTATGTTGGCGACCAAGCTGCCAGACAACAGTTGCGGTGGCTGCGATGATCCCGATTATCGTCAGAGCATGGCCGATTAGATCAACTGCGTTTTGTTCGAACCATGTTGCCATTATATCTTTAAGACCTAACCAGGTTTTATCGGACACCTTGTCCGATAAAATACATTAAAAGTGAAATTTCGCATCGGAAAAACCTCTTTAATTTCCATTGCGGTGCCATAAAGATGGAATATAGGCAGCCTACGCATTGATCACGCGGCGATTTGCTCGTAAGAGAACCGCGGTGCGTCCGCGCACTTAGATGCATACTCGATGTTGATCGTGCGAATGTTTCCCTCTGCATCCAAATCGAGAATAATATTCTCATTGAGGGCCCGTATTTCGGAAAAGGGCGCATAACTAAATTCGATAAGCATCGTGTCGGTATCTGCAAAGTAACGTATTTTCATGGCACAAATCTTCTGTCAAAGAATGCGTTATGGCCGTTTCTCAGGATCCTGTCTATTGTCGAATACCGAATGTACGACTATTTCATTTTCTTCAACGGTATAAAACACAGAGAACGGAAATCGTCTAACAACGCAACCCCTGAAGTTCAGATAATGAATCCTGTACATTTCTGAATTTTCTATAATCGATTTTACAGCGACCTCGACACAATCCAAAAATTCAAAGCCCAGCCCTCGTCTCTGCCTTTCGTACCATGCAAAAGCGATCTCCACATCATCCTTTGCCCTGTCCGTATACCGCAGGTTCATTTGTATTTATCGCGCAGACCCTCGTGCACCGATTGCCAATCATGCAATTCCAACTGCCCTTTCTTATATGCTTCATATCTTTTATCCAGTTCTCGCTTTTGCCACTCCGGCATGGGCAATTCAGAGTTGCTGGCGGCAATAGCGTCCCAAACATCTTCAACAAGAAGCAACCTTTCAGATAGCTCCAGCCTGTTAATTTCGTCTTTGATTTGATCTGGTCTCATTCGATCACCTCGTTGAATTCTCTGGTATGAATATGCATGACAGCATTCCATAACCAGGTTTTACCGGGCGCCTTATCCGATAAGCTAATATAGGATTGGACGGGAACATGCAAGAAACTTCCATATTTTCTATTGCGATACCATGAGGATGGATTAGCAGCGTTAGTTAGAAACTAAACTCGACTTTTCCAGTAGCCGGGTCTACGACGATGATGGCTAATCGCATAAATCTGAGGTCCGGCATCATCAGTGCAATAAACAACCCCATATGGAAATTTTTGAAGGTGAAAAATACGCATTCCCTGCTCAATCTCGCTACCGAGTTCCTGATTCCAGATCAGGAGTTCTCTGACTCTTTCAAACTCAAGCAGGAAAGACAACGAAATCTCTTTACTAGCCTCTGTCCCATAATAAAGAGCGGCCTCGCTTAATTCCTCCGCCGCTTCCGGATGAATCCAATAATTCAAGAGATGCGCGCCCTAATCTTCGCGAGAACTTCATCGCCTGGAATGAGGGTTGCCTTTCCAGATCGCACATCTTCACGACGGCGAATGGCTTCCGCGACCCATGCGGCCTGTATTTCGGATGCTGGCTCAAAGCTTTCGATGAGCCTTTCAAGAAGATGAGCGCGGTCTGCTGGCTGTAACTTTAGTGCTTCGGCTTCAATTTCGTGATACGAGATTGTCATAAATACCTCCAATCTCCTGTGAAAATGTGCATCGGGTAAACCTCCTTATTATCATTGCGATACCATGAGGGTTGAGTATAGGCAGCCTGTATTCGGGATGTCCAGTGCCCATATCGTCATGTCCAGATCGGCGGGAAATCACCCCCGGTGCGGCGACGTATTCTCATGACCATGTCGATGGCATATGCTACACAGGGTATCGAGATCGGCCTGTGAACAACTAAACGGGGGGAACATGTCACTGCCAGTCGAATTGAACACGGCGACGGAACTCTGCGTAATGATCGCCGCGCGCCGGATCGGCGCACTCGAACTGCTGGAGCTGGTGTTGCGTCGCTGCGAAAAAATAAATCCCGCCCTCAATGCCGTAATCGCCTTCGACATTGAGGGTGCGCGCGCCGCGGCCCGGGCCGCGGACAATCTGCCCAAGGCGGAGCGCGGGCCGCTCCATGGTTTGCCCATGACGATCAAGGATGCCTACGAGGTTGCCGGCATGACCGCGAGTTGCGGATTCCCGCACCTCGCCAGGCACCGGCCGGCGGCGGATGCCGAGGCCGTCGCGAAGCTGCGCGCGGCGGGCGCGATCCCCTTCGGCAAGACCAACGTGCCGCTCGCCGCGGCGGATCATCAGAGTTACAACGCGGTTTACGGGACCACCAACAACCCCTGGGATCACGCGCGCACGCCGGGCGGATCCTCCGGCGGGGCAGCCGCGGCTGTGGCCGCCGGCTGCACGACCCTGGAACTCGGCAGCGATATTGGCGGCTCCATCCGGTGCCCGGCGCATTTCTGCGGCGTCTATGGTCACAAACCGAGTTACGGTGTCGTGCCGATGCGCGGGCATATCCCGCCAATGCCGGGCGTGCTTGGCGTATGGGGATTGGGAGTCGGCGGACCGCTCGCGCGCAGCGCCTTCGATCTGGAGCTGGCCCTCGACGTGCTCGCGGGTCCCGCGATGCAGGAGTCCGCAGCCTGGTCCCTGAAGATCCCGCCGAGCCGGCATGAACATCTCAAGGATTTCCGTGTCGCCCTCTGGACCGATAACATGACCTATCCGGTCGATTCCAGTTGCCTCGAAGCGATGTACGCCTATGCGGACGACCTGCGGCGGCTGGGCGCACGCATCGACGAGCACGCCCGACCGGATCTCGATCCCGCCGCGAGCGACGATCTCTATATCGCCATGTTGTTCGGCATCATCTCTTCGAGCATGCCCCCGGAGGATATCGAGGCGACGCTCGCCGCCGGGACCGGTTACGCACCCGGCGATCGGTCCTATCCGGCTCGTATTGCCAGGGCGATGCAGACCAGCTATCGGGAATTCCTCGCTCTGGAAGAACGGCAAAGACATCTGTTCCAGGCGTGGCGGCTATTTTTCAGCCGCTACGACGCCATCCTGTGTCCGATCATGCCGACGGTCGCGTTCCCGCACGACCATTCGGGCGGGGGACCGGGGCATATCGCCCAGTACAGCCGCTCTGTTATGGTGGATGGCCAGCCGTGCCCGTACCTGCACGGCCTGCAATGGCCGGGACTCGTCACCATCGCCCACCTCCCGGCGACGGCCGTGCCCACCGGCCGGCTCATCGACGGGCTGCCGATGGGACTCCAGATCATCGGCCCGTACCTCGAAGACCGGACGACCCTGCGTCTTGCGCAACTTATCGAGCGCGAACTCGGCGGATATCGACCTCCGCCGGGCGTTTTATAATGCAACACAAGAACTCGTTACCCGCTGCGGGTCTGGCAATTACAACAGGCTCAAGTTCTGAATATTTACCGATGTAGGGGCGAAACATTTTTCGCCCCTACAGGCATCATTGGGTCGTCTTCTGGTGGCCGTGGACCTCCTTTTTTCGTTATGCTTCCGAACCACAATAACGAAACGTGTGTGGATGAGGACCCCAGCCAATGACTCCATCGAAGAACACGAGTAACGCCCCAGGCAAATCCCTGCCCGGAATTCTGGTCTGGACCGTCATCGCCCTGGCCGGCGCCGGGGCACTCGGCGGCATCGCCCTGCACCGGGGCGAGACCATCAACAGCCTGTGGTTCATCATCGCCGCACTCTGCACTTATCTCATTGGCTTTCGCTTCTACAGCGCCTTCATCGCCGCGAAGGTGCTGATGCTGGATCGGACCCGCGCCACGCCGGCGGAACGCTTCGACGACGGGCGTGACTTCATGCCGACGAACCGCTGGATCGTCTTCGGCCATCATTTCGCGGCGATTGCCGGACCCGGCCCGCTGATCGGTCCCACGCTCGCGGCCCAGTTCGGTTATCTGCCGGGGACCTTGTGGATCCTTATCGGCGCGGTGCTCGGTGGGTGCGTGCAGGATTTCGTGATCCTGTTCTGCTCCATCCGCCGCGACGGGCGCTCGCTCGGGCAGATGGCGCGGGACGAACTTGGCCCGCTCGGCGGCGTCGTGGCCATGATCGGGGTCATGGCGATCATGATCATCCTCATCGCGGTGCTGGGCCTCGTGGTGGTGAACGCCATGCGCCACAGTCCGTGGGCGACCTCCACCGTGGCCATGACCATCCCCATCGCCCTGCTGGTCGGCCTCTACATGCGTTCGATCCGCCCCGGCCGGGTGCTGGAAGGCACCGCCATCGGCGTCGCGCTGCTGTTTTTCGCGGTCTACGGCGGTGGCCGGATCGACGGCATGGAGTCGGTGCGCGGCTGGTTCGATTTCGATGGACCGGCGCTGGCGCTCTGGGTGATTGCCTATGGCTTCGCCGCCGCGGTGTTGCCGGTGTGGCTGCTGCTCGCCCCGCGCGATTATCTCTCGACCTTCATGAAGATCGGCACGATCGCGGCGCTCGCGGTGGCGATCATCCTGCTGCAACCGGAGTTGAAGATGCCGGCGATCACTTCCTTCATCGACGGCACAGGTCCGGTCTTCGGCGGCAAGCTGTTTCCCTTCGTGTTCATCACCATCGCCTGCGGGGCGATCTCTGGATTTCATTCCTTAATCTCCTCGGGCACCACGCCGAAGCTCATCACCAACGAGGCCGACGCCCGCTTCATCGGTTACGGCGCCATGGCCATCGAATCCTTCGTCGCGATCATGGCGATGATTGCGGCCACCGTGCTCGACCCCGGCGTCTATTTCGCCATCAACAGCCCGGCGGGACTCGTGGGCGCGAACGCCGCCGATGCCGTCGCGACGATCAGCGGCTGGGGTTATCCTGTTACTGCCGAGGTCATGCGGGGTCTCGCCGAGGCGATGGGCGAACAAACCCTCTTCGCCCGCACCGGCGGCGCGCCTTCGCTCGCGGTCGGCATGGCGAGCATCTTTTCCAGCGCCTTCGGACAGGGACTGCTCTCCATGTGGTATCACTTCGCGATCATGTTCGAGGCCCTGTTCATCCTGACGACGCTGGACGCGGGAACGCGCGTGGCCCGCTTCATGTTGCAGGATATCCTCGGTAATGTCGTGCCCGCGCTGGGGCGTACGAGCTGGTATCCGGGTGTGATTTTTACCAGCGCACTCGTGGTCGCGGCCTGGGGTTATTTTCTCTACATGGGCACCATCGATCCGCTGGGCGGGATCAACAGCCTGTGGCCGCTGTTCGGCATCGCCAACCAGATGCTCGCCTCGATCGCGCTCTGCGTCGCAACCACCATCATCATGAAATCCGGCAAGGCGAAATACGCATGGGTCACCGCCGCCCCGCTCGCCTGGCTCGTGATCATCACCTCGACGGCGGCCTGGCAGAAACTCTTCAGCCCGGAGCTGCGGGTCGGGTTCCTGTCACACGCCAACGACCTCGCAACGAAGCTCGCGGATGGCGCGCTGTCCGAGACCGCGGCGCAGCAGGCTCCGCAACTCATCTTTAATGATCGGCTGGACGCCGCGCTTACCGCGTTCTTTCTCATGACAACCTGGGTGCTGATGATCGAAACCGTGCGGATTGCTCTACGGATATTTAAAGGGCTCCCGCATCTGCCGAGCGCCGAATCGCCGCATCTGCCGAGCAGGCTGGTGGAGGATTGGGTCCGTGATTAAAAGCCAGCCGCAAAACGGATCATTTCCGTTGATGCTTCGTTCTCGCCTTTCTCAAATGCTCATTTATGGTCATATAAACTCCGCTTTTCGAAAGGCTAGGGCCTCGCCTGAACGAAAAATCTCCTGTCTTGCGACTGGTTTTAAGTTGCTGCAAGAGGGTTGGTATTTTTTACGCCGGTTGAGCGGCGACGACGCCTACGAACGCTATCTGGAACATTGCCGCGCGGCGCACGG
Source organism: Gammaproteobacteria bacterium (assembly GCA_004297165.1). Classification (GTDB taxonomy): domain Bacteria; phylum Pseudomonadota; class Gammaproteobacteria; order Eutrophobiales; family Eutrophobiaceae; genus 2-02-FULL-56-15. The sequence goes on from SCUJ01000006.1 coordinate 1,013,431, forward strand.
CGATTACGCCTGCCCCCTGGATCGCGAGACGTTCCACCGGCGTGAAACCGAACGGAAATGGAACGGCGTTAAACGCTGCTGCTGACTGATCGTAAGGAGTAGATACCATCTCCGGTTTTCAGAAAAATATCGAGGACGCGGCGGGTATTGGCCGCATTTCGATGGAGCGCGCCGTGCCCTTCCGCGGGATCTTCGATGCGTTCGATCACTGTCGCACCCTGCACCTCAAGCCAGGCCGCCGTACGCCTCATTCCCGGGATGCCGTCCCGATCAGGCTGCGGATTGCGGGCCCCTGCTACTGTTATCCATCGCGTGTTTTGCAGAGGACGATCCCCGAAATCTCCCGCCTCGATTGATCGCGTCGGCGGAAAGTCAGTGGCGACGCCTCCAGAGCTGGCGACGACAAGCGAGAAATAGCGCCGGCCCCGGCCGGCATCGATTGCGGCTATGGCATAGGAGTTGGCCCACCCTGCGGATCTGTACGAACACCAGCATAGGGGCAACACTCGTGGTTGCCCTATAATGTGACAGAGGCGAATGACAAATGACTAATCGACTAAAGAAACCTGTCTATCTCGATTACAACGCCACCACGCCGATCGCGCCCGAGGTGCGGGAGGCCATGCTGCCCTGTCTTGCGGAGGTCTTCGGCAATCCGTCGAGCGCGCATGTTTACGGTCGGGAGGCGCGGGCAGACGTGGACCGGGCCAGGTGCCAGGTCGCGGCCCTGCTGAATTGCCGGCCCGGGGAGATTGTGTTTACCAGCGGCGGAACGGAATCGAACAACCACGCCATCAAGGGGATCGCCTGGCGCCGTAAATCACAAGGCCGGCACATCATCACCAGCCGTATCGAGCATCCCGCAGTGACTGAGGTCTGCGGCTTCCTTGAATCCCTGGGTTTCGCCGTCACCTATCTCCCGGTAAATGGCGAGGGCCTGGTGGACCCTGCCGCGGTCGCGGCGGCGATTACTCCGGAGACGATCCTCATCACCATCATGCACGCGAACAACGAGACCGGGGCGATCCAGCCGATCGAGGCGATCGCCGCCCTCGCCCGACGACACGGGATCGCCATGCACACCGATGCGGCCCAATCTACCGGCAAGATTCCGACGGATGTGAACCGGCTACAAGTGGATCTGCTGAGCATCGCCGGACACAAACTCTATGCGCCGAAGGGGATCGGGGCGCTGTATATCCGATCGGGCGTCACGCTCGAAAAATTCATGCACGGCGCCGGACACGAAGGCGGCCTGCGGGCCGGGACGGAAAACGTGGCGCAGATTGCGGGGCTGGGCGCGGCCTGCGCGATGGCGGCGGCAGACCTTGAAGTAAATCGACGTCATCTGCAAGCCATGCGCGATCGCCTGCTCGATGGACTACGCGAGAAGTTGGCGCAACACCCCGGCCTGCGGATCAACACGCCATTGCAACAGGCCCTGCCGAACACGCTTAATCTGTCCATCAACGGGATCCGCGCGGCGGATCTCATGGCGAGGTGTGCTTCGGATCTCGCCTGCTCCGCCGGCTCGGCGTGTCATGCGGAGAACGTGTCCCTCTCGCCGGTGCTCACCGCGATGGGAATCGCGGAACCGGACATCCTCGGCGCCCTGCGCATCTCGACCGGCCAGATGACCACCGAGGAGGAGATTGATGCGGCTGTGGCCAGCATCGTCAGGGCCGTGAAGTACTGAAGAAAGGATGATCCGCCTCAGTCGTTGAGGTCGTTATCGAGTGAAAGGTAGGTGTGCGGCGGTTGGTAGTAGTGAAACACCTTGCAGAAATCTCCGCAACCCGCCTTTTCAAAGACCCGGGTCAGATTCACGCCGACTCCGATATAGAGGTTGCGTTCGCGATCCGGGCGGCGCGTCTCGAAGCCGCGGCTGTAGTAACCGAGCTGCAATTCGAGGTATTGCAGTGGCGTGTCCTTGAGCCGATCGAATCCGCTGAGTTGCAGGGCCAGCAGATATTTGGTGTGTTCGTAGTCGGTGAAGAAATCCGTCCGGTCGAAGGCTGGGTCGTATTCCCAGCGGAGATCCACCTTGCGGGCGAATTCGGGATACTTGTACATGAGATAGCCGGCGACGCTCCCGGCGGTATTCATGAGCATATCCTCGTAAGCGAAGCCGTAGTTGCTGAAGGAATCGCCCACCTCCATGAAACCCATGATGGCGAAGGATGACAATGCCCCGTAGGCCGCGGCCTGATCCTGGTTGTAACCCCAACCTTCATACAGATTGCTCAGGCCTGCGCTGAAGGCATAAGTCGACCAGAGGTGCCCGAGCTTGTCGGCGCCTCCCTCCTTGACGTCATTGTCGAACCAGCCCTCGGAATGCATGTGCGGGGAGCGCTGTCCGTAGTCCCATTTGGCGATGCCCCAGGAGGTGATAAAGGCGAGCGTGCCGGCATTCACCAACAGCAGTTTTTGCCGTTTGTCGAGTTCGGAAAAACCGAGATCGAGATCGGCGGCGCGGGCCTGACTCAGCGGCAAACAACACACCAGCAGGCTGATAATAAATCGTGGCATCCTTCGGCCTTTGCCAGATGATGAAAACATAAATCTTATCCAGTTGTTGTAATTGTTGGTGTGGAACCTGAGCCTGAACGGCAAACCGGCGATATGAGACGGAATCGTGGTGGCGCGTCCTTGATCGACAATCGCTTTATACAGGAGCGTCAACCCGGACACAAATAGTCAGTTACAGACCCTGGTCAGACCGTTTCATCCCGTTGCAAATGCCGCCAGCCGGCCTCGGTCAGCATGGCGTGGAGGAAGAAATCCAGGCCCTGATTGATATAGCCATCGAGATCCAGGCGCGGCGCCAGTTGCCAGTGTTTGAGGGCCCAGGCATGGGCATACATGACGAGCTGATAGGTGGCGATCTCGCTGTCCACGTTACGGAACAGGCCGGCCTCGATGCAGGCATCGATATAGCCGCCGATAATCCGGTTGGTCTGCCGCTCCGCGTTCTTGATCAGATCGCGGTGTTGCCGCGGCAGGGACTTGGTCGAGCGGTAGGCCAGGATGGTCGCCGCCTGGCGGCTGTCCACGACATGGCAATAGGCGCGAAAGGCCGCGCGGCAGCGATCCAGCGGGTCGGCGATGCCCTCAACGGCCTGCGGGATCTCGTTGGTGTAGGAATCCAGGACATCGAGGATCGCGAGCAGCAGCAAGTCCTCCTTGTCGTCGAAATACTGATAGATGAGGCCCGCGCTGACGCCCGCGGCGTCGGCGATCTCCTGCACCGTGGTCTGGAAGTAGCCGCGTTCGGAAAACAACTGCACGGCCGCGGTGGTGATCTGCCGGCGCCGTTGCCGAACGCGATCATCCTCGCCGCCGCTTGTCTGTTGCTGATTCATGTGCGTTCGTGGGCGGAATGGTCTATCTGGACACGGATTTCGCGAGGAAGGCCTGCACCAGTTTCTGCGAATCCGGGTCGCCATACAGGGCGCGGGTCTCCCGCAACTCCATCTCGTAGCCGTCCGCGGGATTGTTGTACGAAGCGGCGATGCAGTGCTTGCTCGCGGCGATCGCCTGGCGCGGGAGTTTTCCCAGTCGCGCCACAAGATCCGACGTAAAGGCCGCGACGTTCTCCGGCTCCACCGCCCAATGCACCATCCCGAGCGCGGCCGCCTGTTCGCCGTTGACCACCTCCGCCCCGAGGATGATGCGTCGCGCGACCTGTTCGCCGCAGATCCGGGTCAGCCGCTGGGTGCCGCCGGCGCCGGGGATGAGTCCGAGACCCGCCTCCGGCAGACCGAGTTTCGCCTTCACCGAGGCGACCCGCAGGTCGCATGCGAGCGCGAGTTCGAAACCGCCGCCCAGGGCCGCACCGCCGAGTTCCGCCACCGTCACCACGCCTATGCCTTCGAGCCGATCCAGCGCCCGTTGCACCTTGCGGATCAGTTCGACCATCTCATCGCAACCCGCGGGTGTCGCAACCAGGCGCTGCATCAGGGCGAGATCCGCCCCGGCACAGAAAATCTTGGAAGAGCTGCGCAAGTGCAGCACGGATACGGACCTGGTCCGGTCCACTTCATCGAGCGCCGCGTTGAGGGTATTCACCCATTCGTAATCCATCGCGTTGACCGGCGGACGGTCGAGCGTCGCGGTGGCTATCGATTCGTTGATGGTCAGTTTGAACATGGTCGCAGTCCTGTATTCATGGAACGAAAATTCATTTACATCGCCGGGCCCTGACCGCCATCGACATAGATCGTGGTCGCGTTCAGGAAACCCACATCTTCGGTATAAAGTCCGGCCACGACGCGCGCGATCTCTGTCAGCGTGCCTTTTCTGCCGCCCGGCAGGCGGCTGGCCAGAAATTTCGCCTGCCGTTCCTGATCGATTGCCTCGGCGCCCGTCTCCATGGGGGATTCCAGAAACCCTGGCGCGACATTCAACACGCGGATCCCCTGCTTCGCCCATTCCACGCCCAGCGAGCGGGTGAGCGAGGCGACCCCGGCCTTCGAGGCGCAGTAGGCGGCGTAATTCTTTATCCCCATCTGGTCCCAGAAGGACCCGAGGTTGACGATGAGACCGCCGCCGTTTTTCACCAGATGCGGATAGGCCGCCTGACAGACGCTGAAGACGCCGACGACATTGGTGCGCAACACTGCCTCGAAATCGGCGAGCGCATATTCCCGAGCGGGGCCGCCGCTCACGATCCCGGCGCTGTTCACGACGCCCCGCAGGCCCTTGACCGCTGCGGCAGCGATCGCGGTCTTGACGGATCGCGCGTCGGTAACGTCGCAAACCATGCCCTTGAACCGCCTGCGCACGGTCACGGGTTCCTGCTGTAAAGCCCCCGGCGTACGGCCGCTGCGGGAGAGACTTACAATGGAAAATCCCCTGCGCGCGAGTTCAATCGCGATGGCCGCGCCGATGCCCTGGCTGCCTCCGGTCACGGCTATAACGCCTGATTTCTGCATTTTTGCCATGTGATTATTGGAACCTATCGCAGAATCAGGCGAATGCAGCCATTTTGAGTTTTGGTTCTACTGATCTTCCGCCAGCACCGTCCCGCCGATGATCAGCTTCTGAATCTCGCTCGTGCCTTCGTAGATCCGCAGCGAGCGGATCTCCCGGTACAGGCCTTCCACGACCACGCCGCTCACCACGCCCAGACCGCCGAAGATCTGCACAGCCTGATCGATGACCTTCTGCGCTTCTTCCGTGGCATAGAGCTTGGCCATCGCGGCCTCGCGGGTCACGCGGCCGCCGGGGTTGCGGTCCTTGGTCCAGGCGGCGCGATAGATCAGGAGCGCGGCGGCGTCGATGCTGACCGCCATGTCCGCGAGCTTGACCTGGGTCAACTGGTATTCGGAGAGATGTTTGCCGAAGACCTCGCGTTTCTTGCTCTGGCGGATCGCCTCGTCCAGCGCCCGCCGGGCAAAACCCAGCGACGCCGCGCCCACCGATGAGCGGAAGATGTCGAGAGTGGCCATTGCGATCTTGAACCCATCGCCGGGATTGGCCAGCATCGCACTCGCGGGGACCTTGCAGTCCTTGAACGCGAGCGTGCCGAGCGGATGGGGCGCGGACACGGCAATGCGTTCGCTGACCGAAAGCCCCGGATTGCCGGCATCCACGATGAAGGCCGACAGGCCGCGGGGACCTGGGGCATCGGCGGTGCGGGCGAAGACCACGTAGTGATCGGCGATCCCCGCGTTGGAGATCCAGGTCTTGCTGCCGTTGATCACGTAATCGCCGCCGGACTTGACCGCGGTGGTGGTCATCGCGCCGACATCCGAACCGGCATTGGGTTCCGAGATGGCGAAGGCCGCTATCTTTTCGCCCGCGGCAACCGGCGGCAGATAGCGCTGTTTCTGTTCCGCGTTGCCGAACAACGAGATCGGCCCGGTCCCCAGTCCCTGCATCGCGAAGCTGAAATCCGCGAGTCCCGAGACGTAACCCAGCGTCTCCCGGCACAGGCAGAGATTGCGCACGCCGATGTAGCCGTTCTCGCCAGGGACGCAATATTTCAGCCAGCCGGCCTCGCCCAGCGTGCGCACCAGATGCCGGCAGTGATTATCGACGGCATCGAGGTCATGTCCGGGTTCCTCCAGCGGGGCGATCTGACTCGCCGCCCACGCGCGCAGATCCAGCGCCAGGCGTTTATGCGCGGCGTCGAAAAACGGCCAATCCAGAAACGTGCTGTCCACCATGTCGTTCTCCCCTGTTGCTGCAAGAAGGAATCAGTTGCCCTCGAACACCGGCTTGCTCTTCGCCACGAAGGCGTTGTAGGCGCGGGTGAAATCCTCGGTCTGCATGCAGATGGCCTGGGCCTCGGCCTCGATCTCGAGGGCCTGTTCGATGCTCACGCTCCATTCCTGGTTGAGGCACTTCTTGGTCACGGAATGGGCGAAGGTCGGACCGTAGGCGAGTTTCCGGGCGGATTCGACAGCCTTTGCCAGGACCTCGCCGGCCGGGAACAGTCCGTTGTAAAAGCCCCAGGCCAGACCTTCATCGGCCTTCATAGCGCGGCCGGTGTAAAGCAGTTCGGCGGCGCGGCCCTGGCCGATGATGCGCGGCAGGATGGCGCAGGCGCCCATGTCACAACCGGCAAGACCCACGCGGGTGAACAGGAAGGCGGTGGTGCAATCCGGCGAGCCGTAACGCAGGTCGCTCGCCATCGCGATGATCGCCCCGGCCCCGGCGCAGACGCCTTCGACGGCGGAGACGATGGGTTGCGGGCACTGGCGCATCTCCTTGACCAGATCGCCGGTCATGCGGCAGAAGGCCAGCAGTCCCGTCATATCCATCTTGGTGAGCGGGCCGATGATCTCGTGGACATCGCCGCCGGAGCAGAAGTTGCCGCCGGCCCCGGTGAAGACCACCGTTTTGACATCATCCGCGTATTGCAGCTTGTGGAAGGTATCGCGCAGTTCCGCATAGCTTTCGAAGGTCAGCGGGTTCTTGCGCTCGGGGCGGTTCAGGGTGATGGTCGCGACCCGGTCCTCGACCTTCCAGGCGAAATGTTTCGGTTGGAAATCCGCAGCTTTCAGTGTGTACATGGTGCTTTTACTCCTGACTTGTAATGTGAGATTGACTAATCGCTTAACCGGGGATCACCAGGCCGCCGCTGACGCTCAACACCTGGCCGGTGACGAACGAGGCCCGGTCGCTGGCGAAGAAGAGGATGGCATCGGCGATCTCCGAGGGCTTGGCGAGCCGGCGCAGCGGCGTCACGCGGACGAAGGCCTCGCGGTGCTTCTCGGGTACGGCCGCAAGCAGCGGGGTATCCGTGGGTCCGGGGCAGACGCTGTTGACGGTGATGTTGTAACGCGCGACCTCGCGGGTGAGGCTCTTGCCGAAGGCGATGATCCCGCCCTTGGCGCCGGAATAAACGGTCTCGCCGAGGCTGCCGACGCGACCCGCGTCGCTGGAGACGAAGACAATACGGCCGGACTGTTTCTCGATCATGCCGTCGAGGAAGGCGCGGGTAAGATAGATGGGGCCGATGAGGTTGAGTTTCAGAACCTTGTCCCAGAAGTCCGGGGTGTTTTCGACGAAGGGCTGGATTTTACCCCAGCCGGCCACATGCGCCATGATGTCGACGCCGGGGACCTTGGCCAGCACCGCGGCCTTGAATTTATTGATGCTCTCGGGATCGGTGACATCGAGGTGAAAGAAATCCGCCTTCTGACCCTTGTCACGGATCGCCTTGGCGGTCTTTTCGCCGCCCTCGTCATTGATGTCCGCCGCGATCACATGGGCGCCCGCCGCGGCCAGGGTCTCCGCGGTCGCGTGCCCGATGCCCGATGCCGCGCCTGTCACGATTGCCACTTTATTATCTACACGCATTGCAGTAACTCCTTACGAAGGTTACGTCGATTGAGTTGAAAAATTCAGGTGTTGAATGACTATTCAATTGTTACTGAATAATCATTCAATCAAGCGGGGATGTCAATAGGATTTCTCGGCCGGAGGCATCGCGAGACCGAGAGAGAGAGGCGTTTTGGATCACCTGCCGGGTGAAAAAATAACTTAGGGGGCCAGACTCAATGCCTTTTTTATATTTTCCTCCAGCGCGGATTCATCTCCGACCTCAAAACCGCGCTGAATGAAGAGGATTTCACCTTCCGGATTCAGCAGATAATGCTCAGGGGTCATCCTGACATCGTAACGCCGCATCAGGTATTGCTGCGAGGCGCCGACCAGAACCGGCACGGTGTATTGATGTTCCGCCAACCAGTCGGGGATCGCGTCCTCTTCCTCCTCGACGATGTTGATCCAGACCATCTTCAACCCCCGATCCTTGTAGGTGTCGTAGAGCTTCACGGTCACCGGAAACGCCCGGTTGCAATAGGGACAGGAGGGAAAGAAAAATGCGATCAACGTGGCCTTGTCCCGGAAATCCTCCAGCGTCCGGGTCTCGCCGGTGAGCGTCTTGAGCTTGAAGGACTTGAACTGGTCCGCGGCCCGTGCCTGCCCCAGGAAGGCCAGCGCCGAGATAACAACGGCGCAGTAGAGGATCCGGGGGATCCCCTCGAACCAGGACCGTCGGACAGACAACTTCACCATGAATTACTCCTCAACAGCGCGGACAGTTGAAAAAAGTCCGGGGCATCATCCACCAAAACGATAGCTGACGCTGAACTCAATCATGTAATTCGCGAAGGTGGAATCCCGCACGGCCCCGAAGGAATCTCCCACATATTGGTGGACGCGCACCGGTACGGTGAATGAAAAGATCGCCCGGTCGATGGTGTAATTGATCCCCGGATCCAGGGTCATGAAGTAACCGGGACGGCGGAACCCCGTAGTATCCCCGATGAGATCCGATTCCGGTACGCCGACAACCCGCCCGGCGAGACTCACCGAGAGTCCGGGGATGGCCAGGATGGGATACGCCGCGCCGACCCTGGCGATGTAGGAATCGTTGACCGTGTTGAAACGGATGTTATCCGCCACCGCTTGCGGTCCGACCGGGTTCAAGAACGCGGGCGGCGAAAAGGTGTCGTTCTGTCCCCGGGGGTTGAAGGTATAAGCCCCATTGGCGAACAGGGTGAAGTCCCCCACGGTTTTGAATGCCTCCATCGACAACTGGAAACCCCAGCCGCCATCGCCCGGCTGGATGGATTGATCGACGAACCTTGATCGGATGTCTGCCCCGGTTCGGTTAGGGAAGAGGTCCGTCACCTCGCTGTCTCCGGTCGGTATCTTGACGCTCAATCCGAGGCCGATGTTTTGATCGGAGTTTTCCTGAGAATTCATCAACCAGTAGCGGGCGCCGATGCTCACGTCCCCGATTCCGTTCGCCGAATGTTCGAAGCGGGGACTGCCGGCGACGCCGGACGGCAGGGCGCGGTTGGAACTGCCTTCCAGCATGTAAGGGATGCTCAGGGTCAGGTTGAGTTGCTGGTTCAGGGCATAGATGCCGCCGATCTCCATGGCCTGCATCTCGCTGATGACCTGGGTGTTCGTGTTCATGACGACCAGATTCAGACCGGAACCATTACTGTAATGCTCGTCCGCGGTGAACTGCCGGTAGTTGGCCGTGAGCTGAAACTGGCCTTCTTCCAGGAAGGGACTCGATTGCGCGCCAAGCACGGGCGCTGTGGTTCGCGTCAGGATGCAACCCTGGGCATGCACTGACAACGGAATCGACAAACCCGCGAGCATCGCAAGACACGCTGCAAATCCGACTGCCGATTTGAAAACCAAATTGCGCACTTGCACTGTTGAAATCCTCGCGTTGATGCTTCGTAATAAATGGAAGACGGATGAATGCCCGAAAATGCCGCGGAACTATAAAGAAGGCGCCCTTCGGTAACAAACAAGACTTTTCTATCAACAGCGAGCGGTAATGAGAAAATTCCGATAACTCCGGATTATCTATGGCAGGGAAATTAATTACGGTTTTTCGTGTGGATATCGGCTGGTATTACCATGAAGAAGATGCGTGCAAGCGTGTCCGGTCATTCAGGCATAGGCATCATTGAGATGCCGTGACGCGATAACCATGCTTTGCAGTTTTCGGAAGGCGGTCTCGGCGTCATTCACGCAGCGTTGCGCGAAACAGCCAAAGCCGCAATCGGGATTCAGGTAGATGGCCTCGGGCCGGAAATGGCGCATGGCCTTTTCCACGCTCGCGATGATGGCTTGCGGATCCTCCGCCTCGGACGTGCGCGGATTGCAGACGCCGAGCCCGATCTCCTTGTGCCCCAGCGCCTGGCCCACGATCTCGATCTCTCCGGCCCGGGGCGTGGCGTATTCGAGCACGTACTGATCGACACGCATGTCCGCGAAGGCCGGCAGGAGCGGGGTGTAATCGCCGGAGAGCAGCACCTCCTCCTTGCGGCTCCAGTTGCCCCGGCAGACATGGATGCCGGTCTTGATGCCATCGATGTCATGAATGACCGCGTTGATCAGCTCCGCCGCGTATCTCAGCTCCGAACCCGCGTCACGGCGGGTCGCCAGCGTCGCTCACATGAAGGTGCGGCGGTTGTTCTCGCTCGAAAACACCACCTCGGTGAGGACCGGTTCATCGAACTGCACGAACCCGCAGCCGGCATCGCGCAGGGCGATGACCTCGGCGCGCAGCAGTCTGACGATATCCTCCCCCATTGCCACCTTGTCGGCATAGGCCTGCCCGGTGAAGGCCCCCACCCACATGGAACGGGTGAGCAGATAAGGCCCCGGCAGGGTTACCTTCACCGGTTTATCCGTATGCTCGCGGACGAAGCGATAGTCGTCCAGCGCGAAGGGCAGCCGCTGGGAGAGCCGGCCCACGCAGGTCGGGTTACGGATCGCGGAGGCCGGCACATCCAGGGTCTGGAGGATCTCCTCGAAGCCGGATTTGTCCTCCACGATATCCAGCATCTCCGCGAGCGACATCAGGCGCGTGCCATCCAGTTTGTCGGTCACGAAGGAATAGAAATTGTCCCGCCGCTGTTCCCCGTCGACGACGATATCGACGCCGGCCCGCAACTGGTAGTCGAGACACTTCCGCACCTCGTCATCCGCAATGCGGTTGAAGGCGGCGGCGTCGATCTCGCGTTTCTGATGGGCGCGCAGCGCCCTTAACAAGTCTTTCGATCTCGGCCACGAGCCGACCTGGGTTACTTCAAACATGGGCTGTCATCATAAAAAATATCGCTAAATGATGTTCATCTTTGTGGTGATGGCTACACCTTTTTTCAACGTCTGGCTGATGGGACACCGCGAGACCGTTACGTCCCACGCCTCCCTAACCGTTGCGGGATCCGCGAAGGTGGAGGCATAACAGGTCAGGTCGATGGCGGCGAGCGACGGGTCCCCTTTCTCGATGCCGAGATGGGCAAGTATATTGTGGATGCGGCCCTGCACGCTGATCTCGATATCGTCGACCGCGATGTTGCGTTGTGAACACGCGACCCTGAAGGCCGTGCACAAGGCGCCGGCCAGGGCCCCCAGCAGATACTCCACCGCCGACGGGTTGGCGTCCTTTTCCTCGAAGCTCGCCGGTTGACCGACCGGGAAGGAGAAATTGCGGCAATAAACCGTGCTTTTCAGGCCATCGTTGGAGCGGGAGCGCAAGCGCCAGAGATATTCCCTGGCCTTGCGTTTGTCTTCTTCGAGGGCGTTCTCTTCGCGCTGCGCGCGCTCGGTCCCGCCCTTGCGGATGAAATAGGCCGTGGCCCCATTTTCCTTGCGCGAACCGAGCAGGGTATGACCGACCATGCCGCACCACGGCGGCAGATCCAGCGCCACGGTCGGCTCGCTGCTGCGCAGTTCCAGGATACCCTCGATCGGCACCCGACTCATGTGTTCACGGATGAGCAGGACCAGCCCGGAGCCGCAATCCAGGTTACCACCGTCGAAAACGGCATCGACTCTCGCAGGCAGGCCGTCATTCGCGCTCATCAATAGGTGACGCAGGGCGCTCCATTGGAGAGGAATTCAACCAGGGTGGCGCCGCCCACCGGCGTGGCGCCTGGGATGAGTTGATCGTCAGTGATATTGCGCTTTTTCAGACAGGGGGCGCAGACCAGGATCTTGCCGCCATTGCCGACGAACTTGTCGATCAGTTCCTTCAGCGGGGCGAAGGGCGCGCCCTCGTTGATTTTTTCGGCCTCGCCCTTCACGGCCGCCCAGACGCCGTCGGTGCTCAGAAACGCCACCGTCTCCTTGTCGCTGCCGAGCGCGGCATTGGCCACGACGAAACCGACGGTGACGCGGTCGGTATCCTTGCGGCAGTTCGTGATGGAGACACAAAATGTTTTCGACATGAATTGATTACCTCCAGGTTGGAACGATCACTTTCTGATGGTCACGTAAGCCCCATTCACTTCAATGAGGGTATGGTTGCGCATCCGGCACCACGCTTCGAGATCGCGGGGCGCGCCCGAGTCATAGGTCTTGATGCAGACGGTAGTGCCGGTCGCAAGACTGTCGAAGAGGACCTTGAGGTAGATCAGCAACTGGCCGCAGCCGTTGCCTCCGGCATCGTACATGACATCGTATTTTTTCTGCGGCTGCATGCCTCGTGGCCTCTCCGGCGCTGGCTGTTTGCGTTTTTGGATTAAACGGTTAATGCTAGGGTAAAGACCCGTCGATATCTAATCGGAAGTTCCTTTCGATCGCGTGGTTGCGATTTGAAAAATCGATTAATGCCTAATGCCTGGCGCTGATTAATGTAGCCTGGATGGAATGCAATGGAATCCAGGATCAGATTCCCCCGGATTTCGCTGCGCTACATCCAGGCTACGAAAGTTATAAAACTCCTCGAATGGCGGCAGAGTAGTTTTTCAGAACGGGTAATGCTGCTCCCCAAGCTGGATGGTAATCCACTTCAACTCCGTCATTTCCGCCATGGAATAGTGACCGCCCTCGCGCCCGAAGCCGCTGTTCTTGACCCCGCCGAAGGGGACATGCGCCTCGTCGAGGATGGTGGTGCTGTTGACGTGGACCATGCCGGCCTCCAGTTTGAGCGCGATGTCCATCGCCTTCTGGAGATCGTTGGTCATCACCGCGGAGGAGAGACCATAGGCCGTGTCATTGGCGATCCGCAGGGCATCGTCGCTGTCCTTCGCGGCCATGACGCCAATGACCGGACCGAAGTTTTCGATATCGTAGCAGTCCATCTCCCGGGTGATGTCGGCCAGCACCGTCGGTTCGAAGAAATTCTCTTTGTGTCCGCCGCCGATCAAAAGGCGCGCGCCCTTCGCCTTGGCGTCCGCGAGTTGTTTGGCGATGATCTCGCACTGGCGCGCCTGGATCAGCGGGCCGATGACCGTATCGTGCTCGCGGGGATTGCCCATCTTCAGGGTCTTGACCTTCGCGACCAGTTTCTTGAGGAATTGCTCGTAGACAGGTTGCTCGACGATCACACGCGTGCCGGCCATGCAGATCTGCCCCTGATGGATATAGACGCCAAACGCCGCCGTGTTCACGGCATAATCGAGGTCGGCGTCCGCGAGCACGATGAGCGGGTTCTTGCCGCCCATCTCGAGGGTGATCTTCTTGAAATGGGGACTCGCCTTCTGCGCCAGGATCCGGCCTACCGGCGTGGATCCGGTGAAGGTGACGAGTTTGACCCTGGGATCGCTCGTGAGGACATCCCCGGCGAGCTCGCCGTCCGCGGGCAAGACGTTGATGACGCCAGCCGGCAGGCCCGCCTGTTTGAGGAGGTCCGCGAGTTTGAAGCAGATCACCGGCGTATGCGGCGAGGGCTTGAGCACCATGGTGTTGCCGGCGGCCACGGCGAAGGCGACCTTCTTCATCGCCAGGATCAAGGGAAAATTGAACGGCGCAATCGCGGCCACCACCCCGAGCGGTTGGCGGATGCTGAAGGAGATCATGCCTGGAATATCCGAGGGATAGGTCTCGCCGAACGTGCGGCGGCATTCGCCGGCCACGCTGCGCAGCATCCCGATGACGAAGCCTACCTCGAACATGGACTTGCCGAAGGGCGCGCCGCCTTCATCGATCAGGACCTCGGAAAACTCCTGCATGCGGGTCTCCAGGATGTCCGCCGCCCGGCACAGGATCTTCTCGCGCTCCGCCGGCAGCGAATTCTTCCAGGTCGCGAAACGGGCCTGCGCCACGGCGAGCGCCCGTTCGAGGTCCTCCCGCGTCGCCTGATGCACCCGCGCGTACACCGAACCGTCGGCGGGATTGATGTCGTCTTCGATGAGGCCCTTGCTCGAGGCCACCCATTGATCGTCGATGTAGAGTTTGTATTCGTTCATAAGCTTGCTGCGCTCCTCTCACAGTGTCGAAATTTTTTATCCGCCCGGTCCGGGTAGCGGATACTCTATCACGAGATTTCCATGCCGGACATGACAGCTCTACCGGCAAAATACTTCCCGTGCGCGGACAATTCATGCAACATATTGCAACCGTGATGGATATGACGCCAAGCCATGAATAAAACCGAAAAAAACAGGGAGACAGCGGCAAAAGCGGAGGATGCGCTCGCACTCAAGGTGGGTGAGCGGGTCCGCGCCCTGCGCTCCCGACGGGGTCTGACCCGGAAATACCTCGCCCAACACTCCGCGGTCTCGGAGCGTTATCTTGCCCAACTCGAGGCGGGCGAGGCCAATGTCTCGCTCTCCATCTTGTCGCGCATCGCCAGGGCGCTCGGCGCGCGGTTGGGCGAATTCCTGCCCCGGACAGAAGGCGCGCTTGCCCTCTACGAACCGTTGCAGGAATTTATCGGCACGCTCTCGGCGGAAAAACAGCGCCAGGCCTTTTTATTGTTGCGCAACGCCTTCAGCAAATCCCGCACGAAACGCCGGGGCGTGGCCCTGGTCGGCCTGCGCGGCGCGGGCAAGAGCACGCTGGGCAATCTTCTGGCGCGGCATTACCAGGCGCCCTTCGTCCGGCTGGATGAGATGATCGCCCAGCTTTCCGGGATGGATATCGGTGAACTCATCTCGCTGCGCGGCCAGGATGTCTACCGCCGCTTCGAGTTGCAGGCCCTGGAGCAGGCCATCGCCGATTACCGGCAGGTGGTGATCGAGACCGGCGGTAGCCTGATCTCCCAGTGGGAGACCTACGGCAAACTCCGCGACAATTATTTCACCGTCTGGCTGCGAGCAACCCCGGTGGATCACATGCGGCGAGTGATGGAACAGGGTGATCTGCGGCCGTTCGCCGGGAGCAATGCCAGGGCCATGCAGGACCTCAAACTGATCCTAGACGAACGCGAGACGGATTACGGGAAGGCGGATTATGCAATGCTGACTTCGGACCGCTCGATCGAGGACTGTCTTGAAGAACTCGTCCGCGCCTGCCGGCCGTACCTTGCTTCGAATTGATCGGATCTCGCCAAGAGCGCCAAGAGAACCACATTAATCTTCTTTGCGGTCTTTGCGTGTGGCGAGATTCCGCTGCGTCTCCCTTCCAGCCGATATTATGGTTCTTGACACCATAACATTTCATGGCATGATTCACACGATGGAAGCGAAACAGTTGTTTCGATACAAAGGAGTGCAAGGCGATCTGACGATCGAGATGGCGCTATGGCAATTACCCATCCGCACGATAGATCGCCTGCATGGATTCAAGTATCGATTGTACTGCGGTCGCAGGGGTGAATGTGTAGTACGTTATGACAATGAAACCGGAAAAGGCGATCACCGCCACTATGGCGATCTCGAAGAACCTTATGGCTTTGAATCGTTGGAGAAACTGATCTCGGATTTCCGATCGGATTGCGCCCGCCTGGCCGGGTGGAGGTGGTAATGAACCGTATTGAAATCGAAGTACTGAGCCCACGACAAGCGCTCACCGCCTTTTCGAAGGCATGGCGCACGTCTGCCAAGGGCAAGACCGCAACTTCGCGTCTGGCTTTCGGCAGTCTCCGTGAACTGTTTTCCGCCATCACCGAGAAACGCCTGGAGTTACTGCGCTATATTGCAGCGCATGAAGGGTTGAATACCCGGCAACTCGCGCAGGAACTCGGGCGCGATTACAAGAACATCCACACGGACGTGACTGGTCTGACTGATCTGGGTCTGCTGGAAAAAAATTCCAAGGGGGCGCTATCGGCGCCATTCGACGAGATTGTCATTCACGCCGGGATTCGCAGCGACGCGGCGTGATCAAGGCAGCGCGAAGACGAACAACCCCTCCCCGGTCGGACCTGACTGCGCGGCCGGAGGCCCGAAACCTGCGGCACGGGCCGCCACCACCGCGACGTACTGCTTCCTGTTCTTGCCCTGATAGGTCATCGGGATCGCGGTGATGTTGTAATCCATTTTTTGCGCCCAGAGTTCCGCGCCGGTGCGCGAATCGAAGGCACGAAAGCGGCTGTCGCTGGTAGCGCCGATGAAGACCAACCCGCCCGCCGTGACCATGGGGCCGCCATAACCAGGCGATCCGGCCTTCTGCTTGCCCTCCGGCAAGGTTTCATTCAAGCCCAATGGCGCTTCCCAAGCAATGTCGCCAGTCGCGGCGTTGACCGCGAACAATCTGGCCCAGGGCGGTTTGTGGCAGGGCCACCTGACATTATCGCCCGTTCCAGGCGCGGCGAATTCGGGACCGCTGCCACGGGTGTACGGCACCTGCGCGTAAGCCGTATCCTGGTTGTAGCGTGGGTTCGGAATGGTCCAACCCGGCGCGCTCTCGTCCTTGGAATTTACGAAGACATAACCGAGCTTGGGATCGACCGCCGTGCCGCCCCAGTTGACGCCGCCGGACAGGGTCGGAAAGAGCAGCGTGGGCGGCGTGCCCTCGGCCTTGAGGTTATACGGTGTATACGGCCCCGCGTTGTAGTACTTGTGTTCCTCCCACAAGGCGCGGCAGGCGTCGGCGTGTTCGGCCGTGGTGTCCGCAGCGGTGACGATATCGGCCGCGGTGAAACTGACGCGCGCGAGCGGCGGCGGTTTCACGGGAATGGGCTGGGTCGGTGAATACCACTCGCCTGGCACGTTGCCCGCCGGTACCGGAGTCTCCTTCACTTCGAATAACGGTTCGCCGGTCAAGCGGTTGAGGATGAACATGAAGCTGGACTTGCCGGTCTGGGCGAGTGCGGGGATGGTTTCCCCATCCTTCACGAGATCGAAAAGGCTCGGGGCCGGCGGCAGGTTGTAATCCCACAGATCATGATGGATGTTCTGGAAGTACCATTTGACCTTGCCGGTTTCGGCATCGAGCGCCACGGTGGAATTCGCCGGTTCGTTGTTGCCCGGACGATCCCCGCCGTAGAAGTTCGCCCCCGGCGTGCTGACCGGCATGTAGACGATCCCATGCTCCGCATCGACGGTCAGGGCGAAGGCCCAGACATTATTACCGGTGCGGTCCTTCCAACTTTCCTTGCCCCAGGTCTCATGACCGGGCTCGCCGGGTCCGGGGATGGTGTTGTACTGCCACAGCTTCTCGCCGGTGATCGCGCTGTAGGCCCGCGAATCCCCGTCCTCGCCGCGCGGGTCTGTCAATTGCGGCCCGATGTGGGTTTCGCCGGGTCCGAAAAAGTTCGCGCCAACAATAATGATATTTTTATAGATCGCCGGCGCGCCGCTGTAGGCCACGCCCAGATCGATCTCCCCGTTCTTGCCGAAACCAGTGGTGCGTTCGCCCGTCTCCGCATCCAGGGCGATCATCTTGCGCGCCGTGGTGAAGAAGATGCGCGGCTGATGTTCCGCATCGCCCGGCCAGTACGAAACCCCGCGGAAGGAGGCGATGCCCTCCGCAAGTTCATGCACCCAGATCTCTTTTCCGGTCTCGGGTTCCAGCGCCACGACCCGATCCCCCGCCGGCAGGTACATGATGCCCTTGACCACGATCGGCGTGATCTGCTGGAACAGCTCGAAGTGGCTCGGCCCGCTGATCGGCTTGTGCCCTTCCCGGTTGAATCGATACGTCCAGGCGGATGCGAGCGATCCGACATTGCCGGTATTGATCTGATCGAGCGGCGAATAACGAGTCCCGGCCAGATCGCGGTTGTACATCGGCCAGTCGGCGGCCGGATCGAGGACCTGGTCCTCGGCAGCAGCGCCGCCGGAGGCGAGACAAAAACTAGCAATCAGAAGTGTGAGCTGGTTACGCATACGAGTACGGAATATACACGCGATGCGCCGGTTAGGGAATTACGCGGAACCCTTCAGCCTGAAAATCGTTATCCAGAGCGAGGGCAAGAGCGATGCGCAAACAGATGTTCCATTAATCCACGGCTTTATTTTTGTACAGGAACCGGTCATGGTCCTTACCGCAGGCTTCTGCGTCCTCGCCAATCCCCGAGGTTGAAGCGAGCTTGCGCTTCCGGCGCGTGGGTTTAATATCAAAATGCTCTACACCGGCGCGACGGGCCGCTTTCATGACATTCACATCCAGGGTCGCCAGAGGCAAGCCATCACGCAGAGCCAGTTCGAGATAGGCGGCATCGTATGCCGAGAGTTGATACCGGCGCGCCAATTGCAGGGTACTGCCCCAGGCCCTGGAGGAAGTCTCTCCATCGACCACGATATTCAGACGCGAAAGCAACCCGATAAAGACCTCGCTGCGCGCCTCCGTGACCAGAGCTTTCGCTTCGGCCCGGGCAAGCACATTGGCCACCTCCAAATTCCAAATGTCCGGTACTCTCGCTTCAGCATCTTTCAATGCCTCCAGCACGCGCGTGGCATAAGCGAGATCCGCGGGTTTGCCATCGCCGAAATACCAGCGCATGACGACGGAATTATCCAGCACGAAGTTCATGCCCGGCCTTCCTCAATCAACGCCTTGATGTCCACTCCCTTCACACGGTGTCCCGTCATGAAACGCTCCATCTCCTCGACCGCCGCCACGGTATCCTGGCCTCCAACTCCCTTCACGGGCAAGAGGTCAGCAATCGCCGCGCCCCGATGCGTGATTGTGTAACGCTTGCCGCTCTGCACACCGCGCAGCAACTCGGGCAATTTGGTTTTGGCTTCATAGGCGCCCACTTCAATCTTCATCTCATGCTCCAGGGTGAGTCACACAGACCAGTATACAGACCAGTCTCATTCAGGGAAACACTGAACAAGCACCCACCGTTCGGGCTGAGCTTGTCGAAGCCATTGATGTTACGAGTGAGCATTTCGACAAGCTCAATGCGAACGGACGTAAGGTATCTCTGCAAGAGTGTATATCCCGTCTTGCCGGGCTTGACCCGGTATCCAGTAGACAACCTTTTTTAACTGGATTTCGTCATGCGCCCTCATGTCGACTTACGGAATTTAGCACTCGTTCAGAGATTCCTTCGTCCGATAGTACGGGTCGCATCTTTGGAAGTTAATGGTGGACAAGATTGGCTTTAATCCGCTTGTAACCAAGCGAAACACCACAGTGGAAGGGGAATTGAAAACAGAACTGGCCATTGCCGGCAAGTGATAGGTGGGCGTATCCTTTTTAATTATGGGGAAATAATAAAGCCCGGCGGGTGTTATCCCGTCGGGCTGGATACAGAATCTTTCGATTCTTTATTGTAGCAACGGCTCTCACCCCGGATGAGCTACAGATGGATTATCAAGGAGAAATGGGATGACTGGCAAGCAGAAAGTGGATGGCCCGATCACCATCGGGCTTGATATTGGAATCGCCTCGGTTGGGTGGGCAGTGCTGGGGGAAAACCGGATCATCGATCTTGGAGTTCGCTGTTTCGATAAAGCGGAGACCGCCAAAGAAGGCAATCCGCTCAACCTTGAACGGCGAACAGCACGATTGATGCGACGTCGCCTCCGTCGCCGTGCCTGGCGTCTCACCAAGCTGACCAGGTTATTGAAACGCGAAGGACTTATCCCTGATGTGAACGTCCTGAAGCAAAAACCTGTAAAAGGCTTCAAGACACCCAACTTGTGGAAGCTGCGCGTCGCAGCCCTTGACCGAAAGCTGGAAAGCGAGGAATTGGCGCGTGTTATCTATCATCTATGCAAACACCGAGGCTTCCACTGGATCAGTCGCGCGGAGAAGAAAGCTGCTGAAAGCGATAGCAAAAGCGAGGGAGGACGAGTCAAAGATGGCCTCGCCAAAACTGAAAGGCTAAAGGAAAAATACCGCACTGCGGCAGAAATGGTCTGGAAAGAATTTTTCAAACCACGAATTGATAATGATGGTGAGCCTGTAAGAACGAGAAAAACCAACGAGGAAATCTTTGATGGCGTTGCTCGTAACAAACAGGGCGATTACAGCAAAGCGCTTTCACGCGAACTGCTCGCCGACGAACTGAAACTGTTGTTCCAGTGTCAACGTGAATATGGCAACACTCATGCAAGCGCGGAGTTGGAAACTGCCATCCTTAGCAACGGCGACAAAAAGAGCGGCTTATTCTGGGAACAGAAGCCAGCACTATCCGGAGAGAATCTCCTCAAGATGCTTGGCAAATGCACGTTTGAAAGATTTGAATACCGCGCACCCAAGGCCAGTTTTTCAGCAGAACGCCACGTCTGGCTGACCAGGCTCAATAACCTTCGTATCGTGGAGGATGGCAAGCTCCGTCCGCTGAACGAACAGGAGCGACGATTTGCCTTGCCGCTCCCCTACCAGCAAGCCAGCGATTTCTCCTATAAGCAGCTCCGCAACAAACTGGTTAACGCGGGATATCTGACCGATGCCTTCCGTTTCGCGGGACTATCCTATCCCAGCTCACGACAAAAAGAGGACGAAAAGGCAAAAGACCCGGAAGCTGAAAAGCTCGTCAAATTCACGGGCTGGCAAACACTGCATAAAACGTTAAAGGATGCTGGTCTCGAAAGTGAGTGGCAGCAGATTTCATGCCACGCACTGGAAGGAAATGCGGAACTGCTAGATCGATTAACATGGGTACTGAGTGTCTACAAGGATGACACAGAAGTGGATGCAGAATTGCGCAAGTTACCCATGCCCAATCTGGAGAAGATGGTTGTTGCCTTGCTCGATATTCGTTTCGATAAATTCAGCAACCTTTCACTTAAGGCGCTATACAACATTCTGCCGCACATGGAAGCAGGCTTGCGCTATGACGAGGCCTGCGAAAAAGCAGGCTATCACCACAGTCAACTTCACAAGATTGGCGAAGGTGAACATAAATTCCTGCCTCCATTCTACTCCGGGCGTGATAAAGATGGCCGCCTGAAATTCAATGAAGAAATGGATATCCCGCGCAACCCGGTTGTACTTCGCGCGCTCAATCAAGCACGTAAAGTTGTAAACACGATCATCCGCAAATATGGTTCCCCGCATGATGTGCATATTGAAATGGCGCGGGATTTATCAAAGCCATTCGATGAGCGTCGGGAAATCAAGAAGGCCCAGGAGGAATATCGCGAACGCAATGAGAAAGACCGAACCGCATTCAACACAGAATTCAATCTGACCGGGGAACTGAAAGGCAAGGACTTTGAAAAATGGCAGCTCTATCGGGAGCAGCAGGGCAAATGCGCTTACTCCATAGATCCCATCGATATTCATCGCCTGTTTGAACAAGGCTACGTTGAAATTGACCATGCGCTTCCCTATTCACGGAGTTTCGACAACAGCAAGAACAACAAGGTATTGGTTCACTCAAGTGAAAACCGTAACAAGGGCAATCACACACCCTATGAATACCTTGATGGCCAGAATAACAGTGAACGCTGGCAACGCTTCAAAGGCTTTGTCGAAACCAATAAAGCCTACCGTCAGGCGAAGCGCAACCGGCTTCTCAAAAAGGATTTCGGTAATACGGAAGCCAAGGATTTCAGGGATCGTAATCTCTATGACACCCGCTATATCTGTCGTTTCTTCAAAAACTTTGTCGAGCGCTACTTGCAGTTGCACGAAGACAGCGCGGCAAAACGCTGTGTCGTGGCCAGCGGCCAACTGACTTCGTTCCTTCGCGCTCGCTGGGGACTGCTCAAATTACGCGAGGAAAGTGACCGCCACCACGCCCTTGATGCAGCGGTAGTTGCTGCGTGCAGCCACGGGATGGTCAAGCGGCTTGCCGATTATTCCCGCCGCAAGGAACTGGAGGCCGTACGCGATGGTTTCGTAGACCTGGAGACCGGTGAGGTCATCAATCCCGTGATGTATCAGCGTTTGCAGGAGCATTTTCCTGATCCCTGGCCACATTTCCGTGATGAACTTCAAGCGCGATTGAAGATAGATAATCCGGCATTGTTACGCGAGGAGATTGAAAAACTCGGGAGTTATCCGCCCGAGGCTATGGAATCGTTGCGTCCCCTGTTCGTCTCACGCGCCCCGCAGCGGCGAAACAGCGGTGCGGCACACAAAGAGACAATCTATGCGCAGCCGGAGAGCTTGAAAGCCAAAGGTGGAGTAACGCAGAAGGTCGCCATCTGCGATCTAAAGCTGGCTGATGTAGACAAGCTGGTTGACCCTCATCGAAACGAAAAACTTTATGCTGCCCTGAAGGACTGGCTGACGACCCGTGATGATCGGGAAAAGCGCGCAAAAGACATCGAAAAAATCGCCAAGGATGCCAAACGCGAATTGACGACGTATGAGAACGCAGAAATTGAGCGACTACGCGCCTTGCCTCGCAAACCTGATAAAGAAGGTAATCCTACTGGACCAGTAGTTCGAACTGTAACGATGGTTATCGACAAGCTTTCCGGTATCCCTGTACGTGGGGGCATCGCCAAGAACGATACCATGCTACGAGCGGATGTTTTCAGGGGCAAAAAAGACGATAAATTCTATCTGATCCCAGTGTATGTACATCACAGTGTGGCAAAAGTGTTGCCGAACAAAGCGGTTGTATCAAAGAAGGACGAAAGCCAATGGACAGTCATGGACGACAATTACGCCTTCCACTTTTCACTGTATCCAAATGACCTCGTCCAATTAGTAATTGATGGGGAATCCATCCTTGGCTATTTCATCGGGGTCAACATCAATGACGGTGGATTAAAGTATTATCCGCATGACCAACGAAGAACAGGTAGCTTAAAAAAGAGAGGTGTATCTGGCGCAAAATTATTCACAAAATTTCACGTAGATATTCTAGGCAATCGCTATCCCGCTCCACCGGAAATACGCCGTGACCTGGCGTAGCGTCGTCATCTCGCGTCCCGCCCGAATCAAGCGGGAACATTATTCGCTGGCCATCGAGCAGGTGCGGACGGCCTACGTACCCTTCGAGGATATAGCTGTAATCGTGCTCAATCACCACGAGATCACCCTTACCCATCCCGTGCTCTCGGCCTGCGGGGAATACGGCATCAGCCTGTTCTCCACCGGAGATACGCACCATCCCAATGGCGTGTTCCTACCCTTCCTGCAACACTCACGCGCCACACGCTGGATGCGGCTGCAACTGGATCTGTCCCGCCCTGTCGCCAAACAAACATGGGCAGCAATCGTGCGCAGAAAAATCGCGAATCAGGCGATCTGCCTTCATCTGGCAAAACGCGACGGGGTATCCAGGCTGGAATCCTACGTCCGCCGAGTGCGTTCCGGCGATGGCGAAAACCTGGAAGGCCAGGCAGCGTTCTTCTATTTTCTCCAGCTCTTCGGCAGGAATTTTCATCGCCATCAGGAAACTTTTATCAATGCCGCGCTGGATTACGGTTATGCAGTGCTTCGGGGGACCATAGCGCGCGGATTAGTCGCGCATGGCCTGATGCCTTCCCTGGGTATATTCCATGCCAGCGAGCAGAATGCCTTCAATCTTGCCGATGACCTCATCGAACCCTTTCGTCCGATTGTGGATCTATTTGTCTCCACACTCGTCAATCCTCCGGAAAATGAATTAAAGCCGGAAGATAAAACAGCCTTGATCGGATTACTGAACGTGGATGTGGAAATGCCTCGCGGCGTGATGTCGGCCTTATCCGCGATCGAGCAGTCGGTCGAGAGCCTGGCCCGTATCTATGACGGCGGCAATGAAACCCTGCTGGAATTACCCACCCTCATCGGCCTGGAGCAACACCGCCTGGAGGGCTGAGGCGTGAGCAAGGAGACCCGGCGCTATATGCGTTTTCTGGTGTTCTTCGACCTACCGGTGGTCACCAAGGCCGAGCGTCGCGCCTATACCCTCTTCCGCCGCTTCCTGATCAATGACGGATACGACATGATTCAATATTCCGTGTACGGCCGTATCCTGAATGGCAATGATGCCGAGGAAAAGCATATGAAACGGCTGGTCGATAACCTGCCGCCAGAAGGATCGATACGCTGCCTGACGGTGACCGAGAAACAGTTCGCCGGCATGAAACTGCTGGTTGGGATGCCGCTTTTTCAGGAAAAGGCTGTTAAAGCCAATCAAATGCTGTTGTTCTGAGCTTGTTTTTTCAAACGGAACGCCCGCCAGAGTCAATCTGGACGGGCGTTTCCGCAGGGCCGATTGTAACTCGTCCGGGGTGAGAGAGGGAGCTACAACTAATGGTTCCAGAACGTCACCGGGTTAATGATTGTAACTCGTCCGGGGTGAGAGAGGGAGCTACAACGATGAAGCAGAGTGACCCCCCAAAAAGATTGGGGGCCACTCTGCTTCATCGTTCTCGCTTCGCGAGTAGGTTAATAAAACGAAAAAGGGAAAACCGCATTGGTGGATGTATAACCTTCGTCTGAAGGCGAGGGGTGTATGGCGAACTTTCACCCTCTCCCCAGCCCTCCCCCGTCGAGGGGGAGGGGGAACCAATACCTGCCATCCCACTTCGATTATGATCCTTAATTCTAATAACAAGTGGTGTATTCGGATCCACCATCGTGGACATAAAATACTTCGCCAGTTATACATTGTTTATCTGATCTTGCGGAAGCATGTCTTTGGTAGTAAGGTCAATGCATGATCCGTGAAATCGATAGGAGAAACATGCCTGGTCTTCGACTGCTGAACCTGGTGCCGCTGAGGACAGCGTTGGCGCTGCTGATCGTTATCTCCCTCCTCTGGACCTCCTTTTACACGGTACCCACCGACTCGGTCGCGGTCGTACAGCGTTTTGGCCAGTTTATAAGGGATGACGTGCTCCCGGGCCTGCACATGAAGATCCCGTTCGGTGTCGATGCAATCACCATCGTGCCAATCAAACGCCAGCTCAAGGAGGAGTTTGGCTTCGAGACGCCCGGCGCCTCGGACCCCTACCAGGTCCCGCGCGAGGCGGAGGCGGAGACGCAGATGGTCACCGGGGATCTCAATGCCGCGCTGGTGGAATGGGTCGTGCAATACCGTATTGCCGAACCGCGCAAGTTTCTGTTCCAGATCCGCGAACCCCGGAACACCCTGCGGGACGTCTCGGAGTCGGTGATGCGCGAGGTGGTCGGCGATCGCACCGTCGACGAGGTCCTGACCATCGGGCGGCAGGAGATCGAGATCGAGGCGCTGGCGCGGATGCAATCGCTCGCGACCAAGTACGAGCTCGGGGTCAGCATCGATCAGGTGCAACTCAAGAACGTCAATCCGCCGAAACCGGTGCAGGGATCGTTCAACGAGGTCAACCAGGCGCAGCAGGAAAAGGAAAAACTGATCAACGAGGCGCGGCGCGAATATAACCGGATCATCCCGCTGGCGGAGGGCGAGCGCGACCAGCGCATCCGCGAGGCCGAAGGCTACCGGCTGGCGCGCGTGAACGAGGCGGAAGGCGATGTCGCCCGTTTCAACGCCGTGATGGCGGAATACCTGAAGGCCCCGGAGGTGACGAAACGCCGCATCTATCTCGAGACGCTGCAAGAGGTCCTGCCGCAGTTGCGTTCGAAGATCGTCCTCGACGAGGCCGGGCAACAGATCCTGCCCTTCCTGCAACTCGATTCCGGGAAGGTCGATTCCGGAGTCCCACAACCATGAGCGCCCTGCGAAATATCCTGATCGTAATTCTGGCGCTCGCCGCACTCGTGCTGTCATCCGGGTCCATGTACACCGTGAACGAGATCGAGCAGGTGATCATCACCCAGTTTGGCAAGCCGGTCGGCGAACCGATCGCCGATGCCGGACTCAAGCTCAAGGTCCCCCTCATCCAGGACGTGAACCGGATCGAGCGGCGCATCCTGGAATGGGATGGCGCCACGACGGACATGCCCACCAAGGACAAGCTGTACGTCTCCGTCGATCTGTTCGCCCGCTGGCGCATCACCGACCCGATGCAGTATTTCCTCCGTCTGCGCGACGAGCGCAGCGCCCAGTCCCGCCTGGACGACATCCTCGGCAGCGAGACCCGCAGCGCGGTGGCCAAGCATGAACTCATCGAGATCATCCGCACGACGAAGGATCGCACCCCCTTGCAGGATGAATCCCTGCAGAACGCGGGGAGTTCCGTCGGCGTGCTGGTGCCCATCAAGAAGGGTCGCGAGGCGATCGAACGCGAGATCTACGAGGCCGCCGCGCCCAAGGTGGGCGTATTCGGCATCGAACTGCTCGACATCCGCTTCAAGCGCATCAATTACAACGAGAGCGTACAGCCGAAGATCTATGACCGCATGATCAGCGAGCGCCGGCAGATAGCCGAGCAATTCCGTTCCCAGGGCAACGGCGAGGCGGCGCGCATCAACGGCAACCGCGAGCGCGACCTGCTGCGAATCCAGTCGGAGGCCTACCGCAAGGTGGAAGAGATCCGCGGCGAGGCGGATGCCCGCGCCACGGAGATCTATGCCAGCGCCTACAACCAGAGCCCCGCGGCCGTGAGCTTTTACGAATTCACGCGCACGATGGAGGTCTACAAGTCGGTCATCACGACCAACACGACGCTGATCCTCTCGACGGAGAGCGATCTCTTCAAGTTCCTCAAGGGCGTCGAACCGGACCAGTAACTTACGCACGCAAACCAGGGTATGCCGCCTATGCTGAAATCACTCCATATCGAAGCGGAAAAATGCACGGGCTGTCTGCAATGCGAACTCGCCTGTTCCTATCGCGGCGAAGGCGTCTTCAATCCCGCGAAGTCGCGGATCAGGGTTTTCACCTTTCACGACGAAGGCCGGTTCGCGCCCTATACCTGCACCCAATGCGCCGAGGCCTGGTGTCTGCATGTCTGCCCGGTTGAGGCGATCATCGACAACCCGGCGACCGGGGCCAAGGAGGTCGTCGCCGGACGTTGCGTGGGCTGCAAGGTCTGCACCATCGCCTGCCCCTTCGGCACGATCAACTACAACCAGGATCGCAAGATCGTACACAAATGCGATATGTGCGGCGGCGATCCGGAGTGCGTCAAGTCCTGCCCGACGGGCGCAATCCTCTTTCTCGACGCGGATCAAACCGGCCTCTCGCGCATGCGCAAATATGCCGGTCAACAGATTCACAGTTAGGGGGGCGATTTTATGGCGTGGACTGAGAAGATCCTGCGGGTAAACCTGACCCAGGGCACGGTCACCCCTGAACCCCTGAACATGGACTGGGCGATGCAGTATCTCGGCCAGCGGGGACTTGCCAGCAAATATCTCGCCGCGGAGATCGACCCCAAGTGCGATCCCCTGAGCGCGGACAACAAACTCATCATGACGACCGGACCGCTCACGGGGACTTCCGCCTCGACCGCGGGGCGTTATTCCGTCGTCACCAAGGGCCCATTGACCGGCGCAATCGCCTGTTCGAACTCCGGCGGTTTCCTCGGGGCCGAGTTGAAGAACGCCGGCTGGGACATGATCATCTTCGAAGGCCGGGCCAAGTCGCCGGTCTACTTGTATGTGGAAAACGAGACGGCGGAGATCCGACCCGCCGATGCGCTCTGGGGCCGCACCGTGTGGGAGACGGATGCCATGTTGCACCGGAAACACCAGGACCCGCTGTTGCGCATCGCCACCATCGGCCGCGCGGCGGAGAAGGGCTGCCTGTATGCCGCCATCGTCAATGACCTGCATCGCGCCGCCGGCCGCTCGGGCGTCGGCGCGGTCATGGCCTCGAAGAATCTCAAGGCGGTCGCCGTCCGGGGAACGCGGGGCGTCGGCAACCTCAAGGACCCGGCACGCTTTCTGCAAAGTACAGCCGCCGCGAAAAAACTCCTGGCCGAGAGCGGAGTCACCGGCAAGGGACTCCCCACCTTCGGCACCCAGGTGCTGATGAACGTCATCAACGAGGTGGGGGCATTGCCGACCCGTAACGGCAGCGCCGTTCAGTTCGATGGCGCGAGAGACATCTCGGGCGAGGCCATGCGCGAACCCCGCAAGACGGATCACCGGCCAAACCTCACCACCAACGCCGGTTGCTTCGCCTGCACCATCGCCTGCGGCCGCATCTCGACCGTCGATCGCGGCCATTTCACCATCAGCAACAAGCCGGAATACTGGGGCGCCTCCGGCGGCCTGGAATACGAGGCGGCCTGGGCGCTCGGCACCGACACCGGCGTGTCCGATCTCGACGCCCTCACCTACGCCAATTTCCTCTGCAATGAGGATGGCATGGATCCGATCTCCTTCGGCGCGACGGTCGCGGCGGCGATGGAGTTGTACCAGATCGGCGCGTTGACCAAGACAGACACCGGCGGACTCGAACTGAACTTCGGCTCGGCGGAGGCCCTGGTCCGGGCGGCGGAACTGACGGCGAAAGGGGAAGGCTTCGGCCTTGAGCTCGGACTCGGATCCAAACGGTTGTGCGCGAAATACGGTCACCCGGAATTTTCCATGACGGTCAAGGGCCAGGAATTCCCCGCCTATGATCCCCGCGGCATCCAGGGCATGGGCCTCACCTACGCCACCTCGAACCGGGGCGCGTGTCATCTGCGCAGCTACACGGTCTCCTCCGAGATCCTGGGTCTGCCGGTGAAGACCGATCCGCTGGCCACCGAGGGCAAGGCGGAATTGGTCAAGACCTTTCAGGACGTGACCGCCGCCGTCGACTCGATCGGGCTGTGCGTATTCTCCACCTTCGCCTGGTCCCTCGCGGACATCGCCCCGCAACTCGATGCCGCCTGCAAGGGCGAGTGGAACGCGGCGCGGCTGCTCGAGGCCGGCGAGCGGATCTGGAATCTGGAACGGGAATTCAACAACGCCGCCGGGTTTACGAAAAAGGACGACACGCTGCCCGAGAGGATGCTGAAGGAACCGGCCGGAACCGGACCCGCGAAAGGCAAGGTGAATAATCTCGCCGCGATGCTGCCGGAGTACTACAAGCTCCGCGGCTGGACGGAGGAAGGAGTGCCCACGGCGGCCACGCGCCGCCGGCTCGGTCTCGGCGCGTAAAGACTCGCATGCGGCATGTCATCCTCGGGGCGGGCCCCGCTGGCGTCAGCGCGGCGGAGATCATCCGTGTTACTGAGCCGGACGCCGAGATCAAACTGATTGGCGCAGAACCGGAGCCGCCTTATTCGAGAATGGCCCTGCCATATTTACTCAGCGGCAGGATCGATGCCGCCGGCACTCACCTCAGAAAGACACCGGGACATTACGCCGCCAACAGGATCGAGGTCATTCATGACCGCGCCACTCGCGTCGATCCGGCGAATCACACCCTCATGCTCGCAGCGAACGGAAATATCCGCTTCGATAAATTATTGATTGCGACGGGCGCGAGTCCGATCATCCCGGCCCTGCCCGGCAGCGACAGCGAAGGCGTTTATCCCTGCTGGACGCTGGCGGATGCGCGCAACATCATCGCCCGCGCCAAGGCCGGCGCCAAGGCCGTCCTGATCGGCGCCGGGTTCATCGGTTGCATCCTCCTCGAGGCGCTCGTCACCCGCGGCGTCAGGTTGCAGGTCGTGGAGATGGCGGACCGGATGATCCCGCGCATGCTGGACCGGACCGCCGCGGGGCTGTTGCGGCAGTGGTGCGAGAGCCACGGCGTCGCCATTCATACCTCCGCGAAATTGTCGGCCATCGATCAAACCGCGGGAAGGCTCGCGGCGCAACTCGAAAACGGCCGCGCGCTCAAGGCCGATCTGATCATCATCGCGGCCGGCGTTCGCGCCAATACGCAATTCCTGCAAGGCAGCGGCATCGATATCGACACTGGAGCGCTGGTGAACGCCCATCTGCACACCAGCGCGGAGGACATCTATGCCGCAGGCGACGTCTGCCAGGGCCGTGATTTTTCCACAGGCCAGTACGACGTCCATGCCATCCAGCCGACCGCCGTCGAACACGGCCGGCTAGCAGCGCTGAACATGTGCGGTAGAAACATCGCACATCAGGGCAGCATTAATATGAATGTGCTGGATACCCTGGGACTGGTGTCCGCCTCCTTCGGCCAGTGGGATGGCGGCAGCGACTCCGCCGAATTCAGCGACCCTGCCGGCTATCGCTATCTGAACCTGCAATTTCAGGAGGATGTCCTCACAGGCGCGCAGGCGGTGGGGCTGATTGAGCATGTCGGAATACTCCGTGGCTTGATCCAGTCGCGCCTGCGGCTCGGTAAATGGCAGGCGCGGCTGCTGCACGATCCGACCCGGCTTATGGAGGCGTATATCGGGGCGTCCAGAAATATTTCATTCTTCTCCCGCGTTTAGTCTCTTGCGGCTCACGATCAAACTCTACGCCGGCCTGGAGCGCCATCTGCCGGAGAACGCGAAAGACAATGCGGTTATTGTATCGATCTCCAATCGAGCCTCGGTGAACGACATTCTCCGGCTGTATAACGTCCCCATGGACCAGGCCCACCTGGTGTTGCGCAACGGGGTTTATATTCCCCCCGCGCAGAGGGACGCGTCAGGTTTCTTCGTGGACGGCGATACACTTGCCATCTGGCCACCCGTCGCCGGCGGATAAATGGAATTTGGGGTCAGGTCTTGCAATAACACAAGAGCATTTTTCCACACCGACTCAGGTCCAGGTACGGCATTGCAAGACCTGACCCTGTGACCTGTGACTCTGCTGATACTACTGACAGGGAAGCAGTGATTCGGGCAGTGGGAGTTCCGGTGGTCCACCGGCCGGGGGCTTACCGGAATCAGCCAGCTCGAAATCCGCGACGAACAGAAATGGGTGGCGTGGCAGCTTGTTGCCTTCGCAGAAGCCAACCGTCCGGTCAAAACTCGTGTTCTCAGCATCCTGCGTGTCCCGGTGCCCGTGGACCCAGCGGTACGGATTGGCGTTGCCGGCGATAAACGACTGGTTGCCGGTGAGGATGGTGTTCGCGACCGGCTTGCGGAGCACCAGCGATCGAAAGCGGGTCCCGATGATGACTGCCTGCTGCGTCGCAGCGCGGCCGAAAAATCTGTTGTCCACTATGATATTGCCATCATCTTCGACCCGGATGCCGTAAGTCACATCGCGGAATTCATTGTCGCGAACGACATTGTCGCGGGCGTGATCCAACACTAACCCCGGCAAGTACGCGGAATCGCTGCAATCCATAAACAAGGTATTCTCGCTCATGCGCGAAGCTATCCACACACCGTTTTTTTCACCCTCGATGGTATTACCTTCAATGAGATTGCCATCCGCGCCATAGCGGCGGCGAAACCAGTTCTCTGGCCGCCGGCGCTCGTACTCGCCGCAGTTCTTGTAGAGGAAGATCGCCCCGGCCGAGTTACCCGCGAAGTGATTATTCAAGATGCGGTTGTTGCGTGATCCATCGATGGCCAATCCCTCGCGACCGGTCCCCCACAACCAGAAACTTATGCCGGCGAATCTAAAGGGCCGGCCATCCGGCCCGTTCACCCCATACCCGTTGTTGACGATCCGGTTGCGTTCGATGATGTTGTCTTTCGATCCCGCCTCAAGATAAATACCGGTGCTGCCCGATCCTTCAATGTGCAGATTACGCAGCGTCACTCCGCTCACGTAACCGTCGATGAAAACCCCCGCGCCACGGGAATTCAGGAACGTACTGTCCTCAACCATGATATCCGAGAAGGCATGGTCGTATTCTTTACCTTCCGGGAGATTGCGAAATCCCTGACGGGTTATCCGCACATTGTTCAGGAATCCCTCGACCTGACAGTTGCGCACCGTGATGTTCGACAGGGACGCAGTAACCGGGGCAGTAATCAGGATTCCGATGCGCCCGTCGGTGGTCACGAGGCGTGCGCCCTGGCAATCGAATATTACATTGGAAGCGGTGATCTCGATTCCACCCGTCCATGCGCACGATGGATCGAGCCGGGTGCTTGAGTCTATCGTCAATCGCGCCTCTGCCTGATTGCATTCAAGCAGATGCGATGCAGGCTCGCTCACTCCGCGCTCGTCGGCTGACGCAATGTACACCATGGCGAGCGCAAGCAGCCTAATGAAGATGGATTTCGACATATCTCGCAGATTTGTTGAACACTTAATATTGATAAAATTGTAAGACAGATCAGGTTCGTCAGCCCGATAAATACCACAAATATGCCTTATGCGGATTGACGATCTGTTTTGGATATGTATGGGAGAGCACGCTGACGCAGATGGGTTGGTTTTTCACCAAGGCGGCACTGTTGACCCTCGTCGGCAGCTGGGTCAAGGCGCCGCGTTGCGCGGACGCGACTGGTGAAATAACAGTGCCGAATCCGTACGCCGGTAAATATCGGCATCCAATCCGGATGTACCGCCCGCAGGGCGGAGACGGCTATTGCGCCGGAATATATTGACCGTGCGAATTACTGTGGTCAGTCTTTCGGCGAGACATCGCGCGACTGGATGAGCCATTCGCCATTCACGCGCACGATTTCATCCACCCCGCGCCCGGATGCGGCGATGCGCGGCGGAGTTTCCGGTCCGCCAGCGCCGAAGACCGTCATCCAGTAGGAATGATATCTGGCGTGATCCGCATCCACGAATTCGATGTATGAGTTGGGGATCATGTGATTCATCGGCGGGACCGGTTCGCCTTTTGCCGCCCGCTCTTCGCGGGATTTCTTCAGATCATCGACCATCTTCTTCAAGGCCGCGCGGCCCTGGGTTACGCCTTGGTTGCCGCTGCGAAATTGTCCATCCTCCGTAAACACCGCGGCATAGGCCTCGCCATTAAAGGAATCGAGCGCGCGCACATAGCGCCACATCAATCCCTGGATCTCGGCGCGATCCTGCGACTCGCGCAACACATCGGCATCCGCGGCGAAAACGAGGGTCAGGTGCAGGCCGCAAAAAACCAGAATGGCGTAATTTAATAATTTTTTCATCGTTCGCTCCTCCTCCAAAAGGCCAGGGGATGATAACTCAATCGATTCAAATACTATTCACTGAACAAACGCATTTGGGCCTCGCCGGTCTCCGGATCGGCGTACTCCCGATTGTCCTCACAAACATATTCATAAAGCGTGTATTCCGGATGCCGCTCATACATCCACTTCCAGGTCCAGGGGCCGGTCAGGTATACCGGGTCCGCGACCGTCACCTCGTCCTCCATGAGGTTGTCTGACACAAGTCTTATACGCTCAGTGATACGCATCTGGCTGGAATGAGGAACATTACGAAATTGAACGGATTCTTTTATCCCGACCGTGTCTACTATCAATGTGTCGCCATCCCAGCGACCGACAGAATGGCCCCAGAACCGGGGTTCGGCATCCGCATAGTGAACCTGCTCCTTATCCAGGTATATCCTGCGGACCTGATTGTAGGCCTCCTGGATGATCGTCACCTGTCCGGGACTCTCGAGCACTTCCATCGGAAACATGGCCATCATCATGGCGGGCATGCCGTCGGGAATGCAGTGGGTGTAATGAGTGGCAATCGGCCGTCCTTCGGCGTTCGCGCGACTGATTTTTTCCTGCTCTTCCCGCCAGGGTTGCAGATACTCCTCCTTTAATGGCGGCTCGGGAATGGCGGACGGCAGCAGCGAGACGGAAGGATCCAATCCTGCGTTACCTGTTCGTTGCGGATAGCTGAACCATTTGCCATCGATGCGGGTGTTGGCGGAAACCTGGGCGAAGGTGTTCGTGCCGAAAGACAACAGGAGTACCAGGACGGGCAGCCACATTGGTTTAGCCGATGAAATCATTCCAATGTTTCCCCGGTCTCGATGGAAATCTTCGGCGGGCCGGCGGGACCGCCATTTTCCATTTTTGTCCCGTCTGAAAGTTTCACCTGTTTCAACAGGGCGCCTGCCTTGCCGTTGCGCAAGGGCGAAACGACCACCGTTATTTCATCGCCTTTCTTGAGCATATTGAACTTCCAACCGACCCGGCTGAGGATACCTGGATTGGCGCATTCGATTGTCCAGCGTTTGACGGTAGCGTCTTTCTCCTTTACTTCCAGTTCGATGTAGACATGGGGGTTGGTCCATTGAAAATGCGTCACGGTCCCCTGTAACAGGATTTGATTATTGTTATCGAACATTGCGAAGGAATGGTGAGCGTATGTCGTCCCCGGCAACAGAAGGAAACACAAAAACAGGAGGTGGAGTTCAGCCGGTAATCTGTGAAGCGACATTTCATGAATTCGCATTTGCATCGCCTGTTAATCATTGATGAAATACAAGAAAAGCTCGTGTAAAACAGGGTAAACCACTGTATTTTGATTAGCAATAAAGTCGCCGGAGATAGGCAATGACCTTACCCTATGCACGAATATACAAACTTTACTATATGACCCGGTGTGTTGCACTCTTGGTCATGATAAACAGCGTGGTGGCTCAGGAGACTCCCCAAATGAATGACCCCTCGAAGACAACCTATGGCGAAATCAGTCCCGATGCGCCGGATGAACTGCGCGCGTTTTCTTTCCTGATCGGAAAATGGGACGGTAAAGGCAGGACCCGGCTCGAGGATGGATCCTTCGCCGAGTATCCCGTGACGTGGATCGGCCGTTACATCCTCGATGGCATGGCGATCGCCGATGAGGCGCATGGAAATGGCCCGGATGGCAGCCCCTACCTCGGGATCAGCCTCCGGCAATATGACCCGGACAGAAAGACCTGGATCATCGAATTTCTGAACGTCACCGGTTCCTTCATCCGAAAGCAGGTCAACGGCAGTACGGGCGTCGTCAGCGTGACCGGGAGGAATGTCACGATCGCTTCGGAGTCGCCCGGCATTACGATCCGCGAGCATTATCTGTCACCGGATCGCGATAACTTCACCTATCAGCTGGACGTTTCCAACGATGGCGGTAAGAACTGGAACGAAGGACAGATCGAGATGGACTTCCGCCGACTGGAGTAGCGGATGCCGATAGGTATTCGCTGCCTCAATCCCCCAGCAGCCGCTCCCGCCGCTCCGCGCGGGCGAAGGCCAGCACGGCGAGCGCGACGATCGCGAGGGCGTAGCCGATCCGGTTCTGCACGGTCCAGGCCAGCACTTCCGCGACATCCGCGTTGTCCACGCCAAGCGGATTGAACAGCGGCGAGATGCGGTTTTGATTAGCGCTCAGAAATAAACCGAGAAACAGCGTGACTCCGCCGGCCAGCATGGCGGCGATCTCGCTCCGGAACAACGCGCCCAGCCCCATCGCGAGCACCAGATAAAACACCGCGCCCTGAAAGGCCCCGTACAATGCCGAGAGCGGATAGGAGGTGAAGAAGATTGCCGTGATGATGGCGAGGAGGACTTCCGCCAGCAGCAACGGGATCAGCGCCGCGATCAGCTTGGCGATCCAGACACGGTGCGCCCCGCCCGGCACGGTGTAGGTGACCTCCAGCGTCCGCTGTTCGATCTCGCCCGCGATGATGCGCACGCCCAGGCCGATGGCGAGCACCGTCAGCGGGAGACCGATCAGCGTATTCTGCACATCCCTCTCGGTAAAGCCCTGCACGCCTTCGCCGACCAGCAGGCGAATGCCGTGGAAGAGCGGCCAGCCCAGCACGAGGACCGGTCCCAGCCAGAACCTGCGGCCCATCTGCAGGCGCAGCGCGAGCCGCGTCAGCAGCAGGCGATCGCCAAGCCAGTCGATCAGTTTGCCGGATTCGAGTTTCATGTCACCAACTGCAAATAACCTTCTTCGATGCCCGGTTCCGCCGGGATGGCCTCCGCGTGCGGTTGCGCCGCCGCCATGATCCGCAGGCGGACGCCGCCATCGGCCTCCGGCGCCTGATCGACGACCTTGCACTCGCCCGTCAAGCCGGGGTCGGCGCCAGTCGCCACGCGCAACTCCCAGATCTTGCCCACCGCGAGCCTGGCCAGATCGCCGGGGCTGCCGTCATAACGGATCCGGCCCTTGTTGAAGACGATGACGCGGCTGCACGATACCGCCACGTCCTCGACGACATGGGTCGAGAACAGCACCACCCTGCCCACCGCCAGTTTGGATAACAGATTGCGAAAACGAATGCGCTCGCGCGGGTCGAGGCCAACGGTGGGCTCATCGACGATGATGATCGGCGGCTGGCGCAACAGCGTGCGCGCCACCGCGACCCGCTGCCGCATCCCGCCGGAATATCCCGAGATGCGCTCGTTCATGCGCTCGCCAAGGCCGACCTCCTGCAACAACTGATCGACCCGCTGGCGGCGCTCGTCGCGATTGCCGACCTGATACAACAGGGCGTAATAATCCAGATATTCCCTGGCGGTCAGATGATCGGGCAGGCCGAAATCCTGCGGCAGATAACCAATCCAGCGGCTGATGAAGAGACCGGCCTTGCGTTTGGGTATGCCGCCGTAACTGATGGTCCCCTGGGTCGAGTCGAGGACGCTCGCCAGCATGCGCAGCAGCGTGGTCTTGCCCGCGCCATTCGGACCCAGGATGCCGATCATCCCCGGTTCCGCCTTGAAACTGACTGAATTCAGGGCCTCGACCTGCGGTTTTATCTGATCCCAGCCGAATAGTATCTGACAGAGCCGGCGCCACCACTTGCCGAAGCGGCCAGGTTGATCCGAGCTGCTCGCATGTTGCGCCGCCTGTTCCACTGCGCTGTGCCGTCCGAGTTGCAGGAACGCGATCAGCAACGTGAGCAGCGCGACCCCGGTGACGGTGAGTCGCGGCGTCGCTTCGTTTTGCATCGGCAATACGGTATGGACCGCCACAAACAACGCCAGGACGAGCCAGGGTGATAATCTCTTGACGATCGTATCGGAAAAGATTTTGTGCACACGCACCCCGGCATCCGGCCAGAGGAGATTGCGCAGCTCGATGAAAGACCGGCTGAAGAAGGCTGCGCCGACGAAACCGAACGCCAATTGCCAGATCAGGGTTTGCAGATTGCCGGCGAGCCAGACCGTCACCGCCAGCAATACTCCATAAGTCGTCAGCAGTTCGAAGACCTCACGCCGGCTCCGCACCGGAAACCGGCGCGAGAATTCCACCCCGGCGCGCCAGGCCCTGCCCACGGGGCCGGGCAGTC
The DNA here is from genome assembly GCA_004297165.1 of Gammaproteobacteria bacterium. Taxonomy (GTDB): domain Bacteria; phylum Pseudomonadota; class Gammaproteobacteria; order Eutrophobiales; family Eutrophobiaceae; genus 2-02-FULL-56-15. The sequence continues at coordinate 1,050,362 of SCUJ01000006.1, forward strand.
CGTAAACCTTGCTCAGATAGCGCGTTTCGATGTCCATGACCGTCGTAGGCCGCAATTCCGGCGGCCGGTGAAAGTACCGCACAGCCAGCCCGAGCAACAGACCCGCCACCAGCACGGTGGTGGCGATCTGCCAGCCGAACGAATTGATCTGTTCAGTCACAATGAGCGGCGTCATGATCGCGAGCGTGGCGCCGATCCAGCCGAGCATGATCCAGGGGCCGAGCCGGCCGAAGATCGAGTCCAGGCGGGCCAGAGCCACGAAGCCGACGGGGATCACCAGCAGCGTGAGCAGGGTCGAGGTGGCGAGTCCGCCGATTACCACCGTGGCGAAGGGCGGCCAGATCTCGAATTCGCCGCCGGTCGATAGCGCCAGCGGCCACAGCCCGGCGATGGCGGTGCAGGATGTCATCAACACCGGCCGCGTCCGTTCCCGAACGGCGGTGATGGCGGCGGTCCCGCCGCTGCAACGGCCGCGTTTGATCCGTCGCTGCATCCGGTCGACCAGGATGATGGCCGGGTTGACCGTGATGCCGAGCAGCGCGATCGCACCCACCATGGCATAAACGCCGGCGCCGACATCGGCAAACACCAGCGCCCATGTGGCGCCGAGCACCGTGAGCGGCACCGCCACCAGCACCAGCACAGGCATGGTCAGCGATTCGAACGTGATCGCCAGCACCGCATACAGGAGCAACAGCACCGGGATGAATGCCTGTTTGAACCAGTCGTTCTCCTCCGTGAGCGCCGGGGCCTCGATGGTGTAGCCCGGCGCGCGATAGGTATTGCGCACGGTTTCCCGGATCCGCTCCTCCAGTTGCACGCGCGCCGGCCCGATCCGCGGGGCGCTGGTCCCGAGCGTGTAGCTGACGGTCAGTTCCCGGCGGCCATTGTGATGATTGATCAGCGGCGGCGGCGGGACCTTGCGGCCATCCGTCACCACGCCGAGCGGCAAGGCGCCCTCCGGCGTCGCCAGACGCAGATCGGCGATTGTCTGCAGGGAGTTGACGTTTAAAAGCTGCGGCCGGCGCAACGACAGCGGCAATTCCCGGCCGTCGGCCAGGGTGAAGCCGACTTGCAGAGCGACGCCCTCGCGACGGAACACATTCAGCGCCCGCAGCGCGTCCTCGGGGTACATGCGGTGCGCCGCGAGCGCTCCCGGCAGGGCGCGGATCCGCAATTCCTCCTGGCCTGCGCGGCCGGATATCTGGACATCGTTGATCTCGGGCATGGATTTCAGGCGGTCATGGATCTCCCCCGCCAATTGACTCAACTGGGTCATGTCCGGTCCTGAGATCGAGATCAGCGAGGCTGAATCGCCAAACAATCCGCCGCCCTGCGCGCCGCCGCCGCCGGAGTCGCCGCCGCCACCGCCCCCGCCTTCAATACCCACCGCCGACAGCCTGACGCCATCCAGACCTTCGAGCGCCTTCCTGACCTCGGCGCGCACCTTGCCCGCCGTGGCCGCGTCCGCAACCTCACCGGCATCCGCGAATTGCACGGTGAGCGTGCCGCCGGTCTCCTGGTATGAAGTTTCCACTGTCTCGATGCCCTTGAGATCGGCGATGGCATGTTCGACGCGATCGAAGACCACGCTGGCCGCCTCCAGCGAGCCGCCCTCGTTCAGTTCCAGTTGCAACCTGACCTCCTCCGCCTCCTCCGCCTCCTGCGTCAAGGTGCCCACCAGCACCCAGGGTAAGGCGATGACGATCGTGAGCAGGATAGACACAGTCACCGCCGTCAGCCAGGGGGCGGGACGGCGCAAGGCCACCTTCAGCATGGCGGAAAACAGTTCGCGGGCGCGGCGCGGCGGCAGCTTCCCGCCATAAAAACGGCGCCGCTCATCCGTCTGCCGCATCCGGGCGAGCGCGGCCGGGGCGGCCAGACGTTGCGCGAGCAGCGGCACCATGCCTGCCGCCACCAAAAGTGAGGCGAACAACGGCACCAGGATGGACACCGCCAGCAGGATCAACATCTGCCGGAGGAAATTCGTGTCGACCAGATAGACCGCCGGCAGGAACACCACGGCATTCGTCACGGTCGCGGCGATGATGGCGCGGATGGTGCGCTGGATACCGGAGATCGCGGCGGCATCGGGATGGAGGCCGCGCTCCAGCGAACGCTGGATCGCCTCGAAGACCACGATGCTGTTGTCCACCAGCATGCCGATGCCGATGGCGAGACCCAGCAGCGTCACCAGATTCAACGTGTAACCGGAGAGATACAGGATCGCGCCCGCGATCAGGAGGCTCACGGGCACCGCCACCGCGACCACCACGACGGCGCGCGCCTCGCGCAGGAACAGGTACAACACGACGAGGGCAATCACGAAGCCCGAGAGGGCCAGCGATTTCAGGCGATCCAGTTGTTCCTCGACGGTGCTGGCGGCATCGAACCCGATCCGGAAATCGATGCCGAACGGGGCGTACTCGCGCTGCAATTCCTCGATCCGCGTGCGCATGGCGCGCCCGAGTTGCACCAGATTTGCGCCCTCGTCCTGAAATACCAGCAGTCCGACGGCGGTCTTGCCGTTGACCCTGAATACGCTCTCCTGCCGCGCCGTGCCCATTTCGATTTCGGCAACATGCCGCAACAACACCGGCCGCTCGGGGATCAGGCGGATCTCCCCGAGCGCGGCCAGCCCGCGCGGCCGGCCGTCCAGTATGACTTCCACTCGCCGGCTGTGATCCTTGGCCCCGCCGAGATAACGCAGACGCCGCACGGACCTGCCGAGCGCCTCCGTCACTTGCTCGGCGCGCACCCCAAGCGCCGCGCAGCGGTCGGGGTCGATCCAGATGGTCACCTCGCGCGGCGCGCCTCCATTCACCCACACCTGGCTGATCCCCGGCAGGGCCGCCACCCGCGGCTGGATCTGTTCATCCACCAGATCGCGCAGGACGTTCTCGTCGTGATCGCCCATGACCTGAACAATCATTACGAAGCGGCTCAGGGCCGATAGGTCCTGGGAGGATACATTTATAAATGTGCCTTCCGGCTGGGTGCGGTTGAGTTCCGCGGCGATCTGTCGCAGTTCCAATTCCCGCGTCTTGTGATCGCTGCCCCGTTCGAATTGCATTTGCATGCTGCCCCGGTCGCCGTTCACCTCGCCCCAGGTTTCTTCCAGGCCGGCCAGTTCCCCGGCGCGCGCTTCGAGCGGCATCAGGATCTCGCGCTCCACGGTGTCGGGGTCGGAACCTGGCCGCTGAAATTGCACATACAACTGCTCGCCGCTTATCGCGGGCAATAACTCGACGGGGATGCGGTACCAGGCATACAGACCGAGCAGCGCCAGCGCGAGGAAAAACATCGACACCGCCATGGGGCGCTGGATGAGCAAGGCGAACGGGCTGCGTTGCATACGCTGTGACTTCAACGAGGGCGCAGTCGATCGAGCGCCATATACAAGCAGGGGGTCAGCGTCAAAGAACTGATCGTCGAGGTGATGATGCCGCCGATAATGACCAATGCCATCGGACTGCGTAATTGCGCGGCCTCGCCGCTGCCGAGCGCCAGGGGAACCATTGCCAGCGCCGTGGTTGCCGAGGTCATAAGGATGGGGCGCAGTCGTAGTGAAGCCGCCTTCGCCAGGGCTTTGCGCCGCTCCATCCCATCCTGGATAAGCTGTTGCGCCATCGTCGCGAGGAGAATGGCGTCATTTACCGCGACTCCCGCCAGTACGATCAAACCGAGCATCGCCATGATGCCGATGGGATCGCCCAGTGGCACGAATATCATCGCCACGCCTATCAGTCCCGCCGGTATCGCGCTGAGCACGGTCAGCGGGTGCAATAAAGATTCGAAGGTTCCCGCCAGCACCATCAGCACCAGTAATATCGCCAGCAACCCGGCCCAGGTTAGATCCCTGGTGGTTTGTTGCCGTTCCAGCTCCTCGCCCGCCAGGCTGGCTTCAAGTCCGGCCGGCAAATCCGTGGCCGCCAGCGCGTTCGCAACCGCCGTTCGCGCCTGTGGCACCGTGTAACCCGGCGCAATGCGGGCGGTGACCTGCGCGATCCGCCGTTGATCCTTGCGGAATATCTCCCGGGCCCCGGCCTCTGCCTTCAATTCGGCTACATCGCCGATAGTCAGGCGCTGGCCGTTGCGGCCCGTGAACGGCAGCGACAACAACTCATCCGGACCGACCTTGGGCAGCATCAGCATGACATCCCGCTCCTCGTCACCCATGGTGATGGTCGTGACCTTCAAACCTTCCAGCGAGGTCTCCAACACGGACCCGACGGTCTCGAGATCCACCCCCAGCCCGTCCGCGAGCGTCTGGCGCAGGTTGATGCGCATCTCCGGCGGCGCGCCTTCGAAGGACGAGCGGACATTCCACAGCGCCTTTTCCCCGGCAAGGCTGGCCTGCACCCGCTCGGCGCCCAGGCGCAGATCATCGAGGGAATTGCCGGTGATCGCGACCGTGATTGGCGGGCCCGTGGCGCCCAGCGCGCTGGCCAGGGCGGAATTGCCGACCTCCCAGGCGATCTCCGTCCCGTACAATTCCGCGACCGCCGGGATCGCCGCCCGGACTATCGCCCCGGCCGGCTGGCCGCCGGCAGCCAACCGGACGCGCATCTCGGCGGTGTTCTCCTCGGTCTGCACCTCGCGGATCAGTCGATCATCCTCGGGCAGCCGGCCGACCTCGGACAGGATCGCCTCCACATCGCCGGCGGCGACTTCCTTCAGGATGGATTCGATGAGCGCGACGACCTCGGCGGTGGCCTCCACCTTCTGACCGGGCGGTCCCACCACGCGCAGACTGAACTGGCGCGGATCGGCGGGCGGGAGTAACTCGGTCCCCAGCCGGTACAACGACCCTACGGCGATGACCGAGAGGACCGTGCTGACGACGACGACAGTCCAGGGTCTGCCCAGCAATTGATACACCATGACTTCCAGCCGTTTACTGCCGGGATCGACATCACGAGTCTTCTCGCGCGGCAGCAACCAGACGGAAAGCGCCGGGATTAGCAATACCGCAACCACGAGGGAAACCAAAACGGAAACCACCACCGTGAAGGCGATTCCGCTGACCAGTCTGGCGGCCATCCCCTCGATAAAAATCACCGGCAGGAACACGACACAGTGCGTCAGCGTGCTGGCGACAATGGCGCCGGCAACGATGCCGGCGCCCCGGGCCGCCGCCTGTATTGGCGCATCGCCCGCGGCCCGGCGGCGGAAGATGCTCTCCATGACCACGATGGCGTTATCCATCAGCATCCCGGCGCCGAGCGCCAGACCGCCGAGCGTCATCAGGTTGAGGCTGTGCCCGGCGAAGCCGAGGCTGAAGACCGTGGCGAGCAGCGACACCGGCACGGACACCGAGACAATCAGGATGGGCGCCGGACTGCGCAGGAACAGAAACAGGACCGCGATGGCGAGTGCGATGCCGATCATGGCCGCGTTTTCCACATCGGCGATGGCATCCTCCACCAGCGCGGCCTCGTCCGCGATGACCTTGACCTCGAGTCCCGGCAGATCCGCATCGAGTCCATTCAGCGCCTCGCGCACCATGCGCGACACCGTGACGGTGTTGGCGCCCGCCTCCTTGTAAACGGACAGGCCCACGCCCTCGATGCCGTCCACGCGCACGAGGTGTTTGATATCGGCATCGGCCAGCGCCACCTCGCCCAGATCGGCGACATGCACCGGAACGACGCCCCGCTGGCCGGTGTCGACATAACTCACCACCACCCGGCCGATATCCTCCGGACCGGTGAACCGTGACAATCCCCTGACCAGGAATACATGATCGGCCTCCGCCAGCGTGCCGGCGTTGATGTCGATGTTGGTGGCGCTGATCCGGTTGCGCACGTCATTGATGGTGAGCCCGTAAGCCTCGATCCGCGCGCGGTCCAGCCGCACCTGCACCTCGCGTTCACGGCCGCCGGTCACCCGGACCTCGGCCACGCCCTGCAACTGCTCCAGGGCCGGGGCAATCTGGCGCTCGGCCTGCTCGCGCAGATCGGCGAGATCCGTGCGCTCGTTGACGGCGACGAGACCGAGCGTCAGCACCGGCAGTTGCCGCGGATCGAAGCGGCGGACTCGCACCTCATCCACATCCGGGTCCGCGGCGATCGGCGCGACTGCCCGGTTCACCTCCACCAGGCCGAGATCGATATCGGCATTCCAGTCGAAGGTCACCCGCGTGATTAATTGCCCCGAGCGGGCGATCTGATCCACCGCGCGCAGTCCGCGCACGGTGAAGAGCAGTTGTTCGATGCGCTCGCCGTACAACTGTTCCATCTCCACGGCGGGACGCTCGCCGGAACTGACGGATACGAGCACGGTGGGACTTTGAATGTCCGGGAAGAGATCCAGCGGCAGGCCGCGCCAGGAGACGCAGCCGAGGACCACCACGACCACGGCGAACACGGTCATCGCTACCGGGCGGCGGGCCGCGATGCCTGCGAGGTATTCCATTACTTCTATTGACCGGTCACGCGGACATGCATCTGATCGGTGAGCGTCTCCAGCCCCCGTACGACGACGCGATCGCCGGGTTCGACGCCCTTGCTCACTTCCACTTGCGTATCATCGCCGAGGCCGACCGTAACCTCCTGCTGCGCCACGCGCTGGCCGCGCAGCACGAACACTACCCGCTTGCCGCCGCGCTCGGCGAGCGCCCGGCGGGGTATCACCGGGACCTGCTCGCGGCGCTCCCCGATCAGGGTCACCTCCACGAACATGCCCGGTCGCAGCAGGCCGTCGCCGTTTTCGATCTCCACTTCCGCGCGCACGGCGCGGGTCTTCTGATCGATGGTCGGGGAGAGCCGCAGCACCTTGCCCTTGAAATCCCGATCCGGCCAGGCGTGATAACGGGCGTGCGCCTCCATGCCGGGGCGCACGGCGGCGATGTCCTCGCCCACCAGATCGATATCGGCTATCAGGACATTCAGCGGCGCGATCTGGGCGATCATCTGGCCGGGATTGACCTGTTGCCCGTTCGCAAGCAACTGACCCGTATCATCCCTGGCCAGTTTCAGGATCGCGCCGTCGATCGGCGTGACCAGGACATTCCGGCTGAGATTGTGGCGGGCCCGCTCCAGTTCCAGTTTGGCCTCCTCGAAGATGTCTTCCTTGGATTTCAACTCGTTCTGCGACACATACAGGCCCCGCTCATGGATCTTCCGGGCGGATTCGAGTTCGCTCGAGGCGGCTGCGTAGTGTGTCTGCGCGGCGGTCAGGCGGGCGGCAAGGCGCACATCCTCGCCGACAATCCGGGCGATCTCGTCGCCCGCATGCACCAGGTCGCCTTCGGCCAGACGGCCGGACGGTCCTGCGCCGATCTCCAGCCGGCCGGTCATCAACACGTCGAGCGTGATGACCTCGGTCACCCGCAGCGTGCCGGAGGAGAGGATGCGATCTTCCACGGTCGCGGTGCCGACGGGCTCGACCGACACGGGCACGCGAAATTCCACCTCCTGGTTCTGCATGCCGGGATCGCAGGCCGCGAGCAGGCCGGCCAGGGCAAAGACCAGCGTAACCTGGATGAAATGAAATGGAATCCAGGAAAGGATTCTCCTACAGCTTTTTGACGATACAACCCCCTCTCCCACCGGGAGACGACTACCGGGGTGAGGGCCGTATATTAGCGTCATTGCGCAATCTCCTGTTCGTCCTGTTTGGCGTCATCGGTATTGTTTCCGTTCGCGGGCGACCAGGCGATGGCGTCGGCGACCACCAGCGTTCCGTCCGTCTTGTCGGTAAGCTCGACGCTAACCTCGCCCGCGGGCAGATAATATTCTCCGACCAGGATCCAGCCATTGATGCTGCCGTTGGCGTTGAAATTGACTTCCTCCCGGCCCTCCGCCGTGACAATGGTCAGCGGCCAGATGCCGCGCCTGTCAGGCGGTATATAAGGTATCAACGGCATGTGGAACTCCAGCTCCCAGTTGCCGGCAGCGGGGATCTGCGCCTTCATGATGACGCGATTGTCCCCTTTGCCCGGCCGGATATAGGCCAGCGTGTGCCGGTAACGGCCGAAGGTATTGCGTCCGGCGCGGCGACGCCATTCCGCCGGGATGCCCTGGCCGGTGGCCACGGGCAGACCCTGATCTTCGCCGGCATCGATCCCCTGGCCCAGCAAACGCATGCCCGAGACCTTCGCGCCCATGACCGCCGAGAAGCCCGGGTCCAGATCGTCCACGATGATGCGATCGTCGGAACCCTGGTCCCAGGGCGTTGGCATTACGCCGTTGACGGGTTCGACCTGCCGCTCCTGGATGTCCTCCGTAGCCAGCGTCTGCGCCAGGAAATCCTCCCGGTTCAGCGCCAGGTACGGTTCGACGTAGACGGCGACCGGCGGCTTGGACAGGACCGTGCCGAAACGGACCGCCGATCGGCCGTCAACCCGGAAGGGTTCGCTGCGGGTCCGGTTGGCATAGTCCTGTTGATCTTCCGCGGTCATGGTCCAGGCGACCCGCGCGAAACCGGTCACCGGCTCGTCGTTGCGCACGCGCACCAGCAACTGGTATGCGCTCTCGCCGCTTTCGGTGTCTGGCAACCGGTAAAACTCGACGTTATCCGCGATGAAGCCGGGAAGATCGGCGGTGCCGAACCAATCGTCGAACAGCGCGCCGAGATCCCCGCCCGCGCCCGCGGCGGCGGTCACGAGGTCCGTGCGGGTGAAGGATTGTCCCGCGCGCTCCTTCAGCAGTTGCGCCAGCATCCGGCCGGTGGTCTCAGGCCCCAGGCTGTCATAGATCGCCTGCGCCAGTTTGCCGGCCTTCAGCGTCAGCACATCGATGGTCTTCTGCGGGTCGGCGTAGGGATCGAGGTCGGATAGCGGCGTCTGCAACGCCGCGTCCCACACCTTGGTTTGCGTGGTAAAGGCGGTGATGAGCGCATCGGTGACGCTGCTCGCGCCGCGGCCCTGGATGGAGTTGATGACGCTGGTCGCCGTCTGATTTATAGAGGTGAAGAGATGGGCGGAGAAATAACTGCGCTGGCCCGAGAGGATCAGCGTCGCGAGTTCTTCCAGGGTGTAATCGAGCGCGATGGCGTCCGGTCCGTAGGCCGAGGTCCGGTGGGCGTAGATCGATTGCGCCGCCCCGGTGAACAGGTTGCCGCCGGAGACGTCGTTGTTGAAGAAGCCGATCAGGCGGTCGCGATCGATGCGGGCCTTGCCGCCTTCCTGATCGAAATCCCGCTTGTTGCCGAAACTGTTGCCGATATCGAAATCGAACCGCGCCGTCGGGAACCCGCTCTCCCGCAGCAACATGAGTCCGGGCGGCGCGAGCGCGGTGTTGAGGCGCCAGCCGCCCTGGAACGACCGCAGCCGGGACGGCACTTCCACCAGCGTGAAGGCGTCAAAGGGATAGTCCAGACCCGCCGTGCGATTAATCTCCAGGCGATCCGCGACCCAGCGCTCCACTTCATCGCGCGATTCTCCCAGCAAGGCAAGGTTCTGGTCATGATCGGGATGGACCAGGACCTCGAAATTTATACCGTCGATCTCGGTCGCATAACTCTTGAATTCGGAGGCAAGCAACGCCACTTCGGGCAGATCCACCCTGGGCGCGAACCGGAACCTGGCCTGGTCCGCGCTCTTATCGATCGGCGTTCGTTTGCCCGGACCCGCCACGATCCAGTCGGATGGAACTCCAACCTCGAGGTCGATGGTAAAAAAGTCCCGCCGCCGTTTGCGCGTATCGTCCCTGCCCACCGCGGCGCCCGCCGAGGGCAGCCAGTGGATTCCTGGCATCAGCGCCACGTACCGGCGATCGAAGACCCCGGGTTCGAAACCGAGTAATCCGACCTGGGCGTCCGACGTCTTGAGGTTTTCCATCTTCAACGAGCTGTCGAGATAGGCGAAAAAGACCACCGGACTGCCATGATATTCCAGCGCGAGATCCAGCGATTCCCCCGCCGGGAGGGGCTGTGGCAACTGGATATCGAGCAGGCCATCGGCGTGCGTTATCGAGAGCGCCGCACCGTCGCCGGCGCTCGCACTGTCGACCGTGAAGCCTGGGTTAAGGGTGAACAGCAGTTTATCGAGCCCCATCTCCGCCGGGGCTTGCAGCCGTATTCGCAGCTTGACGGTCAGGTTCTTGCCCGGCTCGATGCCTACGGACCCGCTGAGCGTTTGGAGATCCGGGAACGGGTCCGCGACGCGGGCGGTATGCGCCGCCGTCCACCGCTCCGCACGGGCCAGGGCATTGCCGCGCATCCCGGAGGCGCCTGCGAGCGACGCCAGCCCGATGATCATCAAACCGGCTGAGATTCCCGCGGTCAAACCACGCCGACCGCCGTCCAGACGGGGATGAATGACCGCCGCGATCCCGACCAGGCCCAACGCAAAGGCCAGGTAGCCGGCGCGCTGCAACCAGCCTTCGGGCCGCAACATCGAGGGGACGATATCCGAGGGAAAATCCATCATGGTCATGCCGAGAAAATCGACGTAGGGCGCATGGATCGCCGGCCACGTGATGGTCGCCCAGTACATCCCGGCAAGCAGGGCCACCGACAGCAAGGCGGCGATCAAACGGTGCCGGACCAGCAAGGTAATCGTGAAGACCAGGGCAAAGTTGAAGGCGAGCGCCGGGAGCGTCATCGGCAGCGCGAAACCGATGAGCGATACGGGTTCGATCGCCCGGCCAAGGGGCGAACCCACCAGCGGCAGGAGCCAGCCCAGGGTTTGCAGCAGCAGCGCGAGGAGTATCACCGGGATCCACGCGCAGAGCAGCAACCCGATGAATCTCCCCGCGATCAATTCAAGGTTGGTCAGCGGCCTGGCATCGAGGACTTCCACCATGCTCTCCCGGACATCGCGGGCGCGGACATCGAAGGCGAGGAAGATGACGCCTATGGTAAAGCCGGTAAGGTAGACCGAGCCGATGGCGCTGACGAGATAACGCGGATTGATCATGCCGATGGTCGGGGAAAACGCGGAACCGAAGGCGTGGATGGCGCTGTAATAAAAGAACAGCAGCAGACCGCCGCCGAAGGCCAGGGCAAGAAACAGCCAATAACGGGTCAAACGCCGGGTCAGACGGGCCTCAGTCCGCGCAACCGCCAGTATCTTTGTCACATCGATCATTTGCATTCTCCTCCGCGCCCGCGCCGGATCAGTTGTCTGCCATCGCCAGTTCTTCGACATGGCGGCCGCGGCCGGCCATGAACGCGAGATAGGCCTCTTCGAGCGTGATATCCTCGACCAGCCTGGCCCCCGCGGGCCCGGTCCCTTCCTTGATCACGCCGCGCAAGGTCACAAGGCCATTCTTGAATGTCCGGGCGACGATCTCCATCCGCTCCCCCGCCTCCGCCTCCGCGGTTTCGGGCACCGTTATCTCGCACACCTTGTTGCGCGCGAGCGCGACGAGTTCGGACGGAGAACCGCGAAATTGGAGTTTGCCGTGATCGATCAAGGCAAGGTCCGAGCAACCCGACCCCAGATCGGCGACGATGTGGGTGGAGAGAACGATGACGCGGTCCCGGCTGAGGTCGGTCATGAGTTGACGGAAACGCAGACGCTCCTCCGGGTCGAGCCCGACGGTCGGCTCGTCCATGATCAACACCCTGGGTTCATGCACCAGGGCCTGCGCCACGCCGAGCCTTCTAAGCATGCCGCCGGAGAGTTGTTTCACCTTGCGATCGGCGACCTTCTCCAGACCGACGGACGCGAGCACCGCCGCGATGCGTTGTCCGCGGGACTTGCCATCCTTCATGCCGGAGAGCATGGCCAGGGTATCCAGGACCTCCTCCACGCACTGCAACCTCCAGGCGCCGAATTCCTGGGGCAGATAGCCCAGCAGATTACGCACCGCGCGCCGGTTCTCCACCACGTCCATCCCGTCAACCGTGACCCGGCCGCGCGTCGGCGCGAGCAAGGTGCAGATGATCCGCATGAAGGTGCTCTTGCCGGCGCCATTGGAACCGAGCAGTCCGAACAATCCGGCGTCGATCTCCAGATTCACTCCGTCCAGCGCGACCGTGCCGCCGCGATAGACGTGCCCAAGATTTTCCGCAACGATCATACTGGCCATAAACGTGCATCCTCATCTATGCATATTTAAAGAGTAGGCGAATTGTACAACGATTGTCGTTATGGTGTTATATGCAACTATAACACTTATCGCATCACCTCCAATGCGATAATTTCAGGGTGAGACTGGCGACGCTGACAGATCACCCAACCGGAGTGCGTGAATTAGATTTCGGATCGCCCAGTGCCCGATAAAAAATTTCACTCCGTACCCCCTCGCCCTGATTCTACAACCATCGTCTCCATGAATGTCACTCGGTATTCGGCGGGCGTCGCTCAAGACTCGGTCAGTGACGCCATGTTCCGCGTTCAATAATTACCGGGTAATGGTATGTTCAGATTGGCCCCAGGTCCGTAAAATACTTTTTTATCCGAATCCGGCCGCCACGGCTGGATTGGTTCGATAATAATCATAACGTTTACGGGAGTAGTGCATATGTCCCCCTTTGAGACAGTAACCAACATTTTCCAGTCCGCTCACGCTGATGGCCGGGATACGCTTACCACCGTCGAGATAAAACGTCTCCTGGACTTTGGGGACGATCTCAAGCCGGCAACCGGCGCGGGACATGCCAGCATCTCGATAGGGATACGCCGCTTGCGGGATTTCGGCATGGTGATCGAGGCTGGCATAGCCGGAGAGGATCTCGGGATCTATGGCGGGGCCTTGCGCCGCGGTCAGGCAACGGCGACCGCGCTGACCGGACTCACCGATGCCCGCGGTTTCCTGGATACGTTCCGCGGCACGGTCGGATACCGCAAGCTCACCGCTCGCGCAGGCGCAGAGGCACAAGCGCTGGATAACGCGCTGGAAGCATGTTTCGCGCGTTTGATCGGAATAGCCAACACACTCGCCCCGGAGCATCCCGACACAAACTGGGTCATCGATGAACTCGAACTCACCCTGGCGACTTCGGATCGGCAACGGTTATTGCAGGAAAATTGCCGCTGCCGTTTCTCACGTAACGCGCCGGCCCGGACCGCGCGACCCATCGGGAAGATCGACAACCTGCTGCACCCCCAATCCATCGGTATCGTCGGGGTCTCCGCCAAGGGCATGAATTTCGGCCGCATCATCCTGAACAATATCGTGAGCGGCGGTTATGACAAGAACAAACTGCGCATCATCCGGCCCGGCGAGACGGAGATCGACGGGGTGAAGTGCGTCGAGAGTTTCGCGGCAATGAATGGCAAGCTGGACCTGATCATCATGGCCGTGGCCGCCGATGCGGCCTTCTCCATGGTGGACGAGATCATCAGCACGGATGCCGCCGAGTCCGTCATGCTGATCCCCGGCGGTCTGGGGGAGACCCAAAAAAGCCTGGAACCGACCGCGCGGATGAACGCGAAGATCGACGCGGCGCACCGGCAACCGGGGGGCGGCCCAATCTTCCTCGGCGGCAACTGTCTCGGTGTGATCTCCCATCCGGGCAATTACGACAGTTGGTTCGTTCCGCCCGAGCGACTGCCGCGTCCGCGGATCAAGGCACGGAGAAATACCGCGCTGATCAGCCAGAGCGGGGCCTTCATGGTCACCCGGATCGGCAAGCACCCCTGGCTGGATCCCGCCTACATGATCGCGGACGGCAATCAGAACGATCTCTCCCACAGCGATCTGCTGCGGTATTTCAACACCCGCGACGAGATCGAGGTGATCGGAATTTATATCGAGGGCTTCCGGGATCTGGACGGCGTCGCCTTCGCCCACGCGGTGCGGGAGGCGGTGCGCAAGGGGAAACAGATCGTCGTCTACAAGGTCGGGCGCACGGAATCGGGGCAGAAGGCCGCCATCGGACACACCGCCTCGACGGCCGGCGATTTCACCCTGGCCGAGACCCTGTTGCGCCAGGCCGGCGCCATCGTGACCAACGACCTGACCGACTTCACGGACCTGATGTACATCGCCGATTGCCTGCACCATAAACAGATTAACGGCAAGCGAATCGGCACCATCAGCGGCGCGGGCTTCGAGGCCGTCGCGATGGCGGACAGCCTCGAAACGGACGGTTTCTCCCTGGAGATGGCGGCGCTGACTCCGGAAACCGTAAAGCGCCTGGAACAGATATTGATCGACAAAAAACTGGACGCACTGATGGAGGTCCGCAACCCCATCGACATCAATCCCGCGGCGGACGACGAGGCCCACCTGCGCTGCACGGTCGCCTTCGCCGAGGATCCCAACGTCGATGCCGTCGTGTCGAGCATGGACCCCGCCTCCCCCATGATCATGGGCCTGGAGAAATCCAGCCGGCCGGGATTCGACATCCACAACGAGAAGAGCCAGGTGAACACCTTCCCGAAGATGGTGCGGGAATGCAATAAACCGATCGTCTGTGTCGCGGACAGCGGTCCGCTCTATGACGTCATGGCGACGAAGCTCATGGATCAGGGCGTGTGTCTGTTCCGGTCCTGCGAACGCGCCACACGCGCCCTGTCCCGGTACGTGGAGGCGCGACTGCGCGCGGAGGCGATCCGCAAACAGGCACGATCATGAGCAAGACACTGATCCTGTCGGGCCTGCTGTCAGGCAGCCTTTGCTGCGCCGGACAGGTCATCGCCCAAACGACGGATTGGTTGAGCTACAACAACGGCCTGGATGGCCAGCGTTACTCGCACCTCGAGTCTATCAACGTCGCCAACGCCAGCCAGTTGGGGGAAATCTGCCGCGTGCAGATAGACGGTCCGGCCTCGTTTCATGCGGGGCTCATCGCAAGCGGCGGCCTGATCTACACCAACACCAGCCGCACGACGGTCGCCATCGATGCCCGGACCTGCGAGGTGCGCTGGAAGTACGATTATCAGCCGGAAGAGGCCCGATGCGGTGGCTCCAACCGCGGGCTGGCGCTGCACAACGGCAGACTCTATCGCGGCACCTGCGACGGCCGGCTGATCGCCCTCGATGCCGCAACGGGAAAACTGCTGTGGAAGAACGTCATCGCCGTGCCGGCGTTGGGAGAGAGCACCTCCGCCGTGCCGCTCGCCTGGCAGAACCTGGTGTTCATGGGCATCGGCGGGAGTGAGGTGGGGATCCGCGGACGGGTGATGGCCTACGACGCGACCACGGGTCAGGAGTTGTGGCGCTTTCATACCATCCCGATGGGAGACGAGATCGGCGCGAATACCTGGAAGCGTCCCGAGACTGCGAAGACCGGTGGCGGCGGCGTGTGGGGCGCCATGTCGCTCGACGTGACGAGAGGAGAATTGTACGTCCCGGTCGGCAATCCCTGGCCGGATATCGATCGGGATTACCGCCCCGGCGACAACCTGTTCACCGATTCCGTCGTCGTTCTCGATGCCCGCACCGGGGCGCTGCGGTGGTGGCATCAGGTCGCCCCGCAAGACTGGATGGATTTCGATCTGGCGGCGGCGCCCATGCTCTACCGGGGCAACGGCGCGAGGGATTATGTCGCCATTGGCGGCAAGGATGGTTATCTCACCGTGGTGGACCGGGACACTCATAAGCAAGTATTCAAAACGCCGGTCACGACGGTCGAACACATTCATGACAAACCCTCCCGAGAAGGGACGCGGATGTGCCCTGGCTATGCCGGGGGTGTGGAGTGGAACGGACCCGCCCTGGACAGGACGACCGGCAATCTGATCGTCGGCGCTGTGGACATCTGCTTCATCGTCACCCTGGGGAAGGCGACCTACAAGGCAGGGCAACTCGATTTTGGCGGAACCGTGGCCCCGGATGGCGAGGCGACCGGCTGGATCACCGCCGTGGACAGCGAAACCGGGGAAGTCAAATGGCGCTACCACGCGGATAAACCCGTGGTGGCGGGCATCACCCCGACTGCGGGCGGAGTGACCTTCGCCGGCGATCTCGCGGGCAACTTCCTGGTCTTCGAAAGCGCGAGCGGCGACCTGCTGCACAAGGTCGATGTGGGCGGCGCGATGGCCGGCGGCGTGATTACCTACGCCATCGACGACCGGCAATATGTCGCCTTCGCATCCGGCAACATCTCCAGAAATGCCTTCGGCGATATTGGCTTTCCCAGCGTGGTCATCATGACCCTCAATCCGGAGAACCCGCCCCGCGCGATCGATGCCACCGTCAAGGACGTGCAGGGGATCGCCAACGGCCGGCTCCTGTTTGGCGAGGTATGCGCCTCCTGCCACGGCACGGACGGGAACCTCGTCCCCAATCACCCGCTAAGCAAGCTGGCGGCAAAAATGAACCTGGAGGATGCCGTCGATTACATCAAGGATCCGGCAGTGCCAATGCCGAACCTGTACCCGGATCTGATCGACGATCAAGCGGTGCTCAACGTGGCGCGGTATATTTTGGAAGAGTTGAACTGAATAACCTTGGCTTGGGGCTCCAATCAAATCCCCACCACCGCAGCGCCTATGGCGAGTTTCTTTCCGTCCTGATTTTCAGCCTGCAATTCCAATCGGATGATGCGCGGACTGCCCTCTTCGATGGCCGTGATCCGGCCCGTGCAGACGATGCAGTCTCCGGGTCTGGAGGGTGCGAGCAGGCGGGTCTGAAATTCCAGAAGGGATTGCTGCGGGACCCAGTTCGTGAGCAGGCGGCCGAGATACGCCATGGTCAGCATGCCGGGCCCGATGACGTCATCGAGGCCGGCAACGTTTCTGGCGTAATCGCTGTCCACATGGATAGGATTGTAATCGCCGGAGGCGCCGCAGTAGAGGGCGAGCGTCAAACGGGTGAGCGGCGGCGCCCGGAATTCTGGAATCGCGTCGCCGACCTTGAATTTGAATTCCTTGATCGTATTCATGACCCCGCGCGCCGTTGGACAACTATCGTCTGCTCCGCTTCGCAGACCACTCGCCCCTCGCCGTCCTTGAACTCGGTGACCACGACGATGAACTCCAGCGCGCCGTTTTTCCGCGCATAGATGTCGCTCACCCGTTTCTGACCGTACAGCGTATCTCCCGCGCACGCCGGGAGGCGATAGCGGAAGCTTTGTTCGCCATGGAGGATCTCGGCGAAATCGAGGCCGAAGAGATGCAGAGTATCGAAGGGATCGGGGATATCCTTGCCGAGGCAGAAGGGATAGGTCGGCGGCATGGGCAGCGAGCGGTAGCCGGCGGTGCGCGCGGCGTCCTCATCGGTATAGATCGGATTCGTCTCGCCAATCGCCTTGGCAAACAACCGCAATCGCCCCTTCTCCAGTTCCACCTGGAAGGGCGGGAAACGATGGCCGATCAGGGTTCGATCAAGCATCGCGATCCCTGCCGGTCACCAGAGCCCGAGTTGCAGACGGGATTCCTCCGTCATGTACTCCGGTTTCCAGAACGGGTCCCAGACCAGTTCGAAGGCGACGTCCGTTACGCCGTCTACCGCGAGCAGTGCCCGGCGGATCATCCCCGGGATCTCTTCCGAGACGGGGCACGAAGGCGTCGTGAGCGTCATCACCACCTTGACCTTGCCGTCCTCCCGGATCCTGAGATCGTAGATGAGACCCATCTCGAAGATGCTCACGGGTATCTCGGGGTCGTACACCGTGCGCAGGGCCTCGACGATCTGTGGTTCAAAAGGAGAAGTCTCTGTCCCGACCATATAAGGCACGGGGCGGGCATCGGGATCGAAGGGCTCGAAGTCAGGCATGGCGGGCGTGGGCGATATAATGCATATATTCGTATTATAATACTTATTTAAGAATTCATTGATTGATCATGGCATTACCTGGAGTCCGGTTATTCGACATGAACACAACGATTACAGGGGATTCGTTGCTGATCCGGGAGGCCCGCGCCGACGACCTCGCGGCCATCATCGGGATCGATGATCAGGTCACCAACATCGCCAAGCCCGAATACTGGCGGGATATGTTCACCCAATACGAACTTAACCGGGAACACCGGTTTTTTTTGGTGGCGGACGAGTACGCGAAGGTCGTCGGCTTCATCATCGGCGAGGTCCGGGCCTGGGAATTCGGTTCCGCGCCCTGCGGCTGGGTCTTTGCCATCGGCGTCGATCCCGCCCGTCGCCAGTCCCAGGTCGCATCCAGAATGCTCGCCGCGCTCTGCGATCAGTTCGCGCAGGCCGGCGTCACCAAGGTGCGCACCATGACCTCCCGCCAGGATCACGTCCTGCTTTCCTTCTTCCGCAGCCAGGGGTTGATGGCCGGTCCGTATCAGCAACTGGAGAAGGACCTGTCATGAAACTTCAGCGCGCGACGCTGCTCGGCCTCTACGCCATCATTGAACTCGCCGATCAGCCGGATCTGCAACTCTCCCGCAGTGAGATCGCGCGCAAGTTCGATGTCTCCAGCAATCATTTGTCGAAGGTGATGCGCGAGCTCGGCAAGGCCGGGCTCGTGGAGGCCGTGCGCGGCGTCGGCGGCGGCTATCGTTTCTGCGGCAACGCCAGACGCACCACGCTGCTCGATATCATCCAGATCTTCGAGGACTTCCGCTTCGACAGCCCGGACCAGCGGGAGCCGGGGATGGGTACCGAGATCGGCAAGGCCCTGGACCTCGTGCTTGGCGAGATCAACGAAAGCATAAACTCGACCTTGCGTTCCATCAGCCTCGCCACGATGTTGATGTTGAAAAATCGCCGCCAGGCTGTACCATCCGAACAGAGCACAGGTGATTCCTCGATTCAGTCATCCAGACCGGGACAATTATCATGAGTGAAGTAGACGCCCTTCCCTTAACCCGCCCCCTCACCGCCAGCGATTTCGATCAAGTGGTGGCCATCGACGCCAAGATCATCGGCCGATCCCGGCCCGGATTTTTCAGGAAACGGCTCGCGGCTGCCCTCGCGGAGCCGGGCTATTTCATTTATATCGCCTGCGAGAGCGAAAACAAGTTGCAGGGCTTCCTGCTGGCGCGCCTGCTGGGCGGCGAATACGGGGAAGCGCAATCGATCGCCGTGCTGGACGCCCTCGGCGTCGCGCCGGTGAGCCAGGGGAAAGGCATCGGCACCCTGCTGATTCAGGAATTCGAACGGATCCTGCGGCGCAAACACATGCGCGAGATCCAGACGCAGACGGATTGGCGGCGTTTCAGTTTCCTGCGCTTTCTGTTCGCCAACGGCTTCCTGGTCGCGCCCGTGTATGTGCTGGAACGGGAGGTCAGCAATCTCGATACACGCCTGCGTGTCGATCCCGTGGCGAATCATGAAACCGCGAGCGGCGAACTCGATTACAGCGATACCGGGACCCGCGGCGGCGAAACCCTGGCGCGCGATCGCGTGCCCTGCCGGAGCCTCGCAAGAGGCGATCTCGAAACGCTGATCCGCATCAACCGCAAGGTCACGGGCCTCGAGATGCGGGAGTTCTTTCAGCGCAAGGTGAAGGAGGTCCTGGACGAATCGGGCATCCGCGTCTCGCTCGTCGCGGAAGTGGACGGCCAGCCGGCTGGTTTCATCATGGCCCGGGTCGATTACGGCGAATTCGGCCGCACCGAGCCCGCCGCCGTGCTAGACGCCATCGCCGTCGATCCGGCCTATGGCCGGCAGCAGGTCGGCAGCGCCCTGCTATCGCAACTGCTTTCCAATCTCACGAGCCTCCGGCTCGAAGCCATCCGGACAGTGGTGCTGTCCAACCGCTTTGATCTCCTCAGTTTTCTGACGAAGAACGGATTCAAGCCGGGGCAGAGGCTGACCTTCTCCAAGCGGATTGATTGAAATGGTTAGGTTCGCTGGAGTGGCGTTTTATCGATATACAAAAGGCGGAAATGAAAACGGCTTTTGGGCTGGGTACTAATAGTTGGGCCGCATATCAGCCATGACCACTCGCCCACCCTCACAAGATCAACAATCGCTGGCGCATCTGCTTGATGTCGAGATCGGCGGCGATACCTTTGACGTAGCTGCCGCTAGAGTCATGGATGCAGTTGCACCGGCTATCGGCTATGAACCAGCGGAGCAGTCGAGCGAACGTCAGCGAGAATTTGCCAAATCGATTGGGCTAAACGTAATCGCAGACTCCAAACGAGTAGCGAGCGCAAAGATAGGCGAGGCGCTCTTCGCGAAGAACCAAGACGCAATTGCCACGCTGAATTTGAAACCACGAGACAGTGTCGTTCGTGTTGAGCACTTTGAGCACGAGGGAGAAATGCGCTCGGTCGAACAAGAATTTATCGTGTCGTCCATCCAGCGCAATGGGCGTGTATTCTTCAAGGGCGGCAACGGCCAGGGTGCTTGGCCTACGCAGCTAAGAAAACATGCGGGCTAACCCGGCGGTCAACACGGTCCCGCGCAATCGGCGCTGCTCGCCGCTTGCACGAGCTGGTTACCTTGGACGTTGAGGCTGTAGAAAAAGCCTATTTTGAAGGAAGCATCAAGGTAATTCGATATCAGGTTCATTCGCTATGAATTTAGAGTAATGTTGTTGCCACCAGACAATAAAATATTACCTCTAAAGCGTTTGATGCGCCTGTGGCAATGTGTTTGACGCGGATCTGGAATAATATCTGCTTGCGTCAATTTTACAAATCACCCTGTTTTCGTACTTGTTCTACAGGCTCATTAGCCGCCAAGGAGGTTCGGTGAATCGCCTACACTTCACGCCCCCTTTCTGTCCCAGTGCGCTACCGTCGTGGGGGTGCCCGCATTGCAGTGATGGCGCACTCGCGCTCGTCAAGAAATCACTACGAGTCGAAGAGACTTCGGAATCCAAAAAAGACCGAAGTCACCCGGACTGGGATCCGGAATGGATTAGGCAGAGATTTTCTATTCTGTTGCGATGCGGTCAATGTCACGAGCCTGTTTTTGCCGTTGGTAACGTGCGGTTAAAGGAAGACCATGATGATGTCCACGGTTGGTCTTTGGCTGATGCGTTGGTCCCAACATTCTTTGAGCCCGCACCGCCCGTTATTCGGATTCCACCAGCTTGCCCAAAGGAAGTGGGTGCTGAAGTCACGGGGGCAAGCGCGTTGTACTGGTCAAGCCCATCCTCTGCGGCCAATCGAATCCGCGCTGCTATCGAGAGGCTTATGGATGATCGCGGTATTTCTAGGAAAGGCAAGACTAAGAATGGAAAGTTCGTCGATCTCACTCTGCACGCCAGAATCGAGCGATTCGCAACAAAGAATCAAGAAGTCGGTCAAACGTTACTCGCCATCAAATGGTTGGGAAACACCGGAAGTCATTCAATGGACCTGACGGCAGACGATATGCTCGATGCGTTCGAACTACTCTTGCATGCTCTCGAAGAGATTTACGAGTCGAAATCCTTTCGTCTTAAGAAGCTTGCATCTTCAATCATCAAGAAGAAAGGCCCCGTTACAAAATGAAAACGGCTAACCCGGCAGTCTGAGGGACCTCCACGAATTCATGTCCCAAAGCTCTCTGCTTGAGCCCTTGAGAGAAGACCCGTGATGGCATTACTGAGAGCGGTTCACAAAAGCGTCGTAATTGGCCGTCTCCAGAGTCCCCGCCCCAGGAAGGGTATCGACAGAACGTGACAGCGAAACTCGGTATTAGCTAGTTTTTAACGGTGCAGGCCACTCTCACGTGCTGCCAGGCCGAGTAGTCGTGTTGGGCTGAATGGAATGAAGCCCAACATTATTATTTCTGCGTGGGCACGAAAAACGTGCCCACCCTACCCTGCTGAAGGATGCTGTGGGGCTCTGGCAGTTCGCTGAACCTTGCCTCTATTATCCCTATCACGATCATTTTGAAAAGGTTGCGACATCGCTTGAGCGTATCTGTCGCGAGGGCAACAAGGAAGACATGGAAACTTGGGGGCGCATTTCAGCCCTTGCCTCCCTGACGGGTCATATCGACTTTGCCCATTTGCTTGGCGCATTGAACAAACTGGATATTACCGAAGCGTGGCAGGGGGCAGCGAGTGTTTGGACCCACCCTAACAATATCAAACAACACCGCGAGCAATGCCTTGCAGGTATCGAAGCGGGACTGAAAGAAGACATCTCTCATGCAGCGGCAGTCGCTCGACAAGTAGACAAAATCTTCCGGGATAATGCTCCACCGACCCCCATCCCGATAGAATTGGTTCGGCTTTGCTTTAGCGTGTTCGAAAACGATAGCGAAAACAAACATCACCGCCTGTTTGGATTTGACGACTGGCTCAATGCCACTTCGCAGCGCGACCCGGAGCTCGCCTTAGCCGCAACCGAAATTTACCTAGCCTATATTAGTCGTACCAAACCATATTTTTATGACCATGAAAATCGACTTGTCCAGCTAATGACCAGGCTTTTTGCTGAAGCTGAGGAAAGGGAAGAATCCGATCAAGGTGTAATGCTTAAACGCGTAGTATCAGTTCAAGATATACTGTTATCATTGTGAGTGAATTCTATCGACGATTGGCTAAAGGCCGCCGAGAGACAATAAGTCAGCTCTCGTGATAACGAGTAAATAGTTGACTACCATTAAAGAAATATCATGACCAAGAGAGACATTTCACCTATTCATCCCGGCGAGATCCTGCTGGAAGAATTTCTTTTGCCGATGGGTATTTCCCAATATCGCCTGGCAAAAGATATCAGCGTACCTCAACGTCGCATAAGTGAAATTGTCCAGGGAAAACGCTCGATTACTGCCGACACTGCCTTGCGCCTGGGTCGTTATTTCAGGATGGAGGCGCAATTCTGGCTAAATCTCCAGTCTCGTTTCGATCTCCTGAATGCTGAAACAGAGCTGGCCAAACGGCTGGATAAAGAAGTCGTCCCACATGCTGCTTGATAAAACGGATTATAACAATCCAACAACGATTTTTTCGGCGAGTGAAATCTGGATTTTGCTGCACCGCATCCTGGCTTGATTGTCGATATCCGCGTGGGCACCAACAGCGTGCCCACCCTACGAAATCTGGATTATCCGTGGATCCGATCGTATTTCGCTTGTAGATCTTCCTGGGTCTCCTCCCAGTCCGGATTGGGGACGATGCAGGCGGAGGGACAGACGGCCCGGCATTGCGGTTCGTCCTCGGCGCCCACGCACTCGGTGCATTTCATCGGGTCTATCCGATAGGGTTCGCCGGCGGTGATTGCCTCGTTGGGACAGGGATCCACGCAGGCATCGCACATCGTGCAGTCGGCATTAATCATCAAGGCCATTGGTCAGTCTCCACAATAATTCTTTTTTCGGGTTGAAACAGCTTTTCATAATGACTCGCGTATTGCAATTCCTGTCACGCCGCCCGGTTCGCGGCCAACTCCTCCAGCCGCGTATGCCGGTACGCGCCCCAGAGCGCGGCGCCGATCGCGCCGGCATAGATCGAATCGGGATGGGACAGGACCTTGACGTCCATCTTCTGCGCCGTGACCGCCTCGTTGAGTGCGGCGATCAGGCCGACATCGGTGGCGAGCCCGCCGGTGGTCATGACAATCCCCTCCTTGACCTTGATCGATTTAAGTAGTTTGGCCATGCGATCCGCCATGGAGATGTGGATCCCCTTCAGGATGTTGCTCGCGCTGATGCCCCGCGAGACCATGTTGATGACATCGGTCTCGGCCAGCACCGCACAGATGCTGCTCACGGCCTCCGGGTCATCGCTCTTCAGCGAGAGCTCGCCGATCTCGTCCTGGGCGACGCCGAGATAACGGGCGATGTTCTCCAGGAACTGGCCGGAGCCCGAGGCGCACTGGCTGGTCATCTTGTAACCGAGCACCTTGCCGCGGGGATCAATCTTGATGGCCCGGCCGTGCAGCGCGCCGATATCCATCACCGACAGGGTCTGGTCGTTGAGATAGACCGCGCCGCGCGCATGCGTGGTCATGGAGTAGAAATGGCCGGTGCTGTAGGCGATGCTCTCGCCCTCGCCGGTCGTCGCGCAATAATCGATGGCCTTACGCTCGAGATGGTTGCGCTTGAGGACCTCGTCATAGGCCTGCTCAGTAAGCGCGAACGGGTCCTGTGTGCGGATCCGGTAGCAACTCTTGTCCAGCCATTCGGTCTTGTCGCCCGTCGTTCTGAACAAGGCCAGCTTTACCGCGCTGGCGCCGATATCTATGCCCGCTGTCGTGACCATATCAGTGCTCCATAACCGCCCGGTAGGCGAAGGTGGCGGCCCCGAGGGAGCCGGTGTAGATCGAATCGGGATTGATGTTGATGGTGACCTTGCCGTAGTTCTCATCGACCAACTCACGCAAGGCGTTGACGGCGGCCTGGTTCTTGGCGACGCCGCCGGTGAAGGTGAACTGATCGGTGATGCCGCCGGAGCGGGCGATGATGGACATGGCGCGCAGGATGATGGAGCGATGGAGACCGCCGAGGATATCCGCGCGGTCCTCGCCGAGCGCGAGCCGATCACGCAGCTCCGCGCCCGCGAACACCGTGCAGGTGGAGTTTATCTTCACCTGTTTCTTGGCCTTTAGCGCCATCGGGCCCAGCTCGTGCAGACCGATCTTCATCTCGTCAGCGATGTAGCCAAGATAGCGGCCGCAACCGGCGGCGCAGCGGTCGTTCATTTGAAAATTCTGCACGATGCCGTTCGCGTCCACCTGGATCGCCTTGGTATCCTGCCCGCCGATATCCAGCACGGTGCGCGTGCCGTGGTACATGATATGCGCGCCGAGGCCGTGGCAGAGGATCTCGGAACGGATGTGCTCCTTGGAGAACGGCAGGCGGACGCGGCCGTAGCCGGTGCCGATCACATAACTCTCCTCCAGCTCGACGGCGAGCGCCCGATCCACCGCCTGCTGCATCGAGGCGCTGGACATCCTGTCCTCCCCAGCCTCCGTCAACAAATTCTCCAGTCCGCGGACGATCTTGCCCTTGAGATCCGCGGTCGGCGGGCGGTTTTCCACCTCGATGATGGCCTTGTCGTATACGGCGATGACCTGATCGAAGGGCAGATTCGCCTGCTTGCATACCTCGCCCGCGACGGCCAGATAAAAGGAACCGGCGATGTCGCGGAAGAAATCGGATTTGCGTTCGGCCCCAGGCTGGAACAATGCGCCGGCCTGGTCCGCGACCCGGCGGAAGATCTCGTCCAGCGCCTCGCGCACGGCCGCCTCCTTGTCCTTGAAGCGCGCCGCCGTGGCGAACTCGAGGCAGGTCCGGCGCAGGTCCTGCAACTGCTCCATGAACTGTTCGCGCCGGAAATTCCGCTCCAGATCGCGCAGGAAGGCATCGATATCCACCATGCCGGATTGCGACTGTTCCAGCTCCCGGCGCAGGAGGGTGAACCGGGAGTCGATATAGGCCTCCTGCTTCGAGACCGCGGCGGCGGTGTCGTAGTTGGATCGGGAGTTGGTGATGCCGCGCCCCAGGACATCCTTGTTCTCGTCCATGAGGATGGCCTTGGTGGTGGTGGAGCCGAGGTCGATGCCGATAAAACATTTCATCTCTGGTTCTCCTCTGCGGTCACGCGGCGCGCCGCTTCTGATCGACCATCTGGAAATAGCTCTCCAGCCGGTTCTTGACATTGGCGGCGGAGAAATAGCGCGGGTCCACGAGGTCGGTCTCCACGAACGCGGCTGGTTTCCCGGTGCGCTTCTCCACCTCGCGCATCATGAGCAACTGTCCCGCGGAGAAGCTGTTGCAGCTCTTGATCGAGTTGATCAGCAGGCCGTCCGCCTCATAGTCGTTGATGTAGTTCACGAGCATGTCGACCCGTTGCGGCAGGTTCATGTTGGTGTAACATCCGAGGCAGTAATCGGCGAGCGATTCCAGCGGGTGTTCCGGGTCGTGCCGGAAGCCGAAATCGTAGACCCCGCCCACCTTCGTGTAGGAGCTGGCTACGACCACCGCGCCGTCGTCATAGAACATCTTCCAGAACTCGCGGAGATTGGTGTAATTCGGCGGGCCTTCGACCACGAGCCGGTATTTCTCCTCGCCCATGTTACCCTCCGGCGTGACCGGCCCGAGGCCGGCGTCGATGCGGGCCTGGATCTCCGCCCGCAGCAGCCGGTAATACTCCGTCGCATCCCGCGTCCCACGGAAGGCGGAGAAGATCGGGCCCACGTAATAGACACCGCCGAAATAGGCATCGATCGGCGAGGGCTTGTGGCGCGCGGTTTGCAGCACCCAGACCAGGTCATCCTCCGCCCTGGCGGATTCCCGCAGGTATTCGCGCAGGCGATCGATGTCGAACTTCACGCCGCTGATCCGCTCCAGCGTCGGGATGACCTCCTCCTTCAACTGCTTGACCACATACTTGCGCATGTTCTCGGTGATCTTGCCGCCGCCCTGGTAGGGCACATGGAGCATTACGGTCGGGCACTTGTACTGGTGGCGCAGCAGCTCGAACCACTTGAGGAAGGTGAAACAACCGGTATACGACAAGAGCAGGATGTCGGGCTCCGGCAACCGTTCCCCGGTCGGGCCGATGTTGCCGTTGTAGACCATGCCGAGGTCGGTCTTCACATAGGTGCAGACGTCCTCGGAATGGCCGGCGCGCTCGGCGTCGAAGATGAAATTCCCCGACTTCTTGCGCATGCCCATCTGCAGGGCATTGATCTCGGGAAAGTTGCCGACCATGTCGAAGCACATCACCAGCTCGTTGATGTTGCCGGGAACGAAGGTGTAGGAGACCTTCTCGCCGGTCTGCGGCGCCCGCGCGAGACGCGTGAAATTGCCGGCGATCATCTCCTTCTGCTTCTCCATCGACTGATCCTTCTGGGCCTCGCGGAGATCGATCTTTTTCGTGGCGACTGTAGTCATGCGTTTTCACCCCACAGTTTGATGGAATCGGCGAAGGTGCCCGCCTGTTCGCGGATCGGCTGCATCTGCCCGGAGTTCTCCGCGTATTTGAAAGCGATATAGGGGATGCCCGCGGCATTGAGGGCATCCTGGAGCATCGGGCGCTCCAGCAGGGCCGGGTCGCAGAAGCTCGGCGCGGCGAAGATAACGCCTTCCGCCCCGCTCTTGCGCACGGCCTCGACCAGGTACTGCCCCTTGTCGGCCTCGATCGGCTCGTAGGTGGCCGAGGTCTTGGTGGAATGATGCAGGAAGGCGCGCGCCAGGGCCTCGATCGGGTCCCCCGTCTCGCTGACCGGTTCCTGCATCCACCGGTTGATCAGCATGAAGTCGTCATCCACGACATAACAGCCGGCGAGTTCGAGCGACTTGATGAGATTGAGCGGCGGTTGCTCGCAGAACATCCCGCTGAGGACGATCTTGCAGTTGTCGCGGCGTGGACGATCCGCGCTCCTCGCGGCCTTGATATAGGATTCGACAAGGACATTGTGATCCTCCACGGGGAGCAGCATCCCGGCGCGGGAGAGCAGATAGGCTTCTGTGGCCGGAACCTTCCAGGGTTCTGCGGCGCGCAAAATGTAAAGTTCCTTGATTAATTCGCGGTTGCGGTTGAAGAGCACAATGGATACGCGCAGCGCCGCATCCGTGATCTCGTTGCCGCTGAGATTTTCGAAATCGTGCCGCAGCTCCTGCAATTCATTGACATAGAATTCGCCGCCGACCCGATCGTCATAATTCTGCGGCATGTCGTAGTAATGCGCGTACATGTCGGGGCGGATCAGTTGCAGCATCCCGGTGAGATTCCGGATGACGTCGCAGATGCTGGGGAAGAGCATGCCGTCGACAAAATCCAGCCGTTTAGTCAGGAACAATTCGATGGTCGAACGGGGTATCCGGCAGATGTAACTTTGATAATACGCGTCGCCCTGGATGACCTCGATCTGATCGCCGCCGCCAAAGATGCCGAGCGGCAGCATGCCCGCGGCGTGGATCAACTCCCGCGGCACATAGATGGGCATGAAACCGACGACCTTGCGATCCGGTTCCGCCGCCTTCCATTCCCTTGCGGCGGTGAAGTGCAGGTCTTCAAACAGGGACTGGCAGCGCTGGATGATCTGGTCGGTGGTGGCCATGTCTCTCATCTCTTAATGAATCTCTTCGTTATTGTTCCGCTTTGCGGTATAACAGGCAATCAACAAAGTAGAGCAAGTTTAATTCCAGGAATTACATGGGATTGTCAATAATGGTATAATAATACTATAATACTACTTAGTCAATCAGGACCAACAATCCCCGATCCGATCCGGAGTTTATACATTGTGAATTCGAACAGTCAGAGTCATTTAGTCTCCACTGGCGCCCTTTCCGTCGCCGTGGTCGGCAGTGGCGGGGCCGGGGCCATCACGACCGGTACATTATTACTCGAGGCCGCGTCACGACAGGGGCATTACGGCATTCTCACCCGCACCGTCGGTCCCCAGATCCGCGGGGGCGAGGCCGCCGCCCTGGTGCGCCTCGGCACGCAGCCCATCGATTGCATCGGCGACGGCTTCGACATCCTGCTCGCCATGGACTGGAATAATTTCGATCGCCTTGCCGCCGAGATCCCGCTCTCGACGAAAAGCTTGATCATCGCCGACCCTGAACAGGGCGATGTACCCGAGGTCGTCCGCGACACCGGGGCCGTTATCTGCAACCTGCCCATCGGCGAGCTGGCGAAGGCCGTTAACAAGGGCCGGCCCAACATGCTCGCGTTCGGCATTATCGCCGAGTTGCTGGACCTGCAAACCGCATCGGTCGGGGCCGTGCTTGAAAAGCAACTCGCGAAGAAGGGCGAACAGGCCTTGCAGAGCAGCCTGGAAACCGTGCGTGCGGGCCGCGCCGCTGCAACCGGACTCGCCAAGCGAACCCTGGCGGGTCAAGGCTCGCGGCAGGACGGCCGCTGGTTGATCACAGGCAATCATGCCTGCGGCTACGGGGCGTTGCGGGGCGGGATCCGCTTCGTGGCCGCCTATCCCATCACCCCGGCGACCGAGGTCCTGGAATGGCTGTCCTCCGGGCTTATGAAGTCCGGCGGGCGGCTGGTTCAGGCGGAGGATGAATTGGCCTCCATTAACATGATCGTCGGCGCCTCCTACGGGGGCATCCCATCTCTGACCGCGACCTCCGGCCCCGGCTTGTCTCTCATGATGGAAAGCCTGGGGCTTGCGGTAGCCGCCGAGATCCCGCTAGTCGTGATCGATGTGATGCGCGTCGGGCCTTCCACGGGCATCGCCACCAAGGCCGAGCAGAGCGACCTGAACATCGCCGTCTACGGATTCCATGGCGACGCCCCGCACGTGGTCGTGGCGCCGAACTCGGTCGGTGATTGCGTCGCAACCACGCAGTGGGCCGTGCAACTGGCGGAGTCCATGCAGGCGCCGGTGATTGTCCTCACCGATCAGTACATGGGACAGACCAAATCCATCATCGATCGACCTGCCTTGGCGGAGGCCGGGGCCGGGCGGCTCACGTGCGACAACCCCGCGCCCGATTACGCGCGTTATGCCAATACCGAGAGCGGCATCTCGCCCATGACGATCCCTGGAACTCAGGGCGGACAATACACCGCGGACGGTCTGGAACATTCGGTCAAGGGCATCCCCTCGACGCGGGCGGAAGATCACGAACAGCAGATGGAGAAGCGCCGGCGCAAGATCCATGACTTCGACTACGGCGAGCGGTGGGCGGATGTGGAGGGTGCGGGTCGGCACGCCATACTGACCTGGGGCTCGACCACCGGGGCGGTGCGCGAGGCGCTCGATCAATTGCGGCGCACTGGCGTGGATGACATCAAACTCATATCGCTCCGCCTGATCACGCCGGCACAGCCGGAGAAATTCGCGGAAGCGATCGCGGGCGTCGACCGGGTCCTGGTCATCGAACAGAATCATTCCGGGCAACTGCGGCATTTTCTGCGCGCCCACTACGACCTGCCCAAGGACATCGAATTTTACAACCGGGCCGGCCCCATCCTGTTCCGGCCGGGCGAGATTGGCGACTGGATCAAACAATGGAGGTCGGCATGAACGAGACTGCGGTTGCGCTCAACAAACCGACCCCGGCGGATTACCGCTCGGGGATCAAGCCGATCTGGTGCCCCGGTTGCGGGGATTACTCCGTGCTGCTCGAGATCACCAAGGCGCTGGCCGCGCTCGAACTCCCGGCGGCGGAGGTCGCCATCGTCTCCGGGATCGGTTGTTCCTCGCGGATCCCGGCCTACAGCAGTTGCTACGGGTTTCATGGGGTGCACGGGCGCGCCCTGCCGGTGGCGACCGGCCTCAAGGTCGCGCGTCCGGACCTTACCGTGATCGCGACCGGCGGCGACGGCGACGGATTCTCCATCGGCGGCAATCATTTTCTCCATGCCTGCCGGCGCAATGTCGATATCACTTATATCGTCATGGACAACCAGGTCTATGGCATGACCAAGGGCCAGGCCTCGCCCACCACCGATCCCGACTGGGACAGCGTCCTGACGCCGGGCGGCACCGGGATACGCCCCTTTCAGCCGCTGGTGATCGCACTCGCCTCGGGCGCGAATTTCGTCGCCCGCGGCTTTGCCGGCGATCCGGCGGGCACGACCGAGATGATCATCGAGGGGATCAAGCACCCCGGATTCTCCTTCATCCAGATCCTGAGCCCCTGCGCCACCTTCCGCCCGGATCAGCGGGAATGGCGCAACCTGGTCCGGCCGGCCCCGGTCCCCTTCACCACCGATCCGTCCCGCGCCGCCAACCGCATCATGACCGATGACGGCTTCAATCTCGGGATCCTCTATCGCGGCGATCGCCCGCCCTATGAATCAGGACGGAAGTCCGAGCCCAGGGATATTGATGCGATCGCGGAGGAATTCGTCCTATGACTGCCGGGCCTCGACCAGCGAATATCGCTGAGTTACTGACGCATGCACTCGCATTGGAGATTGAGGCCAGCGAGCGCTACGCGGATCTCGCCGAGCAGATGAAGTCGCATAACAACCTTCGCATTGCGAAGTTGTTCGGCAAGATGGCGGACATCGAGAAACTCCATGTGGACCACATCCGCAAGATGATCGAACGGCATGGGGTCAAACTGTCAGAACCAGCGAATTATTACTGGACCTCTCCCGAAGGACCGGAAACCACAGACCCGCTCGACCTGCATTACCTCATGACCCCGCGCCAGGCGTTGGAACTCGCACGACACAATGAAGCGCGGGCGCGCGATTATTATGCCCATCTCGCCACGGATGCGCAGGATGGAGAAACCCGCCGCATGGCGCAAGAGTTGGCGGCGGAGGAAGAAGAGCATGTCGCCCTGATCGACGCCTGGCTCGCCAAGGTCCCGGAGACCGACGCGGACTGGGACGAGGACGATGACCCGCCGTTCTTGCAGGATTAGGGAAACTCTGAATAAGTACTCACCGTTCGGGCTGAGCTTGTCGAAGCCCTTGATTTTACGAGTACGCATTTCGACAGGCTCAATGCGAACGGACTTATTCAGAATTTCCTTAAGTTAGCCCTGTATCGCAGCGGGCATGACCACGTTGATTATCTTTTCAACGTCCGGCCGATCGGCGGGCCCCCGACCAACATGATGCAGCCGGACGATCCCGCCGGGGTCGATCAGGACATCGCCGCCGCGTTGCATCACATCGGCGCCGGCCCGTCTCAGGCCCTGTCCTTTCCGTAATTCGCGCACATAGGCCAGCCAACTCGCGGGTCCCCAGACATCCATGAACGAGGCCCGCAACATGCCATAGGCCCGATAAAGCCCCCGCGTTTCGTCGATGAGCAGCGGCCACTCGATCCCGGTCTCCTCGATATAGGCACGGCAGAGGAATGGTCGGTCAAACGTAACCACGGCAACGCGCACATCCAGTGCCTCCAGATCCGCCTGCCGTTCGCGCAACTGCGCGAGATGCCCACGGCAGGGCAGTCAACCGAGATGCCGGTGAAAGACGAGCAGGAGCCAGTGGCCGGAGAAATTCTGCAGGCAGCAGATCCTGCCCTGGAAGTCAGGCAAGGAAAATGGCGCAGCGGGCCGGTCGGTTTGTAACTGCATGGTATCCTGCAAAGACTGGTCGATATAAATTTCACACATATATATGCCAAGTCGGGCGGACTGTATAGAATTCAAAATAAATTTATAAAGGGAAACCGCCATGACCAGAATGACCTGCGGCACCGCCATCGTCAAAACCCTCCAACAATACGGCGTCGACACCGTCTTCGGCGTTCCCGGCGCGCAGACCTACGACTTCTTCGATGCCATTGCCCAGGCCGATCCGCCGATCCGCTACATCGGCGCTCGGCATGAGCAGAGCACCGCCTACATGGCCTTCGGTTACGCCAAGGCGACCGGCCGGGTCGGCGTCTATTCCGTGGTGCCGGGACCGGGCATGCTCAACTCGGCGGCCGCCCTCTGTTCCGCCTATGGCGCGAGCACGCCGATACTCTGTGTCACAGGCCATGTGCCGACCCAATTCATCGGTTCGGGCAAGGGTGCCCTGCACGAGTTGCCCGATCAACTCGCGACCCTGCGCTCGCTTACGAAATGGGCGGGGCGCATCGATCACCCCGCGCAGGCCCCGGAACAGGTCGCCGAGGCCTTCCGGCAGATGCTTTCCGGACGCCCGCAACCGGCCGCGCTGGAGATCCCGTGGGACATTCTGGCCATGAGCGGCGAGGTCGATCTGCCCCCGGCCGTGGCCCCGCTCCCGGCGCCGACGCCGGACCAGGCGCAGATCGACGCGGCCATCGCCCTGCTCAAGGCGGCGCGCAATCCCATGATCATGGTCGGCGGCGGGGCCTTGCACGCCGCGCGGGAAGTGCTGGCGCTCGCGGAATTGCTGCAAGCCCCCGTGGTCTCCTTTCGCAGCGGCCGAGGCATCGTGAGCGACGCGCATCATCTCGGCTTCAACTGCGCGGAAGGCGCGTTGCGCTGGCCGGAAACGGATGTCCTGATCGGGATCGGTTCGCGCATGGAACTGTCCTGGGCCCGCTGGACGGGACCGGCGCGCCCGCAGAACCTGAAACTCATCCGCATCGACATCGATCCCAAAGAGATGATCAGGCACCGCGCCGACGCCGCGATCCTCGCCGATGCCGTAACCGGGACCGCTGCCCTCACGGCCGCCTGCGCGGCGGAAGGCATCCTGGCGCCATCGCGCGAGGCGGAATTTTCGCGCCTCAAACATAACCGTCGCGCCGAGATTCAAAAAAAACTGCAACCCGAGGCGGATTATTTGCGGGTGATTCGAGAGCGCCTTCCCCAGGATGGATTTTTCGTGGAGGAGGTCTCCCAGGTGGGGTTCTCCTCCTATGTCAGTTTCCCGGTTTATTCGCCCCGCACCTTCGTCACCTGCGGCTACCAGGGCACACTCGGATTCGGCTTTCCCACCGCGCTGGGCGTCAAGCTGGCCCATCCGGATCGCCCGGTCGTCGCCATCAGCGGCGACGGCGGCTTCATGTTCGGGATGCAGGAACTCGCCACAGCGGCGCAGTACGACATCGGCCTGGTGACCATCGTTTTCAACAACCATTCGTATGCGAACATCCGCCGCGACCAGAAGCGCTTTTATCAGGGTCACCTGCTGGGGGCCGATCTTCAAAATCCCGACTTCGTCGCACTGGCGCGCGCCTTCGGGGTGGACGGTTACCGGGTTGATTCGCCGGCCGCCCTCGGCCCCTGCCTCGAACAGGCGTTGGTCAAGGGCGCCCCGGCCTTGATCGAGGTGGAGGTTGCAATCGACTCCGAGGCCTCGCCCTGGCAATTCCTCATGCCGGGGACGGCCTACGGCGCCGCGCCATAGCAGGTTTCTGGTCAATCCCGTTGTCTGACCTTGTAGCCTGGGTGCTCGCCGCCGGCATCCTCCTCTTCGGTTGCTGGCTGCAAACCGCGCTCGGATTCGGCATGGCGGTGGTCGCCACGCCCATCATCGTGATCATCCGGCCGCAATGGGTGCCCGTGGTATTGAGCATCACCGCCCTGCAACTGTGCCTGGTCAACACCTGGAACCAGCGGCAATACTGTGATTTCAGTGGCATGCTGACGCCGGTCCTGACCCGCATCCCCGGCACCTGCGCGGGGATCTGGCTGCTGCTGCGCATGGAGACGCGCACGCTGCAAATCCTCGTCGCCGTCTGTGTACTTTTGGCGGTGCTGGTCAGCGTCAGCGCCGCGCAGTTCCGTACCACGCCATTTCGGCTCGGTCTCGCGGGCTTTTTCAGCGGGCTCATGGGCACTTCCACTTCCATAGGCGGACCGCCCATGGCCCTGGTCATGCAGCATGGAGACCCGCGCACTGTCCGCGCGAATCTCTCCCTCTATTTTACCTATGGGTGCCTGATCAGCCTCGCGGGTTACGCCCTCTCCGGATTGCTCGATCGTCAACTCGTCCTGATTAGTCTCAGCTTCCTGCCCATCTCCCTGTTGGGATTCTTCACCGGCATCCGGGCGCGTCAATTCATCGACAAAAAACGGTTCAGGGTACTGTTGCTGGGGTTGTGCATCCTGTCCGCAAGCGTGGCCCTGGCCACGGCGCTGCTATGGTAGTACATTCGATTTGCAGTCTGGTTAACTTTGGATAAATATAGCGGCCTGTTTTTGGAGGAGTCATCATGCAGACAGCAAAAAAGAAACCCATCGCCCTGATCGCCATTGTCCTCATCCTGGTCATTATCGGGTTATCCCTATTTTCGAGGCGCCTGGCGACCCCGCTGGAACCCGCCGCCAACGAACCGGCGTCAGCAACAACACCGGCCGCACCCCCTGCCACTGCGCCAGCCCCAACAGTATCCGACGCCGCCGCAGCACCGGCCGCGGCCGTGAGCACTCCATCTGCCTCCGCCGGATCCGCCCAGGCTTGGTCCGTTGTAGAGGGCGAGAGCCGCCTCGGTTTTGAAGGCGATTATTCCGGCTCCGGTTTCTCCGGCCAGTTCCCGCGGTTTACGGCGGTCATCAATTTTGACCCGGACCATCTGGAAGATTCCGGCTTTAATGTGACCGTGGACACCACCTCGGTCACCACCTTCAACGCGGACTGGGATTCGAATCTTGGGACCAAGGACTGGTTCGACTTCGGCAGCTATCCCAACGCCACCTATGTGACCCACTCTTTCCGCAATCTGGGACCGGGGCAATTCGCAGCGCTCGGCACCCTCGACCTCAAGGGCCACCAGAAGGAGGTGGAGTTGCGCTTCCAATGGACCACCAACGCGGAAGGACAAACCCTGCTGGAAGGCCAGGCCAAGCTGCTCGGCGACGCCGAGGTCAATCGTCAGGATTTCCGGATCGGTGACGGCGAGTGGTACGAGAACAGCACCGTCGGTTACAAGGTGATGGTGAAGGTCAGCCTGCTCCTGCAAAAAGCCCCGCAATAAACCTCAGACGGGGAACCTCGGCGCCTCGCGGAGGTTCCCCTCCCCCTCCGGCGCCGGACAGGCCGGTATCAGATGGAATAATCCATGGTGTGCAATCCGCACTCGCGGTCGCTCTTGACCTTGGTGGGATCGAAATAGTTTTCCACCTGTGGGAGCGCATGCTCCTTGAGATAGACCTCCATGTCGGCCTCGGACCAGTGCAGGAACGGCGCCACCTTGAGCACGCCGTTCGGCCCCTTGCTGATGACCTCCAGGGATTTGCGGAAGGTGGTCTCCTCCCGCCGGATCGCCGTGATCCAGAACCTGGGCTTCAAGGCGTCCAGGGCCCGCTGAAAGGGTTCGAGCTTGACCTGCCGGGTGAATTCCGGATGCAGATCGCTGCTCAGGCTGGGTATGCCCTTCATCAAGGCATCGCGTCTGGCCGCGGTGATCTGCGGGATGTAGATATGTATGTTGAGTTGCAGATCCTTAATCAACTTCTCGGCGTAAACATAGGTTTCCCAGGTGTTGTAGCCCGAGTCGACCCAGACCACGGGTATATCGGACCGCACCCGCGTCGCGGCATGGAGCATGACGGCCGAATAGGGCCCAAAGCTCGTGCTTACGATGGCCGGCTCGGCCTGGTTCACGGTCCACTGGATGATCTCATGCGGCATTTTATCCGCCAGTTCATGATTGCCCAGCGACTGCAACTCGTCAGGTGACACGTCGTTTAAGTTCCGTAAAAGCTAGAGGTTGATGAAAAACGCAGTATTATATTGATATTGGCAGGATGAGTCATTTTCAATTGCCATTTCCGGCGCCAGCAGGGGCTTTTTAAGGGGAATCCTCCACATGCTTGATGAAAACAACCGTCGCCTGCGACAGCTCGACACCCTGATCGAGATGACCCGTCTCATTAATTCCACCCTCGATACCCATCTGGTGCGTGAAAAATCGATCGCCGCCATCATGCAATTGATGGATTCCGAGGCCGCCAGCATGCTCCTGCTCGACGCCGGGACCAACGAGTTGTACTTCGAGGTCGCCCTAGGCGAAAAACATAACGAGATCCAGTCCATCCGCATCGAGGCCGGCAAAGGCATCGCCGGCCATGTGGCCCGCACGGGCATCCCCCTCATCGTGAAGGATGCGCAG
Organism: Gammaproteobacteria bacterium; assembly: GCA_004297165.1. Lineage (GTDB taxonomy): Bacteria > Pseudomonadota > Gammaproteobacteria > Eutrophobiales > Eutrophobiaceae > 2-02-FULL-56-15. The sequence goes on from SCUJ01000006.1 coordinate 1,086,474, forward strand.
AAAGACGATCGTTTTTATCCCGGCGTCGATGAGACCAGCGGCTTCAAGACGCGCGATATCCTGTGCGTGCCCATCATTTCCAAGGAACAGACGCTCGGGGTTTTGCAGGCCATCAACCGGCGCGAAGGCGAATTCGGCGAAGAGGATGAGATCATCCTGCACGCCCTCGCGAACCAGGTTGCGGTCGCCATCGAGAACGCCGCCCTGTATCGGGATTCCATCTCCGACGGCCTGACCGGGATCTACCAGCGCCGCTATCTGGACCTGCGCCTCAAGGAGGAGATGCACACCGCGAAACGCTACCAGCACCCGCTCTCCATCATGATGCTCGATGTCGATCATTTCAAACAGGTCAACGATCGCTATGGCCATACCTCCGGGGATGAAGTGCTGAAAAAGGTCGCGGCGGTCATGAAGCAGGGCACCCGCATGAGCGATGTCGTCGGCCGTTATGGCGGGGAAGAGTTCATGATTATCGTGCCCTTCATCGCCCAGCGCGATGTGGAGAGCCTCGCCGAGCGCATCCGCCGCGCCATCGCCGCGAGCGACATCAACGGCATCAAGGTGACGATCAGCATCGGCGTCGCGCATTTCGATGGCCGCCCCGGCAAGGTGGAATATGACCGCCTGCTGGAACTGGCGGACAATGCCCTCTATGAGGCGAAGACCAGCGGCCGGAATAAAGTCGCGGTGCGACTGCCAAGATAGCTGTCAACGTGGCAGCGTGAATTATCGTATTGTCAGCCTGAGGTTTTCTGCCCCATACTTGCGGCATTCTCCACCGATGAGGCGACCAGACGCTGGTTGAACCCGCATGCATCCATCCCGTAAATCCGTTCTTGTCCTTTTAATTCTCTGGTCGGTCGCCGGTCTGTGCGGCGATGCCTTCAAGGAAGGCGGCGAGGCTTACAAGCAGGGGGATTACGCGACCGCGGCGGCCAAATTCAAGGAAGTGGCGGAGGTGGGCGATCATCGCGCCATGTACGCCCTGGGTTCCATGTACGCCTCGGGCAATGGGGTGACGAAGGATTATCAGCAGGCCTTTACCTGGTTCAGCAAGGCGGCCGGTTACGGACGCACCGACGCGCAATACAAACTTGGCCTGATGTACGACATCGGGATTGGCGTGAAAAAAAATCCGCGCCGCGCCATCCGCCTCTACGACGCCGCGGCAAAGAAAGGTTATGCCCATGCCCAGTTCCGTCTGGGTCTGATGTACGCGCAGGGCAACGGCGTGAAGCAGGACAACATCAAGGCCTATGCATGGTTCAAGACAGCGGAGACCAACTATGCGGCGGAAAGCGCCGCCGAACCCACCGACGCCGACGCCGCACCCGTGGATGGGCAACCTCCTGCAGATGACCCTTTCGCCGCGATCCATGCCGGGATGATTCAAACCGCACTGCAGGACCTGACCGCGAAGCTGACGCCGGATGAGTTGCGCGCTGCGCAATCCCTGGCGCAGGAGTATCTGCGCCTTCGCTAACGGCAGGCGGGATTGACTCAACCCGCGGATACCCATACATTGTCCGCGATTTTTTTAAAGCCACCGGAACCACAGGCTCAGCCCATGCAAAACAAGAATAACAACGACTCCTTCGAATCCCTCTCCCCTGCCGAAAAGCTCCAGTTTCGCCTGGATGCCTGGAAAGAAAGCGCCGGACGGACCTTCGCGTCGGATGAGGTCAGAGACCTCTACCGAAAGCGCGTCGGCCGTCTGATCGACGCCATGACCCTAAAGGATTCCGGGGAGACGCCGGCGGCCTTGCTGATCGGCGGCTACACGGCGCGCTTCGGCGGCGCGAGCCAGGCGGACATCTATTACAACAGCGAAAACATCTGCAAGGCGGTGATCCGCTTCATCGAGGAATTCAAACCTGACTATGCCTTCGGCACCATGGCGCCGACCGGACCCATCTATGACCTGCTCGGTTACAACACCTATCGCTGGCCGGGCGGGAAACTCCCCCCGGACGTCTCCTTCCAGTACGTCGAGGGCGAATATATGCCCGCCGGCGATTACGACGCCCTGATCAACGACCCTACGGGCTACATGATGCGCCGCTATGCCCCGCGGGTCTTCGACAACCTGAAAGGTCTGGCCCGGATGCCCAATTTCTTCAAGACCATGCAGATCACCGAGGTCATCAGCATGGTCATGGCCTTCACCCATCCGGAGTTGCGTGAGGCGCTCGAGAGATTGCTCAAGGCCGGCGAGATGCTGAAGGCCGGGATGGAGAAATCCCGCAAGACCAACCTGGAATTGACGGAACGCTACGGCGTCTCGGGTTTCTTCACCAACATCTGCTTCGCGCCCTTCGACATGATCGGGGACACGCTGCGCGGCACCCAGGGCGTGCTGATGGACATCTACCGCCGCCCCGACAAGCTGCTCGCCGCCTGCGAGGCCGTGGTCCCTGCCGCCATCGACATGTCCATCACCAACCGCATGCCCGGCGCCCCGCCGATCTCCTTCATCCCCCTGCACAAGGGCGCGGACGCCTTCATGTCGCGCGAACAGTTCAAAGTCTTCTATTGGCCAACCCTGCGCAAGCAGATCGACGGCATCATCGAGGCGGGCATGATCCCCCTGCTCTTCGTCGAGGGCGGTTACGACAAGCGCCTCGACCTCATCGCCGAGGCGGGACTGCCGAAAGGCAAGACCGTCTGGCTGTTCGACCGCACCGATATGCAAAAGGCGAAGGAGTATCTGGGCGATGTCGCCTGCATCGCCGGCAACGTCCCCGCCTCGCAGTTTTCCGCGGGCACGCCGGAGAGCATCGAGGAACAATGCCGGCAACTGATAGCAACCGCCGGCAAGGGTGGCGGCTTCATACTTTCATCCGGCAGCCCCATCGATCAGGCCAAGGCGGAAAACGTTCATGCCTTCTACCGGGCTGGAAGGAAATATGGCTTGAAGTAGGCTTCTGTCTGCCTATACTTGTAGTTGAGTGGTAGCCACTTCACCTGCCACGATCCGTGGCACGAACCCCCGTCCCGCCAATGGCCCCACGGGGGTTCTTCGTTAAGGCCAACTACGCCTTCCGGTTTTAGCCCGCCAGCTCCTACCCATTCAAACCAGCCCCTGGATATGAAAAGCTGGGCCCTATCATAAAAATTGGGCGCAGTAAATAGTCCATTTGCATCCCTCCTGGCATCGGATATAGACTTTGTCCAGATCTAGTATTTCATACTGAATATTTAATGAGATTAAACACATTTTCCTACCCAAAACAGGGTATATCAATGATGGAACGACGAGGGTAGAATTTTCAACTATAGTGAAACAGACCTTCCACCACTGCATAAAATTTACAGAGTAAGACCATAAGATTACAGAACTTTTTCGATAGATATTTTCGCGAAGGGTTGCACGAGATCTTAAACCGGTAATCCCATGCCTCGGCAGTTACAGTGGAGTCTTCGTAGTGGCTAAAACGGCAACATTGGTTCAACTGGTCCTGTTCATCGTTGACGAGCAAACCTACGCGCTGCCGCTGGCCGCGGCGGAGCGGGTCCTGCGCATAGTCGAAATCACGCCCCTGCCGGGAGCCCCCGACTCCGTCGAAGGCGTCATCAATATTCAGGGCGATGTGGTCATTGTCGTGAGCGTCCGCAGACGCCTCGGCCTTGCCGAACGGTCGGCAGGGGCGGCCGACAGCCTGATTGTGGCGCGAGCGCGCGCCAGGCGAGTCGCCATCATCGCGGAGTCCGTGGTGGGCGTTGTAGAGCGCCCGGTTGACGCTGTGGTAAGCGCCGGCCACATCACGCCCGGCATCGAACCTATCGAGGGCGTGCTCAAGACGAGTGAAGGCCTGGTATTGATCCACGATCTGGACCGGTTCTTCTCGGCTACGGAAGAACAGTTCCTGGATCAGGCCCTGGAAAGGCTCTGACGTATGTCTGTCGATGTGCCAAATGCGTTGCCCGATTCTCTGCTGTCGCAGTTGAGCGATTTCCTCGAATCGCAGATGGGCCTGCACTTTCCGGAAGAGCGCTGGCGCGATTTGGAAAGCGGAGTCGCCGCCGCCGCCCGGGACTTTGGCCTTCGGGACGCGGAATCCTGCGCCAGGTGGCTTTTATCCGCACCCCTGGCGCGCAACCGCGTCGAAGTCCTGGCCTGCCACCTGACCGTCGGCGAGACTTATTTCTTTCGCGAGCAGAGAAGTCTCGAAGTCCTCAAGGAGCAAATTCTGCCCGAACTGCTCCGCTCCGGGATCGGGGCAGAGCGGCGCCTTCGAATCTGGAGCGCGGGCTGCTGCACCGGCGAGGAGCCGTACTCCATCGCCATGCTTCTGGACCAGCATATCCCCGCTCCCGTGGCGAATAACCTCTCCCTCCTGGCGACGGACATCAACCCGCGGTTCCTGAGCAAGGCGGCGCAGGGCGTGTACGGCGAGTGGTCGTTCCGCAGCACGCCGGGATGGATGAAAGAGCGGTATTTCAGGAAAAGGAAAGACGGGCGCTACGCCCTGCTGCCGCAGATCAGGAACCGTGTGACATTCTCGTACCTTAATCTAGCAAACGACGTTTACCCGTCGCTCCTGAACAACACCAACGCGATGGACGTGATCTTCTGCCGCAACGTGTTGATGTATTTCAGTGCGGATCGGGCAAAGCAGGTGGCCGAGGGTCTTTACCGTTCACTCGTCGACGGCGGGTGGTTGATCGTCAGCCCGGTGGAAAACTCGAACACTCTGTTCTCCTCGTTTTCGGCAATCCAGTTCCCTGGCGTCGTGGTGTACCGGAAGATCGTGGGGGCCGCCCAGCGAGTTGCCATCATGGGCAACCAGACCTCCGCGTTTTTCCCGGCAGCCGAGAGCATGAACCAGCCGGTCCCGGCTCCCTGGACAAGATCCGTTGCGCCGGACGAGACGCCGCCTGCGCCGGGCGTCCCGGAAATAGGGGATGCAGGCATAAAGCCTGCCCAGGGAAAGGACGACGGGACTGCATTTTCAAGCGCCGCGCGCCGTTGCGCAAACGAGGGCAGGCTCGCCGAGGCCGCCGAGTGGTGCGAGAAGGCGATTGCAGCCGACAAGCTGAATCCGGCGCACTACTATCTGCTCGGGACCATCCGGCAGGAGCAGGGGCAGCCGGAGGCGGCGCGGCGGTCGTTGCTACGCGCCTTATATCTCGATCCCGAATTCGCACTTGCCCATTTCGCTCTGGCGAACATCGAGTTGTCGCAAGGCCGGTGCATTCAGGCCGAGCGACATTTCTCGAACTCACTTGCGTTGCTGCGGGCGCGGCCGCATGACGAATCTCTCCCGGAATCGGAGGGACTGACCGCGGGGCGGTTGGTCGAGATCGTCGCCTCCATCCTGGCAAGCCAGCCGCGCACCCGGGTGGCGTGAGCGTGAGAGACATGCCCGCATGAGCACGCATAAACCGCCGCTGCGAAAGAAGGTAGCCATCGACTGGCGCGAGGTCCATCGGCGCCTTGAGATGGCCCGCGCTGACGCCGAGTGCATATGGGCGCCGGACGCCAGGGTGACCCAACGGGTACTAAAGGCCAGGGCGCAGGAACTGGCCAGGGAACCAGAAAAAGTGCAGCTCGCCGATGCGCAGGTGGAAATCCTGGAATTTATCCTGGCGCAAGAGAGGTATGCGGTCGAATCGCGACATGTCCGGGAGGTCTATCCTCTGGAGAATCTGACGCCGCTCCCCTGCACGCCGCCATTTGTGCTCGGCATCATCAATCTGCGCAGCGAGATTGTCTCAGTTATCGATATTAAAAAGTTTTTCGATCTGCCGGAGAAGGGGCTGACCGATCTCAACAAGGTCATCGTTCTCCAGTCCGGGCCGATGCTTTTCGGCATTCTTGCGGACATCATCGTCGGTGTGCGCCGGATCCGGGCGGCGGAAATCCAGCCGTCCCTGCCAACGCTCTCCGGTGTCCGGGAAAAATATCTGCGAGGCATCACCTCGGATCGAACGGTCCTGCTCGACGCGGGGAAACTCCTGGCGGACGAGCAAATCATCGTGCAGGAACAGGTTTGAGATAGAGCCGCCGGGACCGCGGACCATGAATGGCAACGCATACAAATAAGGGGAAATAATCATGAGGTGGTTTTTCGATCTGACCACGCGGGGCAAGCTGCTCGTTTGTTTCGGTCTGATATTCGCTCTGTTGTCATGGGTGATTGCAACCGCGTACACCGGAATCGTTACCATCCGGGAGTCCCAGGAGCGTCTCTACGACGAACACTTCGCCAACGTGCGCGATCTGATGGTTCTGCGCGCGTATCAAAATCAGATACGGGCCCTGATGCTCGAAGTGCAGTTGTTGACCCAACGCACGGAACAGGATCCGCTGCTGGCGCAGGCCGCGGAACGCTCGCTACAGATCGACCGCCTCATCCTCGACCTCCTGGCGCGGGCGAAGCGCGACCCTCAGCGGCAGTCGCGGATCGAGGAGTTACAATCCACCTGGCAGGCATTCGCCAAAACCAAGGACACCGAGATCATTCCCCTGATCCTCGCCGGCAGGATCGCCGAATCGCAGGAACTCGCGGCCGGTGTGCAACAAGGGCGGCAGCAGAAGATTCGCACCATCGCCGAGGAGTTAGGCAAGTTGGTCGAAGAAGATGCGCGCCTCGCCGTGGCTGATGCCGGCGTTCGGGCCAACCAGTCGTTTCGCATTTTTCTGTTGGTCGGGATAGCGGCCGTGGTGATCGGCATCGCGCTGGCGCTGTTAATGGAGCGGGTTATCGCGGGACCGTTGCGCGACTTGTCGCGCGCCGCGGATCAGGTCGCGTCGGGCATTCTCACCATCGATGTGCCCCAGGACAATCGCGCCGACGAGGTCGGCACGCTGGTGCGCGCGTTCGGCGCCATGGTCGGGAACCTGCGGCGCACAACCCAGGAACTGAACGAAGGCGTCGGCGTACTCGCTTCTTCGTCCAGCGAGATTCTCGCCACCACGGCGCAGGTCGCATCCAGCGCGGCGGAGACGGCCAGTGCGGTGAGCGAGACCACGGCCACGGTGGAGGAAGTCAAGCAGACGGCGCAGGTGGCGGGCCAGAAGGCGAAGTATGTTTCAGAAAGCGCCCAGAAAGCGGCGCAGGTTTCCCAGGCCGGCCGCAAGTCGGTGGAGAACGCCATCCAGGGCATGCAGCGCATCCAGGAGCAGATGGAATCGATCGCCGAAAGCATCGTGCGGCTGTCGGAGCAGAGTCAGGCGATCGGGGAGATCATCGCCGCGGTGAGCGATCTGGCGGAGCAATCGAACCTGCTGGCGGTGAACGCCGCCATCGAAGCAGCCAGGGCCGGCGAGCAGGGCAAGGGCTTCGGGGTGGTGGCGCAGGAAGTGAAGAGCCTGGCCGAACAGTCCAAGCAGGCAACCGCGCAGGTGCGCGCCATCCTCGGCGAGATCCAGAAAGCCACCGGCGCCGCGGTGCTGGCCACCGAGCAAGGGTCCAAGACGGTGGAAGCCGGCATGAAGCAATCCACGGAAACCGGCGAATCGATCCGCCTGCTGACCGACAGCATCAATGAAGCGGCTCAGGCGGCGACGCAGATTGCGGCGTCGAGCCAGCAGCAGATAGTGGGCATGGATCAGGTAGCGCTGGCGATGGAGAACATCAAACAGGCCAGCGTGCAGAACGTGGCCGGCACCAAACAGGCGGAGACCGCTGCGCAGGGTCTGCATGAACTGGGACTGAAGCTGAAGCAATTGGCGGAGCAGAACAAGGCATAACGGCATGCCGCGACAACTTAAATTATGACGGAGATCAAGCCATGACCATCGGAAAAAAATTTTTCGGCGGCTACGCCCTTGTGCTGGCGCTTCTGGCAATCGTGATGTCTATCGCTTTCTACTCTCTCTCCAGAATTCAGGCGGCCTATGATGGATTCATCGACGTAGACGAGCGGCTGGTCGACGGCGCTGGTAAGTTGCGTTTCGAGATGAACGGTCAGGTTTCCAGCTACCGGGGCATTCTTCTCTACCCGGATCTCCAGAGCAGCCATCAGGAGGAATTGCTGGCTAGCCGACGCCGGGTCACCGAGGTCATCGGAACGATGCGCCAACTCGTTTACACCGCCGAAGAACGCAGCATGCTGGAGGAGATCGCAACCCAGCAGGCGAGGAACGAGCGGAATCAGGATCAGGTCATCGAACTAGCGCGGCAAGGAAAGCAGGCGGAGGCGCTGGCGCTGGGGATCGAGGAAGTCCGCCCCCTCAACCGCGCCCTGGACGACTTGGCGGAGCGCTTCCGCGACCGCCAATTGAAACTGTTGACAGAGGGAAGGACCGAACTCGCGGCGACGATTAATTTCTTCATGATCATGATGGCAAGCGTCTCGCTGCTCGGATTCGTTGCCGGTCTGGGCATCGCGTTTTATCTCGGCCGCGCCATCACCAGCCAGTTACGCGAAAGCATCGCCCAACTGTCGTCGTCCGCGGCCGAAATCCTCGCGACGACCGCGCAGGTGGCCTCCGGCGCCACCGAGACGGCGAGTGGGGTGAGCGAGACCACGGCGACGGTGGAGGAAGTGAAGCAGACGGCGCAGGTTTCCACCCAGAAGGCGAAGTACGTCTCCGAGAGCGCGCAGAAGGTCGCGCAGGTCTCGCAGTCCGGGCGCAAGTCGGTGGAAGACTCCATTCAAGGCATGCATGTCATCCAGGAGCAAATGGAATCCATTGCCGGGAGCATCGTGCGGCTCTCCGAGCAAAGCCAGGCGATCGGGGAGATCATCGCCACGGTGAACGATCTCACGGAGCAATCGAACCTGCTGGCGGTCAACGCCGCGATCGAGGCGGCCAGGGCCGGCGAGCAGGGCAAGGGTTTTGCCGTGGTGGCGCAGGAGGTGAAAAGTCTCGCGGATCAGTCCAGGCAGGCGACGGCGCAGGTGCGCGCCATTCTGGGCGACATCCAGAAAGCGACCAGCGCCGCGGTGCTGGCGACCGAGCAGGGCAACAGGGCGGTCGAGGCGGGGGTGAGGCAATCGGCGGAGACGGGCGAGTCGATCAGGCTCCTGGCCGAAAGCATCATGGAGGCGGCGCAGGCGGCGACCCAGATCGCGGCGTCGAGCCAGCAACAAATGGTGGGGATGGACCAGGTGGCGCTGGCGATGGAGAACATCAAGCAGGCCAGCATGCAGAACGTGGCGGGCGCCAGGCAGGCGGAAATCGCCGCCCACGATCTCAACGAACTGGGTCAGAAGTTGAATCACTTGATCGCAAGCAAATCCGACTGATTGGGTGTCTGCCATGGCCAGGAAGAACGACGATTTCCAGAAAAGGCTCCTGGCGACCTTCCGGGTCGAGGCCAACGAGCATCTTCAGGCGATGTTTTCGGGTCTCGCCGAACTGGAAAAGACGCCGGCAGGAAACCAGCGGCTGGAAACCCTCGAGAGGGTCTATCGCGAGGCGCATAGTCTGAAGGGGGCTGCGCGGGCCGTGAACCTCGCGGAGATCGAGTCGGTGTGCCATGCGCTGGAAAATGTCTTCGCCGGGTTGAAGAGCAGCCTTGTTGCCGCTTCGCCGTCGCTTTTTGATCTCCTGCATAAGACCCTGGACGCTCTCGGAGGGCTTCTCGCCGCCGATGCGCAGACACAGACCGAAGTCCGGAAGCCGGTGGTTGCGACGCTGATTCGGCAACTCGACTCTGTGGCGAGCGGTTCAGCCTCCGGGGATGCAGGTAACGCTTCGCCGCCGCCGGCGGCAACCCCTGCCCTTACAGTGGCCGAGCCCGCTGTGACTGCCGGTACTGAGTCAGTTCAGCAGACCTCCGGTCCCGGATCTGGGACGATCAGGGTTTATACGGAAAAACTCGACACGGTGATGCGGCAAGCGGAAGAACTGCTTGCGCCGCGGCTGACAGCGGGCCAACGCGCCGCGGAATTGCACGAATGCAGGACCGCGCTCGCTGTCTGGAAAAAGGAACGGGTTAAAGTCGCTCCGGCTTTACGGGCGGTTGAGCGGTCCTTCATGCAGCCGGCCAAGACCCATGGCGCCGCAAGCGAGCGGCGAGAACTGACCCGGCTGCTTGAGTATCTGGAAACGGAGAACGCTTTATTGACCGGCCTCGAGGACCGGCTGGCGAAGCTGGAGCGGTCTGCCGGGCGCGATCAGCGCATGCTGGCCGTAATGACCGACAACCTGCTTCACGACGTGAAGGAGATGCACCTCTTGCCGTTCTCGTCGCTGCTCGAAGTTTTACCGCGGTTTACCCGTGAATTCGCCCGCGACCAGGCCAAGGAGGCGGTACTCGTCATTCAGGGAGGTGAGATCGAAATTGACCGGCGCATCCTGGAGGAAATGAAGGATCCGCTCATCCATATGCTCCGGAATTGCATCGATCATGGCATCGAGATGCCTGCGGAACGGGAGCGGAAACATAAACCAACGCACGGAACGATCACTATCGCAATTTCACAGAATGACAGCGGCAAGGTCGAGATCCTCGTCGCCGACGACGGCGCTGGCATAGACGTGGCCAGGGTGAAATCCGCCGCCTGCAAGATCGGCATCGTATCCGCCGAAGAAGCGCACAAGCTCGGCGAACAGGAGGCGATCGCGCTCGCCTTCCAGTCCGGCATTTCAACCAATCCCATCATCACGGACAGTTCCGGGCGGGGACTCGGGCTTGCCATCGTTAGGGAAAAGATCGAGCGTCTCGGCGGCGCTATCGCCGTCGAATCGCGTACCGATGCGGGAACGAGCTTCCGCATGGTCGTGCCGCTGACCCTTGCCACGTTTCGGGGCATCCTCGTGCGCGCCGGTGAACAACTTTTTGTGATTCCCGCAATCAACGTCGAACGGGTGGCGCGAGCGGGTCTGGAGGAAATACGGACCGTGGAAAACCGCGAAACGATTCCACTCGACGGCCAGCCCGTTTCTCTGGTCTGGCTCAGCGACGTGCTGGAGCTCTCGCGTAAGGGCGCCGCGGACAGACCAGTGGATAAGGCGCAGGTGGTTGTTCTCAGCCTGGGTCTCACGCGTATTGCATTCCGGGTGGAAGAAATCCTCGGCGAGCAGGAGGTGTTGGTCAAGGCGCTCGGCCCGCAACTCGCGCGCGTGCGCAACGTTGCCGGCGCGACTGCACTGGGAACGGGTCAGGTGGCGCCGGTGCTGAACGCGCCGGACCTGATAAAGTCGGCCATGAAACTGGCCGGGGCTCCGAGCGCGCACGCGGCCATCGAGCAATCCACGGATTTGAAAAAACAATCCATCCTCGTCGTGGAGGACTCAATCACCTCTAGGGCTCTGCTGAAGAACCTATTGGAAGCGGCTGGTTACACAGTCGCCACGGCGGTGGACGGCGTCGATGCCTATACCTCGCTCAAGACCGGCGCGTTCGATCTGGTGGTGTCCGACGTGGAGATGCCGCGCATGGATGGATTTGATCTTACGGCCAAAGTACGGGCGGACAAGCGGTTGTCGGAGTTGCCCATAGTCCTGGTCACGGCGCTGGAGTCGCGCGAGCATAGGGAGCGCGGGGTCGACGCCGGCGCGAATGCCTACATCGTCAAAAGCAGCTTCGATCAGAGCAACCTGCTGGAAGTGATCGGGAGACTGATATGAGCGCGAGCACGCGGAGCCGCCCATGATAAAAGTCCTGGTGGTGGAAGATTCGCCCGCGGTGCGCGAGTTTCTCGTTCACCTGTTCGGTTCCGATCCCGGCATCAAGGTGGTAGGAACGGCGAACGATGGGGAGCAAGCACTCGACGCCGTGCGGCGCCATCGACCCGACGTGATCACGATGGACATCCACATGCCGAGAATGGACGGGCTGGATGCCACGCGCCGGATTATGGAAACGTACCCCACGCCTATCGTCATCGTCAGCGGAAGCACTGATCCGCGGGAGGTCGCGACCACGTTTCGCGCGATGGAGGCGGGCGCCGTGGCCGTGTTGCGTCGGCCGGCGGGCATCGGTCATCCGGACCATGAAGCCACCGCCGGCGAGTTGATCCGGACCGTGAAACTGATGTCCGAGGTCAAGGTAATCAAGCGCTGGCCCAAGGGTCAGCGCCGCGCGGAGGTCCCGCGTACGGCGGCGGCAAATCCCGTGCTGGTCGAAGCGAGAGTAAAGGTCATCGCCATCGGCGCCTCGACCGGCGGTCCACCCGTGCTGCAAACCATTCTCGCGGCGCTGCCGCGGGATTTGCCGACGCCGGTGCTGATTGTGCAGCACATGGCTGCCGGATTCACTCAGGGGTTCGTCCAGTGGCTGGCACAAACGTCCAGCCTGCCCGTGCATCTTGCCGCGCACGATGAACCTGTCCGTCCGGGCCATGTGTATGTGGCCCCCGATGAATTTCAGATGCGCGTCGAGCGGAGCGGAAAAATCGTCCTGACGAAAGACGCGCCAGAGAACGGATTGCGTCCTTCAGTTTCCTATCTTCTGCGTTCGGTGACTGAGGTCTATGGAAGCGATGCCATAGCCGGCCTGCTCACCGGCATGGGACACGACGGCGTCGAGGAGTTGCGGCAGTTGAAGGACAAAGGTGCGATTACATTCGCCCAGGACAAGGACAGCTCAGTCGTGCACGGCATGCCGGGCGAAGCGATCAAGCGCGATGCGGCGACGCTGGTTCTCCCACCAGAGAAAATTGCCGCGACGCTGGCGAATCTAGCGAAAAATCACATGTAATCCCGGGTATCAGCCATGAAAACCAAGAAAAACAAGATGGGCGGCGTGGAGATCCTCATCGCCGAGGACAGTGCAACGCAAAGAAAGCAGTTGGAGCATTTGCTGTGCGAGCACGGCTATGCGGTCGTTGCCGCGCCCGACGGCAAACAGGCCCTGGCGGCGGCCCGCGGGCGCAAGCCGTCTCTCATCATCAGCGATGTCATGATGCCGGAACTGGACGGCTTCGCGCTGTGCCGGGAAATCAAGCGTGACGAGCAACTCAAGGACGTTCCGGTGATCCTGCTCACCTCGCTCACCAACGTGCGGGACATCATGCAGGGGCTGGAATGCGGCGCCGATAATTTCATCCGCAAGCCGTACGAGGAGCGCTACCTGCTCGCCCGCGTCGATTACCTGCTGATGAACCGCGAACTGCGCAAGAATCAGAAAATGAGCATGGTGGTGGAAATCTATCTCGGCGGGCAGCGGCATTTCATCACCGCCGAGCAACAGCAGATCGTGGACTTGCTGATTTCGATCTACGAGGAGGCCGTCCACATCAACGAGGAACTTAAGGTGCGGCAGCGCGAGCTGGCGGACTCGAACCAGTCCTTGTCCGCCCTCTACCGGGTAGCGCAGGGACTGAATCACGCGGTGAGCGAGCGCGAGGTCTGCGAGAGGTCGCTCGAACACGCGCTGGAGCTGCCGGGAGTGTGGGCGGGGTGGATCTCCCTGTGGGAGAAGGAGACCAATGCCTTTCGCACGGCGGCGGTGCGCAACCTGCCACCCGCGCTGCAGGGCGAAGGCGCTATGGGGGGCTCTTGCGAGTGTCAGCGGCGGCTCATTGCGGGAGAGCTTAATCACGTCACCAATATCCTGGAGTGCGAACGGTTGAAGGACGCCGCGGAGGGCAACCGCGGCCTGCGCTACCACGCCAGCGTCCCGTTGCGGATCGGCGACCGGAACCTGGGCATCATGAACCTGGTGGGGGCGGAGCAAGGCTTGTTCAGGGATGACGAACTGGAAACGCTCTACGGGATCGGGAATCAGATGGCTGTGGCGCTGGAGCGGGCCCGGCTGCACGAGCACCTGGAGCGACTGGTGGAGGAGCGCACCGTGGCGCTCACCGCGGAGATCGCCGAGCGCAAGGAACAGGAGGCGAGGGTCATCCGGCTCAATCGCATCTACAGCGTACTCAGCGGCATCAATACCACCATCGTGCGCGTCCGCGAACGGCAGCAACTCTTCGACGAGGCGTGCCGCATTGCGGTGGAGCATGGCAAGTTCGTATTCGCCTGGATCGGCACTCTTGATGCTGACACCCGGCAGGTCACGCCGCTCGCCAAGGCAGGCCGCGACGGCGGCTACCTGGCGCAGATCAATCTGACCGCCTTGGCGGACGCTCCTGGAAATTGCCCGCTGATCGCGCGGGCGCTGAATCAAGCGAGCCCGGTGATTTGCAACGACATCGCCACGGACGAGGCCATGCTATCGTGGCGCGCCGAAGCGTTGCGCCGCGGCTATCGTTCGGTGGCGGTGTTCCCGCTCGTTGTGGAAGACCGGCCAATCGGCGTGTTCCCGCTCTACGCGCCGGAGCCGAATGCCTTCGACGAGGAGGAGATGAGACTGCTGGTCGAGATGGCCGGCGATATTTCGTTCGCTCTGGACCACCTCAAGAAAGAGGAACAGCTCAACTATCTCGCCTGTTTCGACCCTCTTACGGGGCTTCCGAACCGGGCATTGTTTTGGGATCGTCTCGATCAGCGGGTCGGCATCGCGCGCCGCGACCAACAGGCATTCTCCGTGATCATGCTCGACATCGAGCGGTTCAGCGCCGTCAACGAAACCCTGGGCCGGCAGGTCGGAGACGAACTGTTGCGTCAGTTCGCCCGGCGCCTGAAGCAGGCGTTCGACGAAACCGACCTCCTGGCGCGTCTCGCGGACGACCGTTTCGGCCTCGCTACGAGGCATGGCGATGACGGCGCGGACATCGCCCATATCCTCGAGCGGATTATTTCCGGTATCCAGGGGCAGGCGTTTCGAGTAGAAGGCAGCGAGTTGCGTGTCGCGGCGAAAGCGGGGGTGGCGTCCTTCCCCGCCGACGGCGAGGACGTGGAGGACCTATACCGCAATGCCGAGGCGGCGCTGAAAAAAGCCAAGCTCTCGGGAGACAGATACCTGTTCTACACCCCCGAGTTCAATGCCCGGGTGGCCGAGAAACTGGCGCTTGAAAACAAGCTGCGCCGCGCGCTGGAGGAAGAACAACTGGTTCTGTATTACCAGCCGAAGATCGACCTCATAACGGGGCGGATCAGCGGGCTGGAGGCGTTGATGCGCTGGAACGATCCCGAGACAGGCCTGGTCCCGCCGCTGAAGTTCATCCCCCTGCTTGAGGAAACGGGGATGATCCTCGAGGCAGGCCGTTGGGCCCTGGCGCAGGGGTTATCGGATTACCGGATGTGGCGGGCGAAAGGCCTGCAGTCCCCGCGGATCGCCGTCAATGTATCGCCGATCCAGCTCCGGCAGAAGGATTTCGTAGCCACAGTGGAGGGCTTGCTGGACGGGGCCGGCGAGGCGGCTGCCGGGCTGGAGCTGGAGATTACCGAGACCTTGATCATGCAGGACATCAAGGCGAACATCGGGAAGCTCAAGGCCATCCGGGAGATGGGGATCAGGGTCGCGATCGACGATTTCGGCACCGGTTATTCATCGCTCAGCTATATCGCCCGGCTGCCCATCGGCGCCCTGAAGATTGATCGGGCGTTCATCGCAAACATGACGAGCAGCCCCGACGATCTGAGCATCGTGTCCACGATCATTGCCCTGGCGCATTCCCTGAATTTAAGGGTCACTGCGGAAGGCGTAGAAACCGAGGAACAGGTAAAACTCCTGAGATTGCTCAAATGCGACGAGTTCCAGGGCTACCTGTACAGTCCCGCGGTCCCGGCGGAGGGAATCGAACAGTTCCTGCGCGAGGACAAATCACAGCCGGGTTAGATTGGGAGAATAACGAACCGGGGCGCGAACCTGCGGCAGGTCGTGAATCGCCGTGACGTAGGCGAATCGGGTAAACCACAGAGGCAAGACGAGGCACGATCCATGAAATCCGGGAATAAATGGCGCGGCGGCATCGAAATCCTCATCGCCGAGGACAGCCGGACCCAGACGGAACGATTACGGCATCTGCTCGAGCAACGCGGCTATGCGGTCGTGACCGCCGCCAATGGCAAGCAGGCGCTTGAAACTGCTCGCAAACACGTTCCGACGCTGATCATCAGCGATGTCCTGATGCCGGAACTGGACGGCTACGGCCTTTGCAAGTCGATCAAGGCCGACGAGAAGCTGAGGGATATCCCGGTCATGCTGGTGACCACGCTCTCCGACCCTCAGGACGTCATCCGGGGCCTGGAGTGCGGGGCGGACAACTTCATCCGCAAGCCGTACGAAGACAAATTCCTGCTGTCGCGCATCGACTACCTGCTGATGAACATCGAACTGCGCAAAAACCAGAAAGTGCAGATGGGCGTGGAGATCAAGCTGGGCAACCGGAAACATTTCATCAGCGCCGAGCGCCAGCAGATACTGGACCTGCTGATCTCGACCTTCGAGCAGGCGGTGCAGATCAACGAAGAACTCAAGCTGCGGGATAAGGAACTGGCGCATTCCAACCAGGTGCTCAACGGACTCTACCTCATTGCCGAAGGACTGAATAAGGCAGTCACTGAACAGGAAGTCGCGGAAACAGTGCTGGAACGGGCGCTGGAACTGCCGGGAATCCAGGCCGGCTGGATCTCCCTGCGGGAAGGAGAATCTGGCTTCCGGCTGCTCGCCGCGCGCAACTTGCCGCACGCACTCGAGGCGCCCGGCGCCATGGAGGGCGATTGCGCCTGCCGTCGCCGACTGGTTTCCGGCGAACTCACCTCGGTCATGAACACACTGGAGTGCGAAAGGCTGGAAAGAACCGGGGGCGACGCGCGCGGGCTGCGCTACCACGCCAGCGTTCCGCTTTGGCTGGGCGAGCGGACGGTGGGCGTGATGAACCTGATCGGACCGAGAAAAGGCCTGTTCAATGAGGATGAATTGCGGATCCTGTACGGGATAGGCAATCAGGTCGCGGTAGCGCTTGAGCGGGCGGGCCTGCGCGAGCATCTGGAGCAGTTGGTAAGTGAGCGAACCGCCAAGCTCGAAACGGAAATTGCGGAGCGAAAACGAATCGAGAAGGAACAGGCGCGGCTGGTGGCGATCATCGAGACCACCTCCGATTTTATCGGGACCAGCGACCCGGATGGCAAGGTGCTTTACCTGAACCAAGCGGGCCTGCGGATGCTCGGATACGAATCGGCACAGGACATGCCCATGGCGCGGATCGCTGAAGTCCATCCGGAGTGGGCGGCGAAGCTGGTGCTGGAGGCGGGTATCCCCCACGCCCTCGATCATGGAAGCTGGAGTGGGGAAACCGCCTTCCTGCACCGCAATGGGCGCGAGATCCCGGTTTCGCAGGTCATCATCGCGCACAAGGGGGCAAACGGCTCGGCCGAGTTCCTGTCGACAATAGCGCGCGACATTACCGCGCCCAAGGAGGCGGAGCGCAGGATCCGGATGCAATTGGATAACTTGGGCCTGTTGGATCAGATCACCCGCGCGATAGGCGAGCGCCAGGATTTGCGCAGCATTTTTCAGGTGGCTATCAGAAGCCTCGAGGACAGCCTGCCGATCGATTTCGGTTGTATCTGCCTGCATGACCCGACTGCCAATGCCCTGACTGTCGACTGCGTCGGAGTGAAGAGCGAGACGCTGGCTCATTCACTGACGATGGATGAACGGACGATTATCGGCGTCGACGACAATGGCCTGGGGCGCTGTGTCCAGGGGCTACTGATCTATGAGCCGGATATAGGCCAGGCGCCATTCCCGTTTACCGAGCGCCTCGCCCGCGGTGGATTGCGATCGGTGGTTCTGGCGCCATTGGGGGTAGAAAGCCGGGTCTTCGGCGTGCTGGTTGCCGCGCGTCACAGGGCCAGCGCCTTCAGCAGCGTCGAGTGCGAGTTCCTGCGGCAGTTGAGCGAGCACGTGGCGCTCGCCGCCCACCAGGCGCAACTCTACGACGCCCTGCGACAGGCCTACGACGACCTGCGCCAGACCCAGCAGGCGGTGATGCAGGAGGAGCGCCTGCGCGCGTTGGGGCAGATGGCGAGCGGCATTGCCCACGACATCAACAATGCCCTTTCGCCTGTATCGCTGTATGTGGAATCGTTGCTGGACACGGAGAAGAACCTCAGCAAAAGGGCTCGCGGTTACCTGGAGACCGTTCAACGAGCGGTCGAGGATGTGGCGCAGACAGTGGCGCGCATGCGCGAGTTTTACCGCAAACGCGAGCAACAGATCGAGCTTGCGCCCGTGCATATGAACGACATGGTGCGGCAGGTTGTCAATCTGACCCGTGCCCGTTGGAGCGACCAGCCGTTGCAAAACGGCATCGTAATCCGAGTGCTGATGGAACTCGCGCCCAATCTGCCGGAGATCATGGGGGTGGAGAGCGAGTTCCGCGAGGCGCTCACCAACCTGGTCTTCAACGCCGTGGACGCCATGCCGGAAGGCGGCCACCTGAAGCTGCGAACCAGGCTCGTCGCTTCCGGCAAGGGAAGGTCAAGTGTGGAGGTCGAGGTCGAGGACAGCGGCAGCGGCATGGACGAAGACACGCGCCGGCGTTGTCTAGAGCCGTTCTTTACCACCAAGGGCGAGCGCGGCACGGGCCTGGGCCTCGCCATGGTGTTCGGGATGGCGCAGCGGCACAGCGCCGAGATCGAGATCGGCAGCGCTCTTGGCGTCGGTACTATTGTGCGGCTGATTTTTGCAGTTCCTTCCGCCATACAGACGGATACTTCCGGACAACCCGTGAATGAGCCCGATCCGCCGTTGCGGCTGCGCCTGCTGCTGATAGACGATGACCCGATCCTCTTGCAGTCGCTGCGCGATGCGCTGGAGGCGGATGGCCATATCATCATTACGGCGAACAGCGGCGAAGCGGGCATTGCCGCGTTCCATGCCTCTCTCGATCGCGGTGAATACTGCGCCGCGGTGATCACCGACCTTGGCATGCCCCACGTGGATGGCCGCCAGGTTGCCGCCACCGTAAAGAAAGCCACCCCCGCCATGCCGGTGATCCTTCTTACGGGCTGGGGTCGGCGGCTGGTCGCGGAAGGCGAAATCCCGCCGCACGTCGACCGCGTTCTGGCAAAACCGCCAAAACTGCGCGAGCTGCGCGAAGCCCTCGCGCAACTCTGCCGACCTGTACCATCCGGGGCGAATACATGATCCCCACTCCACTGGCCCGCATACTAATCGTCGACGACGAGGCAGCGCAGATGCGCGCTCTTTGCGATACGCTACGTGATCAGGGCTACGAAACCACGGGCTGCGCGACGGGAGAAGATGCCCTCAAGGCATTACATGGAATGCAGTACGATCTGCTGCTCACCGATCTGATGATGCCGGGCATGGACGGCGTCGATCTGCTTGCTCAAGCCATGAAGATCGATCCGCAGATCGTCGGCATCCTCATGACCGGCATGGGCACGATCGAAACCGCGGTTCGCGCCATGCAGGCGGGGGCGCTCGATTATATAGTCAAACCTTTCAAGGTGAGCGTAATACTGCCAGTGCTCGAGCGCGCGCTGGGCATCCGGAGGTTGCGGCTGGAGAATATGGAATTACGCAACACCGTGGCGTTCCACGAGTTGAATCAAGCCATCGCCTATACGCTTGACCCTAATGTCCTGCTCGAAAAGATCGCCAGCGCCGCGCTCGCGCAATTCGAGGCCGATGAGGCCTCGATCATGCTGCTCACCGACGACGGCCGTTCGCTCTACGTAGCGGCGGTTCAGGGCGGGCAAAGGGACACGCTGC
Organism: Gammaproteobacteria bacterium; assembly: GCA_004297165.1. Lineage (GTDB taxonomy): Bacteria > Pseudomonadota > Gammaproteobacteria > Eutrophobiales > Eutrophobiaceae > 2-02-FULL-56-15. The sequence continues at coordinate 1,105,961 of SCUJ01000006.1, forward strand.
TCGGTGCGCGCGTGCCTGTCGGCGAAGGCATCGCGGGCTGGGTGGCCGCGCGCCTCGAGCCGCTGGTGCTGGAAGGCGAAATCAAGTACCCGGGCCAGACGCCAGTTCATCCTCGCGCCGATATCCAATCCGCCTTGTCCATGCCCCTGATCGCGCGCAACAGGTTGATCGGCGTGATCAATGTCAGTTGCATCCGCAAGCGCCGGGCCTTCCCCATTGGGCAGGTCAATGTACTCAGCATCTTCACCAATGCCGCCGCCGCCGGCATCGAAGCGGCGCGTCTATACCAGGATGAGCGCAAGGCCGACGCGCGCTACCGCGAGGTGCTGCACATGGCCGCCGACGGCATCGTCTCGATCGATGAAGAACAGCGCATCGTCGTATTCAACGATAGCGCGGAAAAGCTTTTCGGCTACCGCGCCAATGAGGTCCTTGGCAGGCCGCTCGATCTACTCTTACCTGAGGCAGCCGCCGCCGCCCATCGCCAGCACGTGCCAGCCTTTGGAAAGGGCCCGGACCAATCGCGCGAGATGGGCATACTCGGCCAGCGGCTGTTCGGCCGGCGTAAGGACGGCGTGCTGTTTCACGTCGAAGTGGGGATTTCCAAGCGCCCGGAGAACGGCAAGCTGCTCTACACGGCGGTGGTGCGCGACATCACGCAACGCGTGCGACATGAAGACCGGATCGCGCGCTTGACCCGGCTCTACGCGACCCTCTCGGATATCAATTCCGCTATCGTGCGCATCACCGATGAGACCATGCTGTTCTCGGAGATCTGCCGGATCGCGGTCGAATGCGGCAAGTTCACCGCCGCGTGGATAGGAACTTACGACGAGAACGCCAGCGATATTGTACTGGTTACAAGCGCTGGCAACACACCCGCGAAAAATCGCTACCACATCGACCCCAAGTCGCCTGAGGATCCGGGAAATACCTTAATCGCTATCCAGGAGAAACGGATCGTCTGGGACAACGACCTTGCCGCCACGCTGGATCGCGGAACCACTCTGCGTAAGGACGCCATAGCGCTCGGCGCCCGCTCGGGTGCTATATTGCCGTTTATCCTCAACAACGCCGTTCGGGCGGTCATGTTCCTGAACTCCGATGCCCAGGATGCCTTCGGGGAAGAGGAGCTTGCCTTGTTGCACGAATTGGCTGGTGACGTCTCGTTCGCGCTTGATCACATTATAAAATCCGGGCAGGTAAAATATCTCGCCACTCACGATCAGTTGACCGATCTGCCGAACCGCGCGCTGTTCATGGACCTGCTCGCACAGTCCGTGTCCGCGGCACACGCCAAAGGAGAAATGCTGGCCGTCGTTTTTACCGATATTGAGCGCTTCAAACTGATCAATGACACATTCGGCCGGCTGGCGGGCGATCGGCTGTTGCGGCAAATCGCGGATCGCACCAAGAACATCGTCAGAGATCACTCCGGTCTCGCGCGGGTCGGCGCGAACAGTTTTGCCGCTATCCGCGGCAACTTCACGCAGGCCCTGGATCTGGCAAAAACCATCCTACATCGTATAGAAATGGTATTTTCCGAACCTTTCATGGTTGAAGGAAAGCTGCTGAATCTCTCCGCCCGTTGCGGAGTCGCAATCTTTCCCACCGATGGCGCGAATGCCGAAACGCTTTTCAAGAACGCGGAAACGGCGCTTAAACGATCAAAGTCCATGCTTGAGCGAGTCGTCTTTTACACACCTGATCTTAATGCCAGGATGGCGGAACAGCTCGCCTTGGAGAACAAGCTGCGCAAGGCGCTGGAGAAGGACGAATTCATCCTGCATTACCAACCCAAGATCGATTTTGCCACGGGCCGCATCACCGGCTTCGAGGCGCTGATCCGGTGGCAGGACCCGGTGAGCGGGCTCGTGCCGCCGATGCGTTTCATCCCGCTGCTCGAGGAAACGGGCCTGATCCTCCCGGTGGGCCGCTGGGCGATCGCGGAGGCTGTGCGCACCATCGCGGCTCTGCGCGCCAAGGGCCTGCCCCAGGTGCGAATTGCGGTCAACGTCTCCCCCATTCAGTTGCGGCAGACAGATTTTGTGCGTTCTGTCGAGGAAGCTATCGCGGTGGCGGGCGATGGACCACACGGCCTCGATCTCGAGATCACCGAGAGCATGATCATGCACGACATCGAGGCGAATATCCGGACATTCAATACGCTACACAGCCTGGGTGTGGAACTCGCGATTGACGATTTCGGCACCGGCTACTCATCGCTCGCCTACATGGCGCGCCTGCCCGTCGACACGATCAAGATAGACCGCCTTTTCATTCGGGATCTTACAGATAACGAAAACAGCCGATCGGTCGTTTCCTTGATCATCTCGCTGACGCACACGCTTGGCCGGAAGGCGGTTGCGGAGGGAGTGGAGACCGAGGCGCAGGCAAGGTTGCTGCGGCAACTCAACTGCGACCAGTACCAGGGCTTTCTGTTCAGCAAGCCGGTGGCAGTAACCGAAATCGAACGCTTGATGCTTGCTGCGCCAAATAAATAGTAGCGAGACGGGGATGGCAACAATTCTTATCAAGCGGTTTGGGAACATGACATAATGGAAACCTCCGGGCACAGCGCCGGGTCACTCACACGCTTGCAGGGTCACGATCATGAGCACAGCAAATATCATTCGGACGGTCGGCATCGGGATACTGGCCTATCTCCTGGTTATCGTGATCCTGATCTTTTACTGGGACGTGGAACCGGATCTGTTCGAGGTGCGCAGCGAAGCGGGCGCCGTCAACGCCCGATCCGTCACCGGGACGACCACTACCCGCACCTTGATCCGGGTGATGAACACCGTACTCGACAAACGCGGAGGTTTTCTTACGAACGACATCCTCCCGCCGGGCTTGGTCATGGACAACATCCCCAACTGGGAATTCGGCGTCATCACCCAGAGCCGTGATATGGCGCGCGCACTGCGCAATGACATGAGCCGATCCCAGACCCAATCGACCGAAGACCCCGACCTCTCCGTCGCCGATCCCCAGTTTCATTTCGACACCGAATCCTGGATGCTGCCGGACAGCGAGGGCGAATACCGGCGCGGCATCGCCTCACTGGAAAGCTACCTCAACCGCCTGAACGTGGTGAGCGACACCGACGCCCAGTTTTACGCCCGCGCCGACAACCTGCGGGAATGGCTGGCGATCGTGGAAAAGCGGCTGGGCAGCCTCTCGCAGCGGCTCAGCGCCAGCGTCGGTCAGGTGCGGATCAACACCGATCTGCAGGGCGATTCGGCCGCCACCCAGTCCACCGAGAAACCTCACATTGTCACCGTGAAGACTCCATGGCTCGAGATCGACGATGTCTTTTACGAGGCGCGGGGTTCGGCCTGGGCCTTGCTGCACTTCCTGCGCGCGATTGAGGTGGATTTCGGATCGGTATTGGAAAAAAAGAACGCCCTGGTAAGCCTGCGCCAGATCATCCGGGAGCTGGAGTCCACACAGGAATACGTCTGGAGCCCGATGATCCTGAATGGCACCGGCTTCGGTTTCGTCGCCAATCATTCGCTGGTGATGGCCTCTTACCTGTCTAGGGCCAATGCGGCGGTCATCGACCTGCGCAATCTGCTCCAGCAAGGATAGAGAATGCGGAGGACAAGGCCCAGCCTCCGGCATATTTCAATCTGCCTGATCTTCCTGTTCCATACGCTCGCAGGGTGCGCGGAGGAACAGGTTGCCGCCGCTCCCTTGAAGACCCTCATCGTGCGCACGGCTGAGCGCGACATCCGATACCGTGTCGAGATCGCGGACGATGACGCCTCCCGCACCCGCGGCCTCATGGACCGTAAATATCTGCCGGAGGATCAGGGGATGCTGTTCGACTTCCATGCCGATGAGCAACTCTCTTTCTGGATGAAGAATACCTATATCCCGCTCGATATGCTCTTCATCGACGGCCGGGGCGTGATCCGGAGGATCGTCCCGAATACCGAACCCCTGTCCACCCGCGCCATCCCCAGCGGCCAGCCGGCGCGTTATGTGCTGGAGCTCAACGCCCGGCAGGCGGAGCGGCAGAATATCAAGGTCGGGGACAGCATCCTGCCGCCGGAGTGATGGCGGCCTGCCTCGCTCTACCGTGGCGAAACTCATTACCAAACGCGGTCTTCTGAAGACATTCCTTGCGCTAACCATGTTGGCGCTGATCACTGCCGGGGTGTTCGCGGCGCTGCTCTCCTACGGAACATCCATGCCCGGCGTTTCTTATGCAGGGCCACTGCCGGATGTCCCGGAAATAAACGAAACCGGGGAAAGGCTTGCCACTCATGTGCGGACGCTGGCTGGAGATATTGGCGAGCGGCACTTCTGGCGCGGGCGATCCCTGGACGATGCGGCGAATTACATCGAAGAGCGATTCAGGGAGTTTCGCTACGTCCCGCGGATCGAGGAGGTGGACAACCGGGGGGCGAGAAATATTCTTGTCGATTTGCACGGCACGCGGGCGCAACAACGCATCCTGGTCATCGGCGCGCATTATGACAGCAGATTGTTCACACCGGGGGCGGACGACAACGCCTCCGGCGTGGCCATGCTGCTCGAACTCGCCCGCGCCTTCTCCGGCAGGCGGCAACCGCTGACCCTGAGATTCATCGCCTTCACCAACGAGGAGCGCCCGTTTTTCGGCACGCCACGCATGGGCAGCCGGGTGAGCGCCGAGCGTTCCCGGACGGCCGGCGAGGAGATCGTCGGCATGTATTCGCTGGAGATGCTAGGTTTCTACTCGGATGAACAAGGCAGTCAGCGGTATCCGCGGGTGATCAAAAATAAGTATCCAGATGCCGGAAACTTTGTGGCGTTCGTCGGCAACCTCAATTCCCGATCCTTCCTGCACGAGTCACTCGCAGTGTTCCGTAACCGCGCTCGCTTCCCTTCGACGGGGTTAAGCATGCCGCAATTGCTCGTACCCGGCATCCGCCGCTCGGATCATTCCTCCTATTGGGTGAACGGGTATCCGGCGGTGATGATCACTGACACGGCTGAATACCGCAATCCGAATTACCATCAACTCACGGACACGCCGGACACCCTGGATTACGATCGCATGGCGCTGGTGCTGGAAGGTCTCATCGCGATGATCGAATCGATGGCCGCGGATACATCGGAATGATAATCCATGGGCATGACTTCAATGCCCTCGCGGAATCAACGTTGAATCACGTGGGCACAAACAACGTGCCCACCCTACGATCTGAACTATCTGATAGAAGCGCTGATGGCGCGCTGATCAATCATTGTTCATTCCACCGGAACAGCGTGGCGGCAGCGACAAGAAATACGACACTCATCAGCCCCAGGACCCAGAGGTGGCCGCCAATTTCAGCGAGACCCGCGCCCTCAATCATGATGTCCCGCGCTCCCTGCACCATGTGCGTCAGCGGCAGGCAATCCGAAATGAACGTGAGCCAGGGGGGGGCATCGTCCATGGAGAACCAGACCTCCGAGAGCAGCATCATGGGAAAGGTGAAGAGGTTTAATATCCCGTTCGCGAGTTCCTCGCTGGCGGTGCGGCAGGCCACGATGAGCGCGAGCGCTATCATCGAGAAACTCCCCAGAACCGTTATCAGGAACAGGTCGAAATAATTTCCCAGCATGACGAAATCGAGGAACAGGTCGCAACCGATGTAGACCACGGCGGCGCTGACCAGCATGATTACCAGCCTGGAAATCACCTGGGCGGTGACGAACTGCAAGCGTGTCACCGGCGTGACCTGGAGGCGCTTGAGCACGCCATTCTTGCGGTAGCGCACGATGACGTAGCCGATCCCGAACAGGCATCCGAACATGATATTCATCCCAAGGACGCCGGGGATCACCCAGTCCACGTAGCGCACACGCCTGCCGCTTACGGTGCGCCTTTCCATTGAATCGCCGGTCTCCGCCAGCAGCAGTTTCTCTGCGGCCCGGCTTTGCACGGAGAGGTCATTGATCCAGTAGGCCTCCGGTTCGCTGCCGTCCAGCAACAGATCAAGCTGGTGATAGCGCATCCGGTCCAGGGCCTGCTCGCGGTTGTCGTATTCGATGCGCTTGATCCAGGGCGCGGCAATATAATCCGCCACCTCGCCCTGCCCGCCGGCGCCATTGACGATGCCGACCTTGAAGATCCCCTGTTCATCGCTGGAAAAGGCGAAGCCAATCGCGGCGATGATGCAGGCCGGAAAAACGAATGACCAGATGAGGGTCCCCCGATCCCGGTAGAACTCCTTGCCGCGGGCGACGAACAGTGCGGTCGTCACCCGGATGAAATCGGATGGCAGGTTACTCACGCAGGGTATGTCCGGTAAGTTTCAGAAACAGGTCCTCCAGGGTAGGCTGCCGCACGCTCAGGGAATTCAACTGGGCGCCGTGCTGGATCAGCCGTTGCAGTGTGTCGTTGACCGAGCGGCTCTGGATCTCGATCCGGCCGTTTTTCCGCGCGACCGGCTCGCCGATTTCGATGCCCAGCGGATCGAAATCCTGCGTGTCAATACAGACATAGAAATATCCGAAATGCTCCTTGAGCAGGGCCGTCGGAGAGCCCTCCGCGATTATCCGGCCATGATCGATGATGATCAGGTGATCGCAGAGGATCTCCGCCTCATCCATGTAATGAGTCGTCAACAGGACGGTCTTGCCCTGCGCCTTGATCCGTTCGATCAGTTTCCAGAGGTTGCGGCGCGATTGCGGATCGAGTCCGGTGGTGGGCTCGTCGAGGAAGACGATCTCCGGGTCATTGATGAGCGAGAGGGCGAACATCAGGCGCTGCTTCTGGCCGCCTGAGAGTTTCGTGGCCGTCTGCTCCAGCAACGATTCGAGGTCACAGAGCGCGATCAGTTCGGGGAGCGGCAGGGTCTTGGCATAAAGCGAATGAAAGAGTTCCAGGATCTCGCGGGTCTTCAAGTGGTCCATCATCGAGGTGGCCTGGAACTGAATCCCCGCCTGCAGGCGGAAACTGGCATCGCGCGGAGCGCCGCGAAAGAGGATCTCGCCCGTGGTCGGGCGGGTGATTCCCTCGATCATCTCGATGGTGGTGGTCTTGCCGGCGCCGTTCGGTCCAAGCAGGCCGAAACAAATGCCTTCCGGGATCTGGAAGGAGATATCGGCTACGGCGACCAGGTCCTTGAAACACTTCCTGAGATTGCGGACTTCCAATATGGCAGACATGATTTGGATCAGATAATGTTGGGCATCATTTGTAGTTTCACGAACATCTCGACATTCTTCCAGCAGGCGCTGCACCGGGCTTATCATCGCAGATAATCTCCGGGCTTGCCACAATCCACACCGGGTTGATTGGATACGCGCAAGGCGCCGCAATGGCCTTCGCGCTGACTTTCAGCTAAGCTTACCGCTCGAATCTTTCATAATATAACAGCCAAAACACTCGCGCCCTCGGTGGGCGCGCTCAAGCAATGGCAGATGGCGCGGGTTACTCAAACCCGTGGAAATGTTATCGAACCTGGCAGCTTTGCTGACCCTGCCAATACGGGCGGGGATTCAGGGGTTCACTCAAGCATGGCTTACATGCAGAACAAGAAGCTACGGATAGATTTCGATGATGCGACTGAAAAGTCTGACCAGCCGAATGGTGGTGTTTTATTCGCTGCTGCTTGCGGCGGCGCTCATCATCGTATTCATTCTGGTTACCAATTCCGGTTATAAAATCGCCCGCCAGCAGAACAATCAGGAGCTGGCGACCGGCGAGCGGGTATTTCGTCAATCGCTGATCCAGAACCAGCAACAGTTAACCCTGGCGGCCAATGTCTTGGCGGCGGATTACGGCTTTCGCAACGCAATCACCAGCAACGATCTCGATACGATACTGTCGGCGCTGAATAATCATGGCAGGCGCATTCAGGCCAGTCTGATGATGCTGGCGTCGCTCGATGGCGAGATGATCGCCTCGACTCTGGATCCCTCATATCAGGGACAAACACTGACAGCCCCGGAATTGATACAGAAGGCCGAAGCAGCGGGATTTTTTACCGATATTCTGCGCGCCGGACGCAATGTATACCAAATCGTCGTCGTCCCGGTTTTGGCGCCCCAACCTGTTGCCTGGATAATCCTCGGTTTTATCATCGACAACCGGCTGGCGCTGGACCTGCAGGCGTTAACTTCACTACACATCAGTTTTTTTGCCAATAACGACGACGGCTCCTGGTCGATCCTGGCATCCACGCTGCCGCAAGCATTACAGGAAGATATGTTATCCGCCGTGAGCGCGACGGCGGGAAGGGATACTGGAATCAAACCAATGGAGATCGACGGTTATGCATCCCTGCTCACACCCCTGAGCCTGATACAGAACTGGAAGATTGTCGCGTTGTTACAACGCTCGACGGTTGAGGCCATGCAACGCTTCGACCCCCTGCGCACGACATTGCTGATACTGGCGTTGGTCAGTCTGGGTCTGACTATCCTGGGCAGCATCTTTATTGCCAGAAACATCACCCGTCCCATTAACGATCTTTCATTGCTGGCGCAAAAGATTAAGGATGGGGATTACAGCCAGGCTGCCGAAGCGACGGATATCAGGGAAATCGGCACGCTGGCGGAAAGCATCAACCTGATGCGGGAAGCGATCGCGACCAGGGAATCCGAGATCCGCAGGCTCGCCTATGAAGACACCTTGACCGGTCTGCCTAACAGAATCATGTTCAACAACGAACTGAACAGGATGACCAGGACGGCGTTCGAACGGGGCGAGCGTTTCCGCGTGCTGTTACTCAACCTGAACCGGTTCAAGGACATCAACGATATTCTCGGGCATGATGCCGGGGATGATGTCCTCAGGTTCGTGGCGAAACGTTTGCCTGGCGTCCTGCGGGAGACCGACAAGGTCGCCTGCATGGGCGGTGACGAATTTGCTGTCATGTTGCCGATGGGTTCAGCCGATCATCTGGACATCGTCATGCCGCGCATTCTTGCAAATCTCGAAAAGCCGTTCATGGTGGCGAACCAGTTGGTGGATATCACCTTCAGCATCGGGATAGCGAACTTCCCGGAACATGGCATGGACGCTGGTTCCCTGATCAGATGCGCCGATATCGCCCTCAATAGCGCCAAGCGGCACCGGAACGTCTATGAGGTTTACGACAGCAATCTCGAAGCGAGTCGGCAGGAACATCTGCACTTGCTTGGCGATTTGCGCAGTGCCGTGGAAAACAACGAACTTTGTCTTTACTACCAGCCCAAGGTTCAGTTATCCACTGGCAAAACTGTCGCCGCCGAATCCTTAATCCGTTGGCGACATCCGGTACGCGGCTACATCGCCCCGAATGAATTCATCCCTTTCGCGGAACATACTGGCATCATCAGGATGATATCAGCCTGGGTTATTGAGAATGCATTGAGGCAAATCGGGGTCTGGCAAGCAAGAGGATTGCAACTCGGGCTTTCCGTGAACATCTCGGCGCGGGACCTTCTGAACGATAAATTGCCGGGGATGCTCGAATCGCAACTGCGGGAAAATGGTCTCGCGCCAGAGTCGATATGCCTGGAAATAACCGAAAGCGCCCTGATGGAAAACCCCGTTAATTCCCAACATACGGTGCTCGGACTGCACGGCATGGGTCTGGAGATCTCCATCGACGACTACGGAACGGGCTACTCATCGCTGTCATATGTAAAGAATCTACCCGTGGATGAGTTGAAAATAGATCGGGCATTTATAATGCACATGGACGAAAATGAAAATGATCTCGCGATCGTCCGGTCGACCATCGACCTGGGACATAGCCTGGGTCTCAGGGTCGTGGCGGAAGGAGTGGAAACTGAAAGACAGTATAATCTGCTGCGCAGCCTGGGATGCGATCTGGCACAGGGTTATTACATTGCAAAACCCATAATCGCCGATGAATTTGAAGCCTGGCTTAACGGCAATAAACCGATCGAGTCGCTGCGCACGCTGCAAGCCTGAGGGTATCTATCCGAATGAAACGGAGTCCGCTGGCGATCATCTGGCTTTTGCCAAGCCTGCTGCCCTTTTCGCAACCCGTTAGCGCCGAATGGCTGCTGGATTCTTCAATCGCCCTGCAAATCAACGATAATCTGCCGAATGCCTCACTGGATCAGGATATCAAGAGCGACACAGCGTTTGACTTCGGGTTCTCGCCCGGTTTTTATTCCCAGATTTCGGGCGCCACGAGTCTGGCTGTAAGTGCTGATCTGGGCATCACGCGGCAGTTTGATTATAAGGATCTGGATCTGATTGCAATCGGTTTGACTGGCTCTGTAAGACACAAATTCGGCCTGGGTAATTCAGCTCCGTGGGCCAGGATCGCGGGTTCCGCAAGCTACCTTGAGTATAAGGACGGCCAGCGGGATGGATGGTTTTACGCGGCGTCGATTGAAGGGGGGAAACAGCTGGCGGAACAGCTATCGATATGGGGCGGTTACAGGTTCGAGCTGCGCCGTGCCGAGCAGATAATCTCGATCCCGGCATTGGTCAGTAATTTCGGCATCGGCGGGGAGGCATTCGATACGGCTGCACATAACCTGGATATCAACGCAGCGTATCAAATTAATAACCAACTGTCCCTCGTCTTCGGTTATGTCTTTCGTGCCGGAGAAATCACGGCGACGACGCTGAGAAACGCAGAAATTTTTGAGGCCTCGGACGCCATCGCCAAGGATCTGGCATTCGGACCGGATCGTTTTGCGTACAGGATTGAGGCGGATACCAACAGATACTCCATTGGTCTGAGCCTGGCCTGCAATAATCACATGTCTTTAAATGCCACCTATGTTTATCAGGATAGTGATGCCTATGAAGATCTCAGTTACAGCAATAATTTGGTACGCGTTGAGTTGCTCTACAGCTATTAAACGCAATGCGTCGGGGTATGCCTTGTTACTCGTCCTGCCCTGGTCACCAACTCTGGCGGCGGACCTGCGCGCCAGTGTGGTAGATGGATTCGCAACGCCAGTCGCTGATGCAGTGGTCATTGCAGTTCCCGAAAACGGCGCGGTGATAGAAGCAAAGCAGGATATGGCTACTGTCGATCAGATCGATCAACAATTTGTCCCCTATGTTAAAGCCATAGCAGTCGGGACCTCTGTATCGTTTCCCAACAAAGACGATATTCGCCATCACGTGTATTCATTTTCCAAGGCAAAACGCTTTGAACTGCCCCTCTATAGCGGTGTGCCTGCGGATCCAGTTACGTTCGAGATACCAGGCGTCGTGACGCTTGGGTGTAACATTCACGATTGGATGGTCGGTTATATTTACGTGTCCGAATCGCCCTGGTTCGCGGTGACCGATGCGGAAGGCGCCGCGGTAATTAAGGGATTGCCGGAAGGCAAGTATCGGGTCCGGACTTGGCACCCATTGCTGAAGGTCAGCGAAGAATCTACCGAACAGTCAGTGGATATCGAAACCACACTCCCCGCGGAACTGCACTGGGTATTGTCATTGAAACCGGATATCCGTCCACGGCGTGCCCCCATCGGCGGCATGAAGGTATACCATTGATTATCACACGGGTTCTATAAGGAGAAATTCATCATGCCCATGACTCTCAACCGCCGGCAATTCATTGCCGGCACAACACTTGCGCTCGCCCAGGGTGTGTTGAATCCCGCCTTCACGGCAACCTCCGGCGGCCCCGGCCGCCTGAAACAGGCTGTGGCCCGCTGGTGTTTTGGCAGCGTCCCCATCGAGGACTTCTGTGCGGCGTTGCGGGACATGGGTATCACCGGCATGGATCTGGTCGGGCCCGAGGAATGGGAGATGTGCCGGAAATACGGCATCACCCCGAGCATCGTGCAGGGGGCGGGCAGTTTCCGCCCGGCGCCCGCAGGCAGCCCCCGCCCTTTCGGACCGGCCTTCGGCTGGAACCGGATCGAGAATCACCAGGAACTCATGGCCACCGCCCGTCGCAACATCGACCTGGCCGTTGCCGCGGACCTGCCCAATATCATCGGCCTCTTTGGTGATCGCCAGGGCATGAGCGACGCGGAGGGGATCGACAATTGCGTGAAGGGGCTCAAACAGATCGTCCCCTATCTCGAAGAAAAGCGGATCACCCTCGGCATCGAGCTCCTGAACAGCAAGGTCGATCACCCGGATTATCAGGGCGACAACACCCCGTTCGGCGTCGAGGTCTGCAAGCAGGTTGGTTCGGAGCGGGTGAAGCTCGTCTATGACGCCTACCACATGCAGATTATGGAGGGGAATCTGATCGAGACCATCCGCGCGAACATCGATTATTTCTGCCACATCCACGTCGCCGGCGTCCCCGGCCGGCACGAGATCGACGCGACCCAGGAGGTCAATTGGCGCGCCGTGGCCACGGCGATTGCGGACATTGGTTTCAAGGGATATGTCAGCCACGAGTGGACCCCGACGGGTCCGGATCCGCTGGGCGCGTTGCGCGCGGCGGTGGAACTGTTGACTGTTTGAACTAATCACCCGGATAGTTGGGTCGCGAGCGGCAACTCGGTCGTATCCTTGATCTCCGTGACAGCGATGGTGGAGTGAATCTCCCGGATCATCGGCATGGCGATGAGATAATTGCGCACGAAGGATTCGTAATGCTGGATGTCGCGCGTGACCACCTTCAGCAGATAATCGGTCTGACCGGTGACGGTGTAACACTCGACCACCTCGGGAAACTTCCTGATGCGGTTTTCGAACTCCTCCAGGCTGCCTTTCCCGTGGAGGACCAGGCTGACGTTAACGAAGACCACCACCTCCATCCCCAGTTTGGCATGATCCAGGATCGCCACACGGGCTTTGATCACGCCCTCTTTCTCCAGGCGCTTGATCCGCCGCCAGCAGGGCGACTGGGACAGGCCGACACGGCGGGAGATCTCCTCTATAGAGAGGTCGGTGTTCTCCTGGAGCAGCTCCAGGATCTTTCGCTCATAGTTGTCGATTCTTACCGGCATATCAATTCTGTATTCCAGTCTTTCCGGGTATTTCATTTCAATATATAGCAGATTTTCGCCAGATTTAGACAGGTTATTCCCTGGTTTCCTGAATATATTTATCCATCAGAACGCTAATGCCGGTTTTTTGTAACAAACCGGCGCCTCGTACTGGAGGATGAATCCTTTGACGGGAAAACTGCACATACCGGATGCGCCGTTCCGGCCCGGCCAGCATGCCGACTACAGCAAGGTCACGCTGCCCGCCGCCGGCGAGCTTGAGCGTCCGGATGTGCTGGTGGAAGAGCGTCTGATCCGCCATATGCCCTACAGCATGATCCGCGTGCTGGATACCGAACATCGCGCCGTGGGTCCCTGGAACCCCAATCTGGATGTCGAAACCCTGCGCCAGGGCCTACGATTCATGTTGCTCACCCGCGCATACGACGATCGCATGATGCGGGCCCAGCGCCAGGGGAAACTGACCTTCTATGTGAAATCCACCGGAGAGGAAGGCTTTACCGTCGCCCAATGCCTGGCGTTGCGACCCGGCGACATGTTGTTCACCACCTATCGTCAACCGGCGGCCGCCATCGCGCGCGGCGCGCCTCTGGTGGACATGATGTGCCAATGCCTGTCGAATTCCAGGGACAATCTCAGGGGCCGGCAGGTCCCCACCCTCTACAGTTTCAAGGAGGTGAATTTTTTCTCCATCTCCGGGAACGTGGGAACACAATTTCCCCAGGCGGTGGGTTGGGCGATGGCCTCCAATTACAAGGGCGAGGATCACATCGCCTCGGCCTGGGTGGGCGAGGGCGCCAGCGCGGAAGGGGACTTTCACTACGCCATGACATTCGCCTCTGTGTACGAGGCGCCCGTCATTCTCAACATCGTGAACAACCAGTGGGCGATCTCCACCTTCCAGGATTTTGCGGGGGGTGAACACTGTCCCTTTGCCGCCCGCGCCCTGGGTTACGGGATGCCAGGGCTACGCGTGGACGGCAACGATTTCCTGGCGGTCTATGCAGCGACGCAATGGGCCGCGGGGCGCGCCCGGGCCGGCAAGGGTGCGACCCTCATCGAGCTGTATACTTACCGGGCCGAGAGCCACTCCAGCAGCGATGACGCCACCCGTTACCGTCCGGTGGATGACTGGCAGAACTGGCCGCTGGGAGATCCCATCCTCCGTCTGAAACAGCATCTAATCGACCTCGGCGAATGGACCGAGGAGCGGCACCTGGCACTTGAAGCGGAACTCAAGCAGGCGGTCATGGACGCCTGGCAGGAGGCCGTCAGTTACGGCACTCTCGAAGAGGGTCCGCGCCCGCCGGTCGCGGCCATGTTCGAACATGTCTACAAGGAGCTGCCGCCCCACCTCATAAAACAGCGGCGGCAGTTGGGAGTCGAGCCTTGACCCGCATGACCATGGCGCAGGCCCTTAATTCGGCCATGGATGTCATGCTCGCGCGCGACCCGAACGTCCTGATCTTCGGCGAGGACGTGGGCTACTTCGGGGGCGTGTTCCGCGTCACCGAGGGGCTTCAGAAAAAATACGGCCGGAACCGCGTCTTCGATACCCCGATCGCCGAGGGGGGCATCGTGGCCGCGGCGATCGGCATGGGCGTCAACGGCCTGCGCCCGGTTGTGGAGATCCAGTTCTGCGACTACATCCACCCGGCCTTCGATCAACTGGTCAGCGAGCTCTCGCGCCTGCGCTACCGCAGCGGCGGGCAATTCTGGTCTCCGGTGACGGTTCGTACACCCTGCGGCGGCGGGATTCATGGCGGACAGACCCACTCGCAGAGCCCGGAGGCGGTTTACGCGCATGTCTGCGGCCTGAAAACCGTGATGCCCTCCAATCCCTATGACGCCAAGGGCATGTTGATCAGCGCCATCGAGGACGATGACCCGGTGATCTTTCTGGAGCCCAAGCGCCTGTATAACGGTCCGTTCGCGGGCGATCCCGAGCAGCAATCCGGGCGCTGGGACGCCCATCCCAAGGGCGAAGTACCGGACGGTTATTACACGGTCCCGCTGGGTCAGGCGGAGGTCGTTGTGCCGGGCGATGAACTGACCATCGTCGGCTATGGCACACTGGTTCATGTCGCCGTCGCCGCCGCCCGGGAAGCCGGCGTGTGCGCGGAGATCATCGATGTGCGGAGCATGATGCCGCTCGACATCGATACCCTGGCGGCCTCGGTCAAAAAAAACGGACGCTGCCTGATCGTTCACGAGGCCACGCGCACCTGCGGTTATGGCGCAGAGCTCTCGGCGCAGATCCAGGAGGCATGCTTCTGGAGCCTCAAGGCGCCGATTGAACGGGTCACCGGCTGGGATACGCCCTACCCGCATGCCCAGGAATGGGAATATTTTCCCGGCAAGAAGAGAGTGCTGGAGGCCATCCGGCGCATTATGGAGATCGCGTGAGCCGCCACGAATTCAGGTTGCCCGATCTCGGCGAAGGGACCGTCGATGCCGAGATCGTCGCCTGGCATGTCGAGCCGGGGGATCGAGTCGAGATGGATCAACCGGTCGTGGACCTCATGACCAACAAGGCCATGCTCGAGATCACCGCCCCGGTCGCCGGCCGGGTCGTGGAGCGTCATGGAAATCCCGGCGATGTCCTGCCGGTGGGGACAACGCTGCTGGTCTTCGAGGATGGCAGCGACAGCCCCCGGCGCGAGGCGGTAATTGCCGCCGGGGATCGCATACTCGCCTCGCCCGCCGTTCGACGGATGGCGCGGGAACTGGGCATTGATCTTGAACGAGTACATGGCAGCGGACCCGACGGGCGGATCCTCAAGGAGGATTTGCAGCCTTCTCACAAAGAACATGCAGTCGAGGTCGGAAAGAATGACCAGGAATCAAAAGTATTCGAGACGTCTTTGATCGGTCTGCGCCGCCGGATCGCGGAACAGGTGCTGCAAGGGCACAACATCCCGACGTTCGCTTATGTGGAAGAGATCGATGTCACGCAACTCGAAGCCCTGCGGCGGCAGCTCAACAATACCCGGCAGGTGGGTCAGCCTGAACTCACCTATCTACCCCTGATCATCCTGGCCCTGGTGAAGACACTACGTCTTCACCCGATGTTCAATGCACACTACGATGCGGCGGCCATGCTCATCCGCCAGTACGGGGACATCCATGTCGGCATCGCCACGCACACCGGCGCGGGACTCAAGGTCCCCGTGCTCAGAAACGCACAGACCCTCGATCTCTGGGCCTGTGCCAGGGAACTGCGGCGGCTCGCCGCGGCTGCCCGGGACAATACCGCGCGCCCCGAGGAACTGACCGGCTCCACCATCAGCATCACCAGCCTCGGCAAACTCGGAGGCCTGGCCGTGATCCCGATCATCAACAGTCCGGAGGTCGCCATCCTCGGGATCAACCAGGCCGAGGAGCGCCCGGTGGTCCGCGACAATGCCATCGTCATCCGGCGGATGATGAACATCTCCTCCTGTTTCGACCATCGCGTCTCTGACGGTCAGGACGCGGCGGAGATGATCCAGTGCCTGAAGGGCCTGCTGGAAAACCCGGCGGCAATCTTTATATAAAATGTACCTGCCATTGCCAATCGACCTGGGCGAGACTGCAACGGCGTTGCGCGAGACCGTGGCCCGCTTCGCCGCCGCAGAGATCGCACCTAATGCCGCGGCGATCGATCGCGATAACCGTTTTCCTGCCGGGCTCTGGCGCAAGCTGGGCGAACTCGGTCTGCTGGGCATCACCGTCGAAGAGACATGGGGCGGCAGCGGCATGGGTTATCTGGAGCATGTCATCGCGATGGAGGAACTCAGCCGCGCCTCGGCCTCGGTGGGACTCTCCTACGCCGCCCATTCCAATCTCTGCGTCAATCAGATCCGCCTGAACGGCACTGACGCGCAACGGCGCAAATATCTGCCACCCTTGATCTGCGGTGAGAAAATCGGCGCACTGGCGATGAGCGAGAGCGGGGCCGGCTCGGACGTGCTCGGCATGCAGCTCCGCGCCGAGCGCAAGGGCGACTGTTTCAACCTGAACGGCAACAAGATGTGGATCACCAACGGGCCGGACGCGGACACGCTGGTTGTCTATGCGAAGACCGATCCGGAGCTCAGGGCCCGCGGGATCAGCGCCTTCATCGTGGAAAAGGATTCCCCCGGATTCGCCGCGGGCAACCGGCTCGACAAACTGGGCATGCGGGGCTCGAACACCAGCGAACTCGTCTTCACCGATTGCGAAGTGCCCGCGGAAAACCTGCTCGGCGGCTTGAATGAGGGCGTGAACGTGCTCATGAGCGGCCTCGACTACGAACGCCTGGTGCTCAGCGGCGGACCGCTCGGCATCATGCAGTCCTGCATGGATCTCGCGCTGCCCTATATCCATGAACGCCGACAGTTCGGCCAGCCGATCGGCGGCTTCGAATTGATGCAGGGCAAGCTTGCGGACATGTATACCGCCCACAACGCCTCCCGGGCCTATGTTTATGCCGCGGCCAGGGCCTGCGATCAGGGCCGCATCACCCGCAAGGACGCCGCCGGAGTCCTCCTCCACGCGGCGGAAAGGGCCACCTGGATGGCCTCCCAGGCGATCCAGATCCTCGGCGGCAACGGCTACACCAACGACTATCCGGCGGGGCGTTTCCTGCGGGACGCGAAACTCTACGAGATCGGCGCCGGCACGAGCGAGATCCGGAGGATGCTGATCGGACGGGAACTGTTTCGGGAATCGGAGGCTTGACGAATGATCACCTTCAGTGAGCGGCAACTGCGCATCCCGACCATCATGCGGCCGGTGTATCTGGTCACCGGCGGGATGTCCAAGTTCGCCCGGGCCTTTCCCGATCGCAAGACGGAAGAGCTGTGCGTTGATGCGCTGACCGAGGCCGCGGAGTTTATCTACATGACGCCGGCCGAACTCAAGCGTTACATCCATTCCTGCTATTACGGTCATTTCGCGGATCACTTCGGCGATCAACTCCTCGGCGAGGCCGTGATCCACGATCGCCTCGGTCTCGATCCGCTGGGCAACATCGGCATCAAGACCGGCGGGGCCACCGGCGGCTCCACCCTCTGGGAGGCGTACAAGACCGTCGCTTCGGGGTATTCGGATTGTGTGCTCGCCCTGGGCTGGGAGCGCATGGACGAGGTGCCGACCGATGAGGGCAATCACTACATCGCCTGCGCGGCCGACAAGGATTGGGAGACGCCGCTCGGCCACATCTATACAGGGTACTACGCAGTAATGGCCCAGAAATACTGGCAGGTCTTTGGCCGGGAGGAGGATGCGTTCCGGCGCACCATGGCTGCGATCGCGGTAAAGAATAGGGGCTACGCCGTGCACAATCCCCACGCCCAGGGCCCCCTGCGGATTACCGTGGAGGACGTGTTGAACTCGCCCGTGGTCGCCTATCCCTTGCGCGCCCTGGACTGCTGCCTGATGTCGGTCGGCGCGGCCGCCGCCATCCTCGCCGATGAAAAGACCGCCTTCGAGATGACCGACAATCCGCTACGCATCGATGTCTGCGCGGCGAGTCACACCCTGCGCCCTGCCGATCGGCGCAACATGGAGATACCGCTCCTGCCCAACGAGACGCCGGGTCAGTACCGGGATCTCGCCGATCGTTTTCCCGGCGCGGAACGGTACCCCGGCTTTACCTCGTTCCTCGCGGCCAGGATGGCGGCCTATTACGCCTACGGACTCACCGGCGTAACCGACCCCTGCACGGATCTGGATCTGGTGGAACTGCACGACGCCTTCACCATCAGCGACATCCAGTCCTATGAGGACCTCGGCCTCCGGCCTTACGGCGAGGGGCGCAATTATGTGGAGTCGGGGGATTGTTATCACACCAATCCCCACACAGGACAACCCGGCCGCCTCCCCGCCAATCTCTCCGGAGGCCTAATCGGCTGCATGCACGCGGTCGGGGCCACCGGCATCATGCAGGTCATCGAGGTCGGCCACCATCTCTGGAACCGCTGGGCCGAGATGCACGGTGACCCAGGCAAGTGGACGCGCTTCGGCCGGAGCAAACCGGAGGACTGGCGGGACCTGCAGGTCGTCGGCGCGAGGCGCGGGATGGCCGTCAGTCATGCCGGGGTCGGCTCGCATGTCACCTGCGCCATCGTGCAGCATCCGGATCATTTATTACGGGGAGGGGCCTTTCAATGACCACCCACACAACCAGGGGCACGGTGCGCGTCGCCGGTCATGCCTATAAACCAGACGGCCGTTTTCATTTTCCCGCCGCCCAGACGCCCATCCGCGACGAGCGCGGCGAACTTGCCGGGATCACAAATCCGCGCGAGATCATTCATATCCATTCCTATGGCGGGGAGGCGGTATTTTTCGAATCCCTCGGTCGGGGCAGACTGCCCGGCAGCCGTTGCGATAACCCCCTGTGCGTGGCCCATGCCTCCGTCTTCCTGCCGTTTCGCATCCATTGCCCGGATTGTCTCGCGAGATGCGCCGTGGTTGACCTGACCTCCATCGCACAGGAAACCGCCCGGATCCACACCTTCATGATCACGGAACGGACCGGGGCATTCAACACCCTGCCCACGCCGATCCGATTCATCAACGTGGAGTTCGAGGGAGTCTGTACGATCCTGATGAGCACGCTATGTGTCGGCGAACCCGCGATCGGCATGCGGGTCATGCCCGTGTTCAACACGGAGGCCCCGACTTATACGATCCTGGACCTGTCCTGGGTCCCCCTGGGCACGCCCGCAGGCGAATTGCCCCGTTATTTTCACTTCGGAGGAACAACCCCGTGAAAGCGATACGACAACACACAGCAACTCCATCAGTGCGGACGGACAAGATGAACGCCTATCGTGAACTCAAAGTGGACGGCTACGAGCGGGTGCTCGAAATCGAGAATCCGGCTGCCGGGCTGCGGGCCTGGATCGCCTTGCACAACACCCGGCTCGGGCCCGCGCTGGGCGGCTGCCGCATGTGGAACTATGCGTCCCGCGAGGCGGCGATTGAGGATGTGCTGCGGCTGTCCAAGGCCATGACCTACAAGAATGCGCTGGCCGGACTCGATTTCGGCGGCGGCAAGGCGACCATCTGGGGCGATTCGCGACAAAAGACCGAACCGCTCCTCGAGACGATGGGCGAGGCCGTCGAGTATCTGCACGGAACTTACGTCACGGCGGAAGACGTCGGCATGAGCTTCGAAGATATGAAGGTCTTCCGGCGCAAGACCCGCCACATCCCCTCCATCAATGCCGGCGATCCCGCGCCCGCGACAGCCAGGGGCATCTTCAACGGCATTCAAGCCGTATGCCGGCAGCTCGGCATCCGCGATCTCTCCGGATTGTCGGTCGCCGTGCAGGGCACGGGCAGCGTGGGTTATGTGCTGATCGGTCTGCTGATGAAGTCCGGTTGCCGGGTGACCGCCAGCGATCTGAACCAGGACCGCCTGAAAAAGGCCGTCAAGGATTACGGTGTGACGACGGTGGGCGTGGACGAGATTTATGACACGGCCTGCGATATCTTCTCCCCATGCGCCCTCGGCGGCATCATCAACGCGGCGACCATCGAGCGGCTATCCAGGGCCGGGATCAAGGCGGTCGCCGGCTCCGCCAACAATCAGCTTGCCGAGGACGGACTGGCCGATGTCCTGCGCGAGCGCGGGATCCTCTATGCCCCGGACTTTGCCATCAACGCGGGCGGGGTTATCCTGCTCGCCGGAGAGACCCCCGCGGGTTTCGACCGGGAGTTGGTGGATAAGCGCCTGGAAGGGATCGGCCCGACGCTGATGAGGATCTTCGAGGCCTCGGAAAAGGAGCATAAAAGCACGGTGCGCATCGCGAACGAGATGGCGGAGGCGAGATTCAAGAGATGAACTACGAATACATGCGGCAACCGACGTATACCGGGCACCGGACCTTTCTGAAATTACCGACAAGCTGCGTCGGAGCGCCGGATGTGACCATCGTCGGCGTCCCCTTCGATCTGGGCACGACCAACCGGCCCGGCGCGCGCTTCGGACCCAGCGGCCTGCGGGATGTCAGCACCCTGCTGTCGCAGCGTACGAACGCTCATTTCCGCCTGAATCCCGCGGACGCGCTCACGATGATAGATGCCGGGGATTTCGAGGTCGCGAACAGTCAACTGGATCAGACCCTCGGTCTCATCGAGGAACAGGCCGGAAAGATCCCCGGCCATCTGGTGGCCCTCGGCGGGGATCACACCATCACCCTCCCCCTGCTGCGGGCGCTCATGCGAAGGACAGGTCAATGTCTCAGTCTCGTGCATTTCGATGCCCATGTGGACACCTGGAAGGACAACTTCGGCACGCCCGTGGGGCACGGCACGCCGTTTCATCTCGCCGCGCAGGAGCGGCTCATCGATCCCCGCAAGAGCGTGCAGATCGGGATCCGCTCGCCCTGCGCCAACGAGATCATGGATTACACGCGGAACGAACTCGGCTTCACCATCATCACCGCGCGCGAGATCCATCGCATTGGAGACCTGGACGGGGTGATCCGGCGGATCCACGCCGTGGTCGGCGACAACCCGGCCTACCTGACCTTCGACATCGATTGCATCGACCCTGCGCAGGCGCCGGGGACGGGCACGCCGGAGATCGGCGGGTTGTTCACCTGGCAGGCCCAGTACCTCCTCGACCATCTCGCCGATCTGGACTGGCGGGGCATGGATCTCGTCGAGGTGGCCCCCGCCTATGACCACGCGCAGATCACCGCGCTCGCCGGCGCGGCCTTCGTGTGGTCCTATCTCTGCGGATTAGCTTCCCGGAAAAGTTAAGGGATCCTGACCACTATCTTGCCAAACATCTCCGGCCCCTCCATATACGTGAAGGCCGCCGGGGCATCGGCAAATTCGAACGTTTTGTCGATCACCGGTTTGATCTGGTGTTGCGCCATGAAGACCAGAAGGTTCGCGAAGTCCTTGCTCGATCCGACATAGACATTGGTGAGCCTGGCGTTGTGCTCTTTAAGGAGATCCTCCGGCGTCTCCCTGACGAAACCGCCCTCCGACAACCCGCCGATGAGCCCGATGTGTCCGCCGTCCGCGAGGCTCGCGATGGAATGCGGCAGGGTATCCTGGCCGCCCACCTCGAGGACGTTGGTGACGCCCTTTCTATCCGTGATCGCCAGCACTTCGTTTTCCCAGTCCGGATACGTGCGGTAATTCACCGTACCGAAGGCCCCCAGATCCTTGGCACGGGCGAGCTTCGCATCGCTCGAACTCGTGACGATCGCCCGTCCGCCCCCCGCTGCCGCGAGTTGCAAACCGAAGATCGAAACGCCGCCAGTCCCCAGCATCAGGACATAATCGTCGGGCTTCAACGCCGCGGCCTTGAACAAGGCATTCCAGGCCGTGACTGCGGCGCAGGGCAGTGTGGCTGCTTCTTCATACGAGAGATATTCGGGGATGGGCAGCACCGTGTCTTCCGTCGCCACCGCCAGTTCCGCCAGCATCCCGTTGCGAGGCTGATAACCCGAGGACTCACCATCCACCCATTTCACATCGAAGGTGGCAACCACGCGATCGCCGGGCTTGAAGCGGGTCACGCCGGGGCCTACCGCCGCGACCTCGCCCGCGCCGTCGGAAAGGATCGGGCTGCCGGTCATGTCCCGCGCGCCGCCCATGCCGATGCCGGACAGGGCATAGATATCCCGCCGGTTGAGGGAGGCGGCCTTGACCTTGATTAGCACCTCGCCGGCCTGCGGTTGCGGCGCCGGGAGGGTCTTCAGCACGAGGCCATAGCTGCTGCCGTCGGCCTTGCGTTCCAGTTGATATTGACGATAGGTGGCCTCGTCCGCCGCGCTGGCCGAGGCGATCATGACTGCGGAGATCGTAAGTCCGATAACTTGGGAGATTCCAATCTTGATAAGCGCTTTGATATTCATTGCGAGATAACCTCCGATTGGAAATGGAAACGGGAAAAGTTGCGGCAATCTTAGCAGAACGCCCTGCGCCAAACAGCCTTTTGCGCCGTGAACAACCGCTGGCGTATGATGGTGGGCAGGACTCACACCAAGGCAAACCCATGGCGCGCTTCAAGAAAAAAACCCTTACCGGCCTCGCCCGCACCTGCGGGTGAGCGGCCAAGATCGGTCCGGCGGTCTTGTCGGACGCGCTCTCAGGCCTGCCCAAACCGGACGATCCCAATCTGCTGGTCGGGATCGAAACGGCTGACGATGCCGCGGTTTACCGGCTCACGGACCAACTCGCCCTGATCAATACCCTCGATTTCATCACCCCGCCGGTGGATGACCCCTGGTGGTTCGGTCAGATCGCGGCGGCCAACGCCATCTCCGACGTTTATGCCATGGGCGGACGCCCGCTTACGGCGCTCAACATTGTCATGTTCCCGATCAAGGACCTGGACCCTGGGATGTTGAAGGAGATCCTGCGCGGCGGCCATGACAAGGTCGCCGAGGCCGGGGCGGTGCTCGCGGGGGGGCACAGCGTGGAAGATCCCGAACCCAAGTACGGGCTCTCGGTCAGTGGCCTGGTGCATCCCGATCGCATCCTCACCAACGCCGGGGCGAGACCTGGCGATGCCCTGGTGCTTACCAAACCGCTCGGCACTGGCGTGCTGTTCAACGCGGTCCGCGCCGGGAAATTCCCCTATGGCGAACTGGAACGGGAGATATTACCGACAGTCGCCGCCCTGAATGACAAGGCATTGCTGACAGCCTTGCGCTTTGAAGTGCATGCCTGCACGGATGTCACCGGTTTCGGCATCGCCGGACACGCCCTCGAGCTCGCCCGCGGCAGCGATACCCGGATCAGCCTGAAGTATCATGCCCTGCCCGTCTACCCCGGAGCGCTGGAGATGTACCGGAACGCGGTGACCACCGGCAGCAACGCCGGCAACCGCTCGGTGTGCAACCCGTATCTCACCATGCGGGTCCGACTCACCAAGACCGACATGGAGATCCTCTTCGATCCGCAGACCTCGGGCGGACTGCTGTTCGCCCTGCCCGCGGATCGCGCCGATGAACTGGTCAAGGCGCTGCATGTTGCCGGGATCGCCGCGGCGGCGCGGGTCGGGGAAGTCGGTAAGGGACCGGCGGTATTGGAGATTAATTAATTAGTACGGATCCAACCGATGCTCAGGCTGACGCATATCGCAAGACCGCCACAAAATGGCAGCAGGAGCCGGTAACCACAAAGAGGTGCCAGATAAAGTGGGCAAAGCGCACGCGGTGATCCATTAGAAAAAACACCACGCCCAGGGTGTAAGCCAGGCCTCCGCCCAACAACCATAAAAATCCCGGAAGCGGCATCGATTCCAGCATGGGTTGCGCCGCGATGACCACGATCCAGCCCATGGCCAGATACAGCGAGATGGAAAATTTCGGATAGCGGGTCCCGAACACTGTTTTCATGAAAATCCCGGCCAACGCCAGGCCCCACACAATCCCGAACAACGTCCAGCCCCAGGCGCCGCGCAGAATGCCGAGCGTGAACGGCGTATAGGTGCCGGCGATCAGCAGGTAGATGGCGCAGTGATCGACTATCAGGAATATATTTTTGTATTTGCCGACAGGAAGGGCGTGATAGATCATCGATGCCAGATAGAGCAACAGCAGTGTTGCCCCGAAAACGCTGGCGCCGACCACCGCCATGCCGCCATCCTGCATTGCGCCGATAATCAGCACGGGCAGGGCCGCGAGAGCCGCCAGCATCGCCACGCCGTGGCTGAGCGCGTTGGCGAATTCCTCCCGGTAAGTCTGGATCCGTCTGATGATTCGGTTACCGGCGATCACTGGTAATGCCCGCCGATCGTTACTGGCGCCATTCCACGTTCTCCGGGACCTTCCACCCGAAATGGTAATCCAGCCCGAGGTCTTCCTTGTTGTCATTGCCAATCACGGCATTCTTGCTGTACTCGAAGCGGACGCGGTCGAACAGCATGGTGATATGTTCCTTGAAAAAACTGTCATCGATACTGCCGCCGGTGACAATGGATTTGATCACGACATCTTCCATTTTGATGTACACATATTTTGTCGCCGCCTCCCGCTTCCCCACAGCGGGCGTGACACTGAATTCGACACTGGGAATGGTGCCGCCTTGCGCAAACACCAGGCGGATGCCGGCACTGTCCATTCCGATTGGTTTGATGATGGATAACTCGTCGAAAACAGTCTTCCCGCCATTGCTGCCCGGAGTCGTTTTCCGGTTGCCGGTCATAGCCCAGTTCCACGACAAAACTTCAGACCATCCCTTGTATTTGAAAATCTTTGCCTCTCCGAGTATCCCTTCCATTTTCATGTGCATTTGTAACGGCATGGTGTGCCTCCGTAGCCAGGATTTACCTGAGAGCCCGGAAAGCATCGCCAGACTGGGAGGACCTGTAAGTAATAAACAGCATCCATTAGAACACATTAAATACGGATACCCTAAGTTATCCGCATACGGATGGTGAATTACACGGGTGGAACTATGGCGGGAATACAGCAATTCAGCGCGGATCGTCGCCAGAACCGTTAATTTGTGGAAGGTTCTATACGATCACACACTGAATACGTGGATTATAACCGCTTACTAGCAGCATTAAGCTCAACCCCGGTCAAATGCTCCAGCCAGCGGACCATCTCGCTGATGCTGGCGTCCTTCGTCGTGGCGGACTGAGCCTCCCGCCAGAGCCTTTGACCCGTCTCGGAAAGCTGAATGGGCAGGCCTTGCTCACCCGCGATCCGCATGGCGATGCCGATGTCCTTGACCATGAGATCGAGTTTGAAGGCGTCATCGAAGGCGCGATTGAAGATGCGTTGCTTGAAATGGGTGCGGCTGACCCAGGACATGCCGGTGGATTCGTTGATGACATCGATCATTGTCTCGGGGTCGAGGCCGGCCCGTTTGCCGATCAGGAGCCCTTCGGCGCTCGCCATGAAGTTCATGGCGGTGATGAGGTTGTTGATGCACTTCATGGTGTGGCCGCTGCCGACCGGTCCGAGATGATATATCTGCCTGCCCATGACCTCGAGCAGCGGACGCACCCGGTCTAGCGCCCCCGGCGTGCCCCCGGCCATGAACACCAGTTCGGCCCGCTCCGCGCCGGGACGCGCCCCCGATACCGGCGCATCAACCATGTCGATCCCGCGTTCGGCGAGCGCCGCGGCGGTCGCGGCGGTGATCCAGGGTTCCGCCGATGACGTGTCCAGCACCAGGCCGCCGGGACGCAAGCCATGAACCAGACCCTGATCGCCCAGGACCACCTCGCGTACATACGTCCCGGAAGGCAGCATGGTGATGACGATCTCGGAAACTGCCGCCACCTCGCGGGGGTTCGCGCCGATCCGGGCTTCGGGAAAATCATTGCGTATTGATTGCACCTGAGCGGGGTTGATGTCAAAGACAGTAAGCGGATATCCCGCCCGCGCGAGATGTCCCGCCATTGGCGCGCCCATGACCCCAAGACCGATGAAACCGACTGGCGTTTTATTCATGGATGATTCTCTTCATATTGTCTCTGGTAGAGTCGCGGCCGTCTCATTCCGCAACTGCTCCAGCAGGCCGGCGTAAACGCCCTGCTGTTCAAGCAATTGCGCGTGCGTACCCCGCTCCACGATTCGCCCTTTATCCATTACCAGGATCTGATCCGAGTGCTGGATGGTGCTCAGACGGTGGGCGATCGCGATGACGGTCTTCTCCGCGAAGATCCTGTCGATGGCCTTCTTGATCAGATGTTCGGTCACGGAGTCCACGGAACTCGTGGCCTCGTCCAGCATGATGATCTCGGTGTGACTCGCGATCGCCCGCGCGAAGGAGACGAGCTGGGCCTGGCCGGAGGAGAGATTCGCTCCATTCTCGCGGACCTGGAAATCGTATTGCCCCGGCAGCTTTTCGATGAACTCGTGGGCGTAGACGAATTGTGCGGCGGCCATTACCTCTTCATCACCGATCCCTGGGCGGCCGAGGCCGATATTCATCATCAGGCTTTCCTCGAACAGGAAGACATCCTGCTGCATGAGGGAAAAGATCCGTCCCAACTTGGATTTGGGGATGCTGGAAAGCTCCACGCCATTGACGCGAATGGAGCCCGCGTAATTGTCATAGGCGCGTGTCAGCAGTTTCAATATGGTCGTCTTGCCCGATCCGGTGCTGCCGACGAAGGCGATGTGTTCCCCCTTGCTCAGGGTGAAGGACACGCCCTGCAACACCCAGGGTCCGTCATCCTTGTATCGGAAGCGGACCTCGTTGAACTCCAGCGACCGGAATTCGCGCAGTTGATCCTCGAGCCAGGCCTGCTCCTGTACCTCGATCGTTTCCTGTTCTTCCATGGGTTGCTTGTAGATGTCGTCGATATGCTCCAGGGCCGCCAGCGCCCGCTGAATGGGGGCGATCTGGGAGGAGAAATCGCGGATCGGCACGAAGACCTTGTCGAGGGTGTTGATGAAACCGATCAGCACGCCGATGCTCACGCTGCCGGCCAGCATCTCGCCGGCCCCGTACCAGATCATCAGGCCCATGGTGACCGCGGTGATCCCCTCGATGATGGAGAACAACACGGCGTCATAGATGTTGGAGAGCGACTGGCTCTCGAAAAACCGGCGCGTGTAACGGTTATAGACCTCCTCCACCTCCGCCTCGGCGCTGTAGAGTTGCACGGTCTTGATCCCCATCAGACACTCTTGCAGATAACCGGTGGACTGCGAAAAGATGACCCGCGCGTCGTTGAAGACCTGGCGCAGACGCACCCGCAGCCAGGCGGTGACGAAATAGATCAGCGGCGCCGCCAACAGCAACACCAGCGTCAGGCGCCAGTGGATGGTGAACAGAAAAATCAGCAGGGCGACGGTGATGATGGAATCCCTGACGATGCTGAAGGCGCCCAGCGTGAAGGACTCGCTGATGGCCTCCAGATCGCTGGTCAGCCGCGTCAGGGTCACGCCCATGGGCGTCCTGTCGTAGTACTTGCGCGGGAAATACAGCACCCTCTCGAACATCGCCTGGCGCATGTCGGTGATCGCATACTGGCCGGCCTTCTGCAGGGAATAGGTGTAGATGGAATCGACCAGGTAATTGCCAATCAGCACGGCAAGCAGCGCAAGGCAGGTCCAGGTGAGCCCGGCGTATTCGCCGCTCACGAGCTTGTGATCGACGATATACATTATGAGCCAGGGAAACAGGATGTTGCCGGCGACGGACAGGGGCATGACCAGCAGCGCGATCCATATCAGCCGGCGATACGGCTTGAGATAGCCGCCGAAGCGGCCGAGGAGTTCGCGATCGGGGATGAATTTCTTCACGCGACCTCCCGCCGGCCGTGACTCTGTAACTCCGCCGTTTGCCGGTAATACTCATTCTCCCGCAACAGTTCTTCATGCGCGCCGCGGGCGACGATCTCGCCGTTATCGAGGACGAGAACCTGATCGACGCGTTCCAGCACGCTGACCCGGTCCGAGACGATCAGGATGCTGTCGGCGCGCAGCTTCTCGAAGATCTGTTGCAGTAGAAATCGTTCGGTCTCGTAATCGACGGCAGAGAGGACGTTGTCCAGGATCAGCAGCCGGCAGGGCGTGTACATCGCGCGCGCGAGACTCAGCCTCTGTTTCTGCCCTCCCGAGAGCAGGATTCCCTTCTCTCCCACCACGGTCTCTTCCTGGTGCGGGAAATGCGCCACTTCGCCGGCGATGCTGCTCATCCGCAGCGTCTCCTCCAGGCTGAAGGCGCTCTCCCGGCCGCCCGCGCCGAACCGCACATTGGCCGCGATAGTGTCGGAAAACAGAAACGGGTCCTGGGTGAGGGTGCGCACCACGCTGCGCAGATCCTTGCGGGACAACGACGTAATATCGCGCCCATCCATGAAGATCTGTCCCGGCGCGATCTCCAGGTAGCGGTTCAGGCAATTCACGAGCGTGCTCTTGCCGGAACCGATGCGCCCGAGGATCCCGATCCGCTGCCCCGGTCGTATCTCCAGGTTGATATTCTTCAGGACCGGCTCGCTTGCGCCGGGATAGGCGAAGTTGAGGTCCTTGACCCGTACGCAATCCCGGAACAGTTGCCGGCGCTCGTCCTCCGGGAGATGGCAGGCATCCTGGGCGTTCAACGGTTGATCCAGGATGCGCCGCACGCTGTCGAGGCCGGCCATGCCGGACTGAAAGATGGAGATCATGAAGCCCATGGAGATGAAGGGCAGCGACAATAACGTCGCGTAGGTCAGAAAGGCCGTGATCTCGCCGATGGTGAGGTCCCGCCGGATCAGGTAACTGCCGCCGACCGCGAGGATGATGACCTTCAGGACCTTGTCGATATAGCCCAGCATGGGAAAGATGAAGGTCCGGATCTTGAAGAGCTGCACCGAGCGGCGGTGCAGGACCCCGTTCTCGTGCGCGAATTTTTGCGCCGCCCAGGCATGGATGCGGTGGCCCTTGATCACATCGATCCCGGCTAGGAAGCCCACGGTCCTGGTGGAAAGACCTTGCAGTTCCTCCATGCGGGCCCGCATCAGGTTGCGCATCCAGGACATGGCCTTGCTCACCACGAACAGCACGACCAGCACCGGGATGACGCAATACACCGTGAGGCTCGGCGACATCTGCCACATCTTCACCGGCGTGAGCGAGAGGGCGAAGAGGATGTTGAAGATCTGCAAGAGGCCGAGCCCGGCCATCAGCCGGATCCCGTTGATGTCGTTGTTCACGATGGAGATGAGCGTGCCGACCGGGTGATCCTGATGAAACTCCCGCTGCAGGCGATTGAGCCTCGCGGAACACTCGTTCTTCAGCGCCATCTCGATCGCCCGCCCCGGATTGAAGAACAGGATCCGCGAGAGCGAACGGACGAAGATCATCAGAAAGGCCATGATGAAGATGATGACGATGCCGTGGATCAGTTCATCATAATGCGCCTCCAGTTGGGGATTCAGGAGATCGATGCATCTCTGCACGTACATCGGGATGCTGACCGCGAGCCAGTTGGTCAGGAACACGAACACCACGCCCAGGCTGAAGGGCAGTTTGTGTTGCAGGATGTATCCCAGGAGGAAGCGGAGATTACTCATAACCGGCTGGCAGGCTCAATCATCCTTCTGGTTCACCTTGCGCTTATAAGCATCGATCCCTCTATAGAGCGTGATGACCCCGAGCACGCAGGCGCTGGCCGCGACGATGGCCATGGATTTGCCCACGGCGGCATCGTCATGGTAATAATAATCCGTGACCGCGGCCACCGCCGACGGACCAAACGACACCCCGAAGATGGTTACCACCAGGAGATAGATCGCAACCACCTGGGCGCGTATCTCGTTCGGGGTGATGCCCGCAAGCGCCGCCTGCACCAGTCCGATGGGGGCGCTGAGGAACAGCAGCATCAGAGTCAGACAGCCGAGCGTCCAGTACGGATTATCCACCGCGACCAGCAGTCCCGTGGGCAGGATGACGCAGGTCATGGATATGATCATCACCCATGAATAGGGGGCCGATCTGCCGGCGCGCACCAGCGCGTTCACGATGAGCCCGGAGGCCACCAGTGCCAGGGTGCCGACGCTGAGCGTGATAAGGCCGAAACTGGGACCGATCCGCGCCGGACCCCAGCCATAAACCCGCTCGAAGAGCACCGGCACCCAGTTGAAGGTGCCGTAACTCGCCATCGAGGAGAACGAAGCGCCGACGATGAGAGTGGCATACACCGTCTTGTGCCGGTAGATATAGCTCAAGGTCTCCCTGAAGGTGACTCTCTGCCCGGTCGCGCGGACTTCCTGGCGTACCGGCTCCTTCACGGTGAGCATAAGGCAGGAAACCAGCAAGCCGGGCAGACCCACGGCGATGAACGCGATCTGCCAGGTCTTCAGGTCGCCGAGCAAGGCGATGTCATGAACGCCGCCCGCCATGGCGTAGCCGACAATCAGGCCCCCGAAGATGTTGGCAAGCCCCGCCCCGCCCTGCACCCCGGCGGCGTACACATTGATCGGCAGCGTCCGTTTTTCCTTGGGAAAGTAATCCGCGATCATGGAGATTGCCGAGGGCGAGAGGGCGGCCTCGCCGACGCCGACGCCGAGCCGGGCCAGGAACAACTGCCAATAGTTCGAGGTCAGGCCGCAGATCGCGGTCATCACACTCCAGATGCCGATCCCCACTGTGATGATGTTGCGGCGGTTGCGGGTATCGGCGAGCCGGGCGATGGGGATGCCAAGGGTTGCATAGAAGATGGCGAAGGCGAGCCCGGAGATGAGGCTGAACTGGAAGTCTGTGATCTGAAAATCCGCGCGGATCGGCGTCACCAGAAAGCTGATGATGATCCGGTCAACGAAGGCCAGGGTGTATGCCAGATAAAAAATGAAAATGGCATACCAGGCAATGACCGGGTGTGGATAGGCGCCGCCGGCCTGACGGCCTGACGAGTCCGCTGAGTTCTGCATGAGTTTCCCCTTTAAGTGGTGCTGTTATGGTTTTCTGGTGACGAACCGCCCCGCAGGCAGTTTAATCGATCTGGCCATTAGTGGATAACCCTGCCACAAGAGATAATTTGGCGGGAACCTGTGCGGCGTTTTATCATGGCCAGCCTCACAACAAGCCAGGGACCCAGCCATGCCACGCATTCGCAAGATATTCATAAACGCGGTCATTCTGTCGATCGCCGCCTGCGCCAGCGCGCCGCAAAAAACCGCTCAGCAACCTCCTGCGGCTGCGACGGCGCCCGCGGCGCCAAGCTATCTCGCGCGCGATGCCATCGACCTGACTCGTCTGCTGCCCCCACCGCCTGCAGTCGGTTCGGAGGCGGATCAGCGCGAACTGGCGGCGGTACTCGCGGCGCAGGAGTCACGCTCGCCCGAACGCGCCGAACTCGCGCTGGCCGATCAGGCGATCAATCTCACCCAGTTCGCGAAGGCCCTGGGTATCGAAATCACGCCGGATAAGCTGCCGATCACCGCGCAATTCTTCATGAATGTCAGCCGCGCCACGGGCTTTCATATCATGGCGACCAAGGAATGCTGGCACACCCTGCGGCCCTTCGAGCGCGACCCGCGCATTACGCCGCCCGGCAATATGCGGGAGGCCCTCGCGGTGCGACCGCCCCCGCCTGGAGCGCCCGCCATGCCCGAACCCCCGGCACCACCCGCTGATTCCCCGTGCGACAAGGCGGCAGTTCCCGCCAAATACAACTATTCCTATCCCAGCGGCCATGCCACCTGGGGCGCGATGACGGGGATCCTGCTCGCCGCCATGGTCCCGGAAAAACATGAAGCCCTCTTCGCGCGCGGCTGGGAATTTGGCGAAAGCCGTTTCATCGGCGGCGTCCATTTCCCGATCGACGTCGCCTCGGGCCGGGTGCAGGCTACCGTGCTGGTCGCGTTGATGATGCAGAACGATCAGTTCCAAACCGATCTGGCGGCGGCGCGCAAGGAGCTGCGCGGTGCGCTGGGATTACCGAATTAAGGAAGATTGCTCCAATTTAACTAACCGCAAGGTTGATTATTTTCATTCCCAAGCCCTTGCAGGCGGCGCATTGGCGCGCGTCGGCCGAAACGAAAACATCCGCTTCGCATACTTGCGCCGCGCCGATATGAATCGCATCCATGCCTCGCAACGGGTGCCGCTCCAGGAGGTCGATCGCCTGCCGTAAAACCTCCGGCGTGGTATCGCACACCACGGCGTCGGCGATATCGGTAAAAAAATCCTTTTTCAAGGCCGCATACCGGGAGGCTGTGATGCGCCCCTCCCGGCGCAGACGGCAAAAGGCTGAGATCAATTCCGGCGCCGCCACCACCGCGATAATCAAGACCTGCGCTCGCGCGCAGATTTGCAGCACGGCCTCCGTGCCCGGCTCCGCCACGTAGCGCTTGGCCAGCGCGGAGGTATCCAGAAACACCCGCACGCGGGCTTACTCGCCGCGATCCGCCAGGATCATGGCCGAAAGTCGCGCACCGGTCACGGTCAACGGGCGCGCCTTGCGCCGCTTCCAGGAAGGTACTTCCGGAGGTAACGGGCAGATATCCGCTATCGGCTTGCCGTTGCGCAGGACGCGGACGGTCTCGCCGGCCTCCACCATATCGAAGTAACGTTTGGCCTGGGTGCGCAGTTCGGTAAATGTGGTCTGTTTCATGAAGAATTCCTGAACAAATAATGGCGGTCATTAATGTACATAATTATGTACATGATGTATACCGGAAAGCCCTGGAACTTGCGTTGCCATAGTGGGCATGCCAATCTCCGTGTCGGGTATTGTTTTGGCGGTACGACGGGACAAAGCAGCAGTTGCGGCGGTGCTTTACTGTCTGTAAGGTTTTGGCGGATGAAACGAATTGCATTACTGGCGATGATTGCCGTTCTTATATATGGCATCGTCTACCTTGATCTTCATGAATTCCTCACGCTTGACGGGATCAAATCGGGTCTGGATGAATTCGCCCGCTGGAATACGGCCCATCCTTTACGCACGGGCGTGGCATTCTTCGGATTTTATGTCCTGGTCACCGCCCTGTCCCTGCCAGGCGCGGCGGCGATGACTCTCGCGGCTGGAGCGGTATTCGGACTGGCATGGGGTACGCTGATCGTGTCTTTCGCAAGTTCGATCGGGGCCACGCTCGCGTTCCTGATCTCTCGTTATCTGCTGCGCGACGCCGTGCAGAATCGTTTCGGCGAAAGACTGCGCGTCATCAACGAAGGCATCCGCAAGGAAGGCGCCTTCTACCTGTTCGCACTGCGCCTGGTTCCGGTCATTCCTTATTTCCTGATCAATCTGCTGATGGGGCTTACGCCAATTCGTGCCACCACATTCTACTGGGTAAGCCAGGCAGGCATGCTGGCCGGCGCCCTGGTCTATGTAAACGCCGGCGCCCAATTGGCGTCGCTGGACAGCCTTGCGGGAATTTTTTCGCCAGCCCTGATCTTCTCCCTTACGCTCTTGGGCCTCTTACCGCTGCTGGCAAAAAAGATTCTGACCAAGGTATTACGTTCGGCGTAATCGTCGGAAATGAAAGCTCGACCGGACGCCTTCGTACACAGCGCCGCCGGCTTCTGCGTAGGGGTAGATGAAAAAATTCAGGCCCGCGCCCTGTTGCGCGGGGCTCAGCACCAGATCGCGACCGATGGAGAACGCCACACGATCGCTCGGGAGCGCGCCGAAGTACGCATCCCGCTGGCCGGATTTCTTCGCTTCGCTGGCATCAATCGGCACCCAGCCGCGCGCGGGATCGAGCACGCGCGCCCAGCAGTGATAGCCCGATATTTCGCCCTCATCGGCCTGTGTCGGGATCGGTACGCCGATCTCGAACCGCGCGGTCAAGCCGACTTCGCCCGCCATTGCGATGTAGAGCGAGTGAAAATCGGTGCAGTTGCCGCGTTTTGCCGTGCAGGCCCAGATCGGATCGCCCCGGCCCCAGCCTTCGCCCTGCTTATCATAGGTCATGAGGTCGTGAACATAGTCGTACAGCGCGCGCACCTTGTCGCTGTCCGAGCGCGACTTCGCGGTCGCCTCGCGCGCCATCTCCCGGATCGTCTCGTTGCTCTTCAGCCTGGGATTCGGTCCTGAATAAAGATCGGCCCGCAGATTGGGTCGGGCAGCGGCTTCGGTGGGATCTATAATCCCGACCGGCCGGCGCTCGATGCGGTACAGGACGCTCAGGTTCAGCGGCCCGGTCTCCGGAAACTCGTCGCGCCCGATCTCGAAATACAGCATCGCGTTGCCGTAGCGCGGCTCACGCATAAGCCGGGCGGGAAGCTTCAGCGTTGCCGGTTGTTCGACCTCATATCCCAGCACCGTTTGCTCCGCATCATCGTTCGGATAAGGTAGCCACAGGCGCAAGACCGGCGCATCCGGCCGGTCGATTGCGACCCGGTATTCAAACTCCAAGCGCTGCGTGTCGGTGAATGGATCGAAGGGCGTCGACGCCGATGCAGCCGTCAAGCCGAGCGCTAACCATATTGCAAGGAAGTATTTCATGAAGCTCTCCAACCGATTCATTTCTGCCGCGGAGTTTACCAACGTCACCGTCTCATGACGACGCGTATCGATCCGGCTTTTCAATACGCGCGCAACCTCATTCTTGATCGGTATGACTGAATTTGCAGGGTATTTACCGTGCTGCCCATGCCTTTGCATCTCTCCTTACCGGGTTCTTAGATAACCCCGATTCAGCGCCTTCACTGAGGTGCAGCCGAGCAGCATCATGGCGAGATGAACCTCGCTCCGGAGTAATTCCAGGGCGCGTTCCACCCCAGCCTGACCGCCGGCCGCAAGTCCGTAGAGATAAGGCCGCCCGATCATGCAGGCCCGGGCGCCAAGCGCCAGCGCCTTGACCACATCCGTACCGCGCCGGATCCCGCCATCCAGGATCACCTCGCCGCGATCCCTGACGGCATCGACTATTTCGGGCAGGACATCGATCGCCGCCGGGGCGTGATCGAGTTGCCGCCCGCCATGATTGGAAACGATGATCCCGCGCACCCCCGCATCCACGGCGCGCACCGCGTCTTCCGGCCGCAGCACCCCCTTGATGGAAAACGGCCCGCCCCACTCTTCCACCATCCAGGCGAGATCGTCCCAGGTTACGCCGGCATCCATTTGCTCGCGGGCGGTCATGGCGAGCGTCGCGGCCTTCTCGACGCCGCGGCCTGGCCGTCCTTTGACATTGGCGAGCGTGATCCTCGGTTTGGTGAGCAGATGCCACAACCAGACGGGATGCAACGCCGCGTCGACTACGGAACTCGCGGTCAGGCTTGGCGGCACCGTCATCCCGTTGCGCAGATCGCGCTCGCGGTGACCGACCGTGGGCGTATCGACGGTGAGGCAGAGGGACTTGTAACCCGCGTCGCGGCAGCGCTGGATGAATTCCTTCACCACGGCGCGATCCTTCCAGACATAGATCTGATACCACTTGGGCACATCCGCCGTAGCGGCCACCTCCTCGATGTTGCAGCTTGCCATGGAGGAGAGCGAATAGATCGTCCCGAATTTCGCCGCGGCGCGCACCACGGCCCGCTCGCCCTCGTGATGAAACAACCGGCTGGTTCCCGTGGGCGCGATCAATACCGGCCACTCCACCGCCTGTCCCAGCACCGTTGTTCGCAGGTCGATGTTCCGGACGTCGATCAGATTATGCGGGACCAGTTCATAACGCCCGAATCCGGCGTTGTTGCGATACAGGGTGATCTCGTCATCCGCCGCGCCGTCGATGTAGTCGAACATCACGCGCGGGATGCGTTTGCGGGCGGCCTCGCGCAGATCGGCGATGGAATGGCAGTTGGCGAGACGGCGGTGGGTGAGGAAGCTCATGGCGGCGATTCCCGATTGTACTTGTTATATGCGTCCGGATTCTGGCCGCTCCCGAATCGGCGAGTCAAGGAGTTTGTCACGGGCGCGGTCTCGCGCTATTCGACACATGCACGCCGTTTCATTACTATCATCGTGATAACGGGAGGCCACATAAAAATGATAAACCGCGAAACGCAGGAAGGATTTATCGAGCGCACCCTCGCGAATTTGCGCAAGGCCTGGCGGGAATTCATCTCTCCGATCCAGGCGATCAAACCACTCACGCTATCGCCCGGCCTGCCGGACCCGGACTGCTCGCGCCTGCGCCAACTCATGCTTGATTGCGTGGCGGCGCGGGGCGGGGAGGTTTCCTCCAGGGCCAGGGCGGCGGTGCTCGGGCAGGCCTATCTCGGCCTCGACAGGAACGGACGGAAACGCTATCTGGAACTGC
This sequence comes from Gammaproteobacteria bacterium, assembly GCA_004297165.1. Lineage (GTDB taxonomy): Bacteria > Pseudomonadota > Gammaproteobacteria > Eutrophobiales > Eutrophobiaceae > 2-02-FULL-56-15. The sequence goes on from SCUJ01000006.1 coordinate 1,142,445, forward strand.
TGGCGCGCGATTTTCATGTCCCCAGGGCCGCCATCGAGGAGGCGCGCGGCATGCTGGACGGGCTGGAGGAGGATCCCGCCAGCGCGGCCCGCCTGCGCGAGTTGTTCACGCCTCCTCGCCTGAAGCTGCTGAGGCAGTTCAACGACCTGCCCCAGGGTGTGAAATTTCTGGTCGATCTGCGATCCGACCTGCGCGGATTCATGGATCATGACCGGGACCTCGCGGCGCTGGATGAGGACCTGCGCGCGTTGCTCGAATCCTGGTTCGACGTCGGCTTCCTGGAACTGCGCCGCCTGACTTGGCATGAGCCCGCCTCCCTGTTGGAAAAGCTCATCGAATACGAGGCGGTGCACGAGATCGGATCCTGGCACGACCTGCGCAACCGGCTGGACTCCGACCGCCGCTGCTTCGCCTTCTTCCATCCCTGCCTGCCGGAGGAGCCGCTGATCTTCGTGGAGATCGCGCTGGTCCGGGGGATGGCCGCCAGCATTCAGGTCCTGTTGGATGAAACCGCGCCGGCCTCGGATCCGAACGCCGCCGATACGGCCATCTTCTACTCCATCACCAGCACCCAGGCCGGACTGCGGGGCATTCACTTCGGCGGGTTCCTCATCAAGCGGGTGGTGGATCTGCTAGCCAGGGAAATGCCCAGCCTGCGCACCTTCGCCACGCTCTCGCCCGTTCCGGGCCTCGCCGGTTTTCTCGAATCCTTAACTGATGAGCGGCTGGAAGAGTTAGTGGGCAGGGCGCCGCTCAAAACGCTATTCGACACAGCCAACGTCAAGGATCTCAAGGCCATTCTCTCCCATGACGACTGGCGCGAGAACCCGGATCTGGAAGAGGCCATGAAGAATGTGCTGCTGCGAGTCTGCGCGCATTACCTCGTCTCCGAGAAGAAAGGGAACAAGGCGCGAGACCCCGTCGCCGACTTTCATCTGAACAACGGGGCGCGGCTGGAACGCATCAACTGGCTCGCGGACACCTCGGAGAACGGCCTGCGCCAGTCGGCCGGCATCATGGTCAACTATGTGTACCGGCTGGGCGAGATCGAAAAGAACCACGAACTCTATCGGGAACGCGGCGAGGTCGCGACCTCCGCCGTGGTCAATCACTTGCTGTAGACACCCCACTGCCCGGATATAAATCTCAAGCGAACAAGGCCAGCAACAACTGATCGAGATCATCCACGGGCTTTTGCTTGACCAGACGGGTACAAGCCCGGTGCAGGGCCTTTTGTTGGGAGTTTTCAAGGTTGGCCACCTGTTGCTGGAAATCGCTGGCGCTTAATTTCAGCGTTTGCCGGTCGGCATGATTGAGTTGACTGATCTGCCGGTACAGGTAGAGAAACCGGCCAATCACCACATAGGGAAAATTCCGGTGACGCACAGGACCATAGCAGGCTTGATAACCTCCCATCGGGAGTCCCAGCAACCTCCGATTGGCCAGTTTGTCTGAGCCCAGCCAGGCCCCGGTCAAACCAAACAGCCCTCCGCAAAGGGCGCCCAGCATGAAGGTATGGCCGGCCACGGCAAGGTCCACCCCGGCGCCGGCAACGGCACCGGTCAGGGCCGCCGCGGAAAGCAGTTGTTTTTTATTCAGGCCCCAGGCGTACCATTTATCGCAATCGAAGAGGTCCGGAGGCAATTTCAGGTCTTCCATTTTGATCGGGGTCTGATAGTGGGCAAAGTTGGCCAGCAGTTCTTTCACTGCCTGCTCCTCCCGCATCCTGATCCAGTGTCGATATTGCAACTGTAAGGCCGGCTCTACAGTCCTGGCCTGGGTTTCATCGATTACCTTCTGGCAGAACTGGTAATTGCATAAATCGTCCACCAGGCGCGCCAGGATCAACGCGCTGTTCTTGCGTTGTTGCTCTCGCTGGAGGGCAAGATCGGCAATTGCCTGCCGGAGGCCGTCGCCCCATTCCGGGTTCAGGTGGGAAAAGGTTTCCAGCAACGCGGATTGTTCTTCAATCCTGGCCCGGTATGGATTAAAGACCCGTACGGTTTTGAAAAACTGTCCCAGGGCATTGGTCCAATCGTTTATATGCGACTCGTTTTCGATGGGATTAATGAGCGCCATGCTGGGTTGTCCGGTCCAGCGCAGGATCTCCATTTCCAATTCATACTCCGTGCCATAGGGGCGGGATCCATCCACCACGTACAAGATCGCCGCACCTTCGACGATGGGGGTAAGCAAATCGACTTCTTCCGGGAATTCTTGCCGACAACCAGCATCGGCAACAAATTCGGCAACCGCCTGCCTGCGTCGGCTGGCGCTGTCCGCATGTTGCTGTAACCACCGCAATACCTTGCCTGGACGCTGGAATCCCGGGGTATCGATCAGTTGAAATCCGGAATGCCGCGTCTTCACTTGATAGCGGGTGGATCGGGTCGTGGTGCCGCTTTGGCTGGAGATTGCCACCGAATCGTCATGGGCCAGCGTCGAGACGATGGACGATTTACCCTTGTTGGGGTGCCCCACAACGGCGAAAGTGGCGATCGGCATGTCCTATACCGTACGCCGCAGCGATGCCGGTTGATAAAGCTGCCAGTTGGGCATCCGGTTGACGAAGCGTTGCCATTCTTCCAGATGCTGTTGCTGTGGCGGACAGAGCCGCCGGTCCTGCCAATCCAGCGGCAACAGGTAGCCCCTTGACTTGCGCATGTAATCGGCGAGATCCCCCATCGGCGGTTCCCATGCCTTGACAATAACGAGTTGTTCACCGGGCCAACGCTCCGCTTCCTGCTGCGCTGCCTCGCTGGCGAGCGGTCCGGCGTGTAACTGTCGATTGCCCGCGAATGAAAATTCAACCCGATGCTGTAACAGATCTTCGTCCACACCGGCCCAGTTCGTAACCATGATATCTCCCGGCAACTGATCGGTAATCGGCGCCAGTTCCATGGGCGTGGATCTGAGCCCGGCATGTTCTTCACTGGAATTTCCCAATTGCTTTTCGATGTCCTTCCGATCCTGTCGCACCAGCCAGATGCGGGCGATGACGAGCAGAACGCCACGCAGCAGCAGGCCATAAAATAGTTGCGTGGCGAAAACAAACGGCCACCATCGGGAAAATACACTGACATCCCCAGTCACTGTCTGCAACCTGGAATCCTGCGTGGCCTGCAGCAACGCCAGATCGGGTTGAGCCTCAGGCCAGAACCACCAGGGAATTGCCACGTATTCCAAAATGGGCTGCAACGATTCGGCGGTCAGCAGGGTGCTGCGCCAGATAAAATTCATATCCGTGCCCAGCAACAACAGGAAAAAGATCAACAGGCTGGTACTGGAAAAGGCCAGCGCCGCGGCCTGACTTTGCAGGAACAACCAGTGCTTATCGAGTTTTTGCAGGCGTAGCTTGTGATAGAAGTACAGGTATTGCCGCGGCCAGAGGGGGATGGTGATTGCCAGGCGGGCCAGGTTTAATCCTTTCCCGAAGATTAACGAAGCCAGGGAGATCGCCACGCTTGCCGTTGGAATCACGATGTAGATCAGCAGCAGGGACAACACATTAACCTGCCCTTGTTCGTTACCCCCCAGCAAATTCCAACTCAACATCAAGCCCAAAAGACCGCCAACACTGACGATGGGCCAGTTGATCCGTGTTGTCTGGGTAATATTACTGGCCGTCATGGATCAACATAAGAGTCGGCGCCGTCACACTTGGATAATCAGTCAGGTAATTAACGGTTCGATGGTCTTGCGTGCCTGCATGGCCACAATGTGCGGATCGGTGGCCTGCACCTTCGGATTGAACAACTCGAGCGACGCCGGACCGCGGTAACCCTTGCGCTTCAAAACTTCAACGATACGGCGCAGCGGAGCGATGCCCTCGCCGGGGAACACGCGGCTTTGCTGGCCGAACGTTTCCAGTGGCGGTTCACCTGGAACGTCCTCGAAATGCAGATGATGCAATTCACCGTCCCGCAGCAGATCGAGATCCTCGAACTTGCTCATGCCGCTCCAGAAATGAAAGGTATCCAGCATGACCTTGAGGTTTGGATGATCGGCCTTGCGCACGACCATCAATGCCGTGCGTAAATTATTAATAAGAGTCGAAAGTCGCGTGTGTTCGACCATCAAGGCGACCTTGTGCGGTTGGGCGATATCGGCCGCCTCGCGCAGATTGGCGATGACCTGCTCGTAATCCTCCCTCGTATGCGGTTCGCTGGCCGCGGACGGAATCACCATGCGATCCGCGCCGATCGCCTCGGCCAGTTCCACCTTCCATTTCAGGTCTTCGACGGCTGCGGCGCGCCTCGGTCCGCTCTCTTCCAGAAATAATTGATTGCTGCAGGAGACTGCCTTGAGGCCGAGGTCGTCGAGCAATTGTCGGGCCATGCGCGATTCCTTCCCCGCAAATTCGCGGACCTTACCGAGATCCGGCTCGACCGCGCGGACCCCGGCGCGGGCATAGCCCTCCATGGCGGTGCGGAAATCAAAGGTAATGGAGGTGATCTCGTGCATACAAACGAACATACCATCGTCCTCGTCGGCCAATACTGCCAAAGGGTTGGACACCAGCGGCAGTGACGCCAGCGCCATGAATTCCCTGCGGTTCAAAGGCATATCTTACCTGCTAAAGGAATTCATTTTTTGTTTCCCTCACCCTGACCCTCTCCCGGGGGGAGAGGGAAGTTGGTTAGTGACTCCAGCACATACGAACTGACATCCATGATCTGCTGACCGGTGAGGGCATTACCGAAGGCCGGCATGGCGTTCTTGCCGCTGGTGACAGCGCGCCGCAGGGTGGCGAGATCGGCGCCCTTGTTCAGCGGCGCGCCGCCGCCGTGACCGCCCTGCCCGTCCGCGCCGTGACAGGGCTGGCAGGTCTGTTGAAAGATCCGCTCGCCCTGCGCAAGATCCGCCGCCCCGACTCGTTGCAGCGCGGGCAGATCCAAACCGGCCAGCGGCGTGTCGGCCGGCGCCGCCTGATCGATCGCGCCTTTCAAACCGAACAACCACACGCTGTCGCCGTGCGCGGAATTGATCAGGACATTGCCCGCGGAGAGGGCGACGACGTATTGTTCACCCTTATATTCGAACACGCTGGCCGGCGCGTTCAGGCCGGCGCCGGTCTGGAATTCCCATAACGGCATGCCGTTATCGGTGTTAAGGGCCAGCAACCGGCCATCGTTGCGGCCGACGAACAACACGCCCCCGGCGGTGGTTACGGACCCGGAATAACAATGATCTCTCCAGCGATTGCGCCAGACGAGTTTATTCGTTGTCATGTCCACCGCCGCAAAGATGCCCATGCGCGGCAGATCGGCGAAACCCGTCGCGCCGCCGGTGTAATTGACGCCGTCCGGCGGGATTTCGAAATCCCGGTCGCCGCCGATATATTTCCCCGGAATATCCGAGGCGCAGACGTATAGCACCTGTTTGACCGGGTCGTAGGAACTGGGCGGCCAGTTGGCGCCGCCGTATAAACTCGGATTGACGATGACGCCCTGCGGACCATAAAAAGGCGTGAATATCCGGCCCTCGTTAATGAGCTCGAAGCCCAGCGGCGGGATATCCACCGAATGCGGGACGATGGGATCGCCGATCGGATAAGGTTGCGTCGCCGCCGTCGCCTGGCGCAGTTCCTGCGGTACGCGGCGCTCCTTGATGCCGAGCAAAGGTTTACCGTTGGTCCGATCGAGGATATAGGCCCACCCGGTCTTGCCGACCTCGACGATCGCCTTGCGCAGCTTGCGGCCGATTTTTACGTCGAACAGGATCACCGGGTTGCTGGAGTCATAATCCCAGATGTCATGATGTACCTGCTGGTAGTGCCACCGGTATTGCCCGGTTTTCGCGTCGATGGCGACGATGGATGACGAGTAGAGGTTGTCGCCGGGACGGACCGATCCGTTGTAATCGGGACCGGGATTGGCGGTGGAGAAATATACCAGGCCAAGTTCCGGATCGACAGCCGGCGTCTGCCAGACCGTCGCCCCGCCGTTATTCCAGACCTCATTTTCCTGCGACCAGGTTTCATGTCCGGGCTCGCCCGGTCCGGGGATGGTGTAAAACGTCCACAGCAGGGAACCGTCGTCCGCGTCGTAGGCCTGCACCTGGCCGCGGATGCCGTACTCCGCGCCGGCGAATCCTGTAATCACCATGCCGTCGTAATACAAAGGCGCGCTGGTGATGGTGTATCCCTCCTGCCAGCGTTCGGTTTGCGTGATCCAGACCGGTTTGCCGGTGCGCTGATCCAAGGCTACCAGTTTTGCATCGAGCTGGCCGATGAAGACCTTGCCGTCACCGAGCGCCACGCCGCGGTTGGTCCAGCCGCAACAGACCGTGGTCAGGTTCGGATCGAGGTTGGCTCGGTAGTCCCAGAGGATCGCGCCGGTCTCGACGCTGAGGGCAAAGACATCATCGGCGCCGGTGCTGATATAGATCACGCCGTCATGCACCAGCGGCTGCGCCTCGCCGGAGTATTTCGTTTCCAGGCCCGAACCGTTCAGATGCGTCCGCCAGACGCCCTTCAGTTGTCCGACGTTATCGCGATTGATTGCGGTCAGGGGCGAGTAGCGTTGATTGTAGAGATTACCGCCGTTGGTCGGCCAGTCGCCGGTCGGCAGGGCGAGCAGTTGTTGCGCGGTGAAAGCGGGCGCCGGTTTGATGGCTGCTGGCTGCTGCGCTGGACACAGGGCCGGGAGGCAGTTGCAGAGAATGATGGATAATAATTGCAGGGTGCGCTTCATTCCGATTCATCCTAAACCACCCTCGCCCGCATGGCGAGAGGTTCGATGAAACCTTATCTGAGGCGGTGGCGTTTAGATGGCCAATTCCCCCACTAAAACGCACTCCTCACCACGCCGCCATCCACCCTTACCGCCGCCCCCGTGGTGGCCGAGGCCAGCGGGCTGCACAGGTACACCACCATGCTGGCAACTTCATCCACTTCCGCAAAACGCTTGATCAGGGAACTGGGACGGGCATTTTCGATAAACTCCTTCTCCATCTGTTCGACGGAACCGCCCTGTTTTTCGATATTCTCCTTCATACGGTCAAAGAACGTGGTTTTGGTCGGGCCAGGCAGCACGGCATTCACCGTGATCCCGGTCCCGGCCACGGATTCCGCTATCCCGCGGGCCACCGCCAATTGCGCGGTCTTGGTCATGCCGTAATGGACCATCTCCTTCGGGATCTGTACGGCGCTTTCACTGGAGATAAAGATTATCCGGCCCCAGTTCTTTTGCTTCATGGCCGGCAGGTAGGCGCGCGACAGGCGCACCCCGCTCATCACGTTCAGATCGAACAGGTAATACCAGTCCTTATCCGGGATCTCTTCAAAATCATGCAAGGTGGCCGTGCCGACATTATTAACCAGGATCTCAACCCCGGGATGCGCCTTGACCAGCCGCTCGATGTCCTCCGTTTTGGACATGTCCCCGGCGAAGCCAATGGCGGTCTTGCCGGTTTGTTCCTTGAGTTCCTTGATTGCGGTATCGACACTCTCCTGACTGCGCCCATTGATAATCACGGTCGCGCCTTCCGACAGCAAGCCGCGGGCGATACCGTAACCAATCCCGCCTGTACTGCCGGTTACCAGCGCCAGTTTGCCGTCCAGTTGCAGATCCATCGCGCTCGCGTAGGGTGTAAGGATCAACAGCATGGTCATGATGCCCAGTGTGCGGATTATGTTTTTCATATTCACTCCTCATCATCTTTCCAAATCTTCCTTCTCACCAACAACCCAGGCCAAATACAACTCCTTTCCACTGACCTGTCCTACATGATGCACGGTGTTCAATTCCGCTTCAATGCCATATAAAGCCGTGAAGGCTGCGAAGTCATCAAACCACTTGTGCCTCTGGCTGAACGAATGCACCAGCATCAAGGCGTGGGGCGCACAAAATCTTTCGGCCTCAATCAAAGCCGACGCCGTGCGATGTAGTAGCTGATAACGAATATGGTTAATATCCTTGTCGGCAATATTCAGTAACTTGCTGAGGTATTCAAGCCGTTCCACTACGCCAAGCGAGGTATCCGCGCGTTTTTTTCTGACCCTGGGGCCGAGCTCTTCATTCACTTTACCTTCAACAGCAATTGAAATCAGTTCATTGCCGGATTTCGCCAACACGAAAATATCGTTCTGGGATTCCGTCCTGCCACCGGGGAGAGGTACTTTATGCTCGGGTATACCGATGAGAAATTCGATCGATTTAAATACAGGAAATGAACTTTTCATAAAGACCTTCTTGACACTCGCCGGGAAACCTTGCGCTTCCTCCCAACAATAAGCCAGTGTCCTGGCCGAATAGCCTTTCTTCCAATGCTTTTCCGGCTCAGCCAGTTGCTTGCGCCAGGATTCAACACCATCTGCAGGGATATAAAACCTTGCCATTATGCCACCTGCATATCATCCAGAAACTCCGACGCCGGTCCCGCGCTGCTGACCAGCAAATGATCCCTGGCGCGGGTACAGGCTACATAGAGCAAATGGCGCTCTGTGTTGTAAACCTCTTCGAGGTCCGAGTCATCGGTCACCGATTCAATACGGGATTGCAGGGGTATCACCTCATCATCGCAGGCCATCACGGCCACGGCGCGGAACTCCAGGCCCTTGGCCAAGTGCATGGTACTGATGGAGACGTGGCCGCTGGCTGTTTCCACCCGGTCATCGAGGATCTTATAAGGGAGACCGGCCGCAGCAACGGCTGCCTTGGCTCGCCCAAGCTGTGCCTCCGAGCGAACGAACACCCCGATTTCGTGCGGGAGTAATCCTTCTGCTTTCCGTTCCGAAAGCCAGGCACTTACTGCTTGCGTCTCTTCGACCTCGCCATCCATAACCCTGATTGTCGGCACAGGACCGTTGAATACCGACACCGTCCCGCCCCGCACCTCGATGTTGCCATCCACATCGGCCACTTCCAGCCCCAGCAAGCGATCGGCCTGTTTCCTGATCTGATGCGAGGTGCGATAGTTGACCTTCAAGGTATGAGCCCGCCCCCGAATCTCGACCCCCAGCGCCTTCCAGGAGAAAGGCTGCTGAAAGATGCGCTGGCCCAGATCGCCGGTGAAAAACAAACCGTTGGGCTGTTGCCCTCCCAGGGCAGCCAGGAACTTCAATTGCGGGACACGGACGTCCTGTGCCTCGTCCACGACCACGAACTCGAATGGCGGATGCTTGCGGCCAGAGACATGCGCCGCCAATTGGCTGTACATTTCCGGGAGGGTGAGCAGTCCGCGTTTTCTCAACTCAGTACGAACGCGCTCGAAGATCGCCCAGAGCGATTTCCGCTGCGGCTCAGGCAGTCGCGTCTTCCGGCCCAGGCGGACCACGTCGCGATAGGCCTCCCAGGATCCCAATTGCCAGGCGTCCACCACCTGTTCCCATTCGGTCAGCAGAAACTGGAGGCTGAATTTCAGCCCGCCTGTCTCGCGAGCGGCCTCGGCCAACCACTGCCGCACGGTATTGCGTTCAGCCATGCGCGCCGCACCGAATTGCGCTTCGTACAAGCGCAGGGCAATATCATCGATCGCATGGACATCCAGCCGTTCACCGAGACGCGGCTCGTTGCCGATCAAGCGCCGGATCCGGGTCCGCAGCGCATTCGCCAACGTGCCGGAGAAGGTCGTGAGCAATACCCTGGCGTCCGGGTGCTTGCGGGCGAGAAATACAGCGCGGTGCAGCGCGACGATGGTCTTGCCCGTCCCCGCCGATCCGGAGATCCGCGCCGGCCCGTTGTAGTCCTGCTCGACGTGACCGCGTTGCGCCGGGTGCAGAAAGACCATCCATTTCTCCCAGGGATATTCCAGGGCGCGCTCCAGTTCCTCCGGCGTGTTTATCATACGGAACCGGCGCTGTGCATCGGGATGCTCGAAGGAACCGGCGCCGGCCGCCACGGGCGCGGCAGCGCGCGGAGTGCCGCCTACAGCCAGTTCCAATAATGTCTCGGCTGCCTCGGACGGGAGATGATCGGCGAGCTCCAGCAGGGTGTCTTCGTCCGCGCCGCGAACGTCGTTCAGCCATTCCACCGGCACGCCAAAACCCAGCAATGTTTCCTCCGCGACTCCCGCGAATAGTGCCGGCCTGGCCGCCGCCGGGCGCTCGGCCTCGACATACTTCGGCACGCTGATTTCCTGCACCGTCTCGCGGACCTCCACGAACTGCGCCGCCCCGGTCCGGGGATGTGTCTCCAGCTTTCTTCGCTCCGCCCAGTGGTAGGCCTTGTCGTGGTGATCCACGTAGCACAACATCAGACTGTCGCCGGCTTTATGCACGATGATGCGCAGATCGCTGCTCACGCGCACCGACCAGAAATTTTTATCCTTGGCTTTATCGAGTTTGTGGAACTTCAGGCCCGGACCGGCCGGGTTCAGTTGCAGATCGAAGGCCGTGGTCTTGGCAGCCTTCTGCTCATCGCCCGCGAGTCGGGCGAGGCTGTCGGTGAAGGTATCGGAGATGAGAAATTGCATTCTTTATGGTCCCCAGGTACCAAGCTGATTCCTAAAATAATTTGAGGAGTGTTGCATTAGCGTATTCTACTTAAACTATACTATATTACATATAATTCTTAAATTTTTGGATTCTATCGTGTTTTAATATAGTGCTATATTAAATAGCGTGTTATTCTTCTGAATCCAGAATTAATAGTATTTTCATATAGTTTTATGACTGATCAATTTTCAATCCGCCAACGACGATTAGGCAGTTTAATCCTCGCAACATCGGGCACGATCCGCGTGGAAGATGCGATGAAAGCACTCGATCTTGATCGGGCTCATGCAGCAAAGCTGCTGGCCGGCTGGCATAAGCAAGGTGTCATCCGACGCATTGCCCGTGGCCTGTATGTCCCCATCTCCCCCGGTGCGTTGAAAAAAACCCAGGTGCTGCAGGATCCCTGGATCCTTGTCCCGGAGCTATACGCCCCCGGCTATATCGGCGGTTGGAGCGCATTGGAGCATTGGGGGCTGACAGAACAACTATTCCGATCGATCTGCGTCCTGACCAACAAGCGCACGGCCTATGGCGAGACAAAGCACCAGGGCATAACCTTCTTTATTAAGTACACACCGAAAAAAATGCTTTTCGGCACAAAGGTTGTTTGGCGCGAACAGATTAAGGTGCAGGTTTCAGATCCACACAAGACTATGCTGGATATCATTGACGATCCCCACATCGGCGCCGGACTGCAACATGTGATAGATTGTCTCTCGGAATATAAAAAACAATACGGGAAAAATCTTGCTCAACTGCTGGACTATGCCGCGCGAATCAATAACGGCGCGCTGTTCAAAAAGTTTGGCTACCTGGCGGAAAAGCTTGGATTCGATGAATCCTTCGTCACCGAATGCACCCGGCGCCTGACAACCGGCTATGCGCACCTCGATAAAACAGCGCAGAATAACAACCTGGTAACAAAATGGCGGCTGTGGGTGCCAAGGACATTAAATCATGATCAGCAGGGATGAAATTCTAACAGTCGCCGATGAGACCGGACTCACACCGAATGTTGTAGAAAAGGATTACGTACTGGGTTGGATGCTTGGTGCAATCGGCGCAAATTCGGTTTTATCGCCCACCTGGATTTTTAAAGGCGGCACCTGCCTCAAGAAATGTTACTTTGAAACTTACAGGTTTTCCGAAGACCTTGATTTTACACTGCGCGACGCAACCCAGCTTGAACGGGAATTCCTGACAACGCAATTCACGGCTATCGCCGAATGGCTGTATGAATCAGCGGGTATAGTAGTCCCGGCAGACAGGCTGGTATTCGATATCCACGACAACCCCAGAGGGCGCAAATCATGCGAGGGGCGCGTCTATTATCAAAGTTACTTTGCCGGCGGGAAACAGGACCTTCCCAAAATCAAACTCGATGTGACCGCCGATGAAGCGGTCGTTATGCCGGTAACCCGCCAGACAGTATTTTATCCTTATGCTGATGCGCCAGCCCAAGGTATTCATATCCACTGCTATTCCTATCCCGAAGTCTTTGCCGAAAAAGTGCGGGCACTGGGCGAACGCGGCCGACCCAGAGACCTGTACGATGTCATTAATCTGTTTCGAAATGATCAATTACCCGATGCCGCTGTGGTACAGGATATCCTGTCTCAAAAATGCGCATACAAAGGCATCAGGATTCCGGTATTAGAGGATATGGAATCTTACAAAGACGCATTGCAGGGAAACTGGCAACCGATGCTTGCACATCAACTACCATCTCTCCCGGCATTTGAAGTCTATTGGGGCGTATTGCCGGAGTTTTTCAACTGGCTTGAAGGCCGGGCAGTGGAGGAAAAGGTTGCGCTCGCCGAGGTTACCGGCAGCGGACAAGTCTACCGCCCGGCGTATGGCCGGCTCGGCCTGCGCACTTTAAGTGGTAATTCCCTGGAGATCATTCGTTTTGCGGCAGGCAACAGGCTGTGCGTTAATCTGGACTACACAGACAACGAGGGGCATAGAAGCACCCGCGTGATTGAACCCTACTCCCTGCGGCGCGCCCAAAACGGCAATATACTGCTATACGCTGTCCGCGCTGAGGATGGGCAGATCAGGGCTTACAAAACAGACCAAATCAATGACGCTTCCATTACTAACAGAACGTTTATTCCGCGATACCGGATAGAACTCGGACCTGCAAGGGGTGATATTCGATCCGTCGCCCAGACTAGTGGATGGTTACCAGGCAGTCTTGGAATATTGCAAAGTACATCCCGGCGAACTAGGGTAAGTCGTCCAATTTCAAGAAGTCGCACATCAGGTTTCGGCAGTGAAGCAACCTATATTTATCGTTGTCCCATATGCGATAAAACATTCAGACGTAAAACTCAAAATTCGACTCTTAACCCCCATAAAACCAAAGACGGCTGGCCTTGTTCTGGTAGTGCCGGCTATTTGGAAGATATTACCTACTAGTGGTTACATGCCAATTAAAAATTACCGGTTGATTTGCTCGATAATTCAGTACGCCATCAGCAGCCTTGTGGACGATTGTGCTGATATCCGCGCTGTCCCGCACCGACCAGAAGTTTTTGTCCCACGTCCGGCTCAGTTGGTGGAACTGCATAACGGGGTTTACCGGGTTCAATTGTAGATCGAAGACGGTGTTCTTGACTGTCTTCTAAACATCGCCGATCAGTCGCGCCAGGCAGTCGGTGAAGGTGTCGGCAATATGGCGACCGATCAGCAAGCGCAACACCGGGAACAGATCGGACTGCAAAAGCGCAGTAGTCGCTATCATCGGCTCATCGAGCCGGGCGATGTCTCCTGGAGGAACTCAGAAGCAAGGGTGGTCTTGCCGCATTGGCGGGGACCGACGAGGGCCACCACCTTGCGGCGCGACAGGGCGATTTCTATGGCTTTTATCAAGTTGTGGCGTTTGATCAAGCCAGCATGACACCATGTATATCCGGCACAAGTTGGCGGATTTTCATGATAGCGATCCGCGACTCCTGATGCTGGCAATCAAGAATGTCATCGAAACGACCCATGGCATGGCCGAATTGGCGAACACCACCGGCCTGAACCGCGAGAGTCTGTACAAGACGCTTTCCGGAGAGCGAACGCCGCGGATCGATACTCTAAGCAGGATACTGCACACCTATGGCCTGAGGCTGTCGGTAAGCGTGGACGAGAAATCAGTCGCTTGAAGGTGTGGCCTTGGCAGGCTTCTGTCCATCGCCAGGGTGCCGGGTGAGGCTGTCGGTGAAGGTGTGGCAAAATTCATTCTGTATTGAATATTCTTTCGACATCTTCCTCGATACCCAGCTCATTGATGTAGGTACTTAAAGTAATTCCATCCATGGTCCAGATGCCCATTGCCTTTGAGTATTCTCGTGCCCCCTCATTAAAATCTGAAGTAGTCCAAAAAGCATAGATGACAGGTGAAAGTACTCCGAAATCAGATCGTTCGTGGTGATCATTCACCTTTCGCATCGCACCTCCAACAAACTTTCTAAGCTCGCTTTCACTTATTATGTTATTAGCTCCATATCTTTTCGCTTGACCGACGATTGTTACCTTGGAAACTATCGGCACGGGTAAACTTTTTCTCACATAGTTCATATTGAATCCCCAGAAATCTACTCCACCATCGTGAGTTGCCTGTGTTTTTTTAGATGTCGCTCCAAGTGCCCGGAGTATCATCGCACAGACTTCCTCGAAATCTGTTGGGCTAATTTTATACAGCTTATCAAGCAGTGATTTGTGAAATATATTTTTTCCCCTTATATAGGGGGATGGTTCATCATCTATCTCATAAACAGGAACACTACCCCTTTCTACAGCAGTCGCAGCTCCATTACGAAGGTGTTCTGCAATATACTTGATATTAGTTTCCAGAGTGTCTTCCAATTCACTTCGTGAACTTTTGTGCAATCGCTTTTCTAATGATGCAAGGGACACTTCACGCAGAGACCGCCACGAATTATCCACCAAATCTTGAATAACCCACTCAGAGATAATTTGAGAAGGTGGGAATGTCATAGGTGATTATTTAGCCGTAAGCTTTTCTCGGTCCTGTAATGCCAAGTTGATTCTGTCTCTAAGTTCTATAAGAGCACTTAGCGAATCTTGATCAAGTTGCCGTAACATATCCGGTGTCAATGAACTAACTGCAGTTGTAGCTGCCGTTATCGTTGGAAACCAGTCTGCAGGATGATCCAGTTGATACCTTGCCAATGCACGTGCCAGAGACCCTTCTTTTGACCTAAATACTGCAAGCGCTGTCTCATCCTCAATGAAGGCCCCCAAGTCGCGAACTGCAATCGCACGTGGAATCTTAGGCTCTTCTTGATCTTCACTTGGCGTAATCCAAGAGTAGAATTCTTCGAGGTTGATAGTATTCTGAAATATGCCTGCGTTATCATCCCAGCCCAGCCAGCTTCTAACATTTGGTCTTTTGAAAACTTCCTCGAAGTAGCTAAACATTTTCGGATCTGCATAATCCCCGAACTCTTCATTGGTCTTCATCGCCTCAAGAGCTAGGTAACACCGATATGAAGCATTTGCTGCTCTTGTTGACAACCCGAGACTTTGCGCAACTTCCTGAGAACTCATTCCGGTTTGGCGGAGTACATGTACTGCCTTTGCTTTTTGATAAGGCCCCCATTCCTTAATTCCGGAAACATGTCTTAGTCCTGGTAATATGATTTGTGCAGACTCTGGTGCAACTTCGTCGTCCAATAGCAGGCATTCGAACTTTCCCATCGCATTAACCTGATCTTCTGATAAAGTTTTTTTTCCTTCATCGTGAAGCTCTAAAAGCCAACGAATTGCTGCGAGACGGCGGTTTCCTTCAATCACTACATATTTGGGTTGTTCTGAGTCAGATGAATTTTTCCACTTGCGTACAACCAAGCGGTCCATCTGGAGAAATCCTATAGTTGCGATAGTGTCGCGTAGCTCTTGCACATCGAAAATTTGTGACCGCATTTTTTGAGCAGCGACTTCCTGAACCTTGGATTCTGCAAAACGGGCCTCAGGGATGGGGCGTATTTCTTCACCTAATTCGGCAAAACGTGGATTATTCGGATCCAGAAGCAAATCTTCTTGATTTAGTACGACCGGTGACAAATATTTATATAAATCGCTCATTATAATTTCTCCAACTTAACTGGACATTAGCATAAGTGTTGTTAATCGCTACAATCAGGTTCTGAACACCTTCATCACCTCATCCCCCAGATGATTGATGACCTTCACCGCAATCCGGCCGGATTTGGGTTTGTCGAAGGGACGGGAGGTGTCGCTGTTGAGCGTGGCCCATGCCTTTTCGTTGATCTCCGCTTTCAGGGTTGTTTTGAGTGATTTATACGGATCATTCGCGCCGAGGAAGTAGGCGTGGCGGACGAAAAAGCTTTCTTCGTTGTAGTCGGTGTCAATGAGTCAGCAGGCGATGCCTTCGGGGCCGTCGCTGCGGACTTCGCCGGTCTGCGGGTGGAAGACATCCACGCCGTTGACCTTGACGCGGATCTGGTCCGGCTTGCCGACCGCACCGGCATCCAGGATCTCGATGTCGGGTTCGCCGAAGATGACGAACAGGTTGCCCTTGCCGGTGTTCTTGAGGTCGTCGGCCATGTGCAGGTCGGCGTTCATGCGGGCTTTCAGCACGGGGATGCGGCCGAGCCTGTTGAATTCGGAGGAGTGGGCGTCGTAGTTGAAGGCGCAAGTGATGAGCACGTCGAAATCGGCATCGCCGGCCTCGCGAGCAGCGGCGACCAAGTCGGGGCGGGAGACGGTGCCGAATTCGGGGCCGATGAAGATGGCGGCGCGCTTCTCTTTGAATTTGGAATTGGTAATTTCGAATTTAGAAGTTTCAGTTTCTTCCATTTTTTCACTATTCACCATTCCTGGTTCACTATTTTCCGCATATCGCCCTTCCGCGCAGATCAATTGCCCCGGCCATGGGGCCAGCGAGGTGAATGTGATTTTATCTTCCTTGTGCGCCTGTTGGACGCCAGAGGTCTTGAGGTTCTCCAGGATCATTTGCACGAAGCCGCGTTCTTCGCTGTAGTCCCCGCCGTCCTCCGCCGTGCCGTCGATCAGTTCATCGTTCTCGTCTACGCCGAGGATCCGGTGGGGCGACAGGCTCTCGACGGTGAACGGGCCGGCGACGCGGACCTTCTTGTTGTCTTCGTAGGGTTTGTCGTAGAGATATTCGTATTCGGCCTTGGCGGCGATGGAGGCATCGATCTCTTTTTGACGGGCGATGCGGTGTTTCCACCATTCGGTGTGCAGCTTCCTGGCGGCATCGGGCCATTTCGGATCGGCGTCACGGGGAATTTCCCATTCTTCAAACGGTTTCGTAGGGTGGGTTAGCGACGGTTTTTCGTCGCGTAACCCACTGTTTGCATCGCCCGCGTGGGCACGCTGCGCTTTGCCCACCCTACCCAAAGCGTTGTTCAACTCTTCGCGCAGCGGTTCCAGGGTCGCCTGCCATTTTTCCCAGATGACGTCGATCTCGGCGTTGTTGGCGATGGATTTGAGGGTGATATGCGGGACGCGCTCGTAGACGAAGCCGTGGCGGATGTCGCCATGGGGTGTTGCGCTGGATGGCAGGGTGCGGGTGACTTCGGATTCCTTCTTCTGGCCTTCGCGGCTGTCGGCAAGCAGGTAATAGGGATAGCGGGCGCCCATGATGCGGGCGCGGGCCAACGCGAGGGCGACGCGGGAGGTGTCGATGGTGATCCAGCGGCGGCCCCATTGTTCGGCGACATAGGCGGTGGTGCCGGATCCGCAGGTGGGGTCGAGGACAAGGTCGCCAGGATCGGTGGCCATGAGGAGGCAGCGCTGGATAACCTTTGCTGTTGTCTGAACAACATACAGTCGTTCGTCACCATAGCCACCTGTACCGGTATCGGTCCACACATTGAGTAACGGCATAACAAAAAAATCGGATAGAAAACGAGCATAGCTTAAAGTGCGACCACCCGCATGGAGACGATCGGCTTTACCAAGCCGAACAATGGACTCAGGACTTGTAGACCAATACCGACTACCTGGATTGTAACTGTTCCCACGATAAGCAATCTTCTCCCGTCCGCGGCTATATTCATGGCTTGAGGTAAGATTATCAGGCCGACACAAAGCACTTGGATGAACAGATTCCTGATCTTGGATCCGCGAGAAACTTCCATCCGCATGTCTTATCCATTTATATTGCTCCGCCCCAGATTCACCGACTTCTTTAGACATAAACGATGTTCTGTATTTGATCTGATTATTGGACTTGCAGAACCAAACTAGGTAGTCAGCAACACTTGAGATCGCCAGATCAGTTTGAACAGCCGTTTTCTTTACTGTGATTACAGAAACGAAATTGTCCGCCCCAAACACCTCATCCATCACTGCCCTCACTCGATGCACATTCTCATCCCCGATCTGCACGAAGATGGAACCTGAATCCGTCAGCAGATCGCGCGCCACGGTCAGACGGTCGCGCAGATAGGTCAGGTAGCTGTGGATCCCATCCCGCCACGTATCTCGAAATGCCTTCACCTGCTCCGGCTCTCTGGTGATGTGATCCGTATTACCGTCCTTCACGTCGCGACTGGTCGTTGACCACTGGAAGTTGGAGTTGAATTTGATGCCGTAGGGCGGATCGATGTAGATGCACTGCACCTTGCCGCGCAGGCCCTCGCGCTCGGCCAGCGAGGCCATGACCTGGAGCGAGTCGCCGAGGATCATGCGGTTCGACCAGTTGGCGTCGTGCTGGTAGAAGTCGGTCTTGTCGGCGGTTTCGGGGAGGCCGTTGAAGTCAGAGAACAGGTCGACTTGCTGTTCTTGTGATTTTGCATCTTCGGCACTTCTCCGCAGCAGGTCGTCGATCAGGACCTTGGGGTGGACCTTTTCCTGGATGTAGAGCGGCGGGGCGTGGACGACGAGGTCGGACCAGTCCTGCTCGTCCTTGCCGCGCCAGACGAGTTGAGGGTCGAGATCCCGTGAACGTGTATTTTTCTCGTCGGTCAGTCCGGCGGGGGTTCGCTCATAGGCCACACGGACCGGGTCCTGCGCTTCCTTTTGCAACACAGACTGGAACTCGGCGGTCGGGATGTTTTTGCGCTTGGCTTCGGCGTGAGTCAGCGTAGCGACGGATTTTTTCGTGGTTTTGTTTTTTGCCATATATCCCTACTCTCGATTGTCTGCCGCAGGCGCTGCGTGTGTTCGAAGTCCGGATTTTTTGTGCTGTCCTGGTTTCGACAGGCCTGATTGAAGACCATCGATATGCTCGAAGAGATCTGCGTTAATCTGTTGCCAGAGAGGGTCCAGAATGAAATCTATACCTTCACGCCTCGCCAATTTTGCAGCGGAATCGCTATTGTTCATGGCGTCATCCAGTCGCCGAAAGGAAAAAGAAGAGCGCCCAAAAGTAGAAAGCCCCAGGGGGTCGGCACACCCTCAGAATAGTCGAGGGGGCGTACTGCCAAGGGGCGGATGTGGAGTCGAGTATGGTTAACGGACTTACGTAAGTCAACCACACGGTTTTCCATCTCCAGTACATTATGTTTTGCCATCTTCAATTTCCCTTTTTCACTATTTTACGCGCCACCGCTTCGGGGAGTTGCTTGTAGTTTTCCTTGCTAGTGATCCGCTTACCGGATTTTTTCTCCAGGTCGCGACGTGCCCGCCCTGCCACTGCGCCGCCTTGCGAGGCGGCATCACGGTTCTCGACAAAACCCTGCGCATCCTTGTTGCGTGCAATCTCGGTGGTGGAGGCTTCGCCCAACATGGTGAATATCAACTCCAGGTCGTTCATGTGGTCACGCAGATTGTCCGCCGGTTTGTCGAGGCTTTTGAATTCCTTGTACTCGGCTGGGGTCATGCCAAATGTAGCGCGACTGATCTCGGCAGTAAGGATGGAGTATTCGCGCTGTTCCTTCACCCCGCGTTTTTTCCATTCGTTGGTCAGTTCATCGCGGATGGCGATGCCGCGCACCCGCTTTTCGATCCATGCGTCGCTGTAACCCTTGGCCTTGTACAGTTCGCGCATCCGGGTTGCGGCCAGCTCCGGGTTTTCGATTTCTTCCAGCCGTTCGTAACCCACTTTGGCCAGCCAGCGCTTAAAGGGTTCTGCTGTTGGAGAAGGAATGGATTGGATAAGTCTAAATAGTTGTTCGGCATCCGCAACGTCGGTAACCCGTTGTTTACCATCGGCTGCGGCCATTTTCAAAGCGTTACAATTTGTAACGCTTTCATTGCCTTCGGTCAGTAATCGTTTTTTCAGCACCCGCCAATAAACCTGGGGATTCCGGCTTTCTGTCAAGGCCGCGATGACATCGACGACGGCAAAGAGCCAGCGATGTGAAGTTTCGTCCCAAATAGAACGTATAGATTTCGATTCGAAGAGTTTGATGTTGTTCATGATTCCTTATCCTCCTTGATGGTGGTGGTTGTTCCTTGTATAACATGGTCAATCATGCGATTGAATTCCGCCTCGACCTTTTGGGCAAAGTCCATCTGCATGGTATAGACATCGGTAAATTCCGCAAAGGCCCAGCGGCCGTATTGCTTCAGATTATTCACGCCCGGCACCCAGTAGGTCTCCATGGTGGATTTCTTCTCCTTCGCGTCCTCGCGGCGGTAGCCCTTGATCTCGACGACCAGATAGAGCGGGTCGGTCTCGTCGTGGCCGGCGTCGACTTTGACGATGAAGTCCGGGCGGTATTGGCGCGTTTCCGAACCGTAACGGTACGGCACTTCTAGGCCCAGGTTATGGTTCTTGACGTAGGCCAGCACTTGCGGATGGGACTCGGCCACACGGCAGAATTCCGCCTCCCAGTCGCTGTCCAGCACTACCCAGTTGATGTGGCAGCGGCGGGAATCCGTTTCCCAGCGACTCATCTTCGAGGTCGCGAAGTTGACGTGGCGCGTGGACCCCTCCGGGTTATAGGGATCGAGCACGGCCTTGATGGGGCGCTTGCCCATGAGCTTGCGGGTGATGCCGGCAGTGATCCGTTCGCAGGCCATGTCGGCCAGTTCCTGGTACATGAGTTGCGCGGGATAGGCGCCGCCCTTGCACACAAGGCAGGTATCCAGCCACTGCCGGGTGATGCGCTTCAACTGGCCGAAGAGATAGAGCTTGGGGTCCTCGCCCGGATCGCGCCACTTGGAGGTAAGCAGGCGCTTGGTGAGATGGAACAGCAGGGTGGAGAGGCGCACCTGATCCAAGTGTTCCAGGCTCAGGTTCACGCCTTCGCCGATGATGCCCTGGTTCAGGGTAATGGATGGCCCGACCAGGTCCGGCGTCAGCTCCAGGACGGAATCGTCGTTGAATTCGGCGCTAAGGCGCTCCTCCGGCAGCTCGACGCGGTAGCCGGCGACGCGGGGAAAGCGGATCTCGAGGGCATCACGCTCCGGGCGCATGGCCTTGACCTGGATGGTCTCGCGCGGCTGCTGTGGCGGCGCGATGACGGGTTTGGAGGTGAAGTCGAAAGGCACCCCGAGGACATCCGCGTATTCAACATTGAACAGACCCTTATTGGGGCCATCTTCATTGAGTTCGTAGGACTGGCGGCGGAGCGCCCGGCCGATGACCTGCTCGCAGAGCAGTTGGGTGCCGAAGGCGCGCACGCCGAGGACGTGGGTCACGGTGTTGGCGTCCCAGCCTTCGGTGAGCATGGAGACAGATACGACACAACGGATGGAATCACCCAGGCGGCCGTGCTTGCCGACGGTGTTCATGACCTCGCGCAGAAGGTCCTGATCGCTGAGATTATCCGCAGCGCGCACATCGCCGGTGCGTTCGATGATCTCGCGGCGGAAACGCTCGATCTCGTCGGCGGCCATGTTGTGAAAGTTGTCGTCCAGGGCCTCGCCGGATTCGAGCTGCTCGCTGTCTATCAGCAATGTACGCGGTCGCCCGTGCGGGCTTCCGTGTTCGTCAAAGTTGCGGAAGAGTTCCAGGCGGCCATTGACCAATGTGGCCGTACCGTCGTCGTTCTGCCGCTGAAATCCGGAAATATAGTCGTATACCAACTTTGAAGTGGAGGTGTTGTTGCAAACGACGATGAAGCAGGGCGGGACCTTGACCCCGGCCTTGTCCCACATTTCGAAGGTCTGCTTATAGTGTCCGTACAGGGCTTCCAGCGCAGTCTGCAACTCCACGGGCAGGCTCAATGGGTCGAGTTCCTTGGCCTTACCGCGCCCTTTCTTCGGCATGCGCTTGCCGATGTGCTCCCACAGGTTGCGGAATTTAGGCATCTCTTCGCCGGGGATGTTGTCCGCCACCGGCACGCGCGGTAGTTTGACGATGCCGCATTCGATGGCATCCATGAGCGAGAAGTCGCACAGGGTCCAGGGAAACAAGGTACCCTCCGCATAACCTGAGCCGCGCAGGAAGAAGGGAGTGGCCGAGAGATCCACCACGCGGGCGACACCGAGCTTGCGGCTGACCATTTCGAGTCCGGAGATCCAGACACGTGCGGCCTCGCGGTTCTTCTCCGCCTCCTTGCGCTCGTCACCCTTGAGTTCCTTGTCTTCTTCCGATTCCGGCTTCGCGCGATAGCAGTGGTGGGCCTCGTCATTCAGGACCAGAATATTCTTCATGCCCATCAGGTCCGGCATAACGCGCTGGAGCATCTGGCCTTCGGTCTCCAGCGTTTTCAACTCCTCCCCGTGCCCCTGCAGCAGACGGCGACCACCCTTTGACAACTCCAAACGCTCGCGGAGTTTGAAGGCGTGGAAGTTGGTGATGACGATCTTGGCCCGCTCGATATCGCCGAACATATTGCCCGGAACCAATTCGCGACTCCGGTAATAACTGTCCGGGTCATTGGGCTGGAGGACGCGCAGGCGATCCTTGATGGTCAGGCCCGGCGTTACGACCAGGAAACCGCGCGTGAAGCGCTTGCTGCCCGGCCGGCGCACGGCATTGCAGACCTGCCAGGCGATGAGCATGGCCATCACCGTAGTCTTGCCGGCCCCGGTCGCGAGCTTGAGGGCGAGGCGCAGGATCTCCGGATTGGCCTCCTTGTTGGCGTTCTCCAGGTGTTCCAGGAATGCCTTCTCCGCCTTGCCCGCGTTTGGCGCGACCTCAGTCAGCCAGATGGCGGTTTCGACCGCCTCGATCTGGCAGAAAAAAGGCCGCAGGTTGTCGAAGCGGTGATGACGCCAGTGCTGAAGCAACCTTGCGGTTTCCGGAGTGACGCGCCAGTCATTGGGGTTCGGGATCCGCCGCCACTTGTCCACATGCTCGCGGACGCCGTTGATCATGAATGCCGTGTGGGCGTATTGCTGATCCTGGTTCGAGAGACCTTCACCCTCGTCGAAGACAAGGTTTTCCTGCTTGCCCTTGCCTTTCTGTTTTTTCGGCTTCGGGATGGGAGTTATGAATTCGGCCCGGCGGCGGTTTTCACTGATCCGTTGCGTGGGCTGGCCGTCCTTGTCGAGTTCCCAATGCCGTGCGGGATACTCGTAAGGGGAATTGAGGATGGGTTTCTGGAAAAAATCCTGATCAGCCATTTGGCATCACCCGGACGATCAGGATCCAGGACGACACGCGCTGCGCCCGAGGCAAAAGATTATTGCGCCCCCTGGAGTTGTCGCTGCTCACCCGCCTCCCCCCTTGTCCCTCTGCCGCGATTAGTCGGACTCCTGCCGTGTAGCCTGCCTTCCGTCCATTGAGGTGTTGTTCTTCAGGGGTAATGATAGCGCGTGAGCCGGGGATAAGGAATGTTGGGCCGTAGGGCATGGTCATTGAACCCCGGATTACGCTGCGCTGCATCCGGGCTACATTTCGTGGGACGTTGATTTTCGGGATTCCAGTGGCGAATGATCCCGATGTACTATAGGTTCGGTAATCATTAACTGGGGAGAACACCATTATGTGCAAAAAACTTGGAATCGGCTTTGTCGCTGCCGTGCTGACCTGTGCGGCAGGCATCGTGTACGCCGGCTACGGCGACGACCGCGCCCTCATCGAGGACTTGCAGGCGCGGTACCTGTTCGCCTTCGACTTTGGCGATGCAGAGGGTTACGCGGGCACGTTTACGGAGGATGGCATCCTCGATTACGGCGGCGGCGAGGTCAAAGGCCGCAAGGCAATTGCCGAGTTCATCGCGGCCGGTCGCAAGCGCACCGAGGAGGCCCGCGCGAACACACCGGAGGGCCAGCGTCCGTCCATCGGCCGGCATATCATCAGTAACATCGTGGTGAAGATCGAGGGCGACAAGGCGCACGGCGTTGCGTACTGGACGCACATGACCAGCGGACCCGATGGCCGCGGCGGCGTCGACTTCTTCGGTCACTACGAAGACGAGATGGTCAAGGTGAACGGCGAGTGGCTCTTCGCGCGCCGCCGGATCTACAACGAGGCGATTCCGGAATGGGCGTCCCAGTATGTCAATCCGGTCACGACCCCCAGCCCGCCGCCGAAGATGCGCGCGCCCTCCGCACCGCGCAGCAACTGAGCTAATTTTTTTTACGGCGTTCCGGAATACCCAAACCGCGCCGGGGCGGCGCGGGTTCCGGAACCGCGCTGCGGCAGCCAGGGTATGTCGTAGCCCTGGTGGTAGCTGGCGCGGGTGACGAGGGTGAACTTCCACAGGGCGCCGCCGAGCACGGCACCCATGCCGGCGATCGTCACGGTAAGGTCACGCAGCCAGCCCTCTCCCACAAATCCCGTCAGCAGGAAAAATCCCACCAGCGGCAGGATGTGGCCGGCGAGGCTGACCAAGGGTGAGATCTGTTCGAGTTCCCGGCGCGCGAGCGGCGGGATGCCCGCTTCCTTCGCGCCCTTGCGGTAGCTCTTCCATAGCAGACCGGTGCTGGCTGCGGCGATCACGCCGATCCATGCCATTGCCGGGGTGTAGGCAAGATCGAATAAGCCCGAGGCCGTCCCGAGCAAGAGCAGACCGGCGCCCTCCAGCATCCCCGTGCTGATGATGAGCCACGGGATGAGTGGCGCGCGCCAGGCCGGTATGCCCTTCGCCGCCTTGAGGATCCGCGCCTGGCAATAGAGAAAGCCGAAGGCGGCAAGACCCGTGAGCAGATGATGGCCGGGAATGGTGATGAGATGGTCGAGCAGGATGGCCGGATAAAAGACGGCCACGCAATAGGTCTCGCGGGTCATCCAGGAGCTCTGTGGCCGCCGCAGCACATTCAGGAAGCGGAACTTGCGGCCGATCTCGAGTCCGACGATCGCAAGGCCGGTGAGGATGATGACGCCGGCAGAGCCATGGATCTTCAAGAGCGCCTCTTCCGGGATTAATCCTGCAAGACAGAACACCGATGCGAGGATGGCCAGGCTCGAACCCATGCCGCCGAAGATGAAGTTCGCCGCTGCGCGCAAGTCCCAGAAGGTCTGGCGCTTGCCAACCAGGGGGTTCGCGGCATCGCTCAGGATCTCATCGCTGCGATCCTCCGCGGCTGTCGCGTGGCCGGGGGTCGCCGCGAGTTCGTACAGATAACGGATCTGCGGATCGTTCCCGAGTTCCTTGTGCATCTGGAAACTCGCGTTGTCGCGCGTCAGTTGCGAGACCTTGCTCTCCGGATTGTTGTAATCGCCGAACGTGATCGCCTGCGCAATACAGGAGGCGGCGCAGGCCGGCATGTAATCGGTATTGGTCGCCGGGTCAGCGCCGACTTCCAGGGCCTCATCGACCCGCTCGATGCAGAAGGTGCATTTCTGCGCGACGCCGATCCTATCCTCGTGCTGCACGGTCTCTTCCTGGATCGTGGACTGCCCGAAATACCAGCGCTTGCCGTGGACGATGGAACGGGCCTGATAGGGACAGGATACGGCGCAATAACCGCAACCGATGCAGATGTCGTAATCCATGGTGACCAGTCCGTCGGCGCGCTGTTTGGTCGCGCCGCTCGGGCAGACCGGGACACAGGAAGGCTCCGCGCAATGCTGGCAGCCGACGACGAGGAACTCGCGCTGGACATTGGGGAAGACCCCATGCTCCAGATCGAGCACGCTGCGCCACTGGATCCCGGGCTGCGTATCGTTCGCGTGTTTGCAGGCGATGGTGCAGGTCTGACAGCCGACACAGCGGTTGATGTCCACCACCATGCCCCAGCGGGGCAGCTTGCTTGGTGTCTGTTGCATCTGCGGCATCAGTTGGCCCGCTTCGGGCCGTCGCCCTTTCTGATCCGGACCCTGGCGAGATCGGAGCTGCTGCCGGTGCCGTCGGTGAGGGAGAGCGCGATGGCGGTCAGGGAATTGATGCTCGGCAGATGCAGGTCCTTCGCGACCGGCGTGGCCCAGTGATCGAACTGCCCGATCATCAGCACCGTATCGGGGCGGATCCCCTCGCGCAACACGGCAAACCCGCGCGTCTCGCCCACCGGCGAGTTGATGATCACGGGATCGCCTTCCGCGATACCCATCGATCGGGCGCTGGACCGATTGATGATCACGCCCTTGTGACCGGCGACATTCGTGGCCACTTCATTAATGAGGGGGATGCCGGCGTTGGCGCCCCAGGAATATTGCATGCTCCGGGCGGTCAGGGCCCAGAAGGGAAATTCCGCCGGATCCCGCCCGACCTCGCGGGCATAGTTGATCCAGATCTCCGGATAGGAGGCGTAATGCGGCAGGGGTTCGTATTCTGCGAGCTGCCGATCCCACCACTCGATGCCCGCGCCGTGCAACCGCCGCGCGAGCTGGGTGCCGTGGCGCAGGATGCGCTCCTGATAGGGCAACTCGAAACGCATGCCCTTTTCCTTGATGGTGGAATAGAGATACCAATCCAGTTGCGACATCTCCCGCACCATGAAGCCGTGCTCCTTGAACCAGGCGAGGTCATGCACCTCCCCGCCACCGGACAATTCATGGCTCGCGGCGCGGGCGCTGGCGTCCCAGATGGCCTCGACGGAGTTCTCGCGTGCCGGGTCGATCCGGTAATCGAAGCCCTCGCCGTGCAGTTTCACGCCGGCGGCCCCGCGGTTGATGGCCTCGTTGTATTCCTTCAGCAGTCCCACGCGCCGGGCGAGCTCCGTGGAGATGTCGGTCATGTCCCGGCAATCCACCACCTTCCGGTCCGTCACCGGCTGGCGGATCGCATAACCCTCATGTTTCCAGTAGACCTCCACCGTCTTGGTCGAGCCAATACGCATGAGTTGCAGGCTTTCGATATCGGTGGCGTCCGGCAGCAGCACATCGGCCAGATAATTCGTTTCATCGAGGGTGTAGGCAAAGCAGACCGTGAAGGGGAACTCGCTGATCCGTTCCGCCACCTCGGATGCGGCGAGCGAGGAGATGGAGGGATTGCTGCGATAGCAGATCCACACCTCGGGGTTGGTCTGGCGCGGAAAATTCTTGGGTTGCTCCTTCTGGAACAGCCACGGCAGATGCGCCGGACCGAGCGCCGGAGACCAGGGGGAATGCCCCACCAGCGGCACCAGGGTCTTGTAGGCGTTGCGAATGTCCGGGTTGCGCTGCCAGCCCGCCTCGGTCGTCTCGTTGAACGGATAGAACATGAAGCCGTCGGCCATGGGCACGGCGCTGAGATGGCGGCTGGTGGCCGGGCGGTTCAACTTGACCATGGTGCCGATTAATCCGCCGGGGACCTCCAGCGCCCCGACCAGCGTCACCAGCACGGTGCGCGCCCAGCAGACCTCGTAACCGCCCCAGCCGTTGTTGACCGTCTTGCCGAGGATGATGGCGACCGGCCGGTACGGGAGGGTCTTGCCCTCGATCTCGATGGTCGCGCCGACCTGGGCATGGTCCACGAATTCATCCGCGATCCGGCGGATGGTGGCGGCCGGGACATCGCATTCCTTTTCCGCCCATTCCGGGGTGTAGGGCCGGATATGATCGATCAGCTTTTGCAGTGCGGGACTGACCGGCACATTCTGATGCTCCCAACGATCCTGATCGGCGCCCTGCTCGATGCCGGAGGCGGTGTAACTGCCGGTGAGGGCTGGTTCGCCGATTGGCGCATCGAAGGGTTTGGCGCGCTGATCGGTGAGGTCCCAAATCAGCGGTTTGCCGGTCTCGGGGTCCCGCAGATAGAAACCGTTCGGGGCGATGAGATAGGGCGAATTGGTCAACCCCGAGAGAAACGGGATATCGCAGCGCTGGCGCCAGTCCGTCTCCAGCAGAATATGATTAATCATGGCGAAGAAAAATGCGGGGTCGGTCTTCGGCTTGATCGGAACCCATTCGGCCGAGAGCGCGGCGCTCACCGACAGATGCGGCTCCACCTGGATGCGCTTCAGCCCGCGCACCCTGGCGTCGGCATGCCGCCACACCCCCTGCACGCCGCCGGAGGCCTCCACATTGTTGCCGCAGTCGATGACGTAATTGCACAACGGCGTGTCCGGCGCGGCGACGAAGGAACGGTGCCAGAGCTCGCCATATAAATGTTCGGAGTGATAACACTTGAGGCCCTGGCCGCTGCCGTAACCCTGATCGAGCTTGCCCCAAGCGGACATGAAGGCGGGCCAGGTGCCCATGTACTGGATTGGCGTGCCGCCCCCGCCCGAGGTGAAGGCCAGCCGCGGATAACCGGATTCGTCCAGCAGCCCGCGGGCGCGGATACCCTTGAGCTTCTCCGCGATGAGGTCGAGGGCCTCATCCCAGGAGATGGGCACGAAGCCGGGGTCATGCTCGCGTCCCTTCTTCGGGTTGGTGCGCTTCATCGGCTGTTTCACGCGGTGGGGGTTGTAGGTCTTCTGGATCAGCCCGTAGGCCTTGACGCAGACCCGGCCTCCGGCCGGATGGGAAGACGCGCTGGCGTAATTCGATTCGATACGGGTGGCGACGCCATCCTCCACCTCAACCCGCAGGAGATCCGGTCCGGCCACGCACTGGTTGCAGTACACCGGCACCATCTTGCGTTCGCTGATCTTGCGTTTTTTCACCGTGCTCATAGGTTGGTCATTCGATGGACTTCGACGATAGCGGATCGCGCATTACCCTGAATGTTCATGAGAACTGTTTTATAATGAAATTACAGTGGTCGATGTTCGCAAGGCGTCACAGCGGCAAATGGGATCCCGCGACCGGGTCTCTGCATTAGATTAACAATGTGTGTATTTTACAGAGCCGGGCGGGTAATCTAAACGAAAAATTTCATTCTTGGGATATAACCCTGTTATGCGACCGACAATACTAATGCGCACCTGCCTCGCCGTGTTGTTCGCGTGGTGTCTGATCGCAACCCGCGCCGGGGCGGTCGAGGTCGAGGTCCTGCACTGGTGGACCGCCGGGGGCGAGGCGGCGGCGCTCGGCATTCTGAAGGATCGCCTCAAGGAGTCCGGCATCGACTGGAAGGATGTGCCGGTGGCCGGCGGCGGCGGGACCCAGGCGATGACCGTATTGCGGGCGCGGGTTACATCGGGCAACCCGCCGGTGGCCGTGCAGATGCTGGGTTTCGACATCGTGGACTGGGCGGAACTCGGGGTGCTCGCGGACCTCAACGAAACGGCCGCGGCGGAACATTGGGATCGGGTCATCCCCGCGGCGATCCAGAGATTTTCCAAGGCCGACGGCCGCTGGATTGCCGTGCCGGTCGATGTTCATTCAGTCAACTGGGTGTGGGCCAACCAGGCCCTGCTGGACGAGTTGAAGATCGCGCAACCCAGGACCTGGAAAGACTTCATCGCCGCCCTCAAGAAGGTGAAGGACTCCGGCCGGATCGCGCTCGCCCATGGCGGGCAGCCCTGGCAGGACGCCACCCTCTTCGACAGCGTCGTGATGCTGACCGGCGGACCGGATTTTTACCGCCAGGCACTGATCGATCTGGACTCCGAGGCGCTCGACTCTGATACGATGCGCGAGGTCTTCGATCGCATGCTGGTCCTGCGCGGTTTCGTGGATGACAACTTTTCCGGCCGTGACTGGAACCTGGCCACCGCCATGGTCATCCGCGGCGAGGCGGCGTTCCAGGTCATGGGTGACTGGGTCAAGGGCGAGTTCATCACCGCCGGCAAGGTCCCCGGCAAGGACTTCGCCTGTTTCCGCTTCCCCGGCACGGAGAACACGGTCCTCTTCAACAGCGATCAATTCGTGATGTTCCGGGTCGGCGGCGAGATGCGCGAGGCGCAACTAAAACTCGCCACCGCCATCATGAACCCGAAGTTTCAGTCGGCCTTCAGCGTCATCAAGGGCTCCGTGCCGGCCCGCACCGATGTCCCGGACGCGGACTTCGACGCCTGCGGCAAACAGGGCATGGCGGATCTGGCCCGGGCCGATGCCGCCGGCACGCTGATCGGATCCATGGCCCACGGCCATGCCGCGCCCGCCGCGGTCAAGAACGCCTTCTACGACGTGATCACCGCCCACTTCAACGGCGAGCTGGACACGGAAGAGGCGATTGAAGAACTCCTGGACGCCGTCGAGTCCGTCCGTTAAGACCTTCAGCGTGAGCCGCGCCGGAAGCATGTCCGCCGAGGGAATGGCCGCCGGGCTGCAACGACTGATGCCCCGCCTGGTATTCTCCCCGAGCCTCTCGCTGGTCCTGATCTTCATCTACGGATTCATTATTTATAGTATCTATCTCTCGTTCACCAGCTCGCGGATCCTCCCGGTCAATGACTGGGCCGGCCTTGCGAATTACCTCCGGCTGTTCAAACTGCCCCATTGGCATATCGCCATTCGCAACCTCGCGGTGTTCGGCTCTCTCTATATAACCTTCTGCATCGCACTCGGGTTGTTGCTTGCCATTCTCCTGGATCAGAAGATCCGGCTGGAGGGCGGCATCCGCGCAGTCCTGCTCTATCCCATGGCCTTGTCATTCATCGTCACCGGGACCGCCTGGAAATGGCTGCTCGATCCAGGGATCGGGCTGGAGCACAGCGTTCATTTGCTCGGTTTCACAAATTTTCATTTCGGGTGGATCAAGGATGGCGGGCTGGCCATCTATACCCTGGTCATCGCCGCCGTCTGGCACACCTCCGGGTTCGTCATGGCGCTCTTTCTTGCCGGTCTGCGGGGGATCGACGAGGAGGTCCTGAAGGCCGCCCGCATCGACGGCGCCGCCGGTTTGCGGCTGTACACCCGGATCGTCATCCCGCAATTGCGCCCCGCGCTGTTCTCGGCCGTCATCGTACTCACTCATCTCGCCATCAAGTCCTATGACCTCGTCATTGCGCTGACCGGCGGCGGACCGGGGCGCGCGACGGAACTGCCGGCGACCTTCATGTATTCCTACACCTTTACGCGCAATCAGATGGGCATCGGTGCAGCGGCCGCGGTGATCATGCTGATGACGGTCGCCGCGGTCATGATCCCCTATCTCCATGCGGAAACGGACGGACGCCGGCATGGTTGATCCCCGTTACTCCAATCTCCTGCCACGGACCCTGCTCTATCTGGTCCTGGCCCTGTTCGTGGCGTTCTATCTGATGCCGCTGTATGTGATGCTCGCCAATTCCTTCAAGCCGCTCGCGGAGATCCGTGCGGGCGGTCTGTTGTCACCGCCCGAGGACTGGACCGTAACGCCCTGGCTCGCGGCCTGGTCGAGCGCCGCCATCGGCGTCGAGGCCACGGGCCTCAAACCCTATTTTCTCAACTCGGTCTGGATGGTCATCGCGGCGGTGGCGATCTCCACCCTGCTCGGCGCCCTCAACGGATACGTCCTCAGCAAATGGCGGTTCCACGGCGCGGGGCTGTGTTTCGGCCTGATGCTCTTCGCCTGCTTTATCCCGTTTCAGATCGTCCTCATCCCCATGGCGCAGATACTCGGCATGCTCGGCCTCGCCGGCACGGTCTCCGGGCTGGTGCTGGTGCATGTGATCTATGGCCTCAGTTTTACCACTCTCTTCTTCCGCAACTACTATGCGTCATTCCCCGATGACCTGGTGCGCGCGGCCCTGATCGATGGCGCGGGATTCTTCACGCTCTTTGGCCGCATCCTGCTGCCGAACTCCGGTCCCGTGATCGTCGTCACCGTGATCTGGCAGTTCACCAACATCTGGAACGACTTTCTCTTCGGGGTCTCCTTCGCGGATGCCGACAGCCAGCCGCTCACCGTGGCGCTGAACAATCTGGTTAATTCCTCGACCGGCGTGAAGGAATACAACGTCCATTTCGCCGGCGCCATCCTCGCGGCCTTCCCCACCCTGCTCGTCTATGTCCTGGCGGGCCGATACTTTGTGCGGGGACTGCTCTCCGGGGCGGTAAAGGGATAGGTCATGGCATTTCTGGAACTGGAGCAGATCGACAAATCCTTCGGCGCCACGCGCGTGCTGCGGGACCTGAATCTCGAGATCTCGGAAGGCGAATTCACCGTGCTGGTGGGCCCTTCCGGCTGCGGCAAGTCGACCCTTCTGAACCTCGTGGCGGGGCTCGATACGATCGATCAGGGCCGGATCCGGATCCGCGGCGTGGAGATGAACCATGTCCCCCCGGCGCGCCGGAACATCGCCATGGTGTTCCAGTCCTATGCCCTCTATCCGCATCTGAACGTGCGGCGGAACATGAGCTTCGCCCTGGAGATGCAGGGCAAACCCCGCGCGGAGCGGGACGCGGCGGTCGCCCGTGTCGCGGCGCAACTGCAACTCACCGATCTGCTCGATCGCAAACCCGCGAAGCTCTCCGGCGGCCAGCGCCAGCGCGTCGCCATCGGTCGCGCCCTGGTGCGTAATCCGGATGTCTTCCTGTTCGACGAGCCGCTGTCCAATCTCGATGCGAAGCTGCGCGTGGAGATGCGCACCCTGATCAAGCGCCTGCATCAGGAGCTCGGCACGACGACGCTGTATGTCACGCACGATCAGGTGGAGGCCATGAGCCTCGCCGACCGGATCGCGGTGATGCATCAGGGCGTCTTGCAGCAGACGGGCACGCCCGCCGAGATCTACAACCGGCCGGCGAATCTGTTCGTCGCCGGGTTCATGGGCTCCCCGCCGATGAATCTCCTGCGGGTGAAGATCGCCATGCGGGAGGAACGGCTGGCCGCGTGTTTCACGCTCGGCAATGGCGAGACCGCCGCCCTTACGATCAAAGACGAGACAGCCGCGTTACGAGCGTTGCTCGATAGAGAGGTCATCATGGGCCTGCGACCCGAGGCGATTGGCGACGCCGCGCACCTGCCGGGCCAGGGCTTTCTGCCGGTACTGGAGAACCTGGTCGAGGTCGTCGAACCCACCGGCGCGGACACCTACCTCGTGACCCGCATGGCGGGCGTCGAGGTCCTCGCCCGCGCGCGCTCCACCACGCTGGCGCAACCGGGCAAGCCGCTGCGTTTCTCCGTGGACATGTCCTCCGCCCTGTTCTTCGATCCGGAATCGGGGAGATTGATTAGCTAGGGAACCTTTGCAAACGTATCAATCCCGTCTTGCCGGGCTTGACCCGGCATCCAGTAGACAATATGTTTTAACTGGGTTCCGGCCTTCGCCGGAATGACGTTCATGTACCGAGTTAAGCAGAATCAAGCAGGGTGGGCACGATAATTCGGTAATACCGTATAGGATGCGGTTAAGCGCAGCGCAACCCATCGATTCCTTGAAACTTGAATTTGCCGGGGGGCTGCGACATGCTTGTATCAGTAATTTCGATCGTGTATTGGGTACTTGTGAATGTATTTGGAGTTCTCATTTTGTTGCTTTTCGGTTTCCAAATCTGGAAGGCTTAACTATCGGCTACAGGCGACGCGGTACTCGTACGCCTGAGCCGGGTCGTTTGACATCGAAGGAAGAACCGTGACTACTGCATATACCATTGTCAATCTTCAACAAGGAACAGCTAAGTGGCTTGAGTGGCGGAGCAATGGCATTGGCGCATCGGATGCTCCGGCTATCATGGGTGAAAACCCGTGGAAAAGCTCCGCTCATCTATTTTCAGAAAAGATCGGAACAGTTGAGAAATTCGTGGGCAACGCAGCGATGGCAAGAGGCACCGCACTTGAGCCGGAAGCCAGAAAGCAATACGAGGCAATCACCAGGG
The DNA here is from genome assembly GCA_004297165.1 of Gammaproteobacteria bacterium. Lineage (GTDB taxonomy): Bacteria > Pseudomonadota > Gammaproteobacteria > Eutrophobiales > Eutrophobiaceae > 2-02-FULL-56-15. The sequence continues at coordinate 1,175,720 of SCUJ01000006.1, forward strand.
TTCGCGTTGCTCCCGCTTGCCTCCAAAGCAATAAGCACAATTGGCAGCGTGCCAGCGTTGACGGCTTGGTAGCCGATGGGAGCGCAGTGGTAGAAATCAAATGCGGCGAAAGTGTCTACAAAAGGACGGCGAGCAGCCGACAAGTGCCGAGATATTACTTCGGCCAGCTTCAGCACATTTTGGCGGTTACTGAGCTGCCCTGCATCGATTTCTTCTGCTGGTTACCTGATCTTCCGGAAATTCACCTGAGCATCAAACGGGACGATCACTATATCGCTCGGCTAATTGTCGCGGAGCAGGCTTTCTGGCAGCAAATCATGAAGAAGAAAGGGTAGTGGTGATATCCAGCAATGTGCTCCGGCAGGTGAATTGCTGAGTTAAGTAGGTTGGGCACGTCGTGTGTGCCCACGCGGACAAAACATCTCGGAATGGCTCGTTATCCTGTGAGGTAGAAAGTATTGAAATAATGGCGCCAAGGATATTAATTAAGCTTTATTAATTCTGAGATAAACACGTGGGCACAAACAACGTGCCCACCCTACCAAATCTACTGGAAATAGACTTTCGCTCCCTCAGACATTGACGCCATTGGATCGGAACACCGCCACTGCCAGCAACAGCCACGCGATTAGAAAGGCAAAGCCGCCGAACGGAGTGATGGCGCCCAGCCACCGGACACCGGTGACTGCGAGGAGATAGAGACTGCCCGAAAAGCAAAGGATACCGAACAGCATCAATGCGCCGGACCATTTCAGCCAAATCGATGCCGGCAGGTGCAAGGCGAGGATCCCGATCAGGACGAGGCCCAGGGAATGATAGATATGATACTGGAAGCCGGTCTGGTAGACCGCCAGCAAATCCGCAGACAATCTGCCCTTCAAACCGTGGGCGCCGAAGGCCCCTAACCCTACGGCCAGCATGGCATTTAATGCACCTGCGATGAGATATAGTCTCGCCATACCGCCAATACTAAGGACCATCCGTAAAAGAGTCCATCACGTCAAACCGAGCGTGACAGATCGATAAGACCGTAGGATGCGGTTAAGCGCAGCGCAACCCATCGTTCCTCAGAAACTTGATTTTGCCTGGGGGCTGCGACATGCTTGTACCGGTAATTTCGATGCAATAATCGTCTTGACTCACTATCTACTTTTGTTGGGGATGATTACTCCTCAGTAGTTGCTCCATTAGAGAGGTCACATGATTGAATTACTTTCCGACCCGCAGATGTGGATCGCATTTCTTACGCTAACGACCCTCGAACTCGTACTCGGAATCGACAATGTCATCTTCATTTCGATCCTGGTGGACAAGCTTCCGCGGGAACGTCGCGACCTGGCGCGCCGGGTGGGTCTGTTCCTGGCCATGTTTATGCGCATAGGACTCTTGCTCCTTCTCTCATGGGTTGTTGGAATGACTGAACCGCTCTTCTCCCTGTTACGTACGGAAATCTCCGGACGCGACCTTATCCTGATCGGCGGCGGCCTCTTCCTGCTCTGGAAGAGCACCAAGGAGATACATCAACTGCTGGAGGGCGAAAAGGGAGAAGCCTCGAAGGCGGTACGCGCCACGTTTTCCGCCGTTATCCTGCAAATCACGATCATCGACATCGTCTTCTCCCTCGACTCGATCATCACGGCCGTGGGAATGGTCGATCAGGTGGAGGTAATGATCGCGGCTGTGATTGCTTCGGTGCTCCTGATGATGGCCTTTGCCGGCGGGATCGGACGCGTCGTGTCAGACCATCCAACAATCAAGATGCTTGCGCTTGCCTTTTTGGTGGTCATTGGCGTGGTGTTGATCGCAGACGGTTTCGATCACCATGTCCCGAAAGGTTATGTGTACTTCGCCATGGCGTTCTCGATTGCAGTCGAGTCGCTTAACCTCAGAATGAGAAAGCGGGCGGTTCGTCCCGCCGAACTGCACGAGCGTTACACGCGGGACGCCAAGTAAGTAACAGTATCCCAATGAAAACCTGGATTACCCTGTTTCGAGGCATCAATGTCGGCGGAAAGAACACCCTGCCCATGAAAGAGCTTGTCGCCATCCTTGAAGACCTTGGCGCGCGCGAGGTCAAGACCTACATTCAAAGCGGCAATGCCGTGTTTGCGTGCGAGGACAAAGATAAATCCAAACTTTCGACTCGCATCAGGGTTGCAATCCAGAAGCGCCGCGGCTTTGAACCCCATGTCTTGCTGTTGGGCCTGAATGATCTTGAAAAAGCTATACGGCAGAACCCGTTTCCTGAAGCGGAATCTGATCCCATCACGTTGCACGCGGGTTTCCTTGCCGCTGCACCGGCGCGCCCGGACATGAAAGCACTAGAAAAGCTCCAGAGTAAGAACGAGCGTTTTCGTCTGATCGATAGCGTCTTCTATCTGCATGCCCCCGACGGTGTGGGCCGATCCAAGCTGGCTGCCAATGCCGAGAGATTGCTTGGAGTACCCATGACGGATCGGAATTGGAAAACGGTGAGCGCCATCCGGGAAATGGTGCAGGAATTAGAATAACGGCGCCCAGGGATCTGCGAATGGTGCGGGAACCCCACTCAGTATAAAGATTTTCCGGACAGGTTTTACAACGATCACGTGACGATGGAATACCCACCATCGACAATGATCTCAGTCCCGATAACATAAGCGGATTCCGGCGAGGCCAGATACAACACGGCGCCCGCGATGTCCTCCGGTCGGCCAATGCGTCCGACCTTCGCCATGCCGGCGACCATCTGCCTGATCCCCTCCCGCGCTTCCTCCGGCACCCCGCTCTTTTCGAAGATCGGGGTGTCGATGAAACCGGGGCTGACCACATTGACGCGGATGCCGCGCGGACCGAGTTCGGTGGCCAGCACCCGCGCCAGGGCGCGCATGGCGGCCTTGGCGCCGGCATAGACGCCGAGTCCGACCTGGCCGATGGCATTCGAGATGGAACTGCACAGGATGATCGAGGCGTTGTCCGCGAGGCGCGGCAATGCCTTTTGAATGGTGAAGAACGGTCCCTTGAAATTGGTGTCGCAGAAACCGTCGAAGATCTCCTCCGTCACCTCCTCAATCCGGGCCTGGACGCCTCCCGGCCCGGCATTGAGGAACATGACATCGATGGGTCCGAAACGCTCCACGGCCTGTTCCAGCATCGTCTCGATATCGTTGAAATCAGAGGCGCTGGCGCGAATGGCGAGGACCTCGCCGTGGATTGTCTTCAAGGCATTATCCAGGTTGTTCTGGTTGCGCCCCGTGATCGCCACTCGCGCGCCTTCCCTGACAAAGGCCTGCGCCGTTGCCAGCCCGATGCCCGTGCTGCCCCCGGTGATCAATACCACTTTGCCGTCAAATTTACCCATGGTTGTACTCCAGAAATGGTTTCGGTAATTTCAACTCTTCCAAACTGATAGCGGAAAATGTTTGGCGATATGCAGGAAATCCTTATCGGTGGTAAGCATCGTTAACTCATGCCGCATACACAATTGGGTGAGGAGCGCGTCAATCGTACCTACGACGATACCCTTACTGCGGCAGTTATTGCGCAACTCGGAAGCCTCGATATGATCTCGCCGATCCGGCGGCAGAAATGGCAACGAGGAAAAATATTCGACAATTTGACTATGCGCCTTGGGACCTGTGAATCCTTGTAACAATTCCTGGAGAACCAGTCCCGTCGAAAATACAGCTTCGCCTTTCTCCAATGCCTTGGAAAGAAAATCGACCTCCTGACAAGTTGCATCATCACGACGTAACGCGTGAGACCAGACGCTGGTGTCGACAAACAGACTCAAGCCCGAGGTCTCCTCCGGGTAATCTTGAGCTGCCGCTCGCGTTCGGCTTTATAGTCGTAGCTTTCATCCCAATCCAGGCTGCCGAACAACTCCAGGAGTCGCTTCTGCCTGCGTCGGGCGATGAATTCCTGCAAGGCCCTGGTTACGGCTGCCTTCTTCGTTTTCTCCCCGCTTACCGTAAAGGCAAGATCGAGCAAATCCGGATCAATTGAGAGATTAGTCGCCATAGGTGCATACCTCCACACAACAGTTTACACAACGAGGTGGGATGGGAAAAGCACAGCGCGGTAAAGACTTGAATCAGGAGCGGAGCCCGCCGGAGCGTTTTATCGACTTGATGGCAAGAAGAGGAATCAACAGGATTAAAAACAGTACCGCGCTTATCTCCGAGACCTGCACGAACGTCGCCCAGGGATAATGCAAATAATGCTCAATCATCTCCACAGCCGCCATGGCGAGGCAGGCATTGAAAATCGTCGTGTAATCCTTCGCAATGGCACGGGCGAAGCTGAATGACATGCCCTCGATGGACTCCTTATATCTGGTGAAATCCGGGATCCAGCGCGGCACCCGCGCGCAATACCCGGCGTATTCGGCGCCGAACCGGTTCTGCAGATAATGTTCTTCAGCGGCTATGATGCTTGCATAAATCAAGTAGTGAAACCCGATGCCGAACAGCATGGCCAGCGGCTGGCCATTCATGACGAATATCCCGGAGAACAGCAGCATATTGCCGACATACAGAGGGTTGCGACATAGGCCGAAGAAGCCGCCGGTGACAAGCTTGTCGGCGTAAACCTGTTTATTCAGTCCTCCGCGTTTGATATAGACCCACCCGATGGTCGCCGACCTGAAGGCAAGACCCGCCACGATTATTAACACGGCAATAATATCCTTCGCCTCCTCGATCCATACCGCGCCAAGGTATTCGGCGGGCGGTGGAAATAAAACAAATAACACGGCGAAAATGACGGGAAACGCGAGGTTTCGCCATTTGAAAAAGAAGTCTCCGATCCCGATGAGCAGATTTTTTTCCGGCATGGTTATTTCACCGCGATGAAGGCCGTGAAGTTGTACCAGCGGAAGAAATCATCGATATGCCTGAATCCCGCCTCCTTCAGCATCTGGATATTTTCCTCGGGACGATAGGGAATCAGGACATTCTCCAGCGCCTCGCGTTTTTTGAATATTTCCGTATCGGAATAACCGTTGCGACGCTTGTAATCGTAATAATGTTCAATAAACAGACGGTTCAGGTTGGTGTGTGACGAGGTCAGCTTTTCCACGAGGATCAGACAGCCATCCTTGTTCATGCCTTCCCATAATTTTTTCACCAACCGCTCGCGATGCAGCGGGCGTACGAACTGCAATACCAGGATCATCGTAATGACTGAAGCGTTTTCAATGGCAAGCACATCATGCACATCGGCGAGGACCAGCTCGCATTTGCGCTCCGCTTTCACAAGCGCCAGTTTTTCCTCGGCCTTTTTAAGCATGCTGTCCGAATTATCGAGGCCTATAAAATTAACGCTGCGGTCAACCTTGTTATGCAGCGCTTCCAGCGTCGTACCGGTCGCGCAGCCGATGTCGTAGACGTTGGTTCCTGGAACCGCGAAGTCGGCGGCAAGCTCGCAAACCATGCGCTGGATTTCCCCATAAAACGGCACGGAGCGGCTGACCATGTCGTCGAAAACGCCGGAAACCTTTTCGTCGAACGTGAAATCGAAGATTTTTTTATGCTGATCGTTGAAAATCTGATCGTTGCCGTTATTCGATTCTACGACTTTTATATTTATTTCTGCGGTCATGGATCGGTTCCAGGGGAGGGATAACGCTATTTTCTACCTTTATAAGATTCCCGCCAAGCCGTCAGGAAAGCATAATGTGTTTTATCTCATCGAGCTCCGCGCGTTTATGGGATCTTTTACGGGGCATTAACGGCGAAACAGCAGCGAAATAAGAAACATTACAATCCTGAGATTTAGCAGTCGCAGCCCCGCGCGCGCATCTTCGGGTTTCAGGCGGGCGGTCATGGGCAGACTGGCGAAGACCTTGCCTTTGATCACGAGTTCGCCGCCGTCGCGCTCCAGTCGGTCGATCTCCATCAGTTCGCTGCCGTCGGGGGAATAGAGCTTCATCGTGCGCCTTTCACCAGTTTATCGAAATCGATCTTCAGGTCCTCACACATCTTCATGGCGGTGGCCCGACCCGCGCCGAAGACACCACCGCCCGGATGCTGGAACGGGCCGACCAGGTACATGCCCTCGATCCCCGGCACCTTGTTTTGCCCGAGGTCCGGGGTGGGCCGGTGCGAGCCGAACTGGTAGAGATAGGAGGCGACGCCGTGCAGGTCGCCCCGGCGGAAACTCGCCGAGGTCCGCTCCATGTCGAGCGGGCTGTCGCAGTGGTAGGCGATGATGTTGTCCTTGTTCAGATTCGTGATAAAGGCGCCCATCTTTTCTATCATGGTCTCGGCGAATTCGCCCTTGCGCCGGTCCCACGCTTCTGGGCTGCCATCGGGATGCACGTAGGGAACATAATCCCAGGCGTGCATGATCGCCTTGCCCGGCGGCACGCGGCTCGGATCGAAACGCGAGGCGGAGCCGAGACCGATCAGCGAATGGCTGGGGATGCGTCCGTAGCGCAGATCATCAAAGTGTTGCCTCAGGATATCCACCCGATCCGGCATCAGTTCGATCATCACGGATTCGCTCACGTGATCCCCGGCCTTGAATTTCAGCGCCTCGTTCAGCGCGGCATGGATGGTGAGGCAACCGACGATGGAGATCTCGGTGTGCTCCGCGTCCCGCAACACCTCCTCCGGCAATCCTTCGATGTAACTCCGCAGGAGATGGGGATGGATGGCCCCGATCACGGCATCCTTCGCATAAAATTCCTCGCCGTTATCGGCGACCACGCCCGCCGCGCGCCCGCCCTTGACCAGCACCTTTTTCACCGCCGTGCTTGCCCGCACCGTGCCGCCATGATCCTCGATGCAGGCGATCAATGCCCTGGTCAGCATGCCGCTGCCACCCTGCGCGGCGCCGATGCCGTACTTCTCCAGGAAGCTCAGAAACATGAACACCCCGACCCCCGTGCCCTTCTCCTCCGGGCCGTGCAGGTTTTCGCTGATCATGCGCAGGAAAAAGAGCCGCACGCGCTCGTGCTCGAACCATTCCATCACCACGTCATAGGCGCTGCGCTGCATGATATTGAAGAGTCTTCGTCCTTCCCGGCTCTGGTCCATCATCGCGTAGGATGCTCCGACCGGCGCCGGCGGGCTGTAGAGCGTCGCGGTCAATGAAGGCAGATACGTCGCTCCAAGTTCAGAGAAGCGCAGATAGGCATCGGCATCCTTGCGCGAGAATTTCGCGATCTGCTCCCAGGTCTTCTGCCGGTCATCGGTGAGCGCGAGCGTCTCGCCGTCCTTGAAGACGCCGATCATGGGGTTCTTCGGATAGATGTACTTCAGGCCGTACTTGGAGAGCAGCCCAAGTTCATCGTTTTTGATCAGCGGATTCGCCTGGATGAAGATATGGGCCATGCTGTGCTGGTCGTGCTTGAAACCAGGCACGGTCAGTTCACGGGTGACCACGCCGCCGCCGAACCAGGGCTGACGCTCCAGCACCAATACCTTTTTACCGGCGGTTGCCAGATAGGCCGCCGCCACAAGGCCGTTATGTCCGGAACCGATTGCGATGATGTCGTAGGTGTTTGTCATGGGTTACTCGTCAGTTGTCATTCGTTATTTGTCACTTGTCATTGGTCATTCGTTATGTACCTTTAACCATTTAGGGAAACTCTGAATAAGTACCCACCGTTCGGGCTGAGCTTGTCGAAGCCCTTGATTTTACGAGTGCGCATTTCGACAGGCTCAATGCGAACGGACTTATTCAGAGTTTCCTTAGTGTTTTTACAAATGACAAGTGACTAATGACAAATGCCTATTACCTTTTTACTATACCCCCTGCAATCGAGCAATCAATAATCGGGAGGTAAGCCATGCCGACAGCAGACAACGCCGTGGAACAGGCCGTCATCGATTTCTTCGCCACCTTGAGCACGGGGGATCTGGAGAAGATCCGGGCCCGGTTTCACAAGGATGCCATCTGGAAGGTGATGCCCACCGGCATCCCAGGCGCCGGCGAGCATGTCGGCCGCGATTTCATTGTCGACAGCTTCCTCGCACCGGTGCGGGGTCTGTTCATACCCGGCGATCCCAAAGTAATCATCGACAACATCATCTCCAAGGGAAACACGGTCGCCGTCGAAACCAGGGGCGTTGGCACCCTGACGAACGGCAAGAAATACAACAATACCTACTGCTGGGTGATCGAGGTGCGGGACGGCCTAATTTACCGCGTCCGCGAGTACATGGACAGCCACCATGTCAGCACCTTGGTAGCCTAAGGAACCTCTGTTCGAGTTCGAGTTACGCCATGTGGGCAAATTAAATACGCGCATCCTCTACTTCTTTATGAAAGGCAAACGAATCATCCTCGTCCACGCGATACGCAACAAGGCTCAGAAGATACCAAAACATGACCGGGAGCTTGCTCAGAACCGGATGCAAGACTGGTTGATGAGGGTGGCTTGATGAAACTGACCAACTTTGACAAATACCTGCGGGAACAATTAAAAAACGAGCAGTTTGCCGAGCGATTCAAGCATGCAGGAGCAGCCTGGGATGTCTCTCTGAAAAGCCGCCTTACGCAAGCAGGCAGGATTGTCCCAACAGGAACTCGCCAACCGCCTGGGTACTTCCCAACAACAGATCAGCCGGCTGGAATCTCCTGACTATGAAAGTCATTCTCTCAGCATGCTCAGGCGCGTTGCGACGGAATTGGATGCCGAGGTACTGATTACCTTCAAACCTGGCAGGTCACGCAGACAAAACATGATCGCCGAGTCACGCGGCAAATATATGCCACAGCGAAAAATGGCGAAATAAAGCCTACATACGAAGAAGAGAGGGCCTTGCCGTAAATGATCGTCATCACGCAGATCAGTCCCCGCAGGCGGCGATGCCGCCATCCACATTCAGCACCTCGCCGTGGATGAAGGCGGCCTCGGGGCTCAGGAGAAAGGCGATAGCGTGGGCGTTGTCCTCCTCCCGGCCGATGCGGCGCAGTGGTATGGTGCGGGCGCGCCGTTCGTATTCCTCGCGGCTCACCATCCCCATGGCGCCGGGCGTGGGCACTGAACCCGGCGATACGGCATTCACCCGGATCCCCAGCGGGCCCAGCTCCGCCGCCATGACCTTCGTCAGACTGACAATCGCGCCCTTCACCGCGCTGTAGGCGGCGGTGCGGGGAAAGCCCCGGTAGACCACGGGGGAGGCCATGTTGATGATCGCAGCGGGACGTGCCGGATCGCGGTGTTTCATCAGGGCCTGGGCGCCCCAGATCGGGGCCTTGATGCCGACGCCAAGCATCCTGTCGAATGCCTCATCCCGGATCTCCTCGATCGGTTCATAACGCAGCAGCATGGCATTGTTGATCACCGTATCGATGCGCCCGCACTCGCCGGCCAGTGCGGCGGCGATCTCGAGCACTCTGTCGCGGTCGGCCATGTCCCCCGTCCAGCCAAAGGCGTGCCCGCCGTTCCGGCGGATCTCCGCAACTGTATCCTCGCAACTCCCGCCATCGATATCCGTGATGCCAAGCGTCGCGCCGCAGGCAGCGAGATGCAGGGCGGCGCTGCGGCCGAGGCCGCGCCCACCGCCCGTGAGCAGGATGATCTGATCGCCGAGGTCCGGTCGCATGAAAGTCTCCTGTCTGAGTCAGACTCGTAGCATAGACATCCGGCACTGGCTCGTCCATCGCCCCCGGCGCAGGATTGACAGCCCTGGATGATCGCAGGACACTGGCCCCACAAACATCCGTCCGCTTGGGGTCGGCGGAACAGCAAGGGGGGAGGGTCATGAAAGATTTAAAGGGCAAGGTGGCGTTCATCACCGGCGGGGCGAGCGGCATCGGCCTGGCTATTGCAAAGACCTTCGCCGGCGCTGGCATGAAGGTGATTGTGGCCGATCTGCGCCAGGACCACCTCAACGAGGCGGCGGCGGAACTGGAGCGTCAGGGGGCGGATTTTCACACCCTGCGGCTGGATGTCTCCGATCGCGCGGCCGTGCAGGAGGCGGCGCTGGTCAGCGAACGCCTGTACGGCAAGGTGCATGTGCTCTGCAACAACGCCGGAGTGAACATCATCCGGCCGGTGGATCAGGCCAGCTTCGAGGACTTCGACTGGCTCATCAACGTGAATCTGGGCGGCGTGGTCAACGGCCTGCTGAGTTTCATCCCCCGCATCAAGGCCCACGGCGAGGGCGGGCATATCATCAATACCTCATCGGTTGCCGGGATCATCGCAGGACCGGGCACCGGGATCTACTCGGCAACAAAATACGCCATCCGGGGGCTCTCCGAGGCCCTGCGTTATGACCTTGCCCCCTACGGGATCGGCGTCTCGGTGATTTGTCCCGGCACGGTATCGACCCGGCTCTACGAGAGCGAGGACAACCGTCAGGATCGCTATCTCGGGGAGATCAATGACGAGATACGTGAACGGCGCGCCGGTACCGGACGCCTGTTTCGGGAGGTCCTGCCCAAGGGCATCGATCCCATGCGGGTGGCGGAAAGAACCTTGCAGGCGCTAAAGAACAATACCTTCTATGTCATGACCCATGTCGAAGTGGAAACCGATATCCACGAGTCATTTCAGGAGATGATCGCCGCCCTGCCGGATGACCCGCCCGACCCCGATATCCTCAAGCTCGAGGAAGGCCGCCGGCAAAAGAAATACGATATCCTCAGGCTGATGGAGGGCAGGTAAGGTCTTGACCAGTGACGAATGACAACTGACCAATGACCGATCTTTCCTTCGATTACATCATCGTCGGCGCGGGCACGGCGGGTTGTGTAATCGCCAACCGCCTGTCCGCCGATCCAAAAATATCCGTCTGCCTCATCGAGGCCGGGCCAAGGGATTCCCACCCCTTCATCCATATTCCCGCGGCCACCGGCGCGGCAATCGCCACGGCCTCGCTCAACTGGCGCTTCGTCACCGCGCCGCAGCGGCATCTCAACAACCGCGTGCTGCCGCAGCCGCGCGGCAGATGCCTGGGCGGTTCCAGCTCCATCAACGGCATGGTCTATTCCCGCGGCCATCCGCGGGATTTCGACGACTGGGCCGCCCTGGGCGGCAAGGGCTGGAGCGCGGCCGAGGTCCTGCCCTACTTCAAGCGCTCGGAGGAAAACCTCAACTTCCGGGATTCGCCCTGGCACGGCATCGCCGGAGAGATGGCGGTCTCCTCCATCGCAAAACCCAATCCCCTGAATGCCGTGTTCGAGCAGGCCATGGGCGGACTTGGCTACACGCACAAGACGGATCTCAATGACGGCGACCCCGAGGGTTACGGTCCGCGGCAATTAAATATCCGCAACGGCCGGCGCGAGTCCATGGCCACCGCCTTCCTGCGCCGCATCCGTAATCGCCCGAACCTGACCCTCTACACCGACACCCGCGTCCACCGGATCCGGGTGACAGACCATTCCGCCCGTGGCGTGATCTGCCGGCGCCATACCGAGATGCTGGAATTCGAAGCAAAGCGCGAGGTGATTCTCACGGCCGGGGCAGTGCAATCGCCACAGCTCTTGCTGTTGTCCGGCATCGGCAACGGCGCGCACCTGCAAACCATCGGGATTGAAACCCGGCATCACCTCCCCGGCGTCGGGGCCAACCTGCACGACCATCCCTCCGCGCCGGTGATGATGGAGACCGCGATCCCGGATTCCTATGGCCTCTCCTGGCGGGCGCTGCCGCGCAATATCCTCCACTGTTTCGATTACCTGCTGTTCCGGCACGGGGCGCTCGCCAGCAATCTGTTCGAATCCGCGGCCTTCCTGCGCACGCAGGAGGGCCTCGACAGGCCGGACGTGCAATTCGTCTTTCAACCGGCGCGCAAGATGCTGGACGGATTCCCCGTGCCCGTCGGCCACGGTTATGTATTGAACCCCATCTGCCTCTACCCGAAGAGCCGCGGGACCCTCACGCTCGCGAGCCCCGATCCGGAGGCCGCGCCTGTCATCGATACAAACCTGTTCGCCGACCCTGTGGACTTTCAGCCCCTGCTGCGCGGGATCCGCATCGCCCGCATGGTCTTCGGTGCCCCGGCCTTCCGCCATTACAACGCCGTGGAGACCGGCCCCGGCCCGGCCTTGCAAAGCGACGACGAACTTGTCGAATACATCCGCGGGATCTCTTATCCCATCAACCACCAGGTCAGCACGTGCCGGATGGGCAACGACGCCATGTCCGTGGTGGACCATGAACTCAAGGTCAAAGGCATCGAGAAATTGCGCGTGGCGGATGCCTCGATCTTCCCGGTGATCATCGGCGGCAACACCAATGCCACTGTGGTGATGGTGGCGGAGAAGGCGGCGGATCTGATCCTCGAAAAACCGGCGCCCGCGGCGGAGTCAAACTTTAACCAGTAATGTGAGGAAACCCATGATGAACACGCTGCCGAAATCGATCCTGGGCCGCACCGGCCTGTGGGTCACCAAACTGGGATATGGCGCCATGGAACTGCGCGGCACGGACCACTTTCCACGTCTGAACGCCAAAGCGGCGAGTGCGATCCTGAACAGCGTGCTGGATAACGGCATCAATTACATCGACACTTCGCCGGACTACGGGTATTCGGAGCAAATCATCGGTGAACAGATCGCCCACCGCCGCGCCGAGTTCCACCTTGCCAGTAAATGCGGCTGCCCGATCGAGGAACCGGATGTGCCTCATGACCAGCGCAAACCCCATGATTTCAGCCGGGCCAATGTGCGCGCTGGTGTCCTGCAGAGCCTGCGCCGGATGAAAACGGACTACCTGGATGTGGTGCAGTTTCATGTCAGCCCCGAGCGCGCCGAACTGGAGACCAACGATTCCGTCGCGGAATTGCTGAAGCTCAAGGAGGAAGGCAAGGTGCGTTTCATCGGCATGTCCGGGACCATGCCCCAGCTTGAGGATCACATCGCGATGAATGTGTTCGATGTATTCCAGATCCCCTATTCGGTCGTGGAACGCGAGCACGAGGACCTGATCCACAAGGCGGCACAAGGTGGCGCAGGCATCGTCATCCGCGGCGGCGTGTCGCGCGGGGTCATGGTCAAGGACGCCGCGGTGATCGACGAATACCCCGCCTTTCTCCGGCCGGCCTTCCGCGCCCGCCGGCAGCTTTGGCAGCAGACCAATATCGACGATCTGCTTGAGGGGATGACGCCGATGGAATTCATGCTGCGCTTTACCATCAGCAATCCGGACATGTCGACCACCATCGTCGGTACCGCCAATCCGGCGCATTTGTTGGCCAACGTGAAAGTGGCAGCGAAAGGACCGTTGCCCAAGGATATCTATGCGGAGGCCTGCAAACGTTTTCCGAAGATGGCCGCCGAACAGTATTTGCAGCAACTTCCATAATTGCTTTCTAACCAACCGGAGAAGCGAATGACATGAACAATAATGCCTTTAATCCGTCGGCAATTAGTGTGTGCAAGCTCCTGTTGCTGCTTGCCTTGCAGTCCTCTGCCCATATGGCGTGGTCCCAACAACAGGACCCCGCTTACGCCAACATACCGGAGGCGCCAACCGGGTTGGCCAACAAACCCCTGCCGGATGGCCCATTTGTATATCCGACCGCCGAGGGCATGGACATCCGCGTGGTCGTTCTGACCAAGGCGATTGAATTTCCAACCAGCCTCGCCTTTCCGGATCGCGAAAGCATTCTGGTGACGACCCGGCAGGGGAAACTACGCCTGCTCCGGAATGGGGTGCTGGATCCGGCGCCGGTGGCGGGTGGACCTAAATCCCATTACGGAGGCGAGTCTGGTCTACCGGGCGCCATCCACAGCTATATCGATATCGTCTTGCATCCCCGCTTTGCGGAAAATCACCTGGTCTACCTCAGCTACACCAAACCCATGCCGGAGGGCGGCTCGGCCCTGGCCTTGGGGCGCGGACAATGGAACGGCAAGGAGATCTCCGGGTTCACCGATCTCTGGGTGGCGGACGATTACACCAACGGTCCCGGCCGCATTGCCTTTGCCCGACACGGAACCCTGTTCCTGACCACCAGTGGCGGCGATGCCCAGGACCTCGGCACTTTCTCCGGAAAAATGCTGCGCTTCAACGATGACGGCAGCGTGCCCAAGGACAACCCCTTCGTCGGCAAGGCGGAGGTCAAGCCCCAAATCTATTCTTATGGCCATCGGGGCTCGCTGGGCATCGCCATTCATCCGGATACCGGTGAGGTCTGGCAAAACGAGAACGGACCCAACGGCGGGGATGAGATCAATATCATCCGTCCCGGAAGAAATTATGGCTGGCCTCACGTCAGCCTGGGCCGCGATTATGCGGGACCCTGGCAAGCCGGAGACCGCCCGACCCATGAAGGCTTCGAACCACCCGTGGTTTATTGGATGCCGGCGATTGCCGTGTCGGGCATGGTGTTCTATACCGGGGACGCCTTGCCGAAATGGAAAGGGAATATCCTGGTCGGGGCGCTGCGCACCGGCGAGATCCCGGGGACCGGCCATCTGGAACGCATCCTGTTCAACAAGAACATGGAAGAGCTGCGCCGCGAATCCCTCCTGGTCGATCTGCGCCAGCGGATCCGCGACGTGCGCCAGGGCCCCGATGGCCTGATCTACGTGGCGACCGATGAAAAGGCCGGCGCCGTGATGCGCATCGAACCGGCGGAGTAAGAAGTTCCCAGAGATCACACTTACCGTTTCGCTAAGGAACCTCTGAACAAACTCGAATCCGTTCGCCCTGAGCTTGTCGAAGGGCAACTATTACGAGCAGAATCAACGAGTATTCCATTCGTGCTTCGACAGGCTCATGCTTCGACAGGCTCATGCTTCGACAGGCTCAGCACGTACGGACTTATTCTGAGTTTCCCTAATAAAAAAACAGGAACCCATGTTCGAACAAGCCTTCAAAAACATCGATGACGTCCTCCGAAAGGAGGCCGGCTGCACCACGGAACTCGACTATACCGAGCAATCCTCCTGGCTGCTGTTCCTGAAATACCTCGACGGCCTGGAGCAGGACAAGGTCACCGAAGCCGCCCTCTCCCGGAAGAAATATACCTACATCCTCGACAAACCCTACCGCTGGGAATCCTGGGCCGCGCCCAAGGGCAAGGACGGCAAACTCGACCATAATACCGCCCTCACCGGCGACGACCTCCGCGATTTCGTCAACGGCAAGCTCTTTCCCTACCTGCACGGTTTCAAGCAGCGGGCGACCGGGCCGGACACCATCGAATACAAGATTGGCGAGATTTTCGGCGAGATCAAGAACAAGATCCAGAGTGGCTATAACCTGCGCGAGATCATCGACCACATCGACGAACTCCGCTTCCGCTCCCAGACCGAGAAGCACGAGCTCTCGCACCTCTACGAGGCCAAGATCAAGAACATGGGCAACGCCGGGCGCAACGGCGGCGAGTATTACACCCCACGCCCGCTCATCCGCGCCATCATCCAGGTGGTGGCGCCGCGGATCGGCGAGCGCATTTACGATGGCGCCTGCGGCTCGGCCGGTTTTTTGTGTGAATCCTTCGTTTACCTGACGGCCAAGGGCAAGCTCACCACCAAGGACCTCGCCACGCTCCAGACCCGCACCTTTTACGGCAAGGAAAAGAAATCCCTCGCCTACGTCATCGCCATCATGAACATGATCCTGCACGGGATCGAGGCGCCGAATATCATCCACACCAACACGCTGGCCGAGAACCTGGCCGATATCCAGAAACGCGACCGTTACGACGTGGTGCTGGCCAATCCGCCCTTCGGCGGCAAGGAACGAAAGGAAGTGCAACAGAACTTCCCCATCCGCACCGGCGAGACTGCGTTTCTCTTCCTCCAGCACTTCATCAAGAGCCTCAAGGCCGGCGGGCGCGGCGGTATCGTCATCAAAAACACCTTTCTTTCCAACACCGACAATGCCTCCGTGAGCCTGCGCAAACTATTACTTGATAGCTGCAACCTCCACTCTGTGCTCGACTGCCCCGGCGGCACGTTCCAGGGCGCGGGCGTGAAGACCGTCGTACTGTTCTTTGAAAAAGGCGCGCCCACCCGCAAGGTCTGGTTCTACCAGCTTGCCCCTGGCCGCAGCCTCGGCAAGACCAACCCATTGAATGACGACGATTTGACCGAGTTCGTGAAACTGCAAAAGACCTTTGCCGACTCGGATAAAAGCTGGAGCGTGAGCGCCCAGGATATTGACCAAGCCACCTATGACCTCTCCGTGAAGAACCCGAACAGCGGCGAAG
The DNA here is from genome assembly GCA_004297165.1 of Gammaproteobacteria bacterium. Taxonomy (GTDB): domain Bacteria; phylum Pseudomonadota; class Gammaproteobacteria; order Eutrophobiales; family Eutrophobiaceae; genus 2-02-FULL-56-15. The sequence continues at coordinate 1,191,823 of SCUJ01000006.1, forward strand.
TAATTGTGCATCGCAGCCCGGAGCAAATCATGAATGAGATTGCCGCGCTGGACGCCGAGAGCGCGGAAGTGCTGGGGAACATCAGGGCACTGCTATGAAGAATGGGTGGGAGCGAAAACCATTCGAGAACTGCATCGAGCCGGTGGTATACACCCGCAAGGTTCAGCGGAAGGATTTCCTCAACGAAGGCCAATTCCCAATCGTTTCGCAAGAGGCAGAGTTCACAAACGGTTACTGGAACGACGAGGCTGATGTTTTCAAGGTTTCAACTCCCGTCGTCATCTTCGGCGACCACACTCAGGTTTTGAAGTATGTGGATTTTGATTTCGTGCTCGGCGCAGATGGAGTGAAGATTTTGCAACCTCGTAGTTTCCTCCGCCCAAAGTTCCTTTTTTACCAATTACAGGCAGCCGAACTCGCGTCGCTCGGCTATGCGCGGCATTACCGCCTTCTGAAAGAACTGGAGATAAAAGTCCCTCCGCTCCCCGAACAGCAGCGGATCGTCGGCCTGCTCGACGAAACGTTTTCGGGCATCGCCACCGCCCAGGCCAATGCCGGAAAGAACCTCCAAAACGCCCGCTCCCTCTTCGAAAGCCACCTCCAATCCGTCTTCACCCAGCGCGGCGCGAAGTGGGACAGGGTAACTTTGCAGACACTTCTTGATCGCCGCTGGATTGAGTGTCACTTGGACGGCAATCACGGAAGCGATTATCCCCGCAAGGACGAGTTTATCAGTGTAGGCGTTCCCTACATCTCCGCAAACTGTCTGGATGACGAGCATATTGACATGTCTCGCGCAAAGTATCTGTCGCCAAGTCGTGCTGCTCAACTTCGCAAAGGCATCGCTAAGGACAACGACGTGCTCTTTGCACATAACGCAACGGTCGGGCCGGTGGCCATTCTTCACACAGATGAGGAGAAGGTGATTCTTGGTACTTCGCTCACTTACTATCGGTGCGATCCAAAGCATATCTTGCCGGAGTATCTTGCCCACTACATGCGGTCATTCGGATTTAAGTCGCAGTATTTGCAGGTAATGAAGCAATCCACCCGCAATCAAGTGCCCATCACGAAGCAGCGCGAGTTCTTCCACGTCATTCCACCACTTGAAGAACAAAAACTAATTGTCGGTGCGCTCGACGGTTTGCTTGAAAATGGCCAACGCCTCGCTCACATCTACGAGCGGAAGCTCGCCGCGCTGGAGGCGTTGAAGAAGTCACTGCTGCACCAAGCCTTCACTGGAGAACTGTGACCATGCCAGGCGAACCATCACCCCAATCCAGCATCATCCTTTACCAGACGGAGGATGGCCGCACCCGCATCCAGTGCCGCTTCGAGGACGATACGCTCTGGCTGACTCAGGCGCAGATAGCCGAGTTGTTTCAAACCACTCCACAGAACGTGACACTGCACTTGAAGGCCATCTTCGCGGAGGGGGAATTGGCTGAGGCAGCAACTTGTAAGGATTACTTACAAGTTCGCTCCGAAGGCAGCCGTGAAGTGTCCCGCCAGCTCCGCCACTACCGGTTGGAGGCCATCCTCGCCGTCGGTTACCGCGTCCGCAGCCATCGGGGCACGCAGTTCCGGCAGTGGGCGACGGCGTGTTTGAGCGAGTATCTGGTGAAGGGGTTCACGATGGACGACGAGCGGCTGAAGAATCCGCCCGGCAAAGGCCAGACTGACTACTTTGATGAGTTGCTGGTGCGCATCCGCGACATCCGCTCCTCGGAGCGACGTTTCTACCAGAAGGTGCTCGATATTTACGCGACAAGCGTGGATTACGATCCGTCGGCGGAGGCAACGCAGCAGTTCTTCGCCACGGTGCAGAACAAGATGCACTGGGCGGCGCACGGTCAGACCGCGGCGGAAGTGATCCATGCGCGGGCGGATGCCGCCCGGCCATTCATGGGACTGAAGACGACGCGACCCGGCGGCATCATCCGCAAGGACGATGTGTCCATCGCCAAGAACTATCTCGACGCGGAGGAACTCGGCACGCTGAACCGGATCGTGAACGCCTACATCGAATTTGCCGAGCTGCGGGCGCTACAACGCAAAGTGATGGCGATGCGGGATTGGATCTCGAAGCTGGACGAGTTCCTGAAGATCTCCGAGCACGAGCTGTTGGATCATGCCGGAAAGATTTCCGCCGAGCAGGCCAGGGCAAAGGCCGAGTTGGAGTATGACCGCTACCGCAAGCTGGCAGATGCTCAGCCGCGCCCGGTGGATGCGGCCTTTGAGCAGGCCGTGAAACAGATCCAGAAGTCACCGCCCGCGCCGAAACCCCGCCGGAAGAAGAAACCATGAACGAAGCCGAAACCCGGGCCGAGCTGATTGATCCCGCATTGAGGGCGGCGGGATGGGGCGTGATCGAGGGCAGTCGAATTCGGCGTGAGTTTCCGATCACCCTGGGTCGAATAGAAGGTCACGGGCGCCGAGGCAAGCCACTTACCGCCGACTATGTCCTCGAGTACCGCAATACGAAGCTCGCCGTGATCGAAGCGAAAGCGGAGTATGAAGAACTCACCGAAGGCGTCGGGCAGGCCAAGAACTACGCCGGCAAACTCGCGGTCCGGCACACCTACGCCACCAACGGACACGGTATCTATGCGATAGACATGCGGACTGGGAGTGAAGGGGAAATCGCCGCCTTTCCGTCGCCCGAACAGCTCTGGACGATGACCTTCTCCGAGGCGAACGCTTGGCGCGACCGCTATGCTGCCGTGCCCTACGAGGACAAAGGCGGGTCTCATCCCGTACGTTACTACCAGGACATCGCCGTGGAGCGTGTCTTGCAGGCCATCGCGGATGAGCGGCAACGCATCCTGCTCACGCTTGCCACCGGCACGGGCAAGACCTTCATCGCCTTTCAGATTGCATGGAAGCTTTTTTACTCGCGCTGGAACCTGAGCCGTGAACCTTCGCGCAGACCGCGGATCCTGTTTCTGGCTGACCGGAACATCCTGGCGAACCAGGCATTCAACGCCTTCTCCTCGTTTCCCGAGGATGCCTTGGTGCGCATTTCACCCGATGACATCCGCAAGAAAGGCAAGGTGCCGAAGAACGGCAGCTTGTTCTTCACGATCTTCCAGACTTTCATGACCGGACCAGTCGTGGACGGAAAGCCCTCGCCCTATTTCGGCGAGTATCCGCCGGACTTCTTCGACTTCATCGTCATTGACGAATGCCATCGCGGTGGTGCAAACGACGAAAGCAACTGGCGCGGCATCATGGAATACTTCGCCCCCGCCGTGCAGTTCGGCCTCACCGCCACGCCCAAGCGACAGGAGAACGCGGACACCTACCGCTATTTCGGCGAGCCCGTGTTTATCTATTCGCTCAAAGAGGGCATTAATGATGGCTTCCTCACACCGTTCCGTGTGAAACAGATACAGACGACACTCGACGAGTATGTCTATACGCCCGATGATACCGTGATTGAAGGCGAGATAGAGGCTGGAAAGCGCTACGAAGAGCAGGATTTCAACAAGAACATCGAAATCAGGTCACGCGAGAAGAAGCGTGTGGAAATCTTACTTTCAGAGATCCAACCGAACGAAAAGACCCTGGTGTTTTGCGCGAATCAACCCCATGCGCTGCTCGTGCGCGACCTCATCAATCAACTCAAAACCAGCAAAGACCCGAACTACTGCCAGCGCGTCACGGCGGATGATGGCTTGCTGGGCGAGCAGCACCTGCGTGATTTTCAGGACAACGAAAAGATAATTCCGACCATTCTGACCACGTCGCAGAAACTTTCCACCGGCGTGGATGCCAGGAATATCCGCAATATCGTGCTGATGCGGCCCATTAATTCGATGATCGAGTTCAAACAGATTATCGGACGCGGTACGCGGCTGTTCGACGGGAAGGAGTACTTTACGATTTACGACTTCGTAAAGGCACACCTGCATTTCAATGACCCAGAATGGGATGGAGAGCCGCTGGAACCAGAGCCATGCGCAAGGTGTGGCCGCAATCCTTGCGTATGCATCAGGGAACCACCACCCCCTTGCGCTGTGTGCGGGCAGTCGCCATGCGTATGTCTGAAGGACCCGTGCCCGAAATGCGGTCAACGCCCTTGCATCTGCAAGAAGAAGGCGAAGGTTAAGCTCGCTGACGGCAAGGAACGCCAGATCCAGCACATGATGGCCACAACCTTCTGGCATCCCGACGGCACGCCCATGTCCGCGCAGCAGTTCATGGAAATGCTCTTCGGCAAGCTGCCGGATTTCTTCCAGAGTGAAGCCGAGTTGCGCCGTCTGTGGAGTAACCCCGAGACTCGGGCCAGGTTGCTCGTGGGGCTGGCCGAGAAAGGCTTCGGTCACAACCAACTGGCGGAGATGCAGAAGATCATCGATGCCGAGAACAGCGATCTCTTCGACGTGCTGGCGTATGTGGCCTACGCGCTGCCACCGGTATCACGGGTGGAACGGGCCGACCATGCGCGGGCGTATATCCATTCCAACTTCAATGCCCGGCAGCAGACCTTTCTGGATTTTGTCCTCCTGCACTACGTTACCGTCGGCGTGGAGGAACTCGAACCCGCCAAGCTCACTCCCTTGTTGCGCCTCAAATACCACGACTCCATTGCTGATGCCATTGCCGACCTGGGGCGTCCCGAGGACATCGGCCGCATCTTCGCGAACTTCCAACAAGGCTTGTATTACGGGGCGACTGCGTGAAGAAAGGAACCCCTGCATAAGCACCCACCATTCGGGCTGAGCTTGTCGAGGCCCTTGATTTTACAAGTGCGCATTTCGACAGGCTCAATGCGAACGGACTTAAGGAAACACTGAATAAGTACCCACCATTCGGGCTGAGCTTGTCGAAGCCCTTGATTTTTCGAGCGCGCATTTCGACAGGCTCAATGCGAACGGACTTAATCAGCGTTTCCCTAGTGCCCTTTCGCGAAGGTAATTTGTGACTCGCTTGACCAATAACTTGACTTATGCTTGACTAATGGCATGGCCTACGAACCCCGATTTACGATCAGTTCCCGCCTGCTTTCCCTGGTGGAGCAGATCGCCGTGTTGCGGGAGCGCATACAAGGCGCGGCAGTGGAGCTTTCGTGGATTCCGGCGCTGCAGAAGGATACCCGCACACGCAACGGTCATGCCTCGACGGCCATCGAGGGCAATCCGCTGACGCTGGAGCAGGTTCGCGCTTTAGAGGAAGGGCGGGAGTTGGCGGCTGCGGACCCGCGGTCGAGCCGGGAGGTGCTGAACTATTTCGCCGGACTGCGTTATGTGGAGAAACATGCCCGGAAGAACACGATCCGGCACGAGGACCTCTTCAAGCTGCACCGGTTGCTGGCCGATACGGTGATGGACCAGGGGGAGGCGGGCTTCTACCGGACGATCCAGGTGCGCGTGGGCAGACATTTCCCGCCCGCGGCGGCGGAAGTATCGGGCTTGATGTTTGAGCTGCTGGAATGGTGGAACAGGGAATCGATGAAACTTTCACCGGTGCTGAGTTCGGCCATCCTGCACTACCAGTTCGAGTTCATTCACCCCTTCGCGGATGGCAATGGGCGCACCGGCCGGGCGCTGGCGCTTTGGGAACTTTACCGCCGCGGATTCGACAGCCATCACATCTTCTCCGTGGATGAATATTATTGGGAGGACCGCCCCGGATACTACAAGGCCCTGGATTCCGTGCGCCTGGCCGGCCATGACCTCACCGGTTGGCTGGAATACTGCGCTGAGGGTCTGCGGCAGACGCTGGAACGCGTCTGGTTGCGAGTACAGTCCTTCAGCGTGAAGTCCTCGGAAAAGCTGGTGCTCCGGCCCCGGCAGGAACAGCTTCTGAAACTCCTGCGGGACCACGGCAGCCTGGCGCCCGCCCAACTCTGGGAGTCGCTAGGCGTGTCGCGACAGGGGGCAATGGATCTCCTGCGTCCGCTGCTGGACTCCGGGTTGGTGGAGAAAATCGGCGGCAAAAAGACCGGACGCTACGCCCTCAAGCAGCCATAAACGTAGCCGTGACCAAAGCTAAGGAAACTCTGAATAAGTTCTCACCGTTCGGGCTGAGCTTGTCGAAGCCCTTGATTTTACAAGTACGCATTTCGACTGGCTCAATGCGAACGGACTTAATCAGAGTTTCCCTAAGCTGATTGACCCGTCATCAACCGGGATCTTTCGTGTAGCACTCCCGCAAATAGCCGATGAAACGGTTGCACAGCGGCGATAGCGTGCGGTGACGATCGGTGATCAGCAGAAAGTTCCGCTCGAAACGCAGTCCGTGCAATTCGACAACCGCCAGCAGCCCCGCGGCCACCTCCTTGCGCACCGCCCGTTCCGAGAGCAACGTGATGCCGAGCCCGGCGTTGACCGCTTCCTTGACGGCCGTGGTGCTGCTGAGCGTTGCAGTCACCGGCGGCAGGTCGATCGCGTGCGCCGAAAAAACCGCTTCGAGCAATTTGCGCGTGCCGGAACCTTCCTCCCGCATGATGAATGCCTCTTGCGCGATCTCCTTCACGCCGACTCGTTTGCGTCCGCTCAACCTGTGTCCACGCTGAACCACCAGCAGTAATCGATCCTGCCATAGCTGCTCGATGGCAAATTGTTTGCCCGGAGGACGCGACCCTACTATCCCAACCTCCACCTCGCCTTTGCGGACTTGATCGATAATCTCCGCGCTGTCATGGATGCGCAGATTCAATTCAATCTGAGGGTAATCGGCGCAGAACCGCGGCAACAGGGCGGGCAGGATATATTCTCCGGGGATGTTGCTGGCGCCGATATTCAAGGATCCGCGCACGACGCCGGCCAGTTCCTCCAGTTCGAGACTGATGGCGGCGCCATGGTCGAGCAGTTGCCGGGCGAGGGTGTAAAAACGCCGGCCCACCGAGGTGGTGCGGATCTCCCGCGGATTGCGGTCCAACAGCCGCATGCCGACGGCATCCTCGAGCCGCGCAATGCGCTCGGAGACCGCCGCCTGCGACAGGTGCAGCACCTTCGAGGCGGCACCGAAGCCGCTGTGGTCGACCACGCATACGAACGCCTTCAACTGCCGCAGATCAAAATCCATCGCTTCAATCCTGTCGATTGATACTGGAAAAACTATCGGAATTATCGATTGTTGGAATCACCGCCAACCATGCTAGATTACCGCCACCCTGTAACACCTGTAAATCCTGCCTGCCTTACATCCGGAGAAGAATAACCATGCAACCATACAAACTGGACGCCAAGGGAAACGAATTGCTCGCCGCAGCGGGGAAACTTGCGGTCGAGGTGATACGCAAGAACGCCGCCGATGTGGACGAGGCCGCGCGTTTCCCCAGGGAAAACATCGACGCGATGCGCAACGCGGGACTCCTGGGGCTGGTCAGCGCGGGCGACATGGGCGGACATGGTCAGGGGCTGCGCGCAGCCGCGGCGGTATGCGAGACCATCGCCCGTGAATGTCCCTCCACCGCCATGGTGACTAAGATGCACTATTGCGGCACTGCGGTCATCGAGAAACATGGCAGCCAGGAAGTGCGCCGGGACATTGGCGCGGGAAAACTTGTAACCACCCTTGCCTTCTCGGAATATGGATCGCGCAGTCATTTCTGGCTGCCGGTCAGTTCGGCAACGCCGGTCGCAGACAACAAGATCAGGCTCGATGCGAACAAGCAGCTCATCACCTCGGCCGGCGAATGCGATATCTACGTCTGGTCATCAAAACCGACCCAGGGCGAAGGCCTGTCGAGCATCTGGTGCGTGCCGATGAAAACACCGGGCCTGACCGTCGGCAAGAAATACGATGGCCTGGGCCTGCGCGGCAATTGCTCCGCACCGATCATCGCCCGCGAGGCGCTCATCCCCGCCAGCAATATCCTGGGCGAGGACGGCAAGGGCTTCGACCTGATGATGGGCATCGTCCTGCCGTGGTTCAGCGTGCAGAATCTGGCCATCTCCGTCGGTTTGATGGAGGGTGCGCTGGAACGCACCGTCAAGCACGTGACCGGACAGGGTTATGAATATTCCGGATCCAGGATCGCCGAGTTTCCGCAGGTGCGGGGCTACGTCGCGCGCATGCGCACCCGGATCGACATGTGCCGGGCCTTGTTGATCGACGCGCTCGACGCCATCGAACAAGGCCGGGAGGATGCGACCTTGCGCGTCCTGCAGGCGAAGGTCAGCGGCGCGGACACCGCCCTCGAGGTCCTGGACATGGCCATGCGTTGTTGCGGCGGCGCGGCCTTCCGCAAGGACTCGGCCATCGAACGCTATTTCCGCGACAGCCGCGCGGCCTCCGTCATGGCGCCGGTGTCCGATGCCATGTGGGACTTCATCGGCAAGGCCGTCTGCGGTATGCCGCTCTTTGCCTGATCGGCGAGCTTGGACACGCCGCGTTTCAGCCTCAGGGTCATCGCAGACCCGGCGGCCCGACCGAGGGCCTATGTCCGCCGCGATTCCTTTGACATAGGCGCGCCGCTCACATTCGATGTCCATCACGCCGGGATCACCGCCCTGGATTATCTGCTCGGGGCCATCGCCGGGGGGATCGTATCCGGCATGCAGGAAAGTTGCCGCCGGAATCGCATCGGGATCGGGCACATCGAGGCCGTGATCCACGCGGAACTGCACAACGCCCTGACTTCCCTTGGGGTGGTTGGCGAGACCGGCGATCCGGGGATCCGCACCCTCGACCTCAAGGTGTATGTGGAAACCACCGCGGATGAAGCGGACATCCATCGCGCCTGGGAAGAGATGTTGCAACGCTCGCCCCTGTGGCACACCTTCAAGGGTTTGACACAATTTACTCTCAATCTGGAAATCACCTAGGAACCGTTATGAAACCCATCATCGTTGGCGCCGTGCTCTATGACCCCAAGGTCTCGATCATCTGGGACATCATCCGGAATTTTTTCGAATCGCGCGGCGTGCCCATGGACGTCATCTTCTTCACCAACTACGAGTTGCAGGTCACCTCGCATCTGCAGGGCGCGCTGGATATCGCCTGGAATTCGCCCCTGGCCTGGATAGATTCCCAGCGGCGATCCGGCGACGCCTGTCGCGCCATCGCCATGCGCGACACCGATCAGGGACGTTGCAGTCATGTCATCGTGAGACAGGGCGGCGGCATCGCCTCCATCGCCGATTTGCGCGGCAAGACCCTCGCCTTCGGCGCCTTCGATTCGCCCCAGGCCACCCTCATCCCGCGGGAACACCTGCGGCGGAACGGTCTCGATGAAGGCGGCTACGAATGCCGGCGTTTCGATGTCGCCGTCGGCAAGCATGGCGATCACATTGGCGGGGAACTCGACGCCTTTCGTTGCCTGCAGCGGCAGGAGGCGGCGGCAAGTTGTCTCATCGATCTCAACTGGTCCGCCTGGACCAGGGACGGGACCATCAATCCTTCGCAGTATCGCATCCTCAGCACCACCGGTAATTTCGATCATTGCGTCTTCACCGTGCGGCGGGATTTCCCCGCCGAGCGCGAGGCGGCATTCCTGAAAGCGCTGATGGCGATGGATTACCAGAACCCGCAACACCGGGAGATGATGGATCTGGAGGGCCTGAAAAAATGGGAGCCCGGCCGGACCACCGGATTCGAACTTTTAACCAGCGCCTGCCGGAACCAGAACTTTTTCGCCTGAGATTACTCGTAACGCAGGGGCTGGATTGGATCCAGGTGGCGGCGGTCTGGCGCAGATGCTCTAAGGAAACTCTGAATAAGTCCGTTCGCATTGAGCCTGTCGAAATGCGCACTCGTAAAATCGAGGGCTTCGACAAGCTCAGCCCGAACGGTGAGTACTTATTCAGAGCCTCCGTAAGAGACACTTTCACAGTCTCGGCCGCGTACTCAGTGATATAATCATCCTGGGAATGCTTTGTGAACGTTCAGGCGCTGTCGCTGACTATACCTATATGTCTTCGGCCGCCTGGCAAAGGATAATCCCCCACATTAATAGGGAATTTCTATCGAAATCCAGAGTGGGACAGATTGTCCGAAGGAGAGTGTGTGAATCCAAGAACACCAGGCAAGTGGCGCGCAGTTATCGTGATCGTGGCTGCACTCATCGTGTTGGCCGCGTGCGCAGAGTCTGCCCCGCCAGTCTCACAAGGACCGCTGCTGCTTGCACCGGAAGACCTGCTGACGCTGCGTAATAATGCCCTGACCTCGGGACCGTCGATTACGGGCTCTGTGCAACCGGAGCGACGCGCCGATTTGCGCGCCGAAGTTTCCGCCGTAGTGCTGGCTGTACTCAAGGAAAATGGCGATGTCGTGCAACAGGGCGATCTGCTCGTGCAGCTCGACGACACCGCCATCAGCGATACGCTGACGGCTGCCGAGGCCTCGGCGCACGCTGCCGATCAGGCCTACGAGCAGGCTGAGCGACAATTCCAACGCATGACCACGTTGCGCCAAACAGGCGTAGTATCGACTCAGGCATTGGAAGACGTCGAGATCCGCCGCAATACGGCGCAGAGCGATCGTGAAGCGGCGAGAACGCGTGTCGTATCGGCCCGCCAGCAACTCGACCGCACCAAGGTTCGGGCGCCGTTTGACGGCATCGTCAGCGACCGTAAAGTATCGGCGGGCGATACCGCGCAGATCGGCAAGGAACTTGTCAAAGTCATCGATCCCCAGAGTCTCCGTTTCGAAGGCCTGGTCTCGGCGGACAGCATCGGGGCGGTACAGGTCGGTCAGCAAGTGGTATTTCGAGTTCATGGCTATGCTGAACGCGATTTTCTGGGCACGGTTACCCGCGTGAACCCCGCTGCAAATGCGACCACTCGTCAGGTGGAGGTGTTGGTGAGTTTCGCCGACCCCAAACAGCAGCCCGATGTCGCCGGCTTGTATGCGGAAGGGCGGGTCGAAACGCAACGAACCGCTGCGCTGACCATTCCCCCGGCCGCACTGGTCCTGGAGGGCGATCAGGCTTATGCCTGGCGCCTGCACGACCGCACGCTCCAGAAAGTCAACCTGAGAATCGGCGAGCGCGACGCGCGTACGGGCGAGTTCGTGCTGGAGAGCGGTCTCGCGGAGGGCGACACGCTGCTCCGCTATCCAAACTCCACGTTAAGGAACGGACAGGCGGTCGAGTTATCGACCAGGCCTCATCCGGCCGACCTTTCGGCGGAAGTGGCGCCGCTCGGGGCCAGTGCGGGGAAATAATCCATGTTCCTGTCCGATTTCAGCATTAAACAGCCGGTAACGACGGTGGCGATCGTCATCGTGCTCATGGCTGTGGGTCTCCTGGCGATCCGGAATCTGCGCGTCAATCAGATGCCGGACGTCCAGCAACCCGTCATCGTCATCAACGTGCCGTTTCCGGGCGCCTCGCCCGAGACGGTCGAGCGCGAGATCATCAACCGCGTCGAGAAGTCCCTCCAAAGCATTCCGCAGGTGTACGAGATCCGCTCGACCGCCTCGGAGGGTCAGGCGCGGATCATCATCATCTTCGACTTCAAGAAAAACATGGCCATCGCCTCCGACGAGATCCGCAACGCAATCGCCTCGGTGCGCTACAAGCTGCCACTGGAGATGCGCGAGCCGGTGCTGTTTCATGTTGACCCCTCCGCACAGCCCATCATGCAAGTGGCGCTATCGTCGACTGCGCAGAGTCATGCGGAGATCTCGCGCCTGGCCGAAGACGTGCTTGCCGACCGCTTTCGCGCCATCAGCGGCGTGGCCACAGTCCGGGTCAACGGCTCTCTGCAACGTGAGCTTTCGGTCCTGTTGCACGCGCAGAAACTGCGCGAATATAACGTCTCGGTCACTGAAGTCCTCAATGCGCTGCGCGCCCAGAACACGACGGCGCCGGTGGGACGCGTTAAAGGCGCGATCGATGAGCAAAGCATCCGGCTCGTCGGCCGGATCGAATTCCCGGAGGAGTTCGATCACATCGTCCTTAAACGCAACGGCGACGAGATTGTGCGCCTGGGCCAGGTGGCTACAGTCGAAGACGGTTTCGCCGAGCCCGGTGGGTACAGTCTGCGCAACGCGCAGCCGAATGTGAGCCTGTCGGTTACCCGCTCGCGCGAAGCGAGCACCGTGTCAGTCGGCGCCCTCGTGCGCGACCTGGTCGGGGAGATCAACCAGACGCTGCCTGCCGGGACTAAACTTGAAATCACGGAAGATGGCGGCAAGGACGCCGAGAGCAGCCTGAAAAACGTCGTCGAAGCGCTGATCTTCGGGGCGGGACTGACGATCTTCGTCGTGTATGTGTTTCTGAACTCCTGGCGTTCCACGCTGATCACGGCGCTTTCGCTGCCGACGTCGGCCATTGCCGCCTTCATCGCGGTGTGGGCCTGCGGCTTCACGCTGAATTTCATGACGCTGCTGGGCCTGTCATTGGCGATCGGCGTCTTGATCGACGATGCGATCGTGGTGCGTGAAAACATCGTGCGCCATATGGACCGCGGCGAGGACAGGGTTACAGCCTCCCGCAGAGGCACGGCCGAGATCGGGCTCGCCGTGACGTCGACCACATTGTCCATTATCGCCGTATTCGTCCCGGTCGCTTTCATGGGCGGCGTTGCCGGCGAGTACTTCCGTCCGTTTGCGGTCACCGTCGCGACGTCTGTGATCGTGAGTCTGTTCATCTCCTTCACACTTGACCCGATGCTCTCGGCCTATTGGGGTGACCCTGTCGATCGCGCCAGCCGACCGCGCGGTCGCCTCGGTCGATGGCTCGCTGCGTTCAATGAATGGTTCGATCATCAGGCCGATCGCTACGGGAACGTCATCGTCTGGGCCTTGCATCACCGCAGGTGGATGACCGTCATTGCCGTCGGCTGCCTGGGTCTGGCCGTGCTCCTGCAGGCGGAGTTTGTCGGCTCCAGCTTCCTACCAAGATCGGATGCGGGCATGGTCGCGGTCGATGTGCGCACCCCCTCCAGCACCAGTCTCGAATACTCCAGGCTCAAGGTTGAACAGGCTGCCGCGCTCTCGCGGGAGATTCACGAAACCAAGGCCACGAACAGCTACGTCAATCCCGGCGGCGGGCGCTTGTACGTTGACATCGGCAAGAGCACCGAGAGGCAGCGTTCGGCGGAACAGATCGCCGAGGACATTCGCGTACGCCTGGCGCGTCTGGTCGGCGCGGAATACGTCGTGATGGATGATCTCAATGACGGCGCGGAGAAGCAAGTGCAGATTCAGTTCTACGGTCCGGACTCGCGGCGTCTCATGGCGATTACCAATGACTTCATGGAGAAGATGAAGACGATTCCCGGCGCCGTTGACGTGGGCCTCTCGGAGCTGGAGCCGAAAGACGAGCTTAAAATCGAACTCGACCGCAACCTCGCCAATCAGCTCGGCATCTCGGTGAATGACGCCGCGCAGGCGTTGCGCGTGGCATTCGCCGGCGTCGAGGTGGGTGACTGGGTCGATCCCAACGGTCAGTCGCGCGATGTGTCAGTGCGCCTGCATCCGGACGATCGCGTCGATGCGTCCAACATCGAGCATCTGCCGGTGGCGGTCGGCGGCAGCAATATGATGGTGCCGCTCGAACAGATAGCGTCAATCACGCTTGACAAGGGTCCGGCACAGATCCAGCACCTGGGCGGCAAGCGCACCATCACGGTCTCGGCCAACGCGCAGGGCCGCACTCCCGGCGAGGTCACAAACGAAGCGCAGAGTCTGGCAACGGCCATCGAATTCCCCAACGGTTTCGGCGTCTCGCTCGGCGGCGCCTCGCGGGATCAGGAGGAAATTTTTACTGACATGTACATGGCGCTGATCATGGGCATTGCGGTCATGTATCTGGTGCTCGTGATGCAGTTTGGATCGTTTACTGCGCCCGTCCCGGTCATGCTCTCGCTGCCGCTCTCGCTGATCGGCGTGGTATTGGCCCTGTTAGTCACGCGAGGAACGCTGAATCTCATGACCCTTATCGGCGTCATTATGCTGATGGGTCTGGTGGCCAAGAACGCAATCCTGTTACTGGACTTCGCGCGCAAGGAGGAAGCGCGCGGCGTGGACCGCGAACAGGCATTGATGCATGCGGGACGCATGCGCCTGCGCCCGATCCTGATGACCACCTTTGCGCTGACCGCTGGCATGATGCCGGTGGCCATAGGCATGGGTGAGGGCGGGGAGTTTTACCGGCCCATGGCGGTGGCCATCATCGGCGGGACGATCACTTCTACGCTACTCACGCTGCTCGTGACGCCAAGCTTCTACGACAGCATCGAGATCGCCCGCGAATGCGCCGTGGCAAAATTCCACTCGCGCGAAGCACGCATGAATCCCTTCCTCGCGTTCATTACGACGTTCGGAGAAGCGATCGCAACGCTCCTCTTCCTGCGTTGGCTGTACCGCTCGATCAAGCGGTTGCGAAGCAACGCGACGATTCTGCAGACCACTGGCGGAATCGACCCGGCGCGCACCAGTAGTGCGAATATCTGAAAAATATTTCCTGTCCTTCACTCTCACTCAATCGTCGCCGGCGGTGGTGCAGGTAAAATCTATCCGCTGAACCGCTGAGGCCTCCTCCTTGGTGGCGATCTCGAAGGCGTCTTCATCGAGCAGTTTGCGCTCGAAGATCGCCTGTTTGCGCTCCCATTGCTTCTGGAGATTCTCCACCCGCAACTGCTGGCGTTCGATTGCGATCTCCTGCATGCGCACCGAGGCGCGATTCTGTTCCACGGCCGCCTGGAAGACCTCATCGTCGATCTGCAACAGCAACTGACCCTTGGCGACGCGATCGCCTTCCTTGACATAGATCGCGGTGACCTTGCCGATCTCCTCGGTGCTCAGCAGGACCGCTTCCTCATGGGCCAGCGTTCCCTGGGCTGGTCCGATATCCTGAATTTCTCCTTGATTCCCGCGCTGCATCAGGGAATTACTTTCTGGCGCAAGGCCAACACCTCCCTGACAATCCCCGCGACATCGGGCAGGACGAGTTCCGCCGCGGCCCCGAGCGGAATGAAGGAGTCCTCCGCGGTCAACCGGGCACACCGCTGATCCGGCGCGCGCTCGGCGAACAGGGTCATCAGCGCCTCGCTCAGGGAACCCGTGCGCCGGCATTCATCCACCACCAGCACTGCGCGGCAGGGTGCGACCGCCTCCAACAGGGCGGACTGATTGAGCGGCGCTAGCCAGCGCAGATCGATCATGCGGCAATCCATGCCGTGTTTATCCCGCAGGACCCGCGCCGCCTTCAGGGAGAGATAAAAGCCGTTGGCGTATGAGACTATGGCGAGGTCCTCGCCCTCCCCTCGCACCGAGATCTCCCCCGGCGGCATCTCCACCACATTTTCCGGGGATGGATAGACCGACAGCCACAGACCATCGCCGGGCTCGTACAGATCGGCGGTATGGTACAGGGCGATCGGTTCGATGAAGGCCACGACGCGGCCCTCTTCCCTGGCGAGACGCAGACAGGCGCGGAGCATGCGCACAGCATCCGCGCCGTTGGATGGACAGGCGATGACGAGGCCGGGGATATCGCGGAACACGGCCAGGGAGTTGTCGTTATGGAAATGTCCGCCGAAACCCCTCTGGTAGGCGAGGCCCGGGACGCGAATGATCATCGGGTTGGCATAACGCCCGCTGGAAAAGAAGGGCAGGGTCGCCGCCTCGCCGCGGATCTGATCCTCCGCATTGTGCACGTAAGCGAGAAATTGAATCTCGGGGATAGGAATGAATCCGTTCAGGCCGAGACCGATCGCCATGCCGAGGATGCTTTGCTCATCCAGCAGGGTGTCGGTAACGCGCACCGCGCCGAATTTGCGATACAACCCGTCGGTGATGCCGTATACGCCGCCCTTGCGGCCCACGTCCTCGCCGAAGAGAATGGTCTCCGGATACTGGAGCAGGATATCGGCCAGGGCGTAATTGAGGAGATGAGCCATGGTCCGAGGTTTGGCCATGACATTCCATTCCCGCGCGAACAAGGCCTCTCGCCGGGACTCCGCTGGCGCCGGTGCGGGCGCTGGCGTTCGTGGCGGCGGGATGATGGGGGCCATGATCGCCGCGGCGCTCGCGAGTTTCGGTTCCGCGACGACGCGCTCGGCCAGGGCGGTTATCTCCGCCTCGATCCCGCGATACAGGTCGCAAACCGCCGCGGGGGAAAGGATGTCATGTTCAACCAGGATCCTCGCCGTGTGCAGCAAGGGGTCCTGCGACTCCGCCCACTCAAGGTCCTCCGCGTTGCGGTAAGCGGTCTCCATATCCGATCCGGCATGGCCCATGAGGCGGATCATGCGCACATGCAGAAAGACCGGCTGTCGGTTTTGCCGGGCATGATGGACCGCCGCGACCGCCGTCCGCCACGCATCCAGAACATCCAGTCCGTCGCAATACAGGTAATGCAGACCGGCGCGTCCCGCAAGGCTCGCGCGGATCCAGCCGGACGGCGTGGGCGTCGAGATGCCGATGCCGTTGTCCTCGCAGATGAAGACCACCGGCATGGGCGAGTTCTGATACGCGGCCCAGCCGGCCGTGTTGATCGCCCCCTGAGCAGTGGAATGATTGACCGAGGCGTCGCCGAAACTGCACAGGACGACACTGTCCGGGGGCATGAGAGAGTCCACATCCTTCAGGACGCGGGCGAGCCCGATGGCGTGGGCGGCCCCCACCGCCTTCGGGAGATGCGAGGCGACTGTGCTGGTCTGGGGCGGAACCAGCAGCGCCTTGCTGCCCAGTATCTTGTGTCTCCCGCCCGAGACCGGATCGGTCGCGGCCGCAACCAGTGACAGAAGGATATCGCGCACAGTGTCCTCGCCGGTGCCCTGCTTGCCCCGCTGGATCATCAGGGCCCCGTCGCGATAATGCAGGAAGGCCATGTCGGTCGTGCGGAACGCCTTGCCGAAGACGGCGTTCCCCTCGTGTCCGGCGCTGCCGATGGTATAGAAGCCCTGGTTGCGGGCGCGCAGCCAGCGGGCCGTCAGATCGAGATGGCGGCTCTTCGCCTGGCTGTCGAAGAGATCGACAAGCTCCGAACCGCTCAGACCCGCGTCCTCAGGGGAGACCTCCGCCAAGACCGGCGGAAAATCCCGGGCCAGGACGCGGCGGCAGAAATTCACATGGATGGGTTCCGCGCTGTCATGCATCGCCGGCCGACTCGAACTTGAACTCGATGCCTTGCGCCAACGGCAGA
The DNA here is from genome assembly GCA_004297165.1 of Gammaproteobacteria bacterium. Lineage (GTDB taxonomy): Bacteria > Pseudomonadota > Gammaproteobacteria > Eutrophobiales > Eutrophobiaceae > 2-02-FULL-56-15. The sequence goes on from SCUJ01000006.1 coordinate 1,208,870, forward strand.
TCGGTGGAGTAATTGATGGTTGCGGTACAGCGGCGCATGTAGGACTTCCACGCGTCGGATCCGGATTCGCGCCCGCCGCCGGTGTCCTTCTCGCCGCCGAAGGCCCCGCCGATCTCCGCGCCGCTCGGTCCGATATTTACATTGGCGAGACCGCAATCGCTGCCGCGCGCCGAGAGAAAGACCTCCGCTTCCCGCAGGTCCTGCGTGAAGATTGAGGACGAGAGGCCCTGCGGGACGGAATTGTGGATGTTCAGGGCCTCTTCGAAATCCGTGTAGGGAACGATGTAGAGGATGGGCGCGAAGGTCTCCCGGCCAAGCAGTTCGTTGTCCGCTCTGGTCTCGACCAGGGCGGGCCGCGCGTAATACCCTTCAGGACAACCTTCGACCGGCGTCCGCTCGCCGCCTGTGACCGTGCACCCGCCGGCGCGCAATCTCTCGATCGTATCGCGCATCGTCTCCCATGCCTGCCGGTCGATCAGCGGCCCGACCAGAGTGTCGACGGCAAAGGGGTTGCCCACGCGGATCTGCCGGTAGGCATGTTCGAGCCTTCGGGCGAGGTCCGTCCGGATGGACTCATGCACGATCAGGCGGCGCAGGGTGGTGCAGCGCTGGCCGGCGGTCCCCGCCGCGGCGAAGACGATGGCGCGCACCGCGAGATCCAGCGCCGCGGACGGCGTGACGATCATGGCGTTATTGCCGCCGAGTTCCAGGATGCAGCGGCCGAACCGGCCCGCCACCAGTGGGGCCACGGCCCGGCCCATGACCGTGCTGCCGGTCGCGCTGATAATTGGCACTCGCGCATCGCCCGCCAGCAACTGGCCGCATTCCCCGCCGCCGATCGCCGTCTGCACGAGCCCGTCCGGCGCCGCGCCGCAACGCCGTGCGACGCGGTGGAACAACTGCGCCGTCGCGATCGCGGTGATCGGCGTCTTCTCCGAGGGCTTCCAGATCACCGGGTCGCCGCAGACGATCGCGAGCGCCGCGTTCCAGGCCCACACGGCGGCCGGAAAATTGAAGGCCGTGATGACGCCGGTGACGCCCAGGGGGTGCCAGAATTCCGCGATTCGGTGCTGCGGTCTTTCCGATGGCATGTTCAGACCGTAAAGCTGTCGCGACAGGCCGACGGCGAAATCGCAGATGTCGATCATCTCCTGCACCTCGCCCAACCCCTCCTGGTAGATCTTGCCGCACTCGAGCGTGACAAGCGCCGCCAGTTGCCGCTTGTAATGACGCAACTCCTCGCCGAACAACCGGACGAGTTCGCCGCGGCGTGGGGCGGGGACCTCCCGCCAGATTCGGAAGGCCGCCTGCGCCAGCGCGATCTTGTCCTCCAGCGTCACGCGAGTATCGATCCGGGCATGACCGATGCAGGAACCGTCCACCGGCGTGGACACGGCGAGATCGCCGCTCTCGAATCCGGACGGATCGAGTTTTAAACCGGACAAGATCTCCGCCAGCCACTGACGCGGCGTGTCTTTTTCTATATCGGGCAGTCGCCATTCCTGAGTTGCGTTGCGCATGATCGCTTAGCCTCCACGAACCGCCTGCTGCTGGCGGAAATAACTGCCGAACCGGTTCTTGAGAAAATCGTCGAGGCTCACCTGTTCCTGCCTGACGAAGCCCCGTGTCGGGATGCGGCCCTTCAACAGCAGATCGAGAATGGTGCAGATGGCGGCCGCCGTGGTGATCTGGATCGCGCTCCAGACCTGGCCATTGATGGTCTGGGCGTAGATCTTGTTGGCATAGGATTCCTGCAGGAGTTTGCCGCGGAGCTTCCCGCTCACCGTCACGAAGATAAGCACCACATCCTGCAGGGTCGCCGGCAGGGCGTTTTCGAGGACATCCTTGAGGACATCCCGGCGCTCCGAGAGGCGGAGGTCGTGCAGCAGTGTCTTCATGATGTCGCGATGGCCGGGGTAGCGGATCGTCTGGTAATTGAGATTCCTGACCTTGCCGAGGAGCGTCTCGCCCAGGGTCCCGAGACCGCCGGAGGTGTTGAACGACTCGTAGGTGATGCCATCGAGCGAGAACTCCTCGCGCTGTTCCAGCGGCTGGGTCTCGCAAAGCTCGCCATTGACGATGGCCTCGCACGGCTCGCAGTATTCGTTGATTACGCCGTCCGTGCTCCAGGTCAGATTGTAAGTGAGGGTGTTCGTGGGATATTGGGGCAGCGCGCCGACCCGCAGATGTACGGTATCGAGCTCATTGAAGTGACCGGCGATGTCGTAGGCGAGGATGGAGATAAAGCCGGGCGCCAGCCCGCACTGGGGAATGAAGGCGGTGTGCGCTCCGTCCGCGAGCGCCTTCACCTGCCGCGTGCTCGCCACATCCTCGGTAAGGTCCAGATAATGGATCCCCGCCCGCAGGGCGGCCCTGGCGATGGTGACCGTGAGGTAATACGGACAGGCGCTCAGCACGGCGAAGCAACCCTTGAGCGTCTTGGCGAATGTCTCCGTGTCGCTCACATCCGTGCAAACCTTGTGCAGGCCGGGTTGATCGGGCACGGCCGCGAGCGCCGACGCGGACTTGTCCACCAGGGTGACCTCGTAATCGCCCGATTGCAGCAGAAGCGTACAGATCATCTCGCCGATCTTGCCGGCGCCGATGATCGCAACCTTGGTCGTCATCGATCACCTCCCGAAGGTTATTGCGTTATCTCGCCTGGGGCCCCGGTGCGAAGAGGACCTCAGTGAGGTAGTGGCCGATATCCCGGATCTGTTCATTGCTTAAACTATAGCGGAAAGTCGGCATCGTATTTCTGCCGAGCCACACCGTGCGGATGATGGAGGCGGCATCCACAGCGGCCGGCGCGAGGGTGGGCCCGGCGCCGTCCTGTCCGCCCAGACCCTCGTCGCCGTGACACCCGGCGCAGTTCTCGCGATACAGTCTGGCGCCAAGGTCGTGGTCGGGCGCGCCCTCGATGACCAGCACGTCCAGCGCCGCGGCGGCCTCCTCCACCGCCGCTTCCGCCTCGGTCAGCGGTTCCAGTTTCCCGTCCAGGCGGAACATCCACACACTGTCGCCGTGCCGGTTCCCGGCGTACATGCTGCCGCCGGCCAGCACGGCCACATGCTGCTTATCCTGATGTTCGAAGGTGGTCACCGTCGTGTTGACCCCGGCATCGGTCTGAAACTGCCAGAGCATATCGCCCGTGGCTTTGTCGAGGGCCGTCAGCCGGCCGTCGTTGCGTCCGGCGAATACCAACCCGCCGGCCGTTACCACCGATCCGCTGAGACATTGATCCGGCCACTGTTGCCGCCAGACTATGCGATTATCGCGTACATCGACAGCGGCAAAGATCCCGCGCCGGGGGACCAGAAAATCGCCGAAGGTCCCGCCGAGATAGGACTTGCCATCCGGGGGCGGCGGCGCGAAACCCGATCCGTCCGCCCTGGATGAGGCGATCGCATCGTTGGCGCAGGCATAAAACAAATGCGTCTCCGGGTCATAGGAACTCGGCGGCCAGTTCGAACCCATCATGGGTTTGTAGACCGCCATCTCGTCCCAGAACGGGGTGAAGATGCGACCCTCGTTGACGAGTCGCACCCCTTCCGGGGCGATATCGACGAATTGCGGCACGAGGGCGTCACCGACGGGGAAGGGTTGGGTGGCGGCGGTGCGTTGCCGCGGTTCCTGCGGGACCGGCCGTTCCTCGATGCCGAGCAGGGGTTTGCCCGTCTCGCGATCCAGCAGGTAGACCCAGCCGGTCTTGGAAAACTCGGCCAGACCCTTGCGCATGACGCCTTGATACGGGGCATCGAAGAGGATCACTGGATTTGGGGAATCGTAATCCCAGATATCGTGATGCACCTGTTGATAATGCCAGCGGTATTTTCCAGTCTTCACCTCCAGGGCCACGATGGAAGCGGTGAAGAGGTTGTCCCCGGCGCGCGCGGAGCCGTTGAAATCCGGCGCGGCGTTGCCCGTGGAGAAATAGATCAACCCGAGTTCCGGATCGACGGCAGGCGTCTGCCAGACAGGTGCACCGCCGTATTTCCAGGCGTCGCTGTCAGCGGGCCAGGTGTCGCCGCCAAATTCACCAGGGGCAGGGACGGTGTAAAAGGTCCAAAGCAATTCCCCGTTATCCGCGTCGTAGGCCTTGATTCGTCCGCGGATCCCCTTCTCGCCGCCGGCAAAGCCAACAATCACCATGCCGTCGTAATACAGCGGCGCGGCCGTGATGCTGTAGCCCTGGCGCGGGTCATCGGCCTGAACGGACCACAACACCTTCCCATCGCGCTGATCGAGGGCCTCGAGTTTCGCGTCCAGACGGCCGAGATAAAGTCTGCCATCGCCCACGCCGAGACCGCGGCTTAACCAACCGCAACAGGCCACGACCTCGTCCGGATTCAGGGCGGCGGGATGATTCCAGAGGATTGCGCCGCTCTCCGTATCGAGCGCGAAGACATCGTCCTCCCCGGTGACGATATACAGCACCCCTTCATGGACCAGGGCCTGCGCCTGGGCGGAATGATTGGGTTTTCTTCCCGATCCCAGCAGATGCGTGCGCCACAGGGCCTTGAGGCCGGCGACGTTGTCGCGGCGGATCTCCTGCAATGGGGAATAACGCTGATTGTATAGATTGCCGCCGTTGGTCAGCCAATCCTCACGCGGGTGCTCCAGCAAGGTCCGTGCGGTGAAGGCGGGTGATGGGATGATGTTTGCCGCTCCGGCAGACTCGGTGGCCGCGGTCTGCGAAAAAATGCACAACAAAAACGCAGGTATAAAATGGCAAGGCTTCACTGTCTTTCCTCGTGAGGTTGACCATCAATACCCGCCAGCAGTCCGCTAGCCGCAAATCCGGAAGCGCCAATGGTCCTGCTCCCGCTCGATCCACCCCGCTGTTGGATCGCAGAAGTGACTGCCGATGATCAATGCCTTGCTGCCGCCGAAACGATCGACGAACTCCTTGCGCGTCGTGCAGGCCTGCGTCTTGTCCATGCAAAAATTCGCGGGCATGAGCGGTCTGGCGATCTGGATCGGGTGGTGCATCATGTCGCCGGTGATGATCGCCTCCTGGCCCTGCGAACGGATGTGCACGCTGACGTGTCCCGGTGTATGCCCTGGCGTGGGCATCAGATTGATCTCTTCGCAGACCTGACGATCGGCCTCGATGAAATCGGCGAGCCCCGCATCCAGCACCGGCTGGATGGCATCCACCAGGTGCTGGGAATGCACGCCGCCGTCGCGCGGGACCTCCTTCCAATGATCCCATTCCCGGCGGCCCAGCAGGTAGCGGGCGTTGGGAAAGGTGGGGACCCATTTGCCCGCGACTTTGCGTGTGTTCCAGCCGACGTGATCGAAGTGCAGATGGGTGCACAGCACGGTATCGATGGTCTCCGGGGGAAATCCCGCGTGTTGCAGATCCTCAAGGAAGGAGGTCTGCATGTCATTGAAGATCGCGTGCTCGCGCCAGCGGTCGTTGCCGATGCAGGTATCGACCATGATCCGGCGCTTGGGCGTCTTCACCACGAAACATTGAAAGGAGATCTTGAGATCGCCCTCCGGCGTGGAGAAATGCGGGAACAGCCAGTCATACTGTTTCATCAATTCGCGGGAACCGCCCTCCAGCAGGAAGGCCAGCGGGTCGACGTGATCGTTGACCTCGACGATCCGGGTCACTTCCACCTCTCCTATGGTCCAGGTCCGCATGTGTTCGACTGACATCGTGGCACTCCTCTTATGACATTAGGGAATTTAGAACTTCTTCGGAGCTTCCTTAGATCTCCGCGGCCGGCAGGGGTGACTTCCCGAGGATCATGTCGGCCGCCTTCTCCGCCACCATGACCACGGCCGCGTTGGTATTGCCCCCGATCAGTCCGGGAAACACGGAGGCATCCGCCACGCGCAGGCCCTGAAGACCATGCACGCGCAATTCGGGATCGACCACGCTGTCCGCGCCCCTGCCCATGCGGCAGGTGCTGACCGGATGATGCACGGTCACCGCGTACTCGCGGATGTACTCCTTGATGGCGTTCTCGTCCTGGCGCGCCGGCCCCGGCAACAACTCCTCTGCCTGATAGCGGGCAAACGCCGGGGCTTGAAAGACCCGCCGCGAGATCAGGATGCTGCGGTAAAGCGGTTCGATATCGCCCGGTTCGGCCAGCAGCCTCGGGTCGATCAGCGGCGCAACATGCGGATCCGGACTCGCCAGGGTAAGCCGCCCCCGGCTGGCGGGATAGAGCAGTACGGGGTTCATGGCGTAACCATGCCCGATGGGGACGGGCAGCCCCGGTTTCGGCCGCATCGCCGGTTGAAAGACGAACTGGATATCGGGACGGTCCAGGCCCTCGCAGGTCCGCAGAAAACCCATGGATTCGAAGACATTGCTCGATAAAGTGCCGCGCCGGAACAGGAGATAGTTGAATACGCTCAACACATCCTTCGGCAGGGCCTTGAGGGAAACCCCGTAGGAGTCCGTATTATCGGTGCGGTTGATGACGCCGACGGCGACGTGATCCTGATAGTTTCCGCCAACCGCGGGCGATTCATGCCGGGGAAGGATGCCGAGTTCCGAGAGTTCCCGGCCAGGTCCAATCCCGGAGAGCAGCAGGATCTGCGCCGATCCTATCGTGCCGCCGGCAAGGATTACCTCGCGTCGCGCCCGCAACCTGCGTACCGTACCTTCCACGTTGATCTCGAGGCCCACGGCGCGCTTGTCTTCGAGCAAGACCCTGGTGACAAGCGCCCTGGTCAGGATCCGCAGGTTGGGCCGGCGCCGGATCGGATTGATAAACGCCGTCACGCCGGATTCTCTCCGGCCATCGCGAATGTTGGCCTGCCGGAGATTGAACCCCTCCGGTTCCAGCGTGCCGTTGAAATCCGGGCATCGCGGATAACCGAGGGACTCCGTGGCCTCCAGAAAAGCGGCGTTGAGGGGATTGGGCTGCTCGATATCGGTCACCCGCATGGGGCCATCCGCGCCATGCCAGGGGGCATCCTGGAAGCGGAGATTCTCCTCCGAGCGGGTGAAATAGGGGAGGACCTCGCGAAAACTCCAGCCGCTGTTTCCGGCCGCGGCCCAGTCGTCATAGTCGCGCGGGTGGCCCCGGTAATAGACCATCCCGTTGGTGGAGCTGCAACCGCCCAGGACGCGGCCCCTGGGGATGGGGATCTCGCGCCCGGCCATGCCGGCCTGTGGCACCGTCTTGTAGCCCCAGCCGAGGGTCTTGTGATTGATCAGCGCGGCCACCGCGGCGGGAATCTGGATCAAGGGATTCGAATCTGGCGGTCCGGCCTCGATCATGCAGACGCTGACATCGCGCCCGGCCGAGAGCCGGTTCGCGAGCACACAACCCGCCGTGCCGGAACCGGCGATTAGAAAATCAAAAACTTCATCGTCTCCAGAACCCATGAACTTTTCCTCGTCGCCGATCGGGAAGGAGGTTCAAACGCATGTCTCAGATTGCCGCCGAGACCGCGATGTCCGAGAGCCTCTGGAACCTTTCGAAATTGGGCGCCCGGTCCATGATCCCCGTGGTCAGGCAGACAAAACTCATATCGAGTTCGGGATCGACCCAGAACAGGGTGCTGCCCAGGCCATAATTGCCGAAGGTCTCGGGCGAGGTCAGCGTGCCGTAGAGGTGATGACAGATGGATTCGCCGCGCAGGGAGAAGCCCAGGCCGATGTAGGCGGGGAACGGCTCCCAGCCCACCGAGAGCGCCAGGGCCTTGTACAATTCGTTGGGCTTCTCGCCGGTGTGATTGCGGCGGGAGCGCCTCAGGATCACGGGCGAGAGGATCCGCTTGCCGTCCAGTTCGCCGCCCCGACGCAGCATTTCGGCGAAGCGATAGATATCGCCCGCGGTGGCGATGCCGCCCAGCCACGGCATCTCGGAATCGGGTTCCTCGAAGGCCCCGTTCGGACCGAGATTGCTGTGCCCCAGATGCTCGACCGGAGACGCCCCAATGAACACCGGCGGGAAGTGCCGCGCCTTCAGATCGCGCCGGACGCCGATCGCGGCGCTGGTCATGCCGAGTGGCTGGAATAATTCCTCTTCCACCAATTGTCGATAGGAGCGTTTCCCCGGATCCGTGCGGCGTACCGCCTCCCCCATCAGGGCATGATGCACCAGCGGCGAATAATCGACACGCTTGCCCGGCACCTCGGTGGCCTGAATATTCCGACAGATCGCCGCGATGATCTCGTCCAGGCGATCGATGTACATGCCCGGTTGGGGTGTGTACACGCTTGGGAGGCCCGAGCTGTGGGTCAACAGATGGGTAAAGGTGATCTGCTCCCGGAGTCCGCCGGAAAATTCCGGGATGATCTCGCAGACCCGCGTCGTCAGGGCGAATTGTCCGAGCTCGATGGCCCGGAAGACCATGACATTGGTGAAGGCCTTGGTGGTCGACAGCAGGCTGAAGACGCTGTCTTTTGTGACCGGACGGCTGCCCGCCGCGTCATTGGCGCCCATGGCGGCATGCAGTCCGAGCACGCCATGCCGACCGACCGCGATCGCCGCCCCGTAATATTTGCCCTTGCTAATGTCCGCTTCGATGACGGACTTCAGATGGTCCAGTCTCTCCGGATTGAGTCCCGCCTGCCTTACGACATCAGTCATACCATACCCCTCCCCTGCACAGGATTATCGGGGAGTTCCGGTCAGGACCGCCGAAACCTCCCCCGCATTGACCGCTTGATGTTATTGACACACTATACTACGACAGGGTGGTTGATCCACACCCGCAGCGATGACACTCAACACTGACAATCCCACAACACTATCTTTTGGGAGGTTGACCGCATGGGAGAACAGACACGCAAAGAACTGGGGGCACAGGGCCTGAAGATCCGCCGGGAGGTGCTGGGCGACGCCTACGTGGACAAGGCCATCAACAGCGCCACGGCCTTCAATCAACCCATGCAGGAGCTGGTGAACGAATATTGCTGGGGGGCGATCTGGGGCCGGGAAGGACTGACCCGCAAGGAACGCAGCCTGATCAATCTCGGCATCCTTACCGCCCTCGGCCGCATGCCGGAGGTGGAGGCGCATGTGCGCGGGGCCTTGCGCAACGGTCTGACCGAGCAACAGATCAGCGAGGTCTTTCTGCAGACCGCCATCTACTGCGGCGTTCCCGCGGCCATCGACAGTTTCCGCGCGGCAGCGAAGGTCCTGGCGGAAAAACCTGCCTGACGCGATGGCGGCGGATCGGATCGGCTTTATCGGCCTCGGCAACATGGGTGCGCCGATGGCGCACCGCCTGGCGGCGGCCGGATTCCGGCTCGTCGTCCATGACAAATCAGGAGAACGCCTGCGGGCTTTTCGCGAGGGCCATCCCGAGTGTCAAGCTGCGGACGACCTGCCCGCCCTCGGACGCGCCTGCCATCTGGTCATCACCATCCTGCCCGACGGTAATATCGTAAGAGAGGTCCTGCTCGGAGAATCCGGGGTCGCCGCTGGTCTCAAACCAGCCAGCCTGGTGATCGACATGAGCTCGGCATCGGCAATCGGCACGCGGGAGACCGCCGCCCGGTTGGCGGAACGGGGGATCGGATTCATCGACGCGCCGGTCTCGGGCGGCGTGAAAAAGGCTGTCGATGGCACGCTGGCGATCATGGCCGGAGGCGATGCCGGGACCATAGACCGCGTTCGTCCCATTCTGGAAGTGTTGGGAAAGGTGTTCCTCACCGGCCCCGTGGGTTCCGGTCACGCGATGAAATCGCTGAACAATTACCTCTCGGCCGCCTCCCTCGCCTCGGCGGCCGAGGCCATACTTGCCGGCCGCGCATTCGGCCTCGATCCCGCGCGCATGATAGAGATCCTGAATGCCTCCTCGGGCCGCAGCAACAGCACCGAAAACAAATTTCCCAACTTCATCCTCAACCAGGCCTATAACTCCGGTTTCGGGATCGGCCTGCTGGCGAAAGACCTGCGTCTGGCCCGGGAGGTCGCTGTCGCCGCCGGCACGCCGGATACGCTGCTCTGCATCTGTGCGGAGGTCTGGCAGGAGGCGGCCCATGAACTCGGCGATCTGGCGGACCACACGGAGGTCTTCAAGTATTTGGAGTCTATGGGTCGGTTAGACAGCCGCGGGAGGACTGGAAATGGCGCCTGAATGCCCGCCGTATGAGGTCTACGCCATCCGCTACGCGACGGTGGAGCGACGGATGGAGGAAAACTTTATTGGCGGCGACCCGCATGCGGGCGGGATGACGATGGATTATTTCATCTGGGTGGCGCGCAATTCACAGCGCTGTTTCGTCATCGACACCGGTTTCAACAAGCAGGCCGCGGCGCGGCGCGGCCGGACATTTCTGCGTTCGCCAGTGGAGGGTTTGCGGCTGCTCGGGATCGAGGCGGCTGCTGTCGAGGAGGTGATCATCACCCACCTGCATTACGACCACGTCGGCAATTTCGATCTCTTTCCGCGCGCGCGTTTTCATCTACAGGAGCGGGAGATGGCATTCGCCACCGGCCGGCACATGGGATCGCCGTTTTTCTCCAGGGCCTACGAGCCGGACGAGATCGCAGCAATGGTGAAATTCGTACATGCGGGACGGGTGGATTTTCACGACGGCGATGCCACGCTGGTTGAGGGGGTCTCCGTGCACCTGATCGGCGGCCATACCCATGGGTTGCAGGTTGTTCGAATTTGGACCCGGAACGGGTGGCTGACGCTCGCCTCGGATGCGAGCCACTTTCGCCAGAATCTGGAAGAAGGCCGCCCTTTCCCCATCGTGTTCGACGTAGGGGCGATGTTCGACGGCTGGCGGCGGTTAAAATCGCTGGTCGATGACCCGCATAAAATCATACCCGGTCATGATCCCTCTGTGATGCAGGACTTTCCCGCGCCGGCGCCAGAAATGGCGGGATTCGTGGCAAGGCTGGATTAAAAAAAAACGGCCGGGGAGATTATACTTCTCCGCGGCCGTCGCGTTTGCCGCCCGATTCCTGACAGTGTCGGGCGATGCTATTAGTTGATCAAGGCCTTCACATCCTGTTCGAATTCCTCATAGGTCAACGGTTTCTTGTGCATCTTTATGACCTTGCCGGTCTTGTCGTAGATCATGGTCATCGGCATCTCGCCCCACCACTTCTCGTCGAAGTCGGCATAGAACTCTTCCTCGGTAGATGCGGCGCGATACACCGGGAAACGCGGTTTGTGCTCGGCAAGAAACTCGGCGATGTCCTCCACTTCCTCCGGTTCATTCATGGAGACCGCGATGACCTGCAAACCCTGTGATTCATATGTGTCGTAGAGCTTGATGATATCCGGGAATTCCTTGATGCAGGGGGGGCACCAGGTTGCCCAGAAGTTGAGGACCACCACCTTGCCTTCCTGTTCGCCTACGACCGCCTTGATCTGATCGGAATCGAGCGCCTTCACCCCGGCGGCCTCTGCCGCGATTAGCGGCGGCGAGGCAAACATGACCAGAAGAAGCGCCAGAATTGCGTTCAGACTCGTTTTACTCATGCTCTTCATTTCGGCCATCACCTGTTCTCTACTTTTGTGCAAGGATCTGTTGCGTGGCGCTTTCCACCATGCCGAAGCTGGTCGAATCGATACCCGTCAGGTTCGTTTTCACGACCCGGTCAAGGTTGACCAGGAAGGTGTTTTTCACCGTGGGGTCCAGCTTGTACATGCGGACGGCCACATCCTTCTGACCTTTGCGCAAGACCACCAGCGGGATCTCGATCCCCTTGCTCTGCTTGAGTTCCTCGAGCCAGGGTTTTGCGTCCATGCCGGCCACCACGACCGCAACCGCCTTGAACTTGCGATCCTTGTTTGCCTTGTACAGGGCATCAAGTTTCGCGATCAGTTCCGCGGTCTCGTCGTTGGCCTCCTGGAAGAAGCCGATGACATTCGGGTCGTTCTGGAACTCGCAGACATAGCAGATGCGCTTGCCCGCATACGCGCCAGTGACATCGAACACCGCGAAGGACAAGGTCGATTCTCCAACGGCCAGTCCCGACTTGACGGTTTCAACGGCGCCTGCTGCAGCCGCTGCGCTCAACAATCCGGCAAAAGCAAGGGTAAATATTACCTTGGAAAGTCTCATCTAGGCGTCCTCCTCACTGTCGGTTGACTCGATCGGATAACCCAGTTCTTCCCACTTGAACCAGCCGCCGCGCAGGATCTTGGTGTTGAAATAACCGAACATCCGCAGCTTCTTCGCCATGTCGATGGCATCCGCGTCATCGCCGGTGCAAGGGCAATACAACACCAGCGTCTTGTTGCGCGGCAGTGCGATGGGCGGAGTCACATTGGCCACCCAGGGGAAGCTGATCGCCCCCTGGACATGCTCTTCCTCCCACTGCAATGCCGGCGCGGTATCGACGATGACGATGTCCTGGGATTTATCCTTGATGAGTTGCAGGAGTTCATCGGGTTCCATGAAATTCGGCTCATACGCAGCGCCGCCGGAAAGTTCCGCCTCGATGAATTCCTCCTGGCTGTAGCTGGCCGTCGCGAGCAGCAAGGCGGCCAGCCCCATAAGGAAGGAAGTCAGATATTTTCTGGTGATAGTGTTCATTACCGCTAACCTCGCTTGTTGATTAATCTAGTTGCTTTGACTCATCCACCTTCAAGTAGTGCGGTGGAATTTCGCATTATCACCAGTCCATATCGTTTGCCCAAACATCATCGTTTAATGTTTGGCCGCCAGGCCATCCTGAGACGAGGTCCTGCCCGCCTGCGTCAGGGTGGCGCCGCTGATCGGCTTGGAGATATGGGACTCCGGCTTGTATATCCCGTTCCGATACGACGACATGGTGATGGTGTAACCCGGAATGCCGCCCGCAACCATAAAGTGCGCATCGGTCGGCCGCAACAGACCAGGGACCTTGCCGCCGGGTTTCAGGCCGGCCTCGAAGGCCTCCACCCGATCCGCAGGGATGTAACCCGACTTGATGGCGCGCTGCACGGAGGCGATCTCCGCCGGATGCAGGTTCTCGAAGGCGACGCTGGTCTGGTCATCGATGTAGGCTTGCAGGGATTCCCTGGTATAGCCGAGTCGACTGTTCAACTCCTGGGCGACCTCAGGGTTGAAGATGATGAAGAACTTGCGATGCGAGCTGCCGAAACCGCTTATCGGGCCGTTCGGCGTTTCCCGGACGCCGCCGCGCCCGCTCTTGATGTCATCGATGATGCTTTGCAGGACATTCTCCGGCGGGACCAGCGCCACCGCGCCGCCGCCATAGATCTTCGTGCCGCCCATCTGACCGTAACCGCCGGTTACCGAGATGGTCACGATGCTGTCGCTCTCGGCATAACCCTCGCTTACGCGGTAGGAGGTCCAGGGACTCTGCGCCTGGTTTTCCGCGAAGGTCGGGAAGGCATGCGCGCCGGGACGTCCCACCAGGGCCATGTCATTTGCCGCCGGCCAGGTATGACCCAGGTTGATCATGGCCATACGCGCGGCGCGGCCGATGGTGCTGTTGGCGCGGTTGCCGAAACTGAAAAGACCCAGCCCGGAATTCATGCCGATCTCGTCCGCGATCGGACCGCTCACGCCGATAACCAGATTGAAGGAACCTGTGGAGGTTGCGAAATGCAGCTCGTCGAATACAGGATCCGCCAGGGCATCGACAATGGCAAGTATCACGGGCAGATACTCCGGCTTGGCGCCGGCCATCACCGCGTTGATCGCCACTTTTTCCACGGTGGCCATGCCGTTACGCGGCGAGACTGGACCGATTTCCTCTTCCGGCGAACGTGTGGTTCCGCTCAACATCCACTTCACGCGCTCCGGCGTTGGCGCCACGATGGGCAGACCGTCCGTCCATTGGCTGGAGAGGAACTGATCGTTGACGTTCTCCAACGCCGCCTCCAGCGATTCGCCGGTTATCTTGATCGTGCCACGTGATTCCGTTTTCCGGTTCGGATTTTTTTCTTCGGCGGTGACCGGCTTGGTCAGCTTGGCAATCGCCTCTTCAAAATACTCTTTTGCCACTGGCGCGGCGCGTTCCTTGCTGATGCGCTCGCGGTAATACAGATCCGCGGCGACCGCGACGATCCGCATGTTCGGCACGCCATTGTCCTCGGCGGACAGGTGCGCGTTTTCGTTAAACTGTGATGTCGTGAAGTAAACTGTCGGCATCCCCAACTTTTCCAATCTTGCTGTTCCGGCGCCGCCGGCCCAAGTACAAGACCCTCAATCCCCGACACCGTAGAGTACGGTATCCACCTCTTTCACGATTTGCGCGGCGCGCTCATCGCCCAGATCGAACGGTCCCTGGTAGCGTTTCGTCTTGGTATTCGGGTAGCGTTCATGCATCAAGGCCTCGATCCCATCCCAGAAATTGTCGCCGCCGGCCTTGCCAATCCAGTAGATGCCCACTGTCTTTCCATCCAGATCGCCCACGCGTTCGGATGGGGCGTTAAACGGCGGAGGCGGAATGATGCCCCGCGGATTCAACACCTCTAGCGTCACAGAATCCTTCCCGCCAGCCGCAAAGGCCAGCAACCCGGGCAGCAGCAATACCCCCACCGCCATGCCTTGTATCAGTTTCTTCATGCTCGACTCCCGATTCACATATTAAGGATTATTGGTGGGTCGTTAGGGACCCCTGAACCTGAAAGTAACCTTGTTTACTACCTGCCACAGATACATATCGATTGAATAGTTATCGCACGGAATTATTCATCAAATCGACCTTTCGATCCAGCAAGGACTTTTCGGAATTAAGGATTTATTGAGGAATCCCCCGATGAGTTGAGGATTCGTCGACCCTTTCCGATGGCCCTAAATAATAAACCCCGGCAAGCCGGGGTTTATTATTGGAGATAACCTCTATGTCTAATTCGAGTTTATGCGCATGTGCTTGTAGAGATCCGGCTGGCCGGCCAGGGTGTTGATAATCATGTCACGGGTCACCGGCGCCCGATTGAGGTAATGACCGCCAAGCGCATCGGCAATCGCGGACAGCAGCGCCGAGGCTGCAGCGCCCACGGGCGGTTCGCCGGTTCCTTTGATTCCCAAGGGATTATCCTTATCGGGCAGGTTCACTGCGTCCACATCCATGTTTTTCGGGGCATCCATGGAACCCGGCGGTTTGGACTGGTACAGCGAAGCGCTACCGGTTAAACCGTTCTGCGGGTCGTAAACTGTCCGCTCCAGGGACGCCATGCCTATACCCAACAACGCCCCACCCTTAATCTGGGTCGTAAGCCCCATGGGATGGATGATGGTGCCGCAATCCTGAATCCCGACATAGTCCTGGATTTCGTAGTGGCCGGTTTCCGTATCCAGTTCAATCTTCATGAAGGCTATGCCGATGCCCGCTGGCGTACCGGTACGCGGGAGGGTATCCCTCGCCACGCCGACAAGCCCGGTCCCGGCGATGCCCTGTACCGCGGCCATGGTCTCGGCATTGATCTTGGTCTGCTCATTGCCTGTATCGGGCACTTCTACGCCGCTGAACTTACCGCCGAGTTCGATGGCGCGCTGGGCTGCCTGCGCGTAAGTCAGGGATTTTGCCGGATCGGCCTTGGCGAAAACCTTTTCGTCGCCGATATCGTAATCATCAGCCGTTCCCCCGAGGTCCGTGACGGCAATCTCCTTGAGTTTGGCGATCATGTCCTGCGCCGCGACATAATTGGTGCGGGTCATGGTATTGGAGGTATTGCTGCCGCCTTGCGCCATGTTCCAGGGTAGGTGCTTGCGACTGTCACCGCGCTCGATGACGCAGTTTTCCCACTTTACCTTGAGGACTTCCGCAGCGATCCGGGAGGTGCCGCTATGCGAGAAGGTCCCGAGGTTGCCGATACCGGTATGGATATGCAGGATGCCATCCGGCGTTATGCGGAGCAACCCATCCATACCGCTGAACCCGGCCGGATGAAAGGCCTGACCAACACCGACGCCAATCACCTTGCTGCCGTCACGCTTACCGCTCTGTTTGCTCTTTTCCGCCCAATTGAACTTTTCGGCGCCTTTCTCCAGGGCCTCTTTCTGATAGGCGCTGGAAAGGGGCATCTGTCTGCCGCCGATTTTAGAGTCATTGTTCGCGGCGTTGAGCTTGCGAATCGTCACCTGATCAATGCCCAATTGACGCGCGGCCTTGCTGATGACGGGATCGACGCCCTCGACGATCTGGTTCTGACCAGGGCCCCGTTGCGCGCCTTTAGGCGTGGTATTGGTGGAGATTGAGATGCCCCGATAGCGCATGGCTTCGGGCTGGTATAACAGGCTCACGCCCTCCGCGGCGGAACTGTGCTCAGTGCTCCCCGCATAGGGTCCGTTTTCGGAGACGATGTACAGATCGGCGGCAACCACCCGTCCTTCCTTGCTGAAACCCATCTTGATGCGGCCCTGGAAGCCTGGCCGGGCATTGCCCAGGAAAAACTCTTCGGCGCGGTTCACACGCATCATCACCGGGCGGTTGACCTTTTTCGACATCAGTGCCGGCAATACCAGCAACGGATAGGAAACGATTTTTGAACCAAAACCGCCACCGCAGTATTCGGCGATCAACACCACATCCTTCGATTCGATTGGTACGCCTGCGGCCGTCAGCGCCCCGGCGATCGCGGGCTTGACCATGCTCTGGCTCTGTGAGGAGGCATGTACAAATACCTTGCCGTTCTGCCAGTAGGCCATCCCGCTGCGCGGTTCCAGCGAGTGGGTGGCGTTGCTGTTGGTCACGAAGGACTCATCGAGGATCAGATGGGCCTTGGCAAATCCCGCTTCCAGGTCCCCGTAGGACCAGGTTGCGCCGTTTTCTTCTCCCATGGGCAACTTGTCATCGCCGGCATCCGCAAAGTCCTTGGCTTTCCATTTGACGCTTTTCAGTTCCGGCGGTTGACCGAAGGCGCCTGAGATCGTGTTGCCCGAGGTCTTGGCATTGGGGCCTCCGGGGTAGAGACTTTGCAAGGGATCGACCGTGAATGGCAATTCTTCAAATTCTATCTTGATCTTTTCGATGGCATCCTGCGCGGCCGTCTCAGATTCCGCCGCCACCGCCAGGATAGGCTGCCCCACGAAATGCGGTTCGTTGGAGAGTATGGGATCCCTGGGCTCCGGCGTCGGAGGGAAATCATCCGCGGTAAGGATGCCGACCACACCGGGCATTTTAAGGGCCTCCGAGGTATCGAGAGTCTTTACCTTGGCGTGGGGAATGGGGCTAAGCATCAGGCAGCAATAAACCATCCCATCGGCGCGGAAATCCTCGGCGTATTTGGCCTTGCCAGTGACCTTTGCCTCAACGTCATGCGGTATGAAATTCTTGCCAATATGCATGTATGCCATGGTCGCTCCCCAGTGGTGTATCAATCCAGGCAAATGTACTAGATTTGCAGATTATTGCAAGCGTGTATGAAGGGCGATTTCTGGATCCGCGTCATCAGGGAACATATACTCGCATGCTGATAAAACCAGTATTCATCACGTGCGTCATTTATCATACCAACCTGAATCCGCACGTCCTGAATCCGACATTAATCAGGAGTACCATAATGCGCATATCCAGCCGCCTCGTTTGCTGCGCCGCCCTGCTGCTATCCAACACCCTTTCCGCACAGGATTCAGATGCCCATCGAGATGATGCCTGGGACCTGACCGAAATCTACCCCAGCGTCGAAGCCTGGGATAAGGCGCGGCTCGCCATTCTGGAGCGCCTCGATGAGATAACGGCTCGCAAAGGGACTCTGGGTGAAAGCCCTGCCAGCCTCTACAGTTCGCTACGTCTCATCTCCGATACCCAGCGTGAATTATTGCGGGTTCATGCCTACGCCAGTCTCAAGGAGGATGAAGACCTGCGCGATGGCACGGCCCAGGAGCGCAATCAATTGGCGGAGGCAGTGTACGCGCGGTTCGCCGAAGCCACGGCCTGGCTGCAACCCGAGATCATCAGGATCGGGCGGCCGCGTATCGAGGAGTTTATCCAGCAGGATTCGAGGCTCGCGCCCTTTGTGCATGACCTGGACAATACCTTGAGGCAGGCTGCGCACACCCTCAATGACGAGGCCGAACAGGCGCTTGCATATTTCGCGCAACCACTCGACGCCCCTGGGAATATCTATGGCTTGCTGGCCAACGCCGATATCCCCTTCCCCAGTCTCAAGCTATCCGATGGCAAAGAGCACCGCATCGATTCGCAAGGTTACGAATTGGGGAGAACCAGTCCGGTGCGCGAGGATCGCAAGGCAGTGTTCGATGCCTTCTGGGGCAAATGGCTCGAATATCGCAATAGCATCGGCATGGTCCTGAATGCGCATATCCAGAGCCAGGTGGCCATGACGAAGGCCCGACGATTCAACAGTATGCTCGAACGCGAACTATTCTCGGATGACCTGCCGCCAGAGGTCTACCGTACCTTGGTTGCAGAGGTGAATAAGGCCCTCCCGATCTTGCATCGTTATTTCCGGCTCCGGGCCCGCATGCTGGGCCTGGAACAACTGCATTATTACGATATTTATCCGCCGCTTGTGAAGCTCGAGCGGAAATTCGACCTCGAAACCAG
Source organism: Gammaproteobacteria bacterium (assembly GCA_004297165.1). Classification (GTDB taxonomy): domain Bacteria; phylum Pseudomonadota; class Gammaproteobacteria; order Eutrophobiales; family Eutrophobiaceae; genus 2-02-FULL-56-15. Next base: position 1,227,277 of record SCUJ01000006.1, read on the forward strand.
CAAGCGGATCACCCTTGAAGCCATGTCGATCCTCGGCGTGGACTGGGTCCGGACCCAGCGGGAGGCGATGGACCAGCGTTGGATGCATGTCTATCCCCGGCAGGGCAAGCGTTCAGGGGCCTACATGAACGGTTCCGTCTACGATGTTCATCCCTATCTCCTGCTGAACCATCAGGATAATTACAACTCCCTATCCACCTTGTCGCATGAATGGGGACATGCCATGCACACCCTCCATGCGCGAGAGGCCCAACCTTTCGAGACGGTAAATTACGCCACCTTCATCGCCGAGATCCCATCCACCTCCCTGGAACTCATCCTGGAGGAATACATGGTGAAACACGCCGCAACGCCTGATGAGGAGTTGTTCTACCTTGGATCGGGGCTGGAGAGTCTGCGCGGCACATTCTTCCGGCAGACCATGTTCGCCGAATTTGAATTGCGTCTATATGAGACCGTGGAGAAGGGGGAAGCCCTTACCGGCGAGCGGATCTCCAGGATTTATGGCGAACTACTGCGCCGTTATCACGGCCACGCCGAGGGCGTGGTGGTAACCGATGACCTCTACGAAAACGAGTGGATGTTCGTGCCGCACTTCTACCGGAACATGTATGTATTTCAGTACGCCACTTCGCTCACTGCGGGGACCGCCCTCTATAACCGGATGGAGCGGGAAGGCGCAACCGGGGTGGAAAACTTCAAGAACCTGCTACGCGCCGGAGGTTCCGATTACCCTTATCGACTACTGCTGAAAGCCGGTGTAGATCTGGCAAGCCCCGAACCGTATCGGGAAGTGACAGCCCGCATGAGCGCCATCATGGATCGGATGGAAGTCCTGCTGGAAGAGCGGGCCAAGAAGTAAAGGCCGGCCCAACTGTGTATCGTCCTCAGGCAGTTTGCCGCGAGCCTTCCAGACGCTCGGCGAGGATGCCGGTGCTGTTCTTATCGAGGATCTGCAATAACCCTCGGGAGAGCGATGCAAGCCCGGCATTGACGAACAGCAAGGGTATGGCGATGCCGAGACCCAACACGGTGGCGATCATGGCCTGGCCGATGCCATCCGCCATCAGTCGTGGATCGCTGGCCCCCGACGCGGTAATGGTCTGGAAGGTGATAATCATCCCCACCACAGTACCGATCAGACCGAGCAACGGGCCCGCGGCGACGGCAAGTTTAAGGAAGGATTGAAAGCGCTCGAGTCTTGGCACTTCACGCAAAACGGCTTCCGAGATCCTGAGTTCGATAACCTCCGGAGAATCCTGTTTCCCGTGATTGCCCTTGACCGCGAGCAACATACGCCCGAGCGGGTTGCCTGCGTCTGGATGCGCGCGGTCCCGCAACTGATTGGCAACCTTGATGCGAACGATGAACAGATAAACATACTGGAACAGGGCGAGCAGGGCGCCGAGGATGCCAACACTGATGATGATGTAACCCACCTCCTGGCCCGCCTCAATACGTTCTAGCCAGTCGGGGCGTTCCACATACATGCCCAGCAACGCACCTCTAGCCGGATCCACGATCGCCTCTTGATAGCCTGTTCCGGAATTGTTTCCAGCCAAGAGGGCGGCGATATCGCGCAGGTCCTGATTCGGTTGAGATCTCAACACGCTCAGTTGCTGTTTGGTCGATAAGTACGCCAGGTAATCGGATCCGGCAATAGCGGTAAAGGGCCCGATCAAGAGTACTTCAGCCTTGTTGATGCTGTCATCCTTTTGCACCACGTCGGTCGTTACCCGCATCACCTTGCCGCTTTCTGTCATTTCCTGCTGCAATTCGTACCAGATCCGCTCGAGCTCGCGAATGGATGGCAATGCCTTGGCCGCGGCAATCCTCTTTAAAAATGCAACCCGGTCCTCTTCCCCGTCCGACGCGGGAAAACGAACTGAAATCTGGGATGCCTGCAACACATTGGCGGCATCGCCGGCGATCTGCCGGGTGACCCCGAACAACTCCCCGAGGTTGCCCTGGTGCTGCACCAGCAGCAACTCGACTTCAGCTTTCCTTGCGATGTTATCCGTGCGCCGTTTAATCAGGGCGTTACTCGTGGCTTCCGCGCGGTCACGGGTGGCGACCGCTTCATTCAGGCGCCGTTGTTCGTTAGCGAGGTCGGCTTGAAACGCAGTGACTCGCTCCTTGGCGAGCTTCACTTCTTCCGCGCGTAACTGCCGGGCCTGCTTCAGTAAATCATCGAAGGTTACCGCTGCCTGCGTCGTACCGGCGAAGCCGGCCACTAGCAACAGCGCGAGCATGATCTTGGAAAGTTTTTCTACCGGCATAATGCAGTCTTTTTAAATGTTATTAACCGTGCTAGCTGTGGTTATTGATAAGCTGTATAAATCCATTCGCCGTCTTTTTGTGCTTCGCCGAGTTCGATGCGCGTCTGAACCACTCGAGGGCTTCTTTGTTCTTTTTCTGATTGTAGAGCGATATTCCAAGCATCAGATGGGCATTGCCAGCATCCCGGAGTCCGCCCTTGTCGATGGCGCTCCTGAATGCCTGCGCCGCAGCCTCCCAATTTTCCCGCTGGGTGTTCACCTCGCCAAGACGTACGAAGAGATCCCCGTTGCCGGCCATCTGCGCCGCCTTTTGCAGGGGGGTAACCGCCTTGTCGAATTCTCGGGCGGCAATCCAGCAATTCGCCAGTTTCTCCAGGAGTTTCTGATCCTCCTTTACCTTCTTCGCCTCTAGTCCCTTCAGCAACACCTGTGCAGCGCGATAGGGTATTCCCTCCATCGTCAGCAGGTCGGACAAACGACGGAACTCGGCGTCTTCAGTCAACAATCCGCCATTGTAGGGTATCTCCATCATCGTCAGGGCGTTGGTATAATCCTCCTTCTCGCCATAGATCGAAGACAATTGAAGCCAATAATTCTTCTTCTCCGGGGCCATCGCCACGAGACGCTCAAGCACAGGGATGGCATCCGCGTATTGTTCAAGCTGCATGTACAGTGCCACGACCAGTTGCAACCATCCTTCCTGCGGTTTCTCCGCAAGTTCGACGGCCTTGATGGCAGGCGCCACTGCCTTCTTGTAATCCTCAATCTGATAATAGGCGACGGCAAGCATGTAATAGGCGGCCGAGTTCGGCTTGGTTACCACGGCGAACCACTTCTCCAGACAGGTGATGCCGTCCTTCCATTTTTCCTCGATGATATACAACTGGCAGATTACATATTGGACATCCTTGAGTTCCATCTCATTGAGTCCACCGGCCGCGATGGCTGCCTGGAAATGTGTGCGGGCGCCGTCGTAATTCTCCTGCGCCTGATCGATGGTGGCGAATATCTGCTCGACCCGGCTCCTTTCATAGGGGCTCAGGGTATCGAGTTTCAGTTCGGCCAGCGCCGCCCTGGCGGCGTCGTACTGGTCCTTGTTTATGAATTCGATTGCCTCGTTCAGACGCTTGCCGGTCTTCTCGTCGACGGTAGGCGCCGGCTTCTTATCTTCCTCTTTCTGTGCCTTCTGCGCTTGCGCTCCGGATGTGGACAAGGCGACTACCAATGGGATGGCGATCAGCGCATAAATAAAATTGCGTAAAACGATTCGCATGCTCTAGCCCTCGTCAAGATCGAAGGTTAATCGGACCTGTATCCCCACTCGTTCTACAGCCACGCCTTCCACCACTTTGGGGTTATAGCGCCAGCGGAGGATCGCTTTGACGGCGGCATCGTCGAATGTGCCTTTGGGTTCCGAACTCACCACCTTTGCGTCCTTGACCGTGCCTTCGGCGGTGATCGTGAACTGGACAATTACCCACCCCTCGATGCCTCTGGACAGGGCGCGTGGCGGATAATCCGGGTTGATTCGGACCAAAGGTATGACATCTCGGTCCGAACCGCCGCCGGCGAGGTTGATGCCGGTCATCGCTCCACGCGTGTCTATTACTACCGTTGAAGTCGTGACGACGTTCTCCACCCCCCCCGCGTTAAACGACATCTGCGGTATTTCGGGGGCCACCAACGGTTGTTCCATCTCTATTTTTTCATCGCGCTTGGACTCCACATCGGTATCCTTGCGCATGCGGGTGAATTCAATCCGGGTGGCTGTTTTCATATCGGTCACGTCCATCTCCACATGGATCATGGCCCACAGGGTCCAGAACATCAGACCTGACAGCAGCAGGGAAAGCGCGAACGAGACAGGGAGCCGTATGGCCAGCATTGACGGTGTCATGCCATCATCCTCCGGTATTGGGATCGCCCGCCAGGGAAACATCCTTAATCCCCCCCAGCCTGACCTCATCCATGACCTTGGCCACCATCCCGGCGCGCGAGGCCCGGTCGGCGACCACGACCACGGTGTCGTCAGGGCGTTCTATGTGCAAACGTTCTACAACCGTCCGTATTTCCCGGATATCCACCTGACGGCGATCCATCCACACCTCGCCGTTCTCGCGAATGGCGATCAGGATATTGCCAGAATCACGGTGTTCCGCGGTCACCGCTGTGGGTTTGAACACGGTGACTCCCGCTTCCTTGATGAAGGAGGTGGTAATGATGAAGAAGATGAGGAGATTCAGCACGAAGTCCAGCATTGGAGCAAGGTCTATGCCATGGTCTTCGGTATCAGGCATGGTGCGGCGTGATTGCATAAAATATTACTCCGCAGTGCTGAAGGTTATGTTCCAGACGCCACCCAAATGGACCTGGTCGACTACCGTGACCAAGGTTCCTGTCGGGGCCTCTTCATCCGCCAGGATGAGCACCCCGCTCTCGGGTTTGACGGCATGGAAGCGTTCCACGTTGGCGCGTACGGCGCGGGCATCCACGACCCGGCCATCCACAAGGATTTCCCCGTTGGGCAGGATCTGAATCGAGATGCTTTCGCTGTCCTCTTCGGATGTTTCCATACTGGTCGGTCTGTTGACCATCAGGCCCGATTCCTTCACGAAGATCGCGGTAATGATGAAAAAGATCAGGAGATTCAGCACGAAATCCAGCATCGGCGCGAGGTCGATGCCGTGGGATGATTCGTGCGCTTCCTCTTGATGACGGCGCATTCGCATAACTAGCAAGCCTTCATGGTAATCTGTTAGAGAATCCGATACTTAGTAGGTGAAGCGATCCGCCAGAAGTTCCGTCTCCAGGCGCGCCTGATGCCGAAAATAGTGCACCGGATACAGACCCGAGATGCTCACCGCCAACCCGGACATGGTGCAGATCATGGCGTGCGACACGCCGCTGGCCATTGTCTTGGCATCGGCGGAACCGCGCAAGGCCATGGAGTCGAAGACCTCCAGCATGCCGCTTACCGTACCGATCAGGCCCAGCAGGGGCGACATCGGGACCAGCACTTGCAGGAGTGGAAAACCAGTCGTCATCGCCACGTTCAGTCGGGAGATCATGGCACTGCGGATCTGTCTGGCGCACCATGAGGAATGATCGGTCCTGGCCTTCCAGATGGCATGGGCGTCGTTGGCCATCTTCGGGAGCACCCTTTTGAAGAACCAATATCGCTCGAACACCATCCCCCACATCAGCACCATGCTGGCGAAGATACAGATGACGTAGGGTCCTCCGTCATGCACCAGATCGACGACGGCGACATAAAGCGCTGTCAAACTAGGCACGGCGACGTTTCTCCAGGCTCTCCGCCAGAAGACCGGCGCTCTGTTCATCCAGGATCTGCACCATGCTGCGGGACAGCGTCGATAACAGGGCGTTGGCAAACAGCAGCGGAACGGCGATGCCAAGGCCCAACACCGTCGCGATCATGGCCTGACCGATACCTGTAGCCATCATTTTCGGATCGCTGGAACCGGATTCCGTAATGCTCTGGAAGGTCAGGATCATACCCCATACCGTACCGATCAGACCCAGCAGGGGACCGGCAGCCACTGCGAGCCGCAGCAGCGCCTGAAAGCGCTCCAGTCTCGGGACCTCATGGAGCACCGCCTCGGAGATCCTGAGTTCGGCGACATCCGCGTCTTCTTCGATGTGTTTCGGGTCGCTCTTGAAGGCCAGCAGGACACGGCCCAACGGATTGCCCTTGCCGGGATGATCCAAGTTACGCAACTGCATGGTCACACCTATGCGCGCGTAGAGGAGATAAATCAACTGAAACACGAACGCCAAAGCACCAGCGATTCCTACCACTATGATCACGTAACCGATCTCCTCACCGAGTTCGATGCGCTCCTCGAAAGTGGGTCGTTCGATGTACATCCCCAACAACACACCCCGCGCCGGATCGACGGTGGCCTGGACATAGCCGGAAGTGGCATTCTGGAGGTTAGTCGCCATCTCCATGAAGCGATCGGGCAATTGGCGGGTCAGCACATTCAAGGTGGACAGGCTGGACATGTAACCCAGAAACTTGCCATCGGCGACGGCGGTGAATGGTCCAATCCGGGTCACTCTGGTGACGACCCGCTCACCGTTCGGCTGAACGATGCCAGCTTCGAAGTGAACCACCTTGCCGCTCTCCGTCATCTCCCTTTGGATCTCGATCCAGACCCTTTCCAGTTCGGCAACAGATGGCACCCGTTTCGATTCCGCGAAGCGATGCAGGAAATCGATACGATTGTCACCGCCCGCGGCCGTGCCCAGTTGTGCGTTGATGATCGACTGTTGGAGAATGCCGGCGATATCCGACGATGTCTGCCGTGCTACACCGAACAACTCACCAATCTTGTTGAGAGCATTCTCCTTTTGTCGCAGCTCGGTATTCAGGTTATTGATGCGAACCTCGTTGTTCGAGTACTGATCCGAGAGGGTTTTGGCCGAAGCTGCGCGCGCATCGCGTTCCGCGGTCACCTCCCGCAACATCCGCTCCTGGTCCGCCGGTGAAGCACTGTTATATTTTTCGGCGTTCTGAGTGGCCAGACGATCGGATTCCTCGCGCGCCGCCCTGGTCTGTTGCAACAGGTCATCCAGCGACGCGGCCGCATGCGCCGCGGTCAGGCCAAATGGAATGGCCAGCGTAACCAGCGATCCAAAGATTATATTCCGAGTACGCATCAGGATTTCCCCTCCTGCGGGGCGGGCACGGGCACTGTCAACAGGTCCGGCGCGCCATCCTTCCTGGCGACTCGGCGCGCTTCCTTGACGGCCTCGGTGTAAGTATTATCCAGAACCCAGTCTTTCTTCTGGGCGTCCCAATACCCAGTCTCCGCCTCATCCAGGGTCTGATACATCAAGGAGATCCGGCCCAACCGCACGAATTCTACGGTCTTCTCGCCGACCTTGCCCTCGTAGGCATCCAGGGTCCGGCCGTATTCAAGCTCAATCTGATACGCCTCGAGGATTCTGCGGTATTTCTCCGAAATGGCGATATCCGAACGCGCCATCAGCTCCTTCAACTTGCTGACGCGCTCAGTGCGTTCCTCAAGCAGGAACGGAACATCCAGCGCGACGAACTGCTCCAAGGTATCCACCATCTTCTGCATCAACGGCTGGACTTCCCGGTTGGTGGTCTCGATATCCAGAAGCTGTTGCTCGATCCCGGCAATCTCCTCGTCCTGGGATTTGACCTGAACGCTCAACTGTTCGATGTATTTGTTCAGACTTTCCGTCTCGGCAACCACCTGGGCATAGCGTCCGGCCAAGTCCTGTTTCTTATCGAGGATATCGTTGATCTGCGCTTGCGAGGCCTGCGCGGCCTTGTCGGCCTCCTTCTGTTCCGCCTCGACATTTTTCAATGTCTGCGCCCCGCCATTCGCGGCCATCCCCGCCAGCGCTATCGTCAGCGCCGCGCCGGTCAAGCGACGCAAGGATTTCATGTTTATTGGAGTCATACTCGAATTGCCTCTCTTTACGATCGAAATATACCCGTTAAGGTAAGCCAGTTGAAGGAAGTGTAACAGCCCGGAAAAGGAGAATCATGGAATACATCGCCCGCATCAATGATCTATATCAACGCGGCAAAGAACGATATTGTAGAGTTGCGTCGTGTATCCAACATACTTCACCTCCCCCGGATAAGTATCGCTTCAAAGCCTGTTGGTAATCCACCTGCCCGCACTGACCGCGATTATAGAGCGGCATTTCCATCGACTCACCTGCGTCATCTCGCGTGACGTTTGGCAATCAGGGTGAATACTGGTCCGTGCAGAGATAAATGGGATATTTTCAGTCCAATGAAGCGTGAAAAAATCTGTGTTTGAGTCTGCGAACTGAAACGCGATAACGCCAGCGTTTTATTCGCGGCTAAATTAATCCGAAATACGGTGCTGTTGCAAGCACGATTTTTGGTCCGCAAATAAATTTTGCAAATTCCTTAGCCCGGCAAACAGGTAAAAACTAATCCATTTGCGTAGGCCGCAGCACGAAAAAGTAATAAAGCAGCCAGAGCACGGCGATGATCCCGAGGATGATAAATGTGGTCAGCGCCAGCGAATCCCGGAGGACTTCCTGGTTCCGTCCCGCCTGCAATCCCAGCCATGCCAGGACCGTGCACCAGATTCCGGAACCGGTCAGTGTCGCCAGACTGTAATACCGAAAATCCAGTTTGAGGACGCCAACCGGGATGCCGATCAGATGGCGAATCACCGGTAACAGGCGGGCAAAAAAGGTTCCCGCAGGACCGTAGCGATGGACGAAACGGCGGGCGGTGACCAGTCTTTCCTGGCCCAGGCCGAAATACATCCCATACCGCAACAGCAGCGACCAGCCCAGACCTCGCGCTGCCCAGTACATCAGGCTGGCGCCGGCCCACGAACCGAGCGTGCCGGCAAGTACGATCCCGGATAACGACATCTCGCCGTCGCGGTAGGCGAGATAGGCCGCGGCCGGTATGACGACCTCGCTCGGTATCGGAATCAATGTGCTTTCCAGCAGCATCAAAAAAGCCACCAGCAGATAGCCGCCATCGGCAAGATTCGCTAAATACCATTCCGTTACTGCATGCAACGGTTCAGTTAACACTTGGGGGATTGCTCCAGCGCGCGTTGAATGGTGTGTCGAGATTTCTTCTGTCTGTTGATATACCCATGCCCCGGAGTGCATGACTTTAATGCCTGCGCGTCACGCCGGATGTTATCACTCAAATCAAGGTTGGGGTACTGATGAGCGGTAACTTAAAGCCGTTGAAACATGATGTTGATTCGCCGTTATTCCTCATTTGTTTCACATTACTGGTTTTATCATCGCTGGTATCATATTCGCGTTGTAACTCCGGAATAAGGCAAAGATTTTTATGCGCATACCAGCTTCTACCGTACGACCTGGAAAGTCCCCGAGAAATCGTCTGCTCGCGCTTGCGTGTATCTGGATGCTTATCTGCCAGCAGCCGCCATTGAACGCGGCAGAAAGCAGTACCGGTCCAACCCCGGTCGAGGGCGCGCAAGAGACGCCTCATGCGCGGGAAGCCGCTCTTACCGTTACAGTTGCCAAGGTGGCGGCCTCGGATTTGTCGCGGACCATCACTGTCAACGGAGCCATCCACGCCTGGCAGGAGATCGTGGTGGCGCCGGAGGTCGGCGGCTACCGGGTCGCGGAGGTCAATGTCGATGTCGGCGATACCGTCGAAAAATCCCAGGTCCTGGTCCGTTTATCGAGCACCCTGCTGGAGGCCGACGTCACTTCCAAGCAAGCCATGGTCAAACAGCGTCAGGCGGAGTTGATCAATGCCCAGGCAGCCCTGCGGCGCGCCCAATCGTTGATGGATAAAAAGGTCCTGTCGGAGGCGGATCTGGATCGCCTCAACAGCGAGGCCCTGGCGGCGGAGGCCCGTCTGGAATCCGCCCGCGCGGACCTCGAGACCTCGGCGGTCCGGTTGCAATTCACCAGCGTCACCGCGCCCGATGCCGGCGTGATCACCTCGCGCACCGTGACCATGGGACAGATTGCCCAGGCGGGAGTGGAGATGCTGCGGCTCCTGCGCCAGAGCCGGGTCGAATGGCGCGGAGAGGTGCCTGAGTCACGCATGGCCGAGTTGCAAGCGGGTCAGAAGGTTACCGTCAGACCCGCGGGCGGCGGCAAGCTGGAAGGGACCATCCGGGTGGTCGCTCCGACCATAGCCACCAATAACCGGCTGGGTCTGGTTTATGTGGACATCGACAACGACGCGGCCGCGCGCCCCGGCATGTTCGCCAGCGGCGACATCGAGATCAGCCGCAGCGCCGGTATCACCGTGCCACTCAGCAGTCTGGTGACCTCGGACGGTTATAACTTCGTCTTCGTGCTGAAGGCCGACCATACCGTGGAACGGCGGAAGGTGGAGATCGGGGTCATGCAGGAATCCAGGATCGAAATCGTATCCGGTGTGCGGGAAGGCGATTTGATAGTGGAAAAAGGCGCCGCCTTCCTGAAGGATGGCGACTTCGTCAGCGTAGTAGTGGCGCCGGCGGAGCATTCCTGACATGAATTTCGTCACCTGGTCCATCCGCAATCCCGTCCCGGTCATTATGATGTTTATCGCGCTGACCGCCGCGGGGTTGATCAGTTTCCCCAGGCTCGGGGTCCTCGACCGGCCGGATATCGAATTCCCGGCCATCACGGTCTCCGTCGGATACGGCGGCGTTGCGCCCACCCAGATGGAGTCGGAAATCACTCGCAAAGTGGAGGATGCGGTCACCACCATCGCGGGCATCGAACAGATCCGCTCCACCGTCGACGAAGGCATTTCCACGACTAATATCGAATTCCGTTTCGGCACGGACCTGAGCGCCGCCCTGGACGATGTGCGGGACGCCCTGACCCGCATCCGCCCGGACCTGCCGCAGGATGCGAATGAACCCATCGTCTCCCGTAACACCACCGCCGGCGGGGCCATCGTCACCTGGACCGTCGCCTCGGACAGCATGTCGGACACGGAACTGTCCTGGTTCGTTGATCTGGTGGTCTCGCGCGAACTCACCGCCGTGCCCGGCATGGGGCGCGTCTCGCGGGTCGGCGGCGTCTCCCGTGAAGTGCGGGTCGATCTCGATCCGGACCGCATTGCCGGCCTCGGGGCGACGGCCAGCGATGTCTCCAGGCAGTTGCGCCGCATCCAGGCCGAGTATCCCGGCGGCGAGGCGCGCGTGGGCGGCATGGAACAGACGGTGCGGATGACCGGGGTATTGAAATCCGTGCAGGACCTTGCGGCCCTGCCGATTGTCCTGCCTGATGGCCGCAGCGTACGGCTCGACACCATCGCGGACATCCGCGATCAGGCGGCCGAACAACGCCAGATGGCGTTGCTCAATGGCGAGCCGGTGGTCGGTTTCCAAATCGTGCGCGCCTGGGGCGCCAGCGCGCTCGATGTGGCCAAGGAGGCCCAGCAGGTGGTTGAACGGCTGAAAGAGGAATATCCGCACATAACATTCGCGGAGGCCAGTTCCACGGTCGGCTACATCCAAACCTCTTTCGATGCCTCCATGGAGATGCTGATCGAGGGCGCGATCCTCGCCGTGCTCGTGGTGTGGGTCTTCCTGCGCGACTGGCGGGCCACCGTGGTCTCCGCGATTGCGCTGCCCCTGTCGATCATCCCGGCCTTCTGGATCATGTATCTGCTGGACTACACCCTGAACATCCTCACCCTGCTGGCCCTGACCTTGGTGGTCGGCATCCTGGTGGATGACGCCATCGTGGAGGTCGAGAACATCGTGCGTCATCTGCGCCAGGGCAAAAAACCGATGGAAGCCGCCATGGACGCCGCCATTGAAATCGGACTGGCCGTGGTGGCGACCACTCTGACCATCTGCGGCGTGTTCATCCCGGTGGCCTTCATGAGCGATGTCGCGGGCGAATTCTTCCGGCCCTTCGCCTTCACCGTGACGGTCTCCGTTCTCTTTTCCCTGCTCGTGGCGCGGATGCTCACCCCGATGATGGCCGCCTATTTCCTCAAGCCGCATCCCGGCGTGGTCGAGGATTCCGCGGTCATGCGCTGGTATCTGGGTAAGGTGCGCTGGTGCCTTACCCACCGCTGGATCACCACAGGCATCATGCTGGCGGTCCTGATTCCAATGCTGCTGGTATTCAAACTTCTTCCGGTCGCCTTTCAGCCGGCTGGTGACAACGGTTTCACCAACCTGACGGTCGAACTGCCGCCGGGTTCCTCCATCGAGGACACCTACGCCACGAGCGAACTGGCGCGCCAAATGCTCGCGACGCTGCCCCAGACCAAAAGCATCTATACGACCATAGGCGCGGCCGGCGGCGGTGGTATGGGGCCGGGCGGCGGATCGGCCGGCAATGTGCGCCGGGCCAATCTGACCATCCACCTGGAAAACATAAGCGGTGAGAAATCCACCCAGCAGGATTACGAGCGCCGCGCGACGGAGCTCCTGCGCGAGGTTCCGGGCGCGCGACTATCCTTCTCCAGCATGGGCGGCGGCGGCCTGGAGATCACGCTTACCGGCGATGATTCGCAACGGCTGAACGAGGCCGCGGCCGCCGTGGAGCGGGATATCCGCACCATTCCCGGCCTGGGTACTGTCACCAGCAGCGCCGCCCTGGTCAAACCGGAGATCGTGATCCGGCCGCTCTCCGATCGGGCCGCGGAACTCGGCGTCACCACGGAAACGCTGGGTCTGGTCACCCGCATCGCCACCAGCGGCGACGTGGAGACCGGGCTCGCCAAGTTCAATCTCGACAACCGCCAGATCCCGATCCGCGTCCGGCTCAACGACCCCTCGCGCCGGGACATCGAGCGGATCCGGCTGCTGCCGGTGCCGGGACGCAACGGTCCGGTGCCCTTGATGAACGTGGCGGATATCCGGCTCGGCTCGGGCCCGGCCCAGATCACCCGGCTGGATCGCAGCCGCAACATCTCCATCAACGCCAACCTGAACGGCCTGCCGCTCGGCGATACCCTGAACCAGATCGAAGCCATGCCCTCGATGCGCAATCTGCCCGAGGGCGTCCATCAGGTCCGCACCGGGGATGCGAAATGGATCATGCAGCTCATCATCCAGTTCGGCACGGCCATGGCGATCGGTGTGCTGTCCATCTATGCCATCCTGGTGATGCTGTTTCACAAGTTCATCCAGCCGATCACCATCCTGTGGGCGCTGCCGCCCTCCGCGGCCGGCGCCGCCGTGGCGCTCTATCTCTCCGATTACTTCATCGCCATCAACTCGCTCATTGGTCTGCTCATGCTGATGGGCATCGTGACCAAGAACTCCATCCTGCTGGTGGAATACGCGATCATGGCCCAGGAACACCACGGCATGGGGCGATTCGATGCCCTGGTGGACGCCTGCTCCAAACGCGCCCGCCCCATCGTGATGACCTCCATCGCCATGATAGCGGGCATGACGCCCGTGGCCATGGGCTGGGCCGGGGATCCGAGTTTCCGTTCCCCCATGGGCGTCGCCGTGATCGGCGGGTTGATCGTGTCAACGGTCATGAGCCTGTTCATCGTGCCGGTCATATTTACCTTCATGGATGACATTCAAGCGTGGTTCCGCAACAAATTCGGCGCACTGCCAACGCGGCATGATGCGCCGGTTCTGCACGCCGGCAGAGCGTTGGCAAAAGAACCGGGCTGATCGCCGCCGTCCCGGTGTCGATCGATTCCGGTCATGCTATGCTGGCGCGGCTTGCGTAGCAGGGATTCCACGCCCACAAATAATTACAACGTACCAAAATGGGGAGACACCACGTGGCGAAAAAATATTTGATAACGGCGCTCCTTTGCCTGCCCGGACTCATCGCCCTGGCGCAGGCGGGCTCGGGGATTACGGATTTCAAACCCGTCACGGACGAGATGCTGCGGAATCCGCCGCCGGGCGACTGGCTCATGTTCAGCCGCACCTACGACGCCCAGCGTTACAGTCCCCTGGATCAAATCGATAAATCCAATGTCGGCCGTCTCAGCATGGCCTGGGGCAGAGGATTGCCGGCCGGCCGGATCGAGTCCATCCCCCTGGCCTATAACGGGGTGGTGTATATGATCGTCCCCGGCGGATCGGTGCAGGCCCTGGATGGCGCCACGGGGGACCTGATCTGGAAGTACGACAGACCGATGGACGATGTCCTGAAGTCAAGCTCGCGCAGCAAGAACCTCGCCATCTATCAGGACCTGATCATTCACACGTCGCCGGACAACTTCCTCATTGCCCTGGACGCGCGCACCGGGGCGCTGCGCTGGGAGACCAAGGTCGAGGGTGGCCAGCACAGCTCCGGCCCCATCGTGGCCAAAGGCGTGGTCGTCTCCGGCCGGGCCTGCAACAACAGCCGCGACAGTTGCTTCACGGCCGGGCACGATGCCCTGACCGGCAAGGAGCTGTGGAAGTTTTACCACGTGCCGGCGCTGGGTCAACCGGGCAGCGAGTCCTGGGGCAATTCCCCCGATCACGAAAAGAACATGGCCTCGACCTGGGGCCTGCCGGGCTCTTACGACCCGGAGCGCAACCTGGTGTTATGGGGGATCGCGAATCCGATGCCGAACACCCGGGCCGTACGCCACGGCGGCGATTATGCCGGCACGGCCTTCGCCTCGCCGGCGGATCTCTACAGCAACTCGACCGTCGCCCTTGTACCGGAAACCGGGGAGTTGAAATGGTATTACCAGCATCTGCCAGGGGATGACTGGGATGAGGACTATACCAACGAACGCACCCTGGTCCGCACCCGCATCAACCCGGATCCTAAACAGGTCAAGTGGATCAACGAGTCGGCGCGGGGCCAGGAACGCGATGTCTCGGTGATGATCGGGGAAGGCGGCGGTATCTTCGTGATCGATCGCAACGACGGGGAATTTCTGTGGGCGACGCCCTTTCCTTTCGATGTGCCGGAGTTCCTGATCTCGAATATCGATACCAAAACCGGCCAGACCTTCATCAATAAAGATCTGCTGTTTAAGACCGCTGGCGAGCATCATCTGATTTGTTTCTTCAACACCCGCAGCTACTGGCCGACGGCCTACAGCCCACGGACCAACTCCATCTATTCATCCTACATCGACAACTGCCTGGACATGACCTCAAAGAACGGGGATCAAAGGGAGCGCCGGGTCAGCGGCCTGCGCCCGGGCCATGACCCTGAAAAACTGACCGGGCTCGCCAAGATTAACCTGGAAACCGGCGAGATACAGCGTTTCAACGAAGGCGCCGATCCCTCCAGCGGCGCGGTGCTCGCCACCGCGGGCGGACTCATCTTCCATGGGGACGTCAACCGGCGGCTGCGGGCATTCGATGAGGAAAGCGGCGCGGTGCTCTGGGAGACCATACTGGGTGGACCGGTGGCGGTAAGCACGATCACCTATACTGCCCATGGGAAACAGTACCTGGCGGTCTTTACCGGCGATAACGTGGGCGGCGGGCTGACGCGCCTGACCGGTACGGATTACGTGACCGGCCATCCGGCTGTCTATACCTTCGCCCTGCCGGATTAGCGTATGTTGTTGAACCGCGGCCTCGGCTCCCGGACTGTTACACTGCTGGCAATTTTGACCGGCGCCACCGGATGGGCCGGGCATGCCGCGGCCCAGGGAATCATCCCCTCCCCTGCCTTCACCGCCGAGCAACTCCACGCCTTGCCTACCGATGGCTGGGTCACCAACGGCGGCAATCTCTACAACCAGCGTTACTCCCCGCTCGCCGCCATCAACCGCGACAACATCAAACAGGTCAAGGCCGTGTGGCGCACGCATCTGAATGGATCGGGGATGGGGCCGCAGAACTCCGGCCAGGGGCAGATGCTGTATTACGCCGGTACGCTATACGCGGTCACCGGGGCCGACGATGTCTTCGCCGTGGAGGTCGGGACCGGAAAGATCCTCTGGAGTCATGAGGCGAAACTGAATCCCGACAACGTGCTGGTCTGCTGTGGCTGGGTGAGCCGGGGACTCGGCATGGGCGATGGCCGCATATATCTCGGCCGGCTGGACGGCAAACTGGAGGCGCTCGATCAGCGCACCGGCGCCGTGGTCTGGTCCATCCAGGCCGAGGACCCGCACCAGGGTTTCAGCATCACCGCAGCGCCGCTGTATTACGAAGGCAAGGTCATCATCGGCTTCGCGGGCGGGGACATGGGGATCCGCGGCCGTCTCAAGGCCTATGACGCGAAGACCGGGGCATTGCTCTGGACCTTCCACACGATCCCTGGCCCCGGCGAATTCGGTCATGACACCTGGCCGCAGGACAACGATGCCTGGAAATACGGCGGTGCCTCCATCTGGCAGACGCCGGCCATCGACACCGAACTCGGTCTCATCTATTTTTCCACCGGCAATCCGGCCCCGGATTTCAATGGCGCGACCCGCGCCGGCGACAACCTCTTTACCTCATCCATGATGGCGCTGGATGTGAATACCGGAAACTACCGCTGGCATTTCCAGCAGGTGCACCACGACATCTGGGATTATGATGCCCCCAGCCCCGTGGTCCTGTTCGATGCCAGGTACAAGGGCAAGGTCCGCAAGGCCATCGCCGAGATCCCGAAGACCGGGTGGGTCTACATCCTGGATCGCGAGACCGGCAAACCCCTGCTCCCGATCGAGGAACGCCCCGTCCTCCAGGAACCCCGGCAGAAGACCTCAGCCACGCAGCCGTATGTGATCGGCGATGCCGTGGTCCCCCAGGAGATCGATATCGCCCCCGAAGGCGTCGACCTGGTGAACGGGGGCAGGATCTTCACCCCGTTCTGGGATGTGCCGACCATCTATAAACCCCAGATGGCCGTCAACTGGCCGCCCACCTCCTACGATCCACAGACCAACCGCCTGTTCATTTGCGCGATGGACCATGTCGGCAACTCCGCCTCCGATCAAAAAGAGGAATTCGAAATGCCCGGTTTCCAGGGCATGTGGCTCGGCGCCGGGGCCGCGGCCCAGCACGGGATCGCGAGACGGGGCGTCTTCGCGGCCATGGAAATGAACACCAATCGGCTGATCTGGCGCCGCCAATGGAGCGACAGTTGCGTCAGCGGCTCCATCAACACCGGCGGCGGACTGGTCTTCACCGGCCGGAATGACGGACGCCTGATCGCCCTGGACAAGAACGACGGCCGGCTGCTGTGGGAATTCCGCACCGATGCCGGGGTGAATGCGCCGGTCACCACCTTCGAATACGAGGGGGAACAATATATCGCCGCCTTCTCGGCCGGCACCATGTTCTTCTCCACGGGGGCCAAGGGCGACAGCGTCTGGCTGTTCTCACTGAATGGAACAATGGAACAACTGCCGCCACCGGCCCCAACCGGGGCGCTTCCCCCACCTCCGCGTTCAAAGACCGAGACCGCGGCAGAGGCTGTAGCACGCAAAAAACCTGAGGCGTCGCCTGCCAGTCTGACCGCGGACACGGCGCGGGGCAGCGAGATCTATTTCAGTACCTGCATGCCCTGTCACGGCGACGCCGGTCAGGGCGGACCGGGCGGCGGGATGCCGTTCACCGACGCGCTGACCGTCGACAGCATCGCCGCCATCCTCAGGACCGGACGCAACAACATGCCGGAGTTTGGCAGCGTGTACACCGTCGAGGATATCGACAGCATCGCGCATTTCGTCGTGGAAAAACTGATCCGAAAATGAACCAGGCAACACGCTGGCGCTCCTCGACGTTGGGGAGACTGCTCTTACTGAATCTGGCATTCCTGATCGTCCAGCCGGTCCTGGCCGAGGACAGCCAGCAATCCGCGTCGCCGCGGATTGAAATCCCACCCGCGGTGAAAAAGGTGATCGTCGGGCACCGCCTGCCCCCGGACAGCTACAGCATCATGGTCCAGGAGGTGGACGCCCCAACCGCACTGCTCGCTGTCAATCCAATCCTGCCGCTCAATCCGGCCTCCACCATGAAGGTCCTCACCACACTGGCGGCGCTCGAGGTCCTCGGCCCGGCCTATACCTGGAAGACCTCGGTTTATGCCCTGGGCAAGACGGAGAACGGCGTCTTGCAGGGCGATCTGCTGATCGAGGGCGGCGGCGACCCCGCGCTGGACGAGAACAGCCTTCGGGGCCTGCTGAAGACCCTGCGGCGGATCGGCATCAAGGGAATTGCCGGTGACCTGATCCTCGACGCGGATTACTTCGATATTGCGGTGAGCAACGGACCCAGCATTGATAATAAGGACGACCGCGCCTACAACGTGCGGCCCCATGCCCTCCTGAGCAACTTTCAGAGCGTGAATTTTTACCTCTATCCGTTGCGCGGGACCGGCAAGGTGAGTATCCGGACCGATCCCGAGCTGCCGAACCTGAACATCGTCAATCAGATCCGGATCCAGCAAGGCCAGTGCGGCGGTTATCAGCGGGGCATCAGTTTCAAGCCGGACCCGAAAAATCCCAATGGCGTGATCTTCTCTGGCAACTATCCCTCCTCTTGCGGCGAGTATCTACTGGTCAGGGCCGTGCTGGATGCGCCCAATTACACCTATGGGCTCTTCCAGATGCTCTGGCGCGAACAAGGCGGCGAGTTTAACGGCGCCATGCGGCTGGGAGCGGCCCCGGCTGGCCGGCGGCCGAATCTGATCTGGCCGTCCCGTCCGCTCTCGGATCTCCTAAAGCAGATCAACAAGTACAGTAATAATGTAATGACCCGGCATCTCCTGCTGACGCTCGGCGCCGAGGCCCATGACGCCCCCGCGACCCCCGCAAAGGGGACCCAGGCCATTCAGGATTTTCTGCACGAACGCCAGATCGACATGACCGGGCTCGTGATCGAAAATGGCGCCGGCCTGTCCCGCAATGAGCGCATCACCACCCGGCTCATGAACGAGGTCCTGCGCCGCGGTTACCGCAGCAATTTCATGCCGGAATTCATCTCCACCCTGCCGCTGACCGGGATCGACGGCACCATGCGCAACCGCCTGCGCGCCGAGACCACCCGCGGCCGCATGCACATCAAGACGGGGACCATAGATAATGTCTCCGCCATCGCCGGCTACGTCCAGGCCAGCTCGGGGAGATACTACACAGTCACCGCCATCCTCAATCACGAACTGGCCAACCGCGGACCTGGGGTGGAATTGATGGATGCCCTGCTGCGGTGGGTGTATCAGCAGTAAGGTCGGGTTGTGTTCAGTCGATGTTTCTTCAGGACATTTACTGTGGCAGTTTCTTGCCGATGGCCACACCCCAGGGCGATTTGCCAACCGGGATCCGCTCACTGACGGTAAAGGTCTCCGTGTCGATGACGGTCACGTCGTTGGAAGGACCGTTCGCGGTGTAGAGGCGTTTGCCATCCGGCGACAGGGCTATGCCCCAGGGCCGCGGGCCGACCTCAGCGCTGGCAAGGACCGCCCCGCTCTGGTAATCGATCTTCGAGACCGTCTTCGCGCGGCCGTTGGCGACATACAGGATCTGCCCGTCCGGCGCGAGGGCAAGCCCCATGGGCAACACCCCCTCCTGGAGCTTGATCGTCCGCACCACGGCACGAGTCGCCATATCGATGATATCGACCTGGTGGCTGGCCTCGGCGGAAACGATCGCCTGGCGGCCATCCGGGGTAAAGATGATGTCACGGGGACGCAGGCCGACCTTGACGCTCCCGAGCAATTCCCCACTCCTGGCATCGACAATGCTGACATCGTGATCCGATTCCCCGGTGACCAGAAACACATTCCCGTCCGGCGCGGCCTTGACCCCCTCCGGCTCGCGGCCCACGCGCAACTCCTTCACCACCTGCCCCGAGGCGATATCCACGATGGTCGCCGTCCCCTGGTCTTCGTTGGCAATGAACAGCCGGGACTGGTCCGGGCTGATGTCGAATTGCTCGGGATCGGAGCCGCCCGGCAACACCCGCTCCACCTTGCGCGTTGTAGCATCGATCACGGCGATCCCGTCCGCGGTCTTGTCCGCGATCAATTTTTCGCACTCGCTATCCGGCATGGAGGGCGGGCATTTCGGCGAACCACTCAAGGCCACATAAATCTTCGCGCCGTCGGGGCTCACCCGCACGCCGCGCGGGCGCTTGCCGACCGCGATCGTCCCGATCGACTCATTGTTATCGGGATTGATGATCGACAGCTCATTCGAATCCTCGTTGCTGGCGTAGACCAAGTAGTCGTCCGCCTGAACCTGCGTCGCCATGAGAGAGAGGATTAAAACCTTTGTCACCGAACGAATGCCTGGAAACCAATGTCGCTTCAACATAAAAACACCTCTGATAACCTTGAATAATAATAACGCTCGTGCTTGCCGGCAGAAGACCGGATGTCCATTTATGGTATTAAAAAACCCGCTCACCTTCAGGGGATGAGCGGGTTGTGGTTTTACTGGTCTCTCAATAAAGCTTATTTATCCGGAACCAGTCGCGTGGTCAGTTTCGTTCCCGCGCCCCCCTGGCTGGCCTTGGTCAGGGTCGCGCTGTGCACGAGCTTGGAGATGTGCGCCACCGGCTTGTACACGCCATCGAGGAAGTAGGTCATCGTCAGGGTGTAGCCGGGGATGCCGCCCGCGACCATGAATTGCACGTCATCGGGACGCGAGAGCATCGGGACCTTGCCGCCCGGTTTGAGCCCTGCCTTGAAGCGCTCCGCGAACTCCGCCGGGATATAACCGCTATCGATGGCGCGTTGCACGGCCTCGACTTCATTGGGCTTCAACTCCTCGAAGGGCACGCTGGAGGCCTCGAAGATATGCTCCTTGAGCTTTTCGCGCGTATAGCCCAGGCGGCTGTTCAGCTCTTGCGCAATCTCGGGATTGAAGATCACGAAGAACTTGCGGTAGTTGCTGCGCACGGCCTTCTCGTTGCCGGTCGCCCCGCCTGCGGCGATTCCGGTGCGGACGCTGCTGATGTCGCGAACTATGCTCTGCAGGACCGCCTCCGGCGGGACCAGCGCGACCGCGCCGCCGCCGTAGACATTGGTCCCGGTGCGGCCATAGCCACCCGTCACCGTGAGTGTGACGGTGCTGTCCTCGGGCGCGAAGCCGGCCGCTTCATGATAGGAGGTCCACGGGCTCTGGGCCTGATTTTCGGCGAAGGTCAGGAAGGCATGCGCCCCCGGACGGCCGACCAGCGCCATGTCGTTTTGCGCCGGCCAGGTATGGCCCATGTTGATCATCGCCAGCCGCACCGCGCGGCCGATGGTCCCGTTCGCGCGCGAGCCGTAACTGAAGAGGCCGAGCCCGGAGTTCATGCCGATCTCATCCGCGATCGGTCCACTGACGCCGATGACGAGATTGAAGGACCCGGTCGAGGTCGAGAAATGCAGCTCGTCGAAGTTCGGATCGGCAAGCCCTTCGACCGCCGCGATAATCACGGGCAGGTATTCCGGTTTCGCCCCGGCCATGACCGCGTTGATCGCGATCTTCTCGATGGTCACGGTCCCGTTGCGAGGCGAGAGTTGGCCGATGACCTCATCCGGCGCCCGGCTGGTGCCCGAGAGCATCCACTTCACCCGTTCCGGGGTCGGCGGGACGAGCGGCAGGCCGTCCGACCACTGGTTGTCGAGAAACTGCTGATTGAAATCCTCGAGCGCCGCCTCCGGCGTGTCGCCGGTGAAGGCAATCGTGCCGGTCACGGAAGACCGCTTCTTCGGATTGGATTCCTCTTCGGTGATCGGCTGGGTCAGGGACGCCAGCATCTCGTCGATCATCTTCTCCGCCACCGGTCGCGCGCGTTCCTTGCTGATGCGCTCGCGATAATAGAGATCGGCGGGCACGCCGATGATGCGCATCGTCGGGACGCCGTTATCCTCGGCGGAGAGATGGGCGTTCTGGAAGAACTGCGATGTGGCTAGGTAAACCGCGGGAACCCCTGCTTTTTCCATATTGGCTGCGCCGGCGCCGCCGGCCCAAGTACAGGACCCTCAATCCCCCACACCATAGAAAATGGTATCGACCTCCTTGGCGATCTCTTGCGCGCGTTTCTCGCCGAGGTCAAACGGTCCTTCGTAACGCACGGTCTTGGTATTCGGGAATCGCTCGTTGAGCACTTCCTCCACGCCGTCCCAGAAGTTGTCGCCGCCGGCCTTGCCAATCCAGTAGATCCCCACCGTCTTGCCGGCGAGATCGGTCACTCGCGGGGATGGCGCATGGAACGGCGGCGGCGGGATCTCGCCGCGCGGATTCATCACCTCCAGCGTCGCCGATTGGGCGAGCGCGGGCGTGCAGACGGCGAGGACAGGCGCCACCGCGAGTCCTAGTAACAGGGATTTGATGTGTTTGTGCATACTTTGCTCCTCTATGTTATTGGTCATTTGTCACTGGTCATTTGTCATCAATGCGCCAGCGGATCCGGGCGGATCTGGAAGTGCACCATCTTGCCGCGGGTCCCCTTGCCGCCCTCCACATGCCAGAGCAGGTGGGTGCCGTAATTCGCCCACAGGCCACGGCCTTTCCAGCCAGCCTCCGGGTCATCGATGCGGCCGTCCATGCCGCGCTGGAAGAAGCCCAGCGGATAGGGCACGCGCATACGGGTCCATTTCTCCGAGCCGGGATCGAAGGCGATCAGGGAGTCGGAATTCGAGCCGGTAAGGAACGGCGTGTCCGTGCCGAGCCCCGAGGCGTTGTGTTGATCCACCCAGCCGAAGTAATGAAAGTCCGCCGGGACATCGGTGCCCTTGAGGCGCGGGCCGTCGGTGCGGTGGAAGGTCCAGCCCGCGTCGCATTGCGTGCCGTTGCGGACCTCGGGGCCGTTGAAGACCTGGCACTTGTTCCGATCGAGGCTCGCGAGGTGACTGCTGCCCGCGAGCGCCACCCAGACGAGCCCCTTGCTGTCGATGTCCATGCCGCGCGGATCGAAACCCGGCTCGGGCACGCGATAGACCTCGGTCATGCAGGTCTCCGGGGGATTCGCCCCCGGATCCATCCGCACGATGTAGCCGGGATAGGTCTCGGACGCGCCCCACACGGAATCATCCGCCGGGCTTGGGATTACCGAATAGAGATTGTAGCGGACCTCGGTGTCCAGCGCCGGATCGAACTCCCCCTGCGGCTTGTTCCAGGGCTTGGTGATCCGGCCATCGCCATTGGTATCGACGATCTGGGGACACCAGCCCTGCGCTGCTTGTTCATCGCGGTTCAGGTCGAATTGCCGCGTCTTGATCCAGCCGATGATCGGGCCCATCAGCTCGTTGAAATAGACCGTCTGATCGGGGTCGGTGTCGAACTGGAGATGGTGGGTGGCGAAACAGGTATCGATCAGGGTGAATTCTTTCGTGGCCGGATCATAGAAAGAGGCCTGCCGGTTGCTGAAGGTCAAGGGGTAATAGCGGGCGAAGGGATGATCGGAGCCCTCCTTGCACCAGGCGGGCTCGGCCTCGCGGATCTTCGAGGTCATCCAGACCCGGCCCTTGCGGTCCATCATCGGATTGTGCGGATCGGCGGGGTGCTCCGCACCCCACAGCAGATCGTTGCCGTAAAAATTGGACGGGGCGATCGGCGGCGGAAAGCGGGAACTCACCTGGCGCGGGTCCTCGCGCGTGGGGATCAGAAGTTCATGAGTGCTGTTGCCCTGCGGATCGAGGACCGTGAGCTTGCCGTGCCCGGACGAGACGGCATACACCGGTCCCCCGGCATTCACGGTGGGGTCGTTCTTGTCGGTGGTGATCTCATCGTGCATGTAGGAGGTCTCGACGCCCCAATCCCAGAGGGTCGCCACCAGATTGCGTTCAACCCCGCTCGGGCGCGCGGGCGCTGGCGGCACTTCGCCTTTTGCAATCCGCGTGGTCCAATCGGCGAAGACCCGGCTCGCGTTTTCGATCCCAAAGGCATTGAAGGCCCCCGCCATGTGACTGCCGCGTACGCCGAGTTTTGTCCGGTAGGCCCAGGCCTCTTCAGGCGTGGCGAAGTTCAGGTGCGCCATATGATCTAGGGTACGGGTGATTTGATTGCCGAGTTGGTGGCAGAGGTGACAATTGCTCTTGAGATTGTTCAGCCACTCGACCTGGGTTTTAAGCGTAGGCGCGATCCCGTTGCCCTCGGGCCCGGTGCCGGGGAACGCGTTCGCGGGCGGCGGCTCCAGCAGCGAGAGCCAGTAATCGGGGGGATAGACCTGTGCCGCCTCTTGCGGCGTCTTCGCGGTGACCGCGGCGAGATCGAGTTCATGATCGCCCGGCCTCGCCTCGATCTTTTCCGAGTCCTTCAGGCCAAAACCCCGGATCCAGATGCGGTAGGTGGCTTCGGGCATCTGTGGCAGGACGAATCGTCCCTTGTCATCGGTCACAACGATCTTGATAAATGGCGTCAGTAGTTCCGCTGTCTCCGCGATGACCCAGACCCCGGGCTCCGCGCCCTTATCGCTCGCGACCTTGCCCGCGATATAACCCTCGGGCGCTGGATCGGCCGCAACCGGCACGACCATCCCGTTGAACAAAAGGCTTAACCAGAGAATAAAGCGCATCAAGATCTCCTCAAGATCGGTTGTTAAGTTTTAGGATTCAGGGATCTCGCCAAGACGCAAAGCGCGCCAAGGGATGTTATTAATTATTCCGCGACCTTAATGACGATCTTCCCGAAAAACCTCTCACTCTCCAGGTAGTCGTAGGCCGCCATCGCCTCCTCGAAGGGGAAGACGCGATCGATGACGGGCTCTATCTTATGTTCGGTCACGAAGGTGACCAGATTTTCGAGGTCCGTGCGCGAGCCGGTATAGATATGCGTCAGGCGCGCATTGAAGGGCTTCAGCAGATCCTCCGGCGTCGACCGTTCAAAACCGCCCTCCGAGAGTCCCCCGATGAGTGCGATATGCCCGCCCGTCTTGAGGCTCTTGATCGCCATCGGCAGGGTATCCTTGCCGCCGACCTCAAGGACATTCACGACACCAACACCACCAGTCGCCTCCCGGACCGCGGCGGTCCAGTCGGGCGTGTTCCGGTAATTAATCGTGGCAATCGCGCCGAGGGCCTTCGCCTTCGCCAGCTTCGCGTCGCTCGAACTCGTGATGATGGGTTTCGCGCCGATGGCGGCGGCGAGTTGCAGGCCGAAGATGGAGACTCCGCCAGTGCCTTCCAGCAGGACAAAATCTCCTGCCTTGACGTCATCCTCCACGAAGTAGGAGGTCCAGGCCGTGACCCCGGCGCAGGGCAGCGTGGCGGCGTCCTCGTAGCTCATGGAATCGGGCATGTGCGCCAGGGTCTGTTCCGTGATGAGGGCGTATTCCGACAGCAGGCCCTCGCGCGGCTTGTAACCGGCGTGTTTGCCGTCCACCCACTCCCGGTCGAAGCCCCCGACCACGCGATCGCCAACCTTGAAGCGGGTAACGGCCGAGCCAATCGCCGCGACATCCCCCGCCCCATCCGAGATCGACAGGCCGGGGGTTGCCTTGCCCGTCCCGCGGGAGCCTTCGATGGCGTAGATGTCCTTGCGGTTCAGCGAGACGGCCTTGATCCGGACCAGGACCTCGTTGGCCGCGGGTGTGGGCACCGGCGCCTCTTTGATGACTGCGACATAACCCTCGCCGCTGTCCGCCTTGACCATCTGATACTGGCGCATGGTCGCGGGATCGGCGGCCTGGGCTACCGCTGTAACCACTGACAGGATGGCAATAATGATGCTTGAAAAATTAATGGCGATTCGCCGCAAAGCGTTCTGATTCATGCTGTTTCCCCCATGCTGAACCCCTGTGGATCCTCGATGAGAAGGTTATAGAGACAGTAGGTTTATTTCAAGGCAGAAAGTAAGTCATCGTTCTGATCCCAAAATAGTTTTATGGAATTGCCACACCAAGGTGAAGTGCCTTAAGGTTTCATCTCGATGTGTATTATTTATGGTAATGTGTTGCATATATGGTAAAGTACCGCCCCGGTGAATGCCGTAAGCGGCATCTCGCCATATCAATTGGAAGACCGTCGGCGCCGCAGTTCGCTCAGTGTCGCCGGTATATCCCAAGTCTGTAATTCGATGAGGTATTCATGATGAAAAAACCCAAGTTCAGTAGAAGTATTCTGCCTTTGACGGCTGCTTTACTCGCGCTGGGCATCGGCGCCGGTAATCCGGCCCTGGCCCAGGGAGATGAGCAATTGGAAGAGGTGGTAGTGACCGGTTCGCGCATCGTGCGGCGCGACTTTGAGTCGAACAGCCCCATCCTCACGGTAGGCGAGGAGTTGCTCGAACAGACGTTCACGTCGTCAATCGAAAGCAACCTTAATAAACTGCCACAGTTCATCCCCGACAAGACGCCCGATCAGGGCGGCGACATCCAGCCGACGGCCACCAACACACCCGGTTCGGCCACGGTCTCACTGCGCAATCTCGGCGCCAACCGCAGCCTCGTGCTGCTCGACGGCCGCCGCGCGACGCCAGGCAATGCCTCCATGGTCGTCGACATCAACACGATCCCGGCCTTTGCCATCGATCGCGTCGAGATCATCACCGGCGGCGCCTCGGCGACCTACGGCGCCGATGCGGTAGGCGGCGTCACCAACTTCATCATGAAGAAGAATTTCGAAGGCTTTCAGATCGGCAGCCAGGCCGGCATCACCGAACGGGGCGACGCCCTAGAATGGAACTTGAGCGGTATCCTGGGCACCAATTTCGCCGACGGCCGCGGCAATATCATGCTCAGCATGTCGACCAACCGGCGCGAAGAAGCCTTGCGCCGCGATCGCTCCTGGTTCGAGGATTTTTACAAGGATCCGAATCGGGGCGGCACCGAGTTCTTCCCGGATTTCTCGGCGGTCGATTTCGACTTCGGCGATCCCAGCCAGGCCGCAGTGGATTCCATCTTCGGCGCGGCTGCCGCGGTTTCCCCGGCTGACCGCTTTTATGTGAATGCCGATGGCACGCTCTTCACCGGTTTCTTCCAGAGCTTCTCGACGGGCGGCGTCTCCCGCTTCGATGGCGACACGACCGGCATCAAGTGGAAGGAGACCGCGAACGGTCTGCTGGCGCAGAATTTCGTCAACGAGCTTTTGACTCTGCCACTTGAGCGTCAGAACCTCTTCGCCCGCGGCAATTACGAGATCAACGACTGGCTGGGCGTCTTTGCCCAGGGCATGTTCAACGATGTCTCCGTCCACACTGTCCAGCAGCCTTCGCCTTCGGTCAACGGCTGGGCGGCGTATATCCCCAACGATGGACGGACGGTACCGGCGGAAGTACAGACATTGCTGAACGGTCGCGTGGATCCCACGCAAGACTGGCGTCTGACCTATTACCTCGACTACGCCGATCGCACCTCCAGCGTCGATGTCACCACCTATAACCTGATGGCCGGCTTCGAAGGCTCGATCCCCAGCACCGACTGGACCTGGGAAGCGTACGTCTCGCAAGGCGAATCCGAGACTGCCGCCCTGGAAGAAGGCTTCGCTTCGCTGGAACGCTTCCGCGCGGTCATCTCCTCGCCGAACTGGGGCGCTGGTTTTTCCGCCCAGGGTAACCCCTTGTTTGGCGGCTTTGGCGCTTCGACCGGAACCTGCACCAGCGGTTTCAATCCCTTCGATCTGAATCAGGCGATAAGCGCGGATTGTATCGAAGCGATCTCGGCGGACATCAAGACCCGGTCGACCATGACGCAGACGGTGTATGAAGCCAATGCCCAGGGCGGTCTGTTCGATCTCCCGGCCGGCGAGCTGCGGGGCGCGATCGGTCTTTCCCGGCGCGAGAACGAATACCGGTTCCTCAACGATACGCTGACCACTCAGGGCCGCTCCTTCCTTGACCAGGCTATCGGTCTCTATCCGAGCGGTAACTCGGCCGGCGCCATCGAAATCAACGAGGTGTATGGCGAGTTGCTGGTCCCGATCCTGGCCGATGCCTTCTACATCAAGAAGTTCGATCTTGAACTCGGCGGTCGGCATTCGGATTACAACACCACCGGCGGCAGTTGGACTTACAAGATCCTCAGCGATCTGACGATCAACGACCAGTTCCGCCTGCGCGGCGGATTCAACCGGGCGGAACGCGCCCCGAACGTCGCGGAACTCTTCCTCGCGCCGCAGCAGACCTTCGTCTTCTCGGCCGGCGGCGATCCGTGCTCGCTCAACAGCCGTCTGGCCTGGTCGGCCAATCCAGCCTCAAACCCGACCAACGCCGCCGCGGTCCAGGCGCTCTGCACCACGATCATGGAGGCCAGCGCACCGGGAACGGCCGCCACCTTCTACGGTAACGCTACGTTCCAGACCTCGGGCGGCACCTTCGCGTTCCCCACGCTGCAAGGCAATCCGACCGTCGCGCCTGAAACGGCGGACACCTGGACCGTTGGCCTGGTGATGGATTCGCCGATCGATTACCCGCTGCTTGAGACCTTGCGGATGACGATCGACTACTACAACATCAGCGTTGAAAACGCGATTGGCCCGCAGTCGATAGATGTCGCCCAGCAACAGTGCTTCAGCACGGAGTACAACCCCACGTTGAGCGTCACCTCGCCCTACTGCGCAGGGATCAACCGCGTGGCGAACGATGGCGCCATCGGCAACATCATCACCACGTATTACAACAACGGACGTTTCACGACCGATGGCATCGACTTCCAGCTCGATTGGGGCATGGATATCGGACCGGGTACCTTCAACATCAATTCCCTCACCAACTACCTGCTCAAACTGAAATCTTCAGAACTGCCAGGCAACGTGGGAATAGACTACGCCGGGTCGCTGGGGCCGAGCCAGAACGGGCTCAACCCCGGTTCCTATGAGTGGAAGATGCTGAATACCTTCAGCTACAACTGGGACAAGTACCTCGTCTCGTTGCAGTGGAGACACCTGCCATCGATCGATTCGGCCTCCATCCCGGCCGTACCGACTGCCACCACGCTCGGGGCGGGATCCTACGATCTGATCAGCCTCAATGGCGGCATCGAGTTGGGTGAGAGCATACTGGGCTCGAACCTTTCGATCCGGTTCGGCGTCGAGAACCTGTTCGACCAGGCGCCCCCGGTGCTGGAAGTCAACTCAGCCCCGCCTCCGGGCACACTGGCTGGCGGCGGTTTCTCCAGCTCGGCCGGCAGTTACTTCTATGACCTGCAAGGCCGTCGTTTCTACTTGGGCGCGAACTTCGAGTTCTAATCCAGGATTGAAACGGTAATACCAGGAGGTCCTCCCGCAAGGGAGGGCCTCTTTTTTTTGCCTCCCTATCCCCTATCCCCTATCCCCTATTCCCAATGACTAATGACCAGTAACAGCCACTTGATCCATCCGATCCAAGTGTCGCAGTCTGGTGCACAGCGCATAGCCGCCGAAGGTGACGCCAAAGGCCATAATCGCTCCAGTGACCACCGTGGCCACCGGCCCGATGAGGGCAGCGACCGAACCTGCGCGGAAATCGCCGAGTTCGTTGGAGGTGGCGATGAAGAGCACATTGACGGCGCTGACCCGTCCGCGCAATTCATCCGGGGTGCCAAACTGGACCAGAGTGGCGCGGATGTTGACGCTCACCATGTCCGCGGCCCCATAGACCCAGAGCGCCGCGAGGCTCAGCCAGAAACTGGCTGAGAAGGCGAACACGAGGATGGACACGGAGAAGATCAACAGCGACAGGAACAGCACGTTCCCCGTATGCCGCAGCGGCGGCAGCCGGGAGAACAGGAGACCCATCATCACGCCGCCGAGGGCCGGCATGGCGCGCAGCATCCCGAGGGCCTCGGGTCCGACCTTGAGTACATCCACGGCATAGACGGGCAACAGGGCCACCACGCTCCCGAAAAATACGATAAATAGATCGAGTGCGATGCTGGGCAGGACGATCGGGCTCGCCAGCACGTAATGGATCCCGTCTAGCAGCGGCCGCCAGCCACGGCCCAGGGGCTTGCCGGAAGGCAGTTTCGGCAACAGGAAATAACAGACCGCCCCCAGGCTGGACAGCACCGCGAGCAACCAATAGGTATGAAAATCCACCCAGCCTATCATCAGGCCGGCGACGAAGGGTCCGACCGTCGAGGCCGTGGTCCAGGCCGCGCTGGAGATGGCGACGGCGTGCGGCAGGAATTCCCTGGTCACGATATTGGGCAGGATCGCCTGCAACGCCGGGGAGTTGAAGGACCGCGCACAGCCGTGCAGAAACAGCAGCGAGAAGACCACCACGCGGCTCAGTTCGCCGTCCTGCATGCTGAAGGCAAGACCGAGATAGGCGATGGCCTCGAGGATGGCGCACACGATCAGGATCAGGTTGCGCGGGTAATGATCCACCACCCAGCCGGTGACGATAAAGAGCCCCAGCATCGGCAGGATCTGCATCAGGCCGACCAGCGCGAGGTCGAAGGGGTTGCCGCTGAACTGGTACAGATGCCAGCCGATCGACACGGTCAGCATGGTGTCGGCGAGCGAGATGAGCACGCGGGCGGCGAGATAGGCCCGGAACGGGAATTGGTTCATGCGACGTTACGCGCTAACGAGGATATAGGCCATGCGCAAACAGCATGACAGATGAGCGGTTTTGAAGAAAGAATTTGAGGATTCGGGACGGAATTGAATTCTGTCCCGGATCCCGGTGCTGTGGTAAATTCAGGGTTAAATCCAGACAGAATTCTATTCTGTCCCGCATAAATCATACGGGGAGTTGATAATGCAGCGATACTGGCCATCTGTCCTTCTAGCCTTGTTAATTCATCCGTTCGCCCAGGCCGATGACTCCCTGCCGGACAGTTTCGTTCCCGTCACCGACGCGATGCTGCGGTCACCCGATCCCGCGGACTGGCTGATGTACAGCCGCACCTACGACGCCCAGCGTTATAGCCCACTCGATCAGATCAACACCAGTAACGTGAATGGTTTGCAGTTGGCGTGGGGGCGCGGCCTGCCAGATGGCGTCACAGAGACGATCCCGCTGGTCTATGCCGGGGTCATGTACGTCGTCGCGCCCGGTTCGCGAGTCCAGGCGCTCGATGCGACGAATGGCGATCTGATCTGGGAATACGCCCGCGAACCCGCCGACCCCACCGCCCGGACCAAGAGCCTCGCGATCTACGCGGATCTTTTGATCTACACCGCTCCGGACAGTCATATCGTGGCGCTCGATGCCCGCACCGGCGCGGTCCGCTGGGAGACGAAGACCGGAGAGCGCGGCCACACCTCGGGCCCCCTCGTCATCGAGGGCAAGGTGATCTCGGGCGGGACCTGCGGCGGGAGTCGCGACAACTGCTACATCTCGGCGCACCACGCCCGCACCGGGAAAGAGGCTTGGCGCTTCTACACCACCCCGGCCCCCGGCGAGCCGGGCGACGAATCCTGGGACGGCGCGGCGCTCGACAAGCGGCAGGCATCCACCTGGGGCCTGCCCGGCAGTTACGACCCGGAACACCATCTGATCTACTGGGGTATCGCCAATCCGATGCCGGACCTGCGCATCGACCGGCACGACGGCGATTCCGGCCCCAAACGCCTGACGGCCCCGTCCGATCTCTACAGCAACTCGACCGTGGCCCTGAATCCGGACTCCGGCAAGCTCGTCTGGTATTACCAGCATCTGCCGGGCGATGACGCCGATCTGGATCACACCCACGAACGGACCCTCGTACGAACCGCGATCGCCCCCGATCCCCGCTTCGTCAAGTGGATCAACCCGAAGATCAAACCGGGCGAGGTCCGCGAGGTCTCCGTCACGCTCCCGGAAGGCGGCGGCCTCTTCGTGAACGATAGAATCACCGGGGAATTCCTCTGGGCAACGCCCTTCCCCTTCGAGACTCCCCAGATGTTGCTCAAGGATATCGACGTCAAGACCGGCCGGACCAAGATCAACTACGACCTGGTCATGAAGACAAAAGGCGCGCCGCGTGTCGTCTGCTACTGGAACACCCGCAGCTACTGGCCCACGGCCTACAGCCCGGACACGAATTCCCTCTATACCTCCTACATCGACAACTGCCGCGAGATGACCGGCCAGACCGGCCGCGGCGCCTGGCGGGTGATCCCGAGACCGGGATCCGATCCCAAGGCCCTGACCGGGATCGCGAAGATCGATCTCGCGACCGGCGAGATCCTGCGCTTCGACACCGGCCGGGCTCCGGGCAACGGGGCGCTGCTCGCGACCGCCGGCAAGCTCGTCTTTCACGGCGACATGAGCCGACGCTTCCGCGCCTTCGACGCCACCACAGGCGAACGCCTCTGGGAGACGGTGCTGGGCGGCAATGTCTCCGTGAGCACCATCGCCTACGCGGTGAACGGCCGGCAGTATGTGGCCGTGATGACCGGGGACAACCTCAAGGTGCCTGAATTGCTGGGCGTGGTCCCGGAGCTGAAGCTCCCTGCCGGCCACAACGAGATCTATGTCTTTGCCCTGCCGCAGAGGTAATTGGCGTTACGACGAATCATTTGATGGAGGAAACCGTATGCGTTCACGAATGACATGCCTCACGCTTCTCATCGCCGTCATCGCCGCGCCTGCCTGGGCCGAGACCGTGCTGATCACAGGCGCCAACTCCGGCATCGGCCTGGAATTCACCAAACAATACGCGGCGAAGGGCTGGACGGTGATCGCGACCCACAGGCGCGCCGGTGCGCCCGAATCCCTGGCCGCAGTCAGCGCCGAGTTCAAGAACGTGCGCATCGAACGCATGGATGTGACCAGCGCCGAAGACGTTCAGGCGCTCGCCGCGAAACTGAAACAGACGTCGATCGATCTCCTCATCAACAACGCGGGCGTCTACAACGACCGAAGCGCCTGCACGGTGGAGGATTGCCCGGGGGATTGGAGCAATCAGGACTTCGGCAAACTGCATTTCCCGCTGCTGGAGACCATCATGGCCGTGAATCTGAAGGGTCCGCTGCAAGTGTCGGAGGCCTTCACGGAGCACGTGGCGGCCAGCCAACGCAAGCTGATTGTCTCGATCAGTTCCACCAACGGCTCGCTCACCGAACCGTTTCCCGGCAGCGGCGCGATCTTCTACCGGGCGAGCAAGGCGGCGCTGAACCGGGCGATGCAACTGGTCGCCGCGAAGCTTGCGGACCGGGGCATCGCTGTCGTGTTGCTACACCCTGGGGCGGTGGTCACCGAACGGCAATCCTATCTGGCCGGGGCAGAAGGCATGGTGGAATTGAATTTCTCCGTGACGCACATGATTGAAACCATCGACAAGCTCACCATCAAGGATTCCGGACGCTTCATCGATTACGACGGCAATACCCTGCCCTGGTAGGATTTCCTCATCAGCGCAGGAGATTGATCGTCAGCGTGATCAGCAGGGCGTTGACGAAATCGATAAACAGCGCTCCGACGATGGTCACCACGAAGAAGGCCCGCGGCGCCGGGCCGTGGGTGCGCACAAGTTCGTTCATGCAGGCCATGGCGTTCGCCGTCGTGCCCATCATGAAGCCGAAATAGCCGGTGGACATCACCGCGGCCTGGTAGTCGCGGCCCATGAGGCGGAAGACCAGCAGCCAGCACACCGCGACCAGGATCGCAATCTGGCCGCAAAGAATAATGAATACCGGCAGCGCCAGGTTCGCGATCTCCCAGAGCCGCAGGCTGAGCAACGCCATGACGATGAAGAGTTCGAGCGCGACGACGCCCATCTGATCCATCTTCGCCACGGAGATTCTTTTCCCGTCCCCCACCTCGTCGATGTTGCGCAGGATGGCGGCGCAGATCATCGGCCCGATGTACACGGGGAAGGTTAGCCCCATCTCTGTAAATGGCCGGTTCAGCAAGACCCCGAGACCCATGGCGAGACACAACATCAGTGCATTGCCGAACCACGAGGATTCGTCATCCTGCGCCGATGGCGTCAGGGAGACTTCAGGATTATCCCTGACAACTGCCGGCTCGATCTTGTTCCGCTGGATCAAATGTCCGCCGACATAGCCCCCAACCAGTCCCCCGATGACGATGCCGAACATCGCGGCACCGACGCCGAGCGTCGTGGCCGAGGCCACCCCGAGCTCCTCGAAGACGCTGCCGAAGGCCAGCGCAGTGGCCGGCCCGCCGGTAAGCGCGACCGCGCCGGGGATGATGCCGATAAGGGGATCCAGACCGAACAGGGTCGCGGCGCCGACGCCCCAGGCGATTTGTAAAATGAGACCGACCACCGCCGCGCCGAGAAAGATGACGACCTGCACCCCGCCGATCCAGAGCAGCCGGAGGCTTGCATTCATGCCGATGGTGGTAAAGAACGCCACCATCAATACATCGCGGATGGTCGTATCCAGATCGAAGTTCAGGACCCGATCGCGCAGCAGGAGGGCCAGCACGGCATACACCAGTCCACCCACAATCGAAGTCGGGATGTTGAGCCGATCCAGCGCCGGCAAACGATGCTTGATCCATCCGCCCAGCACGATCCCGAAGGCGGCGAGTCCGAGCAGTTCGAACGGCCCCAGCTTCAGCGTCAGGATGTCTTCCGGCACGGCATCTCCCCTTGTCAGTTTTTTCTACTTTACCGATTTTGGGTGAGTATATATCACCAAGATTGCCCGATCTTTGTATATTCCTTCCATATTAGAACGCGATGTTCTTTGCTATGATTAATTCGCCAACCACTGGAGGAGGACCGTCCCGATGAAACAACCGTACCGATGGCTTCATGCATTAATCCTGGCATCCCTGATGTGCGCCGGCCTGCCGCTGGCGGCCGCCGATCAGGAGATGCTGACCACGCTCAGCCCGCTCGGGAATCCCCCGGGGATTGAGCTCATCCCGCTGGCCAAGCGGCTCGACAACCTCGATGGCAAGACGATCTATTTCGTCGACGACGGCTTCCTCGGCGGCGATGTGCTGCTGAACGAGATGATCAAATGGTTCGCCGAGAATCAACCGAACGTCAAGACCGAGTTCCGCAAGAAGGGCGGCATGGGCTTCGCCGCCGAGGACCCGCAGCTCTGGGCCGAGATCAAAGAGAAAGGCAATGCCGTGGTGATGGCCACCGGGCATTGAAGCACCTGCACGCCGGCGGTCGTCGGCCACTGCATCAACCTGGAAAAAGAAGGCATCCCCGCGGTGCCCATCGTCACCAGCTCCTTCATCACCCTGGCGAAGACCAACGCCGCCAGCCACGGCATGCCCACGCAGCGGGTGACCTTCGTCCCGCATCCTGTCTGGGGCAAGAGCGCCGAACAATTGCATGAGGTCATCCGGGGGAATGACCCGGATTCAGGCAAGCCGATCATGCCGCAGATCGTCGCCGCCCTGACCACCCCGCTCAATGCCGAAGAACAGAAGACCGGCACCGTCACCCCGTCGACCGGCCCGGCCGAGATCGGCCCGGACACCGCGGAGAATCTGCAACAGTATTACCAGGACAGCGGCATGACGGATTACCTCCCCATCGTCCTGCCCACCGCGGAGAAGGTGGCGGCGATGCTTAAGGGCACCAGCCACAAACCGGATGAGATTGTCGGGAAGATGTCCCCGGCCATGGGCGCCTATGAACCCTGGTCCTACACCGTGCGACAGGTGGCGGTGAATGCCGTCATGGCGGGCGCACGACCGGAATATTTCCCGGTCATCCTGGCGCTGGCCGCCTCGGGCGCGACCTCGATCTCGAGTTCCACCAATTCCTTCGCGCGCATGGCCGTCATCAACGGTCCGATCGCCGATGAGATTAAAATGAATTACGGGATCGGCGCCATGGGTCCCTTCAGCCATGCCAATACAACCATTGGCCGGGCCTGGACCCTGCTCTCGAAGAACCTCGGCAACTCCGGGATCCCCGGCGTGACCTACATGGGCACGCTCGGCAACCCGACGACGCTGATGAACATCGTCATCGTCGAGAACCCGAAGGACAACCCGTGGCCGGCCTACCACACCGAAAAGGGCTTCAAGGCCGAAGACAGCGTGGTCAGCCTGTTCATGGGCTACGGCATCGTCTCCGGACAGGGGATGACCGCCGGGGCCACCTCGAATGACCCGCATTTCGACACCGAGTTGAAGAACGTCTTCGCCACCCTTGGCCCCATGTTCGGCGGCTTTGTCGTGATGGATCCGACCGTGGCCAAGAACCTGGTCGATCACGGCTACGCCGACAAGCAGAAGCTGCTGGACTTCCTCTTCCAGGCCCCTGGCGAGGAACGGCCGCATTTCCGCAACAAGACGGACATCAGCATCGTCGTCACCGGCGGCCAGACCAACCTGTATTACCATGCCGGCGGGATGCGTTACGGCAATTCCGTCTCCATCGACGCCTGGCGTTAACTTCGAAATTAAAGGTGTTTGTCCGTAGGGAACGGTTTCAAACCGTTCCCTACGATTTTATGTAACCCCCTGGATATATCGCCGGATTGATCTGCCTCAAGTAACCCGCCCGCCTTTTTCATTACCTTAGACCTGTGGTTCTGAACCGGAGGAGGCAAACCATGTTCAATCCCGTAATCATCGACGAGGCCGTCTGCAACGGCTGCAACCAGTGCGTGGATATCTGCCCCATGGATATCTTCGAGGCCAGCCCCAACCGGGGCGAGCCGCCGACCGTGAAATATCCCGACGAATGCGCCTTCGACGGCGTCTGCTGGGAACGCTGCCCGAACAACGAGGCCGGCGCGATCCGCGTGATCCCGCCGCTGCCGATGCGGGTCTCCGTACTGCGCGGCCAATAACAATAATTACAACGCATCAAGCTCCCAGGGGGAACCATGGCTCTCAATACTGAAATCGTGGATGTCGATACCGACGTCCTCGTCATCGGCGGCGGTCTCGCCGGCTGCATGGCGGCCATCAAGGCCAGGGAATCGAATCTCTCCGTGACCATCGCGGAAAAGGCCAACACGCTCGCGAGCGGCTGCGCCGGCTCCGGCATCGATCACATGTGGGCCTACATCCCGGAGGTCCACGAGCCGATGGGCTACACCATGGACGACATGGCGGACAACCACGTCCGCGTCGTCGCCCGCGGCTTCGTGAACCGCGACATCCTGCGCCTCGTGATCGAGGACAGCTATCAGCGCATGCTGGATCTCGAGAAATTCGGTCTGAAGTTCCGCTTCGAGGACAGCAAGCAGCCCGGCAAATTCCGGGTGGTACATCAGTTCCACGCCCTGCCGGACACCTTCAACTTCGAAGGCCGCCGGGTCAAGGTCTACCTCACCAAGGAGGCCAAGCGCCGCGGCGCG
Organism: Gammaproteobacteria bacterium; assembly: GCA_004297165.1. Taxonomy (GTDB): domain Bacteria; phylum Pseudomonadota; class Gammaproteobacteria; order Eutrophobiales; family Eutrophobiaceae; genus 2-02-FULL-56-15. Next base: position 1,264,002 of record SCUJ01000006.1, read on the forward strand.
AAGATCTACAACCGGGTGAACATGACGGAACTTCTCACCACCGCCGACGGCCACGTGGCGGGCGCCCTGGGTTACGGCACCCGCGACGGCCGGATCTACCGCTTCCGCGCCAAGGCCGTGGTGACCTCCACCGGCCGCGTGAATCGCCTGAACAAGACCTGGACGGACGTCTGGGGCAATCACCGCATCCCCGTGAGCGAGACCGGCGACGGGCGGGCCATGGCCTATCGCGCCGGCGCGAAGATCATCAACATGGAATTCCTCTCACCGGCCCGTTTCTCAATCGGCAACTTCGAACTCAACCTTGGCTCGCCCCGCAACACCGTGCAACCGGCCGGCTCGGTCGTCGATGGCAATGGCCGCGTCATTGTGCCGCGCACGCAATTCTATCCCTGGGAGACCCTGGATAAAGGCAAGGTGGATGTCCCGGCCGTCATCGCCCGACATATGGAGAGTACCGCGAAGACCCATCTCAATTATCACAAGCTGATGATGGAGGGTCAGGGCCCGTTCTATCTCGACCTCACCGGCGGGACCGAGGAGGAGATCAACTATATCGAATGGTCCATCTCCCACGAGGGCAAGGGCTCGCTGTTCCTCGAACACCTGCACAACCAGGTGGGCTTCGATTTCCGCAAGGACAAGCTGGAATGGTTGCCGAACAGCCGCGAGATGGCGGGCACCGCCTCCTCCGGCCTGCTTGTGGACAAAAACCTGGAATCGAACATCAAGGGTCTGTACGCCGCTGGCGATGAAGTCGGCGGAGTGCCCTGGTCCGCCTCACCCGGCGCCTTCACCATGGGCTGGAAGGCGGGCGAGAACGCCGCGAAGGAAGCCGCGTCCATGAAGGCCCTGCCGGAGGCCGCGCCGGAGACGCTGGAACGGCTCGATCAATTCGTTCACGAGGCCAAGTCCGCCAGGGGCGGCCAGCACTGGCGCGAGGTGGAGCTTGCCGTACAGAACATCGTCGATCACTACGCCGGCAACCATCGCGCCGAGAAGATGCTGGAACGCGGCCTCACCCGGCTCGCGGAACTGCGCGAACTCATCCGCTTCCACGCCGCCAATCCCCACGAGACCGGCCACTGCCTCGAGGTCAACTCGCTCCTCGACAACGCCGAGATGGTCCTGCGCGGCTCGCGCGAGCGGAAGGAAAGCCGCCTCGCCCCCTTCGGCTTCATGCGCGCCGATTACCCCGAACCGAACGACGCGGAGTTCTTCAACTTCCTCGCGCAGCAGAAGAACGGCAAGGGCGCGAACTTCTCCAAGGTCGCCCTGCCGCGCTGATCTCCTCGGTCACTCCGGGGACAGACCCATACACCGGGTCTGTCCCCTTGTATTTCCGCTCAACGAGTAGGCTGGTGGTGAGCGCCGCGAACACCAACATGATCACTCGTCATTATCCGTTGGAGTTCGTTCCTTCGATTGTCCGCCTGTCATCCGCGACGGACGATCTTCATCATTTATAAAAACACATGCAAATCCAATTGCATTCCTATTTACCCTTATTGGAGAATGTGTCCATAAAAACCTTTGGATGACCATTTCGGTAGGTGTGGCTGCGTTTCATTTAATACTTCTTGGACATGGATTCGGAGACCTTTATGCATAAACTTGTTCTAACACTGTCGATTTTGACAGCCGCACTGAATGGTTGCAGTATCGGCACGTTTCCGTGCCGAAAGAATTAATACCTATAGTGGATGCTGATATTAAAAGTATGATGACGGGCAACCATCACTATGCCTTTGGCTCAGGTTCGAGATGTAATGAAGATGGCATGGAATGTAAGGATTTCCGCAAGGTGTGCACAGTTAAAGATGATATTTCGCGCGCCGATAGCGCTAATGGTGTTGCGGAGCGTATAGCGATATATGGCGAATATCTTCGTAGAAACCCGAACTTCCCCAGCCTAAATAACGCCAATGAATGGCATACAAACGAAGTACGCGGCTTATATATTCTGAAGAATAGCGAATGGCAAATTGTGGAATCCATGCATGAGATCCCCCCTAGCAATCATCCTGCTTGTCTGGAATGGCGATAGAAAACAAGAACGCGAGCAGGACGGGGGCAAATCTTGGAAATCAAATGGGTCAGTGTCGATTGAGGTCCACAAGAGTAATGACCCCGCACGAGCGGCAAGCTTATGAGCAGTGACAAAGACAGCCTCCGAGACGAGTATCCGCCTGAACTCATCAAAGCGGGAGTACGCGGCAAATACACGAAGCAATATCGTAAAGGCACGAATGTAGTATTGATCGACCCGGATCTGCACAAGCTTTTTCCCGACTCCGAATCCGTGAATCGAGCGCTGCGTGCTTACGCCTCTACACGGCGGATTTCAAGCTAGCAAAAATGCCCCATCCTGTAGTAGTTGGTGAGCGCAGCGAACCCCAACATTATTGTTCGTCATGAAACGTTGGGGTTCGTTCCTCACCCCAACGAACTGACACCACTGATTACGGAGAGGATTCTCATGCAGCGAGCAGCGGATAATCCTGTATGAACCACGAGACCGCACTGACGCCTGCCCCGATCGAGTTGCGGCTGAATGATATCAATCAACTGTTCAATTCCCTGGACCCTACGCCATTCCCTGAAAAGGAGTTGGATGTCGACGCTGAGGATTTTATTGTCAGTTGGGCGATGGAATTGCCCCGTGACGAGCCCTTGACCCTGATTATCCACCTGGCAAAACCACCGGACAAAGACAAGGATGAAACCGCCATGAACGATGCGGTCAGGAATTTTTTCAATTACCGCGCCAATCTGGCAGCCTGGAAAAATCGTCAACTGCTGCGCGAAGGCTGGAAAAATCTGGGCATCGGCCTGGTCTTCCTAACTGGCTGTCTGTTCGGTGCACAACTCCTGTCCAACATAGAGGACGGTACCCTAATCGCGATTGTGCGCGAAAGCCTCTTGATTGGCGGTTGGGTGGCGATGTGGCGGCCCATGGAAATTTTTCTTTACGAGCGCTGGCCGGGCAAACGCAAGCAAGAGTTGTATATCCGGCTGAGCAAAATGCCGGTAAAACTGTCGTTGCTCAGCAAGCGTAGCCCGGATGAAATATAATGGAATCCGGGAAATGGCGGCGATGGATGAATCCCCAGGTTACGTTACGCTCCATCCATGCTACGTTTTTTGACCCCATTTCTCCCCGCTTCTGTTTTCAATCTGGACACCCTGGACAAAGGCTGCCTATACTTCCCTAAACCGAATGCAATCAATAACAAGGAGGTATGATGCATGTTGAGATCAGCATCTATATATCCTATTGGATAACGCGGCTGGTAAACTGCAGAAGTGCCACTAAAAGCTAACATAACAAGATCATTCATGGATGAAAGTGCGAGAACTTATTCGGATGTTGGAGGCTGACGGCTGGCGGCAGGTTCGAATGCGTGGAAGTCATCGCCAATTCCGGCATTTGAATAAACCGGGAACGGTAACCGTTGCAGGGAAACCAAGTGTCGATATTCCACCCGGGACATTGAATTCGGTTCTGAAATCGGCAGGATTGAAGTAGGAGCGATCGATGAAATATGCGGTAGTAATAGAAAAAGGAAAACGGGGTTTCGGCGCCTATGTGCCGGATCTGCCCGGTTGTGTGGCGGCTGGAGAAACGTATGACGAAGTGCTCCGTTTAATTCAAGAAGCAATTGAGCTTCACATCGACGGTTTACGGGAAGACGGCATAAATGTTCCGCCACCTTCATCGTCGGTAGAATTCATAGAAATCGCGGCATAATCTCTGGTGAACATAGCAAGGGTAGCCCGGATGGAATGTAATGGAATCCGGATATTGCGCTTACGATCCTCGGATTGTGCTCCCCTCCATCCAGGCTACAATTTCAACGACTACTCGCACACCTGCCGCATCACCGGAACCGCCGAGCCCCGGACCGATTCTGTGGTGTAGAAGATCGATCGGCCATCTGGCGCATAGGCGATCGCCTCCGCCTGGATCAGTTGGGCGATTGACAAGGCCCGATGCGTGCGCCCTTCTATCCATGCATCGGTCTTTGGCAAAGGGTCGTTCACATCCAGCGCAATCTCGATCGCGGAATCGTAGGTCAACAGAATAAACCGATCGCCATCCTGCGTGATGTCCATCGACGTGACCGTGCGCCGGCGACTTGACCCGATGTTCGTAAGCGCAGGAACCGGGATCTCGCCGAACAGGGTGGATTTCCTGTATTCGATTTAATCTCTTTGCCTCTCGTCCTGTTGCTGCAAGCGGCGGCCCATACCACCGAGATGAAGTGTCGATCAGTATCCTATGCGTCTGTGATAAAACCAATGACCAAAATAAAGCCTGTACTGAAACAGTCATGGCTAAAAGAAAGGAAGAAGGCACGACTATAATCATCATTTGATGTATCATTTGATGATTAAAGATTGATGGGTGAATTCCATGCGGACGACACTTAACATTGATGACCATTTACTGGACGCCGCGCAACGCATCACCGGTCTGTCGGAAAAAGCCGCGGTGGTCAGGGAGGGATTGCGCGCCCTGATCGAGCGTGAAAGCGCCCGGAGATTGGCGAGGTTGGGCGGCAGTGAACCGGACTTGAGACCCGTACGCCGCAGGAAATCCGCATCGGCGTGATCCTGGTAGATACCTCAGTTTGGGTCGATCACCTGCGCACGGGCGATAAATCCCTCGCGTCGCTTCTCGATAATAGTCAGGTATTAATGCACCCTTTTGTTCTCGGCGAATTGGCTTGCGGTAACCTGCGCAAACGTAGCGAGGTCTTGTCGTTGCTTAAAGATCTCCCCAGGGTTGTCGTGACTACGGATGATGAGGTGTTATTTTTTATCGAACGGCATGCATTAATGGGACGGGGAATCGGGTATGTGGACGCACACCTGTTGGCTTCGGTGACCCTGAATGGACCAACACGGTTATGGACACGAGACAAACACCTGCATGCCGTAGCCGATTCACTGGGATTGGCTACAAAAAATTCATAAACGAAAATTGCGAGACCCCTACATGCTGCCGAAACTGACTGCCAATGAAGCCCGAGTGATCGGTTGTCTGATGGAGAAATCCGTCTTCACGCCGGATCTGTATCCGTTGACGCTCAATGCCCTGACCAATGCCTGCAACCAGAAATCCTCGCGCGAGCCCGTCATGTCGCTGGACAAGGGTATGGTGCAGCAAACCGCGCGCGTATTGCGCGACAAACATCTGGTGGAGATAGAGGAGAATTTCCGCACCGGCGTGGAGAAATACCGGCAGCGTTTCTGCAACACGACCTTTGGCGATTTCCGCTTCGACCCGCCCCAGTTCGCCATCGTCTGCCTGCTCCTGCTCCGCGGTCCGCAGACGCCGGGCGAGTTGCGGGCGCACAGCGGCCGTCTGCACGCCTTTGCGGACAACGACGCTGTACAGACTGCGCTCATCAGCCTGATAGAGTGGAAGAGCGACCCGCTGGTGGTGCAATTGCCGCGCATGTCGGGGCGCAAGGATTCGGAGTACATGCACCTGTTCTCCGGGCCCGTCGATATGGAGGCGCACGCCGCGAGAGCGGCTCTCGCGCCTTCGTCGGACCGCGTCAGTGTGGCGGATCTGGCGGAACGGGTCGCCGCCCTTGAGGCCGAGGTCGCGGAACTGCGGGAGCGCTTGAACGAGACGAAAGGGTCAGGGCAATAGCGATACAATCCGCTTGCATTCTCCTGATGCAATTCCGGAAAGGACCTTTTAAACTTCAAGACCAAGTAGACTTTAGAAAGTCACGAAACAAGCGCCAAACGCCATTAGTCGTCTTTCCGGCGAAAGCCGGAATCCAGTCATAACAATTGGCTACTGGATGCCGGGTCAGGCCCGGCATGACGGGATAGATAATTTTGCAGAGTTTCCTTAATACAAATTGCAAGCAGGCAAGGAGAAAGTCATGTCATCGAACCAGAATAATTCCCGACTGTTGCTGGATAAAAAGATTAAGCGCCGCGAGTTGATGCTGGGCGCGGGCAGGACGGCCGTGTCCGCGGCTGTAGCCACCACGGCCCTGGCCGGCATCCAAGCCACGGCCCAGGCCCAGGGGGAATCGCAACCCGCCCTGTCCGCGGCCGACATGAGCGCCAGGCGCACCTTCATGGAAGGCATGGTCGATAAGTACCTCGCCTCAGTGGTGGCGCATGATCCGGGCTTGTGTCCACTGACCGAGAATGTCGTATTTGTGGAAAACAACCAGCCCATCCCCGTCGGCGAGGCCGGCTGGCGCACAATCAACCGCATCGGGTCCTACAAGCATTATTTCTGCGATTTCGAAATGAACCAGGTCGGTCTGATCGCCAACGTCTACGAACACGACTCGGGCTGTGTCTACGTCCTGCGCCTGAAACTTGAAGACGACAAGATCTCCGAGATAGATCAATGGATCAGCCGCGATCCAAACGGCGCGGAAAACTACGAGAAACTCGGCGCACCGGATCCGATCTGGCTTGAGCCCATTCCGTTGGCGCAGCGCCAGAGCCGCGAGGCGCTGATGATGAACGCCCACATATATTTTCAGGCCCTGGAGCGCAATGACGGCACCGGGATCTATCCGTTCCGCGATGATTGCGAGCGCATCGAGCACGCCCGCAAGACAGTCAGCCAGAAGGACAACAGCGGCTACGGCCATTCGGACGCCACCACGAAATTCGTCACCATGCCGGCCAAGGCCCAGTACGAATTCGGTTTGATGGCCTTTGTAACGAAGATCCGCGACCGCCTTGCCCCGGTGATCGACGTCGAGCGCGGCGCGGTGATGGGCCAGGGCACCTACGACTTCGATGGTGCCCTGACCAATATCCACTTCATCAAGGACAACGTGGACTGGGCGATTGCCCCCTACTTCCGCACGGCGCGCAGCCACACGGCGACAGAGGCGTTCAAGGTGATCAACGGTTCCTTCCGTTACATCGAAATGACCTTCATCGAAGTGCCGTACGGCACCCGCCAACACTGGCTCGGCAAACCCATGACCGTGGCCCTGACCTATGAACCCACGCGCCCGAAGCCGAAACCCGTGAAGGCGGATACGCATGAGACGTTAGTGGCCCTGAATCAGCAGGTGCTGGAGGCGATCATCAACGATTGCCCGTGTCACTTGCCGCTCGCGGAGAACGCGCGTTATACGGAGAACGGCGTGCTGGTGCAACCGGGTTCCGGCGGCCTGTGGAAGACCATCAAGGGCCTACGCAAATTCAGCGTGCATCTGGCGGATCCCGGCACCCAACAGGCGGCCTGGTTCGGTACCCTGGACGAAAACGGCCTGTTCGCCGCCATCGCCATGCGTCTCAAGGTCAAGGATGGCTACATCAGCGAGATCGAAACCATCATCGCCCGACCCGAGGCCATGGGCCAACGCGGGGAATTGAAGGCAGCCACGAATACAATGTTCCAGGCCCCCTATCTGGCGGACGTGGATCAGGATGCCTTCGAGGCCGTGCCTGCGGTGTTGCAAACTGCTGTTCCAAGCGAGCGCGCCGCGATCGAACGGGCGCTGGAAAATTATCATCGGGCGATTGCCCGGCGCGATGCCTCGCTCGCCAGCTTCTCGGATGACTGCATCCGCCGGGAGAACGGCATCAATGCCTGCGATAACCCCAACGGACCGCAATTCAGCGAAGCGCAGCCGGATTTGCGTTTTTACGCCGGAGACCTCGCGACCGAGATCAATCGCGGCTATCTGACGCAACTGACCAAGGCGCGCGAACACCGCACCTGGGTGGTGGACGAAAGGCAGGGACTGGCGCTCGATCTTTGCATCTTTGATAACGCCGCGGCCGCCACTACTGTGAACCTGGCTGGCGTGGGCGAGGCAAAAGTCCCGCGGTCGTTCCTGACCCCCTGGACCGATCTGCATGCCGCGCTATACAAGGTCGAGGACGGCAAGATCGCTCACATCGAGGATCTGAACCGGCGCGTGCCCTACGGCCAGAAGTCCGGCTGGACCGCTTAAGGCAGACAGGAGCCCAGCATGGCCAGATTCGTAGGCGGCATCGCCACTTCGCATACCCCGACCATCGGTTTCGCGGTCGATACCAAAAAACAGGCGGACCCGGTATGGGCCCCGATCTTCAAGGACTACGAGCCGGTGCGGCAGTGGCTCAAGGACAAGGCCCCGGACGTGCTCTTCTATATCTACAACGATCACGTCACCTCCTTCTTCTTCGATCACTACTCCCATTTCGCCCTCGGCGTGGACGATTCCTATCCGCCGGCGGATGAAGGCGGCGGTCCCCGCAATCTGCCCGCCATCAAAGGCCATCCCGGTCTGGCACGGCACATCGCTAGCTGCCTCACCATGGAGGAATTCGATCTCTCCTATTTCCAGAAGAAGGGACTGGATCACGGGGCCTTCTCGCCGCTCTCCCTCATCTGGCCGCAGGACCCGGTACACGGCTGGCCCGGCGCCATTGTCCCCTTGCAGGTCGGCGTGTTGGTGTTTCCGGGACCGACCGCGCGACGCTGTTACAAACTCGGCCAGGCCCTGCGCCGCGCCATCGACAGCTATCCAGAAGATATCAAGGTGGCCATCGTCGGTACGGGCGGCCTGTCCCATCAGGTGCATGGCGAGCGTTCCGGTTTCAATAACACCCCCTGGGACATGGAATTCCTGGATCTCCTGGAGAAGGACCCGGAACAACTGACGAAACTCACCGTCGCCCAATTCGCCGAACGCGGCGGTATGGAAGGGGCCGAGGTCATCATGTGGCTGATCATGCGCGGGGCCATGGCGCCCAAGGTGAAGAAACTGCACCAGGCGTATTACCTGCCGTCGATGACGGCGATCAGCGCGGTCATCTACGAAGATGACCCAACCTCCCTGCCGCCAGCCGTCGAATCCCCCGCGGCCTATCGGACTCGCGCCGCACAGGAACTCGCGGGCGTCGAGAAGCTGGAAGGGAGCTATCCCTTCACGCTCGAGCGCAGCCTGAAGGCTTACCGGCTGAACGATTTCCTGCATCGGTTGATCGAACCCGGATTCCGTCAGCGGTTTCTGGAAGATCCCGAACCGCTGTTCGCGGAGCATGGCCTCACCGATGAAGAAAAAGACCTGATCCGGCGCCGCGACTGGCGCAAGCTCATGCACTATGGCGTGATCTTCTTCATGCTGGAGAAATTCGCCGCGGTGATCGGCACGACAAATCTCCACGTCTATGCCGCCATGCGCGGAGAGCCGCTGGAGGAATTCCTGAAGACCCGCAAGACCAAGGTGCTCTATTCGGTCGCGGGCAAGGACGCCGGCAAGACCGATTGGGATAAGAAGTGAAGTATATTTCGGGGGCGGATTTCAAATCCGTCCCCATCTTTATTCTGTCGCTTTGCCTCATCTCTGTCAGCAGCCCAGCGCAGGAAGCCCTTGAAGAGATTCGCGTTGTCGGCGTCACCCCCGGCTCATCCCTGCGGCAGGACGTCGACAAGATTCCCTATGCGGTGCAGAGCGCGGGGTTCGCCGATCTCGCGCGGAGCCAGAGTCAGGACCTCGGCGATTTCATGAACGAGCGGCTGGACAGCATCAACATCAACTCAGCGCAAAACAACCCGCTCCAGCCGGACGTGCGTTTTCGCGGTTTCACCGCCTCGCCCCTGCTTGGCCTGCCGCAGGGCATAGCCGTCTACCAGAACGGGGTGCGCATCAACGAACCGCTGGGCGACGCCGTCCACTGGGATCTGCTGCCGGAATCCGCGGTGCACCGCATGGACCTTATCGGCGGGGCGAATCCAATCTTCGGCCTGAACGCCCTGGGTGGGGCGCTCGCGCTCTCCATGAAGAACGGATTTAATTTCTCCGGTCATTACGCGGAAGGCTCCGGGGGCGCCTGGGGCCGGCTCAACGGAGAGTTGGAAGGTGGCGGAAACAACGGCGCGTGGGGCCATTATCTCAACCTGTCACATTTCCGGGAGGACGGCTGGCGGCGGCTTTCCGCATCCGAGGCTACAAATTTCTATGGCAGTATAAGCTTTCGCGATGGAGTGCGCTCCGCCGTCGATCTGATCTATCAACAGGGCCGGAGCGATCTGACCGGCAACGGCCCATTGCCCACTGGCATGCTGGGGAACCGGACGGACATCTTCACCGCCCCGGACATCACCCGGAATAATCTGCGAATGATCAACCTTGATGCCAGCCACAATCTCACCGATTCCCTGCAACTCGCGGGTAACGTTTTTTGGCGCGAGAACGTCACCGACACCTTCAATGGCGATGGTGCGGATATGAAGCGTTGCTTTTTTGCCGGCGGCGATCAGTCCCTTTTGGACGACGCGGACGAGATTGCCGGGGACCTCGATCGGGAACTCGGTCTGAATTTATATGCATTATGCGGAGGAACAGATCCGGCGATATCGAATCTCGACGATCTGGAAACACTCATCGCAACAGCGGCTCTCAGCGCGGGTCTCGACCCTGCGGATTTCGAGTTGGAAGATCTAAGCGGCGATTTGAGCGGCACAGGGACACTCGCGGACCAGGCGATCAACAACATCAGCGAACGCGAACAAACCAGCCGGGGCTTGAATGGGCAATTGGCCTGGCGGAAGGATCTCTTCGGCCTCGGTAACCGGTTGATCCTGGGTTTCAGTCATCTCTCCGGCGGATCCGATTTCGGATCCGTGGTGGAACTCGCCACACTGGACCCGGCAACCCGTAGCACCATGGGACGCGGCGTCGGGACCTTCATCGATTCCGCTGCGACCGCCATCCGGACCGCTGCTGAAACCTATGGCTGGTTCTTCATCGACGCCCTCGAGTTGAATCCGCGACTCACTGTGACCATCTCCGGACGCTATGACACAACCGACATCCGCCTGCGCGACCGTTCGGGCAAACGGCCTGAATTGAACGGCGACCACGCCTTCGCGCGCTTCAACCCGGCGGCGGGATTTACCTTCAATATCGCCACGGAGTTGAACCTCTACGGCTCCTATAACGAATCCAGCCGCGTCCCCACGCCGATCGAACTCTCCTGCAACGAAGGCGTATTCCAACTGGCGCGCGAATATGCCAACGCCAAGGGTGAGGACCCCGATGACATAGATTTCGAGTGCCGCCTGCCGAATGCCTTCCTGGCCGACCCGCCACTCTATCCCGTGGTGACCAGAAACTTCGAATTTGGCGTGCGCGGGTCCTACGCTACGGTGGACTACCATGCCGGATTCTTTCATGCCACGAACTCGGATGACATCATCTTCCAGTCCACGGGTCGCGCCACCGGACTTTTTGCCAATGTCGATGAGACCCGCCGCTGGGGTTTCGAGGCACGTCTGCAGGGGACAGTCGCGGACAAACTGGATTGGCATGCGGCGTATTCCTACATCAAGGCCACCTTCGAGGACGATTTTTTTGTGCTGAGCCCGAATCACCCAGATGCCGATGCCGACGGCCGGCTCGCCGTGCAACGCGGTGATCGTCTGCCGGGAGTGCCTGAGCATCTGTTGAAGATCGGCGGCGATTATCGCTGGAACGACAGGCTTAGCGTAGGCCTCGATGCCATCTTCAATTCCGATCAGTTTATCCGCGGCGATGAAGGCAACAACCTGGATCCGATCGACGGCTTCACGGTGACGAATCTGCGCGCGAGCTATGCGGTGGGCGAACGACTCACCCTGTTCGCGCGGGTCACCAATCTGTTCGATGCCGACTACGAGAACTTCGGTCTGCTCGGCGAGGCCCCCTCCGGCATCGTTCCAGGGCTCGCCGACACCAGGCCGATCTTTCTCGGCATCGGCGCGCCGCGCGCCGCCTGGGCAGGCTTCCGCGCGCTGTTCTAAGTCATGCCTGTTTGACCGAAAATCCGCGGATCGATTAGTTAATGTTATCAATGGGCCGCGCCATGAAATTTTCGGACTCACCCCCGCGATGGGTTTTCTATGTCATCTTTACCATTTCCGGTTTTACCGGGCTGATCTACGAATCGATCTGGTCACATTATCTCAAATTGTTTCTTGGCCACGCCGCGTATGCGCAATCCCTGGTGCTGACGATATTCATGGGCGGACTCGGGCTCGGATCCTGGATTGCCGCCAGATTCTCCGGGCGACTCCGCGCGCCGATCCTGCTTTACGCGATTGTTGAAGGCGGCATCGGGGCGTTTGCGCTTTTCTTCCATGATATATTCGTTGTCATTACGGACGCCTTTTACTTCTCGATCCTGCCGGACCTCGCCTCGCCCTCGCTGGCCGGAGCGTTGAAATGGATCGCGGCCAGCACCCTGATCGCGCCGCAGTCGGCGCTGCTCGGCATGACCTTTCCGCTCCTGACGGGCGGCATCATCCGCCGATATCCGGATCAAGCCGGCGGCAGCCTCGCAATGCTTTATTTCACCAACAGCATCGGCGCGGCGATCGGCGTACTCATCTCCGGATTCTGGTTAATCGGAGTCGTGGGACTTCCAGGAACGATTATGACTGCCGGATTGCTCAACATTGCGTTGGCGCTGACAGTCTGGCTTCTGGTCATACTCGATCCGCAACCCGCCGCCAGTCCATTACAGACGACGGCCAGCTCAGCCAGAACCGATCCGCTGACAAGCCTCTTTTTCGCGGCCGCTGCCGTCACCGGTGCGGCCTCTTTCGTTTACGAAATCGGTTGGTTGCGCATGCTGAGCCTGGTGCTCGGCAGCACCACGCATTCGTTCGAACTCATGTTGAGCGCCTTTATCACCGGGCTGGCTTTCGGCGGCTTATGGATCAAACGCCGCATCGATCGAATCGAAGACAGCATGGGCTTCGCCGGTTGGGTCCAGGTATTGATGGGCGCGATGGCGGCGCTGTCCATCCCCCTCTATGTCAAAACCTTCGACTGGATGGCGGCGTTGCTCTCGGCGTTGCAAACGACGGATTCCGGCTACAATCTATACGCTGCTTTCAGCCATGGCATCGCCTTGTTCGTGATGGTGCCAACAACGTTTCTCGCCGGCATGACCTTGCCGCTCTTCACGCACGCTTTACTTCGCAGGGGTCAGGGCGAGGCGGCGATCGGGCGGGTTTACGCGATCAACACGCTGGGCTCGATTGCCGGAGTGCTATTCGCGGTGCATATCGGCATGCCCATGTTGGGCTTGAAATCGCTGATCCTTTTCGGCGCGGCGCTGGATATTGTGCTTGGCCTAACGCTGCTCTCCAAGAGCGGCGCCGGACCAAGGCTTATACCGGTCGCGCAAGGGGCCTTGCTTGGGGCCGTTGTGCTAATGATCGTGTCACTGACGGTCCAGCTCGACCCGCGCCGGCTCGCCTCCGGGGTCTATCGTTACAAAAGCGCCGAACTTGGCCCCGAAAAACAATTGCTTTCCCATGAACACGGTAAAACCTCCAGCGTCAGCCTGTTCGCCACCGGGACGCAGCTGACGATCGCCACCAACGGCAAACCCGACGCGGCGATCCAGATGGATTCCAAAGGTAAGCGCGCGCTGGACGAGATCACGATGGTCATGGCCGCCGCATTGCCGCTCGCCTACAACCCGCACGCCCGTCGCGCGGCGAACATCGGCTTCGGATCCGGCCTTACCACGCACACGTTGCTGGCGAACCCCGGCCTCGAACGCGTGGACACGGTGGAAATAGAGGCCGCCATGGTGCGCGTGGCGCGGGCTTTCGGCAAGCGCGTCAGCCGGGCCTACCACGACCCGCGCAGCAGCATTTACATCGAGGACGCCAAGACATTTTTTTCATTGCAAAGCCAAGACTACGACATCATCATCGCCGAACCGTCGAATCCCTGGGTCAGCGGCGTGGCGAGCCTCTTCTCGCAGGAATTTTACCGGACTCTGCCCAACTATCTGACGCCGGAAGGAATCTTCATTCAATGGCTGCAGCTCTACGAGTTCAACGATCACCTGTTGCTGTCGGCGCTCAAGGCGTTGTCGTTGAATTTCGCGGATTTTGCGATCTACAACACCGACAACGCCAATATTCTCATCGTCGCCAAGGTCAGGGGCAGGCTGCCCCGTCCGGATTTCTCCCGGCTCTGGGATGGCGCCCTCGGCGGCGAACTGGCGGATGTTGGACTGCGCGGGGCGGACGATGTTTTGGTGCGCCAGGTAGGGACGCGGCAAGAGATCGGGGCGCTGCTGGATCTGACTCTCGATCCGCCAAATTCGGATTTCTTCCCGTTTCTGGATCTGAACGCCGCCAAGGCGCGCTTCAAGGTCGAGAACGCGCTGTTGTTTTATGGTTGGAGCGTCTCGACGCTGCCCTTGCTCGAGATGCTTGGCTTGGGGTCTTTCGATCATCGCCGCGTGACCGATGACGACAATTTCAATCGCGCGCATCTGATCCAGAAAGCCAGGGACATCCACGATCAAGTCGTTCTCAAGCGCGAAGGCGCCGGCAACGGGGATACGACCTTGGCGCTGGTGTTGTCCTTCCGCAGTACCTGCGGACAGACTGCTATTGAGGAAGAAGCGTTGCTCGAGGCTCTGCACATACTGGCGCAAAAAACGCTGCCATTTCTCGATCGCCAGGCGGCGATTGCGCTAATCGACGCCTTGATGCCGGCAGAGTGTCTGGCGCCCGGCTTCGCGCGTTTAGGACTCTGGGTTAACCTCTATCGTGCGCTGGCCGCCCGCGATGCCTGCGACATCGCGCCGGCGGCGATAGTCGCGCTTGCGGATGCGGCGAGCGACGCGCACAGACGGCGGTACGCCCTTGCCGCCGCGATGCTCGGCCATCTCGTCTGCGCCCAACCTCAGGCGGCCCTCGACCTTTGGGCAGAGCGCCCCCGGCAGTTGCGCGAACTGGGACCGGTGCCTGATATCGATCTGATAGTTATGCTTGCCGGTAAGCGTGTCGCGGAAATGCAAGCAGACGCTTCAGAGGAATAAAGACGGGGGAGCCTCGTTGCGAATTGGTAACTTCCTGAGCCGTCTGCCACATCCCAACCCCGCCATGCCAAGTCCCATCAATACAAGGGTGGCCGGCTCAGGAACATTACTTACCGCTGTGCCCTTGATTTGAATCTGACCCGTCAAGACCTCGTGAAATGCGCCCCAAAACGTATAACTTCCACCCCACAAACCAAGTTTATTTTCATACATCGTATTCACATTGTCAGCGTTTCCTCCAGCGATAGGACCCTCTCCCTCAACAGCAAACTGAAATGCTCCACCCAGGCTGTAATAGTCTGCATGCAGGCCGCTGATATAACCACCCGTGCTCGCGACAGATCGGAGATAGGCTTCCGGGACGACGCCCGCGGCCCATATACCGCTGTCTATTTCCGGTTGATCCCAAAACAATCCCAGACCGTTAGATCCCCATCGATTCTTGTAATCAATGGCGATGTCATACCAGGCGCCTGGGGTCATGTTGAAAGAACCCGTGCAGACGCCAGATCCATACGAATCATGGGTACAAATATGACTGCCTCCTATAGTCAAGGAAGCATAATCATCTGCGCTGACCACGAAATTCACCAATGCTGCCTGTGCCTGTGGCGATAGCCAACACAACGCAGCCATCAGGATTTCCAAGGTAATCTTATGTTTATTTTTTAACACTGTAGCTTCCTCCGCCGTCAGTTTTATTTTTGTCATTCTTGTATATACGCGAGTGAAAAGCCCGGAACCCATCAGGCTTACCAGTGAGCATCTTTAGCATTGTTCGTGCCAACTATATTTATATGAATGTATTCAATCAGTTAAATAATTATGAAGCTTGATATCCAACTCTTCTTATTAAGTAACGCCGACAACATAAATACCACGGTTTATTTTACGCACTATAAAATAATCAATGAATACAGTGGGATATGTCTATATTTTGATGCAGTAACGTGGTGGTAATTTATACAGACACTCTGGAGGGATATTTCGCAACAAACCCCATCAGGTGATGGGGGCGAAGGGGAAGAATATAGAGTCCACGAAAGGATTCCGGTACCCCACATAGTGGGATACCGGATCGATTCATGTAGATTTACGGCAGGGCGAACACCTTCACCTCGTTCCGGGCAGCGATCGCGACATACTGTTTGCCATTGGCGCCCATGTAGGTCATGGGATTGGCGCTCGCTACCTGGCCAAGGTCCGTGGCCCAAAGCTCGTTGCCGTTCGCCGCATCGAAGGCGCGAAGGCGGCGATCGTTGGTGGAGCCGATGAATACCAGACCGCCTGCGGTGACCGACGGACCCGCGCTGCCGCTGCCGCCGACCTTCTGCTTGCCTTCCGGCAGGGCTTCATTGAGGCCAAGCACGGTCTCCCAGGCGATCTCGCCGGTCTTCGCATTGACCGCGACCAGCCGCGCCCAGGGTGGTCTCTGGCAAGGCCACATACCGATCACATTGCCGTCCTTGTCCTTGACCTGGGCATTGAAACCCGCGTACGGTCCAGGTCCGGAGATGCTGGCCCGGTCATAGGTCTGGGTCGCCCCTTCGGTCCCACGCCCGTAGTTGAGGCCGGGTTTCTTCTTTTCGACCCAGCCAACCAGTGAGGTCTCCGTTGCGTTCAGGATCACGAGGTCCTGCGACGGGTCATAGGCCGGCCCGCCCCAATTCACGCCGCCGCCGCCGCCAGGGAACTGCACGGTGCTCTTCGGCGGATCGCCCTCTTCATGGAAACCGAAGGGCGTGTAGGGTCCCTCATTATTAAAACCTCCGCTATCGTCCCAGAGCTTCTGACAGGCGGCGGCATGTTCGGGCGTGGTGTCTTCCGCCGTGACCATGTCCTCCTTCTTGAAGCTCACCCTGGACATGGGCGGCGTCTTCACCGGGAACGGCTGGGTCGGGGAGTACCATTCGCCGGGGACGTTCCCTTGCGGCACCGGGCGTTCCTCGACGGGATGGATGGGTTCGCCGGTCACGCGGTTCAGGAAGAACAGATAGCTGGTCTTGTTGAGGACGGCGAGGGCCGGGATCGTCTGACCATCCATTTCCACATCGAAGAGGACCGGCGGCGAGGGCATGTCCTCGTCCCACAGGGCATGGTGCGCCAACTGGAAATGCCAGAGGTATTTGCCGGTTTCCGCCTCGACCGCGACCACGGAATTGCCGAACAGGTTGTTGCCGGGCCGGTCACCGCCCCAGTAATTGGGCGAGGGTCCGGAGATCGGCATGTAAAGGATGCCGCGTTCTTCATCCACGGTCATGCTGAAGGCCCAGACGTTGGTGCCCGAGCGTCCCTTCCAGCTCTCGCCTTCCCACGTCTCGTGACCGACCTCGCCGGGCTGCGGGACATTATGGAACTCCCACACTTTCTCGCCGGTGCGGGCATCGAAGGCGCGGGTGTTGCCAGGCTCGCCAAAGGAGAGTTCCCCGGTGTTGGCGCCGATTATGACCAGATGTTTGTAGATGGTGGGCACACCGAGATACGGGGTGCCGACCTCGGTCTCGCCATTCGTGCCGAAACCCGCCGCGGGCTCGCCCGTGGCGGCATCGAGGGCAAGCATCCTGGGACCGATCATCACGAAGATGCGCGCCGGGTGATCCGCATCGCCGGGCCAGTAGGCGACGCCGCGCCCCGACGGACGGCTCTGATCGCCCAGATCATGATTCCAGACGACTGCGCCGGTGTCCGCGGTCACGGCCGCCACCCCGTTGGAGGTCGGCAGATACATCACATTCGCGATCACGATCGGGGTAGCCTGCCCGCCCGAGGGATGGCTCCAGACCTGCTGGAGTTGCGCGACGTTGCTCCGGTTGATCTGATCGAGCGGCGAGTAACGCATCCCGTTCAGACGCCGGTTATAGTTCTGCCATTCGCCAGGCGCGGGATCGGCAATGACCTTGGCCGCTGGCGGGGTCGCTGCGGGCGGCGCTTCAGCCTGCGGTGCGGCGGCCGGTTGCGCCGCACCCTGATCGGGACCTTGCGAACCACAGGCGCCGAGCAGGGCCGTAAGGATTAATGTTGCGAGAATGCGTGAATTCATAAAGGTCCCCCAATCGTTATCAATTTATCCTGGATATTATCATAAGAGCGAAAATACGACCGAACTTCAAACGCTGTCGATGAAATCCTCCATCCGCTTGCGCATCGCGGCATCCGGCAGCCGGCCCATGGCCGCGCCGAGATTATCCTCGGCATGCTGGGGTTTGCGGGTCCCCGGGATCGCGACCGTCACGGCGGGATGGGAGACGATGTATTTCAGGAAAAACTGGCCCCAGCTTTTACAGTCGAATTCGGCGGCCCACTCCGGCAGGGGTCGCTGCCCGACATTCCCGAACAGGCTGCCGCGCCCGAGCGGCACATTGATGAATACACCGAGACCCTTATCCGCGGCAAGCGGCAGGATTTTTTCCGCCGCCGCGCGATCCCCCAGGGAATAATTCACCTGAATGAAATCCAGTTCCTGCTCCTGCATCAATTTCGCCAGTAGTTCATGCTGTTGCGTCTGGGAAGTGGTCACGCCGTAATAACGCAGACGGCCGGCCGCCTTCCATTCGCGCATGGCCGGCAACTGGCCATCCCAGCCCATCAGGTTATGGACCTGCATGAGATCGATGACATCCCATTTCAGGCGGGCGACCGATTCCTCCATCTGTGTCGCGCTTTGCTCCTGCGTTTGCATGTTGCACTTGGTGGCCATGAACAGGTCGTCCCGGATGCCGAGCCCGTCGATCAGATCGCCCAGTACGGCCTCCGAATTGCGGTAGGCCGGGGCCGTGTCGATCACCGTGCCGCCCAGTTCCCGGAATTTCTTCAGGGTCTCGCGCAACGGCGCAAGCTGTTCCTCCACGGCGTCCACGCCATAGCGGTTGGTGCCGATGCCGATGACCGGTATCAGCTCACCCGTCTTCGGGATGGGTTTTTTAATCAATTCCGTCTGCGCGCGTAGCGGCGGGATACCCAGCATCCCCGCCGCCGTCAATGCCGCCGAGCCCTTGAGTACCTGCCGCCTGGTCAAACTCATGAGAAAGACCCTCTCCTGCTCATCACTATGGGTTTCAGAATCGTATCCGGATGCGGATCCGCCTTGCCGTTCATGCGGACCGCCAATATGATGCCTAGTTATAATCCAGTTGCTCACACAAGTACATATCGACGGCGGGAGGATCGACATCATGAAACTTTTTTCCACAATTGCGTTGCTGTTATGCGGTGTGTCCGGCGTGCTGACCGCGGGCGAGAAGGTCAATTACGACGTCGGAGGCGAGGCCTTCGAGGGTTATTATGCGAGCCCCACGGCGAACGCCCCGCTGGTGCTCCTGGTGCACGACTGGGACGGCCTGACCGATTACGAGGTGAAGCGCGCGGAGATGCTGGCGGAGCTGGGTTATTCGGTCTTCGCGGTGGACATGTTCGGGGCCGGCAACCGGCCGGCGGACATGGCCGGCAGACAGAAACTGACAGGCGCCTTGTACAACGATCGTCCACGGATGCGGGCCTTGATGGCCGGCGCCCTGGAGGCCGCTAAACAGCAGGGCGCAAACACGGGCAATGCCGTCGCCATGGGTTATTGCTTCGGCGGATCGGTGATCCTCGACTACGCGCGCTCAGGCGCGGACCTCAAGGGCTTCGTCACTTTTCACGGGGGACTCGCTACACCCGAGGGACAGAACTATGCGCAGGCCAAGGGACAGATCCTGGTGCTGCACGGCACTGCCGACGACGCGGTGACCATGGATCAGTTCGCCGCGCTCGCCAAGGAACTCGAAGGCCAAAAGATCAAACACGAGATGATCGCCTACAGCGGCGCGCCGCACGCCTTCACGGTCTTCGGTTCAGAGCGTTACCGGGAAGATGCTGACAAAAAATCGTGGCGGCGTTTCGGGGAATTCCTGGAAGAAGTGCTGAACTGAGCAACGGACATTATCGACAACCATGAGGAGAAACACGATGCGAATCCAATCAGGTCTGACGGCGGCGCTGGCTGTATTGATGCTGTTGCTCGGCGCGAACGCCGACGCGGCCAGCGAGAAACTCACCGTCCTCAATCCGCTGGGTCAGCCCCCGGCTATCGCGCGGATCCCCATGGCCCCCCGGCTCGATACGCTGGATGGCAAGACCATCTATCTCGTGGACATCGGTTTCACCGACACCCATCAGCTTTTCACGGAGATGCAGGATTTATTGAAGTCCCGCTACCCGAAGACCGCCTTCGAGGTGCGCAAGAAGGCCGGCGTCTATTACGAGGATGACCCGGAGCTATGGGCGGAGATCAAGGCGAAGGGCGATGCCATGATCATCGGTGTGGGCCATTGAAGCACCTGTTCGCCGGCGGTCGTCGGCCATGGCATCACCCTGGAGAAGATGGGCATCCCGATCGTTGGCGTGGTGACCACCGCGTTCAGCAATCTGGTCATAAGCTATTCCGGCAAGCAGGGCATGCCCGGTGAACGCTTCGCCTTCGTGCCCCATCCCATCACCGGCGTCCCGGCGGCAAAATGCCGGGCATATCTGGAAGGCCAGGACCCCGTCACAGGCAAACCCGTGCTTGATGAACTCGTCTCTAGTCTGACCGGGAAGTTGACCGCGGAGGAGACCGCCACCGGCTTCATCGAGCGGCCCATTCCCCGCGTGGTCGAGGTTCAGGACACCGAGGAAAACCTGACTCAATTATTCCACAACAACGGCTGGACCGACGGCATGCCCATCGTCCTGCCCACGGAGGAAAGGGTTGCGGCGATGTTGAAAGGCACCAGCCACGCCCCCGACGAACTCGTGGGAAAGATGCAGGCCTCCGCGCCGCACGAGGCCTGGAGTTACACGGTGGAGAAGGTCGCGGTGAACGCCGTGATGGCGGGCGCGCGACCCGAACACTTCCCCGTGATCCTCGCCATTGCCTCGACCGGGGCGCCGGCGCTCTTCACCTCCACGACCTCCTTCGCCCGCATGGCAATCATCAACGGCCCCATCCGCAACCAGATCGGGATCAACTCCGGGATCGGCGCGCTTGGCCCCTTCAGCCAGGCCAACGCGGTGATCGGCCGGGCCTGGACCATCCTGTCGATGAATCTCTGCGGCGGCGGGCGCATCGGCGAGACCTACATGGGCAGCCAGGGCAACAACTTCAACTACAACAACCTCACCTTCGGCGAGAACGAGGAGCAGTTGCCGGAAGGCTGGAAACCTCTGCACGTCCAGAAGGGCTATGAGCCGGGCGACAGCGTGGTCAGCGTCTTCAACGGCTGGGGCATCACCCACGCCGACCAGAGTTTTGGCAAGGACTTTCATCCCCAGATCCCGCGCTGGTTGCAGTTCATCAGCCCGTGGTCCCCCGCCATCCTGCTGCTCGATCCTTCCATCATCAAGCAGTTGAAGGACTCGGAGGGTTTCGCCAGCAAGGAGCAACTCATCGACTGGATCTACAGCAACACCAAGGTCAAGGCCGGCGATTACTGGGAGAATTACTACTCGGTGCAAAACTTCACCCGTCCGAGCGCTGAGAAGGGCGTGGAACCCTACGCCTCCTGGCTCAAGCTGCCCAAGGACGCCGAGATCCCGCAGTTCTCCCGGCCGGAGCGCATCACCGTGATCTCCGTCGGCGGCGAGACCAATCTCTTCTGGCAGGCCGGGGATTTCGGTTACCTGTCCTCCGCTTCCGTTGACGACTGGAGATAACATG
The DNA here is from genome assembly GCA_004297165.1 of Gammaproteobacteria bacterium. Taxonomy (GTDB): domain Bacteria; phylum Pseudomonadota; class Gammaproteobacteria; order Eutrophobiales; family Eutrophobiaceae; genus 2-02-FULL-56-15. Next base: position 1,285,504 of record SCUJ01000006.1, read on the forward strand.
ATTCGATCAGGATTTTCCGCCCTTGTCCTGGCGGGTGTACTTTGCGTGCAGAATAGCGCAATGGCGCAGAATAACTCGCCGGGTTCCGCCGCGGCCATCGGGGCGACCGTCGCCGGCATCGTCGAATGCGGCCAGGGCTACTCCTCGCACGAATTGTACAACGTCAAGGTCAGCGTCCAGGAGGTCCTGCGCGGTCCGGCCGCCAGCGAACGCCTCCAATCCGCCGCCGGTGAAATCCCCGCCCCAGCCGCGGACAATGAATATCTCCTCGCCAGCGTGAGTTTCAATTACAAGGCGCGCGGCAAACCCGGCCTCTGCGCGCATCCCCTGCGGCCGGCGCAGTTCAAGGCGATCTCCGCAGCCGGTGTGGAATATCCGCGCCCTGATTTTCCACCGCCCGATCCCCCATTAACCGGCGACATCAAGTCCGCCGAAACCCTGGACGGCTGGCTGGTTTATCTCGTTCCGCGCGCCGACTCCTCCCCATTGCTCTATTTCAATGTCGACGAAAACGGCGGCGTCGCCCACGGCGGGAATCTGTGGTTCAAGCTGGGGGCGGAATAGGCTGGATTCACCTGGATTGTCGAATCGGGCGATCATGTCAAACGAGAACTTTTACTCGAACCTGCCCGTCCTCGACGATTTCACCGCCGTCACCGACCTGGGCAACTATCAGCCCTTGCCCGAGGACTGGTGGATCGTCGTCGCCGACATAGCCAACTCCACCGGCGCCATCCGTTCCGGGATGTACAAGGCGGTCAACCTCCTCGGTGTTTCCGTGATCACATCCGTTGTTAATCTCGCCAATCCTTTACTCATTCCCTACATCTTTGGCGGCGATGGTGCGGTGATGTGCGTACCGCCCGGCCTGCTCGATAAAACGCGCACGGCGCTACTCGCCACGCAGGCCCTCGCACGCGCAACTTTTGGTCTCGACCTGCGCGCCGGTCTCATACCGATAAGCGCGATAAATCGTTCCGGGGCGCGTATCCTGGTTGCCAGGCACCGGATGTCGCGGCATTTCATCCAGACCGCCTTTGCCGGCGGTGGCGTGGAGTACGCGGAACGATTGTTGAAGGATGAAACCGCGGGCGCAGAGTATCGTCTGCCCCATGCTGAAGCCAGTTCCGGGGCGGATTTTTCCGGTCTGGAATGCCGCTGGGACAATGTACCAAGCAAGCACGGTGAGATCATCGCCCTGATCGTCAAGGCCATGGCGCCCACGCTGGATGCAGAGGCGCGGATCTACGATGAGATTATCGCAAAGGTGAAGGAGATCTACGGCGACGATGACTCCTGCCGTCCGGTGCATCTCGGCGGCCTGCATCTCACCTTTAACGGCGGGAAATTGAGCCATGAAACCTGGATCCGTACCTTTCCGCGCGGACTCTTCGCGCGTCTCCGCTACTGGTACAAGGTGCGATTGCAGAATGTCCTCGGCTGGATCTTCATGGGATGCGGGTTCAACATCGGCGGCACGGACTGGGTGCAATACAAGCAGGACTTGATCCTGAACACCGACTTCAAAAAATTCGATGGCATGCTGCGTGCGGTGCTGTCAGGCACAAGGGAACAACGCTGGCGACTTAATCAATATCTCGAAGCGCGTTTCGACCGGAAGGAGTGCGTCTACGGCATCCATCCATCGGATTCGGCCTTGATCACCTGTCTCATCAGGAAACGCTCGGGGGAGCATTATCACTTCGTCGACGGCGCCGACGGCGGTTATGCGATGGCGGCCGCGGCCTTGAAAGACCGGCTGAAGGAACTTAATTCTCCGGAGACACCAAACCCTCCAACCGGGTAGCAGGCTGTTGGTGCAGACCTCAGCCCTTCGGCATCAGGGCAGCCTTATTCGCAGTAAGAAAATCGCGCACTGAGGTCGGCGCACTACCGGTCAGGTCCTGTACCGCCGGTGAAACGGTGGCATGATAACCACGCGCCGTTGCCACATCGAAGCCAACCAAAGCCCCGATCAGTGTGGGTGGGAGTCCCGCGGATTTCATCCCCTCCGCCAGTTGCTCCTTGGTGATGCTGACATGCTTGAGCGGCTTGCCCGTGAGTTCGGTCGCCATCCTCGCGACCTCCTCCGCCGTGACGGGCGCGGGGCCGGTGATATCGTAGATGCGCTTGCTGAAATCGGATGCGGCCAGCGCGGCCGCGTCGGCCTTGGCGCAGTCTTCCCTCGTCACCGAATTACGTCCCTTATTATCCGTGGCAGTCGCCCAAGTCCCGGAGGCCAGGGCGTTAGGCAGGGAATTAAGGAGATTGTCGGTGTACAGGGCATGACGCAGGATGGTCCAGCTCATGGAACTTCCGAAGATGGCCTGTTCCGTCCAGAAGTGATCGTTCTCGATGATGCTGTCGCTGGGGAACGGCGAGACCACCGAGGTATAGAGGATGTGCTTGACGCCCGCGGCCTCTGCGGCTGCAACCGCGGCCCGGTGCTGGCCGAGGCGCTGGCCCGGCACGATGATGGCGTCCGTGCTGATCAGCAGCAGACGATCGATGCCGGCGAAGGCGGCCCGCAAGGATTCGGGTTTGCCGAAATCCGCGGCGCGGACCTCCGCGCCCTTGGCGGCCAGATCGGCGATCTTGGCCGGATCGCGGGACGCAGCAACTACAGTACCAGCTTTCTTTTGCAGAAGGATTTCGACGACGCGACGGCCGAGATGGCCATTGGCGCCGGTGACGAGCAAACGGTTGGACATGACTGGCTCCTTATTCATGAGGGGATGGGTTCGTATTATAAAAGAATATTGCCGATGGAATCTTTTTACCCTTCCATCTGCCACTCGTTGACCAGTTTATATCGCGCCGCCTTGATTTGTTTGAACTTGCCGTCAACGACCCAATAGATGCCGAAACTGATAATCCTGAACACCTCCCCCTTTTTTAACTGCCGGCCAAAATACTGGCTGTCCCAGTCCTTGAAACACCGGAACTCGGAGGGGACGACGGCGGCGATGCCGGTGGCATCGGACACGAAGTGGTCAACGATCACCGTTTCCTTGATGTACTGCTTCACTTCGGCGTAGAAATCCAGAATTCCCTGGCGTCCCTTAATCGTGGCATTTCTCAACTCCAGTTCGACGTCCTCGTGATAAAAGTCGGCGAAGCGCGGATCGTTGTTGTTGAACCAATCCAGATACTGGTCATATTGCGCGCGGCTGATGCCTTCATTGCATTGCGCCTGAACTGTGGGCAACAAAGTCGCCGCGGTGATGCCGGTAGCGCCCGCAAGCAACTGGCGTCGCGTAGTCGTGATGATCTTTTTCATGATGCACTCCTGCTGTTAATTTTCACACGCAAACCTAACCTGAGCTGAGCGTTGCCCGTCCCTATTCCCGGCGGACGCGTTTGACGATGTACCACTGGCCGTTGCGTTTCTCCAGCTCGTCTTCGTACCGGCCGATGGCGGAGGTGTGGATATCGACGTTGGTGCGCATGACCGCCATCCAGTTGCAGTAATGCCGGGCATGCGTTGCGTCGATGATCTCGATGTACTGGTTGCTGTTGCGGCTGAAACGCCGCAGGGTCGCCGGATTGAAACTTTGCGTGTCGGGATTGGGCTTTTCGCTCAACCGCCGGGTGATGATGGTGCGTATGTCATCGCGGCCTGTATATCGCAACTTCTCAAAACCGAAGATCGGCCATTGACTGTCCAGGATGTAGACCGCGTCCTCCGCGAAGGCGTTGGCGAACATGTCCGGATCGCTCAACTCAAAACCGAGATTCGAGAAATACAGCACCTTTTCTATGGCCTGGCGCTCCAGAAACATCTGCGCCCCATCCGTCTGCGCCGAGACCGGCTGCACGCAGAGGGCCAGTATCAGACCGACCCCGAATCCAGCAACCGTTGATCGGTATACCGAGTGTATGTTCATATTAACCCCCTCGTGAATAACAAATGCAGCCTGGCATCCGGGTTGCGATTTCTGCCCCCTTTATTCTTCTTGTAACGGATTCTCGCGAGGTTTGTAGTTCGTATCGAAGCGGTTCGGCATGCGGCCATCGGCGGTGATATAGCGACGCTTGATGAGCCACTTTCCGTTTTGTTTGACCAGCTCCGTATCCTCACGACCCTGCTCGAAGATTTGCGGCAGTTTGCCAATTCCCTCGTTCATCACGCCGGTCCAGATCACGTGCGCCGTGGCCGTGTCGCCGTTGATTTCGACGATCGGGTTGGTCAGCAGCATGTGCCCGCGACGACCCGCCTCCGGCGCCGGCTCATTCGGATCCGGTTCCGGGCGCCGGTACAGTTTCGCAATTTCCGCGTGACCCTTTGCGACCGTGCCATCGACATCGAGCAAGGCATCTTCCGTGAAATACTCAGACAGCTCATGGGCGTTGCCCATCGAGAGATCGTAATAATAGCGCGTCAGGAGATCCTCAACCTGGATACGGTCGAGCAGGGTTTCCATGGTGACCTGCTGCGCGAACGACGTTGGCGACTGGGACAGGAACAGCATTGCCATGGTTACAGCGACAGCGTGGACGAACCTGGTAGTACGCATGGTCGAATGATTATCTCTGGACATGTGATCTCCCCCTCTTATAGTTTGGTTCGTGGATATTAAACCCGTAGCGGGCTGTTGAAAAACGTCGCGAGCGACGGCAGAACCAGGCGCGAGCAGGCAAGAAACCGGAGTTTACACGGGCAGTAAATGAGGATTTCGAGCACGCTCGCAACGCCGTTATGTCTAGCGTAGCAGTTTTTCAACCGCCTGCTAGCGCATATCCGGCGTTTGCAGCGCTGGGTTATGCCAGGCCCTGGTTCGGACATGCGTACGCTGTTTGATCCGCCAGCCGGCTGGTGTTTTGACATAAACATCTTCATAACCGCCATCGCGGATGGCATCGCCGGGGCCGTCCATGCCCAGCATGATCAGGTAGACCCGCCCGGTGGCGCCTCCGGGGGCAGGTTCGATGACATGATTGACCATCAGATGACTCCAGCCGTTCCAGGCAACCGCGCCGTCGCCGGGGGTCGATAATTTGCCGTTTACCGGTTTCTGGCAGCCTTCGGCCCCGCCACCCGCCGCCCGCGCCAGTTGTTCCCGGCCTCGCGCACGCGCAACTCCGCCCTTGCTGAAACCGTCATCCGAATAGTTATCGACGAATACGCCATCGTCCGTATACAGATCCGCATAGTCATAACCATTATTGGAGCAGGTATCCAGGGCATGGGCATAACGATTCGCGAGTTGCTCAATCTCATGGTAATCGAGCGCGGTGAGATTGTTTTCCTGGCCATACGCCGGCAATACCGTAAATACGCTGAAAGCGTTCAGGATAATAATTAAGGTCCACCATGTTTGATGGTTCAGGGATAGAGTCTGCTTATTAGTCATCTCGCTCACACTCCTGTCGGTTCATTTTGTCATTTGGCGCCAAATCGTGTCTGGTAAGCGTCGCTTTATGCAAATATTAGCAAACGTAGCCTGGGTTGAGCGTTGCTAGGGTAACCCAAGGGAATTATTGTATAAATGTAGTTATATAAACGCTGTACCTTTGAATGACATCTGGTTTTTTCGGTCATCCTCGACTTGAGTAATGGTAGGTCACTCATTATTTTTTGTACACCGAGGAAGCGGCTTGTTATTGCGGATTTGTCATGTGATTTGATGCCGGCGAGGACAAACGATACATTACAATGGAAGACGTAATCAGGAGAGCCGGGATTGAATGCGAATTTGGTGCTATGGGGGATTCTGTTCAGTTCCTTTGGAATGGGCTTCTTTATGTACGGCAGGAAACAGAAAGCTGTGGCGCCGTTAGTCTGTGGCCTGCTACTCATGATTTATCCTTATTTCATCTCCAATACCATTCTGCTTGTCCTGATCGGAATAGTCCTGATTGCGATCCCTTATTTTGTCAGGTACTGACGGCGAATAGATCCTGCCTGGACTGGATTGTACCCTGGCAAAAAAAAGCCCCGCGATGGCGGGGCTTCTTGCACAGACTGATGTACTGTCTGGTCTAGCGCACAGTCACATTGGTTGCGCTGGGGCCTTTCGCGCCTTGCTCGATGTCAAAGCTCACGGTCTGACCCTCTGACAACGATTTGAACCCTTCCGCGCGGATGGCGGAATGATGCACGAATACATCGGGGCTGCCGTTGTCCGGCGTGATGAATCCAAAACCCTTGCTGTCGTTAAACCACTTTACTTTACCTGTAGCCATTACGGTTACCTCATTGATGATTGATAAAAGAACAATGTATTAGCATCTGTATTGTTGACGATGGATCACGGAAAAGTCTGCTGTTATACACTGCGAGGGATTACCGGAAGTCGCTACAAAAAACATTCATACTTATGCTAATGGTCATCACCCTATAGCATTTTGTTTAGGAATACCAGTTATTTAACATGCCAGGCGCATGCGTTTCTGTCAGGACTGACCCGAGATGATATCATCCGTTGCGGGGGAAGCAGTCCTGTATCCATGTCATCGAGGGGAAATGTTATGCGTAGCCGCCGATCGTTCCGTCATCCCGTTTTGCTCCTGATTCTTTCACTCCTGGCAAGCGCCGGGGCCGCGCTGGCCGACACCGTCATGATCACCGGGGCCAATTCCGGCATCGGTCTCGAATTCACCCGGCAGTATGCCGCGCAAGGCTGGACGGTGATCGCCACGCACCGGCGGGATCAGATCCCGGACACCCTCAAGGCACTAGCCGATCAATACAGCAACCTCCGGGTCGAACGCATGGATGTCACCGACCAGACGCAGATCGAGGCCCTCGCGGACAAGCTCAAGGGCACGCCCATCGATGTCCTGATCAACAACGCCGGGATCGCCACCATCGGCGAATTCAAGGGGATCGGGGTGGACGAAAATCAGACCCTCGGCACGCTGAATTATGACCAATTCGATCTCTTCATCCGCACCAACGTCCGCGGACCGATCATGATCTCGGAGGCCTTCCTCGATCACGTCAAGGCCAGCAAACAGAAAAAGATCATCGCGATCAGCTCGGCCTCCGGCATGGTCAGCGCTGCGCCGCCCCGCGGCGGCATGTACTGGTACGGGATGAGCAAGGCCGCACTCAACAAGCTCATGGTGACGCTCTCCGCGGATGTACGCGCGGCCGGGGTCATCGTGGCCATGTTCCACCCCGGCGCGGTCCGGGTGGAGAAATTCTCCGAGCTCGACTGGCCCGGAATGGAGGAAAGCCCAGAGGCCATCGGCAAGATGATCAAGACTATCTCCGGTCTCACATTGGAGGACTCCGGCCGATTCATGCAGAATGACGGCAAGACACAGCCCTGGTAGCAGCAAGTACCTAGAAAATCCCGCCCTGCCGGGTTAAGCTTGAGTCCGCATAACGCATCGAGGGGAGAGCACATGCCAAATGCCAGAAATCGTCTGCGCCTTTTTATCATCACCTTATTAGCTATCGCCGCGCCCGCGCTGTCGCGCGCGGATGTCGCCGTGCATGGACAGGTCCTCGACCTCAACGGCCGGGGGCTCAAGGAGGTCATGGTGACCGTGGAGCCCGGCCCGGCCGAGACCGGCATCGCCGCGGTCACGGTCTTCAGCGATGACCAGGGGATATTCACCTTCCCAGGAAAGATCGCCAATGCCACCGCGGCCAATCTGCCGATCCGCGCCGCGAAGCTCGGCTATCGCCAGACCGAAGTTCAGAACGCGAATGAAGGCGCGGCCGGCGTCGCTGTGACCATCCTCATGGAGACGAGCGCCGAGCAGGCCGGCATCGCCCCCGCCTCCGCCTGGTTGAAACACATCCCGGAACAGGAGGACGTCGCGAAGATCATCATGAATTGCGTGGGCTGCCACCAGTTGCCCGGTCCCGAGGTCCGCAAGTACGCCAGGATGGTGCACGACGTACCATCAACCGACCCGGCCGCGGTGCGCCAGCAAAGCTGGTCCGCCATGGTCAAATACATGAACTTCGTCTCGGCGGAGGAATTCGGCCGCGGTATCGTGGGCGCCGCACCCATCCAGCCGGATCGGGTCTATGGCATTACCGACGAAGATGCCGTCACCAAGGTGCTGGCCAAACACATGACGGGAGACTTCCAGTCCGTGCAGGGCTACGACTGGGGCGCGCCGCTCGCGGTCAACGGCAAGACCGTCATCCGCGAATATGCCGTCGCCACGCCCAACAACGTGCGCGAGGCGCTCCTGCTTGGCGACCCGCCGCGCCTGTGGGCCGCGGACGTGGGCTCCGACAACATTGTCGCCATCGATGCCGCCACCGGCCGGCAGAAGATCTATACCGTCCCCTCGGACATCCCGGTGGGTCCCCATACCCTGGTCGCGGGACAGGATGGCTCCCTCTGGGTTGCACCCTTCTTCAACGGCGTGGTGGCGCATCTCGATATCGCGAAGGAGACCTGGGAGGTCTGGCCGCTCAAGACGCCGGAAGGCGGCAACATCGGGATCCATGACCTCTCCTTCGATGCGGATCACGAACTCATCACGGACAAACAAGGCCGCGTCTGGTATTCCGATATCGTCAACAACGCCGTGGGCTATTTCGATCCGAAGACGGGCAAGGCGGAGATCTTCCACGTCCCCGAGAAACCGGGACGTCCGGCCCAAGGCGCCGCGCTCTACGGTCTCGCCATGGCCTCGGACCAGAAGACCATCTGGTTCTGTCAACTCGGGATAGCGAGCTTCGGAAGTTTCAATACCGAGACGTTGAAATTCGAGGCCTACGAGTCCCTGCCGATGATGGATGCCGGCCCCCGGCGCATCGCGATGAGCGATGAGGACGTCCTTTACCTCGCCCTGTACGGCGCCGGTCAGTTGCTCGAATACGATACGAAGACGCGCAAGACCATCGGCCTTTATGACCTGCCGGATCGCGCCAGCGCGCCGTATTCGGTCACCTGGGACAATCTCCGCAAGGTGGCGTGGATCCCGACCTCCAACGCCAATGTGATCTACCGTTTCGATCCCAGGGACAAATCCATCAAGGTGCTGCCCCTGCCCCGCGAGCAGGGTTTCCTGCGCATGGTCGGCATCGATCCCAAGACCGGCTATCTCGCCACTTCCTACGCGAACATCTCGATCCCGGTGCACGGCCCGCGCATGGCCGTGTTGATCGACCTCGGCGACGGGGTCGGCAAGACCGCTACTCGCTGATCTGACCAGGGGACGCAAGACATGAAAAAGATCCTTATCCACTTCGTACAAGTATCGTTTATCTTCGGCTGCGGCGTTCTGCCCGGCCTCGCCTCGGCGGCGGACGCCGACGGCGCAACGCTGGTGCAGGCACGCCGCTGCTACGGTTGTCATCAAATGACGCAGGCATTGATCGGCCCGGCCTACACGGCCATCGCCACACGGCACGCCGCCAACAAGCCAGTCATGGAAAAGGTGCTGGCCCGCAAGATCATCGACGGCGGCGCTGGCAACTGGGGCGTGGTCCCAATGGTCCCCAACGAACAAGTCAGCGAAGACGAGGCCCGCGTCATCGCCCGTTGGATCCTTAATCTGAAATAACTTACCCGAGACCTCCCGATGAGCAAATTCGCCGAGTGCAAACTGGAACATGTCTTTGACATCGTCGTCGAGTTCGGCGCCGACCGTACGACCTTCGGTCCGCTGCCCGGCGGCAATCAGCAGGGTTACACGCCGCCCATCGGCGGGACGATCACCGGCCCGCGATTGAACGGGATCGTGGTGCCGCGTTCGGGCGCGGATTATGCCATTGTGCGCAGCGATGGCGTCCTCGAACTCGAGGCCCACTACATGCTGCAGGCCGATGACGGCACGCTGATCTACATCGTCAATCGCGGCTATCTCGTGCGCGCGCCGGAGGGCGCCGGCGAAAAGAACGAACAGGGCATGTTGCAACCCGCCTACTTCCGCTGCACGCCGACCTTCCGCGTGCCCGCCGGTCCGCACGACTGGCTGGCCCGCACGGTGTTCGTCGGCGGTGGGGAACGGCGGCAGAATCCCGACCACTCCTTCTTCAGCTATTACGCGGTGCGCTGATCGAAACGACCGTCGAATTATCTCCGGCAATAATCGCGCGAACGTTCATGCAAACCGACTGTCTATCTCTGCATCACTAAATACAAGGGGGCCTTATGCGTCTGTCACTGCTACTTCTCTGCCTCGCGTTTTCCATACAACCGGCGCTCGCGCAATTTCAAGCGCCCGAATTGACTCCGTTTCAAAAGAAAATTCAGGAGGCGATGCAATCCGATATCCGCACCGCCGAAGAGAAGGCCCGCGACAACAATCGAAAACCCCTGCAGACGCTGAGTTTTTTCGGACTGAAGGAGGATATGAAGGTCATCGAGCTGGTACCTGCCGGCGGTTGGTTCACGAAGATCCTGGGACCGGTGCTGCGCGACAAGGGAGTGCTTTATATCGTCCAGCCGGGACAATACGCGGGCGCCACCGCCGAGGTCCTGAAATTACCCGGCCTCGACAAGGTTAAATCACTGGATTGGGGGCAATGGGACGGGGAACTGGAGGCTGGGGTGAGAACGCTCCCGCCGCCGGGCAAGTGGGATATCGATGATGCCGATCTGGTCCTGACCTTCCGGAATTATCATAATTTTTCCGAACAGGCGCGAGCCGTCCTCAACCAGTCCGTGTTCGCGGCCCTCAAGCCCGGCGGTTTCTACGGCATTCTTGATCACACCCGCCGCCACATGGAGCCTGAATACCGGGAAAATGGCCGACGCGAGGACCCGGTCGCCGTCATCAAGGAGGTCCAGGCCGCCGGATTCGTCTTTGTCGACTACAGCAACATCCACTATACCCCGGATGATGAACTGCGCTACGAGGTCGGCCGCGTGAGCGTCGCGAACAACTCCGATCGTTTCACGCTGTTGTTCAAAAAGCCGGAAAAGTAAACCAAACTACGCATGCAGTATCGCAGGGGCGAAAGATTTTTCGCCCCTGCGGTATTCGTAACGCTATTCCGGTCGCGTCATCTGCAACAGGCGGGTATCGCCGCCGATGGCCGAGGTGTTGATGGTGCAGGTCTGCTCCGTGGCGAACCGCAGCAGGTAATGCGGGCCGCCGGCCTTGGGCCCGGTGCCGGAGAGTCCCCGTCCCCCGAAGGGTTGCGCGCCGACTGTCGCGCCGATCATGTCGCGGTTCACATAGACATTCCCGACCCGCGCCAGTTGGCGAATCCGGTCCGCGCGGCGCACGATGCGGCTCTGCACGCCGAGCGTGAGGCCATAACCGCAGGCGTTGATCTCCTCGATAATCCCATCGAGATCCCTTGCCGCATACCGGATCACGTGCAGGATGGGACCGAAGACCTCGCCTTGCAGTTGACCGATGCGTTCGATCTCCACGAGGGCCGGGCCGAAGAAATTCCCTTTGTCATGTAAAGCGCCGATCGGGCACTGATGGATCAGACGGCCCTCGCGCTGCATGCGTCCGAGATGCGCCTGTAGTGTCGCCCGTGCCCCGCCATCAATTACCGGCCCGATATCCGTCTCCAGCGAGGCGGGATCGCCGATGCGGTAATGTTGCATTAATCCGGCGAGCAGATCGAAGGTCTCCTTGGCAATCTCCTCCTGCACATAGAGGACGCGCAGCGCCGAACAACGCTGCCCTGCGCTGTTGAAGGCGGAGCGCGCGGCATCCAGCGCCACTTGCTGCGGCAACGCGGAGCTGTCCGCGATCATGGCGTTCACCCCGCCGGTCTCGGCGATCAATACCGCGATAGGGCCTGTCCGTTCCGCCAGTATCCGATTGATGAGACGCGCGGTCTCCGTGGCGCCGGTGAAGGCCACGCCGGCAATGCGTGGATCCGGAAGGACCTGCGCGCCGATGTCCGGACCCGAGCCGGGCAGGAACGCCAGCGCCTCCACGGGTACGCCCGCCTCGTGCAGCAGCTCCACGACCCGGCATCCTATCAGCGGCGTCTGTTCGGCGGGCTTGGCGAGCGCGCAGTTGCCGGCGGCGAGCGCCGCGGCGATCTGGCCGGTGAAGATCGCCAGCGGGAAATTCCACGGGCTGATGCAGAGGAATGTCCCGCGTCCGTGCAGATACAGCGCGTTGCTCTCGCCGGTCACGCCCGGTAGTGCAAGCGGTTCCGAGAAATGCCTGCGACACTCCGCGGCGTAATAACGGAGAAAATCCACCGCCTCGCGCAACTCCCCCACACTGTCGTGCAGGGTCCGACCCGCCTCCCTGACGCACAAGGCGATGAGTTCCCCGTGATGTTGTTCGAAGAGCCTGGCGGCGCGATTGAGGATCGCGGCGCGCTCCGACGCCGGCGTGGCATTCCAGCGCGGCCAGGCCGCCTCTGCGCTGGCGAGGGCCGCTTCGATCTGCCCCGCGTCCGCATCGAGGACCAGGCCCACCACGTCCGCGTGATCCGCGGGATTTCGGATCTCGCTGTATTCACGATTTGTCCCGGGCGCCTGTACCGGCCGAGCGCGGGAGGTCCAGTCGCGCGATCCCGACAGCGCCTTCGTCAATTCCCGGACTTCGTGATCGTCGTTAAGATTAATCCCCAGGGAATTGACGCGATCCGGGGCGAAGAGGTCCCCCGGCAGCGGGATGGCGGGATGCCGGATCGCCTCGCCGAGGGACCGAACCTGTTCCAGCGGACAGCGGACGAGGGTTTCGAGATCCTCTTCCGTCTGCCGCGCCTGGTTCACGAAGGAGGTATTGGCGCCGTTCTCCAGCAGACGGCGCATCAGATAAGGCAGGAGTTCACGATAAGGTCCGACGGGCGCATACACCCGGCAAGGCCGGCCGAGCCTGTCCGGATCGATGACCGCCGCATAGAGTTCCTCCCCCATTCCATGCAATCGCTGAAACTCGTAGTCCCGCGTCCCTGCATGGTGATAAACATAGGCCACGGTGTGGGCGTTGTGGGTCGCGAACTGCGGATAAATATCGGGGCACTCGGCGAGGATGTGATTCACCGCCGCGAGGTAGGACACATCGGTATTCGCCTTGCGCGTGAAGACCGGGTATTCGCGCAGCCCCTGTTGCTGGGCATGCTTGATCTCGGTGTCCCAATACGCGCCCTTCACCAGCCGGATCGGGATCCGCAGGGCCTGCTTCCGGGCGGTCTCCTGCACCCAGTCGAGCACGGGGAGACAGCGTTTCTGGTAGGCCTGCACCGCTAGCCCGAATCCCCGCGGCTCGCCGGACGGGAAACTCCGACACACCTTCTCGAAGACCCGCAGGGTAATCTCCAGCCGCTCCGATTCCTCGGCGTCCACGGTGAGTCCGATCCCCGCGCCCGCCGCCTGCCGCGCGAGTTGCGCGAGACATTCCGCCGTTTCCTTCACCGCCGTTTCCTGCTGCGCCTGTTCGAAGCGCGGGCACAAGGCGGACAGCTTGACGGAGACCCCCGGGCGCCACCGCAACGGCAGCGTGGTATCGGCCTGTACGCCGACAGCGGCGATGGCCCCGCTGTAGGCCGCGAAATAGCGATCGCAATCGGCGCGACACAGCGCCGCCTCGCCGATCATGTCGAAGGAATAAAGATAGCCGCGATTCCCATCTTCCCCGGCGCGGGCCTGAGCCTCCGCGATATCCCGGCCGATCACGAACTGCCGGGCCAGGACGGTCATCGCGACCCGGAGCGCCCCGCGGATCAACGGCTCCTCCAGCCGGCCCAGCAACCGGCCCAGGATGCCCGCGAGGTCATGACGCGGATCAGCCTGCGGTTGCAGGGACTCCCCCGTGAGCAGCAGGGCCCAGGTGGAGGCGTTCACGAACAGGGAGTCGCTCTCGCCGAGGTGTTTACGGAAATGCGCAGTCGTGAGCTTGTCCACGATCAGGGCATCGGCGGTGTCCGCATCGGGGATGCGCAACAGGGCCTCCGCGAGACACATGAGGACGATCCCCTCCTCCGAGGACAGATCATATTCGGCGAGCAGGGCCTTGACGCCGCTCTTGCTTCGATCGCCCGCGTGCATGGCCTGGACCAGCGTTACCGCCGTGTCATGGATCCGGCGATCGAGTTCGGGCGCGGCCTCGATCCTTGCGAGCAACCCCCGGATCAATTCCGCCTCATCGGCGAGATAGTAAGGATGGAGTCGCTCGCTGAGGGCCGTTGTAATGCCGGTTTTCATACTGACATTATAAGTCAGTCTGTCGCCGGCAACCGGTTCTGACCGCTACAGGTAAGCGTAGAGCGTCGCCAGCAGTCCCAGCACGCAGGCAAGAAACACGCTATGCCGGAAGGTGAAACGGAACAGCATGCCTTCCTCGGCGCGCGCCATGCCGGTGGCGGCGACCGCCACCGCGATGCTTTGCAGGCTGATCATCTTGCCCATGACGCCGCCCGCGGAATTCGCCGCCGCCATGATGGCCGGATCGAACCCAAGGCGGGTCGCGGTCACCACTTGCAGATTGCCGAACAGGGCGTTCGACGAGGTGTCGCTGCCGGTCAGGAACACACCAAGCCAGCCGAGCAGCGCGCTGAAGAAGGGGAACAGCGCGCCGGTCGCTGCAAACGCGAGTCCCAGGGTCACTGTCGCGCCGGAGTAGTTCATCAGATAGGCCAGCGCGAGCACGGCGGCGATCGTGAGCAGCGAGAAAAATAATTGCCCCGCCACCGAGCCCAGCAGCCGCAGATAGCGCAGCGGCGAGACGCGCAGGATGAACGCCGCGACCACGGTGGCAAGCATGCAGGCCGTGCCCGAGGCCGACAACCAATTGAAGGAAAATATCGCGGCATACGGCGTTGGTCCGGCAACAACCGGGGCAACGCGCTCGATCTGGTTGTGCAGGCCGGGCCAGGGGATCGGCAGCGTCACTGTATCCAGCATGGGTTTGGTCCAGGGACTGCCCCACAGCAGCACGAAGACCACCAGAAACGCATAGGGCGACCAGGCAAGCAAGGTTGTTTTGAAGTCATGCGTCTTGAGCACCAGCGTACCCGTGGTCTCGCCGGGGAGATGGAAGGTATCGGCCGGTTGCCAGAGCTTGAACAGAACGACCAGCGAAGCGATCGCGCCGAGCGACGCGATGATGTCCGTGATCTGGGGACCGATATAATTGGAGACGAGAAACTGCAAGCTCGCGAATGTGACCCCGCAGACAACGGCCGCCGGCAGCACCCCGCGCAGGGCGCGCGGTCCGCCCATCACCAGGATCAGATAGGCCGGGATGAACACCGAGATCGGCGCGCACAGGCGCCCCGCCCAGGCGCTGAGTTCCATCTCCGGCAGGCCGGTGAGGCCGGCCAGCGTGACTATAGGTATGCCGATGGAGCCGAAGGCGACCGGCGCGGTGTTGGCCAGCAGGCAGATGCCGGCGGCATAGAACGGAGAAAACCCAAGGCCCGCCAGCATGGCCGCGGCCACCGCAACCGGCGTGCCGAAACCCGCCGCGCCCTCGATGAAGGCGCCGAGCGCAAACGCGATCAGCAGCGCCTGCAAACGCCGATCCGGAGTCAGGCCGCCAACCGAATCCTTGATGATCTCGAACTGCCCCGTCTCCACCGTCAGGCGATACAACACGATCGCCCAATAGACGATCCAGCCGATCGGAAATAATCCGAACAAGGCGCCGTAGGCGATGGAATTTCCCGCCAACGACGCCGGCATGTCGTAAATGCCGATCGCGACCACCGCCGCCGCCGCGAGACCCGAGAGCGCCGCGATCCAGGCGGGCTTGCGCAGCACGCCGATCAGCAGCAACAGGATGAAGATGGGTATTGCCGCCGCGAGCGCGGAGAGCGCGAGATTGTCCGCGATGGGGAGGTAATCGTGCTGCCACATTTAAAGGTCCTCTTGTTATTATTATCGTTATGCCGCCCGCTTCACTCCCTCACGGCGAAGGCCATGATGACCTGGCCGACGGCCGCGGCGATGTACTGGGTGTTGTCGAAGACATAGGTCATGGGCGAGGCGCGCCAGCCCTGGTTCGTCGGATAGGACCAGAGCACCGCGCCGGTCCGGGCATCCGCCGCGGCGAAGTGACCGCTGTTCTCGCCGAAAAACACCAGCCCCGCCGCGGTCGAGAGCACGCCGCCCGAGGATGAGGCCCGGGTGTTTGCCTGCGGCAGATCCCAGGCGATTGCGCCGGTGCGGATATCCACCGCGCGCAGGGATTTCACGGCGACCTCGCCGGGGACGGCGCGGGCTGTGCCGCTCATGTACGGATAGCCGGGTCGCCATTCCTCCTTGCGCTTGGCGAAGAGATTGCAGCGATCCATGACCTGAAAATAATAGAGGCCGGCGCCGGGGTTGTAGGAGGTCGAATACCAGTTGGTCCCTCCGCCAAAGGCCGGGCAGACGTAGGTCTCGCCGGTGGGCGTGAGCGGCAGTTCCTTCAGTATCGGCCGGCCATCCTTGCCGACACCTGAGGCCCAGTTGACCTTGTCCATGAAGGGCTTCGCCAGCAACAACTTCCCGTCGGTGCGATCGAGCACGTAGAAGAACCCATTGCGGTTCGCCTGAATCAGCAGCTTGCGTTCCCTGCCCTCCCAGATCGTGTCGATCAGGACCGGCGGCTCCTGTGCGTCCCAGTCATGCGTGTCGTGCGGCGTGAACTGATAATGCCACAGCAGCGCGCCCGTGCGCGGATTCAGGGCCAGGATGCTGTTGGTGTAGAGATTGTCGCCGAGGCGGTCATCGCCGTCGTAGTCCGGTCCCGGATTGCCGACCGGCCAGTAGAGGATGTCGAGTCCGGGGTCGTAGCTCCCGGTCATCCAGGTGGCGCCGGCCCCGTGCAGGATGGCGTTGCCTTTCCAGGTCTCCGCGCCCGGTTCGCCAGGCAGCGGGATCGTCCAGAAACGCCAGACCTCCTTGCCGGTCTCGACAGCGTACGCGGCGAGGAATCCCCGGATGCCCTCATCCCCGCCGCCGACGCCCGAGATCACGAGACCGCCCACGGTCATGGGCGCGGCGGTGCCGCTGTAATTCTGTTTGTAATCCGCCATGGTCACATCCCAGAGCAGACTGCCGTCGGACTTGTTGAGCGCGAGGAGATGCGCGTTATCGGTTTGCAGGAAGACCCGTTCGCCTTCCACCGCCACGCCCCGGTTCATGCCCATGGCCGCGAGTCCCCGCATGTCCGCCGTGCGCGGGCGCTTGAAATGCCAGATCTCGCGGCCGGTGCCGGCATCCAGCGCCCATACCTCGTTGGCGTTGGAGACGTACATGACGCCCTCGATCACGAGCGGCGTATTCTCCACCACCTGCGCATTGGCCAGCGGGAAACTCCAGGCCGGCGCAAGCCGGGTGACGTTCTCCCGTGCGATCTGCGTGGCCTCAGTGTAACGGTTGGCGCTGTTGTTGCCGTTGTAGGTGGGCCAGTCCTGCTGCGAGGTCACCTCCCGGTAGCGATCGCCAGACAGGCGGCGCAACAGATGGATGGCCCCGTCATCGCCGCGCAACTGCAAATCGGTGAATCCCTCGTTCAACACGATCCCGGCGAGCGCCGCGCCATCGGCGAGTTTCAATTCGCGCCGATCCACCACCGGCGGGCCCGGCGTCATGACCGGCACCAGCGAACGCAGATACCCGATCAACTGATTCATCTGGCGTTCTTCGACAGCGATCGGCGGCATGCCCATGTCGGGATTGCCGGTCCTGATGTAAGCGGCGAGATCGGCATCCGGCGTCGCGGAGACCCTGGCGATGATGTTCGGGCCGGTCTCCCCCCCGGTCCCGTCGCCGCCGTGGCAGCGCCCGCAGGTATCCTCGAAGAATCCCCGCCCCGCCTCGGTGGTCTGGGCGATTGCGGGCGATGCGAGGACGAGCGCGGCGCCAGCGAGAAACAGCGCCGGGATGCGGAGATTATTCATAACTTGTATTTCTCCACCACATGCGGGATCAACCCGCGATTGTATTCGCTGGGGAACCGGAATCCCTGTTTGGCGAGCTGGACCATCTGGAAACCCAGTTCGCGGGCGGTCTTCATGGTCCGGATATTGGCGGCGACGCCGCCTTTCTCGCCCACATGTGCGACCACCTGATCGGCCGCGGGCATGTGATTGTGCGCGAAGTAGAAATAGAGACTGTGCAGGGCATCGATGGCGCCCATCATTCCGGCCACAACGATCGCCCCGCCGATCTTGTCGGTAAGGCGCAGCACCGGCGAGCGGAGCGCGAAGCTGCGATCGATGATCGCCTTGCACTGCGCCGACATGGAATGGAAATAAATCGGCGTGCCGAAGATGATGCCCCGCGCCGCGGTCATTTTTTCGTAGAGGATCTGCATGTCGTCCTGGATATGGCAAACGCCGCTCTCGCGACAGGTCCCGCAACCGTCGCAAGGCTGGATGTTTTTGCCGACGACGCTGAAAAACTCCGCGTGCATCCCCGCCTCGAGCGCCCCTTCCAGGGCCTCACGCACCAGCAATTCGGTATTTCCCCCTTCCCGCGGACTGCAAGCTATGCCCAGAATCATGACGTTTTCCCCCATGATGGAACATCCGGATTATCACGGAGAGGGGGCAGGTACTGCAAATATTACTCAGGGAGAAGGGGCGGAAGTCATCCCGTCCGGGCCGGCATCCCCGACGGCAGGACGCGGCTGATCGTGGAGTAGACCGGCTCCTCGCCGTTTGCCGCGGGATGCGCCAGGATGACCTGCCAGAGCAGCAGTTCGCGCCCATCGCGGGTGAGAAATACGGTCTCGCCCTCCCAGAAACCTTCCCGCGCGATTTGTTGCGTCCGCTGTTCCCCAAGTTCCCCGAACAACTCCGGCGGATGGAATTCCTTCAGATTCAGACAGGTCACGTCCTCATCAAGGCCGATGCCGAGCAGGCGGCGGCCCGCTCGGTTGATGTAATGTATCCGGCCCTGACGGTCGGCAATGCCGATAAAATCGGTGGCCGCCTCGATGATTTGCGTCAACCGCTCGCGGACGGCCATGCCCCGCTTGCGCGCCGTGATGTCCAGGCTGGTGCTGAGTGAATAGCGCACGCCGCCGATCTCCACCAGATCCGAGTTGAGCAGGATCGTGCGCCGTTCGCCGGATTTCGTCCGCACGGAGACTTCATGGTCGCGCAACGTGAGATTTACATCCGCTTCCCGGATCAGGCGCTCCCGCGCTTCCCCCGTAATCATGCCCATCTCCAGGGTGCCTTTACCCAGGATTTCCGCCTTGGTGAACCCGTAGGTCTCTTCGAAGGCCTGGTTAATCTCCACAAAGACATATTCCGGCAGACGCACCAGCGCCGCGGGATAGGGCGCCTTCTCGAACAGGGTGGAAAACCTTACCTCGCTTTCCCGTAGTGCGGCGGCCGCGAATTTGCCTGCGGTGATGTCGCGGGCGACGGCGAAGATGAGCCGCTCATCCGGCAACGGGAAGGCATTCCAGGAGACCCAGCGGTATGAACCGTCGCTACGGCGGTAACGGTTTTCGAAAGCATGAACGGCCTGGCCGTCGATCAGTTGGCCCAGGGCCCGCACGGTTTCCTCGCGATCGTCCGGGTGCACAAATTCGAGCCATGGACGGCTGTGCAGTTCGGCATCGCTCCAGCCGAGCGTCCGACCCCAAGCCGGATTGAGTTGCTTGAAAAAACCGTCCATCCCGGCGATACAGAGCATGTCGAGCGAGAGGTTGAACAATCTGTCCCGCTCCGTCTCCGCCCGCTTGCGCGCCGTGATGTCCTGGCAGGTGCCGAGCACGTAAACCCGCCCGCCGAATTCGATCCGGTCGAGATTGACCAGGATATTGCGCGGTTCGCCGGACTTCGCGCGCAAGGTCACCTCCCGCGCCCGCGAAAAACCATAGTTCCGGAATTCGGCGATCATGCGCACCCGCGTCTTCGGGTCGGGTTCGAAACCCAACTCCGTCGTGGTCCGGCCCAGGACTTCCTCCCTCGAGTATCCGAAGACCTCCGTGAAGGCCTCGTTGGCCTCGACGATGGCCCCTTCCGGCAGCCGGAAGAGCGCGGCGGCAAAAGGCGCCTGATCGAACAGGACGGAAAACTTCGTCTCACTGTCGCGCATGGCCTCTTCGGCCCGCTTGCGCTCGGTGATGTCCAGGATCACGTTCGTCACGCCCACCCGCTGTCCGGCGGCGTCACGTATCGGATTTATATTAACAAGGACATTCACCCGCGTTCCGTCTGGCCGTTCGATGATGGCCTCGACGCCGTGGATGGGCCGGTTCTCGCGAAAGGCGACCGCCGCGGGACAATCGTTGTGGGGCAGGTACCAGCCCTCCGGCGTAAAGAGCTTGTGCGCGCCGCACCAGCGGTCGTTTGGTCCCGGCTGCCGTCCCCATAACTTGACGGCCGCCTCGTTGTAGAGCGACAGCCGGCCGAAGGCGTCGACGGCATAGGCCGCCACGGGCAGGCTCTCCATGAATTCCCGGTAACGGCGCTCGCTCTCCGAAAGGCCTTGGGCGCGGGCCCTGATATCCCGCTCCAGGACCAGCGCATGCTGCCGGGCGGACAGGAGGTTATGCAGGCGGAAACGCAGCTCGCGCGGCTCGATGGGCGTGAAGATCAGATCGTCAATGACGTACCGCATCTGTTCTTCGGGAGGCTCGTGCTCCTCGCGGGCGGTCAGTAACAAAAACGGTAGAAAGTCGGGCTGTTCGCGGATCTTGCGCAGGCGCACCTCGCGCCAGAACTGTTCCAGACCCGCTACATCGATGATGCCGAGGTCAAAAGGTTCGGCGAGTGCTTCCGCCCCGCTTGCCTCGACCACCTCGTGATCGACGCCGAGCAATTCCACCAACTGCCTCCGTGCGGCTGATTCCTTGTGCGACAGAAGCAGTATGCGGGCCATTAATTGGAATAATAGTCTCCACTCCGCGGGAGCGAAAGCGATAACGATTGTTTCTACTTCGATCCCTTTTGTCTGAAGGCCAGTAACACATTCCCGGCCTGCGAGCCCACCAGGCTGTAACCCGAACCTACGAAGAGCATGCCGTTCCCGGCGGCGATGGAGGCGTTGTCGATGCTGCCGCCATGGCCCTCGACCCCATTGACGGTTGCGAACGGCGTCGCGGTGTCGAAGCGGAACAGGACCGCGCCGGTCTCCCCGTCGAAGACCCGGAGAAAACCGTCGAGCCCGCCATGCACGACGGCGGCATCGATCGCGAGCGCGGCGGCGGAGAGCCCCGCGGCCCGGTCGCAGGTGGGCATGTATTCCTTGCGGGGGCCCGTGCAATCCGGCTCATTGTAATAAGACCAGAGGACCTTGCCGGTATTCACGTCCACGGCATGCATCCCGGTCTTGCGGGTATCCTCGGGGTCCTCACCGGGGCCGTTCATCCGGTTCACGGGCACGTACACGCGGTTGCCTGCGAGGGCCATGCCCCAATGGATCCCGCCCAGCGCGCCGCCCGGCCCGACATCCGTGGACCAGAGCAGTTTCCCGCTGTCATCGGGATCGAGCGCCCAGAGTTTTCCGGATTTCTGCCCGGCGAGCAGGATGTCGCGGCCATCGTTGCGCTGCGCGATGACCACCGAGGCGCCGAAGTCATGATCGGCCATGAGGCTCCATTCCGGCGGGCAGTTGGGACCATCCCGTTCGAACATGCAGCCGGTGAGAAAGATATCGTTGCGCGTGGCCTGGAATTTCCAGCGCAGGCTGCCGTCTTCGAGATCGAGGGCGAGGATCGCGTCGCTGGTGTCGGTGGGCGGGATGGAGTTGTTCTGCCCGGTCCCGACATAGAGCACCCCGCGTTTTTCGTCGATGGCGGGCGTGGACCAGATCGGCGCGCCGGACGGACCCCATTGCTGCGTGCCGACGCGGCTGATATTCCGGGGCGTCGCCTCCTCCATGGTGTGCGCGGTCCAGACCTTCTGGCCGGTCATGGCATCCAGCGCCGTTACCGCCCCGTGGCTGCGGCAGCATTCGTAATCGGGATTCGCCCCGAGGCTCGATTGCTCGAAGGACGAGATCGGCACATAAACCTTGCCGCCGTGGATCACCGGCGTGCCGGTGGTGGCGGACTTGGACTTCTCGTTGACCTTGACGTCGGTCAACCACAACAACGCGCCGCTTTGCGCATCCACCATGAGGGTGCGGGCGGCGGTATCTCCCATCGCCAGCACCTTGCGGCCGTCCCCCCGATCGCCGTAACTCATGCTCGTGCGCAGCGGGATCTCCGCCTGATAAACCCACTCGATACAGGGTTCCCCGGCGATATCCAGGGCATAGAGCCGGCCGGTGTCGACCGCTGCTATAAATAATGTATCGCCCACGATCACCGGCTGGGAGCGCATCGAGGCATTGCCGGGGAAACCGAAGGCCCAGGCGAGTTCAAGACTGGCGAGCCCGGCCCGGTCGAGTCCGGCCTCGGCCGCGGTGAGATGCCGGTGATTCATCCGGTTGATGCCGAAGGTCGCCATGGTCGGTTCGATTGCGGTATCGATCCCGCGGCGCGCGGACTGGCACATGGATTTCGCGAGCCAGCTATCGTCGATCTCCCGTTCGCCCGCGAGGTGAATGGCGACCGCATCTTGTTCCTCGCTGGTGAGCAGCGCGCCCTGTTCCCGCATCTTGCCGTCGGTCAGCGAGAGCCGGATGGTGCGGAAACCCAGTTCCTTGAGGGCCGTGGGGGCCGGCGCCCGGGTGGCCTCGGAAAAGTCGTGACAGGAGGCGCAATTCTTCGCGTAGATCGAGGCGCCCAGTTCCTTGCCGCTCGCCACAGCCGGCACGAGTGCGGTGGGCGCTTCCGGCGGTCTGGTCGCGGGATTGCATCCCGCGAACGTCAGACAGGCCGATAGATGCAGGCAGATTATTAAGTAATGGTCGAAACGCTTCATAGCCTCCCCCGATAGCTTATGCAGAACATGCGTCATGTTGACGCCATTCATTTTGTTGGTTAATCGGGTCCGGGACAAGCCCCGGCAGGATCTCGCCAAGGCGCCATGCAGATGGTTCGCCCATGTTTGTAGGGGCAGGCCTTGTGCCTGCCCGGAATGGGTGGCCACGCATGATAGAGAGGGCAATCACAAGGATTGCCCCTACATTGGATGGGATAAGTCCTGGATGGGATTGATTGGGGGTTTAATCCACAAACCTGTCCCGCAACTCCTGCGGGACCACATCCGCCCGCATCCCCTTCGGATGAGTCGGGTCGATCACCGCCCAGACGCGGCGCTCGAAGCCTTCGAGCGCGAGGCTACCATCCTTGTGGATGACCTTGTGGCGAACGAGAAAGGTCTTGCCGGCCCACTCCTCCACCGTCGTGTGCAACTCCACCTTCTCTCCGTGCCGGCAGGGCGTGAAGTACTTCGCGCCGGATTCCACCAGCGGGTAGCCGATGACGCCATAGGTCTTCTTCACGTATTCGTAGGAAAATCCGTTCTCGGTGAAAAGGCGCTCGGTGGCCTGATCGAACCAGATGTAATACTGCGGATAGAACATGATCCCCGCGGGGTCGCAATAGATCCAGTCGACGTTGCGCTCGAAGATAATCGTTTTCACAGTGCCTCCTCCAAATATTGTCGTTTGTATCGCCCGCAGTATCGCATGCCAGCAGGCAGTTCAAAAACGTCGCAAGCGCAGAACGAACCGGAAAAGGACTGGCGAGGCCGGGGTAAAATACGACATAATGCCCGGTATAAAGCGGGAAAATAACCCGCGTTGTAATCTCAGCCTGGCAAGAAAATCAACACTAGAGCAAACCCATGACAAACTCCCGCATCGTGCTGGATCAATCCCGGATCCCGACCCACTGGTATAACGTCATCGCCGACATGCCGAATCCCCCCGCGCCCGTGCTGGCGCCGGACGGCAAGCCAATCACGCCGGATCAACTCATGATGATCTTCCCCGAGTCCCTCATCATGCAGGAGGTCTCCGGGGAACGCTGGATCCCGATCCCGGAGCCGGTCCGCGAGATCTATAAATTATGGCGGCCCACGCCGCTGCAACGGGCCTATCGCCTGGAGCAGGCGCTCGGCACGCCCGCGCGGATCTGGTACAAGAACGAAAGCGTGAGCCCCGCCGGTTCGCACAAACCCAACTCCGCGGTGCCGCAGGCCTACTACAACAAGCAGGCCGGCATCAAGCGGCTCAGCACCGAGACCGGGGCCGGTCAATGGGGCTCCGCCATCTCGCTCGCGGGCCAGATGTTCGGCCTGGAGGTCATGGTCTACATGGTCAGGATCTCCTACGATCAAAAACCCTTCCGCCGGTCGATGATGCAGACTTGGGGGGCGCGGGTGCTGCCGAGCCCGACCAACACCACGCGCTCCGGCAGCAAGATCCTGGCGGCCGATCCGGAATCGCCGGGCTCGCTCGGGATCGCGATCTCGGAGGCCGTGGAAGTCGCCGCCGAAAATCCCGACACCAATTACACCCTGGGCTCCGTGCTGAATCACGTCCTCCTGCACCAGACGGTGATCGGCCTCGAGGCCAAGGAGCAGATGCAGATCGCGGGCGATTATCCCGACGTGATCTTCGCCCCCTGCGGCGGCGGCTCCAATTTCGGCGGGATCGCCTTCCCGTTCCTCGCGGACAAGGCCGCCGGCAAGAACATCCGGCTGGTTGCGGTGGAGCCCACCTCCTGCCCCACCCTGACCCGCGGGCATTACGCCTACGACTTCGGCGACTCGGTGGGACTCACGCCCATGCTGCGCATGTACACCCTGGGGCATGATTTCGTTCCGCCCGGCATCCACGCCGGCGGTCTGCGTTATCACGGCGATTCCGCGCTCGTCTCGCAGCTCTACCACGAGAAGATCATCGAGGCGGTGGCCGTGGATCAGATCGCGACCTTCGAGGCCGGTGTCCTGTTCGCGAAGACGGAAGGGATCATCCCGGCCCCGGAATCCAATCACGCGATCCGCGCCTGCATCGACGAGGCCCTGCGCTGCAAGGCGTCCGGCGAACCCAAATGCCTGTTGTTCAACCTTTCGGGCCACGGCCACTTCGACATGGCCGCTTACGACCGCTTCTTCCGCGGCGAGCTGGAGGATTATGCCTATCCCCAGGAGGCGATCGAGGCGGCCCTGGAACACCTGCCGAAAGTGGCCTTAGGTTAAGACTCTCCAATTAATACCCAACAAGAAGAAGACCATCATGAATCCCAATCTTTACCACCGGCCGGCGCTGGCCGGGACCGCCCTCCTGTTCGCCATCCTTGCAACTTCTGACGCGACCGCGCAAGACACCGCGGCCTCGTCCAGCATCATCGCGGACAATACCCTGGAGGTGATCAACATCACCGCGAGAAAACGCGAGGAGGGCCTGCAGGATACGCCCATCTCCGTTTCGGCCTTCACCGGCGAGGGGCTTGAATACCGCGGCGTGACCAACATCGGCGAGATCGCCGGCTTCACGCCCAACCTCAATTTCCAGAACAACCCCAGCTTTGGCGGCGCGAGCAACACGGCCTCGATCTACGTGCGCGGGATCGGCCAGAAGGAATTCCTGCCGACGGTGGAGCCGGGCGTCGGCCTGTACGTCGATGGCGTCTACATCGCCCGTTCGGTGGGCGCGATCCTCGATCTCGTCGAGATCGAGCGGGTCGAGGTCCTGCGCGGTCCGCAGGGCACGCTGTTCGGCCGCAACACCATCGGCGGGGCAATCAACATCACCACCCGCAAGCCCGATGAGGAATTCGCGGGCCGCGGCGAGGTCACCTACGGGACCGACGACCGCATCAACGCCCGCGGCTCGGTCAACATCCCGCTGCCGGAAAATTTCTTCGTCTCGCTCGCCGGGGCAAGTCTCAATCAGAACGGGTATCTCACCCGGGATGACGGGGTTGATCTGGGCGATGACAGCACCCTGACCGGACGCGCCGCCTTCCGCTGGCTGGTGAACGACAGTCTGGAGATCCAGGGCGCCCTGGAAGGCACGCAGGATCGCGAGAACGGACCGGCCATGTCGCTGCTCGCCATCAACTATGCCGGCCCCATCGATCCGGACACCCCGCCGATGGCGACCATCCACAACGTTGGCGCGAGCCTCGCCGCGGGCGGTCCGGCTGCGCCCTGCGCCTTCCCCGGCCAGACGCTCAATCCGGCCGTGCCGCTCTGTTACGACGACCGTTACGTCGGCGGCGGCAACGCCGGCACGGCGTCGGCCTACTCCGACAGCGACCTGTGGGCCTTCAACCTCAACATCGACTGGAGCATCAACGATACGCTGGAGGCGAAATCCATCACCGCCTGGCGCAGCCTCGACAGCCAGTTCGCCCGCGATGGCGATCACTCCCCGCACCGGGTCTCACAGTTCGAGGATTTCCTGGATCAGGATCAGTTCACCCAGGAATTGCAGTTGCTGGGCCGGGCCTTCGACAGCCGCCTGAACTGGATCCTCGGTTTCTACTATTTCCACGAGGAAGGCAACAACGTCAACCTGCTGGACTTCACCGTCTCGCGCTTCCGCAGCGGCGGCGATTACGACAACACCAGCGTCGCCTTCTTCGCCCAGGGCACCTACGACATCACCGAGGTCCTGCATCTCACCGCCGGGATGCGTTACACCGACGATGAGAAGAACTTCACGCCGGATCAGATCATCTTCCAGAACTACTTCGCCGGCAGCGGTCATCCGCAGCTCGACGCGCCCTTCATGCAGGCGGGCCAGCGCATCCTCCCGCTGCTGGAGAAGACCGAGACCATCGACGAGTTCACGCCTTATGTAAACCTCGCCTATGACTTCACCGACAGCCTGATGGGCTATGTGAGCTACTCGGAAGGCTTCAAGTCCGGCGGCTTCTCGCAGCGCGTGTTTCCGCCCATCGTGGCGCCTTTCACCGCCCCGCCGGGGACCGCGGACATCGATCTCATCCCGTCCTTCGCCCCGGAATTCGTGCAGGTCTACGAAGGCGGCTTCAAGTACACCGGCGCGGACGGCAGGCTCAGGGTGAACGGCGCGGCCTTCTACACCGACTACACGGATTTGCAGGTGCAGGTCTTCACCAGCGTGGCCCCGGTGACCAAGAATGTGGGCAGCGCCTCGCTTGCGGGCCTGGAACTCGAAATGCAGTTCATCCCCGCCGATGCCTGGCTCGTCGAGGCCGGACTCGGCTATATCGATGCGGAATACGACGAGATCGACACCGCCACCACCTTCATCCAGAAGGACAACGAATTCGAGCGCGTGCCCGAATGGTCATTGAACGCGGCGGTCTCGCGGGAATTTCCGGTGTCGGGCGATCGCGGCATGCTGATCCCGCGCTTCGACTGGTCCTACACCTCGGACTTCTTCAACGATTCCTTCAATACTCCAATCATCGCGACGGATGCCTATCATCTCCTCAATGCGAGCCTCACGTGGCGGAGTCCGTCGGAGAAATATTCCGTGGTCCTCGGCGGCAAAAACCTGGGAGACGAGCATTACCTGCTCACGGGCGACATCGGCGACGCCTTCCAGTCCGCGGAAGGGGTATTGGATCGGGGCCGGCAGTTTTATCTCACGGGGCGGATTAGTTTCGACTAGGAAATAGGGGTTAGGGGTTAGGGGTTAGGGGTTAGGGGTTAGGGGTTAGGGGTTAGGGATTTTTAAATCCTATTCCCTATTCCCTATTCCCTATCCCCTACCCCCTATCCCCTACTTCGCCTTCTTCCGCTTCGCCGCCTTCCACTTCTTGCCGGTGACCGGATGCCGGTAATGGAAAGGAATCACCGGGGTCATCGGCCAGCGGCCGGGGGCGGGCGAGATTAACTCATCCGCTCCGGCGGGATCCTCCGGCCAGGTCGTCGTGATGCGGCCGATCTCGTGCTTGTCCCAGCCCGCCCAGCCCTTGTCGTATTCGCCCCAATACGTCACGTTGTAGTCCAGCAGGCGGATCTTCCAGATGCCGTCCTCGCGGACATACTCGTTCTCGTAGACGCCGCCTTCCCACCACTGTTGCAAGCGACCCTCAGGAACCACGCCCTGCGACAGATGTGTGCCCGCCTGCATGAAACAACGGAAGCGCCCGTGCGCCGAACGGCGATCGTCGGCGACATGGACGATCCCCTGCAACTGGAGATGGTCGAGCAGAAAGCCGTCGATGGGCCCGTTATAACCCGCGGTGAAACGCTGCCGGAAGCGATCGAGATACAGGCGCATGACGCCCGGCCTGCCGATGAACCGGCCGCCTCCGAAGCGCACCTCGCAATCCTCGCAGAACAGTTCGACGACCTCGTTGTAGAGGCATTTGTCCAGGAAATAGCCATAGGCATACTGCAATTCCCGGATGGCCTCCCGGTCCTGCAACAGGTCCACCGCGTGGCGCAGTTTCTCCAGCTCCGTGTTCAGTTTTTTGGACTTGGATTTCTTTTTTTTCGGCATGGCGCCCCCCGTTATTGTTAATGGTCTCGTCCAAGTTTAGTTCAGAATCTCCGCCCGGGCCTGTACCGCCTTGACTCGCACGGGGACCGTTTCTTCGAGAAAGAAGCCCAGGAGTCCGCCGCAACAGGCGCAACCCGCGGCAATCAGAATCGGCGCGGTGAGGTTGGTCTGATCCGCGGCCCAGCCGGCGACCGCCGGCAGCACGAAGCCCCCCGCGATCTCGCCGGTGCAGACCACCATGCCCATGGCCGTCGCGGCAAGGCCGGGCGACACGGATTCGCCGGGCACCACGCCCATGAACAGGGGGAAGACCCCCGTGCCGCACCAGCCGACGAACATGATGGCCCCCATCATCCACAGGGGTCCCTGAAAAAAGACCGCCGTAAGCGGGGCGAGCATGCTGACCAGACAAAAAGCGATCATCACCGGCTTGCGTCCGATCCGATCGGAGAGCGCCGGCACCAGCGAGCCGCCGAGGGCCGAACAGATCCCGAGCGCCGCCATGATGCGGCTCATGTGCAGCGGGCTGATATGCCGGTATTCGGTGAAAAAGACCGGCAGGAAGGTGGACCCGAGCAGCAGCCAGCCCACCATGCAGCAACTGATCAGGGCGCAGACCCGCGCGTTACGCACCCGCAACAGCGTGCGCAATCCGTTGAAAAACCCGGCGGCCGGCGCTCCTCCCGTGGCGGCGGCCTGCGGCGCCTCCGGTTCGCGCACATAACGCCAGATCAGCAGCGCGCAGATCAGTCCGGGCAGGCCGGCGATGAAAAAACTGTTGCGCCAGCCAAAGCGCTCCGCCATCAATACCAGAATGACCGATGCGACCGTGGTGCCGAGCAGGGCGCTGAAGACGTTCTGCATGATCCCGGCGTTGAGTCCGCGCCGCTTCGGCGTGGATACCTGGTTCATGATCGCCAGGCACACCGGCAGGAACGGCCCTTCCGCCAGCCCCATGACCACGCGCGCCGCAAGCAGCATCAGGAACGACTGGGCGAAACCCGAGAGGATGGAACAGCAGGAAAAGATGGCGATGAAGGCGAGCAGGAATGGTTTACGGCGGTTGCAGTGATCCGACCAAGCGCTGATGAAATAGGCCGAGAGCGCCCAGGCCAGCGCGAGCCCCGATCCGAGCAGGCCGATCTGCGTATTGGTCAGCGCCAGATCGTCGAGGATGTACGGCATCAGGTAGTTCAGGGCATTGCGATCGAAAAACACGATCCCGAAGCTGATGCCCAGTAACAGCAACAGGCCGTTTTCGTAACTGAGCAGGCGCGATTCCCGCATGGTCTCCCCTCCAGCGAATTATGTATGACCGTTTAGCCATAAGGGCTACTTCCGCGGTATTTGCGCAAAGGAAACTCTGATATACGTCTTGCCGGCGTAGGCCGGCATCCAGTAATCAATTGTTTTTGACTGGATTCCGGCTTTCGCCGGAACGACGACCAATAGTATTTAGCGCTTGTTCAGAGTTTCCTTAACCTAAGGATTCTAAAATTATTACCCGCGGATCCGTATGGCGCCGGAACAATGCTAAGATTGCACATCGGCCTGACCAAGACAACCATAACCTGAGATCCGCAACCGGGCGGCATGCAACAGTCCGCCCATGGGTTGCAGCACAGAACGTTCGTCATGCGCGAAACAATCCACAGCCCTGCCCAGCGCGGGAATTCCATCGCCCTCCCGCTGGCGGCGCTCGCCTTGCATCTGTTACTGTCCGCTTGCGCCATGGCCCCGCGGCCGGATTCGGAATGGCCGGACGGGATCCCGCCCAGGGATTATTTCATCGAGCGTTACCGCAGTGACGCCGCCAACCATGATCTGCAAAGCGAACGGGAATACCTGACCTGGGTGCGGCGTTTCTACGAGGGTTGGGAGATCTATCCGTTCGGCTGGCTGGACATGCAGAAGGACGTCATCGGCCTGATCGCGGCGGATCAGGCGGATGCGGCGCTCGAAAAGCTGCGCAACGCCGGCCGTATCATCGCGACAGACTGGGCGCGGCACAACACCATCCATCGCATCACGACCAAACTGCTGGCCCTCTGGGGCGAAGTCATCGAGGTCGCCCTGGGCGACGGCAAGGCCGATGCCGCCATCGAACTGATCACCGAGGATGCCCAAGACTTGGTGGAAGGCGAGACCAAACCGGAGAACTACGACCCGGTCTATTACGAATCGCGCCTCGGCATATACATGGAGGAGTTGTTCTGACGGCCATGGGCAAGACCTCCGCCGCACTGGGGCACGGTCCCTGTGTGCTGCTGATCCTCTTGCTGCTCTCCTTGCCCATGTGCGCCCGGATGCCGGAAAAGCCGGGTTACACCGGCGAACAGGTCGAGCGCGGGCGGAAGATCTACCGCAAATCCTGCGCACAGTGTCACGGCACGACGCTCGCCAACGGCCTCTTCGGCGCGCCGCTCAAGGGCGAGTACTTCCGGGAGCAATGGCGCGGCCGGCCGGTGGCTGCGCTCCATGCGGTCGCGCAATACACCATGCCGCCGGAGGCCCCGGCCTCGTTGAGCACGGCGGAGATTGCGGATGTCCTGGCGCTGATCCTCGCGGAGAACGGTCTCGCGCCCGGAGAGAATGAATTGCCCGCTGAGATCGAGCCGCTAGGGAGAATGATCCTTATATGGTAGGGGCGAACCTTGTGTTCGCCCTTAATTTGCATGGGTGGTAACGCACGACAGGGCGATCACAAGGATCGCCCCTACAAATAACCTATCCCCTATCCCCTATCCCCTATGACCAATGACAATTGACCATCATGACAGGGCGATCACAAGGATCGCCCCTACAAACAACCTATCCCCTATCCCCTATCCCCTATCACCAATGACAATTGACCAATGACCAATGACCATTTTTATTCCGGTAATGCGAATACAAACAACCTATGCTCATCGCCCGGCTTCACCTCCGGCGTCAACCGCAACAGACACATCGTGGTCACCGAATAGCCGGTGCTGACGGCGACATACTGGCGGCCGTTCGCGGCGAAGCTGACCGGATAACCCGTCACCGGCGCGCCGAGGTCGGTCTCCCAGAGCACCGCGCCGCTCGCCGCGTCGAAGGCGCGGAATTTGCCCGCGGCGTCGCCGCCGAAGATCAGACCGCCGCCGGTCGCCACCACCGAGGTCATCGCCGCGCGCTGGCTGTGGGTCCAGACGGTCTTTCCGGTTTCCAGCGAGAACGCCTGCAAGGTCCCGAGGTCCGTAACGCCAGGGGCAAGGATCGGGCTGTTCTTCACGCCGTAGAGGGCCTCCTTGTCGCGCTTGCTGATGGTGACCTCGGAATTCATGCACGTGTTCTGCAGCGGGTGGTACATCAGATTGGTCGCGGGGCTGTAGCTCCCGGCCAGCCACATCTTGCCGCCGCAGTTGCTGGGGCAGATGAGATGCTTCTGCCCCGCTGCCGTGAAGAGGGCCTCCGGATTCACCGTGGCCTTGCCGGTCGCGCCGTCGATGCTCCCGACCACATTCTGCCGCACCGTGGGCCGCGCCCAGAGAAACTCGCCGGTCTCCCGATCCAGGGTGTAGATCACCCCGTTCTTGCCGGGGATGCCGCTCAAGACCTTGCGCCGCTCGCCGGGTTTTATGCGCGGGTTGATCCACGCCACGGCCTCCGCATCGGGCGCGACGGCGGTGTCCACCAGGATCCGCTCGAAGGGGTGATCGAGGTCCCAGTGATCGATGAGGTGCTGGTAATGCCAGGCCAGCTCGCCGGTGGCCGGGCGCAACGCGAGCGTGGAGTTGTGATAGAGATGCTCCTGGTCATTGCCGCCCAGCAGGAATTTCGGCCCCGGCGCGCTGACCGAGGTCCCCATGTAGATGAGGTCCAGCGCCGGGTCGTAACTCGGCATCATCCAGGCCCCCACATGCCAGCGGTCCTCGTAGGGCACGCCGCCCCAGGTATCCTCGCCCTCGCCCGGCCGTTGGATATTATGAAAACGCCAGACCTCCTTGCCGGTCTTCGCATCGTGCGCGGTGATGACGCAGGCCGTCGGCCCGCCCGTGGGGAAACAGCCGCGTCCGGAGACGGCCAGGCCGCGGATGATGATGGGGCCCGAGGATTGCTGGGCCGGCTGTTCCTTGTAGTCGAGGATGCGGGTCTCCCAGGCCGTTTTGCCGGTGGCGGCGTCCAGGGCGAAGATGAAATCGTCGTTACTGGTGTCGATGATGTAGCGATCGTAGATCGCGAGATTGCGATTGGTGCCGGGCGCCCCGATGAAATCGGCGAGATCCTCGGGCAAGGCGCGCCGGTGTTCCCACAGGACTTCCCCGGTGGCGGCGTCCAGGGCCTCGATCACGTCGTTGGGATTGGGCATGAACAACGCCCCCTGGTAGACCAGCGGCGTGCCCTCCTGCATCCCGCCCTCGACCATCTTCCGCGACCAGACCTGTTCGAGCCGCGCCACATTTCCGGTCGTGATCTGATCGAGCGGGCTGTAGCCCTGGCTGTCGTGGGTGCGTCGCCACATGAGCCAGTCCGAGGGATCCGGCTTCTCCAGCATGGCGTCCGTGACCGGCGGCAACGTCGTAAGGTCCGGCGCCGCCGGGACGGCCTGAATCCCCATCAGAAACAGCCAAATGATTCCGGCGCCTGCCGGGCCGATTGCTGGTTTCATATTCCCCCCTTGCGGTTTGAAGCCGGCGTGTCGATGTAGTGCCGGGGTTACTCTACAGGAATGGGGGGGGTAGGGGGTAGGGGGTAGGGGATAGGGGATAGGGGGTAGGGGTTAGACTATCCCCTATTCCCTATTCCCTATTCCCTATTCCCTATTCCCTATTCCCTATCCCCTATTCCCTATCCCCTACCCCCTATCCCCAACTGCCCGCCGCCGCGGATCAACGCCAATATGGCATCCGCCGGCACCGGCCGGCTGAAGAGGAAACCCTGCATCTCGTCGCAACGCATCGATTGGAGCAACTTCGACTGCTCCTCCGTCTCCACGCCCTCGGCGACGACCTGGAGCCGCAACGAATGCGCCAGGGCGATAATCGTG
Source organism: Gammaproteobacteria bacterium (assembly GCA_004297165.1). Classification (GTDB taxonomy): domain Bacteria; phylum Pseudomonadota; class Gammaproteobacteria; order Eutrophobiales; family Eutrophobiaceae; genus 2-02-FULL-56-15. Next base: position 1,318,645 of record SCUJ01000006.1, read on the forward strand.
GAGACGATGGTCAGACCATCCGCCTCCTTCAGCATGTCGTCGATGAAGGAACGATCGATCTTCAAGGAATTGATGGGCAGCTTCGCGACATAACTCAACGAGGAATAGCCCGTGCCGAAATCGTCCACGGCGATGTCGATCCCCGCCGCCTGCAAGGCCCGCAGCTTGACGATATTCTGCTCCACGTCCGTCATGATCAGGCTTTCGGTGATCTCGATATCCATGGGCACGGGCTTCCCGCCCTTGCGGATCGCCTTTTCCACCACCGTCACAAAATTATTCTGCCGGAGCTGGATGGCGGAGACGTTCACCGCGATCCGGGGCGCCGTCTTGCATTTCCGCCGCCAGTGCCGGTAATCCCTGGCCGCCTGTTCCAGCGCCCACTGGCCCACCTCCAGGATCATGCCGCTCTCCTCCAGGATCGGGATGAATTTTCCCGGCGGCACGAGGCCGTTCTCGGGGTCGTTCCAGCGGATCAGCGCCTCCACCCCGACGATGCGGCCGCTGCGCGTTTCGATCCGGGGTTGATAATGCAGGACGAACTGCTCCTCCTTGAGGGCCCGGCGCAGCTTGTGCTCAATCTGCATGGTCTCGGCGATGCGCGCCGTCATCTCCGGCTGATAGAACAGATAAGGCTCGTTCAACCGCTTCGCCTTGCGCAGCGCCGCCTCCGCGTTGCGATAGAGGGTCTCCGCGTCGGCGCCGTCGTTGGGAAAGACCGCGACGCCGCCGCCGCATGGGGCAAGGATCGTCTGTCCGTCCAGGACATATGGCCGGTTCATGGCGGGGAAGAAGACGTTCTCCAGCATGTAGGCCGCGCCGGTGGCGTCGCCCACGTCATGGAGGATCATCGCGAAATAGTCGCTGGCGATCCGGGCGATGTTCACGGGATCCGATGTCAGTTCGTGCAGGCGTAGCGCGGCCTCTTGCAGGATCCGATCGCCGTGCCGGCGACCGTAAACGCTGTTGATGTTGCGGAATTGCCTGAGATCGCAGACCAGCAGCCCGACCTGGCGGTTGTTATGCCGGGCCCGCTCGAGCACCGAATTCAGATGCTCGTTGAACAAGGTCCCGTTGGCGAGCCCGGTGAGGGCGTCATAGGAGGCTAGATAGGCCAGGGCCTTATCCTTGTGGATGTTCTGCATCGCAAAGGAGATGTCGCCCCCAAGTTCTTCGAGCAGTTGCACCTCGTCGTCGTCGAAGAACCCCGCGGTCTCGGAATACAGGACCAGCACGCCGGCCAGCCGGTCTTCCGCGACGATCGGCAGCGCCGCGATCGAGCGCAGGCCCCGCGCCCGCGACTCCTCGCGCCAGGGGACGTCATGTCCGAACTTATCCGGATGATTGAGAACCGCCAGTTTCCTCGTGCGCAGCGCCAGACTGCTTACGCTCATGCCGCCGGGGGCGTCTGCCGCCAGGGGGACCAGCACGTGTGCGAGAAAGCCTTCATCGCGTCCGGCTCCGAACTGTGGCCGCAGGGCCGTATCGCCGGGCGCGAGCAGGCCGGCCCAGGCGAGGCGGAACTCACCCTCCTCCACGGCGATCCGGCACGCCTCCTGGAGGAGTTCCTGCGGGTCCTGCACATGGACGATCAGGGTGTTGATCGCGCTCATCATCCGGCGGACGCGGTTCAGGCGCGTGACTCTCTCCTCCGTCCGCAGGCGCAACAGGGCCCCCGCCAGGACATTGGCCAGGGCCTGCAGGAAATCGAGATCCTTCAGCGCGAAGGCGCGCGGCTGCCGGCTGTAGACCCCGAGCAGGCCGAGCGGATGTTCCCAACTCCCGATGACCAGGCACGCCCCGCTGACCACGTCGTGGTTCCTGAGCAGAGCCGGGACCTCGAAACGCACCTCCGCTTCCAGGTCGGCGATGACCACGGGTCCTCCGGCGAGCAAAGCAAAGGCCACGAGGGTATCGCGCCCCGCCGGCATACCGGCGGGACCGATCGAATCCGATAGCCATCCGGCGCCTGCCCGGTGTAACAACTCTCCGGCGCTGCCTTCCGGGTATTCCAGCAGATGACAGAACTCGACTCCGAGGGTATGGACGCAGAGCTCAACCGCCAGCCGCATGACGGCGTCCGCATCCTGGTTGCGCAGGGCATAGGCGCTGAAATGGGTGATCGCCGATTGCTGTTCGAGCTTGAGTTGCAGGTTTTCCTCCGCCTGTTTGCGCGCGGTGATGTCCTGGTTGACGCCATGGGTCATGATGGTGCGGTTCTGGCTGTCCTTCTCCACAAATACGCGGATGGCGAGGTAACCCGTGGTCCCGTCGCCGAAGATGACGCCATGCTCCAGTTGCCGGCTGAAATCAGGGTCATCCGTCTCCAGGGCCAACTGGATCTCCTGCGCGACATGGGCCTGATCGTTGAGGGGAAGAAAGCGCTCCGCGTAACGTGCCGAGGACATCGTGTAGCCCCCCTCCCGCGCCGCCGTCGTGCGCAGCAGGGCGTACATGAAGTCGTTGAACCGGAAGGTGTCCGTGGCAACGTCGTAATCCCAGTAACCGAGCTGCGCCATCCGCAGGGCATTGGCGAGTTGTCCCTCGCGGGTGCGCAAGGCGGCATCGGCGCGGCGTTTTTCCTCGCGCAGGCGTTTTATCTCCCGCGCCGTAACCGTGCGTTTTTCCGGCGTCATGCCGCGGATTCCCGCAAAGCCGGTCCGCTCTCGACTTTATTGCGGCCATTCTGCTTGGCCCGGTAGAGCGCGCGATCGGCGAGCCCGATAATATCCTCCACCGAAACCTCGGCGCAGTCCTCTGCCACGGCGACCCCGGCGCTGATGGTGACGGGGAGTTGCAGGCCCTCGCAGGCGATGGCCTCGCGCCCGACCGCGTGATGCAGCCGGCGGGCGGCCTCAAGGACGTCTGGCAGATTGGCATCCGCGACCACGGCGAGAAACTCCTCGCCGCCAAAACGCCCGAGATAGTCGTACTCGCGCAGACAGTCCTTCATCCGCGCGGCCACGCCCCGGAGCGTCGCGTCCCCGATAAGGTGGCCGTGCCGGTCATTGATCTCCTTGAAGCGATCCACATCGAGCATGACAACGCCCAACGATCGCCCCAGACGCCGGGCGCGTGCGAGTTGCGCCTCCAGGTGTTCGAGGATCGCCCGGCGGTTGAAAAGTCCGGTGAGCACATCGTGCCGCGCCTGATGCTCGAGCTCGCCGCGCGCCGCGAGCAGGTTCTGGTTGAGCTCGAAGACCTGCTGATAGAGCCGGGTCTTCTCGATCAGGATCGATATCTGCCCCGCGATTTGCTGAAAGACGTCCTGATGGGCGATGCGATAGGCATATTTCTGCCGGCTGGAGAAGAACAGGAACCCCACCGGCTTGCCCTGGGCAATGAGCGGGCAGGTGAGGCTGGAGCGGATCCCTTCCCTGAGGATCAGTTGCGTGGACTGCGATTCCGGGCGCAGTTCGAGATAGGCCTCGAGGTCGTTGATGATGCGTGGCTGTCCCGTTTGCAGGATCTCGCGCAGGCTGCTGCCCGCGAGCGACGCCGTGTATCCGGCATCCAGCGCGATGGGCGGGCCTTCGCTGCGCACCCATCTGGCCGTCACGTACTGTTCGTCCGCGCTCAACAGGGAGCAGCCCATCCGGTCGTAGGGGATCACCGTGTGAAAGCTGTCGTAGGCCCGGTTCAACACGTCATCGAGGAAGGCGCCCGCGGCGATTACCCCGGCGCCCGCATCGGCATCCCGTGAAAAGTGCAAATCCCGGAGGACGCCATTGGCATTGCCGGTCAGTTCATTGACCGCGATCGCTGCCAGGGCGGTGCGTTCCGTGATGCGCTGGTCGAGCAGGGCATTGGCCACATGCAATACCTCCTGCGCGCGCTTGCGCTGGACGATCTCGCCAATAAGGCGCGCGGCGCTGTGGAGGCGCGCCTTGGCCAGTTCGATGATGTAGTGCGGGCGGTGCTCATAGGCGGCGGCGTTGCGTTGCAGTTCTTCCAGCGGGAGGCCGTATTTTTGCGCCAGTCCCCGCAGCCGGTCCGAGTCCCGCGGCGGGTCGCCGTAACCGAAATTGATGCTGCCGACGATCTCCTCGCCGGCCAGGATCGGGACCGCGTAGAGGCGGATGCCGCCCTGGCACTCGATATCGTGCGCCTGACGCAGTTGCATGGATTTGCGCGAGGCCCCGTTCCAGCAGGATTCGTGACAGTGCCATTTGCCGCAAGCGAGCGCCGTCGGGATATCGGCCGTACCGCAGCCACGAAACGAGGCTAAATCCAAAGCCTGGCACCAGCCTGAGCTGAAGACGCCATGAGCATAATCGCCGTTCTTCTCGTACACGGCGGAGGAGGTCCCCAGCAGATTCAGGAAATCGGCAACGATATCGTGGAGCAGGTCCTTGCCGACCGCGTCCAGGATCGTACGGTCCGTATTCAACGCGGCCAGATCGCCATAGGGCTGGTCGGCGCGACCCGTCGAATTCACTGTTGCATCAGCCGGTTTCTTGCTCAGCATCCACTCCAGCTTTTTCAGCGCGCCTTCGGATTGCCGGCGCCGGGCCTCCGTGCGGTTCAGCGAGACGCTCGTCCAGAGCACCAGCGCAGTCAGAACAACGACGTTCGAGACGGCGAAAATGGCGAGGCCGAACTCCAGGCCATAGAGGCCCGCGTACTCGCCCTGGAGCCGCAACCAACCCAGGGCCAGCGGCAGCATGAAGACGGCCGGCAGCAAACGCCGGGATACGCGGCTGCCGAGCTGGGCGCTGCTGACTATCCCGATCAGCCCGCGATCCGGGCGCAGCAGGAGCAGTCCGGCGCTAAGGACAATGAAGGTCAACGCGGTGTGCAGCGCCATACCTGTGTAGATGGAGATCTTGTAGAGCGGTGATGCCCCGTAGACATACCCGACGACGGCCAGCAGGCTGATGAAACCGGCGAACAGCGCGGGCCACTGCGCGAGATCGCGTCGGTGATCCGCGGCGGCGGCGCAGAGCAGCAGGCTCGAACCGATCAGGATGAAATTCACCGCTGTGGCCGGCGCCATGCGCCCCGGAGTCCCCGCACCGCCCTCCGGAAGGATCTCCGTGAACAACCACTGATCGATGCCGAAATCGAGACTCAGCAGGTCCTGGGTCAGGGTCAGTGCGCCGACGGCGACGATGATGCAGGCACAGATGCGGGCGATGTTAAATCGTTGTGGATTGGCCGGGGCCGTGGCGAGGAGGTCGAGCGCACCCCCGGCGAGGATAAAGCCGATCGCCGTATTGACCTTCATGGTGACCATGCCGGGCAGGACGCTCTTGAACGCGGCGATATCCAGCGCCCAGCCGAGCAGCGCGAGCGCGCCCACGAGGACGGCGAACAACCCCGCCAGGACTGCTGCGGTGTGGTGCGCGGGGCCGGCGAACAGTTTAGATGAGCGGGTCATGACGACGCATCGACCCGCAAAATACGGCCGCGAGATTGGGACTGACGCCCGGACAGGTCTCAGCGTTGGCGGCAGGGATTTTCATACGCTAAGTTTCAACGAACGCCACCGCAATGACAATCGGCAAAAGGATGATTTATAAGTAGTCTTTTAACCTTAATATCTTGTAGTCCACGTCCTACAAAAACCACCCAGACTCCCGCCAAGACACCAAGAGATGTAGGGGTTAGGGGTTAGGGGTTAGGGGTTAGGGTATAGGGGTTAGGGAATTGGATTTAGTAGGGGCGATCCTTGTGATCGCCCTTTTATCACGGGCGATAAACCCGTTTCGGGATTGTGGGCGATACCGAATTGGATTAATAACCTCTAATCCCTATCCCCTATCCCCTACATCTCTTGGCGTGCTTCGCGCCTTTGCAAATGAAAATAACGTCCCCTCCCCCTCGACGGGGGAGGGACAGGGAGAGGGTGTGCAATTTCTTCACCTCCTCTCCCCCAACCCCTCTCCCGCAAGGGGAGAGGGGGATTCGCGAATCAGAGAAAAGGGCGATCACAAGGATCGCCCCTACGTCGGATTTGGACAGATCGCGTAGGGTGGGCATGTCTTCCATGCCCACGCGGGTGAGAAAAGGGCGATCACAAGGATCGCCCCTACGATGCTAGACGGACGCCAGTAGCGGAATGCGCAACATTACAGTGACTCCCGCGCCGGGCGTCCCCGTGATGCCCAGCTCGCCTCCGAAGCTCTGCGCCCGCTCGCGCATCCCCACCAGGCCGATGGAATGGGGATCATGCAACTGCTCCCGCGTGATGCCGCGGCCGTTGTCGCAAACGGTCAACAACAGATGGCCGTCCTCTTCACACAGTTTCACCTCGACTTGCGTCGCCTGCGCGTGCCGCGACACATTGGTCAGGCTCTCCTGCAGAATCCGGAAACAGGCCGTGGCCTGGTCACGATTGAGCGGGGGATCATGCTCGGGCACGGCAACGCGGCAGCGGATGTCCGTGCGTTTTTCGAAATCCTCGACCTGCCACTCGATGGCCGCGGCCAGACCCAGGCTGTCCAGCACCACCGGGCGCAGTTCGGTGGCGATCTTCTGCACCGTGCGGATCGCGGCATCCGTCTGCGCGGTCACATCCTTGAGTTTATCGATTACCCGGTCGCGCGTGGGTTCATCCAGCGGCGCCGCCACACGCTTGCTGACCCAGGCGATATCGATCTTCAGGCGGGTCAGTTCCTGGGCCAGCACATCGTGGATCTCGCGCGCAATGGCCGTCCGTTCCTCCTCGCGGATCGCCTGCAAACGGCTGGCCAGTGCTTGCAGTTCCTCCGTCCTCGCGGTCAACGCCGCCTCGGCCTGCTTCCGTTCGGTGATGTCGCGGCTCACGGTCGCCCAACCGACGGGCGTGCCGCTGGCATCGCAGACAGTGAAGAGGTAGTAGAACATCCAGATCGGCTCGCCATTCTGGAAGTGGCGCAGGCGAATCTCGACGTCGCCGTGACCCTCGCGCATCACACGCGGGAAGAATTCTTTCACGATGAACTGCTGGTCCTCCGGGAAGAAATAGTCCTGCACCTTGACCCGGCAGGCGGCTGCCATGTCAGCAAGCCCTACCATGCTAATGCCCGCGGGGTTCACATAATGCGGCTTGAGGTCGAGGTCGCACATACCGATGAATTCGCTGCTGCTTTCGGCCAGCAGGAAGAACTTCTGCCTCTCATGCTCAGCCTGTTTGCGCACGGTGATGTCTTGCATGGTGGTGAGGATGTGTTTCCGCCCGCCAAACTCCACGATATCCGCACTGACTTGCATGATGCGCTCCTCTCCGGATTTCGTGCGCAAGACGGCTTCCTGCTCGCCCACGCTGCCGCGCGCCTCGAACTCATCTATCAACCGTTCCCTTGTTTCACGGGGATAGATGCCCATCTCGACGGAGGTCTTACCCACCGCTTCCTGCCGGGTGAAACCAAACACTCGCTCGAAGGCCTGGTTGACTTCCACGATCACGCCATCCGGCAGGCGGGAGAGGCCGGCCGGGAATGGCGCCTTTTCAAACAAGAGGACAAACTTTTCCTCGCTCTCGCGAAGCGCCGCCTCCGCCCGCTTTTGCCCGGTGATCTCCACGACGGCGATGGAAATCCCGCTCACTGAACCACCGGCGGCGGACAGTGGGTGGTAACTCGCCAACCAGTCTCGGGGGACTCCGGGTTCAGCCGGAGTTTCGCCGTGGATTTCCACGTTGATAACCGACTCGCCGCAGTCGAGCACACGACGATAGATGGGCATGAGCACCGGGGTTAGTTCGGGCAGGACTTCCTCGATGGTCCTGCCGAGATGCGCCGCCACCGGCTTGCCATTGATGGCGGCCATTTGCTCGTTGATGCGCACAAACCGGAAGTTGCGATCCATCAGCGCCAAGCCCACCGGAGTTGTCGCATACAAGTTCTCCAATTCCTCGTGCTTCGCCTGCAGCGCCGCCTCGGCTCGTCTGCGTTCCGCGACTTCCAATTCAAACGCTCGGTTGGCCTCCACCAGTTCGATCATCTTTGTCTCAATCTTGCGGACCAGCGTTTCGCTGTATTCCCTGAGTTGTTCCTTCTCTCCGGCCTTCGGCGTGTGCGGCGCGGCAAGTTCGCCGTGCGCATGGCGTTCGAGGACTGCCTCGATTTGGGCCATGAACGCCGGAGGCTCGGCGGGTTTGATAATGAAGGCATCCGCACCGAGATCGAGCGCGAGCTGTTCGTCGCGTGGCTCGGTGTAGGTGGCGGTATAGACGACGAAGGGAATGACTTTGAGCCGGTCGTCCGCTTTCCAGTGGCGCAGGAGTGTGTAGCCGTCCATCGTGGGCATGAGCAGGTCGGAGATGATTAGATGCGGCGGGGACTGGCGCGCCAGGGTGAGCGCCTCAACCCCTTGGCGGGCCTCCATCACCTCGTAACCGTGGGCGGTCAGCAGGATGCGCAGGACGTACAGATTCTCCGCCCGGTCATCGACGACGAGGACACGCGTCATGACGCGGGTCCGACGACGGACGGGCGCAGGTGGCGCGCGATATCCGCGACAAAGGTTTCGGGGTTGATGGGTTTCTCCAGGTAGCCGTCGCAGCCCGCCGCGAGGATCTTCTCGCGATCGCCCGCCATGGCGTAGGAGGTGACGGCGACAATGGGAACGCTGTCGAGATCCGATCTCGCGCGCAGCGCGCGCGCCACGGCATGACCGTCCATGCCGGGCAACTGGATGTCGAGCAGGATGAGATCGAAACGCTCCCGCCCGGCGAGGTCGAGGCCGGTGGGGCCGTCGGGCGCGTGGCTGACGACACAGCCGTTCTTTTCCAGAAGGAACGTGGCGAGGTAGCGGTTCTGCTCGTTGTCTTCAATCAAAAGTATTTTCGCTTTCATGATGTTTTATTCTGCCTTTTGTCTTACAACCGTTACCTTGTGTGGAGGGCTTGTTAACCCCCTCTCCCCCTACCCCTCCCCAGCGCGAGGGGGAGGGGAAATATTATCTCTCTGGAACCGCGGTCAAATCGCCGTGCAGGAGCGGCAGCATGAATTCAAATGTGCTCCCCTCCCCCCACTCGCTCCGCACGCCGATCTCGCCGCCGAGCAGGATTATAAGCCGTTTGCAGATAGCAAGACCGAGGCCGGTGCCTTCGTGGGATCTCGCGAGACCGCTGTTGACCTGTTGAAACGGCTTGAACAACTTGTCCATGTTTTCGGGTTTGATGCCGCTACCGGTATCGATCACCCGTACGCTCACCGCCGGACCCGACGGCGGCGCGACGACATCGGCACGCAGCGTCACGCCGCCATGATCCGTGAACTTGACCGCGTTGTTGAGCAGATTGAGCAGCACCTGCTCGACGCGGCGCCGGTCGCTCGTCAGCATGTCGATCTCCGGCGCAACCTCAGTGTTCAACATCAAGCCCTTCTGCTCCGCCAGCGGCTGCACGATCCCGGCTATTTTTCCAATCGACGCGCGCAGGTCGAAGGGTTCGTGAACCACTTTAATCTCGCCGGCCTCGATCTTGGAGATGTCGAGGATATCGTTGATGAGCGCGAGCAGATGCCGTGCGCTGTTCTGCACCATGCCGAGCTGTTTCGTCTGCTCCGGATTGAGCGACCCGGCAAGCCCTTGCAGGAGGATGCCGGTGAAACCGATGATCGAGTTCAGCGGCGTGCGCAGCTCGTGCGACATCACGGCGAGAAACACCGATTTAAGTCGATCGGCGGCTTGCGCCCGCTCGGTGGCCGCGGTCAGATCCGCGTTGGTCCGACGCAGCAAATCTTCCTCTCGCTTGCGCTCGGTGATGTCGATGATCGAGGCGAGCACAAGCGTCCCTTCGCCGGTGACGAGCGGATTCAATCCAATCTCGATGGGCACTTCGGATCCGTCCTTGCGCCGGCCGAACAAGTCGCGACCCGCGCCCATCGCCCGGACGCCTGGATGGGCGACGTAATCGGTGCGCAGACCCGGATGAGCGGCGCGGAAGCGTTCGGGAACCAGTATCTCAAGCGGTTGCGCGAGGAGTTCGGCGCGCGGATAGCCGAAGAGTTTTTCAGTCTGCGCATTGACCATGGCGATCCGGCCCTCCCGATCCGCCAGGATCAGGGCGTTGGGCGCCGCCTCCACCACCAGGCGCATCAGCTCATGCTCTGCCTGGGCATGCAGGGCGAAATCTTTACCCTGGAGGTCGGCGGGTTCGGGCATCAGCTTAGGGGCGTTTCAGGCATGATTCAGATTATAGTCATATCGTGCTTCGCGCGCTTTATGGCGTTGTGAGTGAGCAAGTGACTTTCGCCAAGACGCCAGGATCTCGTAGGGTGGGCACGTCGTTTGTGCCCACGTGGAAAAGAAAAAGGGTGATCACAAGGGTTGCCCCTGCTTTCCTTACCTGCGTCCCGGTAGTACCATCAGGAACAATAATAACCCAGCAAAGGAACCCGCCATGGCACTCAAACTCTACCACGCGGAACCCCTCGCGAATTCCCTGAAGTCCCTGATCCCGCTGAAGGAGAAAGGGCTCGAATTCGAGAGCGTCTACATCGATCTGCACCAATTCGAGCAGCACGAGCCCTGGTTTCTCGCCATCAACCCGGAAGGCCAGGTCCCCGTGCTCGATCATGACGGCGTCATCGTCACCCACACCACGGTGATCAACGAATACCTGGAAGACGCCTTCCCCGATGCGCCGCCGCTGCGACCCGCGGACCCGGCGGGCAAGGCGCGCATGCGTTACTGGAACAAATTCAGCGACGAGCACGTCATGAATTACGTCTCGATCTGGGGCTGGCACCGGATGGTCGGGGTGATCGCGCGCAGCATCGAGGGCGGCAAGTTCGAACAACTCGTGCAGCGCATCCCGCTGCACGAACAACGCATGAAATGGCGCAGCGCCCGCTCCGGGTTCAGCGAGGAGGAACTCGACGACGCCACCCGGAAGATCGAGACGGCGGTCGACAAGGTCGAGGCCCAGTTGCGCAAGACGCCGTGGCTCGCCGGCGATGCGTACACCCTGGCCGACATCAATTTCTTCAGCTATTGCGGGATGCGGCTCGCGAAGATGTTTCCGCATATTGGCACCCGCAAACGCTGTCCGAAATTGCTGGCCTGGGCGGAACGCATCGAGGCCCGGCCTGCGGTGCAGGCGGCGCTCGCCATGCCGGACCATACAAACCCCGCGCTTCGCACGTTCTCCGGCGATGTTCATTAACACATGCTTTGACCAACCATGACCGTCGCATCGCCATCTCAACGCCGCATCGCCCTCTGGCTCCTGACCTGCTGTGCCCTCGTCTACGCGATGGTGGTGCTCGGCGGCGTCACCCGCCTGACGGGCTCCGGCCTCTCCATCACGGACTGGAAGCCGATCATGGGCGTGCTGCCGCCGCTCGATGCGGATCAATGGGAGGAGACCTTCGCCCGCTACCAGGAGTCGCCGGAATTCCAGAAGATCAATTCGCACATGACGGTGGCGGACTTCAAGGGGATCTTCTGGCTGGAATATCTCCATCGCCTGCTGGGCCGGACGATCGGGATCGTGTTCCTCGCGCCGTTCCTGTGGTTTCTTGCGCGCGGTGTCATCGGCAGGCGGGAAGTCCCCAAATATCTGCTCATGTTCGCGCTTGGCGGGTTGCAGGGCGCGCTGGGCTGGTACATGGTGAAGAGCGGCCTCATCGACAATCCCCGCGTGAGTCAATACCGCCTCACGGCGCATCTGCTCGCGGCCCTCGTCATCTACGCCTACATGTTCTGGGTGGCGCTGGGGCTGTGGTTCGCGCCCGCCGGGGGCCGGCCGCATACATTATATAGATGGACGCTGGCCCTGACCGCGCTCGCGACGCTGACGATCGCCTCCGGGGGATTCGTGGCGGGCCTCGACGCCGGGCTCGCGTTCAATACCTTTCCGCTGATGAACGGGCAATGGATACCCGACACGATCCTTGGTCTTGCGCCATTCTGGCGGAACCTCTTCGAAAACCTTGCGACCGTCCAGTTCAATCACCGCCTGCTGGCGGTGATTACGCTCCTCGCCGTCATTGTCTATTGGGCGATGGCGATGCAGCGGCGACTGCCCCGGCGGCTCGCCATCGGCTGCCATCTGCTCCTCGCCTGCACCGGCCTGCAAGTGGCGCTCGGGATCGCCACGCTCCTGCTGCGGGTCCCGGTTCACCTGGCCGCCACCCATCAGGCCGTGGCCGTGCTGGTATTTACGGCGGGGCTGTATTTGTGCCACGGGCTGCGCGAGGGTTGGTACGGTCCGGGGAAGTACCGCTCATACCCCAACCTGTAAAAACCCGGCACCGCGGTATAAGATGAATCCCATGTGCCTCTGGAGGGAGATCATGTCGTTTTGCGCGCCGCGTCGCGGGGTTGCCTTATCGCACGTGAATCCGGAGCTGACCGAACGTATCATTACCAGGAATTTTTTCCGGCGATGATCATCGCTTTACCGGAACCCATCAGGGATCGCAGCGACGATCTGTTTACCCTGCTTTTCAAGAAGGGCATCGTGGGCATGACCCTGCATTCCCTCGAGCACGGCTGGCTCGCGATCAACGATATCTTCTGCGACATGCTGGGTTACACCAGGGAGGAACTGGAACGCCTCTCCTTCGGCGACCTCTCGCACCCTGATGATCGTGAAGCCGGCAAAATACAATATCAGCGGGTCATCGACGGCGAGATCGAGGGCTACACCCTGGAGAAACGTTACCTGCGCAAAGACGGGGAAACGGTCCACGCCATCCTGCACCTCTCCTGCATCCGCGCCCCGGATAACCGGCCGGAATTCATCGTCTCCATCGTCCAGGACATCACCCGGCTGAAAACGATCGAGACGCAGTTGCGGCGGGCGCAGGAGATCATCGATACCTCGGAGGACCTCATCGTCTTCATCGACGGCGATTATCGTTATCTCGCGGCCAATCGCAGTTATTTGCGAACCCTGCAAAAGTCCGAGTCCGAGGTCATTGGACGGACCATCGCCGAGATCTATGGTGAGAAATTGTTCGCGGACGCCAAGGACGACTTCGACCGCTGCCTGCGCGGGGAGAGCTTCACCACTTACATTTACGGTAAAACCCAGCAACTCGCCCACCGTTACCTGCACGTCTCCTACAGCCCCTTCCAGCCGGAACCGGGCCGGATCGCCGGCGTCGTGGTGACGGTGCGCGATATCACCGAATTCAAAAAGACCGAAGACGCCTTGCATGAGCACCAGCGGCGGCTCGCGACCCTCCTCGACAATCTCCCCGGCCTTGTCTACCGCTGTCATAACGATGCCGACTGGACCATGGAATTCATGAGCCAGAACTCCGTCGGGATCACCGGCTGGGCCCCCGAGGACTTCATCGCGGGGCGGGTGAAATACGGCGACATGATCCACCCGAAGGATCGCCAGAAGGTCTGGGACGAGGTGCAGGGGGCGCTCGAGCGGCGCTCGCCCTATCAACTCGAATACCGCATCGTCCGGGCCGATGGCGCGCTGCGCTGGGTCTGGGAACAAGGTTGCGGTGTGTACGATCAGGACGGTGAACTCACCGCCCTGGAAGGCTACATCACCGACATCTCCATCCGGAAGACCAGCGAACTCGCGCAGATCTACCGCGCCCATCAGCTCGCGGTGCTGGGGGAGTTGGGCCGGCTGTCACTGGAGAACGGCCCGCTCGATGAACTCCTGCAAGTGGCCGCGAACGCCCTCGCGGAGGTCCTGGAGGCGGACGCGACCGGCTTTTTCGAACGGCGGCCGGGATACGAGTCGCTCGTCCTGCGCAGCGGCTCGGGCTGGCCGCGGGGACTCCCCGGCGTCGCCGCGCTGCCCGACACGCCCGGGTCCCCCGTCCGGCGCGTCCTCGATGACGGGGTACCGGTGCAGAGCGGGGATCTCGCGCGGGAGGAAACCCCCGCAGGTCAGGAATGGCTCGTGGATCTGGGCATGGCCAGCGCCATCACGTTGAGGATCCGGGACCGCGCCGGCCCCTGGGGCCTGCTCGGGATCTACAGCCGCCGGGCCGGGGCCTTCGGCGAGGTTGAGCTTGCCTTCATCCGTTCCGTCGCCAATCTGCTCGGCGAGACCATCACCCGCCAGTCCATCGCCGCGGACCTGCGCCAAAGCGAGGTCAAATATCGCAGCCTCATGGAGTCCTCCTCGGATGGCATCGTGCTCGTCGATCGCCGTGGGAGGATCGACGCCATCAACCGCAAGGTCGAGATCATGACCGGATTCTCGCGGCCGCAACTGATCGGCCAGGCGGTCGAGGTCCTTGTGCCGGTGCGCTACACGGAACACAAGGAATTGCGGGAGAACTACCAGGCCGCGCCCGGCGCCAGGCTGATGGGTCGCGGCACGGATATCTTCGTCAGGCGCGCGGACGGATCCGAATTCCCCGCGGAGATCACCCTGTCCCCCTTGCAGATCGAGCATGGTCCGGTCGTTTCCGTGACCATTCGCGACATCACGGCTCGCAAACGCTGGGAGCGGGACATCCGCCGTTACCGCAACATCATGAACGCGACCGACGACGCCATCGCCTTCCTGGATCGGGACGGCATCTTCCGCGTGGTGAACGACGCCTATCTGCGCGACCTCAGCAAGACCCGCGCGGAGGTCATCGGCCATCATTTCGCCGAGGTCCGCGGGCGGGAACACTACGAGAGCGCCGTCCGGCAATATTTCGAGCGCTGCCTGCGCGGAGAGTCGGTGCGCATGCAGGGCTGGTTCGAGAGCGACGGCCTGCCCCGGCGTTTCCGCGATGTCTTATACAACCCCTATCTGGACGAAAGCGGCGCCATCGTCGGCCTCGTGATCAGCCTGCGCGATCTCAGCGCCCGCAAGAAGATCGAGGATGCCCTGCAACAGACCACACAGCAGTTGCGCCAGGCCCAGCGCATCGCCCGGCTCGGCCTCTGGGAGGCCGATCTGATCACCGGCTGCATCGTCTGGCCGGACGAGACCTATGCCGTGCATGGCGTCAACCGGGACCGCTTCGACCCGAGCGGCGGCCTGACGCGGGACCTCATCCACCCCGACGACCGGGAGGCCTTTGCCGCCGCCCTGCATGATGCCGCAACACGGGGCGCCGACTTTAACCTGATCTACCGCATCGTGCCGCCGGACGGCCGCATCCGCTTCCTCCAGTCACGCGGCGAGGCGATCCTGGACGAGCGGGGCAAACCCGTGCGGCTGTTCGGGATCTCCATGGACATCACCCGGCGCATGCTGGAGGAACAGGACATGCAGAGCTCGCGCGAGCGCCTGCGCAATCTCCTCACCCGCTTGCAGGTGGTGCGGGAGGAGGAACGGACCACGATCGCGCGCGAGATCCACGACGAGCTGGGGCAGACCCTCACCGCGATGAAGATCGATCTGTCGCTGGTCGTCGATCAGATCCCCGGCCCGCTCGCCAACGTCAAGCGGCAATTGCAGGCGATGATCCAGGACATCGACGCGACCATCGTCTACGTCCGCAAACTGTCCTCCTCCCTGCGCCCGCCGCTGCTCGACGACATCGGCCTCGACGCCGCCATCGAGTGGCAGTTGCAGGGCTTCTCCCGCCGCACGGGCTGCCAGTTCAACCTCGATGCCCCGCTTGAGGAGATCCGTCTCGATCACGACGCCAAGACTGCGATGTTCCGGATCTTTCAGGAGGCGCTCAACAACATAGCCCGCCACGCCAACGCCGATCGCATCGACATCGCGCTCTCGGCCGACGGCGCCGACCTCATGCTCACGGTCAGGGATAACGGCATCGGCATCGACGACGCCTTGATCGCCAGCCCGCGTTCCATCGGCCTGATCGGCATGCAGGAGCGCGCCGCGATCCATGGGGGCGAGGTAACCATCGCCCGCGAGAGCGCCGGAGGCACGCGGGTGACCGTGCGCATGCCCTGCGGGGAGGGCGCCGCATGATCCGCCTGATCATCGCCGACGATCATCCGGTGGTGCGCGAGGGCCTGAAGCGCATCATCGCCAACTACAAGGACATCCAGCTCGTCGGCGAGGCCGTGAACGGCGACGAGGTCCTCGCGCTCTGCGCGAAGCCGGGGGCCGACGTGCTGTTGCTCGATATCTCCATGCCGGGACTCGGCTTCCTCGAGATACTCCACCGGATCGAGGCGAAACACCCCATGCTGCGAACCCTGGTGTTGAGCATCCACACCGAGAGCCATTATGTCATTCGGGCGATCAAGGCCGGGGCCGCGGGCTATCTCACCAAGAACCACTCCCCGGAGGAGCTGGCGCACGCCATCCATCAGGTCCACGCGGGCAACAGCTATGTGTCGCCCTCGCTCGCCGACACCCTCGTCACCGCTTTGCAAACGAACAAGGGCGCACAGCCCCACCAGCAGCTCTCGGATCGGGAATATCAGGTCCTCGGCCTGATCGGGTCGGGCAAGGACACCAGCGGGATTGCCGAGGCGCTTTCGCTGAGTCCAAAAACGATCGGCACCTACCGGGCGCGGATCCAGATGAAGCTCGGACTGAAATCCACGGCGGAGCTGATTCGGTACGCGCTCGACAATAAAATCACCGAATAATGTAGGCATTCGCCCTACGTCAAAATCAGCATCCGGCTTATAGCCGGTCGGATTCCGCTGTACTAGTATTATTCCCAGGCAAGGAACTTTGAGCATAGAGTCGATCCCCCCCCTGTTCATGGAGGCGCACAGGCAGATAACCGATTGCTGCATCAGGCCAACCGTTGGTAGCGGTGAAGCCGATGCCCCAGAAGCGATTTCTGACTGGCCCTCCATGACAGGTTTTATATTGGACATGGAGAATATCCATGAATTACGTGGCGCAAAGGTTGAAGTACATGAACCGAATCCTGCTGGTTGAAGACAATGAGATGAACCGGGACATGCTGTGCCGGCGCCTGGAGCGCAAGGGCTATGAGGTCATAATCGCCGAGAACGGAACCCAGGCGCTCAAGCTCGCGGAGCAGGAACTGCCCGATCTCATTCTCATGGACCTCAGTCTCCCGGAGATCGACGGTTACGAGGCGACCCGCCGCCTTAAACAAGCGGATGTCACCAAGGCCATTCCCATCATCATCCTCACCGCCCATGCCCTGAAATCCGATCGCGACAAGGCCTTCGCCTGCGGTTGCGACGACTTCGACGTCAAACCCATCGACTTTCCCCGGCTGCTGGAGAAGATTGCCAAATTCAACGGCGCGCCTTCCGTCTGAGGCCGCGTCGCGAGCAACCGTCATGATCAGTCCGCCAGGTGAGAGTCCGGTCGTACTCTACACCAGGGACCTCAGTCCCGAGCGGGGTTGCCTTTCCTTGTGCGGGAATGTCGAGGACCTGACCGGCTATCCGGCCGCGGCCTTCCTCGACGATCCAAAATTCTGGAACCAGCGCATCCACCCCAACGACAAACCGCAGGCGCTCGACGCCCTGCGCCTGTGCCTGCGCGTAGGCTCCGCCGCGATCGATTACCGCTTCCTGCGCCAGGACGGCGTGTATGTCTGGATTCACGACTCCTGCTCGTTAATCAGCAAAGACAACCTGCCCCGCGGGATCGCCGGGACCTGGATCGACATCACCCGGCAAAAATACGCCGAACGGCTCACCAGCGAGGACCCCGGAGAAAAGGTGACGGGCCTCGTGAACCGCAAGACCTTCGAGCGCTCACTCGCCGACCTCATCGCCGATGCCGTTAATTCCAACGACGAACACGTGTTGTGCTACATCGATCTGGATCAGTTCCGGGTCATCAACAACACCTGCGGCCACACGGCCGGCGACGAACTGCTGCGTCAGCTCGGCTGGTATCTCCAGGGGAAACTCAGGGTCAGGGACACCGTGGCCTATTTAGGAGGGGACGAGTTCGGCATCCTGCTGGAATCCTGCGTCATCCGCCAGGATCACCGCGTCTTCGCCGGGATTCGCCAGGCCCTCTCCGAGTTCGAATTCGAACTGGCCGGCAGGAAGATCTCGATCACCGCCAGCATCGGGGTGGTCCCGATCAACAAGGAGAGCGGCTCCCCGGCGCGGGTGCTCGGCATGGCCGACATCGCCTGCTACGCCGCGAAGGAGCAAGGCCGCGACCGCGTCCACTTCTATACCGAGGAGGACGAGGATTCGGAGCCCCGGATCGAGATGTTCTGGGTGGATCGCATCAATCAGGCCATGCAGGAGGACCGTTTCTTTCTGTACAGCCAGCCGATCGTCCCCCTGAACGGCGCCGCCGGCCTGGGGGGACACCACGAGCTGCTCCTTCGCATGAAGGACGAGGCGGGGAAGCTCGTGCCGCCCGGACTCTTTCTGCCCGCGGCGGAACGCTATCACCTGGCCGGACGCATCGACCAGTGGGTGATCCGCACCGCGCTTTCCTGGCTGGACGCCTATACCGATATGATCGACCCCGCCCAGCGCATCGGGATCAACATCTCCGGCCAGTCGCTCGCCAACGATGACCTGCTGGAATTCGTCCTCGGCGAACTGACGCACAAGGGGATCGCCCCGGAGCGGATCTATTTCGAGATCACCGAGACCGCGGCGGTGGCCAATTTCAAGCACGCCATCCGCTTCATCAACGGCCTGCGGGACAGAGGCTGTCATTTCGCCCTGGACGATTTCGGCAGCGGCGTCTCCTCTTTCGCCTACCTCAAGATGCTGCCGGTGGATTACCTCAAGATCGACGGGGCCTTCGTCAAGGAGATCGCCAACAGCCCGGTCGATTACGCCATGGTCAAGGCCATCAACGACGTGGGCAGGACCATGGGCAAGCAGACCATCGCCGAGTTCGTCGAGAACGATGCCATCGTCGCGATGCTCAAGGAGATCGGCGTCGACTTCGCCCAAGGCTACGGGATCGGCAAACCCCGTCCCCTGAATGAATTCTTCAACCCCTAAAATTAATTTCTTAACGCGGCACGGCCTGACCCTGAAGCTCACGGCCATGGTCACCCTGCTCGTGATCCTCACCGCGCTGGTGGTCGGTTATTTCTATGGCCGGCGCTTCTACGATCGCCTGGTCGAACGGGAACTCACGCAGCTCAATCAAGATGTCGAGTATGCGAGGTTGAGCCTGCAAGCGGCGATCGACGATCTCGAGAGCGATGTCCTGTTTCTCGCCGCTTCCGGCACGGCGCAGCGGCTGGCCCGCGCCACCGCGGCCGGCGGCATCGACCCCGTGCTGGGGCTGGACCGATCCTGGATCCACCGGCAACTGCAAGGGCAGATGCTGGACCTCGCGGCCTCCGAACCGACTTACCAGCAAATCCGCCTGATCGACGGAGCCGGACTGGGCCGCGAGATCATCCGCGTGGAGCG
This sequence comes from Gammaproteobacteria bacterium, assembly GCA_004297165.1. Classification (GTDB taxonomy): domain Bacteria; phylum Pseudomonadota; class Gammaproteobacteria; order Eutrophobiales; family Eutrophobiaceae; genus 2-02-FULL-56-15. Next base: position 1,337,812 of record SCUJ01000006.1, read on the forward strand.
CGACGAGGCCAGCGGCGCCGTTTTGCTGGCGCCGGATCCACTGCTCCAGGCGAAGGGCGACCGGCCCTATGTCAAGGAGACGCTCAAGCTCCCCGCGGGCGAGGTCTTTATCTCGGACCTGGACATCAACCAGGAGCGCCCCGGCCTCAAGGCCCCGCCGGTCCCCGTGCTGCGGGCGGCCACGCCGATCCGCAGCGGGGCGCAGCCGCCCTTCGGGGTCCTGGTCATCAACCGGGACATGCGGCCCATGTTCGCCGAACTTGCCCGCCTGGTCGAGTCGTCCGGCGAGGTCTATCTCATCGGCGGACAAACCACCTTCGACCTGCATGCCCTGCATGAGGCGCCCGAGGGTTATGTCTGGTTTCCCGCCGAGATCGAAACCGATTTCCCGCTGCTCGGCGCGGCCCTTGCCCGGGCCACGGCGCCGTCGGGGACCTTCAAGGAATCGATCAACGACAGCGAATACGTCATCGCCTACACGACCGTGCTCCCGAATGCGGAAAATCCGGCACAGTCCATCAGGATCGTCCTCGCCGCGCCCTACACGGCCGTGATCGAGGGCGCCCAGGGGATCCTGCACACCGGGATCCTCATCAGCCTCTTCATGGTGCCCGCCATCGTCTTCTTCAGCCTGTACACCTTTAACAAAATGACCCTCCCGCTGCGGCGCATGAAGGAGGCGGTCGAGGCCTATGCCTCCGGACGCGGGGATGTCCAGTTCCCCGTCAACGCCGGCAACGAGTTCGGCGTCCTCGCCCAGGCCTTCCGCGACATGCAAGGCCGGATCGACCAGCAGACCGCGGAGTTGCGCAATTACGCCGGGCAGCTTCGCGAGGCGCAGCGGCTGGCCAAGCTGGGCTTCTGGGAGAGCGATATGAAACATCACAAATACTACTGGTCGGAGGAGATCTATACGATCCTCGGCCTCGACCCGGCCACCTATGCCCCGCAACCGGACTGGATCCTGAAGATCGTGCATCCGGAGGATCTTGTGGCGGTCAAGGCAACCATCAAGGCAAGTTTCCACAGCCAGAGCTTCATACCTATCGAACATCGCATCATCCGTCCGGATGGCGGGATCCGGCACGTCCTCGTCCAGGGCGAGGCCAAGGAAACGGAGGCCAACCGCGTCACCTGGGCGCTGGGAACGATGATGGACATCACCGAGCGCAAGCTGGCTGAACTCGATCTCCAGCGGGCCAAGGAGGCGGCGGAGCTGGCGAACGAGACCAAGTCCCGCTTCCTGGCCAACATGAGCCACGAGTTGCGCACCCCCTTGAACGCCATCATCGGCTACTCCGAGATGCTGCTCGAAGACGCCGAACTGGCCGGAGACCCAACCGCTGTCGCCGATCTCCGCAAGATCATCGGCGCCGGGCGCCATCTCCTCGCGGTGATCAGCGATATCCTCGATCTCTCCAAGATCGAGGCCGGCAAGATGGACCTGGTGCTGGAGTCCTTCGCGGTCGAGGATCTGATTGGCGAGATCGTCGCGGCCTTGAAGCCCCAGATCCAGAAGAAAGGGATTCGACTGCGCGTGGCGGTCGACCCCACGTTGACAGACATCACCACGGACCCCGTGCGCCTGCGCCAGTGCCTTCTGAACCTCATGAGCAACGCCGTCAAGTTCACAGAAGACGGCGAGATCGCCCTCACGGTCGAACGCGATCCGGCGGCCGATCGGGAATGGCTGATCTTCCGGGTCAGCGATACCGGCATCGGTATGAGTCAGGATCAAGTCGCCCGGATCTTCGATGCCTTCAGCCAGGCGGATGTTCATATCGCTGCGAGATACGGTGGGACCGGTCTCGGGCTCGCCATCGTGCGCGACCTCTGCGCGCTCATGGGCGGCGAGATTGGCATCGAGAGCGCGCCCGGCAAGGGCAGCGCCTTCACGCTGCGCCTGCCCCGGAACGGCGGACCTAATGAGCCTCTGAATAAACTCGAATCCGTTCGCCCTGAGCTTGTCGAAGGGCAACGAATTCGAACGGAATCGACGAGTATTCCATTCGTGCTTCGACAGGCTCAGCACGAACGGGAACTTGCGCAGGGCTTCACTAACAGCGCGCCCAAGGCAACGCCCCGCCGCAACGAGGGTCTGCCTATAGCCCTGATCATCGACGACGAAGCGCCGGCCCGCGAGATCCTCTCGCATTACCTCATCAAATCCGGTCTGGTGGCAGTGACGGCCAGTAACGGCCGGGAGGGCCTCGCTCAGGCGCGGGAACTGCGGCCGCGCGTGATCCTCCTCGATATCATCATGCCGGAGATGGACGGCTGGGAGGTGCTCGCGAAACTCAAGGCGGACCCGGCGCTCGCCCACATCCCGGTGATCATCTGCACCGTGCTGGAGGATCGGGAGAACAGCCTGGCCCTCGGGGCGGATGAATTCCTGCCCAAACCGATCAAATACGAACGCCTACAGGCCGCCCTGGCGCGGCTGCTACGCCAGTCACTGGAGATGCGCCCGTGAAATACCTCTTACACATCGGCATCGCTCTCCTGATGGCGGGGATATTCCTCATCGACAGGCACACTCCGCTCGGCATCGCCATCGGTGTGTTGTACGTCGTCCCGGTGCTGCTCTCGCTCGGGGCGCGCAACGAGCGGTTCTGCCTCGGGATCACCCTGGCCTGCACCCTCCTCATCTTCTTCGGCATGTACAAGATAGCCCCGGAAACCGTGGAGACCTGGAGTATCGCCGCCAACCGCGCGCTCTCCTGTCTGGTCGTCTGGGTCACCGCAATACTCGGACTGCTGCGCCTGCGCGGCGAACAGGCCCTGCGCCGGGCGCGGGACGCCGCCGAGGCGGCCACCCGCAGCAAGGCGCAGTTCCTCGCCCACATGAGCCACGAATTGCGCACCCCGTTGACCGCCATCATCGGTTACAGCGAGATGCTGGAAGAGGACGCCGAACACTACGGGCACCCGACCATCCGCTCCGATCTGCGGCGCATCCACACCGCCGGCCGGCACCTGATGGACCTCATCGGCGACATCCTCGACCTCTCCAGGATCGAGGCGGGCAAACTGACCCTGACCCCGCGGACCTTCACCTTGGGCGAGCTGCTCGAGCCCATCCGCACCACGCTGCTGCCGCTCGCCTCGGTGCATCACAACACCCTGACTATCCAGGCCCCGGAACACGAGATCGTGCATGCGGACCCGCTCAGGCTGCGCCAGTGCCTGATGAATCTCTTGAGCAACGCCGCCAAATTCACCGAACGCGGCGAGATCACTCTAAAGGTCGAGCGCCGCCTCGCGGCCACCGGCATGGATTTCATATTCACAGTCGGCGATACCGGCATCGGGATGTCCCCGGAAACCCTGGACAAGGTCTTCGATGCCTTCGTCCAGGCGGCGGATGGCCCATCCGCGGGCCATGGCGGGGCCGGGCTCGGCCTCACCATCACCAGGGAGCTGGCGCAGCTCATGGGCGGGGGGCTCCGCGTCGAGAGCGCGCCGGGGAAGGGATCGTTCTTCACCCTGTGGCTGCCGCAACCGCAACGCAAACTCCTGCCGATCGAACCGACCAAAGAGCAGGCCACGGCCGGGGACGGCAACCTGCCGCTGGTGCTGGTTATCGATGACGAGACGGAGTCCAGGGAATTGCTGAGCCGCACCTTTGCCGGCAAGGGTTATCGGACAGTCACGGCCGCAAGCGGCGAGGAGGGCCTGCGGCTCGCCCGCAGCTTGCGGCCCGCCGCCATCACCCTCGATGTCCTGATGCCGGAGCTCTCCGGGTGGGACACGCTCGCGGCGCTCAAGGCCGACCCGGAGGTCTGCGCCATCCCCGTCATCATGGTCACCATCGTGGACGAGGCGAATCACGGTTTCGCGCTCGGGGCCAGCGATTACCTCGTCAAGCCCATCGACCGCGACCGCCTGCTCGAACTGTTGGAGCATTATTGCCTGAAGGCCGAATGCACCGCGCTGGTGGTGGAGGACGACCCCATCACCCGCGAGCTGCTGGCGCGGACGCTGGAAAAGGCCGGCTGGTGGGTGCGGGAGGCCGTCAATGGCCGCCAGGCGCTTGCGGTGCTCGCTGAAGAACGGCCGGACGTGATCCTGCTCGACCTCGTGATGCCGGAGATGGACGGCTTCGAATTCGTCGAGGCCCTGCAACGGGACGAATCCCGGCGCGACATCCCGGTGGTGCTGCTGACCGCGAAGGACCTTAACGCCGAGGACCACCGGCGCCTGAACGGGCTCGTCACCTCCATCATCGAAAAGACGCATTATCGGGGCGAGGATCTACTGGGCGCGGTGCTGCGGCAGCTCCGCGCGCAGATCCCGCCCGCGTCGAGGTAATGATGAAAAATCTCTTTCACGTCGGGATCGCCCTTTTCCTCCTCGGGATCTTCGCCCTCGATCTAAACACCCCGCTCGGCTTCGCCGACGGCGTTCTCTATGTAATCCCCGTCCTGCTCGCCCTGCGCGGTAATGACGAACGCCTGACCCTGAACGTCGCCCTCCTCGGCGCCGTACTGGTGCTGGCCGGTCAGTACCTCTCGCCGCCAGGCAACGATCAGATGACCCCGGTGCTGTTCAACCGCTCTGTCGCCTTCCTGGCGATTTGGGCCACGGCCTGGCTCGGGATCCTCGGCGCCCGCAAGGATCGGCATTTGCGCAACATGATCGAAACGGTGAACGAGGGGGTCATCACCATAAATGACGAAGGCCGGATCCTGGAATTCAACCCCGCCGCCGAGCGAACCTTCGGCTATCGTGCGGCGGAGATTCAGGGGAAAAACGTCAAACTGCTGATGCCGGATCCCTACAGCAGCGCACACGACGGCTATCTTAAACGCTACCGGGAGACCGGCGAGGCGCGGGTGATCGGTTTTGTCCGGGAACTCACGGGCGTGCGGAAAAATGGGGCGATCTTCCCGCTCGAACTGACGCTCAGCGAGATGCGTAGAGGCAGAAAGCGGCTCTTCACGGGCCTCGTGCGCGACATCGAGGACCGGCGGCGCACGGAGCGGGAGTTGCAACGTAACGCGGCGCGGCTCGAACTCGCCCAGCACATTGCGGGTCTCGGTTTCTATGAAACGGATTGGGGGACTGGCGAGACCTATTGGTCCGACGAGATCTACCGGATCTACGACCTGGACAACACCGGCGGCAAACCCGACTTCGAACTCATCGTCGCCAGGATCCATCCGGAGGATCGCCCCAAGGTCCTGGAGGCGATCGAGCGCTCGCGGAAGACCGGCGGCATTTACGACGACAAGCACCGCCTGATCACCCGCGCGGGCGAGATTAGACACGTCCATGTGCGCGGCGGTCCGCACCCGGACCCCGCCTCCGGCGAACGCAAGTTGTTCGGCACGATCATGGACATCACCGACCGGGAACGGCAGATTCAAACCATCGCCCGTTACCACGATATCGTGGACGCCACCGACGAACTGATGATGTTCATCGACTGTGATTACGTCTACCGGGCGGTGAACACGGCCTTTCTCAAGTCCGCAAAAAAGAGCAGGGAAGAGGTCATCGGCCGCACCGTATGCGAGATCATGGGAAAGGACTTCTTCATGGGTATGGCGAAGGCGGAGATCGACCGCTGCCTGCAAGGCGAGTCCCTGCATATCCAGCACTGGATGAAGAGCTTCGATGCGGGTGAGATCTTCCTGGATATCCATTTCAATCCCTCTATGGGTTCTTCCGGCTCGATCGACGGCGTGGTGATTAACGCGCGCGACGAGACGGAACGGAAGAACTTCGAGGTCGCCCTCGAGAACGCCAAGGTGCAGGCGGAGACCGCGAACCGGACCAGGGCGCAGTTTCTCGCCAGCATGAGCCACGAACTGCACACCCCTCTCACCGCCATCATCGGCTACAGCGAGATGCTGCGGGACCAGGCTGAGGAAGACGGCCGGACGCAGACGATTCCGGATCTGGAAAATATCCGGAAAGCGGGCGTGCATCTGCTCACGCTCATCGACAACATCCTCGACACGGCGAGCCTCGAGGCCGGGCAGATCACGCTCTATCCACGGCGCTTCAAACTGCGCGAGATGCTCGATGAGGCAGGCAGCGCGGCGCAGGCGTCGATTACCGAACACGGCAACAGTTTCGCGCTCGAGATCGCGCCGGATGTCGACACCATGACCACCGATCCATTCCGTCTGCGCCAATGCCTCATCCATCTCCTGGATAACGCCGCCAAATTCACGAGCAGGGGAGAGATCCGCCTCGGCGTCCGCGCCGTGCAACGGCACGACAAATGGCTGGAGTTCAGCGTGAGCGATACCGGCAGCGGCATGACGGCGGAGCAATTGCAGGGTCTGTTCAAGGCCGCGCCCCCTCAGAACGGCCAGGCCAATACCGGCGTGAACGGCCCCGGTCTGGGTCTCGTCATCGTGCACGGGCTGGTGAAACTGATGGGCGGGGAGATCCGCGTGACGAGCGAGGCGGGCAAGGGATCGTGCTTTACCATCTCACTGCCGGCGTATTGAAAATTACATAGAGCGATCACAAGGATCGCCCCTACATCATAATGACACGGCCATAATCGCCGTGTTTTCCTGGCGCAGTAGTCTTTCGACGACCTGTCAGAAATTCGCGTCGAGGAATTCCCCTATCCTGGCCAGCAGATCGATGCGGTAACGCTCCGTCCAGATGGTGTGTTCGGCGTGCTCGTATTCGGCGGTCTCCACCTTCACGCCGCCGCTCTTCAGGGCCAGGGCGAGATCCTCGAATTGCGCATAAGGCACGGTGTAATCCTTCGCCGCCTGGATCAGCAGGACCGGGGCCTTGATCGCCCTGGCGCGCTCCTCCGGCGATCCGAACTGCGCCCTGGCCGCGTCGGGACCGCCGGCAAAGCTCAGGAATCTTCGGCCGCTGACCATGTTGCGCCCCATCATGCCCAGCTTCTCCGGATTGCCCGGACCGCCGATGCTGACGGTGCATTTATACATCCCGGGGTCCGCGCTACCGCTCATGAGCGCGGCATAACCGCCGAAGCCCCAACCGACGATACAAACCCCGGCCGGGTCCGCGATCTTCTGATCGATCAGATATTTCGCGCCGGCGCCGATATCGCCGCTCGCCCGTTCCCAATCACGGAATGCGCCATTGCCTTCCCAGTCCTTGCCGAAGCCCATGGACCCGCGGTAATTCGCCTGGAGCACGGCATAACCGCTCGCGTTCAGGAACTGCACCAGAAAATCGTGGCCATTGATCCGGCGGTTGCTCGCCGAATCGTAGGGCAGGATCACCGCGGGCAGCCCCGTCCGCGCCGCGCCTGGAGGCAGGCTCAGATAACCGGGGATTTGGGCGCCGTCCTGTCCCGCGTAAGTGACGGTCTTCACCTCCGCGGGGGGATGTTCCTTCAGGCGCGACCAGGCCGTGCCGATCTTCGCCAGCTCGTTCTGCTCGCTGTCGAACCGGTAATAACTGCCGGCGTCATTTTTCGTATCGATGCTCACGAGATAATAACGGCCGCTCCAGTCCTCATCGACGATAACGATCCGATCGTCGGGGTACAGCAACGTCAGGCGATCGTAAACGTCCTTCACCTTCGGGTCGAAATACGCCTGATACTCGCGCTCCAGGTTGTAGGTCACGCCGACGATGCGATTGTATTTGCCCATCCGGACAGGCTGCCCGACATCCGCCTCGGGATGGCCGAAGACCAGGCGGGTCGTTGCCCCGGCGGCGAGATTCATGGCGAACAGGGCATAGCGTCCGTTATTGATGTCGGTGTAAAGCAGCTCGTCGAGGTTCGCCCCGAAACCGAGCGGCATGAAGCGATCGTCGCCGTCCCGCGCGGCGGCCCGGTGGATCTCCTCCCATTTCCCCTCCTCGCCGGATCGGGCATGCCACGCATTCTCGGTCTGGCTGGAACTCATGTATGCACGGGCGACGCCGTGACCGTCCGTAATCCAGCTCCGCGCCCCCTTCTTGCGTTTCACGAAGGTCTTGGGATCGCCGCCCTTGGTGATGTCGAGGCGGGCGAGCCCCGCGCCATCCATCGCCGATTCGAGGATCGCCACGTGGTCCTTGTCGTCCGGCAACCAGTCGATGACGAAGTCCTGCGCACCCATCATGCCAAACGGATTGCCGGCGAATACCTGCATGCCGCTGCCGTCGAGGTTGACCGCCGACACCTGGTTTCGCGCGTAATACTTGCCCTGTCCCTGTTGCTGTGGCGGCCCGAACGTCGGCCGTCCCTGGACCTTGTCGATCGAGCTGATGCCGCACAGAAAGCGTTCGGTGCTGGCCCAACGGCACCATTTAAGTTCGACCTCGTCCTTCTTGCCGTAGGCGATCACGCCGCTCACCTTCTTGGAGTCGAAATCGAGCGTCCGCAGAAACTCGAAACCATCGGGATGGGTCTGGAGGAAGGCCATCAGCGACCCGTCCGGCGAAAGCCGGGGCGACTGGATGTCCGGATGCGAGCCATAGGCCACGGCCAGCGGGCTGGTCTTGAGATCGGCCTCCGCGGCGGCGGCCGCGGTTGTCAGCATCAGGAAAAAGCAAGCGATCAGACTGGAACGTAACATTGGAACTCCCCCCATTTGATTTGCCGGCGCGCCGATCGTGTCGATCCGGCATCCGTTGTATTTATGACCTGAAACAGAACTATAGCTCTGATTTTTGCCGGCCTCAATTGCTGTGTCCCTCACCCTCTCCCGTCTAGGGAGAGGGGATCCTGTAGACAATCCTGCCTTCCCCTGATGGATGAGGTGAGGTACGGATAAACAATACTCCCTCCCCCCGCGCGGGGGAGGGTTGGGGAGAGGGGGAAATACGGCTCGCGCTCGACGAATCACGGCCTTTTGCTTGCGATCCGCAACCTCACCGGCTCTTTGGCGGTTGTCTGCGCCCGCACGGACTCCGCCTCGAAATCGCCGCTGCGCGCCACGGCATCGCCACTGATGGAGACCCGCGCGCCGACGTCCACCTCGGGGAATCCGGACAACCTCGCCTCCGGCGTCATCGCCATGGAATCATCCAGTCTGACTTCAACCGGTAGATCCGCGACCCGCCGTTGCGCCACCGCGAGCGGCATGGGGGGACCATTCACCGCCCGCGCGAAGATGAATACGACCTGATCCGGTTTGGTCTGCGCGGCCATCTCCGGAGTGAGCTCCACGCTCACGGTCAGGGTAGCGCCGCCTTCCGCCACTGCCGCCGCCGCGGTCGCGGCGACAGGTTTGCCAAGGGCGGCATTGGCCTCGGCGATCAGGCGCTCGATCTCGGCGACATCCGGCGAACCGGCCTCCAGTTTGGGTTGCAACGTTGTCCAGTAGCCGAGGGCGTCCTCGTAACGCCCCAGTTCGAAGGCCGCGAGGCCGGCGAGCCACAGGCCGGTGACGCTCTCCGGTTCCAGTTTGAGGGCGCGCTGCACGAGTTCCTCCGGGCGGCCGGCGATCTTCCCCTGGTTCGCCATCGCGAGCGCATCGGCATAGGCAAGCAGCACATCCGCCCGATCGCCGGTGAGCGCGAGGAGTTTTTCATAGGTCGCGGCGGCCTCGGCGAAACGCTCCAGGGCCAAATAGGATTTGCCAAGCAGGGACAGCCCTTCCTGATCGCGGGGATTCTGTTCCAGCCGCCGCGCGAGTGCCGCGACGAGTCCATCGAGCGAGGCCGCGGATGAGCCATGGGCGGCGCCGTCGGCGCTGCCTTCAGCCTCCAGCACGCCGAGGACCGGGATCAGGGAAGGCATGCCCAGATATAAATAAACCGGCACGGCAATGGCGGGGATCAGGATGGCGATCGCGCCGAGATGCGCCCAGTCTCTCCTGCCCACCGGTTGCGCGCCGGCGGATGACGCGGCGGCCTTCTCATTGCCCACCTCATCGAGCAGGGATCGTTCCAACTCGTGCCGGGCTGTCTCCGCCTCCGCTTCAGTAATCGTCCCGAACCGGCATTCGTTCTCGAGTTCGGCGAGTCGCAGCTTGTGGATGCTCACCGCGTCGGCGACCCGATCGTCGGACTGCGCCGGGTCGCGCCGGCGCAGCAGGGTCAGCGCCGGACCGGCGATCGCGATCAAGGTCAGGACGACTGCCAGGCCGTAGAACAGCGCCATCAGGATTCCCCGTCCCGGCGATTGAGCAGTTCCCGCAATTTCCCTTGTTCCGCCTCCGTGAGGACAGGCGCGCTCGCGCGCCGGCGGCGGGCGATATATCCCACAATGATCACCGCTCCGGCAAACAGTACGAAGGGACCGAACCACAACAGCCAGGTGGACGATTTCAAGGGCGGACGATAGAGCACGAAATCACCGTAACGATCCACCAGGAAGCGGACGATGGCGGCGTCATCCATACCCTCTTCCATCATCCGGTAGATCTCATCCCGGAGGTCCGCGGCAATCCCCGCAGTCGAATCCTTGAGATTCTGGTTCTGGCACTTGACGCAGCGCAGTTCCTCGATCAGGGCGAGATAACGCGCCTCGTCGCCGGCGCGGCTGAATTCCCGCGGCGCATCATCGGCCAGCGCCGGCATGGAGTGCAGGCAGAGCAGCAGGATGGCCTGCGAAACGATACGAAAGAAGGTATGAGTATGTAAGCCTCTCCCGCCGGGAGACGCCTGCATGGACGCAGGCGGTTGAAAATGTTGGGAACGAATTTTCCAGGCCGCCGCGGAGCGGCGGGTGAGGGAGTGCGATAATTCATTTATTGAATTTCCCTCATCCCCGGCCCTTCTCCCGGAGGGAGAAGGGAGATTATTAGGCTGTCCAGAATTACGACCCACGCAGGCGCTCCAACAGCGGACGGATCTCCTCCGTGAGGGTAGTCGCATCGATCGGACCGATGTGTTTGTAGCGGATGACGCCGTCCCGGTCGATGATGAAGGTCTCCGGCACGCCGTAGACGCCGTAATCCATTCCCGCGCGCCCGGCCTCGTCGAAGGCGCTCGTGGAGTAAGGATCGCCATTGCTCTTAAGCCAGGCGAGGGCCTCCGCCCGGTCGTCCTTGTAGTTCAGGCCGATCAGACGGATCCCCTGGTCTTTTGCGAGTTCGAGCAACTGCGGATGTTCGTGGCGGCATTCCACGCACCAGGAGGCCCAGACATTCAAGACGCTCACCCCGCCCCGCAGGTCCTGCAACCCGATCGTTTTATCCGGGGCGTGCAGGGTGGGCAACGTGAACGCGGGAGCCGGCTTGTCGATCAGGGGCGAAGGGATCACGCTGGGGTCATGGCGCAGCCCCACAACCAGCAAGACCACCAGTCCGAGAAAGATCGCGAGCGGAAGAAGGTAGCGGATCATGCGCGGCCCGGCGCGGCGGCGCGCGACGCCTCCGTTGCGGCGTGTTTTACCTGGACGCGATAGCGGCGGTCGCAGGCCGCAAGCAGCCCGCCCGCCGCCATGAAGATGGCCCCGAGCCAGATCCAGCGCACCAGGGGACGATAGTAGAGCCTGATGCTCCAATCGCCCGCTCCCGTTCCCTCGTCCAACGGCTCGCCGAGCGAGATATAGAGATCGCGGAACAACCCGGCGTCGATGCCCGCCTCGGTCATCGGCATGTTGCGCACGGTGTACACGCGCTTCTCGGAGTGCAGGTCCGCGACCGAGCGACCGCCGCGCGTGACCCCGGCCGTGGCGCGATAGCCGTGATAGTTCGGCCCTTCGATCTCGTCGATGGCGTCCAGCCGGTATTGATAGCCCGCGAGCTCGACCACATCGCCAGCGCCCATGCGCTCGTGCAGCTCCCGGCTGTAGTGACTGGTGATGCAGATCCCGACGATGCTGATGGCAAATCCGAGGTGCGCGAGGGTCATGCCGAGATAGCCGGCGGGCGTTTCCCAACCATCCCGGCGCAGGCGCTGCCAGAGCGAAGAGAGCGCGGCCCCGGCGATCCAGAGGGCGAGGATCAGGGCGAGGATCGTCTGGAGTTTCACGGCCTCCGCGAGCATCACGATCAACGCCACGCCGAGAACCCCGCTGCCGAGGGCGATGGGCCAGATCCGGGGCCACAACCGCCCCCAGTCATCCGCGCGCCAGGCGGTAAGCACGCCCAGACCGAGGAGGATGGCGACCGGGATCATCAACGGCACGAACACGCTGTTGAAATAAGGCGCCCCCACCGAGAGCTTGCTGAATCCGAAGGCCTCCACGATCAACGGATACACCGTGCCCAGCAGCACCGACGCCATGGCCACCGTCAGGAGGACGCTGCTTCCGAGCAACAGGGTCTCCCGCGAGATAAATTCGAAAGCGCCGCCGCCCGCGATCCCCGGCGCGCGCAGGGCGTAGAGCAGCAGGGATCCGCCGATCACGATCCCGAGCAGGATGAGGATGAACAGACCGCGGGTCGGGTCGGCGGCGAAGGCATGCACGGAGGTCAGCACGCCCGAACGCACCAGGAAGGTCCCGAGCAGGCTGAGCGAGAAGGCGCAGATGGCGAGCAATACCGTCCAGTGTTTGAAGACGCCGCGCTTCTCCGTAGCGGCCAGCGTATGGATCAGCGCCGTGCCCGCGAGCCACGGCATGAACGAGGCGTTCTCGACCGGATCCCAGAACCACCAGCCGCCCCAACCCAGTTCGTAGTAGGCCCACCAGCTCCCGAGCGCAATGCCGAGCGTCAGGAACAACCAGGCGACGGTTGTCCAGGGCCGCGACCAGCGCGCCCAGGCGGCGTCCAGCCGGCCGCCGAGCAGGGCGGCGATGGCAAAACCGAAGACCACCGCGAAACCCACATAGCCGGTGTACAACATCGGCGGATGCACGACGAGGCCGGGGTCCTGCAACAACGGATTCAGATCCGCGCCATCCGGCGGGGCCGGGAAATAGCGCCGGAAGGGGTTGGAGGTGAACAGCAGAAAGAGCAGAAAACCCGTGCTGACGAGACCCATCACGCCGATGACCCGCGCGGTGAAGACCTCCGCCAGATTGCGGCTGAATATGGTCACGGCGAAGGTCCAGATCCCGAGGATCAGCACCCACAACAGGAGCGAGCCCTCATGCGCGCCCCAGACCGCGGAGATCCGGTAGATCGCCGGCAACTGGCTGTTGGAGTTTTCCGCCACGTAGGCGACCGTGAAGTCATTGACGATGAAGCTGTAGGTCAGGGCCACGAAGGCGAGCGCGAGAAAGCCGAGCTGACCGCGCGCCGCGGGTCGGGCCAGCGCGATCCAGGCTGGGTTGTCGCGGGCGGCGCCGAGGAGCGGATAGATCGACTGGATCAACGCGAGACAAAGCGCGAGGATCAGACAGAAGTGGCCGAGTTCGGGGATCAATTCTGCCTCTCGCGAAGATGTGTCGTCGGCACCGCGCCGCCAGCCGCCTTGATCGCATCCGCGACCTCCGGCGGCATGTAGTTTTCATCGTGTTTGGCCAGCACCTCGGAGGCCACGAAGACGCCATCGGTCAGGCTGCCGTTCGCGACGATGCCCTGCCCCTCGCGGAAGAGGTCGGGCAGGATGCCATCATAACGCACTCCAATCTTTTCCACCGTATCGGTCAATTCGAAGGCCACGGCGAGGCTGTGAGGGTCGCGCTTGACGCTGCCATGCACCACCAGACCGCCCAGACGGAACGGCCTGCTCACTGGCGCCTCGCCCTTCGCCACCTGCAACGGGCTGTAGAAATAGAGAAGGTTCTCCTGGAAGGCCATCAGCGCGAACGCCGCGGCCGCCCCGGCGCCCAAGACGATAAAGATCGTGGTGATCAGCAGTTTGCGCCGTTTGGGATTCATGCGCGCCCCGCCTCCCGCCGCATCCGGTTGCGGATCTCGCCGAGGATCCGCCGCTCCCGCCGCCGGGGCAGGATCAGATGTGCAATCATGAGGCCCATGCAGAGGCCGAAGGAGGTCCAGACGTAAAAGGCGTAACCGCCCATATCGAGATATTCCACGATCCCCTCCATCTTCATTTGCCTCCCGCCGCCAGCGCCCGCACCCAACTGGAGTTTTTTTCCTGCTCCAGGATCTCGCAACGCACCTGCTGCATGAGCACGGCCAGATAATACGTGGTGAAACCTATCGCCATGACGAGCAGCGGGATCAGCATGGAGATGTGGATGGCGGGGCCCTCGGCGCGGACAATCGTCGGCCCCTGGTGCAAAGTGTTCCACCACATGACCGAGTAATGGATGATCGGGATGTTCACCACGCCGACGAGGGCGAGCACCGCGCCGGCCCGCGCCGCGGTGCGCCGGTCGTCGATGGCCGCCTGCAGGGCGATGTACCCCAGGTACAGGAACAGGAGTATCAGCTCGGAGGTCAGCCGCGCGTCCCACACCCACCACGTCCCCCACATGGGTTTGCCCCAGAGCATCCCGGTGATGAGCGTCAGAAAGGTGAAGATCGCGCCGGTCGGGGCGGAGGCCCGGGCCACGGCATCCATCAGCTTGACCTTCCAGACCAGACCCACGGCGCCCGCTCCGGCCATGACCACATACACGAACATGGACATCCAGGCGGCGGGGACGTGCAGAAAGATGATCCGGTAACTCTCGCCCTGTTCCTCGTCCGCCGGGGCGAGGAACAGGCTGTCCCAGAGACCGGCGAGCAACAAAAACATTGTCACCCAGCCAAACCAGGGCGCGAGCCGGCCCGCCAGGGTGTAGGCGTTCTCCGGGGCGGCGTATTTGTCGATGGCCTGGCCAAACATATCAACCCATCCGGATGCGCAGCGAGGCAGCGGTGGCGAAGGGACACAGGGTGGCGGCGAGGATCAACATGGCGGCGAGTATATATATCTCTCCAAATACGGATAAGCCTTTCAGGGTATTGTTCACCCCGGCGACGGCGAAGATCAGGACCGGCATGTAGAGCGGCAGGACCAGCAGGGCCAGCAACATACCGCCGCCGCGCAGACCGACCGTAAGCGCCACGCCGACAGAGCCTACCAGACTCAGGACCGGGGTGCCAAGGAGGAGCGTCATGAGCAGCGGAAATACCGCGGCGCCCGGCAGATAGAGAAACACGCTCAGCAGCATGGCGAACGCGGTCAGCGGGGCCCCGGTCAGCAGCCAGTGCGCCAGGATCTTGGCGAAGACGAGGATCACATCCGGGCAGGGCGAGAGCAGGAGTTGTTCGAGCGAACCGTCGTCGAAATCGGAGCGGAACATCATATCGAGCGAGATGCTGGAGGCCAGCACCGCCGCGACCCAGATTACGGCGGGGGCGTGGGCTTGGAGGGTGAGCTTGTCTGGACCGAGCGCGAGCGGGAACATCGTGACGACGATGAGGAAAAACAGCAGGGGATTCAGCAGCTCGCCCTGATGGCGCAGCGCGAGCCGGACATCCCGCAACAGGACCGCGACAAAGGCGCGAAGGATAGGCGTCATTTCCATTCGTTCAGCAACAGCCTGGTGAATTTTCCGGTGGTTATGTTAATCGGCTCATGGGTCGCGAGGATCAGCATGCCCCCATTGGCGACATGCCTTTCGATGACCTTCTCGATGAGCTTCCGGCCTGCGTCATCAACAGACGTGAACGGCTCATCCAGGATCCAGAGCGCGGCATCGTGAAGCAGCAACCGGGCCAGCGCCGCCCGCCGCCGTTGCCCCGAGGACAGCATGCGCGCTGGCGTATCCTCATATCCCGCGAGCCCGAAAGTCTCCAGCGCCGCGAGCATCTGTACCCCGCCGTTCGCCGAAAAGGCCAGACGGCAGGCGACTTCGAGATTTTCGCGCGGGGTCAGTTCCAGTTTGAGCCCGTTCTGATGGCCGATGTAATTGACCGCGGCGAGATAGCCGGGGGCATCCTCGCCGATCTCCCGCCCCTGCCACAGCACCCGGCCTGTCTCCGCCAGGGCCAACCCGCAGAGGATCCGCAGGAGGCTGGTCTTGCCACAGCCGTTCGGCCCGTCGATCTGGATCGTCTCACCCGGTTGCAGGCTGCAACTGAAACCCCGGAACAACGCCAGGTCGTTGCGGGTACAGGAGAGATTCTCCGCCTGCAACGGCGGGCAGGCGGCATCACTCATCAGGCTCGACGTTTCTGCGGTTCTCGATCCGGGCGGTAAACAGATACCCTTCGCCGCGCACCGTCTTTATGAAATCGTCCGCCTCCGCCACATCCCGGATCTTCCGGCGCAGCTTGCCGATCAGGACATCCAGGCTGCGATCGATCGGGCTCCACTCCCGCTCGGACAACTGTTCCATGAGGCGGTCCCGGCTCAAGACCCGGTTGCCGTGCTTGACGAGGAGCGACAGCAGCCGGAATTCCTTCGCGGTCAGAAACACCTTCTCGCCGTCGGGGGCGTACAGATCGTGCGCCGCGAAATCGAGGGTCCAGCCGGAAAAATGGACCGTCTCGGGCCCGGTCTCGGGCGTCGCCGGGGCATCGCCAGGGGCATGCAATCGTCTCAGCACGCTGCGGACCCGCGCCAGGAGTTCCCTGTTCTGAAAGGGCTTGGCGATGTAATCGTCCGCGCCGACCTCAAGGCCGATGATCTTGTCCACGGTATCGTCCTTCCCGGTGATGATGATGATGCCGAGCCCCGGATGCTTGCGCAGTTCCTGCGCGAGTTGCAGTCCGTCCGCATCCCCCAGCATGAGATCCAGCAGGACGAGGTTCGGCAGGTCCAGTTCGATGTGCCGGCGCATCTGCTCCCCGCTCAGCACGGTGCTGACGCGAAAGCCCTCCCTGGTCAGATAACGGCGCAGGAGATCGCATAACCTCTGGTCGTCATCAACCACCAGGATGGATGCGGCTTTGTTCATCGGGTCTTGGTTTCGTCATCAGGGATTGAATGAGCGGGATGATACAAAATCCGCGTTGACACGGGTATCATTTCCGTGTTTTCTGTAATGACTTGCTGGGGGCAAGTCATCTGTCTGCTAGTTCGCAGCGATCCGGATCCGCAAAAGAGACGCTTCCCGTTTATGAATATGGATTGGGCCAAGAAATCTCCCGCTGCACTGGTCGGTGCCTGCCTGGTGTTGGCCACGCTCATCTTCCTCTTCGACCTGACCACGCCGCGCGGGGTCGCGGGCGCCGCCCCCTATATCGCGCTGGTCCTCCTCGGCTTCTGGGCGCCGTGGTGGCACTTCGTCTATCTGCTGGCGGGGCTGGCCAGTCTCTTTACGGTGGTGGATTACTACGCCTCGGCGGATGTGGGGATCCCGACCTGGATGGTGTTGTTCAATCGCGGCCTCGCCCTGCTCACTGTCTGGCTCGCGGCCATGTTTTGCAGCCTGATTAAAAAGAACGAGGGGAAATTCCGCGCCGCCATCGATCACGCCTCCGACGGGATCGTCAATTTCGACCCGGAGGGGATTATCGAGTCCTTTAACCAGGGCGCCGAAAGGATCTTCGGCTACGCGCAGGGCGAGATCGTGGGCCAATCGGTCGGTTTGTTGATCCCGATCGCGCACAATGCCGTGCATGAACACCTCATCGCAAATTTTCCGGACCGCGGCATCGCCGGGATGATCAACAAGGTGAGCCTGTTTCAGGCCCGGCACAAGAACGGCAAGGTCTTTCCCATCGAGGTCTCCGTCAGCCCCGTGCGCCAGGGCGCGCACCTCTCCTACATCGGGATCCTGCGGGACATCTCGGAGCGGGCAGAGGCCGAGGAGCGGATCCAAATCCTCTCCCGCGCGATCGAGCAAAGCCCGGTCTCCGTCGTCATCACGGACCCGCAGGGGATCATCGAATACGTGAACGCGAAATTCACCGAGACCTCCGGCTATGCCCCGGTGGAGGTCATCGGGAAAAACACGAATATCCTGAAATCCCTGGAGGCGCAGCCGAATCAATACCAGGCCCTCTGGGAGACCATCAGCTCCGGCAAAGAATGGCGGGGGACCTTCCAGAACGTCAACAAACGCGGGGATCCGTATTGGGAATCGGCGGTCGTTTCCCCCATCCGGAACGCGGCGGGGGCGATCACGCACTACCTTTCCGTCAAGGAGGACATCACGGAGCGGCTCGCCACGGAGAAACAACTGGCGCACGCGCTCAAGCTGGAGGCCACCGGCCAGTTGACCAGCGGCATCGCGCATGACTTCAACAACATCCTCACCATCATCTCTGGCAACCTGCAACTCCTCATGGACGAGGATGCCATCAGGGAAAACGCCGAGTTGAAGGAGATCCTCGCTGACGTGCTCTCCGCCGCCAACGACGGCGCGGAGCTCGTGAACCGGCTGCTGCTGCTGTTGCGCAAGAGCAAGCCCACCGCGAGTCATGTGTATGTCAACCGGCTGCTGACGAACTTGCGGAATCTCCTGGCGCGCATGCTGGACAAGACCATCGAGGTCACGGTCGAGGTCGGGAAGGATGTTCATACGACGTTTGTCGATCCCTATCAGCTTGAAAGCGCCATTTTGAACCTGGCGGTGAATGCCCGCGACGCCATGCCGGCGGGCGGGACCCTACGGATCGAGTCGTCGCTGAAAACAGTTGATGCGCATACACCGACCGGGAATCCCGTGCTGCGGCCTGGCAGTTACCTCGCCATCAAGGTCAGCGACACCGGCGCGGGCATGGATGCCGAGGTCTTGAGCCATGTCCTGGAACCTTTCTACACCACCAAGGCCGAGGGCAAGGGTACCGGCCTGGGGCTCAGCATGGTACATGCCTTCGCCAAACGATCCGGCGGCGATGTGCACATCGAGAGTAGCCCCGGCGCCGGCACGGCCATCACCTTGTATCTGCCGGAATCGACGCCCCATGGCGAGGAACAGAAGGGCCGGCCCGCGCCCGATTACCTGCCCACGGGCAACGAGACCATCCTGGTCGTCGAGGACAATCCCAATGTGCGCCGCTTCGCGGTGCGCACCTTGAAGAATCTCGGTTATCAGGTGGTGGAAACGGATAACTCGGATGCGGCGGTCGAGGTCATGACCCGCGGGAACCCCGCCATCGACCTGCTCTTCAGCGACATCGTCATCCCCGGCAAGAACAACGGATTTTCGCTGGCCTCCTGGGTCAAGGCGCGGGACCCGAACATCCGGGTCCTGCTGACCACCGGCATCACCCCGGGGTTGCTCGACGCGCAGATCGATCACGATGAAAACTTCATCCTGCTCCGCAAACCCTACACCCTGGAACGGCTGGCCTTCGCCGTGCGCGAGCGCCTAAATAGCTGAATATCTCCCCCATACACCATCGTCGTCATCCCAGAAAGGGCAATCACAAGGATTGCCCCTACATAAAAATGACACACCTATAATCACTGTGTTTCCTTGGCGGGCTTTGCGCCTTGGCGAGATCCATCCAAATGACACACCTATAATCACGGTGTTTTCTTGGCGGGCTTTGCGTCTTGGCGAGATCCGCCCCTGTCTTACATTTCTTTACAATGCTTTACCTCCGGTTAACACGCCCGTACCACGGGTGTTACGTCCGCTTGTTATAAAGACCACATGGTTGCGGCAACAAATAAAACTCGGTGCGAATACACAACAGATGCCAACAGCAAAAATGGACACCATCAGAATATGAGTAAACCGATGAGCCGCTACCGGATCCTGATCGTAGAACGCGATGCGCGGGTCTCCCGGGTGCTCAGCCGGATCGCCACCAAAATGGGGCACGATCCGTACACCGCCGGCGATTACGAACACTTCAAGCGCCTGTATATGCAGACCGGACCGGACCTTATTCTGTTGAGTCTGGACAGTAACGACAGCGACGCCGCGAACGCGGAGTTTCTGCGCTTTCTCGTCCGCGAGAAGGCGGAGGCAACCATCTGTCTCCTGGGCAACGCGGATGACGACCACTTCGCGAGTCTGGCGCAACTCGGACAATCGGCCCTCCTGAAAATGGGCGGGATCATCGAGAAACCCCTGGACGTGGATTCCCTTAAGTCCCGCCTGAACGAGCTGATGCTCACGAGCACAAACGGCGCACAAAAAAAAAGTATAGCGGCGGGGAGGCGACGGAAAGTGGGGAGCGCCAGGAAACTGATTGCAAATGAGTGTGTTTATGTTTAGTACAGACATTCCGTATACAGGAGAAAAGTCATGAAAACTACTGTAGTGAATATCAACCGTCTGACTTTGGCGGCGGCGATGGCTGAAATGGGTTATCTGCTGGTGGCGTTGGTGTGCATCCTCTGTATCAGCACCGCCCTTTCCGCCGCGGAGATCGACTGGACCAAGGTCGAGACCAAGACCATCAAGACCTTCTACCCCGGCGTCGCCTCCTGGGATTTCATGCGCGAGCAGGACCACGGCACCGGCGCCGCCCCGGTCAAGACGATGAAAAAGGGCTGCGTGGACTGCCATGTCGGCGAGAACGACGCCTATGATATCAAGGCGGACGAGATCATTTCAGGCGCACACCAAATGTCCAAGTCCAAGACCCCGCTTGAACCCGAACCAATCGCTGGGGCCAAGGGCTTCATCGAGGTGAAGGCCCAGGTGGCCTATGACGCCGAGCAGATCCACATACGTTTCCAGTGGGCGGGTTCCGGGGCCAGCGTGGCCGACCCCGCCCTCGCGGCGAACGAACAAATCGACCGGATCTCGGTGCAGTTCGCCAACAAGATCCAGTCGTTCAACAACTACGGCTGCTACATCACCTGCCATAACGACCAGGAAGGCATGCCGGACGACCGCGGCGGCAAGACCAAACTCTACACCTACTACTCCAGAGGCAAAGACGGTCTGCAGGCCAAGGACAAACTCGATGGTTACAAGGCCAACGGCCAGTTCATCGATTTGTGGGAGGCCGGCTTTGTTGGCAAGGAGGTGAAGGCGGAGGACATGTACATCCTGGAGGATCGGATCGAGGACAACAATGACCTCACCGCCACGGGCAGTTTCGAAAACGGCGTCTACACCGTGGTCATCAGCCGGAAGCTCGCGAGCGGGGATGCCGGCGATATCGCGCTTGCGGACGGCGCGGCCTTCACCATCGGCATCGCCATTCACGACAACAAAAATTCGGGCCGGAAGCATTACACCTCCTTCCCGCACGCCGTCGGTCTGGGGGCCGCGGCGGAAATCAACGCCCAGAAATTCTAGGGGGAAACCGTCATGCACAGTAGATCTTTCAGATTGACACTCGCGGTCGCGGGCATCTTGCTCGGTCAGTTCGCTGTCCCGGCCGGGGCCGGGGAACCCGTTGACTGGGCCAGTTATAATCCCGAGGTTCAGGGGGCAACCTACACCAACAGCAGCAGCGAATGCATCGAATGTCACGAGGAATTCATGCAGAAGTTCGCGTACAGCATCCATGGCCGCGCCCTGCCCGGCGGCGGCTGCGAATCCTGCCACGGCCCGATGAGCAAGCACATGGAGGCCCCGCGCCAGAAACCGGCGCTGGTGGTGTCCATGCGGGATCTCTCCGCGGAACAGAGCGCCGGGGTGTGTCTCTCCTGTCACGAGGGCGGCAAGGCCGGTGGCCCCAAGGGCAACATCAAGATGAACTGGCATGTCAGCAGTCACTCCTCCGCCGGCAATGCCTGCATCGATTGCCATACCCCCATCGGCGTGGACGACCCGGTCCTGGCCAAGGCGACGCAGACCGACGTCTGCTTCACCTGCCATCAGGACAAGCGGGCGGCGAGTTTCAAGCGCTCGCGGCATCCAGTGCGCGAGGCCAAGGTGGTCTGCTCCGATTGCCATAATCCGCATGGTTCGGCCGCGACCTCGCAACTGGTGAAGAACACAGTCAACGAGACCTGCTATCAATGTCATGCCGAGAAACGCGGCCCGTTCCTGTGGGAGCATGCCCCGGTACGCGAGGATTGCTCCATCTGTCACGACCCGCACGGCACGACCGAGGATCGCATGCTCAAGGTGCGCGGTCCGTTCCTTTGCCAGCAATGCCATAACGAGGCGCAGCACCCGAGCAGCCTCTATTCGGCGGCCGGAATACCGGAATTCGACGGCGCCGCCCAGCAAGTGCTCGGCAAGAACTGCCGCAACTGCCATAACGTGATCCACGGATCCAACCATCCGTCCGGATCCAGGTTCACGAGGTAGACGGCCATGAACGCGCAAAATCTCACAACTAATGAACTGCCCATCGGACAAATCGAAGGAGGTGCAACGATGACCTCGTACAAACATATCCTGTATGCCGCAATCGCCTCGGCAAGTCTGTCGATGCCTGGCGCCTATGCCCAGGACCTGCTGGAAGAAGAGGTTGAGGAACTTCCGCCATTGTATGTGAGCGAGGTGGAGATCGGCGTCGGTTACAACTCCGACGATTCCTACAAGTTCGGGAAATTCAACGGACTGGACGAGGAAGGGGCCTTTTTCATCGGCAACTTCGATGTCCGCAAAAACCGGACTGCCGGCGACAGCAGCGCCGATTATTGGGAACTGGCCGGTCAAAACCTGGGGCTCGATGGCCGTTCGGTCTTCGCGCAATATTCCCGGGCCGGCGTATTCAGCGTCTATGTGGATTACGACGAACGCATGAATAACCTCATCGATGACGGCCTTACGCCTTACAGCGGGGCCGGTACGGAGAGATTGACGCTGCCTTCCACCTGGATCCCCGCCAACAGCGTCGATGCGCTGACAAACAATGGTTCGCTGTTCCCCAATCTGCGGAGCGTGACCATGGAAAAAGATCGCCAGAAGGTGGGCGGCGGCATCACCTATGACATCAGCGACATCTGGCAGGCCGTGGGCAACTACCACCATGAGGACAAGGATGGAACTGACGATTTCGGCGCCATCTTCGGCTCCAGCGGCGGCAACCCGAGGGGCGCCGTCGTCCCCATCCCGCATGAATTCACATTCGACGAATTCGATGTGGGGGTCGTCTACAAGGGCGAGAAAGCGCAGTTCACCCTGACGTATAACCTGTCATTGTTCGAGAACCAGATCACCTCGCTGGTATTCGATAATGCCTTTGCCAACACCCAATGGCCCGCCGCCGCGCGCAGCGCGACCGGGGCGCTGATCCAGGGTCAGATCGGCAACCTCTTCCCGGACAACGAGGCTTGGTCGGTCAATTTTTCCGGGGGCTACAACTTCGCTCCCGCGACCCGGCTGACACTCAACGCCACCTACGGCGAAATGACCCAGGATGAGGCCTTCCTCCCCTACAGCATCATCTCCGCGTTGTACAATGTCCCTGGGCTCGAAGCCTTGCCCCGGGATAATCTCGATGGCGAGATCGCCAACACCTATGTCAATCTGAACCTGACCCACCGCTATAACAGCGAGATCGACGTCAAGGCCCGGTTCACTTACGACGATCGCGACAACAGCACGCCCAGGGATGTTTATGCCCGGATCGCCGGCGACTCGCAGCTCCAGTCCACGGGCACGCACCGGTATAACCGTCCCTACAGCCTTGAACGCATGAAGTTCGAGGCCGAAGGCGGGTATCGGCTGCCACGCATGTCCAGACTCACGGCCGGCTATACCTACGAGACCAAAGACCGTGATTATCAGGAGGTGGAAACGACCGAGGAACATGCCTTCCAGGTCAAACTGAACTCCATGCCGGCGGAGTGGATCGGCGGCTGGGCCAGGTACCGGTACTCCACTCTGGACGGTGATAACGACATTCCCGATTTCTATCAGGAGGTCATGGATGCCGCCCTCGCCGCCGGTTTGAATGTGGATCCGAATGTGCGTGACATCGGTAATTACTTCGGCAACCGGCCGTTTCTGGAGGGCGAGGACCCCGAGGAGATCGAGACGATGGTGGCTGCCTTTCTGGCCGCTCCCACCGCCGCGGGCTTCAATGCGTTCTTCGAAAATGACCCGCTCATGCGCAAGTATTACATGGCCAATCGCGACCAGCATCAGTTCAACCTGAACGTCAACCTCTATCCGACGCAGGAATGGACCATGACCGCACTGGGCAAATACACCCATAACGACTTCGAGGATTCGCCCCTCGGGATGCAGAACAGCACCCTGGAAAGCCTGACCTTCGATGTGGTGTACGCGCCCTCCGACCGGTTCAGCGCCAATGCCTTCTTCACCGTGGAAAAGAACGACTACTATCAGCGGGCCTGGAGGCATGCAGGCGGGCAATATCTGTTCCTGTCAGAAGCCGCCCGGTCGGCTGGCAAAGTCTCCCCCTTAACCGGCGCGAACGGATACCGTTACTACACCGAGGACAGCATTTACACCACGGGCATGAACTTCGCCTGGGAGGTGATTGAGGACAAATTCAATCTGGATCTGGACATGACCTACTCCGACGCGACCACGGACATAGAACCGCGGGCCGAGAATTACGCCGCATCGTCCGGTCTGGGCAGCGTTGCCCCCATACCTTTCCCTGATGTCGAGACGCGTATCTACCGGCTGATGCTGACTGGCGACTACAAGCTCAAGGATAATTGGGGCACGCGCGTGTATTACTGGTATGAACGCTTCAACAGCACTGACTTCGAGTTGGACGATGTCGGCGTCAACGCCCTGGATCTGATAGGCGTGGTGACCGGCAGCACCAGCGGCGGCTCTGTCATCCTGCTGGGCAATCAAGCGCCGACTTACAACAATCATGTCATCGGCTTCACCATCTACCGCAAGTTTTAGGGCAATAGTAACGAAAGCGCAATAGAAGGGGTCCTTCGGCTTAACGAACCATAAAAGAGCAGAATGTGACCCCTTCCGTTTTAATCCGCATCGCGCTGGCCGTCGCCGTCATCATCCTGATCGGCGCCGGCCTTGCCTGGGAACCCGTAAGCCGCGCCTACGTCGCCTCCGACTCGGTCTGCGCCTGGTGCCATGTGGAGCGGGAATACAATCACGATGTCCGGATGTCCTTCACCCGCGTCCACCCCCCGATCGAACGGCAGGAGAAAGGCGTACCGGATAATCTGAAGGATCGCATCCCCGCCCGTTGTGTCGATTGCCATCTGCCGGAAGGTTTCGTGAACACCGTTTATCTCTATTCCCATCTGGTCAGCATCACCGATCTCTTCGGGCATTTCCGCGATCGCGAAGGCGAGCGCTCAGGCGACTGGATCCCCTTGAGCGCCGCGCGCGCCTATCGGGTCCGCGACAAATTGCTGGAACATGACAGCGCGACCTGCCGCTCGTGCCATATCGAGACGGAGATCGTCCCCGAGAGCATGCGGGGTAAAAATGCCCACAAGGACGCCCTCGCCAATCATGAGACCTGCATCGAATGCCACGCCAACCTCGTGCATCGTTTTGTCGAAGTCCAGGAGACGGAGGTCGCCGCCGAGGAGACGGAGGGCGAGGACGCGGAAGGCGTGAATGAATTCGACGAATTTGCAGAGCCTGATAACGGCGGTGAAGCGGAAGAAGCGCCCGTGGTGGAAGAATCCGGAGAGGAGGTATTGTGAACCTCGCTACGCTGAGCGTGAAATTTCGGGAGGGCCTTGAAAGGGCATTGCGCTCAAGGCGTGCCAACGATCAAACTGAGCAGGAAACCCGGCCCGGCCGGCGCAACCTGATCGCGGGCGCCGCCGCGGGCGTGGCGACCATTATCGGGACGCTCGCCACATCGCTGTTGAAACCCGCCTCCGCCAAGACGGAAAACGGCCGAAAGATCCAATATGGCATGGTGATCGACATCCGCCGCTGCATCGGCTGCCACGCCTGCACCGTCGCCTGCAAAAGCGAGTTCAATGTCGCGCTCGGCGTCAACCGGTCCTGGGTGGAATATGTCGAGAAAGGCACTTATCCAAACGTGGGACGCAGTTTCCTGCCGCGCCTCTGCAATCACTGCTCGGAGCCATCCTGCGTCTATGTCTGCCCCACCAACGCCACCTACAAGCGCGAGCAGGACGGCATCGTGGTGGTCGATCAGGGGCTCTGCATCGGGTGCAAGTATTGCATACAGGCATGCCCCTACGACGCGCGTTTCATGGACCCGCACACCGGCTGGATCGAAAAGTGCGATTTCTGCATCCACCGGGTCAGCAAGGGACTGGATCCGGCCTGCGTCAACACCTGTGTTGGCGGGGCGCGGATCTTCGGCGATCTCGGCGACCCGGAGAGCCTTGTATCTAGGTTGATAGCGCAGAATCGCGTGACGGTCCTGCGCGGCGAGATGGGCACCTTCCCCAATGTCTAT
This sequence comes from Gammaproteobacteria bacterium, assembly GCA_004297165.1. Taxonomy (GTDB): domain Bacteria; phylum Pseudomonadota; class Gammaproteobacteria; order Eutrophobiales; family Eutrophobiaceae; genus 2-02-FULL-56-15. The sequence goes on from SCUJ01000006.1 coordinate 1,363,698, forward strand.
TACATCGCCGCGGATCACACGGACGAAGTCGATGGTAGGCGACCCGAGGCGCGCAACGTGCGTGTGCTGACCCATCGGCGCGAAGCACAGAGGAGATAGCTATGGAACATGAAGTAGCCTGGCATTTCCCCGTTATCTGGTATCTCTACCTGGCCGGCCTCGGCGCCGGAGCCGTGGTGGTGGCGGCTTTCGCCTTCCTCGGCAACATGAAACAGACCAGCGAGCACTACCACTATTCGCGCATGGCCCGCTATGGCGCCGTGCTTGGTCCCATCCCGCTGATTGTCGGCGTCTCGTTGTTGATCTTCGAACTGGGACAGCCTTCGCGCCCCTTGAATCTGTATAAGGTGATCAACCTCTCCCCCATGAGCATCGGGTCATGGTTCCTGCTGTTCTTCATCATCACCAGCATAATCTACGCGATCACCTTCATGCTGCCCGCGTTCACCGGCCATGAGCGGCTCAGGAAGACCATAGGCAACTTGCAGCATGCGTTGTCTCTTCTCAACATCCCATTGGGTCTCGGTGTCGCGATTTACACCGGCGTTTTGCTGGGGGCCATGCCGTCCCGGCCATTGTGGAATTCTCCCATCCTGGCCCTGCTGTTCATGATCTCCGCGTTATCGACCGGTATCGCCGCGATCATCATCACCCGCGTCGTCTGCCATCGCAAGGCGGCAGACGCGTTGCCGGATCGGCGGCTGCGGCCCCACGGGCGCCGGATGAGTTCCAAACGGCCGGGACGCCGCTATCACGAGACCGGCTATCTGCTCGCCACCACGGACCTGATCCTGATCTGTCTCGAACTGATTGCGATCTTCCTCTTCATCATGTTTGCCCATCTGACTGTGGGCAACCTCAAATATGCAATAGCCGTGATCCTGCCGGGCGGCGCCATGGCGGACACCTTCTGGATCGGGGTTATTCTTATAGGTCTGGTCCTGCCGGCGATAGTGGAGTTATATGCGGTATTCCCCCGCCTGATCTACAACGTCCCCTTCGTTGCCCACCGCAGCGTCGAGTTCCTGGTCGCGCTCGCGGTCCTCATCGGCGGCTTCATGTTGCGCTACGTGATCGTCATTGCGGGTCAGATCACCGGGCCGATGGGCATCTAAGCGCGGGAGGCTCCATGCTGAACAGACGAAAATTCCTGAAACTCGGCGGTCTCGGCGCCCTCGGGGCGCAGGCCCTGCCAAGCCCCGAGGCGCGGGCGGATTCGGCGCAACTAAAATCGGGCGGAGAGGCCTATAACTATCTCAGCGGCACAGCCCTTGAAGGCGTGCCCACCGCGTGTTGCCAGTGTGCGAGCCGCTGCGCCGCCATCGCCTACCGGGACAGCGGCTTCGTGGTCAAGGTGGAGGGGCAGCCGGAATCGCCCAGGACGCAGGGCAAAGTGTGCGCAAAAGGCCAGGCATCCCATACCCAGGTCTACGATCCGGATCGCATACTCAAACCGCTCAAACGCAGCGGTCCGCGCGGGTCCGGACAATGGGAGCAAATCGCATGGGACAGCGCGCTTGCGGACCTGACTACACGCCTGAAGCAGTTGCGTGACGCGGGCACGCCGGAAAAGTTAATGTTCCATCACGGCTGGATCTCCGCAGGCGCGGATGCCTTGATCAACAAGACCTTCCTGCCGCTCTTCGGCACAGCCACCATCGCCGACAACTCCTGTCTGGGCCAGAGCGCGCGGATCACCGCCCACGACCTGACTTGGGGTGGATTCGAGGACAGTTGGGATTTTGACAATACGCGCTATGTGCTCAATTTCGGCAGCAATGTCATGGAGGCCCACACCAATCACGTCGCCCTCTCCCGCCGCCTGTCCTTCGCCCTGACAGACCGCAACGTGAAAATGGTGACCTTCGATGTGCGCCTGTCCAACACGGCGGCCAAGTCCAACGTCTGGTTCCAGATCCGGCCGGGCGCGGACGCGGCCGTGGTGCTGGCGATGTGTCATGTGGTCATCGCCGAGGGACTTTACCGCGGCGCCGGCGAGGAATTTCTGGCCTATTGTCTCACCAGCCCCGATTACCGGGCGACGACGGAACAGAAGGTCGCGGACCTCACCGCGCACCTCGCGGACTTCACCCCGGAATGGGCGGAGGAGATCAGCGGGGTCGCCGCCGCCGATATCCGCAATGTCGCAATCGAATTCGCCAACGCCCGTCCCGGTTGCATCATCAGCTCGCGCGGCGCCACCGCGCACTACAACGGCGTGGACACGGAACGGGCGATCCAGATGCTGGCGGCGCTTACGGGCAATATCGATATACCGGGTGGACGCTGTCCGGGCGTGAAACCTGACTGGCAATTTCCGCAGCCGGAATCCGTCCCTCCCTCGGCAAAGGCTCTGAACATACTCAGTGGCGTCCCCGGTCAGGTCGCGCTTCCCATTCACGGCGTGGGGCAGCAGGTGCTGCGGATGATCCGCGAGACTGACTCGTCAGGTCGCCCGGAGATTTATCTCTGGTACAACTACAACCCGGTCTTCTCGAACGGCAATTGCCGGGAAAACAGCGAGATCCTCAAGGATGAATCGCTCATCCCCTTCACCGTCGCCGTAACGCCCTTCTATGACGAATCCGCGGCGCTCGCCGATCTCATCCTCCCGGATGCGACCTGGCTGGAGACCTTCGATTTCGAGACCGGCATTTCGCCGACCCAGGTCCCGGAATATTACATCCGCCAGCCGGTTGTCCCACCGCAAGGCGAGTCGCGAGACTTCAAGGATGTCTGTTGCGACCTGGCCGCGCGTCTGGATTTGCCCCTGGGTTTTGCCTCCGCCGAGGAGTTTCTCGGTAAATGTTGCGAACTGACCCCGCAGGTCCGCGACAACGGCGGATTCAATGGCATGAAGAAATGGGGCCTGTGGTACGACAAGGAGGCGCTGCCGCAATATCAGACATATCGGCAACCCGTGGATCCGGCCGTGATTGAGAAGGTAGGCGTCATTTTCGATGATAAATGTGGCGTCTATTGGGACTGGCAGGCCGCGGGCGTGGCGGACGCCCAGACGGCGAAGACTCAGGGGTACCGGGACACACCGGATGCCTGGAAGGGTTACGTCGGCCAGCGATTCGGCGACGCAGTCCGCTCAGGTTTCCGGCCTGAGCACTTTAATAAATCCGGTTTTATGGAATTGTATTCGACGATCCTCACCGCCAAGGGCCTGCCCGGTCTGCCTGTATATACCCCCGTGCCGGAACATCAGACATTGGCGGAGGACGAGTTAATCCTGACGACCTTCCGCGTGAACGTACAGACCCTGTCACGCACCCAGAACTGCCGGTGGCTCGATGAGATTGACGGCGACAACCCCGCGTGGATCAACCCGGAATCCGCGATGAGCCGGGGCATCAATGACGGCGACCACATAAAGATCAAGACGGCCCTCGGCGAGGTGGAGACTGTCGCCAGAGTCACGGAGAACGTCGTACCCGGCGTGGTGGCTGTATCCAGCCACGGCGGGCGCTGGGAATACGGCCGGTATGCATCCGGCAAGAAGGCCCCGTTCAGCCTGACCGAAGACAAGCCCGAGGAGGAACACAAGTGGTGGCGCTACGGCACCATCCATCCCAACTGGATCATCGACAACAACGTGGAACCTGTAAGCGGCCAGCAACGGTGGATGGATACCGTGGTGAAGATTTCCAAGGCGTGACAGACAAGGAGCCCGGTTACTGAATCTGGTTTAACCCCTATTACCATGGAGGCAAGCACCCATGGTTGAAGATAATGCAGTTGCTGTCGAACCTGACGCAACCGGGAGCGCTGGCCCCGGCGCGAGCCGTTTGCGAAGAATGCAGGAGTGGTGGTATCGCGAGTTTCGGCGGATCATCGGCGCCTGGGTCTTCGTGGTCGTACTGCTTTCTCTGGGCGCCTTAAGCGTCGCGGGCATCGACTTCACGGATTATATCTTTTCCCACAACACCTTCTGCGGCAACGTCTGCCATGTCATGGAATCGACCGTTTACCAGGAGTTGCAGCAATCCAAACATTGGAACACCCCCACCGGGGTGCGGGCCACCTGCGCGGACTGTCATGTGGATGGCCGCCTGACGCTCGCAATGATCGACCACTTCCTCGGCACCGGAGAGTTGTTTGTAAATCTAACCAACGATTTTTCCAAGCCAGGATCATTCGAAAAATTCCGGCCTGCCGCCGCTGACCGCGAACGATTCAAATTCATGGAGAATGACAGCGCGCGATGCCGTTCCTGTCATGTGATGGAGGCCATAAAACCCGAGCGCGTACGCGGCCAGAACCAGCACAAGGAGGCTGTTGAAAAAGGCATAACCTGCATCCTGTGTCACTACAATCTCGTGCACAAGGCGGTCGACCCCTCCGAGGCCTTTCTCAATACCATAGAGGCGGTGCTTTCCACTGGTGAAGAAACTGGCGAGGGGGAGGAAGCGCCGACACCTGGCGCGCAGGGTGAAGAAGGACAGGAGATCTTGTAACCATCGGGCAACTGGGGGTGAACATGCAAGGTTCGGATAAATTAAAGTTGATCGAGCGCTTTGGAGGCTGGGAAAGGTTGGTGGTCTTCAGCGGCGTCATCCTGACGTTGCCGTTGTTTGCCTTGCTTGCCACCGGCATTTACGCGGTTGCCGTCGATCGCCCTTCCGCCGGAGTCGGAGTGTTTCTGACCGTTATCTGCCTGTTGGTTTTATGGGCGATCATCTGGGGCCTGCTCTGGATCATCGCCGGATTCCGGGCCGGTGGCGGCGCCTTCAAAGCCGGCGAGACCAGCTATGAGGAATTGCTGGCAGTGAATGCGCGGTTGAAGGCGGAACTGGCGGAACTGAAGCGTAAAGCCTAGAGCAACTGTTTTTCAACAGCCTGCTAGCCGCACTTCGACTCGCCGCAACTCAGACAAGTAAGGCAATTGTCCATTTGCACCACCGCCTTGGTGAGGCATTTCTTGCAGAGCATGGCGCCGTCCGGAAATTCGTTCGGGGCCGCTTTCTCGAAATTTCTCAGCGAACTTTCGTACTCGGCGCGTTTCTCCGCAATGAGCTTGCGCTGATGCTGATCGGGACCGTCGTCCTTCAGCAGCCCGATCATCCGGAGGTGGTTCTCCAGCACATCCCCGATCTCCGCGACCAGTGATGGCATGAACTTGCCGCCCTTCTTGAAGTATCCGCCCCTGGGATCGAACACGGAATGGAGTTCCTCCACCAGGAAGGTCACGTCGCCGCCCTTGCGGAACACGGCCGACATGATCCGGGTAAGCGCCACGATCCACTGGAAATGATCCATGTTCTTCGAGTTGATGAATATCTCGAAAGGCCGGCGCAGTTCGTGCTCGGTGCCGGCGTTGAGGATGATGTCGTTGACCGTTACGTAAAGCGAATGATCGGAGAACGGCGTCTTCAGCTTGTAGGTGGACCCCACCAGCATGTCCGGACGCTCCAGACGCTCATGCATCTGGACCACGTTATTCGCGATGCGCTCCTCGGGCTTGCCAGCGCCGTTCCTGGCGGCCTCATCGTTTTTACTCACGCTGTAATCGACAATCTGCTTGTCAATCTTGATGGTCATGACACGGTCCTCTTTAAAACTTGCCGTAATAGCCTTCTTTCAAGGCATCGTAGAGATTGGCGGCTGTGTGTTTTTCGCCGTCGTATTCGATCTCCTCATCCCCTTTGACCTCCACGGCCTCGCCATTCTCCAGAACGAAGCGATAGGTGGTCCGCTTCAGATCCTCCTCCTTCACCAGCACCCCCTGGAAGGCCTCGGGGTTGAACCGGAAGGTGGTGCAACCCTTGAGCCCTTTCTCGTAGGCGTAGAGGTAGATGTCCTTGAAGTCCTTGTAGGGATAGTCGGTCGCGACGTTGGCCGTCTTGGAGATTGAGGAGTCGATCCACTTCTGCGCCGCAGCCTGGATATCGATATGCTGCCTGGGGCTGATGTCGTCCGCGGCGATGAAATAATCCGGCAGACGCTCCTCCGCCTTGTCCGAGCCCGGCGCGGCGCGGGGATTGACTAGGGTGCGGTAAGCCAGCAATTCGAACGAGAGCACGTCCACCTTCTCCTTGGACTTTTTGTCCGTGCGGATCACGTTACGGGAGTACAGATGGGCGAAACTGGGTTCGATGCCGTTGCTGGCATTGTTGGCGAGCGACAGCGAGATGGTGCCGGTCGGCGCGATGGAACTGTGATGGGTGAAGCGGCCGCCGGTCTCGGCCAGCTTGGCGACGAGGTCCGGAGCGATCCCGGCGAGGCGCTGCATGTAACGGCTGTACTTCGCGTGCAGGATCCGGCCCTTGACAGTATCACCTTCCTTGTAGCCGTCTGTGAGCATCTCGGGTCGCTTGCGCAACATGTCCTGATCGACGACGAAATCCTCGTCCATGATCGGCGCGGGACCTTTTTCCTGCGCCAGCGCCACCGCTTCCTGCCAGCCGACCAACGCCAGTTCACGGCTCACCCGTTCGGTGAATTCGACGGACTGCGCGCTGCCGTATTTCAAGCGCAGCATGGTCAGGGTCGAGCCCAGTCCCATGAAGCCCATGCCATGCCGGCGCTTGCGCATGATCTCCTCGCGCTGGCGCGGCAGCGGCAACCCGTTTACCTCCACCACGTTGTCCAGCATGCGGGTGAAGACACGCACCACTTCCCGGAAATTCTCCCAGTCGAAGGCGGCGTTGGGCATGAAGGGATCGATGACGAACCGGGTCAGGTCGATGGACCCCAGCAAACAGGCCCCGTAGGGTGGCAGGGGTTGCTCGCCGCAGGGATTCGTCGCCCGGATCGACTCGCAGAACCAGTTGTTGTTCATCTCGTTGACGCGGTCGATGAGAATGAAACCGGGCTCCGCGTAATCGTAGGTGGTGGCCATGATCAGGTCCCACAGACGCCTTGCTGGGATGATCCGGTGGATCTTGCAGGCGACCTTGCCTTCGTTGTTCTGGATGTAACCTTCCTTAATCGGCCAGTCCCGCCAGAGGATCTGTTCGGGATCGTCGAGCGAGAGCTTCTCATTGGCGATCTCGTTCCGGGTCACCGGGAATGACAGACGCCAGGGCGCGTCCGTCTTGACCGCCTGCATGAATTCATCCGTCAGCAGCAGCGAAAGGTTGAACTGGCGCAACCGCCCGTTCTGCCGTTTGGCCCGGACAAAATCCAGGACATCGGGATGGCCCACATCGAAGGTCGCCATCTGCGCGCCACGGCGACCGCCCGCGGAGGATACGGTAAAACACATGCTGTCGTAGATGTCCATGAAGGAGAGCGGTCCGGAGGTGTTGGCCCCGGCGCCCGAGACATACGAACCACGGGGACGCAGGGTCGAGAATTCATAACCGATGCCGCAACCGCATTTCAGGGTCAAACCCGCCTCATGCAGGCGCATGAGGATATCGTTCATCGAATCGTAGATCGGTCCGCTGACCGTGCAGTTGATGGTAGAGGTCTCCGGCTTGTACTCTCCGGCCCCGGCGTTGGACACGATGCGTCCCGCCGGAATGGCCCCGTGACGCAAGGCCCAGAGGAATTTCTTATACCACTTGTCTTGCAGTTCCTGGTTCTTTTCCAGACCGGCAAGCGTGCGGGCGATGCGTTGGTAAGTATCGTCCACGGTCTTGTCGACAGGATTGCCCTCCTTGTCCTTTAGTCGGTATTTGGAATCCCAGATATCGAGCGAAGCCGCCTGATAGGGGATTTCGCTGATGGGGACACCGGCCGGTTTTATTTCTGCAATCGCCATTTCCATACCCATATACTCTATATATATTCTGGCAAATAAATGATGGCGTTGCTCGATACTGCTTGCATGAGAACACCCCCCCGTATATCCGACATCTCGATCTGGTTTTGAGGGCTTTGACAGGTCGGTCAAGGCCCCGGAAATCGAGGTTTGAATCATAGTCAGATCATGTACGCCTGGCAAGTCCTTATACAACATTTAGTATGTTGTCGGATTACAGACCACTATATATACACATTTATGCACCCCTTATCCACTAATTATCCCCCGGATAATCAACAATAAAAACAGGGTGCTGGACGTACTTGGAAGGAGATCGGGGTACTGCGGTATTCGAGGGGGAAAAAAAACCGCCTCACACTAGCGGGGCGATGCAGAGATGAGGATGCACGTTTCGTGTGAGGCGGTGTGTTACACCGTTATGTATCAGGTTAAATTATTATGAAGTCTATTATTCGATTTAACCGTTCGGCCGTATCGGTTAACTGCATGAACCGACAAAACGACGGTTTGGAGACTACCGGCCTGGGTTGGCCCCCACATTGATTTGGATCAATAGTTGGGGGGATTAACAGGGCCTTGTCGCGTCTACCGATGCTGCCAGTGTGGGGTACGTTTTTCGATGAAGGCGCGCAAACCTTCAACCGGATCCTGCCCGGCCATGAGTCGGTGCAGATAGAGGTCCTCGACTTGCATGAATCGCTCCCGCATCCTGGCCGCAAAGACTGATCGCGCCGCGGTAACGGCCAGACGCAAGGCAAAGGCGCTGCGAGGCAGCAGGTGGGTTTCGATATATTCCAGGGCCGCCGCCTCCGGGTCGTCGGCGATCCGGTGGATCAGACCGATCACGAGGGCCTCGTCAGCCTTGATGTTCCGGCCGGAGAACAGGAGATCCTCCGCCCGCGCCTGGCCGATCAGTTCCGGCAGCAGACACGACCCGGCCGGGGCGAACACCGCGAGCTGGATCTCAGGCTGGGCGAACACGGCGCCCGGTGAGGCGAAGATGAGATTGCCGCCGCAGGCCAGTTCCAGCCCTCCTCCCAGGCAGTAACCCCGCACCGCAACGAGCACCGGGACGGGATATTCGAGCAAGGTCAGAACAGTCCCGTCGATCAGGCGCAGCATCCGTTCGCACTGTCCGGGGAGATGTTCCTCGACACTCGCCCCGAAACTGAAATTCGGCCCCTCGCCGCAAAGCAAAACCGCCGTCAATTCCGGTCGATCACGATGGGACTCAAGTGCTTCCCCTAGGGCCGTGAGCATGGTCGCATCGACAATATTGGCCTTGGGGCGGGACAGCGCCAGCCGCAGGATGCGGCCGGCGTGTTCAGAATGGACTTTGAGCGGCGCGGCAGACACGTCTACTTTTTCCCCGGCAACAGACTCTCGATCAGATCCTGAGTCCATGGCGTACCGGCGGCCAATGCCTGACGGAGCTTGATGAAATCGATCTCCCGCCCTGTCTCCTTGGTGCCTTCGTTGAAGGCCCGGAATCCGAGATTGGCCTCATTCATCATGTTGAGCGCGAGCCAGGCCCGGGAATTTTCCTTGTTGAGGTTCCACGCCGCGAGCTTCGGTTTGCGCAGTTCCTCCAGGCTCTTGGTCATACATTCCGGGAAGGTTTCGAGCAGCTTGGCGCACAACGCCTCTACTTTCGCGTCCAGCAGGCTGAGATCAACCTCGCCTTCCTTGATCAGTTTGCGGGCTGCGGCGGCCTCATCGCCGTTCTTGAATTCTCCGTGGACAATACGGCCAAACTCGTCGAGATAACGATCGGTAATCACCGCGGGGTTGGCGATGAATTTGCCGTTCACCTTGAGCGCCGGCGCGATGTCGTGACAGATACCCAACCGATACGCCTTGTGTGCGGAGAACGGTTCGCACAAAGTGGCGGAGACGAAGGCCTGCTCACAACCGATCATCAGGGGAAGGAAATCAGTCGCGCCGCCGATGGCGGCGGAGCCGTGTTTCGGTCCGGCCTGGCCGAAATTGGCCAGATCCTGAGCCACGGTAAAATCCGTCGCCATGCCGATCTCCTGGCCACCGCCAACGCGCATGCCGTTCACCCGGCAGATGACGGGCTTGTCGCAACCCAGGATGGAAGAAACCATGTCGTTGAACAAGCGCATGTACTGTCGGTATTCCTGCGGATTCCCCGCGTAATACTCGGCGTATTCCCTGGTATTGCCCCCGGTGCAGAAGGCCCTGTCGCCCGCGCCGGTAAAGACCACGGCGTTGACATCCCGGGCGTTGCATGCCGCGCGGAAGGCCAGGATCACGCCCTTTACCATCTCAGTCGTGTAGGAATTGTATTGGGCCGGATTATTCAGGGTGATCCAGACGTTATAAAGACCATCCGCGACCTCGCCGGCGGCGGTCCGGGCCGGGCGCTTCTCATACAGCACCCCCTCCACCACTTGTAGGGGAACCAGGTTATGGTCATTCAGTTCTTCCGGCGCCGTCCGGCGAACGACCTGTGCAGTTGATTCAGTCATACGGGTGAAAATCCTCTATGGGTAATTTATCGATGATCCTGTTTTTTATGGCGCCAGGATTGCCCTTTCACTCAATTGATGGGCATGGGCTGCGGCAAAGACAGCATTAATCTCCGGGAGCGGCCACAATTTTATAAAAGGTTTCATTTGCACCTTGCCGGCAAGCACCAGTTCCAGCGCAGGTTGATAAAGATCGGGCCGGCAACCCCAGTTGCCCTGCATGCGGGCGTTGAATGCCATCAGGTTGGACAGGCGCAGTTCGGTCTTCGCCATGGTAAAACCCACCACGCCGATATGCGCCCCATACGTCAACAGACCGAAGGCCGTGGTCTGCCCCGCGGCTGAGCCGGAACATTCGAAGATCTTCCATTCCGTCTGGCGCAGACCGTGATCGGCGGCGAAGGAATTGATGATTTTTTTCATGTCCCGTACCTCGTGTTCACTGGAGTTCAGGACGAGCGTCGCGCCGAATGCCTTGAGTTTGTCGAGTTTGGCCTGATCGACATCGATCGCAACCACGACTGCGCCCATCGCCCTGGCGATCTGCACTGCATATCCCCCGACGCCGCCCACGCCGATCACGATGGCGACATCACCCTGGGTAATGCCGGCAAGGACCGCGGCCTGGTATGGGGTCGTGACGGCGTCCGCGACTACCGCAACCTCGGCGAGATCATAACCCGCCGCGTGCAGCCGTTCCGGATCCACAGCGCAAAGACCGGTCGCAGGCACGGTGATATGGCTGGCAAAGCCTCCCTGGATATCATTGCCCGGCATCCTTTGTTTACGGCAGATGTTGGCGAGACCGCGCCGGCAGAGATCGCAGGTCCCACAAGGTATCACCGCCGGGATGATGACGCTCCTGCCTGACCACTCCTTCGCATCCGCGCCAGTCTGTACGACCCTGCCGCTGATCTCATGTCCCAGTACCAGCGGCAGGGGATGGTTGGTTTTGACACTGTCATAGAAAAAACCGAGATCGGTGTGACACACGCCGCAACCGGCCACAACTACGGTCACCTCGCCAGCTTTCGGCGCATCGTAGACAAACGCCTCCTCCTCCAATGGTCTGCCAGCCTCACGCATCAACCAGCGTCGGCCCGCTATCATCGACTCGCACCTGTGGTAGAGGTCCACAAGCGGAGACCATCAAATTCGGAAGGTAATACGTCAGCGAGATTACTGCCAGGTGTTGTCATGCCACTAACCGTGTTTATCAGGTTCTTTACTTGGATATCGCTAAAGCCGGTGATATTGATGGATATCAAAACATTATACATTGAAGCCATCTGCAGTTAATCGTTAATATAGGCTGGTGTTTCTCTCGAACCGTTCTCCGAAACAATTTAATTCACAGAGCGGAATTTCCAGTTGATTCAGGATCGATCCCATGGGGTGGATTAGTCTTTGAAAGATAAAACCAATAATCTTGACCTGGGCATTCTTCCAGACCTGATCGGCTACCATGTACGCCTGGCCCAGGTTGCCATTTTCCGGGATTTTGTAGCCGCGTTGCGCGATTTCGAGATGACCCCCACGCATTTCGGCACCCTTGTTATCGTCAACAACAACCCCGGGATCAAGCAGACGGACCTCGCCTCCGCGATCCAGATTGACCGCTCCACGGTCGTACCGCTCATAGACAAGCTGGAGAGCGAAGGCCTGGTGACCAGGGAACGCCTGACCAACGACCGCAGGACCAACGCACTCAGGATCACTGACAACGGACAGCGTTTGCTTGAACGCCTTATCCCCATGGTGCGCGCGCACGAACAGCATGTTTTCAAAAACCTTACGAAAGATGAGCAAAATAAGGTTATCCGGTTGCTGAACAAGATTTATTGATCCTTCCTCACCCGCCCGCCTGGGTAATTGGCTACTATTCAAAAACTAATTGTTTTTGATCAATCTATTCCGGCCGTTCTAGAGTAAAATCGTGCATCAGCCGTAGAAACTCCCTTATGAGGTTTTGACTCGCCATGACAATCCGAGACCGTATCGCCGATCTGAGATCACGCATGTACGACAGTCCCCAATTTCCTTCCCAGGGGGCGGTCCTGTTCATCGATCTGGAAAAACGCACCACCGGAAAAGCTTATCTCCCGGCCGATATCCTGAAGAATTTCCTCGGCGGACGCGGGGCGAACATGTTCCTGCTCTATAACCTCATGGAGGATGGCAAGGAAGCCCTGGATCCGGAAATCCCCTTCATTTTCGGGTCCGGCGCCTTGACCGGTTTCATGCCTTCCTCCACCCGTGGGAATATCACCAGCCTTTCCCCCGAGAGCCGGGCATTGATGGATGCCAACGCGGGTGATTACTTCCCGACCTACATGAAGGACCATGGTTACGACCATCTGGTGTTGTTCGGTCGCAGCGACAACTGGACGCTCATCAAGATTGAGGGCGATGACGTCAGCTTTGAGGACGCCGGTCCGTACCTGGGCCTGAACAACGACGACACCACGGCGGCCATCGAACGGGATTTCAACTGCAAGGAACGCAAGGATATGGCGCTCGCCCGGATCGGCGTGGCCGGCGAGAACCAGGTTTTAAATGCCGGGGTCATGGGCGGGATCAAGGCCATCTGGGCCCGCGGCGGCGGCGGCGCGAAGCTGGGTTCCCTGAAGGTCAAGGGCGTGCTGCTGAAAGGAAAACCCGGGAAATTGCATATCCCGCGGGAGATAAAGCCCATAAATCGCGTAATCGGCGACAAGATCCTGACTACCAGCGTCATCCGCAACGCCCTGAAACAAACCGGCACGCCATTCCTGTACAAGGCCAGCCGCACCCTGGGGGCAATGGGCGCGAAGAATCATCAGGAAACGACCTGGGTCGACACCCTGGACGCGGACAACATCGACCCTTACCGACCAGGCATGGATGGTTGCATGCGCTGTCCGGTGAAATGCCGGCCGCTGAACGACATGACCCCCGAAGGCAAGGGGGGCTGGGGCGCCGACGCCCTCAAGGGACTCAAAGGCAACGCGAGCTACGACACGGCCCAGGTGGAACTCACCCATGAAGACCGGCGCACCTATAACGGAATCAATAACGACGGAGTATTCGATAAATATGATAAGGGCGACGGCCCCGAATACACCACGCTCGGCAAACTGGGTCCGAATCTGGGTTTGAAGGATGTCACCCATGTCCTGCGCCTGAACAATGTATTGAATGACCTCGGCATCGATTGCGCCGGCTGGGGTGGCGCCTTGGCCTGGGCCATGGAGCTCTACCAGAGGGGCATCATCACGCAAAAGGAGACAGGCGGGCTGGACCTGACCTGGGGGAATTACCCGGTGCTGGAAAAACTTGCCTTCATGACCTCGAAGCGCGAAGGCTTTGGCGATGTGCTCGCCGATTCCAGCCGGGCGGTCGAGTTCGGAAAATATCCCGAGGAGGCATTGAAATACCGGATCGACGTGAAAGGACTGTTCCCCTCCGATCCTCACGACGCCCGGATCCTGAAGGCCTTCGCCCTAGGTCTTTCAGTCGCCACCCGCGGCATGGATCACCTGCGCAACCGGGTCACCCTCGAGATCAACGCGCGCATCAACGATGACCCGGCCTTCAAGGAATCGCTCTACGGCGGCAAGGTCTCGGGCGAACCAAACAGCTACGAAGGCAAGGAATACGCGGTACGACGCACCGAGGACACCTTCGCGGCCGGCGATTCTGTGGGCATGTGCCGTTTCGACACCAAACTATTCAATTCGCCGAGTCTCCCCGACACCGACGATTTCGCCACCATCCTGACTCAGGTGACCGGGCTTGAATTCACCGGCCAGCGCTTGCTCGACGTCGGCCACAACATCATGGGCCTGGAACGGATGATCAATGCCCGTCGCGGCCTCACCGCCGCCGACGACACCCTGCCACGCCGCTGGTTCGATGAGCCGAACACCTTCGGCCCGTTCAAGGGCGAGAAGATCGACCGCGAGAAGTTCAACGACATGAAACGCCGGTTCTACCAAGTCAGCCATATCGACGATGACGGCACGCCCGAGCCGGAGTGGAAGGCACGACTCATGCAGATGGTCACCGGTTATGCGCTTACCGTCTCCCTCCCGGAGATCCCAGGCGTCGACCGGCGCAAGATCGTCATCGACCGTCCGGTGAGCAACATCGCGGAATTGCGCAATCGTATCAAGACCCTGGTTCCCGCGACTTCGAAATATCTGGATGACGTCACCCTTGGCGTGGCGGTCAACGACGAGATGTGCATGAGCGGAGAGAACGAGGTTCCATTACGGAGCGGGGATCAGGTTCTGTTCGTGCCACAGATAGCGGGCGGCTGATCGAAGCGGCAGGACGCCACGCCCGCCGATCGCCTCAGGTTGATCCGGATCATGGGTGAGCGTGGCCTGCCTGCGTAGTATTTCCTCATTGAAAACAACCTTGTAGGTTATGTCTCCGGTATTGTAGGATTACAGTACTTTTTTTATGCTTTTTGCAGGCATTTCCAGATCATCCCCTGCCCTAGCGGAAAGATTTTCCCGTACCCACGGACGCCGGTACTTCAACCAACCTTCTATCAGGAGTGGCAACTGAAAATGAAAGAGCAGACTGTGCGGGTCGCGGCCAATTCCAAGCAGATCATCCAGGCCGAGGAACACATCATCGAGATCGTTTCGGATTCGGGCGAGGGCGCGCAGACAGCGGGCCAGATGTTCGGGACCATATCCGCCAAGGCCGGAAACAGCGTCTGGACAGTGGAGATCATCCCCGCCGAGATCGAACCCCCCCCGCGCACAGCCCCCGGGGCGAGCGGCAACCGGATCCGGATCGGTTCCTTCGAGATCACCAATGCGGGGGATGACGCGAAACTGGTCGTGGCCTTCAATGAGCAGGCCCTGATGGGCGGCATGTCGGCAGGAAAATTCGAATCCGGCTGTATTGTTCTGCTCGAAAGCATGTGGGGCAAACACCCCAATCCGGCCATCGCCCGCGAATACGCGGCGACGATGGAGAAGCTGAAACAAACCGATTACCGGATTTATGAAGTCCCCATGGAGGCCGAATGTCTCAAGGTTGTGCAGGATGCGCGCCGCGGCAAGAACATGTTCGTCGTGGGCATGCTCTGCAACATCTACTCGCGCGATCTCGCCTATGCCTACAAGGAGATCGAAAATAAATTCAAGGCAAAAAAACCCGCGATGATCAAACCCAACATCGATTTGCTGGATGCGGGTTATCGTTGGGCGGAGGAGAATCTCGATTTCCGCTTCGAGATTCCGCCCTGCCCGCAGCAAGGCGCCCAGTTGGTGGCCAACGGCAACACCTCGCTGGCGCTCGGCGTCATCGCCTCCGGCATGGAAGTGTGCGCGATGTATCCCATCACCCCGGCCACCTCCGCCTCGCATTATCTGAGCCAGGCGCTCTATGAAGCCGGCGGCGTCGTGCATCAGGCCGAGGACGAGATCGCGGCCTGCGGCTTCGCCATCGGGGCCTCCTATGCCGGCAAGACGGCCGTCACCATCACCTCCGGCCCCGGCATGGCGCTGAAGACGGAATTGATGGCCCTCTCGGTCATGGCCGAGATACCGCTGGTCCTGGTCAATGTCCAGCGCGGCGGACCGAGCACCGGCTTGCCAACCAAGGTGGAACAGGGCGACCTGCTGTCCGCCATCTTCGGCTCGCCTGGCGACAACCCCAAGGTCGTGATGGCTCCGGCGACGATCGAGGATTGCTTTTACTGCATGATCACCGCCCGCAAGATTGCGGAGACCTTCCGGACCCTGGTGGTGGTCCTGTCCGACGCCAACCTCGCCACGGGCCAGGCCGCGTTCCCGAGACCCGTCCCGCAGAAGGAATGGGACGCCCCGCCTATTGATCAGAGCCCGGTGCCGAAGGGCGCCTTGCCCTACGATTGGGATCCGAAGACCGGCCTCTCGAAGCGTTTCATCCCCGGCCAGCCCGGCGGGATGCACACCCTCACGGGTCTGGCGCATACGCGCGCCTCGGGCGTGGCCTACGATCCGGAAGCGAATCAGGAAGGATGCGTGAACCGCAGTCTGAAGCTCGCGGCGTTTCAGAAGACGCTCAAGGCCCCCAAGGTGTTCGGGGATCCCGCGGGCGATCTGCTCATCGTCGGCTGGGGCAGCACCAAGGGCGCGATCGAAGAGGCGGTCACCAGGGCCCGCAAGGGCGGCCTCAAGGTCTCCGCGCTGCATCTGACCTACCTGCAACCGATGGCCTCCGGGATCAAGGAGATCATGCAGCAGTTCAAGCAGGTCATGACTGTGGAGATCAATTATTCCGACGACCCGGCGCATGAACTCATCGACGAGAACAACCGCCGCTACGCCAATCTGGCGTGGCTGCTCCGCGCCCGTTACCTGATTGACATCGATTGCTGGTCCAATGTCTACGGTCAGCCGATTAAGCCCGGCGAGATCGAGCAGATGATCCGCGACCGTCTGTCCGCGCGTAAAACTCATTAGGAGACATCAGCATGTTCGGCTTGAATGACAATTGCTCCATCGATCAGGACCAGGAATATCTGACCCTGGAAGACTACCAGGGCCGCGTCTCGCGCTGGTGCGCGGGTTGCGGCGACAACGGCATACTCGGCGCCACCCAGAGGCTGTGCCGGGACGAGCAGCTACCACGGGAAAAGACGGTGTTCGTCTCCGGCATCGGCTGCGCCGCGCGCTTCCCTCATTACATGAACACCTACGGATTCCATGGCCTGCACGGCCGCGCCCTGCCCATCGCGCAGGGGATCAAGATGCGGCGTCCGGACCTGCACGTCTTCGTGAACATGGGCGACGGCGACTGCTGCAGCATCGGCACCGCGCACTGGATCCATGCGCTGCGCGCGAACATGGATCTCGTGGTCATGCTGCACGACAACGGCATCTATGGCCTGACCAAGAACCAGGCCTCGCCAACCACGCCGACCGGCCTGAAGACCAACACCACCCCGCGCGGAACAATGTTGCGGGCGCTGAACCCGCTGACCGTGACGCTCGGCGTCACCAACGCCTCCTTCGTCGCGCAAGTTGGCGAGTGGATCCCTGACCTTCTCTTCGAAGTCCTCAAGCAGGCCTTCCATCACAAAGGGCTTTCGTTCGTCCGTATTCTGCAGCGCTGCCCGCATTTCACGCCGGAGTTGTACAATGCCCTGCTGACCAATCCGGACAACATCGTGCTGCTCACCCATGAAAAAGGCATGCAGATCGGCGAGACCACCGCGAAGATCTACAAGCGGCAGGAGCATCACGATCCGTCCGATCTCAACCGGGCCCGCGAACTTGCCGAGATGAGCGACCGCGTCCCCATGGGCATTCTCTACCGCAACGAAGAGATAGGCAGGTACAACGAGATCTCCCGATCCGGGATCCTGCCCACCTGGGAACGGCGGGCCGAAGTCCTGGAATCCGCCTTCGATCGGTTCGGCATTCAGGCGAGTGCGGCGGAGTAAGACCAACTCCGGGTCGAACGGGCGCGAAGCCGCCCGAGACGCCGGGGCATTACTGACATTATTCATTGCGGGAAGGTACCAGAAGTGACTCTTAAACAAGCATACGATGCAACCCTCTTCAGCGGCTTGCCCTTCGAGCCCCCTCACACGGCGGTGGAGAAGGATGCCGCGAAGACGCTGCGCCAACTGCGCAATTTCCACTATTACGGGATCCTGGAGCCGGGAACGCAACCGGGGCCCGCGGGGGTTCCGGCGCTGCTGCATCCCTATCTCGACCTCGGCAGCGTGCGGCACGATTATCCCGTCTGTCTGGACGAGCAGGCCGGCGCGACCGTCCCGGTGCAATCGCTCACGCAACTCATGGATGAACTCATCAAGCACACCGCGGCTGCGGGTGACGAAGGCGAACGGCTGAAACGCCACGTCTATCAATTGGAATCCGTGATCCGCAAACTGACCGAGACCGGCGCCGCCGCCGGGCTGCTGGGCCTCTGGGATCTCGCGGCCAAGAGCCTCACCGGCGCCGCGCAGCATGACCGCGACAAACAGGACCTGCTGCGGGAGAACCTGAGCAAGGCCCGCCGTTTGATCAAGCGCGACCTGACGGTGCTGGGCTGCGAAGGCGGCGTCGCCGAACGCATCCTGCGCGCGGAGGCCGCCGCCGACTGGCGGGTGCGTTGCGCGGACTGGCGCAAGGAACTCGCCGCGCTCATGCAACAGCTTCAGGACATCCTCGACGCCGATTTCAATCAATCGCCGGAGGCCCGGAGCGCGAATCACCTCAGCAAGTCCAGCGGCACGACGGATCACGAGATCGACTTCGGCGAACTCTCCTCCATCCTCGCCGCAAGCAAACAGGATTTCCGGCTGCCGGCCGAACGCAGAAGTCGCATAACGGAAACCCTGCAAACCCTCAAACGGGTCCAGCCCATCTTCGCCGAATCCAGCGCCGGACAAACCCTGCCCTTCGCCCTCCCCGCGATCTGCGCGAGCGCCGCCGAGGCCCTGCACCGCCAGCAGGAGATCATGGGCGCGATGACGGATTTCTTCCGCGCGGTGAACATCGCCCGCCTCGAAGCGGGGAACCATTATCGCGAAACGGTGCATGATGCCTACTTCAAGGGCTATGCGGTCAATCATCTGACCGAGAACGAATTGCGGCTGTGTCCGCAAGTCATGCTCAGCCTGCGCAGCAGCCAACTGGATAAATCGGATTGCGCGCTGCTTCTCGACATCCTCAACTCCGCCGCGGCGATCAAAACGCTCCTGCAGATCGATGATCTGACCAACGATGCGCCCGCCCTGGGAGGACTCCTCGGTTGGACCGCGCGGCTCGGCAACATGGCGCTCGCGCTGGCGAACGGTTACATACTGCAAACGTCTGTCTCCCGCCTCAACCTGCTGCAAAGCGGCATCCAGGCTGGCCTGAAATCCGACGGACCGGCCCTGTTCTGCGTCTATGCCGGCGGTAGCGAAAACCGCTCCGCACTCCCCGCCTACCTCGATGCGGCGGCAGCGACCGAGTCCAGGGTCTTACCGGCGTTCACCTATGACCCTGCCAGGGGAGACACGCTCAAGGTACGCCTCGAAATACAGGCCAATCCCCAGAACGACCAGGTATGGACCTGCGAATCCTTCGCCTTCCGGACGGCAACCGGCGACGATGCCGCCATCGAACTCGCCTTCACGCCCGCGGACTTCCTGTGCTGCGATCGGCGTCTCGCCGGTCAGTTCTGGGATGTGCCGGCGGCGCTCTGGCATGAGCAGATGATCCCCTTGCAGGATTATCTGGCGCAGGGACGCGAGGCCGCCAGGTCCGGCATTCCCTATCTTCGCACCGTCGATGAGGAAGGGCTTATCCACCGGGTCGCAGTGACGCGCGCCGTGGTCGCGACCGTGCTGCAATGCCTCTCCGCCTGGAGACACATGCAGGAGGTCGGCGGCATCAACAATTCCTACACGGCACATCAGGTGGCGCAGGAAAAGGCGCGCCTGGAGGCGGAACAACAGGCGGCGATCAAGGCCCTCGAAGAGCAGTACAGCCGGCAGCTCGATCAGGATCTGGGTCAATTGACCGAGGAGATCGTTCAGCGCATCGCCTCGCAACTGGTCCAGGGCGCGACTGGCGTGGTCCAGGCCGCGGCTGGCGTTACCGCGCGGATCGCACGGCCGGCGGTAAAGGAAGCCGCCCCGGCGGTGGAAGCCGCCGAGCCGGCGGCGCCCGACAAGGCCCCGGCGGCGGACGAGGACGAAGAAGGCGAGGCGGTATCGTTGGATGCCGCATACATCGAGACACCGCGCTGCACCACCTGCGATGAGTGCACCAAACTCAATCCGCTGATCTTCGCCTACGATTCCAACAAGCAGGCATTCATCAAGGACGCCGCCGCGGGACCGTACAAGGATCTCGTCAAGGCGGCGGAGAAATGCCCGGTGAAGATCATTCATCCCGGCAAACCGCTGAATCCCGCCGAGCCGCATCTGGACGATCTCATCAAGCGCGCCGAGCCGTTCATGTAAGCAGGTATCGCCCTTGATCGAAGGAATCACCGCCATCGGATTCCTGGTCGTCCTGGCCAGCCTCCTCGGCGTTATTCTCGCGGTGGCGAACGCGCGACTGAAGATCTTCGAAGATCCCCGGATCGACAAGGTCCAGGAGATGCTGCCCGGCACCAACTGCGGGGCCTGCGGCATGCCGGGCTGCCGGGTGTTTGCCGAGCAGGCCGTGGCCGGCGCCATCCAGCCGAGCCAGTGCCGCGTGGGCGGACCGGAGACTGCGGCGATCGTCGCCGGTTACCTCGGCGTGGACGCGGGCGATGTCGAGAAGGAAGTCGCGCGGCTCATGTGCGCCGGCGGGACCAACGTCGCCATCCAGATGGCAGAATACGTCGGCTATCCCACCTGCCAGTCCGCCACCGCGGTGGCGGGCGGCGGCAAGGGTTGCCGTTATGGCTGTCTCGGTTTCGGCGATTGCAAGGCCGTATGCGATTTTGACGCCATCGTCATGAGCCCTACGGGCCTGCCGGTGATCGATCCGGACAAATGCACGGCCTGCGGGGCCTGCGTGGAGATCTGTCCCAAGAAACTGATCGAGCTGCGCCCGTTGAAACAGCGTCTGCTGGTGCAGTGCAAATCGGAACTGGCCGGCGACGGGATCCTCGCCTTGTGCAAGGTCGCCTGCACGGCCTGCGGCAAGTGCGTGGCGGACGCCCCGCCGGGTCTGCTCAAGATGAAGAAGAACCTGCCGGTCATCACCGACGAATTGATACATCTGCAAGCCCGTGATGCCACGTTGCGCTGCCCCACCGGGGCCATCACCTGGCTGAACGACCAGACTTCCGCCGTTGCCAAGAAGGAGCCGGATCATGTGGTTTAAGCGATCGTCCCCCGGAAAGAACGAGACCTATCCGATGGCCGGAATGAATCACTATCTGGATGGACAGACGGCCGCCGCCACGGCGGCCAGCCAGGCAGGCGCCGTCCTGCTGGTGCGCGAAACGGCTGAATTCAATCACGTCAGAAATCGCCTGCAACACCCGCCGGCAGGCGGGAAACAGACCTTTCCCGACTATTTGCGGCAGGCGGAAGCGCCCGCCACCTTGCTCAACCGCGCCGCGGGTCTTGCCGCCACCGGGCAGCGCTGCACGGTATTGACGGACAGCCTGTCCGGACTGCGGGATGCCTTGCCCGCCATTGCTGGTCGCCGCCTCCCTCTGGTCGCCCATCTGGCAGCCAGGGCAACGAATCGCCAGGCCCAGTCCCGGCAGGGCGGGCACGATGAATATCACGCCGTGGCGTCCGCCGGGTGGTTTCAGTTTTTTGCGGCCTCGCCGCAGGAGGTCGTGGATCTGGGGTTCATCGCCCAGCGCCTCGCGGAGGCTGCGCTGACCCCCGGACTGGTGGCGCAGGACTGTTTCGTCACCAGTCACGGGATCCGGCTGCTGCAGATGCCCGGCATGGAATGCATCGAGGCCTTCCTGGGGCGCGCGGATGATTTGATTCCCGCGCCGACGCCCGCCCAGGCCATGCTGTTCGGCGATCAGCGCAGGCGCGTGCCGGTGTTGATCAACCTGGACGCCCCGGCGGGTCTGGGTCTCTCCCAGGATCAGGAAAGTTTCTTCGCTGCCGCCGCCGCGCAACGGCCATTCTTCGCCGAGCATATCGAAGGACTCGCCGCACAGGCGATGCATGCCTATGGGGAATTGACCGGCAGATTCCATGCCCCCCTCTCCGGGTACCGCGCGGAAGACGCCGAATATCTGGTGCTGGCGCAGGGGGCGATCACGCTGGAACTGCGGGGCCTGGTGGACTGGCTCCGCGCCGAGGTCGGGATCAAGGCAGGCGTCGTGGGCCTGACCATGCTCCGGCCCTTCCCCGGTGGGAAGCTCTCGCAGATCCTCAAAGGCAAAAAGGCCCTGACCGTCCTGGAGCGCATCGATCAACCGCTGGCCGAGGACCTGCCCTTGCTCGCCGAGGTGCGATCCGCCCTGGACAAGGCCCACGAGAATGCCAAGGTCCAGGGGGCAACGCGCCCTTACCCCGATTATGCCGCATACGACCGTCCCGCCGATCGCCCGACCCTGTATTCCGGGATCTATAGCCTCGGCGCGGAACTGCCGACCACAGCCCTGCTGCATGCCGTTTTCACGAGCATGACGCAACCCGGCGGCAGCCAGAGATTTTATCTCGGTAATTTCTTCACCACGCCCGACCGGCGTTTTCCCCATCTCCAGGCGACCGGTCAGCGGATCCTGCGGGACTATCCGGGGATCCAGCAGAACTCGCTCGCGCCCGTTGCTGTTCCGGTCACGTCCACCTCCGGGACACGCACCATCCGGCTCCTCTCGGATAGCGCCCAGCGCGGGCTTGCCGCGGTCAATACGCTCGCCCGGGGACTCGCCTACATCCACAACTGGAAGGTCAGCACCTTCCCGGACCACGGGTATGACGAGACGCTCGGGGAAGGCGCGATTGCCTGGCAATATTCCATGGATGCAACGCTCGCTGGTCCTGGACCCGATCATTGCGACATCCTGCTGGCCTGTACCCCGGATCGACTCAACCAGCCGTCGACATACGCATCCGTGGCGGAAAAAGGCGTCATCATCGTGCAGACGGAAGGCGCGCCTCAGGACCTCTGGAACCGCTTCAGCCCGGACCTCAAGGAATGGATCCGCAAACGGCAATTGAGTTTAAAAACCATCGCTCCGGCGCTTCGCCATCACTCGGCGGTGACCGATGACCTGACGGCCTGGCGACTGCTCGGCGCGGGACTCGAAGGCGTACGGGAACTCGGCGCCGAAGGCCCCGGCACGCTCGGCGAATTCATCGACAATCAGTTGCAGGTGGATCACGGTCAGAGCGCCGAGACCGCCTCCGCCTGTCTCAAGGCCCTCCGAGAGGCCGGCAACCAGCTTGTCACCCTCAACTGGCAACGGCTCGAGGACAACCGCGAGCCGATCGCGGAGGCGGCAAGCCCCTGGAATCTCGCCGTCAGCGGCGATACTCAGGGCGATCTTTTTAATGCCCGCAGATTCTGGCACTCGGTGGGTTATCTCTACCGCACCGGAAGGATGGATCAATTGCCGGCGGACCCCATGCTGGCCACGGGGATCGTCCCTGCCGGCAGCGGCGCCGGCCGGGACCTGTCCGCGCAACATTATCGTCTGCCCGAATGGCAGCCGGAAAAATGCACCGGCTGCGGCGCTTGCTGGGGCCTGTGTCCCGAATCCGCCCTGCCGTCCGCGTTGTACACCCCGCAAGCGCTGGTGGGTCACGCGCTGAAATCCCTGGAAGGCGAAGGCAAGACGCTGATTCAGATCAAGCGCATTCAGGAGGCGCTCGGGAAGCAGGCATATCTGATCGCGCAACGGGATGGCCTCCATCAATTCACGCACCTCGACCAGCTCCTCGCGGAGGCCTTCCGCCAGTTGCTCGAGAAACTGTCCCTCGACGCCAAACAACAGGCGGCCTTGCGCGAGGAATTCAAGCTGTTGGAAGGCTATTTCGCCGGGTTCCGCGCCGCGCGAACGGAGACGTTCTTCGATGGCCTCCACGCAAAATCCAAGGGCAATGGCGCGCTGCTCGCCATCAGCCTGAATCCCGCCGCCTGCACCGCCTGCGGGCTGTGCGCGGCGGTATGTCCCGAGCAGGCCTTCGTCTGGATGAAGACATCGCCGGAGCGGCTCTCCTCCCTGCGGCAGAATTTCAGCTTGCAGATGCAGTTGCCGGAGACCGCCCCGGATCTGCTGGAGGCGGTATGCGAGGGCGGTTCGGAAAACACCACCTGCAACCGGCTCCTGCGCAAATCCGCCTATCTCGCGATGAGCGGGGGCGACGGTTCCGTACCGGGCAACCTCGCCAAGAGCGCCGCGCATAATATCGTCGCCGCCGTCGAGTCCGTGATGCAGCCGCGTTTCGCCCGCCATAGCGAGGCACTCGGCAAGCTCAGCAAGGCCTTGATGGATGCGATCCAGGGCAAGCTGACGGAGGCGGTGAAGATCAACGATTTCGATGACTTCGCGCACAAACTGAGCCGCCTCGGCACAGGCGGCTTGACCACCGACAGACTCGTGAGCCTGGTCTCCGGGGACAGCGCCACGGGTCCGGAACACCAGGCGCGGATCCAGCGCATGACGGCATTGCTGGAACAGATCAGCGCCCTGCGTGAACGCTACGAGATCGGGGCCGGCCGGGAGCGGGCGCGGATGATCCTCGTCCTCGATCCCGAGGCGGGGCATTTGTGGAACGGGATCTATCCCTATAACCCCCACACCAATCCCTGGATCAGCCTGCAACCGGAAGAAACCGCCGGTCTCGCCGAAGGCCTGTACGAAGGGACCTGCAATACGCTGATCGGCGAACTCGCGCTCTGCCGCAGCGCCGCGGCGGAACTCCAGGAGGCCAATTTCAGCGCGGCGACACAGCCGATCGTCACGCCACTCTGCATGACAGAACTCACGCCTGAAGAACGCGGGCTACTGCCCCCCGTTTTAATACTCTGCCGCAGCAGGAGCCTCAACCACACCGGGCTGAGTCGGCTGCTCTCCGGCGCCGCTCCGATCCTGGTCGCCATGATCGAGGGCGATCCGCTGCCGCTCGTCCCCGGCAGCCGGACCTTCCACGGCGGGACGCAACCGGGTCTCCACGCCCTGCTCCATGCGGATGCATTTGTCGTACAGGCTTCAGCCGCGGATCCGGGGCGCCTCATCCAGGGGTGTGTGGCCGCCCTGGAACAAAATGAACCGGCGTTGTTCCATGTCCTCGCCCCGGAACATGCCGTGAATCCGGCCATCGCGGACCGGACCCTGGCCAATCTCAAACTCGCCGGGAAGAGCAGACTCTTCCCGGCCTTCACCGGACGCCGGGAGCAGGAAACCGCCTCGCTCCATCTCACGCTGCACAACCAGGAGGCCACGCACGCCGACTGGGCCGAAGATACGATCGTCTATCAGACCCCGGCCGGGACCGCGGGGTCGCTCGCGCGCCGGGTCACCCCGGCGGACTGGGCCTTGCAGACCGGTTCCCATCCGGGGCATTTCCAAATCCTCGGCCTTGGTCACCTGAATGCGCAGATGCTGCCGCTCACGGATTATATCGAGCTGCCGCCTGAGCAACGCGAGGGCAAGGAGCCCTATATCCTTTTCGCCGACAGCACCCGGCAGGAGAAGGTCGCCGTCGTCTCCGCGGCCCTGGTGCAGGCGGTGTGTTACGCCCGCGACCGCTGGCGTCACCTGCAAGGCATTGCCGAACCATTACCGCGAGTCATGGCGACCGACTCGGAAGCGAAACCGACTGAGACTGTCGCGCCGCCTTCCACGCCTGATGCCGGGCAATCCGTGCAAACCCTGACGGAAAACCTGCTTGCCATGTGCGGCTACAGCGGCGACCCGGTTTACTTCAAGCGATCGCTCCGGGAGTTCCTCGGCCGGGGTCCCGGCGGATCGGGAGATGCGACCGGATGACGGCCACTGCCGCAGCGCAGACCTTCCGCCACGGGATTCACCCCGGCGAAAACAAGGAACTCACCGCGGGTCGCTTGATCGAACGGATGCCGTTCCCCGAAGAGGTGGTGCTGCCCCTGTCCCAGCATCTCGGCGCGCCGTCCCGGCCGATCGTCGAGGTGGGCGAGAAGGTCTACCGCGGGCAGATAATCGCCCTCGCCGACGGGTATGTCTCCGTCCCGCTCCATGCCTCGGCAACCGGCCGCGTCACCGCCATCGCCAAACGTCCCCATCCGGGCGGCAAGCCGCAGGAGGCGATCGTCATCGCCTGCGACCCGACCTCGCCCCAGACCCTCTACAACGAAGGGGCGCTGTCCTGGGAACACCTGAACAAGAACGAGGTCCTGACGGCGATCCAGAACGGCGGTTTTGTGGGTCTCGGCGGCGCCGCCTTTCCCACCCATGTCAAATTCTCAATCCCGCGTGGGAAGCGCGTACAATTTTTTCTGGTGAACGGTTGCGAGTGCGAGCCTTACCTCACCACCGATCACCGCATCATGCTGGAATTCGGCGATTCCATCCTGCTCGGGATCCGCATCCTGCAAAAGATGCTCGGCGCGGAGAAGACCATCTTCGGCGTGGAGGACAACAAGTGGGACGCCATCCGCTCGCTGCGGGAGAAGATCCCGTCCGATCTGCCCTGCGACATCATCTCCCTGGAGTCCAAATACCCGCAGGGCGCGGAAAAGATGCTGATCACCGCGATGCTGCAACGCGAGGTTCCGAGCGGACGGCTGCCCATCGATGTGCAGGTGGTGGTCAGCAATGTGGGCACGGTGGCCGGGATCGGCGACATGTTCGCCTACGGCCAGCCGCTGATCGAGCGGATCGTCACTGTGACCGGTCCGGGGATCCGCAAACCCGCCACCCTCATGATCCCGCTCGGGACCCGGTTGCGCGATGTCATCGATCACTGCGGCGGACTCACCGACGACATCCGCCAGGTCCTGCTCGGCGGCCCGATGATGGGCACGCCCCAGTTCGATCTCGAAGTGCCGGTCATGAAAGGCACTTCAGGAATACTTTGTCTGACCCAATCCCAGGCCCCTTCCCGCCGGGAGTATCCCTGCATCCGCTGCTCGGCCTGTCTGGACGCGTGCCCCGTCTTCCTCAACCCCAGCGCGCTGGGGTCGCTGGCCCGCTCCGCCAAATATGAGCAAATGCTCGCCTATCACATCATGGACTGCATCGAGTGCGGATCCTGCTCGTATGTCTGCCCGTCGAACATCCCGCTGGTCCAGCGCTTTCGGGTCAGCAAGGGTCTGTTGCGGATGAAGCAGGCCAAAGAGAAAGCGAGGACCAATTGAATTCCAACCCGCATAATCTGGTCCTCTCCACCTCGCCGTTTCTGAAACGCCCGGTGGATACGCCGCTCATCATGCGGCACGTGATCTATAGCCTCGCGCCCGTGGCGCTCGCGGCGATCTGGTTCTTCGGCGTGAGCGCCCTCCTGCTGATCCTGACCTGCATCGGCGGCTGCATGGCGAGCGAGATGCTCTTCGAGGGCAAGGTTCCGTTCCGGCAGCGCACGGTGACGGACGGCAGCGCGGCGCTCACGGGCCTCCTGCTGGCGCTCACCCTCCCGCCGGGATTGCCGTTATGGATGGCCCTCGTCGGTTCGCTGGCCGCGATCGTCGTCGGCAAGATCATCTTCGGCGGACTGGGTCAGAACGTCTTCAACCCCTCGCTCACCGGCCGCGCCTTCCTGCAGGGCTGTTTCCCGGTGCCGCTGACGACCTGGGCTGCGCCTGGCGGCCTTACGGATTTCTTCACCCTGCGTGGGGACACCTTCGCCCTGCCCTTCACCAATCCGGAGTTCGATGCCCTGAGCGCCGCGACCCCGCTCGCGAAAATGAAATTCGATGCCGCGGGCACGCCGCTCGCCGACCTGTTCTTCGGCAACGTCTCCGGATCGCTCGGCGAGACCTCCGCGCTGCTCATCCTCCTCGGCGGCGCCTATCTGGCCTGGTGTCGCTTTCTGAATTGGCGCATCCCCGCGGGCATCTTCATAACGATCTTTGCCTTCGCCACCATCCTGCATCTCGCGAATCCGGAGCGGTTTCCCGATGGCTTCTTTCATCTGTTATCCGGCGGGCTGATGCTGGGCGCGGTGTATATGGCCACCGACCCGGTCACCTCGCCGGTCACGCCGAGGGGTTCCTGGATCTTCGCCTCGGGTCTCGGCATCCTGGTGGTCTCAATCCGCGAGTTCGGCGGCCTCGCCGAAGGCGTGATGTATTCCATCCTCTTCATGAACGCCTGCACCCCGCTCATCGATCGCTTCACCCAGCCCCGCACCTACGGCGAGCTGAACACGGAAAACGAACCGGGAGAGAGCCGTGGGTAGTCCGCTGGTTGAGCCAAGAGCGCCCGATGACACGAGTCCCGAGACCTCCGGTCTCGTCATGATCGTGACCATGGGCGTCATCGGCCTGATCAGCGCCGTGCTGATAGTCGGCGCCTACCGAAGCACCCTGGAAACCATCAAGGAGAACAAGGCCGCGTTTCTGGAAAAGTCAGTCTTCGAGGTCCTCCCCGGCACCGCGCGCAAGATCACCTTCGGCGCGAACGGCGAGGAATTGCGGGAGATGGGCGAGGATGAGCCGCGGGAATTCAGCTATCACGCCGGTTACAACGCAAGCGGCGAACTGACCGGGATCGCCATTGTGACGGAAGG
This sequence comes from Gammaproteobacteria bacterium, assembly GCA_004297165.1. GTDB lineage: Bacteria > Pseudomonadota > Gammaproteobacteria > Eutrophobiales > Eutrophobiaceae > 2-02-FULL-56-15. Next base: position 1,392,016 of record SCUJ01000006.1, read on the forward strand.
CCAGGGATTCGCCGACACCCTGCGCATCCTCTACGGTTACTCGCTGGAATGTCACTGCATCGTCGGCATGAAGGTCCTGGACAGCCGGGAGACGCCGGGTCTCGGGGACAAGATCATGACCGACCCCGCGTTTCGCGCCAATTTCGATGCCTTGGATGTCAGCCTCAATGATGAAGGGAAGGAGATCCGCAACCCGATCGTGCTGGTGAAGCCCCGCCAGAAGACCGATCCCTGGCAGATCGAGGCCATCAGCGGGGCCACGATATCCTCGCGCGCGATCGCCGACATGCTGACGGCGAGCACCGCGCGGAGCATACCTTTCGTGGAACAACACCTCGCGATCTTTAAGGCAGGAGGTAAACATGGCGAATGACACCGCAACTGCAACCCCCGATATCGCCATTGCGGCAACGTCCGCGCGCGATGAAAACCTGGAAGCCCTGACCCGCGGTATCTGGCGGGAAAACCCGGTCTTTGTCATGTTGCTCGGGAACTGCCCGACGCTCGCCGTCACCAATTCCGTCATCAACTCGCTGGCCATGGGTCTGGCGACCACCTTCGTCCTGGTAATGTCGTGCATGATCGTCGCCATGATCCGCGACTTCGTGCCAAAAGAAGTCCGCATCGCCTGTTATATCCTGGTCATCGCCACCTTCGTCACGATCGTCGATTACCTCCTGCAGGCGATCAGCTTTGATGTGCACCGCGCCCTCGGGGCCTTCATCTCCCTCATCGTGGTCAACTGCATCATTCTCGGCCGGGCCGAGGCCTTCGCCTCGAAGAACAGCGTCCTCAAATCCTCGCTGGATGCGCTGGGCTTCGGGATCGGCTTCACCCTGGCCTGCCTGTTCATGGGCGTGGTGCGGGAGGTGATCGGCGCCGGCAGTTTTGCCGGGATACCGTTGTTCGGCCCCGATTTCGCCGGCTGGTCCATCATGATCCTGCCGGGCGGGGCCTTTTTCGTCCTCGGCTCCTGGCTGCTGTTGTTCAACTGGCTGGCGGCGCGCCGCAAAAGGAGACCCGCATGAACACCCCCTCGCTCATGATTTTCATTGACGCGTGTCTCATCAACAACTTCGTGCTGGCGCTGTTTCTCGGCCTGTGCCCCTTTCTCGGCGTCTCCACGCGCACCGAGACCGCGTTCAACATGGGGCTCGCCGTCACCTTTGTGATGCTGCTGACCTCGGTCAGCGCCTACCTGATCAACCTGCTTCTGAATGCGATCGGCGCTCCCTATCTGAGTCTCATCTGTTATATCGTGGTCATCGCTTCTTCCGTGCAATTCGTCGAGATGGTCATCAAGAAATACAGCCCGGCGCTGTTCCGCGCGCTCGGCATCTATCTCCCGCTCATCACCACGAACTGCGCCATCACCGCACTGGCCCTCTTCCAGACCAGCCGCGGGTACGATTTCATCCAGTGCCTCGCCTTCGCGCTGGGCTCCGGCGCCGGTTTCATCCTGGCCTTGATGCTGATGTCCGGGATCCGCGAGCGCCTGGAGCTGTCCGACGTCAATCCCATCCTGCAAGGCACCGCGATCGCCCTCATGATCTCCGGCGTCCTCTCCATGGCCTTTATGGGATTTGCGGGGATGGGGCGGTGAGGCGCTAAATCTTCAACCTCAGGGCGCGTTGAATCTGATCCCGCTGTTTGGGATCGACGCCGGCATCCTCAGCATACTTTTTCCATCCGGAGACTGCTTGTTTGACTTCCGCGGCGATTCTTTCGGCGCGCCCGCGTTTCAGCGAAGCCGTTTTCGCGCACGCCTTGAAATCATCCGGCGTGAAGTTAATGAAACCTTCAGATCGTTTCGCTGGGTAAGTATCCTGGAAGCCAGTTCCACCAACTGATCGACCTGGAGCCGGTTTGACTCGGATCGTTTAGGCCCCGTGGCGGGCAGATATTCCAAAGCCCCCATCCCCCGGTCGCCGGTATAACACAAGCGCTCGATGGCATTGAACGATTCTGGCGTCCGCCCTTGGCGCGCCAGCCAGGCGTCAATCAATGCATTTCCGAACTTGTCCGGCAGCGAATCGGCGAGCAAGCCCGGCAGCCCGTGAAAAGTTTTTCCGGATAATTCCGGGAATGAGTAGATACGGCCGGTAAGCGGCATGGCGATGGGCGCGACTTCGATGCCGCTTAGCGCAAACTCCGGGGCGAATTCGAAAGCGGCAACCTTTTCGCCATCCGCCAGCGAGACGGCGCCAATCCTGCGCCCCCAGAGCCTGACCTCCGCCACAGTGCTCAAGTCTTGTCATCCCAGGTCCAGGCTTTCCCGGAACCCTGCTTGTTGCGGCTTTTTGCGGCTCTCTGTCTTACCTTGCCCTTGTGTTTCAGCAATTCCATTGGCCCAGGCACCGCTTCCGGAATCATGCGATCCAGGTTCGGCAATAGGTCCAGCACCCGGAAGATCCGGATGAGGCTCAACATCTGCGCCGAGGCCCCGGCTTCAATACGTTCAAGCGTCCGCTTGGCCACGCCGGATCGCTCCGCGAGTTCCGCCTGCGTCAATTGCAGAGCTATCCGACGGCGGACAACACGCTCTCCGAGCTCGGAGAGGATTGTCAGATCGGCGAGAGTTTTCTCAATCTTCATAGGCATTACTCTTAACGATATATATCCGATATTCACATATATCGTAATATATGGCGACTTATATAATATACTATATTCGCCTATTATGACGATATGTAATTATTATATAAATTTATTCGCCATTAATGACGAGTTTATTATTTATTCTGCAAATGTGCTGAATCACGTTCAAGTCACAGAAACGTCCTCCATGTAAAGGACGTTAAGACGAACGTGTCAGACGAGTGAAGGGTTAATCCCGATCCGGCCCGGAATCACTGCCGCGTTGGGTCGCCTTCCTGTCCTTTGTCAGGCGCTGGATCTCCTCTTTGGTGGCAGGCTGGAATTTTCCGAGGCCACAGGAATCCAGGGGTTGAAAACCGCCGGCAAGATTTTCCAGAACAGTGATGATGTCCATGCTGCAAAGGCTGTTGAGCGGGGTTCGATACATAATCGCCCGCGTGCGATTCAAAGTGGGACAGACTCGCGGCAACTGGTTCAGATAGTAATCCCCGTTTTTCATGCGAAAGGCGAGATTCTGGTTATCCAGGATATCCAGGTCATCGATCATCCATAGTGAGAGACAGGATTTGGCAGGTTCCGCAGCCTGGGGTTCAGCAGCGGCGCCGGCGATCGACCCTACGGAAAGCAATATCGCCAATGCCAATGAATACATTTTAGTTTGCATAAACCGACTCCTCTCATAACCATCACAACTGTAGATTCCCGCATTACAGGTTTCGTTCCCTGTGGGGTCTGGCAAGTTATAACGATTGTTTGCCTAACTCCGGCGCTTGTCTTATCTTGCCGATACACTTATAAAAACACTAAAAACCTTATCATTGTTTCTAATCTGAGGGGAATTTTATGGCGAAGGTAGTCATGCTGCGCCGGCTCGGCGGGCCGGAGGTGCTCCAGTTTGAAGATGTCAGGATTGAGGATCCCAGGGAAGGCGAGGTCCGGATCCGCGTGCAAGCCATCGGCCTGAACCGGTCGGAGGCGATGTTTCGCGCCGGACGGTATCCGGTGCAACCGCAGTTACCCACGCGAATCGGCTATGAGGCATCCGGGGTGATCGAGGCCGTCGGTCCGGGCGTTGCCGTCTGGAAAGCGGGCGATGCCGTGTGCGTGATCCCGAATTACCGGCTGGGGACCTACGGGGTGTGGGCCGAACAGGCCATCGTCCCTGCTGCCAGCCTGGTCGCGGCGCCGCCCGGTTTATCCATGATTGAGGCGGCGTCGATCTGGATGCAATATTTCACGGCGCTCGCGATCATCGAAGGCGCGCAGGCGACGCTTGACGATTATGTTGTGATCCGAGCAGCATCAAGCAGCGTCGGCCTCGCGGCGATCCAGCTCGCCAACTGGGCGGGCGCGGTGTCGATCGCCGCCACCCGCACCAGCGCCAAACGCGAGGCATTGCAGAAGCTCGGCGCCCAGCACGTCGTCGCCACGGAGGAGGTCGATTACGTCGCCGAGATCCAGCGCATCACCAACGGCAAGGGCGCGCGCATCGTCTTCGATCCGGTCGGCGGTCCCTTCGTCGAAAAACTCGCGGAATCGATGAGCCCCCGCGGGATCCTGTTCATCTACGGCGGACTCAGCGAACAGGCCACGCCCTACCCGCATTGGCAGTCGGCGTTCAAGGGGCTCAGCATCCGTGGCTGGGTGGCCTCCGAGATCTGGAACCACCCGCAGCGCTTCGAGCGGCACAAGACCATCATCCTGCAGGGTCTCGCGCGCGGCAAACTCAAGCCGGTGATCGCCAGGACCTTCCCGCTCGATGAGATTGTCGAGGCGAACCGTTACCTCGAATCGAATCAGCAGGTGGGGAAGATTGTGGTGACGGTGCAATAAACAGCGAAAGCTACTCCTGAGGAGCATCAGGTTATGAATAAAACGATTTTGGCCATCCTTGTGATCGCGATCGCCGCCATCGGCGCGGTCTGGTTCATTTCATCCGGCGACGAGACGGCCGAAGAGGTCGCCGCGCTGAGAAGCCAGGTCGATACGCTGCAACAACAGGCCCAGGCCGCGAACGATTATGTCGCGATCGCGAACCTTCAAGCTATTTATGGTTTTTATGTGGACAAGGCGCGGTGGGACGATGCCGCCGATCTTTTCGCCGACGATGCGACGTTAGAGATCGCGGGGCGCGGGCTGTTCGCCGGGCAGGATCGGATCCGCGAGTATCTGCACGCGCTCGGCGATCTGTCCTACGGCACCCTGTTCAATCACATGCAGTTGCAACCGGTGATCCACGTCGCGCCGGACGGTCAAAGCGCGAAGGCGCGCTGGCGCTCGTTCATGCAGGTCGGTCATCTGGGCGAGGAGGCGCGCTGGGGCGAGGCGACCTACGAGAACGAATACGTCAATGAGGCCGGTCTCTGGAAGATCAAGAAGCTGCACAGCTTCATAACCTTCTACGTTGAGTTTGATCAGGGCTGGAACAAGGGTGCGGTGGCCCTGCCGAAACACCTCGACAATCTCGAACCGGATGCCGAGGCGACGGTCAAGTACGGCGCGTTTCCGGACGTTTTCGTCCCACCGTATCACTACCCGAATCCGGTCTCGGGCCGCAAATACGCGAAGTAACGCCTGCGCCCGCTAATTCACCCAGGGCGATGGCATGTTATACGGCACGGTAATAAACACCGCCTCGACCTGCTCGATCTTCCCCTGCTTGATCTTGAATGCCTCGAGCAGCACGAAGGAATGCGGCCGGCGGAACATCGAGGTCTTCTTCGTGCCGTCGGTCAGTTGGAAATCGCCGACCCTTCCTGCGTGGTCGATGAATCCGGCGGCGAGCACAATACCGCGTTCCTCGTCCGCCATCAGGAATCGGCGATCTCGCAACCGGTCGTCATAACGATATTGGCCCAGCCGGAACTGATCCGCGCAGCCGTACTTCGAGATGGGATCCAGGATCTCCTGCGGATTGTTGGTCGATTGCATCCCGTCCTCGCGCCGGTTGCAGTCGTCGGTGAATTCGACGTGCAACGTGCCGTCATTGAGTTGCAGGGTGTCGAAATAGCCGTTCGCGGCTGCGACCATTTGCGCGCGCGGCGTCCGTTGTGATTCCGGCAGCATCTCCTCCCACACGGGCAGGGGTTTGATGTCGGCGTTGACGAACGGGATGCCGGCATCCTGCGGCCGTACGACGATTGTCTCCACCTCCGCGATCGTACCGTTCACAACCTTGAGGCGCGTCGCGTAGGGCGACTTCGTAGTGGTTTCCTCGACCACGCCGAAGATCGCGACCTGGCCCTCCTCCGGATCGGCGAAGCGCATCTCGTAGGCATCCAGCGCCGTGATCGTCCCCCACAGCCCGTCACCCAACAGGAGTTCCACGTTGTTCTCCGTATTTTTCACCCGCGCCGCCCAGCGCAATCGGGCGGGGTCACGCGCCTTCAAGGCCGCGAGATATTCGTCCAGCACCGAGTACAGGCATTGGCGATTGCAGGTCGCCGGGGCGCGCAGCGGTTGCGCGATTACGAGCGCGGGAAGGATGATGCTCGTAAGTAGCATGATCGAACGACGCATGAATCAGCCCCCCGGTAAACGGCCCTAAATAAGAGTTTTAATTCTCCAGCACCAGCACGCCGGCGCCAGTGTTCGAGATGGGCGCGTGATAGTGCTTGTGGATGACCTTGGCGTCATCCCGCAGCGCACCGCGCATCACCAGCCACATGATGGTCTCGATGCCCTCGGTCCCGGCGCGCGCCATGATCTCGCTGTTGCTGAAGCGGGTCATCCATTCGGGTTCGGCAGCGATCTTCTCGATGCATTCGAGGTCGAAATCCACGTCGATGAGCCCGGCCCGCTCGCCCTGCAATTGATGCGACAAGCCGCCGGTGCCGAAGATGACCACTTTGATATCCTCAGGATAGGAGGCGATCGCCTTGCCGAGCGCGCGGCCGAGTTTCAGGCAGCGGGCGGCGGTGGGGACCGGATGCTGCACGGTGTTCACCGCGAGCGGAATCGCCTTCACCGGCCATTTCTCCAGGGTCCCGTACAGGGCGCGGATCGGATTGACGAAACCGTGATCAACCTTCATCTCCTGGCAGGTGCAGATGTCGAACTCCTGTTCCACCAGCGATTCGGCGAGATGCCACGAGAATTCTGCATCGCCCTGGAAGGGGGAGACCGGCTTGAGACCCCAGCCCTCGTCGGCGTTTTCGTAGATGTCGGCGCAACCGAGGGCGAAGGTCGGGACCTTGTCCAGGAAGAAGTTGAGCCCATGATCGTTGTAGACCACGATGATGACATCGGGCGCGGCCTTTTTCAGCCAGGCCTTGGCCGGCTCGTAGCCGTCGAAGAAGCGTTTCCAGTAAGGAGTCTGCGTCTGGCCGTTGGCGATGGCATTGCCGACCGCGGGGATATGCGAAGAGGTGACGCCGCCGAGTAATCTAGCCATTCCAGTATCCTCCGATTTTTTCCATTTTCCCGATCATGCCCTCGGCGCGCTGGAACAGTTTGTCCTGGAATTCCTTGGTGGTAATCCCCTGGAACGCGGCGCCTGCGTCCTGCACGGAGGTGCCGCGCGGGATGGCCATCTTCGCCATGAAATAGATGTTGCAGCCCAGCCGCAGCATGCCGAGGAAGTCCTTCTTGAGGACCGTCTCCTTCAGCTTCCCCGTGACGCCGAACTTGTCGCAGTAGGCGGCTGGGTCCGCCTGAAACTCGTCGCGGCATTTTTCGTCGTTGAAGGTATACAACATCTTGTTGATGGCGTAGGACGCGTGCGCGGTCCTGCCGTCGAACACGTAAGTGCCTGGGATGTCTTCGTAAGCGTGTTTTTTCCAGACCATGGGTTTCACCTCAATGGCTGCGAACCGGGATTGTAAGGACCATTCTGGGAAAGCGCGGCGCGGAATGCAAGTCACGCAGGATGGTTACTCCCGCAGTCAATCCAAATTCAGCTTGAACAGCCGGATGGCGTTCTCGCGGCCGATCTTGCGGCGGTCGGCCTCGGAGATTACCGACGTCGCATCGTACCAGTCGGCGGCATCCTCCATCCGCTCGAAGGGGTAATCCGCCGAGAAAAATACCTTGTCCGCGCCCATTACCTCCAGGGTGCAACGAAAGGCCGGGTCATTGAAATTGCCGCTGGTGGTCACCACAAAATTATCCAGGAAATATTCGCCGAGCGGACGCTTGCCCCGGTAGCCGCGCCTGGAGAAACGCATGCGGGCGTCGATGCGCCACAGTCCGAAGGGGATGTTCTCGCCCAGGTGCCCGATGACGATCTTGAGTTTCGGATAATCGTCGAAGACGCCGCAGCCGCACAGGCGCAGGGCATGGATCGAGGTCTCGACCGCGAAGCCCCAGGGCGCGCTCATGAGCCAGGGATGCCCGGCGTAGTTGCGGGCCTGCGCGGGGATCTGCATCCGGGGATGGAGATAGAAGGGCACATCCAGTTCCGCGACCGTCGCCCAGAAGGGGCGGTATTCCGGGATATCGTAATAGATGGCCGAGTCGGGGACGTCCTTCTGGGTGAAACCGTTCACGAGGGCGCCCTTGAACCCGAGTTCCTTCACGCAGCGGGTCAGTTCCGCCGCCGCGGCCTCCGGGTCCTGCATCGGCAAGGCCGCGAAGGCGCCGAAGCGTCTGGGATGCCGGATCGTCGCCTCTGCAAGTTTGTCGTTCGCCTTGCGGGCGACGCGGATGGCCTCACGGGTATCGAGGATGCCCTGCACTCCGGGGGCATTGAGCGACTGGATGGCGTATTCGATCCCGGTGCGGTCCATGGTCTCCAGGCGTTCGCTGCCCACATCCAGGATTTGCCGGACATAATCGTCCCAGCGGCCGGAATCGCCCGCGAAACTGCGGGTGTCCTCCAGCGTTTCCGCGATGGCCATATGTTCTTCGAATGCGATCTTGCCTTTCATCGTGCGACCTCGGTTTGCTATCGTTAGCTCATAATAATGAATGCGATATGCCCTTACCATCCCGCCGGATGCAATTCCGCCCCGCCTGGCAGTATACTGGGTTGAACGATGAGGACGGGAGGCAGTTATGCAACTTAATTCAAGCCGCGCGAGTCTTGCGCATTTCTTCACCGCTTTATTGATCGTTATCTCATTGGTCGCGCTGTCCATGCAACCCGCGCAGGCACAGAATGCCCAGCAGAAGTACAAGATCGGGATCATCGGCACGGGCAAGATCGGCGGTGCGCTCGCCCGGCACTGGGTCAAGGCCGGACATGAGGTCTTGATCTCCTCCCGGCATTCGGAACAACTTCAGGACCTGGCCAATGAACTGGGACCGCGCGCCAAGGCCGGCACGCCGCGCGAGGCCGCCGCCTTCGGCGAGGTCATCCTGGTCTCCGTGCCCTATGCCGCCATGCCCCAGATCGGCAAGGACTATGCCGCGGAACTGGCTGGCAAGGTGGTCCTCGATACGGGCAATCCCTTCGAAGGGAGGGATGGACCCATGGCGGTCGAGGCCCTCAAGAAGGGCACCGGCATCGCTTCGCAGGAGTTTCTCGCGGGCACACGTCTGGTGCGGGCCTTCAACTGCATCCCCGCCGCCTCGCTCGCCAATGACGCCAACCGGGCGCCGCGCCGCATCGCCATCCCCCTTGCCGGGGATGATGCGCAAGCCCTCGAAGTCGCGCAACAACTCGTGCAGGACGCAGGTTTTTCCCCGGTCGTGGTCGGGCCACTCGCCGCAGCCGTCCGTTTCGAACTGGGCAAGGAACTCGCCTCGAAGCAATACACCGCCATGGAGATGGAGGCGATCCTCTCGCGACCGGAGACGGCGCCGGCAAGATAATCCGACCTGCGTCTCTCACGTCCGCTGCGTTTAACCGGGGTGCGCAAACCGGCAACCAACCATGCCTCCACGCTGAGGCCGGAGACGGCCCTGCCCGTATCGCTGCTTTATCTGCCGCGCGCCACGGTGCGCGGACTGTTATCCCTGTACGATTGCCCCGATCCCGCACGACCCGTCCGCGTCATTCGCGGATACGACCGCCCGCACGCCCTCCGTACGGCAAAGATGTGCGCGGCGCTGGCCCATGCCCTAGGGTATTCCGAGGAATTACTGCGGCGTTACCAGGCGGCCTGTCTGCTGCACGACCTCGGCCGCGCCGGTCTCGACCGCCGGCTCTTCGGCCGGATCTGGACCTGGGCGCGGATCCACGGCATCCCGACCCGGCCCGCCGAGTGGCGCGCGGTGCATCCGGACACGCCCGATGGCATGGAGACTGAGGCCTTTTTGAAGACCCATGCCGCCGGACTCCGCGCCGAGGGTGTGACGCTGGACCGCACGGCGAAGGCGCAGATCGAGATGCGGCTGGGTTACGCGCGGCGGCTGCGCCGGAGGATCCGCGCGGTCAAGCCCAGGCTGCGGCAACTCGGATTCGTCTGGGAAGACTGGATGGAAAAGGTTTGCCTCTATTACTATTACCCGGAAGCGATGCGCCTTGAGGCGGACTGGGTGCGGGAACTGGGCGAGGTGCTCGTCGCCTGCGAACAGCTCGAGGCGTATAGCAATCGCCGGCGCGGGGGCGATTATTATCACCGTGACCGTGAGGATCTCCGCGCGGCGTTTGCCTATCTGGAGGGCCTGCGGGTGCAAGGTCGGTTACGCCTGCGGGTCGTCGCCACCCTGCGCGCCCTGACCTTGAAAGGAACCTTTAATACCCTGTTGGCTGAGTCCCGCGGTCAGGCCATTGCCAAAACGGAATTCATGGCCTTGCGAAAATTAACAACGAAGAAAATGAGATGACGGTTATCACGCAGGAATTCACCTACACCATGCACGGCCAGGGCCGCATGGAGGATATCACCGGGGAGATCGAGGCGCGGTTGCGTGACAGCAAACTCCGCGAAGGCGCCGTGACGATCTTTGTCCGGCACACCACCGCCTCGGTGTTGATCATTGAGAATGAGCCGGGGCTGCATGAGGATACGCGGAAGATCTGGGACGAACTGATCCCGGCGCGGGACTCCTGGCAGCACAACACGCGCAACCCCGGCGAGGACAACGCCCACAGCCACCTGCGCGGCCAGATCCAGGGACAATCCCTGACCATCCCATTCGCAGCCGGCGAACTCCTGCTCGGGACCTGGCAGCGGATCGCGCTCATCGATTTCGACACCCGCGCGCGTCCGCGACAGATCGTGGCGCAGTTTCAGGGCGAATAATGCAGGAGATCCTCGCCAATCTCCTGCCGGTGTTCGGCTATTTTGCCCTGGGCTTGTTGCTGCGCGCCGTCGGATTCGCGGATGCCGGCCACGCCCGCTTTCTCCTCAAGTTCGTATTCTTCGTCACCCTGCCCTGCATGGTGCTGGTCAAGATTGCCGCTGTCACGCTGAGCGGTGACAAGGTCCTGCTGCCGCTCATCAACATCGGCGTCAATCTGGCGTGCATGGCCTTGGTCCTCTTGCTCGCGAGGGTCCGGAACATCGAACGCCCGGAGCTGGGTTCCATGCTGATCAGCGCCATGATCGTCAACAACGCCTTCATGTTTCCCTTCATCCTCGCGGGCTTCGGCGACGCCGGCTTCGCCGACGCGGTCCTGTTCGATTTCGGCAACGCCATCCTGACCGCGACCTTGACCTACGGCCTGGCGTTTCGCTATGGGCCTGACAATCACGGGGCCGGGACTTTACTCATAAAAACGCTGCAATCGCCGCTGATCTGGTCCCTGCTGCTCGCGGTCCTGCTGAGTCTCGGACATATCCCGCTCCCCCGGCTCGCGCTTGGTTTCCTCGCGCCGCTCGGCGACATGACGAGTCCCTTGATCCTGATCGCGCTAGGGGTCTTCTTTTCTCCGCGCTTTGGCCGGCTCGGCCTCATCGGTCTGACGCTCGCGGTGCGGATGCTGGCGGGTCTCGCGGTCGGCTGGGGCCTGGGGCGGCTATTGGGGCTGGAGGGATCGACGCTGGCGGTGGTCGCGCTCTGTTCCGCCGCCCCGGTCGGATTCAATGCCCTGACCTTCGCATCGCTCTCGAAACTGGATACGGAACTCGCTGCCGAGATCCTCTCGCTCTCGATCTTCCTCGGGGTGATTTACATCCCGGTGCTGATGTTTCTGTTTCAGTAGCCGTGCTCCCATCATGACGATGGGTTGCGCTGCGCTTCAACCATCTACCGGGGATGAGTCAGTCTGCCTATTTCACCCAGTGTCTCCGCGAGTTCTCCGGGCGCCGAGAAGAACGGCGAGTGACTCGTTTTCAGGGTGAAGACCTTTGCGCACGGCGTGGCCTCGCGCATCTTCCGCTGCTGTTCGATAACGATGGCCTCATCCTCGAAGCACTCGATGTAATAGCGCGGCACCGTACCGAAATTCTCCGCCGTGATCGCGACGGGATCGGCGAGCGGCGGGAGCGGCTCTGGAACCAATCGCTCCATCGCAAAGCGGACATCTTCCTCACTGCAATCGCGATAGAACAAGCGGGGTACCTGCGAAGGCCGGATCCTGCCTGTGAGTCCCGCCGCATCGGGGACCAGGTTCTGCGGTACGCTGGACCACTTGTTGGAGTTCTCGATGGCGAGGAGGGATTCGCCGTTCAGGGGCAGGAAGGCGGCGAGATATACCAAAGCCTTGATCCGATCCGGCCGCAGTTCCGCGGCCTGGGTGATCACCATACCGCCCATGGAATGGCCCGCGAGGATCACGGGCTCGGCGCATTCATCCAGCAGTCCCGCGACGTGTTCTGCGTAAGTAGATAGATGGATCGCGGCGGGATCCACTACCGCGTCATCGTGCCCAGGAAGATTCGTGACCTTGACCCGATGGCCCGCGCGTTCGAGTTCCGGGACAAGTTTCACCCAGCACCAGGCCCCGTGCCAGGCGCCGTGGATCAGGAGAAAGTCCGACATTAACCTCCCCCGTCGCCCGCCGGGGAGAAAGCTACCGCCATTTGTCCACCGAGATGCTGTTGCCGTAGCGCATCCCGCCGTAGTCGTAGTAGAGATTGTTATAGCCGCCCGTGACCAGCACATTGATCGAACCCTTGCCCCGGAAATGAGGTTGCGCCTCGCCGGGACTCTGATAAAGCCAATCGATCAGCTTGTCGATATCCGTATGCCCGGCCTCTTTCAGGTAATTGGCCACCGTGGGACTCAGCACGGCGACGGCGCCGAACATCTGATCCTGGGTGCTGAAGATGTTCTTCAATTGACCGGCGAAGTCCATCTCCTTCACCCAGAGTCCATGCACGGAATTCTTGGCGGAGATGACGCCCCAGCCGGTGAAGGTGCTGATGACGCTTTCTCCGGGTTTGAAACCCTTCTGCACATGGAAGGGTTTCCAGGGCGAGGCCCCCTCGTTTTCCGCGATCACGATGTTGGTCCAGTTGGTGGGATTGCCCACCACGCCCATGTACGTCGTCCCGACCTTGCCGGCGTTGCCGCCGTTCAGAGAGATAAGGGTCCAGGCCCGCCCGATGGTGGAGTTGGCGTGACTGAACGGCCCCATCGCCCCGTTCTCGTAGTTCAGGCCGATCTCGTCGCGGATCGGGCCGTTGATCACGACGGCCCGGGCGAAGGAATTGTCCGAGGACGAGATCGATTCGGTGCCGCTCTCGGCGATCGCGAGGATCACCGGGAGATATTCGGGCTTCGCGCCCGCCATCACCGCGTTGATCGCGACCGTGCGGACATCGTAGGTCCAGTTCTCGAAGACCAGCGGGGTGGAGGCCATCTTGCCCACGATCTCGTCCGGGGCATGGCTCGTGCCCTTCAGCATCTCGGCCACCCGTTCCTTCGTCGGCAGAACGATGGGCAGGTAGTCGGTCATGCGTTTGTCGATGAAGAGCTGCTGCAATTCGTCCTCGCCCGCCGGGCCGAATTCCGCAGGGCCCGCGGACTGTTCGATGCTGGCGTTGCTGCTGTCCTCCTTGTTCAGGGGCTTGGTGAGATGGGCGATGATCTCCGGCATGATCAGCTCGCCGGTGATCGGGCTCTTGCCTTCAAGATCGGCCCGCAGCCGGTCGGCGGTCTTGCCCCAGACCGGCGAGGGCACGTAGGTCACGCGCAGATTCGGCATGCCCTTCTTCGCGGTGTTCTCCTTCACCAGCTTGATGAAGTGTTCGGTGATAAGGGCTACGGCGGGGATCCCCAGACGGGATTCCATATCGATGCAGTGGCCGACGACCGCCGGCGTGCACAGGCTTCAATGCCCCATCCCCATGATCATGGCATCCCCTTCCGCCTTGATCTCCTCCCACAGCTTCGGGTCCTCGTCGGTGAAGCCTCCGGCCTTGCGCCGGTACACCGCCTTCGTCTCCGGCATGTTGCGCTCGAACCAGGTCACGACCTCATTCAACAGCACATCCCCGCCGACGTAACCGTCATCCACGACATAGATCGTCTTGCCCTTGAGGGTGTCCAGCCGCGGCGCCATCGCCAGCATCTGGATGGCAGGCGGCTTGCCCATGGGGCTCATTACGGTAATCTGTTGATCGGTCGGTGCCGCCCCCGCCGTTTGCATGAGAATGAGCGCGAGCAATGCCGCCGCCGCGCGAATGAGACTGGATTTCATGACGCTACCCCCTTGTGAATAAACCGGACATGACAAGCCAATGGTAGCCCTCTTCCGGGGCAGGGGCAACGCTAAGGAAGCTCTGATCACATGCCATTTTCCATTGGTCGTTTTTCCGGCGCAAGCGACCCACAGGAAGTGGGAAATGTCGCAAGAGGACAGGAAGTCCGGAGCGACCGGAATCCAGTAAACAACTGTTTTACTGGCTTCTGATTGGTGAAGGTCAACCGCTGTGCCGCAATTCCTCACGCACAACCCGGCGCAGGGTTTCCTCCAGGGGTTCCCGCCGTTGCGTGATGTATTCGCGCAAGGCACGATTCATAAGCGTCTGATAATTACCACCCCCGGCCTTATCGACCTGGTTTTTGAACCACTCGATGACTTCATCATCCAGGCGGATGGTGATGCGGGTCTTCCCGCCCGCTGGCACCACCACCGGCCCACGTTTGCCTTTACTGAAATCGTATGCTTTCCTCATCGTTGCCCCTTGTATCTCTCTACTGGCCTTAATCGAGTCCCATAGATATTCCATGTAGGAAGTGTATGCACAAATATGCACCAATACAAGTTGGCCGAATTCATGATGGCTCTGGGTAAGATCTGAATATGGAAAACGGGCTGCGCCCGCTACTGGACACTCTGGATAGCCACTGCCTATACTTGGCCAAAACCCTTCCTATTGAATCATAAGGAGGTTTCCCGCATGTTCAGTTGTACTTATACATATTGTAATCTGACAACTTGTCCGATATACCTTTGTTAGACATAAGAGAAAGAGAATAACCACGTGCGTGTACCAATATCTCAAAGGGAAAGAGACATAATCCTGACTATTGAAGAAGGACATTTCCAAGATGTTAAAGCCAAAGAGATAAAGCCATCAAAGCTGAGCGAATCTGTGGCGGCATTTTCTAATGCCGCTGGGGGAGAGATATTCATTGGCATTCATGAGGACAAAACAGGACCAACAAAAACTCGTCGCTGGGATGGCTTTAATGATATAGAAGAAGCCAACGCGGTGCTTCAAATGCTAAATCAAATTGCGCCACTAGCGGACTTCATTTTGACAACATTCCTTGAGTGCGCAGGTGAGCCTGGAGTTATCTTAAAAATAGAGATTCTTAGAAATGGATCGATCATAAAGGCAACAGACGGCATACCATATGTCCGAAAAGGCGCACAGAAGCTTCCTGTTGATACCGACGAGGCAATGGAACGTCTCCGATTGGACAAAGGTATTTCCTCATATGAAGACTATAAAGTGAACTCACCTATCGAGACGATTGAAAATTCCGTAGTAATGATCGAGTTCCTTCTTGGGGTAGTGCCAACGGCAGAGCCGGAATCGTGGCTTAGAAAGCAGATGTTGATAGTTGATCAAAGTCCGACAGTCTCAGGTACGCTTTTATTCGCTGAGGAACCGCAGGCAATTCTTCCAAAACGTACAGCAATAAAGCTATTTCGATATAAAACTACTGCTCTCGAACCAGGGCGTGAACATCTTGTATTTGATCCGCTGACTGTTGAAGGGTGTGCCTATAAGTTAATTTACGATGCTGTTGGTAAGACACAGGAGATTGTTGGGGAACTGAAGCGGCTGGGTGAACGCGGACTAATGGATGTCCAATACCCTCCTGAGACGTTGCATGAAATTATAACGAACGCAGTTCTGCATCGGGATTACAGTATTGCCGCCGATATCCAGATTAGAATATTTGATAATCGAATAGAAGTGGAAAGCCCCGGACGTCTAGTAGGTCATGTAACAACGGACAACATGCTTCATACTCAATATGCCAGAAACCAACGTTTGGTACGTCTAATAAACAAGTTTCCAAACCCGCCAAACAAAGATGTCGGTGAGGGTTTAAATACCGCATTTGACGCAATGCGAAAACTACGCCTTCGCGCCCCTGTAATCACCGAGACCGCCTCATCAGTCTTAGTTACAATCCCACACCAAAAGCTGGCTTCACCTGAAGATTTGGTGATGGAATATCTTCGTTCGCACGATGAAATTACAAACAGGGATGCCCGAGAGCTATGCGGTGTCCGTTCAGAGAATTCAATGAAGGGAATATTCAAGCGACTCGAAGCTCGTGGACTAATCGAGCAGGTCCCAGGCCGGTCACAATTTAAAGCGGCTTGGCGTGTGAAAGATGATGGCTAACAACCCCTTAAAGCTGACGTCGGCGCTGCCAGCCTCATCTGAAGAGACGTGATCACACCTCCAATCTTCAAGATTTGAGATAGGGATTGGAATTCTTCACCGCCTGCCGCCCGGACCCCAAGCGGTGGGATCGAACGTATCGCAAGAGGTTGAAGCCATAAGCGCACGTCGAAAGATCAAATATATTCATGAAGGTCACTATGTTGCCGAAATTGCCATAGCGGTTACCGAGTCCGAGCAGGGCTGGTCTCCGACTATCAGCCTGGAAGATGCCTATAAGCTGGATGATGCGAGGGAAGCCTTGAAGGCAGGGAATTTGAAAGCAGCCGCACAATACGGACGTGTTTATGAGTTCAGGCCGGTCGTCAGCGTACAGTAAAAATACAAAACATTATGTTTGCACGGTGACGCTGGATGCCGGCCTGCGCCGGCATGACGTTAATCAGAAATCCAGATCTCCTCACAAAACCTTACTTCTTCTTCTCCTCCTCCTCCAGCGCATCGAGCCAGAGTTCGACCGGGCAGTCGTACTCGAGGGTGTTGTCGTCCGAGACCTTCTGATAGTACATCGTGATCTTCGCCGGCTCGACGTAGATTTCAGGATCGGTCAGGGTCAGATCCACGACCAGGACTTGATCATCCAGGGGCTCGATGGTGATGAACGGCGCCGGTTGCGCCTTGATCTGGTCGCGGGTGGTGAGATGAAGCCGTTCCTCGATCCTGGCGTTCTCGGTGTGCGGCCAGTTGCGGGTCTCCCAGCCCGTCAGCAGGGCGGTGTCGATGACCAGGGTCTCCCCTTCCCAGTGGCCGATGGAATGGCCGATGCGGGTCGTGGGGTAATCGCCCGGATGGCCGCGACCGTCCAGAAAGATCCGCCGCACCTGCATCTCCATCTCAGCAAGCATGGTGATGCGCTTGGGATGCTGGATGATTTCGACCGGGTAGGTCACCATCGAGAGCATGACGCTCGGCATGCCCTGCGGTACGCAGAAGGCGCCCGGATCGGGATAATCCTGACCGTAGGTCTCCTCGAAGCGCGCCACCAGCGCCTCGCCCGCCGGCGTCAGCTTGGCTTGTGCCGGACCGAGCCGCACCGCCTGGGGATCCGAGGCGAAGGCCATCCAAACCGCCGAAATGTCCGGTTCCGCTGAGGCGAGGCGCAGAGAGAAGGTTATAAACAAGAGACTGAGTAACGCGGTTCGGACTGATAGTTTTCGCATGTAAATACCAATTCTTAACGGGCTTGAGCCTTCGCAGCAGTTTATCGTCGGCTTGTTAAAACTGCGTGCCATCCTGTGCGGTGATCGCAGCCACGTACCCGCCATCACTGCCGTCCTTGGGGGTGGCAAAGTTGATGGTGATCTTGTCGCCGACATTCAGCTTGCCGGGTCGCCAGCCGCGGCGGTAAAGGTTGTTCCGGCTATGCCCTTCGTAAGTGATGTCGCGGGTGCCTTTCTCGTCCGTAACTTCCAGGACCAGGTGCAGATGCGGATTGTTGACCTTCACCTCCTTGATGACCCCGGTTGCGGTACCGACTTTCTGGAAATCGTATAGGGCGGCGGAATGGTGGGCCAGCACGGCAGCGGACAAAAACAGACCGCACAACAAAATGGAGTAGCGCAGATTCTTGATCATCTTTATCTCCCCGTTTGATTATTTTCCCAGAGCGGCCCTTTCCGGCAGTAACTGGATAGCCAGGCATTATTAATGCCTTGCGGCCATTATAGACCAGGTTTATATCGGTAAATCAAGCCGGGAACAATCCGCTCGCGGCCAGGCCGTCGAACATGAATTGCACCGCGAGCGCGGAGAGCAGCACCCCGAAGACCCGGCTCACTACATTGAGCGCTGTGACCCCGAGCACCCGGTGCACCGCCGTGGACAGCAGCAACAGCAGCAGGGTGATCAGCAGCACCGCGAGCAGCGCGGCGACAACCATGACCTGGGCCCCCATATCGTCCCTGGAATTGGCCATCAGTAGGATCGTCGCGCCCATCGTGCCCGGTCCCGCGATCAAGGGTGTTGCCAGCGGAAACACCGAGATATCCTGTTTGCCGGCGGCCTCGCTGGTCTCCGCCTCCGTCGTGGTTGTGCCACCGGTGTTCAATGCGAATACCATGTCGATCCCGATCAGCAACAGCAGGATCCCGCCCGCAACCCGCAAGGCCGCGAGAGATATGCCGAGATTGTGCAGGATGAGATCGCCGATCAGGGCGAAGGTGATGAGAATGCCGGCGCTGATCAGGACGCCGCGCAGGGCCATGGAACGGCGCGCCTCTACACTCGCGTTGGGCGTCAGTACGGCGAACATCGCCGCCACATCCAGGGGGCCGACGGTGGCGAAGAAGGTGGTGAAGGCGATGATGGCGGTTTCGAACATACGTTTCGTCTAATTGAACTCCCGCGGCGTTTCCAACCCTTCCGGATCCTGATGAATGAGAATATCCGCGTTGGGGAAGGCGCGGCGCAGTTCCATCTCCACCTCGTCCGCGATGCGATGGGCATCGAAGAGGGAGATCCCCCGGTCCAGCACCAGATGCAACTGGATGAAAAGGTCCTGCCCGGCCATGCGGGTCCGCAGTTCATGCAGGTCGCGGACCTCGCGGTGGCCGATGGCGAGCTGGATGATCCGTTGCCGATCGGCCTCGGGCAACTCGCGATCCATGAGCTGGTCGAAGGCGTGTTTCACAATGGTCCAGGCGGAATGGATGATGTATACGGCGATCCCGAGGGCGAAGATTGGATCGGCCTGGGCCAGGCCAAAATACGTGGAGAGCAGCAAGGCCGCGAATACGCTCAGGTTAAGAACGATATCGCTGAGATAATGGATGGAATCGGCCTTGATGGCGAGGGACCCGGTGCGCGCAATCACTTGCCGTTGAAAGAGCAGGAGCCCGATGGTCATCACCAGGGATACGGCAGTCACCACGAGGCCGATAAATCCGTTTTCGACCGGTCGTGGATTGATCAGATGGTTCAACGCCTCCACCACGAGAAAAACTGAAGAACCGGTGATAAAGGCCGCCTGGCCCAGTCCCGCGAGCGGCTCCGCCTTGCCATGTCCGAAGCGATGCTCTTGATCGGCCGGGGTGAGCGAGTGGCGCACTGCGAGCAGGATGAGGATGGAAGATACGGCGTCCAGGAGCGAATCGATCAGACTGGACAACAAGGCCACGGAGCCGGTCACGAAGTAGGCAAATCCCTTGATTCCAATCAGGGTACAAGCGACGCAGACCGAGGCCCAGGTGGCTGCGCGCAGGAGCGAGTCTTTGGAGTGGTCATTGGTCATTGGTCATTGGTCACTTGTTATTGGTCATTTGTTATCGACCATCTGCCAGCAACTGGTACAGCGCCCGGCTCACATTGCATTACCGTAATTTGCGATAGGTTCAATTGGCATTATATGTGAAAATTCGCGTCAGTTTCCTTTCCTGGCAAGGTTCTCGATGAAATACGATTATGACCTCTTCACCATCGGCGCAGGGTCAGGCGGGGTGCGCGCCTCGCGGTTCGCTGCCGGCTTCGGGGCCCGCGTCGGGATCGCCGAATTAGGTCCGCTGGGCGGCACCTGCGTCAACGTCGGCTGCGTGCCCAAGAAACTCCTGGTCTACGCCGCGCATTACCACGACGACTTCGCGGAATCCCGCGGCTTCGGCTGGACGCACTCGGGCGCGAGCTTCACCTGGCGGGAGTTCGTCGCGCGCAAGGACGCGGAGATTGCTCGTCTCAATCGCATCTACGGGGAATTGCTCGACAACTCCGGCGTGACGCGCCATGCCGGACGCGCCGTCCTGCAGGATGCCCATACCGTCAAGGTCGGCGATCGCATCTTCACATCTGAACGGATCCTCATCGCGACCGGCGGCGTTCCGGACCTCCCGGAGATCCCCGGCGCGGAGCATGTCATCTCCTCCAACGAGGCCTTTCATCTGGAGGCGTTGCCCCGGCGGATCGTCATCGTGGGCGGCGGTTATATTGCAGTGGAATTTGCCGGGATCTTCCAGGGTCTCGGGGTGGAGACCACCCTGGTTTATCGCGGCCCCCTCTTTCTGCGCGGTTTCGATACGGATTGTCGCAAACTGCTCACCGCAGAGATGACGCGCCGCGGCATCCGGCTCTTGTTCGATACCCGGATCGCGCAAATCAAGGTTGCCGGCAAAGGGTACCGCGCCGGGCTCGCGGATGGCGGTCACATTGAAGCGGATCTATTCATGTACGCCACGGGGCGCAGGCCGAATACGCAGGGACTCGGCCTGGAGGCAGCCGGCGTCAAGCTCAACGACAAGGGCGCCGTATTGATTAATGACGAGTATCAAAGCTCGGCGCACTCCATTTATGCGATCGGCGATGTCACCGACCGGCACAATCTCACGCCGGTGGCGACCGCGGAAGGCATGGCGCTGACGCGGCGACTGTATGGCGGGATGAACGCCAGGGTCGATTACAGCAACATCCCCACCTGCATCTTCAGCCAGCCGAACCTGGGCGCGGTGGGACTGACTGAGGAAGAGGCCCGGCGGCAGGGCCGGCGTATTGCAGTATATAAATCCGATTTCACGCCGCTGAAGCACACCCTGACGGAGAGCGGCGAGGAGGCCCTGTTGAAACTCATCGTCGACCGCGACAACGACCGGGTGATCGGCGCGCACATGCTGGGCGCCGAGGCCGGCGAGATCATCCAGGGCATCGCTGTAGCCATGAAGGCCGGGGCCACCAAGCGGCACTTCGATGAGACCATCGGCATCCATCCCACCACCGCGGAGGAATTCGTCACCATGCGGGAACCGGAGCCGGAGGAGACCGCGCAGTGAATCAAGGCATCCGTGGATGCATCGCCGTACTATTTATTCTGTACTGCATCACCTGGATCGGCCCACCCGTCAGGGCGGAAGAGACAGTGCTTGTCGCCGCGGCCGCGAACCTGTCGCATACCCTGGAGGAAATCATCGCCCGTTATGAAGATCACACAGGGAACAAGGTGCGCGCGAGTTACGGGGCTTCCGGGAATCTGACACAGCAGGTCCTGCAAGGCGCTCCCTTTCAGGTCTTTCTCCCCGCAGATCGTAAATCCCTCGACCGACTGCAAATGAAGAACCATTCGATTGTCGCCAGCAATGTCCTGGCGCGCGGCCGGATCGGGTTTTTCGTCCCCAGGGATTCCAGCCTTGCCGGACAGGACCTCAAGTCCCTATTGCATGCCCTCCAGAACGGCAAGTACCGGCGACTCGCGCTCGCCAATCCCGAGACAGCCCCGTATGGCGTCGCGGCGATGGAGGCCCTGCAAAAGGCCGGCGTGTGGGTCCTGGAGGAGGACAAACTCCTGCTGGGCGAGAGCGTCGCGCAGGCGATGCAGTTTGCGCTGAGCGGCGGCGTCGACCTCGGTGTAGTGCCCCTCTCTTATGCGAGCCTGCCCGAGGTCGCGGGCAAGGGCGAGTTCCTGGAGATCCCCGAGAACTGGCACCAACCCCTGCTCCAGTACCGGGTGTTGCTCGTCGATACCGCACCGGCCCGGGGCTTCTATGAATTCCTGAGTTCCCCCACGGCCAAAGAGATCTTGAAGTATCACGGTTATGAAACACAACTGACCAATGACCACTGACAACTGACCCATGATGGACTGGCAGGCATTGCAATTATCGCTGTTATTGGGCTGTTCCACCGCCGCCCTGCTCCTGCCTTGCGCCATCATCATCGCCCGCTGGCTGGCCTGGCGGCGTTTCCGCGGCCGGAATCTCGCGCAGGCCGCCATTGCCCTGCCGCTCATCCTGCCGCCCACCGTGCTCGGCTATTACCTGCTGACCGTCTTAGGCAATCAATCGCCCGTGGGCGAGGCCTTCAACGCCCTGTTCGATGAGAGTCTGGTGTTCTCCTTTCAGGGTCTGCTGCTGGCCTCGTTCATCTTCAACATCCCCTTTGCCGTGCAACCCATGCAGAACGCCTTCCGGACCATCCCTGACGACCTGCGCGAGGCCGCCTGGTGTTGCGGCTTGAGCGGCTGGCGCACCTTCTGGAAGATCGAACTGCCGCTGGCCTGGCCCGGCGTTCTATCCGCGCTGGTCCTGACCTTCGCGCACACCCTTGGGGAATTCGGCGTTGTGTTGATGGTGGGAGGGAATATTCCCGGCGAAACCCGCACGATTGCCATCGCCATCTACGATCGCGTGCAGGCCTTCGACAACCGGAGCGCCGGTCTCATGTCCGCGACCCTGTTGCTCATCTCCATGGCGGCGATCACCCTGATGTACGCCTTCAACGATCGCCTGGATCGGCGCCGTGGCGGATAACGCGATTCATATCAGTCTGCGGCAGGACGCGCCCATTCCGCTTGCCGTGGATCTCGGTTGCGCCGGCGGGGAGATCCTGGTGCTGGTGGGTCCTTCAGGCAGCGGCAAGACCACCCTGCTCCGGGCCATCGCCGGACTCCTGACCCCGGCGCAGGGCCGTATAGAGTGCAATGGCGAGACCTGGCTCGACACCTCTGCGGGGACTTGCATCCCCTTGCAGCAACGCCGCGTGGGCATGGTGTTTCAGCATTACGCCCTGTTTCCCCACCTCACGGCGCAGGAGAACATCGCCATCGCGCTGGGTCATCTCGACCCCGCGCAACGCGAGCCGCGCACGCGCGAATTGCTCGAACTCGTGCATCTGAAAAATCTGGATCGGCGACTGCCCGCACAGTTGTCCGGCGGACAACAACAACGGGTCGCCGTGGCCAGGGCGCTGGCGCGCGACCCCAGGGTGTTGCTGCTTGATGAACCTTTTTCGGCGGTCGACCAGCAGACCCGCAGGAAGCTCGTGCGGGAACTTGCGCAATTGCGCGGCCGGCTCAACATCCCGATCCTGCACGTCACCCATGACCTCAACGAGGCCCGCCAGATCGCCGATCGGATCTGCATCATCCATCACGGGGCCGCCCTGCAAATCGATGCCCCGGATGAGATCATGGCGCGACCGAAAAACTCGCACGTCGCCTCGCTCATCGGTCATTACAACATCTACGAGGGGACCATTGCGGACCATGACGCCGCGAAGGGCGAAACCCGCCTGCTCTGGGAAGGTCTGGAATTGCAGGCGCCGCACCGGCCCGAGTTCGCGGTTGGACAAAAGGTGGAGTGGGTGATCCCGGAGGATCAGATGGTTCTTCACCAGCGGCGCCGTCCGTCCGCGGGCGAACGGGAGAATCCGGTCATTGGCGTCATCGAGGAATGCACTCAATTAGGACATCACACGAACATCAGTTTGAAGCCGCGGCATTGCGAGGCCCTGCTGAACTTCACGGTCCCCGCGCATGTGGCGCGGCGCAATGACCTGCGGGAGGGAGAGGGGATCGGCGTTTCCCTCTTGCAGCAGGGGATTCATTTGATGGGAAAATCCTGATGATCGGATATTTATCGCATCTGCCACCCTCTCCCCAGCCCTCCCCCGTCAAGGGGTAGGGGGTAAGCGGTTCCATCAAGGAAAATTGGGAATGGATTTAATTCCCCCCACCTTAAAGAACTCGATGGTTATTCTGGCGAAACTGATTAAATAGAGGGAAGAACGAATTTATATCCCCCTCTCCCCTCGCGGGAGAGGGACAGGGAGAGGGGGAAAAACGCCTGAGCCAGAGTGGATTATACTCGTCAACAATTGCTGCTATGCTGTCAGCCGGTAAATTAGATACAAGCCCCTGGAGGTTCCATGCACAACGACAGAGTGATGCGCAGCCTGATTTCCCTTGCCCTGCTACTGGTTTGCGGCGCCTGCGCCCTGAGCCCGCAATCAATCAAGATCATCCCCTTGGTCGAGGTGCAACGCTCCACGGCGGGCAACAACACCTGGCTCGCCATCGAGGTGAAGGACAACCGGGAGAGCAATGTCATCGGTGCCCGCGGCGGGATTTATGAAACGGCCACGATCACGACGGACGACAATATCGCGGCCGCGCTGCAAAGCGAGATTACGCGGGTTTACCGCGAACTCGGTTACCAGATCGCGGAGCCCGGCGCCGCCACCGATGCCCGTCTGACCCTTGGCGTACAGGACATCGCCTACGCCGCGCGGCAGAACAACCTGCTCTGGAACGTCGAGGTAACCGTCACCATCCGCGCCGATGTCGAGACCGGCGGCCGGGTCACGAGCAACACGATCGAGGATCGCTTGAGCAAGGATTTCCCCAACCCGCCCACGCCGGCGCAGAACGGGAATCTCGTGAACGATGTCATCAACCGCGTCCTGCAACGCATCGTGGAGGATGAAACACTGCGGGGCGCGCTGCGGCGCAACCAATAAGAAACATACATCCGGGGAGGATTCATGTCATTCACGCGCTCGCTGTTCGCCGGCCTGACAGTGCTTCTGCTGGCCCAACTGTTACCGGCCCAGACCCCGCCGCCCAATGGCGAACTCCTCTTCATGCAGAACTGCGCCCTCTGTCACCTCGGCGCGGTCGCCGAAGGCGTGCCGAACCGGGATAAATTGGCCATTTATGAAACCAGCGCGATCATGACCGCACTGGATCAGGAGGTGATGCGCCTGCAAGGGGCCAACCTGACGCCCGCTGAGCGCAAGGCCATCGCCGAATATCTCACCGGGACCGACTTCTCGCCGCAGGCCACGGATTACACGAGCGGGATGTGTCCCAACCCTCCGGCGCTCGCCGCCATGGCCGATGATCCCGGCTGGCGCGGCTGGGGCCCGGACGTGAGCAATGCGCGCTTTCAGACTCACGGCGGCCTCAGCGCCGCGGATGTGCCGAGGCTCGAACTCAAATGGGCCTTCGGCGTTCCCGGAGCGCTCCAGTCGCGCTCCCAGCCCACGGTCGCGGGCGGCCTCCTCTTCATGGGCAGCCAGTCGGGACTCGTGGTGGCGCTGGATGCGAAGACCGGCTGCACGCATTGGAAATACAAGGCGGGCGCCGGGGTCCGGACTGCGATCGTGATCGGCCCGCAGGACGCATCTGAAGACAAGTCCGATTACGCCGTTTATTTCGCCGACGGCAGGGCCACGATGTATGCCCTCGACGCCGCGACCGGCAAGGAACTCTGGACCCTTAAGGTCGAGGATCATCCGGCAGCGAAGATCACCGGCTCGCCCACCCTGCACGCCGGCCGCCTGTACGTGGGGACCGCCGGCGTGGCCGAAGAATCCACCGCCGTGAAACCGGACTACGGATGTTGCACCTTCCGCGGCAGCCTTACCAAGCTGGACGCCGCCACCGGCGAGGTCATCTGGAAGACCTATACCGTGCCGGAGCCTAAACCGCGCGGCAAAAACCGGAATGGCGTAGAGCTGCGCGGGCCGGCCGGCGTCTCCATCTGGAGCGCGCCGACGGTGGACGGGAAACGCGGACTCGTGTACGCCGCCACCGGCAATGCCTTCGCGGACCCGCCGCAAAAAACCAGCGACGCCATCGTCGCCTTCGATCTGCAAAGCGGCACCATCCGCTGGGCGAGCCAACCGCACTCTGGCGACACCTGGATCCTCGGTTGCGAAGGCCCGAAGGGCGAGAAACTCCCTGAGAATCCCAACTGCCCGAAAGATTTGGGCCCGGACTTCGATTTCGCCGCCTCGCCCGCCCTCGTCACGCTCGCAGGCGGCCGGGAGGTCATCATCGCGACCCAGAAATCGGGACTTGGTTATGCCTTCGATCCCGCCGCGGAAGGCAAGCTCCTGTGGGAATACCGCTGGGGTCAGGGCAGCGCCCTGGGCGGAGTCTGGGGCGCGGCAACGGACGGCAAGCTGGCCTATTTCGCCACCGCCGACATACTCGCGGATCGCCACGGCGGCCTGCATGCCGTGGATCTCGAATCCGGACGGCAAGTCTGGCATTACCCGCCGCCCCGACCGGACTGCGTGCAGACCGTTGGTTGCAGCGAGGCCCAGTCCGCGGCCCTCTCGGCCATCCCTGGCGTGGTCTTCACGGGCGCGGCGGATGGGAGCATCCGGGCGCATGCGAGCGCGGATGGGAAACTGCTCTGGAGTCACGCCAGCAATCGCGAATATCAGACTGTGAATGACGTGGTGGCCCGCGGCGGCTCCATCGACGGGGCGGGCCCCGTGATCGCCGGTGGCATGCTCTACGTCGCCTCCGGCAACGGCGGCATGGTGGGCATGCGCGGGAATGTCCTGCTTGCCTTCGGGATCAGGGAAGATACGGATTCCGAATGAGCATACTTGACCTCTCCCACCGGGAGGCGCTGTCGCGAAGGTTTTATCGCTGGTTGCGGATTCCGTAGGGGCGAAAAATCTTTCGCCCCTGCAATCAGGGTAATT
Organism: Gammaproteobacteria bacterium; assembly: GCA_004297165.1. GTDB lineage: Bacteria > Pseudomonadota > Gammaproteobacteria > Eutrophobiales > Eutrophobiaceae > 2-02-FULL-56-15. Next base: position 1,418,511 of record SCUJ01000006.1, read on the forward strand.
TACTAAATCAAAGGCGCACAACCGATGCCGCATAGCGTTCCCCTGATCACTACGATCGCCGCCGCCCTGGGATTGGCCCTGGCGCTGGGCTTCATCGCGGTTCGCCTGCGGCTACCCGCGCTCGTCGGTTATTTGATCGCCGGCATCATCATCGGCCCGGCCACGCCGGGTTTCGTCGCCGATCTCGAACTCGCCCAACAACTCGCCGAGATCGGCGTCATGCTGCTCATGTTCGGCGTCGGCCTGCATTTTTCCTTCGATGACCTCCTCGCGGTGCGCAAAACCGCCCTGCCGGGCGCCCTCGTCCGGATCGTCGCGGCGACCCTGATGGGACTGCTGGCGGCGACGCTCTGGGGCTGGGACATTGGCGCGGGCCTCGTGTTTGGCCTCGCCCTCTCGGTCGCCAGCACGGTGGTCCTGCTCCGGGCGCTGGAAGGCCGGGGACTGCTCGTGTCCATCAACGGCCATATCGCCATTGGCTGGCTGGTGGTCGAAGACCTCGTGATGGTGCTTGCGCTCGTCTTGCTACCGCCGCTGGCCGATTGGCTCGGCGAACCGGGTCACAGCCTGTCGGGGACCGCGACCGTTCTCGACTTGCTCGTTACTTTCGGCATCACCCTCGGCAAGATCGCCCTGTTCGCCGCGCTGATGCTCGTCGGCGGCGGACGCTTCTTTCCCTGGCTGCTCTGGCAGGTGGCCCGGACCGGCTCGCGCGAACTGTTCACGCTCTGCGTCATCTCGGCCGCTGTCGGCATCGCCTATCTGGCCGCGGCGATCTTCGGGGCCTCATTCGCGTTGGGCGCGTTCCTCGCCGGGATGGTCCTCAACAAATCGGCGCTGAGCCATCGGGCCGCCGAAGAATCCCTGCCGTTGCGGGAGGCGTTTTCCGTTCTGTTTTTCGTTTCGGTAGGGATGTTGTTCGATCCGGCGATACTGTTGCAGGAACCGTTGCGCGTGCTCGCCGTCGTCGCCATCATCGTGCTGGGCAAGACGCTGATCACATTCATGCTGCTGCTGGGCTTCCGCTACCCGCTGAACACCGCGCTGACCGTATCGGCGGGACTCGCTCAGATCGGGGAGTTCTCGTTCATCCTTGCCAGCCTCGGGGTCACGCTGGGGATCCTCCCCACTGAGGGCCAGCATCTCATCCTCGCCGGAGCGATTATTTCAATCGCCCTCAATCCGCTGCTGTTTCATGCCGTCGAACCCTTGCGAACGTGGATCCGATCCCGCTCGAGCATTGCCCGCGCCATGGAAAGATCCGACGATCCGCTGGCCGAACTGCCCATGACCGTAGACCTGAATAAATTGACCGGACATGTCCTGCTCGTAGGCTATGGACGGGTTGGCAGCCGCCTTGGGGATGCCTTGACGGCAAAGGGTATACCGATCGTCGTAACCGAGCAGAACCGCGACCTGGTGGCGAAATTGCGCGCGCAAGGCACCCCGGCTGTTTCCGGTGACGCGTCCGAACCCGCGGTGCTGATCCAGGCGCACGTCGCCCGCGCGGGGATATTGGCGATTACCGTCCCGGATACGTTACGATCACGCAAGATGGTCGAGATCGCGCGGGCGCTCAAACCCGATATTGAGATCCTTGCCAGGGCGCATTCCGACGAAGAGGTTGATCTGCTGAAGAAGGACGGGATCGGCAACGTGTTCATGGGGGAACATGAGCTGGCTCGCTCGATGATAAGGCATGTGTTTGAGCGGCTTGCGCCTTAAAAATCTCCCTTCGCCCTCCGGGAGACGACTACATGGATGTAGTCGGTTGGCCGCGCCGGGAGCATGGCGGCCCAAGGGCCGGGGATGAGGGAAATGCGATCCCTGATAAACCGCATTCCCTCACCCGCCGCTATGCGGCGGCCTCTCCCGGTGGGAGAGGCTTAATATGGCTCATTTCTCCGCGGCAGCTTGCAAATCCTTATACCCCCCCTCATTGGTCACCCGCGTGTAGCCCATCTCGACCAGAATATCCTTGGCAATACCCGCGCGATGTCCGCTGGCGCAATATAGGCGGATATCCGCGCCTTTGTCCTGCGTCACCGCCGCGATCTTGTCGCCGATCTCGGCGTACCGTATGTTGACGGCCTGTTCCAGATGCCCGGTCTTGAACTCGTCTTCCGAACGCACATCGATCCAGATCGCCCCGTCGCCGGGTTTATCCTGCGCCATGCCGCAGAGCGCCGTAAAAAATAAAACCATCCCGATGCACCCGCGCTTCACATTGGGCAACGCGGGAATAAATTGCCGAAGGATGCACATATCCATACTCCAGGTTATTTCCATTTGTCGACCGAGGCGCTGGCCACGTAGCTGAAATCGCCGCCGGACCAGAAGGTGTTGGTGCCGCCGCCCACCGTCACGATCTCGATTGGGCTCGCGTTCACGGGCGCCGCGGTCAGGCCGCCGCCCCGGGGGGCGTCGGCAAAGCGCGATACCGGGACCTCATCGCTCTCCCCGAGTTTCAGATAGGAGGCGTAGGGTTCCTCGCCGGCCTTGGCCTTTACCAGTTCCTCCTGGTGGGTCGACCAGTACAACCAGCCCGGGGTCTTCGAATTCTCCGCCAGCCACTTGCTGAACTCCTCCTTGGTCTTGAAACCCTTGTCCTTGAGGTCGGTCGAGACGACCGGATCGAGCAGGAGAGTGGCGCGATTCGTGCCGAAGGAGAAGAAATGCGTCAGCCAGTTCTTGATCACCTCCTGCTGCGGCAGCGGGCTGTACCAGGCGATGTCGTTCAGGCTCCAGCCGCTGAAGACGCTGACCACGCTCTCGCCCGGTTTGAAGCCCTTCTGCACGTGCAGCGGCTGCCAGCCCTCCGGCAGTCCCTCCTCCGTCTCGGGGAAGCAGAGATTGTTGTAGGTCAGGGCGTTGCCCTGGCTGCCGAGAAAGGTCTCGCCCGGTTTGCCGGAACCGCCCAGGTTCTTCGAGATGAGAGTCCAGGCCCGGCCGATGGTGGAATTGGCGTGATTGAAGGGACCGAGCGCGCCGATGCCGGTGTTCATGCCGATCTCGTTGCGCACGGGTCCGTTCACCACGACCATGCGGGCAAAGGATGAGGTGGAACTGAACAGCGAGGTCACGCCCGTGGAGGCGATGGCGAGGATCGTGGGCAGGTATTCCGGCCGGGCGCCCGCCATCACGGCGTTCGCGGCAACCATCTCGACCGTGTACTGCCAGGCCTCGTGGGGCGGCGAGGGACGCATCACGCCGACCACCTCGTCCGGCTTGTGGCTCGTGCCCTTCAGCATGGCCGCGACCCGTTCCTCCGTGGGCATGACGATGGGCAGCCCATCGGTCCAGCCGTTGTCATGAAACATCCGCTCCAGATCGGCTGGTTTGCCGGGCTTGAGCAGACGCGGCCGCGGTTCCCGCTCCAGGAATCCGGATTTCATATCCTCGGCCGAGAGTTTTTGCGCGAGGCCGTCCGCGATCTCCTTGACGAGGGGCTTGCCGGAGACGGGATTGTTCCCTTGCAGATACTTGTCGCACAACTCCGCCGGGCGATCGGTGATGGGATGCGGGGTGTAGCTGACCTTCAGGTTCGGGATGCCTTTCTTGAAGGCCGTGGTTTGGGCGAGTTCTTCAAAACGCTTGGTGACGATGGATACGGTGGGGATGCCCATGCGCTCCAGGGTGACGCTGTGGCCGACGACCGCCGGCGTACAGGAGCTTCAATGCCCGATGAGAACGATCGCGCCCTGGGCCTTTTCCTTGATCTCCGCCCAGAGCTTCGGGTCGTCGTCCATGTAATTGCCGACCTTGTCCTTCACCAGCCAGGTGGTCTTTGGATAATCCTTCGCGAGGTGTTTCTGCAGCTCGTTCACGAAGGGCTTGGTGTTCGGGTATTTGGTATCGACGATGTAGATGGTCTTGCCATCCAGCGTGCCGGTGCGCTCCGCCATGGGGATGAGTCGGATCGCGGGCTGGATCCCGCGCGGGTTCAGGACGGTGATCTCGGCCTCTTCGGCCCCGGCGGGACCGGACAGCCAGGCGGCCAACATAACAGCGGCCCCGAACAGCCAGGTGTGTTTGATTTTCATGGATGATCCTCCAAAAGTCGGAATGTCTTGAGTCTACTGCTAATACAGTTTGAAAAACAGGATGTTCCCTCGCCCCGTGGCGCCGCCAGCGGCGGGATCGAAGGTCAGCACGGGGTTGGTTTCCTGCTTTTCGACGGCGAACGCGGCCCAGCCTTCCTTTGTCTCTCCGGCCTTGACCGGTCCCTGCAAGGCGGGTTCGGGCGGAGTGACTGCGATGCTTTCATACGCCCTGAGGTCCGCGGCATTCGCGACCCATTGAAAGGGCGATCCGGCGAGATCGAAAACCCCTTTGTCGGAGACCGCGCGTGGACGCAACTCGAAACGCACGCGGGCGAGCAGATATTCATATCCCTCTTTCGCGGGCGCGAGCGCGGGGTTTGCCGCCTTGAGCTTGTCCAGGGCGGCAGCGCCGCGCAGCGTCTCCAGCACGGTAATCGTCACGTCGTAATTGCTCGCGGCAACGACGCCGATCTCCACGACCGAAACGACGGACTCGCCGAGCGCCGCCGGACTCGATGGAGAAATCCCTTGCGCGATAACGCCGCAGGGCAGGAGCAATAATGAGGCCAGTAACAGGATGGGAAAGGATGGACGGCGGGATGTGGCGTTCATGTTCATCTCCATGCGGGCTATGCCCGGCAGTGGTACATGTATGGTTATTGTGAATTCAGGATAGGGGGAAGAATTGGAAATGTCCATCCCTCGCCTCCGCCCTGCCCTTCCCCTTATATTTGCCTGTAAGTTCTTTGACCCCTTGATTCTGTTTGTCTCGACGTCCTCGCTCCAAACGCCTATAGTACGCCCCCTCTCCAGCCCCCCAATCGTACTGACGCAGGAATTGCCCCTTGATCTCGACAGCAAACATCACCATGCAGTTTGGCGCGAAGCCGTTATTTGAAAATATCTCGGTGAAATTCACCGATGGCAATCGTTATGGCCTCATCGGCGCCAATGGCTGCGGTAAATCCACCTTCATGAAGATCCTGGACGGCAGCCTTACGCCAACGGCCGGCAATGTGTCTATCACCCCTGGCGAGCGTCTGGGCAAACTGCACCAGGACCAGTTTGCCTTTGAAAACCACACGGTGATCGATACCGTGATCATGGGGCACCCGGAGTTATGGGCGGTCAAACAGGAGCGGGATCGCATTTATGCCCTGCCGGAGATGACCGAAGACGATGGCATGCGAGCGGCGGAGCTCGAAAACAGGTTCGGCGAGATGGATGGCTACAGCGCGGAAAGCCGGGCGGGTGAGTTATTGCTGAGCGCGGGTATCGCCGAGGCATTGCATGAAAGCCTCATGCGCGAGGTGGCGCCGGGCTGGAAACTGCGGGTGTTGCTGGCCCAGGCCCTGTTCTCGGATCCGGACATCCTGCTGCTGGATGAGCCCACCAACAACCTGGACATCCACACCATCCGCTGGCTGGAAACCGTGCTGATCGGGCGCAAGAGCACCATGCTGATCATTTCTCATGACCGGCACTTTCTCAATACCGTCTGTACGCATATTGCCGATATCGATTACAGTGAATTGCGCGTCTACCCCGGCAACTACGATGCTTTCATGACCGCCGCCACCCAGGCGCGCGAACGCCTGTATTCCGAAAATGCGAAGAAGACGGCGCAGATCGCCGACCTGCAGCAGTTTGTCAGCCGCTTCTCCGCCAATGCCTCCAAAGCCAAACAAGCCACCTCACGCGCCCGGCAGATCGAAAAGATCAAGCTGGATGAGATCAAGGCTTCCAGTCGTGTCAGCCCGTTCATCCGCTTTACCCAGGAAAAAAAGCTGCACCGTCAGGCGCTCATCCTGGACAAACTGGGACATGGCTACGACGCCGGTATGCTGTTCAAGAACAGCAATCTGATCCTGGAGGCCGGGACCCGCCTGGCCGTGATCGGCGAAAACGGCGTGGGCAAAACCACCCTGCTCCGCTGTCTCATGGCTGAATTGAGCCCCAGAAATGGCACAGTGAAATGGGCGGAAAGCGCCAGCGTTGGCTTCTGCCCACAGGACAGCACCGCCGAGTTTGATTCCGAGCTGAACGTGTTTGACTGGATGAGTCAGTGGCGCAAACCCCGCCATAACGATCAAATCGTGCGCGCCACCCTTGGGCAGTTGTTGTTTTCCACCGACGATTTCAATAAGAAGGTCAGGGTCTGCTCCGGCGGCGAGAAAAACCGCCTGTTATTCGGCAAGTTGATGATGCAGGAAAATAACGTCTTAGTCCTGGATGAACCCACCAACCATCTGGACATGGAGGCGATCGAGGCCTTGAACCTGGCCCTCGATCATTATCCCGGCACGCTGATCTTCGTCAGTCACGACCGTGAGTTCGTATCCTCCCTGGCCACTCGCATCGTTGAAATCAAGGACCAGCAACTGGTGGATTTTCATGGGACCTATGAGGAATACATCACGAGCCCGCAGGACTCCAGAAAAGTGGCGAATTCCCGGTAATGATAAGCACCTGGATTTTTCAATGGAACAGCTTCCTATCGTTCCCGCGCGCTTTCATCCTTGTTTCTCAACAACGGGCTCGTTAAATACTCAATCAATCTCCGTTTCCCCATATTCACCTCGACCGTTACCGCCATCCCCGGCGATAAATTCACGGTCTTTTCCTCCACCCGCATCATGGTCCGGTCCATCCTGACCTTTATTGCGTATACCAGCCCGAGATTTTCGTCCGGCGTAACATCGTTCGAGACCATAGTTAATTCGCCCTCTATCGTGCCGTATTTCGTGAAGGGGAAAGTCTCGATTTTTATTACTGCCTTCTGACCTTCGTGGACGCTGTAGCCTGGATGGAGTGCAACGGAATCCGGGAGATCGAAGGAACCCTGGATTCCACTACGTTGTATCCAGGCTACTCTTTTTAGAAAGACAAGGAACCGGCGGGGTGTGCGGTTTATCGGCATGATGATGTCTCCCTTAAAATCCATGTGATTCCAGATGGCGGCGAGGTTGGAGTCTACGCCTCAGACCGTGATCGCCAAATACACTACAAAGGTTAGAGGCTGGCCTGAGCGGTGGGCGGGGACGCCCGATCCACATGGACCCCGAAATCCCTGTCCTGAAAATCCGCAATCGTGAAAAAAACCCGATGACCTGCAGCATCCGTAGGGCAGCAGTTTGAACCGCCCCCGTCTTGCCCTTCCTTCTACAATTGACTATCTTTCAGGCTCACACCTATCACAATTATTCGTCGGACTTGACCTGCGGAATAAGAAAAAAGGGAGGGGGACCATGGAATACAAACATCAAAGTCTGTTCATCGCCCTGCTGGTACTGAGCGTCTCCTGCCTGTCCGCGGAACCGCCGGGGCCGGATCCCGCCAAGCTGCAAGCCTTCAACACAATCTATGCGGAGTATAAGCAATTAATCCAGGAGAAAAAGTTCGAAGAAGCGCTGGGTAAAAGCCATGTTGCATTCGAACTTGGCAAAGAGATCTTCGGGGATGCCGATCAGAATACCGCTGCGCTTGCCTTCAACCACGGTCGACTGTTGAGCCAGTTGGGAGATTATGCAAAGGCGGCGTATATTCTGACTGAAGCGACCGCCATATTCGAGCGCGTCTACGGCGTCGAGGCCCCTGAATTAATACCCGTCCTCGAGGCCTACGGGAAAAACGCATCTTTAATGGGCCTGCGAATGCCAGACGTGCAAAAGGAGCATTATGGCATCGTGCGCCGAGCCCTGGACATCCAGCGACGTAATCAACCGGAAGACAGGATCGCCCATGCCGCGCTCTTAGTGAGGATCGCCCCATACCTCTACAAGATCCAGCCTGGAAATACCGAGACGGCGGAGCTCTTGCGCGAAACGCTCAAGAACGAGGAAGCGGCGTATGGCAAGGATGCCCTGGAACTCATCCCCGTCTTGATGGCGTTGGGAAATGTCAGCGGCATGCCCTTTAAACCAACCCAACAAGAAATGTATTACGACCGCGCCTTAAAGATCGCGCAAGTACAATCACCCGAGGATAAGATCAAGTATGCCGATCTGTCCCTGGAGGCCGGACGTAACGTCTTGCAATTCTCCAAGAGCAAGAAGGCAAGACCTTTTCTGGAGACGGCTTACCAACATTATATGGATCAATTCGGGGCCGGCCATTTGAGTACTGCCCTTGCCTGTCTGGCGCTTGGAGAATTCCATTCCGCAAAAAGAGACTACGAAAAAGCGGAGGAATATTTACTCGGGTCACTCGAAACCTTCACCTCGGACCCTGCATATCGGACCCCCGAAATACGCGCTCGCACCGTGCTCACCGGGATGTATGAATACTGGAACAAACGAGAGATGGCGACGGAACAAATACTGGCCATCAGCAAGATATCTTCAGGGACATCAACTCAAGAAATGATCCCTGTGTACAGAGTGAACCCGGATTACCCAACTGAAGCCTTGTCCAAAGGAAGTGACGGGTGGGTAATGTTGGATTTTACAGTCGACGAAACAGGCCAGGTTTGTGATGTCGTTGTGGAAGATTCCGAAGGGCATCCATTATTCAAAGATGCGGCAACTGCCGCAATTAATAAATGGCGATACGTGCCTCGTTTCGAAAATGGGAAACCTGTCGCCACCCCGCATTTGAAAGCAAAGCTTACTTTTGATGTGGAAGGATGACCCAAGACGATTTATAACCTGATTCGCGTAATAACTCACGATCACTTGCCGTACAGCGTCGGATCGACTCGTTGAATTAAAGCAAAAGGAGGGAAACATGGAATACAAAAATCAATGCCTGTGCATCGCCCTGCTGATACTGAGTGTCGCCTGCTTGTCAGCGGAATCTCCACAGGCGCCGGACCCCGCCAAGTTGCAGGCATTTAATGTCGCGCAAAAAGAATTGGAAGAATATTTGAAAGAAGGTCAGATAGATAAGGCCCTGAATAAGGCCGAGAAAGCGTTGGCCTTGAGCCGTGAACTTTATGGCGATAGCCACAAGACCACGGCTGGCGCGGCGTACAACTACGGATACCTGCTGTATAAGGTGGGAAACTACAAGTTGGCAACGGAGATGCTGACAGATGCCATATCGATGCATGAAACAGCGTACGGAGCGGAGGCGCCTGAGTTAATCACTGTCCTGGCGGCATACGGTGAACTCTTATCCATCACGGATAATTCGAGATTCGGGACCACCGAACAGCAATCTATCGCATTACACCGCGCCTTGAGCATTAAAAAACGGCACTCACCCGATGATCGTGTGGGGTATGCGGATCTGGTAACGAGGGTGGCGCCCTATCTTTATAAGAAACAACCTGACAAGGATGAAGCGCTGCAAATGATGCAGGATGCCTTGGCTATATATGAGGATGAATTGGAGGAGAATGACCCTCAGCTAATTCCGTTATTGATGGCGCTGGGCGACGCCAACGCCAAATTCTTCGATTCCAGAAAACAGAGGCCTTACTACAACCGTGCGTTAAAACTCACCAAGATAAATTTTCCTGATGACCCGATGCGTTACACGGACCTTACGCTGGAAATCGGACAACATATCATGCGTCTATCCCAAAGCCCTGATTCGAAAAATTATATTGAAAGGGCATATTGGTATTACAAGAAAGAACTGGGCAAGGACAATGTCAAGACGGCGATCGCAGCGCTTGCACTGGGTGAGTATCACTTCTCCATGAAGGATTACAAGTCAGTAATAAAAAACCTCCCTCCTGTTATAGATGTCTTATCCAAAGACTCGACATACCGGAACTATGAACAACACGCTCACGGTATGCTCGCGATTTGCTATGAAAATTTAGGCCGGAGCGAAATGGCGACGGAACACCTTCTGGCGATAGGCAGGGTATCGCCCTGGATCCCTGATCAGGATTACCGGCCCGTCTTCAGAGTTATACCAAATTATCCTGTAGAGGCTTGTTCGACTAAAAGCGAGGGATGGGTGACTCTCGATTTTACGATTGACAAGACCGGCAGCGTTCGGGATGCGACGATTACCGGTCACGAAGGACATGAATCATTCAAGGAATCAGCTTTGGATGCGGTCAAAAAATTCAGGTATGCACCCCGTTTTGTAGAAGGACAGCCAGTGGATTCGCCACATATACAGACAAGATTGATTTTTGTATTTGATGATGAATAACATCACAAAAATTCAAAATATTCATCTCACGAACTCATGTATCACGGATCGCGTCGACCGATTTCCGGCGGAAACCGCCACCAGGTCGCGATGACGATCAGACCGAATACGGTATAGCCTAGCGTGAAGACCCAGGACGGGGCATCGTAGTAGAGCACTCGCTGCAACCAATGCTCGATGAAACTGCCCTCATACGCGGTGACTTGGGCCTGCGTACGCAGCCACGACTCAAGAGTAGTCAACGGACATACCATGCCGACCCAGGACTCCGCAACCACGACGGCGATGGCCACGAGATGCGCCAGCCTGAACCATAAGGCATTCACCCACCGCCATCCCCGGAGATTGCCGAGGACGATCAGGACGAGGCCGAAGACGACGAATACGACGATGGCGACATGCAATGCCAGCACCATGTCGGCGAGCAGTTGATACGGCATCTCACTTCAAACCCAATGGTTTGCCCTCGATCAACAAACCGATGGCTTCCTTCAATCTTCTCTGCTTCGTCTCTTCCCGTTTCGCGGTATTGATCCAGCCGAGATACATGCGTTGCTGGGAAGGCGTGAGTTTTCGGAAATTCTCCAACGCCGGTGGTTGGTTGCGTAAGGCCTCACGGATCTGGGGCGTCAGCTTGATGGAAACCCGCGGTTTGGCATAGCCGCGATCGGTCGGCGGCCGTTCCAGGCCCGCCGGCATCAGACGCCCTTCGGCCTTGAGCCGGGCATAGTGTCCGCGATTCACGTCCGACCAACGGCTGCCGGGCTGGCGCGGCGTGAACTTGCGGGCAAAACGGTCCTCATCGAGACGCTTGACGAGGCTGTCGATCCAGCCGAAGCAGAGCGCCTCATCGAGGGCATCCGCATACGTAATGCATTTCCGCCCCGTATGGACCTTGTGGAAGATGAGCCAGACCTCCGTTTCGCGATCATGATGCCTGGCCAGCCACTTGCGCCATTCCTCCGGCGTTCGCGCCGCGAAGGTTTTAAGCGATTTCACTCGCGACCTGCTTGCACCACGATATGCGTCGCTTCGATCTCGCGCCTGAAACTCTCCGGGATGCGCGCCCAGTCCATCACGTCCACATGAATCGGCAGGTTGCTTTCGATGAAAGCCTCCTTGAGCGCCCCCAGGGAAGGGGTTTCTTGCCAAGGATCGGCCGGGTTGCGCAGCACGAGATCGAGATCGCTGGCCTCGTGGCCGCCTCCGTTGACGCGGCTGCCATAGGCCCATACCTCCGCGTCCGGTGCATATTCTCGCAGCAACGTCTGGACTTGTTGCAGATATTTCGCCGGCAGATCGAGCATGGTTACGGCGGAGGCGGTCATGAAATTTATTCCTTGCCGCCGAAGCGGGCGCGCAGCCCGGTTTCCAGCGTCCTGGCATCGGCGAGAAAGCCGGGCAACAGGGAAAGTGTCTCCTTGACGAAACCCTCGCCGTAATCGTGGGCAGTGTTGTTGCGATTATCGCGATAAGCAAACCAGCGCTCGACTTCAGTAACACCCATCAGACCATGATTAGCGGCGGTTCGCAGCAGTTCCTTCACGGGAAGGGAATCGAGTTTCCGGCTGCCATGGCCATAGTCTCTAAGCGCCCGCCTGATGAGCTTGAAGGCGGTCTCCTGAGTGAGTTCGTAACCCTTGACGATGGCGTTACGAAAGACTTCCTGCTCGATGTCCCCCGGCGCGGCTTTCCGGTATAACGCGAGCGAGGATTCAAGGGTATCGATGCAGCGCTTGAGATGATCGGTATTGAGGTTCATCTATCTACCCGAGCAGCTTGTCAAATTCCTTAATACTCATCGCCGGGGCCGTGTTGATCGAAACCGCCAGGAGCCGGCTGAGCGCCACCGAGGCCTTCATTGCGCTCGCGTTGTCGGGCAGTTCGACGACGAGCACCAGATCGGTATCGCCGAGCAGGGCATAGCCCGCCTTGAGTTCACCGCCGTGTTCCTTGAGCAGTTCCGTGGCTTCATCGGTGCGCTTCCCGCTGATGCCCTTCAAAGACTTCGAGGTGTATTTTACGGACATGATAAAAGTAGCCATGAAATGCCTCCTTACCCTTTCGAGTTGGTTATGATGGACACGGCGTCGTTAAAGTCTAGTCGCGCCGGATCGCCGTTTCAATCGGTTATGCGTTGACACGCTGGCAATCCGCCGGCAAGGACGTTGCGATGCATCGCGGCGATATCGTAGGCATGCGCCGTGGTTTCCTCCCGCCCGCCGCGCCAGGCATATCCGAAGTTCGTTTCCCCAATTTCGATCCCGAGTTGGCCCTGGGCGGATGCGGCGCCAGCCGGCGACCCTGCCCCGGAAATACATGGCTCGCCCTGTTGATCGAGCCCCACGATAAAGGGATACATATCCACCACGAACTGATGCCGCCCCGTCTCCAGTCTGCCGGTCGAATACAGCCTTCCGTCCACTTGGCGTCGGGTTGCGCCGAGATATAACACCGCATCAGCCGGGTTCAACGAGTGTAATACGGGGATAATTCCGGCGGCGTTGACCGTTGCCGACAGATCGATGACGTACGATACCCGCACGCCGATTTCCTCGCCACGCCGCGAGAGGATCGGTTCATCGCGCACCTCACTGATGCGCGTGGCGGCGATAGCCCGCTCGCCCAATACTTGCTCGATCCGGTCCATGGTCAGCAGCACTGCCGGCGCGAGCCCCGCCATCAAGACGCCCACGCCCACGACGATCAATCCTCGTTGCAGTCGGGATCGCGATGCAAACCGGCCCGCCGACCACCAGGTCAACGCGGGTGCAATTAACAGATAGGCCAGGGCGACGAGCCCCAAACCGGACGGACCATGACGAGCGACCGCGCCCAGCCAGAGCGCAATAAAGGCCTCCAGTATGATGAAACCGATCGCGATCGCTTTCATGGGCGCTTGCTCAATATCTTGTCCAGTTGATTCGCGAAGGCATGCCGATCGCCATGGTTCAGCGCCTTCGGACCGCCGGTGACGATTCCGCTGCCCCGCAAGGTGTCCATGAAATCGCGCATGGTGAGGCGGTCCCTGATCGTGTCGCTGGTATAAAGTTCGCCGCGTGGATTGAGCGCCAGCCCGCCTTTCTCAAGCACTGCCGCCGCCAGCGGGATATCCCCGGTGATCACCAGATCGCCAGCCGCAAGCCGTTTGACGATCTCGTTGTCGGCCACATCAAAACCGGAGGCCACTTTCAGGGTACTGATGAGGGGAGATGCGGGTATGCGCATGGTTTGATTGGCGACCAGGGTCAGCGAAAGTCCGGTCCGCTCCGCCGCGCGATACAGGATCTCCTTGATCGCAACCGGACAGGCATCCGCATCCACCCAGATCTTCATAACTTGGTAAAACTGGTTGGAGTCATATACAACACAGGTAGGTCAGGATGCCATGGATAATCGAAAATGATTCCGCCCCTGAATAATCTTATTCGGCCCCCTCCAGCAACCGCGACGTGCGGACCGCCGAGAGCAGTTTCTGCGTATACGGATGTTCCGGGTGATTGAATATCCGCTCGGTCGGACCGCATTCAACCAGCTTACCCTGGTACAGGACTGCGGTGCGATCGGCGATGTAGCGGATCACGCCGAGGTCATGGGAGATGAAGATCATGCTCATGCGGTATTTGCGGTTGAGTTCGAGCAGGAGTTTCAGGATCTGGGCCTGCACCGTGACATCCAGCGCGGAGACGGGCTCGTCCGCGACCATCAACTTCGGTTTCAAGGCGAGCGCGCGGGCGATGGCGATGCGCTGGCGCTGGCCGCCTGAAAATTCATGCGGGTATTTGCGCAGATGTTCCGGCAGCAGTTCCACATCGGCGAGCAGCGCGAGGATCTCCGCCTGCAACTCCTTGCGGTCCTTCCGGCCGCGCCGTTCCAGCGCCTCCGCCAGACAGTCCTGTACCGTCATGCGGGGATTCAGCGAGGCATAGGGGTCCTGGAAGATCATCTGGAATTCCGGGCGCGTGTCATTCAGTTGCTGACCAGATAATTCCGAAAGGAGTATCTCTTCCATCCGGATCCGCCCCGCCTTGAGATCCACCAGCCGCACGATCGCGCGCGCGAGCGTGGACTTGCCGCTGCCGGATTCGCCCACCAGGCCGAGGATCTCCCCTTTGGCGAGTTGCAGACTGACCCCGTCAACGGCGGTGTATTCGCGCTGGTGGAGGTCGAAGAGGGATTCCGAGGCAACCGGGTATGAAATCCGCACCTCCTCGATGCGCAGAAAATCTGAACCGCCTTGTGTCTCTGCCAAGGTCGATCCCGCCGGCTTCGCGCTCCTGGGGATGGAATCGATCAGCTTCCGGGTGTAGGGATGTTGCGGCCGGTGAAATATCTCGGCCTTGGCGCCGCGCTCCACCACCACGCCGTTCTGCATAACGAGGACGTGATCCGCGATCCCGGCGACGATCCCGAGGTCGTGGCTGATATAGATCATGGCGATGCCGTGGCTTTCCTGGAGTTTCCGGATCAGCTCCAGGATCTGCGCCTCGATGGTGACATCCAGCGCCGTGGTCGGTTCGTCCGCAATCAGAATATCGGGCTCGGTGGCCAGTCCCATGGCGATCATCACCCGCTGGCGCATGCCGCCGGAAAACTCGTGGGGATAGCAACACATCCGCCGCTGCGGCTCCGTAATCCCCACCTCGCGCAGTGCCGCCATGGCCCGATCGGTCGCGGCGCGCCGCGACATGCCCATGTGGATGCGCAATGGTTCGATCAACTGCGCGCCGATGGTCATGAAGGGATTCAACGAGGTCATGGGGTCCTGGAAGATGATGGCGATCCGGTTGCCCCGATAGGTTCTGAGAGTGGCCTCCGGGACCTTGAGCAGGTCCACCCCGTCGAAGAGCGCCGAGCCGCTTTCGATCCGGGCCGGCGGCGTGGGCAGCAGTCCCAGCAGGCTGTAGCAGGTTACTGATTTCCCGGAGCCCGATTCGCCCACGATGCCGAGTGTTTTACCCTTCTCCAGATCGAAACTCACGCCGTCCACCGCCTTGACGATCCCGTTGCGGGTGTGGAAGTGAACACGCAGGTCTTCGACATGCAACAGGCTCATAGTGTCACCTAGTCCGTGGCCGCTCGCGGGTCCAGCGCATCGCGCAGACCGTCGCCGAGGAAATTGAGTGAGAACAGGGTGAGGGACAAGGTGGCCGCGGGGAAGAACAGCAGCCAGGGATATTCCTCCATGGTCTCCACCCCATAAGAGATCAGCAAGCCCCAGGAACTCTGCGGCGGCTGGATCCCCAGCCCAAGAAAACTCAGGAAGGATTCCAGCAGGATCACGTTGGGGATGGTCAGGGTGGTGTAGATGATGATCACGCCGAGCACATTGGGCAGGACATGCCGGTACATGATCCGGGACCGCGGGAGGCCCATGACGATTGCCGCCTCGATGTATTCCTGCCGGCGGATCCCGAGCACCTGGCCGCGGACGATCCGCGCCATGGTCAGCCATTCCACCGCGCCGATGGCCATGAACAGGAGAAACATATTGCGGCCGAAGATCACCATCAGCAGGATGATGAAGATGGTGAAGGGCAAGGCATAGAGGATATCCACGGTTCGCATCATCACGGCGTCCGTGCGCCCGCCGGCGTAACCCGATACCGTTCCCCAGAGCACGCCGATGGTGAGCGCGACCGCCGTCGCCAGAAAGCCCACGGCGAGCGACACCCGGCTGCCGTAGAGGATCAGGGTCAGCAGGTCACGGCCAAAGGCATCCGTGCCAAGCCAGTGGGCGCCAGAAGGCGGCGTGGCGCCGAGATCGAGGTCCTGCGCCGAATAGGAATAGGGCGCGATCCAGGGCGTGAGCAAGGCGAGCGACACCATCACCGTGAGTACACAGAGCCCGAGCATGGCCAGACGATTGCGGGAGAGACGCCGCCAGGCATCCTTCCAGAGAGAGGGGCTCGAACGGGCGTTATCCATTTCCATAGTCACGGAAATTTCAGCCCCCGGCCGACTTGCCGCTGCGTAACCGCGGGTTCATCCAGGCGGCGACAATATCCGCGAGCAGATTGAAGACGACGATGAGCACCGCGAAGAAGATGGTCATGCCGAGGATCAGGGTGTAGTCGCGGTTGAAGGCCGCCTGTACGTAGTAGCGCCCGAGCCCGGGGATCTGAAAGATGGTCTCGACCACGAAGGACCCGCCGAGGAGCCCTGCGAGCGCCGGACCCATGAACGAGATCACCGGTTGCATCCCGCCGCGCAGGGCGTGCCGCAGGACGATCATCGACTCGGAGACGCCCTTCGCCCGCGCCGTGCGGATGAAATCCTGGCTCAGGATCTCCAGCATCCCGCCGCGGGCGAGCCGCGAGATATAAGCCGCGTAGACGAAGCCCATGGTCACCGACGGCAGGATCTTGTCGCCCGGTATGTAACCCCAGCCCGAGACCGGCAGCCATTCCAGCCAGATGCCCACGATCAGCACGAGCAGCGGGCCCAGTACATAAGACGGCAGGCAGATCCCGATCATGGCGAGCGACATGGGGACATAGTCCTGCCACGTATTCGGTCTGAGCGAGGCGATCACCCCGGAGCTGATGCCGACCAGCAATGCAATCAGAAGGGCGTAAGCCCCCAGCTCGAAGGTCACCGGCAGACCCGCGCCGATGATCTCCGTCACCGTGCGGCCGGAATACTTGAATGACGGTCCGAAATCGCCTTGCGCGATATTCTTCAGATACTCGATATATTGGGTCACGAGGGGCTGATCGAGTTTGTAATAGGTCCGGAGGCCCTTCATCACCTCCACTGGCAGGGCCCGCTCCTGACTGAAGGGATCGCCGGGGGCGAGGCGGACCATGAAGAAGGAGGCGGTGATCACGATCAGGAGCACCGGGAGGGCCTGCAACAGTCGTTTCAAGATGAAGGCAGGCATCGTGGGTATCTATTCGGCCGCTTCGAGATGGACGTACTTGTAAGGATGCTGATCGAGGATGTTGTCCTCCCAGCCCCGCACGGTAGGGTCGATGAGCCGCACGCGGGTGTAGGTGTAGACCGGGGCCACCGGCACTTCTTCCATCAGGATCGCCTCGGCCTCCTGCAACAGTTCGTAACGCGCCGTCTGATCGCCGGTCATCCCGGCCTGATTCAGCAATTCGTCATAGCGTTGATTGGACCAGCCGGTGCGGTTGTTGCCGCCGTTGGTCACGAAGAGATCGAGAAAGTTGGTGGGATCGAGATAATCCCCGATCCAGCCGGCGCGCGAGAGTTCGTAATCGAGGTGGGATTCCCGATCGAGATAAACCTTCCAGTCGTTGTTGGAGAGACGGATATTGATGTTGAGCGCCTGCTTCCACATCTCCTGCAATGCAATCGCGACGCTGCGATGGCCTTCATCGGTGTTGTAGATGAGTTCCAGTGCAGGAAAGTCCCGTCCTTCCGGATAACCCGCTTCCGCCAGCAAAGCCCGCGCCCGATCGATATCGTAGCTGATCCGGGCCCGCGGCGTATAACCGTTGGTGTCCGGCGGGGTGAAGTTATAGGCGGGGATCTGACCGCCCTTCGTGACGCGTTCCACGATCTGTTCCCGGTTGATGCTGAGCGCTAGCGCCATGCGGATGCGTTTGTCGTCGAGCGGCTTGTGCGTGGTGTTGAAGCGGTAAAAGTAGGTGCCGAGATACGGGGAGATGCTGAGCGCGGCCGGGTTCTCGCGTTTATAGACGTTGATCTTCTCCAGCGGCACCCGCTCCGTGATGTGCAACTGACCCGCGCGGAACATGCGCTCCTCGGTGCTGCCGTTGGGGATGGGGTAGAAGTGGATCTCCTTGAGTCTCACCCTTGCGGCGTCCCAGTAGGTCGGCGATTTCTCCACGATGAGGATACGGTTCAGTTTCCATTCCTTCAGGGTGAACGGGCCGTTGCCGATGAAATTTCCCGGCCGGGTCCAGCGCGTACCCCGCTCGCCGAAGGCCCCGAACTTCTCGATGGTGGGCGGATGCACGGGAAAATAACTGTGGTGATCCAGGAGTTGCAGGAAATAAGGCGTCGGCGCCTTGAGATCGACCACCAGCGTGTATTCGTCCGGGGCATGCACGCCGACCAGGTTGAAATCGTCGAGCTTGCCCTCGAAGTATTCCTGGGCGTTCTGGATCGGGTAAAACATATAGGCATAGAGATTGCCCAGCGCCGGCGTCAGCGCCCGTTTCCAGGAATAGACGAAATCCCCCGCCTTGATCGGGTCGCCATTGGACCAGCGCGCGTCATGCCGCAAATGCAGGGTATAGCGCTTCAGGTCCTCCGAGACCTCCCAGGTCTCCGCCACTCCCGGTTCGATGGCCATGGTCTTGGGGTGCTTGGCGACCAACCCTTCGAACAGGGCATGCTGGATGTGAAACTCGGGGATGCCGGTGGTGATATGCGGATCGAGCTCCTGCGGTTCGTCGCCGTTGCCGAGATGCAGGATCTGATCACGATTACCGGATTCGACGTTGCTCTCGTAATTTAAGGAGCAGGCCGATGCCAGCAGGACAAACAGGGCGGTGAGCAGGCGGTTGACGATTTTGTGATTCGAGTCTGACAAGGGACTCCGGGCCGATAATTATGTTTTTAATAAACTCCCGGTCAGATCATATCAGACTTTCTTCAAGCCCTGGCGGACATCCTCAAACAAGGCGTCTATATCCGCTTCGGTGGTGCTCCAGTTGCACATGAGGCGCGAACCGCCAAGGAAGGCGTAATAACGCCACCCCTTGGCGTGCAGGAACTCGTTCAGATGTTCGGGCAATTTCACAAATACACCATTGGCCTCCACCGGGGCGAGGAATTCGATCCCGGGAAATTGCCGGAGGCCGGTGGCGAGACGCCGGGCGCAGCCATTAGCGTGACGGGCATGCCGCAACCAAGCGCCGTCCTCCAGCATACCGATCCAGGGCGCGGCCAGAAACCGCATCTTCGAGGCAAGTTGTCCCGCCTGCTTGCACCGGTATTCGAATTCATAGGCCAGTTCCCGGTTGAAAAACACCACGGCGTCGCCCACCGGCATACCTTGCTTGGTGCCGCCCAGGCTCAGCACATCGACGCCGTTCTTCCAGCTCAATTCGGCGGGAGATAACTCCAGAGACGCCACGGCATTGGCGAAACGGGCGCCATCCATATGCACGAGCAGACCGTGTTGCCGGGCGGTCCGGGCCAGGATTGCAATCTCAGCCGGCGAATAGAGGGTCCCGGCCTCCGTAGCCTGCGTGATGCTCAGCACCTTGGGTTTTGGGAAATGGATATTGCGGCGGTTGAGGACAATGCGATCGATCTCGCCCGGATCCACTTTGCATCGCGCACCTTTGACCGTCAGGACCTTGCTGCCGTTGGAATAGAACTCCGGCGCACCGCATTCATCGGTCGCCACATGCGCCAGTTCGTGACAGATAATGCCGTGATAGGACCGGCACATGGCGGAGAGCGCCAGGGAATTGGCCGCCGTGCCGTTGAAGGTGAAGAACACCTCGCAGTCGGTTTCGAAGGTCTTCCGGATCAGGTCGGCGGCGCGCTGGGTCCAGGCGTCCTCGCCATAACCTGGCGCATAACCCGCATTGGCCTCCGCCAGCGCCGTCCAGGCCTCCGGGGTGATGCCCGCGGTGTTGTCACTGGCGAAGTGGTATTTCATGGACGGGGTTTTAGGAAGCTCTAAATAAGTGTGTATCTCGTCTTGCCGGGCTTGACCCGGCATCCAGTAGACAATTGTTTTGACTGAATTTAATGACGATTTGTGAAAAAGCGATACTTATCCAGTTCCTTAAATGTCATCCGTTGCCGTCTTCCAGACAATGACCCCAGACAACAGAAACATGGCGACGCCGGTCGCCCCGATCACCGGCAGGGTCAGCAGATTGGCAAGGGAAAAGCCGACGATGGCATCCACCGGCAGCGTCCAGGCGGCTATGGCCGAACCCAGGGCGGTAAAGACCAACAGGATCCCGTTCTTCTGCCAATCCGGAAGTTCCCTGGGCTTGGGCAGACGGGCCATGACGCGGGCGGTGAAACCGTCGTCCGGCAGATAGGGTTCACTCTGCCGCATGTCGGCGAACAGCGCCGCAAGTTTGTCTGTCTGAGTCATCGTTATGCCTCTGTCTGCCAACTCTGCATCAATAGTCTCAGTTTATCCTGGCCCCGGGTGATGTAGCTCTTAACCGTGCCGAGCGGCCGGTCCATGACCTCTGCGATCTCATTATGAGTGAATTCCCGTTGATAGAACAGGTGCAGGGCCATGCGCTGCTCCGGCGGGAAGTTTTGCAGGACCCTGGCCATGTCCAGATGGATGTCCGTGCCGGGGCCGGGATCGGGGTCCGGGAGGTTGTCCACCAGGTCTTCATCGAGCGGAAGTTCCTCCTTGCGGCCCCGACAGTAGGCGGCGAAGCAGTTATAGGCGATGCGATAGATCCAGGTGAAAAAGCGGGCATCGCCCTTGAACTGATCCAGCGATTTGTAGACCCGGATGAAGGTCTCCTGTGCGAGGTCGTCGGCGAGCGCCGCGTCCTGGCCGACGAGCTGCCGCAGGGAGTAGCGGAGCTGCGATTGATAGCGTTTGACGAGTTCCGCGAAGGCATGTTGATCCCCGTTCCTGACTACCCGATCGATCAGTACGTGATCATCGCTGGACACTAAATCGCCGCCTTATTGCGCCGGTTTCTTTTCCAGCTTCCAGATCAGGAGCTGCGCCAGGCCAATGAACAGCGGGATCAGTCCCAACGCCGCGGCCTCCCTCGCGCCCATGACCAGGAAGCAGGCGATCACGCCCAGACCTACACCCGTCATCACCAACCCGCGATGCAGGTTGTTCCCAGGCGTCACCTGCTGATGCAGGCTTTCCAATACCGCGGGCGGGATGTCGCGGCCGCTGCTGACGTACTGGTCGATCGTGTTGTGCATCAGACGTCGCTTGCGATAGTTGGCATAGAGCACCGCGGCGACCAGCATGATTGGCGTGCCGAAGATCAGCATGATCGCCAGGCTGGCGACAAACATGCCGCCAAGGGAGTCAATCGAATTGGACTCCCATGGCGCGCCCGTGCCGGATTCCGCCGAGTCAATCCGGTCGCGCAAGCCCCGGATCCGGACCTTGAGCGCCTCGCGTTCGGCCCCGGCGAAGTCTCCCGCGGCCAATCGTTCCGTGAGATCCTCGATTTCATTGACCAGGTCCTGGCTGGATTTTTTCTTCAATTCTCCATTCGCTGGCGCTGCCTCTTGATCCGGAATCGTTGGCGCCTCCGCGGGGGCCACAGGAGATAACTGGTCTTCAAAGGCTGGCGTTTCCGTGGCCTGTACCTCTGTCTCCGTTTCCTGGGCCAGGACAGAAGCCGGTCCAGCCAGCGACAGCGTGAGCAGTAGTGAAGCGATGATGTTTTTCATGGGCGTCTCCTCGGTTGAATTGTAGCTTATATCGGGTATCTCAAACCGGCCATCGGCAGGTTATGACAAGGGCAATCGGTGATCTCCACTCGTATCTCGACGTCCGTCCGCACCTGGCCGGGCTGTTCGGCATTGACCGGGGTGTTGACCTTGTCCATCCGCGAATCGAGCCGGTTTTGCATCCGGTATTCGATCCGTTCCTGCAAGGTATTGCTCACGCGGCTGGTGATGGACCCGGATTCGTCTCCCGCCAGGGCGACGATGGAAAACAGGCCAAAAGCAAGACTGATTATCGAGTTAGTCAGGTTCTTCATGGCTGCACCCTCCGTAGGGAAATTGCTGAAGTTACGGATTAGATGCAGCCTCCCTCGCGTTTGGATGCAGGGTATGGAAATATTTTTCGGGAGACGTGGTCGTCACCATTACTGGAAGTATTGTAGGGGCGAAAGATTTTTCGCCCCTACGGCTCCTTTCCTTCTCTATCCACCCTCTCCCCTACCCTCCCCCGTCAAGGGGGAGGGAGCATGAAACAGATCCCATCAAGGGTGAGGAGGTAAGAAGTAGAATCCGTCAAGTGAGAGGAAGCATGAAACAGATCTCGTCATGGGGAGGGGAGTAAACCGTGCCGTCTTGGAAAAGAGAGAAATGGGTTTAGGTTCCCCACTCCCCTCGCGGGAGAGGGGCAAGGGGAGAGGGGGTTTATTAGTGAGGCGAACAACTGATTTTCGTTAAATCATTCGTTTCACAATCCGGGTGATATCATCTCCGGTCGGGACAATCGGATTGTAGCGGCACTGTACGCTGGCCAGTGTTTCCCGCACGATGACCGGCATGTCCTCAGCGTGATAGTTGTAATCGCAAAGACTTCCCGTGATGCCGATACCGGCAAAGAAATCCCTCAGCCGGGCATAACAGCTTTCCGATACGGCTTCGCTCCCGGAGTCCGGATCCAGAAAGCCGAGCGCCATGAAGATGTCTACAGCCTTGTCTTTGCAGGTACGCGCATTGAACTCCAGGACATAGGGGATGGTCATGCCGCAGGCCCGGCCGTGGGGCATGTGATAGAGACCGCAGATCGGCATGAGCAGGGCGTGGCACAAACCCATGTGCGCGTTCATGCCGGCGATCATCGCCATGGTCGCGCCGATCTGCACCTGCTCGCGCGCGGCGAGATCCTTCCCGTTGCGATAGACTCGCGGCAGACCTTGCGCAATCAGCGCGATCGCCTTTAAGGAGAACGGCTCTGTCGCTATCGAAGCGTCCCGGGAGAGGTAGGATTCGATGGCGTGCGTCAGGGCATCGGCCCCGCTGTGCGCCGTGACGCTGGGCGGCAGGGACAGCGTCATCTCCGGGTCGGTAATTGCGACGGTGGGACACAGTAGCGTACTCAACACGAGAAACTTGGTTTGCGCCGCCTCATCGATCAGCGCCGATCCGTCCGTGACCTCGCTGCCGGTCCCGGCCGTGGTCGGGATCGCGATGACCTTGCGCGTCAGCGGCGCGGGGATCCGGTTAATGCCCGCGTAATCCCCGATGCTGCCGCCGAATTGCGCAAGGGCCGCCAGCGATTTCGCGACATCGATGACGCTGCCCCCGCCGACGGCGACGATGCTGTCGCAATGCGTCAGATCCAGTTTCGCGGCAAGGTCGTCCACCAATGCCACCGTCGGCTCCTGCGTGACTTCGCCACAGATCGTATATTCGATCCCGGCAGCGGCGAGCGATCCGACCACCGGCGCAACGACCCCGGCGCGGATGAGTGCCGCGTCGGTCAGGAGCAAACTCTGTTTGCAGCCGAGTTCCTTGATAATGTCCCCGGTTTTGGCGGCCAGACCGCGCCCGTGGCGCCAACTGGTGGGGAGATCGAATCTCATCCAGCGCTCCAGCCGCACTCCCGCCCTGTATTTTGCTCCCGCAACCATTCCATCAAGGGCGTGAAGTATTCGATGATGGCTGCGGCGTCCATGTCGCGCGTCCCCGTCATCTGCGCCAATGCCTCCTGCCAGGGACGGCTTGCGCCCAGCGACAGCATCGCCATGAACCGCTGGCCCGCCTCCTTGTTGCCGTAAATCGAGCATTCGTGCAGCGGCCCCTGCCAACCCGCCGCCGCGCAGAGCACCTTTTGAAACTGGAATTGCAGGATGAAGGCGAGGAAGTAGCGCGTGTAGGGCGTATTGCCAGGGATATGATATTTCGCACCCGGATCGAAGTCGGCCTCGCTACGCTCGATTGGCGGACGGATCCCCTGATATTGCGCGCGCAGGTCCCACCAGCTTTGATTGTAACGATCGGGAGGGGTGCGGCCGTCGAACACTGCCCAGCGCCACTGGTCGATCAGGCGACCGAAGGGAAGGAAGGCGATCTTGTCGAGCGCCTGTTTCATCTGTTCATTGATGGTCGCCTCGCGGCTCTGTTGCGCTGCATTGACCAACCCCTGCCTGACGAGATAATCCGGGGTCATGGAGAGGTTGATGGTATCACCGATCGCCTCATGAAATCCGTCATGGGCGCCGCCCTGCAACAAGGGCGGCAGATGTTTGTAGTGCAGGTCGTAATAGACATGCCCGAGTTCATGGAATGCGGTGTAGAGCTCCTCGCCGGTGGGCTCCAGGCACTGCTTGATCCGCACATCCTCCTTGCCGTCCATGGACCAGGCGCTCGCATGGCAGACGACCTCGCGATCCCTGGGCTTGAGCAGGAGCGATCGCTCCCAGAAGGTCTCCGGCAGTTGCGGCATCCCGAGCGAGACGTAGAAATCCTCGGCCATCCGGACCATATCGCGGACCAGTTCATCCTTGGCCTGTAATCCGGCCTCGGCGGGGTCGACCCCGCCGGCAATCTTTTGCTGGCGCGCCTGTTCCAACCGCCCTTCAAGTGTGCTGTCCACATCGAGGTCCGATACGCCGGGATAAGGCTCGACCAGGTCGTAGATCTCGCCCCATTGCTGGGCCCACATATTGCCGAGCAGATGCGCGGGGAGGAGTCCGGTCCGGGATACTTTTTCCTCGCCGTAGCGATCCGCCAGACGGTCCCGCACATAACAGTGGAGTTGATCGTACAACGGCTTCACCTGCCCCCAGAGACGATCCGTTTCCTGCTCGAATTCCGCCGGGGTCATGTCATAACCGGAACGCCACATCTCGCCGAGATTGCTGAACCCGAGTTCCCGCGCCCCTTCATTGGCCAGTTCGACGAACCGCCGATAATCCTCGCGCATGGGCGGCGAGATGGTGTGCCAGCCGATCCAGGCATCAAGCTGCGCATCGTAATCATGCTGGCGATCCGCCATGATCTGTTCCAGATCGTTGAGCGTCTGGCAGGTGTCCGACCCGCCGGGACAGTACTTGCCTTCGCCATACATCCCCTCCATCCGGGTCGCGATGGTGGTGAGTTCGTCGCGCTTGGCCGGATCGTCCGGGGCGGGCATGGCGGTGGCGAGTTTGAGCAACAGGATGGATCGCGACGTCTCCTCGTCCATGGGCTGGCCGGCATAACGGGTTGAGCGCTTTACCGCATCGCTGTGGAAGGCGAGCGAACGGGCCTGGGCCTTCGCGGCGATCAGTGCGCTGTCTTCGGTGATGTAAGTCGCCCGTATCCAGTTGGCGGCGGCCTCCTCCTTGTAGAGTTCTTCCAGGGCTTGATTCACGCCCGCCACGAATTCTTTCGGGCTCTCCGCCGGCGCCGTATCGGAGGTTGATGTTTGTTCATGACTTGGCGAGGTTCGATCGCATGCGGCCAAAAAAACACAAAGCAGCAGGGCGATATACGATCTGGCAAGTTTATTCATGAGTTCATACTCCCGAAATCGATTCATTATTCTCTCTTGTGAAGCCGCGAGCTTCACGTAGGGTGGGCAGGCCTTCCATGCCCACGCGGGATCAACATTGAATCACGTGGGCACCAACAACGTGCCCACCCTACGAATCACTTCACCCCGCCAGTGAATCTCTTGATGGCCCCGCTCGACAGCAACAGCAGGATGCCCGCGCCGACAGCCATCGAAATGATCTGTAAGTACAGACCCGGCATCTCCGCCAGATTATCCGGATGAAAGCGTCCCGCCAGCAGCCCCGCAATGATGTCGCCCAGTGCGCTGCCCAGAAACCAGATGCCCATCATCTGACTGACGAAGCGCTTTGGGGCCAGGCTGCTGACGGCGCTGAGACCCACGGGACTCAGGCACAGCTCGCCCGTGGTGTGCAGGAGATAGGTAATGATGAGCCAGGTCGGCAGGACGTTCTCACCTTTCACGACATAGTGCGACGCGAAATACATCACCAGGAAGCCGAGCCCGATCTGCATCAACCCCAGTCCGAACTTGGCGGGCGCGCTGGGATCAAGATTACGCCGGCCCAGGTTCACCCACAGGGCCGCGAAGAACGGCGACAGGATCAAGATGAAGAGCGGGTTGAGGCTCTGAAACCAGCCCGTGGGAATCTCGAAGCCGAACACGATTCGGTCCGTATAACGCTCCGCGAAGAGATTGAGCGAGGAACCGGCCTGTTCGAAACCGGACCAGAAGACCGCCTCGGCGATCACGAGGATGACGATGACGATTACACAGTGGCGTTCGCGCGTATCGAGCGCGCCGAAGGCGAACACGTAGGCGAAATAGAGGGTGGCGATCGCCGCGATGATCCAGGTGGTGGCGTGGGCGAAACCGATCGGGTTGAAACCGATGACATCGTTCAGGATCAGCAGGAATATCCCGACCACCAGACTGACGCCGACGCCCACCGCCTGCCAGCCGTAGCGCGGGGCCGCCTTGGTCTTGCCGTTCGGGCGCAGATGATCCGGGAAACGCCCCGCATCGCCGAGATGTTTGCGCGTCAGCCTGAACTGAATCAGACCGCACAACATGCCTACGCCGGCGGCGGCAAAGCCGTAATGCCAGCCGAAACTTTCGCTCTCGCCCAGGGTGCTGCAGATCAGCGGGCCGATCATCGCCCCCAGATTGATGCCCATGTAGAAGATCGTGAACCCGGCCGTGCGCGCGGACGATCCTTCCGGATACAATTCGCCGACGATGCTGCTGATATTGGGTTTAAGGAGCCCGGTGCCCAGCACCACCAGCATCAGACCGATGGGGAAACTGAAGGTCGCGGGGATGGCCAGGGTGAAATGGCCCAGCATGATGACGATCCCGCCGCACCAGACTGATCGCTGCGCGCCAAGGAGTCGATCCGCGATCCAGCCGCCCGGCAGCGCCACCACATACACGGCGGCGGTGTAGATGCCATAGATGGCCGTGGCGGTGACGTCGTCGAGTTCCAGGCCGCCCGCGGCGAGCGGCGCCGTCATGAACAACACCAGCAGGGCGCGCATGCCGTAATAACTGAACCGTTCCCACATCTCGGTGAAGAACAGGGTATAGAGCCCGCGGGGATGGGAAAATAGGCCTGTGTTCAGCTCACTGGCGGTAGGGCTGTGCATGGATTTGAATCCTCCCCCTCGTAATTCAATCTTTTTCGAGTTGCGCCCTGAGGGCATCGATATCTGTGGCGTAATTACGCCAACGGCCGCTGGAATCCCGGTGCAGTCCCTCCCGCACCTGCCAGACGCTTGCGGTCTTCACCAGATTATCCGCGGCCGTAAATCCGAGACAGGCGGCATTCCATTCGAGGCCCAGAAAATCCAGGAGGCGTCTCAGTACTGGCTCAGGATCGACCACCAGCGCGTCATAGTCGACCGTGAATATATCCTTTCCAAAACAGCTCTGCCAGTGCGCCATCAGCGCAGCATGTTGCCGGTAATAATGCGCGGTATCGCCAAGATCAGTTGCATAGTTCAGATTGCCGCCGAGCTGCTGGAAGTATATCGACAAGCAGTTGTCCAGCGGATTGCGCCGGGTGTAAATGATCCGCGTCTGGGGAAACATGGCCTTGATAACCCCGAGAAACAGGAAGTTGTCCGGGCGCTTGTCCGTTACCACATGCGCCCCGGGAAATAATTCATGCAACGCGGCCAGATACTCGCTCCCCATGACAGTGAGAGACTGGCTGGAGACCTCCGTAGCCGCCTCCGGGAAAGGAGACAGTCTTTGCGTTATCAGCCAGGGCAGGATGTCCAGTTCGCCGCCTGGGGTAATCTCGGGATGCCCGGCAAGGACCTGCTCAATCAGGGTGGAGCCGGAACGGAACATCCCGCAGATGAATACCGGGGTCGCCTTCGAATCCGTTTTATTCCTTTCGATCCAAGCGGCATTAAACAATTCGATCAAGCGGCTGAGGGCCTGTTCCGTAATCTCGCGCCTATAAGGGGGCCGTAGTGTACGGCCGATACGGTTCGCCTCCCGGTAGGCCGCGAAGGCCTCCGTGTAGAGTCCCTGATCATCCATTGCCTTGCCCAGGGCAAAATGGAGACCTTCCCTGGCTGTCGGGTCGGTCTCTTCCGCGATCGCACGATGCAGCGCTCTCAGAAGATCGGTGTGTTTGGGAGTGATGCGCTGGGCGTGGGCAAGTCGCGTCAGCGCCTCCCGATATCCAGGATCGATCTTCAGGATTCGGCGATACAGGTCCATGGCCTCGTCACGCCTGCCTGCCTCCTCGAACAGTCCGGCTAGATTAAACACTGCGGGGATGTATTCGCTATTTTCCTCGAGGGCGCGTCTATACATCGCCTCTGCCTGACTGGCCTGGCGCATGTCCGAGTACAACACACCCAGATTGGAATAGACCACTTCGGCTTGATCGATACCGAGCTTAAGCGCCTGTTCGTAGGCCACTCGTGCGTCCGCAAAACGCCTCTGTTTCTTGCAGAGTAAGGCCAGATTAAACCAGGCCGCCGCGCAGTCCGGCCGCAGATCCAGGAGGCGCCGGTAATGTGTGATAGCCTCATACACGCGTCCCATACCTTCCAGCAAGGCGGCGAGACGGCTGAAGTAATACAGGCTGTCGGGGACTTCATGGGTAAGCGCTACGAGCGCAGACACGGCGTCCTGCGGTCGGCGCGTCGCCAGATACGATTCCAGCAACGAGCGCAGTTCGGCCTCCCGGCTGGCATCCGGTTGTCTCTTTGCCTCCGCGGCAGTCAGTAATTGTCTAAGCTCGGGAGATTCCGGATCGCGCGCCAGGGCCTCGCGATAGGCCTCGATCGCGGGATCGAACTCCCCTGTATCCATAAGCGCATTGCCAAGATTCTGATAAAGCTCCGGACGTTTAAGCCCGAGTTGCAGCGCCGTTCGATAGTGCTTAATCGCTTCTGCCGATTGCCCGGTGAGCCGCAGACAGACGCCCAGATTGTGATGCGCGGCGGCGTAATCCGGCCTCGCTTCGATGGCCTTTTGCAGATAGGGGATAGCCTTTCCAGGCAAATCCTGCCGTTTCCAGGTATTGGCGAGTCCCAGCCATGCAGCGGCATCGCCTGAGTCGATCTCCAGACAACGTTTGAACGCCGCCTGTGCCGGGGCGAAATTCCGCATCCGCAACTGACCTAAACCGATATTTCTCCAGGCGAGGGAGAAGCGCGGCTCAATGGTCACGGCCTGCCGAAATCTTTCCATAGCCTCGGCAAACCTCCCCAACTGCTCCAGGGCGATGCCGAGATTATTGGCGACTTCGGCCTGTTGCGGAAAACGGCGCAGGGATTCCTGCAGGTATGCGATGGCGGTCTCGTACTCGCCCTGCTGGGAATGCAGGAGGCCGAGGAGTTGCAACGCGGTCGGGTTCGCCGGATCCCTGGCCAGATACTCCCGGTAGCGGGGGGCCGCCGCGTCCAGATCCCCGGCCTTGTGGGCCGCGACGGCCTCCTTCAGGTCCGCAGAAAGACTGGAATTATCAGGCCCGCTTGTTTGCATAAAAAAAGACGGCGGGGTTGCCCCCGCCGTCTCGTCAGCTTGCCGCCACCGGCGCTAGAACTTCTGGGATACCGCGAAGAAGAAGTAGCGTCCCATGGAATCCCATAGACCAGGCACGGTGTTGCCATTGCCGTAGGTCGCGATGTTGTTGAAGTAGCCGCTGACCGGCGGGTCGTTGTCCAGCACATTGGTCACGCCCATGCTCAGCGTGGTCTCCCCGAAACCAATGAACGTGGGGGTGTACTCCGCCGTCATATCGAGGTAATGCTGTTCGTCCGCATCGAAACGGCTGCCTGCAGTACGGAATTCCTCGACGCCGTCGATGAATCTCCAACTGAGAGTCGCGTTCACGTTCCAAGGGGTATGCCAGGTGCCGGTAATGATATGTTTCCATTCAGGCGTTGGACGGCCGCAGACGCCGGCATAGGTCCCCGCGCATTCGTCGATCGTAGCCCCCGGAGAGAGCTGTTGATCTGCAGCCTCCACCAAGGTGCCCCGCAGGTTGACATCCACGTCGCCATACTGGCCCACATCGAAGCCATAACCCGCGAAGAAATCGAAGCCCGAGACCTTGTAGAAACCGATGTTGATGTTGGTCGCCACGACATGTGGGGCGGTCGCGCTGCTGCCGATCCAGAGGTTACCATTGGTGGTTCCGCGATTCACCAGATCGCAGTAAGCGGCATCTCCAGTAAGGCCGCATTGGGTAACCACGAACTCAGGATCCAGTGTATCGATCGCGTCCTCAATATCGATGCTCCAGTAGTCGACGCTGAAGGTCAGGCCGGGGACCTGTTCCGGAGTTATAACCGCGCCGACCGTGAAGCTGCTGGACGACTCGGCATCAAGGTCCGGATTGCCGCCGGCGATCTGATTGTATTGACCGGCCGGGCTTAGCGGGACACTGCCGTACTGGGCGGCAGTCACCCCGGAGTTTGCGCACTGTGCCGCTGTTTGCGTGGGGGCCGCCCCGGCGCACGGATCGGTGCCGCTCCAGAGCCCCAGGTTTCGGGGTTCGAACAGCTCGCGGATGTTGGCATAACGTGAGGCCTGGTTATAACCACCGCGCAGCTTATAGCCCGTACGCGGGGTCCATTCGCCCAGGACCTTGTAGGTATCGGTGGAGACCCCGCCGCTGTAATCGGAATAGCGATAGCCAATCTCGGCGGTCAGCGACTCGATCCATTCCCGGCCCTGAACCAACGGGATCCTCGTCTCGAGGAAGAACTCGGCCACATCGATGCCGCCTTCGACAGCCGCAGTCGGACCGCCCTGACCGGCGCCATCGCCACTCTGGTAACCCTGGTCCGGATTGAAGTCCATGTGTTCGTCGCGGTACTCGCCGCCGAGCACCACCTGCACGCCGTCCTGGGCCATCGGGCTTACAATCCCGTGACTGGTCAGGTCGCCAGTGACGTAGGCCACATATTGATCCTGGCTGAGTTCGCCGTCTGAGAACAGGGGCAGGGTCAGGTAATCGATGGCCGCCTGGGTAACTCCACCCGTCTCGAAGACATTCCAAGGGACGCAGGTAGGATCGCTGCCATCGACCACCGATTGACAGGTCGGCACGCCGGTGACATCGACCACATCCAGGGCCCGGATGATACGGGTGGTAGACAAGTCATTCTGATAAACCTCGCTCAGCAGCGTCCGGGAGAAGTTGACGAAGGCATCGTAACTCCACGCATCATTGATCGCGCCTTCCACACCCGTCAGTACACGGTAGGAAGTATGCCGTATGTCATCGAACCTCGGGCCGCCCTCCACGTTGCGCCGCCCGATATAAAGTGGAACGACATCGGTCGGAGCCGTACAGCCAATCGCCGCAAACTGCTGGGCTGATAGGAAGGCGTTACTGCAATTCAAGGTCGAAGTAACAAAAAATGCCCCGGATGGAGCAATCTGCGCATCGGTCTGGTCGTCCATGAACTGGAATTCCGCATACACATTGGCGTGTTCGTTGATCTCGTAGTGTCCGAACAGCCCCGCGGTGTAGCGCTCATCCGGCCGCTGGAAGAAATTCAGCGGGCCATAGTTGTAATAACTGTAATCCCAGGGTACGAACTGATCCCCGGACACTGTAAAGTAGAAGGTGCCGTTGAAAGGAGTAAAGAGTCCGGTGGGCAGAGTCGCGGAACCTGCGCAGGTATTACCTCCGCTGGAGCTCAGTGCGCAGGCGCTAAAATCGCGTTCCGATTGTTTAATTGCGTTGATGCTTCTGTACCCAAGGTAGGCCGTGATATTACCCCGGCCATCGGCGCTGTTGACGCCCATGGTGATGTTGATGTTCTGGGTGTCACCGTCCCAAACGCTATCTGGCGCCTGCGTGAAACCATTAGCCGCGATCGCGGCCTGGACGGCGTCATCGCCTTGGTCATGCTGATAGGCGGAGTACTGATAATCCACCTGTACGCCCTCGAAATCCTTTTTCATGATGAAGTTGACCACGCCCGCCATGGCGTCCGAACCGTAGGTGGAGGAGGCCCCGCCAGTCAATACCTCGATGCGATCTATCAGTGCACCGGGTACTTGGTTGATATCGGGGGCAAGTTCATAGACATCGCCGAAACCCATGCGATGGCCATTGGTCAGGACCAGGGTCCGTTCTGAACTCAGGCCGCGGAGGTCGATGACGGCGGTGCCCGTGGCGCCGTTGGATTCATTGGCGGTCAATTCCGGGGTGATGGAGGGCAAATCATTCAGGAGGTCTTCCACACGGGTGATGCCGCGGGTCGCAATTTCTTCCGCCATGACCGTGGTGACGGGGCTCGATGTGACGATATTGGCGTCGGTCGCGATGCGGGAGCCGGTGATGATGACCTCTTCGAGGTCCTGCTCCTGTGCCTGTACCAAGGCTGGGAGTGTTACTGCCGTTGCCGCCACGGTTGCTGTGGTCAGAGCCTGTTGTAATGCAAGTGACAAGGGTTTCCTCTCAAACATGCTGTCCTCCTATCTCAACAGAGTTGTGTATAAGAGACGTATCCTGCTCGTCCGTTATTCTCTACTCCGCCATGGGTTAGTAAAGATCGATTATTAACGACATTCTTTCCGCATGTACGCCCAAGTCCCGCACAGACCTTGGGTTCCCAATGCAGTTTATGTTGGCTGAGAGTATAGGGATAACGGCCATCGTTAGCAACCGACCGTTCGTGTGGCCTTGGCTTCCTGGCCAGGTTGTTGTACAAAAACGCCACTATTGTTTGAGTAAACGGACGTTGTTTATTTAATCCGTGTGACCCCCACCCGGCGGCCTGTCTCGACGACCTTGAGTTCATAGTAACCGAGGGGATTCCTGGATATCTCCACCTCGGGGTCTTCCAGCGAGGCAAAATATCGGCTGGGCACACGCTGACCCCAGATCTGGCCATTGTCCAGGGTAAATGTCGTTTTGCCATCCCAGCCGCGAAAATGCCCGACGATTCGATGCCGGATGGGCTGTTTTTGCATTTCCCTGATTGTTTCATCGGTTTTGACGACCAGCTCCGAGTCATGGACAAGGAATTGCAGCAGCCAGCGATCAAGCCGCTCCAGTTCTTCAGGGTCAAGCTTATCCAGCCCGGATTGCTTGAATTCTTCAGCGCTCATCATGCGATTCAGACCCTTCCAGACAGAGGTATCCGATTCCTCACCGATTACAGCGCCCATTACGCCAAGCATAGCGATGAGTGCGATAAGTCGAATAAGTGGTTTACTCCCCATGCCTGCCTCCTCTCGAGTTTGTAACTTGTTCAATGTGTTAATCATTCAGTATGGATAATCTTCAAGTTGCGATCCCAGCGCGCGCTTCAGGGGACCCAGCCAGGGCTCATAATGACGCCAATGCCCCAGCGCCTTTTTATAGATTGGCGAGCGAACCTGTTCGGAACTGGCCGTACTGACAGGGCGTTTGTTGTCATGAAAGGCAAGACACTCCGATTCAAAAGGCAGACCGCAATATTCGAGCAGACGGCGTATCTCGTTCTCAGTATCCGCAACCAGCCTTTCATAAAAAATACGATGCACCCGCCCCGGCAACACGCTGTCGAAATGCGCCATCAACTCGACATAATTACGGTAGTAACGACCGATGTGCTCAAGGTTGTAGCTGAAATTCTGACTGTGGGCGAAATGTTCCTTGAAGAGGGAGAAACCGCAGGCCATGGGATGCCGACGTACATCGATGATTCGGGCCTCGGGCAGGATAAGATGGATCAGTCCGATATGCGCGAAATTATTTGGCATTTTGTCGATGAAACGCGGCCTGCCTGACTTGCGCTGGATCCGGGTCTGCTCGATATAGGCCAGGCCGAGCTCGCGGAACGAATCCTGGCCAAGTTCCGCCAGGATCTCCGGATAACCGGGCGATTCCGCACGTGGTCTCCACATATCCAGCGATTTGGCGATGGCGGCGATTTCTGGCAGTTCCATGGTGCCTTCCACCGTGCTATGACTGGCCAGGATCTGCTCCACAAGGGTCGAACCCGAACGGGGCAGACCGAGGATAAAGATCGGATCCGGCGCCGCATGACCGAAACGTGAGCGTTCTTTGAAAAACTCTGGCGTTAGCAGCGTTTGGGACCGTCTGATGTGTGCCTCCAGTTCTTCCGGATGGTAGGCCTTGTCCCGGCGACGCAGGGCATTGCCCTGCTCATAGTGATGGAAAGATTCAGCGAAGCGTCCACGGTCTTCCAGGGCCTTGCCGATGGCGAAATGAAAATGCAAACGATCATTCTCCGTAACGCCAGGGGCGTTGACCTGATCCAGCATGATTGCAAGATCCTGGTCACTCAATTGCAGCGTCTTGAGGTTGGCCAGGCTCCAATAAGGCTCACCGTAACATGGAGCGATTTGCATCGCCTTGCGGTAAGCCTCAATGCACTCCTCGCGGCGTCCCACCGATTTCAACATATGTCCCAGACTGGTCCAGACTGTTGGTTGATCCGGTTGGTCCTGCAGTAAATCCGTACAGATGCGGATCGATTCATCATAATCGCGTTGCCGCACAAGTATTGCTGACTTCAGCTTGCGGACCTCGGGATTCCGCGGGTCATCCACGAGTAACTGCTTGGTTTGTGCGAGTGCCTCCACGGTCCGGTTCTGCCTGAGCAGCACCACGGCGTAATTGTGCCGAGCCCGCCGGTAACCGGGCGCGAGTTCCAGGCAGCGTTTAAGCAGAGCCTCCGCTTCGCGCATGTTGTCCCTGCGATCCGCGACATCGGCCAACAGGCTAATTGCAATGATGTCATTCGGTTGTGCCTCCAGATGATTCCGCAGGAGATTTTCCGCTTCGTCGATGCGTTTCTCCCGCAATGCAGTCGCCGGCCTGGTAAGGGCAGGGTCATGTGCGCCGTGGCGTGCGTATTCCAAGAAGGCCAGATTCGCGCCCACTCCATCGCCCGTGCTGATAAGTACGTCAGCCAAGGCCAGCCAGGCATCGCTGAAATCAGGTTTGGCGGCAACGGCGGCGCGCATCTCTGCTGCCGCCTCTGCCACCCTGCCGGTCTCTCGATAGGCCAATCCCAGTTGCAGATGCACCAGAGGCGCATCAGGGCAGGACCGGGATAACGGCTCAAGAATGGCTATCGCGCGGACTTGATCGCCCTGTAACCTAATGGCGATCCCTTGTAGCAGTTGGGTCAGTTGATGTCCCGGATTGATTAGCAGTAATTCGGCCGCCAGGGACTCTGCCTTCCGGGGGTCCACGGAAAGCTGCTGTTCGATCAGCGCGATCGCATTCACAGCGTGATCCGCTCCTTGAACTTGAGATTGTCGTTTCAATACATTACTCCTGAGTAAACAAATTGTACCTCAGCAATAGTTTATTCGTCTCCGAAAGGAGAACTCGAGTCTGGTGAAATATTTTTCCACACTCATCCCGGTTATCATCTATAAATGGGCATAGAGGAACGAAAACTGATTGACGCCTGGACGGAATACTGGCGAACCGGCATGAGCGGAAGTTGTGTTGGAGGACCGGGGCTGGAATCAATCATCACTCCCGTGTGGAACGATTTCATTGATCTTCTGCCACGGAATGCGCGCGTGCTGGATCTGGCCACGGGTAATGGAATTGTTGCGCGCATATGTGCGGCGCGTGCCCGGCTGAACGAACTCGGGATCAGCATTGATGCGGTGGACGCCGCGGCGATTGATCCCAAGTGGCATCTGCAAAATCTGGAACACAAGCTACAATCCATACAGTTCCATGCCGGCGTCCGCCTGGAATCGCTTCCTTTCGAGGACGAACAATTTACCGGGATCGTGTCACAGTTCGGATTTGAATACGCACCGCGAGATGCCGCTTCCGCGGAAACAATTCGGGTTCTCAGGCCCGGAGGCAGGATCCGGTTAATCATGCATTCGCGTGAAGGCGTTATCTCAAGAGATATCAGCATGCGCCTGCAAAGACTACAAGAGGCTCTTGGCGAGGATGGAATTCCCGGCATAGTTATGCGTTTGGCGCGCAACACTGCCATAAGTAATAGTGACTCGCGTAAGCTGAGACTGGCAGTCGATCGGTTGAGTACCCAGGCTCTCGAGGCGCCCGCGGATGATTCCGCGCTGTTCTACTCGCGCGAGTTCCTGCATGTGTGGCAACGGCGGGAGCGTTATCATCCCGCAGATTTACGACGTTCTCTGGAGGCTGGCTGGAATACAGCCAGAAACATGGTCTTGCGCCAGGAACAGATGCTCAAGGTTGCCTGTTCAGCCACGGACATGGAGGCCCTGGCGAATGGATTCCGGACGGCAGGACTGGAAGTTGATCAGATTTCAAAAATCATCGATCACCAGCGTGAAAATCAGATCGCCTGGTTATGCGATGCCCATAAGCCTGGCGGCGAGAGCGCCGACTCACCCTGATCTTAAGACCTGGCCTTAAAACAACATATCGAACTTGTTTCTATATCTCTGCGCCTGCTCGTAATCCTTGGTCAACTCCAGTGCGCGTTCCAGGCTGAGTCTGGCCCTCTGGAGATCGCCCAAGGCCGAGTAGATTGCCCCCTGTAGAAAATGGAAGCGATGTTCCTCGGCATACGCGCGAATTGCCTTGTCGATATATTCCATGGCGATGTTGTATTTATGTGCGACATACGCGCTCATCGCCTGCGTATAAAGATAATAGGGATTGTTGTTGCGGTAATGTTCGGCCTGTCTGTGGAGATATCCCGCTTCAGTTATTTTACCCTGCGCCCGGTAGACCCTCTCCAGACTGCTGATCGCGATCAGACTCTCGGGCGCGAGTTCCAACGCCCTGCGGAAGGCGATTTCCGCCGTATCCAGTTCTCCCTGATCCCGATATATCGCGCCCAGGTTCACCCACAAGAAGGATTCCTCGGGGGCAAGGTCCAACGCCTTGCGCAAGTAACTGAAGGCGTCTTTTGGCCGATCTTCAATCAAATATTGCATAGCACGGTTGCTGAAGTATTGCGCCTCGGCAACTTGATCGGCGATGATTTTCTGGTCGTAATGAAGCTCATACTCCCGCATGTTGATGTCGACAACCTGTCGACTGCCATCCCCCCACTCGATCAGTACATTGACATGCTGATAGAGAATGAGCGTATCGAGATTCCGTAGATCCCACACCGGCGGTACTTCAACTTCATTAAACGAGGCATTGATGCCCATATGTCTCAGGATCGGGACCATGAACGTGGTGAATGACAGGCAATTTGCCTTGTGTTCATTAAAAACCTGTAGTGCGGTGAAGATCGCCGCATCGTCAAATTGCAAGGCCAGATGTTCGGGGTCGAATACCGCTTCAAGCAGGACGCGCAACTTGCGCTGATCGGAGTGAATGCCCTCAGTCACCTGGTCCACAAATGCGATGACTTCCGGTGTCAGACCGAGGAGATCATCCGTCGGCAGTTCAAGTTCTCCGGCATCCTCACTGAAAAACACTTTCCCTGAAAGAGCCTGCTGAAGTTCGGTCCCGGATACATGGCCAAGTCTTGAAATCGTGGTAGCGCAGCCGTAACAGATCACGCAAATAAATACCATGCAAGACCATTTGCGGCTTGACCTGCTATCGCGCGTAATACTCACTATCCTTCATCCGGCGTTGTCATTTGTCATTTGTCATTGGTCAGTAGTCATTGGTCATTTGTTAATTAAGACTTATTGACCAATGACCAATGACCAATGACTACTGACCAATGACAAAACCAGCATTTTTTGTCCTGAATGCGGCTAAACATTATACTCTCGTCTCCGCACATACAGATGTTCAAACAATCGGAGTTAATCATGGGTTTACTTGAGGGGAAGCGTGCATTAATCATCGGCGTGGCCAGCGACCGTTCCATCGCGTGGGGGATAGCGCAGGCCATGCGCCGCGAAGGGGCTGAACTTGCATTCACCTATCAGAATGAACGGCTCCGGGAACGCGTGGAAAAATATGCCGCGCAAGTGGGTTCCGAGATCACCGTGCCTTGCGATGTCTCCAGCGATCAGGAGATCCAGGCAGTCTTCGAACATCTTGACGATTATTGGGATCATCTGGACATCCTGGTGCATTCCGTTGCCTATGCCCCGAAGGAAGAACTCGAAGGCGAATATCTGGAAAACGTCACCCGAGCGGGATTTTTAATGGCCCACGAGATCAGTTCCTACAGCTTCACCGCGCTCGCTGACGCCGCCCGTCCCATGATGCAGGGCCGCAAAGGGGCAATGCTGACCTTGAGCTATATCGGTGCGGTCAGGGCGATGCCCAACTACAATGTCATGGGTGTCGCCAAGGCCAGTCTGGAGGCGAATGTTCGTTACATGGCCGCGAGCCTTGGGCCGGAGGGGATCAGGGTGAACGCGATCTCGGCCGGGCCGATCCGCACCCTGGCGGCCTCTGGTATCAAGGGTCTCAAGGATTTCCTGAAACATGTGGAACAGAACGCTCCCCTGCGGCGCAATGTCACCATAGAAGAGGTGGGTAACGCTGCGGCGTTCCTGTGCTCGGATTACGCCTCCGCCATCACTGGCGAGATCACCTATGTGGATTGCGGCTACAACTCTGTCGGGGCGGTATAGTCTATCGTCATTGGTCATTGGTTGAATAAGGCAACTGACCAATGACCAATGACCAGTGACGAATGACCAAGGATCAAAGATTATCCTGAAAGATCGTTATGTCGGCGTCCTTGCGCAGTGACTTTAAATATCGAGTCCAGCCATTGATCGCGTTCAATTGATTCAACTGCGCCTCGATCGCTTCCAGTTGCGTCTTGTCCATCTCGGCGAGTTCGGGTTTATGTACGCCGCTGACGATGATCACGGCATAATCCCCGGATGCGAGTGAAGCGCCGCCAACCAGAGTTTTTCCTGTCTCAGGATCGCCGAGCCCGAACACCGCCTTCAGGATCGCGAAATCCGTGCTATTGTCATCGCGCGTGACGCCATTCTTATCGGTCCAGGTCAAACCATACTGACTCGCC
This sequence comes from Gammaproteobacteria bacterium, assembly GCA_004297165.1. GTDB lineage: Bacteria > Pseudomonadota > Gammaproteobacteria > Eutrophobiales > Eutrophobiaceae > 2-02-FULL-56-15. The sequence continues at coordinate 1,457,219 of SCUJ01000006.1, forward strand.
ACGGCGTCTTTCGTCTGCTCGGCGCGCAGGCCCTTGAGTATCTCTTCACCCTTGGCTTTTGCCTGATCCCTGGATCGCTCATATTTGAGACGGGTGACGATCTCTTCACGAACGGCCTCCAGAGGTTTCTTGCTCTCCGGTTTATGATCGATTACTCGCAACACCACAGTCCTGTCACTTTCGAGTTCGATCGCCTCGCTGTTGTTGCCTCCTTCAAGCACCTCTTCACTGAAACTCGCGGCGATGATCTTCGGATCGCGCAGCAGTTCCTCAACCTGTTGCGAACGGCTGAAAAAACTGCTTTCCCGGACCGGCAGTTTCAATTCCTCGGCGGCGACTTCCAGGGAGTCCGGATGCTCGAAGGCCAGAGTGACTAATTGATCCGCCAGTTCGTAATAGCGCGGCTCCGCCTGGGAATTGCGATAATCCTTTTCCACTTCCCCCCTGACATCCTCGAAGGTATTGTTGCTGCCACCCTTGATTTCCAGCACCTGAAGGATGCGGAAACCAGTTTTGGTTTCCAGGATATCGCTCGTCTCGCCTGCGTTGATCGCGAACAGGACTTCGTCCACTTCGGGCTCCATGATCCCGCGGGTCATGAAATCCATGTCAATCTTTTCGAACTCCGGATGTTCGGAGTCCTGCTCCTTGGCGAGGGCATCGAATGTAGCGCCGCTACGGATGCGGGCCAGGACGGTTACAGCCTTGGTGCGAATTTCCGCCTTGTCTTCCGCCGACGCTCCCTCCGGAACGCTGAAAAATAATTCCTGATATTTGCGCTGTTCATCGAGGTTATAGCGGTTTTTATTCGCCTCATAATATGCAGTCAGATCCGCTTCAGTCTGGGTCACTTCAGCCGCAATGGTTTCAAGCGCGATCTCGATATAGGCGATTCTAACCTGCTCCGGCTCCATGAATTGTTCAGCATCCGCTTCATAGCGTTGTTTGACATCCTCTTCAGAGATTTCCAGCGCTTCCTTGGCCGCGTCCGAAGACAGGACGGCATAACTGATGTCCCGCTTTTGTTGCAAGATCCGCGCGATATTTCCCGCCGCCGTTTTGGTGATAAAGGCTGTCGCTGCGAGACCATTCTGCAATTGATCCGCGAGCAGATCCTGGCGCGTTTGCGTTTCAAATTCGGCGGGCGAAAGTCCGGCAGACATCAAGGTGCGCTCATAGATATCCCGATCAAAACCGGTAGTGCCCTGAAAATAACTCAAACTCCTGATGACCGTGGCGAGTTGCTCATCGCTGATGCGTAATCCGGCATCGGCATTTACCTGATTCAGCAGTTCACGATCCACGATGGCATCGATCGCACGTTGTTTCAGCGCCGTTTCCTGCTCGGTCGGGACGCTGCTGCCGACATTGTCCTGCCACTGCCGGCGCAGATTTTGGTAAGCCTGCTGAAACTGCTGGAGGGAGACCGCGGCGCCGTTTACGGACGCGGCGTTGACGTTTCCGCCATTATCGAAATAGTAATTGATCCCCCAGAACGCGAAAGGAATGATCAACAATCCCATGATTATCGCCGCGATCCAGCCGGTTACTTTATCTCTGATTAGTTGCAGCATGTTATAAATCCGGAGGTTGCCTGTGTTGTGATCTCAAATAAAAAAGGCGTGCTTGCAAGGCACGCCTCAATATCTATTATTGGCGGAGTGGACGGGGCTCGAACCCGCGACCCCCGGCGTGACAGGCCGGTATTCTAACCAACTGAACTACCACTCCGGAGACGTTGGTGGGTGCTGAGGGGATCGAACCCCCGACATTCGCCTTGTAAGGGCGACGCTCTCCCAGCTGAGCTAAGCACCCCGGGAGGCGCGCTAGTTTATTGCATCCTTGAGGACTTTTCCAGCCTTGAAACCCGGGACTTTGGACGCCTTGATCTTGATCGCCTCGCCGGTTCTCGGATTACGGCCGGTCCTGGCGCCGCGCTTGCGCACTGAGAAAGTGCCAAAGCCAACGAGCGTCACAGTATCGCCTTTTTTCAGGGCCTTGGTGATTGCGGTTATGGCGCCATCGACAGCGCGGCCGGCGGCCGCCTTCGAGATATCAGCTGCATCGGCAACTGCATCTATGAGTTCTGCTTTGTTCATAATAACGTTTCCCCTTAAACGATTCCCCAATGGTTGAGAAGGTAGTGAATTGCCTGCGAATTCCCGATGGATTGGTCATCAGTCAGGGCTTTATATCAACTGCCCTGTTTGTCGTCAAGGACATGGCCGGCTATTTTGCAAATAAAAAAATCGCGGCTGCACCGCGAATTTTTAGTGGTGTCTGACGGCGTCTTTCTCTGCTTCGGTAACAGGCTCCTGCTTGATCATTTCTCCAGCTTCCTTGGTTGCGATGACAGGCCCGGGCATTCGCTGCAAGGCCAAGTCCAGCACCTCGTCTATCCATCTCACCGGACGAATCGTCAGATTTTGTTTTATATTCTTGGGGATCTCCACAAGTTCGCGTTCGTTTTCCAATGGAATCAATACGGTATCAATGCCTCCGCGCAGGGCGGCGAGCAGTTTTTCCTTCAATCCACCGATGGGCAATACCTCGCCACGCAAGGTAATTTCGCCGGTCATCGCCACGTTGGCGCGCACGGGAATGCCCGTCAATGCCGATACCAGCGCCGTGCACATGGCTACGCCGGCGCTCGGTCCATCTTTCGGTGTGGCGCCTTCCGGCACATGGATGTGAAAATCATGCTCCTTATAGAAATCAGGCGCTATGTTAAGCACCTTGCTGCGGCTGCGCACAACGGTCATAGCGGCCTCGATGGACTCCTTCATAACCTCCCCGAGTTGGCCGGTGCGCGTCGCATTGCCTTTTCCGGGCACCACGGCGGCCTCTATGGTGAGCAGTTCGCCGCCGACCTCGGTCCAGGCCAGACCTGTGACCTGACCGACCCGATCTTCCTCTTCCGCCCTGCCAAAACGGAATTTCTTTACGCCCAGGAGCTTTTCCAGACGAACCGGGGTGATCTGCATTTGCTTGATATCAGGCTGTTGCAGGATTTTCTTTACCACCTTGCGACAGATATTCGCGATCTCCCGCTCCAGGTTCCTGACGCCCGCTTCCCGAGTGTAATAGCGGACGATATCCCGGATAGCCGCTTCCGTGAAGGTCAGTTCGCCTGGCTGGAGTCCGTGACGTTCCAATTGCTTGGGGATCAGATAGCGCGTGGCGATCTTGAGTTTCTCGTCCTCGGTGTAACCGGAGATGCGGATGACCTCCATCCGATCCAACAACGCCGGAGGTATATTCAAGCTGTTCGCCGTGGTGACGAACATGACCTCCGAGAGATCGTAATCCACTTCAAGATAGTGATCGTTGAAGGTATGATTTTGCTCCGGATCGAGCACTTCCAACAGCGCGGAGGCCGGATCGCCGCGGAAATCCATCGCCATTTTGTCCACTTCATCCAACAGCATCAGCGGATTCTTGTGCCCCACCTTGGCCATGCTTTGCAGGATCTTCCCGGGCAGCGATCCAATATACGTGCGGCGATGACCACGGATCTCCGCTTCATCGCGCACACCGCCCAGCGACATGCGCACGAATTTCCGGTTGGTGGCCCGGGCGATGGAGCGTCCCAATGATGTCTTGCCTACGCCTGGCGGTCCGACCAGACAGAGGATGGGTCCCTTCAGCTTCTTGACCCGTTGCTGGACAGCGAGATATTCCAGTATGCGATCCTTGACCTTCTCCAGCCCATAATGGTCCTCTTCAAGAACCTGCTCCGCCTGTTTGATGTCGCGGGAGATCTTGCTCCGCTTTTTCCAGGGTACGTTGACCAGCCAGTCGACGTAGTTGCGCACGACCGTGGCCTCCGCCGACATGGGCGACATCATCTTCAGCTTGTTGAGCTCGGACAGCGCCTTTTTTTTGGCCTCCGCGTGCATGCCCGAGGACTCGATCTTGCGGGCCAGTTCCTCGATCTCATTGGGGACTTCCTCAAGGTCGCCAAGTTCTTTCTGTATCGCCTTCATCTGCTCATTCAGGTAATACTCCCGCTGGCTTTTCTCCATCTGCGACTTGACCCGTCCACGGATGCGTTTTTCCACTTGCAGCAGGTCTATCTCGGACTCCATGAGCAGGATGATGTATTCGATTCTCTCAATCACACCGCTTAATTCGAGGATCTTCTGTTTCTCCTCGATCTTGACCGACATCTGCGAGGCAATAACATCCGCCAATCTGCTGACGTCTTCTATCCCGTTCAAGGAAGACAGGATCTCGGGCGGTACTTTCTTGTTGAGCTTCACATACTGCTCGAATTGACTCACTATCGATCGCCGATGGACATCCGTCTCGCGCGCCTCGGCAACCTGTGTCTCTACAATCTCGATTCTCGCGGTGAACATATCGCCGTTTCCAATATATTCTGAGATTCTGGCCCGTTTCGCCCCCTCGACCAGGACCTTGATAGTGCCATCGGGTAATTTCAGCAGTTGGAGGATGTTGGCGAGCGTGCCGAACGAGTAGATGTCTTCCACGCCGGGTTCGTCCTCGGAGGCGCGCTTCTGAGCCACCAGCAGGATCTGTTTGTTGGCCGACATGGCGCGGTCCAGCGCCTTGATGGATTTTTCCCGGCCGACGAACAGCGGAATGACCATGTGCGGGTAAACCACGACATCCCGGAGGGGCAATACTGGAAAAATATTTATACTTAAATCTGAAGTCACGTTGTCACCTGCCGTTATTGATGGTCATCACTGGCGATATGGCGATGAGAACTCTTGAATTCAAGAGTTGCATTGAAATCAGCGAAGCCGCGGAAGTTGCCCATACCTGCTTTCCGCGCCTTATCTTGCTGGATTGTACTGCCGGCGTTCAGTCGGCCTCTGAGGCCACCCTGGGAATCTCCATGCCCTTGTAGATGAGCAAAGGTTTCGCATCGCCCGTAATCACACCGCCATCGATCACCACCTTGGTCACGTTATCCAGGGAAGGCAGATCGAACATGGTGTCCAGCAATACATGTTCCAGGATGGATCGCAGGCCGCGAGCGCCGGTCTTTCGCTCCACGGATTTACGGGCGACATTGATTAGCGCTTCATCGCGGAATTCAATATCGCAGCCTTCCATCTCGAACAACCTCGAGTATTGTTTTGTTATGGCATGTTTAGGCTCGACCAATATCCGCACGAGTTGCTTCTCATCGAGCTCATCCAGCGTCGCAACCACAGGCAAACGGCCTACAAACTCGGGGATCAATCCATATTTAATCAAATCCTCGGGTTCGACGCCTTGCAGCAATTCACTGAGACTGCGGCGATCGCTCCTGCTGTTGACTTCGGCGGAAAATCCAATCCCGCTCTTTTCGGAACGCTCCCGAATGATCTTTTCGAGTCCCGAGAAGGCGCCGCCGCAGATGAAGAGAATATTGGAGGTGTTGACCTGGAGGAATTCCTGCTGCGGATGCTTCCTGCCTCCCTGAGGCGGAACCGAGGCGATGGTTCCCTCGATCAGCTTCAGCAGGGCTTGCTGCACGCCCTCGCCGGAGACATCCCGCGTGATCGATGGATTGTCGGATTTACGTGAGATTTTATCGATCTCGTCGATGTATACGATGCCCGTCTGAGCCTTCTCGACGTCGTAATCGCATTTTTGCAGCAGCTTTTGAATGATGTTTTCCACATCTTCGCCGACATAACCCGCTTCGGTCAGTGTGGTGGCGTCCGCGATGGTGAATGGCACATTCAGCAGTCTCGCCAGGGTCTCGGCCAGATAGGTCTTGCCGCAACCGGTGGGACCGATCAGCAGGACATTGCTCTTCGCCAGCTCGACATCGGCTTTTTTTATGCCGGGTTCAAGGCGCTTGTAATGGTTGTATACCGCGACGGAAAGTATCTTCTTCGCCACATCCTGCGCGATCACATACTCGTCCAGGATCTTCTTGATCTCGCGTGGCGTCGGAAGTCGCTTGCCGTCGCCAACCGTAGACTTGTCCTGGATCTCCTCGCGGATGATGTCGTTGCAGAGTTCGACGCACTCATCACAGATGAATACCGAGGGTCCGGCTATCAGCTTGCGAACCTCGTGCTGACTTTTGCCGCAAAATGAGCAATAGAGTAACCGGTCGCCGTCGCCGCTGTTGCTTTGTCTACTGTCGCCCATAACCGCACCTCAAATATATAAGTGTGGATCGCAGCACTTAATCATTTCTCGTCCTGCCGCCGGCATCCTTGAGTTGGGTGGCCAGCGAACCCCGCATCACCAGAACCTCATCGATCAGGCCATAGCTTTTAGCATCATCGGAGCTCAGGAAATGGTCGCGTTCGGTGTCCTGCCGGATTTTCTCCAGGGGCTGCCCAGTATGTTTCGCAAGGATCGCATTGAGGCGTTCTCTCGCATTCAGGATCTCTCGGGCATGAATGTCGATATCGGTTGCCTGACCCTGGAACCCTCCCAGCGGTTGGTGAATCATCACCCGCGAATGAGGCAGGCAGCATCTTTTGCCTTTAGCGCCGCCCGCCAGCAACAGCGCACCCATGCTCGCGGCCTGCCCGACACACATGGTGCTGACTGCGGGTTTTATAAACTGCATAGTGTCATATATGGCCAGTCCGGCGGTTACCGAGCCGCCGGGGGAGTTGATATAGAAATGGATATCCTTGTCCGGGTTTTCCGATTCGAGAAACAGTAACTGGGCAACCACCAGATTGGCAACATGATCCTCCACCGGACCTACCAGAAAAATAACCCGCTCTTTCAACAATCTGGAGTAGATGTCATAGGAGCGCTCGCCCCGCGAGGTCTGCTCGACGACGATCGGAACCAGATTCAAGGCTTGGATTTCTTTATTAGTCATATAGTTATGCTATCACAATGTTTGCGCGGTTTCAGTCTGCCCTTTCTTCGTAAGCTCGTCAAACGTCAACTTGACCTCTCTACTCCCAGCCTTCGCCGCCACCCAATCGACCACGGCTTCTTCCAGGGCTATTACCTCTACTTCCGCATGCCGTTCCGGATCAGAGTAGTACCAGTTGATGAATGCCGCGGGATCCTGATATCCGCTTGCCGTTCCTTCGATAATCGCACGTACCCTGGCGGGATCCGCCTTCAAATCGTTGGTCCGGATAATTTCACCCACTACCAGTTGTAAGGTCACACGTTTCCTCGCTTCCGCATCGAAGAATGATTCATTTTTCATCTCCGGAAATTGATCGCCCGCAAGGCCACGCGCCTTTAGGCCATCCTCGAACTGGTGTTGCAACTGATGTATTTCTCGCGCCACAAGGCTACCCGGGATTTCGAAGCGGTTTGCTTTGAAGAGCGCCTCCATCACGGACTCCCGTGTCTTCCTTGTCACTGCTTGTTTTGACTCCGCCTCCATATGCTCCCTGACTTGCCTCCGCAATTCCTCAATGCTGCCATCGGGAATGCCCAGGGCCGTCAGAAACGCGGCATCGATCTCGGGCAAGATCGGCTCCTCCACTCGTTTTATGGTAACGGCGAATTGCACCGGTTTCCCGGCCAGATCGGCTATGTGATATTCTTCCGGGAACTTCAGGTCGAGGACAAACTCATCGCCCGCGTTGCGATCCAGCAGGCCATCTTCAAAGCCGCTGATTAACCTTCTTGTCGCGAGATCGACGGTAAAATCGTTCCGGGTTCCGCCCTCGAATTCGGCGCCATCGACGGCGCCCCGGAAATCAATTGTCAAAACATCTCCGGCAGTCGATTTCCGATCGGCATTCTTCAGGGTCCTGCGTTGCCGGCGCAGGGTTTCGATGGTTCGATCGATATCAGCCTCTTCGACCGTCACACTGATCTTGTCGATGATCAGCCCTTCAATAGGCGCGAGCGTTATCTCCGGCAAGATCTCAAAGCTGGCGGTATAGGTAATTCCCTTGCCTGTTTCCGCGGATATTTTGTCGATTCTGGGCGTGGCAGCCGGCCGCAATTTTTCCTTTTCGATGGCTTCCTGGAAACTGCTTCTCACTATTTCTCCTACAACTTCATCCCGCACCTGTGGACCAAACCGGGATTTAATTAGCTTGAACGGTGCTTTCCCCGTTCTGAAACCTTGTATTCGCGTAGTTCGTGAAAGAGTTTTCAGGCGGTTTTCAACCTCGCCACTGACTTTCTCTTCCGGGACTTCCACCTTGAGTACCTTACCCAAGGCGCCTTCTGTTTCGACTGATATCTGCATAGCGACTATTTCGAAATGAGTTTTTAAGGTAAAAAATAATGATTGATGCTGCTGGTGCGAAAGGAGAGACTCGAACTCTCACGGGTCACCCCACTGGTACCTAAAACCAGCGCGTCTGCCAATTCCGCCACTCTCGCCCGGGACTAATTAATGAGAAAAAACATCCAAGTATTGCGACAAACCCGATAGGATTGAAATCTGCCGATGATTATACATTCGATTGGTGGAAAAACCCGCAAAAAAAAACACTGGTTACTGGCGTCAGAAACAGCAAAGTAATTTAAGTAACGCTATACACCTGGAGAGATTGTGGAAGTTGGCGATTGAGATTTATTAGATATTTACTGGCAGACTGTTAAAAACATTGTTCCTCGAAATCCTTGCAAGTACGCCGGCATTGACGACCCCGTTGTGGGTCATAGATGCAATCCTCTCCCCAACGATTGCATACCGTCATACATTGTTTTTCCTCTCGCGTCTCATCGGAATCCCTGCGTTCGGGGATAAGTAAAGCGCCGTTTTCCGGGGCTTCCCTCCCACGCATCGGTTCGGGGACTTCGGCCTGAACCAACCTTAGTGTAGTTGTTTTGCTCGATCCGGATTCTGTGAGCATCTGCGCGCAGACCCCTGGCGTAAACTGCACGCAGATCAGAATGGATAAAACACTGAACAGATTTGAGTTAACTTTGATCATCGTCGGATAGCCACTTGAAGATTATGCAATTAGACAGCCATCGGCTGCAAGGTTCCAGTGCGCGAACAGGTTGGCGTTCTTGTGATGATCCCAGGTTTCAGGAGACATGACCGGCAGTAGGTTTTTCGTTGCTCTGATATCGTTCCGTATCCCTACCACAACCCAAGAGATGATAAATAGCCACGGGTTCCTCAATCCCTTTCATGCGGACAAACTTGGGTTCGTCGAATTCCAGATCCTTCGACTCCACTTCCCGGACCACTTCCCTTGACACATCGATGTGCATGGGTTCGGCATAATTGCACAACCGCGAGGCAAGATTTACCGTCTCACCGATGACTGAATAATCCAAGTGATCGTCGGATCCGATATTGCCGATCAGGACTTCGCCGACATGCAATCCTATGCCGAGTTCGAAGGCGCTTTTATCACCCAGTTTCTGATTGCGCCGGGTGACCTCCATGATATTCAATGCACAGCGACAGGAACGCTCCACGGCATTGTCGTAATCGAAAATCGCCATCAGGCCGTCGCCTCCGAATTTATCGATGTAACCGCCATGCGCATGCACTGAATCGACCTGCATGCCCAGATTCCGGCTGAGACGTTCAAACAGCATTTCCAGATCAACCCGCTGACTCAAGGCTGTGAAACCGCGGACGTCGGTAAACATGACGCAAACCTTATGGCGCTCCGGGGACGGCAACAATCCTGTGAGAGAATACGCTTCCACCATGCGCTGGGTTTTGGCCGAGACATACCGGTTAAGATAACGCCGCGTCTGTTCCATCTCGCTATAATACTTGACCTTCTGCAAATGGGCCTTGAGTCGGGCCTCCAGCACGATGGGATTTACGGGTTTGTTTATGAAATCCGTCGCCCCGGCGGCGAACACCTCGCTCAGGTTGCCATCTTCCTCCATTGCAGTGATGCATATTATGGGCGTTATGCGGTATCGGGCGATGGAGCGGATGCGTTCGCATATCTCGATGCCGCCAAGACCGGGCATGTTCAAATCGATAAGGAACGCATCGATGTCTTTTTCGAGGGCAAGGAAAAGTGATTTCTCGCCACGGTCCGCTGTCACAACCTGATAGCCGTTTTTCTCCAGCATCTTGGAGAGCATCAAGCGCAGCGTACGATCATCATCCGCCACTAATACTGTTTTGGATTTCTTTTGCACTTGCTATTGAGATCACAATTGTTTAACAAGAATGCTTGGATCCCTGCCGACCTTCATGGTTCTTAATTCAATCCATATTCCAATATCATTTGAATTTAGCATATAAATTTGTGATATCACACTATTTTTACCCTGCGATATCAACTCAAGCATAATGGATGAGGCCCCAAGATTAAGCATCTCGAGCAAGTCTCGATATGGTTTTATTTGACATGGATCAAGTATGGTCGGGTTACTTTCCGCTATTTCTCCATTTGCCCGTAATCCAGTCGACGGGATTCACTCGGCGGATGACACGCCGCCAATCTGTAATATTCCTTAAGGGGGGAACAATGACGACATGGCATGATTACGTTCAGGCCACTTCACGCCTGCCGGAATGGCCGTATCCGCTGCGCTTTGGCAAGGTTAAGGAAGTTGTAAGTGATGTGCTGGTGATAGGCGGCGGCGTCGCGGGATGTCGCGCCGCCATCAGCGCTGCGCAAAATGGCGCGACTGTCGCGCTCGCCGAGCGCGGCAACGCCAAACGCAGCGGCGCGGGCGGATCCGGGGTCGATCACTGGCATGGCGCCTGCACCAATCCATGCTCGAGGGTGACGCCCGAAGACTATACCCGCGCCGTCTTCGATAGCGCCCATGGTTATACCAGCGGACCGGTACGTTATATTTCCACCCGGGAAGGCTGGGATACCCTGCAGGAGGCGGAACGCTTAGGCGTCCAGATCCGGGATGTGGGCGACGAATTCAAGGGCGCCGATTTCCGCGACGATGAATCCAAGTTGATGTTCGCCTACGATTACCTGAACCGTCACATCCTCAGAATCTGGGGCTTCAACATCAAGCCCGCAATATTCCGGGAGATGCAACGCCTGAAAGTGGATATTCACAATCGGGTCGTCATCACCAGTCTGTTGACGGAGAACGGTATTCAAGGCAATCGCGTGGTCGGCGCGACCGGCGTGAATACCAGAACCGGCGAATTTCTGGTCTTCCACGCCAAGGCGATCGTGATCTCCACGGGCAGCGCCGGCCGCCTCTGGTCCTTCGTGCCGGAGCTTACCGCTTCCAGTTCCATGAGCGATATGAACAATTGCGGCGTGGGTCTCGCGATCGGCTGGGAGGCCGGCGCGGAATTCGCCTGCATGGAGCAGACCATGCCCGGGCGGTTGAGCGGCTTCGGCTACGCCCCGTACAGCATGGCCAACGCCCACAACACCTATCACGGCACACCCATCGTCGACGCCAACGGCAAGGAAGTCCCCTGGGTCGATGGCAGCGGTAATGAACTTAAATCGGTGGCTGAGCGATTCCTCCCAGGGCCAAAGCAAAAATTCATCCTTGGCGATGGCATCGGCCTTGCCTCCTATAACGAGGAGTATCGGAATAATTCTCTCGCCCCGGATCTCCCGGAACGCATCCGTAAAGGGGAATTCACACTGCCCTTGTACGCGGATATGTCCCGCCTGCCCGAAGCGGAACGCCGGGTGATCTTCAACATGATGCTCACCAATGAAGGCAAGACCCGGGTGCCCATCTTCGACACCTTCACCAGGGCCGGTTTCGATCCCGAGGCCGACATGCTCCAGGCGCCGGTCATGCTGCCGCAGGGTTATGCCCATTCGAATTTCTGGGGCGCCGGCGTCAATGCCCCGGCGAATATCCGGGCCCAGTCAGGCGGCGGCTTTCTGGTCGACTGGAACCTGCGCACCTCGCTCGAAGGCTTGTACGCCGCAGGCGGCGCGCCTCTGTTCGGCGGGGGTTGTCACGGCGAATCGCACACCACCGGGCGCTATGCCGGTCGCCAGGCGGCGCTGTACGCCCGCGGCGCGGCCGTCGCAAAACCTGACAAAGATCAAATACAGCGTGAATTGTGCAGGGCTCAGGCGCCATTGGCCAAACCCCGCGACGGCATCGGCTGGAAGGAGATAAATTACGCCATCGCCAGGATCATGCAGGACTACTGCGGCGCCTATAAGAACGAGCAAACCCTGAATGCCGGTCTGAGATTGATGCAGGATTTGCGCGAGACCGAACTACAGGCGGCATATGCCTCCAACCCGCACGAACTTGGCCGGTTGCTGGAGTGTCATTCGCTGATCTCCGTAGGGGAGCTGATCATGCATGCCTCTTTATCGCGCAAGGCGAGCAGCCGGCATCTGGACTTTTACCGCCTCGATTATCCCGAACTGGATCCTCACGAATGGGCCATGTTATTACCCATCAAGCAACTCGGCGGTCAGGCGATGATCAGGGAATTATCGCTGAATCACCATCTGGAGGCCCCGTACAACGGCGATTACGAGCAAAATTACCGCCAACACTGCGGACTTTGATCCTCAAACCGCATGGGAGAAATTTCAATGAACCAAACCGTCTATGTCGTCCCCAACCCGCCGACCCCGAATCGGATTATTCAATTTAATCCGGTCAACTGCACGGGCTGCAACTCCTGCGTCGAGGTCTGTCCCACGGACGTGATGATGCCTAACCCAGAACAATATCAACCACCCATCGTCGTCTATCCCGAGGAATGCTGGTATTGCGGCGGTTGCGTCGAGGAATGTCCCGAAACGGAGGCGCTGACCCTGCTGCACCCAGCCAGTCAGCGCATCTCGGTCAACTGGAAGCATCGGGACACGGGTGAAGTATTCCGCCTCGGCATGAAGAACCCGCCGCCCGCACGCCAGATGACCGTCTCAGGCAAGCGCTCAGCGTCACGTAAATAGGCGACAAACGCCCTGCCAGTGCGGCTTTCATTCCTCATCCCCGGTGGGTTATTATCTGCCGGGGATGATGCAAGGCTTCGGCATATACAGCCAGACTGAAGCAAGCCCCGCCGCCAAGTTCGAACCGCCTCTGTCCGAATTCCCTGTTCTCCGACCGGACCGGTCCGGCTTGTTGGCTGCACCAAATACATTTCTACCTGTGGGAGTCTGACGATGGTCAACGATAGTGCGCTGTTTTCAGGTACCGGCCCGTTCATAAGCTACAAACAAGCCCTGAAGGCCGGGGAATTCAAGATCCAGAAATGCGAAAGCTGCGGTAAACATATCTATTATCCGCGTTCGCTTTGCAACCATTGCGGTTCGCCCAGGCTTGCGTGGGTCAAGGCATCGGGCAAGGGCATCGTATATTCCACCAGCATCGTCCGCCAGAAACCCGAACAGGGCCCGGATTACAACATCGCCCTGGTCGATCTCGAGGAAGGCCCGCGCATGTTGACGCGCATCGTCGATATCAAGCCCGAAGACATCCGCATCGGCATGCCGGTACAAGGCGCGGTCGGTGACGTCGACGGAGAGCCCGCGGTGGTCTTCCGGGCGAGCACAGGAGGGCGACTCTGATGGTGCATCCATTACGCGGCGCGGCCGCCGTCGTCGGCGTGGGACTGACTCCGTTCGGCGAACTGACCGGACGCATCCCCATCGAGATCATGGCCGAAGCGGTGCACAACGCAGTCGGAGATGCCGGCATTACCATCGATCAGATCGACGGGATCTTCGGCAGCAATTTCTCCGATCAGCTCATGCCGTTGACGATCGCTGAATACTTCGGCATCAAACCCCGCTACATGGACGGCACCAATATCGGCGGCTCGTCCTTCGTCAACTGCCTGCAATCGGCGGCGGCGGCCTTGAAGCTGGGGTTATGCGATATAGCTCTGATCGCTTACGGCAGCAACCACCGGACCAACACCCGTCGCGGTCCGCCGCCCCACGGCTATACCGTCGAGACCGTCTACAAGCCCCGCTATCCCATCAACGGCTACGCCCTCGCCGCCGCCCGTCATATGCATGAATTCGGCACCACAAAGGAACAGTTGGCGGAGGTGGCTGTCGCCGCCCGTCAATGGGCCATGAAAAACCCGGCGGCGTTCATGCGCAACCCGCTGACGATCGAGGAAGTGGTCAACGCCAGGATGGTGGTCGATCCGCTGGGAGTGCGCGATTGCTGTCTGATTACCGATGGCGGCGGCGCGATGATCATGGTCTCGCGGGAGAGAGCCAAAGACTTTCCCAAAGCGCCAATCTACATGCTCGGCGTCGGTTCGGCCACGACCCACAACATCATCGGCGAGATGGCGGACCTCACGACCACGGCGGCGGCCCAATCCGCACCCCGTGCCTTCGAAATGGCCGGCGTCACACCGAAGGACATTGATATTGTCGAGCTATATGATGCCTTCACCATCAACACCATCCTGTTCCTCGAGGATATGGGCTTCTGCGCCAAGGGCGAGGGCGGCGCCTTCGTTTCGAACGGCAACATCGCCCCGGGGGGATCCCTGCCGGTCAACACCAATGGCGGCGGTCTGAGTTGCGTGCATCCCGGCATGTACGGGATGTTTCTCATGATCGAGGCTGTGCAGCAGTTGCGCGGTGAGGCCGGTACGAGACAAGTGGCAGGCGCTGAACTGGCCGCCTGCAACGGCAACGGCGGTTTCCTCTCCAGTCAGGTAACGGCGATCTTCGGCAGCGCGGCGACGTTATAACTTCTACTTTGTATAGATTTTTATATTCAACGTTCATGAAATCGACGGGTTTACACAAACCCGTCGATTCTGAAGACTAAGACCCGATCAGGCCTTCTTGGTCCAGCTCATGCACCAACCCTTCGCGGACACTGTCTTGCCGGGGAAGAGCATGCAGGGACGCCAATCGCCGGCATCCGCCTGGATGAACTGGCAGTTGGTGCAGTCCTGATCCGCCGCAGCCACACCCATCTTGTCGACGCGCGTGGCCTTGGCGGCGTCATGCACGTATTTCAACGCCACAGCAGTCGCGTCGGATTCCTCGACATGGGGCAGATCCTGGGCCAAAGCGAACGGGATCTTGACCAAGCCGACTACCGAGGACAAGGCGACAGTTTTCAGTATCAGGCCGGTAGCGCGACGACGCCCGGCATCGAAATTATTGCTCATGTTGGACTCCTGAATAGATAACAAGTTTGCCATCGTAAGTAAAACCAACCAGACATCATTCCACATCTTGACCGACAGTCTCTGCCGGAATTGGTTCGGGAAATTGGCGCTGACAGGTCAGAAAAAATAACACGCGCGAATTATACCAAGTTAACCTGAATAAATAACACAGCCGAGTAATGTCGCATCATCTCCGGATCGGTCACCCCTGCCATTCGTCAGGAATTTACTACCGTTGACGACATGGCGGGCAACATCGCCGAATCGCCTGGCATAAGATAGCGCTCATGAACAGACATGCCGGCTTCAATATCCTTGAACTGATGGTTGCCCTCGCGGTAATGGGCGTCATCACTGTGTTGGCTGTGCCCGCGTTCGGCGAACTCGTAAAGAATAACCGGCTCGCAACACAAGCGAACGATATGATCAATTCCCTTCATTACGCCCGCAGTGAAGCGGTGAACCGGGGCAGTAACATCAGAATTGAACCTCTGACCGCAGGCACCACCTGGACCACCGGATGGCGGGTCTGCATCGATGTAAATGTCGATAACGACTGCGTGGATGTCACCGACATCATCCTGAGAAATTTTGATCGCATCGAAGGCGCCAGTCTCATCAGTTCGCAGAATTCCATTACCTACAGGCCGGCAGGGGATATCACTGCCGCCACCACCCTGACGCTCACTGCGACTGAATGCACCGGGGAACACATCCGCACCATCAGTTTGCTGGCCTCAGGCCACCCGAATCTTACGCGTAACGCTTGTCCATAGGTATTAAAATGCGCTCCAGTTACCAGCCATTGTCTCGGATGTCAGGCTTCTCCCTGATGGAAGTGCTGATCGCCATGCTGATCCTTTCCATCGGTCTGTTGGGGCTTGCCGCGCTCCAGGCCACGTCCCTCAAAACCAACCAGGAGGCCTATCAACGCACCCAGGCAACATTTCTCGCCTATGACATGATCGATCGCATCCGGGCTAACCGGGCGCGGGCCTTGGCTGGTAACTACGATCTCGCAATGGCTGACGACGCCCCGGCCGGCGCCGCAATCGATGATGTCGACGTTGCCAACTGGCTGAATGTTTATGTCGCGGCGCTAATGCCGGCTGGCGACGGGTCCATCGACTGCACAACGACGGCCGGGTCCTGCACCATCACCGTTCAGTGGGATGCCAGCCGTACCGGCGGGGCCGCGACCGATAGCGCAGATATCATGCAATTCGCCTTTACATCAGAGATCTAACCCATGATCGGCACCAAGCCCCGCAGCCTTCAAGATGGTTTCTCGCTGATCGAATTGATGACCGCCCTGGTGTTGGGTCTGATTCTTACCGGCGGCGCCATCCAGATCTTCATCAGCAGCAAGGCCACGTACCGGACGGAAGCGGCCCTGGCGCGGATCCAGGAGACCGGGCGTTTCATCGTCGATTACATGGCCCGGGAGGTCCGCATGGCCGGGTACACCGGTTGTTCCAGCCGGGGAAACATCACGCCCAACATCATCGCCAACAATCCCCCGCCCCTCGCCCTTAACAACGCGAACGCCCTGCTGGGATACAACGTCACTGGTGTGGATACCTGGTCGCCTGGCATTCCGGCGAGCATCCAGTTCGGACTCCAGGGGATTAACGGCGATGGAATCGCGGATAGCGATGTCATCAACATCATGCGGGCGGACGAATGCGGCGCTACCGTAGTAGGCAACTGGGATGTCACCAATGCCAATGTGCAAGTGGCCTATCCCAATACCTGCGGCTTCGAACAACACCGGCCGGTGATCATCTCGGACTGCGTCAATACCGACATCTTCCAGATCGTAAGCAATCCCAACGCCAGCGGAAATAAACAGACACTTACCCACAGTAATTCCGGTAATACTGGTAATTTCCTGGCCCAGAACTACGGCCCTGATTCCCAGATCTCCGTCCCCCGTTCCAACTCCTTCTTCATCGCGCCCGGCACCAGCGGAGAACCGGCGCTGTACATGGCGTCCTGGCATACCAACGATGATGACGATACCGTGGATACAGATGATTTCGACATCATGGAACTGGCGGATGGCGTGGAAGATCTCCAAATCCTCTACGGAGAGGATACGGGCGGTGGGGATCTGTATGCCGACAGCTATGTGGCGGCCAGCGCCGTAACCGACTGGTCGGCGGTCAGAAGCGTACGCATCATGCTCCTGTTGCGGAGCGATGACCGGGTCACCGAGGAACCGCGGGCAATCACTTTCAATGGCGCCGTGGTCAACAGCGGCGCCGGTGCCGACCGCCGCCTGCGCATGGTCTATATCTCTACTGTCACGGTCCGCAACCGCTTACCCTAAGGGAGTTCGCTGATGATCCTTTCACATCACAATCAGTCCGGCGCCGCCCTGATCGTCTGCCTCATGTTGCTGTTGATCATGACCCTGATCGGGGTCAGCGCCATCACCAGTTCCACCATGGAAGAAAAGATGGCCGGCAACGTCCTCAACAAACACCTGTCGTTTCAGGCCGCCGAGACCGCCCTGCGCACGGGCGAGACTGTCGCCGCTGGGCTCGCTGCGGATACCGTCTTTGACGGGACCGGAGGCCTTTACCCGAGATCCAATGTTGACGACACCGATTACCCCATCTGGGAAAACGCCGCCACCTGGGTGAATGCCGTTTCAGACCCGGCGCTGGCCCAGCAACCCCAGTACATCATCGAGAATTTCGGGACCGCACCGCGCGATGCCAATTGCATGCTGGAAGTACCGCTTAAGGCAGGCTGTCTGCTCCCCGTCTACCGTGTTTCGGCGCAGGGATGGGGACTCAATACCAACGCCGTATCCTTGATCCAGACCACCTACAAGCAATTGTAATCAGGATGGCCGTGTGCCGCCTGTCTCTCACAGGAGATCGTCATCATGAAGTTGCAAAAGACCGGACTCAACGGGAATAAGCTGAAATGGCTACTGCTGGGGATTCTGTCCGGCATGAATGCCGGGGCAGCGCCCTTGAATCTCCCCGACGTGCCCCTGTTCGTCTCCAACGTCAAGGAACCGCCGCTTATCCTGCTCACCATGGGCCGGGACCACAAGCTCTATTACGAGGCCTATAACGACGCCTCGGACCTCAACGACGACGGCAATCTGGATATTCGTTACGACCCTTCCATCGACTATTACGGTTATTTCGATTCCAGCAAGTGTTACACCTATTCCTCGACCGATACCAGATTTGAACCCACGGTCTTTACCAGCGACAAGACATGCAGCGGCGCGTTTGAATGGAGCGGCGATTTTCTGAATTACCTGACCACCTCCAGGATGGACGCCCTGCGCGGCGTGCTCTACGGTGGGTACCGCAGCACCGATACTGCTTCACTCACCGTCCTGGAGCGGAGCTACATCCCCCAGGATGCCCATAGTTGGGGCAAGGAATACACCAGTATCGCTGTGGATGGTTTTGACATCCGGGATTACACCCCTCTGGATTTACCAGCGACCGACAAGCGCCACCTGTTCGCCAATACGACATTAGGATCCTCCAGTACGGTGGGAGCACCTCTACTTAGAGTCCTTAACGATTCCCCCTACAGGGTATGGGAATGGCTGTCCATCGAGCGGCCCGTTGCTGGTAGTAAATGTGTCAACCAGAGCACCAATTGCGTGACCGCCGCGCCAACTCCAAGCTATGTCATCGTCCCGGCAAGCGCCACGGAAGGGTTGAGCGACATCACCCGACAAGTCTATAAAAATACCGGTTGCGGCAGCGGCTGCGATCAGACACCGGACAACTACTCCGAAATGGATGCCTTCCAAACCGTTGCCGTCGGGAACGGGGTTTTCGGTTCCGACACACCCACCAATATCGATAATGCCAACAGTGACGATGACTTTACCAGTCCGCCTCTCACAAATGACTATTTCACCCTGATAACAGGCACTCTGAACATAACCCTTGGGGGCTCGTATTACTTTGGAGTCGATGGCGACGATGGCGTGGAATTTTCCATCGACACCACGGGTGACGGATTTACCTCGACGGATGTCATAGCCACTTTTTACGGTTCGCACGGTTTCAGCAGCTCGCCAAGCACCCACAGCGGTCTCGTGATACTCCCTCCCGGCAGTTATGACTTCCGTTACCGGCATGCCGAGGATGGCGTCGACGCCGGTTTCAAACTGTTCTGGGCCCCGCCCACCGGCGGCGTCGCCAGCACCATGACGGACTTCACCGTACGGGTAAAAGTCTGCGTCTCCGGACTGCTCGAGTCCAACTGCAAGCAATATCCGGACGGCAACTACAAGCCAACCGGGATCCTGCATCAGTACGGAGAAAACGACAGCATGAAGTTCGGTCTGTTGACGGGTTCCTATAAAAAGAATCTCAGCGGCGGCATCCTGCGCAAGAAGATGGGATCGTTCACGGATGAGGTTAATATCAACACTGACGGCACACTGACAAGTACAGTAGGCATCATCAAGACCATCAACAATCTCAGGGTCATTGGTTTTAGTGGCGGAGGCACTTATACGCATGATTCCAATTGCGGCTTCGTCTTCAACCAACCCCGAGTAGAAGGCGATTGCCGGCTCTGGGGCAACCCCATCGCCGAGATGATGTACGAAGGGACTCGCTATTTCGCCGGCAAGGCGACGCCGACCTCGGATTTCACATTTACTACCACTGGCACGGATGACGCCACTCTGGGTCTGCCCTTCCCCGCCTGGGATAATCCCTACGATCCCACCACCGGCGCCAACGAATGCGCCCTGCCCATGCAACTCGTGATCTCGGACATCAACCCCTCCTACGACACCGACAAACTGCCGGGGGTGAACAGCAACTTCGGCAGTTTCACCGGGGATGTGACCGGACTGGATGTGGAGGATATCGCCGATTCCGTCATCACCCCGAATGAACCCGAGATCCCCGGCAATCACTTCATCGGCCAGGTGGGGGCGACTTATAACGGCGCACCCACCCCCAAGACCGTGACCACCGTGGGTGCGATCCGCGGCCTTGCCCCGGAGGAACCCACCAAGCAGGGTGGCTACTACTCCAGTTCTGTCTCGTATTTTGGCAAGAACGAGGACATCAATCCCGTCACGGGCAGCCAGCATATCACCACGCTCGCTGTGGCGGTCGCTTCACCCCTGCCTAAATTCGAGATCCCGGTGGCGGGTAAAATCGTCACCCTGGTGCCCTTCGCCAAATCCGTCGGCGGTGGGTCCTGGGGCATCAATAAAAATGAGGGGCAGTTCCAGCCCACCAATGCCATTGTCGATTTCTACGTCGAGGATATTGCCAACACCAATGCCCTGAACGCCGACCCAGGCACCAACAATGGTCTGCCTTACTACAAATTCCGCATCAACTTCGAGGACGCCGAGGCGGGCGCGGACCATGACATGGACGCCATTGTGGAGTATACATTCTTCGTCGATGATAACGGCACAGCAAGCGATAACTCCGACGATACCGTATCCGTCGAACTCAACTCCTTGTATGCCGCGGGGTCCGTAATTCAGCACTTGGGCTATGTCATCTCCGGCACGACCACGGATGGGATCTACCTGGAGTTACGGGATACCGATACCGCCAGCGGGAGCGATGTGGATTATTTCCTGGATACGCCAAATACCGCCTCAACCGCGTTGCCCTTAACCAGCAACCGGAGCTTTACTCCAGGCTCGACCACCGCCGCCACGCTGATGAAGGACCCGCTGTGGTACGCCGCGAAGTGGGGCGGTTTCCAGGATTCGAATGACAATGACCTGCCGGACCAGCAATCCGAGTGGGACGAGGACAGCGATGGGATCCCGGATACCTATTTCCTGGTTACCAACGCCGGCAAACTCAAGGAACAACTTGACGCCACCTTCCAGAAGATTACCGAGCTGGTGGGGGCATCGGCCTCGTCCGTGGCCATCAACTCCACGGTTTTGCGCACCAACGCCAGACTCTACCAGGCCAAGTTCAATACCGCCGACTGGTCCGGCGAGTTATCCGCCTTCACCCTTAACTCGGACGCGACCATCAATAGCGAGGTATGGCGGGCTACGGAACACATACCGGATGCCGCAAGCCGCAAGATATTCACTTCCGTTGATAAAAGCGGGACGCTCACCCCCATACTTTTCAACGACAGCGACGCGGACCTGGTCGCGGCGATCGGCAGCACAGATCTCGTTAATTATCTGCGCGGCGATGCCGCCAATGAGTTGGCAAACGGCGGACTCTTCCGGGATCGAAGTGTGCGCCTGGCGGACATTATCAATGCCTCGCCAGTGTCGGTCGGCGCCGACAATTTCTTTTACAATGTGCTGTCCACAGCGAATGGCGGCGCCGCTTATAACTCCTATCTTGCGCAGAAGGTGAATAACTATAAGGATACCGACGACAAGACTTTTTCCATCGTCTTCGCCGGCAGCAATGACGGGATGATACATGCCTTCCAGGACACCTGGGATACGGATCCGAGCAATGCCGGCAAGGAGATATTCGCCTATGTTCCCAGCGTCCTCCACGGCGGCCTGAGCGAGCTTGCCTCCACCGGTTACGACCATCGATATTATGTGGACGCCTCTCCCTTCGTGAGCGATGTCTTTTTCGACTTCGACAGTGACGGCGTGCCCGAGGCCACCGACTGGCGCACCATGTTGGTCGGCGCCTTGGGCGGCGGCGGCCGCTCCGTTTACGCCATCGATGTAACCGATGTCCATACACTGGTTACTTCTGACGTCGATACTTTCGATATCAGCGACGTCATGTGGGAATACAATGTCACCGATCCCACCAGCGTCAGCAGTTCCGATCACAGCGAACAGATGGGATACATCATGTCTCAGCCACAACTGGTGCTGTTGAACAACGACAAATTTGCGGTCATCTTCGGCAACGGCTACAACAGCTACAGCCACAGGGCGCAACTTTTCATCCTGGACGCGGAGACCGGCGCCGAGATCAAGGTGATCGATACCGAAGTTGGAAGTTCCGGCACGCCCAACGGTCTCGCCATGCCCTTCCTCCTGGATGAGAATGGCGATCGCAAGGTCGATACCGTTTACGCCGGGGACCTGCTAGGCAATATGTGGAAATTCGACCTGAAGGGGGGTAGCGTCAGTTCCTGGGGCGTGGCCTACAAGACGGGCAGTACCCCCAAACCGCTCATCACCATTGCGGACGGACTTGGCGCGGCACAGGCGATCACGACCAGACCTGTCGTGGTCAAACATCCCACTTCAGGGTTTGTCGTCCTGTTCGGCACCGGCAAATACCTGGAAACAGGCGATAATATTTTGCCACTATCCCCACAGGAGCAGTCTTTCTATGGCGTCCGGGACAGCGGCGCGAAGATTACCACCGGCCGGAGCGAGTTGCTGGAGCAAACCATTCTGGCCGAAATAGATATCTATGACGATCACGACACTCCGGCTACGGGTGACGATACGTTCCTGAATACTACACGCGTGGTCACCGAGACTCAGGTCGATTACACAGTCGACAAGGGTTGGTTCATTGACCTGGTTTCGCCCAATCCCGCGGATCCGCCGGTGCCGCCCTCCTTTGCCAAGGGCGAGATGGTAATCTCAAATCCGCTGACCCGGTTCGAGCGGGTGATCTTCACCACTTTCATCCCTCCCGAAGACCCCTGCACCGATGCCGGCGGCACCGCGGTTTTGATGGAAGTGGATGCGGTCAATGGAGCCCGGCTGGAAAACTCGGTATTTGATCTGAATAACGATAGCGTGATCGATGCAGAGGATTTTGTCGATCTTGAAGGCATTGCAGTCCCCGGCAGTGGTATATTCATTCCTGCCACCCTGGCTTCTCCAGCCGTCATCTCCGCTGAAGACGCCAGCAAGGAATTCAAACTGACTTCCGGGATCTCGGGCACCATAACAACGACTCAAGAAGCGACCGGAGGCATAACTGTCGGCCGTCAATCCTGGCGCCAGATCAGATAGAGGAATTACAAATGAAAGATCTCAGTAAACAACGCGGGGTTACCCTAATCGAATTGTTGATCGTAGTCACTATAATCGCCGTCCTGGCGGCGATTGCGATCCCTTCCTACAACAACTACGTCATGCGGGCCAGGCGCACGGAGGCGCGCGGGAACCTGCAGGAGCTTTCCCAGTATCTGGAAAGATATTTCACCGAGAATGGCCGTTACGATCAGGACCGCGGCGGCACGGCGTTCAGTCTGCCCTTCAACAAATCGCCCAAGGAGGGAGCGGCGACTTTTTATAACATCACCTTTGCCGCGGGTCCCGCCCAGAGCTCCTATACCTTGAAGGCGACTCCAACCGGCGCCCAGACAATCGATACTGCCTGCGGCGCATTGACCCTGGCCCACACCGGGACCAAGTGCATCCTGAACGGCACGAAGTGTTCCAATGTCGTCGCCGATCAGGCAGTCGTAGGGGAATGCTGGTAGGTTCTAGTCACACCACTTTTCGATATTGGCCTCGGCTGCCTTGATCCGGGCAGCATGTTCTTCATCGGTAGTCCGGGTGACATTCCCGGACTCATCCACGGATCGCAGTCGGCCAGCCGTCTGCAATTTTTGCAGCTTGGCCCTGGAGTTGTCGCAATTCTCCGCCTTTATCTCCTGAAATTCCCGCTTTTTTTGCCTTGCCTCGGCCTCTTTTGCCTGTTGTTGATCGCTTTTGTTCAGTTGCAGCCGCAGATCATGCAACCTTTTTAACTGCTTTGCGGACGCCCCGCCTGCCGTTGTCTCGACGGTCTCCGTCTCTATATCTCCTGGCGGAGGCGTCTCGGAATAATGCACATTCCCTTCCGCGTCCTTCCACTTATAGACCTCTGCGGCGACCGAGGGATAACCAGCGAGGAGGGTCCATGACACCAGGGTCATCCCACATAACAGTCTTGTGGCATGTTTCATATCGCCATACTCTCCGAATATCGATGCGAACAGTATTGGGAAACTCAAAGCTTTGGACTCGAATCCTCGCTGCCTGTTCGAAACGGCGAGGCACAGCATCAATGATAGATGCTGTTACGGGAGAAAATCCATGAGAAAGGGAGGTGAGTTATACATGATGAATTGGTGGGCCGTGTAGGGGTCGAACCTACGACCTTGGGATTAAGAGTCCCCTGCTCTACCAGCTGAGCTAACGGCCCGGTGGAATGTCATGCGGCAATACCCAAAATAATTGGGGTGAGCGATGGGGCTCGAACCCACGACCACAGGATCCACAATCCTGCGCTCTGCCAACTGAGCTACGCTCACCATGAAACGCATGCGAGTGGCGCTTGCCGTACCGGTGTAAAGCCCACTCATCCCCTGAAATTCTATCCAAAGACGTTCCGGCATCTGGTACGCCTGGCAGGATTCGAACCTGCTACCCTCGGCTTAGAAGGCCGATGCTCTATCCAGATGAGCTACAGGCGCATGTCCAAAGACATACCTATATAGTATATCGCGTACGCGGCCGGCACAGCGCGCACCATTATCGATTTTGGTCGGGGCAGAGGGATTTGAACCCCCGACCCTCTGCTCCCAAAGCAGATGCGCTACCAGGCTGCGCTATGCCCCGATGAACCCGCATTTTCAGGGGTTGCGATGATACGCGGCGGGGCTGACAGGGTCAATGCAAAGCTGGTTCAGGCGACCTTAAGCCTTGTATCCCGGCACAAAGTATCTATCATGTGACCGATAAAGATACCTTTTGCGGGACCTCCAGGCGCTTACCCAGGTCCGCGAAAACCCACTCTCCGAGGAGCATTCTGGTAATGAACGTACGTATGACCACAACCATGGGCGATATTCTGCTGGAATTGACCCCCGACAAGGCGCCGCAAACGGTGCAGAACTTCCTTGCCTACGTTGAAAGTGGCCACTATGCAGGCACCATCTTTCACCGTGTGATCAAGGATTTCATGATTCAGGGAGGCGGTATGGACTCCCAGATGCGCGCCAAAACGACAAACAAACCGATCCAGAACGAGGCCGACAACGGGCTGAAGAATGAGCTGGGCGCCATCGCCATGGCCCGCACCGGGGATCCGCATTCGGCCAGCGCGCAGTTTTTCATCAATACCAATGACAACGCCTTCCTCGATTACCGAGCGTCGACCCGAGAAGGCTGGGGTTATTGCGTTTTCGGCAGGGTCACCGATGGGATGGAGACCGTGGAAAAAATCGAGCAAGCCGTAACCACCAGCCGCAAGGGCCACCAGGATGTGCCCGAGGAGATAATAGAGATCGTGGAAGTGGTATTGATCTGAGCTGCGTCCACACGCTGGAGCGCCGCGCCGTCCGGGAATACCTCCAACATGGATACGCTGTTCATCGCCGACCTGCATCTCAGCGAAAAACGGCCTGAAAAACTGGCGCTGTTCCTGGACCTGCTGCGCGGTTCGGCAAGACAGTCAAAGGCCTTGTATATCCTGGGCGACCTTTTCGAGCATTTCTGGTTGGGCAATGACGATAGGACCCCGCCGGTTCCCAAGGTCCTGGCCGGATTGCGGGAATTCTGCGCGGTTGGCGGGAAGCTCTACATCGTGCGTGGCAACCGGGATCTCATGCTGGATAGTGGGATTGAGGGCCTGACGGGCGGCAAATTACTGCCCGACTTTTCGGTGGTGGAGATCTCGGGCAAGCGGGTTTTATTATGCCATGGGGACTTACTCTGCAGCCGGGATGTCAGTTATCAACTTTATCGCAAATTCATGGAACTGGCCGCCATCCGCGCAGCGTTCCGCGCCCTGCCATATCGCCTGCGATCGTTTATCACCTCGGGTCTCCGTCCCCTAATGCGTCGCTCGTCGCAATACAAAAGCCCGGTGAGCATCGATACGGATCAGCTTACGATCGAACGATTGCTGAGGTCGTTTGGCTGCGCGGAATTGATCCATGGACATACGCACCGTCCGGGCATGCACGACTTCCTGTTGGATGGTCAAAATGCCCGTCGGATTGTCCTGGGGGATTGGTATGACGAAGACAGTGTATTGCTATGCCGTGACGGGGAACGCCGCCTGTTGAGCGTCGCGGAATATAGTTCGATCACTATATAACCCGCAAACAGGCTTAGGAAAAACGTCGCGAGCGACGGCAGAACCAGGCGCACGGGGGCGAGAAACCGGAGTTTACACGGTAGTAAATGAGGATTTCGAGCCAGCGCGCAACGCCGTTATGCCTAGCGCAGCAGTTTTTCAACAGCCTGTTACGACAGCCAGTTGGCTATCGTCATCAACCCCAACACCGTCAGCCAGATAATCAGCGTCCGGTTGATCATGGCTTGGAGTCCATACAACTGATTGCTGAAATTCTGTTCCTCATCCTGCTCGGGACGAAATTGCAGGGCGCCGAGACCGCTTGCGGCGATGATCTCCTCGCTGCATTCCAGCGTGGCGCCCTGAACCGATCGCCAGCCATTCAATGCGTCTTCGAGGCTGCCGCTTAAGGCGAAGCCCAAAGCCACCAATCTTGCGGAAGGCCACATTAAAATACAGCGCAGATGCGCCACCGCGCTGGCATAACCGCCATGAATATCCCGATAGCGCCGATACATGACGCCGGTGAGGGCATACAGCAGCGCCCCCGTCATCCCCAGGATGATGAACCAGAAAATTATGCCGAAGAGGTTCGCATGAGCTTGCAGCAACAGCGCACGGGCGATCCGTGAGTTGTCGCCATGCTCCGGATCGAGTTCCAACTCCTTTACCAGATCTTTCAGACCGGCCTCGTCATTATCCGCCACGATCGCCAGCAGGCTGTCGAAATAACGGTTGGGGTCGGCGCCCAGACTGTAGACAAACATGACCATGGCGATCAGCCAGGGAAACATTGCGGACATCTCTCCCAGCCAGCCGGTCAGGACCAGCAAGAGCGCCAGCGGCAACGCGAGAGTCAGGACAACGCCCGTCGGCCCATCCCAGAACGCATAACGATTGCAGCGCATCTCCAGCCAATCGCTGTAGCGTTCGAACCAGGAATAATCCCTGAAGCGATCCAGCGGTCCCATGAAGGACACCAGCGCGAGACCGAGCACGATACTGATTAAGGTCATTATCTCGTCCTAATGTTCATTTCAGACTGCCGGCCATTGCACCTATAACAGCGCATACAAGCGGTTCCAGTCGAAGGCAGGCCCCGGATCGGTCTTGCGTCCGGGAGAAATCTCGGAATGACCGACCACACGCGCCTTGCAAACATCCGGCCAGTGCCGCATTAAAAGTTTTATGATCCCGGCTGTGCGATCATACTGGCAATCCGCATAGGGATCATCATCGGATCCTTCCAGCTCGATGCCGATGGAAAAATCGTTGCACCTTTCCCGTCCCTGGAATCGGGATTCTCCCGCGTGCCAGGCGCGGAGGTTCAAGGGCACATATTGTGTAATCTCTCCGGCGCGATCGATAAAGAGATGCGAGGAAACGCGCAGATGACAGATGCCGCTGAAATACGGGTGATCGCCCGCCTCAAGGCGGTTGGTGAACAACCGGTCGATATGCGGTCCGCCGTAGCAGCCCGGCGGCAGGCTGATGCCGTGGATGACCACCAGATCGATGACGCTGCCTTCCGGGCGGGGATCGCAATTGGGCGAGAGGACATGCCGCACAGGATTCAGCAATCCGGTCTCCCGGTCCAGCCACAGTGACATAGAGATCAATTAAAGGGGATGTATATCGGTGGTGGTCGCTGGGATTACCTTACCATATATGCACAGAGATGATGATAGCCGGCCAATAATTCTCTACCATGGTGCCCCACCTGTCTGGAGATTGCCCATGCCGGAGATCAGATTACCGGAAGACATCAGCATCACTGTGCGTCGCGCCCTAGAGGAAGACATCGGCAGCGGCGACATCACCGCCGGTTTGGTGCCCGAACGCCTGACCGCCAATGCCGTGGTGATCAGCCGCGAGCCGGCGATCTTGTGCGGGACGGCCTGGTTCGACGAGGTCTTCCGGCAATTGGACCCCGCAGTGGCGGTTGCCTGGCGACTCGCCGATGGCGATGCGCTTGCGCCCGATCAACCTGTCTGCACGGTGACAGGACCAGCCAGGAGTCTGCTCACTGGCGAACGCACAGCCCTTAATTTTTTGCAACTCTTGTCCGGCACGGCAACCACCACCAGAAATTACGTCAAGTTGCTGGGCGAGACAAAAACCCGGCTCCTGGATACCCGTAAAACCCTGCCCGGATTACGCACTGCACAGAAATATGCCGTCGCCTGCGGGGGCGGCTGCAATCATCGCCTGGGGCTTTATGACGCCATCCTTATCAAGGAAAACCATATTGAGGCCGCCGGCGGCATCCCCCAGGCGATTTGTCAGGCTAAAACCCTCAATAAACCGATCGAAATTGAGGTTGAAAACCTCGATCAGCTACAGCAGGCCATCGCGGCGGGCGCCGACCGTATCATGCTGGATAATTTCTCCCTGGAGATGACCACCACCGCCGTGCGCATCGCCGCGGGACGGGCTGAGCTGGAGGTCTCCGGGGGCATAGAGGCCGATACGCTCGGATCGCTCTGCGGCACTGGCGTGGATTTCATCTCCATAGGGGCGCTCACCAAACACGTGCAGGCCATCGATTATTCCATGCGCGTTGTAACCGTGAAGACATAGCGAACCTGGTTACTCCCATGACTGGCGTGGGACTGGTACACTGTGTTTTTGTCCGACTTCCATTATTCAGGGATATAATCATAGTCAAAACCGGATATTCGATGATTGTGAAAAATACCAATCCCTTTCGGTCGTTGCGCATCATCCTGTCGGCCCTGTCCGTTCTGGTCCTGACCTGGACCACACACGCCCAGGCCCAGTCCTATGAGGATGGCAGAAGCGCTTATGTGCGGGGCGATTATGCCCGCGCCCAAGAACTTTTGCTGCCGCTGGCGGAAGAAGGCAACGCCGGCGCCCAGACGATCCTGGGAATCATGTACGACTACGGGCATGGCGTGGAGAAGGACGAAGTCAAGGCCCTGGACTGGTACCTGCGCGCCGCCGTCCAGGGAGACCCCGCGGTCCAGTACAAGGTCGGCGATCGCTTTTTTCAAGGGATCGGCACGGAACAAAACTATCGCGAGGCATTGGAATGGTGGGAACTGGCCGCAAGCGGCGGTTACTCGGATGCCCAGTTCAATCTAGGCCTGATGTATTACCGGGGGTTGGTCACCCCGCCCGATTTCGCCAGGGCGGCGGAGTTATTCCAGCGCGCCGCGGAACAGGAAAACAGCTATGCCCAATACAGCTTGGCGGTGATGTACTCCTTCGGGGAAGGCGTGGATAAAAGCTATGGCGAGGCCCTTAAATGGCTGGAGAAATCCGCGGCGCAAGGTCTGGCCCAGGCGCAATTCAACCTCGGCGTTTTTTATGAAAATGGCTATGGGGTTGAAAAAAATGCCGCGACCGCACACGCTTGGTACGAGAAGGCCGCGGCCCAGGATCTCGCCGAGGCCAAAGCGAAACTGGCTGGTTTAACGTCTCCCGTTGAAGGTCAGACAACAAGCCTTGCGCAGATGCCAGTGGAAAACGCCGATACCCTGGACGAGAACCAGACTCATGACATCCGCCAACAGGAGTGGGTCTTGCAACAACCGTCGGAGTATTACACCCTGCAACTGGTGAGCGTCCTGAAGGAACAGGACATCGTCAACTTCATCCGGGCGCACGGCATCGAAAGCGAATCCGCGTACGTGGCGGTCATGGTAAATGGCGTAACCCACTATAATGCGCTTTACGGGGTCTACCGGAGCTATGAATCCGCCCTGGAGGCGGCCGCCGAAATGCCGGACTCACTGGCGGAACTCAAGCCCTGGGCGCGGAGTTTCCGGGTCTTGCAAGGCATGCTTGGCCAGAACCGGGACTGAGACGACCCGGACTGACGGCGAAATTCAGCGTAAAAATCAACCTTCCGGAAAAAAAGTCCCGATGTCGAAATTCAAACAGATTCTGCAAGCTGAAGCGGAAGACCTCCTGCGAATCTTCTATGAGTTCAGAAATCTCGATTCGACGCCGGAACAGCGACTGGACGCGATTTCCAGGGAATTGAAAACCCGCGTGGCGCAAATCGTCACCGCGGTTGGGTTCAATCCCGTAACGGCGCATCTGCCGGAAATTCTACCGTTACTCGGTTTCGCCAACCTGGAGGAACTGCACGCCAGGCGTAACGACATCTTTACCGGCGATATCTACAAATATTTATCGTTGGAAAACGTCCTGACGATCTACGACCTTGTCAAGCAGCATCCGGAATACCTGCAAGTGATGCGTTACCTGCTGAAACGCCGGCTCGCGAATATCGAACGCCAGATCGAGGCGACCGTGAATTCCCTCATCATAGAGAAATATAAGGCGGAGATGCGCGCCATATATAATGACGGGATCGCGGATATAGAATTTGCCGAGGAGCGTCTGAATACCAAGGACAGCGGATTCCGGGCCTTGCTCAACGAGGTCTGCATCATCATCGAAAGCAAACTGATCCCGGCCGGGGACATATTCTTCCGCGATTCCATACTCCCGCAGGAAAAACATAAAATACTTAGCAAGGGACTCATGCCGAGGGATCTCATTCAGACGCGGCTCGATGATGCCGCTGTTTCTCAGGAGGAACGCAAAATCTTATATGATTACCTCAAACAAAACCGCGCCTGAAAAGGACGACAGGAAGAGTCATGCTTAATTTCACGGAACTGTTGACGGCCTCGGAGGAAGATCTGGTGCGGCTGTTCTACAAGATCAATACCGACAGCGCCGACGATTTCATCATCCGGATAAACAAGGTGGCCGCGCAACTCGGCCTCAATCATTCGCAACTGGTATGCGCCCTGGGTTTCAACAAACATATCAGGGAGCTATCCGACATCTATTCAACCCTCGGATTCCGCTCCTACAAATTGCTCTCCTATCGCACCAATGAGCTGTTCCGGACGGATACCTATAACCAGTTGCCGATCGACAATATCCTGGATATCTATTCGGAGCGCCTGGAGGACCAGCAGATCCTGGAGTCGCTGAAGGAAATGCTCCATCCCCGCCTCGAGCACATCGAGACGGATATCGAGAAGAACGGCGACCCCGCGCACATCATCAGCTATCGCATGGAGGTTCACTCCATCTATAACGCCGGGATAGTCGATCAATCCTTCGCCGAAACCCGGATTGGCAAGGATATCGGCAAATTCAGATTGATGGCCAATGAGGTGCTGACGATAGTCGGCGCCGGTTTGCTGCCGCCAAGTAATCTGTTCTTTCTGGACACCCTGATCCCCGAGGAAAAAAAGGAGCTTATCGACCACGACCACATCACGCCCGCAATGATTGCCAACCGCCTGCAAAACCGGCATATCAGCGAGGCGGAACGTGATATGCTGGAAGGGCATCTCTGAAGCCCGAAGCGATAACCGGTCAGCGCTCTCGATGAGGTATACTACACACATAAGATCGGCGATGCGGAGAACCCCTGCCTGGAGGAGTCACCATGCCTGAAACAGCGAGATTGACCTTACCCGACGGAAAGACCCTGGACATGCCGGTCGTGATCGGCAGCGAGGGTGAAAGGGCCATCGATATCGGCAAACTGCGCGCCAGCACCGGATATATCACGCTGGATCCGGGTTTCGTCAACACCGGCGCCTGCCAGAGCGGCATCACCTTTCTGGACGGGGAAAAGGGCATCCTGCGCTACCGGGGCATACCCATCGAACAACTGGCGGAAAAAGCCACGTTCGTGGAGGTCAGTTACCTGCTGATTTACGGCCACCTGCCAAACAAGGAAGAACTCGCGCGATTCTCCTCGGCCTTGACCACACACGCCCTGATTCACGAAGACATGCGGAATTTCTTCGAGAATTTCTCCAATACCGCCCATCCCATGGCGATCCTCTCCGCCATGGTAACCTCGCTATCGGCTTACTATTCCGACGGCGCCAGCGCGGCCAACCTGGAGTCATTTGATCTGAACGCGGCCCGCCTGATTTCGAAGGTGAGAACCATCGCGGCCTTCTCCTACAAGAAATCCATAGGCCAGCCCATCATCTACCCGACCGACAAGTTATCTTATTGCGCCAACTTCCTGAAGATGATGTTCGCCCTGCCGACCGAAGAGTACGTCGTTGATCAGGAGCTGGTGGATATCATGAACCTGCTGTTAATCCTGCATGCGGATCACGAGCAGAATTGCAGCACCTCGACGGTCAGGATTGTCGGCAGCAGCGACGCGAACCTCTATGCCTCGGTGGCCGCGGGGATCCTCGCGCTCTGGGGTCCCTTGCACGGCGGGGCCAACCAGCAGGTTATCGAGATGCTGGAACACATCCACGCGGAAGGCGGCAACGTCAAGAAATTCATCGACCTGGTCAAGGACAAGAATTCCGGCGTGCGGTTGATGGGCTTCGGGCACCGCGTCTACAAGAATTTCGATCCCAGGGCCAAGATTATCAAACAGGCCTGCGATCGGGTCCTGAAGAAGACCGGCAACCCCGACCCGCTGCTGGATCTGGCCAAGCAACTCGAAGAGTGCGCCCTCGCGGACGAATATTTCATCGGGCGTAAACTCTACCCCAATGTCGATTTCTACAGCGGCATCATCTACAGGGCCATTGGCATCCCCACCAACATGTTCACCGTCATGTTCGCGCTCGGCCGGCTGCCCGGCTGGATCGCCCAATGGAAAGAAATGATGGAAGATCCGGACAAAAAGATATCGAGGCCGCGGCAGATTTATACCGGGCCGGTTCTGTCGAATTACATCCCCCGCGAAAAACGTTAACCGATACGGAAAGGCTGTTCATGAGTAAAGATTCCCGCATTGAATTACACGAAGCCCGGCAAATCGCCGACGAGTTGTTGCAGCAGTTGCGCATGTACCAGAAGTGCATCCGCGACCCGGACGCCACCATCTCCCTGCCGGATATGAACCGCATGTGTCAGCTCGCCGACACCTTGCTGAAGAAACTCGATAATCTGAACTGACGCGCAACGATTGTCCGTGCGTCGCGAACTGTAACAACCCATCAATTGAGGAGTTTGTCTCATGATCGCCAGCATTCACCGCATCCGCGGCAGCCTCATCGCCTGTCTCTGCTTGTTGCTGATTAGCGCAGCGCCCGCGGCGCTGGCCGAAAAATTGTACGAACTGCGCATCTATACCGCCAACCCCGGCAAGCTCGATGCCTTGAACGCCCGTTTTCGCGACCATACGCTGGCCCTGTTCGAGAAACACGGCATCGAGAACCTTTACTACTGGACTGTGACGGAAGGCGCGGAGGGCGAGGTCCCCGCCAACCTGCTGGTATATATCGTCGCCCATAAGGACAAGGCCACGGCTGACGCCTCCTGGAAGGCATTCCTCGCGGACCCGGAATGGCAGGAAGTCGCGCGCAAATCCGAGCAGGACGGCCCGCTCCTGGCCGGTCCTCCGGCATCAATCTATATGGAAGCCATCGATATCCCCACGGGCGAGGTCAGCGTCGCGGATGATCCCGGCGCGACGAGTTTATTCGAACTGCGTAAATATAATACCGGCGTCGATGGCCTGCAGGGCACGATCGACCGTTTCCAGGCGGGAGAGGCGGAACTCTTCAGAAAACACGGCATGCGGACCCTGCATTTCTGGTCCGCGCTCGACAAAAGCTCGTTCATCTATCTGCTGGCGCACAAGGACAGGGAGACCTCCCGCGCCTCCTGGCAGGGATTCTTCGGGGAATTTCGCGCCATGATGGAAAAACAAAATGCGGGGAAACCGGCGGCGCCCGCCGGTGGGGCGGCTGCCCCGCGCATGAGCAGCGAGATCCGCTTCCTTACCCCGACGGATTACTCGCCCTCGAAATAGAACCTATAGATTGGTGCCGGAGGAGGGAATCGAACCCCCGACCCACGCATTACGAATGCGTTGCTCTACCATCTGAGCTACTCCGGCGGGAAAGTGCAAGACTGCCGCTGCGTTGAATTACCGGGATGCCCGGCGATCGCCCCTCAGTTCAGGATTGGACGATTCCGGTTGGTTACCCTGACGATGACATCGATCCCGGCCGCTACCGTATTCTCCGGCAGATTGGGGATGCCGATCACTTCCAGTTCGCCTTCCCCCACATCGATGAGTTCACCCGTATCTTCGTTGTAAATATGGTGGTGCGGGCTGGTGTTGGAATCGTAAAAAACCTTGCTGGGATCGACGATGACCTCATGCACCAGTTTATGTTGGGCGAACAGGTTCAGGGTGTTGTAGACGGTCGCTTTCGACACGCAATTCCTTTCTTCATTGACCATTTTCAGCACCTGATCGGCCGAGATATGCTGAAAGGATGAAAATACCGCACGCCCGATGATCAGGCGCTGGGCGGTCGGATTGATGCCGTGACGGCGCAGCAGCGCGGCGATATCCACTTGTTCGAATGACGATTTGACGATCTGATCCATAAGCAAATTATACATTAATTTCCCGCGCGAACATATTTGCCCCAAAGAACATAACGCCAAAAATCATCAGGGATTTGGTCCCTTTTCATGGAGACAAGAGCGAAGGCGCCAGTGTCAGGTCGAGTTGATCCATGACAAAGAACTATCCCGAGGTCATTTTACACTGCGGGATAATTTCATATTTTACTTAACAAGGGGGGAAATTATGGCTGTGAAAATGACTCGTCGGGATCTGATCCGATCCCTTTCCGCCAGCGGCCTGGTCACCGCCGGTTCACTCCTGCCCATCGCGGACCTGCTGGCCCAGGATCTGAAACCGGCGGTTCGCGGACCCCAGCCGCCCGCGCCGCGTGCCCCTCTGGCGCCGGCCAGACTGCAAGTGAATAAAGTGATCCAGCCGGAACGGGAGATCGCCGTGCTCCGGGAGACGGATGTGCTGGTCGTGGGCGGCGGGCCGGCGGGCACGGCGGCCGCGCTTGCGGCACGGCGGCTCGGCGTCGATGTCACCCTGGTTGAACGCTACGGTCATCTCGGCGGACTCGCCACCGGCGGACTGGTGCTGGCGATATTTCCGCTCTACGACCGCGATGACAAGCAGGTGATCCGCGGCATCGGCGAGGAGATGATGCAGCGTCTCGACCAACTCAAGTTCGGGATCGTCGACCGCGGCCAGGCCCCGCTCTATCCCGTGGTCGACGCCGAGGCATTCAAATACGTCCTTGCCGATATGACGCTCGCCTCGGGCATGCACATCTATCTCAACTGCTGGGGCGTGGACGCCATCATCGACGACCGGAATGCGGTCAAGGGCGCGGTGTTCGAGAGCAAATCCGGCCGTCAGGCCGTCCTCGCTAAGATCGTCGTCGACGCCTCCGGCGACGGCGACATCTATGCGGCGGCCGGGGCGTCGTTCGTCAAGGTGAAGGACAACATCGGCCTGGTCTCGCGGATCGGCAATATCCATGAGGTCGACATGATTGGTGATGATGCGGAACATCAGGCCGGGGCCACCGGCGCGCCGGTCAGGAAACGTCCGACACAGGGCGCGCCCGTTACAACCCTCGATGGCAAGGTCGGCAGCCACACCCCGGTCGAGGGTGTGAACTGGCTGAACATGAAAGGCCCCGTGGCGGACGGGCTGGACGTCGATGACCTGACGGCGCTGGAACTCAAACACCGCATTGCCCTGTGGAAGAACATTGAACAGGTCCGGAAGAAACCGGGCGATGAGTCAGCCTTCCTGCTGGAAACAGCGCCGCAGATGGGCGTGCGGCTCACCCGCCTGCTCGATGGCATCACCTCCTTGACGAGCGAGATGACAGAGAAACAGAAAACCCATGACGATGTGATCGGTTACAGCGGCACGTATGCCAACAATCCGGAATTTCAGATCCCCTACGGGGCCTTGGTCCCGGCGCGGACGGAAAACCTGCTCGCCGCGGGGCGTTGCATCGCGACCGATTTCAAGGTGGCGGACACGACCCGGCTCATCCCGGTCTGCTGGGTCACCGGTCAGGCGGCGGGCATCGCCGCGGCCTTGTGCGCGCGGGATGGCAGCCAACCCCGCAACGTCGCCATAGAACGGCTCCAGGAAGAACTCCGCAAACAAGGGGTCCACCTCGGGTGATGCCGCGGCGGCGCCTCGCCCGCCTGATATTGCGGTCGGGTAGTCTGCTCGTCGCAGTGCTGGCGTTGTGGCCCGCCTTGCCGTGGGAGGAATCGCCCAGGTTCGCGATCGGGGCGAGTCCGCTGGTTGCTGTCAGTGCGGGTATCGCGACCCGCAGTCTTGGGCTCGCCGCCGGGCTGGGTGTGTTCTTTACCCTCATCTGCTGCCTGCGCCGCCGCTGGTTTTGCCGTTATGTCTGTCCGACCGGACTGTTGCTCGACGGCGTCGCCAACATGGGACCGGGCTGGACCCGGTTCTGGGCTGCCTGGCCCGATATCGGAAGGTCGTTGGCGTTGCTGACGCTGGCCGGCGCGCTTGTCGGTTACCCGCTCTTCCTCTGGCTCGATCCCCTGGCGCTGCTGGCGGGCCCCTTCGCCGCGCCGGGCAGTTCCGGGTTTCTCTCCGGACTCCTTGCCGGTCTCTTGATGGGCATCCTGATCACGCTGACCTTCCTCTTCGGGACAGCATGGTGTACCCGGCTCTGCCCGCTCGGCGGGTTCCAGGATCTGATCGGCGGCATCGCGCAAAACATCCCAACCCCGGCAAGACCTCACGCGCGTCGCCGTTTCCTGACCGCAGTAACCACAGCGGTGGGTGGTGTGGCGCTTGCCCTCTGGGGACGCCGGGCGGGGATCGCCCGGGTCGAGGCGGCGCCCCTGCGCCCGCCTGGTGCCATCACGGAAGACCGCTTCACCGGCGTCTGCATCCGCTGCGGTAATTGCGCAAATGCCTGTCCTCCACGGATCATTCATCCCGATCGGGGCGGCGCGGGCATCCCTGGATTGCTGGCCCCGTCCCTTCGGTTCGTCAACGGGGCGTATTGCCAACCGGATTGCGCCATCTGCACCCAGGTATGCCCCAGCGGCGCCCTGCAACCGCTCTCGCTGCCGCAGAAGCGGCGCTACATCATCGGCGAGGCCCTGGTGGATACCAATTACTGTTTGACCACGCTAGGCATCAAGGACTGCGACGCCTGCGTCGTCACCTGCCCGTTCGAGGCGGTGCAACTCCATTGGGACGAGGAGATGTATGTGTCCTACCCGGTGGTGGAGGTCATGAAATGCAACGGTTGCGGGGCCTGCGAGGCGGCCTGTCCGACGTTGGAGGTGAAGGCGATAAGCATCTGGCCGCTGTTGCCGGGGCCTGGCATGGATAAGGGTTTGATCCCGTCCGCGAGATTTCTACCGGAACTTTCCTGATTATCAAGTGCTCGGCGCGGGTCCCACCGGCGGCATATCCGCCTCCACGGG
Source organism: Gammaproteobacteria bacterium (assembly GCA_004297165.1). Lineage (GTDB taxonomy): Bacteria > Pseudomonadota > Gammaproteobacteria > Eutrophobiales > Eutrophobiaceae > 2-02-FULL-56-15. The sequence continues at coordinate 1,494,470 of SCUJ01000006.1, forward strand.
ATCCGTTGGCGCGGGATCAGGGGACATCGCCGGCTCGCGATATTCCAGTCCGGCTTCGCGGAACCGGGCATAGCGTTCATTCGCGAGGATCACCATGACCACGCGGCGGTTCCGGGTGCGGCCTTCCGGCGTGGCATTGTCCGCGACCGGCTTGAACTCGCCGTGCCCCATCGCCGCCAGCCGTTCCGGGGCGATGTTTTCCCGCGCCAGCATCTGCACCACGCTCGTGGCCCGCGCGGTGGAGAGCTCCCAGTTGGAGGGATAGAGCGGCGTGCTGATTGGCACGTTGTCCGTAAAGCCCTCGATCTGGATCGGATTCGGGTAGTTCAGCATGATCGCGGCGATCTCGTGCAATACCGGGGTCGCCTCCGCCTCCAGCACGGCGCTGCCGCTAGGGAAGAGGATGTTGGTGTTAATCTCCACCTCCAGCCAGTAGGGCGAGAGGCGGACCTTGACGAGGCCCTTTTCGATGAGTTCGTTCATGGCCTCGCCGATGCTGGTGGCGATATCGCTCAGCGACTGGCTGGCCGCGCCCAGCTTATCCTTGTCGCCCCACATCTGTTTCTTGCTGTTGGGCTCCTTGGTGGGGGGCATCTTCGGCAGCTTCACCGGCTGTTCCAACGGCAGTTGGGGAAAGAGGGAATTTTTCAGATTCATGCTCTCGATCGGGCTCGGTTTGCCGAAGGCGCCGAGCGAAATGGGCGTGGGCGATCGGGGCGGTCCCCGGAAGGACTCCGATAAAGACTCCGCCAGCACCCGGAACTTGCCCTCGTTGATCGCGGAAAGGGAATACATCACCACGAAGAAGGCGAACAGCAGGGTGATGAAATCGGCATAAGACACGAGCCAGCGCTCGTGATTCTCATGTTCCTCGTGCTTCTTCTTGCGGGCCATCGTCCAACCGATATTAATGCAGATAACCCTGCAACTTGCTTTCGATGCTGCGGGGATTTTCGCCCTGGGAAATGGAGACCACGCCTTCGATGATCATCTCGTAATTCAGCAATTGATCATGGGCCACCTGTTTTAGCTTGTTGGCGAAGGGCAGAAAGAGAATATTCGCAAGTCCTACGCCATAGATCGTGGCGACGAAGGCCACCGCGATGCCGCTGCCCAGCTTGGACGGGTCCGAGAGGTTTTCCATCACATGGATGAGACCCATGACCGCGCCGATGATGCCGATGGTCGGGGAATAGCCGCCCATGCCCTCGAAGACCTTCGCCATCTGCGTATACTGATGCTCCTGTGTGGCCATTTCCACCTCGAGGATCTGGCGGATAATCTCCGGTTCGCTGCCGTCCACCAGCAATTGCAGGCCCTTCGCGGAGAATTTCTCGGTCTCGCTCTCCACCAACGCCTCCAGCGCGAGCAGCCCTTCCTTGCGGGCGATCTGGCTCCAGTTGACGATCTTTTCGATGATTGAGTGGCCGGAGGTCTTGGGCGGAATAAAGACCCAGATGAGCGCCTTGAAGGAACCGATAAAGATATGTTTCTGCGTCTGGATGGCGACCGCTCCCAGCGTGCCGCCCATGACAATGATAAAGGCCGTGGGCTGAAACAGGGAGCCCAGATGCCCGCCTTCCAGGAGATTGCCGCCGAGGATAGCGCCGATGCCGATGCAAATGCCGATAAGAGTGAGGATATCCATGGTTACACGCTATACATCGCAGGTCTCCAGTCGCTCGCGCAACCGCAGGAGGGCCTGTGTATGGATCTGACAGACCCGGGATTCGCTCACCCCGAGTACCGCGCCGATCTCGCGGAGATTCATCTCTTCCGCATAATAAAGCGACAACACCAGTTGATCGCGTTCGGAGAGGCTGTGGATTGCATCGCTCACCGCGGCCTGCCGATCCTGCTGGGTAAAATAATGCTCCGGCCCCGGCTCGCTGTCCGGCAGCGGATAACCATCCCCATCCCCTCCGGCAATCGTCTCGTCATCCAGACTCAGCAGGCGCTGACCCTGGATGTCTTGCAGCAAGTGGTGATACTCCTCCAGCGCGATCCCGAGATGCTGCGCGATCTCGACATCGTTCGCCTCGCGCTTCAGCCGTTGCTCGAGCTCCGCGATCGCATGCATCAGATCGCGGGATCGCCGCTGGACTGATCGCGGCGCCCAGTTGTTGCGGCGCACCTCGTCCAGCATCGCCCCGCGGATCCGGATCCCGGCGTAGGTTTCGAAACTCGCGCCCTGGGCCGGGTCGAAATGCCGCCACGCCTCCATCAGGCCGATCATCCCCACTTGAATGAGATCATCCAGCCCGACGCCGAACGGCAGCCGTCCCTTCAGATGGCAGGCAATGCGCTTGACCAACAAGGCATGCTGGCGCAAGACCTCATCAAGTTCGCGCTGCGGCTGCGCTTCGAAATAGGCGGCCAGTTCGCTCATAAGACTCCGGGGATGGCGGCCCTCCGGTGCGAAACCAGTTGTTCGAAAAAGAACTGGAGATCCCCATTGGGATTGCTGTAGAAGGGCCATTTATCCACCGACTCCGCCAGCTTCTTGAAGGCGACCGCCGATTTGCAGGAGGGATATTTGTCGATCACGGCCTTCTGTTGCTGAATGGCGCGGATCAGATATTCATCGTGGGGGATCGAACCCATGTGATCGAGGGTGACCTCAAGGAAGCGATCGGCGACGCCCGCCAGTTTCTCGAACACCTTGCGGCCGGCATCGATGTTTTGAATCATGTTGGTGACGACATGGAAGCGGCAGACGGCCTTCTCCAGGCTCAGCACCTTGATCAAGGCATAGGCGTCGGTCAGCGAGGCCGGCTCGTCGCAAACCACGACGACGATATCCTGCGCGGCGCAGGCGAGTCCAATCACGCTCTCCGAGATCCCGGCCGCGGAATCCACAATCATTACATCGGGGATTTGCGTCATGCCGCTGAAGGCGTGGATCAGTCCGGCGTATTCGCCGGAGTCCAGATTCGCCATCTTCTTGATCCCGGTTGCGGCGGGGATGATCTGCAGGCCTGCCGGCCCCTCCAGCAAGGCGTCCTCCAGCGTACACTCTCCGGACAGGACATGGTGCAGGGTGAGTTTTGGCGAGAGTCCGAGCAGGACGTCGACATTGGCGAGCCCCAGATCCGCATCCAGCAGGAGGACGCGTTTGCCCTGCTGGGCGAGCGCGATCGAGAGGTTAACGGAGATGTTGGTCTTGCCCACGCCGCCCTTGCCGCTGGCGATCGCAATCACGCGCGCGGGATTTCTCCGCCCGAGCGTGCGGACCCCATCCGCCTGATTGCCGCCGGTAATATTCGAATCGTCAGACATTCGCCACCACCTTTTCCAGTATCTTGTTCATGGATTCGTCTTCCTTGTCGTCGACCTCCCGCTGCATCATGGCCACGCTGCGGGCAATCAACCGGTGCGCGAGCGCCACTGACAAATCCTCCGGCACCCTCTGGCCGTCGGCAATGTAGGCGATCGGCAGCTCGCTGCGGATCAGCTGGCTCAGGATCCCGCCCAGACTGCCGGCCTCGTCGACCTTGGTCAGAATCGCGGCGCGGAGCGGGATCTCCTGGTACCTGCGGATAATCTCCCTGATGCAGTTGCCCCTGGTGGTGGAAGATAACACCAGATAATTGCGAATAGTAGCGGGGCCGCCGCGCAACATGGAAAATTGCTCCGCGAGCCGCGCATCCCGCTGGCCGATGCCGGCCGTGTCGATCAGCACCAGGCGCCGGCCGGAGAGTTCGGCGAGGGCGTTGCGCAATTCCGCCGGGCTTGCCGCGACGCGCATCGGCACATTGAGCAGCTTCGCAAAGGTGCGCAACTGCTCGTGCGCCCCGATGCGGTAATTGTCGGTGGTGATCAATGCCGCCTGACTGGCGCCATGACGCACGCAGAACCTTGCGGCCAGTTTGGCAATGGTGGTGGTCTTGCCCACCCCCGTCGGCCCGATCAGGGCGCAGACGCCTCCGGCCGCGAGGATCTCGTCGTCGGCGATCGGGATTTTATTCGCCAAGACCGCGAGCGCGTTGCGCCAGGCCCGTTGCGTGTCGTCCGTATCGGGGATGGCCGCGACCACATCGCGGCACAACGTGGGGCTGAGTTCGAGTTTCAGCAGGAGGCGCAGGAGATAGGATTTGACCGGGCTGCGGCGCGCGATGTCGCCCCAGATCAAGCCCGATAATTGCTGCTCGATGAGTCGTCGCATGGTGCGGATCTCGGTATTCATCCGCTCGATCATGGAACTGGAATTCGCCTCCGTGCGTGCTGCGGTCGGCGCCTCCGGTTTGCGGATCTCGCTCACCGCGGGTTTGGCCGGTTTGATGACGCGCCGCTCGACGACGCCTGGCGCCGCGGTGACAGGGCGTGTCTTGCCCCGCAGATATCTTGAAAGATTCGTCTGGCGGTCCGGGGAGATGTCCGGTGTCCCGGTCCGATCAGCCACGCTGGCCGGCACTGCCCTTGGCGCGGCGGTTACCGGCGCCGGCTTCGCCGATTTGGGCGGCGCGTTTCCTGGCGTTGCGGCGGGGGTTGTGTCCCGCGTCGCGACACGCGGGATCTCGTCCAGGAGGATCTCGTCATAATCCGCGGCGGCGATCAATTCGACGCCGTTGTCGACGACGCGGTTCGACAGGATCAGCGCGTCCGGTCCCTGCTCTTCCCGCACTTTCCTGATCGCCTCGCGGATGGTGCTGCCATAGTAGCGTTTGATTCTCATCGTGACATTTCCCGTTGCCTGTCGAGGCGCTGGCCTCGGGTTAAGGGCCGGGCAGGACGCTTGACCCGGGCCGTGATTCTTCTTTCATGCATCATTTGTTCGCCGTCCTCGCCGACTGGCCGATCCGGCTGACATCCTCGGGCCGGCCGATGACATTCACAATCCGGATCCGCTTGCTGTCCGGGATCTCGTGATAGGACAGCACGCTGGTCCCAGGCACCGAATGCCGGGCGAGCCGCGCGAGCCAGGGCCGCAGCATGGGCGACACCAGCAGGACCGAGGCCCGCCCGCCCGCCTCCTGGAGCTTGGCGCTTTCGGCGAGCATCATCCCGAGTTTTTCAATCAGTCCGGGTTCGATCATCGCCTCACCCGCTTCGGCCCGCAGAGAACCTAGCAATAAGTGTTCCAGCGAAGGTTCGAGGGTGATGACCGGCAATTCCTCCTCCACGCCATTGATTTGCTGAACGATTGTCCGGCCGAGCGCGATCCGCACCGCGACGGTGAGGGCGTCGGAATCCTGACTCTTGACCGCATGTTCTGCCAGACATTCGGCGATCGTGCGCATGTCCCGGATTGGCACCCGTTCCCGCAACAGGTTCTGGAGCACCTTGTGGATCACGGCGAGCGACAGGACCTTGGGGGTCAGGTCCTCGATGAGTTTGGGCGCGGACTTCGCCATGCGGTCAAGCAGTTGGCGCACATCCTCATAACTCAGCAGCTCATGGGCATGATTCTGGATCAACTGACTCATATGGGTCGCAATCACCGTGGTCGCGTCCACGACCGTGTACCCGGCCGCCTGCGCGCTGTCCTTGTCGATGGTGTCGATCCATACCGCCGGCAGCCCGAAGGCCGGATCGCGGGTCTTGATCCCGTGGATATCGCGGGCGCGTTCGCTGGAGTTGATGGCGAGACACTTCTCCGGGTAGATCGCGGCCTCGCCGACGACCGATCCCTGCAACGAGATCCGGTAGGCGTCGGGGGCGAGCGCGAGATTGTCCCGCACATGCACGGCCGGTATCAAAAAACCCAGTTCCTGCGTCAGTTTCTTGCGGACCCCGCGGATCCGGTTCATCAATTCGCCGCCCTGCCCTTTGTCCACAAGCGGTATCAACTTGAACCCCACCTCCATGCCGATAGCATCGACGGGCGTGACATCGTCCCAGCCGATATCGAGCGCCGGCCGCTCCGGCGTCTCCGGTTGCGGTTCCGCCGGGGCCGCGGCTTTAGTCCGCTCCCGCGCCGCCAAGGTGTAGGCAGCGCCCGCGATCAAGGCCGCGAACGCCAGAAAGGCCAGATTCGGCATGCCGGGGACGAGCCCCATGATGCCGACGATCACGGCCGCGGCCGCGAGCACCCGGTAACTGCCGAACAGTTGGTCGTAGACCTGCCGCCCCATGTCGTGCGACTCCGAGACCCGCGTGACCATGAGGGCCGTGGCGGTGGAGAGCACCAGCGAAGGGATCTGGGCGACCAGCCCGTCGCCTATCGTGAGCAGGGCGTAGGTGCGAACCGCGGCTTCGAAGGGCTGATGATGCTGCAGTACGCCGATGGCCAGTCCGCCGATGATATTGATGAAGACAATCAGGATCCCGGCGATGGCGTCGCCCCGGACGAATTTGCTGGCGCCGTCCATCGCCCCGTAGAAATCCGCCTCCTGGGCGATCTCCTGCCGGCGGCGGCGGGCCTGATCCTGGTTGATAAGTCCGGCCCCGAGGTCGGCGTCCACCGCCATCTGCTTGCCCGGCATCGCATCGAGCACGAACCGCGCGCTGACCTCGGAGATGCGGCCGGCGCCGCGGGTGACGACGACGAAATTGATGATCACCAGAACGGCGAAGACCACAATGCCCACGGTGTAATTTCCGCCGATGACGAAGTCGCCGAAGGACTGGATCACCATGCCGGCGGCATCGGGCCCGGTGTGGCCGTGCAGCAGCACGATCCGGGTGGTGGCGACATTCAGCGCGAGCCGCAACAGCGTCGCGAGCAGCAGCACGCTGGGGAAGGTCGCGAAATCGAGCGGTCGCAGCGCGTATACCGTCACCAGCAGGATCACCAGCGAGAGGGAGATGTTGAAGGTGAACAGGGCATCCAGCATCAGCGGCGGCAGCGGCACCACCATCATGGCCAGCATGAGCAGCAACAGCAGGGGCGTGCCCACGCCCCGCAGGCCGTTCCCGTAGGCGATCGCGATGCTGGCCGGTTGATTCATCTATCAATCCCGCCGCAGTTGATCCGGGATCGGCAGGTCCCTGGCCGCCGGGGGTTGGCGCGGCGGATCGCCGGGACGGGCCCGGCGGATCTGATGCACGTAGGCCAGGATGCGCGCCACCGCGAGATAAAGCCCGGCGGGGATCTGCGCATTCAACCGGGTGCTGTGATAGAGGGACCGCGCGAGCGGCGGCGCGGAGACGAGGGGCACGCCCGCCTCGCGCGCCCGGCGGCGGATCTCGGCGGCGATCAGCTCCACGCCCTTCGCTATCACCACCGGGGCCGCATCCTTGATCTGATCGTATCGCAGGGCGACCGCGTAATGTTCGGGATTGGTTATCACGACGTCGGCGAGCGGAATGACCGCCATCATCCGGTTGCGGGTGAACTCCTGTTGCAGCCGCCGGAGCCGGCCCTTGATCTCGGGTCGGCCCTCCGTGTCCTTCAATTCGTCGCGGACCTCCTGGCGCGTCATGCGCATCTGCCGGGCGTGGTCCCAGATCTGGAAGGGTACATCCACGGCAGCGATAAGCAGCATGCAGAGGCACAAATAGAGCAGATTCCAGCGGAGGATGTCCGCCGCATTGGCCAGCCCTGGCAGAAAGGGCTGATTCCCAAGACCCAGCAACTCCGGATAACCCTGCCAGAGCAGCAGGACGGTGACCGCCGCGACCAGCAGGAACTTGGCCAGGGTCTTGAGGAGTTCGACCAGCGCGCGCAGGGACCAGAGCTTGTCGAGGCCGCTGACGGGATCGAGTTTCGCCAGATTGAAACTTATCGCCCCGGCATAAAAGGACCAGCCGCCGAGCAGCGCGGGGCCGATGAGGGATGCCACGCTCATGCCGATCAGGGCCGGCAGGGCGATATCGAGAAAGGCCTGGGCGCTGTCGTATAAATTACTTGTGAGTGCGGCCGGGTCGAAGACCTCGGCGTGGCTCATGACGAGGCGCTCGCGGAATTCCTTTTCCAGACCCGCGCCGATGCCGCCGCCGCCCATAGCAAGTATCCCGGCCCCAGAAAGCAGGACCGAGGCGGCGCCAAGCTCGCGGGATCGCAGGATCTGCCCATGCTCCCGCGCCTCCTTGAGGCGCTTGGGCGTGGCGCGTTCGCTGCGTTCCTGACCGGTATCCTGCGACATGCCTATCCGCCAAGCAGTCCCGCCAACAAACCGCGCGTCTCCGCGAACATCCGGTCGAAATGTCCACCGAGCGTCTCGATGCCGAGCAGCATGAGCGCGAACCCGAACAATACGCTGATGGGGAAACCCACCGCGAAGATGTTCAATTGCGGCGCCGCCCGGCTCATGACCCCGAAACCGAGATTCACCACGAGCAGCGCGGTGACCATGGGCAGGCTGACCTGCATGGCGCCCATGAACATGCGCCCGGCCCATTCGCTGAGCTGCCAGAGATCCGCCCCGCCCAGACCCGCCGCCGAGACCGGCAGGGTCACGAAGCTGCCGGCCAGCATCCGGATCAGGATCAGGTGCCCGTCAAGGGCGAGCCAGATCAGCGTGATCAGCACGACATAAAATTGACTGATGACCGGCACCTGCACCCCGTTGGCCGGATCGACCATGGAGGCGAAGCCGAGCCCCATCTGCATCGCGATCACCTGCCCCGCATGGATATAGATCTGAAACAGCATATGGATGGCGAAACCCATGCTGGCGCCGATCAGGATCTGCTGGGCCGTGACGAGAATCCCGGCGGGGCTCAGGGGATTGACCGCGGGCGGGGCGGGCGCCAAAGGCGCGATCACGAGCGTCAGGATCACTGCGAGCCCGAGACGGATCCGCGCCGGCACGAGCCGGGTGCCGATCATCGGGATGGCACCGAGCGCCGCGCCGATCCGGAACAGGGGCCAGAGCCAGGTCCCGATCCAGGCGGTAATCTCCGCTGTGGTGAATTGCAACATCAGCCGATCAGAAAGGGGATGGCGTCGAAGAGCCGTTGTGTGTATTCGGTGAGGAGCCGCAGCATCCACGGCCCGGCGGCGATCAGCACGGAGATGGTGACCAGGAGCTTCGGCACGAAGCTCAGGGTCATCTCGTTGATCTGCGTCGCGGCCTGGAACATGCTGATGATGAGGCCGACTCCGAGCGCCGGGACCAGTATCACCCCGAGCAGCAGCAGGATGACCTCGAGGGCATGACGGCCGACATCGATGACTGCTTCCGGGCCCATAGGTGAGTACTCAAGTAGTGTAGAAACTCGCCGCCAGCGTGCTGATGGTGAGCGCCCATCCGTCGACCAGGACGAACAACATCAGCTTGAAGGGCAGCGAGATGATCATCGGCGACAACATCATCATGCCCATGGACATGAGGACGCTGGCCACGACCAGGTCGATGATGAGAAAGGGGATGAACAGCAAAAAGCCGATCTGGAACGCGGTCTTCAACTCGCTGGTGACGAAGGCCGGCACGGCCACGCGAAAGGGAGCGTCCTGATAATTGCCGGCGGCATCGGCCCCCGCGAGATCTAGAAAGAGATTCAGATCCTTCTCGCGGGTCTGCGCCAGCATGAATTTCTTGAGCGGCGTGGCGGCGCGATCCAGGGCCTCGCGGACCGTGATCTCCTCCCGCATGTACGGTTGCAGGGCGTCGGCGTTGATCTGATCGAAGACCGGCATCATCACGAAGAGCGTGAGAAACAACGCGAGCCCCACCAGGATCTGATTGGTCGGGGTCTGGGCCGTGCCCAGGGCCTGGCGCAGGATCGCCAGCACGATGATGATGCGCGTGAAAGAGGTCATCATGATCATGGCCGCGGGCAGCAACGTCAGCGCGGTCATGGCGAGCAGGATCTGGATACTGAGGGTGTATTCCTCGCCGCCGCCCGGCAACGCGGTCACCGAGATGGCCGGCAGTCCGGTGACGGCCGCGGCCGCGGACGCGGGGAAGGCGAACATCAGGCCCAATCCGAGCAAGAGTAACTTGCGTCCCGGATTTCTCATGCATCGCCTCGCGCGCGCAGGGCATGCTGCAGGCGGTGAGCAAAGGATGGATTTACGGGATCGGCGGCTTCACGGAGGATCGTCGGCGCTTCCGATTCGGCGATCTTCTCGTCCTGGCATCGCTCCGCATGCAGCAGGCGTACGCTGCCCGGCGCGACGCCGACCAGCAATTGCAGATGGCCGCTTTGCAGCAGCACCACCTTCTCCCGGTTGCCGAGATGGACGCTGCCCAGCACGCGCAAGGCCATGCCGGGGTTGCCGGTCACCCGGCCCATGGAGCGGTAGGCCCAGGCCAGCGCCACGATCGCGCCAACCACGAGCAGCAAGGCCCAGAAGACCCGGCCGAACCCCACGGCGAGATCGTCCGGCGCCGGCCGCGCGACGGGGACCTCCGCCATGACCGGCAGCGGCGCCAACGCGACGAGCAGCGCGCAGACCCCCGCCAGTATCAGCAGGAGGCCGGTCAGCCGCTGGATCGCGATCCGTCTCATCGGAGCCGCTTGACCCGATCCGCGGGGCTGATCACATCGGTCAGGCGGATGCCGAATTTTTCGTTCACGACCACGACCTCGCCGTGCGCGACCAGCGTGCCGTTGACCAGGACATCCAGCGGTTCGCCCGCCAGCCGGTCCAGCTCGATGACCGAGCCCTGGGTCAACTGCAGGAGGTTGCGGATGCTGATCGAGGTGCGGCCGATCTCCATCGACATGACCACGGGCACATCGAGGATCACGTTGAGATTGTTTTCTTCATCGAGCGAGCCGTTGCCGCCCGGTTGCAGATTCGGCATGGGCGCCCTGGAATAATCGGCGCCGCCGGGTTTTCTGCCTGTATCCGTCAGATTTTCGGACATGGTCTTCTCCTAAATGGTCTGAATGAATTTCAGGGCATGCCGGCCGCGATGGATGCCGAACGAGCAGCGGAAGGCAGGCTGCCCCTCCACCCTGGCGATGACCTGTTGTTCGTAATCGATCGGGATGACATCGCCCGGCCGGATCTTCATCAGATCGCTGATCCGCAATTCCACCTCGGCGAGCGAACAACTCAAACCCAGCTTCGCGCCCTTGAGTTCCTCGACGAAGCGGTTGCACCACTGCGCGTCCACCTCCTTGCGATCGCCCTGCATGCCGGTGGACAACAACTCGCGCAACGGCTCCAGGCTCGCGTAGGGGATCACCACATGCAGCTCGCCGCCGCTCTTGTCCAGGGTGACCCGGAGGCGCGCCACCACGACCACTTCGCCCGGCAGGGCGATGTTGGCGAACTGCGGATTGACCTCGGAATTGATGTATTCGAACTGCACCGGACTCACCGGGTGCCACGCGGATTTCAGATCGTGAAAGACCTTCTGCAAAACGAGATGCACGATCCGCATCTCCGTCAGGGTGAATTCGCGATCCTGATCCACGGGCTCGTAGCGACCGTCGCCGCCGAAGAAGTTGTCCACGATGGTGAACAACAGCCGCGAATCCAGGATGACGAGCCCCGTCCCCTTCAGGGGGGCGATGCGCATGAGATTGAGATTGGTGGGGATGGCGAGCGTGTTCACATACTCGGAGAACTTGAGCATCTTGATGCTGGAGACCGCGGCCTCCAGGGGCCGGTGGAGCATCCCGAACATGCTGGTCTGAAAGAATTTCGCGAAGCGTTCGTAGAGCAGCTCGAGGGTCGGCAGGCGGCCGCGGACGATCCGGTTCTGGCTGGTGAGGTCGTAGGGCACGGCCTCGCCGGGATTCACGCTGTAGGAGGGATTCGTGTCGATCTCGCCGCTTTCCACGCCGCTGACCAGCGCGTCGATCTCCTCCTGGTTCAGAATTTCGTTGCTCGCCATAAGCGTTACTGCATCACGAAGCCGGTGTAATAGATGGACTCGATCTTTTCCTTCAGGCCGTTTTCCTTGAGGATCCCGTTGATCTCCGCCAGCGAATCGGCGAGGACCTTCTTCTTGCCTTCGGAGGTGATCAGGGTTTCGTAGGTCTGGTTGCTCAGGAGGAACACCAGACTGTTGCGGATCGCCGGCATGTGTTTCTTCACCACTTCGACGAGTTCCGTGGTGTTGACCTTGACCTCCATGCTGACTTGCAGGAAGCGCGCCTCCTCGTTCGTGGGGATGTTCACCACCAGGGGTGGATCGATGGGGACGTACTCAACAGTGGCCTCGGCCGCCGCCGCATGCCCGCCCTCGCCGCCTTCCGCCGCGGCCTTATCCGCGCCTTCTTCCTCCACGCCCTTGCCGGCCATCATGAAATAACCGCCCGCGCTGGCGGCGATCAGCAGGACTGCGATGATGATAATCTTCTTTTTGCCCGAGGATTTCGGCGCCGCTTCGGTAGCTTCGCCGGTCGCGGCCTCGGCCTCAGCCTTGGTTTTGGTCTTGGATTCAGCCATTCAAGATAGCTCCGTGATGCCTGGTTAAACTTGCCTGCTTGAATTGCAAACAACATGCCATGAAATCCGGCGGCCTCAGGGCTTGCATTTCAATCAGTTAGGACATCGCGGGTGATGACAGCCAATAACTTGACAGGGAGAGGGCGCGGAACGCGCCAAGATTTCGGCTCGATCCACATTGGTCCTAATCATTCGCAGTTCGTGGTTCGTTGTACCGTAGGCTGTGGGTGATTACCCGGCGAACCCCAACGTCAGAGACACTGTAGAACGATCATGTTATGGTTTGCAGCATTCACCAATCTACTTTAATGCCAGAAAATCCTGTCAGGTCTCATATATGCCGAAAGAATTTCCGTTAGGGATTAAAATTGGACTAGATTTTACTATATCAATGATTTATGAGCATCGCGCCTATCACGATGCCGTAGAGCAAGCCATCTCCGAAAAGATCAACTGGCGACTGAACGCAATTCAAAAAAGAGCCAACGAGCTTCCGGTCTCCGAACAAATGGAGTTTATTGAGCTTAATTATCCGTACAGATGGGCATTGTCTTTTCCTCAAGCACTGCGTGCGCACGTAATAGTGGGTGCATTATCGTTCTTAGAGTTACAAATCATAAATGTCTGTGAAAACATTGCCCAAGAGACAATGCGAGAGTTTCAGCGACCCTCTTCGGACAAGCTTGAATACTGCATGCGCTTTTTATGTTCTCTAGGCGTTGAACGGCCAGTTGAATCAACATGGAACAAAGTAAAATTATGCCAGAAGCTAAGAAATAGCTTGATCCATAACGGACTAGATCTAAACACCGAAAAGGGTGAGAAAGTTGAAGAATATGTACACGAAATAAATGGCATTTTAAAAGATGATGAACATGGTTACATACTTGAAAGGACTGCTTGTGATGATGTACTTCAAACAGTAGAAAATGTGCTCAAGGAAATTCGAGAATCCACTGCCAAGAAGTGGCCATAAACCCAAATAGACGCCAAACCCTACCAGGAGAAAGCCGTTAAACAGGCAATTGAGCAGGTATCGGAATGAAGAGAACAGATCCGTATTTAAAGATTGTGGAATGGTCCGAAGAGGATGGTTGCTATGTTGGCCGTTGCCCGGAACTGATGCTCGGCGGCGTGCATGGCAAGGACGAGAAGAAGGTATTTGCGGAGTTATGTCAGGTCGTGGAAGAGTGGATGGCAAATGCCGAGGCGTCGAAGGAGACTTCGCCAACAGGCATGGCCTGAAAGCCGTTCATCGGGCATTGAGACCCGCATCGCCACTCACTCGATATCTACTCGAACTGGACACACTGGATAACCACTGCCTATACTTGGCCAATCTCCTATTCGAATGAATCACAAGGAGGCTCGCAGAATGTCCAAGGGCACATCTATATATTCTTATCGGGCGCCAAGTCTAATAAACCCTAGTAAGGCGCCTCAGGGATCGCAAATGCCTTCGCTTACGCCTGAACATATTCAATCTATCTTCGACCAGCTTGGCCTTGGCACAGAAGCTGAAAGAAACAGACTGAGAGCGCTTGCCGAACCCGTCGAAATTGAGGAAACGCTCGATTGCCCCACTCGTCTAGACATCGAATCGTCATCGCCACGCACGGAGAGCACTCATGCCAAGTTGGCACCAGCTTCTTGAAGAAATCAAAGTCAAAGGCAGCACCTTCGATGTTGTTCGAAGGCAATACCTCGCCAAGCTCCACCGGGTAACCGGCCGAAACGTAATCATCTATTACTCGGGTTGGCTACAGAAGCCCGGTATGCGCGGAGTTCAGGTTAACGACGCCGATAAGAATGGTTTTATGACGGTCATCCACGGCCTTGACCGTTCGAAGGGCTTGGATCTTCTTCTCCATACCCCCGGAGGAGAAACGGCTGCGACAGAGTCGCTGGTGGACTACCTGCATTCGATGTTCGAGACTGACATACGAGCCATCGTCCCGCAACTTGCGATGTCCGCGGGCACCATGATCGCCTGCGCCTGCAAAGATATAATTATGGGCAAACAATCAAGCCTCGGCCCAATCGATCCACAATTCGGAAACCTCCCTGCGCATGGCATTGTCGAGGAATTCAAACGTGCCGCAGACGAAATATCTAGAGACCCCAGTAAAGTGCCTTTATGGCAGCCTATTATTGCGCGGTACCACCCAACCTTGATTGGCGAGTGTGAGAAGGCTATCCAGTGGTCGAATGACATGGTTCGCGAGTGGTTAGTACGCGGCATGCTTGCCGATCACGCAGATCGCGATTCAAAGGCGGCTGAAATCGTCTCCGAACTTTCCGATCACGCTCTCACCAAATCACACGCGCGTCACCTGTCGGCCGCGAAGTGCAAGGCGATGGGTTTAAATGTATTCATGCTTGAGGATGATCGACGGCTACAGGACGCGGTTCTTTCAGTTCATCATGCATGCGTTCACACCCTGTCAGCAACTCCCGCATTCAAGATGATCGAAAATCACAAAGGTGTGGCCTTTTTACAGCTAGCTCAACAGCAACTTGTACTCGAAGGGCCGGTTAACACGGAACAACCTGCGGCACCCCTCCCTGCACCTTCACCAACGCCGCCTGCCACTCCGCCGGCACCCGAGGAAGCTGCGCCCCATAAAAATTCCTAATATGTTTATCGAAGTGACGGCTCACCTACTCTTCGCGGAGCCTCTAGCCATCGAAACCTTCCCTGAGGATCTTTCTACATCCTCTTCGAGCAAAATATTTGGGGAGTGATATGAGAAAGTATCCAATACGCCTGGAGGGAATTACAACCTGGGATCGCGAGAATGATCGTGAAGCCGAGTTCACTAAATTTATTCTCAAATCCCCGGATGCATTTGCGTTCGAGTTCGATTATGAGCGTTCTCATTATAGCGGGACGTTCCACAGAAATACCTCTGGAATGTTCTCAGGCGATTTCTCTGCAAAAGGCGACGGAGGTAATCGTTCCGGTAAAGGACAATGCGAGCTGAATGAAAAAAATGGAATCTATTTTCTTATTGGGATTTGGTTTGAAGATGGCATTAAGTACGACTACTGGCATGCAGAGCTTTCTGAAATCGATCAGTAGAATACTTACTTAACATACGTGCGGAGACGGGCTTGCTTATTAAATCTGGAGCTGCAACATGATCATCGTCTATGGAATCCGTGAGCGGTTGAATCCGGTCAAGGCAAAGCTGTCGGACACAGTTCATGCGTGCATGAAGGAAGTGCTTGGCATGCCGGACGACAAACGGGCTCACAGATTTGTGCCGCTGGAAAAGGAAGATTTGTACTACCCCGGCGGGAGAACGGATGCCTACACGGTCATAGAAATCAACATGATGCAAGGCCGTTCCGAGGCGACCAAAAAAGAACTGATCAAGGCGCTGTTCCGCGCTATTGAAAAAGACGCAGGTATCGCGCCGGTGGATGTCGAGATCACGATCAACGAGCAGCCGGCTCATTGCTGGGGATTCAGAGGCATGACGGGCGATGAGGTCAAGTTGAGTTACAAGATTAACGTATGAGGCAGTGAACGTGCTGACTCAGATATAAAGATCGACGAGGCCGAGGGACCCGGATCTAATCCTGGAAACCTGAACATCCTCAGTGAAAGAGACAGGATCATCTTCCGAAGCGGGATCCGATCCGGCCAAATAGCCGGAGAGATGCGACGATGCCTGCCCCTGACCGGAGGGGGATTGCTCCACGCTGGCATCCATGAGATGGATGCCATCGTTCGCCAGCGTCTCCCGCAACTTCGGGAAGGCCGCTTCGAGCAACTCCCGCGTCTCGTGGCGCTGGGTCACGAAATGCACCCTGGCATTATCCTCATCCATGGAGATCCGCACCTGCAGACGCCCGAGTTCCGCGGGTTCGAGGTCGATGTGCGCGACGGGGATCCGCTGCTTGCACAGCCAGCGCACCTGATCGCCCAGCGACTCGTCGAACCCGGCCTGCGTCACCGGCTGCGGTAACTGGATCTGATCGGGACTGTTGGTCTTTGGCGCCTCCGTCGCTGCGGGCAGGATCGGCGCAGCGCCGCCAACTTCGCCAAGCTCGCCGCCGCTCGAATCCTTCCGTAATTTTATCGCGCCTTCTCCTTGCAACGCGCGTAGCCAGGCCGGGTCCGGCATTACCGTGATGGGCATTCTTTCCGCGGGAATCTGAGTCATTAGCTCCACGGGCGCCGAAGCGAGGCTCGGCGGCAGGGGTTGGGGATGTTCCTGTCCGATCGCATCGGGTTTACCAGGGCTGGCCCATGCGGTGCTTGCCGGACGCGCGGCCTGGAGGGTCGTGACCGGGATATCGGCATCGGGCGTTACTGTGTCTGAAGGCATGAACAGCCAGCCACCCAGGACAAAGGCCGGCTCTGACCCGGCCGCAGCCAGGGCTTCCGTTTTGAGTTGTGGGGCAACCGTCGCATCTGCTGGTGTCGTCAGTCCGAGGGAAGGCGGTCTGGTCAGAACGGGGTTAAGGATGTGCAGCAAGGGTGAATATGGCAAGACCTTGCCGCTCGCGGCCACGGCTTGCCTCTGCGGTATCGGTCCCTGTTGCAACTCTGGCGGCAATGTCAGGAATTCCTCGAACGCCGGCAGGGGCGCGGCAGGACGCGTCCCGGCCTCCGCAGTCAGCGTCTCCGCGGCGAATAATGCCTTGAAATGGGCGGTTTCGGCGCCATCGAGCGGCGCTGGCAGGGATGACGGCGCCCCTGGCAGTCCGTTAAGGAGAGGCAACGCGCCGGGGTCCGTTAAAGCGGCGGCGTCCATTGGCTGCTGAGCGATCGTTTATACATACCCTGCTGGTGCAAGGTATGTGCCAAGGTTAACTTTTTCTCACGCCGGGATGATTCAGCACCACCAGGGCATCCGCATCCTTCTGTTCATGTTTGTCGCGTTTTATCCGTTCTTCCCGGAGAGACTTGTCGATAAAGGTTTCGAGGGCCTTGTTGCGCCGGTGAGCATCAAGCCATTCCTCGCGCATCTTCGCGTGTTCCGCCACGGCGCTGTTCAACTTTATCTTCTCGCCGACACAGGCCTTGTAGAGCGTATCGACGAAGCCCTGATGGATGCGCAACTGTCCGGCGTTCAGGACCGTCCGGCCGTTCTCGCGTCCCAGGTTATATTCCGCGAGATAACCTTCGAGTTGGGTGAGGCGCTGTTCCTGGCGCGCGACACGGTCGTTCGACGCCGCCATCTTCCTGGCCGCCGCCTCTTCCCTGGACCCGGCGATCCGGCTGACCGGTTTCAATCTGTCATGACGTTTCATAAAGCCCCTTCACGCAATTACGCATTCATCAATGTGATCAACCGCTCCTTGCTCTCGCGATACGCCACGCACTGGCGCATGTCCTGCCGCAGAAATTCGAGGATCCTCGGGTGCAGGCCGATGGCCGCGTCAATGGCGGGGTCCGACCCGGCCTGATACGCCCCGATGTTGATCAAATCCCGGTTGTGTTCGTAGATCGAATAGGCGGCGCGCAACTTGCGGGCGGCCGCTGAATGTTCGCGATCGGCAAGCTCCGTGAACAACCTGCTCACCGAGGCCTCGATGTCGATCGCCGGATAATGTCCGGAGTCGGCGAGCCGCCGGGACAGAACAATATGCCCGTCGAGCGTCGCCCGCGCGGCATCGGCCACCGGATCGTTCTGGTCATCGCCCTCGGCCAGCACGGTATAGAACGCCGTGATGGAACCCTTGCCGTTGATTCCCGCGCCGGCCCGTTCCACCAATTGCGGGATGCGCGCAAACACCGAGGGCGGATAGCCCTTGGTCGCCGGCAGCTCCCCGATCGCGAGCCCGATCTCCCTTTGCGCCTGCGCGTAGCGGGTGAGCGAATCCATCAACAACAGGACATGCCGCCCGGTATCGCGAAAATATTCGGCAATGGTGGTCGCCATCATCGCCCCGTGCAGACGCAGCAACGGCGGAGCGTCCGCGGGCGCGACCACCACCACCGCCCTGGTGAGTCCCTGCGGCCCCAGGATGTTGACGATGAATTCGCGCACCTCCCGGCCGCGCTCGCCGATGAGGCCGACGACGGTGACATCCGCGCTGGTGAAGCGGGTCATCATCCCGAGCAGCACGCTCTTGCCGAGGCCGCTGCCGGCGAACAGACCGATGCGTTGTCCGCGGCCGACGGTCAGCAGGGCATTCACCGCGGTGATGCCCACGTCCAGCGGCGTATCGATCGGGCTGCGCTGCATGGGGTTGATGGGCCGGCCGTTCAGGCCCACGCGGCGGCTGCCGCGGAATGCGGGCTTGCCGTCCAGGGGCGCGCCGGCGGCGTCGAAGACCCGGCCCAGCATTCCCTCGCCGACCTCGATCTCGCAGACCCGCTGCGAGGGAATGACCAAGGCATTCGGCATCAGGCCGCGCATCTCGCCGACCGGCATGAGAAACAGTTTCGAATCGCTGAAGCCGACGACCTCCGCCTCGGCATACTCTCCCGGCGCGGTCTCGACCAGACAGCGGCTGCCCACCGCCGCGACGCAACCGGCGGCCTCGAGCGTGAGCCCGACGATGCGCGTGATCCGGCCTTCGACGCGCAACGGTGCCGCGCCCTGGATCCGTTGCCGCCATTGCGGGAGGCGGGCGCGCCAGGCGCCGGGAACAGGAATTTCTTCGTGCGATTGTTCCATGGCGGTCATCTCAGCCGGCCTCGCCCTGCATCCGGGAGAGGATCCCCTGCAAGCGGGCCTCCACGGTCCCGTTCACCGTCGCGGCCTCGCTGCTCACCCGGCAACCGCCGCGGGTGATGGCGGGGTCATCGACGATCTGCCAGCGTCGGCCGCCGTCTGGATCGCCCGCGGCGAGTTCCCGCAACAGGGCGCCATCGGCGGGATTCACGCTGATACGGACCTTTCTCCCGGCTGCCGGGAGCAACCGCAGGGCCTCGCGCACCACCTCCATGATCGGATTCGTTCCCGTGATCAACTCGCGTTGCAGCAGTTGTTTCGTGCATTCGCGAATGAGTTCCGCGAGCTGCTCCGTCACCTGCTCCTCGGTCTCCCGCAACGGGGTGAACAAGGCCGCAAGCACCGCCTGCAATTGCGCGCCGTTGGCCGCGAGCGCCTCCTTGCGACCTAGCGCCAGACCTTCCTCGTAGGCCTGCCGCTGGATCTCCTCCAGATGGCGCGCGGACACGACGCCGAGGTTGTGCATCCGGCCCGGATCCATCTCGGGGATCTGCCAGGGATCGCAGGCGAGATCCGGGGCGGAGAGTACCTTAGACAAAGGACTCTCCGCCCGCGCCGCCCAGCGAGATCTCGCCGTCGTCGGCGAGCTTGCGGGCCGCGGTCAGGATCTCCTTCTGCGCCGTCTCGACCTCGGATAGGCGGACGGGCCCCTTTGCGTCCATGTCGTCCTGCAACATCTCGGCGGCTCGCTTGGACATGTTCTTCATGATCTTCTCCTTCATCGCCTGGCTCGCCCCCTTGAGGGCCAGCAGCAGGGAATCGGTGGAGATCTCGCGCAGGAGATTCTGCACATCGCGGTCCGAGAGCTTGATCAGATCCTCGAAGATGAACATCTTCTCTTCTATCTTCGCGCCCAGATCCTGATCCGCATCCTTGATGCCGTTGATCACCTGTTCGATCACCTTCTTGTCCCCGAGGTTGAGGATCTTGGCGACCTTGTTTATTCCGCCGATCTTGTTCGATTTCAGATGCGACTTGTCCGCGAACTGTTTTTCCATGACCTCGTTGAGTTCCTTGAAGGCCGTGGGCGGGATGCCGTCGAGCGTGGCGATCCGCATCACCACATCGAGGCGCAGTTTCTCGGGGAGATGCCCCAGGATCTCGGAACACTGGGCCTCTTCCAGATAGGCGAGCACGATCGCGATGATCTGCGGATGCTCGCGGTGGAGCATCTCCGCGACCGCGGCGGCCTCCATCCACTTTAAACTTTCCAGACCGCTGGTTTTCTTGTTCTCCAGGATCCGATCGGCCACGCTGTCGGCATTGTCCTTGCCGATGGCATTCACCAGGGTCTTGCGGATGTAGGCGTCCGATTCGACCCCGAGCGGAGTGAGGAGGTCCGTCGCGTCCACGAATTCGGTCAGCACCTGGGTCACGCGATCGCGCGGGATGTTCGAGAGGCTGGCCATGGTCTTGCCCACGATCTGCACCTCGCGCGGCTCCAGGTGCTTCAGGATCTGGGCCGCCTCCTGTTCGCCCAGTGATAACAGCAGGATCGCGGCCTTCTCCAGGCCGCCGATTTTTTCAGGTGTCCCCGGTTCAGGCATCGGTTGTCACCCAGTTCTTGACCACCTGCGCCACGCGCCGCGGATCGTCCCCGACCATATTTCGCGCGTTCAACAATTCGCGCTCGTAATCGCCGCCGCGCCGGATCGCGGTCAGATTGCTGTCGGGCAACATGCCGCCCGTCTGGCTCATGGCGCGCAACTCCGCGCTGCTGAAGCCACGCTGGGGTTGCGGGATGGGCGGCGCCGGGACCGGGCGCGAGGCCAGGCTGCGCAAGACGGGGCGCAAGACCCCGAACAGGAGCAGGAGAATGACCGCGACCGCGAGCAATTGCTTGCCGACCACCAGGAACCAGGTCTGTTTGTAGATCGGATCCTCCGGCAGGGGCTGCGGCTCGGGCAAGGCGCTGAAGGGGGTGTTGATGATCTGGATGCTGTCGCCGCGCGCCTCGTCCACACCGACCGCGTCCTTGATGAGCGCCGTGTAGCGCGTGATCTCTTCTTCCGTGAGCGGGACCTTTTCCATGACGCCTTCCGCGTTCGGCGCCTGCCGGTAATCGATGATCACGGCCGCGGACAGCCGCTTGATGCGGCCCGGCGCGGCGCGGGTATGGCTGATTACCTTGCCGACCTCGTAATTGCGCGTGGCCTTGATCGTCTCCGGGGCCGACGCGGGGCCGCCAGGTTGCGGCTGGGCGCCCTCGGCCTGCGCCGCGATCTGGGCCTGCGCCGCGGCCTCGGGTTGATTGGCGGCGGCCCCCGGCACGCCGCTCGCGGGTTCCGCCGCGGGCGCCGCGCCCTGGTTCTGCTGCCCCGCCGGCGCGTTCTCCTGCACCTGTTCGCTCCGCACCACGCGGGAATCCGGCTGGAAGCTTTCTTGGGTCTGTTCGTTGGTGGAGAAATCGATGTCGAGCGCGACCTGGGCGCGTACGCCGCCGATCCCGATCACCGGGGCCATCAGGCTTTCAATCCGCTCGCGATAGGACTCCTCCAGTTTTCTGGTGTAATCGTACTGACTCGATGACATGCCGATGGAGTCGGTCTCCCCGGCCCCGCCCGCGGCCAGCAGGCGGCCCATCTGATCGACGATGCTGACGCGCGCGGGATCCAGATTGGGCACTCCGGCCGCGACGATATTGCGGATCGCCGCCGCCTTGCCCTCGTCCAGGGCATTGCCGGAGAAAAGGCTGACCACCACCGAGGCGGTCGGCGGGCTCTGATTCCTGATGAAGGCGGATTGCTTGGGCAGGGCGAGATGCACGCGTGCGGCCTGCACCACGCCGATGGACTGGATCGATTTCGCCAGCTCGCCTTCGAGGGCCCGCTGATAGCGGGCGTTTTCCATGAACTCGCTCGTGCCGAACTGGCTGCCGTTCTCCATCAGTTCGTAGCCGGCGCTGTCGCCGTTGGAGATCCCGGATCCCGCCACCAGCATCCTGGCGTCGTCGAGCCTGGCGGCCGGCACCATGACCGCGCCCGAACCGGTATCGATCCGGTGGGGGATGTTTACGCGGGATAATTCCTCGACGATCCGCGCCTGATCCCTGGCGGCGAGTTTGCTGTACAGCACCTGATAATCGGGGTCCTTCATCCAGAGGATCATCCCGGCGCCGACCGCGACGCTCGCGGCAAGTCCCAGCAACAGCCCGATCTGGCGCAGAAAAGGCAGTTGCGACATGCCCCGGAAGGGAGCCGTCATGGTTTGCGCGCTAACGAGTTCGCCGGCCATCGCTCAATCGCTCCATTACATTTGCATGCTCATGATTTCCTGATAGGCGGCAACCATCTTGTTGCGCACCTGGGTCAGGGCCTGGAAGGCGATGCCGGCCTTCTGCACGGAGACCATCACCTCGGCCAGACTGACCTGCGGATCGCCCATGGCGAAGGACTGCGCCTGCGTCTCGGCCAGCGCCTGCTGGCGATTGACCGCTTCGACGGATTCCTTCAGGACGCTGATGAAATCCTGCCCCGGCTGGATCGGCGCGCCGCGCATCTCGCCGCCGGCCGCCGCGGCCGTCTGCCGCAGTTCCCGCAATAATCCGGATACGTCTATCTCGTTCATAAATCGGTTCCTCTTCGCGCCGTCATACGGCGATCGCCACGCCCGCTTCCCTGATCTGCGCGAGCTTGTAGCGGAGCGTGCGCGGACTGATGCCCAGCCGCGCCGCCGCCTGCTTGCGGCTGCCGCGCTCCGCCGCGAGCGCCGCCAGGATCAACTCCCGCTCCTCCTGCCTGAGTTTTTCCCCCAGCCCATCCGCGTCCTGTGTCAGGGGCTGTGCGTGCCGGGCCGGGGCATCCCGCCCGGTGGCCGTAAGACCGAGGTCCCCGGCCTGGATCGGTCCGCCCTTGTGCATGACCAGCACGCGCTGCATGAGATTGTCGAGTTCCCGGACATTGCCGGGCCAGGCGTGGGCGAGCAGGGCTTCCCGCGCCGTTGCGGACAGCTCGGGCGCGGCGCGGTGGCCGCCGCCCGGCAGGCCCTTGCCGAGGGACCACGCGGCCAGCGGCAGGATGTCCCGCGGTCGTTCCCGCAACGGAGCGATCGTCAAGGGGAAAACATTCAGGCGATAGAACAGATCCTCCCTGAAGCGGTTTTGCCGGACCGCGTCAGGCAGATCCCGATTGGTGGTCGCCAGCACCCGCACATCCAGCGGGATCGGTTTCTTGCCGCCGAGCCGTTCGATCTCGCGCTCCTGCAAGACCCGCAATAATTTGGCCTGCAGGGCGAGATCCATCTCGGAGATCTCGTCCAGCAACAGGGTGCCGCCCTGGGCCTGCTCGAACTTTCCCATGGTCGCCTGTGCCGCGCCGGTGAAGGCCCCTTTCTCGTAACCGAAGAGGATCGCCTCCAGCATGTTCTCCGGTATGGCCGCGCAGTTGATGGCGATGAACGGACCCGCCGCGCGCGCGGAATGTTTGTGGATGAAGCGGGCCAGGACCTCCTTGCCGGTCCCGGATTCGCCGCTGATCAATACGGTCGCGCTGGTCCGCGCGACCTTTTCCGCCGTGGCGATAAGATTCAGGGAAGCGGGATCCTCGGCGATGAATTCAGGCGTCTCTGCCGCGCCGGCCGGGGCCAGTTGGGCGATCTTTTGCAGCAGCGTCTCGGCGGCGAACGGTTTGACCAGATAATCGACGGCGCCGGCCTGCATCGCGCCGACCGCATCCGCGATCGTGCCGTAAGCGGTGATGATGAGCACCGGGGCGCCGCCGGCCTGCCGGTTGATCCGGCGCAGGACCTCGTAGCCGTTCATGCCCGGCAGATTCACATCTGTGACGGTAAGGTTGAAGCGTTCCTGCCCGAGCAATTCGAGCCCGGTCTCGCCATCGGCCACGGCCGCCACGGCGTAACCGGCGGCTGCGATAATCTCGGCGAGCGCCTCCCGCAGGTCCCGATCGTCCTCAATCACCAGTATCCTCGGTTGCGGCATCTATCGCTCCTAGGCGGTCAGACTCAATGCCTGAACGGGTTCCGCGGCGCGCGCGCCGCAGTCAGCCTGTTGCAGGATCATCCCGAAGGTCGCGCCCTTGCCCGGCTCGGATTCGAGCGTCACCTCCGAGCCGTGCGCCGCCGCCACGGACCGGACGATGGACAGGCCGAGACCCGTGCCGCGCGGCTTGTCGGTATAAAATTGTTCGAAGATGCGGTCCCGATCCGCCGTCTCGATCCCCTTGCCGTTGTCCCGCACCAGGACCTCGATCCGGCCCGCCCCGGCCGGGGCGGCATATAACGTGATGACGCCGTCAGCGCCGCAGGCGTCGATCGCGTTCATGATCAGATTCTCGAGGGCGCACAGCAGCGCCTCGCGATTCGCCATGACGGAGGAATACCAGGCATCGTTGACAATGTTGAAACGGCAACCCGCTCCGGCGATCAGGGGCTCGACGACGCAACTGAGATCCCGAAACAGGTCCTCCATCTCCACCGGGGATTTTTCCAGCGTCCCGCTGTGCGCGAATTTCATCATGTCGTTCACCAGGTCTTCCAGGTGTTGCAGGCTGGTGCGGATCCGCTCGCGGATCCTGATCTGCGCGTCCGGCCCGGAGATGCGGCTGAGATAGAGGAGCGCCGCGGCCAGCGGGGTGCGGATCTGGTGGGCCATGCAGGCCAGCAATTTGTTCATCACGATGGAGCGGGCGAGCAGTTCCTCCTGCTTGCGCAGCAGGCGGTCCGCGGTCACATCGAAGAGTTGCACCATCTGTCCCGCGCCGCCCGTCATGCCGCACGTGGCGACCATGACCTGCCGGCCGGTCTTCAGCATGACCTCGGTCGCGTCATCCTTGCTCGCGATGAAGCAGCGTTGAATCACGAGGCTCCAGCGGCTGCCTTCGAGCCCCGCTCCCAGCATCCGCTGGGCCGCGTCATTCATGATCCTTACCAGACCCTGGGCATCCAGCACCACGACGCCGCAGGTCATCACGGCGAAAATATCCCGGTACAGGTTGTCGTTGGCTGTGGCGGCGACCTTGCGTCTGGGTTGCGTCTCGGCCGCGATCCGGCAGCAAAGCTCGCGCAGGCGGGGAAACAGTGCGAAGGTGCGGCGGACGATCCTGTCAGACAAGGGCTCGGATTGCGCGTCGGGCAATCCCGTTTGATGAGGTGGCAGCTTCTTGTTCGCCGCCGCTAACTGCAAGCGCATACCGGTTTGCTCCAGTGGGTGAGTTCGCCACGCTGGAGGGAGGAGCCCTCCAGGCTGTGGCTAACCTGAGCAAAGACTATGCCTGTTTTTTCTTGGCCTTCCGGATCAAGGAGTTAATTCCTCTCGGCGACGCAATCGTCAATTTTATGACGGTATGCGGTCGAGAGATCGCCATATTTCCGTAACTTCTCCACCAGCGTCGTTCGGCGCAGTTGCAACAGCTTGGCGGCATGCGCGACGACGCCATTGGCCTGGGACAGGGCATTCATGATCAGGTTGAACTCGATCTCTTCCAGATGCGATTTCAGATCGATGCCATGCGCCGGCAGCACCGCGGTATCGAGCAAGGTCGGTCTGAGCATGGAGATGGGCGTGACGTTGGCCAGGGCGTCGTCATGAAGCCGGCGGTATCTTTCCGGCAGATTCTCGATCCCGATCTCCTGGCCCGGATACATGATGGCCATGCGCTCCACCAGGTTCAGCAGTTCCCGGACATTGCCCCGCCATTCCTGTTCCTGCATGACGGCGATGGCGGCGTCGGAAAAAGTGATCCCGGAATCCTGGATGGCGTGGTTCTGCAGGCGAAATTCGTTTATCAGCAATGGCAGGTCGTCGATCCTCTCCCGCAACGGCGGCAGTTCGATGGGGAAGACATGCAACCGGTAGAAAAGGTCTTCCCGGAACGCGCCCTGCTTGATGGATTCTTCGAGGTTGCGGTGGGTGGCGGCGATGATGCGGACATCGGCAGCGACAGATTCGTTCGAACCCACGCGCTCGAACACCCGCTCCTGCAGCACGCGCAACAGCTTCACCTGCATGGGCAGGCTCATGTCGCCGATCTCGTCGAGGAACAGGGTGCCGCCGCGGGCCATCTCGAAACGGCCGATGCGCGAGCAGATCGCGCCGGTGAAGGCGCCCTTCACATGGCCGAACAATTCGCTTTCGAGCAATTCGTGGGGGATCGCCCCGCAGTTCACCGGGACGAAGAGGCCATTGCGGCGGGCGGAGCGGACATGGAGATTGCGCGCGACCAGTTCCTTGCCGGTGCCGGATTCCCCGGTGATTAAGATGGTGGCGTCGGTGGCGGCGACCTTGGCGATCAACTGCCGGACCTGATGCATGCTGCGGCTCTGGCCAGCGATGGACAGGGCGAACCCCGCCTCCGGATCTGCGTCGCCCGCCGCCGGAACCTGATAGAGAAAGGAGGTGTTGCTCGTTGTACTGATCATCCGATGGTCCTTTAAGACTTTTGTTCGTTGCTGGCGAATGGTTTTCGGATGTCGACGGTCCTGTCTCCCCGGGCGCTTGCATGCTCGATGGGTACGATATGAATCTGAGCCATACCCTCGTGGAGATAAATATTAGTTGAGAGGCGACTCTCAAGATATAAGGCGGGTCCTGATTTTGATGTAAGGAATTTCCTTACATTCCATCTATGCCTGGCGGCTTTTATCTCTTTGTCCGGCGATAATTCTTCTATGACGCCGGAAGATGGTCCTCTCCAGGAGGTCGCGCACCGGGGTCAGCAGCCCCTCAAACCGCGCCTCGATTCGAATCCGGTCCGCTTCGCGTCCCAGCCGCGTGACGCGGCAATACAGGAACAGGGGCACGGGGTATTCCGGGCGCAGATACAACTTCAGCAACAGGCGATCGCCGGACTTTGGCAGGCCGCCGTCCTCTGCCTGCGCGGGCGCCGTCCATTCGATGCCGTCAGCGCTGAGGCGCGTCTGCACCGGCTGCGGGAGAGTGGCCTGCTGCGCGAGGATTCGCGCCACCATGTCGATCAAAAGGTTGACCTTGGCGTCGAGCCTGACGATCTCCTTCGCCAGCTCGCCGGACTCGTCCACGCGGGAATCGGGCTGGTGGTCTTCTATCAGGGAAAGGATGTTCAGAAACCGCTGGTTGCCTTCGTCGGCATGGGCAAGGGCCGCGTCATCCCCGACGATCTGCCAGGTCAGCGGGAGGACATCCTCAAAGACGAGTCCGCTGCCCAGACCCTTATCGTGGTCGGTAGTCATGAGATCTCCCTTCGCCCTCCGGGAGAGAACGCATCGATTTCACCATAGGTTTGGTTCACCCGGCGTACCTGATCTCCCACGAGCAACTGTTCGGCTATCCCCGCCATCTCCCGGGCCGCGAGTTCCTTCAGCGTGGCATTGATCCCGATGATCGCGGCGATTGTATCACGCTCGTCTCCGGGTTGAAGCGGGGGGCCGGCCTCGGAAAAACGATCCCGGAGCGCGCGTTCCCGTTCGCCTTCGAGCGCGGTTGCCCGCTCCCAGTCATGGCCTTCGCCGGCTTTCAGCATCGCCTCGCTCAGGAGAAGCGCTTGCGCCAGCGCCGAGGACGCACTCATTGTCGTGTGCTCGCGAGTGCTTCGGGCCGCACGGGTTGGCTACCTGACCGCAGACAGCATATCCGGCGCGCGGGCCTTGCCGGCGGCATTCGCAATGCCAATCCAGGCCTCCCGGATCTGCCGCAGAAGCTCCCGCGCCTCGTCGATCGCCGCGAGGTCATTGCCGCTGTTCGCCACGAGCATCCGGCGATTGATATATTCATACAGCGTGTCGAGATTGTCGGCGATGGCCCCGCCCTGTTGCCGATCCAGCGACAGGCGCAGACCGTCCACAATATTCATGACACTGCTCAGCAATTCGCATTTCTCCGCGGTCCGTCCCTCCTCCACGCAAGCGCGCGCGGATGAGAGGCGATTCAGCGCCCCGTCCAGCAACAGCAGGATCAGACCATGCGGGTCCGCCTGCTCCGTATTGGTGTAGAGATGCACATCGCGATATTCGCGCAACCAGGGGTTGTTATTGAAATTCATAATGCCTCTCGTGAAGTTAAGCTGGTTCGTTATGGAGTTTCTACCCGTTGATCCCGAATCCCGGCAACACCGATAACTGTTGGGCGAGGAAATTGCTCGTGGTCGTCAACCGGCCCATCAGGGTATCCAGGTTTGAATACTGTTTGCGCAGGCGCTTTTCGATCTCGACCAGCCGGGCCTCGAAATCCGTACGGCGTTCGCTCAAGGCATCGATGCTGGCGTCAATGCCCGTGGTTCTGGCGGCGATGGGACCGGTTTCAGCGAGCAGTTCCTTGGCGAGATCCTCAAGCCGACTGGCGTAGCCCCGCGCGAAACTCACGATCCCGCGGTTGCCCGTGGCCCCGCCGAGGATCTCTATCGCCAATCCCGCTGTGGGACTGCCGGCGGCGCCGGTCAGGAGTTTGCCCGATCCGGTTGCGCCAAAACCGGCAATGCTGCCCGCCACATCGAGGCCGGCCGTGCCGGCGGCGGCGGAAAATCCCAGCGTCGCGGCGGTGTTCGCATCGACGCTGACGATCTCGATGGTGGATGCGGATCCGTAGGCCGACGAGGTTAGCGCCAGTTTGTCCGCGCCGCTGTCGAAGCTCACGGTCACGCCGGCCCCGGCGGCCAGCAGGGCGGCATCGGAATTAATCCGCGACTGGATCTCGGCGACCAGCGCGGCCGTTGTCGCATAACTGCCCGCGGTGAGCGCGATCGTCCCGGACTGGCTGCCGTTCACCTTGAAGACAAGATTGTTGTTGTTCGCATCGATGACGAATGGCGCATCGAATGTGCCGGGCGTCAGGGTATCGGCGAGCGCGGCGGTCGCGGCGCCGGTGAATGCGCCTTGGGTCGCGGCCTGGGTGATATTCACGGCATAATCGCCGGGGTTCGTTGCGGGTGTCGCGCCGGAGAATTTGATCAGGCTGTCCGAGGCCTTGCCGGTGTTTGCGAAGAGTCCGCCGATCTCGCCGGGTTTTGCATCGATCGCTGTCTGCAGACGGGTCTCATCAAGGGCCAGCGTCCCGTCGCGTTGAAATGAAATCCCGACATCGGATAGCGAGGCGAGGCTCCCGCCGGGGACCCGTTGCGTGCTGTTGATGACGTTGCGGATCCTCGAGGCAAGCATCAGCGTGGAGACATCGCCCTGCAGGACCGAGCCTTGCTGCGCCTCCTTGTCGTAGGCGGTGAGGCGGCTGGCGGTATCCGCGAATTGATTGTAGGCCTTCACGAATTCCCTGGCGGCATTCTTTATGCCATTGGTGTCGCGCGCGACGGTCAGGGTCGTGGCGACGCCGCTGTCGCTCTTCTTCAGGAGGTTCAGTGTGATCCCTTCCAGGACATCGGTGACGGTGTTGTTGCTCTTGCTGATGTTGTCGATCCCGTCGACCTTGAGCAGGGCGTTGGCGGCGGCGATGGTCTCAGTCAGGTTTTTGCCGCTGCCCGCGGAACCGGCCGGGTCATAGGCAAGTTTCGAGAGCCCGCTGTCGTCCAGGTTATTGCCGTCGCCGCTGTCCGTGACGGCGATCTTGAGACTGTTCGCCGCGCCCGTATCGTCGCTGGCGATCGACAGCTTGTAATTACCGCCGACGTTGACGATGGATGCGGTCACGCCCATCCCGGCGTTGTTGATGGCATCGCGGATGCCGGCGAGACTGTTGTTCCCGGCGCTGATCGAGACCGATTTCTCCGGTTTGTCGGCGTTGGGGGTGAAGACGCCGCCGGAATACGTGCCCTTGCGGATGGAGATTGTGCCTGTGCCGACCGCGCTGCCGATGTCCGTGAATGCACCCGAGGCCAGCCGGTGGGCGCTCGCCAGTTCCTTCACCTCGATGCTGTGACTGCCGGCGGCGGCCGTGGCGGCGGCTGTGGCGGCGAGTATGGTCGCATCGCCCGCCTTGGCGGTCATGGTTTGATATTTGGAGAGCGTGGCCAGTCCGTTCATGCTGGTTTGCAGGGCGGAGACAGCCCCCTTGAGACTCCCGTAGGCGCTCAATTGCGCCTGGAGCGCCGCCTCGCTGCGGTCGAGGAGGGCGAGCGGGCGCCGCTCGAGGGCGAGCAATTGCGTAACCAGATTGTTTACATCCAGTCCCGAACCGATGCCTGGTGAGGATATCGCCAACCGATCACTCCCATGAAAAAACCGCCGGCGGCCGCCGGTTGCACAGCGGTCGCCGGATATTCGTCACATCTTACGTCAGAACCTTTTGCAAGATCGGGGCCAGGTTCAACCCTTGTCGTTCAACAACAGACCGGTTATCTCCTGAAAAGAGTTCGCCAACGCCCTGGATACCGCGACCACTTCCTCGGGCGGGATCTGGCGGATCACCTCGCCGGTCTCCGCATCCACGACGCGGATGATCGACTTGCCGCTGGCGGCGTCCACGGAGAAGACGATATCCCGCTCCAGCACCTGCACATACGAGTTCAGGTCGCTGACCGCCTGCCGGACCTCCGCGGGCGCCGGCCTTTCCGGCTGGCGGGGGGCCTCCCTGCCCCCGCTGCCCATGACGGCGACGGGAATGTCATTGCCGCCCGCGGCAGTCCCTTGCCGCACCGCCGCCTGCCTCGCGCTGGCGATCTCTACCACCGGTGCGCCGGTTTGATTCGTTTTGAGAACCAGCATCACACGTTACCTCCTATCCGATCACGATCCACAAGGACCATGAGCCATCGCTACTTGAGCAGGGCCAGCACGTTCTGCGGAATCGCATTCGCCTGGGCCAGAATCGCCACACCCGCCTGTTGCAGGATCTGGGCGCGGGTCAGACTCGCCGTTTCCGCGGCGAAGTCGGCGTCCTGGATGCGGCTGCGCGAGGCTGTCAGGTTCTCGTTGTTGATGGCGAGACCCGAGATGATGGACTCGAACCGGCGCTGGATGGCGCCGAGCTCCGCGCGGCTGTTGTTGATCTGGTTCAAGGCGAAGTCCGCCGCCCGGATGGCGGTGTTGGCGTTGGAGACGCTGTCGACGGACGAGGCGCTCAGCTTGTAGTCCACGGCCGTGGCGCTGCCGAGTGACAGGGTTGTCGCCAGGGTGCCGGCCACGGTGATGGTGGAGCCCAGCTTGGATGACAACTGCACGCCCGCCTTGAAGGTCGCCGCCGTCGCGGTGATGCTGGTGTGACCCAGGATGTTCTGGGAGGAATCGTCCCCCACGATGATATCGCCGCCGGTGCTGTTCGTCAGGGTGATGTTGGTGCCGTCGTTGGTGGCCGTGACGCCGGTCGAGGTGGAGACCGCGTTGATGTTCGTGGTCACGGTGCCAATCGTATCGGCGACGCCGACCGTGATCGAGGCCCCGTTGATCGTGATCGTGGCCGCCGAGACCGCCGCCGTGGTGTAGGCGCCGGTATCGACCGTGTTCACCGAAGCCCGCTGGGCCTCGACGCCGGTGGTTCCGGACTTGGCGTTGATGGCGTTCACCACATCGGTGATGCTGGTCGCGGAGCTGGTCGAGATTGCGGTGCTGTTCAGGGTGATGCCGGTCGTGAGCGAGGCGGACGAAAGCACGCCGCTGGTGCTGGTCTTGGTCGTGGCGCCCAGTTTGACGGCGCGGGCGTCGACCAGGGAGATGGAGATCGTCTCGCCGACGTTGGAGCCCACCTGGTAACTCTGACTGGTATAGGAACCATCCAGCAGCTTCAGGCCGTTGAAACTGGCGGTGTCGCCGATACGGGTGATTTCACCCACCAGCTGTTGCACCTCGGCGTTCAGGGCCGCGCGGTCGCTGGTGGAGTTGGTGGCGTTGGCTGATTGCACCGCGAGTTCGCGGATGCGCTGGAGGGCGTTGTTGACCTCGCCCAGCGATCCTTCCGCGGTCTGCGCGACCGACACGCCGTCGTTGGCGTTGCGGATCGCCTGCTGCACGCCCCGGATCTGGGTGCTGAACCGCTCGGCAATAGCGAGACCGGCGGCGTCGTCTTTGGCGCTGTTGATGCGCAAACCCGAAGACAACCGCTGGAGGGAAACCGCGAGGGTCTCCTGCGTGCGGTTCAGGTTGCGCTGGGAATTCAGCGACATGATGTTCGTGTTGATAATCTGAGCCATTGTGTTCCTCTCCTCTGTTGATCGTCCGGGCCGTTCGCCGGCCTGGGATTTAAGTTTGTCTGACTGCGACCGGCTCAGGGTTTATTCTGATACCGTCTCTGAGTCGCTTATCGTCAAGAGGGAGAGGAAACTTTAGCCGGTAATTAAAATATTTTAAGAGACAACTGACGGGCTATTGAAAAACGTGGCGAGCGACGGCAGAACCAGGCGCACGCGGGCGAGAAACCGGAGTTTACAAATTAGTAAATGAGGATTTCGAGACCGCGCGCAACGCCGTTATGCCTAGCGCAGCAGTTTTTCTACAGCCTGTCAGCGGAGGTAATCAAAGAGGGAAATGTTCTGTACATTCGCGAATGACTGCTGCGCGGCCTGCAAGACAGTCAACTGGAATTGCAGGCGGCCGGCGGCCTCGGCGTAATCGAGATCGCGGATGAGGGAGGTCGTCTGTTCGAGTTGCAGGACGTAGGCCTCGTTGACGTCCATCTGGCGCGCGACCGCGCCAAGGCGCATGCCGATCCTGGCGCGACTCTCCAGCACGTGATTCTGCGTCGCGTCGATCTCCGCGAGGGTGCGGTTCATGCCGTTGTGAAAACGCGCCAGCGCCGCGGGAGACATCAGCCCGGATTCCAGGTCCTCGGCCAGGTTTCGCAACACGGCGAACATATCCTGATTGGCGGCGGGGGTGACGGTGAAGCTGTCGCCCGCCGCGGGGGTCCCGCCGATATGCAGCTCCACGCCATTGAAGGCGATGACCGCCCCGCTGGAGTACGGCTGGGCGCTCAGGATCGTGGTCGAGGTGGTGTCGTTGATCACGTCATAACTCGCAGGCGAGGTGAACGCGATCCGGAAATTGTCCTTGGTAAACGCCGTGGCGTCGACCACCGCGCCGGCATCGCTCACGCCGTTGCCGGCATTCGCGGGATTGGGGGCAACGGCGAACCTGCCGTTGCCGTTGCGAATGGCGCGGAACAGCCGCGTGCCGGATTCGCCCACCACCACCTGCTGGTCGGGACCGATCGCGACCGCCCGGCTGCCGTCGTCCCCGGCGTACACGACATTGCCCGCGGCATCCTTGCTGAACGGCAGCGCGCCGCCCTTGTAACCCGCAAACAGATACTCCCCGCTCGCGTCCCGCTCGTTGGCGAGCGCCACCAGTTCATCCAGCAATTGCCGGACCTCAAAAGCGATGGCCGCGCGCGATTCGGGCGTCTGGCTGTCGTTGTTGCCCTGGAGGGCGAGTTCCCTGGCGCGCTGGAGGATGTTGACCGATTCGGCCATGACGTTCTCGCTCAGGGCCAGCCGGCCCTGGGCGAGTTCCGCGTTGCGGCGGTATTGTTCGGCCTCGGCCATGGCCTGATCCAGATTCACCAGCCGCGCCGCCCCGGCGGGGTCGTCGGCCGCGGTGGTCAACCGCTCGCCGGAGGCGATCTGGAGTTGGGTCTTGCCGATCCGGGCCTGCTGATCCAGGATCGCGGAGATGCTTTGCTGCAATTGCTGGCCGCTGGAGATCCGCGTCAACATGGTCACCTCCTGACCGAGGCGAGCAGCGAATCGAACAGGTCGTTCGCCACGCTGATGACCTGGGCGGCCGCCTGATAGATCTGCTGAAAACGGACGAGATTGGCCGCCTCCTCGTCCAGGTTGACGCCGGCCACGGATTCCCGCGCGGCGACCGCCTGATCCCGGATCGCGCGTTGCGCATTGAGATTGATCTCGGCGGAATGGGCGCGGGTGCCGACCGTGGCGACCAGTTGTCCATAGGCGCCCTCATAACTCGATGTGCCGTTATGCAGGAGATTCGCCGATTGCTGATCCGCGAGCGCGAGGGCGTTGCGATTATCCCCGGAACCGCCGGTATTTTTCTCCACCTTGAAACTGTCGCCCGCCGCGGGCGTTCCCGTGATCTGGACGCGCCAGCCGTTCAGATCGATGTTCGCCCCGGAGACATAGGGGATCAACGGTCCGGCGCCGTTGACCTGGTAATTCGCGGCATTGGCGAAGACCAATGTAACCGTCGTGAGCAAGGCCGGATTCGTCGCGTCCTGCACCTCGCCCGCGGAGATCGCGGCATCGCCCAGGTTCCCGATATTCGCCGCGGTGCGGATCGGCGCGGCGGCCGCGACCTGCCGGGCGCTGGACAACAGGGGACGTAGCGTCGCGGCGCTCGTCCCCGCCGGCCGGATAAGGAATGAATCCCCGGCTACGGGGGCGCCGGCGGGCGCGATGACCAACCCGTCCAGCGCGAACGGACCGGCCCCGGTGGTCGTCACGCCGTCCGTGAGGCGGGTGACGGTCCACGAACCGGCGCCGTTGTAACGGGCGAGATAGTCGGTGGGGACCAGCGCCGCCGTGTTGGCGACGCTGACGGCAAGCGAACCCGTGCCCGTGTTGGTGGCCGCGGTGAGAACCTGCGGGGTGTCCGTCTGGAAGAAGTTCGCGCCCAGGTTGCCTTCGAGGTCCATGCCCTTCGTGTGCTGCGCATTGATATTGGCGGCGAAGGTCTGGGCCAGGTGGCCGATGGAACCGAGGGCGGGCTCCAGGGCCTGCCTCCGGAAATCGAGCAGGCCGCCGATCCGTCCACCGGCGAGTTGCGTGGTCATATCGATGATGTTGCCGCCGCTCGTTTGATAACCGATATCCTTGCGGGTGGGGTCGTAGACATTCGCCATGGTGGCGAGACTGAAGGCCTGGTGACCGATGACCAGGCTCTGCCCCCGGCCGATGAAGACATTTACTGTTCCGTCCTGTTGCGTCACTGACGTGGTCCCGACCAGCCCGGACAACCGGGTGAGCAACTGGTCCCGCTGATCCAATAGATCGTTCGGTTGCAGTCCGCTGGCCTGTTTCGCGGCGATATCCTGATTCAGCCTGGCGATGGATTTGGCGAGATCGTTGATGTCGCTCACGGCCGCATCCAGTTCCGAATTGATGTCCTGGCGCATCTCCTGCAAGCGGCGATCCAGCGAACCGAAACGCTCGCTCAGGGTCAGGGCCTCGCTTTGCAGGGTCTCGCGGGCGGTCATCGAGGCCGGTTCGCCGGCGACATCGTGCACCGCGTTGAAAAATTCCTGAATCGCCGTGGACAGGCTTGAGGCGTTGTCGGAGAGCATGGTGTCCAGCCGCAGGGCCAGGTTGTAATAACCGTCGAGACGGCCGAAATCCGTGGTGCTGGCCTGGACCTGGCCATTCAGAAACTCGTTATAGACCCGTTCGACGCCGGCCACCTTGACGCCCGCGCCGAGATAACCGAAGCCGGCATACTGCGGGGTCTGCGTGGAAAACTCCGTGCGTTGCCGGGAATAACCCTCGGTGGCCGCGTTGCTGATGTTGTGCCCGGTCGTGGCGATGGCCCGCTGGTAGGCCAGCAGGCCGGAGGTCCCGATGCCCAGGATGTCGGCGCCGGCCATGTCAGAGCCTCTCCATTACATTTGCGATCTTCATCATCAGCCTCTTGTCGGCAGATTGCCGGCGGATATTGAGGCTGGCCTGGCGCGGGCGAGGGTATCGCCCTTGACAATATTCTCCAGCTTCTCGCCGTAACGGGGATCGGTCGCATAGCCGGCGGCTTGCAGGACATGCCCGAATTCCCCGGCGCTCTGGCCGCGGCGAATGCCCGCGGCATAGCGCTCCGTGCCCAGCAGCCTGACATAATCCGCCATGGCGGAGGCGCGATCGGGATAGGCGCGGAAATCCGCGCGTTGCCTTACCAGCACGCCGTTTTCGTACTCGAGGCTGTAACGGCTGACGCGCTCGCCGGTCCATTCGGGCCCCGCCTTGATGCCGAAATAGTTGTGACTGTCCCGCCCATCCTTGCGGGCGATCAGATGTCCGCCCCAGCCGGTCTCGAGCGCCGCCTGGGCAACGATCGCCTCAGGGGGAATACCCAGTTCCCCGCCCGCCTGCCGGGCAAGCGGCCAGAGTTCGCGTACGAAATCCACCGGCGTGGCGAAGCCCTCGGCCGCCGCGGCGCGAGGCGCCGGGTCTTGAAAAATTTCAGCGGTCCTTTCCGGATGCAGCCGCGCCCCCGCGGAAAGTTGTTGTTCGATCATCCCGGCGAGGCCAACCCCGCGTCCGGAACTCAGATTCAGGGCCAGTTGCGAATCGAACAATTGCTGATATTGCTTGAGGTCGTCGCTCTCGAACAGGCCGCCTTCCTCCACGCCGTCGCGCATGGATTGCAACAGCATCTGCACGAAGATCGCCTCGAACTGCCGCGCGGCCTCCTTCAGGGCGGCCTCCTGGTCGGCGCCATTGGCGCTCCTGGCCTTGAGGCTCGCGAGGCTGGAAAAATCGGTGTAAACGGCCGCGCCGGGGGTCATGGATACGGCCTAGATGATGATCAATTCCGCGCGCAATGCGCCCGCCATCTTCAGGGCCTCGAGGATCGCCACGAGGTCCGAGGGCGCCGCGCCCACCTGATTCACCGCCCGGACGATGTCGCCGAGCGACACGCCCGGCTCGAACAGGAACATCTGCGAGGAATTTTGCTGCACCTCGATATCGGTCTGCGGCGTCACGGTGGTCGCGCCGGGCGAGAACATCTCCGGCTGGCTCACGGTCGGGGATTCGGTGATGGTGACGGAGAGGCTGCCGTGCGCCACGGCCGCAGCGGTGACCCGTACGAATTGCCCAATCACCACGGTGCCGGTCCGCGCGTTGACGATGATCCGCGCCGGGGCGGAGCCTGGTTCCAGATCGAGATTCTCGAGTTCGGCGATGAAGGCCACGCGTCCGGCGGCATCCGCCGGGGCATGCACCCGGATCGAGGAACCGTCCACGGGCTCGGCGACGCCCGCGCCGAAGGCCCCCGTGATGGCGGCGCTGAGGCGCTGCACGGTGGTGAAGTCCGGGCTGTGGAGATTCAAAACTAGGGCGTCCCCCTGATTGAAGGCGTTCGGCACCTCGCGCTCGACCGTCGCGCCGTTCGGGATCCGGCCGGCGCTGGGGATGTTGATGGTGATGCTGGAGCCATCGCCGCCGCTGATCCCGAGCCCGCCCACCGCGACGTTGCCCTGGGCGATGGCGTACACGTTGCCATCCGCGCCCTTGAGCGGCGTCATCAGCAAGGCCCCGCCGCGCAGGCTCTTGGCATTGCCGATGGACGCGACCGTGATGTCGATGGTCTGGCCGGACTTGGCGAAGGGCGGCAGATCCGCATGGACGCTGACGGCGGCGACATTCTTCAACTGCGGGTTGACGTTGGCCGGCAGGGTGATGCCGAACTGGGCCAGCATGCTCCTGAGACTCTGCACGGTGAACGGGGCCTGCGAGGTCTGGTCGCCGGTGCCATCGAGCCCCACCACCAGGCCGTAACCGACCAATTGGTTGTTGCGCACGCCAGAGATGAAGGACAGGTCCTTGACCCGTTCCGCCATGGCCGGCGCGGCCGCGGCCAGCGTCAGCATGGCGATCAATAATGAGAGGATGCGGGTTCGCGGCATTATTGGCGCTCCTGTCAGAATGGCCAGGCCTTGAGGAAGAAGCGGGACAGCCAGCCATGCGAGTTCGCGTCCACCAGCGCCCCCTTGCCGCCGTAGCTGATGCGGGCGTTGGCGATCCGGGTGGACGGCACGGTGTTGTCCGGCGCGATATCCAGCGGCCGGACGACGCCGATCAGGCGCACGTATTCGTCGCCCTGGTTGAGGGCGAGGATCTTCTCCCCGCGGATCACCAGATTGCCGTTGGGCAACACCTCGGTGACCACGACGGTGATGCTGCCCTTCAGCCGGTTGCTCTGGGCGCTGGTGCCGCTGCCGGAGAAATCCTGGCCGGTGTTGATGGAGGCGGAGAGATCGCCAAGCGCCCCGACCGCGCCGCCGGTGAAGGGCGTAATCACCGCCGCGGCCGGTAGATCGATCTCGCTCTCCCGGTTGGTCGCCGTGGTGGCCGATTTGCTCGCGTCGGTGTTCTCCATCAGGATTACCGTGATGATGTCGCCGGTCTGGCGCGCCCTGGTGTCCTCGAACAGCCGGATGGAGGCGTTCGCGTGATAGATCGCCCCGTCCGCGGGCAGGGTCTGCTGCGGATACAAGGGCGAACCGGAATAAAACGGATCCGGGCGGGTGCGATCGAGCGCATTGCAGCCGGCTAGCAGGACGAGGATCGCGAGCAGCAGGAGCGACAACCACAGCAGCCGGTAGCGTTTGAGGGCGCCGCCCTGGATGGCGGCGGCCTGGGGTTTAGAGGTTATTCGTGACATAGGCAAGCATCCGGTCGGAGGTTTCGATGGCCTTGGAATTCATTTCGTACGCGCGTTGCGCCTCGATCATGTTGATGAGTTCCTCCACGACATTGACGTTGGAACTCTCAAGCGATCCCTGCGAGAGCATGCCGAGGCCGTTCAGCCCGGGCGTGCCCACCTGCGGCGAGCCCGAGGCCACGGTCTCGACGAAGAGATTCTTGCCGATGGGTTGCAGGCCGGCGGGATTGATGAAATCCGCGAGCTGGATGCTGCCCACCTGGGTCGGCGCGGTCGCACCGGGGGTCATGACGGAGACCACGCCATCCGCGCCGATGGTGATGCTCTGCGCGTTTTCGGGGATGGTGACGCTGGGATCGATAACGAAACCGTCGGCGTTGACGAGTTGCCCCTGATTGTCCATCTTCAGCGCACCGTCGCGGCTATAGGTGACCGTGCCGTCCGGCAGCAGGACCTGGAGAAAACCGCGGCCGTCGATGGCGACATCGAGGGAGTTTTCCGTCCTGGCGAGATTACCCTGCATGAACAGCTTCTCGGTCGCCACCGTGCTGACCCCTGTGCCGAGCGAAAGCCCGGACGGCAGGATGGTGTCCTGGGAGGATTGGCCACCCGCCTGGCGCACGTTTTGATAAAGCAGATCCTGGAACACCGGACGGCCGCGCTTGAACCCGGTCGTGCTGACGTTCGCCAGGTTGTTGGAGATCACCGCCAGCCGCTGCTGTTGCGCGTCCAGCCCTGTCTTCGCCACCCATAATGCCTTATACATAGTGAATTCTCTCTCTTACCGTAAGTTTGGGGTTCAAACCGATCAACCGATGCGCATGGTCTCGGCGGAGGATCGATCGTTCTCGGCGTTTTCGCGCATCAGTCGGATCTGTGTCTCGAATGTCCGCGACAATGCGATCATCTCGACGAGACCTGCCACGGCGTTGACGTTGCCCGTCTCCAGCGCCCCGGACAGAACCTGCGCGTTGGCGTCCAGCGGCAGGGCCGTTTCATTGACCGTATAGAGCAATCCGTCCTCGCCCTTGCGCAGTTCGCCCGGCTGCGCGCTCACCAGACGGATCCGATCCACCGTCGCCATGGTGGAGGCGACCTGACCGACCGGGCGGATGGAGATGGTGCCATCGGACCCGATCTCGATCTTGTCGGCCTGGGGGATGGCGATCGGTCCGCCGTTGCCGAGCACGGGGAAACCCGCGCCGGTCAACAGCGCCCCGTTGGGCGTGAGCTGCAAATCGCCGCGGCGGGTGTAGGCCTCCCGGCCATCCGCGCTTTGTACAGCGATCAGGGCCTCGCCATGCACGGCGACATCGAGATCGCGCCCGGTGGTGACGATCGCGCCCGGACCGAGATCGACCCCGGAGGTCTCGGCGAGCGCCATGATCCGGGACGGCTTGCCCGCGCCCGGCACCGTCACGGACCGTGCGGAGGTGTAGTCCGCCTGGAAACCGGTCGTGCCGAGATTGGCCAGGTTGTGCGAGACCGCCGTCATGGCCTCGCCGGTGCGCACCGCGCCCGACAGTGCCGTATAGATAAGCCGATCCATCTACGTTCGCTCCGCAGTCCGATGAAATTAACGGATATTGATCACGGTCTGGGTAATCGCGTCCGCCGTGGTGATCACCTGGGCGTTCGCCTGGAAATTCCGTTGCGCGGTGATCATGTTTACCAACTGTTCGGTCAGATCGACATTGGATCCCTCCAGGGCGCCTGATTGAACCAGACCGAGACTGGACGAACCCGGTGCGCCGATGAGGGCCGCGCCGGAATCGAAGGATTCGCTCCAACTGGTGTCGCCGAGCTGTTGCAGGCCCTGCGGGTTGCTGAAGTTCGCTAACGCAATCTGACCTAGGGTGCGGGTCTGGCCGTTCGTGTAGCGCGCCTGGATGATCCCCACATCGGCGATGTCGATCCCGGAGAGCCGTCCGCTCGCATAGCCGTCCTGGTTGATGGCGTTGATGCTGAAATTGCCGCCGAACTGGGTCGATCCGCCATAATCGAATTCCAGATTCATATTGGCGGCGCTGGTGCCGGGGTTGACCGGGGCATAATCGATGGCGCCCGCCACGGATCCCGCGGGCACGGCGGATACCAGTGCGCCGGAGGTATTGAAGGTCATCGTGGCTGGTTGTCCCGCGACGTTACCCGCGGGGATCACCTCGGTGGAAGCCCCGGCCTCATTGGCGATCCAGAGGTGCGTCTCCCACACATTGGCGGTCGTGGTCTTGCGATAATACGTCGTCGTCGTGATTGGATTGCCCAGCGAATCGTATGTGGTCAGAGAGGTTGAATTGCTGTAGGTGCTGGGGTCGAGCCGGTTGAAGGCCGGGGCGCCAGGATACGGCGCGAGCGGCGTGGCGTTGGCGTTGAAGTTCGCCCCGATGGCGACCTTGGTCGATTGATTCGGGGTGATGTCCGAGGTGTCGATCAGGAGATCGCCGAGGGCGCCGGTGATGTTCCCCGCATTGTCGGCCTGATAGGCGGTGAGGCGCTGATTGGCGTTGTTGACCACATAACCGAGCCGATCGACGCCGAAGGCCCCGGCGCGGCTGTAAATGATCGAGCCGTTGTCGTTCAACCGGAAAAAGCCCTGTCCGCCGATGGCGAGATCCAGGTTGTTATCCGTGAAATTGACGTTGCCCTGGGTGAAATGCTGACTGATCGCCGAGACGGTGACGCCGCTGCCGATGGCATTCGTGGCGGTGCCGAGATTGCTGGCCGGATAGATGTCGGCGAATTCCGCGCGCGATTTCTTGAAGCCGGTGGTGCCGGCGTTGGCGACGTTGTTGCCGATTACCCGCAGTTCCGTCGTGGCGGCGTTGAGTCCGCTTAAGGCTGTACGAAAAGGCATGGTGAATACTCCTCAGTGAATGGCGGTAGTTTGACCGCTTACATGATTTCCCGGACCTGGGCGAAATCGACCTCGCCCAGACCATCCAGATTCAGGCTGATCCCGCCGCCCTGCCCGCCCAGGGATACGCTGTTCACGCGGGACTTCGCCAGGGTGTCCAGCGCGCGACTCTCGCCCTGGCCGCCGGCCACCGCGCGCAACTCGTAGACCCCGGCAGGCGCCAAAGCGCCGGTCTCGTCGGCGCCATCCCATGCGAAGGAGACCACTCCGGCCGTCTGCCGACCCAGATGCACGTTCCTGACGAGTTCGTTGTTTCCGTTATAAATGCCGATCACGAGATCCTGCGTGCCGGCGGGGAGATCGACCGCGGCCTCCAGCATCCCGCCGGCCGGCAGGCGCGCGTGACCGCTCGGGACGAGCACCGTGCGCCCGACCAGACCCGAGGCCTGCAGGGCCTGGTTCGAATAGATCGAGCCCGCCAGACTGGCGAATGAGGATTGCAGGTCCTTGATCCCGGTCACCGTGCTGAATTGCGCGATCTGGCTCAGGAATTCCCCGCTCTCCATCGGCTTCAGCGGGTCCTGATTGCGCAACTGGGTGATCATCAGTTCGAGAAACTGGTCCTGGCCGAGTTTGTTCTGCTGCCCCTGAACCGGACTCGCGAGCCCCGCGCTGCTGCGCGTGAAGATATCGTCGATAACGGACATATGTGCTTACCCTTGGTTACTGGCCGAGCGCGAGCAGCCGGAGGATCATCTGCTTGGCCGTGTTGATCACCTCCGTGTTGGTTTGAAAGGCCCGCGAGGCGGAGATCATGTCGGTCATCTCCGCCACGGGATTGACGTTCGGCAGATAAATGTATCCGGTCTCGTCCGCCAGCGGGTGATCCGGCTGGTATTCGCGGCGCGTCGGCGCCGCGCTCTCGATAATCCCGGTGACCTGGACCCCCGCCGGGACATCGCCGCCGGTCATCCCGGCCTCTTCCAGCAGGGTGGCGAATATGGGTTGCCGCGCGCGATAGGCCCCGGCCTCGCTCCCTGCGGCGCTCTCGGCGTTGGCCAGGTTGCTCGCGACCAGATTGAGCCGGACGGATTCGGCCCCCAGTGCGGTCCCGGCGATATCCAATACCCGAAACAAAGACATCTTTATTCTCCTCTGATGGCCGTCAACAGCGAACGGACCCGGTTGCCCATGAAGGTCAGGCTGGCCTGGTAGCGCAGGGCGTTATCGAGATAGGCGGCGTGCTCGGCCTGCGTATCGACGGTATTCGCGTCCATGGACGGCTGCGCCGGTTCGCGGTAGACGATGAAATCCTCCGGCGCTGAGCCATCGCCGATGCTGATCGAGTTGTCCACCATATCGGGGTTCATTTGTTCGCGGCTCGCCGCGCCCTCGTTCTCCACGGCCGCGAACAGCGCGGCGCGAAAATCGAGTTCCTTCGCCTTGAATCCCGGGGTGTTGGCGTTCGCCAGATTGGAGGCGATGACCTCGGCGCGCCGATCCAGCACCCGCAGGGCCTCCGCCTGAACGCCGAAGATTGAATCCAGTCTGCTTGTCATTGCTGTCCGCCTTTTATCCTGTCCGGAAACCCGTTCCGGCCGTTGATGAATTTCGGAAATGGATTTGCAATGAGTGTGCCAAACGCGGATCAGTCCTGAATTCAGGCATCTTGCGGCGATGTACCAGGCGTCACTCGTGGTAAAGCGGCAATAAGACTCCGCCCGGCGGCAAGCCTTGACCGTTCCTGTCCGATGGCGCACCCGGCGGCACAGTGATTGCATATAGATGGGCGTGGCTGAATTTTGGGAAACAACGAATTCAGCGGAAAAGGTCAGGCAATAATCGTAACCACAGGCTGCAAATCGACCAGATGACAAGGATTTACAAGGCTAAACCAGTCACATCGCGCATCCGGAGATCCGCTTTCGGGGATCCAGGCCCGTGGGGCGTGGCATGCAGCGGCGTTATTTTTTTGACGCTGGCGATCTGCCTTTCCGGCGGTCTGGCGGCGGAACCGGCCACGCCTGCGACCATCGCGGCGCGGATCGACGCCGAGGTCCGGGCCTATCTCGAGGCGCGGCCGGAGCTTGCGGGCGCCGATCACAATATAGAGACCGGCAGACTGGATGCGCGCTTTCGCAAGGAATGTCCCACCGCGCTGGAGATCTTTCTGCCGCAAGGTTATCGCTTGCAGGGCAAGACCACGATCGGGGTGCGTTGTCCCGCGCCCGAGACCTGGACGATCTACGTCCCGGCGCAGGTGCATGTCTACGGAGACGTTGTAGTGCTCGCCCTGCCGGCAGCGCGCGGCGCACCCATCCCCGGTTCGGCATTACGGGTGGAACGGCGCGACCTCGGCACGCTCGCGGCGGGCGCCTTGCAGGATCCGGCCGCGGCGGTGGGGATGCTGCCGCGGCGGGCCTTGCCCCAGGGCGCCGTGTTGCGCGCGGCGATGCTTGAGGCGGCGCCGCTCGTCCGGCGCGGTCAACAGGTGACGATCCAGGCGGAGATCACGGGCCTGTCCGTCAAAAGCGCCGGTGAGGCCCTCGCGGATGGTTCCCAGGGCGAACTGGTGAGAGTCCGCAACCTGTTGACAAACAAGGTTATCACTGCAATCGTGATGGCGCCTGGAGAGGTGCGGGTGCCGCTTTGAAACCCGGCATGAACCCGGATGATTATACGTCGATATTCGCCTGACTGCCCTGTCATTAAAATAGTATTAAAGTTTCACCCGGATCGGCCGATAAGACATACGTAGGAAATCGAGACCATGATAATCAAACTGAACAGCGAGCAACCCCAAAGGCTGGAAGGCGTCGGCAATCTTTCCCGCATCCGGAGCGATCAGGAGGCGGCAGGCAAGGTCCGCCCGGACTCCGGACACGCGGCGTCCCTGGACACCATGACCCTGACGGCGACTTCCAGCCTCTTGGGGGAATTGCAGGAGAAGCTGTTCAATCTGCCCGAGGTCGATAACCAGCGCGTCGCCGAGGTCCGGCAAGCCTTGAACGAAGGCAAATATATGGCGGACCCGGAGCGCACGGCCAGCAGCCTCCTGGCCTTCGAACGGCAATTGACGCACAAAGACCGGTAAACCCCGCGCGGGCCGAACGACCGGAACACCACCGTGACCCTGGCGCAGTCATCCGGATCTCTGATCACTGCCTTTATGGAAGAGATCGGCCTCTGGCGCGAATTCGCCGCCAGCCTGGATCGGGAACAGACCGCGTTGCGCGACAACCGGATCGATGACCTCCAGCAGATCGTAGTCGAGAAGCATGACCTCACCCGGCGCCTGCACGAATGCGGTTCACGGCGCATGGCCCTGTTCCGGGAAGCCGGGATTGACGCGGGCTCCGCCAGTTTGTACTCGCCATTCCCCGGCAGGTTCTCCGCGGACTGGGATCGGATCCAGTCGCTCTGGCGGCAACTGACCGAGTACATGGCCAGATGCCGGCGGCAGAATCAGGATAACGGCGTTCTGCTCAACCTGCGCGCGGACGTCGTCAAACGGACCCTCGCCTCGCTCACCGGGCAGGCCCCGGA
The DNA here is from genome assembly GCA_004297165.1 of Gammaproteobacteria bacterium. Taxonomy (GTDB): domain Bacteria; phylum Pseudomonadota; class Gammaproteobacteria; order Eutrophobiales; family Eutrophobiaceae; genus 2-02-FULL-56-15. Next base: position 1,539,000 of record SCUJ01000006.1, read on the forward strand.
GCCGGAACTGTATGGACATGACAACCGTCCCCGCCAGTCTGCCGCCGGGAATCTGCTCGACCGGGCCTGACCTCTTCCGCGCCGTGCTCCGCCGGCTGAATGCCGGTCAAACACAAACTTGTGTGTGTCAGCAAAATCATTCATCCTTCGCCCGATGAACGCGACGACGGCCAATGAGATCTCGACGGACAAGCGGGTCGAAAAAATCACGGACCCTACCCGGATCGCCGGGATGTTGCGCGAGATGCAAAACGGCAATTCCACGATCTATCTCGACCTGGATGAAAGCGAGTCCAGTTACATCACCGAGATCGTCGACGTAAACGAGGCGGAGAGACGTCTCTGGCTTCAGGAACTGGTTACGCGGGAGGCGCATGAGAAATTGCTGGCCGCGCGGAAATTTTACGCCCACACATTTTTACACAGCGTGGTCACCGGCTTCGCCTGCGCGCTGATCCGCGCGGTTGCGCCGGGTCCGCGGCAAAAGTACCTCCGTTACGAGATCGCCTTCCCTGACCATCTCGATCACCTCCAGCGGCGGGAACATTATCGCGTCAAGGTCCGACTCGTCATGGCCTCGCAGGTCTCCCTCTTGATGCTGGATGGCCGCAGTCTCTCCGGCAGTCTGCGCGACATCTCGCAGGGCGGGATCAAGATCATGATCCAGGAACGGCTGGATGAGCCCATCGATCCGGAACTGCGCCTCGTCAATTGCGAATTCCAGTTGCCGAGCGGCGAGATCGTTCACTGCAAGGCGGAGATTCGCGCGACCTATCTGAATCAGGATGAGACCATCAAGGCCCTTGGGGTCAAGTTCCTGGACATCGACCGGGAAATCAGGAAGGCCATCGCCAAATACGTCGCCACGCTGGAACGGAAATCGCTGCAACAGGCGGCGCGAAACGAATTGGACACAACCGCGCGTTAGGAGGACGGATGAACCGGGCGAGCAGCGGACTGCCGCGAGAGAATCTGCGGGATTATTTCAACGAGCTGCGGCTCGATCTCAAATTCCGCTACCCCCCCATGCGCGCCTATTACCGCTACCGGGCCCACAAATATCTCGCCCGGATCGACCCGGAGATGGGGATCCTCAAATTTCTGGTGGACCCCAGGCGCGCATCGCTGGATATCGGGGCGAACCTGGGTCTCTTCACCTATTTTCTGGCGCGTCTGAGTCCAAAGGTCTATGCCTTCGAGCCCAACCCGTTCCCCTTGCGTCTGTTGCGCTACGTTGCCGATGACAATGTCGAAGTCGCGGCCACGGCGATCACGGACCGGACCGGCGACGTGGAGCTGGTCATCCCGCGAGGCCGCAAGGGCTGGTCGAGCAACGGCGCCTCGCTGGAGGATCATTGTTCCGGCCGGAGCATCCGGGTCATGGCACAGGGCGCAAGACTCGACGATCTCCACCTTCCGCCCGTCGGGTTCGTCAAGATCGATGTTGAAGGACACGAGCTAGCCGTCCTGCGCGGGGCGCGGGAAACGCTCGCCCGCGACCGGCCCAACATCTACATCGAAAATGAGCACACCCATGCCGGCGCCGGGGCGGTTGAGGTGTTCAAGCACCTGGATGAAGCGGGTTATCGCGGATTCTTCTTCGAGGATGGCGTGCTGCGAACCCTCAGCCACTTCGATGTCGAGCGTCATCAACTCCAGCCCGCTGCCGGCGCGGGCGGTCATCGCTACGTCAGGAATTTCATCTTTCTGCCATCATGAAAAAATTTACCATCGACTGGCAGGTGTACTTCGACAATACCTGCAAACAGGAAGACCTCTGGGGTCATTATGAAACCGCCAAGGGCGATTTGTTTGTCGTCATGGATGGCGTATCGAATCACGACGGGACCCGGACCGGCAGGGATGTGGTCCAGCTTGTCGATAACAGACTTACCGCCGAACGCGGCAACATCAAGCACCGCAAGGACCTGATCGAACTGCTGCATGCCATCAATGCCGAGACCACCCAGGTCAATGCCGGGGCGTACGCCGCCGTGGCGGGAACGTACATCCGCGGCAACAAGATTTATGTCTTCAGCGCGGGCGATGTCGCCATTCTGGCGAAAAAAATGAATGGCAAACTGATCCAGGTGCTGCCGCTCGATCTGCGCATGCCGCGCCCGGAGGCCGAGCGGCAGGCCCGCGCGGAGATCGGCGCCACCGTGAACAACATCCTGGTCACCGAGGATAACCTGGAGCAACGGGTCCAGCAGTATATGCAACATGGCCTGTGCAACGCGCTTGGCATGGGAGATGGTTTCGCCCTGCACGATTTCAACTTCAGCGCGCGCGACGGCGCCGCGTTGTTGCTCGCCACGGACGGCATCACCGATCCGTTCATGGCGTCGATGGTCGATGCCGGCGGCATCAAACTCGCGGACGCCCCGAAGCTCTATCAGGTCTTCGACGAGGGCGAAACGGCGGAGGCCGCGGTCAGATCGTTGGAAGAAATCATCTGGAACACCCAGGTGGTCGAAAAGCAACGCCTCAAGCAGGATGATCGGACCGCCATGTTCATCTTCATGACCCATGCGGCAGAAGCCGCCGGGCACCGGAAGGCTGGCCTGCTGGACTAATCTGTCTCCTCTCTATTCATTTTCACCGCCGCGATCCACCTTCGTCTCGGTGACGAAGTCGTATACGGCGCCCATGAAGGCGTTGTAGCGGGTCAGGCGGAAGATGAGCGCCGAGGACAACCGCGGACGGCGGACCTTGCGGTGTTCCCGGATCCGGCCGAGGAACAAGAGGGACACCAGAAACCGCAATAGGGTGGAGATCAGGAAGACATTGAGCAGGGGCGTCATGACCGTGGCGCCGAACCACGCGGCGCGGGCCGGGATCATGTCGATCAGCGCCATCCCGAGCAGGGCGCCCAGAAACACGCCCGAGGCATAGAGCACATTATGCACGGCGACATACGAGACCCGTTGCGCCGCCGGCACCAGATCGAACAGCAGGTTGCCGCAGGCGAGATTGAAACCGCCCCAGACCAGTCCCGAAAAAGCCTGCACGGCAAGCAGGTACCAGAAATTTCCGCTGACCACCCAGAGCAGCGGCAACAGCGGGATGCCGACGCCGGTCAGCAGCAGGATCAGGCGATGGCCGAAGATGTCGCCGATCCGCCCCCAGAGATTGAGCGTGACGAACTGGATCGCCACCGCCGCGCCCATGTTCGCCATGAACTCGACGTAGCTGAAGCGCAGGTCGCGCAACATGTAGACGGTAAACAGCGGCGAGGCGACGGCGACCGCCATCTGCATGCAGACGAAATAAAGCGTGAATATCCCCGCCCCGCCGTGACGCACGGTATTAAACACGATGCCTGGATTTTCCAGGGTCGTGGCATGCAATTGCGGTTCATGCATCCGGCGGATATGCCTGACCGAGATCATGCGCGCCACGAAGGCGATGCTGAAGATCGCCGTGAAGCCGATGACGGTCGAGCCCGTCCGGTCGAACACATCCAGGATAATCCCGGCTGCGATCATGGACACCAGGTTGATGAGACTGGTCACGCGGTTGCGATATGCGAAGTACCGGCCGCGCCGGCGTTCCGGCACGAGATCGCCCATGAGCCGCGTCCAGGCGGGAGTGGCGAGGTGGCTCGCGCCGTAATAGAAGATGAGCAGGACAACGAGCGGCAACCACGCATTGTCCGGCCGCGCGATGAGCAGGGCGATGAGCGGCAGCCAGATGCCGGCCTGGAGGGTGACCCCGGCGATGATGATGGGTTTGCAGACCTTGATGCGGCGGTTGATCCAGACCGAGATCAACTGTGCGATGGAGCCGAGCAGCGGCGGCAGGGTGCTGATCAGCGCCACCTGGGAGGCGGTGGCCCGGAGGAACAGGGCGAAGGCCGAGAAATAGCTCTCCCCGCAACCGACCATGACCGAATAGGCCATGCCGTCGTAGATGGAATGATGCAGGGAGTGATTGCCCTGGGGATCGGTGACGAAACGGCGGAGGGTCGGCATGTCGGGGATCGTAACGCACAGACCGTAACTGCTGTTATAATTTTTCCGCCACGCCCGCCGCTGCCAGGCGCCTCTTGTCACGGCATCGCGCATTCAGGCGGGCGATCCCAGAAACCCTGTACCAGCCCCCTGGAGGACAATACAGATGAGAGATGTCTTTATCATCGGCACCGGCATGACCCCGTTCGGCAAACACAAGGAAAAAGGCTGCGCGGAGCTCGCGCGAATGGCGGTCAGCGAGGCCCTTAAGGATGCCGGCGTTCCGCCAGACGGGATTGGGGCGAGCTTCTACGCCAACACCGCCCAGGGGGCGATCGAGGGGCAATACGGCATCAAGGGCCAGTTGGCGCTGCGCCCGCTTGGCCTCGAGCGCTCGCCCTTCGTCAATATCGAAAATGCCTGTTGCGGATCGAGCGCCGCGTTGTATCTGGCCTGGACTCAGGTCGCCGGCGGCTTTGCCGATGTCGCCCTGGCCGTGGGCACGGAAAAACTCTACACCGATGACCGGGAGAAAAAACTCGCGGTCTTCAACCAGAAGGAAGACACGAAATCCGTCAGCGATTTCGTCGCGACCTACATGCCGACCGTGGCCGATGTGCAACCCCCGCCCGAGGCGGTGATCGACGAGAAGCTGCGCAGCATCTTCATGGATGCCTACGCCATCAATGCCCGCGCCCACATGCGCAAATACGGCACCACCTGGCGGCAGATCGCGGCGGTATCCGCGAAGAATCATCATCATTCCACCATGAATCCCCTCTCCCAGTTCCAGAACGAGATCGATATCGAAGCCGTCCTCGCGGCGCGGATCATTGCCTGGCCGCTCACCCTGCCGATGTGCGCCCCGGTCAGCGACGGCGCCGCCGCAACCATCATCTGTTCGGAGAATGCCCTGAAGCGCTTCACCGGCCAGCCCGTGAAGATCCGCGCCTCGGTCCTGAAGAGCGGCAGCAATCACGAATTCGGGGATTACGAGAGATCCGCCTGCCGGCTCACCGCCGTCGAGGCCTTCAAGCAGGCGGGCCTCACGCCGAAGGATATCAGCGTCGCGGAGGTGCATGACGGCAGCGCCTTCGCCGAGATCTCGCAGATCGAACTCACCGGACTCTGTGCGCCGGGCGAGGGCGGCAAGCTGGCCGAGAGCGGCGGGACTGCTTTGGGCGGGCGGATCCCGGTCAATGTCTCGGGCGGCCTCGAATCCAAGGGGCATCCCATCGCCGCCACCGGCCTCGCCCAGGTCCACGAGCTGGTCCTGCAACTGCGCGGGACCGCCGGGAAACGCACCGTCGAAAAGGCCCGCTTCGGCATGGCGGTGAACGGCGGCGGCTTCATCGGGGTGGAAGAGGCGGTCAGTTGCATCACCATCCTCGAGCGCGTTTGAAAATCCACTATATATAAGGAATGCCCATGAGTTTCGAAACCTTGATTGTCGAGCACCGGGGCGCGGTGTCCTGGCTCTATCTGAACCGCCCCACCGTCCTGAACGCCGTCGGCAAACACGGCATGGTGGAACTGCGCCAGGCCTTCACCGACCTGCGCGATCGCAAGGAGACCCGCGTCATCGTCTTCTCCGGCAAGGGCCGCGCCTTCTGTGCCGGGGCGGACCTCACCGCCAAACCCGACCCGGAGGCAGAACCCTCCGACGAACCCACCTTCCTCGATCTCGCCACCGCGATGGAGGAGGTGCTGCTCTCCATCAAAAAGCCGATCCTCGCGGCAGTGAACGGCATCGCCTGCGGCGGGGGCCTCGAGATGGCCATGATGTGCGATTTCATCATCGCCTGCCGCTCGGCGAAGATCGGCGACGCCCACGCCAACTTCGGCCTCATGCCGGGCGGCGGGGCCTCGGTGCGCCTGCCGCGGATCGTGGGCGTGAACCGCGCCCGCTACATGATGTACACCGGCGACCTCTTCACCGCGGAGGAGATGGCGAAGGCCGGGCTCGTGACCGTGCTCACGGAGGACGACGCCCTGGAGCGGGATACGCAGGCCATCGCCGAGAAGATCGCAGCCAAGAGCCCGCTCGGGATCGGCCGCATGAAGACCCTCATCAACGACGGCATGGACATCCCCGCGGCGCACGCCATCCGCATGGAGAAGCTCATGGTGCAGAACCATTTCCACTCCTTCGACGCGAGCGAGGGCGGCAGGGCCTTCGAAGAAAAACGCAAACCGCAGTTCAAAGGCTATTAATAAAGGATATACGCGCATGCAAATCAAAGATTCAGTCGCAGTCATCACCGGCGGGGCCTCGGGCCTCGGCGAGGGCGCCGCCGAGATGTTTCTGTCCAAGGGCGGCAAGGTGGCCATCTTCGATCTCAACCGGGAACGGGGCGAGGCGCTCGCCGCGAGGCATCCGGGGCAGGCGATCTTCGCCGCCGTGGACGTCGCCTCCGAGGCCTCGGTGCAGGCCGGGATCGCCGCCACGCTGGCCGCCTTCGGCAGGATTCACATCTGCGTCAATTGCGCGGGCATCCCCGGACGCATCGGCCGCATCGTGAGCAAGAAGGGTCCGTATTCGCTGGAAGACTTCAGCAAGGTGATCCAGATCAATCTCATCGGCACCTTCAATGTGGCCCGCCTCGTCGCGGCCGAGATCCTGAAGAACGACCCGCAGCCTGACACCCAGGAGCGCGGCGTGATCATCAATACCTCCTCGCTCGCGGGCATCGAAGGCCAGATGGGCCAGGCGGCCTATTCCGCGAGCAAGGCCGGCGTCATCGGCCTGACCCTGCCGCTGACGCGCGACCTCTCGCAGTTCGGCGTGCGGGTACTCACCGTCGCCCCCGGACTCTTCGAGACCCCGATGGGCGCCGGGACCCCGGAAGAGGTGAAGCAACAACTGATCGCCACGCTGGAATTCCCGAAACGCATGGGCCAGCCGGCGGAGTACGCCTCGCTGGTCGCCTTCCTGGTGGAGAACTCCTATCTTAACGGCGAGGTGATCCGCATCGATGCCGGCACGCGGGCGCCGCCGCGTTAACCGTCTCCCGCCGTGGAGTCCTGCGATTACGTCATCATCGGCGCCGGTTCGGCCGGCTGCGTGCTGGCCAATCGTCTCTCCGCCGACCCCGGCGTCACGGTCCATCTGCTGGAGGCCGGCGGGAGCGATGCCCACGACCTGATCCGCATGCCGGTGGCCTGGATGCGGGCCTCGGAGAAACCTGAATTCAGTTGGGGTCAGGTGGCCGGGCCCGAGATCCACGCCGGGGAACGGCTCATCCCCCAGACCCGCGGGCGGCTGCTCGGCGGCTCCTCGTCGATCAACGGGATGATGTACATCCGCGGCCGCCCCGAGGATTACGACGCCTGGGGTCTGCCCGGCTGGCGCTATGCGGACCTGCTGCCCTACTTCAGACGTTCGGAGGATAACTGGCGGGGGGAATCCCGCTGGCACGGGTCCGGCGGTCCCATGCGGGTCGGACGCCTGGCGCCGGACCCCGATCATTATCCGGCCCTGCTCGCCGCGGCGCAGGCATTGGGTTACCGGGAGATCCCTGATTTTTCCGCCGCCGAGGCCGAAGGCTTCGGCCTGCCGGACTTTACCACCTGGTCCGGCCAACGGGTCAGCACCGCGACCGCCTTTCTCAAACCGGCGAGACAGCGGCGCAATCTCCGGATCGTCACGGCGGCGCAGGCGACCCGCGTCCTGCTCGAGGGTCGGCGCGCTGCGGGCGTCGAATACCTTCAGGATGGCGAGAAAAAAACCATCAGAGCGATCCGCGAGGTCATCCTCTGCGCCGGGGCCTTCAATTCGCCGCAACTCCTGCAAATCTCCGGCATCGGCCCGGCCAAGGTCCTGCATGCGGCGGGCATCCCGCGACTCCACGAACTGCCGGGGGTCGGCGCGAATCTCCAGGACCACCCGATGATCCTCGCGGCCTGGCAGGCCCGCGAGCCCCGAACCTTCGAGCGGCATCTGCGGCTGGATCGTCTGCTCCTCGCGGCGATCCGCTGGAAGCTCTTCGGCACGGGCCCGCTCGCGGTCCAGCCGATGTCCATCCAGGGATTTCTCAAGAGCGAGCCGGGCCTCGATCGCCCCGACACACAGTTCCAGGTGATCCATGTCTCCTATATGGCGAGACCCTGGTTCCCCTGGCTCCGGCCCGGCGCGGGACATCAGATCTCCAGCGGCGCCCTGTTGCTCAACCCGGAAAGCCGCGGCAGCGTGAACGCCGTGTCCATCGATCCCAGGGTCGCGCCCTCCATCCATCTCAATCTGCTGGAGAAGGAGGCCGATCTCTGGGCCATGATGCGGATGTTCCGCTTCATGCGCCGCTTTTTCGCCACCGGACCCGCCGCCGAACTCGTGACGGGCGAAGTCGTGCCCGGCCCGGAGGTCGATGGCGACGCGGGGATCGAGGCCTACATCCGCGCGGCGGCCATCACCGGCATGCACTCTTCCGGGACCTGCGCCATGGGGAACGACCCCATGAGCGTGGTGGATCCGGAATTGAAGGTGCATGGCATCGACGGCCTGCGCGTGGCGGACGCCTCGATCATGCCCCGCATTGTACGCGGCAACACCAACGCCCCGGCGATCATGATCGCGGAAAAGGCCGCCGATCTGATCCTCGGGAAAACGCCACCGCCACCTGTCGACACCAACGGAGACCCGTCATGAACCCAGCCCAGGCATTCTTCAGCGAGACCTCGACCCCGGACAATCCCAAGCTCGAATTTGTCTTTGAGATCCGCCTGCACTTCACCCGCGTGCAGAACATCCACCACATGCCGACCGGCGCAGGCCGCGGCGCGGTCTATCTCGATTCCGGCGAGATCAAGGGACCACGGCTAAACGGCCGGGCCGTGCCCAACAGCGGCGGCGACTATGCCCTGTTCCGCCCGGACGATGTGCTCGCCTTCGATGCCCGCTACATGCTGGAGGCGGACGACGGCGCGCTGATCCTGATGTACAACCGCGGCTACCTGTGGGGCCGCAATCCGGACACGATGCAGAAGATGCACGCCTGGGTGCATAAAACAGGCCCGGCGGTTCCCGCCAATGAATATTACTTCCGCAACTTTCCCACCTTCGAGGTGGACGCCGGCCCGCATGACTGGCTGATGCGCCACGTGATCGTCGGCGTCGGCCACCGTGAGGACGACGGTAATCGAATCCGGTATTACGCCTTGCTCTGAACTATCTTCGTCTGCAAGGCGAAGGGAGACGTATTTATAAATGAACATGGATGTAGAGTGGGTCAGTCCGTCAGGACGTAACCCAACGGGCCGCGACGTGACCAGCGAAGAAGTTGGGTTACGCTGCGCTAACCCTGCCTGCAACAGCTATGTGTATATCGAGCGGATTGACACTGGCAGCGCCAACCGCCAAGATTGTGCAGCCGGAGGAGGAGGGGATCATGCAGGACTATTACATTTGGATCATTCTCGGTTTGGTGCTAATCATCGCCGAATTGATCACCGGGACGTTCTATTTGCTGATGCTCGGCGTGGGCGCCTTGTTTGCAGCGGTGGCGACGTGGATCGGCGCTCCGTTCGTTGTGCAGGTGGCGGTGGCTGGGGTGGTCGCGAGCATTGGCGTCTGGTGGATCCAAAAGTGGCGCGCCACGCAACGCCAGGACGGCGATCAGGCAAACGCCATTGACATCGGCCAGATGGTCACGGTGGAGCGCTGGATTAACCAGGCCGAAGGCATCCTGCGCGTGAAATACCGCGGCGCCGAATGGGACGCACGCATCCAGCAGGGCGATCCAGCGGCCGCCACCATAACCGCGGGCGGTATGCTGTATATCCAGGCGCAAGACGGACAAACCTGGGTGGTGGGCGCGGCCAAACCCGTCCCATGATGCGGGCGCCGGCACGCCAGACTCGCTTATGCTGCCCCCCGGCATGCCATGAAATCCCCCGGTGGCATCGCCTTTGTTAGCGCACTGATTGTCGGTGCGATTTCTCAGAGCGCCACCGCGGGCGTCATCACATTCATCATAGTCTTCCTTATCGCGTCCAAGCTTCCGAAAGAATTTCAACAGAGTGTCGACGTGATGAGGAAGAGTATCGACCAGTTAAAACATGGCCAACACAAGGACACGACCAATCAGCCCTTACCGGCCACGTCAAGACAGTCAGACATGAATCAGCCGCACGAGATGCTCAAGAACAAGACAACATCAGGCGGCAGTTCCCGTACCGACAACGTCTCCATAAAGTCCAAAACTCCCGTAACAATCGCAGCATCATTAATACAGCACAAGGAGATTCCCATGCTCGCAAAGACAATCATCGCCATTATCATTGCCGTCGCCTCGGGTTTTATAACGCAGAGCCCAGCCATCGCCATTGGCGTGTTTCTGGCTGTGTTTTTCATCACGCTCATCATCGAGGGCGTGCGCATCGTGCCGCAGCAGAATGCCTGGGTGGTCGAACGACTCGGCAAGTTTCGCCTGACGCTGCAACCGGGCTTCAATCTGATTGTCCCATTCATCGATCGGGTGGCCTATCGCCACTCGCTCAAGGAAGTGCCGCTCGATATCGCCGAGCAGGTTTGTATCACCAAGGACAACACCCAGCTTGCGGTCGACGGCATCATCTATTTTCAGGTCGTGGACCCCCGTCTCGCCAGCTACGGAACCTCCGATTACGAGCTGGCCATCTCGCAATTGGCCCAGACCGCGTTGCGCTCCGAGGTCGGCAAGATGGAGCTGGATAAAACGTTTGAGTCGCGCGACGAGATCAATCACAAGGTCGTGAGCGTGCTCGACGAGGCTGGCCGCACCTGGGGGATCAAGGTGCTGCGCTATGAAATCAAGAGCCTGACGCCACCGGAATCTATCCTGCGGTCGATGCAGGCACAGATCACCGCCGAGCGGGAAAAACGCGCCTTGATCGCAAAATCGGAGGGCGTGCGTCAGGAAGAAATCAACATCGCCGATGGCCAGCGTCAGGCCTCGATCCTGGCCTCCGAAGGGCAAAAGCAGGCGGCCATCAACAAGGCGCAAGGCGAGGCGCAGGCGCTGACCACCGTCGCCGAGGCGACCGCGTCGGCGGTGCGTCAGGTGGCGGCGGCGTTGAGTTCGGAAGGCGGGATGCAGGCGGCCAATCTGAAAGTGGCGGAACAATACGTCGCGCAGTTCGGTAATCTCGCCAAGGCCGGCAACACGCTGATCCTTCCCGCGAATCTGGCGGATGCCGGCGGATTCGTCGCCGCGGCAATGACGGTGCTGGACAAGGCCAAGCTGGGGCAGGGTCAACAATAAGGGGGGAAGATGGCGCGAACAGAACAAGAAGAGGCGAACGCCCGCATGGCAGTGGAATTCTACAACCGGGTGCTCGTACCGCTGGATTTCACCCACGCCATGGAATACCTCAGCCCGGATTACCGCCAGCACGACCCGCTGGCGACCGACGGCCCGGAAGGCTTGCGGACCTTTCTCGTGCAGGCCAGGAAGGAATCGCCCAACGTGGAGACCTCTATCAAGCGCGTCTTCGCCGAGGGCGATCACGTCATCCTGCACGTCAATGTGATCCTGGAGCCGGGCACGAAGGGGCTTGCAGTGGTGGACATCTTCCGCATCGAGAACGGAAAGATCGCCGAGCACTGGGACGTGATACAGCCGATCCCCGAACATTCACTCAACAATAATTCCATGTTCTAACGAGGGGTAACTCATGGGCGAACGCTTCAAGAATAAAATCGTGGTCATCGTCGGCGGCAACAGCGGCATCGGGCTCGCCGCAGCCAAGGGTTTTGCGGCGGAGGGGGCACAACTGGTGCTTACGGGTAGAAACGCGCAAACCTTGAAGGAGGCTGCTGCCGCGACCGGGCCGACGACCGTCACTGCGGTGTGCGACATCGCCGACCTAAAACAGATCGACGCGCTGATGGCGAAGGTAAAAGACCAGCACGGCCGCATCGACGTGCTGTTCGTTAACGCGGGGGTTGGCGCCTTCATCCCGGTGGAGGCGGTGACAGAGGCGGACTGGGACGAGGTCCAGAACGTCAACCTCAAGGGCGTCTTCTTCACCGTGCAGAAGGCCCTGCCGCTGCTGCACTCCGGCGCCACGATCATCCTCACGGGCTCCATTGGCGCGTTGAAGGGCCTGCCGACCAATTCCGTCTATGCCGCGAGCAAGGCGGGACTGCGGGCGCTGGGCCGCAACTTCGCCGCCGAATTCGTCGGCCGCGGGATCCGGGTGAATGTAATCAGCCCCGGTCCCATCGACACCGAGATCATCAACCGCACCAAGGGTCTGCCCCCGGAGGCGGTGCCCGGCATGCGCTCCGAGATCATCAGCCATTGCCCGATGGGCCGCATGGGCCGCGCTGACGAACTCACCGGCGCGGTCCTCTACCTCGCCTCGTCGGAATCCTCCTACGTCACCGGCGTCGATCTCCTGGTGGATGGGGGTGCGGCGAGTTTCTGAGGGGGTTTGCCGAACCAGGCGATTAACCGATGTGAATTATCGGTTCGTCTGGCGGAAGAAAAAACGCCCATTGACCCCTAAGGCCAATGGGCGTGTAACTGATTAAAAGATTATTCTGCTATTTGCTGACGCCGGGCTTGCGTTTGCGCAGCGCGGCCAGACCTGCGATACCGCCCACGAAGAGCAGGGTCGAGGCCGGTTCCGGAACGGAGGTCGGACCTGATCCGAACACCAGCGTGGCATTGAAATAGGTGCTCCCGTCAAAAGACAGTCCTTTCCAGTCGAACCAGATCTCGTCCGCGTCAAAGGAAAGCATCGAGGTATTCCAGCCTGCCATGTTGGTGGCCACACTGACGCTTGTCAGGGGGTTCCCGCTGCTGTCATCCAGATCCGATACGCGAAGTCCATTGAAGCTTAGGGGCGCAGGTGCGCATGTAAATGGAAACACCGGTTCGCATACGAGTGTGGTATCCCACCACGTACCGCTGACATCATGCAGGTGGGTATAGTCGATAAGTATGCTGTCGGCCTCGACATTGACATTGTAGCCCCAGGGATAGGAGCAGTACACAACGGCCAGGTCTGTAGCCCCGGTGACCACGGTCGTGGGTGAAGGGAATGTGCCGCACATGTAGGAGGGACCCGGCGCGTAATGATCGAGTGAGACTGCATCGCCTACCAGGGTTGCGTTTGCCCCCAGAGGCAACACACATAATCCGAGAACCGCCGCAGCGGAGGTAATTATTCTTTTCATGTAGCCTTCCTTTATTGTTATGTAATTAAATTAAGGGATCTGAAGGCATATAACGTGCCAGCAATTTTACTGCGCCTAACTTACTGTAATTCTTACAATTCCAATATAAGTGGTTTTGCCTTGTGTAAGGCAGGGTTTACACTCGCGCTCATGATTGTAAGGAATGCTGACAAAGACCCATTGAGTTCATTTCCGTTTCACACCTTGGTCGATTAACAGAGAGTGATCGCGCCAGACCGGAATATAGAACCGCAACTATTTCACGCTCCGCTAAAAATCATTTCTACGGATTACCCATCGCAGGATGCGCTTGTCCGCTCCCGGACGCTTGTCTATAGTGGATTTTGGCGGGCTCGTTATGAAATCAACCATATCGGGGGTGCGAGATGAGCAGGATCCGGGTATTGGTGGGCACACGTAAAGGGGCGTTCATACTGCGTTCGGACGCCGGGCGCAAAAAATGGGAAATCGACGGTCCGCATTTCGTGGGCTGGGAGGTCTATCACATGAAGGGCTCGCCGATCGATCCCGACCGGCTCTATGCCTCGCAGAGCAGCGCCTGGTTCGGGCAGATCATCCAGCGATCCAACAACGGCGGCAGGAACTGGGAGCAGCCTGGAACCCCACCAGGCGAACCACTGACAACCCCCGAAGGCTTCCCAAAAGGGGAAAGCAACAAATTCGTCTATGACGCCTCCTCCGCCACCGGCAAACCGCTCACCACGCATCAGTGGTACGACGGCACGCAACGCCCCTGGGAATTCAAGCGAGTCTGGCATCTGGAACCTTCCCTGACCGATCCTGACACCGTCTATGCCGGCGTGGAGGACGCGGCGCTGTTCCGCACCGTCGATGGCGGCAAGACCTGGCAGGAACTGGCCGGACTGCGCGGTCATGGCACCGGACCCAAATGGCAGCCCGGCGCCGGCGGCATGTGTCTGCACACGATCCTGTTCGACCCCGGCAATCCCCGCCGGATCTACACCGCCATATCCGCCGCGGGGGCCTTCCGGACCGATGACGCCGGCTTGACCTGGAAACCGATCAACCGGGGTCTCAAGTCGGAATACATCCCGGACCCGGAAGCGGAGGTCGGCCACTGCGTGCACCGCATCGCCATGCACCCCGCCCGCACGAATGTGTTGTACATGCAGAAACACTGGGAGGTCCTGCGCAGCGACAACGCCGGTGACCAGTGGCAAAACATAAGCGGCAACTTGCCGTCCGATTTCGGTTTTCTGGTCGAGGTGCATGCCCACGAGCCGGAGACAATCTACGTCGTGCCGATCAAGAGCGACTTCGCGCACCACCCGCCTGAGGCAAAACTGCGTGTGTACCGCAGCCGCACCGGCGGCAACGAATGGGAGGCTTTGACCAATGGCCTGCCGCAGGAGCACTGCTACGTCAACGTGTTGCGCGACGCCATGGCGGTGGATTCGCTCGATGAGTGCGGTGTGTACTTCGGCACCACAGGCGGGCAGGTCTACTGCTCTCCCGACGGCGGGGACCATTGGACGCCCATCGTCCGCGACCTGCCGTCCGTGGTTTCCGTGGAGGTGCAGACCTTGCGATGATCCACGTCAGACTGCCGTATCATCTGCAGACCCTGGCGCGGATTAGCGCCGATATCGATCTGGAGGTCGCGGGACCCGTCTCGCCCAACACCATTCTTAACGCCCTGGAAGAGCGCTTCCCCATGTTGCGAGGGACGATCCGCGATCACATAACGAAGGAGCGCCGGCCGCTGATACGGTTTTTTGCCTGTGCGGAGGACTACTCTCACCTGCCGCCGGATACGCCACTGCCCGAGGCAATCCGGTCCGGTGCGGAGACATTTATCATCCTGGGGGCCATCGCGGGCGGCTGAACAGCCATTCCGATCAGATCGTGGAAGAGATAAAACCAAACATCGTCGGCGCCATCGCCGAAGTCCAGGGTCCAGTGGTGACGATCGCCTGCGAGCGGCTCCCGCCCCTGCGGCAAGCCCTCACCACCGTGCTGAACGGCGATCGCTATTACTTCGAGGTCCATCAACACCTCGATCAGCGGCATATCCGCGCCATCTGCCTCAACCACACAGGCGGCCTCTATCGCGGCCTGCCGGTCATCGACACCGGCGCGCCCTTGCAGGTGCCGGTCAGCCCGGAACATCTCGGACGGATGGTCAACCTCTTCGGCGAACCCCTGGACGGCGGCCCCGATCCGCCGGCTACCGCATTCAGGAGCATCCACGCCGCCCCCGTGGCGCTGAACCAGACCTGTTCCGTGAACGAGGTGATGGAGACCGGGATCAAGGTGATCGATCTCCTCTGTCCCTTCGTGCGCGGCGGCAAGACCGGACTCTTCGGCGGCGCCGGCGTGGGCAAGACCGTGCTGATCATGGAATTCATGCGCGCCATCGCCAGCATCCATCAAGGCGTATCGGTCTTCGCCGGGGTCGGCGAACGGATCCGCGAGGGCCACGAGTTGTGGCACGAATTGCGCGACTCCAGGGTGATGGACCGGGCCCTGCTGGTCTTCGGCGAGATGGACGAATCCCCCGGCGTGCGTTTCCGCGTCGGCCTCAGCGCGCTCAGTTATGCCGAATATTTCCGCGATACGCTGGGCAATGAGGTGTTGCTGCTGCTTGATAACGCCTTTCGCTTCGTACAGGCGGGCAGCGAGATCTCGAGCCTGCTGGGCCGCATGCCCGCGACGGTGGGTTATCAGCCGACGCTCGCCTCGGAGGTCGCGGAGCTGGAAGATCGGATCATCTCCACAGCCAGGGGTGCGATCACGGGAGTGCAGGCCATCTATGTCCCCGCCGACGACATGACCGATCCGGCCGTGACCACCCTGCTCGGGCATCTGGACACCAGCATCATCCTCTCCCGCGCGCAGACCGGGAGGGGCATCTATCCCGCGGTGGACCCGCTCGCCTCCGGCAGCAAGCTGATGGATCGCCAGGTGCTGGGCGACCGGCATTACGCGGTGGCCGAGGGGGTGCGTGAACATCTAGCGCGCTACAAGGAACTGGAAGACATCATCGCCATGCTCGGCATCGAGGAACTCGGCGAGGAGGATCGCCGCATCGTCCTGCGGGCCCGCAAGCTGGAGCGCTATCTGAGCCAGCCCTTCTTCGTCACCGCCGAGCACAGCGGGATCGCCGGCGCCACCGTGCCGCTGTCGGAGACGCTCGCCGACTGCGCGGCCTTCCTGTCCGGCGCCTTCGACCACCTCACCGAGGACCAGTGTTATATGCGCGGCTCGCTGCGGGAATTCCGGAATGTCTGACTTCACCCTGATCCTCTGCGGCACGGCGGGCCATGAGCGCATCGGGGGCGTGACCTCCTTCGTCGGCGAGGACGCCACCGGGAGTTTCGGGATTCGGGCGGGGCACGCGCGGTTCCTCACCAGCCTGGTGTTCGGGCTCGCGCGCTTTCGCCGCGGCGAGGACCCCTGGCAGTTCCTGGCCCTGCCGCGGGCGCTGGCCTATTTCGCGGACAATGAGCTGATCCTCTGCACGCGCCGCTATCTCATCGACAGCGATTACAGCCGGATCAGCGCGTTGCTGACGGAGCAACTGCTGGCCGAGGAGGAATCCCAGCGCGGCTTCCGCGCCCATCTGGATCGGATGGAAGAGGCGGTGCTGCGCCGGCTCTGGAAGACAGGCCGGGATCGGGGGCGCGGGTCATGAGCGATTACGAGACCATGAAGAAACAGGTGGAGTTGCAGGCCCGGCGCATGCGCGAGGCGGAGAAGAGACGCCCGTCGCTGCTCGCGCAGACCCGGTATCTCGGGACGATGGGCCTCCTGTTCGTAGTTCCGGTGGTCGGCGGCGCCTATCTGGGGCGCTGGCTCGATACCCGCCTCGCCGGCTTTTCGGTATCATGGACCGTCTGTCTGATACTCCTTGGCGTGGCGGTGGGCGCATTCAACGTCTACCTGTTCATCCGCAACCTGGAATAACAACGATGCCGGACGAGCGGAATTTTTTGGAACCGGGGGCGATCCTGATCGGACCCTTCGGGGTCAGCGAGACGGTGATCACGACCTGGGGGATCATGCTGGTCCTGTGGCTGCTCTGCCTCGTATTCATCCGGCGTCTGAAACTGGAACAACCCGGACCCGTGCAGACAGCCGTGGAATATCTCATCCTCGCCATCGAGCGGGCCGTCACGGACATCCTGCCGCAACAAGGCCGGCAGGTGCTGCCCTTCATCGCGACCTTGTGGCTGTTTCTGGCGATCGCGAATCTGAGCGGACTCGTGCCGGGCCTCAGTGCCCCAACCCGCGACCTCTCGACCACCTCGGCGCTGGCCGCGCTGGTCTTTCTTTCAGTGCACTGGTTCGGGATCCGCAGCCAGGGATTGCGGCATTACCTCGCGCATTACGTCCGGCCGAGCCCCATCCTGCTGCCCTTTCACATCATCGGCGAGATCACCCGCACGCTCGCGCTGGCCATCCGGCTGTTCGGCAACATGATGAGCCTGGAGATGGCGGCCCTCCTGGTGCTGCTCGTGGCGGGTTTTCTGGTTCCGGTGCCGATCCTGATGCTGCATGTGGTCGAGGCCCTGGTGCAGGCCTATCTCTTCGGCATGCTGGCGCTAATCTATGTCGCCAGCGGGATCCAGTCGCAACAAACCGAATCGCTACAGGAGAAACGCAATGTCTGATCTGGCCATTTTCACCATCGCCTCCACCGTCGGAGCCATCCTCGGCATCGCGGTCGGCGTGATATTTCCGGCGCTCGCCATGGGCCGGGCCATCAGCCAGGCCATGGACGCCCTGGCCCGCCAACCCGAGGCGGAGCACGCCATCACCCGCACCCTCTTCATCGGGCTCGCGATGATCGAATCGCTGGCCATTTATGTGCTCGTGATCGTGCTGATCGTCCTGTTCCGCAACCCGTTGCTGGAGCTGCTGGTCGGCTGAGGCGCAGCGCGTGGAACTCGACTGGACCAGCTTCCTGCTGGAGATCATCAACTTCCTGGTCCTGGTCTGGATCCTGAAGCATTTTCTCTACCGGCCGGTCCTCGACATGGTGGATCAGCGCCGCCGGGCCGTGGACAAGGTCCGCGCGGACGCCGAACAGATCCAGACCGAGGCCGTCGATCTGCGCAAGCGTTACGAAGAACGGCTGCAGAGCTGGGAGCAGGAGAAGACGGCGGCCCGAGCGAAACTCCGGACGGACCTCGATCAGGAGCGCCAGCGTCTCGCCCTCGCCCAGCAGCAATCCCTGCAAGCGGAACGGGAAAAATTCGAGGTGTTGCTGCAACGGGAGGCGCGCAACAACCGCCGCCAGGTCGAGCGCGAGGCGCTGGATCTCGGCGGGCGCATCAGCCGCCGTCTGCTCGCGCGCCTCTCCAGCCCCGAACTGGAACAGCGGTTGATCCGGCTGCTGGTGGAGGATCTTGGCCGGCTTACCAAGGAGCGCATCGCGGAGATGCGCGCCGCCTGCAAGCTGGACCGATCCACCGTGCAGGTCACGAGCGCCTTTCCTCTCGATCAACCCGCGGCCGACGCCTTGCGGGAAGGATTGATCGCGGCCCTCGATCTCAGTCAGGATTGCCGCTGGCGTTTTCAACAGGACCCGAGTCTCATCGCCGGAGTAAGGGTCGCCCTCGGGTCCTGGATATTGCGCGCCAATCTCCAGGATGAATTGCAATACTTCTTTACGGAAGGCGCGAATGCCGACTGATGCCGGGAGCCCGCTCGCCCGCCTGCGGTCGCGGCTCGATGATTACCGGTTCGATCTGCGGATCGAGGAACAGGGCAGCGTCGTTTCGGTAGGCGACGGCATCGCCTGGGTGCGGGGCCTGCCTAGCGCCGCCATAAACGAACTCCTGGACTTCAACGACGGCAGCCGCGGGATCGTTTTTCATCTTGGCGCCGGGGTCCTCGGGGCCGTGTTGATCCATCAATCGGGGCTGCTCACCGCCGGGACGCTGGTGAACCTCACCGGCCGGCAACTCAACATCCCGGTGGGCGACGCCCTGCTCGGCCGAATCGTCGATCCTGTCGGTCTGCCGCTCGACTCCGGCGAGCCGCCCGAGTGCCCGGACGCGGGACCGCTCGAACGCCCCTCGCCGCCGCTCATCCAGCGCGATTTCGTCCGTCGCCCCCTCTACACCGGGATCAAGATCATCGACGCCATGATCCCCATCGGCATGGGACAGCGGCAGTTGATCATCGGCGATCAGGCCCTCGGGCGCAGCGCCATCGCCATCGACGCGGTGATCAACCAGCGCGGCAGGGATGTCTATTGTATCTATGTGCTGATCGGCCAGAAACGCTCCGCGGTCGTGAACCTGATCGAGACGCTCAAGCGGCATGACGCGATGGATTACACCACGATCGTGGTCGCCGAGGCCACCGCGCTGCCGGGGTTGCAGTATCTCGCGCCCTTCGCCGGCTGCGCCATCGCCGAATACTGGATGCGCGCCGGGAAAGACACCCTGGTGGTGTTCGACGATCTAAGCATTCACGCCCGGGCCTATCGGGAATTGTCGCTGCTGTTGCGCCGCCCGCCCGGTCGCGAGGCGTATCCAGGCGACATCTTCTTTCTGCACGCGCGCCTGCTGGAGCGGGCCACCTGCCTCGCCCCCGCGCATGGCGGCGGCAGCATGACGGCGCTGGCCATCGTCGAGACCCAGCAGGGGGAGATCGCGAGTTACATCCCGACCAATCTCATCTCGATCACGGACGGGCAGATCTATCTGGATGCCAATCTCTTCGCCGCGGGCTTCCGTCCGGCCATCGACGTGACCCGATCGGTCTCGCGCATCGGCGGCAAGGCGCAGCATCGCCGCATCAAGGAGGAGGCGGGACGGATGAAACTCGATTACCTGCAATTCCTCGATCTGGAGGCGTTCACCCGTTTCGGGGCGCGGCTGGAGGCGTCGATGCAAAAGAAGCTGCAACGCGGCCAGTTGTTGCGCGAGCTGCTGAAACAGGATCGGTTGAAACCGCATACGGAACGTTTTCTGCTCGCCTGGCTCGTCGCCTTCAACCATGGTCTGTTCGAGGATCACACGGACACGGATGTCCCGGAACTCCTCGACAACCTCGCCGCCCATTGCGCCGGCTGCGATCTGAGCCTGGACAACACGCGGGATGACTGGCTCGCGGCGTTGCAGGGATGGCTGCCCCGCCGGCATCCGGTAGATACCCCTGGGCCATGACCCGCCGCCGCGATATCGATCGCCATGTGACCGCCCTCACCCAGATCAGCGGGGTCATGGGGAGCATGAAGAAGCTCGCACAGATGGAAGGCTATAAGGTGGAGCGCCTGCTCCTGCCGCAGCGTATGGCGCTGGCCAACATCCGGCGCGCGGCGGCGGATTTCCATTCCACCTGGCCGCTGCCAATCGCACCGCCAACGGAAGAAACCGCCAAGGTTTATGTGATCTGGGGATCGGAACGCGGGTTCTGCGGGGACTTCAATCAACGCCTGGTCTCTGAACTCGAACGCCTGCATTTGCAGGATGCCAGCGATAACACAGTCCGCATTGTCATCGGCCGGCGCTGCGCCGCCGCGCTGCAACAGCGCGTACCAGCGGATCATGTCCTCCCCGGCGCCGGGATAGTGGATGAGATCCCGCACGTCCTGGGCGACCTCCTGGAGATACTGGCCGGCCTTGCGCCAGACGCCCTGAATGTATTGAGTCACCACAGCGAAACCGGCGCCATCAGCCAGACCAGGGTACTGCCGCCTGAATTGCAAGTCGAGGATACGCTGAATTTCCGCACACCCATCCTGCTGAACCTCAAACCCGAGGCATTTCTGAGGGAACTGCTCGATCACTATCTCTTCGCGATCCTGCATGAACTGGCCTATGAATCCCTGCTCGCGGAATGCCGCTATCGCATGCAACACCTGGAATCCGCCGGGCGCCGGATCGACGAACGGATCGCGCGGCTGAAGTTGCGACGCAACACCCTGCGCCAGGAGGAGATCACGGAGGAACTGGAGATCATCCTCCTGAATGCGCCGGGTTGAACGGGAATTCCCCCTTGCTAGGCAGCCACAGGCTTCGGGAATAGAATGTCAACCGGCGCTCGCGGTATTTGCCGGCGCAATCTAGTGGGGAATTCAATAATACAGCGCGTTCGCGCGGCAATGGGGGGGGGATTCATGCAAAACAAATTCAAGGCTCTGGCGTTGGTAACATCGCTCGCGGTTTCGATCGGCGCCACATCCGCAACCATGGCGGCGGAAACCACCGGCCCCTCTCGCTCCCCGAATATCCTGCTCATCATCGCCGATGACGTCGGGCTGGACGTGACGACCGATATGTATCCGGGCCTCGTCGATGAACTGGTCGAGAAGTACGGCCCCGCAGGGCACAATCATCCCCAATATCAATCAATCAAGGGCAAGCCTGCGTCCACGCCGACGCTCGATGGGTTGGCAAGGTCCGGCATGGTATTCCGGAACGTCTGGGCGAATCCGTACTGCTCGCCGACGCGGGCCACGATCCTCACCGGTCTGTTCAGCGCCAAAAACAAAGTGCTCACCTTCGCCGATCCCTTGTCGCAAAACCATACCTCCTTCGTCCGGAAGCTGAAGGACGAGGCCGGCTACAGCACGGCGCTGTTCGGCAAGTGGCATCTTGCCGGCGCCCCCGGCAATCAGGTGAATTACCCCGGCATCAAGCCGAAGCAGGCGGGCTTCGATCTCTTCAAGGGCAATCTCCACGCCGCGATCCGAACCTATTGGGAATATGACTACCAGGTTCAGGACGACGCCACACCGGCGGACCAGTGGCGCACGGAGAAACCCCCGCAGCGATCCCTGCCCGGCGTCGCGCCGACAACTTACGCACCTGTGGTGAAGGTGGCCGATACCATCGACTGGATAACCGCCCAGGAAGAAGCGGCCCCCGAAAAACCCTGGTTCGTCTGGCTCGCGTTCAATCTGTCGCACGCGACGGCGCAGCAGCAACCGAGCGCGATGGCAGTGCCGAACGCCGATACCCTGGATGCCAGAAGCCATCAGGAGATGCAGGCGTGCGGCGGCTCGTTCGGGTCCTCCAACACGGGGACCTGCACCGGCGAAGCCCTGATGCGGGCCATGACGAACTCGCTGGATACGCTCACAGGCAAGCTGCTGGAAACCGTCGACAAGCTGGATCCCAATACCTATATCATCTTCATCGGCGACAACGGAACGCCGATGTATGGCCGGCCGAATCTCGATTTCATCGATAACATGTACATCACCCGGAAAGGCCGCGGCAAGGGAAAGACCTACGAAAGCGGCGCCCGCGTCCCCATGGTCATCCGCGGTCCCAACATCGAGGCCGGCGCCATGAGCTATGATTACGTTCACACCGCGGACCTGTTCTCCACCATCCTCAATCTGGCTGGTCTCGAAGCGCCCGAGCAGGTCTCGAACAGCGAAGGCACGGGGACTGTGCCGCTCGATGCCGTATCACTGGCCCCGCTCCTGTTCGATTCTGCCGCCAGCGTGCGCGATCCGAACGAAGGTTTTCTGTTGTCGGAAACGATCGACCTTATGAATAACAATACGCGTCAGGTGGGGGCCCGCAATGCCAGCCACAAGGTCATCTGCACCAACGGGACCGACGCGGGGGCGTGCGTATTTTACGACCTCGCCGCAGATCCGCTGGAAGAGTATCCGCTGCCCATTCCGGAAGAATGCGCGGGTTACGACAATAAAAAATGGACCCCTGCCGATCCGTCCTGGCACTTCTGCCGACTGAAGGAAGTGGTGGAGACGCAGTCGTTTTTCAAGCAACAAGCGAGGCAATAAGAAATTGTAGTTTGATGAGTGGTAGGTTGGGATAGGTGAAACGAATCCCAACGTTTACACAGGCAGTTGACGACTCGCCTACGCCGCACCCGTAATTAATCGTCAGACCGGGAAATAACGAAGCAAGGAGGTTCTTATGCCCGCATTCGAAGATCCCGTAAAGAACGAAATCTGGGCCACCGTCCGAGCGATGAACGATGCCTGGACGAAGGGCAACCCCGACGACCTTTCCAGGTTCTTCCATAAAGACATGGTCGCCATCACCGCCACGGATCGCAACCGCCTGGATGGCGGGGCGGCCTGCATCGCCGGCTGGAAGGGCTTTTGCGCTGCAGCGCGCATCCACAAGTGGGAGGAGAAAGATCCGGTGATCCATGTCTACGGCAACGCCGCGGTCGTAGCTTATTTTTACGAGATGTCCTTCGACATGGGCGGGAAAACAATCGTCACGGGTGGCAGAGACATGTTCTTCTTTGTAAAAGAAGGAGAAAAATGGTGGGCAGTGGCGGATCAATTCTCCCCATACCCAGTCTGACAACCTGTAACATACTGTCCACTATATGTATTTCCCGCCTGCCTTGTAACCCGTTGAGCCGACTATAATAAATCAGGATTTTCCGATACGTGTTCATATAGGGGACACTCCTTTCCTGGATATGGAAAAATGCAAATTGGACACCCCGGATATAGACTGCCTATACTTGGCCAATCCGCTATCCCAATGAATCACAAGGAGGTTTCCCGCATGTCCAGTTACACTTCTAAATATTTTTCTCGGACAAAGTGTCCGTTAATCCCTAGTTAGGCTGCTCATGTACTCGCATCGCACGCAGGCTTGGCTCCTCATCGTAGGTACGGCATGGTCATCTGTTGCTCACGCGCACGGCGAGGCCATGGTCTTCGGCGTCCTCCTACAGTTCGGGTTGGGTGGTGGCTTGCTTGCTGGAGTCTCGGTGGTCGCCCTTCACCGCGAACGTCTCAGCTTCGCTTAGCCCTTTGCCGTATTCCTCAGCATCTTGGCCATCGTTACGGCCATCTGGGCGGAATCACTTACTGTCATCCCATTCGCCATCGCGTATGGTGCGTTTGCCGCGGTTCTTCCGTTCGTCCTGGCCTACTACAGCGCCCGGTATGTTGCAGCCCGCGTTCAAACCCTCTGGCAAGCCCACAAGCGGAATGGTGGTTCGCAATGAGCCTTGATTGTTCTCGGCAGCCTAACCCTTCGCTGCGCCCGAAGCGCTACAGCGGGCTTCGCCCGCTTCCGCCCTCGGGTGAGCTCAAACGTTAAACATCTACAACACACAGCAATACAAGGAGGAGTTATGGCTACACAAATAAAGCGAATTGCGCCATATCAAGCTGGGAAGGTGGTTGCGGTCATATATTTCGTTATCGGTTTTGTCTTTGCAGGGCCGTTCGCATTAATCTTCTCATTGGCGCCGGCCGATGCCCATGGCGCATCTCCTGGAAGGGCATTCATCTTCCTCATCATGCCCTTCCTGTATGCCCTGGCGGGTTTAATATTTACCTCAATCTTCTGCATGCTCTACAACCTCGTTGCGAGCAGGTTCGGCGGGATCGAAATCCAGCTCTCGGAAATCCATGATGACTAACTACCGACATCTGGCGGATGCAGTGTTTCCTCATCCATTATTCTGAGTGAGAGATGCGACCATGTTCGCCTATAGAGTTCCCCTGCTAGCGATGCGGAGCGGCGCACGTATCGAGTAGTTTCTCCAATTTGGCCTTAGGCTTGAGGAGATCGGACAGCGTATATTTGTCCAGCACCGTATACATCCCCGCCGAGGCCTCGCTCAGGATCGCCATC
Organism: Gammaproteobacteria bacterium; assembly: GCA_004297165.1. Classification (GTDB taxonomy): domain Bacteria; phylum Pseudomonadota; class Gammaproteobacteria; order Eutrophobiales; family Eutrophobiaceae; genus 2-02-FULL-56-15. The sequence continues at coordinate 1,563,698 of SCUJ01000006.1, forward strand.
AGCCTGCAGGAGGGCTGGATGCAGCAGATGACCTCCTTCGCGCCGATGCATTCGAGCAGTCCGTGCTCGCCTTCTGTCCCACGGATAACCTGACCTATTCCAATCTCTTCCGGCGACCCGGCGAGTCGCAGGCCGCCGCCCTTGCCGCGCACGGTCTCCACATAACCCGTCTGGGCGAGATGATGCACGACCTTCATCAGATGATTTTCCGAGATGTTGTATGACTCGGCGATCTCCGCGATCGTCGCCAGCCGGTCCGGTTGCAGGGCCAGATAAACCAGAACGCGCAGGGCGTAATCGGAGAAGGTGGTCAGTTGCATGGGCTTAACTTTTAAAGATGTATTTTGTATATTGCTTATGAACAAGCGTGATGCTATATTAAAGATGTATTCTATATACATAATATCAAAATTTCATGGTGTTCGTTGTAATGTCGTAGAAGCTCAAGAAAAACAACAGCATAAAAAGACAAGCGGCCTCGCCATGATCCCCCTATCTATATCGTTCACACCACTGGAGTCCGGTAATGAGCACTAGTTTCACTGCGTCCATGGCGCGCAACATCTTTTATGGAGGCTCGGTATTTTGCGTACTGTTGTTCCTCGCGCTCACCTTCGATACCACGCGTACATTGCCCGGCAGGGACAACAGCGCAAACCTGACGCCCGCCGTGGTCCGGGGCAAGCACCTCTGGGAGGTGAACAATTGCATCGGCTGCCACACCCTGCTGGGCGAAGGGGCGTATTTCGCGCCGGAGCTCGGCAATGTCTATCTCAGGCGCGGGCCGGAATTTATAAAGATCTGGATGAAGGCGCAGCCGACCGGTTCACCAGGACGCCGGCAGATGCCGCAATTCAACCTGAGCGACGATGAACTCAACGATATGGTGGAGTTTTTCAAGTACGTCTCGGAGATCGACACCAACAACTGGCCGCCCAACATCGAAGGCTAGTCAGCGTAAACATATCGAGGAGATACCAGCATGCAATTCCGATCCCAGGCCGTGGCTAAGCCCTACTTCATCGCCGCCCTCGCCCTCTTCACCGGACAGATCCTGTTCGGCCTGATCATGGGCCTGCAATATGTGGTGGGAGATTTTCTCTTCCCGCTGATCCCCTTCAACGTGGCGCGCATGGTGCACACCAACCTGCTCATCGTGTGGTTGCTGTTCGGCTTCATGGGCGCGTCCTATTACCTCGTTCCGGAGGAGGCCGAGACCGAATTGTGGAGCCCGAAGCTCGCCATCGTCACCTTCTGGGTGTTTCTGGCGGCCGGGGCGCTCACCGTGCTGGGATATCTTTTGGTTCCTTACGCGGCACTGGCCAAACTGACCGGCAACGATCTGTTGAACACCATGGGCCGTGAATTTCTGGAACAACCGCTGCCGACCAAGGTGGGCATCGTCATCGTGGCGCTCGCGTTCCTGTTCAATATCGGCATGACGCTGCTGAAAGGCCGCAAGACCGCCATCAGTCTCGTGCTGGTGCTGGGACTCCTCGGACTCGCCGTGTTGTTTCTGTTCTCCTTCTATAACCCGGCCAATGTGGTCAAGGACAAATTCTACTGGTGGTGGGTGGTGCATCTCTGGGTGGAAGGCGTGTGGGAACTGATCCTCGGCGCCATCCTGGCCTTCGTGCTCATCAAGGTCACCGGTGTGGACCGCGAGGTGATCGAGAAATGGCTGTACGTGATCATCACCCTCACCCTTATCACGGGGATCCTTGGCACCGGCCATCACTACTACTGGATCGGCACGCCGGAATACTGGCTCTGGATCGGCTCGGTCTTTTCCGCCCTCGAGCCAATCCCGTTCTTCGCGATGACGGTCTTTGCCTTCAACATGGTCAACCGCCGCCGCCGCGAGCATCCCAACAAGGCAGCTACGCTGTGGGCGCTCGGCACCGGCGTGTTGTCATTCCTTGGCGCCGGCCTTTGGGGCTTCATGCACACGCTCTCGCCGGTGAATTACTACACCCACGGCACGCAGATCACCGCGGCCCACGGCCATTTGTCCTTCTATGGCGCCTATGTCGCGGTGGTGTTGACCATGATCTCCTATGCCATGCCGGTGATGCGCGGGCGCCAGGCGAATTCAAACACGGCGCAAGTGGTGGAGATCTGGTCCTTCTGGCTCATGAGCGTTTCGATGTTCCTCATGGTCCTGTTCCTCACCGGCGCGGGGATCCTGCAGGTCTGGCTGCAACGGGTGTCCGAGACGCCGCTCAGCTTCATGGGTGTCCAGGATCAGATCTCGCTCTTCTACTGGATGCGCGAAGGCGCGGGCCTCGTTTTTCTAGTCGGCCTTATCGCCTACCTGAGCAGCTTCTTTATCAAGGGTGAAACGCGGGCAGCCTGATCATGAACATGAGCCTGGCGGCGGAACTCAATCCCCTCCCGTTTTATCAGCCGGCGGGGGATGAGTGCGCCATCTTCGAACGCGCGTGGCGCAATCGCCTGCCGCTTCTGATCAAGGGACCGACCGGTTGCGGCAAGACGCGCTTCGTCGCGCACATGGCGGCGAGACTCAAGCTGCCGCTCTACACCGTCGCCTGTCACGATGACCTTACGGCGGCCGATCTGGTCGGCCGCCATCTCATCGCCGACGGCGGCACGGTCTGGTGCGACGGGCCGCTCACCCGCGCGGTGCGCGAAGGCGGGATCTGCTACCTCGACGAGGTCGTCGAGGCGCGCAAGGACACCACCGTGGTATTGCACCCGCTGGCCGATGACCGGCGGATCCTGCCCATCGATCGCACCGGCGAACTGCTGACTGCGCCGCCGTCCTTCATGCTGGTGGTCTCCTACAATCCAGGCTATCAGAATCTGCTCAAGGGCCTGAAACCCTCCACGCGGCAACGCTTCATCTCGCTGGCCTTCGATTTCATCGCGCCGGCGCAGGAGGAGCGGATCCTGATCGGCGAGACTGGCGTGGCCGCGTCCATGGCGCAACGCCTGGTGGCGATCGGCGGGGCCTTGCGCGCCTTGCGCGATCACGATCTCGACGAAGTCCCCGGCACGCGACTCCTGGTCTACGCCGCGAGGCTCATTCAGGATGGCTGCGAACCCGCAGTGGCTTGCCGGGTCGCGCTGATCGAGACCCTGACCGACGATCCGGAAACAGCCGCCGCCCTGCGGGAGATCATTGATGCCGCGTTTGGCGGGTAATGAAGGACGCATGCTCGCGGTCATCGCGGAATGCCTGTATCTCGCCAATATCTCGATGGCGCCAATCCTCGGGTTTGCGATCATCCTGTGGCTGTATTACCGGTTGCCGCCGAAAGGCTCTGACCTCGCCCGCTGTCATCTGCGTCAGGCGATTGCCGGGAGCATCTGGGCCGGCATTCTGTTGATCCTGCTGAATGCGGTCATCCTGCTGCTCGGCGGCTATCGTTCGACCAACACCCTAATCACCCTGGTGTTGTACTTCTTCACTGTGCATTCCGCCCTGTTGCTCGTCGGCATGGCGGGACTGGCGAATGCCATGGCCGGCAAACCCTTTGTTTATCCGCTCATCGGCAGGCCCTGCCATGATTGATCTGCAAACCCGGAGGCGGCTCACGCAGGGGGCCTTTTTCATAGTTTTCATTCTCGCGCCGGTCTTCGACGTCTTCAGGCTCGACCTTAACCTCGGTCATTTCATCATCCTCGGGCAAGATTGGACCCTCGGTCTCGATGGCCTGCTAGAACACCGGATCAGTCCGGCCGAGGCCATGATGAACATCTTCTTGCGCGGATTTGTGCCGATCATTTCCGTTATCGGAATCGTGATCTTCGTGGCCTTCAAATATGGCCGTCTCTATTGTGGGTGGTTGTGTCCGCATTTTTCCGTCGTCGAGACCTTGAACCAGGTCATGACCCGCGCAATCGGCAAGCACAGTCTGTGGGACCGCGAGCCATTGCCCGCGCAGGACAAGGGCGCGGAACGGCGCACCCGCCATCTCGCCTGGCTGCTGGCGTTCTTCCCCCTCGCCCTGACCTTCGCCTTTCTCTGGGCCACGGCATTGCTCACCTATCTGCTGCCGCCCATGGAGATCTACGGCAATCTCCGGCATGGCGCGCTGACGCCCAACCAGGGATTGTTCCTGACCATCGGCACGCTGGTCTTTTTCCTCGAATTCACCCTGGCCCGGCATCTCTTCTGCCGGTTCGGCTGCGCCGCCGGGCTTTTTCAGAGCATTGCCTGGATGGCGAATCGCAAGGCCCTGGTGGTGAGTTTCGAGCGCCAGCTCGCCGCCGCCTGCCAGTCGTGCAGCAATGCCTGCGACAATGCCTGCCCGATGCGGCTCAAGCCACGAACCATAAAACGCCACATGTTCGCCTGCACTCAGTGCGCGAGCTGTGTCTCGGCCTGCAACCTCGCCCAGGCGGACAACCCACATGGATCGCTGCTCCATTGGCACAGCGGCGAGAACGCCCTGGACAAATCCGATCGAGCTAAATCCAGATCGCGTGATCCCGGTCAGGGTGCGATCCCCGTCGCGGAAATGCGCTGAAATGGAAGAACTGATCGGCGGGGTCTGGCACAGGCTTGTGACCAAGGCCGCCGATCGCCGGCATGCGAAGGCCGCAGTCACGCTGGACGAAATCCGCAAGACCGCGGGGATCCTGTTTCGCGCCTTCGGCGGCGATCCCGGCCTCGAGTTGTCCGCCAGTCCCGAGGTGCGGCATGGCGCGCGCCGGCGTGTGCTGGAGCGACTCGCCGGCAGCGGCGATCGAATCGAACTTGCCTGGCGCGATGGCGCGGCCTTGCGCCTGCCGCTGCGCATCGACCTGTTTCCCGATCGCGTCTTGAACCGCGATCTCTATCTCTGGCTTGTGGCGATCACGGCGCACGCGTGTGACGATCGCATGCCCTGGATACTCCGCTCGCAGCAGGCGACTCTCGACTGCCTGTGGAATTTTCCCGGCCTCTCCGGACGCTATAACCGGCTGGTGCAAAACCTGTTGCCGTTGCGACCTGACCCGGCGGGAATGCCGCCTGACGAGGCCGCGCAGGAACACGCCATTCGCCGGGCCTTGCAGTTTCCCGGCACGGTCACTGCGCTGCCGCCATCCCGGCGCCCCTTTCAGCCAGTGCCGCTGTGGCCGCATCCGGAACCACCCGGAGTCCGGACTGCATCGATGTCTTGTGGCGATGGCGATCAGGAACGTCCCTCAGGTTCCCGGTCGTTCAGCGTGAATAACCGTCGCAAACACCTGACTGATCGCACGGAAACGCCGGACGGCAAGAACGGTTTTTTGCTGCCGTTTCGCGCCGAAAGCCTGCTCTCGTGGGCGGAATACATCAAGGTCAACCGCTCGCTGGATGACGAACAGGATGCCGGGAATGCCGCTCGCGCCGCCGCCGATCTGGAACGGCTCACGGTGACGAGAGACGGCGCCGCCAGTGCAACGAAGCTGCGCTTCGATCTCGATCTGCCTCCCGCCGGGGCGGACGATGTCCTGCTTGACGAGGGCATACCGCTGCCCGAATGGGATTGGAAGAAGCGTGTCCTGCAACCTGATTATTGCCGCCTTCAGGTGATGGTCGCCCGCGACTCCAGTCCGCGCGAACTGCCGGAGGAATTGCGGCGTCCGGCGCGGATCCTCCGCCGACGGTTTCAGGCATTCGCCCCGGCCCGCGGCTGGCGGAAGGCGCAACCGGACGGCGAGGATCTCGATCTCGATGCCTGGGTGTCGCACGAGTCGGATCGAAAGGCCGGGATCGCGGCGGCGGCGCGGGGTTGGTATCGCGCGCGGAATGAGCCGACCCGCAATCTCGCCTGCCTGCTGCTCGCGGATCTCTCCTTGTCCACCGATGCGTATGTCTCGGATACGGCGCGGGTGATCGATGTGATCCGGGACAGCCTGTTTCTGTTTTCCGAATCGCTCGCCGCTGCCGGCGATGACTTCGCCCTCCATGGTTTCTCATCGCTCCGTCGTAACCACGTGCGTTTTCACCAGATTAAAAACTTCACGGAGCCCTATTCCGCTGGAATCCGCGGCCGTATTGCAGCCATCAAACCCGGCTATTACACCCGCATGGGCGCGGCCATCCGCCACGCCGGCGCCCTCCTCGCACGGCAGGGTTCCGCAAGAAAGTTGTTACTCTTGCTCACGGACGGCAAGCCCAATGACCTGGATCGCTACGAGGGACGATACGGGATCGAGGATACCCGCGCGGCGTTACGCGAAGTTCGCCGGCTCGGTCTGCGGCCGTTCTGTGTAACCATCGACCAGGATGCCAATGCCTACCTGCCACACCTCTTCGGGGTGAACGGATACGCGGTCATTCATCGATCCGCGCAACTGCCGCAGGCCCTGCCTCTGCTCTATGCGCGGCTGACGCAATGATCGCGTTTTGTCCGTATATCCCCTCATTTCTCTGGCGTTATTCGTTACAAAATTAAACCCTCGATATATAAAAAGTTACATTCCTGCGGGATACATCCCTCCCAAGGCAACCTAAAATATAGGTATGCCTATTGCCGCCAGAATGTCGTGAAACAATCGCCACGGATTTACGCGCAACTCAATGCCATTAATTGCAAAAGGAGAAATGTCGTGATCAATAAGCCGTATCAACTTGTGGCTCTCGGATTGCTGAGCGTTATGCTCACCGCCTGCTCCCAGGAGCAGGGCGGAGCGGGACAACCGGCGGCTACCGGCGCTGAAGTCCACCAGGCGGAGGTTGCACAGGCGGCCCAACCCGCGGCGCAACCCGCAACTCCATCGGGCAACACGGGCGAGGCCGAATACCTGGCCAACTGCGCGGCCTGCCATCAGGCAAACGGTCAGGGCCTGCCTGATGCCTTCCCGCCACTCGCCGGTTCGACCTTTCTGATGGAAGACAAGGAACGGGCGATCAAGGTTGCGCTAGGCGGTCTCGCGGGTCCCGTCGAAGTGAATGGCAAGGCTTACAATGCCGTCATGCCGAGCTGGGGTCATCTTGATGACGACGCCGTCGCCAACGTCCTGACCTACGTGATGTCGAGTTGGGGCAATAAGGGGCCGACTGTCACCGCTGCGGATGTTGCCGCAGTGCGGGAGGCAGCGGGCGGCAAGTTTGACCAGGCCAAGGTGGAGGTCCACCCCGGCGTCCCCGAGGCGGTGATGGTGTACGAAGGCACCCGTCAGCAGATCGCTGGCGCGCGCACCCGCATGACGCCCGGCGCTCCTCCCATCACCGAAGAGGAGTATCAGGCCTCCCAACAGATCTACTTCGAGCGCTGCGCCGGTTGCCATGGCGTCCTGCGCAAAGGCGCAACCGGCAAACCCCTGACCGTCGATATCACGCAGAAAAAGGGCACCGAATTCCTGAAGGCCCTGATCACCTACGGTTCGCCGGCCGGCATGCCCAACTGGGGCAGCTCGGAACAACTGACTCCCGCCCAGATCGACATGATGGCGCGCTTCCTGCAGCATGAACCGCCCGATCCCCCCGAGTACGGTCTGCCGCAGATCCAGGCCTCCTGGAAGGTGCTGGTGCCGGTCGCGGATCGCCCAACGAAGCAGCTGAACAAGCTCAATCTGGACAATCTGTTCTCGGTCACGCTCCGCGACAGCGGGGAGATCGCGTTGGTCGACGGCGACAGCAAAGAGATCGTCGATATCCTGACCACGGGTTATGCGGTCCATATCTCACGCCTGTCGCATTCGGGCCGTTATGTGTACACCATTGGCCGCGATGCGAAGCTTAACCTGGTCGATCTGTGGATGGATCCTCCGCAGACCGTTGCCGAGATCAAGGTCGGCCTCGAGGCGCGTTCTGTGGAAACCTCGAAGTACAAGGGTTATGAGGATAAATACGCGATCGCCGGCTCCTATTGGCCGCCGCAGTACGTGATCATGGACGGGATCACTCTGGAGCCGCTCCGGGTCGTGTCGACCCGCGGTGTGACCGTGGATACCCAGGAGTATCATCCGGAACCGCGCGTCGCGGCGATCGTTGCGTCACATGAGCATCCGGAGTTTATCGTCAACATCAAGGAGACCGGACAGGTGCTGCTGGTCAATTACAGCGACATCAAGAATCTCCAGGTGACCACGATCGATGCCGCGCGCTACCTGCATGACGGCGGCTGGGATTCCACGCTGCGCTACTTCCTGACCGCGGCCAACCAGTCAGACAAAATCGCGGTCATCGACTCGCGCGAGCGCGAGCTGACGGCGTTGATCGATGTGCAGAAGACCCCCCATCCGGGACGTGGCGCGAACTTTATCCATCCGGAATACGGCCCGGTCTGGGTGACCAGCGCGCTTGGCAACGCCAATATCACGCTGATCGGCACCGACCCGGCCGGCCACCCGGATCACGCCTGGAAGGTCGTGGAGACCCTACAGGGACTCGGCGGCGGTTCGCTGTTCGTAAAGACGAACCCGGCCTCGCAGAATCTGTGGGTCGATGCCCCGCTGAACCCGGATCCGAAGATCAGCCAGACCGTGGCCGTCTTCGATATCAACAATCTCAAGGCCGGTTATGAGGTCCTGCCGATCGCCGAATGGGCCGACCTCGGCGAGGGGGCGAAGCGCGTCGTTCAGCCGGAATTCAACAAGGCCGGCGATGAGGTCTGGTTCTCCGTCTGGAATGGCAAGGCTCAGAAATCGGCCCTGGTCGTGGTGGACGACAAGACCCGCAAGCTGATCAAGGTAATCAAGGACGACCGTTTGATCACGCCGACCGGCAAGTTCAACGTCTACAACACGGTGCAGGATCGGTATTAGACTTTATCAGCTTTAGGACGATGCGGCGCACCCACCTCCCCCCAATCCGCGCCTCATCATCTTTGTTTGACCCCGGCGCAAGCCGGGGTCTTTTTTTCGTGGATGAAATTAAATAACCCCTATCCCAAGACAAGCCTCCCTCTCAGGGTGGGTGTGAGTATCAACCGCGCGTCCCCTCTCCCTCGACGGGAGAGGGACAGGGAGAGGGTGGCAATTTCTTCACATGGGGGGGAGGGGAGTATCAAACGAATGTTGTCAGCGGGATTTATAGTCGGTCTAGCGCCAAGAATAATCGATGCTCACTGAAAAATTCCGTCCGGGGTGCGCGTGCAGCGGGATGTTGGGATCGTCCGCCGGCACACCGCGGACATCCGCCCATTCCCAATAACCCTCATCGAGCAAATTCCTGATCCCCCAGTGGATCTGCACCTGCTCATGCAAATCGACATAACCCAACAAGTCGACAATCTGATAGGACGGCACAGTAAATAACTGGAGGTTCGACATATCGACACGCCCAGCAGGTTTCCTGCCCGCCAGGGTGGCGACGAGTTCCAGGCCCCAGCGTCCCGACGGCGGTTCGTATTGCAGGCCGATGACGGCCTTCAGCGGATCGACCGAATTCAACGGCTCGTCGCGCTCCGTGTCCTGGCCGTATTGCCAGGCGCCGCTCATATTCAGCCTTAAACCTTCCAGCGCCGCGAAGAAGTCGCCCAGACGGAAACTGGAACGGACCTCGGCGCCGTAGATCTCCGCGGTCGCGCGGTTTTGCGATTGAAAGGTGAGCAAACCGGTCAGTGGGTCGAGGCCGAGATTCACGCGGGATTCTATGAAGTTCTCGTAGAGATTCAGGAACAGAGACAAATCGAGATTGATTACTCCCGAGTCAAAACGCCAGCCGGCCTCGAAGCCATCGCTGATCTCGGGTTCGAGGTCCGGATTCGGGATCGCCGTATATCCGAACTGCGGAATGGTGAAACCGATATTCACATCGTCAAAAGGCGGCGAGCGGAAACCCCTGGCGTATTGCGCAAATAATGTATTCGATTCATTCGGTCGATAGAGGAACCCAATCTTAGGTGAGAGGCTCGCTTGTTCGACGGAGGCAATTGCAGTGGCCGGATTGTCCTCGGTGAAGATCGGATCCGGATCCGCCGCGAGTGAGTAATACTCCACCCGCAAGGCCGGTATCAGGGTCAGAGTTTCAGTCAGCGCTATCTCGTCCTGGGCGTACCAGCCCAATTCCAGGGTCGTGGATTCCGGAAAATCGCGCAACGGGAAGACCTCGCCAAGGATGGCGTTGGTCGTCGCCCCGCTCGAAAGGTTGGTCAACAGGCCGTCGCGCAGCTCGGCGATCGCGCTATGCACGGCCTCGATGCCATAAACGATCCGATGGGAGAAGCGTCCGAACTCCAGGGTCTTTTCGGCGGTCGCTTCCCCGCCGATGGAATCCTGATCGTAGTCGAACCGCCGTCGGCGCTCCGTGGCGTAGGGCGTACGGGGCGGGGCCGGCGCGATGGATTGCGTGGTGCGCTGCGCGACCGCCGAGGATTGCCAATAGAGCCGCCAGATCAACCGATCGGACCAGACACCGATCCCGTCCTCCCAGGATTGTTCGAAACTCGCGCGATAGCGCGTGGCGGCATCGTCGCCGAACATCGCGGTCGTCGTCGCATAACGTCCCGGTCCATGCACCAGGGAGCGAATGTCTGTCTGGATGTCCGCATACGAAATATCGACAACCAATTCATTGTGCGGGCCAGCAGGGGATTCATAGATGAACTTCGCCAACAGACTGTCGCCGGCATAATCACGTGGGTTGGGGATCGCCAGGGCGTTATCGCGTTCATTCCCGCGCCGCCCGGTGTAGAAGACCAGCGCACTGAACGGGCCTTGCGCGATGGCCGCCGTGGCGCCCAGACGCCAGCCGTCGTCCACCCCCGTGTAGGCGCTCTGCAACCCTGCATACCGATCGGTATTGTGCAGGAAATCCGCCGGGTCGCGGGTGGTGTACGCCACGACGCCGCCCATGGCATCGCTGCCGAACAGGGCCGAGGCCGGGCCGCGCAGGATCTCAACGCTCTTCAGGAGCCCGGTATCCACCAGATTGCGGCCACTGTTGGAGAAGTCGCCGATGGCGAAACCCTCGATGACGGGCACGCCATCCAGCTCCATGGCGATGCGATTGGCATCGATGCCGCGGATGTTGAAACCGCCGAGGCCGAAACGTCCGGCGTCGTTGTTGACGGATATCCCCGGTTCGTAGCGCACCAGATCCTTGATGTCGTTGCTGAGCTCGCGTCGCATCCGTTCGTCATCGATGACAGTGATGGTATTCGCGACCTCCGAGAGGGATCGTTGCAGCTTGTAGCCGGTCACCGTGATGACCTCGATCGCGGATGGTTCGTCTGCCGTGGCGCCACAGGTTACTCCTGGCAACAAAGCCGCGCCGCAGACAAAGAGGGTCCGGGGTATGCGAATCATCGTAGCTGACCTTGCGGAAAATCCGGAATGTAAATACGTTGGAAAGGATATCACCTCGTCCTGATCTTTACCTGCTCGCCTTAATAACCGCAAAGAAAAAATGATTTTCCGGTAACGGCAATGGCACTCACTTGGTGCTATCGCGCACTCACTTGTGCATATCAGGTGCAATTAACAATGGCTGTGCATTATCTGATCTGCACGCGGATTTCATTCTTTTTCATGAGGTTACGGAATTCAAACGTCGCTGGCACGGTAACTGCAATCCGGCAGTAAATGAGCAGAGAGTAGACAGTCATGCAGAGAGAAAAACTGGTCCTGGTCGGCAACGGGATGGCCGGAGTGCGCACGTTGGAGGAATTACTGAAGCTGATGCCGGAGAAATTCGACATCACCGTCTTCGGCGACGAACCCTGTGGCAACTACAACCGGATCCTCCTCTCCCCCGTGTTGACCGGCGAGAAGACCATCGATCAGATCATGTTGAACGATGAGCGCTGGTATCGCGAGAACCGGATCACCCTGCACAAGGGCAGGAAGGTCACGCGGATCGATCGCCTACGCCGGCAAGTGTTGGCCGAGGAAGGGACCGCGGCGGAATACGACCGCCTGATCCTGGCGCTAGGCTCCGAACCGTTCGTCCTGCCCGTGCCTGGCGCAGGATTGCCGGGCGTTATCAGTTTCCGCAACATCCACGACGTGGATCTGATGATCGAGGCCACGCGACAATTCAGGAACGCGGTGGTGATCGGCGGCGGTCTGCTCGGCCTCGAGGCGGCGCACGGACTCATGGCGCGCGGCATGCAGGTCACGGTGGTGCATCTGCTCGATACCCTGATGGAACGCCAGCTCGATAAACCGGCGGCGGAACTCTTGCGGAATTCGCTCGAACTGCGAGGCCTGAAGTTTCTCCTCGGCAAGGAGACCGCGGCCATCCTGGGCGAGAAGCGTGTTAAGGGCCTGCGCTTCAAGGATGGCGCGGAGATCGCGGCTGACCTGGTCGTCATGGCCGCGGGAATCCGCCCCAATATCGCGCTGGCGCGCTCGGCCGGGATTTATTGCGAACGCGGGATCGTGGTCAACGACACCATGCAGACTTATGATCCCCGCATATACGCCGTTGGCGAATGCGCCGAGCACCGCCGGCAGACCTACGGTCTGGTGGCGCCGCTCTTCGAACAGGCGAAGGTGTGCGCCAATCAACTGGCGCAGTTCGGTTTCGCGAGCTACAAGGGCTCGGTCACCTCCACCAAGCTCAAGGTGACCGGCATCGATCTCTTCTCCGCCGGGAATTATCTCGGCGATGCGGACAGCGACGAACTTATCTTCAAGGATGCCGCGCAGGGCGTCTATAAAAAACTCGTCATCGCCAACAACCGGATCAAGGGCGCTGTGCTCTATGGGGATACCATCGACGGCACCTGGTATTTCCAGTTGATGCGCGACGCGACCGATATCAGCGCCATCCGCGACAACCTGCTATTCGGCAAGGCGCATGTAGGCAGCGCGGGACACGGCGCGGCTGCGGGCCGGATCGCCCAGGCCCCCGACGACACCGAGGTCTGCGGCTGCAACGGCGTCTGCAAGGGCGAGATCGTCCGGGCCATTACCGCCAACAATCTCTTCACCCTCGATCAGGTGCGCGCCCATACCAAGGCCTCGGCCTCCTGCGGATCCTGCACCGGTTTGGTCGAGGAACTCATGGCCTCGACCCTCGGCAGCGGCTATTCGGAGACCCCGCGCAAGAAACCCCTCTGCGCCTGCACCGACTTCAATCACGAAGAAGTTCGTGTCGCGATTGTCGCCAATGCCCTGAAATCCATCCCGGAGGTGCGGCGTTTTCTCGATTGGCGCACGCCGGACGGCTGCCATGCCTGCCGGCCGGCGATCAATTATTACCTGCTATGCGCCTGGCCTGACGAATATCAGGACGATGTGCAATCCCGTTTCATCAACGAGCGGATCCATGCCAATATTCAGAAGGATGGCACCTACTCCGTGGTGCCCCGCATCTTCGGCGGTATCACCACCGCGGCGCAGTTACGGGCCATCGCCGATGCCGCCGATAAATTCAAGGTCCCGACCGTCAAGATCACCGGCGGTCAGCGCATCGATCTGCTGGGCGTGAAAAAGGAAGACCTGCCGGGGATCTGGGGCGAGCTCGGCAAGGCCGGCTTCATCTCCGGTCACGCCTACGGCAAGGCCCTGCGTACGGTCAAGACCTGCGTCGGGTCCGAGTGGTGCCGCTTCGGCACGCAGGACTCGACCACGATGGGGATCCGCCTGGAGGAAATGTCCTGGGGTTCATGGATGCCGCACAAATTCAAGATGGCCGTCTCGGGCTGCCCGCGCAATTGCGCCGAGGCCACGATCAAGGACTTCGGCGTCGTGGCCGTGGAATCCGGCTGGGAACTGCACATCGGCGGCAACGGCGGGGTGAAGGTCCGCGCCACGGACCTGCTATGCAAGGTGACGACGGAGGCCGAGGTGCTCGAATATTGCGCCGCCTTCCTGCAGTTGTACCGCGAGGAGGCGCGCTACCTGGAGCGCACCGCGCCGTGGATCGAACGGATCGGTCTGGCCTATATAAAAGGCCGCATCGTGGAGGATCGCCGCGATCGCAAAGCGCTGGCCGAACGTTTTATGGAATCCCAGAAACACATGCAGATCGATCCCTGGGCGGGTCTGACCAACAATCCGGATCGGCGGGCATTCATTCCGATCAAGCCTGTGCGCATGAGCCCAGATGAAGCGACCGTGGAGGCATGACATGACGTGGCTTGAAATCGGCAGCATCGAAGAGATCCCGCGTCTTGGATCGCGCGTCATCAAGACTCCGGCGGGCGACATCGCCGTCTTCCGCGACGCGCGGGACGAAGTCTATGCGCTGGAGGACCGGTGCCCACACAAGGGCGGGCCGCTGTCGCAGGGCATCGTGTTCGATCGGCGGGTCGCCTGCCCGCTGCACAACTGGATTATTGATCTCGAGAGCGGCATGGCGACTGGCGCTGATCACGGCTGTGCCCGCGGTTATCCCGTACGGGTGATTGCGGGTTCGGTTCATGTCAATATCTAAACGCAGGCTCTGCGGGTATAAAAAAAGGCGCAACCGTCTCCGGCTGCGCCTTTTCAAGTTGAACTGATCAGGAATGATCAGAAATTGCGTTTTATGGTTATCGCATACTCGAGCGGACGTCCCGGCTGACCGTGCACGTACCCGGCGGCGGCGCCCGTCAGATCGAACAGGGTAAGGTAGTAATATTCGTCCGTCAGGTTGGTGATCTCGGCCGCAATCTGCCAGTCATCGTCCACCGACCGCCAGGTCAGGCGGGCATTGACCAGGGCATAGCTTTCGATGAAATTGGTAGGACGGTTATTGGCGTCCGCGTAGGTTTCATCCTGCCAACTGGCGTCAATGCGCGGCGTCAACGTCCCGAGATCGCCCAGCGCGATCTCGTATTGCGCCCCGATGCTCCATTTGTTCTCCGGCGTGTAGGGCGAGATCATATCCAGCGTGACTGCCGATGCGGGGACACCGCCAATCTCTGCGATCTCCGTGTATTCGAAATCGAGGTGGCTGAATGCGGCGTCCACAATAACCGCATCCGTCGGGTGCCATTCGCCCTCCACTTCGAAGCCCCAGACCTCGGCATCGCCGACGTTGTTCTGGCTGGCGCAGGGGGTCGTCTGACCGGGATCCGCCCAGGTACATACGCTCGTCGGCAACTGGATCGCCGTGTAGTCGTTCCAGAACAGGGCCGCGTTCAACCTGAGTTGATCCCACCAGGTGCTTTTTACACCGCCTTCATAGGTGATGAGTTCTTCGGGTTCGAAGGCAAAGAGCTGGCTGGGGAAGAAGGGTCGAGCATTGTTGCCGCCCGACTTGTAACCCGAGGCGGCCTGGAAGTAGACCATGATGTCGTCCGTGTAGTCATAGGAAATGGCTGTGCGCCAATCCAACCGGTCGCTGGAATATTCGACGCCGAGCCCATCCAGACCGAACACTCCGCAGTTGGCGGGGTTCCCGGACTCCCAAAACCAGGGATTGGGGAATCCGAGCGGCACGACCGAGCAAGGTTGGACCGCGGAATAGTCGGGGTTATGCCGGTGGAAGGTGTAACTCTTCTCATCCTCCGAATAGCGCAGGCCCGCCGAGATATCGATGCGATCCCTGGGATGCAGGGTCACGTGACCATATGCCGCCGTGTTGGTCGATGGCACCAGGTCGGGACCGTGGATAAAATCGAATCCGACATAGGGCAGATCGACGCGCGCATCCTCGTTCGTTTCCTGATCGAGATAAAATCCGCCAATCGTGACATCGGCCATGCCATCAAAGAGCGCCAGGTTGAGGCGCGCCTCATGCGTCCACTGTTCGTGACTCATGACCTGTAACAATTGCTGCACCGCGAGTGGCGATCCGTCGGTGTCCTCCGCGAATGAGTTTTCGTACTGGCGATAGGCCAGGACGTAGAGGAAGGAGACGTCTTCCATCACCTGCCACTCGATGTTGGTCGAGATATCCCACGCCTTGAGGTGATTGATCGGCGGGACGACATCAGGTTTGTAGATGTCGACATTGGCGCCAGTCACGCCGCCCTGGAACAACGGGCTGGGTGTGCTCTTGCCATCGTTGACATAGGTTGCATAGTTGAAATAAGTGCCTCCGGTAACGAAACGGCTGTCGTAGGGCACGTCGATCCCGGCCTCATAGGTCCCATTGCTGTTGTTGTCAAAGTAGATGGGCACCGTGGAACCGGCGAGTGGGTTGAATGCCGGGTTGTTGGGTATGGGGGAGGCAAACGGTGGGGTCGCGGGTCCGTTGGGCGCCAACCAGGGGAAGTTGGAGCCGGAATGATCCGATGCCTCAACGAGTACGCCCGGCTGCGACTCCGACTGATCGTTGACGAGGCTGGCCGCGAGATTGACATTCAGCTTGTCGTTGACGATCCAGTTCAGGGCCAGACGGCCGGAGGTGTAAGCCTGGCCGCCTTCCTTCCCGAGTTCGCAGCCGAAGGACGGCACGTAGGTCGGCAGCCCGCCGGGTGTGCCCGGATCGGGCAGGTCGTTATAACAGGCATAATCATAGCGGGTGACATAGCCGTCGCGACTGCGTGAAGTGCCCGCTATGCGCGCGTAGAGCGTATCCTCGAGTATGGTAAAGCCGGCCGCGCCCCTGAAATCGAGGCGGTCATACTTGCCGTAGGCCGCCTCGACGAAGCCGTCGCTGCTTCCATCGGGTTTGCGCGTGAAGAGCTTGATGGCGCCGCCAATGGCGTTGCGTCCGGCCAGGGTTCCCTGCGGGCCGCGCAGAACCTCGACGCGGTCCAGATCCAGGAGGTCGATCAGATTGCCGGTGATGGTGGAGTAGTAGACATCATCGACATAGATGCCGACGCCAGGCTCCACCGAGGGATTGAAGTCCGTCTGACCGATGCCGCGAATAAAGGCCACCAGGGAACTGCCGAAGGAAGACCCCGCAGGCCTCAGTGAGACGTTGGGAGACTGCGCGGTGATCTGCACGAGATTTGTCTGGCTGCGTGACTCGAGCATCTCGGCGCTGACCGCGGTGACCGCAAGCGGCGTATCCTGAACATTAGCTTCGCGAAATTCGGCCGAGACAATGATCTCTTCCAGTTCGCCGCCATCCTGCGCGAAGGCCGGCGTCAGCATGACGCCAGATGCAAACGTCATTGCCAGGATCGAGAGCAGCTTTAAAGCAGAGTTGTGCATAAATCCCCCCTAAGGTTTATTGCAAAACAGAATGCGGATTAGTGTTACATAATAAATGCATCAAAACAACGCATATGCGTAAAAACAACGTTCTGTCTTAACTCCTGCTCTTCACCTGCAATTCAGCGGGGCGTTTGCGCGGGATATAGGTCCCCTTGCCGGGGAATGCGCTGAGGATCGGCCCATCCCAGAGCCGGATGATCCGTTCCTTGAACAACCACTGGCCATCCACCTTGACCAGCTTGTCCTCGTAATAGCCGGCGAAACGCAGCACGAAAGGCGGTTCGCCCCGGCACTCGGTAACGAAGGTAAAAGAGCGGGCGTTGGCCTCGTTGGCGTTGCCCTCCACGAGCAATTGATCGAGATGATGCTGACGGCCGGGAAAATTCGGCGCGGACATATAATGCCGTCCCAGGGCGCGCACGCCGGCCCGACCCTCCCAACGGTCCGGATCCTCGAAAACCTCCTCGATGATCACGGTATCCTCGGTGAAACACAGGGCGAGGTCATCCACGTGCCCCGTGTCCAGCGCCCACGCGTACCGCGCGAAGAGATCCTGGATGGCGAAGCGGTCGTCCGCGGTCAATGGATGTAAATCAGCCATAAGTTACTCCTTATAGTTATTGTTATATTGAATGGTGACTTTGTAGGGTGGACAAGTTTCCATGCCCACGCGGGAAGTGCATCTGTTAATCAACGCCCTGCCGCCTTGCGCAGGTCCTCTATGTGGGCCTCCCATGCGGGTTCGTTGCATTCGTAACTCAACAACCGTCCACCCGGAACCGGCGACCAGCGCTTGAGGGAGGTAACCGGCCTGGTATAAAACTCGGGGTCCGTCATGGTCATCTCGGCCTCGAGGATCGGCTTGCCGTCCTCCGCCTGCGCCAGGCGATAACGCTCGATGATCTCGGCGCCGGCGCCATGGGCATAGGTCTGATCCACCTGCTCCTTGAGATGCGTGGTCTTCACGACCAGGATATCGCCCTCCCAATGTCCCTCCGAGTAACCGTTGCGATCCGGAAAGAGATCCGCCTCGGGGAAACGTCCCGCGCCGATGTAGATGCGCCGGAGTTCCTGGTGCGCCTCGTAGATGATGGTGATCTGCTCCGGGCGCTGGACGATCTCCATCGGGTAGCCGCCCGAACCCAGCATGGAGCCCAGCATGCCGGTCCCGAGACACCAGCCGCCGGGGTTGTCGCCATCCTTCGCCACCAGGGCGCGATAGTCCTCGACCTTCTTGCGGGCCGTCTCGGTGAAGGGCAGGTCCACCGCGGGACGGCCGAACGCGGGTTGACCCGAGGCCGCGTACCAGGTCCAGATCCCGGAGAAATCCGGCGGCGCCGCGGTAGCGCTGCCTGCCGCCGCTAACGTTAATAACAGACACAACCTGATCGAATAACTTGAAATCCTGGGATTCGTTCGTTGCATGTCGGCGCCTCCCCCTCGGTGAAATCTTCCGCATGGTAATACAGGCAAGCGCGCAGGGACAAGCCGGCAGTCGGATGACAGGAATTCGGACGCGACCCTGTATCCTTTTTTGGTTCCGGGCGACTGATGAGTGATAATCCTGCCTGAAACAAACCTTTCCAATATAAAAGGCCGTTACCAGATGGGAATCGAAGCGTGGATCACAATCGGGGCGATTGTGATGGTGTTGGGATTATTGATATTCACAAGGCATGGGCCGGACCTGGTGATGATGTTCGGTTTGACGCTCCTGATGGTTGCGCCATGGCACGACGTACACGGGTGGCATATCGGTGTGTTGAGCATCCGCGACGCGTTGTCGGGGCTGAGCAATCCTGGCCTGGTGACGGTGGCGGTGTTGTTTGTCGTGGCCGAGGGCTTGCAGCAGACCGGGGCGATGAACTTCATGGTGCAGCGATTGCTGGGCCGGCCCAAGACCATTCGCACGGCGCAAACCCGCATGATGTTGCTGGTCGCCGCCATCAGCGCGTTCCTGAACAACACGCCGGTCGTGGCCGTGTTTATCCCGCTGATCAATGACTGGGCACGCAAGTTCCATTTCAGCCCCTCGAAACTGATGATCCCGTTGAGTTACGCGGCGATCCTCACGGGCATGTGCACCCTTATCAGCACGGCCAGTAATCTGGTTGTCAACGGTCTGCTGATGTCCGAGACAGGGCACGCCTCGGTGGGGATGTTCGAGGTTGCCTGGCTGGGTCTGCCGATTGCAGTGCTGGGCCTGGTGTACATGTTGACGGTTGGATTTGCGCTGCTGCCGGAACGCAAGCCAGCCATCAGTGTGGCGGACGATCCGCGGCAGTACACAGTGGAGATGATCGTGGACCCGAGGGGGCCGCTGGTCGGCAAGAGCATTGAAGATGCCGGCCTTCGTCACCTGCCTGGCATGTACCTCATGGAGATAGAACGCAACGACCAGATTATCGCGGCGGTTGGCCCTTTGGAGAAACTGGTCGCGGGCGACCGGCTGGTATTCGCAGGCATCGTGGAATCCATCGTGGATTTGCAGAAAATCCGCGGTCTGATGCCCGCCACCAATCAAGTCTTCAAACTCGATGCCCCGCGCGTCGTCCGCTGTCTGATTGAGGCCGTGGTTTCCAACACCTGCCCGCTGGTTGGCAAGAGCATTCGGGAGGGTCACTTCCGCACGGTGTACAACGCTGCCGTCATCGCTGTCGCGCGCAACGGTGAACGCATCAACAAGAAGATTGGCGACATCGTGCTGCGCCCCGGCGATACCCTCCTGCTGGAAACCACGCCTGATTTTGTGGAGCGGCAGCGCGACAACCGGGACTTTTATCTGGTGTCGGCGGTGCGGGACTCCCAGCCCCTGCGTTATGAACGGGGGCCGTACGCAGTGGCCATCCTCGTCACGATGATAGTCGTCGTGCAATTGGGCTGGCTGGACATACTGCAAGGTGCGTTACTCGCGAGCGGGTTGATGCTGTTTAGCCGGTGTGTGACTGAACAGGAAGCCCGGCGCAGCATCGAGTGGAACCTGCTGGTGGTGATCGCGGCGGCCTACGGGATCGGCCGGGCCATGGGGGTCACCGGGGCTGCGGAACATATCGCCCAGGGATTGATTAGCACTGCCGGAACCAATCCCTATCTGGCCCTGGCGGTGGTCTACGGCGTAACAATGGTGCTCAACGAGCTGATCACCAACACGGGCGCGGCGGTGCTGGTGTTTCCCATCGCCGTAGCCACGGCCATGAAGCTCGATGTCAGTTACATGCCCTTTGTCATGGCGGTCATGACTGCGGCGTCCATGAGCTTCAATACGCCGGTGGGATATCAGACGAACCTGATGGTGTACGGCCCGGGCGGATACCGTTTCACGGATTACCTCCGTGTCGGCGTCCCCTTGAGCCTGTTGATGTGGGGGACAACGATCGTGCTGGCGCCCATCATCTGGCCATTTGGTGAAGTCACCGGTCCGTGACGTGGGATGGGTTATGCGTTCGGTTATTTTGTATCCGTTGCCCTCAAGCGCGAATAACAGGTAACATCGCTCACAAAAATTCTGACCGGTTTTAGAGTCGTTCGGGGGGTATTGATGGCAACGGAAGGTGGCTTCGATTACATCGTGGTGGGCGCGGGCTCGGCGGGTTGCGTGTTGGCCGCGCGGCTTTCCGAGGACCCGGATTGTTCCGTGCTGCTGCTGGAGGCGGGCGGGCGGGACTCGCATCCCTACCTGCGCATGCCCATGGCCTTCCTCAAGGTCATGGTCGACCCGCAATTCGACTGGGGCTACATGAGCGAACCCGAACCAAACCTCGACGGACGCCAACTCTGGATCCCCCGCGGCAAGGTCCTGGGCGGATCCTCCACCACCAACGGCATGTTCTTCATGCGCGGGCATCCCCTCGATTTCGACGGCTGGAAAAAGGCCGGTTGCGAGGGCTGGGGTTACCAGGACCTGTTGCCCTACTTCAAACGATCGGAGAGCCATTGGCGCGGCGCGGGCAAGTATCACGGCGGCAAAGGGCCGATCAACGTCATACCCAACGCGACCGAAAAACTGCTGCACAAACCCCTTATGGAGGCCGCACGGGCCGCCGGTTATCCGACCACCGACGACATCGACGGTCCGCAGCCGGAGGGTTTCGCGAGAGGCGAACTCTCCATCGACAAACGCGGCCGCCGGTGCAGCACCTCCCGCGCCTATCTGCGCCCGAACATGCAGCGGCCGAATCTCAAGGTCATCACCAGGGCGCACACCACCCGCGTCCTGTTGAAAGGCGATCGCGCCGTCGGCGTCGAATATCTCCATAACAAAGAGACCCGCACCGTCACCGCGAATCGCGAGATCATCCTGTGCGGCGGGGCCTATAACTCGCCGCAGATGTTGCTGCTTTCAGGCATCGGTCCGGGAGATGAATTGCGCAAGCAGGGCGTGAAGCCACTCATCAACCTGCCGGGCGTCGGCAAGAACCTCTCCGAACATCCGGTCACCCTGATCGAATTCGCGGCCACGAAACCCGTCACCTTCCTCAGCGAGCTGAGGCTGGATCGGGCGGTGATCTCGGTCCTGCGCTGGGCCATGTTCGGGACTGGCCCCTTCGCGACGCAGATCAACAGCGCGAACGGCATGATCAAGACCATTCCGGAACTCGATCGCCCCGACATCCAGTTGATGTGCAATCCCATCCGGATGGATGCGAACCTCTGGTTCCCCGGATTTTCCAAGCAGAAGGAACACCTGTTTTCCGTCGGCATCGTCGGCCTGCACCCGGCCAGCCGGGGGCAGGTCTGTCTGCGCTCCGCGGACCCGATGGAACCGCCGGGGATATTCATGAACCTGCTCTCCGACCCCAGGGACTGGGACCTGTTGCGGCGGGGGATCCGGGCCGCGCGTCAGATCTATCGATCCGGCCCGCAGGGCGAACTCACGGGCCGCGAGTTGACCCCTGGCGAGGATGTGCAATCCGACGAGGCGTTGAATGCCTTCATCCGCAAGCACGTGGAGCTTACCCAGCACCCGGTGGGGACATGCAGCATGGGCACAGGCGACCTCGCCGTGGTCGATCCCGACCTCAAGGTCCGGGGCATGACGGGTCTGCGGGTGGCGGACGCCTCCATCATGCCCACGGTGCCCGGCGGCAACACCAATGCCGCGTGCATCATGATCGGGGAGAAGGCCGCGGACCTGATCCGGGGCCGACAGGAACCGGCCGAAAATCCTTAAACGCCGTACATGAGCGAACGACGCCCTACACTGCGCCTGATCGATTTCTTCGACAAGGGCGCGGCCCGCGATCCCGATCGCGCCTTTCTCGTCGACGATCGCGGCGCCTGCACCTACGGCGAGACCCAGCGCTTTTCGCATCGCCTCGTGAACGCCTTCCGCCGCGAGGGGATCGATCCCGGCAGCAAGGTCGCCGTCTACAGCGGCAACGCCACGCGCGCCTTCGAATGTGTAATCGGAGTAATCCGCTCCGGCTGCATCTGGGTGCCGGTCAGCATCCGCAATACCGTGACCGAGACGGTCTACGTCCTGAACAACACGGAGACCCGCGTGCTGTTTTACAGCGCCGCATTCCTGACACAGGTACAGGAGATCCTGGCCGCCTGCCCGGCCATCCGGCACTGCATCTGCACGGACGCGGAGGATGGTCCGCATCCCTCGGTCAACGCCTTCATCGAAGGCACGGCCGAGATCTCGGACGAGGTCCCGGCGCAACCGGAAGACATCGTCACCCTGTTCAGTTCCGGCGGCACGACCGGCAACCCCAAGGGCGTCATGATGCCGCACCGCGCCTGGGAGGCCATGATCGCCGGCTCGCAACGGCTGATCTGGCACGATAATCCGATCCACCTCGTGGCAGCCCCGATGACCCACGCCGCCGGGGGCTCCGCCCTGATGATGACCCCGATGGGCGCCACCAACATCATGTTGCAGGGTTTCGATCCGGTGCGCGTGATGGGGGCGATCCAGGGTCACCGCGTCACGCACCTGTTTCTGCCGCCCACCGCGGTCTATCGCCTGCTCTCCCATCCCCTGGTGCGGGAGTACGACTACTCCTCGCTGCGCTATTTCAATTGCGCCTCAGCGCCCATGGCCCCCGACAAACTCAAGCAGGCCATCGACATCTTCGGCCCGGTGATGATGACGGGCCTCGGCAGCACCGAGATGGGGGTGAACATCACCTTCTTCTCGCCTGCGGAGATCGCCCAGGCAGTTCGGGAGGGCAACGACAAGCGCCTGGAGAGCTGCGGTCGGGTGACGCTCTTCAGCCGCCTGGAGATCATGGATGACGAGGGCCGCCTCCTGCCGCCGGGGGAGACCGGCGAGATCGTGGCCCGCAGCAACCAGATCATGAAGGGATATTTCCGCAACGACGAGGAGACCGCGCGGGCCATGGCCGGCGGCTGGTATCACACCGCCGACGTCGGCTACAAGGACGCGGACGGTTACGTCTATCTCATCGATCGCAAGCGCGACATCATCATCTCCGGCGGTTTCAACATCTTCCCCTCCGAGATCGAGAAGGTGATCGTGACGCATCCGGCCGTACAGGAATGCGCCGTAATCGGCATCCCCGACGCCGACTGGGGCGAGTCCGTGCGGGCGGTGATCGAACTCAAGGCGGGACAGCAACTAACCGTGGAGGAGATCGCCACTTTCTGCCGCAAGTATCTCAGCAGCTACAAACTCCCCAAGACCTACGAGTTCATCGTGGAACTCCCGCGCAGCGCGGCCGGCAAGGTCCTGCGGCGCACAGTCAGGGAGCCGTGGTGGCAGGGACGGACGCGAAGGATCTGATCGATCGCCCGGTCACCGGATGGCGGTAGTGGAATGCCGGGATGAAGACCTCCGGCAGGGCCGCGTAGTCCACGCTGGGCGGCGCGTCGGGCGGCAGGTCCGGGCTCACTGCGGCAGCAGGACCCAGTCCCTCGAACAGGCCGTCCGCATAGGTCGTGAAAAAAATGGTGTAGACCTGATCGCGCTTGATCTTCCAAACCCCATCCTCCTTGACGTACTCATTCTCGTAGAGCCCGCCGCTTTGAAAGGCCGCTCCATCATATGAGCCCAGTTGACTGATGGCCCTGTGCCGTGACCAGGCATGCAGTCCGTCATCCGCGATGTGGATGACCGGCTGGACCTGGATGTGATTGCGCAGATTGCCTGTCGTCAGCCCCTGCGCGGTAAAGAGATCCAGACAGGCGCGGATCCGCGCCTTCCCCTTATAGACGCCCCGGCGCGAGATCTCGATCTCACCGTCCTCGGCGAAGAGGTCCGCCACCTGATCCCAGAGGGCCTTGTCGAGATAATAGCCGTAAACGGAGATCAGGTTTTCGATCGCCTCGCGATCTTTAAGCGCCCGCAGGCGTTGTTCCAGGGTCTCGATGCGCGATGACAGTGCAGCCATCGCCTCTTCTTCGGAAGAGGCAACCGGAGTTTCCACCCGCTGCGCGAGGGCGATACTCGACGCGCACAGCAAGAGGAAAACGACTCGAGAAGTTGACCTGATCATGAACCCGCGCTGATACGGGCGGCAGTTACTTTCTGCCGGTAACAGGATTGTCGTAATGGATAGGTGGGACGTTGACTCCCGGCCAGACCGGATAATCCTCCGTGGGCGGCGCATCCGGGCTGATGCCGGGGCCGAGTACATCGCCGTCGTTGACATCCTTGTTCGCGCCCCAGCCGCCTGCGTACGGGACGATGAAGGTCTGGTACCAATGCAGCTTGCTGATCATCCAGACGCCGTTGACCTTGCGGTATTCGTTCTCGTAGGTCCCCTCGCCGAGGACCGCGCTCTGGCCATATTCGCCGGCCATGATATAGGCGCGCCAGCGCCCCTTCGCGCTCTGCCCATCCGCCGCCACATGCACCACCGGCTGGATCTGGTAATGTTCGTTGAGCTGACCGGGCTTGAGTCCAGCCTTGCCCTCGCCGAGGTGATAGAGCATCTCGCGGATCCGCTCCCGGCCCTTGTAGACCCCGTTCTTAGCAAGTTCCGCCGTACCGTCCTCGGTGAAGAGATCGGCGACCTCCTCCCACAGCGCCTGATCCACGTAATAGCCATAGGCGCGCTGGAGATTCTTGATGGCGCGCGCGTCCTCGACCTCGCGCAACTCGGCGTCCAGCGCCACGAGCCGTTGTTGCAAGGCCTCAAGCTCCGCGCTGTTGTCCGCAGGCGGCGGGGCCTGTTCCTGTTTCCCACAGGCAGCGAGCAGCAAGCCGCCCAGGATCAGGGCGCAGGCATTTCTGGCCAGACGATATCGTTGAATGTTGGTTTTCCCCATGGCGGACATGGTAGCAGAGACTCTATGTTTGATGCTATTTGCCCGACTTCGAGCGGTCAGGGCAACCCTTGTGGTTGCCCCTACATCGCAAATGACAGACATTTTTGTAGGGGCAGGCCTTGTGCCTGCCCATGCGAAAGTTCGTGTCCCTATCCGCGTGGGCACAAACAACGTGCCCACCCCACGGTGTTGAGCCAGATATAAAGATCAGCGCCATTCATCCACTGAGATCGTCCCCTTGCCGCGGCGCATGCCGGAGATCATCTTCCAGGCGCCCTGGGTCTCGCCGCCGGTGACCACGACATGGATCTGATCCTCCTCGAACATGCGGATCAGATCATCCGGCTGGGCCTTGAAACGCGAGGCATAGGGTTCGATCCCGGCGACGGCGTAGGGTCGCAGCAGGGTCTGTGACCATTGGTTGTCCCAGTATTCGCGGGCGGTGAGCCTCGCGTTCTCCGCGCACCAGAGGATCAGTTTCTGTTTGGTGTCGATGCCGCGCTCCACGAAACCGCGCGCGACAAGAGGGTCAAGCACGAGGAGCGGGCCAATGAAGGGCTCGCAGGCCGCGAGGCAGTGGCGGAATTTTTCCTCCCAGGTATCGCGCGGGCCGAAACCCGCCTGGGTGTACCAGCCGCCGAGAAACACGCTGACCGCGCTGTCCTGCGGTTTGAATCCATGCTGCACGTGGTAAGGCTCCCAGGGGCTGCGCTCCTCGTTCTCGGGGAAGACGGCGCTGTAGGAATACCAGTTGCCGAGCGTGCCCATGTAGGTCTCGTCCGGGACCGAGCCGCCCTGGAGGTTCTGCGACAACAGGCAATAGGCGCGGCCGATGGCGGTGTTGGCGTGGTTCCAGGGTCCCATGGCGCCGATCCCGGCGCTCATGCCGATCTCCTTGCGGATGGGGCCGTTGACCACGGCGATCGTCGACCAGGAGGTGGTGCTGCTGGAACGGGCGGTCATGCCGCTCCCGGCGAGCGCCAGGATCACCGGCATGTACTCCGGTTTTGCGCCGGCCATGACGGCGTTGACCGCGACCTTCTCCACGTCGAAGGCCCACAACTCCCGGAAGCTCGCCGGACTTAAATGGCCGACGATCCGATCCGGCGGCTGCGAGGTCCCGCGTAGCATGGCGGCGACGCGTTCCTCCGTGGGCAGCACGATAGGCAGGCAATCGGTCCAATGTTGATCGGCAAACAGCCGGTGAAGATTTTCTTCCGTATCCGGCGGGAGGAGACGGGGCGTAGTGCGGTCGAAACTCGTTCCTTTCCTGTCCTCGGCCGTCAAACCGCCGGTCAGACCCTCCAGCACGCCCTGGATGAAAGGCCGTTTATGGACCGGGTCCTCGCCCTCGATATAGGCGCGCAATTCGGCGGCGCTCTTGCCGACGATGGGTTGCGGGACGAAGACCTGCCGGACCGTGGGCATGCCGTTGGCCTGCGCCGTCGCCTTCACCAGCCGCGCAAAGACATGCGTATGGATCGAGATGGCGGGTATGCCCGCCGCCTCCAGCTTCATGGCCAGCCCGACGACCGTCGGGCAACACGTGCTTCAAAGTCCGACCCCAAGGATGGCCGCGTCCCCGTCTGCCTCGATCCGGGCACGCATCTCCGGATCATCCACCCAGCTCTCGCGGGGTTTGATGGGGGCGATGACGACAGCGGGGAGATGTTCCGCGAACCACAGCCGCAACTGTTCCATGAATGCCTCGGAATTGTCGAAGAGGCAATCGACGAGAAAGATGCGTTTGCCGTCGAGAGACTCCAGCCGGGGCGCGAGCTGTTTCGCCGTTACGGCGGGGGGATAGCCGCGGGGGTCATGCACCGTTAAAAGTTCAGTCATTGCACTTCTCCTCGATCACTGCCATTCACCATTCCGCAGAAAACGATCCGCGGCCTGTGCCGCCGCGGCGCCATCGCCAGCGGAGGCCACCGCCCGCCCTGCCGCGCCGCTGCGCGCCAGTCCCGCCGCCAGCAGACCCGGGACAGTGGTTCGCAGCATCGCATCCACGGGGATCCGGCCGTTCTCATCAAGGGTTATCATCTTCGCGACGGAGCCGCTGTTCGGGGTCATGCCAATATAAATGAATACCGCCTCCGCCGGCAGGTCGCTCGTCTCGCCGGTGGCAAGATTGCGCACGCGGACTCCGCTCACGACCTGCGCCCCAAGGATCGCTTCCACCTGCATCCCGCAGCGGACCGAGATCCTGGTTTGTTCGCCGACCTGCCGCTGATACACGGCTTGTCCCGTGAGCTGGGCGTCCTTCTGCAGCACGATCACGGAGGCGGCATGGGCCGCCAAGGTCAGGGACTCCTGCAAGGCGGAATCGCCGCCGCCGACCACGACCGCAGTCTTGCCTCGCAGCATGGGGCCATCGCAACTCGCGCAATGGCTCACGCCCTTGCCGCGCAGCGCGGTCTCGCCGGGCACATCAAGTTCCTTGAGGCTCGCGCCCGTCGCCATGATCAGGGACCGGGCGCGATATGACCCGTTCTCGGCCTGGATTGTAAAACCGGATTCCGCCCGCGTTACCGCGATCAGTTCGGAAGGGACGAACTCCACGCCCTCCGCCATCGCGGCCTCCTGCGCCATGGGACAAAGCTCATAGCCGGAGATCCCCTCGGGGAAACCGGGATAGCCGTCGATCCGCTCGATGCTCAGCAGATGCCCGCCGGGGACAGCCCCGCTCAGGATGAGCGTCTTGCGGCCCAACCTTGCGGCAGTCAGGGCCGCCGTCAGCCCGGCGATGCCGCCGCCGGCGACGATGATTTCGTATTCATTATTACTCATGTCGTTACATCTCATTCATGGTGGATTCATCCGGCTGCAGAAACCGCAGGACCTCGCGCACGAACAGACGCGGGGCGGTATCCATGGCGATGTGTTCCTGGCCGGGCAGGGACACGGTGCGGGTATCGGGGAGCGTCGCCCGCAACAGATCGAGCGCCGCGGCAAAGTGCGGCGGACTTTCGCCGCCGGTCAGCAATAGGGTGGGTATCCGGAAATCCCTAAAGCGATCGGCATCGAAACGATATCTGTCCACCTCCGCCATCTCGCGCGGCAGGGTCGGGACCATATCGAGATAGACCGACCAGGCCGGGAGACGGCGCAGGCGCTCGATCTCATGCGCTGGTCGCTTGAGGGCCTCCAGCGCGAAAGTGCAGTAGGCGCCCTCAAGGTCGCCGGCATCGATGCAGGATTGAATCTTCGCAATGGTCCCCGGCGGGTGCAGCGGTCCGTTTACCGGGATGGGCGGTTCATAGAGGATCAGGCGATCGATGTTGTCCACTTCCCGCGCCGCCTCCAGGGCACAGATCGCGCCATAGGAATGCGCGAGCACATAGAGCCGGCCAGGAATGGATTGCAGGACGGCCTGTATATCCTCGACCTCCCTCACGACGGAATATGCAGCGCTATCGCCGCTCGCGCCTCGCCCCCGGCGTTCCATGCGGTAGACCGTGAAATGTCCTTCCAGGACCCCGAGGATGGGCAGCCAGCGGCGCGAACCGGAGGAGCTGCCGTGGATCAGAACCAGCGGCGCGCCCCGCCCGCTGTCATGGACCGCGATGGCCGTGCCGTCGGTGGAAGGCACATGGAACATAGGTCTTATCTAATCACGCAGGCTGTGCACCACCAGACCGCTCCGCAGCTTGGGTTCGAACCAAGTCACTTTCGGCGGCATGATCAGGCCGCTGTCGGCGATGTCCATCAACTGTTTCATGGAGACGGGATACATGGCGAAGGCGACCGCCATCTCGCCACTGTCCACCCGTTTCGACAATTCGCCGAGGCCGCGGATGCCGCCGACGAAATCGATGCGTTTATCGGTGCGCAAGTCCCGGATATGCAACACCGGCTCCAGGATCTGCCGCGAGAGCAGCGTGACATCCAGCACGCCGATGGGGTCATCGTCATCCCAGGTGCCGGGCTTCGCCTTCAGCGCATACCACGCGCCGGAGAGATACATGCCGAAGCGATGCGGTCCCGCGGGTCTGACGGGCTCTTTGCCATGCGGCTCGATATGAAAGGCGTGGGCGATCCGATCCAGGAATTGCGCCGGGGTCAGACCGCCGAGGTCGGTGATGACGCGATTGTAATCGAGTATCGCCAGTTGATTGTCCGGGAAATGCACGGCGAGGAAGTAATCATACTCGCGCTCGCCAGAATCGCCGGGATTTTCCCCGCGTAATTCGGCCCCGACCAGGGCGGCCGCGGCGGTGCGGTGATGGCCATCGGCGACATAGGTCGAGGGGATGCCTTCGAACTCGCCCACGATGTGACTGATGAGTTCGGCGCTGCGCACCACCCAGAAGCGGTGGCGCACGCCGTCATCCGCGGTGAAATCGTACTCCGGGACATGCCGGGTGATGATCGCGACAACTTTGTCGAGTGCCGGGACCGCACGGTAGGCAAAAAAGACCGGCTCGGCGTTCAGCATTGATACCCGGACGTGGCGCTTGCGATCGACCTCCTTGTCCGGCCGCGTCAGTTCGTGTTTCTTGATCCGGCCTTCGAGGTAATCCCGCACCGCGGCGCAGGCGACGATGCCCGTCTGCGATCGGCCGTCCATGGTGAGTTCATAGATATAGAGACATTCGCCTGCGTCCTGACTGAACACGCCCTCCGCCAGCAGTTTTTCGAAATACGCGCGGCCGGTTGCATAGACCTCCGGCGCGTAGGGGTCGGTCTCCGGCGGCAGGAGAATCTCCGGCTTGACGACATTGAGGAAGGACAAGGGATTGCCGGCGGCCTCGACCCGCGCCTCCTCGCTGCTCAGGACATCATAAGGTCTGGAGGCCACCTGCCGCGCCTGTTCCGGACGCGGCCTGAGCCCCCTGAAGGGTTTGATGATCATGGGAACTGTCTATCGGTCAGAGACTGACTTGCGTGATCCAGGTGATGGGTTTGATCTGCCGTAATTTCTCCATCACCTTGTCGTCCACGGCCGCGGAGATCTCGATGACCATGATGGCCCGCTCCGAATGATTGCCGTTGCCGAGCTGCATGCGCGAGATGTTGATCTTGCGTTCGGCCAGGACGGTGCTGATCGCCGCCACGACGCCGGGCTGATCGATATGCTTCGAGATGATCAGATTGCCCTTGAGGGCGGTCTCGATCTCGTATTCGTCGATCCTGACCAGGCGGGGATGCCGACGCTCGAACAGCGTCCCTTCCACGGTGGTCGTCTTGTCGCCGTGTGTCGCGGTAAGGCATACCGTCGAGCGGTAGTCCGGATGCTCGGCGCAACGGGCTTCGGTGACGCTGATCCCCTGCTGCTTCGCGATATGCGCGGCATTGACCCGGTTCACCGGCACCGACATGTGGGCGCCGAGATATCCGACCAGGGCCTCGGTGCTGATGGAGCGGATGTCGCGTTCGGCGGCATCGCCCCAGAGCGCGACCTCGAGATGGCTGATGTTCTTTTCCACCATCGGTCCGATCAGCTTGCCCAACCGTTGCGCGAGCGTCAGATAGGGATTCAGCTTGATCAATTCGGCCGCGGAGACCGGCGGGAGATTGATGGCGTTGACCGGCTCGCCGGTCTGGAGATATGTCGCCACCTGTTGCGCGATCTCGAGACCCGCCGTGGTCTGGGCCTCGCTGGTCGAGGCGCCGAGATGGGGGGTGAAGACGATGTTGGGGAGCTCCAGGAGTTTCGAACCCTTGGGCGGCTCATTCTCGAAGACATCCAGCGCGGCCCCGGCCAGCTTGCCCGATTTCAGGGCCTCATACAGCGCGTCCTCGTCGATGACCCCGCCGCGCGCGCAGTTGACGATCCGCGCCCCCGGTTTCATGGCGGCCAGACGCTCCGCGTTGAAGACCTTGCGGGTCTTGTCATTCAACGGGCAATGGATGGTGATGTAGTCGCTCGCGGCCACCAGCTCGTCGAGAGTCATGTTACTCACGCCATCGGCCGCGAAGACATCCTGATTCACGAAGGGATCGTACGCCGCCACTTTCATGTTCAGGGCCTTGGCGCGCGAGGCGACGATCCGGCCGATATTCCCGTAGCCGAAGATGCCCAGCGTCTTGTTCGCGAGCTCGGATCCCATGAACTTCGAGCGCTCCCATTTCCCTTCCCGCACGGAGCGATCCGCCTCGGGCAGACTCCGGCTCAGCGACATGATATGCGCCAGCGCCAGTTCGGCCGTTGTGGTGGCGTTGGCGTTCGGGGTGTTGAGCACCGCGATGCCGCGCTCGGTCGCCCGCGTCACATCGATATTGTCCACGCCGATGCCGGCGCGGCCGATGACCTGGAGCTTGTCCGCCGCGTCGATCACCTTGCCGGTGATCTTCACCGCGCTGCGGACCAGAATGGCATGATAGCCGGGAACGGTCTGGCACAGGCCCGCTTCATCGAGGTCGAGGATCTGATCAACCTTGAAGCCCGGCTGCTCCTTGAGGTGTTTGAGGCCGGAGGCGGCGATCTTGTCCGCTACGAGTATTTTCTTTTCCATTGTATATTCCTGGTTGCTTGCGATTCGTCAATAAGCCGGGGTAATGCAGGCTCTGCCTGGCCGCCGCTTCCACATCTGAGGGAAGGCCACCAAGCTGGTAATCTCGGGAATTTGCCGGGGTATTGTAAGGATTAACAGGCGACTTGCAAGGCGCGAATCGGAGGCACAGAGCCGCAGATTCAGCGCTGGTTGCGCAGGATCTGCTCCACGCCGTGGGTCAGGCGCAGCGCCAGATCCTCGACCTGTTCCAGGTTCTCGCCTTCCACCATGACCCGGATCAACGGCTCCGTCCCGGAAGGCCGCAACAACACCCGGCCCCGGCCGGCGAGCGCCGCCATGGCCTCGCGGACCAGGACGTCGATCTCCGGATGGCCGCCGAGGTCCACACGATTTTCCAGCCGGATATTGTTGAGCCTTTGCGGATATTTGCTCATCGGCTGCTTGAGATCGTACAGGCTGCGTCCGGAGCGGCTCATCTCCTCCAGGATCTGCAAGGCCGAGATGATGCCATCGCCCGTGGTGGCAAGGTCCAGGTTGATGATATGGCCTGAGGATTCCCCGCCGAGTTTGAGATTCTTCTCTTGCAGCATCTCCATCACGTAACGATCGCCCACCTTCGAACGGTGGAAGTCGAGGCCCAGCTCGCGGATGGCCAGCTCCAGCCCGAAATTGCTCATCTGGGTGCCGACCACGCCGCCATTGATCCGGTCGCGGCGCGCGCGCGCGATGATGAATAATGCCTCGTCGCCGTCGACGACGTTCCCGCGGCGATCGATCATGATGAGGCGGTCGCCGTCGCCGTCCAGGGCGATGCCCGCATCGGCCTGGTTCTCCAGCACGGAATCGCGCAACATTTCCGGTTTGGTGGCGCCGCATTCCTCGTTGATGTTCAGCCCGTCGGGTTCCGCGCCGATGCTGATCACCTCGGCGCCAAGTTCCTCGAAGACCGAGGGGGCGATGTTGTAAGCGGCCCCGTGGGCGCAATCCACCACCAGTTTCATGCCTTTGAGGTCGAGACTCGGCTGGATGCGGCTCTTGCAGAATTCGATGTAGCGCCGGGCGGCGTCGTTGATCCGCAGCGCCTTGCCGAGGTGGCGCGAATAGACCGTCTGCATGGGCTGTTCCATTTCCCGCTCGATCTCGAGTTCGACCTCGTCGGGGAGTTTGGTCCCATCGGCGGCAAAAAATTTGATGCCGTTGTCGTAATAGGGATTGTGCGAGGCGCTGATGACAATCCCGCCGCGAGCCCTGGTGCTGCGGGTCAGAAAGGCGATGCCGGGGGTCGGCATGGGCCCGAGCAGACGGATATCGACGCCCGCCGCGGACAGCCCCGCCTCCAGCGCCGACTCGAACATGTAGCCGGAGATGCGTGTGTCCTTGCCGATCAGGACCGGGCCGCTGCCGGTCTTGGCCAGCACCCGGCCGGCGGCCCACCCGAGTTTCATGACGAAATCGGGGGTGATGAAACCCTCGCCTACGCTGCCGCGGATGCCATCGGTGCCGAAATACTTACGCATGCGCCATCAGGCCGGGCGCGCGGGTCCACTGACGGGAGGCGTGCCGGGCTTGCCGCCGCTGCGGGGTTTGCCATCTTCCGCAGGGGTCTCCTGATCCTTGGGACTCGGGGCGCCGTTATCGTCGTCCCAGTTATCGGGCGGTCGCGGCGGCCGGCCGGACATGATGTCGTCAATCTGGCTGGAATCGATGGTCTCGTATTTCAACAGGGCCTGCGCCATCGTGTGAAGCTTGTCGAGGTTGGTGTTAAGGATCTCCTCCGCGCGGGCGTAATTCCGATCGATGATCTTGCGGATCTCCTCGTCGATGATGCGGGCGGTTTCGTTCGAGATGTCCTTGTGCTTGGTGACGGAATGCCCGAGGAACACCTCGCCGGCCTCTTCGCTGTAGGTCAGCGGACCAAGGCGCTCCGAAAGCCCCCACTTCGTGACCATGCTGCGGGCGATGTCGGTCGCGCGCTGGATGTCGTTGCTGGCGCCGGTGGTGATCTTGTCGTTGCCGAAGATCAGCGATTCGGCGATCCGGCCGCCGAACAGGCTGCATAACTGGCTTTCCAGAAACTGCTTGCTGTAGCTCAACCGGTCCTCTTCGGGCAGGAACATGGTGACGCCAAGCGCCCGGCCCCTGGGAATGATGGTGACCTTGTAGACTGGGTCATGGTTGGGCATTGAGCGGCCGACGATCGCGTGGCCGGCCTCATGATAGGCGGTGAGTTTCTTTTCGTCGTCGCTCATCACCATCGAACGGCGTTCGGCGCCCATCATCACCTTGTCCTTGGCGCGCTCGAAATCGTCCATCTCCACCAGTTTCTTGTTGGCGCGGGCCGCCAGCAAGGCCGCCTCGTTGGTAAGATTGGCGAGGTCAGCGCCGGAGAAGCCGGGGGTGCCCCGGGCGATGATGTTCGGTTTCACATCATCCGCTAGCGCCACCTTGCGCATGTGCACCTTGAGGATCTGTTCGCGGCCGCGGATGTCCGGCAACGGCACCACCACCTGCCGGTCGAAGCGGCCGGGGCGCAACAGCGCGGGGTCCAGCACGTCGGGCCGGTTGGTCGCGGCGATAACGATGACGCCTTCGTTGCCTTCGAACCCATCCATTTCCACAAGCAACTGGTTCAGGGTCTGCTCGCGCTCGTCGTGGCCGCCGCCGAGACCCGCGCCGCGATGCCGGCCAACGGCGTCGATCTCATCGATGAATATGATGCAAGGCGCCTGTTTCTTGGCCTGCTCGAACATGTCCCGGACGCGGGAGGCGCCCACGCCGACGAACATCTCCACGAAATCCGAACCCGAGATGGTGAAGAAGGGCACCCGCGCCTCGCCCGCGATGGCCCGCGCCAGCAGCGTTTTGCCGGTGCCGGGGGAACCGACCATCAGGACGCCCGAGGGGATCTTGCCGCCGAGTTTCTGGAACTTGCCGGGGTCGCGCAGGAACTCCACGAGTTCGGCCACCTCCTCCTTCGCCTCGTCCACGCCGGCGACATCGTTGAAGGTGACCCGGACCTGGTCCTCGCTCAGCAGTCTGGCGCGGCTCTTGCCGAACGAGAGCGCGCCGCGCCCGCCGCCTCCGCCCTGCATCTGGCGCATGAAATAGATCCAGACGCCGAGGAGCAGCAGAATGGGGAACCAGGAGATAAAAGCGCTGGCCCAGAAGGAATTCGTGCTGGGCTTGACCCCGTTGAGGACGACATTGTTTTCCAGCAGGGTCCCGATCAGGGCATCGTGACTGGTTTCCGGACTGTAGGTGGTAAAGCGTGAATCGTCCGAGCGCTGACCGGTGATGATGCTGCCGTCGATCATGACCGATTCGACAGCGCCCGACTTGACGTCTTCAATGAACTGGGAATATGGAATATCGCTCCCCAGGGAAGTCGTCCCGAATTGACGGAACACCATCATCAGGACCAGGGCGATGACCACCCAAAGCAGAAGGTTTTTTACCATATCGTTCACTGAGTTACCTCTGAATTCCGGACGGATGGAAGCCCGGATAGTTGAAAGGTACTATACAACATAGCCCCTGGCCAGCATATAAAATTCCCTTGATTTATCCCTGGAAGCGTCGGGTTTCCGGATTACGGTACGCGTGAAATGCCGCGCAATTTCCTTTCTGTAGGCATCCGCTCCCTCACCCTGAAACAACTTGATCAGCAGATCGCCGCCGGGCCGCAACACCCCGCGGGAGAATTCGAATGTAAGTTCGGCCAGCAACATGCTGCGCGCCTGATCGGTCGTGCGTATGCCGGATAGATTGGGGGCGATATCCGAAATAACAAGATCCACGGGTCTTCCGGAGAGAACGTCCAGCAAACGCTGCACGGTTGCGGGGTCGGTGAAATCCCCTTGCAGACAGACGACGCCCGGAATGGGGTCCATGGGCAGGATGTCGAGGGCTACCACCAGGCCGGACTCGCCGACCTTTTCGCTTGCATATTGTGACCAGCCGCCGGGCGCCGCGCCGAGATCGACCACCGTCTGTCCCTTGCGCAGGAGCCGGTCCTGACGATCGATCTCCATCAATTTGTAGATCGCGCGGGAGCGGTAATCCTGAATGTGCGCCAGTTTTACGTAGGGGTCCCGACGCTGCTGTTGCAACCAACTGTTACTGCTGCGGGACATCAGACATAGCGGATCGCGACGATCTCGTATTCGATCACGCCGCCCGGCGCCCTGACCTCGGCGATATCGCCCAGTTCCTTGCCGATCAGGGCGCGGGCTATCGGCGA
Organism: Gammaproteobacteria bacterium; assembly: GCA_004297165.1. Lineage (GTDB taxonomy): Bacteria > Pseudomonadota > Gammaproteobacteria > Eutrophobiales > Eutrophobiaceae > 2-02-FULL-56-15. The sequence continues at coordinate 1,599,554 of SCUJ01000006.1, forward strand.
ATTCACGGAGACCTGCCGGTGGGCCATGTCCGCCTCCTCCTCGCCGACGATCTGGTAGCTGACGGCTTCGTTCGCATCGAGATTGAGCAGATCGACCGTCGCGCCGAACACCACGCGGCCGCCTGAATCGATAGTGCTGACATCAATCACACGGGCATTCGCCAGCACCGCCTCGATGGCAGCGATCCGGCCTTCGGTAAAACTCTGCTGTTCCCGCGCCGCGTGGTATTCCGCGTTCTCGCTGAGATCGCCATGGGCGCGCGCCTCGGCGATGGCCTGCGTAATCCGGGGCCGTTCCACGGTCTTTAACTGGCGCAGTTGCGCGCGCAGTTTTTCCACGCCCTTGGCCGTGATGGGTGTTGCGCTCATTCGCTAGCTCCTGTGTGTAGATCCTGAAGGCGGCTGATACGATCCACCGGCGCGCCCTTCAGGGCATGGATTGTAGCATGCGCCCCCGCGATGGTGGTCATGTAGAACACCTTGTGCAGCAGGGCGTTGCGGCGTATCGGGTAGGAGTCGGAGATCGCCTGTTTCCCTTCTGTGGTGTTGATGATAAAGATCACCTCGTCGTTCTTGATCATATCGACGATGTGCGGTTGGCCTTCCCTGACCTTGTTCACACCGAGACACTCCAGACCGGCCTCGCGCAGCGCCTTGGCCGTGCCGTGCGTGGCGCAGAGTTTGAACCCGAGTTCATGCAACGCCCGGGCGATGCTTCTGGCCTCGGCCTTGTCCCGGTCGCGTACGCTGATGAACACCAGCCCGCCGCGCGGCAGGTTCTCGCCGGCCCCGAGTTGCGCCTTGGCGTAGGCCTCGCCGAAGCTGTTGCCGATCCCCATGACCTCGCCCGTGGATTTCATCTCCGGTCCGAGCAACGAATCCACGCCGGGGAACTTGATGAAGGGGAAGACGGACTCCTTCACGGAATAGTGCGCGGTCCTGCCCGGTTCGCTCACGCCTTGCTCGCGCAGGCTGAGGCCGGTCATGCAGCGCGCGGCGATTCGGGCCAGCGGCAGGCCGACCGCCTTGGAGACAAAGGGCACCGTGCGCGAGGCGCGTGGATTCACCTCCAGCACGAATATCTCCTCGCCCTGGATGGCGAACTGCGTGTTCATCAGGCCAACCACCCGCAGCGCTTTCGCCATCTGCCGGACCTGATCCGCCAGACGCTGCTGCATGGTCCCGCTCAGACTGTAGGGCGGCAGGGAGCAGGCCGAATCGCCCGAGTGGACGCCGGCCTCCTCGATATGCTCCATGATCCCGCCGATGATGACGTCCCCGCCATCCGCGATCGCGTCGACATCGACCTCGATGGCGTCCCGCAGGAAATGATCCAGCAACACCGGGGAATCGTTCGAGACGGCGACCGCCTTGCGCATGTAGTTCACGAGGTCGGCCTCCGAATAGACGATCTCCATGGCGCGACCGCCCAGCACATACGAGGGTCTGACCACCAGCGGGTAGCCGATCGCCGTCGCCCCGGCGACGGCCTCCTCGATGTTGCGCGCGGTGCGGTTCGGCGGCTGCTTGAGCCCCAGTCCCTGGAGCAACTGCTGGAAGCGTTCCCGATCCTCGGCGAGATCGATCGAATCCGGGGTCGTGCCGATAATCGGGGCGCCCTCGGCCTCCAGCGGACGGGCCAGCTTCAGCGGCGTCTGCCCACCGTACTGGACGATGATCCCCGCGGGCTTTTCCACGTGGATGATCTCGAGCACGTCTTCCAGCGTCAGCGGTTCGAAATAAAGCCGGTCCGAGGTGTCGTAGTCGGTGGAGACCGTCTCGGGATTGCAATTCACCATGATGGTCTCGTAGCCCGATTCGCGCAGGGCGAGCGCGGCCTGCACGCAGCAGTAATCGAATTCGATCCCCTGGCCGATGCGGTTGGGGCCGCCGCCCAGGACCATGATCTTGCGACGCGCGCTGGGCGCGGCCTCGCATTCTTCGTCGTAGGTCGAGTAGAGGTAGGCGGTGGTCGCGGCAAATTCCGCGGCGCAGGAATCGACCCGTTTGTAGACGGGGCGGATGCCCTGGGCCTGCCGGTAAATCCGCAACTCCTTCTCGCTAAAGCCGGTGATCCTCGCGATGCGGCTGTCCGCGAAGCCCTTGCGTTTGAGCCGGCGCAGGTCGGCGGGATCGGGCAGGTGTCCGCGCCGCTCCGAGAGGCGTTGTTCCTCTACGATCAGGTCGGCGATCTGGGCCAGGAACCAGCGATCGATACGGCAGCATTCGTGCACCTCCTCCAGCGAAAATCCGTGCCGGAAGGCGTCCGCCACGTAGCGCAGGCGATCCGCCCGCGCCACGCGCAGTTCGCGGCGGATGACGTCCTGAATGTCATCGTCCGCGCCGTATTCGTTTTCGTTCAGGCCGTCGAGCCCCGTTTCGAGGCTGCGCAGGGCCTTCTGCAATGACTCCTGGAAGGTGCGGCCGATGGCCATGGCCTCGCCCACGGATTTCATCTGCGTGGTCAGGCGATCGTCCGCCTGGGGGAATTTTTCGAAGGTGAAACGCGGCACCTTGGTGACGATGTAGTCGATGGTCGGTTCGAAGGATGCCGGCGTCGCCCCGCCGGTGATCTCGTTGGCGAGCTCATCGAGGGTGTAACCGACGGCCAGCTTGGCCGCCACCCTGGCGATGGGGAAACCGGTCGCCTTCGAGGCAAGCGCCGACGATCGGGACACGCGCGGATTCATCTCGATGATGATCACCTCGCCGTTCTCGGGATTGACGGCGAACTGGACGTTGGAGCCGCCGGTGTCCACGCCGATCTCCCTCAGGACGGCGATGGAGGCGTCCCGCATCCGCTGATATTCCTTGTCGGTCAGGGTGAGCGCCGGGGCGATGGTGATGGAATCCCCGGTGTGGATGCCCATCGGATCCACATTCTCGATGGAACATACGATGATGCAGTTGTCCTTGCTGTCGCGCACCACCTCCATTTCGAACTCCTTCCAGCCGAGCACCGATTGCTCCAGCAGGATCTCCCGGGTCGGGGAGGCGTCCAGGCCGCGTTCGCAGAGTTCGGGAAATTCCTCGCGGTTGTAGGCGATGCCGCCCCCGCTGCCGCCCAGCGTGAAGGACGGCCGGATGATGATGGGGAAGCCGAGTTCCTCCTGGATCGCGCGCGCCTGATCGAGGTCGTGCGCCAGTCTGGATTTCGGCAGCTTGAGCCCGATCTTCCGCATGGCGTCGCGGAAGCGTTCCCGGTCCTCCGCCTTGTCGATGGCCTCGCGGCTCGCGCCGATCATCTCCACGCCGAACTTGTCGAGGATGCCTTCCCGGGCGAGGTCCAGGGCACAGTTCAGGGCGGTCTGGCCACCCATGGTGGGCAACAGGGCGTCGGGCCGCTCGCGCTCGATGATTGCCGCGACGGTCTGCCAGCGCACGGGTTCGATGTAGGTGGCGTCCGCCATCTCCGGATCGGTCATGATCGTGGCCGGATTGGAGTTGACCAGTATTACCCGATAACCTTCCTCGCGCAGGGCCTTGCAGGCCTGGGCGCCGGAATAATCGAATTCGCAGGCCTGGCCGATCACGATCGGACCGGCGCCGATGATCAGGATGCTATTGATGTCCGTGCGTTTCGGCATGGCGATTCAGTTCCCGGCCTGTTGTTGCATGAGTTCAAGGAAATGCCCGAACAGGGGCCGCAGGTCATGCGGTCCGGGACTGGCCTCCGGGTGTCCCTGGAAACCGAAGGCCGGCAGCACCCGGTGATGAACCCCTTGCAGGGATCCGTCGAAGAGCGAGCGGTGCGTCGGCCGCAGGGTCCCGGGGAGGGAAGCCTCGTCGACCGCGAAGCCGTGATTCTGACTGGTGATGATCACCCGCCGGGTATCCAGATCGAGCACCGGATGATTGGCGCCGTGATGACCGAATTTCATCTTGATGGTGCGCCCTCCCGAGGCCAGCCCCAGCAGTTGATGACCGAGGCAGATCCCAAACGTCGGCGTGCCGCTCTTGAGGATCTCCCGGATCGCGGTAATGGCGTAATCGCAGGCCTCGGGATCGCCAGGGCCGTTCGACAGGAACACGCCGTCCGGCTTGCGGGCCAGGACCTCCCCGGCCGGCGTCGTGGCCGGTACCACGTTCACCTCGCAACCCAGATCGGCAAGGATCCGCAGGATCTGGCGCTTGATGCCGAAGTCGTAGGCGATCACGCGCCAGCGCCGATCGGTCTGGGGTGGCTCGGCATAGCGGTTTTCCGCCAGCGACCAATGTCCTTCCACCCAGGGGTATTCCCGCGCGACCGACACCACCTGCGCCAGATCCATGCCTTGCAGGCCGGGAAATGCCCGGGCCGCCGCGAGCGCCGTCGCGGGGTCCGGGTTATCGCCTGCCTGGATGCAACCGTTTTGCGCCCCCTTGTCCCGCAGGATCCGGGTCAGGCGGCGGGTGTCGATATCGGCGATGGCCACGACATTCTCGCGTTGCAGATACGTCGTGAGGGATTCCGCTGCCCGCCAGTTGCTGTACGTCGGCGGCAGGTCCCGGATCACCAACCCGCTGCAGTAGACCCGATCCGATTCCGCATCGGCCGGATTCACCCCGACAACGCCGATATGGGGCTGGGTCAGGGTGACGATCTGGCGGCAGTAGGACGGATCCGTGAGGATCTCCTGGTAACCGGTGATGGCCGTATTGAATACGACCTCTCCGGTAGTCTGTCCGGAACTGCCGATGGCGCGGCCGTAAAAGAGGCTGCCGTCGGCGAGCGCCAGGATTGCGGATGGGTGCAAGGTTTTCTCCACAGGCGTGTATACGTAGAAAACGGGAGAATCCTCGCGAATCCTCCCGTTCTTTAGAATTGGCGAATTGTACTGAACCACACGGTTTAGTGTCCATCCGGATGAGCAACGATTTCACCTGGTACAACATCCAAAAATGCGTCGCCACTACAACCTGCGAAACTCGTTATTGCCCGAGAAATCAGCGGACTACGGTCTCATTATGTTGTTTTTATTCGGATAAGAGACGGATATACTGACATTCGATCAGTAAACCGCAGCCTGCGGGCGATATCTATAGACCGTGGTCAAACTACGCAAAAAGAAACATCTCGCGGCGCTCCCGCCCGGTCACCAATTGTTATGGTACGAGATCAAGGAGATCCTCGGCCAGGGCGGGTTTGGCATCACCTATCTCGCGCTGGACCAGAATCTCGATCACGAGGTCGCCATCAAGGAATACATGCCTTCCGATATCGCCGTGCGGAGCGATAGCGATATGGTGGAACCCATCACCGCGAAAAATGAGGAGCGTTATCGCTGGGGCCTGCGCAAATTCATCGATGAAGCGCGGACCATCGGTCAGTTCCGGCATCCCAACATCGTCAAGGTGCGTAACGTCTTCGAGGCCAACAACACCGCCTACATGGTCATGGACTATGAACTCGGCGAGACGCTGCAAGACATACTCACACGCAGGAAAATCCTGAGCGAGGCCGACATCAAGACGGTGCTCTATCCGATCATCGACGGCATCAAGACGATCCACGCCCATGGCTTCATTCACCGCGACATCAAACCGGCCAATATCTTCATCCGCGTCGACGGCGAACCCGTGTTGCTCGATTTCGGGTCCGCCCGTCAGGCCATGGGCGAGAGCGGCGATACGATAACCAGCATCATCTCCAAAGGTTACGCTCCCATCGAGCAATACAATGCCGAACAACAGGAACTGCAAGGTCCCTGGACGGATATCTATGCCCTGGGCGCCACCCTCTACCGGATGATCTCAGGCATCCCGCCCTGTGACGCCATCAATCGCAGCTCGGCCATCAGCATCACCTCCCGCGACACCTATGTGACTGCGAGCGAGATCGGCGAAGGCCGTTACTCGGATATCTTGTTGCAGGCCATCGACTTCGCCCTGCAATTCCGGCAACAGGATCGCCCCCAATCCATCTCCGAATGGCAGGCCGTGTTGCTGCCCCATGCGGATGCGGGCCTGGCCCAGGACGCGGCGGCGAAACCGGCCGACAAGGCCGGCGACACCTTCCAGAGCTACCTGGCCAAGGCGCAACAGAACGATCCCGGCGCGCAAGCCACCCTCGCCTTCATGTACGCCAAGGGCATTGCCGTGGAAAAGGACGAGGCCGAGGCCATTCGCTGGTATCGGCTGGCCGCCGAACGGGGCCACATCAATGCCCAATACAATCTGGGGGTCATCTTCGCCAAGGGCCGGGGCGTGCCGCAGGATTACGACGAGGCGCTGCGCTGGTACCGGATGGCCGCCGAACAGGGGGACGCGACCGCGCAGCATACGGTGGCAATGATGTGTCAAAAAGGGATCGGTGCGGAAAAAAACGACGCGGAGGCCTTGCGCTGGTATCAGCAGGCCGCGGACCAGGGGCATGTCAATTCGATGTTCAAACTGGGCGAGATCCACACCAGGGGGTCGGGCGCCGCGCGCGACTATCAGTTGGCGTTCAAGTGGTATATGAAGGCCGCCGAGCTGGGTCATGTTAATGCCCAGCTCAATCTGGGCTACATGTACGGCAAGGGACACGGCGTGGAGCGCAACGATACCGAGGCCTATCACTGGTACCGGATGGCGGCGGAGTCGGGTCACCCCATAGCGCAATACAATCTGGGCGTCATCTATTCCAAGGGCCGGGGCATCCCGCAGAACCTCAACGAGGCGATCAAGTGGTTCAAAAAGGCGGACGACCAGGGCGATGAAAACGCCAGGCGCTCCCTCGAGAAACTGCGCCTGCGCAATCCGGCGGCCGCGCTGAGCCAAAAATATGCCGGATAAAGAATCCCCAGCGCTGTCGAGCACCTTCCATACCATGTCCCAGGCGCCGGACAAACTCGGAAAATATTTCATCGTCGGCGAGATCGGTCGCGGCAGCATGGGCACGGTTTACGCCGCCAACGACCCATTCACCGATCGTAAAGTCGCCATCAAGGTCGCGCACCAGCATTTCATCAACCGCGCCGAGGATGGCGAACGCTTCAAGAAGATGTTTTTCAACGAGGCCCACGCCGCGAGCGTGCTCAATCACCCCAATATCCTGCGCCTGTATGACGCCGACGTGGATCGCGAGATCTGCTACCTGGTGATGGAACTCGTGGAGGGGGCGAGGACCCTGGAGAAATTCTGCAAGGGGGATGCCCTGCTGCCGTTGCGGGATGTGGTCTCGATCGTCTACACCGCCGCGAAGGCCCTGGATTACGCCCACCGGCAGGGGGTGATACACCGGGACATCAAGCCCAGCAATATCCTCTATACGCGGGATAATCAGATCAAGATCTCCGACTTCAGCATCGCCATGGTAAACCGCCAGGACGCCAAGACCACGCAATTCGACGGTTTCATCGGCTCGCCCCTGTACATGTCGCCGGAGCAGATCAACGAATGGGAAATCACCAGCGCCAGCGATCTCTTCTCGCTCGGCGTGGTCATGTACGAATTGTTGACCGGTTATAACCCGTTCAAGGCCGATACCCTCTACGGCATCGCGCAGAAGATCACCAATACCGAGCCGCCGTCCCTGAATGAACTGCGCCAGGATCTGCCGGCAGGACTCACCTACACCATGAAACGCCTGCTGAAAAAGAAACCCGACAAGCGTTACCGCTACGGGCTGGATCTCGCGGCCGATCTGGCGCTGATCTTCGAGGATCTCGACAAGGTGGAAAGCCAGGACGCCTTGCAGGAAAAATTCGGCATCCTGAAAAATGTCGGTTTCCTCAAGGGCTTCACCGACACCGAGATCTGGGAACTGGTGCGCGCCAGCATCTGGCAGAAATATCCCTCCGGCACCACCATCATCGCCGAAGGGGAGATCGACGATGCCTTCTACATCCTGCTCTCCGGAGTGGTGAGCATAACCAAGAAAGGCCGTCACATCGGCAACCTGCAGGACGGCGATTGCTTCGGCGAAATGGGTTATCTGAACCAGACCAAACGCACGGCCACCGTGGTCTCCAAGACCGATGTCTCCCTCATCAAGGTCAATGCCGCCACCCTCGATCGCGCCGAGGAGAGCACCCAACTGCGTTTTCTCAAGGCCTTCGTCAACACGGTCATCAGCCGGCTGGACCAGACCACCTCCTCCCTTTCACAGTTGAAACAGATTTAATTTCTGACCTTCTCTATTTCGGGGGAATGCATTAATCGTGAGCAAGGCAATCCCCAGGGTTTTGATCCTCGGCCAGGCCGGGCCCGCCGAGCAGATCGCCATGCTGGCCATGCAACTGGGTTGGGAAATCCTGACGGAGCTTGCGGACCTGGAAGAGATCACCACGGTGCTGGCGCTGGAACACGATATCGGGCGGATCCGCCGTTATCTCGGCAGCCTGAACGCAGGCCGGCTGAGGTATATCGGTCTGCCTGCCCTCGCCATGTCGATAACGGACCTGATGCAACCCTTGGGCGAGGAGGCCGCCGCGTTGACGCACCTGATTCATTCGCCCATGGGACTCGACATCGGCGGGATCTCGGACATGGAACGGGCGCTCTCCATAATCGCCCAGGTGCAGGCGGCCCATCATCAGCCGGTCCCCGTTGTCCCCGCAACGCCCGGTCTCGATTCGCTTTATGCAATCGTGCTGGCCGCCGGCGGCTCAACTAGGTTTGAGGGCATCAAGCAACTGGTGGAACTGGAAGGCAGGTCGCTGTTGAAGCGCGCCGTGGCAACGGCAACCGCCGTTTGCGGGGAGCGGACCTTCGTCATCCTCGGCCTCAAGGCCCAGAAATTAAAAAAAGAATTGGCGAATTTCGAGGTCACCACCGTCATCAACGATGGCTGGGAATACGGCCTGGCCACCTCGCTTCGGGCAGGCGTCGCCGCCCTGCCCAACGATGCCGCGGGCGTCCTGGTCCTCTTTTGCGACCAGCCTTTCGTCCGCGAGTCGCACCTGCGTGAGTTGATCGGGGAATGGCAGCGCCACCCGAAGAAGATAATCGCCGCGGCCTACAACGGGATCTTGGGAGTGCCGGTCCTCTTCCCCGCCAGATATTTTTCGGAGTTCGCCCTGCTCAGCGGCGACCGTGGTGCGAAGGCAATCCTGGAGCGGCATCCGGATGAGATCATCGCGGTAAACCTGCCGGAGGCCGCGCGGGACATCGATACCCAAGCCGATCTGCTGGCAGTGATATTAGGAAAGCCCTGACTTAACAACTCTCGCCTGACCCTCGCCGCTGTTCCCCTCTCCCCTCGCGGGAGAGGGTCGGGGAGAGGGGGCGAAGAAATCCACCCTCTCCCCGACCCTCCCCCGTCAAGGGGGAGGGCAAAACACACATATCCTTTCAGGCCGCGTCGTCCCCGCCGCCGCTCTGCATCATCTGCCGCAACAGCGTGGCATAGGAACGGCAGACATCCGTGGTCGTGAAGATCCCCGCCAGCCTGCCATGGCGGGTGATGAGTACTACATCCGCCTGGCGTTCCGCCATGGCCATGAGGACGTGATCCAGGCGTTCGTTGAGATCTACGACATAGGGATCGGTCCGGTATATATCCCTGACCTTGTGTTTGCCTTCCGGATCCTCGCCCTTAACGTGGGAAATGGTGCCGACCAGCGCGCCGGAGCGCATCACCGGCAGATGCGAGATCCCATGTTCCTTCATGGCGGCAAACGCCGAACTCGCAGGGGCGTCCGCGTCGATCGAATACGGGAACGGCGTCATGACCGCCTTGATAGCGGGGATATGTTTCATGGATTCAGCGCTTTGGGGATGGACACGGGAACCGTCACTTGCGGTCACGCCTATCTTCGAGTTCGCTCAGACGTTTGTTGAACTGGCGCAGTGTATCAAAGATCTCGGTCAACGCAGCGGACAATCGAAGATTTCGCATGACCCCGCCATCCTGATAGGTCACGACCTCGCCCTTGATCTTCAGCCGCTCCAGCATCTCATACACCTCGGAGACCCCCATCCGCAGGTAGCGGGAGATCTCCTCGCTGGACCGCGGCGCACCGAGATAGCTGCGCACTTTATCCTCGACCGGCTCGATCCTGCGCATGATGTAGCGTTCCACTTCCGCCGCACCGTTGCCCGCGAACCCGGTAAATTTCAGGCCGAAGGCAAACTGGTTGCCGCCGATGCCGGTAAGATAAAAGATCCGGCAGCGCGCCACGACCTCGCCGGGCTCCAGTCCGACCTGGAGTTTGAAGCGGACGCGGACCAGCGGTCCCCGTCCCGGTTTGATGAATTTGCCGCTCGGGTGAATGATCCCCGCGGTCTGGCGATCGCAACGGATCTGCAAGCCGTCGATGGAGAGGTCGTGAATCATGACGTCCACCATCTCTTCGTTGGCCTTCACCAGCGTGGCTGGCTCATCCAGGGCCAGCCGGGGATATTTTCGCTGCGCCTCGTAAACCTCGGGGTTGCCGCCCTTGACCGCGGCTGTTTTTTTGCCGGGTTTGCGCACCTTGTCCGTCATCGTACGCCTGATCGCATCGTTACACCTGTTCTCATTCAGCCGGCGCCCCGCAGACCCAGCACATCCAGCATGTCGTACAACCCGGCGGGTTGCCGCCCGAGCCACGCCGCGGCGCGCACCGCGCCTGCGGCGAAGGTCTTGCGGCTGCTCGCCCGATGCGTAATCTCGATCCGTTCCCCGTCCCCGGCGAACAGGACCGTGTGATCGCCGACGATATCGCCGGCCCGCACCGTCGCAAAACCGATGGTTTCCCGCGCCCGCGCGCCTGTGTGGCCTTCCCGTCCGTAGACGGCGCAGCGGCTGAGATCCCTCCCCAGCGCGGCGGCGATGATCTCGCCCATGCGCACGGCCGTGCCGGAGGGCGCGTCCTTTTTCTGCCGGTGATGGGCCTCGATGATCTCGATATCGGAATCCGCGCCCACCACCCGCGCCGCCAGTTCGATCAACTTGAAGGCGAGGTTGACACCGATGCTCATGTTCGGCGAACTGACGATGGCGATCCGCCGGCTCGCTTCCTGCACGCGAGCGCGCTGTTCCGGGTTGAGGCCGGTCGTGCCGATGACGACGTGCTTGTCCGCGGCAAGGCATATTTCGAGGTTCTGTACCACGGCGTCCGCGACGGTGAAATCGATCAACACGTCAAAGTCGCCGGTAACCGTTGCGAGGTCCGCAACGATGGGCACGCCGAGCCGGCCGACGCCGGCGAGTTCGCCGGCATCCTGCCCCAGTTGCGACGCGCCAGGACGCTCAATGGCCGCGGCAAGCCTCGCCTCGGGGATCGCCTGGACAACTTCGATGATGGTCCGGCCCATCCGCCCGGCCGCGCCGCATACCGCGATTCTGGTCATGAATGGATCCCGTCAGCTCGTCATCCGGTCGAAAAATTTCTTTACCCCGTCGAGCCAGGAAGTGGCCCGCGGACTGTGTTTGTTGGCATCATCCTGCATGCTCTTGTCGAATTCCAGCAGCAGATCCTTCTGCTTGCGGGTGAGATTGACCGGCGTTTCCACCACCACGCGGCAGAATAAATCGCCTTTGGTGGAGGTGCGCACGGAACCGACCCCCTTGCCGCGCAGGCGGAACATCTTGCCGCTCTGGGTCTCGGGCGGGATTTTCAACTTCACCTTTCCGCCCAGGGTCGGGATCTCCATCTCGCCGCCGAGAGACGCCGTAACGAAGCTGATCGGGACATCGCAATGGAGATGTGTCCCTTCCCGCTCGAAGATGGGGTGGTCGTTCACCACGATATGGACGAACAGGTCTCCCGGCGGGCCGCCATGCTCGCCCGCCTCGCCTTCTCCGGTGAGGCGGATCCGGTCGCCTGTGTCCACCCCGGCCGGGATCTTCACCGAGATGGTCTTGGTGTCGCGGACGCGGCCGGCGCCCCGGCAGGTCAGACACGGTTCCTTGACGACCTTGCCTGATCCCCGGCACTGCGGGCAGGTCTGCTGCACCGAGAAGAAGCCCTGGGTCATCCTGACCTGACCGAGCCCGTTGCAGGTCTGGCAGACCACGGGCGAGGTGCCGCGTTTCGCGCCCGAACCGTCGCAGGCGGTACAGGGGATGTGTTTCGGCACCCTGATCTTGATGTTGGCGCCGGCCACCGCATCTTCCAGGCTGAGATCCAGGTCATAGCGCAGATCCGCCCCGCGATAGACCCGTTCGCCCCCGCTACCGCGCGCGGCGCCGCCGAAGATGTCGCCGAAGACGCTGTCGAAGATGTCGCCGAACCCGCCGCCGGCATAGCGGCCGGCGCGCGGCCCCGCGCCCATGCTGGGATCGACACCGGCATGGCCAAACTGATCGTAGGCGCTGCGCTTCTTGGCGTCGGACAGGATGTCGTAGGCCTCCTTCGCCTCCTTGAACTGCTCTTCGGATTCCTTGTTATCGGGATTCCGGTCCGGATGGAATTTCATCGCGAGCCGGCGATAGGCCTTCTTGATCTCGGCCTCGGTGGCGTTCCGTTCGACGCCCAGAATTTCGTAATAGTCCCGCTTTGACATTTGTTGTTGGCAATCCCCGAATTTCGATCCCCATGACCTGTATGCGCAACGGCCCCTGGGGTTAGCAGGAGCCGTTTTCACTTACAGCATAATTGCCATCTTGACGATGGACAAGCGCTCAGCGCCGCAAAGACAGGCGCTGGCCCTCCGGGCTAGTTCTTTTTGTCTTCGTCGACTTCCTCGAACTCGGCATCCACCACATTCTCGTTGCCTCCGCCTGCCTGCTGCCCCGGCTCACCCGCGCCAGCGGACGCGCCGGACGGCTGGCCTTGCGCCTGTCCCGCTTCCTTGTAGACCCGCTCCGCGAGCTTGCCCGCGATCTCGGTCAGCTTGGTCGTGGCCTCCTCGATGCGCTCCTTGTCGTCGCCCTTGATGGCCGTTTCGACCTTCTCTATCGCGGCGTTGATATCCGCCTTCTCCTTGTCGCTTACCTTGTCGCCAAGATCCGTCATGGACTTGCGCGTGGCATGCACCATGTTTTCCGCCGTATTGCGCGCGTCAATCAGCGCCCGTTGGCGGCGATCCTCCTCGGCATGGGCCTCGGCGTCGCGGATCATGCGGTTCACCTCATCCTCCGAAAGTCCGCTGGAGGCCTTGATGATGATGGACTGCTGCTTGCCGGTCGCCTTGTCCTTCGCCGAGACATTGAGAATGCCGTTGGCGTCGATGTTGAAGCTGACCTCGATCTGCGGCACGCCGCGGGGCGCCGGGGTGATGTCGGTCAGATCGAACCGGCCGAGCGATTTGTTACCCGCGGCCATCTCGCGTTCGCCCTGCAGGACATGCACGGTGACCGCCGTCTGACTGTCCTCGGCCGTGGAGAAGGTCTGATTCGCCTTGGTCGGGATGGTGGTGTTCTTTTCTATCAGCTTGGTCATGACGCCGCCCAGGGTCTCGATGCCGAGCGACAGCGGGGTCACGTCCAGCAGGAGCACGTCCTTGACGTCGCCGCCCAGCACGCCGGCCTGGATCGCCGCCCCGGCGGCAACCGCCTCGTCGGGGTTCACATCCTTGCGCGCCTCCTTGCCGAAGATCTCCTTCACCGTCTCCTGCACCTTGGGCATGCGGGTCTGCCCGCCCACCAGAATGACCTCATTGATATCGCCAGGGGACACGCCGGCGTCCTTCAAGGCCATCTTGCACGGATTGATGGTGCGCTTGATCAGTTCCTCGACCAGGGATTCCAGGGTGGCGCGGGTCAACTTCAGGTTGAGATGTTTCGGGCCGCTGGCGTCCGCGGTGATGTATGGCAGATTGATATCGGTCTGCTTGGACTCGGACAGCTCACACTTGGCCTTTTCCGCCGCTTCCTTCAGCCGTTGCAGGGCCAGCGGGTCATTGTGTAAATCAATCCCCGACTGCTTTTTAAACTCCGAGCAGAGCCATTCGATGATCCGCATATCGAAGTCTTCGCCGCCCAGGAAGGTGTCGCCGTTGGTGGAGAGCACCTCGAACTGATGCTCGCCGTCCACCTCGGCGATCTCGATGATCGAGATGTCGAAGGTGCCGCCGCCGAGGTCATAGACCGCCAGCTTGATATCGCCATGCTTCTTGTCCATGCCATAGGCAAGCGCCGCCGCGGTGGGTTCGTTGATGATGCGCTTCACCTCCAGTCCGGCGATGCGGCCGGCGTCCTTGGTCGCCTGGCGCTGGGAGTCGTTGAAATAGGCCGGGACGGTGATGACCGCCTCCCTGACCTCCTCGCCCAGATAATCTTCCGCGGTCTTCTTCATCTTCATCAGCACGCGGGCAGAGATCTCGGGCGGGGCCATTTTCTTGCCTTTCACATCGACCCACGCATCCCCGTTGTCCGCCTGGCAGATCTTGTAGGGCACCATGTTGATGTCCTTCTGCACGATATCGTCCTTGAAGCGGCGCCCGATCAGGCGCTTGATCGCGAACAGGGTATTCTTGGGATTGGTGACGGCCTGGCGCTTGGCGGATTGTCCAACCAGGACTTCTTCATCGTCCGTATAGGCGACGATGGAAGGCGTAGTGCGGGCGCCCTCGCTGTTCTCGATGATCCTGACCGAACCGCCTTCCAGGATGGCGACGCAGGAGTTGGTCGTGCCGAGATCGATGCCGATAATCTTTGCCATGTGTTATCTCCAGAATACCTTTGCTGTATGAAAAAATCGTTATGGATCCGAAAGCTGTCTCATATATTGGGTCTGGGCAAGGGAATTCAAGCCCCGCCCCCGGGTCAGCGCGCCACGACCACCATGGCGGGCCGCACCAGGCGGCCGTTCAGCTCGTAGCCCTTCTGCATAACCAGTGTAATTACCCCGGATTCGACCCCCTCCGCGGGTTGCGTGGTCACCGCCTCGTGCCGCTCGGGATTGAATTTCTCGGCCTGGGGATCCATCGCCACAATACCGAATTTCTGGAGCGTGTCCGTGAATTTTTGCAAGGTGAGCGTCATCCCTTCCCGCAGGCCCTGAATATCCGTCTGGTCCGGGCCTACCGAGAGCCCGAGCTCCAAGCTGTCCACCACCGGCAACAGGTCCCGGACGAATTTTTCCAGCGCGAATTTATGGGCGTTTTCCACATCCCGCAGGGTGCGCTTGCGCAGGTTATCCATCTCCGCCTGGGCGCGCAGGGCCTTGTCGCGCTGTTCCTCGACCTGCCGGCGCATGGCCTCCACGGCTGTCCGCAAGCGCTCCAACTCATCCTCCTGCGTGAGCGGCGTGGCCTCCGCGCCGGTGGCGGCATCCGCTCCTTCCGCAGGTAGTTCCGCCGCCGCATTGATTCCGGACAGGGCCGCAACCTCGCGCTCGATTATCTGATGGTCATCCGCTGGTGTGTTTTGTTCCGCGCTCATGATGTTCCTCGTAGTGATAAAACAAAGCTACCCCTTGCATCCTCGCTGCAATCGTTTAGGGTCTTATGGGGACTAGCTGGAAGAATTCAAGGCCATCCCGAGCATCTTCGCCGTGATGTCGACGACCGGGATGACCCGTTCATAGTTCATCCGGGTGGGGCCAAGCACCCCGAGCACCCCGAGTATCTGGCCATCCACTTCATAGGGCGAAGTGACGACGCTGCAATCGCCCAGGACCTCGTAACCGGATTCCTCGCCGATGAAGATCTGCACCCCCTCTGCATTGATGGCCTGTTCCAGCAGGTGGAGGATATCGCGCTTCTGGTTGAAGCTGTCGAAGAGTTTTTTCAGTTTCTCCAGATTGGACAACTCGGCGACGTTCATCAGATTGGTGTGCCCGGACAGCAGATAATCACCCCGGGGCATCTGCGGATCCTGGGCGAAGGCCTTCTGGGCCATCTCGATGGCGAATTGCATGCTCGAGTTGACGTCCTCACGCATCTTGTGCAATTCCGCTAGGATCTCCTGGCGCACCCGCTGCAAATCCTTACCTGAATACATGGCATTAAGATAATTGGCGGCCTGTTGCAGCTCCGCCGCCGTATAGGTGCGGTTGGTATGAATGATGCGATTCTGAATCTCCTCATCGTTCACAACCAGGATCACCAGGACCCGGTTATCGGACAGCGACAGGAATTCAACCTGCCGCAGGGACCGGGGATTGGTGCGCGGCAGCATCACGATGCCGGCGAGGCTCGTAATCTCGGACAGCATCTCCGAGGTCTTCTCCAGCAGCAGGTGAACGTCCTTCCCTTTTTCGAGTTCCCTGGCGATGCGGGCGGCATGCTTGTCGTCCAGCTTGTCCACGCGCAGGAGGGTATCGACGAACAGGCGGTAGCCCCTGGCCGTGGGTATGCGGCCGGCGGAGGTATGGGGCGCCATCAGGAGGCCCAGGTCCTCCAGATCCGCCATGACATTGCGGATGGTGGCCGGGCTCAGGTCGCTGCCGATATCGCGGGCCAGCGTCCGGGAGCCGACCGGCTGACCGTCCATGATGAAATGTTCCACCAGGCTCTTGAACAGAAACAGGCTGCGTTCCGAAAGCGTCGAGGGATCAGTGGTTAAGGTCTTCAACTTGCACCGGCTGGATGACTGGTTTACGAGGCGAATCTAGCACTCTATCTGTATGAGTGCAAAAGAATATTGGCGGTTCGCCCGCGCCATGATAAGTTGCGCGCAAAGTCTTTAGAATCAGACATGTTCAAGCGCATCGTTCTCATAACCAATTCCAGCGATCTGCCGATCACGGACACGCTGTTGTCGGTTACGGGCGTCCTCAAGACTCATAATATCGACATCGTGCTGGACGAGTATTGCGCCAGACGCCTCCCGGATTCCGGTTACCCGTCGCTCCAATCCAAGGCAGCGCTCGCCGGCTGTGACATGGCCATAGCCATCGGCGGCGATGGCACGATGCTGCGCGCGGCGCATCTGCTCGCGGACTTCGATATCCCGCTGCTCGGAATAAACCGCGGCAGGCTTGGATTTCTCGCGGACATCCCTTCGGATTCCGTGGTGGCGCATCTGGAAGGAATCCTGGCCGGCGACTATGTGGAGGATCACCGGTTCCAGTTGCATTGCCAGGTGGACCGCGGCGGGGAGACCCTCGTCAAGAGCGACGCTTTCAATGACGTGGTGATCCAGAAATGGAACATCGCCCGTCTGATCGAATTGACCACCCATGTAAACAAGGAATTGCTGCATTCGCAGCGGGCCGACGGCATGATCGTCGCCTCGCCCACCGGGTCCACCGCCTATGCGCTCTCCGGCGGCGGGCCCATCCTGCACCCGTCGCTCGATGCGCTAGTGATCGTGCCCGTCTGTCCGCATACGCTCAGCAACCGGCCGATCGTCATCGACGGCAACAGCCTCGTCGAGGTGGTGGTGGGAACGCCGGAGATCGGTCATGCGCAACTCACCTGCGATGGCGAGATCGTCACCGAGTTATCGACCGGGGATCGGGTCCTGATCCGCAAGAAGAACCGGCGCATCCGTCTCATCCATCCCGCCTCGCACAACCATTTCAACATCCTGCGCGCCAAGCTGCAGTGGGGATGACCGCCACACCGCAGGTGTCGCCGATCCAATCCAGCACTCGCACATGCTGATCCAGTTGAGCATCAAGGACTTTGCCATCATCGATCGGCTGGACCTCGGGTTCCGGGCCGGAATGACGGTCTTCACGGGCGAGACCGGGGCCGGCAAATCCATTCTGGTGGACGCCCTGGGGCTCCTGCTCGGTGACCGGGCGGACAGCGCCGTGATCCGCCACGGCTGCGACCGTGCCGAACTCGCGGCGGTATTCAATGCCGCTGGCAATAAAGCGCTTAAGGCCCTGCTCGACGGTCAGGACATTCCCTGTGAGGAAGATGAAATCCAGTTGCGGCGCATCATCGGCGCGGATGGACGTTCCCGCGCCTGGTTGAACGGGACCCCCGTCACCGCGCAGCAACTGCGCGAGGCGGGCGAGGCCCTGGTGGATATCCATGGCCAGCATGCCCACCACGCGCTTGCCCGTCCGGAGGTTCAGCGGCAGATCCTCGATGAATTCGGGCAGCATGGTCCCCTGCTCGAACGGGTGGGCGCGGCCTGCCGCGACTGGCAGGAGAGCGCCAGAAAACTCGCCGCCCTCTCGGGGGGCGAAACGGATCACGCTGCGGCCATGGAACTCCTGCGCTACCAGATCGCAGAACTCGAGGCCCTGCAACCGGGTCCCGACGAATACGCGCAACTCAATGCCGAACTCAAAAGGCTCGCCAACGCCGGACGCCTGCTGGAAACAGCCCGGCTGACGGTGACGGAATTGCGCGAGGAGGATCACGCCCTCTCGCCCCGCTTGCAGATGTTGCTGGGGACATTGCGTGAACTACGGCAACTGGACGACTCGCTCGGCGGCAGTATCGAACTGCTGGAGGAGGCCGCCATCCGCCTGGACGAGGCCGCGGATGAACTGCGCGCCTATGCCGATCGCCAAGACCTTGACCCCGGCCACATGCAGGAACTGGAATTGCGCCTGTCGCGGCTTCACGATCTCGCGCGCAAACACAAGATCAAACCGGGAGAATTGCCGGAGCGTCTGCTGGATCTGCAACGGCAACTCGCGGACCGGGAGGGCGCGGAGGCCGAGGTGGAGAGCTTGAAGGCGCGGCAGGCAGAGGCCCTCAAGTCATACCGCGAGGCTGCCGCAACGCTGCATGAGAAACGCCTGCGGGCGGCCAAGGCGATGGCGGCGGAGGTCACTGCGCGCGTGCGCCAACTAGGCATGCGGCACGCCGTGTTCGAACTTGAAGTGAATGTGGACGACGGAGAAACGCCACATCCCTGGGGCCGGGACCAGGTGGAATATCTGGTGAACATCAACCCCGGGCAGGGCCTGTTGCCCCTGCGCAAGGTCGCCTCCGGCGGCGAGTTGTCCCGCATCAGTCTGGCGATCCGGGTGTGCAGCCGGGATCGGACCATACCCTGTCTGGTGTTCGATGAAGTGGATGCCGGGATCGGCGGCGCTGTCGCTGAGATCACCGGCGGCATGCTGCACGCCCTGGCGTCACAGCATCAGGTGCTCTGCGTCACCCATCTGCCGCAGGTCGCGGCCCAGGCGGATCACCATCTGCTGGTCGAGAAAGAGACTGTGGCAAAATCCACGCATACCAGGGTGACGGAACTCGATGCGGCGGCCCGCATCGAGGAGATTGCGCGGATGCTGGGCGGCCTTAAGATAACCAGCCGCAGCCGCGATCACGCCCGCGAGATGCTGGGCAGGAAGGCGGCCTCGGGCTGAGGCCCATCAATATCAGGGTGTTTGCTTCGGCCGCACATAGAGGACCAGATTGTGGTCCTCCAGCACATAGCCGTGGGCCTCGGCGATCTGCTTCTGCAGGGATTCAATCTCGTTGTTCTTGAACTCGATGACCCGCCCCGTCTCGACACAGACCATGTGATCGTGATGACCGCCTTCGTTGATCTCAAAGACAGAATGTCCGGTATCGAAGTTCAGGCGCGTGACCAACCCCGCGGCCTCGAACTGGGTGAGCACGCGGTAGACCGTGGCGAGACCGATATCCTCGCCGTTATTGAGCAGGGCCTTGTAGACATCCTCGGCGCTCACGTGCCTGGTCTGCGACTGTTCCAGGATCTGGAGGATGCGCAGCCTGGGCACGGTCGCCTTGAGACCGGCATTCTTGAGGTCGATGGATTCCATGATGGATGTGTCTGCCCCGCGGCTTGCCACGAACGTATTACTGACGCCAAGTATAACCAAAGCGCCGGGGCCTGTCGTATGGAATCACCCCCGTCAAGACAGCCGATTTATGCGCTGGCGCGTCTTGGGTTACAATGCCCCGGTCCTTTCAGGGTTTTCTCATGATGTTCAGGAAATTATTACCGTTGATCCCCGCCTGTCTGCTGGTCTTGTCCGCCTGCGCCCGCTACGACGGCGACTACAAACTGCCCGGCGTATACAGGCTCGATATCCAGCAGGGCAACATCCTGGAACAGGAGATGTTCGATCGCCTCAAGGCCGGCATGAACAAGAACCAGGTGCGTTTCATCCTGGGGACGCCCGCCATCAACGATTCCTTTCACCCGGATCGCTGGGATTACGTCTACACCAGATCCAAAAACGGCGGCCGGCGCCAGCAGACCCACATCACGCTGTATTTCGAAGATGACAAGCTCGCCTACCTCGAAGGGGATATCGTCAGTTCCCTGCGGCGCCCGAGCGACGAGCTGCGACAACCCTCGAAGATCGTCGATGTCCCGCAGGGTAAAGGCCCCCGCAAAGGGCTGGTGGAGCGGGTCATCAACTCCCTGCCCATCATCGGCGATCAGGGCCCGCAGAAACGCAAGCCTGAAAAGTCCGAGTCAACCGCATCGGATGAGGATCCCGGCGACGATTCCTGAAACCACGCCGGTTTACGCGGGAAAATATAGCGACCTGCCCTCCGCGTTAACCTGCCGGATGGGGTGGCGGTACAATCGTTCCAGGGTCTCCTGTGTCACCACCTCCCCGACCGGCCCCGACAGCATGGTTTCATGGTCCTGCATCAGGATCACATGACTGCAGAAACGGGTGATGAGATTGACATCGTGCAGCACCATCACGAGCCCGCCCTGGGCCTCGTCCACCCTCGATCGAATCAACCCCATGAGATTGATCTGATGTTTCAGATCGAGGTGATTGGTCGGCTCGTCCAGCAGCCAGATCCGCGGGTCCTGCAACAGCAGCGTGGCGAGCGCGAGGCGCCGGCGTTCACCGCCGGACAGCGTATTTACCTGCCGATGCGCCATGGTCTCCATCGCGACATCGCGCAAGGCGGCCAGGGCCAGCGCATAATCCTCCTCGCCCTCGAAGGACCAGACCGGCAGCCAGGGATGCCGGCCGATCAACACCGTCTCCATCACCGAACCGGGAAAGATGTCGTGGCTGTCCTGAAATAAAACCCCGAGCTTGCGGGAGAGATCCCGGCGCCGGATCGCCGCCAAGGGCGTCTCCTCGATGTACACCTTGCCGGCGGCCGGCGGCCGCAACCCGGCCAGCGTCAGCAGCAGGGTCGTCTTGCCGATGCCATTGCCGCCCAGTATCCCCCAGTGCTGCCCCGGCTCCAGCCGGAAATTCAGATTGCTGCAGACATACCAGCCGCCGACGCTGATCGCGAGGGATTCGGTCCGCAACAGGCTCATGGCCGCTGCCGCGCCATGCTGAAATGGAGCAGAAAGAGAAACAGCGGCACCCCGAGCATTGCGCTGAGGATGCCCACCGGGAGCTGCTGCGGGGCGATCAGGATCCGCGCCAGGGCGTCGGCCACCACCAGCAGCCCCCCGCCCGTGAGGACGCTGGCCGGGATCAGCAGCCGGTGATCGCTGCCGAACAACAGGCGGACCAGATGCGGGACGATGAGCCCGATGAACCCGATGCCGCCCGCCTGCATCACCGCCGTCGCCGTCAACAGCGAGGCCAGGAAATATATAAGGTAGCGCAAACGGTCCACGGTCACCCCGAGCGAGGCGGCCTGGAGATCGCCGTGGATCAACAGATTCAGATCCCGCGCAAAGGCCAGCGCCAGGCAGGTCGCCGCCGCCAGGACCACCGCGGAAAAACCGGCGTGCCCGGCAAAACCCAGGTCGCCCATCAGCCAGAAGAGCATGCCGTGCAGCCGGCCCGCCGGACTTACCGCCAGCAGGAAATTGACCACCGCGCCCCACCCTGCCGCGATCACGACGCCGGTAAGGAGGACCCGCATGGGGCTCCAGCTCCCGCCGAGATGCGCGATCCCGAAGACCAGCAACATCGACAACAACGCGCCGAGGAACGCGCCGAGATTCACCCAATACCCCGAGAGACCGGCGATCATCGCGAGCAGGGCGAAGACCGAGGCCCCGCCGGAGACGCCGAGGACATAGGGTTCGGCGAGAGGATTGCGCAACAGGATCTGCATCAGGGCCCCGGCGAGCGCCAGCATCCCGCCGACGAGGAAGCCGGCGATGACCCGCGGCAGCCGCAGTTCCAGGATCACGCTGCTGGCAACGGTGCCGTCGTCATTTACGATTGCGGCGAAGACCTCCCGCAAGGAGATATCCACGCTGCCCGTCGCGACCCCGAAGGCGCATGCGAGGAGACACAGCCCGGATAATACAATCCCTATCAACAGGGTCCGCCCTGACCAGAGGGGCGAGGAGGTCTCTCGCAACAGGGCCATCAGCGTCGATCGGCCTGCGATTTGCTGGCGCGTTCCCGCCGCATGGCCTTAGGGTCGACCTGCACCGGCCGGTAGATCTCAATCCGGCCGCCGGCGATAAGCGTTTCCTCCAGTCCGGCGAAACGGCTGAAGACCCCGACCCGGTTGACGTCCAGATCAATCTCCGGACAGCGCGCCAGGATCCCTGAACGCTCGATGGCCGCGCGGATCGAACTGCCTGCTGGCATGCGCACAGGGATGCGGACAACCTCAGCGTTGCCGGCGTAGGCGACCTCGACCGCGATCTCGTGATTTCGTATTGCCGTCATGGGACGGGCATTCTGCGGTAATTCCCGCACCCGGACAACCCGCCGCGATCCCGCCGGGACGCGCGCGAGCCGCGCGGCTATAATGCCCCCGGCCAATCCAACGACACCCTCCCATGAGCAAGAAGAAACCCGGCGCCGTCTCGAACACCATCGTCCTCAATAAAAAGGCGGGGCACGATTTCTTCATCGAGGAGCGCCTGGAGGCTGGACTCGTTCTGGAGGGTTGGGAGGCCAAGAGCCTGCGCGCCGGCAAGGTGCAGATCCGGGACAGCTACATCCTGCTGAAGGACGGCGAGGCCTTTCTCTTCGGCGCGCTCATTACCCCGCTGCCCACGGCCTCGACCCACATTCATCCCGACTCCATGCGCAACCGCAAGCTGCTGCTGCATCAGCGTGAATTGAGCCGGCTCATCGGCGCCGTCGAACGCAAGGGTTACACCGTTGTGCCCACCGCCATGTACTGGAAGAAGGGCCGCGCCAAACTCGAGATCGGGCTCGCCAAGGGCAAGCAAAGCCATGACAAGCGGCAGGCGGAGAAAGAACGGGACTGGCAGCGGGAGAAACAGCGGCTGTTGAAGATACATTAATGAATCCGGAACGAAACCCGTTAGGCTCGGTCGGAGATACCGTCTATAATCCGATTGTCCCTTAGTCATTCGTCACTGGTCATTTGTCATTTGAGTTAAGGGGGCGCATTGGTTTCGACGTGGGTCATGAAACCGGAAGGGCATGCCGAGGGGCAGAGCACCTCGTAAATCCAGCTGCAAAAATATAGTTGCCAACGACGACAACTACGCACTCGCTGCCTAAACCGCAGTAGATTGCCGTCTGCCTGACGTGTGCTTGTACGCTCAGATCCAGGCGTCGACCCATACAAGATCGCGATGAAGTCTGTCCGGGACGGATTCGTTAAAACCTTACGGAATCGCTCGTTGTCTTTCCTGCCGCTCGGATAGCAACGGGTTAAACTCAAAGAGTCGGCTACGCATGTAGAACTGAAGGCCGAAGGCTTGCGGACGCGGGTTCGATCAGTAAAAGGTCGCCTTTGCCCGTAAGGGTAAAGTGAAAAACGGGGCTCACATCGGTGAAACCTACTGTCTGAAGACTAGGGCAACACCGAGGGGTAAGCAGAGGGCCAACCTCAGACTTGCCCTGTAGAGACTCATAGATCCACTGACCAGCATTAAGGCGAGTGGATACTAGGATTCACCGGCGAACATCCAGGTGAATAATACGCCCCGCATCCTGTAGACAGGATGAAGGTATAGTCCAGCCCGATTCGAAAGAACCGGAACAGCTGTCCCGCCGCCTCCACCAATAACTGCCGGGTTGCAAGGCCCGGCAGACCTTTTTGGGTTTTTTCCTGAGTGGAGATAAGGATGTCTCGTTACAAGAAAACCTGTTGCTTGACGGAAGCCCAGGCCGCTTATATTGCCGGGTTAATGGATGGTGAAGGAACGATTACACTTACAAAAAGACACCGTAATGAACACCGTCAAATCGTGGTCTCCATCAGTAATAACGAAAAGTGTCTGCTCGACTACGTTATATCAGTAGCTGGAATTGGAGTAATCTCCAAGAAATCCGATATGCGGTCGAAAAATATCAACTATTCCTACACAGTCACCAATCGGCAGGCATTAGAATTATTGTCGCAGATCAATCCGTATCTGATCGGCTATAAAAAGGAACGTGCGAATTATGTGCTGAAGCACTATCTGGCTTTAACCCCGAGGAACGGAAAATATTCCAGAGAGCTATTAGAACGGAGAACTGATTTTATTGATTCGTTTTTCAGAATCCGGCCTTGATACAGGAAGACTTGGAATCCGTGTTTGACTCCCGCCGTCCTCACCAATCCAGGGTTTACTTCAGACCAGAACAAGCCAAGTCAGGCCGGAGAAACAAAGGTTTCAGACGTGACTACTCCGACAGATCGTTCAACTCGTAACTGGTGCTGCGCCCGCCCGCCTCGGTTTTCCGCAGCACACGCCGCGTAAGCAAATCGTTGATGTCACGCAACGCAGTATCCGGTGAACACTTGACGATGGTTGCCCATTTGCTGCTGGTGAGCTTCCCCTCGAAGCCATCAAGCAGCTTGTTGAGCAACTTCACCTGCCGCTCGTTCAGCGGCATCTCCGCCCAGCGCTGCCAGAAACGCGCCTTGGTCAACACGACGTTGAGTGTGTGCTGAGCCTGATCGACCGCGCGATGGAGGGCGTCGAGGAACCATGCAAACCACTCGGTGACATCCATCGATCGCTTCTGGGTCCGTTCCAGGATGTCGTAGTAGGCCTTGCGCTCCCGCTGGATCTGCGCCGACATACTGTAGAAACGCCGGGGACTGCCATCGGCGCGCGCCAGCAGCAAATCGCCGATAGCCCGCGCGATACGGCCATTGCCATCGTCGAACGGGTGGACGGTGACGAACCACAGATGACCGAGCCCGGCCTTGAGCAGCGGCGGTTCGTTCGATGCGCTATTCACCCAATCGAGGAACCGGCTAATTTCGGCCTCCAGACGGGCGGCGGGCGGGGCCTCAAAATGCACGCGCTGGCGGCCGATCGGGCCAGACACCACTTGCATCGTACCGCTGGCGTCGTCGCGCCAGCCACCGACCTTGATCCTGGAGAGACCGGAGTAGCCGGTGTGAAACAGCGCGGCATGCCAGCCTAGCAGACGCTCCCGCGAGACCGGCGCATGACAGTTGGCGGTGGCGTCGAGCACCATTTCGACCACGCCTTCGACATGCCGATCCACCGGCGCGAGAGCGCCGATATCCACGCCCAGCCTGCGGGCGATGGACGAACGCACGGATTCGACATCGAGCTGCTCACCCTCGATCTCGCTGGTCTTGACCACGTCCTCGGTGAGTGCGGCGAGGCTTGCCTGATCGCGCAGCGCCATGCCCACATCAGCCAGACGCCCTATCAAGAGGCCCTGGTCGCGACTGACCTCGGCCATGGGTCCGGCCAGGGCCGCTAGGTCGAAGCGCCAGTTCGGCCAGTCATCAGCCTGCCAGATGTATTTATAATCGCCGCTATTCATGCGGAGATTATGGGTCTCAATCTCCACATTGGCAAGTTATTCACCGCAGTATATGCGGTGATAAAGGCACCATTCCCCGTAAATGGCTGTTTGGATTGCGTTCTGTCCGGCCGCGCCGCCTGAAACCTTGATGATAATGGCTCGCTTATCTCGGCACCGGATCAGAGGACGGCCAGAAGCGCGCGGTCGATATCGGCAGGCCGCGGAAGAAGGCGCTGATCGCGTGGATCTCGCCGCCCCACACCTTGAAGGCCTCGAAGGTGACGAGCGCGTTGCCTTCGCCGTAGGAGGAGCCGGTGTGACCGAAGTTCATCCACAACAGCACGACGCCGTTTTCCTCGTCCACGGCCGCGACGCTGGCGATGATGCCGGGATGCACCATGATATTCTGCGTGTACAGGCCGCAATCGGCGCGGCCGCAGCCCTCTCCCGCCGTGATCACGCCGTTTTCGACGCGGTAGGTCTCGGGGGCGAACGGCGTGCCGCCGTCGGTGAAATTGCCGACGCGCAGTCCCTCGGTATAGGTAAGCGCGGTCCGGATCATCGTCGCGCGCGACTGCCGCTTGCCCGCAGGGATCGGATCGTCCAGGCCCCGGATCGGTTTGCCGAGTTCCGTCGGCTGAAAGCGCGATCCGGGTGTGATGCGCTGCACGAGTGATTCGATGCCGGCGATCTTCCGGTCCCGCAGGTGGAGCACGATGGAATAGAGCGCCGGGTTCGCGCCTTCGAGCAACTGCACGTGGGCGGCGGCGATCTGCTTGCGCACATCCAGATAATCGTGCCGGAACGTGCCCTTGCCCGTCACCGTTTGCCACAGGCCCTCGCCTATCTTGAGCGCCTTCGAATCCTCGGTGACGCGGACGTCGTCCGCGAGCGGAAGCTTCGAGGGATCATGCGCCACGAGGGCATCGAGATAAGCCGTCAGCATCTCTGTCATGCAGTTCCGATCGCACTTTTCGGTCGCGGCGGATGCGCCGGACGAGCCCAACAGCAAAGCGAAACCAGATACGAGAAGAATCCCTATAGCCGTTTGTACCTTATGCTGCCACATGATGTGTCCTCCGGGTGGTCGTGCCTGATGGAGTGAACGATCGATTTCTATCGTTCAGCGGTGAAAGCCTTTTCGGTATTATAGGCGGCAACTCCTGGCCAGCAACCATCCGGAATCATTCAAGGTCGATCACTCCCATGCATATCGTCGTCACGGGCGCAAACGGCTTCATCGGCAGTCACCTGACCAAAGCCCTGCTCGAACGGGCGGAGCGGGACCCCGCGGCGTGGCCGCTGCAACGGCTGACGGCCGTCGATCTGTCGTTGAACCAACTGCCGGATCATTCGCTGCTGCGGCGCATCGAAGGCAGCTTCGCCGACGACGCGGCGTTGCAACGCGCGTTGACGCCGCCGGCCGATCTGGTATTCCACCTGGCCTCGGTGCCGAGCGGCCGCAGCGAAACCGATCCGGCGCTCGGCATGGCGGTCAACGTACAGGGGACGCTGCGCCTGCTCGATATGCTGAAGGCTCAAGGCAATGCGCCGACCGTCGTCTTCGCCAGCTCGATCGCGGTGTATGGCAAACCGCAGGCCCCACTGGTCACCGACGATACCCCGCCGCTGCCCACGCTGAGCTATGGCGCACACAAGGTGATCGGCGAGATATTGGTCAACGACCATGTGCGGCGCGGCTGGATAAAGGGTTGTTCGTTGCGTTTACCGGGCATCGTCACGCGACCGCCGGAACCAAACGGCGCGGTATCGATCTTCCTCAGCGATCTGATCCGCGAACTGAGCCAGGGCCGCCCGTTCACCTGCCCCACATCAAGGGACGCGCACACCTGGCTGATGTCCATCGGCTGCTGCGTCGAGAACCTGCTGCACGCCGCCCGCCAAACCTTCGGCGAGCGCCGGACCTTTCTGATCCCGCCGCTGCACGTGCATCTCGGCAGTCTGGTACAGGCCATCGGCGAACAGTTTCAAATCCCAACCATCGACCGGTTGATCGCCTGGCAACCCGATCCCTGGGTGGAATTCAACTTCGGCAGCTATCCGCCGGTGCAATTGCCGCTCGCCGAGGCGCAGGGCTTTCAAGCCGACCGGGATTTGCGCAGTCTGGTGGCGGATTCGCTGGCGTCAGGGTATTAGGCGCCGGAGGTCCATCGCCCTCATCTTCCGTCCCATTTATTTCACCTGATATACCTGGATCCGGATTGCGCCGAGCGCTGGCGGACCGTCGGTGGGAGCGGTTCCAGCCGGCGGGCGATCCATTTCCAGCGTGGCGATGAACGTACCGCGGGTCAGCCATTCGTGCGGGCCTTTCGGCGCCTCGAAGCGCGGGCGGAAGAAACTGCGCTCGCCGCCGGGACCGCCGAAGCCGCAACTGAACGATTCGTTGAGGATGTGGATCACCGCGCCGTCGCTCGCTTCGAGAAAGTAATCGGCGCTCAGCGTGCCGCAGCCGCCGGCATAACGAAGCTGAAAATCCCAGCCGCCCGGGATGACGCGCCCTTGCAGTTTGGGCCCGGCTATTGTTCCGCCAGTGATCGGGATGTACTGTCGGTGACCCAGCGCGGTCTCGCCCAGCACGGTGGCGGGCGCCAGCGTGACGCGCTCCTCAAAGACAAATTCCACCTTCGGGAACTGCTCGGGATCTGGCATCGCGCCAAGCTCGGCTGGCTCGCCCTGGGCGTGGACATCGAGCAGCGACGCTCCGAGTAACAAAGCGCTCATGCAACACAGGATGTGTGGATTCATCGCATTTATTCCCCTATTTTTCGAAATATCTGACGCCAGTATATACCAGGCATTTTCAACATTAATCGACGGCATCGACCAATGAGTGCGCCTCATGCGCGCATTGCGACCGGCGGTTCACCGCCGTGCGGATCCGGGGTATTCTGCCCATCATTTAATAATATACGGAGATTGTTCATGGCCTGTTCGCTCACGCGTCGTATCGGAATATCCACGCTTGCCGGATTAGTGATTCGCCTCGCCTTTGCGGCCGAGCCGGCGCCGCCGCCATCCGCACCCACCGGGGCCGACTGGGAGGGCTACAACAAGACGCTCGAAGGCCAGCGCTATTCGCCGCTCGATCAGATCACCGTCGCCAACGCGGGCGAATTACGGGAGGTCTGC
Source organism: Gammaproteobacteria bacterium (assembly GCA_004297165.1). GTDB lineage: Bacteria > Pseudomonadota > Gammaproteobacteria > Eutrophobiales > Eutrophobiaceae > 2-02-FULL-56-15. Next base: position 1,628,011 of record SCUJ01000006.1, read on the forward strand.
CGCGTGCGGGTCGCGACGCGGGGCTCGTTTCAGTCGGGTCTCGTGGTCGTCGGCGACTCCTTATTCGCGACGACCAGCACTGGCACCTTCGCGATCGATCCGGTGACCTGCGAGATGATATGGCATCACGTCTACCGGCGTGCCCAGCCGCCGGGCCTGCAGGGCAATCGCGGCGTGGCCTATCTGAATGGCCGCGTGTTTCGCGGCACCGATGACGCGCGGCTCATCGCACTGGATGCGGCGACCGGCCGGGAGGTTTGGACCAACGTGGTTGGCGATGCGAGCATCGGCGAATACGTGGTCGGCGCGCCGATCGCATGGAACGGGCTCGTCTTCGCCGGCATCGGCGGCAGCGAGTTCGGCATCCGCGGCCGGATCCTCGCCTTCGACGCGCTGACAGGGCGCGAGGTCTGGCGCTTTCACACGGTCCCGACGGGCGATGCTGTCGGCGCGGACACCTGGGGCGATCGGAAATGGGCCGAACATGGCGGCGGCGGCACCTGGTCGACGATCACCATCGATCCGCGCACCGGCGAGCTGTTCGCGCCGATCGGCAATCCGGTGCCGGATTACGCGCCGCAGGATCGCGTCGGCGCGAATCTCTTCACGAACAGCGTGCTGGTGCTCGATGCGTTGAGCGGCGACTTGCGCTGGTGGTACCAGTTGCAGGCCAACGACGGTTTCGATCACGACCTTGCCGCGGCGCCCGTGTTGTTTCGCAACGCCAACCACGAAACAATGCTGGCCGCCGCCGGCAAGGACGGGCTGTTGCACATCGTCGATCGCGAGACGCACGCGGCGCGGTTCAAGGTCCCGGTCACAACCGTGGACGATCCGCGCAAGGCCATGGCCTCGCGGGAAGGCGATCGCGTCTGCCCTGGCGCATTGGGCGGCGTGTTGTGGAACGGGCCGGCGTTCGATCCGAAGCGGTTTCTGCTCGTTACCCCGGCGATCGATCAATGCATGCTGATCAAATCCGAACCCGGCACAAATTACGTGGCGCGCGGGATCAACAACGGGGGGACTTATTCCAGTGAGGGCGTCCCGATGACGGGCTGGATCACCGCGGTCGATGCGACCACTGGTGAGGTGCACTGGAAGTATCGCTCCGAATCGCCGATGACCGGCGCGATCACGGCGACGGCCGGCGGCGTGCTGCTGACCGGCGACAACGCCGGCAATTTCCTCGTCTTCGAAAGCGACACCGGCAAGGTGCTGAAACAGGAGAACACCGGCGGCGCGATCGCGGGCGGCGTCGTGACCTACGCGCGTGATGGCCGGCAATACGTCGCGTTCACCTCGGGCAACATCTCGCCGGCCGGCTTCGGCTCGGTCGGTCATCCGAGCGTGGTCGTGATGGCCTTGCCGGAACCCACGGCCGCGCCAGCCGCGGCTGATACGCCGGACGCCAAGCACGGCAAGGAATTGTACGGGCAGATCTGTGCGGGTTGTCACGGAACAGACGGCAACCGGATCGTGGACAAGCCATTACAAGCGGCGGCAGCCAGATTGAAGGTCGAGCAACTCGCCAAGACCATCGCGAATCCCGCCGGGACGATGCCGAAGATCTTTCCCGCGGAACCGACAGCCGAGGACGAACGCGATATCCGGGATATCGCGGCGTATGTGGAAAGTGGGCTGTAGCAAATCGACTTGTGCCACCGGTGGATTTTTTGCGTTAAGATCAGCCATCGCCAGTATTATTCCAACAACAACTTACTTTGGGGGACCCGTGATGATTCATAACCGCCGCCTGGCTTTGAGCCTCCTGTTGCCTGCCTTAATCATGGTTGGCAGCGTAAATAATAATGTAACGGCCGCGCCCGAGGGGCCTGCGGCGAATGTCACCGCCGAGCGTCTGGTCAAGGCCGAGGCCGAGCCGGGGCAGTGGATGGCCTACGGCGGCACCTACTCGGAGCAGCGCTTCAGCGCGTTAAAACAGATCGACGCCGGCAACGCGGGCAAACTCGGCTTGCAGTGGTTCGCGGATTACGAGACCAATCAGAATCAGCACGGGTCGCCGCTGTATATCGACGGCGTTATATATGTATCTACGTCGCGCAACGTGGTCCATGCCTTCGACGCCAAGACCGGCGAGCAAATCTGGAAGTACAACGCGATGATCCAGGGTGAGCGCCTGCGTTACAACCTCGGGATGGTGAATCGCGGCATCGCGGCCTGGAACGGCAAGATTTACATGGGCACGCTCGATGCGCGGCTGGTCGCGATCGACGCGAAGACCGGCAAGGAGGCCTGGTCCACCGACACCGTTCCGGCGAGCCTCGGCCTCGGCGATATGGGCGACCGCTACTCGATCACCATGGCCCCGCGCGTCGCCAAGGGCAAGGTGTTCATCGGCGGCTCCGGCGGCGAGTTCGGCGTGCGCGGCTGGATCGCGGCCTATGACGCGGAGACCGGCAAGGAGGCCTGGCGCTTCTGGACAGTGCCCGGCGATCCCGCGAAGGGCTTCGAGAATCCGAAGCTGGCGGATGCCGCAAAGACCTGGAATGGCGAGTGGTGGAAAAACGGCGGCGGCGGCACGGTGTGGGACGCGGCCGTTTACGATCCGGTCACCGACCTGCTCTATTTCGGCACGGGCAACGGCGCGCCGTGGAATGCCCGCGTCCGCGATGCGAAGATCGGCGACAACCTCTATACCGCCTCGATCGTCGCGGTCCGTCCGGACACCGGCGAGTACGTCTGGCATTACCAGGAGGTGCCGGGCGATGCGTGGGATTACGATGCGGTCAGCCCGATGCTGACGGCGGACCTCGCCTTCGGCGGCGAGCAGAAGCATGTCCTGTTGCAGCCCTCGAAGAACGGTTTCTTTTATGTGCTCGAGGCGGCGACCGGCAAACTGCTCAGCGCCGATCCCTTCACCGAGGTGAACTGGGCGACGGGCGTGGATTTGAAGACCGGCCGTCCGATTGAGGTGCCGGAGGCCCGTTACGAGAAAGAGCCCTGGAACCTCGCGCCTGGCGTTCAGGGGGGGCATAGCTGGCATCCCAACGCCTTCAGTCCCGACACGGGCCTCGTCTATATCCCGGCCTGGGAGGCTTACTTCACCATGGCCAACCCACCGGCGAACAGCCCGCCCGCGCTTGGGGGAGGGTTCAATCTCGGCATCGCGTTCGGTGCCCCGGTCGCGGCCGACAAGTTAAAGCCCTACGCGAGGCAAGGCGTCAGCGGACGCCTGAAGGCCTGGGATCCCGTCGCGCGCAAGGTCGTGTGGGAAACCGAGTCCTTCGCGAACGGCGGCCCGACCAGCGGTGTGCTCGCGACGGCGGGCAATCTCGTCTTCATGGGCAACGGTGGCGGCAAGATCCTGAACGCGTACGACGCGAAGAGCGGCGCCAAGGTCTGGAGCTTCGACGCGAAGACCGCGGTGTTCGCCGCGCCGATCACCTATGAACTGGACGGTGTGCAGTATGTCGCGGCCAGCGTCGGCGGCGCCGCGCAGGGCGGCTATTTCGCGCCGACCTACGCCCGCATGCTGGTGTTTGCGATCGGCGGCAAGGCCGTGCTGCCCGAACCCGCGCCCTACACACCACCGCCGCTCAATCCACCGCCATCGACCGCCTCGGCCGAGGTAATCACGCATGGCGGCGAGCTGTATTCGCAATTCTGCTCGGTGTGCCACGGCGCGAACGGCATGCAGGCCCGCACCAGCTTTCCAAACCTCACGGTCAGCCTGATGCTGCATTCCCAGGGGGGCTTCGATGCCGTGGTGTTGCAGGGAGTGCGCGCGGACAAGGGCATGGGGTCCTTCGCCAAGGACCTGAAGCCCGAGGATTCCGTCGCGGTGCGTGAATACCTGATCGAGCGCGCCAATGCCATGAAGGCGGGCGGCGGCCCCGGCGGTTTCGGACCTGGCGCCATGGCGCCACCGCCGCCGCGTCAGGAGACCGGACACGAGGACCGTTAGAGACAGTTAACGGAACCCGCGTGGGCACGAACGACGTGCCCACCCTACGGGGACTCGCCCCATTGCGGGAGAGGGGAATTGGGAAATCGCCACCCTCTCCCCTGCCCTCCCCCGTCAAGGGGGAGGGTGATTACACAGCCCAATATTCTTTTACGGCGTGTACCAGATCGGCGAGGACCAGGCGCGTTCCTGAATAGTCGCCGGCTGCTCCGTCTCCGCGACATCGATCCCGAGCGCCACCGCGTTGTATAGCGCCATGCCGCGGCGTCGGGATCTCAGGGGTCACGGCACGAGTGACCGAGGAGACATACTACGCTCCAGCCCGCCTGCAACAGATGTCCTTACTTGTTCAAATCCCTTCCTGCCTGCGTCGTTTTTTTACGGTATTTTTATGCTTCAGCCTGTATTCTTTTCAGCGGGTTTATGTCCGGATATCTAAACTTTCGCTCGTAACCGGAGGAACCTGATGAAGCCGGAGGTTCCGCCCCTCCCTGAAAAGTCCCGGAGGGATGTATGCAGAGCTTCCCAAACCTTAAGAGTAAGCGTCGGAGGATTTATGGATATCGTCTGGATCATGCTGATAGGCGCATACTTTCTTATGACCATTGGCCTCACGACCGCCTGCGACCGACTGCTGCGATGGAAGTAGCAAGATGAGCGTAATCCATATCATTGGCGCCGTAATCGCGGCGCTTCTTTTCGGTTACCTTGTTTACGCGCTCATCAAGGCGGAGAAGTTCTGATATGACTACCCAATCCTGGTCCTTGCTTGGGATTTACCTCGCCGTCCTGTTTGCGGCCATCAAGCCGCTGGGCTTGTATATGGTCAAACTCATGGAAGCGCCGCGTTCACCGTCGCTTGCACGCTTGGAAAACGGCCTGTTTCGGCTGTGCGGCATCGAACGCGAGGAGATGAGTTGGCGCCAGTATGCGCTGGCGGTGCTGGTCTTCAGCCTCATGGGCTGCATTGCGGTGTACGCGTTGCAGCGCCTGCAATTGTGGCTGCCGCTCAACCCGCAACGGCTGCCTAACGTCACGCCGGACTCAAGCTTCAACACGGCAATCAGCTTTGTGACCAACACCAACTGGCAGGGGTATGGCGGCGAGACCACCATGAGCCATCTCACCCAGATGCTGGGCCTGGGCACGCAGAATTTTGTCTCAGCCGCGGCTGGTATCGCGGTGGCGTTCGCCCTGATCCGCGGCTTCGCGCGCCACTCGGCGCAGACCATAGGCAACTTCTGGGCCGATTTGTACCGCGCCACGGCGTACCTGTTGCTGCCGCTCTCGTTTGTGCTGGCGCTGGCGTTGATCAGCCAGGGTGTGGTGCAAAACTTTTCCGCCCATCAGGAAGTCGTCACGCTGGAACCGACCATCTATGAAATTACCAGGGTTGACAACACCGGCCAGCCGGTGACCTACGCCAGGGGTGATGCGATCGTCGATGCGGTGAGCGTGACGGCGCAGACCCTGCCGATGGGTCCGGCCGCTTCGCAGATAGCCATCAAACAACTGGGCACCAACGGCGGGGGCTTCTTCAACGTCAATTCCGCGCATCCCTACGAGAACCCGACAGCGCTGACCAATTTCCTGGAGGCGATGGCGATTTTGTTGATCCCGGCGGCATTGTGTTACACCTTCGGCAAAGCGGTGGGCGACACGCGCCAAGGCTGGGCGGTGCTGGCGGCGATGACGGTGATTTTCGTCGGCGCCGCGATTGCGACGATAAGCTTCGAACAGCAGGGCAATCCGAAGCTCACAGCGCTCGGCGCCGACCAGACGGCGGGCGCGCTGCAATCGGGCGGCAACATGGAAGGCAAGGAGACGCGCTACGGCATCGGCGCTTCGGCGTTGTGGGCGGTGGCGACAACCGCCGCCTCGAATGGCTCTGTCAATTCCATGCACGACTCCTTCACCCCGCTCGGCGGCCTGATTCCGATGTGGCTGATCCAACTCGGCGAAGTGGCGTTTGGCGGCGTCGGCTCGGGCCTGTACGGCATGCTGGCGTTCGCGCTGATGGCGATGTTCATCGCCGGGCTCATGATAGGCCGGACCCCTGAATATCTCGGCAAGAAGATCGAGGCGTTCGAAATGAAGATGGTCTCGATCGCGATCCTGATAACCCCGGCGCTGGCGCTGCTTGGCGCCGCGGTCGGGGTGATGGCGGCCGGCGGTCGGGCGACCATTTTCAACCCTGGTCCGCACGGATTCTCGGAAGTGCTGTATGCATTCTCGTCCGCAGCGAACAACAACGGCAGCGCGTTCGCCGGCCTCGGCGCCAACACACCGTTCTACAACGGCTGGCTCGGTGCGGCCATGTGGTTCGGCCGTTTCGGCGTGATCGTCCCGGTGCTGGCGATTGCCGGGTCGCTCGCCGCCAAGAAAAAGCTGGCGGTTGGACCTGGCGCAATGCCAACGCATGGACCGCTGTTCGTAACCCTGCTGGTCGGCACAGTGCTGCTGATAGGGGCGCTGACTTACATACCGGCGCTGGCCCTGGGGCCGATCGTCGAGCATCTGATCCTGTGGTCGATAAGCTAAAGTTATTCTTATGACGGCGAAACAACTTTCCATGTTCGAACCGCGTCTGGTCAGACCGGCCATGATTGATTCGTTTCGCAAACTCGACCTCCGCGTTCAGATCCGCAATCCGGTGATGTTCGTCGTATATGTCGGCGCTCTCTTCACCACCGGTTTGTGGTTGCACGCCTTGTCTGGCGGACACGGCGAGGCGCCGGCGTGGTTCATAGGCACGGTTACCTTGTGGCTGTGGTTCACGGTGCTGTTCGCCAACTTCGCCGAGGCTCTGGCCGAGGGTCGCAGCAAGGCGCAGGCGGCCTCGCTGCGCGCCGCCAAGCAGACGATCATGGCCAAGAAGCTGCGCGAACCGCGTTACGGCGCGGCGCTGGATTACGTGCATGGCGCCGAATTGCGGCGTGGCGACGTGGCGCTGGTCGAGGCTGGCGATACGATCCCGGCCGACGGCGAGGTTATCGAGGGCGCGGCTTCGGTGAACGAGAGCGCCATCACCGGCGAGTCGGCGCCCGTGATCCGCGAGGCTGGAGGCGACTTCTCGGCTGTCACCGGCGGCACTACGGTGCTGTCCGACTGGATCGTGATGCGCATCACGGTCAATCCCGGCGAAGCTTTCATCGACCGCATGATCGCGCTGGTCGAGGGCGCCAGGCGCCAGAAGACACCGAACGAGATCGCGCTCACCATCCTGTTGGTGGCATTGACTCTGGCGTTCCTGCTCGCAACCGTTACATTGCTGCCTTATACGCTGTACAGCGTCACGGCCGCCGGGGCCGGAGCGCCCGTGACGGTCACCGCACTCGTGGCGCTGCTGGTGTGCCTGATCCCGACCACCATCGGCGCGCTGCTCTCGGCCATCGGCATCGCCGGCATGAGCCGCATGCTGGGCGCAAATGTAATCGCCACGTCCGGGCGCGCGGTCGAGGCGGCGGGCGACGTAAACGTGCTGCTGCTCGACAAGACCGGCACCATCACCCTGGGCAACCGTCAGGCGGATGCGTTCCTGCCGGTAAGCGGGACGACCGAGCGGCAGCTCGCCGACGCGGCACAGCTCGCCTCACTGGCTGACGAAACCCCGGAAGGACGCAGTATCGTGGTGCTCGCCAAACGGCTTTTCAATCTGCGCGAGCGCGATATCCGGGCGCTTGGCGCTACCTTCGTGCCGTTTTCGGCGCAAACGCGCATGAGCGGGGTGAACCTCGGTAAACGCCAGATCCGCAAAGGCGCCGAGGATGCAATCCGCCGTCACGTCGAAACCAACGGCGGCGGCATTCCCGCCGAGGCGTCCCGGCTCGTCGCCGAGGTCTCGCGCCGCGGCAGCACCCCGCTCGTGGTCTCCGAGCACGCCCGCGTGCTTGGCATCATCGAATTGAAGGACATCGTCAAAGGCGGCATCAGGGAACGTTTCGCCGAATTGCGGCGCATGGGCATCAAGACCGTGATGATTACGGGGGACAACCGCCTCACCGCCGCCGCAATCGCGGCCGAGGCCGGGGTCGACGACTTTCTGGCCGAGGCTACCCCCGAAGCCAAGCTTGCGCTCATCCGCCAGTACCAGGCCGAGGGGCACCTGGTGGCAATGACCGGCGACGGCTCCAACGATGCCCCGGCCCTCGCCCAGGCTGACGTTGCGGTCGCGATGCACAGCGGCACCCAGGCAGCAAAGGAAGCCGGCAACATGGTGGATCTCGATTCGAACCCGACCAAGCTCCTCGAAGTGGTGGTTGTCGGCAAGCAGATGCTGATGACGCGCGGCGCGCTCACCACCTTCAGCATCGCCAACGATGTGGCCAAGTACTTCGCCATCATTCCGGCGATATTCGCGGGCGTCTACCCGCAACTCAACGCGCTCAACGTCATGAACCTGGCCAGTCCGCAATCCGCAATCCTGTCGGCGGTGATCTTCAACGCACTCATCATCGTGGCGCTGATCCCGCTGGCCCTCAAGGGCATCCGCTACCGCCCGCGGGGCGCGGGCGCTGTGCTGCGCCGAAATTTGGCCATATACGGCCTCGGCGGGATCGTTGTGCCGTTCGTAGGCATCAAGCTCATCGACCTCGGCCTTGCGGCAGTCGGACTTGTGTAAAGGGACAGCCGCATGCCAAACCTGATACGCCCCGCCGTCATGTTGATGGCTTTGCTTACGATTTTGACAGGCGTCATTTACCCGCTCACGGTCACCGTCCTTGGTCAACTCTTGTTCTTCCATGAGGCGAACGGATCGATCATGACAGTGAATGGCAAAGCAGTCGGTTCCACGCTGATTGGGCAACAGTATTCGCAGCCGGGGCATTTCTGGGGCCGGCCCTCGGCCACCAGCCCGCATCCTTACAATGGCGCGGCGTCGAGCGGCTCGAATCTCGGGCCGCTCAACCCGGCGCTGACCGGACTTGTCGAGGCCCGAATTGCGGCGCTCCGGGACGCCGATCCACGCAACGACCAGCCGGCGCCGATAGACCTCGTGACTGCCTCGGCCAGCGGCCTCGACCCGGATATCTCGCTTGCCGCGGCTTATTATCAGGCTACGCGCGTGGCCCGCGCCCGACATCTGCCGCTCGAACAGGTGGTGGCACTGATCGACCGGCACGCGCGCCACCCGTGGCTAGGCATCCTCGGCGAGCCAAGGGTGAACGTACTCCGGTTGAATCTTGCCCTCGATGGCCATGAACCCGACTCATGACTGAGCAGGAAACACGCCCCAGCCCCGACGAGCTGCTCGAGCAGATGCAGCTAGAGGCCAAAGCAGCCCGGCGCGGCAAGCTCAAGATCTTCTTCGGCGCATCGCCCGGCGTTGGCAAGACCTACGCGATGTTGAGCGAGGCGCGGCGGCTGCGCGTCCAGGGACTGGACGCCATGGTCGGCGTGGTCGAAACACATGGGCGCAGCGAGACTGCCGTATTGATTGAAGGTCTCGATGTCTTGCCGCGCAAGACGGTCGAGCATCGCGGCCGCACATTGCAGGAATTCGATCTCGATGCGGCGCTCAGGCGCCGCCCTGCGGTGCTGCTGATGGACGAGCTCGCCCATGCCAACGCCCCCGGCTGCCGCCATCCGAAACGCTGGCAGGATGTCGAGGAACTGCTGGCTTTCGGGATCGATGTGCTCACCACAGTTAACGTCCAGCATGTCGAGAGCCTGAACGACATTGTCGGCGGCATCACCGGCATTCGGGTGCGGGAAACGGTGCCAGACAGAATCTTTGCCGAGGCCAACGAGGTCGTTCTGGTCGATCTTTCCCCCGATGATCTGCTGCTGCGTTTGCGCGAGGGCAAGGTCTATCTTCCGGATCAGGCCGAACGGGCCATCCAGAATTTTTTCCGCAAAGGCAACCTAATCGCCTTGCGCGAGCTGGCGTTACGACTCACCGCCGATCGGGTTGACGATCAGATGCGCGCCTTCCGGCGCACCATCACCGAGACGCAGGTCTGGAAAACCGGCGAGACGCTGCTCGCTTGCATCGGTCCGAGCGACGTCGACGAGAAGGTGGTGCGCACCGCCGCCCGTCTCGCCGCGAAGCTCGGCGGCGCCTGGCGCGCGGTTTATGCCGAGACCCCGGATCTGCAGCGCCTGCCGGAACACCGGCGGAGCGCGATCCTGAAAACGCTCAAGCTCGCCCAGGATCTAGGCGCCGAGACGGCCACCCTCCCGGCGCGGGACGCGATTGAAACGGTGCTCGACTACGCGCGGCGCAACAATCTCGGCCGCATCGTGGTCGGGCGCAGCACCCGCGCGGGCACCCGCTGGTTCATGCATCGCTCCTTCAGCCAACGGCTCGGCATGCAGACGCCCGATATCGACATACTCACCGTGGCGCGCGATGAGAATCTCGCGCGCCGCGCCGCGGCCGGAACACAGTTCGAGATCCGCAGTGGGTGGCAGCCGCTCCGCTTCGTGTACGCTGCCCTGGCCAGCGTCGGCATCACCGCAATCGCGACCCCGCTGCACCACTACCTCGATCTTGCCAACATTGTCATGCTGTTCCTGCTCGGCGTGATGTTAGTCGCGCACCGCTTCGGGCGCGGTCCGGCGGCGCTGGCCGCGCTGCTCAACGTGGTGGCCTTCGATTTCTTTTTCGTGCCGCCGCGGCTCTCCTTCGCGGTCAGCGACGTGCAGTACCTGGTGATGTTCGCCGTCATGCTGATCGTCGGCCTCGTGACCGGCCACCTTACGGCCGGTCTGCGTTACCAGGCGCGGGTGGCGCACTCGCGCGAGGTGCGCGCCCGCAGCTTGAGCGACATGGCCAAGGCGCTGTCATCGGCGCTGGTCGAGCAGCAGGTGGTCGAGATCGCCGTCAAGTTTGTGCAATCCAATTTCCGCGTCAAGGCGGCCGTGGTATTGCCGGATCCCTCCAACAAACTGCAACCGTCACTCACCCAGGGCGCCGCGACGTCGCTCGACACCGCGATCGCGCAATGGTGCTACGACATGAATTCTCCGGCTGGCGCCGGCACCGACACGCTGCCGGCAAGCCCGCAATTGTACCTGCCGCTCAAGGCGCCGATGCGAGTGCGCGGCGTACTGGTCATCGATCCGGACAACCCGCGGCAATTACTGATCCCGGAACAGCGCCGGCTGCTCGATACCTTCACTGCGCTGGTCGCGATCGCGCTCGAACGCATTCATTTTGTCTCGGTGGCGCAGGAGACCCTGATCAAGATGGAGTCCGAAAGGTTACGCGGCGCCTTGCTCGCCGCGCTCTCCCATGACCTGCGCACGCCGCTCACCGCACTGGTCGGAATGGCCGAAACGCTGTCGCTTGAACTCGCTGCGGCGCAATCGAGCCACGCCGACAAGGCCGACGTGATCCGTGAGCAGGCGCTGCGCACGAGTCGCATGGTCAACAATTTGCTGGAGATGGCGCGGCTGCAATCGGGCGAAGTCAAACCGCACATAGACTGGCAGTCGCTGGAAGAAATTACCGGCAGCGCCGTGAAGGGCCTCGAACCGGCGTTAGGGGGTCATCCGCTCAAGGTCGATCTGCCGGCGGATCTGCCGCTCGTAAAATGCGATGCGGTGCTTATGGAACGAGTGCTGGTCAACCTGCTCGAAAACGCCACCAAATACACGCCGAAGGGGACCCCCATAGGCATCCGCGCCGCCATCGCCGACGCGATGTTGCGCGTCGAAGTGTGGGACGATGGACCGGGACTGCCGCCCGGCCGGGAACGCGCAATCTTCGCCCGGTTCGTGCGCGGCGAGAAGGAATCGACCGTGCCCGGCGTGGGCCTGGGGCTTGCCATCTGCGATGCGATCGTGAAAGCGCACGGCGGCAATATCTGGGCCGAGAACCACACGCCGCACGGCGCTAGTTTTCTCTTCACGCTGCCGCTGGATGAGCAGCCGGTCGTGGAAAACGAGGCCGGGTGATGTCGCTGCCGGCGAGGCCAACCGAGATTCCTCGCAATGTCCTGATCGTCGAGGACGAGAAGGAGATCCGGCGGTTCGTGCGTCATGCCCTGGAGGGCGAAGGATTTCGCGTTTACGAAGCCGAGAGCCTGCAACGCGGGCTTGTCGAAGCTGGCACGCGCAAGCCAGATCTCGCAATTCTCGATCTGGGTTTGCCGGACGGCAACGGAGTGGATTTCATTCACGCGGTGCGCGCCTGGACCGGCATGCCGATCATTGTGCTGTCGGCGCGCATCGAGGAACACGACAAGGTCGAGGCGCTCGACGCCGGGGCCGACGATTATCTCGCCAAACCCTTCGGCGTGGCGGAACTGCTTGCACGGGTGCGCTCCGCCCTGCGCCGCATTGCCCAGGCCGGCGCAGCGCAGAACACTACGGTGAGCTTCGGTGACGTAATCGTGGATCTCGCCGACCGCAAAGTAACGAGGGCCGATCAGGTCGTTCGCCTTACGCAAATCGAGTTTCGCCTGCTCGCGGCGCTATTGAGTCATCCGGGGAAGGTTCTGACGCACCGGCATCTGCTGCGCGAGGTCTGGGGGCCCGCCTATGTCGAGCACAATCACTATCTGCGCATCTATATGGGGCATTTGCGCAGGAAACTGGAATCCGACCCGGCGCGCCCGCTGCATCTGATCACCGAGATCGGCATCGGTTACCGATACATGCCCGCCTGAGCGGAATGGGGCAGATTCGCTAAGGGGTGTACCAGATCGGCGAGGACCAGGCGCGCTCCTGAATGGTCGCCGGCTGCTTCGTCTCCTCCACATCGATCCCGAGCGCCACCGCGTCATATAGCGTATGCCGAGGCGTCGGGATCTCGATGACGCGCACGTAATAAAACGCCCGTTGACCGGGATCGAATTCAGGGTCCTGCCATACGGCGGCCAGTTGCGCCGCGCCGATCGTATCCGTGTATCCGGCGGTTGTGATATCCACGGTGTTGCCTACGGGGGGCAGTTTGCCTGTTGTGTCAGGTTTACGATCACCGGACCAGGTCACATCGAAGACCCGCTCCTCGGCCTTCCCGGCGGCATTGAGCCAGCCCTTGATGACCTGGATGCGGTCGAGGTTGCCGCTCAGGGGATCCTTGGCGGCGTGAATCAACAACGACGGGGCGCGTTTGCCGGGCGCGGCGGTCAAATCCCCGCCCATCGGCACGCCCTTGCGATAGCCGATGGCGGCGATATCTTTTGCCCGCGCGTCCTTCGGCGCGAACGAGAATCCGCCGAAGACCCTTAAGGCGATGCGCGGGCCGCTGGTGGCATAGACCTCCTTGCGCTGGAACGCCGCCATCAGGTCATCGCGGGTGTTCGCGCTGGCCCAGACCCCGGCCAGACCTCCGGCCGACATCTCCCAGGCCGGGAAAATGATCTTGCTGTTATGCCGCTCCTCCGGGAGGGCGTCGGTCGCGAGTTTACCGAGAAAATTGTTCTCCGCGACCGAGGTCAGGGCCGTGTGCGTGTCGGATGAGCCGATCAATCCGAACCGGTAGGGATTCACGCCAATGGACTGTTCAACCTCAAGTCCGCGCAGCAGCGCGGAGCGCGCGTAGTCCGCCTTGTTCGCGGGCGTGGCCGCCCCGGCCAGCAGCTTGCGGCGGATCTCGAAATCCGCGAATTCGTCGTTGGGCGACAACTCGGGATGGACCTCCGAGGTGCCTTTCACCTGGGTCATCTCGATCACGGGCTCCCAGCGGGCGCGTTCGCGCGCGTAGGCCGCCGTGAACGGACGGCTGTCGCTGTCCACCAGGTCGAACATCAACCCGCCGGAGATGTTTGAGTTGTGCGGGATGGCGATGAATTTCGCGCCGGTTGCGGCGCTCGTTTTTTCCAGCCATTGCCAGAGTTCCTCGGGTTTCTGGCTGTCGTTGGAGTTGTACGGCAGAAAGGATTTCGCCGCCGCCCCACCCGCCGTCGTGAACACCACCCGGTGCAGATTTTTGCCGCCGGGATGCACGGTCCATTCCCAGCCGGCGAAGGTCGTGAACCGGCCGGGGTCGTTGTGCCGCTCGGCGGCGTCGACCTGCCCCTCCCAGGTCCCCTGCCGGAACTCGGGCTTCTTCATGTCGGCGTTCATCGCCTCGCGATCCTCGGGCTTGAGGTTGCGCAGGCCCCGCGCCTGTTCCTTCTCCAGCGCCTCGCGCAGGGCCTTGCCCCAGGCCGTCGCAAGAAACACGGGGTTGCCGGCCATCACCTCCGCCTGCAAGCCGAGATTTTCCGCGTGATCGGCCACGACCAGGAAATCGAGCGGCCGGTCGATCTGCACGCGGGTCCGCAGCGAGGTGTGCAGCACCGGTTGACCCTTGGCGAAGCGGTAGGCCGTGTCCGGGTCCGCGTTGAAGGTCCCGGTCATATAGGCATCCATGGAGATCTTCGTGTGCACATGGGTGTCGCCCCAGTAAAGCTGGGTCACCTGCGCCTCAACAGCAGCGCACAAGAGGGATACGGACAGCACGGTTGCGCCTATGAGAAAGATCGGATGTCGCATGTCCTGCTCCTTATTAGAATGGCGAAGAAGAATTGGCGCGCCCGGTATATTGCGGATGCAATCTCGAAATTCCCCAATCAGACGCGGCAACTGGCGGAATAATAGCCGATTCGACAGGGCAACGCCCAATACTTCCATGGATCGACAACCTGTCGTGCCCGGGCGAGGGACCAACCCCATCAGGCCGCCAGCGCGCCACCCTCCGCCACGGAGACAAGGCAGGTTTCGAACTGAGCAGCGCATCGTTCCCAGGAGAACTGCTCTGCATACGCGCGGCAGCATTGTCGATCGAGCCTCAGGGCGCGTTGTATCGCCAACCCAAGGTCCTCGTGCAGGATGCCGGTGACGCCGGCGGCGACGACATCCCGCGGTCCCGCCACTGGGAACGCCGCGACCGGCAGGCCGGAGGCCATCGCTTCGAGCATCACGAGTCCGAAGGTATCGGTCCGGCTCGGAAAAACGAAGACATCGCCGCCCGCAAGATGGCGCGAGAGATCCCGGCCGCGCTTGACGCCTAGAAACCTCGTCTGCGGATAACGCAATTCAAGTTTCTCCCGGTCCGGCCCGTCGCCAATCACGATTTTCGTGCCCGGAGTTTCAAGTCCGAGAAAAGCCTCTATGTTCTTTTCCACCGCCACGCGCCCCATGTAGATCTGCACTGGCCCGGGGAAGGCATAGCGCACCGCATCGTCCGGACGAAACAGGTTCGAATCGACGCCGCGCGACCAGATGCACAGATTGCGAAAGCCTCGCTGCGCCAGCTCCGCGCGTTGAGATCCGGTCGGCACCAGCGTATGCCGGGCGCGGCTGTGAAACCGGCGCAGATAGGCGTACGACCAGTTCATCGGCAGCGGCAGCCGTAAGCGCAGGTATTCGGGGAAGCGTGTGTGATACGAAGTCGTGAACGACAGTCCTCGCGCCTGACAGTAACGTTGCGCCGCGTGACCGAGCGGACCTTCGGTCGCGATATGAATCGCTTCGGGACGAAATGCGTCCAGTTGCCGGCGCACGCCGGGCCAGGGAAAGCACGCCAGACGGATTTCAGCGTACGCGGGGCACGGCAGGGTTCGAAAGGCCTGCGGGGTCACGAATAATACGGCGTGGCCGTTTCGTTCAAGGCAGGCCCGGGTTGTTTCCAAGGTGCGCACCACGCCGTTGACCTGGGGTTGCCAGGCGTCGGTGACAATCGCTATGCGCATGCGTTACGCAACCGCCTTGAGCTTAACCGGCACGCGTTCCTTGTCCTGCCAATGCCAGAGTTCGATTGCTCCATTGTGCAACTCAATGAGCGCGGTGCAGCTTTCGACCCAGTCGCCGCAGTTGTAATAAACTGTCTCGCCGAAGGTCCTGATCTCGGGACGGTGAATATGACCGCAAATGACGCCGTCAACCCGCGCCTTCATGGCGGCCATCGCCAGGGCCTTTTCGAAATTACCGATGGCGCGCACGACATTCTTCACCTTGTATTTCAGGTAGCGCGCGAGCGACCAGTGCGGAGCGCCGAACAGACGGCGCACGGCGTTGATGACGACATTCAGCGTCAAAAGATATTCGTAGGCCATGCCACCGGCGGCGCCCAACCAGCGTGAGGTCGTGACCGCGGCGTCGAATTGATCGCCGTGCAGAACCAGCAGTCGCTGCCCGGCGGCGGTGGTATGCACAACGCGTTCCTTGATGGAGATATTGCCGAATACGCTGTCGCGGTAACCGTGCAACAGCGAATCATGGTTGCCGGGGATATAGATCACGCGCGTTCCGTGTTTGGCCTTGCCCAGAATCTTGCGAATTACGTTGTTGTGTTGTTGCGGCCAGTAGGGCTTTTGCTTCATGCGCCACATGTCGATGATGTCGCCGACCAGATACAACAAGTCGCAATCGATCGCATGCAGAAAATCCAGCAACAGATCCGCCTGGGAACCGCGGAATCCGAGATGCACATCCGAGATCCAGACGGTGCGCACCCGGCGTTTATTGGCGGATTTCATCAATCGCCCCCTGCTCCGTCCAGACTCAACCTCTGCCGCCCCGGTGCAACCGAAATCATGGTTCAGACCTTCCCTCTGAAAAACTGCGCCTAGTTGACCCTATGCGTATTACAGTCTGACGAAGCCCAAGTTAAGGTTGCGTTACGCGCTGACGGAGGTCGCTGACATGGGCCGTAACAAATAATTCATCGGAATTTCATCAAGGCGTGCAAGTTACGGACATATAAATTCAGGCCTCGCGCGGGCGCGTCCCATCATGACGGCCACGCGGAGGTTTATCGGCCATAACACGGAGCAATCATGTCAAAAATCAAGTATATGACCAGCGATGACAAACCGGACAGCCCAAGCATCGCGCAGATCATGCGTTATATCGCCCCGGTATCCATGCAAATACGCTGCCTCGAACTGCTGGATCATTTTTTCCAGAATCCCTTGCTGCTGTCGGCGCCGGTAGTCGACGCCGAAGCCATGCCCATAGCCCTGATCGAGCGGCGCAGTTTCGTCGAATATTTCGGCAAACCGTTCGCACGCGAGTTGCACGAACGGAAAAGCATACTCGAATTCCTTACCGCTGCGCCGATCGCCTGCGAGGCGCCGATCGTCATCGCCGCATCGACCAGCATTGATGATGTCGCCGCCATCGTCAGCGGCCGCGACATGCAACATATGGTCAGCGGGTTCATCATCACCGCGGATGGCCGTTATGCCGGCGTGGCGAATGGCCACGACCTGCTCAACGATATCACTCAACGCAAACAGGCCGAGCTCTACTTCCTCGCCCATTTCGACCAGTTGACCAAGTTGCCCAATCGCATGCTCTTCGCCGACCGGTTGAATCAGGCCTGTCTCGAGGCCTCGCGCATGGGCGCCATGGTCGGATTGATGTTCATCGATCTGGATCGTTTCAAGCAGGTGAACGATTCCCTGGGACACGCCGTCGGCGACCTGCTGTTAAAGGACGCGGCGCGGCGGTTGCGCGCCTGCGCCCGCGAGTACGATACGGTGGCGCGGCTGGGCGGCGACGAATTCGCCGTCCTGCTCGATAAACTGGACGATGCCGCGGACGCGGATCTGGTCGCCCGGCGCATCATCGAGGTCATGCGGCAACCCTTTTACCTGGTTGAACACGAACTGTTCATCACGGCCAGCATCGGCATGGCCATGTTTCCGCATGACGATCAGGATATCGGTAATCTGCTGGCCAAGGCGGATGCCGCCATGTACGAATCTAAGCGCAACGGACGCGATGGCTATTTACGCTACGTCCCCGGCGTATCCATGTACTCCCTCGACAAATTCTCGCTCGAGACGGATTTGCGCACCGCGCTTGAAGACGGGGAATTCATTCTCCATTACCAGCCGCAGGTCTGCCTGAAAACCGGGGTGGCGATCGGCGTGGAGGCCCTGATTCGCTGGCAGCATCCGCGCCGGGGGCTGTTATCGCCCGGACATTTCATAGAAATCGCCGAAGAGAGCGGCCTCATTGTGCCGATAGGGGAATGGGCGTTGCGCGAGGCCTGCCTTCAGATTCGGGCCTGGGAGGAAGCCGATCTCCCGGCGTTGTGCATGTCGGTGAATGTCTCCGCCCTCCAATTCCGGCAGGAACGGTTCTGCCGCACGGTCAGTTCCGCCATCGAGGCCGCGGGCATCAACCCCGCCCTGCTGCAACTTGAACTGACCGAGAGCATGGTCATGCAGCGCGCCCCCTCGGTACAGGGAATCCTGGAACGTCTGCGCCAGATTGGGGTGAAGCTGGCGATCGATGACTTCGGCACCGGATTCTCCAGTCTGAGTTATCTGCGTCATTTTCCAATAGACCGCCTCAAAATCGATCAGTCGTTTGTCCGGGGCATCGATCATACCCCGGCGAACGAGTCCATAGTCCGCGCCATCACCGCGCTGGCGAAGAGTCTTTCTCTGGAACTTGTCGCCGAAGGCATCGAGACTTCCACCGAACTCGCCGTGGTGCGCGACTGTGGCTGTCATCTGGCGCAGGGCTATTTGTTTCTGCGGCCGGTCGAGGCGTCCGGATTGGCTGGATGGTTGGAGGAGAATTCCAGACGGGAGCGCCATCAACGCCGCCTGACCGCGCGAGGGAAGGAAGCCTGAAGGGGAAGACCGGCGACTCCCGGCCGGTCCTGTCCCTTAATCGCGCACCGGAATTATTTTTTGAACAATTTCCCCGGATGCCAGGGCGTGCCGACGAGCGGCAGGAGATGGCGATCCAACCCGAACCAGCCGGCGACCCGCCAGGCCAGGATAAGGAATATCTGGAGCAGCGCCATGATCGGATTCACGCTCACCGTCCCGGCGAAGAGATAGCTCATGTTCATCAGGGAGCCGAAAAAAGCGGCAATGCCGGTAAATGCCCCGAGCGCCAGGCCAACCCCCACCAACAGCTCGCCCCAGGCTACGATATAGGAAAAGAAGGTGGCGTTCGGCAGGATGAATTCCTTGAGGATGAACGCATACCAGGGGGCGACATCGGGGTACGGCCCTCCGGTCTTGTTGAGCGCGGCAGTGATGAAGCCCTTGATTACCCCGCCCGCATGGTCGCCGACCCACATCGGGTCGTGGACCTTCTTCCAGCCGACCTCGATCCAGAACCAGGCGACATACAACCGGACTGCCAGCCAAACCCACGCCAGCCGGGTATCGGCGAATAACAATCGGGTAAGGGCAGGCTCGGGGATCTGGGTGACAAATTCTTTCTTGTTCATTCGGTGTTCCGCAGCGATGAATGGATTGTGGGTATTATTGGGGAGCTCTGATTGTAACGCTATTTTACCCCAACATCAGTACGTGTATGAACGACATCCTTACGCCCCGGCGGACGCTCGCCGGCAGCGGCGCAAACCGCTATTATGAGCCTGCAAACGGCGCCGGTCGCGCCGGATTACATCCAAATTGAAAGGCGCGGAGCTATGAAACAGGGCATTTTATACGGCATCGCCGCCTATGGATTTTGGGGCTTTTTCCCCATCTACTGGAAATTCCTGCATGACGTGCCCGCGTTGCAGGTCATCGGTCACCGCATCGGCTGGTCCTTCCTCCTGCTGCTGGCGTACATCCTCGTAACGCGGCAATGGGGCGAATTCCGCGCCGCCTCATGCCGGCTCAAGACGGCCGCGATCTATACAGCCGCCGCTGTACTGCTGTCCCTGAACTGGTTGATCTATGTGTGGGCGGTCAACGCGAATTATATCGTCGAGACGAGTCTCGGTTATTTCATCAATCCCTTGTTGAGCGTGTTGCTCGGGGTGTTCCTGCTGGGCGAACGCCTGCGCCCCCTGCAATGGCTGCCCATCGGGCTCGCCGCCGTCGGCGTCGGTTATCTCACGATCGTCTATGGCCGGCTGCCCTGGATCGCGCTGTCCCTCGCGGTCACCTTCGGTTTCTACGGCCTGGCGAAGAAACTGGCCCCGCTCGGCTCGCTGTTCGGACTCGCGCTCGAGACCGGCATCGGCTTCCCCGTCGCCCTGCTTTATCTCGGACTGGTCGAGTTCGGGGGAACCGGGGCGTTCCTGCATGCCGGAACGACGACGGATCTGTTCCTCGCCGGGGCGGGGGTGGTGACGACCATCCCGCTGTTATTGTTCGCCTCGGCGGCGAAGCGGGTCCCGCTCACGCTCATCGGCTTGCTGCAATACATCGCCCCGACCATGCAATTTCTCATCGGGGTATTCGTCTACAAGGAGCCTTTCGACACCGCGCATTTCATCGGCTTCACGATCGTCTGGTGCGCGCTGGTCATCTTCGCCTTCGAGAGTTATCACGCGAACCGCGCGCCCTCCCAGCCGATCCCGGAACTGGGAGAGGGTTAGAGACCCGGCGCGAGCGACGAGGTTTGACAGACCATGTGCGGCAGATTGGCAGTCCCTGGAGAATCCGCCATCGCGCAATTCTTTCAGGCCGAACGTCAATCCGCGCAACCGTTCATGCGCCGTTTCAATGTGGCCCCGACCGCCCCGGTACCGATCGTTATCGCCAGGCCTGACGGCCTCAGGGCAGTGCAATCCGCGCGCTGGGGCCTGGTCCCCCATTGGTGGCGGGAATCGAAGCTTCCCGGCCATACCTTCAACGCCCGCAGCGAGGAGGTCCGGGAGAAGCCCATGTGGCGCAATGCCATCCGCAACGCCCGGTGTTTACTTCCGGCGGAGGGTTGGTACGAGTGGCGGATGCTGGAGGTTGTCGATCGCGAGACGGGAGAAGTCACAAACACCAAGCAGCCCTATTTCATCCATGACGCGACCCGGCCGATGATCGCCCTGGCCGGGCTTTACTCCAGGCGGCATGAACCCGACGCCGGCTTCGAATACTCCAGCGCTGTGCTGACGCGCGCGGCGTCCCCGACCCTGCAAGCGATCCACAACCGGATGCCGGTGGTGCTGCGCGAGGATGACTGGAGGATCTGGCTCGGCGCGCAGGAGTCTCCGGATGCGATCGATGCGGCCATCGCTGGATCCGAAGGCGAACTGGCCTTTCATCCGGTCAGCGCCCGCGTCAACAACGCTCGGATCGATGGCGAATCGCTCATCGCACCGATAGAGATGAAGGAGCCTTGCTGAGCTAACCGTGTCACCTGCCACTATTCCCCTCTCCCCACGCGGGAGAGGGGCAAGGGGAGAGGGGGCAAAGAAATCCACCCTCTCCCCGACCCTCCCCCGTCAAGGGGGAGGGAGACTCATGTCATCTTGATATTTTCATGCAGTGAATCAGTGGCTCCTTGAATACCACCCGGCAGTGATCTGATACAACAGGCCGCACAGCAGAAATACAAATCCCGCAGAGAACAACACCGCCAGTTGCCCGCCATCCAGGGGCACAATCCCGAACGGCGTCGTGAGCGGCGTGTACATCAACATGGCCTGCAACAGCAGGGAGACGACGACCGAGATCCACACCCAGATGTTGGAGCGGAGCGGGACGGCGTAACCGTGCCGGATGATGAAGACCAGGATGCATTCGTAGAGCACCACGAAATTGAAGACCATGGTCTGCGCCAGCATGAGCGAAGACCCGTCCGCGCCGCCGTAGGCGCCAAACAACGATAGAGCGATGCTCATGCCCACCGTGCCCAGGGTCAGGATAGTGACGATCTGCGCCACGGGCAGGATCGGCTCCGCCCTCGGCTTTGGCTTGCGGCGCATGATGTCCACGCCATAAGGATCCACCGTGAAGGCCAGCGCCGGGGCGCCGTTGGTCACCATGTTGAGCCAGAGGAGGAGGATTGCGGTCAGCGGCAGATTCATCCCGAACAGCGCGGCCAGAAAGACAATCTGCACCTCGCCGACGTTCCCGGACAGCAGCAACATGATCGACTTCTGGATGTTGTCGTAGATGCCGCGACCCTCCTCGATCGCGTTCACGACATGAGTGAAGCTGTCGTCCAGCAGGACAAAATCCGCCGCCTCCTTCGCCACCTCCGTGCCCGACCCGACCGCCACGCCAATATCGGCCTTTTTGAGGGCCGGGGCGTCGTTCACCCCGTCGCCCGTCATCGCCACCGTATGGCCCATGGCTTGCAGGCAGGTGACGATCCGCTGTTTGTGTTCCGGCACGACGCGGGCGAAGATCGCCGTGCCCCGCTCCAGACTGGCGCGTAATGCATCCGCATCCATGCCATCGAGCTCCGCGCCGGTCACCGCGAGATCGTCGATCCCGATCTGTCTGGCGATGGCCCGTGCGGTCTCGAGATAATCCCCCGTGATCATGATCACCCGGATCCCCGCCTGCCGGGTCCGCAGGATGGATCCCGCGACATCCGGACGCGGCGGATCGATCATCGCCTGCAAGCCCACGAATATGAGACCGGCCTCCGCGAATGGATCATTCTCATCGAGTTCCCGGTAGGCGAAACCGAGGACGCGCATGGCGGCGGAGGCATAACGTTTGTTCTGCTCCAGCACCAAGCGCCGCAACGGCTCGTCGAGTGGCGCGGTCTCGCCGTTGATCCGGATCCGGTCACAGCAATCCAGCAAAGCGCCGGGTGCGCCCTTGCTGTAGATCGTCCGTTTGCCCCCCTGCCCTGCCAGCACGCTCATGCATTTGCGCCGGGAGTCGAAGGGGATCTCGTCCAGGCGCGCGCACCGTTCATCGAGACCGGCCTTCCGGGCGCTGACCAGCAGGGCGGCCTCGGTGGGATCGCCGGTGATCGCCCAATCGCCTTCGCGCCGATTGAGCGTGCTGTTGTTGCAATGGAGTCCGATCCGGAGCAACTGCGCATCGGCGACCTCCACGCGGCCGCTGCCGGGGTTGTAGCCATGGCCGGCGAGTTCAAGCTCCTCGTCCGGGGTCCACAGATGCCGTACGGTCATCTGGTTCTGGGTCAAGGTCCCGGTCTTGTCGGTGCAGATCACATCGCAACTTCCCAGGGTCTCCACCGAGGAGAGACGACGCACCAGGGCCTTTCTGCGCAGGAGCCGCTTGACGCCGATGCTGAGCGCGATCGTGACCACCGCCGGCAGGGCGGTCGGCACGGCCGCGACGGCCAGACTGATGGCGATGAAGGCAAAGGTCAGCAGTTGCTCCGCCGTCAGCCCCGTGGTGTGATAGGCGCGCAGGGAGGTGAGCAGCAACACGCACAGGCAAATGCCGATGATCGCCCAGCCGATCAGCCGGCCGAAACGATCCAGCCGCCGTTGCAGCGGCGTGGGTTCCTCCGCGGCCTCCTTGATCAAGGTGGTGATGCGTCCGATCTCCGTATGCATGCCGGTGGCCGTCACCACTGCGCGGCCGTTGCCGGAGACGATCGCCGTGGAGGAAAACAGCATGTTGTGTCTGTCGGCCAGCGGCGTTTCGCCGCGAATGACGTCCGGAGTCTTGTCCACCGGGACGGATTCCCCCGTGAGCGCCGATTCGTCCACTTCGAGGCGCACCGCCTCGATGATCCGGGCATCCGCGGGGGTCTTGTCGCCGCTTTCAACGTAAATCACATCACCAGCGACGAGCTCCACCGCATCGACGACCCGCGCCTGTCCATCCCGGATTACCGTGGCGCGAATGTTGCCGAGTCGCTTCAGGGCCTCGAGCGATTTGTGCGCGGAGTATTCCTGAAAGAAACCGATCGCGGCGTTCATGATCAGGATGAACAGGATCACTGCGGAATCGAGATACTCGCCGATGATCACGGAGACCGCGACGGCGAACAGCAGCACGTAAACGATAAAGCTCTTGAACTGCCCGATGAGGATCCGCAGCGGATTGACCGCGGACGCCGTATCGAGTTCGTTGCGGCCGTCCTTGATCAGGCGGCGCGCGGCCTCCGTCTCAGCGAGGCCGGCGGGACCGCTCTCCAGAGCCCGAAACGTCTCGGACGCCGGCATCTGGTGGAAATACATGCGCGTTACCGGCGGTGCGGGGAATGTTGTCCGTTACTGGTAGTCAGGCATTTCTCCCGCCGGACCTGGACTGTAAGCCGGCGCCAGCAGGACATAACGGGAGTTGAGGAAGGTGACGATATCGACGAGCTGCTCGACGGTCATCTCGCGGCGGAACGGCATGGGCGAGTCCGCCCGGCCGCGTTCCCCGCGCGGCAGCCGGGCCAGGTAATCCCCGGATAGAACGTGGTTGGGATTGATGATCGAGGTGAGCAGTTCACCGTAGGTCTTGACGTGGATCACCTCCCCGCCCAACTCCAGGGCTGCCGGGGAATCCCCCTGCCAGGCAGGCAGTTCCACGCCGTTCACGGTATGGCAGCGATTGCAGCCGAGCGCGATGAACGCCTCGCGGCCCTTGGCGATGTCGCCCATGACGATGGGGAAGCGGAAGCCTTCCTCCGTCGTGTTCATGTCCGTGGCGCAGCCTGCCAACATGGCCGCCGCCATCAATGCCCGCACTGCCGGGAACAGCGATTTCATGGCTCTCTCTACTCCAGTAGCGTTTACTTCTGCATCGAGGCGAGCGCCGCCTTCTGCGCCGCGGCGATGGCCAGGGCGTGCTTGCCTTTGGCCATCAGATCGAACCAAGCGGCCAGGCCCTTGACCTCACCCCCGATATCCGAGCCATAAACCGCCTGCATCATGCTTCTGACGAGCATGAGCGAATGATAGGCGAAGATGTCGGCGTTGGTGAGCGCGGTCCCCGCGATATAAGGATTGAAACGCGCGACCCGGCCGAGGGCCGCAAGGCCCTTCGCCACGGCCGGCTTAATCTCCTCCCGCATGGCGTCGGACAGGGGCGCCTTGAAGAGCACATGGCCCACGAGGCGGTGCGCCGGGGCCTCGATGTAGTGTTCCACGATGCGCATGATCTCGCGGGTCTTCGCCCTGGCCCAGGGGTCCGCGGGATAGAGTGCAGGAATGGGATGAACATCCTCGAGGTAATCCATGATGACGTTGGTCTCGACCAGAAATCCCGCGGCGGTTTCCAGACAGGGGACCTTCCCCATGGGGCTCTTCGCGAGATACGCGGGTTCCTGCGACGGGGTCGCCGGCACTTCCTCGAAGGCCACGCCCTTTTCCAGCAGGCAATGTTTGACCATGTTGTAATAGTTGCTGAGCGCCATACCGTGGAGTTTCAACATTGGGTTCACCTCGTTTGATTTGATGCGAAAGGATACCGGATCAACGCGGTCGCCGGCTACCAGAGATCCCGCAGGTAATCGATGATCGCCTTGCGCTTCACTGGATCGGCCACCTTCACCGTGGTCATCGCATTGCCGGGGACCAGCGCTTCCGGGTCGGTCAGAAACCGATCCAGCAATTCCTCCGTCCACACCCCGTCCAGCCCCCGAAAGGCCTCCGAGTAGACATAATCGGTCCGGTCCGCCTGCCTGCGCCCGACGATCATGAACAGCGAGGGCGCGAGTCCGCCCGAGGTGACCCCGGTGGTATGACAGCCCGCGCACTCCTGGAAGAGCAGCGCGCCGCTGTCCTGTGATTTGGCCACCGTGAGCGAGATCAGATCGCCCCGCTCCCCCCACAGCCAGATCGCGCCATCGGGACCCAGCTCGATATCGCGGATGCGCCGCTCGATCGCCAGCGGTTCGGCATAGACCACACGGGTCCCGTCCAGTTTCAGCCGGTGCAGGGACCGGCTCGCGAGCCCCGCCACCAGGATATCGCCCTGCCAGGCATCGAACTCGCTGCCTTCCACACGGATCAGGTTGGAGGCGCCGATCGAGGGCACGAAGGCATAGATCGGTTGTTCGAAACCCGCATGACTCCCCACTTGCGCGGCCGGGGGCCACTGGTAGCGGCCGTAGTCGGTGCCGTAGGTTACCCGCGGCCAGCCGTAGTCGCGCCCCTCGCGGACCAGGTTGATCTCGTCGCCGCCCCTGGGACCGTGCTCGCTCTCCCAGATATTGCCGGCTTTATCGATATACAGGCCCTGGGGATTGCGATGCCCCTTGGAATAGATGCGGCCGCTGTGTTTCTCGACATCGATCAGGATGACCTTGCCGTACATGTGCGCAACGCTCCCGGCCATGGCGACGGGCTGGTTCCAGCCGTCGTGCTCCTGATCGCCGGTGGTGAACAGCAATTGTCCCGGCGCGAGCCAGGCCAGCCGCCCGCCCGATTCATGGCCGGCGAAGATGCGCCCGCGATTGCCCTTGTCGAGCGTCATGCATGGCGTCGTGTCATAGATCGTGGTCCATTCTCCAACCGGGCGCAGGTCACGGCTGAGCTCGATGGCGGAGACGCGCATGACCAGGCAATTCTGCTCAGTGATCCATTGATGATGCGAGGCGAACAATTGCCAGCCGGCCGGGCGCTCCCGCACGTTGAGATCGATCACCCGGAAGAATTGCCGGCTGACCACCGGATCGGCGGCGGCGTCAAAGGCGTCCGGGTCGTGCGGCGTGTCGATGGGTAGACGCTCGGCAGTGATATTGTCATCGGCCTTGCGCACGAGGAAAAACGCCCCGGCCCCTGTGGCGCCGATGTAATCTTCGCCCACCCGAATAATCGCCCCGCCGGGCTGTTGGGCCTCCGGCGGCAGGAGATTATCGTAGTAATGGACTTCGACGGGGTGATAGGCCGTGCCGAGGATCAGGGGGTTCTCTTTCGGGGCCGTCGCGGGTGGAATGGTCTGCGCCTCCAGCAATAACGGCGCGAGCGTCAGTACGATAAGTGCAACCGGGTTCAGGATTTTATTCTTCATGTTGAGTCACGGGATTTGCGTGAAGGAAGGAGTCTAGCGCATCCGCGGGTTTTGTTTCATCAAATGATGTTATGATTTCCCATCCATTACCACATCCAAGGGGACCGGCGATGCGCGACCAAACCCGAATCTCAAGCCATCTGTGGCGCGGCATGCTAATCATATGCTGCATGCTCTGCGGCCACTCCATCCAGGCGCAGGACGCCGCCGAACCCACGTACACGGTGCTGAATCCCACCGGCTTCGCGCCGCCCATCGCCCGCAAATCCATGGCCCCCCGACCCGCCGATCTGGCGGGAAAGACCATCTATCTCGTGGACGTCACCTTCGACAACGGCGATATGCTGCTGCTGGAGATGCAGAAATGGCTCGCCGCCAACCGCCCGGAGATCAAGACCGAATTCCGGGTGAAAAAGGGCTTCTACGCCGCGGATGACCCGGAACTGTGGCAGGAGATGAAGGCCAACAACGGCCTGATGATCATGGCCATCGGCCATTGAAGCACCTGCGCCCCGGCGGTCGTCGGGCATGTCGCGGAAGTGGAAAGCAACTTTGGCGTCCCCGCGGTCGGGGTCATCATCAATGTCCTGGAAGATCTGGTGCATGACAAGGCGCGGGAGGACGGCATGCCCGGACTCAGGCTCGCCTTTACGCCCACGCCTGTGGGCGGCAAGACGTCAGCGGAACTCGCGGAGTATGTGGCCGGCAACGATCCTCTCTCCGGCAAGCCGCTGATGGCGGAGATCCTCGATCACCTCACCCGTCCGCTGAACGCGGAGGAATCGCTCACCGGGGAGATCGCGCGGCCCCGCCCCGCGAGCTTCGGTCCCTTGAGCATGAAGGACCTGCAACGGCAGTTCGACGATAGATTCTGGACCGATCAGCTCCCCATCATCCCGCCGACGCAGGAGCGGGTCGCCGCGATGTTGCGGCAGACCTCGCACAAGCCGGACGAGGTCATCGGCAGCATGCGCGTGACCAGCGAGCGGGAGGCGTGGTCCTATACCGTGGAGACCGTCGCCGTGAACGCCGTCATGGCCGGCGCCGCTCCTGAGCATTTCCCCGCGATCCTCGCGCTCGCCGCCGCGCGCACCAATGCCAAATCGAGTTCGACCTCCTCCATGGCCGCGATGGCGGTCTTCAACGGCCCCATCGTCGAGGAGTTGCAACTCAATTCCGGGACCGGCGCGCTCGGCCTCTACAACAAGGCCGGGGCCGTGATCGGTCGCGCCTGGAGCCTGCTCTCCGGCAACGTCACCGGCGGGTCCGTGCCGGGGCACACCTACATGGGCGTGCAGGGCAACCCGATGAGCGCGGTGCCCGCGGTGTTCGCCGAAAACGTCGCCGGCCTGCCGCCCGGCTGGAACCCCATCCACGTGCAGAAGGGCTTCAAGGCGGATGAGAGCGTGGTCAGCACCTTCTCCGGCTGCCAGAGCCAGAACACCATGATGATCCTCCAGGACGAGGACTGGGAATGGGTGCTGCAACGCTTCATCGGCGCGCTCGGCCCGCCCAACCGGGGCGACAAGACGCTGCTGGTGGATCCCGCGGTGACCGATCCGTTTCTCCGCTTCGGCTTCGACACCAAGGAGAAGCTGATCGCGTGGGTCGAGAAAAACGTCACCGTCCCGAAGAAACATTTCTGGCTGGATCAGGAGGTCATCAATTACAAACTGGGGCCGGCCCGGGCCGGCGTCGAGCCCTTTGCCTCCTGGTTGAAACTGCCCGATGACGCCCCTATCCCCTTCCTGAACAATGTGGAGGTGGTCGTGGTGGGCGGCAGCGGCAACGTGCGCTGGAGCGTGAACGAATGCGGCTACCGGACCAGCGTGCGGCTCGCGGACTGGAAGTAATCCCGATGCAGATCACGCGCCGGAGATTCTTGCAGGCCGCCATCGCGGCGCCCGTCGCGTTGGGTCTGCCGACCATGGTCCGCGCCAACCCCTGGGGCGATGCGGGACATCGGATCATCGTCGGCGGCCCCTGGACACCGGGACTGCCGGCAATGGACTCATTTAGGATCATCTTGGCTCCCGCCCCAAGTCTTCAGGCAGGACATCCGCTCGTTGCGGATTCGATACGCGCCGGGAATGAGGACCTCGCAGCAACCTGCGCGCGCGATCCGCGACGCCTCGCGGGGCTTGCCGCACTCAGCGGGGACCCAAGGCTGGCGGCGCGCGAGCTGGAACATGCGATTGCGCTTGGTCTCAAAGGCGGCGTGTTGCATACCGGTTCGCCGGACGATCAATCCACTACCCGCTTCGATGCCGCCGCGGCTGAGACAGCGGAGGCCCTGGCGCTGCCTCTCTATCTGCATCCAGCGCCGGCGGCGGGCGTTCTCTCGAGGATACGGCTGCGCCTCCTCGGATTTATCCATGGCGGCCTGCTCGATCGCCACCCGCAACTGAACCTGATCATCGCCGGCGGCGCGGACCTCGCGGACTGGATCGCGCGCCTCGCCCGAATTGAAGACTCCGGCGTTCTGACCGGCATGGAGCACCTGCGCCAGGGCAAACGGCTGGAGCGGCGGATTGCCGAATATCTGCGCGCGCAGGTCCATTTCACCAGCGCAGGCATGACCGGGCGCGAGTCATTGCACAGCGCGGTGGCGGCGGTGGGACCGGGGCGCGTCATGCTTGGTGAGGACAATCACCCTTGGCTCGATGGATTACGATCCGGACGGGATGAACAACTCCTGCGCGGGAATGCCTTGCGCGTCTTCAAGTTGTAGGGGCGAAAGATTTTTTCGTTTCAGGGAACAGAATTAATTCTGTCTCCAAGCACACCTTCAACAACGCATCCCAATGGCGATTGGGATCAATCAGGAGAAAACGAGATGAGCGTGAATTTTTCCAGCAACCCGATGTTCAATGGGACCTTCAGCGAACCCTGCAGGGTCGAGGCGGATGTCTTCGACCTCGAGGTCGAGGGCGAATTGCCCGCCGATCTCGACGGGGCGTTCTACCGCGTCCAACCAGATTTCATCTACCCGCCGCGTTATGCGAACGATGTCCCCTTCAACGGTGACGGCCATGTCAGCATGTTTCGTTTCGCAAACAGTCATGTGGATTTCAAGTGCCGCTACGTCAAGACCCAGCGCTACAAGGCGCAGGTCGCGGCCCGCCAGGCGCTGTACGGCACCTACCGCAACCGCGACACCGACGACCCCTCGGTGCGTAAACTGAGCGGCGGGACCGCCAACACGAATCTCATTTTCCACGCCGGCAAGTTATTCGCGATGAAGGAGGACAGCCCGCCGGTGCGCATCGACCCGCACACCCTGGAGACCCTGGATGATTACTACACCTTCAATGGCCGGCTGAAGAGCGAGACCTTCACCGCCCATCCCAAGCTCGACCCGATCTCCGGCGAGATGGTTGCGCTCAACTACGAGGCCAGGGGCAACGGCTCGCGCGATGTCGCCATCTATTCCTTCGACAAGACCGGTGCGGTCAACTGGGAGACGTGGGTCAAGGTGCCCTACGCCGGGATGATCCACGACTTCGCCCTGACGCAGAAACACATCGCCTTCCTGGTCATCCCCATGGCGGTGAACATGGAACAGATGAAACAGGGCGGCGTGCATTTCGCCTGGGATTCCACGCTGCCCACCTGGCTCGGCGTGCTGGAGCGCGGCGGCGATGGCTCGGACCTGCGCTGGTTCAAGGGGCCGGAGCAGAGCGCCACCCACGTGCTGAACGGTTTCTCCGACGGCAGCAAGGTCTATCTCGACATGGATATGTCCACGGGCAACCAGTTTCCCTTCTTCCCCATGCTGCACGAGCCCTACGACTTTCAACGCGCCGCCGGCCGTCTGACGCGCCTATCCGTGGATCTCGCCGGCAAGGCGGAGACCTATGACAAAGAGATCCTCTATCCCGAGATCGGCGTACTGCCCCGCGCCGATGAACGCTACTGGTCCCTGCCCTACAAGGTGGGCTTCATGCCGGTGACGAACCTCGCCCGCCCCATGGACCCGGCGCTCACCGGCAACACCGGCCTCGTGTTGAACACCTGGACCCGCTTCGATCACGACCGCCGCAAGAGCACCGCCTTTCTGGTGGATAACGTCTCCAGCCTGCAGGAATGCCAGTTCGTCCCGCGCCGTAGCGACGCGCCCGAAGGCGCGGGCTATCTTATCGGCCTGTGCAACCGCCACGTCGAACGCCGCACCGATCTCCTCATCCTCGACGCCGAACACCTCGATGCAGGCCCCATCGCCACAGTCAAACTCCCACTGCGCCTGCGCAACGGCGTGCATGGGCATTGGGTGGCGGGGGAGGCGTTGCGGGGAAAGAAATAAATGTGAGGAATGTCCTTATGTACACGCTCTACATCGCCAATAAAAACTATTCCTCCTGGTCGCTGCGGCCGTGGCTGTTGCTGCGGGAGTTGGGCATCCCGTTCGAGGAGAGGCTGATGCGATTCGAGTCGGCCTCGAACTGGGAGGCCTTTCGCAAGTTTTCGCCCAGCGGGCAGGTGCCTACGCTGCATGATGGTTCAACGGTGGTGTGGGATTCGCTGGCCATTACCGAATACCTTGCCGAACGACATAAAGGCGTCTGGCCCGAAGATGAAACGGCGCGCGCCTGGGCCCGTTGCGCGGCCGCGGAGATGCATTCCGGCTTCACAGTCCTGCGCACCCGGTGCTCCAACAGTTGCGGGGTGCGGGTCAGATTGAACGAAATACCGGGGGATCTGCAACGCGATATCGGGAGGATCAACGAGTTGTGGAACGAGGGGCTCAAGCGGTTCGGCGGGCCTTTCCTTGCGGAATCAAAATTCACGGCGGTCGATGCCTTCTACGCGCCGGTGGCGTTCCGTTTCCAGACCTATGGGTTGAAGGCCGAGGGGACCGCGGCCGCTTACCTGGCTCGAATCCTCGCGTTGCCTTCGATGCGCAGTTGGTACGCGGATGCGTTGCAGGAACCGTGGCGAGAAGAGGCTCACGATGCGCATCTTGCCACCTATGGCACGGTCATCGAGGATTTGCGGGCACAATAACTTGAGCTTGGAGGGAATGCCCATGAAACGTCACACGATAATACCATTCATGGCCCTGGCCTGGTGCCTGGTCACCCCCGCCCCTGGTTTCACGCAGGACAATCTCGCCGAACCGTTGGAGCCTTTCCGCCCGTATCTCGAGAAAACCTGGAAAGGTCGATTCGAAAACCAGGGGGCGGAAAAACCCGTCCATGACGTCTCGCGCTGGGAGCGCGCGCTCAATGGTCAGGCGGTTCGCGTGCTGCACTCCGTCAATGACGGCGAATACGGCGGCGAGTCGATCATCTTCTGGGATGCCGAAAAAAAGGGCATCGTCTTTTATTATTTCACCACCGCGGGATATTTCACGACCGGCACCATGATTCTGGAGGACAACAAATTCGTCAGCCATGAATACGTGAAGGGCGCGACGGACGGCATAACGGAAGTCCGGAGTACAACCGAGATCACCCCCGATGGCAGGATGCTCAGCAAGGCGCGATATTTCCGGAACGGCCAATGGGAGGTGGGGCATGAGGTGACTTACGTAGAGGATGCCTCGGCACAGGTCGTGTTCAGATAACAGGCCGCTTAGGCAAAGCCCGGGGTCATGGGGTGATTACATAACCCATTGGGTTAACAGACCGGCCCCACCGCAGGCGACGATTACGGGAATGACTCCGATACGATAGCGAAACAGCGCGACCGCAGCCGCGATTGCAATAATCGCCGCAGTCCATTCGAAGGGCTGTCCGAACCCTCCCGGCCACACCACGTGATACCCGAAGAACAACGCGAGATTCAAAACGACACCGACCACCGCCGCGGTGATGGCCGTCAGCGGCGCGGTGAATTTCAGATCGCCGTAAGTGGATTCCACCAGCGGACCCCCGGCGAGAATAAACAGAAACGACGGCAGGAAGGTGAACCAGGTCACCAGCGTCGCCGCTGTGGCGCCGGCCAGGAATTGTTGATCAAGACCGAATGACTGCCCCACGTAGGCGCCAACGAAGCCGACAAAGGCCACCACCATGATCAGCGGTCCGGGCGTGGTCTCGCCAAGCGCGAGTCCGTCAATCATCTGGATCGGAGTCAGCCAGGCGTAGTAATCAACCGCCCCCTGATAGACATAGGGCAGGACGGCATAGGCGCCGCCGAACGTAAGCAGGGCGGCCTTCGTGAAAAACCAGCCCATCTGCGTCAGGGTGTCGTCCCACCCGCGGGCTAAGGTCAGCAACAGCATCGGTCCGGCCCACAACAGCGCGAATACGATCAGGATCTCCGCCAGGCGTAAGGGACTGAATCGGGCATGTGCCGGCGTTGGCGTCGTATCGTCTATCAGCGCGGGGCCGAACGATTGCCCCGCCGCGGCATGACCGCCGCCGATGCGGAAACACTCGGGCAGGTAGCGCCCTCCGAGCCACCCGGCGAGGGCAGCCGCAATGACGATGGCTGGGAACGGGACCGCGAACACGGCAATCGCGGCAAACGCAGCCGCCGCGATCGCCCTCAGGATCCAATTTCTCAGGGCGCTCGTCCCGATCCTATGGGCCGCGTGCAGTACGATCGCGGTTACCGCGGGTTTTATGCCGTAGAACAGACCGACGATGAACGGCACGTCCCCAAAGACGATGTAGATCCACGACAGGCCGATCATGATGAACAGCGACGGCAGCACGAACAACGCGCCAGCGACCACACCTCCCCAGGTGCGGTGCATCAGCCAGCCGATGTAGGTCGCGAGCTGCTGGGCCTCCGGGCCCGGCAAGAGCATGCAGTAATTCAGCGCGTGCAGGAAACGCCGTTCGCTGATCCAGCGTCGGCGTTCGACCAGTTCAGTGTGCATAATCGAGATTTGGCCGGCGGGGCCGCCGAAGCTGATGAATCCCAGCTTCAGCCAGAAACGAAAGGCCTCCCCGAAGCTCACTTTCGGCGGGGACAACGGGATATTGGCCGGACGGGCTTTGAGATCTGCGGGAGTCATGCGGGATGGCCCGCCGTAATGACGACGATCAGCCCGTCAAACCATGCCGAGTAGTCGATCATCGTCCGTCTCCGAAAGCCGCGTGCCATCCGACAGGCATTCCAGTATCTAATAATACAGGGGACAGGTCACGATTTTGCAACCCTTGGTCTGCCCCTATTATCTTCTGCTACGGTCATCTAAGATTTGCGGACCAAGAGGTGAACTATGTGGAGGATGCCTCTGCACAAGTCGTGTTCAAATAATATTCCGCTGTCCTGAAGGAGGATCCGATGAATAAAAACAAGCTGGTTCGTTCATTATCAAGTCTGCTGATCTTCGCGCTCGGGCTCGCTGCCGGACTAACCGCGCAGACCCTCACGGATGCGCCGCAGCGTATCGAGCAGCAGCGCACGGACCTGACGGGCGCGCCGGACATGGAGGTCATCGCCTCGATACTCGAACTCAAGCCCGGAGAAAGCGCCGATCGCCACCTTCACCACGGGGTCGAGGCATTCCATGTTCTGCAAGGGGCCCGGATTCAGGCGCAGGGACAGGATCCGACCACACTGGCGACCGGCTTCACATCGATGAATCTACGGGATGTCCCACACGCCGGTTTCACCGTCGTCGGCGACACTTCATTGAAGCTCTTCACCGTGCATATCGTCGACAAGGGCAAGCCGCTTTACGACTTCGTGAAGTAGAGTTACTCGTCTCCTATCAGCACGGCGCCTTTGGACATGGGCTGCACATTGCGCTGGTAAATCCCGAGATAACCGCCGCGTTTTTGCAGGATGGGTTCGCCCCGTGCAGCCCGGCGCTGGTTCAGCACTTCGGCGGGGACGTCGAGATCGAGCCGGCGTTTCTCCACATCGATAACGATGGTGTCGCCTGTCTCCACCAATGATAACGGTCCGCCGATGGCGGCCTCTGGTGAGACCTCGGCCACGGTCAGGCCCTTGTTGCAGAGCCCGGACAACTGACCGTCGGTGACGAGTCCGATCTCGGCGGAAAGCCCGAGGGCATCGAGCGCGAAGAGGACCCCGCCCGCGCTCCCGCCCATGCCGGGCGAGCCCTTGGGGCCATCGCCACGGACGACGATAATCGAGCCGGATTTAATCTCGCCACGCTTCAACGCCTCGGTCGCCAGTGCACCATGTTCGAATACCACAGCGGGACCCGTCATGGCCAGGGTACGGTTCCTGCTGGTCCCCAGTTTGACGATGGCGCTCTCCGGCGCGAGCGTGCCGTGCAGGATGACGATGGGCGGCTTACTGGAGAATGGATTGCCGCGGGGACGAATCACCTCCTCATCGGCAACCTTCACTCCCTTGAGGTTTTCCCGCAGGGTCCTGCCGGTCACGGTCATCACATCGAGATCGAGCAAGTCCCCAAGCTGAGAGAGGATGGCCCGTGCCCCGCCCGCCGCCTCGAATTCCTCGATGGTGTTCTCGCCGTTGGGCCGCACGGCAGAGAGGACAGGGATACTGCGAGACAAGTCCTCGAACAGTTTGAAGACATCCAGATCCAGTCCCGTCTCAACGGCCGTGGCTTGCAAATGTTTGACGGCGTTGATCGAACCCGACACTGCGAGTACCGCGGCGGCGGCATTGTGAAAGGCGCCGGGCGTCAGAATCGTACGCGGACGCAGGTCCTCCAGCACCATTTGCACGATACGCCTCGCGGCGGCGCGGGCATCGTCAAACATCTTGGGGCTGTTGGCGAGCACTGGGGCGCTGCCCGGCAACGCCATACCAATCGCCTCGCAGACGACATGCATGGTGTTGGCGGTGGCCATGCCCTGGCAGACGCCGGGACCGCGAATTGCATTCCCGCTTATGCCCTTGAGTTGCTCCTGAGACAGCTTGCCCATCGCGGCATGGGTGGCGCCGAGGAAGACATCCTCGATATCCACATGTTTCCCTTCATAGACGCCGGCCGGCTGGTAGCCGCAGATCACGATGATGGTGGGGATGTTGAAGCGCCCCGCCGCCATCATGTGCGCGGGCGGGGTCTTGTCGCAGGAGGTCAGGCAGATCATCCCGTCAAGCTGGGCGCCCTCCACCGCGATCTCCATGTCGTTGACGATGAGGTCCCGGGCCGAGAGGATGTAGCCGACGCTGCCGGCGCTGACGATGAAGTCGCTCGGTGCGGTGGTGCGGATCTCGAACGGCAGGCCGCCGGCCTCGCGAATCGTCTCCTTGACGACCTTGGCGATGCCGTCGAGATGGCTGAAACAGATGGCGAGTTCCGAAGAGCTGTTGACCACCGCGATCTTGGGTTTTTCCATGTCCGCGTCCGTGAGCCCTAGCGCGGTCCATTGCGCCCTGCGCGTGGCCCAGCGTGGGGTGCCCGGTTCGAAGTTACTGCGCAATTTGACTGGATTTTTCATTCACGCCCCCCATACGGACCAGAATTGGCCGGCTGTCGCAGTATAGGGATGGCAGCCGGTGGGTTGAACAAGCGCCGGGGTGCGTTCAGCTTTCTCGATTTGTTATGAAATGCGGCTTACGTTCCCAGGGAGGGATCGGCTGCATGTGCGATTGCAGAAACTGGACCAGATCGTTGATCAGCGGTTTGTGCAGTTTGACGTTCGGGACCAGCGCCTTCAGCCACAAGCGCCGCAACGGAAACTCTTCCAGCAGGCTCACGAGGCGGCCGCGTTTCAGGTCCGTCTCCACCACGAAGCGCGGCAGTACCGCAACGCCAATACCAAGCAACGTGGCCTCCCGCAGGACGGTGGCCTCGTTGACATGGAGTTTGGAATGGATCTCCACCGTCAATGGACCGCGCGGTCCTTCGAAGGTCCAGGATTGCCCCAGCAGGATGGAGGTCAGGCACTCATGATCCACGAGGTCGCGCGGTTGCAGCGGCCGGCCTTTCCGCGCCAGATAATCCGGCGCGGCGCACAAGACGAGCTGATAGGGGGTGAGCGGGATATCCACTACGTTGGCATAGGAAGTGGGCGCGGCGGCAATCACCAGGTCAAAATTCTCGTCCATGGGATTGACGGAACGATCCACCACGGCGATCTCCAGACTCACGCCGGGGTGTGCCGCCTGGAATTCGCAGAACAGCCGTCCCAGATATCTGGTGGTGACCGTGGTCGGGGCCTTGATGCGCAGATGGCCGTTGCTCCCCTTATGCGCGGACCGGTTGTTCTGGATGATGTCCTCCAGTTCCGTGACCAGCCGCTGATAGCGTGGCAGGATCCGCTCCCCCGCCTCGGTCAGTTTCAGGCCGCGCGTGGAACGCTGGAACAGTTTCTCGCCCATCTGCCGTTCAAGGCTGGTGATGCGCTTGGTGATGACGGAAGGCGCCACTCCAAGTTCACGGGCGGCGGCCGAGAAACTGGCGAGCCTCGCGACCTGGATGAAGGCCTTGATGTTTTGCAGGGTGTTCAGGATCAGCTACCTCAAAACGAGAAAACTGTTTGCCAATTTTGACACGTTCTCGCGCTACGGATACCTGTCTATTATTACACACCCGCTGAAGGGGTTTTGCGACAATGTTGTATTTCGGTCGCGGCATTAAGATCAAATCGAGGACATTCCCTCGCGGGGGGATTAATTCCTGACAGGTATATCCAGCATAGGGGGTTTGGTATGTATCACATGTCAACACACAGGGGCATTACGCGTATCCTGGCAGCAAGCCTCACGCTATCCGGCCTGATCCTTCCTTCCATGACCAGCGCTCAGGGCACGGTCGAGGAGATTGTGGTCACGGCCCAGTTTCGTGAAGAAAACATCCAGGATGTGCCGCTATCCATCTCGGCGTTATCGGGGGATTCCCTGGAGTCGAAAAACGCCACGAGCGTGCTGGATATCGAAAAGTGGACGCCCAACTTGCAGATCGATCAGCTAGGGTCAGGATGGGGGCCAACCATGGCGGTCAATGCGCGCGGCATGGGCCTGAACGATTTCAAGGCGGTCTTTGAGCCAGCGGTGCCGATTTACGTGGACGATGTCCTGTTGGGCCGGCCCACGGCTGGCAATCTGGATCTCCTGGACCTCGAGCGCGTGGAGGTCCTGCGTGGACCCCAGGGAACCCTGTTCGGCAGCAACGCGGCGGGTGGCGTGATCCGACTGATCACCCGCAAGCCCACCGGCGACGGTCCCACGGTACTCGAAGCTACCATGGGCAGCTACAACACCTTCAACACCCGTGGCTCCTTCGAAACCGCCCTCGGCGAGAACCTCTTCGGCCGCTTTTCCTTCTCCACCAAACGCCGGGACGGTTATGTCGATGTCCTGGACTTCACCTGTGAGATGATCCGTCGCGGCACGCCGCAACTGGCGGGTATCGGTGACGGCCTGGGCGCGGATGGCCCCGATGCCGGAACGGCACCGGATGTGGTTGTAGCGGGCAGTCCCGAGGATAATGCCTTTGGCATCCCCATACAGACCTCGCCCAACGGCACCAACGAAGGTTGCAAGGTGGACG
This sequence comes from Gammaproteobacteria bacterium, assembly GCA_004297165.1. Lineage (GTDB taxonomy): Bacteria > Pseudomonadota > Gammaproteobacteria > Eutrophobiales > Eutrophobiaceae > 2-02-FULL-56-15. The sequence goes on from SCUJ01000006.1 coordinate 1,665,851, forward strand.
AGATGGGGGACGAAGGCATCATTTCCGGAAGAGTGCAGGTCCGCTGGGCAGTGAGTGACTCCCTGGAATTCAATCTGGCCGGCGACGTGATGGACATGGATCAGAAGAGCCCGCAGGATCATGTCGCCGATACGGCGGACCAAGCGTCGAACGGCGGCTTTGGTCTGGTTAATAGCAGTAACAATCTGGTGAACATCCCGAATTTCGGAGTACGGTACGATGATCGATTCGCGCCAAGCGATCCTTTCGTCAACTATTCCTCCTTCGTGGATCCCGGGATCACATTTGGCATCCTCGACCAGGCCGGAAACGCCACCGGACAAAAGATGCGCTATCCGGGGGGAATTCTGACACCCAACACCATGCAGGCAAGGCACTGGGGCGTGAGTGGCGCCATGGACTGGGCCATCAACGAGACCCTGAACGCCAGGGTGATCCTGGCCTACAGGGAGTTCGATTCCTACTTCGGCCGGGATTCCGATGGTTCACCCATTCCCCTCAATCATACCGTCGATACCTATAACGATGAGCAGTTCACAGTCGAGGGGCGCCTCAGCGGCCAACTCGCATTGGGATACGGATCGAGCAGTTGGACCACAGACTGGACGGCGGGTATATTCTGGTATGACGCCTCGGACTACAACTCCAATATCTCGCTCCTGCACATGGGCGTCATCGGCGCGGGAGACATCGATCGCATCGACGACCAGACCAACCAGAAACTGGGGATCTTCCTCCACACCATCACGGAGTTGACGGATCAATGGACCCTGACTGCCGGAGTGCGTTATACATCTGATGAGAAGGACATCCTGCAGACGCGCATCAAGCGGATCCTGGAGAACAGGGCCTATGTACCGGCTGACTACCTGTTCCTGCCAACACCCCTGTCCCAGGACGCGGAACGGGTGACGCCCATGGCCAGTCTCTCCTACCAGTGGAACGACGACATCATGACCTACTTCACCTACCAGCAGGGTTTCCGCGGGGGTGGCTTCAATCCCAGACCGGCGAACCTGCTTACCATCGGCACATTCAACCCCGAGGAAGTGGAGAATTTCGAACTGGGCATAAAAAGCGACTGGCTGGATCAACGTCTGCGCGTAAACGCCAATCTGTTCTACATGGATTATACGGACCTGCAATTGCCGGCCGTGGTGCTTGATCCACTCTCGGGGGTTCCCACCTTCCCGACCAAAAATGCGGGTGAGGCTGACATGCTGGGCATCGAGATGGATTTCGTGGCCTATCCGACCGAACACATCTCCATCGATGGCACCTTTGGCTGGTTAGGATTTTCCTATGTGGATCTCGGCTCCGCCGATCCGGCGGTTATCGCCAGCTTCCCCGGCGGCGGCGGCACCGCCATCGCCAATCCCTGCCTGGACTGCAGGCCGCTGCGTTCACCCGAGATAAGCGCCTCGCTGGGGGCGGCCTTCACCACCCCGATTAGCGGCGGGGAATGGGGGAATCTCACCCTGCGCGGCGATGTCTCCTACCAGTCGGAAACCAACTTCACGGCGAACAACTTTACCCGGGCCAACCAGAGCGCTTATTCCGTGTTCAACGCCCGCGCGACCTGGGTCTCGCCGACCGAGGACTGGGAGCTGTCGGTCAGCGGCGCCAACCTGACTGACAAACTCTACAAGACCAGCGTGCTGGATTTCATGGACTCCCTGGGCGGCATCCAGTACGGCTATGGTCTGCCGCGGATGGTATTTGGCAGCATCAAGAAACGCTTCTAGACTGACGTCTTCATTTGGGTTACTTGTGAACCCCCTGATGCGAATCAGGGGGTTTTTCTTTTATCCTAGTAATTCTCCAATTTGAGGTTGCTTGTCATGCGATCAGGTAATGGTGAAACGATAAGGGAGCCGGAACGTTCCATCCCGGTTTACGGAAGCACTGAGGTCCTCGTGGTCGGCGGGGGACCGGCCGGAGTCTGTGCCGCGATCGCCGCGGCGAGGGCCGGGGCCGAGGTCACGTTGGTGGAACGCTATGGCTGTTTAGGCGGGTTGTCCACCGGCGGTCTCGTCATCTGGATCGACCGGATGACCGACTGGGAAGGCCGGTTGGTGGTCGGCGGGATCGGCAAGGAGATCACGGATGCCTGTGCGGCGGAGAAGGCCCTCATCGGCCCGCCGCCCGAACAATGGGGCTCGAAGGACCCGAAGCTCGCTGCCTACTGGGGCGTGCGCACCGCGGGTCACCGCGGCATCGTTAATTTTTCCCCCACGATCGATCCGGAAGTGCTGAAGCTGATCCTGAACGACATGGTGCGGGCAGCGAAGGTCAACGTGTTACTGCACAGTTGGGCGGTCGCCACTCTCTGCCGGGAGAATAAGGTCACCGGCGTCATCTTCGAAAGCAAGGAAGGCCGTTTCGCGATAAAAGCGGACATCACCATCGACTGTTCGGGTGATGGCGATATCTTCGCCAAGGCCGGGGCTGTATTTGAAAACGATTTTGACGGCGTCTCTGCTCACGCCCGGCTGAACACCAGTTTTCGCTTCGGCAACGTGGATATGCGCCGCTACCTGGATTTCCGGATGATCCATCCGGAACAGTACAGTACGCTCATGCGGGAGGCCAGCCACGAGGACGAGTGGCTTACGAATACAGCCTTTGTCACGCCCAATGACACCATCGCCCTTTTCCTGACTCCCAAATTCAGCGGCTATTCGGCCCTCAAGGTCGACGACCTCACCGAGGTGGAATTTCGCTCGCGGGACGTCATGCGTCAGGTGCTCGCCTGGTACCGAACCAGGATGCCGGGTTTTGAGCGGGCCTGGATCCACGATACGGCCTCGCAGGTCGGCACCCGGCACAGCCGGCGTCTGAGAGGGATCGAGTGCGTGAGCAGCAAGGTGTGGCGGACGGACGGTTCCAGCGTGAACAGTATCGGCCTGTGCCCCGGACTCTCGCCGGAGTTCCCGACACTCGAGATCCCATATGGTGTGCTCTTGCCGGAGCGTATCGACGGCGTGCTGGCGGCAGGCCGCAATCTATCCTGTGATACGACTTCCCATGCCGCCTTAAGGGAGATCCCGGAATGCTGGGTGATGGGTCATGCTGCTGGAGTCGGAGCGGCGCTTGCAGTACATTCGAAGCAGACAGTTCGATCCGTGCCAATTGTGGAAATACAAAGTGAACTCGAACGCCAAGGTGCTATCGTCAGGCGGCAGGAGAGGAAATAAAAAAACAACGGCGGGTCGCTGGACCCGCCGTTGTTAAAGATACTACTTTTATCTGCTTATTAGTATGATGCCTTGAAGCCCACGAAGAAGCGGCGACCGATGGTGTCGTAATACCCACCGCTATATCCGCCCAGCGTAGGCAGGCTATAGACGCCAGCGCCGCGGCAGCCCGGCGCATCGCCACACAGAGCAGTCGTGCTGATGTCCGAACCGGGCGCATAGCCGGTTGTACTCGCAAAGTGGTTCGGTTCGATATCTAGCACGTTCGTGATTCCGCCGCGCAGCGCGAACGTCTCGTTGATGCGCCAGTTAAGTGACAGATCGAGGATATCGTAGCTATCGGTCTTGATCTCCGTGCTTGGCACATAGCCCAATGTGACACCCGGTGCGCCCGCGGTAACCGCTGCGTTATTCTCGATGATCGCCAGTTGTGACGCTTTTCCTGCGGACCATACAGATGGCAAATGGCGCCACCGCAAGGCGACGTTCCAGTCATCCAGCGAGTAGCTTAGGGAACTGAAAAACCGATATTCATAAGCCCCAGCCTGAGTCCCAGGGAGGTTTGGTCCCAGCGAACCCTTCCATTCGGTCTCTATGTCAAACGACGCGGGGGACTGCTTGGTGGTGTAGTAGTCCAGGATCGTGCCCTGCACGCCCAAGCCGAGCCGGCCGGGCACATCTACGCCCAGATCCGCGATCTCGCTGGACCAGTTCAGCATAATGTCGAAGCCTGAGGTCTCGATCGTAGCCTGGTTATCATACGAGAGCGTGGTGCTCAGCGAGACGCCGGTGCTGGTCTGGTCGCGCGGCACCAACCGGCAACCCAGCGTCGCCGCCTGCTCCGCCGCCTCCGCCGCGGTGGTAACGGTACGCGAGCCGAAACAACGGTAATTGGCGTAATCGATCGAATACGTCATGATGGCGTCCTCGATGTTTACCATCCACCAATCAAGCACCAGATTCACACCGGAAAGCCATGGGTTCTCGAATGGCGAAGAGAGCACAAAACCGGCCGTCCAGGTGTCTGCCTTCTCCGGTCGCAGTTCCGGGTTACCCTGTTGCAGGATCCATGCAAATCCGCCCCCGCCCGCTTGAGCGACAGCGTTCGTTACGTTGTAGAACTGGTTCTCCGCCACGCTGCCGGGACCGCCCATCATCTGCTGGCAGATCAAATGCGTACTGTCCGCACCGGCTTGCGTCTGTCCCGGAGCAAGCGCGGGGAGCGACTCGGTTCCGCTAAGTGTCGGGTCGATGCCGCCCGTGAAGCCGCCGGCGCCGAAAGGCGCGTTCGCGCGCACCGAACATGGATCCCCGAAACTGCCGCCGCCGGCTATAATCTCCTGCGGGTTCAGGAACAGCTCGCCCAGGTTCGGTGAGCGTGTGGCGCGGTTATATCCACCGCGCAACCGCAGCCAGTCCTTGACCTCCCAACTGCCCAAGAGCTTGTACGTCCACTCCGAGTTGTCCGTCTCATCGTAAATCGAGTAACGGGCGCCCATCTCAAGCTCGAACTTCTGCACATACGGCAGGTCTGCCGCCACCGGGATCAGCGCCTCTAAGTAGAAATCATCCGCCATCGTACTAGCATTCAGATAGCCTGTCGGATAAACGCCAATCACCTCGTCAGTAAAGGACCGCTCCGATTGCAGGACGTCGGGATAAAAGATTCCGTTGACCTTGCGGTGCTGGTATCCCATGGCGCCACGGGCCTCCCCGGCCGGCAGGTCATAGACACCGCCTTGCAGGTTCACCTCCACGATATCCTGGCGCATCTCTGTACGTGTCTGCAGCACTGCGTAGATGGCATCGAGACAGTCCTGCGACATCGGCGCATCGCCAAGAAAATACGTGTCATAGAATCCCGACCCGCAAGTAAAATCTCCCGCGCCGAACGCCCCCCTGGCAGCATTCACATCCCTTCCCGCCGCTGGAGTGGCGGGCAAGTTATAGATCGGGCCGACCGTATAGACGATATTACCCGTGCCTGAAGCGCCGCGGCCGTAATCGGGAAGGTTGGTCAAGGCGCGATAACGGGCCAGTGACAGGTTGCCCTCGGCGACGTTATAGACGCCTGACTCCCCATGCGAGGCATACAGCTCGGCGGTCCAATCGCGGAACGGCAATTCGATGTTGACCCCACCTTCGACTTGCCAAGTCTCATTCGTGTTGTAGGTATTGCGCGGTGGCGTGCTGTACGACGGATTCCAGTTCGGAATCCAGTCCGCCGCCTGCTGCGAGGCACTCACCGGCTGACCGTTCCACGTTCCAACGAGTGCCGTATTAGTCGTCGCCCGAGGATTAGGCGCCCCACCGGGTAATGTTGCAGAACAACCCGACTGCCCTGTGAGGCAATAAGTTGGCCAGCCCCGGCTGTTTAGCAGGATGGCCAACTCTGTCGGCACCGGATGATAATTGACAGCAGTACCGATGAGAGTATTGCCAGCGGCAAGCGATACGTTCTTATTGGTAAAATTACTGACTCCAGCAGTCGTACTACAACCTGTAGTATTGGCTTGGCAATACTTCCAGGCGCCCGAGCCTGTCGGGATGAAATTCGGGTTGGCGTATGCGGAGGGATTCGCCAGAACTGCGGTAACCACCGCCGGATCCGCGAAGTTTAATGCCGGGTTCACGGGACTATCGAACGTCGGGTTATAGGGTACCGAGGTCTCCCAACCGAAGGTCACTGAAGTTGTCTGCAACAGTGTGCGCGTCCGGCTCTCCGCGAATCTCGCCCCGCCGAAAAGTTCGATTCGGTCGGTCAAGTCGAAGTTTCCCGAGGTGAAAATCGAATACCGATCCTGCGGAGCGCTCGCATATCCCAAAGTACTGTTCCACTTCAGACCATCGAAAACCGTATTGTTGGTCGGGTCCGTGGCATCGAGAGTTTTCTGTAATGCGTAAGTCTGCCCGTCCACAGTGATTTTGTGACGGGATTGTCCGCGGGCGCTGCCCAAGGCAAAGATGGTGCTGTCCGGGTTAATATAGTAGGTGCGGGAGTTGCCCACACCGGAGCCCGGAGCAACGTCAAAGTATACCGTCGAACCGGATACGGTAGCTGAGGATCTGCCAAAGGGGCTGCCGCCGCCGAACAACACGTTAACAGCAGGCTGAGTCGGGCAATTTTGGTTACAGAAATACGCTCCGACGCCCTTAAGGCCGGTCACGGATGCCGAACCGGTTCGATCGGATGCCCAGAGGTCCGTATAGATGTCCCGCTCGATCTGGGCGGCTTCCTCCCTCTCGTAGCGTTCCAAACCAACCGTGACATTACCTCGGTCATCGGCTAGATTGGCGCCTAACGAGGCTGAGATGCGGCTTTCCGTGCCATCGCCAGCCTCGGTGATACCATACTGGCCATCGAACTCGAAGCCCTCGTAATCCTTCCTGGTTATGAAGTTGGTCACGCCACCCACCGCATCCGCGCCATACACGGAAGAGGCGCCCCCGGTAATCGTCTCCACACGCTGAAGCAGGGCTGAAGGGATGCTGTTGGCATCCGTCACCATAAGTGGGTTTACCGGGACAGGTCGATGTCCGTCGAGTAACACCAAGCTTCGGTTGGGGCCAAAGCCGCGAAGCGAGATGGAGGCGATACCCACTGAATTCGTCGGGGTGATCTGCACATCGCCTTGCGTAGTCACGGGCGAGGCGGCCGGGTTATATTCCGGCAACTGATTCAGATAAGACTCGACGTTCAAGCCGGTCTGTTGTTCGAACGCCTCGGACTCGATGGTTACGATTGGGCTGTTCGAGACATAGTCGCGGCGGACGATACGGCTACCGGTGACCGTGACCTCCTCCAGATCTTCTCCTTCATCCTGCGCCTGGACGACGACGCCCAAGGAAAGCATGACGAAAGAGGATATTAACGCTTGATAGTACAAAAACCGGCACTGACGAAGACAGCAGATGTACAAAGACTTGAACATTGAAATTCCCCCCATGGATTGGATCCGTCTCAATCCGGCTTCACTGATAAGCCGAACCAAGATTCTTTATTACTTCTAGGAGGGATACTACAAAATCCAGTGCTCGGTTGTAAAGCGCTCTTAATTAAAGGGGTCGGAGTGGCGAATCTTGTATTCGCCATGGGATAGAGGGCGATCACGAGGATCGCCTCTACGGTTCAGTTCGCGATGTATCACCGCCATTCATCCACTGAAATTGTTTTCAAGTAGGTACCGCTCAGGATCTTCCACATGGCCCCGGTCTCGCCACCGACCACCACCACGCTGATATCCTCGGGTCGGAACATCTTGAGCGGCGTACCCGGTTCTGCCTTGAGAAAACTCGCATACGGCTCGATCCCTGCGACCGCCTGCGGCAGTAGCAGGGTTTGTACCCACTGGTTATCCCAATATTCTCGTGCCGGGAGCAGACTGTTCTCCACGCACCACTGGATAAGCTTCTGTTTAGTGTCAAAGCCCCTGTCGACAAAGCCTCTTGCAACCAGAGGGTCCAGCGCCAACACCGGACCGCTATAGGGGTCGCAGGCCGCGAGTGAACGGCGGAATTTTTCCTCCCAGGTCTCGCGGGGGCCTCCACCGAACTGGATATACCAGCCGCCCATGAACAGGCTCACGGCGCTATCTTCGGCCTTGTGTCCGTGTTGCACATGAAAGGGTTCCCAGGGGCTGCGTTCCTCGTTTTCCGCGAAGACCGCGCTGTAGGAATGCACGTTTCCCTGCGAGCCCATGAAGCTCTCGCTTGGAACCGAGCCTCCCTGGAGATTCTGTGACAAGAGACCGTAGGCGCGGCCGATCGTAGCATTGGCGTGGTTGTAGGGCCCCATGGCCCCGATGCCGGAGTTCATGTTGATCTCGTTGCGCACCGGCCCGTTGACCATGGCAATCGTCGCCTGCGAGGTCGTACTGCTGGAACGCGCCGTGACGCAGGAGGCGGCCAGCGCCAGGATGACCGGAAAATATTCAGGCCGGGCCCCGGCCATGACCGCGTTCACGGCGACCTTTTCCACGGTGTATTCCCAGAGCTCGCGAAACCGGGCGGGTTGCAGGCGGCCCACCACTTTATCCGGGGCATGACTCGTGGCCTTGAGCATTGCCTCGACCCTGGCCTCGGTCGGCAGGACGATGGGCAGGAAATCCGTCCAGCGGTTCTCCTCGAAACGCTGATACAGGTTATCCTCCGTGTCGGGATCCAGCAGCCTTGGCGTGGAGCGATCGAAATCCATTCCCGCCTCATCCTCCTGCCGCAAAACGTCGGTGAGACCGTCGATCAGGCGTTTGATGAAGGGACCACCCTCGACCGCATCATCTCCTTCAATGTAGGCGCGCAGCTCCCCGGCGGATCGACCGACGACAGGTTGCGGTACAAAGGCCTGGCGCAGGGTGGGCAGGCCGTTGACCCTGGCGACGGAACGAACGAGCCGGGTGAAGACGTGGGTATGGACGGAGACCGTGGGTATGCCGTCCGCCTCCAATGCAATTGCTAGCCCGACGACCGTCGGGCTGCAAGAACTTCAAAGCCCCACGCCGAGGATAGCCGCATCACCCTCCGCCACGATTATTTCACGCATCGCCGGATCGTCGACCCAGCTTTCATGGGGTTTGATTGTCCGTACGATAACCCGCGGCAGGTGCTGTTCGAACCAGTCACGCAACTGATTCATGAACACCTCTGAATTGTCGAACAAACAATCCACAAGGTACAGGATCTTCCCGTCCAGGGCCTCGAGTCTGGGGGCAAGTCGTTTGCCAGAGACTTTCGGTGGATACCCTCTCGGGTCATGGACTCGAATTAATGAAGACATAAAACTTGTCCTTTACCTTGGTTACCTGGCCCGTTTCACATAAATGAACCCGCCTCTGTCCTCGGCTGTCAGTTTGTAGCCGCCACCGAAGATCGTCGGGTAGATTCGCACCCGCTGTCCCACCGTCAGTTCATAACGCCGGGTGACATGTTGCTGCCAAATTTGGCCGTTCTGCAGAGTAACGATCCAGCCATCCGGACGTTTTTCCAGCGCGGCTATCGTGTCTACCAATTCAGTCGTTTCTTCAGCTTCCGAATTTCTCTGGCGCGCCATCTCCTGCCGTAGCCTCTGGTTCTCAATCATCAGGCGCTGCGCATCTGCCGCTTGTGGCTGATTATCTACGAGACTGTCATAACAAGCAGCGCGAGCCGCGATGACCTGGATCGCACGGCACCGATTGAGGGCTTGATCGCTACCTTGTGCGACAGCTTCCGTCCAAGTTATTGCAGCAGCGACCAGCAGGAAGGTAGAGGGTATATTCGAACAAAATATTGATGGTTTTTTTTGATGACGTTGTGGTCTTTGCGGCTTCATGTACAGAGAACTCCTGATTCGACAACGGGACGCCTATTTTCATTTTTCTGACGCACAAAGTAAAACGGCGGGTCGATTGACCCGCCGTTGTTACGCTTACTACTTTACTTTGCTATTAGTACGAGACTTTCAACCCTACAAAGAAGCGGCGACCCAGGGTGTCGTAGTAACCACCATTAAAACCACCCTGTGTATACAGACTGCGTCCGTTCGGGTTTATACAACCAGGCGCTCCGCCACAGACCGCCTGCAGAGAGGCAGAGTCAGGATATTGCTCAGGTGTATAACCCGCTGTGCTGCCGACATTTTCCGGTTCTGTATCGAGCAGGTTAGTTATACCTGCTCGAAACGTAAACGTCTCGTTGTAATTCCAGTTGGCTGCCAAATCGAAGATATTGTAACTGTCAGTCTCTATTTCCGTAGTTGGCGTGTAACCCAGCAGTAGACCCGGTGTACCTGCCGAAACAGCAGTATTATTCTCGATGATGGCCATCTGGGAAGCGTAACCAGCAGTCCAAACCGACGGCAGATGACGCCAGCGCATCGTTACACTCCAGTTGTCCAGGTTATAACTAAGCGCACCGAATATGCGATAGTCATAGGCCCCGGCGTTGGTTCCGGGCAGAGTCGGGCCCAAGGAGCCGGTCCAATCTGTTTCCACATCGAAGGATGCGACTGATTGCTTCGTGATATATTCGTTCAAGATCGTCGTCTGCAGATTGAAACCCAAGCCACCTGGCACATTAATGCCAAGATCCTGGAGCTGAGCCGACCAGTTGAACGCGATATCAAAACCAGAGGTATCAATCGTGGCCAAATTATCGTAGATCAGCGTGGAAGTAAGACCTGATCCATTGCGTTGGTCGCGGGGAAGGTTTTGACAGGCTGGAGTACTAGCCTGCGCTGCCGCTTCTGCTGGTGTACTCACGATCGTGCCAAAGCATTGAAAGTTGGCATAATCGACTGACCGCGTCATGATGGCATTATTGATTTCCACCATGTACCAGTCGAACGACAGCGTGATGCCTGAAAGCCATGGATTCTCCAACGGCGAGCTAACAACAAACCCGGCTGTCCAGGTGTCCGCCTTTTCAGGACTCAGGGCAGTGTTCCCTTCCTGCAGTACCCAGGCGAAACCACCTCCAGCCGCAGCAACGGCATCAAGTCCTGAACGATAGAAATAGTCAGCGCCAGCAGTACCCATCAAAGCTTCACAAATCAATTGAGAGCTATTCGCGCCTGCCAGTGTTTGACCAGGCGCCAGCGTCGGAGCCGTTTCACTGGGATTCGTCACAATCGGGTCAGTCGCAAGAGATGTTCCGCCGGCACCGAAGGGAGAATTACTGCGGATAGCGCATGGGTCACCGAAGTTACCACCAGCGCCGAATACTTCCTGCTTGTTCAGGAATAATTCACCCAGGTTGGGCGACCGAGTGGCCTTGTTGAAGCCACCACGCAGGCGCAACCAGTCTTGTGCCTCCCAGTTGCCCAGGATCTTCCAAGTCCATGCCGTGTCACCCGTCTCTTCATAATCCGAATAGCGGGCGCCAGTTTCTATTTCGAATTTCTGCATGTATGGCAGATCCGCCACCACCGGTATTAATGCCTCGACATAGAAATCGTCGGCCGTTGTGGTTTCATCCAGATATCCGGTGGGATAGACGCCTACCACTTGATCGGTGAAGGAATCTTCCGACTGAAGGATATCAGGATTGAACTTGCCATTAACATTGCGGTGCTGGAACCCAATCGCGGATCGAAGTTCGCCGGCCGGGAGGTCATACACCCCGCCCTGGAGGTTCACTTCCACGATATCCTGGGCCATTTCCGTGCGGGTTTGCAGAGTGGCATTGATGGCATTGAAGCAGTCTTCCGACAGCGGTTGATCGCCCCCAAAGTACGTATCGTAGAAACCTGAAGTACATTCGAAATCACCGACACCGAAGGCCGGTCGGATCGAATTTACTGTTTCGACTCCATTTTCGGAAACTACGGTGTAAGTCTGGTTACCAGTACCAACTGCGCCACGACCATAGTCAGGCAGATTGGTCAGGGCACGGTAACGACTCAATGACAGGTTACCGCCAGCGACGTTATAGGTGCTGGATTCGCCGTGGGAGAAATAGACTTCACCAGTCCAGTCGCGGAATGGCAACTCGAAATCCACGCCGCCTTCAACCTGCCAAGTCTGGATAGTGTTGTAGGTGTTACGTGGCGGCAGGCTGGTATCGGGATTCCACTGCGGTTGCCAACGTGCAGCCGGGCCGGTATTAGCAACAGGGGTACCTGCCAAAGCCGGGTCGCGTGTCACTACTGTGAAATCACCCTGGAACGGCAGCGGGCAGGCAAAGGTGCCATACAGACAGTACGTATGTACGTTCCTGCTGTTCAGCAACATGGCAAGTTGCGCCGGTACGGGATGCCCTGCGCCGGGACTCCCGGTCGGGATGAAGCCCGGATTTGCGTACGCTGCGGGGTTGGCCGCGACAAGCTGCATCAGAGCGACATCATCATAATTGAGCGTCGGGTCGATCGGACTGTCTGTCGTTGGATTATAAGGAACACTTGTTTCCCAACCACTGATGGCATTGGTACCGAACAAAATAGTGCTAGTCTTGCTTTCCGCATAGTTCACTTTAGCAAATACCGAGACCGTATCTGTTACATCAAAGTGGCTCGATGCAAAGGCAGAATAACGGTCTTGTGGCGCACTGGCGTAAGCCTTGGTGTTATTCCATTTAATTCCATCCATGGTTCTCAAACCGGCCGCATCACTGTTATCCAGAGCGGTACGGTGGGCATATTGCAAGCCATCGAAAGTGCCTTTGAATTTGGACTGACCCAAAGGTGTCTGGAACGGGAACCCGGCTGTCCAAATGGTGCCATCCGCATTGAACTGTATATCAACGTAGGTTGGCATTTCACCTGTAGCAGGGGCGAAACCAGCGAAGAACGCGCTGGGATTCTGGCCACCGAACAAGCCCCTTAGAGCCGCATTGGATGGGCAATTGGGGTCACAACTGTACGCATTTGTACCCTGGATGAAAATGAAGGAACCTGCTGTATCCGGATCGGCCCAGTAGTCCTTGTAAATATCCCTTTCTATCTGCATGGCCTCTTTCCTTTCATAGCGCTCGAGACCAAGAGTTACGTTGCCGCGATCATCAGCAAAATTCGCCCCGAACAAGGCGGAGATACGGCTTTCCTCGCCGTCTCCTGCCTCCGATATACCGTACTGGCCATCGAACTCGAAGCCCTCGTAATCCTTCCGCAGAATAAAGTTGGTCACGCCACCCACCGCATCAGCACCATACACAGACGAGGCGCCGCCGGTGATTGTTTCCACACGCTGTATAAGAGCTGAGGGGACGCCGTTGATATCGGTTACCATCAGGGCGTTGACCGGGACCGGCCGCTTACCGTCAACCAGGGCCAAACTGCGGTTAGGGCCGAAGCCGCGCAATGAGATGGAGGCGATACCCACTGAATTCACTGGTGTGATCTGCACATCGCCTTGGGTGGTAACCGGCGAGGCGGCCGGATTGTATTCCGGCAACTGGTTCAGGTAGGACTCAACATTCAGCCCGGTCTGCTGTTCGAATGCCTCGGACTCGATGGTCACGATCGGGCTGTTCGACACGTAGTCGCGGCGGACGATACGGCTACCGGTAACCGTAACCTCCTCCAATTCGCCTCCTGCTTGATCCTGCGCCTGGGCACCGCTGCCCAGGGAAAACAACGATAACGCGGATATCAGCGCCGGGCGCGGCAATAACCGGCTCAGACGGAGTGTGCGAAAGTACAAAGACCTTATCATCTTGTTATCCCCCATGGGTTTGTAGGCAATTCGTGCAGGCTTCGCGTGGAAGCCGGACAACTGTGTTGTAATATTATCCCGTCGGATATTACGAAATCAAGCATGTTGATACAACGTGTCTTAAAAACAACACGACATAACACATTGTTACTAGCGATTGTTGCTCAACTTCGACCAGTGTGCCACTTTGAGAACATCACCACCATAAATCCTTGGTGGCAAGCTTCGCCCCCGCGACCAGCGCCTCGAATTTGGCCCACATGACCTGGGGATGCACACGGGCGATGCGTTGTGCCTGGGCAAAGCCGCAGTCGGCGCCGGCAATGACATTTTCCCGGCCAACAATCCGGGCGAAACGTACAATTCGATCGGCGACCACCTGGGGGTGTTCAACCGTCGTCGTGTGATGGGTGATGACGCCGGGAATAAGGATTTTCCCCTCCGGCAGCCGTACTTTCTCCCAGACCCGCCACTCATGTTCATGTCGGGGATTCGCGGCCTCGATCGAATAGGCCCCGGCCCTAACCTGCAGGATCAATCGCGCCATCTCCGAGAGCGGGGCGTCTGACACGTGCGGGACATGCCAACTGCCGAAGCAGATATGGTAGCGAATACGATCTTCAGGGATTCCGGACAAGGCGTGATTAAGAGCCTCCACACGCAATTCTGCCCATTGCCGGTATTTGTCCGGGCTCTGTTGCACGAGATGATCGTACATATTGGCGAGTACGGCATCGTCCACCTGTACCAGCAGACCGGCGGCATGAATCTGAAGATATTCCTCCCGCAGGGCCTCGGCCAAGGCATGTATATATTCCCGCTCCGTGGCGTAATGCTCATTTACCCCGTTAAATGCGGCGCTGGCAGGCGCAACCGTGGTGAGAAAGGCCTCCGTGACAATTACTTTGGTTAATGCCTTTTTGAATAACTCGATATTTGTGGCGATAGAGCGCTGGTCCACATAACGAATGGGTCCGGTGCAGGCATCGACGGGCAACCCTTCTACGCCCACGGGCATTTCGAGGGCGAAAAATTCTTTGAAGCGTTCCCGATCCCTGCCCAGCCAGTCGGCGGGGATCTTTTGTTGCGGCCGGTTTTCGAACCCGCTGATACGCTCCAGGATGTAATTGGCCCAACTGGATTTACCGAATTCACCATCGTTGACGATATCGATGCCGATCTCGACCTGACGCTTGACCACATCGTCGATTGCCATCTGCATGGTGGACCGGTAATTCGCATCTTCCAGCGGCGGCTTGCCGGTGTATGCCTTGGTGAAAGAAACCAGGGATTCCGGCCGGATCAGGCTGCCGACATGAGTGGTGAGAATTCGATCTGTACTACGTTTCATCTGAATTTATTTCCCTGGATAGCGGTTAACGAAAACTGTCGGCGACCTGTTTATGGACCTCCATGAGCTTAGGGATGGTATCCACCTGCCTGCGCCCCCAACCACACTCCGTAGCGATCCCGAATCCACCCTGATAATGACGGCGGAAGGACTCCAGGCGTTTCAACGTTCCCGGCACGCCGTCCGTGAGATGAACGAGGCCGATATAGAGTTTGGTGGACCCTACCGCCAGATCGCGCAACGGTTCGAAATAGGCATCGTCGCTGCGATTCCTCGGGACCGGCATGTGCACATAATCGAAGCGCCTTCCGGCATGTTTAACCGCCAGATTCGCCATGCGCACCGCCACGCCCAGGTCTTTTGGTTCTATCAGATGGGAATGTTCCAGATCGCCGTAGCATAAATGCATGCCGAGCGTTACCTCGGAAGGAATCCCCGGCGACAACTCCGCGAGATAGGCGGCATAGCGCTCATAGGGATCGCCCTCTGCCTTCCAGGCGAGAGGTTCCCGGCCCAGATAATCGCCGGTATCGCACGCGAAAACCTCCCAGCAGACATCCCACTGGATGGACAGATCCGTAGCCGGGATCGCGCGCAGCAGTATGGCGACCTCCCTTTTCAAGACGTCGACGATCGCCTGTGTCATGATCCTAAAATCCCGTTTGTCCCCCGTGCACCAGCGAGTGAAATCCTCGGGAAATGGGAAATTCACCTGATAGCGGGTATGCCGGGGGATGATGCCGGCATCCCGCAAATTGCGGAAAGTCGCATAACACTCGATGGCGAAATCGGCGTAATGAATGGTATCGAATTGAATCTTGTCGACGCTGTCCTTGACCTTGCAACGCCACATCTCTTCCCAACTCGTGGGGAGCCAGTCGGGGATATCCTTCTTGAAGACTGTTTTGTCGCGATTCGGTTTGGGTTTGTTGGTGATGATAATCCCGGGATTGGGTTCGTAGACATGCGGGGCATTAAACACCACCCACATGTTCCGATAGCCGGGTTCGCCGTGGGAGAGACCGGCGAGTCGATCGCCCAGCGCCGGGGCGAGCAATCTGAAGGTGTCTTCCGCCGTGGCGCACGGCACGCTGCCCACCATTAAAACGGATCTATCCCGCATATAATCATTCATGAACGATTCCTCATCTCAAAGCCGGAACGAAATCCGGCGTAAAGGGCTCGCCTCACCAGGCGGCCCTTCCAAAAGACCTCTACACCGATTGCCGGTTTAACATGAAATACCTGGCCTGGCAACAATGCCTCCTTGGCCTTATTTGTGATGACAAAACCTCACTTATACTTGGTATATATTTAGTTGTACCTTAACAATACCTTTACCACTCCAACTACAGGAGTTTCAGAGATGAGCAAGAAGAGTCTGGAAGAGTTGTTAAAATCGTTCGGCAACCCGGTGCAGATGCTGCGCAATTCCAAGACCGGCCCCAATGTCTACCCTGGCGTACCGCCGGAATTCACCAACTGGCGCGATGAACAGTCGGCCTGGCAGAAGACCTGCGTCCTCTTCAACCAGTCCTATCACATGGCCGATCTCGCGGTGGAAGGACCGGACGCGCTCAAACTGTTGAGCCATCTCGGGGTAAACACCTTCGCCAATTTCAGCATCGACAAGGCCAAGCAGTTTGTGCCGTGCAGTTATGACGGCCATATCATCGGCGATGTCATCCTCTTCTACCTTGCCGATAAGAAATTCAACCTGGTTGGGCGCATCCCCGTACTGAACTGGGTCATGTTCCATGCGGCAACCGGCGGGTATGACGTCAAGGTGGAACTGGACGAGCGCTCCGCCGCCCGGCCCGACCCCTTCAACCGCAAGTCCTACCGCTTCCAGATCCAGGGCCCCAACGCCATGAAGACGATTGAAAAGGTCACCGGGAAGAAACCGCCGGAACTGAAATTCTTCAACATGTGCGGCATGAGCATCGCCGGAAAACAGGTCCGCGCCTTACGCCATGGCATGGCCGGGCAACCCGGATTCGAGCTGTTCGGTCCCTGGGCGGATGGCGAGGCGGTGCGGGAGGCCCTGGTCAAGGCCGGCGAGGAATTCGGCCTGCGCCAGGTGGGCGGACGCGCCTATTCCTCCAACACCCTGGAATCCGGCTGGATCCCTTCTCCGCTTCCCGCCATCTATTCAGGCGCGAAAATGAAACCCTACCGGGAATGGCTCACGGAAGACAGCTACGAGGCCAGGGCCTCGATCGGCGGCAGTTTCAACTCGGCGAAAATCGAGGATTATTATCTGACACCCTGGGACGTGGGATACGGGCCGTTCGTGAAGTTCGACCACGAGTTCATCGGCCGGGAGGCGCTCGAACAGATGGCGAAACACCCGCTGCGAACCAAGGTCACGCTGGCGCTAGACAGCGCGGATGTCACCCGCGCCATCAGCAGCCAACTGGACAAGGGCGACCGGGCGAAATTCATCGAGTTTCCCTCCGCCGTGTATTCCATGCATCCCTATGACAAGGTCACGGTCAAGGGCAAGACCGTCGGCGTTTCCACCTGGATCGGCTACAGTTCCAACGAGCGCAGGATGCTGACGCTCGCCATCCTCGATAATGAATACGCCAAGCCCGGCACGGATGTGACCCTGGTGTGGGGCGAGGAAGGCGGCGGCACCGCGAAGCCCACCGTGGAGCCGCATGTCCAGACCGAGATCAGGGCGACAGTCAGCCCGGTGCCTTATTCGGAGGTCGCGCGGAAGGAGTATGCTGAGGGTTGGCGCACAGGGAAATTCTAACAGGCAGTTGAATCACTGCTGCGCTAGGCATTACTGCGTTGCGAGCGTGCTCGAAATCCTCATTTACCACAGTGTAAACTACGGTTTCTCGCACGCTTGCGCCTTGTCCTGCCGTCGCTCGCGACGTGTTTCAACAGCCTGTTAAGCAAATCTTACGGCATTCTATCCCGTAAGCCATTCTTGCAGGGCGCGGGAAACTTCTTCCGGCCTCTCCATCGTCACCATATGCCCGGCGTGCTCGATGATGACCAGGTCCGAGTTCCTGATCTCAGCGGCCATGGCCGCATGCTGCTCCGGCGGCGACCATTCATCCTCCCGACCGCATAATAACAATGTAGGACAGGCGATCATGCGCGGCACTATCGTGGCATCCGGACGTTGCAGCAGCGCGTGGATCTGGCCTTCGAATTCCGCAACGGTGGTGCGGGTGATCATCCGTTCGATCGCATCGAGCAACTTCCGGTCATTCCGGCGATCCGGATGCACCATGGTTGGGATCCAGGCCGCTGCGACCGCTGGCATGCCCTGCCTGGCGGCGATATCCAGGTAGACCTGCCTTTTGGCCGGTTCCCCAGCCCCGGCTGGGTGTACGCCGGTATCCAGCAATGCGAGCCGCGTGACGCGCTCGGGCGCCAGGCGATAAACCTCCAGCGCCACCCGTCCGCCCATGGAATGTCCCGCCACGGCGAATTGCGTCGGCGCCAGCGCCAATGACTTCCGCGCCATCTCCACCAGGGAATCGAGGCCGCGAAATTCCGGCACGATGATGTCCGCGATATCCCTCAGTGAATCGATCTGGCGCCGCCAGACATCGGCATCGCACATGAGGCCGGGCAAGAGCAATAACGGGATCTTTTTGGGCATGATTTACTTGGGATCCGTCTCCATGGGCAATGCGGGATCCTGCGTCCATTCGGAGAGCGAGCCGTCGTAGACCGCGACATTCTTCACGCCGAGCAGGGTTAGGGCCAGCGCATCGCTGCTG
The DNA here is from genome assembly GCA_004297165.1 of Gammaproteobacteria bacterium. Taxonomy (GTDB): domain Bacteria; phylum Pseudomonadota; class Gammaproteobacteria; order Eutrophobiales; family Eutrophobiaceae; genus 2-02-FULL-56-15. The sequence continues at coordinate 1,684,269 of SCUJ01000006.1, forward strand.
GCCGCGATGCCGCCGCCGCAATAAGTGATCACCCGTTTCGCCGCAAAAGCCCCAGTAGCAGCAAAGCGGTCGCGTAATGCCTCGGGTTGCAGATACTCACCGGACTTTTCATCCACCAGCCACTGACAGTAGACATTGCGGCTGCCGGGGATCCGTCCGGCCCTCGGCAGGTTGTTCAATTTTCCGCTGAAGGACTCCGGCGACAGGGCGTTGATCAGGCAGGTATCCGAATTGGCGATCGAACTCAGGACTTCCCGTCGATCCGCCATCAATCCGGAGCGCGGCCGGCAGGTGAATCTTTCCGGAGGGTAACGCTCCTCTGCATCACTGACCGGCAATCGCTCCGTCAACCATTTCCGCCACCCCCCGTTCAATACGGCGGCATCATCGAATCCGCAGACCCGCAACATCCACCATACCCTCGCGGCCCAGGCGTGATTGCTGCGGTCATACAATACAACCTTCGTTCCGTCTCCCACCCCCAATTCGGCCATCAGGCGGCTGAACTCCTCGATTGGCGGCATCATCAGTGGGATCGCCTGATTAGGATCGCTTAACTCTTCCAGGACATCGACGTGGATACTGCCGGGGATATGGCTATGCCGCCACTCACCGCTGCCGCTGGCGAATGAATAGCTGCCATCCTCATGATGTTGTGTGACGACGCCGCAATCCAGGATTCGGATATTGGGCTCGCCGAGATGGTGCGCGAGCCAGGCGGTATTCACCAGAGGTGGAGTAAAACCTTCAATTCCGGTCATGTGCAGTTACCGCTTTGATCGATACGAGGTTGATGCCTTCGATAATTACTTAAACCCGTCGCGCCTGCAACCCTCATTATTATTGCGACCATAAGCCATGCTGGCGCATCTTGAAAAATAACCGGCGAATCCTTATTTAACTCTCTGCCGTGAGTCTCAAGCAGATCGCGGCATGACATTACTTATCATTTAATCGCTCAACTGGAGGATTGGAAATGAATACCATCGATTTGACCCCCTTGTACCGCAGCACGATTGGCTTTGACCGCTTCTCGTCCCTGTTGGATAACGCCTTGCGTACCGATCAAGGCCATACCGGCTACCCGCCTTACAACATCGAGGTGACCGGGGAAGATGAATACCTGATATCGCTAGCCGTGGCGGGTTTCGAACTCAACGAACTCGAGATCCAGGTCGAGCGCGATGTGCTGACCATCAAAGGCCGGAAGGCCGTCGAGACGAAAGGGCGCCGCTACCTGCACCAGGGTATTGCGAACCGCTCCTTCGAACGCAAGTTCAACCTGGCGGACCATGTCAAGGTAACCGGGGCATCCCTGAATAACGGACTACTCAATGTTCATCTGGCGCGGGAGATCCCCGAGTCGATGAAGCCCAGGACTATTGCCATAAACAGCACGGGTCCGCGCGTTGTGGATCAGGCGGCCTGAAGAGCAATCCGATGTAACCGGGTGGCGGCGCTGCCGCCACACCGGTGTTTTAATTGTGGTATAACTATCATGCAATCGATAATCCCGAACAGGAGTAGAACCCCGATGAACCTGGCTAGAACCGGAATCTTGTTGGCCCTGATCCTTAGCTCAGTCCTGTCCCACGCGGCCCTGCCGCTCGCGGATTCGCAGGGTCGGGAGTTGCCTTCTCTCTCCCCGATGCTGAAGCAGGTCAATCCGGCCGTGGTCAACATCGCCACCTACTCCACGCGGCAGGCCTATAATCCGCTGTTGAACGACCCCTTCTTCCGGCGCTTCTTCAACATCCCTGAAGAGGAATTTCAGCAACAACCGCAAAAGCGCCAGCAGAGCGCCGGGTCCGGCGTCATCGTGGACGCCGAGAAGGGCATCATCATCACCAACGTCCATGTGATCAAGGACGCCGATGAGGTCCAGGTCAGCCTGAACGACGGACGCAGTTTCACGGCGAAGATAAAGGGAACCGATCCGGAACTGGACATCGCCATCCTGGAAATCGATGCCGATAATCTTTCAAAAGTGGCTTTGGCGAATTCCGATCTCCTCGAGATCGGCGATTTCGTGGTGGCCATCGGCAATCCCTTTGCCCTGGGGCAGACCGTGACGACCGGCGTGGTCAGCGCCCTCGGCCGCTCGGGGCTCGGCATCGAAGGCTACGAGAATTTCATCCAGACCGACGCCTCGATCAATCCCGGCAACTCAGGCGGCGCTCTGGTCAATCTGCGCGGCGAGTTGATCGGCATCAACACCGCGATCATCTCGCCGGCTGGCGGCAACGTGGGGATCGGTTTTGCCATCCCCATCAACATGGCGAAGGCCAGCATGGATCAGATCCTGGACCATGGCGAGGTCCGCCGCGGCCAGATCGGCGTCAACATCCAGGACATCACCCCGGACCTGCGTTCGGCGTTCGATCTCGATAATGGCCAGCAGGGTGTGCTGATCACAGGGGTCGGAGAGGATTCACCCGCGGAGAAGGCGGGTCTCCAGGCCGGGGATGTAATCGTCTCCGTGGATGGCGAGGCGACCGCCTCCGTCGGCCAATTGCGCAGCCAGATTGGCATCAAGGGCATTGGCGATGAAGTAAAGCTTGCCTTGATCAGGGACGGCCGAAAACTGAACGTCGAACTCGAGGTCGGCGAACCGCAAAACATCTCGAGCATCAGCGGGAGATTGCAGGAACTACTGGACGGCACCCGCTTCGAGGACAACCCGGATGGCGAGGGCGTCATCGTGGCGAACATTGCGCCCAATTCCCCCGCGGCCTACAGCGGACTGCGGCCCGGCGATGTGATCATCGGCGCCAACCGCAGGCAGATCACCGACACCAAGAGCCTGCAGGAGTCGCTCAGCCTCAATCCCGATCAGGCGCTGCTGCGGATTAGACGCGGTGGGGTCACGCTGTTTCTGGTCTTGAGATAACAATCCGTTGAACCACCTCTCGCCGCCTGTCAACGGCGATTTCGTTCGCAGAATTGTAGGGGCGAAATATTTTTCGCCCCTACAGAATCGATAACCTTCACGACCCTCACATCCCACTCATGCTAATCCTGATCAGCCATCCGGTGTAGGCGACGAAACGGACCAGGATCACGACGCGCACATGACCATAAACACGGTCAATATCACCATTATAAATCAGCGCCGGGAGCGCTGTACCCGGCTCCCGGAAGGGGTATCCTCAAGAGTATAGCCGGCTGCCGCAATCTCACCGCGCAGGGCATCGGCGTCCTGCCAGCGCTTCTCCCCCCGCGCCAGGTCGCGCGCGAGGATGAGGGCCTGTATCGCCTCGGGGATGATCTCTTCCACGGGCTGCCATTCCGCGAGTTTCAAGCCGAGGACCTGATCGAAGTGCAGCAGGGTCGCCTTGCGTGTGGACTCAGAGATCTGCGAGTGTACCAGTTCCCAGACGAGCGCCACGGCGCGCGGTGTATTGAGGTCATCGTTGATCAGGTCGAGAAACCGCCCGAGCCATTCCGGGTCCGGCACGCCTGGCGCCGCCCAGTCATGACAGGCATTGCGCAATCGCGCTAGCGCGGTCGTCGCGCCGTCCAGGCTTTCCCAGGTGAACTTCAGGTCGCCGCGATAATGCGCGGTGAGGCAGAGATAGCGATACGCGAGGGGGTCGTAGCCCCGGTCGCTGAGGCTTTGCAGCCGCAGAAATTCGCCGGCGGATTTCGCCATCTTGCCCTGATCGAGTTCGAGGAAATAACCGTGCAGCCAGTAGTTCGCGAGCCGGGTGCCGTAGCAGGCCTCGGCCTGCGCGATCTCGTTGCTGTGATGCACGGGGATGTGATCCTTGCCGCCGCAATGGATATCGAACTGTTCACCCAGATATTTCGCCGACATCGCGGAACACTCGATGTGCCAGCCGGGGAAACCCTTGCCCCAGGGGCTGTCCCATTCCATCTGCCGGATGCTGTCCGGTGGGCTGAACTTCCAGAGCGCGAAATCGGTGGGATGCCGTTTCTCGCCCTGCTCCACCCGGGCGCCTGCCTGCAAACCCGCGGCGTCCAGTCGCGCGAGATGGCCGTAGTCCGGCAGCCGCGAGGTATCGAAATAGATCCCGTCCGCCGTCCGGTAGGTAAAGCCCTTCTGTTCCATCGTCTCGATGTCGCGGATCTGTTCGGGGATGTGATCGGTGGCCCGGCACCAGATCGTGGGTTCCAGAATATTCAACGCCTTGATGTCGGACTGAAAGGCCTCCGTGTAGCGCCGCGCAATCTCCCAGGCGCTGAGGCCCGTGCGCTTGGCCCCTTTCTCCATCTTGTCCTCGCCGGTATCGGCGTCGGAGACCAGATGCCCCACATCGGTGATGTTCATGACGTGCCGCACCGCGAAGCCGTTGTATTCCAGGACGCGGCGCAGAATGTCCTCGAAGATATAGGTGCGCAGGTTGCCAATGTGCGCGTAATCGTAGACGGTCGGTCCGCAGGCATACATACCCGCCGCGCCGGGCCGGATGGGGATAAACTCGCGCACCGCGCGGGTATAGGTGTCGAACAGATGAAGTTTCATTGTGTCAGTATCAAGGGGAATCTGTGACCTGCAAGCGGTTGGATATCAGGCCGGTGCGAAAAGTATACCGTGCGCCTGTCCGTACTCACACCGTCTTTTCATGTACGTTACGCAGGGCTACCATGTCCGGAATGCCTTCCTGCGCCAACCCATGAATTCATCCGCCGCTGACTATTCAGTAAGGAAACACCATTACGCGTCCGAACTCGCCACCTTCCTGCCGCGAGAGGCGATCATCGACTCGCCCGAGGAACTTGCACCGTACGAATCCGACGCCCTCACCGTATACCGATCGCTGCCGCTGCTCGCGGTGCTGCCGGAGACCGTCGAACAGGTGCAACGGATTATGCGCTGGTGCCGGGACAACCGCGTGCCGGTCGTCGCTCGTGGTGCGGGGACAGGTCTCTCCGGCGGGGCCTTGCCGCACCGCGACGGCATCCTGCTGGTGCTCACCCGCCTCAATCGAATCCTCGATCTGGATCCGGAACGCGGCATCGCGCGGGTGCAGCCGGGCGTGGCGAACCTCGCGATCTCCGAGGCCGCGCAGCCCTTTGGTCTGTATTACGCACCCGATCCTTCCTCGCAGGTTGCCTGCACCATCGGCGGCAACGTGGCGGAGAACTCCGGCGGGGTGCACTGTCTCAAGTACGGGCTGACGGTGCACAACGTGCTGGAGATCAAGGTTGTCACCATCGATGGGGATCTGATCACCATCGGTTCGCAATCCCTGGAGACGCCGGGCTACGACCTGCTCGCCCTGCTGATCGGCTCCGAAGGCATGCTCGCCGTCACCGTGGAGATCACGGTGCGATTGCTGCCGCTGCCGGAGACCGCGCGTCTCGTCGTGGCGAGTTTCGCCGCCATCCGGGACGCCGGCAATGCCGTGTCCCGCCTCATCGCCCGTGGCGTCATCCCGGCCGGATTGGAATTGATGGATCGCCGCGCGATTGAAGCCGCCGAGGCGTATGCCCGGTGCGGTTATCCGCTGGACGCGGAGGCCTTGCTGCTCTGCGAAGTGGATGGCTGTCCGGAGGATGTGGAACGGCAGATCGCGCTCGCACGGGAGGTCTTCACGGGATGTGGCGCGGCCGAAATCCGGATTGCGTGCGATGAGAGCGAGCGCCTGCTGCTCTGGAAAGGCCGCAAATCGGCCTTCCCTGCGGTAGGCCGGCTCGCGCCGGACTACTACTGCATGGACGGTACGATACCCCGCCGCCGGCTGGCTGAGGTCCTGGAACGGATCTCCGGGTTCTCGGTGGAGTATGGACTGCCGGTCGCCAATGTCTTCCACGCGGGCGACGGCAATCTTCACCCGCTGATATTGTTTGACGCCAATAATCCCGGCGAACTGGAACGCACACTTGAGATGGGTTCGCGCATCCTGCGCCTGTGCGTGGAGGTGGGCGGCACGATCACGGGTGAACACGGCGTCGGCGTGGAAAAGATCAACGATATGTGCGCGCAGTTCAACGCCGCGGAGCTGCGGCAGTTTCACGCCCTGAAGGCCGCCTTCGATCCCGACGGCCTCATGAACCCCGGCAAGGCGGTGCCGACCCTGGAACGCTGCGCCGAATTCGGGGCGATGCACGTCCACGGGAATGAGGCGCCACATCCGGGGCTGGAGCGGTTCTAACTCATCGGTCAGGATGCCGCAAGCAACGCCGTTCGGCGGGCCAGACTCTCCCTGGGCCAGTAGACCTCGCGGTCGTAATACTCGGGGACTGCCGGGGTTTCCGGCGGCAGGATAACCCAGGGCTGTTTGGTAGAAGTAAAGATATGGATATCCGGCGGCAGTTTATCCGGATCATCCAGGGTACCCACCCGCACGAAACTCACCCTGGGACCGGCCCCGGCATAATGGCTCCATACCGCGACCCAACAGCGCGGACAGCGTGCGATCTGCTGCCCCTTGCCGCTTGCCGAGGGTGTGAGGATTATCTCCGGCGCGGCGCCAAGGAGCGTTACCCGATCCGCCTCAATCATGGCGTTCAAGGCGAACGCAGCGCCGCTCTCGCGCTGGCACCAGCGGCAGTGGCAGCAGTGGACGAACAAAGGCGGGGTTTCCAGTTGGTAGCGGACCTCGCGGCAGTCGCAACCGCCGGGGAGAGGGTAAATTAAAGTGGTCGAAGTCACGATTGCATCCTCCATTCCGACTGATCCGCGCCAGCATTCTGTGTCTTTCACACAGTGTCGATAAACAAACACACGCCCACAATGCCGAACCGTCACATGTCCGATTGAAGAACCTAAAATAAGAGAGCGCGTTATTTTAAGATCCTGACTTTACATAAATCCATGCTGGGGTTGTTAGATTAATTATTCTTCCAGCCCCAGTTGCGAAAGGATAAAGGCATAATCGAAGGCTACCTCGCGCAGGGCGTCGTAGCGGCCGCTGGATCCGCCGTGGCCGGAGTGCATGTCGATCTGGAACAGGAGCGGGTTGGAGTCCGTCTTCAGGGTCCGGAGTTTCGCCACGTATTTCGCCGGTTCCCAGTACATCACCTGGCTGTCGTTCAGGGACGTGCGCACCAGCATGGCGGGGTAATCCCGCGCCGCAAGATTGCTGTAAGGACAATAACGGCGCATGACCCGATACTCGTCCTCCACCTGGGGATTGCCCCACTCCTCCCATTCGCCCGCGGTGAGTGGCAGATCGGCATCCAGCATGGTGTTGATGACGTCGACGAAGGGCACCACGGCGACCACAGCGCGAAAGAGGTTCGGCCGCAGGTTGACGACCGCGCCCATCAACAACCCGCCCGCGCTGCGCCCAGTGATGGCGAGGCGATTGGGTGTCGTGTAGCGTTCCCGGATGAGATGTTCCGCGACGTCGATGAAGTCGGTAAAGGTGTTCATCTTCCTCGCCATCCTGCCCGCGTCATGCCACGGCTTGCCCATTTCCCCGCCGCCGCGGATGTGGGCGATGGCGAAGGTCATGCCGCGATCCAGCAGGGAGAGCCGATTCGAGGAAAAGAAGATCGGGAACGGGATGCCGTAGGCCCCATAGCCGGAAAGCAGCATGGGCGCGCCGTTTTCATGTCCGGCATCCGTTCGGGAAACCAGGGAAACCGGGACCCGTGCGCCGTCGCGGGCGGTGACATGAATGCGCTCCGAGCGGTAGTCGGCAGGATTGTAACCGCCGAGGACCTCGGTCTGTTTCAGCAGCGTGCGCTCGCGCGTTTGCATGTCGTAATCGTAGATGGATCGCGGTTTGATCAGCGATTCGTAGGCGAAGCGAAAGAGACGCGAATCGAACTCCGCGTTGATCTCCGGATGTGCGTCGTAGACCGGTTCCGGCAGTTCGATACGATGCCTCGCGCCGTTGCTCAGATCCATGATCGTGAAATGCGGCAGGCCGTCCTCCCGTTCGCAGAGCACGATGTAGTCGCGAAAGCACTCCACGTCCTCCAGCATCACCGTCTCGCGCTGCGGCAGGACTTCCTCCCAGTGCTCCCGATCGGGATGCGTTACCGGCGCGCGCGCCAGGCGGAAATTCAATCCTTTATCGTTCGTCCGGAGATAGAAATGATCGCCATGATGCTCGGGATAATATTCCTCCCGGTGGCGGCGCGGGGCGATCAGGCGCCATTCGCCCTCGGGATCGTCGGCGCGCAGGTAACGGGCCTCGCTGGTGGTCAGGCTGGTGCAGAGCAGAAACAAATAGGCGCGGCTGCAGCTTGGCGTGACATGGACGCTGAATAGATCGTCCGTTTCCTCATACAGCAACTCTGCCTGTTCGGAAGGATTGCCCGCGATCTGGCGATACAACCGGTAACTGCGTTTGGCGTCGTTCTCGATCGTGAAAAAGATGGTCCGATGATCCGCGGCCCAGGCGACAGAGGTCACCCTGTCCTGAAAACCTGGCAGGATTGCGTTACTCGCGAGGTCCTTCACCTGCAACCGGTATTGACGGAAACCCGTGTTGTCGGTGGAGTAGGCCAGCAGCCGGCCGTCATGGCTCGGTTCGAAATCCCCAAGCGCCATATACGCCTCGCCTTCGGCCATGACGTTCAGATCGAGCAACACGACCTCCGCGGCATCCGGTTGAATGGCCTTGCGGCAATGGATCGGATATTGGCGGCCCGCCTCGGTGCGGGTGTAATAAAGCCAGGCCCCATCCCGCCACGGCACGCCGAGATCGGTCTGCTTGATGCGGGCGAGCATCTCCTGATACAGGCGTTCGCGGAACCCCGCAGTATCCTCAAGACAGTTTTCGGTGTAGGCATTTTCCGCTTCGAGGTAACGGATCGTCTCGGGGTTGTCCTGCTCCCGCAAATAAAAATAATCGTCAACGAAACGCTCGCCATGGAGCGTATATTCCCGCGGGATTTTTCGGGCTACAGGCTGTGTGGTCATCGGCAGAATATTGGATTGTGAATTCAATGTGCAAGATGGCTGTGATTTGGGGCAATCGAGTATACTCGAACCTCGTTTTCAATGAACCTGTAAGGAGCCTTTGCGATGTTCACCAGATCTGTGCGACTGTTTATTTCCCTGCTGTTGGTAATGTTCTCCGGGATGGGCATGGTCATGGCCCAGGGTCAAGGCCCAGGTCCAGGTCCCGGTCCGGGCAGACCCGGCGGAGGCGGTGGTGGTGGCGGATTCTTTCTCCCGCCCTTGCTGATGGAAACGACTGCCTTCGAGGACGGCGGCATCATTCCTCCCAAATACGTCAGCCGCGGCGAGAACGTCCAACCTGGTTTCACGTTCAAGAACGCCCCGGAAGGGACGGTAAGTTATGCCATCGTCCTGCGTGACTTGGACGTCGCCTTCATGGGCGGACCGACGGGCATCCTGCATTGGCTGGCCTGGAACATCCCGGCCGAGGCGGGCGGCATTCCGGAAGGCAGTCTGCCGGAAGGCTCGGTGACCGGGGCGAACCTGATGCGCCAGAATACCTACATGGGACCGGGCGCTCCCAACGGCCCCCGCTATCACCATTATGTATTCGAGCTCTACGCCCTGAACGCCAAGCTGGACCTGCCGGCGACGGCCAGCGTGGATGAGTTGATGGCCGCCCTGCAGGGCAAGGTCGTCGCGAAAGCTGCCTACGTCGGCCGCTTCCGTAGTGGCGAGTAACTTCCGTAACCTGACTGATATCACCTCCGGCTGTTCTTCGGAGGCGGCACGCGCCGCCTCCGAAGGGCGCCATAAAATCTTCTGACGACGTGGCGGGCGACGCCACTCTTGAACTTCAAGCCTTGGTGTCCGGGGCAATCCGGCGCCATTCCCCGCTGAACATCCAGGGCGGCGGCACGAAACAATTTCTGCGTCCGCCCGGGTCTGGCGAGACGCTGGACGTTACGCCCCACCACGGCATCATCAACTACGAACCTTCCGAACTGGTCATCACCGCCCGCGCGGGCACGCCCCTGCGGGAAATGGAAAACGCGCTGGCCGGCGAATCCCAGATGCTCGCCTTCGAACCGCCGCATTTCGGCGAGGGCGCGACCCTGGGCGGGACGCTTGCCTGCGGGTTATCCGGTCCACGCCGCGCCCATTGCGGTGGGGCGCGGGATTTCATCCTAGGAATGCGGATCATCAACGGCCATGGCGAGGTCATGCGTTTCGGCGGCGAGGTGCTGAAGAACGTGGCCGGCTACGATGTCTCGCGTCTGATGGTGGGGGCCTACGGCAGTCTGGGCCTGATCCTCGATGCCTCGCTCAAGGTGCTGCCCCGGCCGGAGACGGAGATTACTGTGGTACTGACCTATTCCCAAACTGCCGGACTGGCATTTGTTTCCAGTCTCGCACGGAGATCATTACCGGTCTCCGCCACGCTAGTGGAACGGGACAAGGTCTACCTCCGTCTATCCGGCAGCGCGGCCGCCATCACCGCCGCTCATAAACAATTGGGCGGAGAATCGCATGAGACGGCCGCATTCTGGAATGCAGTCAAAGAACACCAGCACAATTTCTTCCGGATCGAAAGACCCCTGTGGCGGCTGACCCTGCCGGCGCATGCGCCGCTCGCCGATCTTGGCGGGGAATATCTCATCGAGTGGGCGGGCGCATTGCGCTGGCTAAAGAGCGATGCGGATCCCACGCGGATCAAAAAATACGTCAGAGAATACGGTGGACATGCCCGGCGCATTGATGGGGCGGACACGGCGGTGCTTGAGCATGCGGATCTGCCGGAACCGCTCATGCGGCTCCATGCCCGCACACGCGCTGCATTCGATCCCCTGCGCATCTTCAATCCCGGCTGCCTGCATCCCCTGCTCTGATAAAATCAGCGCCCATCATGCAGACCAGGATTGAAGCGCGCCATCTCAAGGCCCCTGCCGGCGTCGAGGCCGATCGGATCCTGCGCTCCTGCGTCCATTGCGGATTCTGTCTGTCGGCCTGCCCGACCTACCGATTGCTTGGCAACGAGACGGACAGCCCGCGGGGACGGATCTATCTGATCAAGCAACTGCTGGAAGGCGCGGGCGCGAGCGACCTTACCCGTCTGCATCTCGACCGCTGCCTGACCTGCCTCGCCTGCGAGAGCGCCTGCCCATCGGGGGTGAATTACCATCGCCTCGTCAGCACCGGCCGGCTGCTGGTGGAACAACAGACCGTGCGTCCGTTGCGGGAGCGTTTCCTGCGCGTCTTGCTGCGTCTCGTTCTGCCCTATTCCTATCGCGTAAGGTTGTTGCTCCAGCCTGTTAAGTGGTTGCGCCCGATCCTGCCCGCGGCCTTGCGCCGCAGGATCCCCGAGAATTTGGCAGCCGGGGAATGGCCGCCAAAAAGGCACAAACGCGCGATGCTCGCGCTCGCCGGTTGCGTCCAGACCGCCGCCAGGCCGCGTATCGACGCCGCCGCGGCGCGGGTGCTGGACCGGCTCGGCATCAGCCTCATCACCGCGAAAGACAGCGGGTGTTGCGGCGCGCTGAGCTACCACCTGAACGCCCACGCGGAGGCAGAGACCTTTATGCGCCGCAACATCGACGCGTGGTGGCCCCATATCGAACAGGGCGCCGAGGCCATTGTGATCACGGCCAGCGGCTGCGGTGTGCAGGTCAAGGACTACGGCAAGCTGCTGGCCCATGACCCTGACTACGCGGAAAAGGCTGCACGGGTGGCGAGTCTTGCGCGCGACCTCTGCGAGGTCCTCGAAGGGGAGGATCTGGATCCGCTCCGCACTAATGCGGCAGGCGCAACCAGGCTGGCATTCCATTCGCCCTGCTCCCTTCAACACGGACAGCGCCTGGACGGAAAGACCGAGCAGGTCCTGCGGCGGCTGGGATACGAACCTGGCATTGTCCCCGACCGGCAGATCTGTTGCGGCTCGGCGGGGAGTTACTCCCTGTTGCAGCCGGAGATCTCCCAACGCCTGTTACAGGACAAGATCGCCGCGCTGGAAAAATCCCGGCCGGACCTCATCGCCACCGCCAACATCGGCTGCCTGCTGCACCTGCAATCCGCCACGACGATCCCGGTGATTCACTGGATCGAACTTCTCGATCCGCTGCGTCACTGACCGAGTTCATGCCGCCGCCCGCCGAAATGGACATGACAGGCGGTGACGGCTCTTCTATGCTCTCCTCATGTTTCATTGCAACCGAGGAGCGAATCCATGAACAGCGAAACCATGAACGAAGCGGCGAAATCCGGCGAAATGAAGAACAATCTCACCTCCCCCGAACATTGGCAGCGGCTGGTCTTCATGCTGCTCTTCGCGATCATGCTGCATGTCGCGAGCATCGCCATGTGGGTGCTGGTGGCCCTCCAATTCATCTTCACCCTGCTGACCGGCAAGGACAACCGCAACCTGCGCGACCTGGGCAAATCCATGACCCTGTTTATCAGCCAGGCGCTGGACTACCTCACCTTCAATACGGAAACGAAGCCCTTTCCCTTCGCCGACTGGCCGCGAGCCGCAAGCGCCGACGCCCAGAATCAGGCCATGACCGCGCCTGCCGAAACCAAACCCGAAGAGCATTCATAACCCGGACGCTGCGTCATGGCTAAACTGAAAGAACTGTTGCATCCGCGCTCCATGGTCGGGCTGGTCATCATCCTCATCGCGCTCGTTGTCTTTTTCGATGTGCTGGGCATCAACATCTTCAACAAGATCCTCAGCAATTGGCCGCTGGGACTCATGATCATCGGCATCGCCATGCTCTATGGCCCGGAAAAACCCGCGAACCGGACGCTGCCCTATATCCTGATCGTCGTCGGCGCGCTCTTCTTTCTGGGACAGCTCCACTGGTTTAACTTTCGCATGGGCCGGTTGATCTTCCCGCTGATCCTGCTGGCCATCGGCGTTTATATCCTCATGCCGCAATTTGGCCGCGCGGGGCCGGGAGCGTTTCCGGAAAACCGGATCTCCATCTTCACGGTGCTGGGCGGCGGCGAATACAACACCCGCTCTGCGAATCTCACCGGCGGCCATATCGTCTCCATCCTTGGCGGCGCCGACGTGGATATCCGCGATGCGGATATCGAGGGCGAGAGTATGGAAATCAACATCCTCGCCCTGATGGGCGGCGTCGAGATCCGCGTGCCCCTGCACTGGCAGGTGAGCATGCGCGCGGTGCCGTTCCTGGGCGGGGTCTCCAACCAGACCACCTTCCTCGCGGATAAATTGCAAATGCCGAAAAAGACCCTGGTCATCCGCGGCCTTGCGCTGATGGGCGGGATCGACGTCCGTAACTGATGCACCCGCTCTTCACGCAGGGCAGATATCTGCTGGCGGGGGCGGCCTTGTGGCTGGTCCTGTCCGGGCTGGCCAGTCATCTCCTCTACCGTATGCAGGAGATCGGGCTGCATGTCGCGATTGCGCTCTATTTCCCGCTGTTGTTCCTGTTCTTCTTTTTCTGCCTCGCCAATTACTACGTGTGTTTGGAATTCCCGATCCGCCGAACCCCCTTCCTGCGACTGATTGCGACACAGGTCGTCGCCAATGGCGCAACCGTGGCGCTGTGGCTGCTGGCCGGGTATCTCCATGTCTGGTTTCTCAACCGCATCTACCCGGACCATTGGTTCAAACTCTACCAGGATTCGCTCGCGAGCCTCGGCGGGATTGGCGCCCTGCTCTACTGCTTCTGGATCCTGGCCCATTACATCTTTCTCATGGCGCGCCAGCACGAGGCCATCGAGCGCGAGGCCCTGCAAAAGCGACTGCTGATCAGCGAGACCGAACTGCAAGCGGTCAAGACCGCCGTCCATCCGCATTTTCTTTATAACAGTCTGAACACTGTAGCCAATCTGGCTTTGGTGGAACCGGGGAAGATCCACAACCTCTGCCTGCAGATCTCGGATTTCCTGCGTTACAGCGTAAGTTATGGCCGGAAGGCCATGGCGACCGTCGGCGACGAACTCGCGCACATCCAGAATTATCTCGGGATCGAGCGGGAACGCTTCGGCAAGCGTCTCCAGGTCCAGTTCGAGATCGACGAGACCGCACGCCAGGAACCCTTGCCGCCGTTGCTGCTTTTCCCCCTGGTCGAAAACAGCATCAAACACGGCATCGACAGTCTGCTGGAGGGTGGAACCGTCACCATCCGGATTCATTATGCGGGCGATGACCTCTGCATCGACGTCGATAATCCCTATGATGAACTGGGCATGAAACAAAACGGCGCCGGCATTGGCCTCGAGGCCGTCATTAAAAGAGTGCAGGCGCAATACGGTCGACAGGGTCAGGTCACGAGCGAACGCGGCAACGGCCGGTTCCGCATCGAACTCCGGCTGCCCCGGCAACGCGCCCTGCCGGCTCCATGACCATCTCGGCCATCGTCGTCGATGATGAGCAGCATGCCCGGCAGGGGTTGATCGCCGCCCTGCGCGTGCATCCTGGAATTACGATCATTGCCGAATGCGGGAACGGCCAGGAGGCCGTACAGGCGGTCCATGTATTACGTCCCGATCTGATGTTCCTCGACATACAGATGCCGAGGCTGGATGGGTTCGATGTCCTGGAACTCCTCGGCCGCGAGACCCCGGTCGTCGTCTTCGTAACGGCCCATGATGAATACGCCATCCGGGCCTTCGACAGCAACGCGCTGGATTACCTGCTGAAACCCATCAATCCGGCGCGGCTCGCCCGGACAGTCGATCGGATCGAACAGCGATTGCAGCAGGACGAAAGAGATCGTTATGTGGGGATCACAACCGGGCGGCAGGAGTTACAGGCGCCCTTGCGGCGGATCCTGGTGCGGGATGGAGGCGATGTCCATGTCATCCCGACAGACGAGGTGATCTATTTCGAGGCCGCTGACGATTATGTCGCGATCCACCTGCCGGACCGTACTCTGATCAAGCAGGACCGTCTGCAACGCCTGGCGGATCTCGTCGATCCGGGCTGTTTCTGCCGCGTCCATCGCGGCTATCTCATCAATCTCTCCCAGCTAAAGGGGATCGAGTCGGAAACGAAGGATCAGCGGGTTGCGGTTCTCAAAACGGGACAGCGGCTCCCCATCAGCCGCAGTGGGTATAATCGTTTGAGATCCGCACTCCAATCCTCCAGATAATCACAGTATTCAAAATCAAAATACTCCCCGTAAAAAACCCGTACCTGTCGGTCTGGTTTACATCCCTATATACCTCAAAACAGGTATGAATTACCTTGAGAATCAATGAGGAAAGCTCGTAAACCTGCGTTACAAACACGACCAGTTGTCGGATTTGTTTACATGACTCAATTCGTATGTCCAATAACTCATTGAATATTCTAATATTTATATATTGGCATAATACGTGCTGGTCTTAAGATTATGGTGGTGAATATTTTTCACTTTGAAACAATTCTTAAGAGGAATTCATACATGAAGATTAAGGCCTTACTTTCCAGCGTCCTGCTTCTCTCTGGTACGGCGCAAGTGGCCCACGCCACGCTGCTCTCCGATCCAAATGACTCTCGTAGTTGGCAAGGAGCAACCGTTGGCACTTTCGCGGCACTGTATTACGGTTCCAACACGCTTGCTACCCGAACGGCCGTTGTCACCAACAGTTTGCTGGATGACGGCGTTTTCAACCCAACCGGTTATACGGCTGGCACCATGATGAGCACACCCTGGCTGACCGGCGGCGGTGGAGGTTGCTTGGGTATCTCCAGCGACCTTACAGGCACCGGGAGTTATGACTATTCCTGCTCCGGTAGTTCCGCCGCCACGCACGGCAACGCCATAGATAACTTGTGGTTCCAGACCAGCGGAGCCGTCGGTGAGACTGTGTTCGATCTGGGTTTCTCCGCCTCCAAGGCGGCTGTATTCAACTCCATTGACCATGGACCTCTGCCAGGTGAGGCCATTGAATCCACGGTCTACCTCTCCAACGATCTGTCGACTTGGACCGTGGCCGTAGTTGAAAGAGTCTGGCTGGAGGGCTTCATGTCCAATACGGGGATTCTTTGGGATGGCTTTACCTATGCCGTGGGCACCGGCACCAGTGCTACATTCCGCTATGCTTCAATAATCCACGGTGGATCTGGCGCGCTGGTCCATGATGGTGACAATGAAATCAATGGCATCATGGGTCTGAAGTCGGATTACACACCTGTCAGTGTTCCTGAACCTGCGAGCCTCGTCATTCTTGCCATGGGCCTCTTGGGCTTGGGATTCTCCGGACGCAACAGGAAAAAATAAAATCATTATCATAATGACACACTACTACGCCCTCTCCGGAGGGCGTAATAGTTTCTGTCTTCAGCGAAAATGTCTGAATAAATAGCAGAAACGCGTGATCATCGGTCAGGGTTTGAGCAGTGATTCGCTGAATTTGTAGCGTGTTCCAGTCTCCCGAAACTCGACATGGGCCGCGCCCGTGACACGCAGCAACTTGATCCTCCAGCCAGCGGCAGTTCTCTCAAAGGTATCCTCGTAGATACTGTAACTGGTCCCGGCGCCCTTCGGCGTCCGGTAATGCAGTATGGCGTGCCACTGACCTGTGGCGTTATCGCCATCAATGGCGATAACCGGGTTCATGACATTGTGAATGATGAAGGGGAAGGTATCGCGAAATCCCTGCATCATTATAAGAATCGCCTCCCGTCCTTCGGCGAGCGGAAGCGTCGGGCGTCCGTCCCATACAGCGTCCTCGGTAAAGAGTTCACCGAGGATTTTCAAATCATGCGTGGTGCGATCCCACCCGCCGTCGCAGGCATTACAGTAGCGGGACTTCAGCTCGATTATCGCGCGATAGTCTTCCATTTCCAGCAGACGTCCCTGCATATCCGCCTCCTCCATCCCAGAAACCACTGTCATCAGCCTCGTCGTCGGATTTTCTTGTCCGTTCCATCCGGCTGATCGCGCGGGGGATTGATGCTGCTGCCTGGGGGGACAAGCGTATCGATGCGATCCAGGACACTGGCTTCGAGCCGCAGGTCCCCAGCCGGTAACAGACCTTCCAGATGCGCCATGGTTCGCGGGCCGATGATGGCGGAGGTGACAGCGGGGTGTTCAAGGACGAAGGCCACCGCGAGTTGCGCCAGGGTTATCCCGGCGGCGTCCGCCAGTTTGCCAAGCTCCGCGGCCAGATGCAGCTTGCGTTGATAGAGCTCCGCCTCCGGGTCGAAACCGCCATAGAAACGCTGCGCGAAACGGCTGATGCGATTATCCGTTTTAAGATCGGCGATCAGTTTGTACTTGCCGCTCAGGAATCCGCCGTCCAGCGGGCTGAAGGTGATCACCCCCATGCCATAGCGCTGGCAGGCCGGCAGAACGAAGCGCTCGATGTCGCGGGAGAAGATGGAATACCAGGGCTGTTCGCAACGAAACCGCAAGAAACCACGCCGTTCTGCGAGCCAGTGGGATTCGACGATGCGATCAGGGGGAAACATCGATGAACCGAAATGGCGGATCTTGCCCTGGCGCACCAGCTCCGTCAGGGTAAACAGGATCTCTTCGAGATCAGTCTGTTCATCGTAACGGTGGATCTGATAAAGGTCGATGTAATCGGTGCCGAGGCGTTGCATGCTGTTCTCCACCTCCCGGACAATCCATTTCCGGGAGCCGCCATGTTCGTTCGCGCCCTCGCCCATGGGGAAGAAAAACTTGGTCGCGAGCACTGCCTTTTCACGCCGTCCCGCAAGCGCCTTGCCAACTATGCGCTCCGATTCCCCCGCAGAGTAGACATCCGCGGTGTCGATGAAATTGATGCCCGAATCCAATGCCTTGTGAATGATGCGAACACAATCCTCGTGATCCGGATTACCGATGGCACCGAACATCATACTGCCGAGACACAGCCGGCTGACCTGTATGCCGGTACCGCCCAATGTGGTTGTCTGCATGGCTATTCTTCCCCTGTAGTTGGCGGGCGGGATTGCGTGATAAGAGTCGAATCGGACGTCGAGGTGATGCGCCTTCTGCGCATTTAACCATCACACTCTCGCACTGGCAACGACTGCGAAAAATCAGGGACCTGCTGCACGGGGGTGAGTGCGCCCCCTGCCGGGAGCATCAAAAAAAACCCCGCCGAAGCGGGGTTTGTGTGGCTAATGCTGTGATTACGCTTTCTTACGCCTTGCGAAACCGAAGCCTGCCAAGCCAAGGCCAAGAAGGACCAGGGAGGCGGGTTCGGGAACGTTTTCGTCTCCGGTGATGGTCCGGCCACTCGATAACAGGCCCGAAAATCCTGTACCACCCATACCCGGTGCCGCATCGTAAAAGTTATGGGTGAAACCGAGCGTTGCAAAGTAAGCCATGTCATAACCCTGGTGCTCCCAGCAACCGAGATCTATTGCCGGCTGGGTGAACCCATTGGCCAGACCCTCAGCCGTGACTCTCTCGCCGTCGTCGCATGTGGTACCCGAACCAAGGCCGCCGCCCACGCCAATAACGTGCGAATTGCCAAACCCACCGGTACCCACCGCAAAATCCCAAGCAGCGCTACCTGTGTAGTCTGCAATCATAATCGTACCGCCAGCCCCAAGGTATGCGAGGATGTCCGCCTCATGACCCACCTGTTTGGTGTCTTCGATGCAACAACCGCCAGCTGCAAGGAAGTACAATGCTGAATAACCACTAAGGGGACCCATCGTGGTCATGTCCGCAAAGGTCGTGATGCTATGACTGCCCGAAGTGACCCCGCCAAAGGTTCCGGCGCCAATGACGGCAATGGGTCGCGGATCAGATCCACCAATAGCGCTGAACGCCTGGTCCCTGTAAGTTACAGCTGCCGAGTTGGGAAAGGACCCCGTTGTATGGTATCCAATCGCGTCGCTGCCTTCCAAAATGATGGTCCCCGCCCCAGCCTGACCTGCGAGCAATCCGACTGTCAGAATAAAGCCCAGTACCAACGCACTAAATGTCTTGCTACATGTCATTTTACTCATGGTTCTGCTCCTTTATAACGTCATTAGTTACAGAATTGACAGCGATTACAGATGAAGACTGGTGATCTACTATACAATTCTTATGCCAAAATAATTTAATACAATTTAATCAATAAGTTATTATTAACTCTCTTTATTGTGGGGTGTAAGATTTGTAAACTTATTCGACACTACTCGCTTATCATTAACTAGCCCTTTATCAATAAAATTTCATTTGAAATAGCCAGTTAACAGGGAATCTTCTGATTTAGAATTGGTGTAAATTAATTCGACAAACATCTGAAGGAATTTAAAGATAACAGACACCGTAAATATTGGGACGAGATTTCGCGCTTTAAACAAATGAACCTGTAATCGTCGTGGCGCCTGTGGGAAGGCCGCTTTTAGTGCAATGTTTACGAGTCGCAGGCTTATCTGCTGTAGAGCAAATACTAATGTGGGTTTCACCGTGTCGAGGCAGACCAAAGAAGGAACAGGAAATATCGAGGCTACCCGAAGTAATTCGATATTCGAAATCAACTATCGATAAATAACGTTAGTACAAATTAGTGCATGTTGGCGGTGATCTTAGGCAGGCTACGACTGGATGCGACGACGCATACCAAGCAGGACAATGCATCCCGAGAGCAGTAGTGCTATGCCAGCGGGTTCGGGCACGTTCACGATGTTGAAAGTAAAGTCATCCATAACAAAATAGTTTCCGTCACCAACGTCTTCATCATCCGCATCCGTACCGCCGTATGGGGTAAACAACAGCTCATCAATTCCTTCGTAGTCGAATGTGAAGAAAACCGGGGCTGTGTTATCGACAACAACTGTCGAGCTATATAGCGTGTTGCCCGCCGTCTTTCCGATCACATCAATACTCATATCTGTACTCCAAGCAGCCGTAAGATATGTGCCGACAAAATCGAAAAGCCCAACAGTTACGGAAACAATCGATTGCTCGGTCTCGTAGCTATTGAAAACAGCAGTTTCCCCCATCGTTCCATTGTCGTAACCCGATCCTGGCCACAAGGCATGGCCCTTAACAAGGGCGAAGTTGCTGTTCCAGACAAACCCGCCATAAGCCCCAACCGAATCGCAACAATCGATGACAGTAAGCCCCTCAAAATCCAGGACAATGGCACGCACTTCAGTTGGACCGGATATTACGAGAACGCTGAGTATTACAGCGAAGAACTTTCTGACTACTTGATAAAGCATATTCATTAACTCGACCGAGCTGCAATAACTGCGCCAGAGACTGGATTATTCCAATAATTCATATAGTTAGAATTTACTCGTTCATTGGTATGCGTATGTTTGTAAAGAGATTCGACAGGCAATATATGAATCACATAAATAAATTTCACTAATGATCAATAGGTTAGATATTTCTATCTATACGTAACGACTGTAAAAGTTTCCGTCAATGATCGTGTTCGTCACCGCTCGATTCATACCACGCAAGCTTCTTATTCAACTGTACCACCTCCCCGATGATAAGCATGGCCGGGGCCTTGAGCCCCGCACCCTGAACCATCTCCGCCATCGCTCCGACACTGGAAATCAACACCCGCTGGTCAGGCAGGGTCCCGCGTTCGATGATGGCCGCCGGCATCGCGAGCGACATGCCGTGCCCGACCAGTCCTTGTGCAATCTCATTGAGTCCATGGACTCCCATATAAATCGCGAGCGTCTGACGCGGCCGCACCAGGGCCTCCCAGTCAAGATCCAGACGGCCGTCCTGCAAATGTCCGGTGACAAACAGGCAGGACTGCGCATAATCGCGGTGGGTCAGGGGGATGCCGGCATAACTCGCGCAGCCGGTGGCAGCGGTGATTCCCGGCACCACCTGGAAGGGGATCCCGGCCTCGGCCAAGCCATCGATCTCCTCGCCGCCGCGGCCGAAGATGAAGGGATCGCCGCCCTTGAGCCGCAGCACCCGTTGCCCCTCCCGCGCCAGGCGTATCAATAAAGAATTGATCTCCTCTTGCGGCAGGGCATGCCGATCCCGCTCCTTGCCGACATAGATGCGTTCGGCGTCCCGCCGCACGAGGTCCAACACCGCAGGCGCGACCAGGCGATCATGCAGGACGACATCCGCCTGCTGCATGAGCCGCAAGGCGCGAAAGGTGAGCAGATCCGGGTCGCCGGGCCCGGCCCCCACGAGGTACACGGCGCCACGGTTCAGGTCCTGATCGGAGTCATCGAGTAAACGCCGTGACAACAGCCGCCGGGCTTCCTCTTCCTGGCCGCCGAAGAGCAACTCGGCCACCGGTCCTTGAATAATCGTCTCCCAGAAACGCCGCCGCAAGTGCATGGCGGGGAATTTCCGCCGCGCCTGTTCGCGAAACTCCCCGAGCAGCCGCGCCAGGCGGCCGTAACCCGCGGGGATGAAGCTCTCCAGGCGCGCACGCAGCAGGCGCGCCAGCACCGGCGATTCACCCCCGGTGGAAACGGCGACGATGACCGGGGCGCGATCAATAACCGAGGGCATGATGAAGGTGCAGAGCGCAGGATCGTCCACCACATTGACGGGGATCGATCTGTCTCTGGCTAATTCGGCGACTTCACCGTTGAGCCGTCGATCATCCGTCGCGGCAATGACCAGCGCCTGGCCATCGAGATGCACTGTCTCGAACTCCCTAGCGAGATGACTGATCCTTTGACTGGCGGCAAGGTCTTGCAGTTGGACGCACAAGGCGCGCGCCACCACCTGCACGCGGGCATCCGCGCGCAGTAACTGTTCAATCTTGCGCAGGGCAACCTCACCGCCACCCACAACCAGGCAGGAATGGTCCGTTAAATTCAGAAAAATGGGGAATCCGTGAGCCATGACAATACTTAAACAGATTCGCGCCTGCGATTTAACAGCAGATACACCGCCACACCGGACAGGATCGTCAGCAAGGCGGCCAGCATCTGCACCGGCGTGCGCAACGCCGCGAGCGCCACAAACAGCAGGGTGAATGATACATAGATCATGGGCGCCCAGGGATAACCAGGCAGCGAAGCGCCGGACCCTGGCGTCCTTTTAACCAGGATGAAGAGGCTGCCGACAGTGACCGCAGCGCTGATGGACAAGGTCATGCCGAGGTAGGACAGGAGTTCCCGCAGGCTGCTGATCCAGACGACCACAATCGCGAGCAGTGCCTGCAACGCAGTCGCCAACCCGGGCGCGGCGGATTCGCGCAGACCCAGGCAGCGCGGCAGTAATCCGTCATCGGCCATCCGCGCATAGACCCTCGGTCCGGCCATGATCATGGCGGAGACCGAGGTGGCAAGCGCCAGGATGATGATCGCGCGCACCAAGCCAGCGAGCGCATCCCCGCCGAGATACGCGGCGGCGACCGCGGCGACGTCGCCGCGGCCCGCGATGGTCTCTGCCTCGGGAGCGAGCACGAAGAACGCATTCAACAGCAGATACAGCGCCATCACAATGACCGTGGCGATGAGCATCGCCCGGGGCACCGTGCTCACCGGATCCCGCGCCTCGCCCGCGATGTAGGTTGCGGCGTTGAATCCGGAGTAGCTGAAGGAGACCCACATCAGGGTGACCGCGAAGGCGCTGAGCGAGAATGCACTTATGCCGGTTGGGTTCTCCGGCAAGCCGGACAGAGCGACCTTGTGCAGTCCGATAATCAGACCTCCGATGACAATGAACCCCACGATGAGAACCAGCTTGAGGATGACGACGCCATTCTGCACCAGTGCACCCTGCCCGACCTGCCGTCCGTGCAACAGGGCGACGAGACAGATGGCCAGAGTCGCGAGCACATTTTCCGGCAATGCATCCACTGGCAACAGGGGGAGCAGATAGACCTCAAGGCCGAGCGCGGCGGCTGCAATGGCGCCGGTAAATCCGGCAACGAGGGAGATCCAGCCGGCGATGAAACCCGCCAGTGGATGGATGTTCCGCGAGAGGTAGAGATACTCCCCGCCCGACAAGGGCCGCAGGCGCGCCAGTGCCCCATAACTCATGGCGCCGCAGACGGCGAGAATCCCACCCGCCAGCCAGGCACAGAGCACTAGAATGGGATCGCCGAGATCCGCCATGGCATATCCGGATGTTGTGAATACCCCGGCCCCGATCATATTTGCCACCACCAGGCAGATCAGGGTAAACAGCCCCAGCGAGTGTCTGCCTGTCATCCGCGCTGCGCCGGAAGCGGCCCTTGAGGCATCAGGTCCTGGGCAGGGTAACGCCGGTCTGGCCTTGATACTTGCCGCCACGGTCCTTGTAGGAGGTCTCGCAGACCTCGTCGGATTCGAGGAAGATGACCTGCGCCACACCCTCGTTGGCGTAGATCCTGGCCGGCAGTGGCGTGGTGTTGGAGAATTCCAGGGTGACGTGCCCTTCCCACTCCGGCTCGAGCGGGGTGACGTTGACGATGATCCCGCAGCGGGCGTAGGTGGATTTGCCGAGGCAGATGGTCAGGATGTTCCGCGGGATGCGGAAATACTCCACGGTGCGCGCCAGGGCAAAGGAGTTGGGCGGGATGATGCACACCTCCGCGTTCACATTGACGAAGCTGCTGGAATCGAAGGCCTTGGGATCGACAACCGCGGAATTGATGTTGGTGAAGATGCGGAATTCCGGGGCGCAGCGGACATCGTAGCCGTAGCTCGAAGTCCCGTAGGAGATCAGCCGGCGGTCGCCATTCTGCTTGACCTGGCGCGGCTCAAACGGATCGATGAGGCCGTGTTGCTCCGCCATGCGGCGGATCCACTTGTCGGATTTGACCGTCATCAGTTGTTCTGGATCACGATCTTGGGGAACCGCGCGCTGTAGTCCTTCGCGCGCATCGAGAGTTTCGCCGCCGTCCGGCGGGCCATCCGCCGGTAGATGGAGGCGATGTGCGAATCCGGCGCGATGGCGACTGTGGGCCGGCCGTTATCCGCGCCCTCGCGGATGCTGACATCCAGCGGCAACTGGCCGAGGAGGTCCACGCCATACTGTTCGGACATCTGCTGGCCGCCGCCCGATCCGAAGATCGCCTCTTCGTGCCCGCACTTGCTGCAGATGTGAATGCTCATGTTCTCGACGATCCCGAGCACCGGCACATTGACCTCCTGGAACATCCGCAGACCCTTCTTTGCGTCCAGCAGGGCGATGTCCTGCGGGGTGGTGACGATGACCGCGCCGCTGACCGGGATCTTCTGGCACAGCGTCAACTGGATGTCGCCCGTGCCCGGCGGGAGGTCGATCACCAGGTAATCGAGGTCGCTCCAGCGGGTCTGGGTCAGGAGTTGTTCAAGTGCAGAAGTCACCATTGGTCCGCGCCAGATCATCGGGTCTTCCTCGTTGATCAGATAACCGATGGACATGGATTGCAGCTTGTAACTGATGTTCGGCGCCATGGTTTTGCCGTCGCTGCTATCGGGCCGGGCCCGGCAGCCCAGCATGCGCGGCTGGCTCGGTCCGTAGATGTCGGCATCGAGTATGCCCACATTCGCGCCCTCTGCCTGCAGGGCCAGCGCGAGATTGACGGCGGTGGTGGATTTGCCCACGCCGCCCTTGCCTGAGGCGACAGCGATGGTGTTCTTGATCCCGGCCAGGGGTTTCACGCCCTGTTGTACCGCGTGGGAGATGATCTTCGAGGTGATCTTGACCTCGACCGTGCCCGCGATCGGTTCGAGCTTTTGCCGGATGGCCTGGGCCAGTTCCTCCCGATAGCCGTTGGCGGGATATCCCAGTTCGATATTGACGGTGACGCGATCCTTGCCGATATCGATATCCTTCACGGCCCCGGCGGCGACCAGGTCCGAATCGAGATTCTGATCGCGCACCTCTTTAAGGGCGGCCTTGATTTGTGCTTGGGTGACTTCAGACATGAGTGGGACCATCCAACGGAAAACAGGGCAGGTATTCTACCGATTCCGCCGCCGTGCTTCACGCAAAACTTCCCGCGGGATTTTCCCTCCCGCCCTTCAAGCCCCACGTCATTAGTGATAACTTACCCGCTCGAATTTTCGGACTGCGAGTCATGCCCCCAAAGAAGCGAAGGATTCTGGTCACCAGCGCCCTGCCCTATGCCAACGGACCGATCCACATCGGCCACCTGGTCGAATACATCCAGACGGACATCTGGGTGCGGTTCCTCAAGATGCGCTATCCGGAGCGGGACGGCCACAAGGTCCATTATGTCTGCGCCGACGACACCCACGGCACGCCCGTCATGCTGCGCGCAGAGAAGGAAGGGGTTACACCGGAGGCGTTGATCCAGCGCATGCAGGTGGAACACCTGCGCGACTTCCAGGGTTTCCACATCGAGTTCGACAACTATTACTCGACGCATTCGGCCGAGAATCGTCATTTCGCGGAGTTTATCTACGCCAGCCTGCGGGACAAGGACCTGATCGATAAGCGCACCATCGAACAGCTCTACGATCCGGTCAAGCAGATGTTCCTGCCGGACCGTTTCGTCAAGGGTGAATGCCCGAAGTGCGGCGCGAGGGATCAATACGGCGATTCCTGCGAGGCATGCAGTTCCACCTATTCTCCGGCGGACCTGATCAACCCCTATTCGGCGGTGTCCGGCGCGACCCCGGTAAAAAAACAATCCGAGCATTACTTCTTCAAACTCTCCGACCTACGCTGTGTGGAATTTCTGCGGGAATGGACCCGGCGCGCGCTGCAAACAGAGGCGGCCAACAAACTGGACGAGTGGTTCAAGATCGGGCTGTCGGACTGGGACATCTCGCGCGATGCCCCCTATTTCGGCTTCGAGATCCCGGACGCGCCGGGCAAATATTTTTACGTGTGGCTGGATGCCCCGATCGGCTACATGGCGAGTTTCAGGGACCTGTGCAATAAACAAGGGCTGGATTTCGACGCCTACTGGAAAGGCAAGGAGACCGAGCTCTATCACTTCATCGGCAAGGACATCCTTTATTTCCATGCCTTATTCTGGCCGGCCATGTTGCACTTCGCCGACTTTCGCGCACCGAATGGAATCTTCACCCACGGCTTCCTGACCGTGAACGGCGAGAAGATGTCCAAGTCGCGCGGCACCTTCATCAACGCCGCGAGCTATCTGGAGCACGGCCTAAACCCGGAATATCTGCGTTACTACTACGCCGCGAAACTCAACGGCACGATGGAGGATGTGGACCTCAGCTTTGATGACTTCGTCGCCAGGGTGAACAGCGATCTGGTTGGGAAGTTCGTCAATATCGCGGCGCGGGCCGCCGGTTTCATCCAGAAGCAATTCGGAGGCGCCCTCGCCGACTGCGCGGGGCACATCAAGATCGACGAACGACAGGTCGGTGACATCGGAGTTTTATTAGAGTCGCGCGAATTCGGCAAGGCCATCCGCGAGATCATGGCAGCAGCTGATCGCGTCAACAAATACGTCGATGACAAGCGGCCTTGGGAACTGGCTAAAGATCCTGCCATGAAGTCTGAACTGCATCAGGTGTGCAGCGTCGCCATTAACGAATTCCGCCGGATCGCCATATTTTTAAAACCCGTGCTGCCGGAACTGGCAAGAGCGACGGAGTCATTCCTCAATACCCGACCTTTCCAATGGTCTGACGCTCTGCAACTCTTGCCCGCCGGTCATCGCATCAATGACTATAAACACCTGATGACCCGCGTCGATCCAAAAAAGATTACCGCGCTGGTAGAAGCCAACCAGGAGACTCTCAAACCTACAGCCCCGCCGCCGCATTCGCAGCTAAGGCATGCACTGCACCAGGAGAATATCGTGGAAACTGTCAATCAAACTCCCGCCATCAGTATCGACGACTTCGGCAAGGTCGATCTGCGCGTCGCCCGGATCGCGAATGCTGAACACGTCGACGGCGCGGACAAACTTTTGAAACTGACGCTGGACGCTGGCGAACTCGGCACGCGCCAGGTCTTCGCCGGCATCAAGTCGGCCTATGACCCGGAACAGTTAAAAGGACGCCTCACGGTCATGGTCGCCAACCTCGCACCCCGCAAGATGAAGTTCGGCGTCTCCGAGGGCATGGTGCTCGCCGCGAGCGGTAAGACGCCGGGCATCTACCTGCTCACGCCAGATTCCGGCGCCGAACCGGGGATGCGGATCAAATAAGGGCGGCTGGGACGCGCGGTGAACATGTCCGAATCGGCCGCCATTCTGTTCAGCGCCTGCCTGCTCAACAACCTGATCCTGACACATGGTCTCGGCATCCTGCCGGGACTCTCTCCCGCCGGGAACTGGTCAGCCGCAACCGGGCTCGCCCGCGTGATGCTGATCCTGCTGCCGCTTTGCACCCTATCGGCGAACCTGCTGACGAATCACATCCTCGCGCCATTGGGGCTGGAATACCTGCAACTCATCTGCCTCGTGCTGGCGCTGCCCATCATCGTCCTTGCGCTGCTTGCACTCTTGCGACGGTGGGCCCCGGACATCGTCCGCAGATACTCGGTGTTTGTGCCGATTGCGCTGTTCAACACCGCGGTAATCGGCGCGGCCCTGCTCGATGAACGCGCTGGGCACGGCGCCTTCGCAGCGTTGCTGTTCGGCCTCGGTGCGGGTGCGGGTTACGGTCTGGTCATTTTGCTGCTCACCGAATTGCAACAGCGTCTCGTCCCGGCTGAGATCCCGGCCAGCTTTCGCGGCCTGCCGATCCAGCTCATCACCCTCGGCCTTCTCGCCATGGCCTTCACCGGGCTTTCCGGCCCCGGCTCGCCTTGATCGCCTCCCTTCCGGCCGCTTTCCTTATCATCCTGCCGCTGCTCCTCATCCTTGCCCGGCTGCTGAAGTTTTTGCCCGAAAATAATAATGACGCGATCACTCGATTGACAGAGGACCTCGATCGCATCCTCCCGCAGACCCAATGCCGCCAATGCGGCTATGACGGTTGTGAACCGTATGCGCGGGCCGTCGCGAAAGGCACAGTCGCGCTAAATCTATGCGTCCCCGGCGGGTCTGCGACTGAGAGAGGGATCGCCCGGATCCTGGGACGCGAACCAGCCACAAGCACAAATAAGGAGGCGCACGATGCGGATCCACAGATCGCTGTAATCGACGCGGCGAGATGCATCGGCTGCGTCAAGTGCATCCGCGCCTGTCCGGTGGATGCCATCCTTGGCGCCGCCAAACAGGTCCATGCCGTGTTGCCGGGACTTTGCACCGGCTGTGGTCTCTGCCTTCCGCCCTGTCCGGTGGATTGCATCAGTCTCGCCGCATCTCCGCGAATCAACCGGCACTTCGGCTGGACCAAACCGGGGCGTCTGCGATCGCCGCGCCCATCCGCATGAACCGCGTCCTGCACGATTTCCCCGGCGGCCTGAAGCTGCCGACCGGCAAGGAACTCTCCGACCGGCTACCCTCGCTGTTGCATCCGCTGCCCGAGCGTCTCTATCTCCCTCTGCATCAGCATGTCGGCCATCCCGCCATGCCCTGCGTCAGGGTGGGAGACAAGGTCCGCAAGGGACAGCTCATTGCCGGGGCCCGTGAATATGTCAGCGTTCCGGTCCACGCCAGCACCTCGGGCCGAATACTCACTATCGGCGATTATCCGGTCCCGCATCCCGCGGAGTTCAAGGCCCCCTGCATCGTGATTGAAGCGGACGGACTCGATGAGTGGCACGACATCGAACCGTCGCCCGATTACGCGGCGACCGATCCCGCCGATCTGCAAAGGGTGATACACCACTGCGGGATCGTGGGTCTGGGCGGGGCCGGCTTTCCGACCCATGTAAAACTGGGGGAAGGGTTCGAGAACGCCGTGGAGCTTCTCAT
Source organism: Gammaproteobacteria bacterium (assembly GCA_004297165.1). GTDB lineage: Bacteria > Pseudomonadota > Gammaproteobacteria > Eutrophobiales > Eutrophobiaceae > 2-02-FULL-56-15. The sequence continues at coordinate 1,712,719 of SCUJ01000006.1, forward strand.
CATCAATGGGGTGGAATGCGAGCCCTACATCACCTGCGACGACCGCCTGATCCAGGAAAAGGCCGACTACATCATCGCCGGCGCGCGCATGATCGCGCACGCCGTCCAGGCCAGACAGTGCGTCATCGCCATCGAGGACGATATGCCCGAGGCGCGGCAGGCCCTCGTCACGGCGCTGGACGGGGACGACATCGAACTGGTCGCGGTCCCCACGCGCTATCCCGCGGGCGGCGAGAAACAACTCATACGCACGCTCACCGGCCGCGACGTGCCTGTCGGCGGTCTGCCCATCGACATCGGCATCGTCATACAAAATGTCGCCACCGCCGCCGCCGTCTATCGCGCGGTGACCCGCGGAGAGCCGCTCATCTCCCGCTATGTCACCATCACCGGTGCGATAGAGAATCCACGCAACCTCCAGGTCCTGCTGGGGACGCCGGTGCGGGATTGCGTGGAAAAATGCGGGCACAGGAGTTTCAGCGAGAGCCGGATTATCCTCGGCGGGCCCATGATGGGGATGCAGGTCAATCATCCCTACATCCCGATCGTCAAGACCACCAATTGCGTCCTCATCCAGCAGCGGGAATCGCTGCCGCCAGAACTGCCTTGCATCAAATGCGGTCGCTGCAGCGAGGTCTGTCCGGCCGGCCTGATGCCGCAGCGGCTCTATCACGCGGCGCTCAGGGACGATTTCGGTCAGGCGGTCGATCGCCACCTCTTCGAGTGCATCGAATGCGGGCTGTGCGCCTACGTCTGCCCCAGCCGCATCCCCCTCGTGCGCTATTTCCGTTATGCCAAGACGCAGATCAACAATAAGGAGCGACAGTTGCAGACCGCGCAAGACCTGCGCGAGCGCTTCCTGGCCAAACAACAGCGCGACCGGCAAGACGCGCGGTCATCCCCGTCGGCCCCGGAGGCGGCACAGGATGACAAACGCGCCTATCTCAAAGAGGCGATAAGCCGCTCCCGATCCCGGCGCGAACGGATCCGTCACCAGCACGACCCCGACGAGAAACCGGGCGATGACTGAGGCGCCGGCATTCAGTCCGCCCTACCTGCATGCCGGCGCCAATGTGCCGGCCATCATGCGTGAGGTGGCGTTGGCGCTCGTCCCCGGAGTCATTGTTTATTTCTTCTGCTTCGGTTGGGGAGTCGTCCTCCAATGCCTGCTCTGCATGAGTTATGCCCTCGCGGTTGAAGCGCTGCTCCTGCGTCTGTTGGGAAAGGATGTCCGGTTGTTTCTCGGCGACGGCAGCGCGGCAGTCACCGGCCTCTTGTTCGCGCTTTGCATCTCGCCGTTCACGCCCTGGTGGACCTCGCTCTTCGGGATCGCCTTCGCCCTGGTCTGCGGCAAACACCTCTACGGTGGCCTCGGGCGCAACCCCTTCAATCCGGCGATGGTGGGTTATGTCTTCGTCCTGTTGAGCTACCCGGCTGAAACCAACCGCTGGCCTGGCCCGGAGATCCCCAATCTCGCCGAATATATTTCGATCATCCTGCGCGGGGAGGGATCGGCCATCGATGCCTTCAGCGGCGCGAGCGCCCTCAATGAAATGAAATCCCGCCTGGGAGACATGCAGATAGTCTCCGAGATCCTGACTGCGCCCGGCTTCGGCCATCTGGCAGGGCGAGTTACTGAGTGGATCAACCTGGCCTTTGCGGCGGGCGGCATCTATCTCATCCTTCGCGGCGTCATTCGCTGGCATATCCCGGCGGCTGTGCTTGCCGGGATGTTCATCAGCAGCGCCTTCCTCGCGACACTGGACAGCGAACTCCATGCCTCCCCGGGCTTTCATCTCCTTGCCGGAGGGACCATGCTCGGGTCCTTTTTCATCGCGACCGATCCGGTCACCAGCCCCGAAACCAAAAACGGCTGTCTGCTCTACGGTTTCCTGATCGGTCTGTTGGCCCTGCTTATCAGAAGGTACGGGGCCTATCCGGACGGCATCGCCTTCGCGGTCCTGATCGCCAATGCCGCCGCGCCGCTCCTCACCCGGCTCACCCTGCCCCGTCTTCCTGGCGAGGTTCGATGAAACTCGGGAAGATCGATCTGCCGGACCTCGCCTCCACCGTGACCGTAATCGGTATCGCAACGGCGTGCCTGTTGTTCGCCCGGACGGCGTACGATTCCAACCGCCCGCTCATCGAGGAGCAGGCGCGGCGGCGCAACCTGGCCGAGATCGAGGCCGTCCTGCCGCTCCCGCATGACAATGACCTGCTCGCGGATCGAATCGCGGTCAGAGGATCTGGCGAACTCGATGGTCACGATCTCCTTATCTATCGGGGAAGGTTGCGGGGACAGGCGGTCGGTCTCGTGATGGGACCGGTGTATGCCGCCGGCTATAGCGGTCCGATCGAACTCATGGTCGGCATCGATGCCGCTGGGCGATTAACCGGCGTGCGCATCCGCAATCACCGCGAGACGCCGGACCTCGGCGGCACGGCCCACCAGGAAAAATCCGGCTGGTTGCTGGATTTTGCCGGGCGATCGCTGAATAATACGCCGGCCTCGGGCTGGTCGGTCCGCTCCGAAGGCGGCGATTTCGATCAACTGAGCGGCGCGACCATCACCGCACGAGGCATCATCCGGGCGGTCAGACACTGCCTCGATTATTACGCCAGCAACCGCGATACCCTTTACTTATAGACCATGACGCTCAACAATCCGCAGAAGAAATTCCTCCGCGCCCGCGGCCACAAACTCAATCCGGTCGTCTGGATCGGCCAGCAGGGACTCACGGACAACGTGCTGGCCGAAATCGAGCAGGCGCTCTCGCATCATGAACTGGTGAAGGTCAAGATCCGGGTGGGGGACAGAGAGTTAAGGGATCAGATCGTCGCGCAGGTCGCGGAACGACTCGCGGCCGAGACCGTGCAACAGACGGGCAACATGGCCATCTACTGGCGGCGAAACCCGGAACAACCCAAAATCACCCTGCCCTGAGGATTTATCGCCCAGGCGGTGGATTACCCCGCCTCTGCCCCAAGCCCTGCCGGATCGCACGGCGCTGATCCGGAGTGAGTTGACGGAAGTTGTCGCGCAGTTCCTGCCGCCGCTCCGGCGGAAGACTGTTGAACCAGCGCCGACGGTCGCGCAGGCGCTGTTGATCCGACGGGGGCAGTGCCCGGAAACGCTCGAAGCGCTGGCGGAGCAGCCGGCGCTCCGCCGGACTGCGCTGCGACCAGTCGCGAAACCGCCGCTGCATCGCGCGCCGCTCGCTCCGATCCAGGGATCGCCACTTTTCGGCCCCGCGCACCAGGTTCTGCTGCCGCTCGGGGCTCAATTCATCCCAGTTTGCCTCCATCCCCCGCAGTAATTGCCGGGTCTCCTCATTCAGGGAATTCCAGTCGATGGCCTCCTCGCCGCGGCCATCAGGCGCGGCGAGCAACAAAACCGCCAGGAATATCGAATTAATCAGGACGTTCTTCATCTTCCTGCTCCGATTGCCGTAATCTGTCCAGTCTCGTGTACTCGCTCGCCTCCATCTCCTCCGGCCCGATCCATTCGCCCTCGCCGGTCTGCCACTCACCGAGGAATTCGAGGAATTCCACGCTGGGCTCTTCCGCCTGGTCCTGTCCTGACGCCGCCGGGGCGAACAGCAGCGGTAAGATCAGCAGCAACCGTTCAGGCATTCGATTCCAGCCACTCATAAAATTCCAGGTCCTCATAGAGATCCATCTCATCCTGGGAATAAAGGATCAGATCGATATCCTCGACCGCGTTATCCTCCAGCGCCGGTTGTCCGGGAAGAAAGGTTAGAATGAGGGCGACGAGCCCGGCGGTGACCGCGAAGCCGACCGGGATCAGGAATCGCGGCGTATGTTTACGCCTGCCTTCGGCGAGGGCGCGCGCGCGGATGCGGCGCAGTTCGAACCGGGTCTCAGTGTCGATCTCAGCCACGGACCGATCGAGCTCGGTCCGGATCGAATCCAGGAGTTCGCTGTTGTCGTGCGCGTCTGTCATTGCCAATGATCTCCCAGCCATTCCCGCAACTGATGCACCGCGCGGGAGTAATGGGTCTTCACGCTGCCCTCCGAACAGGACATGGCCCGGGCGGTGTCCCGGACATCGAGTCCCTCCCAGCATCTGAGCAGAAAAACCTGCCGCTGCCGCAGGGATAATTGCGCCAGCGCCTCTTCCAGTCTGGCGATCCGCCGATCCGACTGCAACTGCGCATCAGGCCGCGCGGATTCTCCATCGGGGAATTCCGGTACCGCCGCCGCAGGCTCGGATTCATCGGCTTCCCGGTCGCGACCGAACCAGACCAGAAAGCGATTGCGGATCCGCTGGCGCCGATGCCAGTCGTTGATCCGGCTCTGGAGTATGGCCCTGAACAATGCCCCCCATTCCGCGGCAGGGCGATCGGCATATTTCTCGACCAGTTTGAACATGGCATCCTGGACGATATCCAGTGCGTCGTCCCGGCTGCCCGTGGCCAGCCGCGCGAGTCGAAAGGCACGCTGCTCGATGCCGGCCAGAAATTCATCCAGCGCTTTGCCGTGTTCCAGCTTACACCCCTCATTGCAGTTTGCCTGCCCGATGAATTCATATCATAGCCTGTCGGGATGAGCCGGTCATGCCAGGGCGGGCGATCCGCCATCCCGCCCCGGCATGGCCTGATCCTTACGCTCTAGCGCCCCGGACGGCCGGGACCACGGCCTGGACGGCCCTGGCGCCGCTGCTGCAGGCGATCGGCGAGATCCGGATGCTCGGACAGGAATTGTTCCCGTTCGGCGCGTCGCTCTTCGATCCGGGCGGCGATCTCCGGATTGTTCGCCAGGAAGGCATCCCGTTCTGCCTTGCGCTCCGCCATGCGGGCCTCGCGTTCGGCCTTGCGTTTCTCGATCTGCTCCTTGATCTCGGGATTATCCGCGAGATACTGCTCGCGCAGCGCCTTCAGTTCCTCGCGCTGCGCCTCCCGCTCAGTCTTGATCTCCTCCAGGCGTTTGGCGACCTCGGGATGTTCGGCCAGATATTTCTCGCGTTCCTCGCGCCGCATCTCGATCTGCGCGGCGAGGTCATCCTGGCGATCCAGGAAGCGTTGCTGGCGCGCCTCGCGATCCGGCGCCGCCCCTTCCTTGGCCTGATCCTGGGCCGCCAGGGGGGAGGCGAAACCAATGCCCAGGATCAGGGGTAAAACGCGAATGGAATTTCTCAGTGTTGCTTTCATAATCAGTTCACTCCGGTTTGGGTTAGTCGTCTGGGTGATCCAACGCCCGAATCCGGATCCGGTTGACGCGCAGTCGCGATTTTCAATCGCGCGGGAATTTTCACACCACAGGCACAATAACGAGCGATGACCGGAGTGGTTGACAGGCCGGATTAACGATAAAACTGATTACGTTCCCTAATCCCGCTCTCTTTCGATTATCACGGCAATCCCCTGGCCGATGCCGATGCACAGCGAGACCAGGGCATAGCGCCCGCCGATCCGTTCCAGTTGGCGCAACGCGGTGAGTATCACCCGGATCCCGGAGGCCCCGAGCGGATGCCCGATGGCGATCGCGCCGCCGTTGGGATTCACCCTCGGATCGTCATAGGCGAGATTGAGCAGCTTGAGGCAGCCGAGTACCTGGGAGGCAAAGGCCTCGTTGATCTCGATGACATCCATGTCCTTGAGTGACAACCCGGCGCGTTGCAGGACCTTCTGCGAGGCCGAGACCGGACCGAGTCCCATGATGCGCGGCGCCACGCCTGCGACGGCCCCGGAGAGGATCCGGGCGCGGGCCTTGAGACCCAGTTTGCCGCCCAGCTCGCGGCTGCCGATCAACAGGGCGCCGGCCCCGTCGTTGATCCCCGAGGCATTGCCCGCGGTGACCACGCCGCCTTCCTTGAGAGGCGAGAGTTTCGCGAGTTGTTCCAGTGTGGTCTCGGGACGGGGATGTTCATCCTCCCGCACAACGATGGGCGGGTCCTTGCGCCGCGCCGCGGGAACCTCTACGGGCAGGATCTCATCCTGAAAGAAACCCCCGGCCCGCGCCTTCGCATAGCGCTGCTGCGAGGCATAGGCATAGGCATCGCTGTCCGCGCGGCTGATGCCATGCTCCAGGGCCACGTTATCCGCTGTGTCGGACATGGAATCGTCGCCGAACTTTTTCAGGAAACGCGGGTTGGGAAAACGCCAGCCGATGGTCGAATCGAACATGGGCTGCGCGCGCGAGTAGGCGGATTCCGCCTTCGCCAGCACCCAGGGTGAACGGCTCATGCTCTCGACGCCGCCAGCGATGAAGAGTTGCCCCTGTCCGCATTGCACGGCCCGCGCCACATCGAGCGCCGCGGCCATGCCGCTCCCGCAGAGACGGTTGACGGTGGCGCCCGCGACCGTGGACGGCAGGCCGGCCAGCAGGGCCGCGGTGCGCGCGACGTTGCGCGCGTCCTCGCCCGCCTGATTGGTGTCGCCGGCAATGACATCTTCCACCAGACTGCCATCGAAGCTGTTACGCTCCACCATGGCGCGGATCGCCGCGGCGAGCAGTTCGTCGGGCCGCACCGGGGCCAGCGCCCCCGCATGCCGGCCGAAGGCGGTGCGTATGCCGTCAAAGATAATTGCATCAGTCATCGGAATATCTCCAGTAATTATCAAACCTGCTCTTCATGCAACAACGAAAGACCCAGCATCGCCCGTCGCCGCAGCCACGGACACGGCCGATAGCGGGGATCGCCGTACACCATCTGCATATTCTCCAGGATCTCGAGGATCACGCCGGCCCCGATCCGATCGCCCATGGCGAGCGGCCCTTCCGGGTAACCGAGCCCGAGGCGCGCGGCCGTATCGATCTCGGCGGGGCCCGCCACGCCCTCCTGCGCGATATCGCAGGCCGTGTTGACAATATTCGCCACCATGCGCTGCGCCACGAGACCGGCGCTGTCGCGGATCACAGTAACCTTCCGGCCGGCGGCGGCGAAGGCCGCCCACGCCGCGTCGATGACATCCCGGCGCGTCGCCGGACTGCCCATCAGGGTGATTCGCCCTTTGCCACCGAACAAGGCATCCACCGCGACAGTCCGTTCCGGATCGATATGTTCCTCCAGAATGGCCGTGGTGGCATCCTGCCCGAGTGGCGTGACTATCGCGATGGAATCCACTCCGGGGGTTTCGCCTTCGTCGATGCCGATGTTAGCCGCTTGCAACAGACCCCTGATCTGTTCCGCGAGCCCCGCCACTGTGGGGCTAATCCAGAAACGCGCATCCGCTGGCAGTGGCGGAACGCCAGGTTCTTCGGGAAGTATTTTTTCGCCTTTGACATAAGGATAAAAACCCGCGCCCGTCTTGCGGCCCAGGATACCCGCCGAGAGACGCAGGCGCAGTTCCGGCGTCGGCCGGAGACGCGGTTCCTGATAATACTGCGCGTAAACCTGTTCGCTCACCGGGCAGGTCACATCCAGCGCGGTGAGATCCATCAACTCGAACGGGCCCATGCGAAAGCCGGCGCATTCCCGCATGATCTCATCCACTTGGTGCGGCGCGGCCACGCCCTCGGCGAGCACCCGCAAGCCCTCGGTATTCATGCCCCGGCCAAGATGATTCACGAGAAAGCCCGGCGCGTCCTTGACCCGCACCGGCGTGTGCCCCAGCCGCGTAACCAGCGCCTGAACACTCTCGATGACTGCGGGATCGGTCTGCATCCCGCCGATGATCTCGACCAGCTTCATGAGCGGCACGGGATTGAAGAAATGGCAACCAATCATGCGTCCCGGTCTCGCGCAGGCGGCGGCGATGGCGGTCACGGAGAGCGATGAGGTATTGGTCGCCAGGATGCAATCGGGCGAAACCAGCGACTCCACCTCCTTGAATACCGCCTGCTTCACCTCGAGTTTCTCGACGATCGCCTCGATGACCATATCCGCCCCCGAGAGATCGGAGAGTGTTGAGGTCGTGCGAATACAGGACTTGCACCGGACCGCATCCGCATCGGAGAGGCGTCCCTTTTCCTTCGCCTTGTCGATCATCTGCCTGATGAAGGCGGCGGCGTCCGCAACAATTTTTGGATCGATGTCATGGATGATCGCTTCGATCCCGGCCATGGCCGCCAGTTGGGCGATGCCCCTGCCCATGATCCCGGCCCCGATGATGCCGATCGTGAGCTTTTCTTCAGCAAAATTTTTCAACGTCATGGCGCCCCCATATGGACTCTAAAATGCCAAATAATTTCAAACAGTAAAATATTATCTATATATTATTTCGTTTTCCGAATATACTATATCCAATTTATAGAATCTATTCATCGGATTAATTATGTCGTACACACCTCTCAAACCCCTTGTCCTGGAATATCAGGAACGCCCCTCGGAACTGTCGGAAGACCGGAAATTCGTGACCGCGCTCGCCCGCGGACTCGATGTATTGCGGGCCTTTCAGACCCGGATCGGTCCCATGAGCAACAAACAGCTCGCCGAAGTGACCGGTATCCCGAAACCCACGATCAGCCGCCTCACCTTCACGCTCAAGGAACTGGGTTTTCTCACCCAGGCTTCCCGCAACGGCAAATATGCACTCGGGGCGGGCGTGCTGTCCCTGGGATATCCGTTGTTGTGCAATCTGCGGGTCCGGCACATCGCCCATGATCATATGGCGGAGCTGGCGCGCCTCAGCGGCTGCACGGTCGCGCTCGCTACCTGTGATCGACTCAACATGGTGTTCGTGGATGAGTGTTGCGGCAATCCCGCGACCACGCTCCGCATCGATGTGGGCGCCCGGATCGAACTCGCCAACTCCGCCATCGGCAGGGCCTATCTCGCCGGGCTTAAACCGGAACGGCGCGAGCCGATCCTGGCCGAACTCGCCGGGATTCACGGCGACCGCTGGCCGGAACTCAACGAACGCATCCAGAGCGCCATCGCGCAGGTCGACGAACGGGGGTTCTGCCTCGTGGATGGCGAGTGGCGCAGGAACACGCGCACCGTGGCCGCGCCGCTCGTCTCGCCGGACGGGGATACCGTCATGGCCATGAGTTGCGGGGGACCCGTCTTCTCCATCTCCCTGGAGGCGCTGGAGAAGGAACACGGGCCGCGTCTCGCGCATATCTGCGCGGCCGATTCGGTGCATCTCGGCGGCTGAAAGGCATGGCCGGTCCGCTCACCGGGATCCGGGTTCTCGACCTCAGCCGGGTGATGGCCGGGCCGTGGTGTACGCAGATCCTCGCTGACCTCGGGGCCGAGATAATCAAGGTCGAGCGCCCGGAGACCGGCGACGAGACCCGCGAGTGGGGACCGCCCTGGCTCGCCAGCCGTGAGGATCACTCGAATGACTTGTCCGCTTACTACATCGCGGCGAATCGCGGTAAGCATTCACTCGCGATTGATATAAAACAGACCGAGGGACAGGAGATCGTCCGCAGGCTCGCGGCGGATAGCGATATCCTCGTGGAAAACTTCATGGCGGGAACGCTTGCGCGGTACGGTCTTGGCTACGACGATCTCAAACGGATCAATCCTGGAATCGTCTACTGCTCCATCACCGGTTTCGGTCAGGACGGCCCGCGCGCGGGCGAGGCAGGTTACGATTATCTCATCCAGGGCCTGGGCGGGCTCATGAGCCTCACCGGGATCGAGGACGGCCAGTCAGGGGCGGGGCCAATACGCAGCGGCCTGCCCATCGCCGATCTCGCGACCGGGCTCTACGCCACGATCGCCATCCTTGCCGCCCTGCGTCACCGCGACATCAGCGGCGCCGGGCAACATATCGACATGGCCCTACTCGACGCCCAGATCGGGATCCTCGGCAATCAGGCCCAGAATTACTTCGTGAGCGGGAACTGTCCCACGCGGACCGGACGCATTCATCCCAATCTCGCCCCGTATCAGCCCTTCCCGGCAAGCGACGGCGAGATCGTCATTGCCGTGGGCAACGACCGACAATTCCAGCGGCTCTGCGCGGCACTGGAAGCGCCCGGCCTCGCGAGCGATCCGCGCTTCGCCGCCAACCCGGATCGGGTGAAGAACCGTGCGGCGCTCGCGGATGCCATTGCAGCCATAACCCCATTACACACACGCGGCGAGTGGATAGCGCGCCTGAAATCGGTAAACGTACCCTGCGGACCGATCAATGATCTCCGCGATGTCTTCGTGGACCCGCAGGTCCGCCATCGGGGCATGCGGCAGGAACTCGAGCACCCGTTGTTGGGGACCCTGGCGATACTCGCCAATCCAATGCGGTTTTCGGAGACCGGGATCGAGTACCATAAGGCCCCGCCACTGCTCGGCGAGGATACGGATCGCATCCTCGCGGACCGGCTCGGATATACGGCGGCCGAGATCGAACGCTTGCGGAAACAGGCCGTTATCCAGTAATAATGTCTCCGATTTTGCGTAATCCATCACACGATTTGGATTGCCGATTCGGACAGCGCAGCGGAAATCGGCAAAATGCGCCGCCCCTGGCGAAGACCGGGGACTTACAAACCTTCAAGGCAACAGGAACGTACCAACGATGAGCGTATCTACAAAGCGGGCGAACAAGAACAAACGGGTGTACTTCTTCAGCAACACCCACAGCGAAGGCAATCGCGGCATGCGCGAGTTGCTGGGGGGCAAGGGCGCCAATCTCGCCGAGATGGCGAGCATTGGCTTGCCGGTGCCGCCGGGCTTCACCATCACGACCGCGACCTGCGCCGAATTCTACGCCAATAACGAACAACTCCCCGCCGGCCTGCATGACGAGATCCTGAAGCATATCCGCCGGCTGGAGCGCGAAACCGGCAAGCGTTTCGGATCCGAGCAAGACCCGCTGCTGCTCTCGGTGCGCAGCGGGGCCGCGGTCAGCATGCCCGGCATGATGGATACGATCCTGAATCTCGGCCTGTCTGACAAGGCGATGGTGGGACTGTCCGCCGTTTCCGGCAACCGGCGCTTCGCCCTGGACGCCTATCGCCGGCTCATCAACATGTTCGGCAATGTGGTCATGGGCGTGAAACACGAACACTTCGAGCGGGAATTCAACCGCGTCAAACGCCGTTTCCGGGCCAAGCTGGACGCGGATCTCGCCGAGGCCGGTCTGGAAGAACTCTGCCAGGCCTATCTGCGGGTCTATCAAAAACATACCCGCGAGGACTTTCCGCAAGACCCCTACGAACAACTGGAGAAGGCCATCGTCGCCGTCTTCAGGAGCTGGAACATCCCCCGCGCGGTTACCTACCGGAAGATCCATGAGATTACCGGACTGCACGGCACCGCCGTGAACGTACAGACCATGGTCTTCGGCAACATGGGCGAGGATTCCGGAACCGGGGTCGCCTTCACCCGCGACCCGACAACCGGGGTCAACGAGTTCTATGGCGAATTCCTGATCAATGCCCAGGGCGAGGATGTCGTGGCCGGGATCCGCACCCCGCAACCGGTCGTCGAGATGAAAAAATGGAAGCCAAGGATCTACGCCCAGTTGCTCAAGGCGAAGCAGACCCTCGAGCGCCACTACAAGGAGATGGAGGACATCGAGTTCACCATCGAGCGGGACAAGTTGTTCATACTCCAGACGCGCACCGGCAAACGGACCGGAACCGCCGCGGTCAAGATCGTGGTGGATATGGTGAAAGAAGGGCTCATCAACCGGAAGATGGCGTTGTTGCGCGTCCCGCCGAATGACCTCAATCAGTTGCTGCTGCCGTCGTTCGATCACCGCATCAAGCGCGAGGTGCTGGCCACGGGCCTGCCGGCCTCGCCCGGCGCCGCGTCGGGCTACCCGGTCTTTACCGCGGACGAGGCGGTGGAGCGCGCGGACGGCGGCGTGAAGGTGATCCTGGTGCGCAAGGAAACGAGCCCCGAGGACATCCATGGCATGAACGTCGCCCAGGGGATCCTGACCTCGACCGGCGGCACCACCAGCCACGCGGCCGTCGTGGCGCGCGGCTGGGGCAAATGCTGCATCACCGGGGCCGGCAAGATTCACATCGACGAACGCCGGAAGCTGATGATCATCGACGGCCGCAAGATCGGCGGCGAGGACATGATCAGTATCGACGGCACCACCGGGGAGGTCATGATGGGAGATATCCCCAAGCGACCACCGTCCTTCTCGAAGGAGTTCCTCACCCTGATGGAGTGGGCCGACCAGACCCGCAAACTGACCATCCGCACCAACGCCGACACGCCCGCCGATGCAAAGGTGGCGCGGAATTTCGGCGCCACCGGTATTGGGTTATGCCGGACCGAGCACATGTTCTTCGGCGATGACCGGATCCTCGCCATGCGGCAGATGATCCTCGCCAATGACGAAAAGACGCGCCGCCGCGCCCTGAAGAAACTCCTGCCCTATCAGCGCCGGGACTTCGAAGGCATCTTCACGGCCATGCAGGGTCTGCCGGTGACCATCCGCCTGATCGACCCGCCGTTGCATGAATTTCTGCCCCAGGATCTTCATGCCCAGCAGGAGGTCGCGCGGGAGATGAAGCTCACGCTCTCGCAGGTGCAGCGCCGGGTGGATCAATTGCACGAGGTCAACCCGATGCTTGGGCACCGCGGCTGCCGGCTCACCGTCACCTATCCCGAGATCCTCGAGATGCAGGTCACCGCCATCGTCGAGGCCGCCATCAACTGCCGGAACAAGAACATCCGCGCCCTGCCGGAGATCATGATCCCGCTGGTGGGCGTCGACATCGAGCTCGCGATGCTGCGCGATCAGGTCCGCGCCACCATCGCGCAAGTCCGCCAGAAGAAGCATGTCCGGGGCAAGCTCGACATCCCGATCGGCACCATGATCGAAGTGCCGCGCGCCGCGTTGACCGCGGACAAGATCGCCGAATACGCCGATTTCTTCAGCTTCGGCACCAACGACCTCACCCAGATGACCTTCGGTTACAGCCGCGACGACATCGGCACCTTCCTGCCCGAATACATGACAAAGGGGATCATCGAAAAGAATCCCTTCACCACGCTCGATCAGACCGGCGTCGGCCAGTTGGTGGAAATGGCGGTCCGCAAGGGCAAGAGTCGCAAGCCGAAATTGAAGTGCGGGATCTGCGGCGAACATGGCGGCGACCCGGAATCCATTGTGTTCTTCTGCGCCGCCGGTCTCGATTACGTCTCCTGCTCGCCCTTCCGCGTGCCTGTCGCTCGGCTTGCGGCGGCGCAGGCTGCGCTGAAGAACGGAAAGAAGTAGGGGCTTTATCCTAGGGCGAATCTTGTATTCGCCCCTACATTATTCGGCATGATAACATCGCGAACACCAACAATTCATAAGGGGAGACGACCATGAACCTGACAACAAAAATAATGACTGCGGTATTCGCCGGCCTGATGGCGCTCTCCACGCATGCGGGCGTCACGCTGAACGCGGCGCGCGTTGGGGCTGAGGATGTCGCGGCGCTCGCCAAGTTCTATCAGGACGCCTTCGGCCTGCAGGAGGTCAACCGGCTCGAATTTCCCGGCATGCTGGAGATCATGCTGAATTTCGGCGACACGGCAGAGGCTGCGAAGTCCAACGGCAATGCCCAAGTCGTCATCATGCACCGCGTCACCAACGCGATCGAAGACCCGGTCCCGCACCTCATCTTCAATGTTACAGACATCGCGGCGACCGCCGCGGCGATCGCGGCGGCCGGCGGCAAGATGGACGGCGAACCGCGGGCCTTCGGCAACACCGGTATGATGATCGGTTTCGGAAGCGATCCGGCCGGGAATCGATTCGAGTTGATTCAGGCGCCGCAGAAAAAGCCTGAATAATCCAATTCAAAGTAATACTGGTCCTCAACTAATTAACCCTCGGTAATATACCGAGGGTTTTTTTATGTCTGTTGCAAACCGACTGAATAAGCTCCCTTCGTCCTCCAACGCCGCCGTATGCGTTTATTCTGTTCGCTGGCTATAATGGAAGTAACATAAGGATGGAACGTGCTTGTTCTAATTTGGGGGATCTCGCCATGACTGCGTACTTGCAGCACCTTTTATTACGAAGTGCAGAGTTATTTCAGGCCAACTCTATGGTTTGCAAAAGACTGCCATTTTTATCGACGCCCAAAATCCGTAAATAAAAACAGCTTTTAGGTCGACAACTATTAGTTAGGCAGACGTCATGACAGAAACCAGATTCCTGCTGGAGTTTGGCCTTTATCTGGTCGTATTGGCGTTGTGCGTTGGGGTATTTGTATCCGTCAACTTCTCTCTCGCCAGATCCAACGCGGAGAAGGTAGGTGACGTATTGAGCACATGGTTTCGCCAGTGTCTTAAGTCAATCTTGGCGGCCGCGTTTCCTTTCGTTTTTGCCGGCATTTCTGGGAACTTCGTACCCGGCTCCATATGGGAGTCTCAACAATCGGGAAGCGGGATCCTATTCGGCCTCTTGATTGTCGTGCCTCTATTTATCCTAGCTAATGCGTCACTTGCAGTTATTGCCTTAGCGAGAGTTCTACGTCTGCCTAACAAACCGCTCGAGCCATCGCGATGACAGCTAGCTGCCTGCAACTTGCGCCTGTGGCCCGGACTTGACCGGTTCATCTACATGCGCGTGGAGGACACGGGCCGCTGTCAGTCACCTTTCCGTTACGGCACGCCTTGCGCGCGTACACACACGCAGTAGTCACCAAAAAACTCATCCGCCCGTCCATCCTCAATCGCTTGTCGCAGAGCCGCGGGCGATAGGTCGGCGGGCTTGAGTCTGTCATCCTCCACGAGCTGAACCTGAAGGACATCCGGCAGGAGATAACTGTATCTCGCCAGGGTCCATGGCTTATCTGGTGCGTTCGTCGCGAGGTCTCGCACGTTGAGATATGACGCATCCCCGATCCGCGAACGGTGGGCCTCGTAACGATCCGGCGCTTCACCCTCGACCTCAATCGACACCGAGTAGACCCGGTCCCTGGCCTCGGCCACGATGAACGTGGCCGTCTCGTCATCAAGTTCCGGGTTGGAAGGCAAGCAGCGCCAGGCGCCTATGAGGTTGTCATCCAGTGCCTCTTGCGTGGGGTCAACCGGCGCCTCGAACAGGCAGCCCGCAAGTGAGGAGGCGACTGCCAGGAGCAGCATGGGCAATGCGCGACGGAACCTGCATTGATGAAAGTTAATCGGGACATGCGCAGACATACTGGACACCTCCATGTAACTATTTTGGCAATTGGCCGAACTCAGTATAGGCCCGCGCCATCCATAGCGTCCAGGTTCCGCGCGGCATTGCCCGCCTTCCGCAGAAGTGCCAGAATGGCTCGTCCACCCGCCCAAAAAAACAATTATTCGAGGAGGCCGCCATGTCATTCAAGGTCAAGGCGACAGTGGTTGCGTTTCTTGGCGATTCCAAGAAATACCCCTGTCATTTTCAGCATCAAATCGGCGAGAAATTCATTTACGACGGGGAAAAATTCATCGGCCGGTTGTGCCCCAGCATCACCTCGTATGTGATCCCGCAGATGATGGCCGTGCATGCCGCCGGCCCCCGGCATATCGCGCGGCCCGCGTATTATTATCCCTTCTGGTACGCGCCACTCAGCGTCGATGCCCCGGAGTTGAAGAAATACGATGGCCTGGGTTTCCGGAATGACCTTGACCGGCCGACGGACCCGGACGACCCCATCCCGAAACTTGTCCCGCCCGGCGCCTTCGCCTGGCCGCCGCGCGAGACCCGCGACGTCTCCAAGGCCCCGAGCGTGGTCTGCCCCGATATCCGCACCGCCGTGGTGATGCGCATCGAGGCCTTCGACCTCAGCGAGAACGGTTATGACCCACCCTATTTCCGCCGCCAGATGATGATCCTGTACAAGGTCATGCAAAAACCCGGCATTGCGGTGGACGCCATCATCAACGAGTTCACCAAAAAGGAAAGCGAGGAGATCTACCCGGCGCTCTCCCCGGTCATGATGACGGCGCTGTGCGAGGAACTGGAGTTGATGGAATTCCTCAGTGTGAAGGACGGCAAGGCAACGGTGACGGACAAGGGCCTGGCCCGCTTCGCCGCTTTCAAGGCGAGCCTCAAGCCCGAAGAGATAGCAGCGCTCGGGATCAAGGGATGATGCCGATGACGAAACGTTTCGAGGGCAAGGTGGCGCTCGTCACCGGCGGCACCTCCGGACTCGGGCAGGACGCGGCGCTCGCCTTCGCCCGCGAGGGCGCCAAGGTGGTGGTCAGCGGACGGAGGCCCGAACCCGGCGCCGAGACCGTTGCGCTGATCCGGGACCAGGGCGGCGAGGCGCATTTCGTACAAGCGGATGTCTCTCAGCCCGAATCCGCCGAGGCCATGGTCCGGGCCTGTCTCGATGCTTACGGCCGACTGGATTACGCCTACAACAACGCCGGCATCGATGGCGTGCCGAATGTCCCCACGGGGGAATACGATGTCGAGGTCTGGAACCGGGTGATCGGCACCAACCTCACCGGCGTCTTCCTCAGCATGAAATACGAATTGCAGGCCATGGTGAAGCAGGGCCGCGGCGCGATCGTCAATAACTCCGCCGTGGCGGCCTTCAAGGCCAGCAAGGTCGTGGGCTCGGCCTATATCGCGAGCAAGCACGGGGTCAACGGCCTGACCCGCACCGCCGCGCTGGAGTACGCCGACAAGGGGATCCGCATCAACGCGGTCTGTCCGGCCATGATCCGCACCCCCATGTCCGATCGGAGTCTGCTGAAGAACGAGGCCCTGCTGCAACGCGCCCTCTCCATGCATCCGATCGGGCGCATCGGCACGCCCGCGGAGGTCACGGCGCTGGTCCTGTTCCTCTGCTCCGACGAGGCCTCCTTCATGACCGGCACGGCCATCCCGGTAGATGGGGGATTTTTATGTTAGGGAAACTCTGATTAAGTCCGTTCGCATTGAGCCAGTCGAAATGCGTACTTGTAAAATCAAGGGCTTCGACAAGCTCAGCCCGAACGGTGAGAACTTATTCAGAGTTTCCTTAGGTGAGTAACCTCCCCTCGCTCTATCCTGATTACAGATCCCGATTGCGATAAACCAGCCATGAGGCGGTAAGGAATACCGCGATCCACCCGAAGCCGGCGACGAACAACAGGTTGGTATCCCAGACATGCTCCAGCCCGCGTTTCGCTTCCGCGCCTGCAGTCAGGTATTGGTTGTACTTCAATAGGGCAAGGTGCACCTGAAAGGGGAACCAGTCGGCCAACCGGTCCAGGTCAAATCCGCGCAAGGTGCGGGTCGTGATATTTTCGAATACCTGATAAATAAGGGTAATCCCCAGGGCCGGGCCGGTGCTGCGCACCGACAGTGAGACCAGCAGGGCGATGCTTGAATAACAGAGCACTCCAATGAACACGCCAATGATGGCGTGTAATTGCGTGCTGGTAATCGCGAAGGCATTCTCAATCTCCGGATCCGTTCCCAGCCAGGCCAGCGTACCTGAATAAATCAACTCCGACCCGAAGAAGAACACGGCCACTGTCGGCAGGAGCAGCAGTTTCGCCGTGAACCATTGCCGCTTGGACATGCCATCGATGATGTTCTGGCGGCTCGTGCGCCAGTCGAATTCACTGGCGACAGCCTGGACGATTAGCACGGCGGAAAAGGTGCTAACCACCGGTGCGCTGAGTTCAAGGATCGCCTGCCAGGCATTCGGAAAACCGAAGTAGGCAAATTTACTTTTCAGCGCGTTGTAATAAAAGGAGCCATATAACATGACGATCAACACACCATACGAAAGATAGGTGACCCAGCTTGCCAGGCGTTTGACCAGCTTGAAAAGCTCCATCCTGTAAAGCGTCCAGATCATGATCCTTGCCTTGAGTTCGATTCGCCGGTAAAGGCAACCTCCATGAAGGCATCTTCCAGCGAACGCTCCTGTTCGCTCAATTCCGAGAGATATATCCCTCGCTGCGCCAGGTATCTGTTCAAGGCGGCCGGATCGTTGTCTTTCAGTTCCACGATAATCCGATCGGTATGCCGGTGCGTATGTTGCGTCCCTGGATAATTCTCGATGGCGGTTTGCAGACTGTTCAGATCCCCGGCGTGGACGCTATAGGATGAATCTCCACGGGTGATTTCCGCGACGGTTCCATGTTTGAGCAAGCGACCGTTTTTGATGATCGCCACATGCGAACAGATGCGTTCCACCTCGACCAGCAGGTGACTGGCGAGAACTATGGTCTTGCCCAGTCCCGCGAGTTTCAGGATTAATTCGCGGATCTCAACCATCCCCTCGGGGTCCAGACTGTTGGTGGGTTCATCCAGGATCAGGAGTTCCGGGTCGCCGAGCATTGCCGCGGCCAGGGCCAGGCGCTGTTTCATGCCCAGGGAAAAGGTCTTGAATTCCTTGTGCGCCCGGTCGGACATGTTGACAACCGCCAATGCCGTTTCAATCTCCCTCTTGCCCAGCCCTTTTATCCCCGCGACAATCTTCAGGTTTTCCCGCCCGGTCAGAAAAGGATAAAAATTGGGTTGTTCCAGCGTGCCGCCGATACGTCTGCGCGCCTCATGCAAATCTTGTGGAGTGTCCCCGTCAAACAGGCGGAATGTCCCTGATGTCGGCCTGATGATGCCTACGATCATCCCGATGGTGGTGGTCTTGCCGCTGCCGTTCGGCCCCAGAATCCCGTACACGTGTCCTCGCTCAACCTTGAGGGAGACATCATCGACCGCCAGGGTCTTCCCGAAGCGTTTGGTCAGATTGGAGGTTTCGATGACGGACATATCATCAGCATCGCATCCAGTCGATCTCTCTCCACCGCTTCATCGCCAGATAACGGAAACCGGCAATGAGTCCCAGGAATGCCAGGTCGAGGCTGAAGGCAGCGAGATAATGCGGCGGCGCGGCGACGCAGAGATAAGCGCCTAACATCAACAGCCCCATGGCGATGATGGCGCAACCGCCTTCCCGCCAGCCCAATCCCTGGGTACAGAAAAGTCCGAGCCAATTCCCTGTCGCCATCGCCACCACCAGCAACACGATGCCGGTCCCGAACTTGGCTGGCGAAAATTTCGCAAGACCGCCAACCAGCGCGAACATCAGGATCAAGACGAGCAACGACCAGACGCCTTGCCGAACATGCGCGGACTCCACCATGCGATAGAGTTCCGCGCGCGACGCGCCAGAGCGCAACCAGAGCCGGCGGCTACGGCCCGCGGCGAGAGAGGCCGCGGCGCCGGTGAGCGTTGCAAGCAACACGAACAGCACGAGCATCCCCGGAGTATCGACGACGAGCATACCGGCGAGGAAGAGCGGCGGGATCTGGGCGAGCGCATATCGCCATGGGTTCGCCGTACCCAGCAGGAGATCGATGGGTTTGCTGCCGGCGCCGGGAGATCCCGCGCCATCCGCGATGAAGGCGGGTCTTTTGGCGATCGTGGCAAACCGAGGGGCCGCGAAGATCAGTCCGCCAATCATGCCCCACATTAACAGGGTCGGGATGAGCAATATCTGCGTCTCCATTGCGCCGCGCAGACTCAACCGCATGGGGACCAGCAGACAGAGAATGACCAGCAACACGCCGACGAAGGTGGTCATGGTCGTGCGATAGAGACCCATGAGCCAGATCACCATGTAACTCAGCGTGAAGGCAAAGAGCGACAGATAGAGACTGCTCCAGAAGATCGGCGGCAGTTCCAGCGGGAAATCCACGAAACTCAGGTAAGCGAGCGTGGCGGACAACAGGGACAAGCCGCCGACTACGAGTCCGGCGCTCGTGAGAAGTTTCAACCGGCCGTGAGGCATTACTCCCACCTGGTGACCCATGGCCAAGCGGTGAATCAAGGCGGGCATACCCGTCGCGCTGCAAAAGAGCAGGAGGGAGGCGATCGATGACAGCAGGGCGAGCACGAGCTGAAATCCCAATGCCAGCCGGGGTTGAGCGGCGACACCGAGGGTCCACCAGGGGAAGATGCGCTGGGTGATCAGGGTCAGGAGCACGAGTATCAGACCGGCAATGGCGAGTCCGTGAGCAAGCGGCGTCGCGGACATACAGACGACTGCGAGCCGCAGCACCGCTTTCATCGATGCAGCTCCAGGAAGATCTCCTCGAGGCTCAGAGTCTCGATCTCCAAGGCCACGCCGGCAATGCCGCGGAACTGCCGGTGAAGGCTTTCCGACCAGTCCTGCACGACCAGCGCCGTATAACCGTCTTCCTCATGCCGGTGGAGGACATTCGGCAGATCCATCAGGGTCGTCAAGCGTTCGCGGCTGCGATAGTGGATGCGCACGACGGAGTCCTTGAGGCTGTCGCATTCCCCGGACCAGTAAAGGCGGCGATCCTTCAAGACCCAGATCCGGTTGGCGAGGCGCTCGATGTCGGAAACAATGTGCGAGGAGAGGATCACCGCCCGCTCCCCGGACGCCGTAACGTCCACGAGTTCCTGCAGGAACTGGCGGCGCGCCAGTGGGTCCAGGCTCGCGACCGGTTCATCGAGCAGCAGGAGATCCGGTTGGTGGCCGAGGGCGCCGAGCAACGACACCTTCTGCCGTTGGCCGACCGACATACTTCGGATGCGGGCCGACAAATCGATTTGCCAGGACCTGGCCAGGGCGTCAATCTTCTCCCGGTCCCATTTTGGATAGAAGGAGGCGATCACCTCCAGATAATCGATCGCCTTGAGCGATGGAATCAGCTCGTCGGTCTGCGGCACATAACCGATGCGTCGCTTCACCGCCTCCGGCGGGGAAAGGACCGGATGCCCGAAGACCGTAACCTCCCCCTGCGTCGCCGGACTGAAACCCGACAGCGCCTCGAGCAGGGTCGTCTTCCCGGCGCCGTTCAACCCGATCAAACCCACCACATCGCCGGGGTAAACCTCCAGATTGAGTCCCTCCAGGACTGCCTTGCCGCCGAAGGACTTGCCGAGATTGCGGGTGCGGATGCAGGGCTCACTCATCATGGGTCTCCCATTTTTTGCGGACGGCATTGACGATATCGTCCGGGTCCAGTTCCAGTTGGCGCGCCGCCAGGATCAGTTGCGCGATGTGGCCCTCGATCTGATGCAGCCGATCGGACCGCGGGGCCTTGAGCTTCGGTTGCGCGGCGACCGTCATGGGCCTGCCCCGGTTGCGCT
The DNA here is from genome assembly GCA_004297165.1 of Gammaproteobacteria bacterium. GTDB lineage: Bacteria > Pseudomonadota > Gammaproteobacteria > Eutrophobiales > Eutrophobiaceae > 2-02-FULL-56-15. Next base: position 1,733,628 of record SCUJ01000006.1, read on the forward strand.
CCAGCAGACCTTCAGCCTCCAGTTGGTTGTAGACCTTGGATACGGTCATGGGATTGATCGCATGGCGCAGCGCGAGGTCCCGGATGGAGGGCAGGCTCATCCCCGGTCGCAACTGCCCGCCGGCGATCAGACGCCGGATCTGCTCCCGGAGTTGCCGGTACAGAGGAATTCCCGAGTGTGGATTCAAGACGAACATGCGCGATCAACGTGTATTAGTGCATTAATGTTATAATGCACACAGACGATTGTCAAATCCCTCACGGAACCGCGCCAGTCGGCGGCTACCGGCGGCGACCTCTCATGATAGAATCCGGGCATCGCTTTCAACGAGAGTCAAATGATGCAGAGAAGAAGACTGACCCCCTCCGGACTCGAGATCGCCCCGCTGGTGCTTGGCGGCAACGTGTTCGGCTGGACCGCGGACGAGGCCACCTCCTTCCGATTGCTCGATGCCTTCGTGGACGCGGGTCTCGACATGATCGACACCGCGGATGCCTATTCCTTGTGGGTCCCCGGCAACCAGGGCGGCGAATCCGAGGCCATCATCGGCAAATGGCTCGCGCAAGGCGGCAAACGCGGCAAGGTACTCATCACCACCAAGGTGGGCGTGGACATCCGGGAAAAGAGCGCGGCCGGCGCGGGCAAACCTTGTCTCGGCGCCGACTATATCCTCTGGGAGGCGGAGGAATCCCTCAGACGCCTGCGCACCGATTATATCGATCTCTATCTGGCTCATCGGGATGACGAAAGCACTCCCCTCGACGAGACGTTGGAGGCCTTCGATCGGCTCGTCACCCAAGGGAAGGTCCGCGCCATCGGCGCCTCCAACTTCACTGCCGACCGGCTCGCCAAGGCCAGGGAGATCAGCCGCAACAACGGTCTGGCCATCTACGAGACCCTGCAACCGCTCTACAACCTGTACGACCGGGCGGATTTCGAGCAGGAGTTGCAGGAATTCTGCGTGCAGGAGGACATCGGCGTGACCCCGTATTTCTCGCTGGGTTGCGGCTTCCTCACCGGCAAATATCGCACCATGGCCGACCTGGAAGGCAAACCGCGCGGCTATCGCGTGAAGGAGATGCTGAATGACCGCGGCCTGCGCATCCTGCAAACCCTGGATACCACAGCCGCCGAACTCGGTGCGACGCCCGCGCAGGTGGCGCTCGCCTGGCTCATGGCGCAACCGGGCATCACCGCCCCCATCGCCAGCGCCACCAGCCTTGAACAGATGGCAGACCTCGTGGCCAGCAACCGGCTGGAGATCCCCGCGGAATTGCTGGAGAAGTTGGACCAGGCCAGCGCCTGACAGGCTGTTGAAAAACTGCTGTGCCAGGCATAACGGCGTTGCGCGCGGTCTCGAAATCCTCATTTACTGCCTAGATTCCAATCCAGAATTGGTATTCGCAATGATGAGGTCTTATCATGGCGCGGGGAAATTCCAGTCATTGCCGGGGACACTCGATATGAAACAGGCCTACCTTCCAGGATTCATGCTGTGCCTTTTGCTCTGCCAGGCAGTTAGCGCTCAGGCGCCGCAATATCCACAGCGCACCGCCTATTTCGGCGATCTGCATCTGCACACCAGCATGTCCTATGACGCCGCCTGGGGCGGGGCGCGGACCACGCCCGAGGATGCCTACAACTTCGCCCAGGGCAAGGAGGTCGAATACCTCGGCCGCAAGGTCAAACGCAATGTCCCGCTGGACTTCCTCGCGGTCTCCGATCACGCGGAATATCTCGGCATCGCCATGATGATCCTCGACCCGAAGGGACCCTTCAAGGAAACGGACTGGCCCGAGTCGCTGACCATGCCCCAGACCCCGGGCTTCTCCAGGATAATGCGCTCCGCCTTTTCCGGCCCTGAGGTGATCGCCGATTTGAACACGGACGCGCTCAAGCGCGAGAACTGGCAAAATGTGATCGAGGTCGCCAACGCCTTCAACCGGCCGGGGAAGTTCACCGCCTTTGTGGCCTTCGAGTGGACCAACACGCCGGAAGGGGCGCATTTCCACCGCGTCGCCATCTTTCCCGGACCAAAATACCCGGAAGTCCCCTTCAGCGCGCTCGACTCCAGGCACCCTGAGGATCTGTGGCGCTACGCGGACAACAACCGGACGCACGGGATCGATTCCATCATGATCCCGCACAACATGAACCTGAGCGACGGCCGGCAGTTTTCCTACAATGACTCCTTCGGCAATCCTATCGACCGGGCCTTCGCCGAGACCAAGGCCCGCAACGAGACGCTGGTCGAGGTCACCCAGATCAAGGGCACCAGCGAGACCCATCCCGAACTCTCCCCGGATGACGAGTTCGCCGGCTTCGAGGTACTCGAACACTTCCGGCGCGGGCAAGGCAACGCGACCCTGGTCGAGCGCTCGCAGGGCAGCGGCGCCGGCAATGACAAACCGCAACGGGGCGAACTGCACGGCAGTTATGCCCGCGAAGGTTACGCCCGCGGGTTCGAGATCGCCGCGCGGGTCGGCGTGAATCCCTATCAATACGGGTTGGTGGGATCGAGCGATTACCATTCCAGCACCTCGGCGACCGAGGAGGATAATCACACCGGCGCGCTCGGCAACAGCGACAATCCCATCCCCGAAAACGCCAAAAATATCCTCGCCACCATCAACCGGGTGCTCAATGCCCCGACCGCGGCGCTCGCCGCAAGCGGCATCACCGGGATATGGGCGGAGGAAAACACCAGGGAATCCCTGTTCGCAGCCATGCAAAGGCGGGAGGTCTACGCCACCTCCGGTCCACGGATCCAGGTGCGCCTGTTCGCAAGCCCCACATACCAGGACGGTTTGATCAAGGAAGAAAACTGGCTCTCACCGGCGTATGCGCAAGGCGTGCCGATGGGCGGCGAACTGCATAAACCCGATCTGAAGGGATCGAAACAACTCCGGTTCCTCGTCCATGCCCTGAAGGACCCGGATGGCGCCAATCTCGATCGGATCCAGATCGTCAAGGTCTGGTACGAAGGCGACAAGAGTCACGAGCGCGTCTTCGACGTTGCCTGGGCCGGCGCAAGGGGCATCGATCCAAAAACCGGAAAATTGCCGCCCGTCGGCGATACGGTGGATGTCGCCAGGGCCACATATCGCAACGATATCGGCGCCGTGCAGATCGCCGGGGAATGGACGGACCCGGAGTTCAATCCCGACGCCCCGGCCCTGTATTACGCGCGGGTCATCGAGATCCCGACGCCGCGCTGGTCGACCTATCTCGCGGTCCGCAACAACCTGCCGATCCCGGAAACCGTGCCCTCGACGCATCAGGAGAGGGCCTGGACTTCACCAATCTTTTATAACCCCTAACTACCTGCTGACTCAGACGAATACCCGTTCGATTACCCAGAACGAGGCCAAGGCGCCGATGGCGTAGGTAGCCACGCGGCACAATTGCCTCTGAAGCGCGGGGACGAGCCGTTCCAGCAGTAACAGGAGGCCGAGCAAACTCAGGATGAATAGCAGTTGCCCGGCCTCTATCCCCAGATTAAACAGCAACAAGGCCCCCGCCACATTGGTCCCAGGGAGCCCGATCGCACTCAGGGCCCCGGCAAAGCCGAAGCCGTGCAGCAGGCCGAAGGCGAACGCGGCCTGCCAGGGGAAGAGCAGCAGCGAGCCGCCCTGATCCCGGTATTTTCGTACGAGTTCCGCGGCGACGTAGGCGATGCTGAGGGCGATCACCGCCTCCACCGCCGCCGGCCGCAGCGTGACCAGTTCTAATGCGGCGCAGGCCAGCGTAATGCTGTGCGCGACGGTGAAGGCGGTGATGGTCTTGACGAGCGTGGACAAATTCCCGATCAGCAGCACCAGCCCCAGCAGATAGGCGAGATGGTCATAGCCTGAAGCGATGTGCTGCAGACCCAGGAGAAAATATCCGCTGACCTGTTGCCCCGTCCTGGCTCCGCGGCCGATCTCCACCGTCGGGCGTTGCGGTTTGATGAGATAGGTCACCTTGTGCCCATCCCGCCACACAACCTCGGTAAAAACGTCGGTGACGGTCTCGCGCAGACCCGAGACGGTGAGGCGCTGCCCCTCCAGTTCGTCCCTGGGCGGGGCGATGCGCCATTCCAGCACCAGGGCATCGACGGTGTTGATTCGGCGATCGGGCTCGCGATCGAGCCAGCCGGAAGAGAGATGTGGCGAAATCGACAGCGGGTACTCGCCGCGCGCCGGCAGCTTCCAGGTAACCATCACCGCGCCATCGGACTGCTCCTGGATGAACAGACCGGCCGGCCGGATCTCGTGCGCCGGAAGCAGCGGTATTTGACAGACGAGCCAGACGGCGACCGCGAGTCTGAGGCAGACTTGCATCATTCGCGCGTGTCCCGCACCACGGTATAACCTGCCTTCAGTTTCGCGAGCCGCTCCCGATTCCTTTCAGCCGCCGCCTCTTCTTTGTATTTCTCCAGGGCCTCCTCGCGGTACTGATCCAGAGAAGGTTCGCCGGCTTCGATCCGTTCATCCACCAGGACCAGATGCCAGCCGAGCCCAGAGAGGTACGGTCCCGACCAGACCCCGGGCTCGATGCTGAAGATCGTCTGCGCAAATGGACTGTCGCCGAAGATCCTCACAACCTCATCCCGATCCAGCGCGGTATATGTTTCCTGCAAGGGGAACACATCGCCGCCGTCCGGTATTTTATCGCTACTTGATCCGGAAAGTTGTTGTAATGCCAGCGCGGCCCGGGCCGCGGCCTCTCCCGCCCCGCCCGCTTCCGGGCTGAAATAACGGTGTTTGAAACTGACCTTGGCGGGGGCCTTGAACTCATCAATGTGGGAATTGAACCACGCCTCCAACTCGGGCCCGGCGGGTGGCTCGATCCCGGCGCTATCCTGCAGCAGGAACAGCATCTTCTGAACCAGACGCTGGCGGATGATCTCGTCACCGTCGTCGAAACCGAGTTTCAATGCCTCCCGGTAAAGCACCTCGTCCATGATGTAATTCTCGACCAGTTCCTCCAGCGATAGGTCATCCGGGAGATAGCCATAGCGGACCTCGTACAAGCCCTTGAGATGGTCGATGACCGCGGCATCGACGGTGACGGTTCGGTCGGCTTCCACCACAGCCTGATCGCGCAGGGTGACCCCGAAATAGATCAGGAGCCCAAGGAATACAAATTGCACCATGGGCTCTCTCAGCCATGTGAGACAACGTCTGGTAATCCCGGTCACACCCGCTCCAATTCCTGAGTTTTTATTGAGTACCGCAGCTGCCCCGGCGGGTATAAGGGAATAACACTGGCCGGGACATCAGGTGTATCATACCGGTCCGGGGTTGCTCGCTGATACGCACCCCGATGAACTCGTCCGAACCCAGACGGTCCTGCCGGCATCTAAACAGCTTGAAATGAAACCTGCTTATATCCTGACCGCTTATGCCATCCTGCAATTTTCCGGGACTTTCGCCCTGGGCGGCGATGGTAACCTGATTGAATGCCCGGTCCAAACGATCCCTCCCCGTCCGGCGCTCTCGGAACCGCCGGAAAATGGCGAGATCCACATCTCGGCGGACGAATCGGCCGAAGTGTCGGAAGATGGACAGGCCAGTCTTAAAGGCAATATCGACCTGGCCCGCGAAGGCCATCAATTGCGCGCCGATCGCGGTTTGGTGGACAAAACAGCGAACACCGCCAATGTCGAAGGCAACATCCATTACTGGAACAAATCGATCTATCTGCACAGTGACGCCGCCCGCCTTGACTTGGACAACGACAAGGGCGCCTTCAACCGTACCGATTATCAGATAGCCCGCAATCAGGGGCACGGCCGGGCGGATGCGGTCGCCGTGATCGCGGACAAGAAGTCGATTGGCACCAACATCGATTACACCACCTGCGCGAATGACGCTTCGAAGGCAGCGGGCTCCGGCACGCCCTGGCGCATCAGCGCACAGACGCTGGAGTTGGATCATGAGACGGAGCGTGGCGTCGCCAGAAATGCCGTGCTCCGGGTCGGTGACATCCCGGTTTTGTACACGCCCTACCTCACCTTCCCGCTTTCCGATCGGCGCGCCACCGGATTCCTGATGCCGACTGTCGGGAGCTCGAACCGCAACGGACTGGAGATACAGACACCCTGGTACTGGAATATCTCCCCCGCCATGGACGCGACCTTCACCCCCAGGTTGTTGTCGAACAGCGGGGTGATGCTGATGGGCGAATACCGCTATATGTTCGCCACGGGCGTTGGCGCGCTGACCGCCGAATTCCTGCCCTCCGACCGGGATTATGACGACCGCGATCGGAGCTTCGTTTCCCTGGAACACAGTCAATCCCTGACCGAGAACGGCCGCTTGTACCTCTTGCTCAATAATGTATCGGACAAGCGCTACTTCGAGGATTTCGGCCAGACCCAGGTCAACAGCAGCAGCCAGTTCCTGGAACGCCGCGCGGAGTTTTCCTGGGGCGGCGAGAACTGGGGCATGTTTGCCCGTCTGCAAGACTATCAGACGGTGGACGAGAGCCTTCCCGCAACCTCCCGCACCTATCGCAAACTGCCGCAAATCGTTTTCAATGCGTATTCCCCCCTGCGCAACCGCCATCTGAACTATGGGGTAACGGGGGAGTTCGTCTATTTCGATCGCGGCGACAACCCGCTCCTGTCCAGCATCAACGGTTATCGGGTCGATGTCGCACCCTCCGTCTCGTGGCCGCTGGAAAAATCCTGGGGCTTCCTCCGCCCGGGCGCGGGTCTGCGTTTTACCGCGTATGGCCTGGATGATGCCGCCCCTAATCAGGCGGAACTGCGCCGCACGCTGCCCTACCTCGACATCGATAGCGGGTTGTTTTTCGAGCGCCCCCTGGAATTCAACGGCCGCGGCTTTGTGCAAACCCTGGAGCCCCGCTTCTATTACCTGTATATCCCGGAAGAGGACCAGAGCGATCTGCCGGTATTCGACACGGGCATCGACTATTTCGCCTACGATTCCATGTTCCACAACAACCGGTTCATCGGCGGCGATCGCATCGGCGATGCCAACCAGATTACCCTGGCGGTTGCCTCCCGGTTGCTGAACGAACAGGGGATCGAAACCCTGCGTCTCCATGTGGGTCAGATTTATTATCTGCGCGATCGCGAGGTGGTGTTGCCGGGGCAACCGATCCAGAGCGACAGAATTTCACCCCTGATCGCCGGTTTTCAGGCCAGTCTGCGCTCCGACCTCTACGTGCGGGGCGAGCTCGAGTGGGACCCCAATCTGGATCGAACCCAACGCATGGTAATTCAGGCAAATTACAATCCTGAACCGGACAAGATCCTCAACTTCGGTTATCGGGCGCGCCGTTCGGCGCCGGGCGTGCTCCGTTCCAACCTCTTGGATATCGAGCAGACGACAGCGGCCGCGCATTGGCCGTTGGGCAAAGGGTTCAGCGCCATCGGGAGCTGGAAATACGCCCTGGCCGCGGATCGCTCGCTCGATATCCTGGCCGGCCTGGAATACAACGGCTGCTGCTGGAGTTTCCGCGCCGTCGGCCGCCGTTTCCTCACCAACGTGGATGGCGAATATCAGAATGGCGTATATATGCAATTCGAACTGAAAGGGTTGGCGAGCGCCGGCAGAAAGACCATGGACTTCCTAACTGAAAACATAACTGGGTTACAACGTGAATTATAGAAACCTTTACCTGTCGATCCGGCCCTTGCTGGCCGGCCTCCTTATCCTGCCGATCATCGCCGGGGCGGGCATTCCTCTCGATAACATCGTTGCGGTCGTCAACGAAGACGTGATCATGCGCAGCGAACTGGACGCCGAGATTCGCAGCATCACGGAACGCTTCCGGGAGCAGGGCGCTGAATTGCCGCCGCCCGAGGTCCTCGAGAAGCAAGTGCTGGATAACCTGATCCTCGTCAAGCTCCAGCTCCAGACGGCCCAGCGCACCGGGATCCGCGTGGATGACGAAACCCTGAACCGGATGATCAGCAACATCGCGGCGGACAGCAAGATCACCCTCAAGGAACTCCGGGAGATCCTCGAAAAGGACAACATCAACTATGAGGAGTACCGCAACGATCTGCGCAATGAAATCCAGATATCCCGGCTGCGGCAACGCCAGGTGGACAATCGGGTGACGGTTTCCGCGAAGGAGATCGATACCTATCTGGAAAATCAGGTGCAACAAGGCGAGGGCGATCGGGAGTACCGGATCTCGCATATCCTGTTTGCAATACCGGAGACCGCCTCGGCGGGCCAGCGCATCCTGATCCGCAAGCAGGCGGACGAGGCCCTGGCGCGGATTAGAAACGGCGAGGATTTTGCCAATGTTGCCTCCAGCAGTTCGGACAGCGAACAGGCCTTGCAGGGCGGCGATCTGGGCTGGCGCAAGACCGGCGAGATACCCACGCTATTCAGCGACCTCATCCTCAACATGGCGGAAGGGGATGTCAGCGAAGTGCTGACCAGCTCCAGCGGCTATCACATCGTCAAACTCACCGGCGTGCGCGACAGCGAGACCCTCGTGGTCACCCAGAATCATGCCCGACACATCCTGTTGAAGACCGACGAGGTCAACACCGAGGACGACATCAAGGTGAGGATGGATCAGTTGTACATCCGCCTCACGGGCGGCGACGATTTTACGGAACTGGCCAAGGGCCATTCCATGGATCCGAGCAGCGCCGCCAAGGGTGGCGATCTGGGTTGGATGAACCCCGGGGATGTGGTGCCCGAGTTCGAACAGGTCATGAATTCCCTGGATATCAACGAGATCAGCAAGCCATTCCCGAGCCAGTACGGTTGGCATATCGTGCAGGTGCTGGAGCGCAGGAGCCACGATAATACCGAGGAGCAGAAGCGCAACAAGGCGCGCGACGCCATCCGGCAACGCAAGCTGGATGAAGCCCGTGAATCCTGGCTGAGACAGATGCGTGACGAAGCCTATGTCGAATACCGGCTTGGAAAATGACCGCCAGTCGCCCCCACCGGATCTTGCTGTCGGTGGGCGACCCCGCCGGCATCGGTCCTGATTTAATACTCAACGCCGCCCGGAATAACTTTGCCGCCGAGATTGTCGCTGTAGGATCGCCCGAATGTCTTCTGCAACGGGCGGAGTTGCTCGGTCTGCCTGTGACCTTGGAGACCTTTCAAGCCGGCCAGGCGCGGCAGAACCATCGACCGGGTGTCCTTCCGATAATCGCCCTGCAACCGGCGGCGCCTGTGATCGCGGGCAAGGCCGACCCGCGCAATGCGGATCATGTCCTGGAGTGCATCCGCACGGCCACAACCTTGTGTCTCGACGGAGTTGGCGATGCGCTGGTGACCCTGCCGGTCAACAAGGCCATGATCAATGCCGGCGGTTTTCCCTTCAGCGGACATACCGAGTTCATCGCGGTTCTGTGCGGTAACTGCCACCCCGTCATGATGCTCCAGAACAAGGCCCTGAGGGTGATCCTGACAACCACGCATATCCCGTTGCGACAGGTCGCGGACAGCATTACCCGGGACTTGTTGCGGAAGGTGATCGAGATCGCCCATGCGGACCTGCGCCTGCGCATGGGGGTTGCAAATCCCCGGTTGCTTATCTGCGGTCTGAACCCGCACGCCGGGGAAGGCGGCTATCTGGGCAGCGAAGAACAGGAGGTAATCGGTCCGGAACTGGGATCGCTGCGCGCGCGCGGTTTCAACATCCAAGGCCCTGTCCCGGCCGATACCGCTTTCATCCCGCCCAGACTCGCCACGGCGGATGCGGTCATCGTCATGTATCACGATCAGGGACTGCCGGTCCTCAAGTCCATGGGATTTGGCGAATCCGTCAACATTACCCTGGGATTACCCATCATCCGCACCTCGGTCGATCACGGCACCGCCTACGAGCTCGCTGGCGCCGGTACAGCCTCCGCCGACAGCCTGCTCGCCGCCATCGAATGCGCCCTGGAGATGGCAAAGCGGAGCGATCGCGACCGTGCCTGACACGGCCCTACGGGCGCGCAAACGATTCGGCCAGCATTTTCTGCGCGACCGCGGGGTCATCGATTTCATCATCGCGCAGTTCGATCCGCGCGATGGGACCCCGGTCGTCGAGATAGGCCCCGGGAGAGGCGCGTTGACGGCGCCGCTGTTGGCCAGGTTGGGCAGCCTGACCGTCATCGAACTGGACCGGGACCTGGTGGAACTGTTACGGGAGAGGTTTCGCGATACGACCTTGCGCATCGTCAGCGCCGATGCCCTGCAATACGACTTCGGGCAACTCGCCATGGGATCGAGACTACGGCTGGTGGGGAATCTGCCTTACAACATCTCCACGCCTCTGTTGTTTCATTTGCTGGCGCAGATGGAATGCGTGGCCTCCATGCTCTTCATGTTGCAACACGAGGTGGTCGAACGCATCTGCGCCGCACCGGGCGAGGACGCCTACGGCCGCCTTTCCGTCATGCTGCAATCCTGCTGTCGGGCGGAGCAATTGATGGTCATTGGACCGGAAGCGTTCAGTCCGCCGCCCAAGGTGAAGTCCGCAATCGTGCGGCTTACTCCTGACCCAACATTGCGGGAAGGACTTCTGGATAAATCCTGCTTCGAGCAGATTGTCAGAGCCGCCTTTTCCAAACGGCGCAAGACGCTCAGGAACGCCTTGCGGGAACTCGATGCGCCATCACTTTTTGAGGTATCCGGGATCGATCCGGACCTCCGTGCGGAGCGTCTATCGGTCGCCGATTATATTTCCCTGGCGAATGCCTACAGCAAGACGGTTTTTACTACCAAAATCTGTGGATAAAATTGTGAACAGACAATAACAACGTGTATAAGAACCGGACGAGATTTTTAACTTTTTAAGTTAGTCAGCGAACCGAAGACATAATACTTAATTAAAAACATGGAGTTACAAACGTATCTTTAAATACGGGAAGTTACGTACAATTCGTCTCGCATCAAGTCTCGATAGTGTAACCTGTTGATATCCCCTCGACTTTTATTCCGGTTATCGCGCCTTCAAACCGTTGGATTCGGCCTCAGCATCTGCATTACAGGCCGGGTTTGAGGTGATAATCCTGTCCAAATCCTGAAGGACTCGGCGGCCTGTTCCACGAGCATGCCGAGGCCATCCAATGCATATCTGGCGCCCTGGGTTTTCGCCCAACTCACAAAGGTCGTGTCTTTATCGCCATAGACCATGTCGTAGCAGCACGCATCCGGCGCAAGTATGCCCTCCGGCAGGCTCAACATCTCACCCTTGAGGCTCGCGGAGGTTCCATTAACGATCACGTCGAAGGTCTGTCCGGCTAGCATTTGCAAAGGTAGTACCTCCAAGGAGATAACGGTTGAAAATTGCCGGCAAATTACTTCCGCTCTATCCAGGGTCCGGTTGGTTATAAAAAGCGAAGCCGGCGCCTCCCGGTTCAGATCGAAAAGCACCCCCCGCACCGCGCCTCCAGCGCCCAGGATCAGGACCCGTTTGCCCTTGATGTCAATGCCATGATTGCGAAGGTCGTTGATGAGTCCGGCGCCGTCCGTGGTATCCCCATGGATCCGGGTATCGGCCACGAAGGTCATCGTGTTGACCGACCCTGCCCGTCTGGCGCGTTCCGTCAGAACATCGGACAGGGCACAGGCCTCCTGTTTGAAGGGGACGGTGATATTCATGCCCTTGAATCCCGCCTGCCGCAGGTTCGCCAGGGCCTCGGCAAATTCGGCAACGGGAACGGCTATGGCCTGATAAGCGAGCTTGAGGCCAAACTGATTCGCAAAGGCCCGGTGGATCTGCGGTGACTTGCTGTGGGCAACGGGGTTGCCGATTACACAGTAATTGTCCAACTGTGGATCGATGGAAAAATCCATGTCAACAAGGGCGGACCTTCACGCTGACGCGGAAGAAGTCAGCGGATGACAAGACCGCTGCCTCAAGCGCCTCCACGCTCAACCAGACCGCCTTTCAGACAGTATGCCTGCAGACCCTTCTCGCTAAGGAGAAATGCGGCGGCCGAGGCCCTGCGTCCGGTATCGCAATAGAGGATGTACTTCTTGACCGGATCGAGAGATTCGAGTTTCAAACGCAGCATGAATAGTGGGATATTTATGCTGCCCGGGATTCCGCTGTTTTTATGTTCGCTCTCCAGCCGCACATCCACCCAGATGGCGCCTTCCTCGCGGACCATGCGCTCCGCCTCGGCATTTTGCACCCAGGTGAGATTGGGCTCCTTCAATAATTCGTTGAAGTCTTCTTTTGAGAGGCGGACCAAGGTGCCATCGGTGATCATGATCACGTTGGCGTTGCGCTTCGATTCGGTCAACAGGGCTTCCTCGCCGAAGGCATCGCCATCCGAGAGTGTCGCCAGGGTGAGTTCAGGCCCGGTTTTCGACGCCCGGGTCACCTTGCATTTGCCGGTCTTGATGATGTAGTAATAATCCCCGTCATCTCCCTGTTTAATGATCGTTTCCCCGGCCTTTACGGCGACATCCTGCATGCGCATGAATATCGCCTGGATGTTCGCCGGCGGAACTTGCAGGAATGCCTTGGATTGCAGAATGCGGGTCATCCAGTCGCCCTCTCCATCCTCGCCATCCCCGGCGCCGTCAGGGGCGGTGATCTCATCCACTTCAATGCCGGAGAGTTGATCCCAGGTCATTAAAATGTCCAGGAGATCGCTGTCGATACGGGTAATCTTGCAATCCCCCTTTGCCTTTGCGGTATGTTTGCGCGGTTGAAAATTCGCCAGAGGATGGCGGGCAATATCGGTTCCCGCCTTCACTATCGTAATCTGTCCCGTCGCGGCGACCACCTCCACCTCACCGGATAACAGATAAATGGTTTTCCGGTCTATATCACCCTGTTTGAAGATTACCTTACCATTAACAACGCTCTCTACCTGGGCCTTTGCTGCCAGTTCCTGAAAATTTTCCGCATTCAGGGAACTGGGCGGGACGAAGCTTTTCAGTAGCTGTTTATCTATAAGGGTTACCTCTGCCATGATTTTCCTCTGGATCGGGATAGTTATGATTGGCTGACAGCAAAGAGGTGGTAATTCTATTCCGAGTTACCCCTTATTGAAACTGGTTTTCTGGGAAGGAATGTGAAAACCAGGCTTCGATCCTCGGGCAAAAAATAAGGGCGCCTCAAGGGCGCCCTTCGTGTTGGAGCAGGTTTCTGTCGTTATAAATTATAGCCACGCTCATCATGCAGTGAGAGATCCAGTCCCTGGGTTTCTTCTTCTCCGGAGACTCGGAGCCCGACGAATGCCCTGACTGCCAGAAGTATGAGATAGGTCAGTGCCCCGCACCAGATCATGGTGGCGACTACGCCGGTTAGCTGTACGAGGAGTTGCTTCCCGATACCGTCGCTCAATCCAAGACCGCCCATGGATTTCGCGGCGAAGATCGCGGTTAGCAAGGTTCCCAGGATCCCGCCCACCCCATGCACCGGGAAAACGTCGAGCGAGTCGTCGATCTTGAGTTTCCGCTTGATGTGTTGTGTCGCATAGTAACAGACGATTCCGGCCGTCAATCCGATCACGAGCGCTCCGGAAGGTTGGACAAAACCGGATGCCGGGGTGATCGTACCAAGCCCTGCCACCATCCCGGTCACGATGCCCAACACGCTGGGTTTCCCGTGTTTCACCCATTCAATCATCATCCATGAAAGTGAACCTGCCGCCGCGGAGATATGGGTCACCGTCATCGCCATGCCGGCGCTGTACCCGGCCGTCAGGGCGCTGCCGGCATTGAAACCGAACCAGCCCACCCACAGCATGGCGGCGCCCGCCACGGTTAATGTCATGTTATGTGGCGCCATGGCCGTTTCCGGGAAGCCTTTGCGGTTGCCCATGACTATCGCCGCAACTATCGCCGCCACGCCTGCGTTAACGTGAACAACCGTGCCCCCCGCAAAATCCAGCAGGTTCAACTGCTGGAGCCAGCCTCCGCCCCAGACCCAATGACATATCGGGGCATATACCAATATCAGCCATAATCCAGCGAACAAAAGCACCGCCGAAAACTTCATGCGTTCGGCGAAGGCGCCTACCACCAGGGCCGGGGTGATAATCGCGAACGTCATCTGGAACATGAAAAATACGGTTTCCGGGATTGTGGTTGCCGGTCTTACGGACTCCAGTTCCACTCCGCGCATTAAAAACCGGTCCAGGCCGATGAAGGCCTGCAAGCCCCCCCCATCTCCAAAGGCCAGCCCATATCCAACCGCCATCCAGAGGATGGAGATGAGGCAGGCGATGGCGAAACATTGCATCAGAACCGATAACACATTCTTGCTGCGGACCAGGCCGCCATAGAAGAGCGCGAGACCCGGGAGTGTCATGAACAGCACCAGGGCGGTGGAGGTCAGAACCCAACCGGTATCCGCCGGATTGATTTCTTGCGCCTGGGAGCTCACTGCGCCAAACAGCAGGAGCAGGAAGGAAATTGCAGTAATCTTATATCGACTTAACATTCACATTCCCCCTTGAGCAATGCAAAATTACAGTGCGGCGCTGCCCGTTTCACCGGTCCTGATCCTTACCACTTGCCCAAGGTCAGTTACGAAGATCTTGCCATCGCCAATCTTATCGGTATTCGCTGCCTTTCTGATCGCTTCGATGGCCGTCTCGATCCGGTCGTCATCAAGAGCAATCTCTATTTTTAGCTTGGGCAAAAAATCGACGACGTATTCAGCACCCCGGTAGAGCTCGGTATGGCCCTTCTGCCGCCCGAAGCCTTTGACTTCGGTTACCGTCAGACCCTGCACACCGATCTCCGCGACGGCATCCCGTACGTCATCGAGTTTGAAAGGTTTGATTATTGCTGTGACGAGTTTCAAAGGATTACCCTCCGCAGAAAAACAGGAAAACGGGATCTCGCCCAAAAAAGCACACGGTAGTTACTGTTTTGGACAGGATTGCGCGAATATAAGGCAGGTTTCGTGCCAGATTGGTGAATACAGCGAGAATCAATAAGTTAATAGCCTATCTTGGTAGATATGGCTTTTTTGAAGAAGAGATTTTGCACTGATGAAGTGCGCACATTAATAAATGCGCACTATATATGGGCAATTCGTGGCTGAAAGGTACGAACTTTAAAACTTTAAATCATTTCGGCAAATGAACCTACACGGCATCGGATCCTGTTTCTCCAGTCCGGATTCGAATGACTTCTCCCAGTTCACTGACAAATATCTTTCCATCCCCGATCTTGCCGGTGTTCGCGGCCTTGGTGATGGCCTCAATCGCCGGGTCCAACTGACCATCGGCTATGGCAAGCTCGATTTTAACCTTGGGAAGGAAGTCAACCACGTATTCCGCGCCCCGATAAAGCTCTGTGTGCCCCTTCTGCCTGCCGAACCCTTTGACCTCAGTTATTGTCATTCCCTGGATGCCGATTTCGGATAACGCATCGCGTACATCATCCAGCTTGAACGGCTTGATTATCGCTGTAAGTAATTTCATCAGTGTTGCTCTTGTTTTGGAGGCGAAACAATACTGCCTTTTCGCATGGCTATCAAGCTTGTCCGGCCAAGGCATCCATCGGCAAATTTACAAGTTGTAACTCCTTTCGCCGTGCTCGATAGTGTCGAGCCCCTCACGTTCCTCGTCATCAGCCAGCCGCAGTCCGACAGCGAAATCGGCAATCTTGTAGGCCGCCAGGGACACGACGCCGGACCAGACCAGCGTCACCAACACTGCCTTGGCCTGGATCAAAATCTGGCCTGGGATGGAATAATCGGCTGCCGTAATCACTGTAGCGGTCACCCAGTTGGAAACATAACCAGGGCCACCGAGAGATGGTGAATTGAACACGCCCGTTAACAGTGCCCCAGTGATGCCGCCAAGCGCATGCACGCCAAACACGTCAAGGGAATCGTCAGCTCCGAGCAACTTCTTGAGGCCGCTGACACCCCACAGGCAGATCGGACCTGCGATGATTCCGATCGCGAACGCCCCCGGTATACCCACGTTGCCCGCCGCCGGCGTAATCGCCACCAAACCTGCCACCGCGCCCGAAGCAGCGCCCAGCATGGAGGGTTTGCCCTTGAAGACCCATTCGCCAAACATCCAGGACAGGACCGCGCAGGCGGTGGCGAGGAAGGTGTTGATAAAGGCCAGGGCCGCGAAATTTCCCGCCTCAAGCGCGGAGCCGGCGTTGAAACCAAACCAACCGGTCCACAACAGACAGGCGCCGATCATGGTCATGGGCAGATTGTGCGGGGCCATCGCTTCCTTGCCATAACCTATGCGTTTACCCACGACATAAGCGCCGACCAGTCCGGCGATGCCCGCATTGATGTGCACGACGGTGCCGCCCGCGAAATCGAGCGCGCCCCATTGCCAGATCAGCCCGGCCTTGGCGGTCTGTTCAGCTACGCTCGCCGCATCGCTGTAGGCATCTGGCCCCATCCAGAACCAGACCATGTGGGCGACAGGGGTGTAGGAGAAAGTGAACCACAAGACCATAAAGATGAGCACCGCCGAAAACTTCATGCGCTCGGCGACAGAACCAAGAATCAGACAGCAGGTGATCGCCGCAAAGGTTGCCTGGTAGGCTACAAACACCAGTTCAGGCAGATACACACCCTTGCTGAAGGTCGCGGCCATCGAGAATGCGCCGGTCGCGGCGTCAAACGTCCCATTCAGAAACAGCCGCGACGTCAAGCTGCCGATTAAGGCATTGCCCTCGGTGAAGGCCAGACTGTATCCGTATATACACCAGAGGACGACGATTAGCGAGAAGGTCACGAAGACCTGCATCAACATGGACAACATGTTTTTGGATCGCACCATTCCACCATAGAACAGGGCAAGCGCGGGGACGCTCATCATTAGAACGATGGCCGTCGAAATCAGCATCCAGGCCACATCACCTTTATCTACCGTCTGCGCGGGTGCTGACACTACCGCTTCCTCGGGCGCGGTCGCAGCCTCCGTCGCAGGCGCCTCGATAGTTGGCTGATCCGTTACGGCACCTTCCTCCTGGGCCATTGACGAGAATGGCATCCAGAACAACGTGGCGACAAGCAGGGCAGCCGATCCACTGGCCTTGGCCAGGCAACTCGTGATACGTGACATCGTTGAGACCTCACTTTGCAATAAGTTATTAAATCGCTTCATCGCCTTTCTCCCCTGTCCGAATGCGAATAACGTCGAGCAAGTCAAACAGGAAAATCTTGCCATCGCCGATCTTGCCGGTATTCGTCACCTTGCGAATCGCCTCGATCACTTCATCACATTTACTGTCAGCAATGGCGACCTCGACCTTGATCTTGGGGAGGAAATCGACCACATATTCCGCCCCCCGATAGAGTTCTGTATGGCCTTTCTGTCGCCCGAATCCCCTGCTTTCGGTCACCGTCATGCCGGTGACGCCGATCTCGGACAATGCCTCGCGCACATCGTCCAACTTGAAGGGCTTGATGACTGCGGTAACCAACTTCATAAATGAATCCTCCAAACCTGCATTATTTCAGTACGCCTTACGGCGCTAGAAACTTAGGCGACCGTCCACGGAATTTCAGAAACTGCTCGATATGGTGAACACCACTGCATCGCAGATATCGTTGCATTCCGTATCGTTCAGGTCCGTATCCACGTATGAAAGATCGAAATTGAATTTGTTTATCGCCTTCGATACCCCCACCTTCCAGTCCAGATAATCCGGGCCGCCCCAAACGGCGTTGTCCTCGATGGATTGATGCCCGACGTGCACCGCAAAATTGAATCCGTGCGGCAGCGGCACGCCCAGGTCGCCATACACATAAATTCCATCGCCCGTCTCGAGGGTATAGTCGGGGCTGTAATTCAGGCCGGCCGCCAAATTAAACTTTTCAAAATCATGACTTACAGAGCCATAGACCTCGAAGAAATCGAATTCCGGCGAAGTACCATCGCCGGGATACAGGTAATAAAGACCGCCCACATCCCAACCAAGACCGTTGGCCAATTCGCCGGAGATACCGCCATACAAATCAATCTCCGAACTCTCCGCGAAGTCGATGCTGGATGCCCAAGTGCCAAGATAGACGCCCGATTCATGGACATAATCGAATCCGCCCTGAATCGCCGGGCCTTCATCAGACTGGGAATATCCACGGAACATATAATCGGTGGTCAAGGCCACATTGGCGCTGAAGCTGTGCGGAGATTCCTGCGCCGAGACGGTTGCCGCAGATGCCAACGTAAGGATGGATGCCAGCGAAAATATCGATTTCTTCATTGTTATTGCCTCACTAATTCAGGATTTAAGTGTGTTCAGACTGCATCGATTACAGCAGCATTCATGCCAAGTAGACAGATCACTGGCAAATCATCAGGTTAGGGATATATTTCCTGTGTCCTTCCAAATAAGGGAACAAATATCATGGGTTTTCGCGCACTGGGAACAGGCAAATTATCGAGATGTTGCACGCCAGTGGTGCATAAAGATGAGTGAATGCGAGATTTGCAGTTCATACGGCTTGACTGCATACTGATTAAAATTCGTGCTGGCTATAAATGAAAATCCAATGATGCTCAATACGGAAAAAATGGAGGCGTTGTTACAGGACATTCAAAGGTTGCTGCCTGATGACCTACGGGCTTGCAGGCAGGACTTGCAGAAGAATATCCGGGTGGCGCTCAATGGGGCGTTCGCCAGGATGGACTTGGTAACACGGGAAGAATTCGACATCCAGAATGAGCTGTTGGCGAAGACACGCGCCCTCGTCTCAGAGCTGACGAAAAAGGTCGAGGAACTGGAACGGGCAGTAAATACTACCCCCTGAAAGAATAACTCCCCCAAAAATGGGGTAATCAAAGGATTCGCGCAGCATAGGGATAGTGCAAATGAGCATTGCCGTCGTCCACAGCCGGGCACTGGCCGGCATCAAATCACCCCAAGTGACCGTTGAGGTCCACCTCTCCCGCGGGCTGCCGGGTCTCGCCATCGTCGGCCTTCCCGAACTGGCGGTCAGGGAAAGCAAGGATCGCGTGCGCAGTGCGATCCTCATAAATCATCTCGAATACCCGCTGGGCAAGATCATCGTCAATCTGGCCCCGGCCGACCTGCCAAAGGAAGGGGGGCAATATGATCTCGCTATCGCGCTCGGGATCATCACCGCGAATAAGCAACTGCCCGCCGAGATGCTCGGCCTGTATGAATTCAGCGCCGAACTCTCTCTGACCGGAGAGTTGCGTCCGGTACGCGGCATCCTGCCGATCGCCAACGCCTGCAAGGAGGCCGGGAGAAAACTGATCGTGGCCTTGGGAAATGCCAATGAGGCATGTCTGGTAAAAGGTCTCGAGGTCCTGCCGGCAAGAAATCTCATGGAGGTCTACGCACATCTAAGCGGTGCAGCAACCTTGGAGTTGCACCGTTATGCGCCAGAAGGAAGTTTCACTCATGCCCTAATGCTGGACATGGCGGACATCCGGGCGCAATACAGGGCCAAACGGGCCCTGGAGATCGCCGCTGCCGGCGCGCATAACCTGTTACTCAGCGGTCCGCCCGGCAGCGGCAAAACCATGCTCGCCGAACGTCTGCCAGGCATCCTGCCGCCGATGACGGAGCAACAGGCATTGGAAACGGCGGCGGTGCAATCCATCAGCCGGAACGAATTCGACCCCGGTTGCTGGCACAAACGGCCGTTTCGTTCGCCGCATCACACCGCCTCCGGAATCGCGTTGGTGGGCGGGGGAAGCTCTCCCCGCCCCGGTGAAATTTCACTCGCGCACAACGGCGTCCTGTTCCTGGACGAATTGCCTGAATTCGATCGGCGAGTGCTCGAAGTCTTGCGGGAGCCGCTGGAATCGGGTCGCATCCTCATCTCGCGCGCCGCCCGTCAGGCCGAATATCCCGCGGATTTTCAACTGGTCGCCGCCATGAATCCCTGTCCCTGCGGTTACCTCGGCGATGCCCAGGGGCGTTGCAACTGCTCGCCGGAACAAATCAGACGTTATCGCAGCCGGATCTCAGGTCCGCTTCTGGATCGCATCGATATCCAGATTGAGGTCCCGCCGGTATCGACGGAGTTGATTTACGGTAATTCCAAATCAGAAGGCGACGCCAGCCGGGACATCCAGGCGCGGGTCTGCAACGCCTACGAGCGGCAAATCCTGCGGGCCGGCAAGTCCAACAGCAAACTCACCAGCCGCGAGCTCGAGCGCTATTGTCAACTGGACGATACGCAACTGACCATCCTGGAGCAGGCGATGAATCATCTGGAACTGTCGGCCCGTGCCATCCACCGCGTGCTGCGGGTCGCCCGGACCATCGCCGATCTGGAAGACAGCGCTGCGATAAAGACGGGACATCTGACGGAGGCGATCAATTACCGGAGATTTCTCTGTCTGCCGGGGAGAAGCAAACCGGGCAGTCAATAAAGAAGGTTGGCGCTCTGGTCGTTTGAACCAGGGCACAGATTTCAGTGAGTACAAAATGGTTTGTTCAATGATCCCCCATTTCAGCGGTCAATTCCTTGAGCAGTTTCACCATGGCCTGACCCCGGTGACTGATCCTGTTCTTCACGGCTGGCGGCAGTTCGGCCGAGGTACATTGATGCGTAGGCACGAAGAATATCGGATCGTAACCGAAACCGTTACTGCCGCGCGGCCGGGTAACGATATGCCCGCGCCAGGATGCCTGACTCAGGACCGGGACGGTATCCCCGGCATCGCACAGATAGGCCATCGCACAATGAAAACGGGCTGCTGGTTGGGGAAGGCCGGCTGCGTCGACCTGCCGGATCAGCAACTCCAGATTTTCCGCATCGGTCGCGTTTATCCCGGCAAAGCGGGCTGAATATATCCCCGGCGCGCCATCAAGGATGTCCACGAGCAATCCGGAATCATCGGCGATAGCCGGCAGGCCAGTTGCCTTGGCGGCATGCCGGGCCTTGATGATGGCGTTTTCCACAAAACTGTGTCCCGTCTCGGCAACGGGAAACACATCGAATTCGGACTGGGCAAGGATTTCCATTCCCAGCGGTTCAAGCAGGGCCTGCATTTCGCGAAGTTTCCCTAGATTGTTGGTGGCCAGCACCACCCTGCGTCTTGCCTGCATGGTCAGTTCGCCAGGGCGCGGTTCTGCACCTCGAACAGTTGCTCTATCCCCCGCCTGCCCAGATCCAGCATCGCGTGCAGCTGTTCCATGGAGAATGCCGCGCCCTCGGCGGTGCCTTGAACCTCGATGAATTTTCCCGTGTTCTCCATGACGATGTTCATGTCTGTCCAGGCGTTGGCGTCCTCGGCATAATCCAGATCCAGCACAACCTCGCCGTTGCAGATCCCCACGGATGCGGACGCCACCTGACCCCGGCAGGGACTACCCTTGAATATGCCCTTCTTCGACGCCGAATTCACCGCGTCCACCAGCGCGACATAACCTCCGGTTATCGAAGCGGTGCGCGTGCCGCCATCCGCCTGGATGACATCGCAGTCGACTATCAGGGTGTTTTCTCCCAATGCCTTCAAATCAATAACCGCCCGCAGGGATCGACCGATCAATCTCTGGATCTCAAGGGTCCTGCCGCCCTGACGATTCTGGCTCGCCTCCCGACGCATACGCTTGTTGGTGGATCGGGGCAGCATCCCGTACTCGGCGGTAATCCAGCCCCGCCCCTCGCCGCGGAGAAATGCCGGTACGCCGGTCTCAATGCTGGCGTTGCAGATCACCTTGGTGTCGCCGAATTCCACCAGCACCGATCCCTCGGCATGGCGCGTGTAATGCCGGGTGATTGTAATCTGGCGCAGTTGATCGGGCCGGCGTCCGCTGGGTCGCATGTAATATAATCTCCAATGAAGTGAAGGAAGGCAGGTTGGGTTTCATGATCGGGCGTTTTCCGATATTCTGCAAGCGCTCAGCACCGCCGCTTAAAATAATGAGGAACAAGACATGATCGCCAGCATGACGGCCTTTGGCAGGAGCGCCGCTAACGGCGAGTGGGGTTGCGCGACCTGCGAGATAAAAACGGTGAATCACCGCTATCTCGAGGTGGCGTTCCGGCTGCCGGAAGAATTACGCCCGTTGGAAAACAGCATGCGTAAACTCATCACCACCCGACTCGGACGCGGCAAGGTGGATTGCACGGTACGATTCGAAACCGAGGAGTCCAGCGATGACGGCTTGCCCCTGGATCTGGCCCTGACGACGAAATTGATCGACGCCGTCGAAAGACTTCCGGTCAAGAACTTCCAGCCCATCAATCCATTGGACATCCTGCGCTGGCCCGGGGTCATACGGAAACACTCCCCCGACGCGGATACCCTTGCCGAGCCCTTGTTGAAACTGTTGAATGAGGCGCTCGATGCCGTGGTTGCCGGCCGGCAAGGGGAAGGCATACAGATCGCCGGGATGATTCTCGATCGTTGCGAACAGGCCCTGCGACACATCAGCCAATTACGCGCGCACCTGCCGGCCATGATCGACTATCAGCGTAATCGCATCATGACCAAGGCGGCGGAACTCGCTCTGAATCTGGATCCTGGTCGCCTGGAACAGGAAATGCTGATCCTGATTACCAAAATGGATGTGGCGGAGGAACTGGATCGCCTGGAGAGTCATCTTGGCGAGGTTAAACGCCTCCTGAATCAGGATGCCCAGGCCGGCCGGAGGCTGGATTTTCTGATGCAGGAGTTGAATCGGGAGGCGAATACGCTGGGTTCTAAGGCCTGCAACATCGAGGTGACCAACAGTTCGCTTGAACTCAAGGTATTAATTGAGCAGATGCGCGAACAGATCCAGAATATCGAGTGATGGCAGAAGACAACCCGCATTCTCCAGCGACCATCAGACCGGGGGCATTATTCATTATTTCCGCCCCTTCCGGCGCCGGCAAAACAACCCTGGTTCAAGCCCTGCGCCAGCGCCTTGCGGGGTTGATTGTGTCCGTTTCTCACACCACCCGTCCCAGGCGACCGGGGGAACAGGACGGCGTGGCTTATTACTTCGTCGATGACGCTGAATTCATGCGGATGATCGCCGCCGATACCCTGCTCGAGCATGCCGTCGTTTTCGATCACCACTACGGCACCTCGCGAGCGTTCGTTGAACGCCATATCGAGTCCGGTAACGACATTCTGCTGGAGATTGACTGGCAGGGCGCCCGTCAGATCAAGCAGCACCGGCCGGACGCGGTCAGTCTGTACATCCTTCCGCCATCCTACCTGATCCTTGAAGAACGGCTCAGGGCCAGGGGCGACAGTCCTGCAAACATCCAGCGCCGGATGCGCGGCGCCTATGTCGAACTATCCCATTATGACGAGTACGACTATCTGGTGATCAATGAGAATCTGGACAGCGCC
The DNA here is from genome assembly GCA_004297165.1 of Gammaproteobacteria bacterium. GTDB lineage: Bacteria > Pseudomonadota > Gammaproteobacteria > Eutrophobiales > Eutrophobiaceae > 2-02-FULL-56-15. The sequence goes on from SCUJ01000006.1 coordinate 1,756,825, forward strand.
CTCGCTGAAATCGAGGCCATCATCACGGCGGCGCGCAATAATTATTGTCTGCATAGACCTTATTACGACGGCCTGATCAAGCAGTTGTTGGAAGCGGCCTCGATTATCCAGTAGAATGCCCGCCCCCCCGAATGAAATAGTGGAAGGATTGCGAAGCTTATGGCCAGGTTGACTGTTGAAGATTGTCTTGAAAGAGTTGGCAACCGTTATGATTTGGTGCTGCTGGCCAGCAAGCGGGCCCGTCAGATCAGCCTAGGCGCAACCCCCCTGGTCAATAGCGACAATGACAAACCTACCGTGATCGCCCTGCGGGAGATCGCGGAGGGGCTCATTACCATCGGGAACATCGACAAAATCGGCAAATACAATCCGAGTGAAGCCATTCTCGAGGAACTCAATTTCAGTACGCCTGAGTGACCCGAAACACGCCGCAACACCCACTTAAACCTTGCCCCTGACTCGGTATATTTGGTATACCTTTACGCAGTCCATCATCAAAACCGAATCAACCGGATTTTGATGGTCTCAAATTTCTTTGGCGGTTATATCGGTTGATGTCGCCCGCGGAACGCCTGGCAGGTGTCACGGCGTGGATGCGGGTCTGACTCTTTCGCGGGTTGTCCGGGCTGAATGTACACTATCACTGACCTTAAAAAATCAGCTGGCAGTTATCTCGGTAAATACGAGGTCGAACGGCTGCAAGGGGCTTTTGAATTCAGCAGAACGGCCCACGCGGGTCAACTGCGCCAGAGCGGCGACCCATATATCCAGCACCCCCTGGAGGTGTCCGGAATCCTGGCTGAGATGCACATGGATTATCAGACCCTGGTCGCCGCCCTGCTGCATGATGTAATCGAAGACACCCCCACGGCCAAAAATGACATCCGCAAACACTTCGGAAAGGGGGTCGCCGAACTGGTGGACGGCGTCAGCAAACTGACCCAGATCGAGTTCGATACCAAGGCCGAGGCCCAGGCCCAGAACTTCCGCAAAATGATCATGGCCATGAGCAATGACATCCGCGTCATCCTGGTCAAACTGGCGGATCGCTTGCACAACATGCGCACCCTGGGCTCGCTGCCGCCGGAAAAACGACGGCGTATCGCCAGGGAAACCCTGGAGATCTATGCCCCCATCGCGCAACGGCTCGGGATCAACGCCATTCGCCTGGAACTTGAAGAACTGGGGTTCGCGGCGCTGTACCCAATGCGGCATCGCATCCTCACCGCCGAGGTTGGCCGCGCGCGCGGCAACCGCAAGGAGGTAATCAACAAGATCCGCACGACGCTGAAACGCCGGCTGCGCCAGGAGAAGATCCCCGCGCAGGTCATCGGCCGCGAGAAACACCTGTACGGCATCTACCAGAAGATGCAGTCAAAGAGGCTTTCCTTCAGCGAGGTCTACGACGTTTACGCCTTTCGCATCATCGTCGACAATGTCGATACGTGTTACCGGACGATAGGCACGGTGCATAATCTCTACAAGCCCGTGCCGGGAAAATTCAAGGATTACATCGCCATTCCCAAGGCCAACGGCTACCAATCCCTGCATACGGTGCTGTTCGGTCCCTTCGGTGCGCCCATCGAGGTGCAGATCCGCACCAAGGAGATCAACGATGTCGCCGAGGCCGGGATCGCGGCCCACTGGCTTTACAAGACGGGCGGTCAGAGCGAAAGGATCGGCGCCCACAAGCGGGCGCGCGAATGGTTGAAACGCATCATCGACATGCAGATGGTGGCGGGGAATCCCCAGGAGTTCCTCGAGAACGTCAAGATCGACCTCTTCCCCGAATCCGTCTATATCTTCACGCCCAAAGGCAGGATCATGGAAATGCCCAAGGGCGCGACCGCGGTCGATTTCGCCTATGCCATTCATACCGGTGTCGGCAACACCTGCGTGGGGGCAAGGATTGACCGGCAATTGGCGCCGCTTGGAACCCGTCTCATCACTGGCCAATCCGTGGAAATAATCACCGCTCCGGGGGCCTGCCCGAACCCCGCCTGGCTGAATTTCACCGTAACGCCCAAGGCCCGATCCAATATCCGGCTGTATCTCAAGAATCTGCGGCAGAGCGAGGCCATCGCCCTCGGCAAACGGTTGCTGAATCGCGAACTGGAATTGCAGGGCGTCAGCTTCGACCAGATAGATGTCAATCTGTTGCAAAAGGTGCTCAAGGAATACAACCTCGAAAACGAAGAGGTCCTGCTCCGGGAGGTCGGACTCGGCAACCGCATCGCTCCGATCATCGCCCGCCAGTTAACCGGACTCGTCGCTCAATCCGATAAAAAAAGGCCGAAAAAAACGGACGCACTCCCGTTGACGATCAAGGGGACCGAAGGCCTGGTGGTAAATTTTCCCAAATGTTGTCTGCCGATACCGGGCGACCCGATTCACGGCTTCGTAACCGCCGGGCGCGGAATCGTGATTCATCATCAATCCTGTCCCAACGTAAGCGAATACCGAAACCATCCCGACAAATGGATAAATGTGGAGTGGGAGAACGATATCGCCGTCGATTTCCCGACCAATATCCGCGCGGAAGTCAACAACCAGCGAGGCGTGCTGGCGAAGGTCGCCTCCGTCATCGCCGCCCAAGGCGCCAATATCAGCAACGTCAGCATTACGGATAACGACGATCGTTATATGACGCTGAAGTTCGTTATCGAGGTCAAGGACCGCGTACACTTGGCAAATGTCATGCGGCGGTTGCGCAACCTGAAACACGTCAACCGCATCAGCAGAAGGTAGTGCGGGGGCAATCATGAAGCCACGAGCCATAAACAGCAGCGAAGCGCCGGCGGCGATCGGGCCCTATTCGCACGCCATTAGCGCCGGGGGAATGATATTTCTTTCGGGTCAGATTCCCATTGATCCAAAGACCGGGGCGCTGGCCGGCGCGGACCCCGAGCCGCAGGCCCGTCAGGTATTCGCGAACCTGCGCGCCGTCGCCAGGGCCGCTGGCGGCGATTTGACCGGTATCGTCAAGCTGACTATCTATCTGACCGACATGCGGCATTTCGACGCCGTCAACAAGGTCATGGCCGAGGTCTTCGCCCCGCCCTATCCGGCGAGAGCGACCATCGGCGTCGCCTCGCTGCCGATGAACGCCTTGCTGGAAGTCGACGCCGTGATGATTTGTGGAAACCCCGAAACCAACGACTTGCCGTGACCGGGCGCCAGACATTGCATTCAAGCGTCGTGGACCTTCCTGGGGTCGGCAGCAAACTGGAGACTACCCTGAATCGGTTGGGGATTTACAAGATTCAGGACCTGCTGTTTCACCTGCCCTTTCGTTATCTGGACCAGACTCGCCTGACGCCCATCGGTGCCTTGCAGGCCGGGCGCGAATACCTGATTGAAGGTACGGTGGAACTTTGCCAGATCCAGTTTGGCAGGCGCAGACAGTTGGTGTGCCGAATCAGCGACGGTACGGGGGCCATACTGGTGCGCCTGTTTCATTTCTCCAGGGTGCAACAGGATGCCTTGACGCGCGGGACGTTCATCCGTTGCTGGGGGGCGCCAAGGCCCAATAAAGGATTGATGGAGATGATCCACCCCGAATACCGGATCCTGCCCAGGGAGCAACTTGGCCTTACTGAATCCACCCTGACCCCGGTATACCCGACGACCGACGGTCTGGCGCAAACACGGTTGCGCAAATTTACCGGGTTGGCCCTCGATCTACTCGGGGATCGCAGCGAAGACCCGCTGGACTTGCTGCCGAGGGAATTACTGGATGACCATGAATTACCCGACCTCCCCTCGGCCCTGTGGTATGTGCATCGTCCCCCTCCACAAGCGGAGGTAAGCCTGTTGCTGAACGGGATCCATCCGGCGCAGCGTCGGCTTGCATTCGAGGAACTCCTGGCGCATCAGCTCAGCTTGAAATCCCTCCGCAATCGCTTTTTACACGTTCGCGCCCCAACAATCGCGTCAGATCGAACTAATCTCGCCTGTTTTGTTCAGGATCTCCCATTCCGGTTGACAGCAGCGCAGTGCAGGGTGCTGGAAGAAATACTGCGGGATCTCCGCAGACCCACGCCCATGCTGCGTCTGGTGCAGGGCGATGTAGGTTCCGGCAAGACGGTCCTGGCGGCCATCGCCGCCCTGATGGCGTGCATCAGCGGCTATCAGGCAGCCTACATGGCGCCCACGGAACTGCTCGCGGAACAGCACTACGCCAACATCTGCCGGTTGCTGGATAGCAGCGCCATTCCGGTGATCTACCTGTCCGGCAGTCTGACCCGTAAATTGCGCAACGCCGCGCTAGAGCGGATGCGCGACTCCACGCCTGCGGTCATCATAGGGACTCACGCCCTCTTCCAGGAAGATGTCGCCTTTGGCCGTCTGGGCCTCGTGATCATCGACGAACAGCACCGCTTCGGCGTCGCCCAGAGACTGGCCTTGTTCGAAAAGGGCGTGGCGGAGAATCGCTGCCCGCATCAATTGATTATGACGGCCACGCCAATCCCGCGGACCCTGATGATGACGGCATTCGCCGACCTTGACCTGTCCATTATCGATGAAATGCCCCCCGGCCGTTCCCCGGTCAGGACCGTGGCGCTTTCCAACGAACGGCGCAACGAAGTCATCGAACGGATCGCCGCCATCTGCGGCCAGGGTCAGCAGGCCTACTGGGTCTGCACCTTGATCGAGGGATCGGAAAACCTGCAAGCCCAGGCGGCCGAAGAGACCAGGGAATTCCTGACCGGGATGCTGCCCTCCCACAGGGTCGGGCTGATCCACGGAAGAATGCAGGCAAGAGAAAAAGACAAGATCATGCACGCTTATACCGCCGGAAAGTTGGATGTCCTGGTCGCCACCACAGTGATCGAGGTCGGTGTCGATGTCCCCACGGCAAGCCTCATGGTGATAGAGAACGCCGAACGGCTCGGACTCTCGCAACTGCATCAACTCCGGGGCCGAGTGGGACGCGGCGTCCAGGAGAGTCATTGCGTGCTCCTTTATCAACCCCCGCTGAGCGAGACCGCGCGGTGCCGTCTGGAAATCATGCGGGCGACGAATGACGGTTTCGAGATCGCCAACAAGGATATGGAACTCCGCGGTCCCGGCGAAATACTCGGTCTGCGCCAAACCGGCCTGCCGGCGATGCGGGTCGCAAATCTGGAAAGGGATTTCGAACTGCTGCCGCGCGTACAGACTGCGGCCGATTATCTGATCGCGGAATATCCCGAGGCTACCAACGCCTTGATCAACCGCTGGCTGCCCCAGCGACAGATTTACAGCAGTGTGTAGACCCTCATGATCGCCAGAGGATTCTCCGCCGCCCTCCAATCGATCTTCAGCCGGGGCAGGATCGCGCGTCAATCCGCGCCGCTGTTGCACCAACGACTGCGTTTGTACGCAAGATTGGCCCGGCTGGATCGGCCGATTGGCATTTTCCTGCTGCTCTGGCCGACTCTCTGGGCGTTATGGGTGGCGGCCGGCGGCATCCCCTCGTTGCATCTTATCCTGGTATTTACCCTCGGCGTGTTGCTGACGCGCTCCGCCGGCTGTGTCATCAACGATTACGCCGATCGCAATTTCGATCGGCATGTCGCCCGGACCAGAGACCGTCCTCTGACCACGGGGCAGGTGACCGGCTTGGAAGCCTATTACCTTTTATTGGCGATGCTGACCGCCGCCTTGCTGCTTGTCGTTACCACCAACCGGCTGACGATCTTACTGGCTTTTGCCGCGATCCCTCTCGGCGGTTGCTATCCGTTCATGAAACGGTACACCTATCTGCCACAATTCTTTATGGGGCTGGCCTTCGGTTGGGGGATCCCGATGGCCTTCGCGGCCCAGACCGGCACGGTTCCGCCAATCGCCTGGCTGCTGTTCATCGCCAATATCCTCTATGCGATGATATATGACACAATCTATGCCATGGTGGATCGCGAATACGACATGAAGATCGGCATCAAGTCAGCGGCCATTCTCTTCGCTGACGCGGATCGCCACATCATCGGGATCATGCAAGCGATGCTGCTCGCAGTGCTGTTTCTGGCCGGAAGGAAGGCTGATCTGGGAGTGTGGTATAACAGTTCTCTCGGCATTGTCATGGGGCTCTGCGTCTATCATCAATCGCTGATAAGAAAACGCCTGCCTGAAGATTGTTTCAGGGCCTTTCTACACAACAATTGGATAGGCGCCGCGGTATTCGCCGGTATCGTCATTGACTATGTGCTGAAATATTGAATATGACTCGAATAATCACCCCGGTTTTATTGATTGCATTATCGATCGGCCAAGTTGCACGGACGGAAACCTTGCCTGATGCCTTATCCAATCAAATGGCCGCAGGGGCTGGACAACTTGCCGCGGCAAATCAGCCTGGGGAGATCGTGCAGCAGGAATGTGTGCGCATCTCGGACAAGTTGGGCAGCGTGTCAATGGCCGACTGCGAAGGACAGGACTTCATCGCGAGCCCAGGGATCAGCGTACAAGGCGCGCCGATTCTCTATCGGGAATACCCCCCTCTGGAATCGCGCAAACCCATGGGACGGGTGCTGCTTATCGGCGGGATCCATGGCGACGAATACTCCTCGGTCAGCATCGTCTTCAAGTGGATGCAGACCCTGAACATCCATCATTCCGGCATGTTTCACTGGCATGTCATACCTCTGATGAATCCCGATGGCTTGTTGCGCCAGGAATCGCAACGCATGAACGCCAACAATGTGGATTTGAACCGGAACTTTCCCATGGCCGATTGGCATAACAAGACCAGCGAATACTGGGTTAAAGTGACGGAACGCAACCCCCGCAGGTATCCTGGCGCCGAACCCTTGAGCGAACCTGAATCGCGGTGGCTCGCCGCCGAAATCGACCATTTCCATCCGGATGTCATCGTCTCGGTGCACGCCCCTCACGGGGTTGTCGATTACGACGGCCCCAAGGACGGACCGCATAAGCTGGGACGTCTGTACCTGCAACTGATCGGAACTTATCCCGGCTCGCTCGGAAACTACGCCGGGGTGCAGAAAAAGATCCCGGTGGTGACCATCGAACTGCCCTATTCAGGAACGCTGCCGGCGCCGGTGGAAATCGCGCAAATCTGGACCGATCTGGTGGAATGGCTTAGAAGGAATATCAAGGGCAAGGAGTTTCCCGTCGCGACGGTTCACGATACCGATCCTTCGTAGAAGATGCGCCATTTGCCGTCCTTCTCCAACTGCCAGTATTGGCGTTTGCGGAGGCGGCGTTTGACCTTATCGCTGCTGTAATCCTGATCGAAGGTGACGACCATGATCCCCGCCGCGTCGGGATAAAGAAAGATGCTGGTATCGTTCAGACTGACCCGGATGAACTGTTTATCCGTATTCACCTTGCGCTTGTATCGTGCCCATTCCTCATAGTCCATCTCCGGACCCAGATAATCCCTGGAGTAGTGACTCAGATATTTTTCGGCATTGCGGCTTTCCCAATCCTTGCGCCATTGCTCGATTTGGCCGCGCAAGGTCTCTTGCTGCGCCTGCCATTCCCTGGGCGCAATCCACTCCACCGCTCCGGCGAGAATCACCGGGGTGCTGCCGGACTTGATATAGGGGGCGAGCCGCGCCAAGTCCTCGTTACTGACAATGACGCAACCGTCGCTGTCGCGGGGCGGTCGGCTGTAGGTGCCGCTGGGGGTGCCATGCAACCAGATCCCGTCTCCCGATAGACCATTACGGCGATCCCAGGCATTCGGATAGTTGATGGGGAAGGCGCCATTGCCATAGAGATCCGGCAGGTCCTTTGGATCTATGAATTCCATGGCGAAATAGACGCCGACGGGGGTTTTCTTGTCGCCTTCCGTAAATTTCCCGATGCCGTTCTTGCCGATGCTGACATAAAAATCCGCCGCCAGCCGGGGGATGTCCCGATCCATCTCGAATACATACAGCCGGGGGAGGCTGAGATCGACAACTATGGCGTAATCGTGCGCGCGCTCCAGTTGGACCAGCGAGCGGGGGATCTTGCCGGCGATGCCGGGCATGCTCCGTCGATATCGCAGACGCGCCGCCGCCTCTTCACGCAAGGCAGAAATCTCTGTGTAGGATGCCGAGGACAGATTGCCGAAATCGGTTAGCGCACGGCTGCGCGAATACAACAGATCGGCGTAGATCAACTGGGCCAGCCTGAAGCGCGGATTGGTCTTCACCAATACCTCAAGATTAGCGAGGGCGTTATCTATCCGGTTACGGCTTATATCCTCGAGTGCCGTGATCAAACGTTCTTCCGGGTCCACTTTTAATTGATTGGGCCCCGATGCCTCAAGCATGAGATCCCCTGCCTCCGCAGTATGGATATAACTCGCGACCAGGCAAATGCCGGACAAACACCAGCAAATAAGCGATTTGGACTTCGTTTTAAACATCAACGATATCCCATGCAGCAGCAGTCAGCGTCACCAGTTTGCGGTAGTTCAGAGTCATGCTTGCATCAATCGGTGCGTTCTTCCTCAATCAACCACTTGCCAGACTGTTTGGTCAGGGACAAGGTCTTCAGGACGCGGTCCCGATAATTGTCCGAGGCATACTCCTGGGTAAAAACAACTCTGGCTTCCAGTGGAGAAACAATGTTCACCGTGGGGCTGACGATTTTGACAACGATGCGGGAGGGGCCGAGCAAGCGTTCCCGCCGCTGGTTCATCCAGCGTTGCCTGGTCATGCCCTGCGGGGCAAAACTGCTGGAGTACGCGGCCAGATAAGCCTCGACGTCCTTGGCTGACCAGCGTTCAGCCCAATCGTTGACCGCCATGAGTATTGCTTCACGCTCCGAACGGTTATCGCCAACTACGGGCGGCGCGGCAGCAGGTTTGCGGGTCGCGTCCATTGTCTGTTTCGTTTCGTTCAGGACATCAGTAGGGTTGCTCGCCACAACTGGCACCGTCTTTAACCGGGCCAATTCTGTTTGCGCCTCGCTGAGTTGTGTTTCCACGCCGGCGAGTTTCTCGTTCAAGACTTTTACCTCAGCCTGCTGACGCTCCAGCATTTGACGCGTCTTGACCAATTCTCTTGAAGAAGTTTCCAGGTCGGTCATATTACGTTGCCGGGCGTTGGAAAGCGCCTGCTCCAATTCAACAACTTTATTTCGCGATTGCTCCAATTCCAGCGCCGACTGGTTATCGGGTTGAGGTATGGCGCCGCGCGCCTTGGGCGCCAAATCGCTCACCAGCAGCAATTTTTCCTTGGCGTTGACATTCTTCTCATCCAGTTCCAGGGCTTGGTTATAGGCCTTGCTGGCAAGCTTGGCGTAGATATCGCCAAGATTCTCGTGCGCCGTGGCATAACTTGGATGGGTGTTGATGGCCTGCTGCAAGGCCAGCCTTGCGGAATCGTAATCCCCTTGCGCTGCATATATCACCGCGAGGTTATTGAATGGCTCAGGCAACTCCGGATTATTTTTGGTCAACTCGATAAAGATCTTCTTGGCCGGCTCAAACTCATTCCTGCTGGTGTGTATCAGACCTTTGAGGAATAACAGGTGGACATGATTCGGATTTCGGGAGAGTTGTTCCTCCGTGGTCAGCAGCGCCTCTTGCAGATTCCCCTTCGCGATCATCTCCTCAATGGTTGATGTATCCACTTGCGCCCGGACACTCGCTGTCATCAGTGTCAGAATGGCGCAGGCCAAAAGCCGGCGGCAGAGACTGGTACTACGTGGTTGCATGATCCCCCCGGGAAATCCACTGGTCTGGCGCATGGATTCCAGAACCGTTTATTACATTCTCCGGCATCTTACGGAGATGCCGGGGCCATATCAATTTTACCGCAATCGACTGGCACATAATTATACCGGGATGGAAAACCGCTCAATAGCTGCTCCAACTGGCCCGGATCACCACTGAACCAGGCATCCACCCAGAAGATCCGCTTGCCTGTCGCATAAGGGACCACCACGGGCGTGTAGCCCTTCTCCTGCAATTCGCCCAGACGATCATTGACCGATGCCTGACTGGAATACACGCCCAGTGAGATGGCGTTGGCAAGATTGCCTCCGGTGATGAGCCGGAAATCGCTGGCGCCCTTGTTTCTCAAATCCTTTATGGTCTCCATGGCGCCGGCCTGGGAGGCAACAGGCGCCAGATAAACCCAGAAAAGCTGTCTGCCCTTCTCATCGGTAAACCGTTGGCGACTTGAGACGCCTCGCGCAGTAAACGAATCCTGAAGTCCTTTTGCCATGGGTTCCTCGGGAAACGGCCCAAAGGTAAAACAGGAAGGCAACACGGAAGTTCCGACCTCCGATGAGGATAAAAATTCCGGCATTTGCGAGACGAGTTCATTCACCGAGCCTGGTGAAATCGTGGCGAATTCCGGTCTACTTTCTGGCTCTGGCATCGATTCCTCTCGTGCAACGAGTGTCCTAGGCTCCACCTCGGAAATCATTTGCAACTTGATGACGCCAGGAGATATTGCGGAAACGACCCGGTTGGCCCTGTCTAGACGCTGCTGCCTGTCCATCTCCCACCCAAGATAGAGCAGGTTGGCCAGCAGGAAGACGATGACGATCCAGCGTATCATTCCTGTTCCGCGATTATGGCCAACCCCTCGAGGACCAGCGCTGGTCTTGATGCAAAGGGGGTCGACAGACACTCGCCAACAGTTGCCGCATCGCCTCCCGTCACCACCAGCGATGGCTGTTCCCCGTGGCGGCTTTCCAGATCGGCAAGCACATTTTTAATCAGCGAACAGACGGCATACAGGGCCCCGTTTGCAACACAGACATCCGTCGATAACCCGAGTTTGCAAGACGGGTCCGAGGTGCGGGTGGCATTGATACCCTTGGTCGCCTGGTTCAAGGAACGCTGCATCAATTCCAAACCCGGGATAATCACCCCACCCAGGTGTCTGCCATCGCCGGTGGCGCAATCAATCGTCACCGCGGTTCCGCAAGAAACGACGCAGACGAGCTGGCGATACCGCATCCAGGCCGCCAGTAACCCGAGCCAACGATCGACGCCGAGCTGTCTTATGTCGGCATAGCCATTGACCAACCCTCCCCACTCGCGGGGAACCTGCACAAACTTGGGCTCTCTGCGCCAAAGCCTCGCCATGCAGGCCGTGATCCGATCCGCGACCGCCTCGCCGCCGACATTGGCGACCAGCACCTTTTGCGGTACTTCCAGTCCATCAATCTGATGAGACAACAAACTTTCACAATTGGAGAGATCATAGGCAAAGGGTTTCAATTCATGGAGGCCGTCGACCTGTGTGATCGCGGCCTTAATCCGGGTGTTGCCGACATCCATGAGCAGGTTCATACACCCAACCTCAGACTCAGTTCTCCATGGCTGAATGATTGCCGCTTGCCTTGAAGATCCATGATCAGCAGGCCGTTATCATCGATACCTTCGACCGTACCTCTAACCTTACGGTCTGCAAATATCAACTCCGCTTCCTTGCCTTGAAAATAGTCTAGTTCGCGCCAGGAATTTATAAAGGACTTGAAACCGTACCTCTCGAATCTCCGCAACATCGACGCCAGACTGCCGATCAAGTCAGCCGCCAGTTGATTACGGGTGAAATCCCGGGAGGCATTTCTGCGGACATCCGTAACGGGTTGCCGGATGGCGCGGATGACGCCATCCGAAAGGCCAACGTTCACTCCTACACCTATCACCACGTTAAATGGCCCGGTTGTTTCGCCCCTGGATTCGATCAGGATTCCGCCGATTTTCCCGCCCAAACAAAGGATATCATTCGGCCATTTCAACCGTGTTACAAGACCCGCGGATTGACTCAAGGCATCAGCGACCGCCACTCCAGCGGCCAGTGACAACGCCGCAACTGCCTGTGGCGTGGATTCGAATCTCCACCCCAGCGACAAAATGATGCCTGATGCGAAAGGCGACACCCAAGTCGTGCCTCTACGCCCCCTGCCTGCCGATTGAAATTCCGCCATGAGCGCCTGGGCGTGTATATCGGCGCCGGGGAGTCTCTGCATTAACCTGTGGTTGGTGGAATCCGTTTCGAAATTCACTTCGATCGTTCCATGCTTTTTAAACCATGCGTCCGACAGCGCCGAAATAATGGCGTTCCGGTCGAGCAGTTCGAGCGGTTCCGCGATCCGATACCCGCGGCCAGGCACGGTGTATACTTCCAGCCCGTAGGCTGCTAAAGAGTGTATTTGTTTCCAGATGGCGGTCCGGCTGAGCCCGAAGGTCTCGGCAAGCACAGCCCCGGAGTGAAACTTGCCATCGGCAAGTGTGCTGATGATGCCTCGTCTTAAATCCGCGACTCGCTGGAGGGTGAGGTCAGGCGCCACTCAACGGATTCCACAGGACTATTTTTTTTTGCCCTTAAGGTCATCCAAATCGATGAAATTGTCGAGTGATATATCGTCCACATCCTTCCTGATGGTGGCTTCCTCGTCCGGAAATTCCATATCCCCAGGCATCAGGGTTTCATCTTCCGGGCCCAAGTCATCTTCAGTGGATTGAACCGGCTTGGAGGGTGTCGGTTTCACCCCTTTATCGCCGCCAGGTATGTATGTGACATCCTCCGTACCATAAACCGGTTTCTTGGGCGGCTCTTGCACTGACCCCCGCAAGGCGGTGATCTCCTCATCCTCGTGGCCACCAGTATCGGTTTGTCCAGTGCCGCCCCCAGTCAAATCGATATCCAGATCCAATTCGGCGCCGGTCTTGCCTACGACACTGTCCACGAGCGGCGCTGCGGATTTCATCCTGGTGACTTCCACTTCCGTCGGCCGTTTCACAGGCGCCGGTTTGCCCGCCATGACAGTATTCGACATCACGGTCATTCCGGCGTCAACCATCTCAGGCATGACAAATTCGAACTCGTATCTGTGCAGCCGGATCTTGTCACCGTGTTTCAGGCGGACCTCGCTGGTTACCGGAACATCGTTCACAAACGTGCCGTTGATGCTGCCTTGATCGACGATCCAATAGGCAAAATCCTTGTATTCGATCAATGAATGCCTTCTGCCAATTGTTGTTTCAGGTATCACGATATAATCGAGTTGATCGTTATCCTTGCCCGCCACCCGTCCCAACATCGTGGGTTTACCGCTCATCTTGTAACTGGCCTGCGATGTATAACCATGGATATCCTGCAGATAAGCCTCCGTGTCGACAGCAACCGGTTGTGCGGCGCCGCCGCGCCGGGTCCGCAACAGCACCCACAAAATAATCACCAGGGCCAGGACCGCAGTAACACCCGCGGCGATAGTCATCCAGGTTCGCATCTTCTCTTCGCGGCCGGCCGTTGGCGAAGGTTGGGCTGGAACGGTGATGACAATCGGCTGTTGAACTGGCGGGGTAGGTTGCGATGCCTGCGGCGCTGGTTCCGTCTCCTTTTCAATCTTGTTGATGATGGTATTTATCTGGGCGAAGACCCGGTGGACATCTTCTGCCTGAATCGCCCGGTAATATTCACCCCCGGTGGTTTGCGCCAACGACTGGATCAACTGGAAATCGGCCGCCTCCGTAAAGGCTATCGCATAGATATTAATGCCGGCATCCGCCGCATCCGGGGCCAGGCTGTTTTTGAGCCATCCGGTTTTTTCCTGATCCGCCGCGGCATTCCCGGTATCGACTATCCCATCAGTTAAAAAAACTATTATTTTTCTGGCATTCTCCCTTGCGTCATTCTTGAGCTCATAAATGGCCCGTTCTATGGCATTCGGGCTGTCGGTAAATTGCCCCCGATAATTAATCAAATCCAACCGTTCGAGAATTGACGCCTTCGATCCCGAGGAAACCAAGGTGAAAGGGAGCGCCAGATTTACATTCTGATCGAAGATGATGATGGCCACTCGCGTAGAGTCGTCGAGGGCATTGATAAACTCGCTGACGGCCTGACTGGTGAGAAAGTTCGGGTCATTCTGTTTCATACTCCCCGAGTTATCCAGGACGAGGATGATATCCTTCTCCACGCCTGATCCCGAAGCGGCGACAAATTCATCCGGTCCCAGAGCAGCATCATCCGCGACCGGGACAGCAATCCCGGGTTGCGCCTCTTCCCCTGGATTATCTGTCCGTGTCTCCTGGGAATTCGCAAGGGTGTAAAACAATGCGAGGGAGATTAATAGCAAGCCCCTGGTAAGTAGGTGTATCCGCATAAGCATGTTTAATTAAGTACCTAATTTAAGAAACCCCTGATTACATCAGCGGTTCCGTCTGGCATAGGGATATGCCGGCATATATCAAACACACGGGCATTTGATAAATGCGGGCCTGGTAATAGCCACGCTGTTACCAAGCGTGTTCTGAGACGTCCTGGAGGGACTTATTCAGAGCTATTTTAATTATAAAACTATTGGTTGTAATTATGTAACTATTCTCAAGTATTCCTCATAATCGCGACATGTCGCAATTATTAACCATCGTTCGATACTGCAGAGGTCTTGCCATATTCATACCGCTGCTCTGTGCTGCCTGTGGAGAGATAAGCTATTACAGCCAGGCCATTCGCGGGCATGCGGGAATCATGCGAGGAAGGCAGCCCATCGAAAAGCTATTGGCTCTTGATACGACATCCTTTGAATCCAAGGAAAGATTGAAAGAAACTCTCGCCATCAGAAACTTCGCCAGCGAGGTTCTATTCCTTCCCGACAACGATAGCTACAGATCCTTCAACGAACTCAAACGTGATTACGTGGTCTGGAATGTGTTTGCCGCACCTGAATTTTCCACAGAGCTTATAACCTGGTGTTTCCCCATAACCGGTTGTCTTCCCTATCGCGGTTATTTTAATAAGAACTCGGCTCTGGAATACGCCCGGGGACTGGAGGTCCTTGGCCATGATGTTTACGTTGGTGGGGTAAGCGCCTATTCCACCCTCGGCTGGTTTGCCGACCCCGTACTCGACACCATGTTGATTCACGGGATGACCTGGGCCGCGAGAATAATCTTCCACGAGCTGGCGCATCAGAAACTGTATATCCAGGATGACACGGAATTGAACGAGGCCTTCGCCGACACCGTGGCAAACATTGGAGTCGAAAAGTGGTTGCAGCACACTCGTCAGAACGCAGAATACGAGTCGTTCCAGGAACAACTCGTCAGGGAGGCGGATTTCCATGCCTTAATCATGGAATACCGGGATAAATATCAGAAACTTTATGCCTCTGACAGGCCGGTTAACGAAAAACGTCAAGGCAAAGAAGAGCTACATCGGGATATGCACCAAAAATACCAACGGCTCAAGATCAAATGGGGGAATCATTCTGAATATGACGCCTGGTTCAGCACTGGCCCGAACAACGCCCACATTGGAACAATTACCACATACAGGGACCTGGCGCCCCTATTGAAGAAACTCTATCTGGCTAATGACAGCGACATCCGGAGGTTCTATGAAGCAGTACAGTTACTGACGGGATGTGAACGTGAAGAGCGAAGAATATTTCTTGGCAATATTCATTCAGGACTATCGTGCCTTCGAACCTATAAACCTTGATGATCCCAAGGCGCGTTATATGACTGTTTAATAAACCAATAACACCTGTTAAAAAGCAGATTTTAATCAAATCAGGCGTTTCATGGTTTATATAAATGCTGTATTTTATTGTGTAGTTTTAAAATCCATTGCGGTAGAGTAAATACCAAGGGAAGACTGAGGCTGCTACGGGAAGCAGCTTCCTCTGTAATGGTAAAACGTGAATAAGATCACAATTCAAATTATATGAGTATCATCCATTCATCGGTAACATCTTACGTTTCTCCATCTACCCAAAAGGAATCATCTGAAGCGAATGTTCGACTTTATTCTTAACAAACCTGTAGAACTAAAAGTAGGGGACCAGATGCTCAAATTCAGCACCCTGGCTGATTTTGAGTTCTGCATGTCAGGACGCACAGCGATACCATCTTCGAAAATTACAGATTTGGTCAAATTTTCGACTGACCAACTCAAGAAGGAAGCGCGAACGATAAAAGACATAGAGAAGCGCTTCGTTTCGATACTATCGAAATCAATCGAGGATCCTGCGAGCATCAATCGGGCGTTGCGGGAACTCGATCCGCTAATTTTCTCGCAGGATCACTCCTGGCGGGACATAATCGCCGGCCTTAACAATGGCGATGATGCATTTAACCCGTATCGCCGGATTGCCCTGGTCAAATACATGCAATATCTCTCCTCACGCCAGGAGATTATCAAATATCTCTACAACGAAAAGAAACAGAATTATAAGGCTGGCACAGAGACTTATTCTGGTGCGAGCGAGCCTTCGGAATTTAAAGAGACACTGTTACTTGACAATACTGTATTCGAACCGGGGGCGCAGGACTTCTCTAAGGAAAATTCCTTCGAGCGGATGCCCAAAGGGGAAGCGGTGACAGTGGTTCTGACACCGAATGAAGAGATCGATATTCTGCTCTCCAAGCACAAGTGCAAACTTGCGGCGCAGAATGGCGTTCAGTTCATTGACCAAGCAGGTCGTGTTTACAAACTTAATAAGGGGAGAAATCTTATCGGCCGTGACTCAGTAAGCAACGTCATGATCGAACCCAACCTGCGTGATGTGTCCAGATTGCATCTGGTCATCGAAAACTTTGGCGATAATTCGATGCAACTGACTGACTTATCCTCGCATGGCACGTATATCTCTTCGAAATACCTCACATCACGTACAGGCGGACAAACATCCAAATCATAGATAATCGCAATAATCCCTAAGCATGTGATTGGCGGTAATCAGCTATGATTGTCGCCATTCGGTCCTTCAACAGGAGTTTCTCTTTCTTAAGAAATCCAAGTTGCTTATCATCTGCCGGGGTAAACCCATGGTTGATTTCATCGACTTGATTTTTTAGTTCTTCATGTTTCATGTAAAGCCGTCTAAATGCGTCGTCGTTATTTAAAAGAGATGTGACTATTTCCCGATCGTACTCAAACATAGCACCTCCTTCGTCTTATCTGGACACGGATTGTTAAGATGTAACTTAGAATGTTTTTACAGTAACAGTGCGTATTCGACATAGTTAAAGTTAGTTCATATTTTTGGTTGCTACAAGTTCTTAATGCACAAAAACACCAAATGGATATATTCCCGGCACATGTCAAAAATAACCTGAACTAACAATATATTGCATTACGCTTTGACTTACATATCGAGAACCCAGGGGGTGTCTTGTCCAATGAATCCGATACTGAAAAATCTTATAGATGTTTTGACGCTTGAACGGTTGGAGGAAAATCTTTTCAGGGGGATAAATCATGACTTCGGCACCCACCGCGTCTATGGGGGGCAGGTATTGGGCCAGGCTATCAAGGCCGCACAATATACAGTCCAAAATGTTTCAGTACACTCGTTACATGCCTACTTCTTAAGGATGGGAGATCTAAAGGCCCCGATCATCTATGAAGTGGACCGTTCGCGTGACGGGAAAAGTTTCTTCGCAAGACGGGTCGTCGCCATACAACACGGGCGGCCGATATTTACCCTGGCCGCGTCCTTCCAGAAGTCGGAAGATGGCCTGGAATATCAGGAACAAATACCTGAAGTCCCCTCTCCACAGGCGACTGCCGACATTAATACTTATCTGGAATCAATACTGAGTCAGTCTCCGGAAAAATATCGTCTCAATCGTAATATCTATTCGCCATTCGAGTTACGGCCGGTAGAACCGTTGGATGTCGATGTTCCGCATATCCGCGAACCCCGACGCCATCTTTGGATCAGGACCTTGGACAAGCTGCCTGACGAGGTCGATCTGCATCGTTCCATTCTCGCTTACATCTCCGATTTCAGCCTGTTGGATACCAACCTCCTGCCACATGGTTTGCATATCCTTGATCCCCACGTACAGGTTGCGAGTATCGACCACGCCATGTGGTTTCATCGTGAATTTCGTATTGACGATTGGCTGCTTTATACCTGTGAGGGTGTCTCTGCCTCCGGCGCGAGGGGTTTGGCCAGAGGGCGTTTTTTCAACACCGATGGATGTCTGGTCGCATCCACCATGCAGGAAGGACTTATTCGGGTTTTAAAGAAATAGGGAATCCGCAGAAATAATATGCTACATATTCGGGTAATTCGGCCCACCACCGCCTTCCGGACAAATCCACATGATGTTCTGGGTCGGGTCTTTGATGTCGCAGGTCTTGCAGTGCACACAATTCTGGGCATTGATTTGGTATGACTGCCGACCCTCCTGTTCCACCAACTCATATACCCCGGCAGGACAGTAATACTGTTCAGGATAGCCAAACTTTTCGAGATTGATTGTGATGGGGACATCCTTGTTCTTTAAAGTCAGATGACACGGCTGGTCTTCTTCATGATTGGTATTCGAAATGAACACAGAGGACAGCCTGTCGAAACTCAATATGCCGTCCGGCTTCGGATATTCTAACTTCCGGCAATCGCTTGCGGGTTTGAGGGCGGCGTGATCCTGGTTCTTGTCATGCAAGGTATACGGCAACTTACCTTTAAAAAACACCTGATCAAGATAGTTAAAAGCACTACCCATTAACAAACCGAATTTATGTAGTGCCGGGCCATAATTTCTCACCCGGTAAAGTTCGTCATAAAGCCAGGATTCGCGAATATTATTCGCATACCCAATGAGGTCATTACCCCCAGGGTCGCCATTTGTCAATGCCTCGAAGAGGGTCTCCGCCGCAATCATCCCGGATTTAATGGCCGTATGAGTTCCCTTAATTTTGGCAAAATTCAACGTGCCCGCTTCACATCCGGCCAGTAATGCGCCCGGCATGGACATCCGTGGCAACGAGTTCACCCCCCCCTTGGCAATCGCTCTTGCGCCGTAAGAGACGCGTCTTCCATCTTTAAGCACCCTCGCTATCAGCGGATGATGTTTGAGTCGCTGGAACTCCGAGAATGGACTTAAGTAGGGGTTTGAGTAATCGAGATTAACCGACAGGCCGACAACGACCTGGTTATTTTCCAGGTGATACAGGAAAAACCCATGGGTGACGCCCGCGCCAATCGGCCAACCGACGCCATGCACCACCAATCCTTGCTCGTGCACACCGGGTTTTACATCCCATAATTCCTTGAGTCCGATACTGTAGTGCTGCGGATCGGCGTCCCTAGCCAAGTTAAAGTTATCGATTAACTGTCTGCCAAGATGGCCTCTGCAACCCTCCGCAAAAACTGTATATTTGGCCCGCAACTCCATGCCAGGTGTGTAGGTTTCCTTCTCATTTCCAGCGACATCGATACCCATATCGCCGGTGGCAATACCTGCGACACTGCCATTCTCTTTGAATAGAACCTCGTTGGCTGCAAATCCAGGGAAAATATCTACGCCACAAGCTTCTGCTTGTCCCGCCAGCCATCGACACATATTCCCAAGGCTAATCACATAGTTGCCTTGGTTATGCATGCTGGGAGGGACCAAAATTCCTGGTGTGGTCAGCGCCGATTCGGGGCCTGTCAGATAATAAATCTCATCCCTGATGACAGGCGCATTCACGGGCCCACCCCTTTCCTTCCAATCCGGGAACAACTCGGCAATCGCCCTCGGCTCCATCACCGCGCCTGAAAGGATGTGTGCCCCGATTTCCGACCCTTTCTCGATCAGGCAAACGCTGAGATCCATCTGCCTTGCGCTCGCCAACTGGCGCAACCGAATGGCAGTCGCCAACCCGGCCGGCCCACCGCCGACGACAAGCACATCATATTCAACGAGTTCTCTGCTCATGATTAAGAAGGACCGTAAGTTATGGGGAAATCGACCGCCACTGGCCGATGATTAAGGATATCTCAAAGATGGTTTAAAAATTGAAGTCCAAATCCGAAACTGCGTACTGTCCCCGGCATTGTACGATCACCATTTGGAGGGGACAATAATGAAGACTGGGAATTGTATTTCGGACTCCATTCCAGCCAGAAAAGTCTTACCTCAATACCAAGGTTTTAAGGCGGCACGCCGCCGAAGAGACACCGAGTCGCAGGGCGATTCTAATTGCAATCCGAAAGATCTTTGGCTTATCATTCATCACTCGCATTTTTCAGCAAAAATGTCACGATTTTCTGTTTAATAAATTCCGGTCAGGGGGGCAAGAATGTCTGGCAAAAAACCCACAAAAGATATAGTCCTCAACTCAGGTTCAGATGCCGCGGGAACGGATATCGCCACTGAAATTCTGGCCGGCATAAATCGATTCGGCGCCAGCAGGCGTGATTTCATCAAGGGGATCATCGCCACAGGGGCATCTGTCTCAGCCGGATTCATGCTCTATGGGTGTTCCCAGGAAAGCCCGCAAGGACAACAAGCTGCTAACGCCCCAGCAACCCCGGCCCCGGGTGGAGTGGAAAGGCTTGTGTCCATTAATGTCAACGGCGAAGTTCGCAGGGTCGATGTACTGCCCAATGAAACTTTGGCCATGACGCTCCGCTATAAACTCGGTCTGACGGGCACCAAGCTCGGTTGCGACCGCGGCGAATGCGGTGCCTGCACGGTCTTAATTGACGATGTCGCCGTCTATTCTTGCACGACGTTGACTCATACCGTCCGCAAAAGGAATGTTCTCACAATCGAAGGACTCGTCGGCCCCGATGGTGCCCTCCACCCCGTGCAGCAGGCGTTTGTGGACGAACTCGGACCGCAGTGCGGTTTCTGTACTCCGGGGCAGGTCATGTCCACCGTGGCCTTGCTGAAGGTGAATCCAAAACCGACCAGAGAGGAAGCGCGCAGGGCATTGTCTGGGAATTTGTGCCGCTGCGGCGCCTACGATAACTATCTGAACTCCGTAATGCGGGCGTCTGCCGGCGGTCAAGCCTAAGGTCATAGCCAGCCGTCTTAGAGCCCTGATGAAGCATAACTACATTACTTATCAAATGGGGAATCGAACATGTTTAAAGACATGATGCCGAGCTTCGAGTTATTGATGCCATCCGATCTGGGAAATGCCGTACAACTGGCCAAACAGCAAGGTGAAGGCGGCTGGATACTGGCTGGCGGCAATGACAGCCTGGACTGGTTCAAGGACAGAAATAAACGACCAGTTGCGATCATCGACCTCGCCGGAATTGACTCCTTGAAAGGAATCCGCGAAACCCCGGATTATCTGGAGATAGGCGCGCTGACGACCCTGACGGAGATCGAAAATAATCCCGTCATTAATGAAAAATACAAACTGCTTGCGGATGCCGCCGCCAAAGTTGCGAGCCCGCAAATCCGCAATACGGGTACGCTCGGTGGCAACATCTGCCAGGATACCCGGTGCTGGTATTACCGATCCGGCGTGGATTGTTACCGCGCGGGTGGCGATACTTGCTACGCGGATACTCCGGAAGGTATGAACCGCGAACATTGTCTCTTCGGCGCGGATCGCTGTGTCGCCGTCTCACCGTCGGATACGGCGCCGGCCCTGGTGGCCCTCGATGCAACCATGGTGGTTGTAAACTCCGAGGGCGAAAAAACCTACAAAGCGGAGGAATTCTTCGTCGGACCGGACGTTGAAATCACTCGCATGACCGTCCTGAAGAATGGGGATATCCTTACCGCCGTCCGCCTCCCGGCGGCGTGGGCCGGGGCAACCTTCTATTTCGAAAAGGTTGCCGATCGCAACTCGTGGGATTTTCCGCTCGTCAATGTCGCTGCGGCAATGAAGTTAAACGGCGATATAGTCGAAGATATCCGGATAGCATCAAGCGGAATTCAATGCATCCCAAGACGGCTGACAGTCGTCGAAGAGGTCGTCCGTGGCAATCCGCGCAACGAAGATACCGCAAAACTCGCGGGCAAATCTGCAAGCCGCGGCGCAACCCCGCTAAACTTCAACCATTTCAAAATCCCGCTCCTTGAGAATCTGGTGACACGCGCGATTCGGGATGCCTGAACCTAAATGGAGTTATTTCGTTACCGTAAAACCATTTGGGGGCAGGAGATACTGAGCGGCGTCTCGTGGGACCTGATTTGGGTCTTCATAGGCGCCGCAATTGCCTTCATCATCGCGCATCTATTTTATCTCTGGCTCTCCAAGGAACGGGGGCGCTGAATCATGAAACTGTCAGGTGGCGCCTCAGGTCTTGCGAATACAGCATCCGAGGCAGAGGTAGTCCGTCACGTATTAATCGATCGCGCCCTGCACTGGTTCATGGCGGCATGCATCTTCGTGTTGTTGGGCACCAGTCTGCTGCCGGTGTATGGCATCAAGTTTTCCTGGGTCGAGATACATTGGATGACCGGGTTATTACTCACGTTCGCTGTACTGATACATGCAATCCGGTCCGTTGTCAGTAAAACGCCTCGCCATATGTGGTTTGGGATGGGCGATATTTTCGAAATAATCGCCAACTTCAAAAAGGATCTTACCGGTATGGGAACAAGGATACGGCCTGGAAAATACTCACCGCCGCAAAAATTATTACATCATGCGATTACGATTCTGGTGCTTACCGCGGTTATTACGGGTTTCATGATGATGTCCAAGGTGGATACTTTTCTCTGGAAAAGGAATCCATACTGGCTGGCTGAAGACAAGTGGGGAATAGTTTACGTACTGCATGATTGTGCGGCATTGTTATTAATAACAGTCATCATCATCCATATTTATTTTGGACTCCGCCCGGAAAAGCGCATCTATACCCGATCCATGTTGTTCGGAATCTTTCCCAAAGATGCCTACCTGAATAAACATGACCCGGATCGTTGGCAAACCACTGATTCCAAGTAACACACAGATAAATTCATACTTCACTTCGAAGGGGATACTACAGATGAGTAATGAGGCAAGAACTGCCCTGAGTGGTCATATTGACGCCATAGAATCGGCGTACGAGTTCATGCTCGCCTATGCCGCGCAAGGCAGGGATGGCCGGGGGGCGGATTACGTGGCCCAGGTTAAGAAGTTTATGAATGGTATGATTGAAGCGCTTGCGCTGATCCCTGCTGTAGCAAGCGAATGCCTGAAGGATGCCGAGGGTAGAGTTGCCGAATCCCACAAGGACTTTGTCAAAGTCCTGACAGAGGATGCGAAAAAATCATCGGCCATCGTCTCTTTCGTATTAAAACAAGAGCGAATCACATCCCAATTGGTCGACAATATCAACGCATCCATCCACCTGCGGGCGCTTTTGACGGATATATTTTTACTCGATGAGATGTTGAAGACGAACTCAAATTAACTGAGTGCATTCAGAAGATAGACATCGCTAAAAAACCTTCATCCCCTAGCCCTCGAAATAAAATGAGCCGTTCTATCCTTTCTGGCTCTGTTCGAGAGACTGATCCAGGTCCCAAAGAATGTCATCCAGCGTTTCGAGACCAACGGAGATGCGCACCATGTCTGGCGTTACGCCGGCGGCAATCTGCTGTGCCTCGGATAGTTGCCGGTGGGTGGTCGAGGCGGGATGAATGATCAAGGTCTTGGCATCGCCGACATTGGCCAGGTGGCTCAGGAAATAAGCATGCTCGATGAATCTCGCCCCGGCTTCGACACCGCCCTTGATGCCGAAACTGAGGATGGAACCGGCGCCCCGGGGCAGGTATTTCCGGGCCAGTGCATGGTACTTGTCTCCCGGCAGGCCGGGATAGCGCACCCAGGTCACTGCGGGATGCTGTTGCAGAAATCTCGCGACGCCCATGGCATTCGCGCAATGCCGGTCCATGCGCACCGGCAGCGTCTCCAGGCCCTGGAGAAATAAAAAGGCGTTGAATGGGCTCATGCTGGGACCGAGGGTCCGCAGGATCTCGCAGCGCGCGCGCATGGTGAAGGCGAAATCGCCGAACGTCTCATGGAAACGCACCCCGTGATAACCCTTGGAAGGTTCCGTCATGCCGGGGAACATTCCGTTGTTCCAATCGAACCGTCCGGACTCGACCAGCACTCCGCCAATGGAGGTGCCGTGCCCGCCGATAAATTTAGTGGCCGAGTGCGTGACGATATCCGCACCGTGGTCAAACGGCCGGCACAGATAGGGCGTTGCAAAGGTATTGTCGATCACCAGCGGAATGCCTGCCTCCCGCGCAATCGCGGCAACCGCTTCGATATCCAGGACATTGTTCAGCGGATTCCCGATAGTCTCGGCATAGATGCAGCGTGTCCGGGGAGTGAGCGCCTTGCGGAAATTTTCCGGTTCGTCAGGGTCCACAAAACTCGCCTGGATGCCGAACTTGCGGAAGGTCACATCGAATTGTGAATAAGACCCTCCGTACAGCGTGCTGGCGGAAATGAATTCATCCCCGGACTCCATCAGCGTCAGTAGCGCCACCATCTGCGCCGCCATTCCGGAGCTGACCGCAAGACCTGCGCGCCCGTTTTCCAGCGCCGCCATCCGTTCCTCGAAAACAGCGGTGGTGGGATTCATCATGCGTGTATAGATGTTGCCGAAGGTCTGCAGGTTAAAAAGACTCGAGGCATGATCCGTATCGTCAAACACGTAGGACGTCGTCTGGTAGATCGGCACCGCGCGCGCGCCGGTAGCCGGATCGGGTATCTGCCCGGCGTGCAGGCACAGGGTTTCAATGCCGAATGTGCGGTCTTTCATGCGGATTCCTGAGATTAACGGTCAACGAACAACGTGCAAAGGTCGTCTGCTGGAAATCACGCGGGTATTCACGCCAACCAGATTGAGTCCGCCGAACAACCTGGCGTACTCGATTTTCATGCAGCGATCCATGACCACCTCCAAGCCGGCGGCTTCAACCTTTTGCGCCGCCTCATGGTGGACGATGCCGAGTTGCATCCAGACCACTCTGGCACCGATAGCTATGGCCTCATCGACCAGTCTTGGGATCCGATCCGGTTTCTGGAACAGATCGACGATATCCACCTTGCCGGGGATATCCCCTAGCGAACGATAACATGCCTCGCCCAGGACCTCCGTGTATTTGGGATTGACCGGCACGATCTCATAGCCGTGATCTATCAGATACTTGGCGGCGAAATAACTGGGACGCATGGGATCCGCGGACAATCCCACCACCGCGATACGATGATTTTCCTTAAGGATACGCCGCAGTTTCTGACTATCGATCAAGAATGTCATGTGGGTATCCGGCATTTATTTTTAGCTCGTCTGGCTTAATGATTGCCGTGGCTTGGCATCTCATGTGATTAGCGTCCCCTTGAAAAATGCCGCAAGAACCGTATCGTTCGTCATCGCTGCAAACTCTTCTTCATTCGGCAATTGAGGTTTATCGCGCCGGGCGTTGACCATGCAGAGGAACCCGAGCGGCTCTCCCCGTGTGGCACGAAACTGATGCCAGGTCCAGGCAGGAATTCGGACGAGATCAAAAATCCCAACCTGTCGCACGGTATCGCCGATCAGGCAATGTCCCTCTCCTCGCAAGATTATGACGGCATGGGCATGGGCATGCCGTTCGAGTGTCGAGAAGCCGTCCGCTGCCATTTCAAAGTAACGCAGTTCGCATTCGAAGTCCTGATCAGAAAAAAGTATTTGACGCGCAATGGCCTTGAAGGGCGCCAGTCCTTCCTCCTTGTAAGGCATACGCTCAACCCCTTCCCAGGTGTAATCCTGTCGCGAGTGCCGTATGTACATTTCGTCTTCCCGGCCCATAATGATTTTCAAAATATTAGCTGTCTGGAATTGCTCGTCATCAGAGGTAAACACGGGCAGTTATCATAACAGAAATTTTCCTTGTATATCAGAGAGATGTAGATTGGATTTCGGTGAGAGGAATAACTGCCCGTCTTGATATGTTGGAAGATTAGATGAAAAATCTAGTGCATCAGAACTTCCATTACACAAAAAAAGAAAAACCCTTGATAATTGCTCATCAAGGGTTTTGACGTAGAAGCCTGGCAGTGACCTACTTTCGCATGGGAAGACCACACTATCATCGGCGCTAAGCAGTTTCACTTCCGAGTTCGGGATGGGATCGGGTGGTTCCCGCTTGCTATTGCCGCCAGGCAAAGCGGTTTGTTCGTTGTCATTGGCCACCATGAACAACAAACTATAAATTCGGATATATGAGAAACATAATAACACGCAATGCTTGTCACAAAACCACTAACATAATGACAACTGACGAAGGACAAATCATCAAATTGTTTGAGTGTTATATGGTCAAGTCGCACGGGCAATTAGTACTGGTTAGCTACATGCGTTACCGCACTTCCACACCCAGCCTATCAACCTTGTAGTCTTCAAGGGCCCTTCAGGGGATTCTAGATCCCGGGAGATCTCATCTTGAGGGGGGCTTCCCGCTTAGATGCTTTCAGCGGTTATCCCGTCCGTACTTAGCTACCCGGCAGTGCCACTGGCGTGACAACCGGAACACCAGAGGTACGTCCACTCCGGTCCTCTCGTACTAGGAGCAGCTCCTCTCAAATCTCCAACGCCCACGGCAGATAGGGACCGAACTGTCTCACGACGTTCTAAACCCAGCTCGCGTACCTCTTTAAATGGCGAACAGCCATACCCTTGGGACCGGCTTCAGCCCCAGGATGAGATGAGCCGACATCGAGGTGCCAAACACCACCGTCGATATGAACTCTTGGGTGGTATCAGCCTGTTATCCCCGGAGTACCTTTTATCCGTTGAGCGATGGCCCTTCCATACAGAACCACCGGATCACTAAGACCTGCTTTCGCACCTGCTCGACGTGTCTGTCTCGCAGTCAGGCACCCTTATACCTTTGCGCTCATTGCACGATTTCCGACCGTGCTGAGGGTACCATCGCGCTCCTCCGTTACTCTTTGGGAGGAGACCGCCCCAGTCAAACTACCCACCATACACTGTCCCCGACCCGGATTACGGGCCTAGGTTAGAACCTCGAATAGGCCAGGCTGGTATTTCAAGATTGGCTCCACGCAGACTAGCGTCCACGCTTCAAAGCCTCCCAGCTATCCTACACAAACATATTCAAAGTCCAGTGTAAAGCTATAGTAAAGGTTCACGGGGTCTTTCCGTCTAGCCGCGGGTACACTGCATCTTAACAGCGATTTCAATTTCACTGAGTCTCTGGTGGAGACAGTGTGGCCATCGTTACGCCATTCGTGCAGGTCGGAACTTACCCGACAAGGAATTTCGCTACCTTAGGACCGTTATAGTTACGGCCGCCGTTTACCGGGGCTTCGATCAAG